>NZ_PIPQ01000009.1 GCF_003987015.1 Aliidiomarina taiwanensis | reverse complement strand
AGGCAGTTGGCGCTGCAATGCGTAAGTTAATGCAAATTTGTTTTGGTGTGATTAAACATCAACAAGAATATCGACCTCTAGCTACATAAAATAGAGCTAGAGATCGGTATTGAGAGATGGTATCTACAGGTTTGATTTAATTTCAAGAAGGCCATGCATTGCATGGCCTTTTTTATTCAATGTTTTGAATCTGAATAATACAAATTTTATTTAAATCTATAGCTATCAAGCTTGTAGGTTTTTTATTTTCATCATTTTTGAATTTATGTCACCACGTCTGTCACTTTTTAGTTAAGGTCAAAATGATTCCTTACTTTTTCTCTGAATAACGTTCCAAATAGTTTGTGGCTATCTAGCTCATATCTTACTCTTCCTGCGATAATACAGGGAGAAATGTTCAGTTTGTTTGCTAATTCTTTAACACTAACAGGGTCTATATACTTCTTAGGGTCCCAGTTTTCTAAAGGAATAAAACACTCTTTAGCCAATGCATCCGCTTCTTGTTCTTTTTCATCCGCTCCATGTGCATCAAGATCATCAAGAAACCAAGTTTCAGTCTCGTCCACGTGAAGAGCCAAGTGAGCCAACTCATGCATTAACGAAAACCAGAAGTTATCCAGTTTATCGTATCTCAGCGTCAAGGCGACTATAGGATTGCCGTTGCAAGAAGTGCACACAGCACCATCTAAATAAGTTTTAGGAAGATGAGGCTCAATAATCAGATGAATACCGTGAGCATTTAGGTACTCTTTGGCAAGTTCTGGACCTTGGCTAGACCAAGACATCTCTGCAAGCTTCTTCATCCAATCAGCATCCACAGTCCCTTTTTGGTAGCTTGCCTTTAATGTATCGCCTTTTGCTTTTTGAAGGACTCTAACCTGCCAAGCCCACAATGCATAAGAATCTATTTCTTTATCGTTAGAGCGCAAGTGAGCAGAACTCCTGAGCAAAGCAGGCTCTAAATCAAATCCATTAGATACTGAAGACAAGAATGAATTTAGCTGTTCCGCTGCATATTCTTTTAGCTCCTTCAAAGAGCCTTTAAAATCAGGGAAGTAACCATTTTTACGCATTTCGGCTAGAGGAAAAGAGTGCCAGTCAACTTCAGACCTAATAGCTTGTTGTTGGTTAGGTTCTTTTATTAGAACGTCAGCAGAGATCCCTAAGCCTTTGCTAAGCTTACGAATCATATTGATACTGAGGTTGCGTTTACCATTAAGCACTTCAGTTACTTTAGGAGCTGAGCCAATAAAAGGAACTAAATCTTTCTTTATAAGTCCTTGTTGATCCATACGAAACTTAATGGCTTCTATTGGATCAGGCGGATCGATAGGAAACTTTTCCTCTTCGTACTTCTCAATCAATACGGCGAGCACATCCAGTTCATCTCCTTCCTTAGAGCCATCTTCAGGATCGAGATCCATTAATGTCATTAGACGCGCTAATGCTTGCTCATGATCTTGATCAGATTTTAAAAGTCTAATGTGGTCCATAACTCTTCCTTAAAAGTCTTTTTTGTCGTATTCCGAATGGGTTCCAACCCACTCTATAACTGCAATACCGTTTTGGTACCTGACTTTAACAACTAGCCGATAGTGATTACCTTTGATATTAAATATCACTCTATTATCAGACAGAAAGTCTGCGCTTCCGTAGCGATCTTTAATATCTTGAGGTGTCTTCCAGTTTGACCTCTCTGCTTCGTCAAACCATGCATCAAGTGCCTTTTTGGCATTTGCATGTTTCTTACTAAACTTTACTAGTTTGTCTCTTCCTAAGACCTTCATAGACTCCCCAAAGTTCCCAAGAAGGTAACTTTATACATGTTACCAAAATGGGAACTTAGTTTATATTGAAAATGGCAAAATACAATACTTATTTTGCCAAGCCTTGCGATTTCGTGACATCAGAGCCAGATGAAGCTTATGTACTACGTCAAGTTTACCCAATGCTAGTATTGCTTCAGTGACTTGTAAACTTTATGGAATAAATGCTCAGAAGCGAGACTTCTGAACTCACTACCACTCATAAGCTTACCGAAAATCTCATTGAAAATGTGGTGTTATCTCAGGGGAAAGGTCACCTAGCCCAACTAATAACCACAAAAACGAACATGATGTTTTGTAATATTCTCACTTATGACGCTTTATACGCTACCCGCCCACCTTACTTACGGCACTCAAAAATTGGGGGCTAAACTCGAAATTAACCCCGACTCGCAAGAGAGGAAGCTCTCTAAAAAACTTGTGCCTTTGAAGAGATGGGAAGCCCCAATCAACACTTTTAACAGCGCTGATAGAAGTTCAGTTGCTTAACTCTATTCCGCACCCCTTTAGCTACAAACTAATGCGAACGGCGAATCCGATGTGCTTAATCGGGAATTAGCCTTCTGCTCATGTATTAAACAGCCGTTTCATGACGGGATTGGCTTCGTGAATGTAAAATTCTATCTACTCGTACTTGTAACTCATCATTAAAACCTTCCAAACCTATGTTGTGCAGATTCATCAATCTGCAACAGTTCTGACAGCATTACGTTTAACAAATAAGAACTATCAATTGAATCTGGACCAAGCAAGTAACTTACCGAAGAACGTAATTAGCCACAACTGGGTATTAACCCAAACTGCCGACATGCAAGAAGTGGTAAACGCAGGTGGCGCAGCAGCGCCTAGATAATGACTACCTGCCGGAAGACCAATCAAAGGTGATTGCTGCAACGAAAATCATCGGTGGCGGTGAAAGCACCACCATTACTTTTTCTACCAGCGGTTTGGAAAAAGGCGGTGACTACACGTTCTTCTGCAGCTTCCCAGGCCACTGGGCGATTATGCAAGGTAAGTTCATCGTTAACTAAACACCAACGGCAGGCCATGCCTGCCCTACAGGTTTGATTTAATTTCAAGAAGGCCATGCATTGCATGGCCTTTTTTATTCGATGTTTTGGATCTGCTCGCGCATTTGCTCAATCAGCACTTTAATTTCCACTGCGCTGGCGGTGATGTCGGCGTGGATGGACTTGGAGCCGAGGGTGTTGGCTTCGCGGTTGAACTCTTGCATCATGAAGTCGAGGCGTCGGCCGCAGGCGCCGCCTTTGTTCAGGGCGTTGCGGGTTTCTTTAATGTGGCTGTCGAGGCGGTCGAGCTCTTCGGCTACGTCTACCTTTTGCGCCAGCATGACCATTTCTTGTTCCACGCGTTCGGCGTCGAGTTCTATTTTGGCTTCTTCAAACTTGCTGAGTAGGCGTTCGCGCTGCCACTGAATAATTTCAGGCATGCGTTGGCGGACGCTGCCGGCCTGTGTGCTAATACTTTCCAGGCGGTCTTCTATGAGCTTTTTCATGTTGCCGCCTTCAGCGGCGCGGTGTTCAAGGAAGCTACTAAGCGCTTTTTGAAAGCCCGCCATGAGTTCGGCTTGCAGGGTGTCCAGGTCGGCTTCTTCGCTGCTAATAACGCCTGGCCAGCGAAGGACGTCGAGGGGATCAATCGTCGCTTTAGCACCTTGGCTTTGCAGCCATTCGGCGCTGTGGATAACTTCGCGTGCAAGCTCTTCATTTAGCGTGATACTGCTCTTGCTGGTTTGTTCGGCGTTAAAGCGTAGGTTGCATTCAACTTTGCCGCGGTTAAGCTTTTTGCGGAGCTGGTCACGTAGGGGGATTTCCATAGCACGAAACTGTTCTGGCAAGCGGAAGTGGGTTTCTAAATAGCGCTGGTTTACGGAGCGTAATTCCCAAACGGCTGTGCCCCAATCGCCTTTCACTTCTTCTCGCGCGTATGCTGTCATGCTGTGGATCATACTGGTCTTCCCTTTACACTTAGTGTTGCTAGCTGATGTGGGGGGAGTATAGCATTAAGCTGTATATGGGTGCATGCGCTTTCATTTTTGGCTTAGCGCGCTGAAGCTGCTACAACTAGGTTTGGTTGTGTCATTTCAAACCATACATAACAAGGAGTTGGTTATGGCGTTTCGGTTTCATCGGCGTATTACCTTATTTCCTGGCGTTCGCTTAAACCTTGGCAAAACCGGCGTCAGTGTGTCGGCGGGGGTGCGCGGGGCTACGGTGACCGCAGGCAAACGGGGCGTGCATGGAAATGTGGGGCTGCCGGGCACAGGGCTTTCTTATCGCAAGCGGCTCGACAAGCCAGTGCGTGTTCGAAGCTCTCATGGCTCTGGCCGAACTAATAACGGGGCGACCACAGAGCAATTGACTCTTTCCTTAGACGAACGTGGCCAACTGCTGGTGCATTCGCAAACCGGCGAGCCTGTGGATACTTCGGTGCGGCGGGCGCTTTGGCAGCACTATGCTGGAGAAATAACCGACTTTTTACATGCTGAATGCGAGCGCATTAATAACGACACCGAGGCCTTACTTCATATTCATGCCGACACCCCACCGCTGGCGACCCCTTCGCCTTCTTATCAAACACAAGCCTATAGGGTAGCCCCGCCTAGCCTGCCTGCACTGCCGGACTTACCCGAAGCGCCCATGCCACCCAGGCGTTATTTTTGGCTGAAGTTATTTCCTGGGGTTATGGCCAAGCGTGAGCGCGACTTTGAACAGGCGTATCAGCATTGGCAACAGGCGCTTCAGGCAATAACGGAACAGCGTGCAGCGCTGGAACACACGTTTCAACAAGCCCTTGAGGGCTGGCAGGCAAACAAACAGCAACATCAACAACAACAAAAACAGGCCGCGGAACGGTTCCATCACCAGCTAAGGCACTGCCCCGACACCATGACAGAGCAACTGGAACAAGCGCTTGCGGCTTTATCTTGGCCTCGCCAGACACATATTAGCTTTGAGTTGACGCAGCAAGCGGAACACTTCCATTTGAATTTAGATGTTGACTTACCTACTGGAGCAGCCTTTCCGAAACAAAGCGCCAACCTAAGCAAAACAGGCAGACGGCTGTTAATGAAGGACAAAAGCGCGCGCCAGCAACGTATGGAGTATGCACGCCATGTGCACGGTGTGGTGTTTAAAATTGCGGGCGTTAGTTTTGTGACCTTACCCAACTTACACAACTTAACCATTGCCGCATATACCCAGCGCTTGAATGAAGCAACCGGCTTTACAGAGGACACCTATTTGCTTGAAGTGGACGTTACCCGTGAGCAATGGCAGCAACTAAACCTAACAGATGCACGCAAGATAGATCCCATAGCCGCCCTTGAGCTATTTTCATTAAATAGGAACATGACAAAAACAGGTATTTTTAAACCTATCAAATGCTAATCAAGAGTATGTAAGTACATAAACCACATGAATATTTTATTGTTTGATGCATCTCAAACTTTAGTTAATTAACCACTTCTTTTTATTCTGCACTGCTACACTGAAAGGCATACCTACTCATTGGTAGGCACAGGCAGAAATGGAGTGTATGACGCTATGAACAAAGCTATAAAAGTAACCATTGTGGGTGCCGCTGCGCTCCTGGTTGCTGCCGTTGGTATTGCCAAGTCGGTGCCCTACTGGTTCGCACCAAAAATGGACAACCCACCCACTGTGAATATTCACGACCCTGAGCTGATTGCCAAAGGTGAATATTATGCTCGGGTTGCTGACTGTGTTGCCTGCCACACGGCACCTGGCGGCAAGCCTTTTGCCGGTGGTTTGGGTATGCAAACGCCATTAGGCGCCATTTATTCCACTAACATTACCCCCGATCCTGAAACGGGCATTGGCAATTACTCCTATGCAGACTTCGAGCGTGCGGTACGCCGCGGTGTGCGCCCTGACAACGTGTCGCTTTATCCGGCCATGCCTTCCGTGTCGTATATGATTGCCAAGGACGACGAAATTGAAGCCATGTATGCCTACTTTATGTCGGCGGTGGAGCCTGTTCGTCAAGACAATCAAGCGTCGACCATTCCCTGGCCTGCCAATATGCGTTGGCCGCTTGCTTGGTGGCAGTTGATTTTTGCTCAACCGCGTGAGTTTGCTGAAGACCCTACACTAACGGCCCAGCAAAACCACGGGGCCTACTTAGTGGAAGGACTCGCCCACTGCGGCGCTTGTCATACACCCCGCGGTATTGGCTTTCAAGAAAAGTCACTCAGTAACCGCGATTCCGAGCAGTTTTTAGCTGGCTCTGTATTAGAAGGATGGTATGCAAAAAGCCTGCGTAATGAAGGTGTTGGGTTAGCTATATGGAGTGAAGACGAAATCGTTGAGTTTTTACGTACCGGCCGGACCCATCACACAGCCGCTTTCGGTAGTATGTCCGACGTGGTGGAAAAAAGTACTCAATACTTTACTGACGAAGACTTACAAGCCATTGCGAGCTTCTTGAAAACCCTGCAGCCACGCTCCGGTTACGCTGTCGACTGGCAGCCGAATGACGACACCACGACTGCCAAACTACGCAGCGGTAACATTACCGAGCCTGGCGAGATTATTTACATACAAGAATGTGCCACATGCCACCGCTTAGACGGCAAGGGTGCACCACGGGTATTCCCAGCATTAGCAGGAAATTCCATTGTGTTTGCTGAAGACCCAAGCTCGCTTATTCAAGTCACCTTAGCGGGTGCCAAAATGGCCGACACCAAGTACGACATGATGGCATTTACCATGCCGGGTTTTTATCACTTAAGTAACCAAGACCTGGCCGATGTACTGAACTTCATTCGCACGGGTTGGGGCAACCACGGCAGTACTATTTCGACCCGTGATATTGCCCGCATGCGCCGCGTGGTTGACCATGCGCCGGAGCATTATGTGCCACAGGCAGCAATTAGAGAAGGAGCACACCATGAATAAGGGTACTGTGAGTATTATCGCAATAGCCGTTGTTGTAGTTGCTGCTTGGATGTGGAATGAAAGCCGCTATTACGACGCTCCGGCAACACCAGCCTTAACGGTTGTCGACGCCGACGGCAACGCTGTAGGTGAGTATCGCCCACCGCTTGCCCGTGACATGCTTGCGGAAGAAAATGCCGACTCTATTATTTACGGCATGCGTTTGCTAAACGAAACCGCTCGCTTACTACCCGACAATGTAGGCAATGGTTTGAACTGTAATAGCTGCCACATGGCGCAGGGAAAACGGCCTTTAGGTGCGCCCTATATCAATACCATAAACGACTACCCGAAATTTATGGGCCGCCCGCAAGCTGTCCTTAACATTCAAGAACGCATTAACGGTTGTTTCCGACGCTCTATGAACGGCACGCCCATTGACGAGTCGTCAGAAGAAATGCAAGCCATGGTTGACTACATGGACTGGTTACGTGGCGACGTGGAGAAAGGGCATCGGGTTGATATTAAAAATATGGAATATTTTAAAGTGGCTGAATACACGCCCGACCCTGTTCGCGGTGAAGAAATTTACGTGCAACAATGTGCCGCCTGTCATGGCGCTAACGGTGAAGGTATGAAAGACCAATTTGGTGACTTTATATTCCCTGCGCTATGGGGCGACGAGTCGTTTAACTTAGGTGCGGGTATGGCACGTATGTCGCGCGCTTCGCCTTTTGTACTGCACAACATGCCCATTGGGGTTGGGTTAGACGCTCCTTTAGGTCAAATTACCCTAAGCAAGCAAGACGCCGTGGACGTGTCAGCGTACTTCACCGTGAAGCCGCGGCCCGACTTCCCAGACAAAATATATGACTGGCCTGGCGTACCAAAACCTGCCGACTTTCGTTCACATTAGTCCCCCAAGGCTTATGTTGAGCAACCCAAACGCCGTGCAAATGCACGGCGTTTTCCTTTTCAAACATGGCGATAAAGTACAAAAAAACCTATAATGCCCAGTTAATTCATAGCCACCCATTCATGAACTACTGTTCGAGGTATTTTTATGCGTCCAAGCGGTCGTACAAGCCAGCAAATTCGCCCTGTTACTATTACTCGCAACTACACTTGCCACGCTGAAGGCAGTGTACTTATTGAATTTGGCGACACTAAAGTTCTTTGTAACGCGTCTGTTACCGCCGGGGTGCCCCGTTTCATGAAAGGCAAAGGCCAAGGCTGGATTACAGCCGAATACGGTATGCTACCGCGCGCAACCCACACTCGTTCAGACCGAGAAGCAGCCCGTGGCAAGCAAGGTGGCCGCACCATGGAAATTCAACGTCTTATTGGCCGCTCATTGCGTGCTGCGGTGGATCTTTCTGCCATGGGTGAGAACACCATTGTAGTAGACTGTGACGTGATTCAGGCCGACGGCGGAACCCGCACCGCTGCTATTACCGGTGCTTGCGTGGCTTTGGTGGACGCGCTCAACCACATGCGTAAAAACGGCATGATCAAGGTAAACCCGCTGAAGTTTATGGTGGCGGCTATTTCGGTTGGCATTTACAAAGGCGAGCCAGTAGCCGACTTAGACTACCCAGAAGACTCTGCCGCCGACACCGACATGAACGTGGTGATGACCGACACAGGTAAAATTATTGAAATTCAAGGCACGGCGGAAGAAGAGCCTTTCAGCTTTGAAGAAATGAACGCCATGGTTGAGCTTGCTAAGCACGCCATTCGTGAACTAAACGACCACCAACAGGATGCCCTAAACTAATGAAAGCATACCAACGTGAATTTATTGAGTTTGCCTTAAGCAAAGGCGTATTAAAATTTGGTGAGTTTACGCTGAAAAGCGGCCGTACCAGCCCGTATTTTTTTAATGCAGGCTTGTTCAATACGGGTGCTGATTTAGCCAAACTCGGTCGCTATTATGCCGCTGCGTTAGCAGATTCGGGCATTGACTTCGACGTACTGTTTGGCCCAGCTTACAAAGGCATTCCGATTGCCACCGCTGCAGCGGTTAGCTTGTATGAGCACCACGGCAAAGACGTACCTTACTGCTTTAACCGTAAAGAAAAGAAAGACCACGGCGAAGGTGGTAACTTAGTTGGTAGCGAACTGAAAGGCCGCATTATGTTGGTCGACGACGTTATTACCGCGGGCACCGCCATTCGCGAGTCCATGGACATAGTCGAAGCCAACGGCGCCAGCCTCGCCGGCGTGCTGATTGCCCTTGATCGCCAAGAAAAAGGCAAGGGCGAACTAAGCGCCATTCAAGAAGTCGAGCGCGACTACAACGCCCAAGTCATTGCTATTGTTACCCTTGCCGACTTAATTGCGTACCTGTCTGAACAGCCCGGTCAAGAAGACATGCTGGCCCAAGTTCGTGCCTACCGCGAACAGTACGGTATTTAATTAAAAACTCCATTCGCTGATGCCTAGCCCTAGGCGTCAGCTTCCTAATCTACCGCTTATTTTGCATTCCCTGCTAGCTTTCCCCACATAGAGGAAGTAACATATTTATTACATACTAGCTTTTCAATATAACCCCACATAAAAGGATGAATTATGAGAACGATTGCTTCTCTTGGAGTTGCATTTTCTTTAATTGGTTGTGCGGCAACGCAAGCGCCTCAACCAACACCGAATGAATCGCCTGTTTCAGTTGAGCAACAGCGTCTAGCTCAGGCCGAAACAGCTGCAGCAGCCGAACCCACTCGCTTAAATTTAAAACGTAAAATTGCGGTTGGTCGTCTTAGCAACGAAACCAACTATGGGCGCAGCCTGTTGCGTGAAGCTGTTACGGGTGAGCATGATAAAAAAATATCTGACATGTTCATGCAAGCTATTGTAAACACCGACAGCTTTCTTATTTTTGAACGCCCAGATTTAGCTCTTTTACAAAACGAGCTAGAACTCAATGGTGCAGAGTCAACGAATATGGTTGGCGTTGACACCTTAGTGATTGGTTCACTTACTGAGTTTGGTCGCTCTACAACCGGTGAAAGAGGTTTTTTCACCACAAGTCAGCGCCAGGCAGCCACAGCAAAAGTAGACATCCGATTAGTGGACGTGCATACAGGGCAAGTGGTGGCCTCATACACAGGCACAGGGGACTCTTCAGCCGAGCAATCTCGCACCATGGGATTTGGTTCAGTGGCCGGCTACGATGGTAGTTTAAATGACCGGGCAATTGGTGCAGCTGTCACGGCAGCCGTTGAAAAAATGATGTTAGATTTCCTTGATAAGCCGTGGACTGCTGATGTCTTAGCTGTCGAGGAAGAGCTGCTTTACATCAGTGGAGGCGAAGCGCAAGGCGTTCGGCCTGGTATGGTTTTTGATGTAATGACCAAAGGCAAAAAAGTTCGCTCTGAAGCTACTGGCACTACGATTACCCTGCCAGGCAAGAAAGTTGGCGAATTAGAAATACAAGGTCTGTTTGGAGAGTCTGACCTAGACCAAGGCGCATTCGGCCAATTAGTCAGTGGAAGTGTGGCGAATCTCGACGTTCAGCAGCTAGAAATAAGAAAAGGAACTTAATCATGCGCCAATATAAACTATTAATTATCGCATTCTGCGCTTTAGTTTTTCTATTCGGTTGTGCTCGATCTGTAACTACACAAACGGAAGTGGTTGATACCCGCCCAGTTGTTTCATTTGTGCTTAATGCAGACTCAAAGGGTGCACAGCTTTATATTGACGGGCTTCATCAGGGAGAAATAGATACTTACTCTTACCCAAACTCAGCCATTCGCCTATTACCGGGCCGACACCTGGTTGAAGTAAAGAAAAACGGCTTGGTTATTTACAAAGAAACTCGCGTTTTTAGCGAAGGGATTGATTACAAAATAAACGTCACCCCTTAATTTGAAGGCAAGGAACATTATGAAAAGAATAATAATATTAGCGTGTAGCCTTCTTTTAATCGCTGGCTGCCAAAGCACACCAAATACTTATTATGCATGGGGTAATTATGAAGACGCTTTGTTTGCTAATTACCACGAGCCTGAAGCCCGTGAAGAAGAGCTGACTAAATACCTAAATTTTTTAGAGTCGACCCCACGCAATAACTTACGCTTTGGACCAGGGTTATTCGCCGAGGCAGGCACTTTCATGCTGGAAAGAGGCGATGTGGGAAGGGCCATTCAATTTTATGAGCTTGAGTCGGCAAATTGGCCAGAAAGCAAACCGCTAATGGAGACGCTCATTACTAACCTGAAGGCGAGAAACATGCAAGCAGAGGAGAGCACTCATGATTAAAAGATGCATCTTCGGCCTCACTTTAATATTTGGACTTAGTGCATGTCAGGTTGCTCCAACCGGACCTGACCGCGAGTTTTTAGCCAATATACATGAAGAAAAGCCTCGTTCAATTTTGGTCGTGCCTGTGAATAATGAAACCATCGACGTTATGGCACCTACCTCTGTCCTTGCTACATTGCCTATTGTGCTTGGCGAGAAGGGTTACTATGTGTACCCAGTAAACACGGTGAAAACCCTACTTGAAAATGAAGGTTACTACGAGCCTGCAGAAATTCACAATGCACCCACGCATAGCTTAGCTAGTTTATTCGGGGCTGACACAGTACTTTATGTCACTATTCATGAATGGGACGCACAGTATATTCTACTATCGACCACTACGGTGGTTGATTTTGAGTACACGCTAAAAAATAGTAACGGCGATACACTGTGGGCTGCTAGGAAAAAGTTAAGCTACACACCAGAAGCGACTAACTCTGGAAACCCGTTTGTAGACTTAGTTGCCAGTGCCATTTCAGCTGCTATAGAAAGAGCCTCGCCAAACTACTTACCGTTAACACGAACTGCTAACGGACAAGTTTTTTACAACGCTCGTCGTGGTTTGCCGCCCGGTCCGCATAACCCCACTTACGGTCCTTACTACGAAAGCCTTGCGCCTAAGGAACCCGTAGCAGAAAAATAAAACACCTTATGGTGCTTAAAGGCACTTGGTGGCCTCGGCCAGACTACACATAGCTCATGGCCGAGGAATTTTGAGTGAGAACTTTTTTACAATTGAAACTTTGGTACTCACACTCCACGAATGTAATAAAACGACATGAAAATATCTTTACAAGTAACCTACATTTCGCTCTAATATTTATCCTTATATTAACAATAAAAAGGTACTCTGATGAAAAAACTAACAATGACATTAATTGCCGGGGCTGTTCTTGGCGCAAGCGCGCTGGTATCTGCTCCTGCTTCTGCAAAAATGGCTGACGGCGTGAACCCATGGCAGCATTGTGGTATTGGCTCGTATGTATTCCCAGACAATGGGGTTGCTGCTGCCATTTCTAACGTAATTTGGGACTTAGGTACCACAGCGGTTACCTCTGCGACTGTTACTCCTGAAACGTGTAACAGCAACCTAGTCACCACAGCACTCCTTATTGACAGCTCGTACGACCAATTAGTGATGCAAACGGCTCAGGGCTCTGGTGAGCACCTAAACGCGGCATTAAACCTAGCAGGTTGTTCGGCCACAGCTGAAACCGTTGGCGCACTTCGCAACGACTTAAACGCCGTTGTTAGCTCAGCCGGTTATGCGGACATGACTCACGAAGACAAAGCTTATAGCTTTTATTCAAGCCTAGAAAAAGTGTCGGCGAACTGCGGCGCTTAATGCTATTCTTGTTTTAGTTTCAGTATGAACGGCGGAACTTCCGCCGTTTTTTATATCTTTTTTGCTACCTGAGTATGTGCATGTGCCGTTTTGTTAGTCTCTGCTTTCTTTTTTTTGCTACTTTACCCGCTGTTGCCCAAGCTTCTTCCTCTGTTCCGCTGGCTGAGCACAGAACCTGGCTTAAACTATTACACTTTGATCAAACCCCTTTCTTCGAGCAGCCCCATAGTGCGGTGGTCGACGATCGTTTCTTTTTAAGTCCTGAAGGCAAGCACAACCCGAGTGCGGAGTTAACTGCAACCATAGTGGCCCTAGAGCAAACGGACCCTGGCGACGGCAGCCATGCCAGTTGTCGCTTTCCAGCTCGCGCCATGTGGCTTGCTCAACAAGGCGTCGTGCAACCTGTCTCCGCCCAGTGTGAAAAGCGAGACGCCTGGCTGCGTGAACGTCAAGACCACCACGTCGGTGTGGTATTTGCTTCGGGCTACATGGGCAACCCGGCTTCGTTTTTTGGCCACATGATGCTGCATTTGGGTCAGCCCTCACCGGCACAAAGCTCCATTCAACTGCTAGACACCAGCTTGAACTTCGGTGCCGACACCCAGGGCGACGGCATTGTCCCTTATATTTTAAAAGGATTATTTGGTGGCTACCAAGCCCGTTACTCTAATGTGCCGTTTTTCCGTAATGCCGACATTTATAGTGAGTCGGAAATGCGTGATATGTGGCACTACCAACTTAATTTAACACCGGCCGATAGTGCTTTTTTCATTGCCCATTTATGGGAAATTATGGGCCAAGATTTCGACTACTTATTCTTGAGTGAAAACTGTGCTTCGCGTATTGCCCGTAGCCTTGAGCTGGTGGTGGACGCGGACTTAGCGGCCTCGCCCATGCCTTGGGTGGCTCCCGAGCATGTAATGATTCAGCTGAGCAATGCCCAGTACCAAGGCCAGCCTTTGGTACAAAGCCGCATGCACAAACCCTCGCGTCGTTACCAAACCGAGCATTATTTCCACCAACTTTCTGAGGTGCAGCAGCTGGCTTTAAACGCGGTGTGGGCTTCACCTGAAACCCTTCACTTCGAGTTACCTGACTTTGCTGAACTTGCCCCGCTCCAACGGGCTGCAATTTTGGATGTTATTTTAAGCCATCTCATTACCTTGGAAGAAGCGGAGTCTACTCTGCCGATAAACACCTTGCGCCAGCAAGCGCTTATGGCACGTTTGCGTTTACCTACCAGCAACCCCTTTGAACAACCACCGGCTCCACAGCCCATAGAACAAGCTACGCCCTCTCTGATGGCGCGAGCAGGGCTAGTGGCAGCGTCGCAACGTCCTACGGCATTACGTCTGAGTGTGCGTCCCATGCATTACGACATTTTACAAAGCAACAATACCCGAATGCCCTACGCCGGGTTAGAACTGTTTAAGCTGGAAGCCGATATAACCCAAGACGGCATGCGTATACATGCACTGGACTTGCTAAATGTGACGAACTTTAACCCGCGCCGTACGTCTTTACCGGAAATGGGGCAAATGGCTTGGCAAATGAAGCTAACCGTACGTAACCGGCACCTAGCCTGTGACGACTGCCTTGATACCCGTGCTGAACTCAACATAGGGTGGTCTGATTATATGAATGGGTGGGTGCCTTTTGCTTTGGTGGGGGCGCAGCTACGCACCACAGTGCACCAGGAAGGGGTTGCAGCACTGACCTTGAACACAGGATTTTTTCGTAGCTGGAATGACAAACAAAGCAGCTACCTGACGTTACATCACGAAAACGGCTTTCAGGGTAGCTTCAGCCACAACACCGAGCTGCGGCTGCAGCACAGGCTGCAATTACGCCGTGAACAAGATGTGCGCTTTCACCTCGCCTCCGACCGGTACGGTACAGAGGCGGGGGTTAGCATGAGTTGGTACTGGTGAACCATTCCTTGTTGTATTTCGCTGGTCAATACTAGTGTGATGCTAGCACCGAGTAAATCTTTGGATCATCTTGAATCGTAGCGAGTAAGCCCTACACATGTTACTCACTCGTTATTCAATGCAACACCAAGCACGCCATTCACTACTTGGCAGCGGCCCATTACAGCCGACACGTCGCTGTCGTCGGTGGTTTGCATAATCAGCTCGGCGTGCTCTTGCAATAAGCGCGAAGCGCCTCGGTTACATAAAGTGCCTAGGTTGTCGTAAATGCCCGTGTCGTCAAGGAAGCGAATGGTCAACGACTCTTGGCGCACGCTCGGCAAGCTAGCAAGTGTTATATTGCTTAAGCCTTGGCGGGTTATGTCGCCGGTGCTGCCGTGGCGTAAGTAATGAAAGCTAGCGCCTAACAGGGTGTCGCTGCCTTGCACGTTTTCCCCTACAAATACGCCATTGTCACCCATGACCTGGAAATAACCGCGGGCTGTATTTACTTGCAGAGCGGTATTTTCGTCAATACCAACGGCTAAAGCAGCGCCTGTTGCTTGCGCAGTCCGTAACATTCGCACTTGGCGACCGGCTTGCGACATCCGGGTGTCTACTAGCCCAAAGTTAAATACACCTAAGCCGCCTAAGGGTTCATAGGTGAGGCTATTCGGGCCTAAGTCTCGTGGACAACTATTGTCCAGGTCACACATTTCAGGGGGTGCTTTGCGCGCAAAGGCGCCTTCAAGCAGGGCGGAACGGCTAGTACCGTTGGTGATCATATTAGCGGCCACTAAGGCAGCACTGGCTTCTCCTTCTGCCCCAATAATTAAACTGCCTTCTAAATAACGGCCTAACAATACGCGTAGAAGTCGCGTGGGCTCTTGCTCAACAATAAATGCGTCGCGTAAGGTGTCTGCTCGTCCATCCACAAAAAATACGCCATGGGCACGCCCTAAAATGCCTTCCCAGGCCGTATCATCAGCACAAAAGGCTTGCTGCTCGGCGTGGCGCTGCGGGTTCACGCGGTCACGATCGTACGTACCATGCATGTTGCGGCGTAGCTCTTCTAGCTCGGTGCAGCGGTCTTCTACTTGTGCCCGGCTCACCGTCGCGTCCACAGGCAGCCAGGTTACTTCAGCACCGGCTTGTTCAAAAATACCTGTATAACGTTCAATGGGCTCAAAGCTATTCCGTGCAGCTGCTGTCACTAAGGCAATGCGAGGTTTTCCATTACGCGTTAAGGGTTTCAGCATAGCCACAAACTCTTCTACCATCTCACGGGTGGTAGCAGAGCTATGCTCAAGGCTGGCTATTTCGTGTAAGCCATCTGCGTGGCGCAGCTCCAGGTTGTCTAATAACCGCTGATACTCTGCTTCCGACAGTTCCATGAGTAGGGTTTGGTAAGCACGTGAGCGTAACCGTTCAACAAAACGGTACTCAGGCACCACACCACGACCAAAATAAGTGGCCATTTCTTCCAGTGCTGTGGCGAGCTGTTGGCGAATGTCGTCACGCTCTTTCGGCCAAATACCCTGACGGGTGGCCTCTTTGCGTCGCACGTCGTTTAAATGAAACAAGCGAGCGGTGCGCATATCGTTGGCTTGAATCCAGCTGGTGGTGTCGCATTTGTCACTTTGCATACTCGAGCAAATATCCAACTGACTGCCTATCATCATGAGGTTATACATGTTTTCAGCGCGTACGGATGTACTGTGTGTGACACCGAAAACACCTAAGCTCACACTGACCAATAAAGGCATGAGAAACTTCATTTTACTTCTCCTGTTGTAAGCTCTAAGCACTTACATCCTTTGGTTTGCTATATGTATACGACAGCAAAACCAGTGAAAAATTTCAATCAACATAGCCAAGCAGCATGGGGTATACTGTGCGGGTTTTTGTACACCCTAGGCAGCCTTATGTTTCATATTGTACTTCATACCCCAGTGATGCCTGCTAACACGGGCAATATTATACGATTAGCGGCCAACAATGGTTGTTTTCTTCATTTAATTGAACCCTTAGGCTTCGACTTTGAAGAGAAAAAACTACGCCGTGCTGGTTTGGACTATCACGACTTAAGCCGAGTGAAACGGTACCCTAACTTTGCTGCCTTTGCTGAAGAATTTAAAGGGAGCCGTATTTTTGCCATTACCACCAAGGGCACCCAGCATTATCATCGCGTGCAGTTTCAGCCGGGGGATGTGTTGTTATTTGGTTCAGAAACCAGTGGCCTGCCAGCCGAAGTCATGGCACAAATACCGCCCGAACAACGCTTACTTATTCCTATGATGCCTAACAACCGTTCGTTAAACTTGTCCAACGCCGTGGCCGTGGTGAGCTATCATGCTTGGCTTCAAACCGACTTTGCCGGCGCTGAAAACTAAGCCCAAGGCTGCTGAAAGTAGTCTTGTATTAACTGCACTGCAGGCTGCCGTATGCTGTCGCTTTCCATGAGCACTTCATGCTGCGAGCCTGGAATAACCTCCAAGCGGCTGCCCTTGTGACTCAACCGTTTGCAAAACGCATGTTGCGGCGCGGGGCTCACAATTTTGTCGGCCCCTGCTTGTAGTACCAACAGCGGCGTTGGAATATGGGGCGCTAAACTTGGCAGTAATGCCATGGCCCGTAACGCCTCAGTCAACCACTGCCAGGTGGGGCCACCTACCCGTAAACGAGGCTCGTTCTCATAAAGGTCTACAATAAACTGGTACCGCGCTTCGCTATGGGTGAGTTCGTTTTCTGCAAAACGCACTGGGGCATAGTCTTTCATGCCTATAAAATAGCTCGGTTTATTCGGCGCAAGTTTACGGTTCAGCCAAGCCCCCATACGCACCACAGCCTTGCCCACAGGCTCAGGCCAAGGGTCTGTATGAATGCCTAACATGGGTGCGCACAAGGCCGCAGCTTTAAACGCAAAGGCGGGTTCGCGCTGACCATGTTCGGCTAAATACAAGGCGGCAATGGCACTGCCCATGGAGTGGCCTAGAAGGTAAGCGTCTTGCTGACCAATACGGGGCGCTAACCCGTGCATAAACTGCGCAAAGTCGTCCACATAGTCGGTAAAGTTCGCTATGTGGCCTTGGTCGTAGCGGGGTGTTAGGCGGTCGGAAAAGCCTTGGCCACGGTGGTCAATAATGGCAATGGAGTAGCCTTGTGCGGCCCACTCTAAGGCTACTTCTTTATACTTTTCATAGTTTTCCACCCGGCCCGGGCTTACCACCAGCCAAGGAGAAGGCTCTGGCTGTGCCCATACGCAATAGCAAACACGGGTGGTGTCCTCTGCTTTAAATTCTAAGTGTTCGGCGAGCTGCCAAAATTCCGCTAGTTCCCGCTGCGACCACTGCAACCAGGCTTTTGTGTCTGTATCGCTTGGCCGTGCTTGCAACCAGTGTGTGATTTGTTGCTTTAACTCTCCAGCGTCCATGAGCCTACACTCCCTTTATGCCAGTGGCACCGTTAAACTTGCTATGAGCCCACCTTCTGGGTGGTTTTGAGCTTCTAATTCACCGCCAAGTACGCGGGTCGCCCGCTGACACAAGGCTAAACCTAAACCAACACCGGCACCATGGTGGCGGGAAGGATCGGCCCGAAAGAAGGGTTCGAACAATTGCTCAAGCTTCGACGGCTCCACGCCTGGCCCTTGGTCTCGAATGTCCATTTTCAGGCACGCTTTGCCTGCACTCTGTACCTGTTTGGCGGTCAGGGTCACTATGCCCTGCTCGGGCCCATACTGGAAGCCATTGCGAATAAGGTTTTCCAACACCAAGCGCAGCAGCACAGGGTCTGTTTGCAATGTCGGTAAGTCGCTTCCTTCTAAACGCAAACGCTCTTGCCAGTCTGCTTGCGCATAGCCAATGTCTCCTTTCATTTCTTCGAACAGCTCCATGGGCTTCACCTCTTCACGAATAGGCTCGTCTAAGCCATTTTCTAAGCGCGACAACCACAAAATACTGTCAATAATAGTACCCAAGCGAAAAATGTCTTTTTCAATTTGCCGGTAGTGAGGGCTTGAACGCAGGGTTTCGGTTTCGTCACCTAATAAGTCGAGGGCAATTTGCGAGCGGGCCAAGGGCGAGCGCAATTCGTGGGAAACGTCACTGAGTAGTCGGCGCTGGGCGTCCCGCGAGGTAGCTAATTCAACAGCGGTGGCGGCCAGCGTACGCGCCAGCTCACCGAGTTCGTCACGACGATTAGGCAAGCGCGCTAAATTGGGATATGCCTTACCTTCGGCTATTTCTCGCGTGGCATTGCGCAAACGCCGTAAGGGCCGCACAAACCAAACGCCTAATATCAATGCTCCCACGCCGGAAAAGGCAACACTTAACCACACAACGCGCGGAAACCAGTCTCGCTCGTGTTGGGCGATGAGCTCGCTAATTTCCTGTTCGGTTAATGGGCGAGCCACAACCAACAAGGCATTGTCCACCGTAAAAGGGCCTGCCAGCATTTTGTCGCCCACAGGCACTTGCAGTGCTTCTGGTTGGTCTAATAAGTCGGAAATATAACCCCGGTAGTCCGGGTGCAGCGCAGGAGCGAACGTTGGCTCAAGGGCCGTATGTTCATAGCGGGCTAACACTCGGTACTCGCCCACTAACAAACGGCCAGGTTGTAACAAACCAGCGCCTAAGGCCGACTCAAACACCGGCTGCAAGGTACGCTCGAAGTCTTCTGCAAGCGGCTCAGGCTGGGTTGGCTGGGTGTAATGGTAGGCGGTATAAAAGGCCGCAGCTGCGGCCCCAAGTAATAAAAACCAAAACAGTGCCAGCACTCGTAACGTCAGAGACTGGTACCATCGGGTTTTATGCGGTGTTTGCATAGCGACCCTTACGCATTCTTTAGGAATGGCTCGCCTGTGCCACTTCTACCATACGGTAGCCACGGCCTCGTACGGTTTCTATCCGTTCTGGATGGCTTGGCAGTTTTTTACGTATATTGCTGATGTGCACGTCTAAAGAGCGGTCAAAAGGCCCTAGTTGGCGCCCCAGCACCTGCATAGACAGGCTTTCTTTTGTCACCAACTGACCATGGTGCGTTGCTAATTGCTTCAGCACGTCAAATTCAGTAGGCGTTAAGCTCAAGGTTTCACCGTCGCAAGTGGCTACACTTTCTAGCATGTCCAGTTCGAAACCTGCAAAACGTATGGTTTGCACGCTTACTTTTTCTGTTTGTGAGCGCGCTGTACGCCGCATTAGGGCCCGCACCCGAGCCACCAGCTCGCGGGGGTAAAACGGCTTGGCTAAGTAGTCATCGGCACCGAGTTCTAAACCAACCACCCGGTCCACGTCGTCACCGCGGGCGGTTAGCATAAGAATAGGTGTTTCAATACCACTTTGGCGCAGTTGCTTCAGCACCTGTAGGCCGTCAAGCTCAGGCAGCATAATGTCGAGCAGTATGAGGTCCCACGTTTCTTCTGTAGCTGCCGACAAACCAGCTTTACCGTCGTGCCGCACAGAAACCTTCCAGCCTTCACGGCTCATTACTTCTTGCAACATGCCGCCTAATTCAACGTCGTCATCGACTAATAGAATATGGGTCACTTTCGCTCCTTAAAACAAATGTAGTTGCCCTAGTGTAAAGACGGCTTGCCTAAGAATAGACAAGCTTTCCTTTATCTTTACATTCCATAAGCACTAGCAACTGTAGTAAAGGTCAAACTCCAGTGGGTGCGTGGTTTGATTGATCACTTCCACTTCTTTCTGCTTGGTTCGAATGTAAGCGTCAATCATGTCGTCTGTCATAACCCCACCGCGGGTTAAGAACTCGCGGTCTTGGTCCAAGCTTGCTAGCGCCATTTCCAACGAGGTTGACACCGTAGGAATTTGCTTCGCTTCTTCCGCAGGCAAGTCGTACAAGTCTTTGTCCATGGCGTCACCTGGGTGAATCTTATTCTGTATACCGTCCAGGCCTGCCATCATCAGCGCAGTAAAGGCTAAGTACGGGTTCGCTACCGCGTCAGGGAAGCGCGCTTCAATACGGCGCCCTTTCGGGTTTGACACCAAAGGAATACGAATAGACGCCGAGCGGTTACGGGCCGAGTAAGCCAGCATAACAGGCGCTTCAAAACCAGGAATAAGACGCTTATACGAGTTAGTCGCTGGGTTGGTAAACGCATTCAAGGCACGCGCGTGTTTGATAACGCCCCCAATGTAGTACAACGCTAGCTCTGACAAGCCACCGTATTTGTCACCCGCAAATAAATTTTTGCCGTCTTTGGCAAGGGACATGTGCACATGCATACCCGAGCCATTGTCGCCCACTAAGGGCTTTGGCATGAAGGTTGCTGTTTTTCCGTAAGCATGAGCAACGTTGTGAACGACATATTTAAAAATTTGAATTTCGTCGGCTTTATTGGTCAGGGTATTAAAACGGGTCGCTACTTCGTTTTGCCCTGCCGTGGCTACTTCATGATGATGCGCTTCCACCACGAGGCCCATTTCTTCCATGGTTTCTGCCATGAGGCTACGAATATCGTGCGACGAGTCTACCGGTGGTACTGGGAAATAGCCGCCTTTCACACCTGGGCGGTGGCCTTGGTTACCATCGTCGTACACACGGTCTGAGTTCCACTGAGCTTCACGGTCGTCGATGGAATAAAATGAACCGCTAATGTCGGTTTTAAAACGCACATCGTCGAATAGGAAAAACTCGGGCTCAGGGCCAAACAAGGCCGTGTCCGCAATGCCTGTTGAAATAAGGTACTCTTCCGCGCGCTGGGCAATGGAACGTGGGTCACGGTCGTAGCCTTGGCGTGTGTCGGGTTCTAATATGGAGCAGCGGATAATTAGTGTGGTGAGTTCGGAGAAGGGGTCTAATACAGCAGTGGTTGGGTCGGGGAGGAGAACCATGTCGGACTCGCTAATGCCCTTCCAGCCAACTATAGATGAGCCATCAAACATACGGCCGTCTTCAAAAAAATCGTCATCTACTTGAGAAATTGGAATGGTTAAATGCTGTTCTTTTCCTTTCGTATCTGTAAAACGCAAATCGACAAATCGTACATTGTGTTCTTCAATTAAATTCATCACTGCCTGAATCGACATGACGGCCTCCGGTTAGTATGAAAATAGCGCACTACAGTATGACGTATTTCATTCCTTTACGCATTAGCTTGATAAAAAAAATGGCCCCACTTCCTTGTGGGACCATTTCCTGCTCTTATAACACTTCAAATACAGCCGAATAACTAGCTCGACGTTGGCTCGCCGGAGCTTCTCCTTGATTGTCTGAGTAATTTATTTCCATAAAGTATTGACCTGCGTGCGGCCAATTTATTGAAAAAAGTCCATCTTCTGATGTGGTGGTTTTTATTTCGTTTTGCTGCTCGCGATATCGCATTCCTGCAGGGATCACCTCGATGTTTGCACCCGCAACCGCTTGACCATTCAAATGTACAGAAAACTCGGCAGTTTCGCCTGCGTACAAGTCGTTCGGATGTGTATGGGGGATTAATTCAATGCCATGTCCAGAAGGTTGGAGTACCTCACGGCTTGGTGCTCCAGCAGTCACAAAAGTTTCAATACGGCGATATACATTACTAACTACCAAGTTGTCTGCACTTTTCGGTACTTGCTGCTCAAAGTCGGCGGGGGTTACTGTTTGACCTCGGCCCGGCCAGTAATGTTTTTTTCCATCGCTATCGGTCCAACTTGCTCGCAAGGTATCCGCCTCAGAAGCAACTTTATAAGTACCTTTTTGGTTTAACTGTAAATCAAAAACAGAACGGTACTTGCCCGTATATTTGTTTTGCAGGGGTATGTGTTCTCCGTTGGGTGCAGTTGCTACTAGCAAACCAAGGCTCATAGCATGATGATCAAAGCCAAAAATGTCATTTGAAATGGCGGCGTCAAAAGCTACCCAGCTATTTTCTTTAGACACCACAGTGGTGTCTGGTTTTATCCAAGCCCGATGTGCCCAAGATGGCGCACTGATTAATAAACTTGATAGGGCTACGAGTACAATCGACTTGTTCATGATAATTCCTCAATCGTTTAACAGTATGTATAATTCCACTAGGCCAAGTTCGTGCTCACCTTGTGCCTTCATTAATATGGGTTCATGGGGCTCAATGGGTAATGAAATAGGCACAACGACATGCTCACGCCCTCCCACTTCTCGTGCAGCCTCAATGTTTAAAAAGTAATCTCCTGCAGGCAACTGCTTAAACAAAGCGCCTACCTCGGAAAAATTAAATGTATGGGTGCCCGGACGTTTGGTTGCGCCACTGACACCGTCCATTGGCATTTCCAGGCTGCGCCCGCTTCGACGCCACCATTGCCGTATGTCTTTTAGCCACTTCTCGCCTTCTCGGTTTGCCATTTTACCGTCGTACAACACGGCCAAGTCTTGCACCCGCTGATGCTTCCCATCAGCAAGCCAAATAGCCACATAAGGCCGATGGTATTCCGCCACATTTAGCGCTGGAATGGTGAGCGTCAACTGCACTTCATCCTTCTCGCTTGCATGTGTCGGCACCATCAAAAATAGCCATGGAATAATTAAGCCTGCGATAACCAATGGCCAAGTACTTTTCCTACCTTTTGCATATCGTTTCAAAAGAATCAGTCCTGTTATTGCGTAAACCAGCATAATAATGGCCAAAATATCTAACATGCTCACCCATGCACCTGACGTATTACGCCCTTTGTGTAAGTCATTAAAATATGCAATCCAACCACGGTCGATATTTTCTTGATAGAACTCACCACTTTCCAAGTCCACGCGAAACCAACGATCACCCCCCGCTTGCGGCAGTCCTACATAAACCTCATACATGTCCCACTCGGCTTCTACTCCTGTTAACCGCATGCCAAAGGCTTGCTGTTGATACCACTGCCTAAAAATACTCGGTAAACTGGCTTCTGCAGAATGGGTTGTTTGCAATAATTCTTGTTGTCGCTTAACCAATGCTTGGTGAGCAGCTGGTGGTAATTCCATCTCAAACGTTGTTTTAGTTGGCGTTGCTTCAACACGCGAAGCATGGTTGAGCGTTATGCCCGTCAGCGCAAAGCCTAATGTGGCGATTAAACACACAGCTGACGCTATCCAATGCCACGACTTAATGCTCCCCACGGGTGAACGCTTACGAGGCTTCCTGGCTTTGCGCATTGGCCTCGATGTACTTCTGTTAACTCTATCTTTTGCAAGTTCCATGAAGTTGTTTTTACCTCTGAATATTTTAATCGCTTTAAATACAAATAAGAATAGTTCGCATTAGCTGTTTACAAGCATAAATGAGATCGATTACCATTTGCAACAACCTTAACTCATACACATAAATAAAACGACAGGAAACAAAATGCGACTTTCACTTTCTCTTTGCGCCCTTGCTGTTACTTCTGCTTTAGCAGCCGCTAACGCCGCCGAGATAACCCAACCTGAATTACCTAACCCAGAGCTGTCCAGCCCACCAGCGAAGGAGCGCATTGAACATATCGTTGTGACTGCCAGCGCGATTGAAAGCAAACTTATAGACGCACCAGCCAGCGTCACTGTGGTTACCCGTGAAGAACTGGCGATGCGTGCTTACGCAGGCATAGCCGATGCACTGCGTGATATTGAGGGAATAGATGTTGGCTCAGGACAAGATAAAAACGGTAATATAAACATTACTATGCGTGGCCTGCCTGCAGAGTACACCCTGGTACTTATAGATGGTCGCCGTCAAAACGACACGGGAAATATAGGCCCAAATAACTTCGGCAATAGTCAATTTATGTACATGCCCCCATTAGCAGCTATTGATCGTATCGAAGTCGTGCGCGGGCCCATGTCCACCCTTTATGGCAGCGACGCTATGGGCGGGGTGATTAATATTATTACACGCCGCAACTTGTCTGAATGGCACGGTGACGTGACTGTTTCGGGTACTCTCCAAGAAGACAGCCAGTACGGAAATGACCAGAAAGTCGATATGTACTTAACGGGCGCACTGGCTGAAAACCTCACACTTGCGCTGCGTGGGTCTACCTACATGCGCGAGCCTAGCCAACCAGGCTACCAAGTGGAGTTGCCTCTGCCTGACGGCTCAACTTGGACAGATTCTGGGAGCTTTGGCGATAAAAAAATAGTAGGTGGAAAAACGTGGAATTGGGGCGCAACCTTAAACTACTCACCTCAAGAAACGCAGCGCTTTAGTGTGGCCTATGATGTTGCTAAACAAAAGTACAACAATGCATTGGGACAAGTAGGTACATTAGATGCAGCCAAAAACATGTGGCGAGTAGACAATAACGGCATTATTCAGCCACGTGTTGGTTATGCGCCTTATCAACGATTCCAGCGGGAGCAGTTGGTTTTAAGCTACGTAGGTGACTTTGAGCTTGGCACATGGACTAACCATTTAACCTATAGCACCAGTGAAAACCTTGGCCGTTCACTTCCTTTTACCCTACAAGAACGCCGCGCCATTCAGGATATTTGGGACACTGCAGCAGCGAACCAAGGCACCGCCAAGCCAGAGTTAACAGCCGAAATAGAAGACCAAATTAACGCCCAGTTTTTACCTCGTCCGAAGCGAGCGCTCAGCCTGAAGAACTGGATATTTGATAGCTACTTTTCCATGTCGTACAACACCCATAATATTGTCACCGGTTTACAGTTTTTAGATGTAGCCATGGAAGACGGCGTGTTTGGTGTTTATGGCGATGAATACCGCGAGGGAACGACGCAAGATCACCGCCAGGTGGCTGTTTTTGTTGAAGACGGCTGGGATATCACTACAGATCTTACATTAACAACCGGCATTCGTTACGACGACCATAACGTGTTTGGAGGCCAGTTAAGCCCGCGTGCATACTTAAACTACACCTTAAATAGCGATTGGACCGTGAAGGGTGGTATCAGCACGGGGTATAAAGCGCCGAAGCCAAACGACTTATTTCCAGGTATCACCGGCTTTGGTCGTCAGGGGACATTGCCACTGGTTGGTACGCCCGACTTACAACCAGAAACAAGCGTAAACTATGAAGCGGCTATTTATTACGATAATGGTCACAACTTCACCAGTAACTTTACGGTGTTCTACAATAAATTTGATGACAAAATAATTCGCCAAGATACAGCACCAAACTGCGAGGTTGCAGCGGCCGGCGAATCTTGTGTTGATATCGGTGAAGGCTGGGCTGACTTAGGCTTTACCAGTTTTTCTCAGTACCAAAACGTTGATTCTGCAGAAACTCGTGGCGCGGAAGTGTATGCAGCATACGATGTAACTGATGCCTTGGGGTTAAAAGCGAACTATACCTACACAGAAAGTGAAGTGAAAAGCGGGGAAGACGCCGGTTTGCCTTTGGTTAATACACCAAAGCATATGGCCAATTTATCGGCTCACTACAAACTTAATGACAAGTTAAGCTTCTTTCTACAAGGCGAAATTCGTAGCAAGCGGTTCCGTGGCACTGCAAATGTTACTGGCCCACAAGGCCCAGAAACCGTTGAGCAATACTTCAAAAGTTACGAACTTGTACACCTCGGCGCTAGCTACTCGGTGACGGATAACTTCACGGTTCGGGCGCGCGTTAACAACCTGCTCGACAATGACCTTAGTTCTCGTACGTGTTTACTTGCAGATACGGAAGTTGAATATATTTGCACCTCCGACTACAACACCACAGAACGCGCACGTAACTTCTGGTTATCTGTGAACTACTCATTCTAATTTCTCATAGTCGGGGCGCATATTAACGTGGTTTTTGCTTTAATTTTGAGCACAAAACCCGTATAATATGCGCCCTTCGTGTTTCAGGCCTTTATTTTATTGGGCTGTGGCACTTTCACTTTGAGGTAGAACCCCCTGTATGTCTAAAGATATTCAAAAGCTACGCAATATCGCGATTATCGCCCACGTCGACCACGGTAAAACCACCCTTGTTGACAAACTCCTTCAGCTGTCGGGAACGCTCGAAAGCCGAGGCCCTGCAGAAGAACGTGTGATGGACTCAGGCGACATCGAGAAAGAACGCGGTATTACTATTCTAGCTAAGAATACAGCCATCAACTGGAGCGGTTATCGTATTAACATTCTTGATACCCCAGGACACGCCGACTTCGGTGGAGAAGTTGAGCGCGTCCTTTCCATGGCAGATTCCGTTATTTTGGTTGTCGACGCCGTCGACGGCCCAATGCCCCAAACTCGCTTTGTGACACAAAAAGCCTTTGACCATGGCTTAAACCCTATTGTTGTTGTGAACAAAATTGACCGTCCGGGCGCTCGTCCAGACTGGGTCATCGACCAAGTGTTCGACTTATTCGACAACTTAGGTGCCACCGACGAACAACTCGACTTCCCTATTATTTATGCGTCGGCTCTTAATGGTTACGCCAGTGAAGACGCTGACGAGCGTCCTGACAACATGGACGCCCTATTCCAAACCATCGTTGACAAAGTACCTGCCCCGTCTGGCGACCCAGAAGGCGACTTGCAGTTACAGATCTCGCAGTTAGATTACTCGAGCTACGTGGGCGTGATTGGTATTGGCCGTATTACCCGCGGTAGCATTAAGCAAAACCAGCAAGTCACGGTTATTAGCAACGACGGCAGCAAGCAAACAGGCCGCGTTGGTTTAATTTATGGCTACCTTGGCCTTGACCGCATGGAAGTGGAGTCGGCTACGGTTGGCGACATTTGTGCTATCACTGGTCTAGGCGAGCTGAAAATTTCAGACACTGTATGTGCTGCAAACAACCCTGAAGCCTTACCACCGCTGACCGTTGACGAACCAACGGTAACCATGACGTTCCAAGTCAACACGTCGCCGTTTGCGGGTAAAGAAGGTAAATATGTTACCTCGCGCCAAATTCTTGAGCGCCTACAAAAAGAACTGGTGCACAACGTTGCATTGCGTGTTGAAGAAACCGACAGCCCAGACCGTTTCCGTGTGTCTGGCCGTGGTGAGCTACACCTTAGTATTTTAATTGAAAACATGCGCCGTGAAGGCTTTGAACTGGCTGTTTCCCGCCCAGAAGTCATTCTGCGTGAAATAGACGGTGTCGTACATGAGCCTATGGAAACCCTAACCGTCGACATTGAAGAAGAGCATCAAGGCTCTGTCATGGAAGCGCTAGGTACCCGTAAAGCAGAAATGACCGACATGATTCCAGATGGAAAAGGTCGTATTCGTATCGACTTCACTATTCCAAGCCGTGGCTTAATTGGTTTCCAAACCGAGTACATGAGCTTAACTTCAGGTACGGGTTTGATTTACCACTCATTTGATCACTACGGCCCACACAAAGGCGGACGTATTGGCCAGCGTGTGAACGGGACGCTTATTTCAAACGCGAAAGGTAAGGCTTTGACCTACGCACTGTTTAACTTACAAGAGCGTGGTCGCTTGTTTGTTGGTCATGGTGATGAAGTTTATGAAGGCCAGATTGTGGGTATTCATAACCGTTCAAACGACTTAACCGTAAACTGTTTGAAAGGGAAGCAGCTGACCAACGTACGTGCCTCGGGTACGGACGACGCTCAGGTACTCACGCCAGCCATTCGTTTAACTCTCGAGCAAGCCCTTGAGTTTATCGACAACGACGAACTCGTAGAAGTAACGCCACAGTCTATTCGTGTGCGGAAAATGCTTCTAACCGAAACCGAGCGTAAGCGCGCTTCACGTGCTTCCTCTTAATCGTTTCTCGTAGATATAAAAAAGCGCCATGCATTGCATGGCGCTTTTTTTTAGCCTTTGATAATACCGCAAAGCACTACAAAGTGACCTGAGGCAGTGCCGAGCCTACAAGCGCACACCTTCAAGAGACAACATAAACTCGACGCTTTGTGTCGCCGGGCCTAAATTTTGTTTTATGTTGAAGTCTTTCAGCATAATACTGGTCGTACCTTCAAAGCCGACTCGGTAACCACCCCATGGGTCATCGCCTTCGCCGGTTTTCTTCACCGCAATAACAATCGGCTTGGTAACGCCATTTAAAGTGAGGTTGCCAGACACGTCCATGGTGTCTTCACCCGTTACTGCAACCGAAGTCGAGGTAAAGCGTGCTTCCGGGTGCTTGCGAACATTTAAGAAGTCGCCGCTGCGCAAATGCTTGTCGCGCTCTGTGTGGTTCGTGTCAACACTGTTGGTTTGAATGACAATGTTTACTTCACTTTCTTCTGGCTTCGCTGGGTCGTAGCTAAAACTGCCGTCGAAGTCTTTAAAACTGCCGTACATCCAGCTAAAACCTAAGTGGTTTACTTTAAATTGCACAAAGGCATGCTGACCTTCAATATCCACTTTGTAGTCAGCGGCTGTTGCGGCTCCGGCCATTAACATACTGCCTAGTAAGGCACCTGTTACTAATTTCTTTAACATCACATCATCCTCATGTTTATGTATTTGCTTATTTTAGCCTGTGCATTAGCGCTTGCGAGTGCCTTTACCAAACATTCGCACTAAGGTGGCATCGCCATCAATAAAATGGTGCTTTATGGCGGCTAAGGCATGAATAGCCACCACGCCCATAAGCACCCAGCCTAAGTATTTGTGCACCTCACCGGCTATATCGGCCTGGTTGGGTAGACCATACACACTAGCCGGTAGTTCAATCAGTCCGAACACCAACACACCGACCCCGTCGGCCGTTGAAATTAAATAGCCTGAAATGAGCAGCGCAAACATGAGCGCGTACATCAGCCAATGGCCCAGCTTTGCTCCTTTTTGCTCCCAGGCACTATGGCTAGCCAAAGGCTGTACCTGCGGGTTCAGGCGGCGCCACACAAGCCGAAGTAGCAAAGCTATAAACAACACCACGCCAATACTTTTGTGCAGTGCGGGTGCCTTGTGGTACCAAGGGCTGTAGTAGTTTAAGTCGACCATCCATACGCCCATGGCAAACATGCCAATCACCGCTAGGCCAATAGTCCAGTGCAGCAGTACGCTAACGAAGCCATAACGACTTTCCGTGTTTTTTATTCGCATTTTAATTTCACCTTATACGGTCTAACGCATAACCCCTTCAAGTACTGAGAAGAAGTGCAGCACACTGCCACCGAGCACGAACATGTGCCATATAGCATGGTGGTAGCGCATACTCTTCCACACATAAAACACAACACCCAAGGTATAACTTAAACCACCGGCCAGCAGCAACCATAGTGCTGTGCTGTTCACCAGCTCAAGCATGGGCTTCACCGCAATAACGGCCATCCAACCCAAACCTAAGTACAGGGTGAGCGACAGCCACTTTATGCGTTCTTTTTTCATGGTCTCTAAGAACACGCCCGCTATAGCAATGGTCCAAATGACCGCAAATAAACTCCAGCCCCAAGGACCACGTAGGTTCACCAATAAAAAGGGCGTATAGGTACCGGCAATTAAAATAAATATGGCCGCATGATCCATCAACTGCAATATCCGCTTCGCCCGCATATTCGTAATAGCGTGGTATAGGGTAGAAGCCATATACAACAAAATGAGCGAGCTACCATAAATAATGCCACTCACCAAATGCCACACGGTGCCAGCGGTTAAGGCGTACCATACTAAGATAATGAGGGCGGCAACCCCTAGTAGGGCTCCGACTCCGTGGGTAATGGCGTTGGCAATTTCCTCGCCTAAGGTGTAGTTCTTCACTGTCATGTAAAATAGCGCTCCAGGTGCGGGCTCGACTAATCGTAGCTCGACACTATGTGTTTCAGTTTGCGGATAAAGTTATCCAAGGCTCGGTTGGTGTCGTAGTCTAACTTGTAGGTGTTATGAAAGCCCGTTTGCAGCTTCACTTCTGCGTCTTGCAAATACAGGGTATAGCCGTCGAAGTCGGAAAAGGCGGTTACCCCTTCAAGTCGGTGCATTTTGTCGATGTCGCCCGGCACTTCTTCACCGTGGGTGGTTATTTTTTCATAGGCTTGCAACATTAAACGCGTGTCAATTTGGTCTTGCATAAAAACTCCTTCGGTATTTACACATTCTTACACACTCAATTGAAAAGTAACGGGGCCGTCGTTCACCAAAGCGACTTGCATGTCTGCCGCAAACTGGCCCGTACGTACCTGCAAACCTTCTTGCGCCATGGCTTGGCAAAACACCTGATAAAGCCGCTCCGCCTCGCTTGGGCTGGCGGCGGAAGAAAAGCTTGGGCGACGCCCCTTTTTAGTGTCCGCCGCTAAGGTAAACTGAGAAACCACCAGCACTTCACCGGCAATGTCTCGTACGTCTAAATTCATTTTATCGTCGGCGTCGGCAAACACACGGTAGCCTGCAATACGGGCCGCTAAGCGTTTGGCTTTTTCGTCTGTGTCACCTTGCTCAACACCTAACAACACCAGTAAGCCTTGGCCTATGGTAGCAATGTCTTCACCCGCTACCGTCACTTGCGCTTGACTAACCCGCTGAATTAATCCAATCATTCACTGGTATCCTGTTCGTTTTCTGTCGCTAGCTCTTCTTTGGGCGCTCTTTCACTTGGCTCGTGTAAGTATTCTTCCAAGCTGGCCGTTAGTTCTGCGCCAATCAAAATAATGTTCCACGACAAGTAAATCCACACAATCATAATAGGGATGGTGGCTAACGCACCGTAAATCAATTGATACGTGGGGAAGTATTGCAAATAAACCTGAAAGCCTGTTTTCGCAAGCTCAAATAAAATTGCCGCGAGCAGCGCGCCCCACACCGCATGCCGCGCTTTCACCACACGGTTTGGCACCATCACGTATAACAGGATAAATGCCACAAATGTCGATAACAGTGGCAAGAGCCAAATCAGCACCGACTGCATACCGCTTAAATAACCATTACCGAAGCGTACCGTGCTGAGCACATACGAACTAGCTGCAATGCTTATACCCACGAGTACTGGCCCTAAGGTTAAAATCATCCAATACACGGCCAAGGAAATAATAATGCGGCGACGTTTTTGGACCCGCCAAATTCGGTTCATGGTTTGGTCAATGGATGAAATAAGCAGGAGAGCGACCACAAACAAAAATCCAGCCCCCACGATGGTCATTTGATTCGCATTGTTCACAAAGCCTTCGAGGTAGTTGCTAATAGCGTCGCTACTGGTGGGAATAAGGTTCGACAGCAGCAAGCCCTGCACCTGCTCTCGCAGCTCTGAAAACACCGGGAAAGCCGTGAACATAGCAAACACAACCGCTAATAATGGCACTAATGAAAGCAATGACACATAGGTTAGGTGCCCGGCCGTTACATTAATTTTGTCATCTACACAGCGCTTCACGAAGTGCACCGTTAAATGCCGCGCATGAAACCAAAACCTTGTTAGACGCTGCTTTGCTTGCTCCCATGTCTCTGTTTGCTTGGTCATAACCTATCCTTTCTAGCTGGCTGTTGCCGTTTCTGTTGGTCGTGTGAGCTGGTACACCCGGTTTCGAAACCCTGCAATGGGGTGAGTGGCCCGCGCCCAGCCTGATAACGCAGGGCAGCTGTCTAAGGCTTCGTCGCCCAGAGCGTCGTTTTGCATGTGAGGCAACCAGTTTATATTCAGCTGGCCACCCGGTAATACGGCCTGCGCACAGGCTTCAAGCAAGGGCATGTCAATTTTGTCGTATAAGTCACATAACACGAGATCGAACTGCTCTTGAGGGTTTTCGCGTAACCAACTTAAGGCACTGGTGGTGCGTATTTTTTGTTCTACGGGTAAAAAGTTGGGGCAAAAATGGTCGAAATACAAGGACACAACCGCAGCATATTGTTCCAAGCATAACCACTGTAAATGGGGAAAATGCACCTGGGCATGGTTCATGGCGCTGCCTCCGCCTAGCCCGAGTTCAAGCACGCGGCCCTGCTTAGGTACAGCCGCCAGCGCTTGCAACAAAGGCACTTGGTGCGCCAATACAATGCGTGCTGGGTCGTGCTTGTCCTGCACCGACTGCACCGACCCATTTAATACCAAAAGGCGGTAGTCGGCATTTTCCAATACCACTAATCGTACCCCGATATGTCCTGTCAGTGCTATAATGTTCGATTCTTGTAAAATAGCTTCAAGCGCTTCACCAGTTAAAGGCTTTGTCACGCGGGCTCTCCATGTTGTATCTATTGGTCCAGTGTAAGCCATTGTCATAGGAACACCAATGCCAAAGGTTTCAATAGTAATACCTCATACAGATCAAAGTTTTGAACGCTACTATGAATTGCGCTGGCGGGTGCTTCGTAAGCCTTTTCGCCGCCCACGTGGTTCTGAATACGACGAGTATGATCAAGTGGGCGAACACCGCATGTTGGTCAATGAAGCGGGCGACGCAATTGGTGTGGGCCGTATTCACTTTAATAGCCCGGAAGAAGCACAAATTCGATTTATGGCCATTGACCCAGACTACCAAGGCTATGGCCATGGGGTCACACTCATTTACGCCCTCGAGTCGACGGCCCTTGAAATGGGTGCGAAGCGGGTCATTATTAACTGCCGCGACAATACCCTGGGCTTTTACCAGCGCTGTGGTTACGAATTAAAAGAAGAAGCCAACACGGACAAAAACCCAAAAGCCGAGCACCAGTTAGTGAAGCAACTTAGCAGCTCTAGTTATATTGTGTACCGCCCAAGTTGGTGCGAAGCGCTGCAGAAAACCTGGCACCAAGGCATTCCTATTAGCAAAGCCATGGGCATTGAAATTTACCAATACACAGGCCGAACCCTCGAGCTGCGTGCGCCCCTTGCCCGTAATATCAATGTGCACCACACCATGTTTGCCGGCAGCATTTATACCTTAGCCACTTTAGCGGGCTGGGGCATGGTGCAACTGCACCTTCAAGAACTAGGGCTGTCTGGCCCTATTGTGTTGGCAGAGGGGTCTATTGAGTACAAACTACCCATTGCTGAAAGCCCGCGGGCCGTGTGTAATTTAATAGACGCTGAAGGGGACTTTGGAGCGTTAAGAGAAGGCGAAAATGCCCGGCTTACCATGTCGGTGGCACTGTACGATGGCGACGACTTCGCCGCCATGTTCACCGGGCGTTACGTTGTTAAAGCACCCCGTTAGTACAGTTTAATACGGGTTAAGTGCGACAGCTCACCCTCACGCACCATGTGCGCAATAGCCACTATATCGGGTGAGAAGTAACGGTCTTCCGCGTAGTAAGACACCTTTTCACGCACTTTCGCAAAGGTTTCTTCCACCACGGGCGAACTTTTTAACGGACGGCGGAAGTCGATACCCTGCGCTGTTGCAAGTAGTTCAACAGCCACAATATTGGCCGTGTTTTCAGCGATATCTTCTAACCGACGGGCTGCAAAAGTCGCCATGGACACGTGGTCTTCTTGGTTTGCCGACGTGGGAATACTGTCCACCGACGCTGGGTGCGCTAAGGTTTTATTCTCAGAAGCCAAGGCCGCAGCGGTTACTTGTGCCATCATAAAGCCCGAGTTTACTCCACCGTTTTCAACCAGGAAGGCCGGCAAATTACTGAGAGTGCGGTCCACTAACAGCGCAATACGGCGCTCGGAAAGCGAGCCAATTTCACTGCATGCCACCGCCAACTGATCCGCCACCATGGCCACAGGCTCAGCATGGAAGTTGCCCCCCGAAAGAATGTCATTGTCCTCTGAAAACACCAGTGGGTTGTCGGTTACGCCATTGGCTTCGCGCTCTAAAATTGTTGCCGCATGACGCATTTGGTCCCAGGCAGCACCCATCACCTGAGGCTGACAGCGCAGTGAATAGGGGTCTTGGACTTTTTCGCAATTTTCATGGGAAGCGCCAATTTCACTCTCGTCTGCCAAAATATTCCGTAACTCAGCGGCCACGTCGATTTGTCCTAACTGGCCACGTACTTCATGTATGCGCGCATCAAATGGGGTACGAGAGCCTAACGCCGCTTCCACCGCCATACCGCCTGCCAGCAGAGCCGCACGGAATACATCTTCAATGGCAAACAAGCCGTGGATGGCGAGTGCAGTAGACGACTGAGTACCATTAAGCAGTGCCAAGCCTTCTTTTGGAGCCAAGGTCATAGGGGCTAAACCAAGTTCTGGCAACACCTCTAAAGAAGGGCGTACCTGGCCTTGGTAGCGAATATGGCCTTCACCCAACAGCGGCAACACCAAATGCGCTAACGGTGCCAAGTCGCCACAGGCTCCCACCGAGCCCTTCGCCGGCACACAGGGGTATGCCTGGTTGTTCAGCAAGGTTAGTAAAAACTTCATAACTTCTGGGCGAATACCCGAGAAGCCACGCGCCAGCGAGTTGATTTTTAAAACCAGCATCAGGCGCACAACTTGGTCCGACATATAGTCGCCCACACCGGCCGCATGGGAAAGCACAATGCGGCGCTGAAGGTCGCTTAGTTGGTCCGCTGCAATGCGGGTGTTGGCCAGCAAGCCAAACCCTGTGTTAATGCCATACACAACACGCCCTTCGGCTAGCACGTCGGCCACAGTTTTGGCCGCTCGCTCAATATTAGGCCAAGCTTCCTCTGTTAAGGTTAACTCGACGGCTGAGCCGTGCACTTGGCGAAGCTGTGCTAGGCTTAACTTGCCCGGCTCTAAAGTAAATGCGTAACTCATGAGCGCTGTGTCTCCTTTATCATTGGTAAGTCTAGGCCGCACTCAACGGCTGATTGTTTCGCAATATCGTACCCGGCGTCTGCATGGCGCATCACCCCTGTGCCTGGGTCGTTCCACAGCACACGCTTTAAACGCTGTTCGGCTTCGTCGGTGCCGTCGGCCACAATAACCACGCCCGAATGCTGGGAGTAACCCATACCCACACCACCGCCATGGTGTAAGCTCACCCAAGTGGCACCGCCTGCGGTGTTCAATAGGGCGTTCAGTAATGGCCAGTCGGACACGGCGTCGGAACCGTCCATCATGCCTTCTGTTTCGCGGTTAGGGCTAGCAACGGAGCCTGAATCTAAGTGGTCACGACCAATCACAACAGGCGCTTTTAGTTCACCATTGCGCACCATTTCGTTAAAGGCCAAGCCTAAGCGGGCTCTGTCTTTTAAACCAACCCAGCAAATACGTGCCGGCAAGCCTTGGAATGCAATGCGCTCGCGGGCCATATCAAGCCAATTGTGCAAGTGCTTATTGTCGGGTAGCAGTTCTTTTACCTTGGCGTCGGTTTTGTAAATGTCTTCTGGGTCTCCCGACAAGGCAACCCAACGGAACGGGCCAATACCTTCACAGAACAAAGGACGAATGTAAGCTGGCACAAACCCCGGGAAGTCAAAGGCATTTTCAACACCTTCGTCGTGGGCCATTTGACGAATGTTGTTGCCATAGTCGAGGGTTGCTGCGCCACGCTCTTGCATGGTTAACATGGCTTGTACTTGGACTGCCATACTTTGTTTAGCGGCTTTCACGACCTTGGCTTCGTCTTTGGCGCGCTCTGCGGCTGCTTGTTCGAGGGTCCAACCTTGCGGCAAGTAACCATTCAAGGGGTCGTGGGCCGAGGTTTGGTCGGTCACCACGTCTGGCGTAATGCCGCGCTTCACCAGCTCGGCAAACACGTCGGCAGCATTTCCTAATAAACCAACGGACACTGGTTTACCTTCTTTATTGGCCTGTTCAATACGGGCCAAGGCGCTGTCTAAGTCCGCCGCTTTTTCGTCGACATAGCGGGTGCGAATACGGAAGTCGATACGCGACTCGTCTACGTCCACCGCGAGCATTGAAAAGCCGGCCATGGTCGCTGCCAGAGGCTGCGCACCGCCCATACCACCCAAACCACCAGTAAGTACCCACTTACCTGAAGCGTCGGCATTGAAGTGCTTTTGTGCAACAGCGCCAAAGGTTTCATAGGTGCCCTGCACAATGCCTTGCGAGCCAATGTATATCCAGCTACCCGCTGTCATTTGGCCGTACATCATTAACCCTTTACGGTCGAGCTCGTTGAAATGCTCCCAGTTGGCCCACTCAGGCACTAGGTTTGAGTTCGCAATTAACACCCGTGGCGCGTTTTTATGTGTTGGGAACACACCTACTGGTTTACCGCTTTGCACAAGCAGTGTTTCTTCGTCGGTTAATCGGTCGAGCACTTCAACTATACGGTCGAAGCATTCCCAGTTCCGCGCCGCACGGCCAATACCACCGTACACCACTAAGCCTTCCGGGTGCTCCGCTACTACTGGGTCTAAGTTATTCATTAACATGCGCTTGGCGGCTTCTGTTTGCCAACTCTTCGCTGTTTTTTCAGCACCCTGAGCGGCACGTATTACCCGTGTGTTATCTACTCGGTTTGTCATGGTTAACCTTCTCCTTTTATTTTTCGTGACGGGCGGAATGTCATATGCCCACCTAATCTGAAGCGCGAGCCTGGGTGTGTCAGTGTGGCTTGGCTGACTACGCCATCACGGCACCAGGTTCGCCGGTGTACTTGTAAACAAGGCTCTGGTTGTTCTAGTTGCAACCAGGTCATCATTTGTTGATCGGGAGTAATAGCCTCAATTTGGTGGCTCGCCTCGGTCAGCGGGGTCACGTCGCAAAGGTATTCATGCGGCGTTGCTTGGGTAAAGTCTTGCTCTCCGTAGGCTGGCACCAACCGCGGATTAACATAGCGGTCTTCCACCTGCATAGGCGTGTCGTTTTCGTAGTGAATAATAATAGAACGCCAGACATTGCTGCCGTTTGGCACATGCAAAAAGGTTGCTAAGGTGGGTTCAGCTGGCACTTGTTCCAGCATAAGCACCTGCGCTGAGTGTTGATGTTGGCGCATGCGTATTTCGTCGGCGATATTGCGAATGGTCAGCAGTGCCGACTGCGACTTCAGCGGAGCCACAAAGGTACCCGAGCCCCGCGTGCGGGTCACTAAGCCTTCGTCACACAGCTCTTGTAAGGCACGGCGAGCTGTCATACGGCTGACCGCAAACTGCGTTGCCAATGCATTTTCCGAGCTTACAGGGTGGTCTTCAGGCCATTCTCCACTTTCTATTTTTTGATAAATGTATTCTTTTATTTGCGCATATTTAGCCATGTTATTTAGCCATACTCACATCGGGTAAAACGCATGTTACTTTTGCGTCGCTGTGCATTTTGTTGTATATACATTAGCAGAGTAATTTAATTTGCACACCTACTTTTGTTGGAGTTTTTTATGCCCACCTTATTTCATAACCTCACCTTAGCCACCATGCGCAGCGACGACCTCGGCATCATTACTGAGGGCGCACTCGTGGCCGAGAATGGGCGTATTCTGTGGTTAGGAAAAGAAAGCGAGCTACCTACTCAATGGCAACACCTTCGTGCTACACCAGCGGCTTGTGTAGACGGCCAGGGCGGCTTTTTAACCCCAGCACTAATAGACTGCCACACGCACTTGGTGTGGGGGGGAAGCCGAGCCAACGAGTTCAAACAGCGCTTACATGGTGTGGACTATCAAGCCATAGCAGCGGCCGGCGGCGGTATTCTGGCAACCGTTCGGGCCACCCGAGAAGCCAGCGAACAGGCCTTATTTGAAAGTGCCAAAGAGCGCGCAGAAGCCTTGATTAGCCAAGGTGTGAGCTGTATTGAAATAAAATCTGGTTATGGTCTTAGCCTAGACGATGAATTAAAGCAATTACGTGTAGCCCGCCGCTTAGGGGAAGCTTTACCCGTGCGTGTTGTAACTACTTTACTGGCAGCCCACGCTTTGCCGCCAGAGTACAAAGACAACGCCGACGGCTATATTGACCATATTTGCGACACCATACTCCCTGCGGCTGCAGCCGAAGGTTTAGCCGACGCGGTGGATGTCTTTTGTGAGAACATTGGTTTTTCCCGCCAACAAACCGAGCGGGTGTTTGCAGCAGCCACGGCGCTGGGTTTACCGGTCAAGCTGCATGCTGAACAGCTAAGCGATCAAGACGGTGCGCGCTTGGTTGCTGAATACAACGGCCTTTCGGCGGACCATTTAGAATACTTGTCAGAACAAGGCATTGCCGCTATGGCCGGCTCGGGCACTGTCGCTGTGTTACTGCCGGGTGCGTACTACTTTTTGCGGGAAACCAAGTTGCCACCTATTGAACAGTTGCGCGCGGCCGGTGTGAATATGGCCATAGCCACAGACGCCAACCCTGGCACGTCTCCCATTATGCACTTGCCATTAATGATGCACATGGCCTGCACCCTCTTTCGTTTTACGCCAGAAGAAGCTTGGCTAGGTGTTACCAAGCACGCCGCACAAGCGCTCGGTTTAACCGACACAGGTGTGCTGGAAGAAGGCATGCGAGCCGACTTGGCCTTGTGGCAAATACATGCGCCGGAAGATCTTTGCTATGAACTGGGCATTAACCGCCTTGTGCAGCGGTGGTTTGCAGGGGCCTAAGGGTTAGGCCGCTGCTCACGTCCGCGTAACCAAGCGATAACCAGTTCGCTGAGTAGCTGCCCGGCATGTTGCACGCCGGCGGCTTCTCCGGCAGGGTGGCAGCTAGGTGCTGCTTCTGCCAGGTGTAAATAGCGAGCTTCAGGTAAACGGGCCAGTTCTATAACAAAGCGAAATGCTTGCTCTGGCGAAACACCCGTGGTGTTGTAGGCGCTGGCTGGGGCAAACTGAATGGCGTCTATGTCCACCTCCACCCCTAAAGGTGCCGCCCAGTCTTTTGCTTGGCTTGCCACTTCTGCCATTTTGCTGGAAAAGTCGGTGGCATAGAGTTGATGAATACTGTGGTAAGCAAAGTTTGCGTCGTTTAAGTCGCGCAAGCTAGCTGCGGAGTTTTTCCCCTCATGCAAGGACATCACATGGTAGTGTTCCAGCGCGCCTTCCGTATAAGCATAACTAAAGCCATTGCCGCTGTGACGGCCTTCACGGGGTCGGAAGTCCGCATGTGGGTCCAGGTTCACAGCACCACACGAGCGACCTGTCACCTGGTGCAGCGCGGTAATTAACGGGTACGCATTGTTATGCCCGCCGCCCACCAAAATGACGTCGTACCCTGCGCTAAACAAAGGCTTCAGCACAAACTCCACCCGACGGTCGAGAATGGCACACAGTTCACGTAAACGGGCCAATTGGTGTGGCTCATTCACGTCTAATGTGGCGGCTTCTGTCATTAAGTCGCGACAGTCCACAGCGCCCACCATAAGTACGTCTTGTACAGGTAGTTCAAAGGTGTCTTGCAGGTTGTAAAATTGGCTTTGAAAAGCGTCCCAGCCGCCTTCTGCACCACCCCGCCCTAAATTAGCGCGAGGCCCAATACTTTCCGGCACACCTACAATGGCCACTTTACAGCCGCCATTAAAATGCTCTTCCAGGCTTGCTACATAGTTTTCTGTGGGCGCAAGGCAGGCAATGGCCTGCCCTATTTTTACTTCTCCTTCACGGGTGCGTACAAAGCGCTGAGGTTCGGCAAAAAGAATAAATTCTGGGGTATTCGACATGGTTACTCAAAATCCAAAGGTTCTGGCGACAAAATAACACCTGTATTGTCGGCATACACAAAGTCTTCTGGAATAAAGGTGACGCCACCAAAGTTAATAGCGATATCTGCTTCGCCTACGCCCTCTGTGTCTGCACCGACGGGAATGGAAGCAATGCCTTGTATGCCAATGTCTAGCTCCTCAAGGGCGTCTACATCGCGCACACAGCCATAGCAAATAATTCCTTCCCAGTTATTTTCAAAGGCTAGTTCTGCAATATTAATGTCAATGAGCGCTCGTCGTAGCGAACCACCCCCGTCGATAACCAGCACTTTGCCCGTGCCGTCTGCGGTGAGCTCTTGTTCAATCACGCCTTTGTCCTCATGACATTTCACTGTCACGACTTGCCCGCAGAACGAGCTACGGCCCCCATAGTTCACAAACATTGGCTCAACAACATCAACCGAGTCGAGGTATAGATCACATAATTCTGAAGTATTGCATTCCATGGTGAAGCTCCAAGGTTTCATGGGGTATTTATAAACAGTATACCCCTGAACCTGTAAGGTTAAAAATGATTGCCAGATTTATTTTTAGGCGGTACAACTAAATAAGTTGCTTGTATCAATGAGTGTTGCTTTCTTCAGCAGAAACCTATTAGATAGAATACGTAACAACAAAAACAACTCAAAAAAGGGCATTGCCTTTGTATGCACCCAACTAATATAGCCATTGCCAGTGCTAGCTATGTTGGCCAAGCCATATTAATGCTTGGTTTCGCACTTCTATTGCTGCACTATTTTCGGTTATACCGACGCCCCTATTTACGTTTTTGGTCCTACGCAGCCTTTTACTATGGCCTCGGCTCTGCCTTCCAATTAGGTCAAATAGCCAGTATTTCCTTGTTTCCTACGCTAGCCAGTAGTGGCTTACTGTTAAGCCAAGCTCACTTGGCCTGCTTGTATGTTGCTCTTGTCTTATTGTGCTTTGGGGTGTTCGATGTCGCTCGACAAAACCCGCCTCCAAGGCCTTGGCGTTGGGTTACTTATGCCGCCGCCGTACTCATCAGTGTCAAAGGATTAGCCTTCACACCGAATACTGCCGGCCCTGAAACCGTTCCCTTATTCGTACAAGAAAGCACCATGTTGCTGCTCAGTGGCATTGTGCTAACAACCATTAGTGTGTTTATTTGGCGTTTTACATACGCCATGCTGGGACCGCGTCTTATTGCCGCCGCCATTTTCTTGCATGGGTCAAAAAATTTATTCTTGGTCGTGCTGTTTAGTCGATTCTCAGAAAGCCAAGCGCAAGAAACTATTTGGGCCTACCAAGGGTTCATGAACATTGTGTTGTTGGCAGTTACTGCGCTTGGAGTGACAATTTGGCTGTTAGAGTCGGAACGGCACCAAGCCCTGAACGCCATGCAACAGGCAGAGTTTTTAAACCGCCACGACGCTCTCACCAAGCTTCCTAACCGTGGTGAACTCATGAGCAAGGTGCCTGTGTTACTCGACTCTTGCCGTGCAAATGGCCGCCATTTAGTGCTCATGATGGTGGGGATCGACCGCTTTAAAGCCGTGAACGACACGCTAGGCATGCGCGGCGGCGACCGGGTGCTCATTGAGCTTGGCGAGCGGTTACGGAAGTTGCACACACAACCTATTCTAATGGGCCGCGTCAGTGGCGATGTGTTTGTACTCGCCTTCGACCACTTAAAGCGCTTAAGTTACATTCAAGACCTTGCCCACAGTATTCAAGCAGACTTGCAAAAGCCCATGATAGTGGACGGTCACGAAGTGCATCTGTCCTGTAGTTTTGGCTTAGCTCGCTACCCTCAGCATAGTAATCGTGCTGAAGGCTTATTAAGTAAGGCCAATATAGCCCTCGCCAACGCCAAGCTTCCCAACAACTCCAGCATTATGGTGTACCAGCGAGGCATGGACGAACACTATATTCGCCTGGCGGATATCGAACCAGAGCTTCGCAAAGCCATTCAAGAAAACGAATTCTTTATTCAGTTACAGCCTATTTATAGCGGAAAAGAACTGTCTCTTTGTGCTTTTGAAGCCTTAATTCGTTGGCAGCACCCCGTGCGTGGCATACTCAGCCCCGACGAATTTTTACCCTACGCCGAACAGCTCGGCATGGCCACCGAGGTAGACACCTGGGTGCTCAACCATGTGGCCCTGATTCTTGCCGAATGGAAAACCGCCGGAGAAAAGATAGTCCCTATTGCAGTCAATTTATGTGCGCGTCAATTCACCAACCGCGCTTTGTGCATTAACATGCGGAACCTATTGCAAAAGTACAACTTAAACGCAGCAGACATAGAATTAGAAATTACAGAGAACGTAGCCGTGTCCGACATTAACACCGGGCTGAATGTGTTGAGTGCACTGGAAAGTATGGGCTTTCATGTGTCCATCGACGACTTTGGTACTGGGTACTCGTCCCTGTCTTATTTGCGCCGTTTGCCTATTTCACGCATTAAAATAGACCGCAGCTTTATTAATGAAATGCTTGGCAACGAAACCAACCTCACCATAGTGCGCACCTTAATTCAGCTAAGTCACGGATTGAAAAAACAGGTCATTGCCGAAGGGGTAGAAACCAAAGAGCAGCTAGCTGCTTTGCAGGAAATGAATTGTGACGCTACCCAGGGGTACTTAATGTCACCCCCAGTCAATGTAGCTATGGCGCGGAGTATTTTGCAGCAACATTGGTTAGAGCAGGCTGAAATGAACGCCCAAATGCATGTTGCAACAGGCCGCTAGGCCTGCTGCGACATGCAAACCGCTGGTTATTACAAAATAAAGCGGCTTAGGTCTTCGTCTTCTGCAAGCTCATTCAAATGCTCGTTCACATAGGCTTCATCCACCGTCAAGGTGCTGCCGTCGCGGTCAGAAGCTTCAAAGGACACTTCTTCCATAAGCTTTTCAAGCACCGTATGTAAACGACGTGCACCAATGTTTTCCGTCGACTCGTTCACTTGCCACGCAATTTCAGCGATACGGCGAATACCGTCGTCGGTAAACTCCACATTGACGCCTTCAGTTGCCATTAGCGCTTTATATTGCGTGGTTAACGAAGCGTTTGGCTCGGTTAAAATACGCACAAAATCGTCGGAAGTAAGTGCCTTCAGCGACACACGAATAGGCAAACGCCCTTGCAGCTCGGGTATTAAGTCCGACGGCTTCGACATTTGGAAAGCACCCGAAGCAATAAAGAGAATATGGTCGGTGCGTACCATGCCATGCTTGGTACTGACCGTGGTGCCTTCAACAAGCGGTAGCAAGTCGCGCTGCACCCCTTCCCGCGACACATCGCCGCCACCCGTTGTGTCGGCACGGCGACAAATTTTGTCCACTTCGTCGAGAAACACAATGCCGTTTTGCTCGACCGACTCGACTGCTTTTTCTTTAATCTCATCTGGGTTCAAAAGCTTGCCAGCTTCTTCCTCTACCAGTTGCTTATAAGCGTCTTTAATTTTTAGCTTACGTTTTTTGGTTTTGTCGCCCGACACGTTTTGGAACATGCTTTGCAATTGCGACGTCATTTCTTCCATGCCCGGCGGAGCCATTATTTCCACCCCTAAACTCGGCATGGCAATATCAATTTCAATTTCTTTGTCGTCCAGCTTGCCTTCCCGCAGCTTTTTACGGAAGGTTTGGCGCGTGGCGCTTTGTTCTTCACCTTCGCTTTCAGCTTCACTGCCCCAGGTTTTCTTGGCCGGTGGCAGCAAGGTGTCCAGAATACGGTCTTCGGCTGCGTCTTCGGCTAAATGGCGGACACGGGCAATTTCTGTTTGTCGGGTTAATTTGACCGCCGTGTCAGTTAAGTCGCGAATAATCGACTCGACTTCTTTGCCCACATAGCCCACTTCCGTGAATTTCGTTGCTTCCACCTTAATAAAAGGTGCTTTTGCCAACTTCGCTAAGCGGCGGGCAATTTCCGTTTTACCTACCCCAGTGGGGCCTATCATCAGAATATTCTTTGGGGTCACTTCAGGACGTAACTCGTCGCTTAGCTGCATTCGGCGCCAGCGGTTCCGAAGCGCCACAGCAACAGCACGCTTGGCGTCGTCTTGACCAATAATATGGCGGTTTAATTCATCTACAATTTCACGGGGTGTCATATTCGACATAGTTACTCCTGGGCTGGCTTGGCGTCTAATGTTTCAATGGTTTGGTAACCATTGGTATACACACAAATGTCGCCAGCAATGGTTAAGCTTTTCTCGACAATGCTCTCGGCACTCAAGTCGGTGTTTTCTAGTAACGCGCGGGCGGCCGACTGAGCAAAAGCGCCACCTGAACCAATGGCAATTAAGTCGTCTTCCGGCTGCACCACGTCACCGTTACCGGTAATAATTAAGGAAGTGGTTTCATCGGCAACCGCCAGTAATGCTTCAAGTCTGCGCAGCATACGGTCGGTACGCCAGTCTTTGGCAAGCTCTACAGCCGCTTTGGTAAGGTGCCCCTGGTGCTGCTCCAGCTTGGCTTCGAAACGTTCGAAAAGGGTGAAGGCGTCGGCTGTACCACCGGCAAAACCGGCGAGCACTTTGTCTTTATACAGGCGGCGTACCTTGCGGGCATTGCCTTTCATAACTGTATTGCCGAGGGAAACTTGTCCGTCGCCGCCAATGGCAACTTGATCGCCGCGGCGAACAGAAACTATCGTAGTCATAGGGAAGTACTCCTACCTTAGCCTTACGCAGCTAAAGCTTTCAGTGAATCATAGGAGTAGAGATAAGGGCGGGGGATGCATATTTCAATGCTTCCCCCTTAATTTCTCATTCGGTCCAGTTCCAAATTTGGCACCTGTGAATGCCGCCACGAGAAAGCTGATGCACAATGCGTTGTGCTGCCCGTTGGTTTTCGATGGGTCCTAAAATAACCCGGTACCACATACCGGTCTGCCCTTGTGTCGCTCGCACGTCGGCTTCTAAGCCCATAAAGGCTATGCGGGCGCGCATGGAGTCGGCGTCTTCTTGGTTCCGAAAGGAGGCGCATTGAATAAGCCGCGGATGTGACTCAGCACGCTCGGGGACTACCACTTCCACCTTTTTGTTTTCGAGCTCTTCAATATAGCTCCACTCTTCCTTTGGCAGCTCAGGCAAAGCGTCTTGTGCTTGCTGCTGTTGAATGGCTAAGGGCGTTTCTCCTGCGTTGCTTTTTTTCTTCAGCATGGTCAAGCCGCCGGCAAACCCGACAACCACCAACAAGGTTAAAATAACCCGTGGCAAAGACACCGAGCGGTTGGGCTGGTTGCGTACCGCCCCTTTCTTCGGCCTTGCCGCCGCCCGCTTGCGACTTTTGGGAGCCGCCTTGCGCTTTGGCGGCTTCTTTTTTGCGTAATCTACAGCCACGTTTACATTCGCTCTAAGGTTTCAATGCCAAGCAATGACAAGCCTTTTTCAAGTGTGCGCTGGGTAAGGGCCGCTAATTTTAATCGGCTTGCTTTCAGGTTTTCGTCGTCTGCACTTAAAATGGGGCAAGCTTCGTAAAAAGAAGAGAAAGTGCCAGCTAGCTCGAACAAGTAGCCACATAAGTAGTGTGGCATTCCTTTATTACCCACGCTCGCCACCACCTCTGGGAAAAGCGCTAGCTTTTTCGCCAGGGCTTGGTCTTGCTCCGTTGCTAATAGAATAGCCCCGGTAACCGACTCGGGCGTTACGCCAGCACGCTGGAAGACACTTTTCACGCGGGTATTTGCATACAACAAGTACGGCGCTGTGTTGCCGTCAAAGCTCAGCATGGTGTCCCAATCAAACATGTAGTCGCTGGTCCGGTTTTTCGAGAGGTCTGCATACTTCACCGACGCAATACCCACAACACGCGCCACTTCTTTCTGCTCGTCAGGGCTTAATTCCGAGCCTTTACTGACAATGAGGTCAAGGGCTCGGCGCTCTGCTTCGTCCAATAGGTCTGCCAGCTTCGTTACGCCACCATCGCGGCTTTTATAGGGGCGTCCGTCTTTACCAAGCACCATACCAAAACCTAAGTGCTCTAAGCGTATTTCGTCACTCACATAGTTTGCCTTACGGCTCACGGCGAAAATTTGAGAAAAGTGCAATGCTTGGCGCGCATCGGTGACATAAATCATACGGGTCGCGTTCAAAACGTCGTTCCGGTAACGAACAGCTGCAAGGTCTGTGGTTGCATACAAGTAGCCACCGTCTTTCTTTTGCACGATGACAGGCAAAGGCTCACCTTCCTTGCCTTTGAACTCGTCCAGAAACACACACTGGGCGCCTGCGTCTTCAACCAGCAAGCCCTTTTCTTTTAAGTCGTTAATAACCCCTGGCAGATCAGGGTTGTAGGCACTTTCTGCCATCACATCTGCACGGGTTAGCTGCACACCTAAACGGTCATATACTTCCTGGCAGTGGTCCATTGAGGTTTCAATGAATATTTTCCATAGCTTTAAGCAATAGTCGTCACCGCCTTGTAGTTTCACCACCAATTGACGGGCTCGGTCAGCAAAACCTTCTTCATTGTCAAAACGCGCCTTCGCCGCCTTGTAGAAGGTTTCTAAGTCGGCCAACTCTAACGTTTCTGTCGCTTGCTCTTTTAGCTCGTCTTCCATGTGCGCCAATAGCATGCCAAATTGCGTTCCCCAGTCGCCCACATGGTTTTGCGGAATGACCTTATGGCCTTGTAAGCTCAAGGTACGGGCCACTGCGTCACCAATAATAGTAGAGCGCAAATGACCCACATGCATTTCTTTGGCAAGGTTTGGCGACGAGTAGTCAATGACCACAGTGTCGGCTTGTTCCGCTTGTGGCACGCCTAAATGCTTGTCGTTCCACGCCGCTTCTAACTGATCAATTAAGTGGTCTTGGTTTAAGGTAAAATTAATAAAGCCCGGGCCGGCAATGTCGGTTTTGCTGATCAGGTTGTTTTCCGGCAACGCTGCAATAATAGCTTCTGCCAGCGCCCGCGGTGGCTGCTTAGCAGGTTTTGCCAGCATTAATGCGAGGTTGGTTGCAAAGTCGCCATGGCTTTTGTCCCGTGGTCGGTCGAGCGCAATACGCGGTGCAACCTCCGCCGGCAAGGTACCATTTGCAATTAAAGTGTCAATTGCAGTCGAAAGTAAGGCTTCTATTTGTTCTCTCATGGCGCGGGCCATTCCTCGTTTAATTAATGCGTAAATAAAAATTCAAAAATGCTGGTAAAAAAAGCAGTGTCTAGTTTAATCGTTACCGCTCTTAAAAAACACCGTCGATTAAGCAAAATCTTGTGGGTCAATGTCAAGTGACCAACGTGCGTGCCGCGTTTCCGGCAGTTTTTCTAAGGTTGGCAGTAATTGTTGCAGCCATGCATGCAGCGGCGCTCGCTGTTCCGCATGTAATAGCAGCTGAAGCCTATAACGGCCGGCCCGCTTTGCTAAGGGCGCCGGCATAGGCCCTATGACCGTCACATCCGGGTGATGGTTTAAGTAGTTTGCCATGGCTTGCAATACTGCTTCGGCGGCCTGCTGTGACACAGCCTCGGCTCGCAATAGTGCCATGGCCGCAAAAGGCGGCAGTAACGCTTGCTGGCGTTCTTCTAAAGCAGCCACGGCAAAGTCGCGGTAACCATTATTCACTAACTCTTGAATAAGCGGGTGTTCTGGGTGGTGGGTTTGCAACACCACAGTACCCGCTTTATGTTCCCGACCGGCTCGGCCTGCCACCTGCAAATAGAGCTGGGCAAGCCGTTCGGGGGCGCGAAAGTCTGAACTGTACAAGGCCCCGTCTACATCCAATAACGACACCAGAGTCACATGGGGGAAGTGGTGTCCTTTGGCCAGCATTTGCGTGCCAATCAGCAAGGAATACTCGCCATTTGCTGCCGCTTGTAACGCTTTCTCGAGCTGGCCTTTTTTACGTGTACTGTCGCGGTCTATGCGCAGCGACTTATACTCAGGGAAATGTTTGGCTAAAGCTTCTTCTAATTGCTCAGTACCCAGCCCCTGGGAAATAATTTGCGTGCTACCACAAGCACCACATTGATGCGGAATACGCCGCTGCCCCCCACAATGGTGACATTGTAACAGATGCGCCTGCTGGTGTAGCGTCATGTTTGCTTGGCAGCGGTGACACTCTGACACCCAACCACACTCATGACATAGCAAAGCACTGGCATAACCTCGCCGGTTCAGGAACAGCAGTACTTGGTTACCCGCTTCTAAATGCTTGGCCATAGTGGCAAGCAATTGATCGGACAAGCCTTGATGTATGCGTTGCTGCTTTAAGTCAATTACCGCATGTTTTGCTAGCTGCGCTTCGCCTGCCCGTTGGTTCAGCTCCAGCCGTTGGTAACGCCCTGCACGTGCATTCGCCAAAGACTCAAGAGAGGGCGTGGCGGAGCCCAAAATAACACCAAAGCCTTCCTGGTGTGCTCGCTTCACCGCTAAGTCGCGCGCGTTATAGCGAAAGCCGTCTTGCTGCTTAAAGGAGCTGTCATGCTCTTCGTCTAAAATCATTAAACCCAGCTGTTTGCATGGGGTAAAAATGGCCGACCGGGTCCCTATAATAATAGCGGCTCCGCCGTCGCGCGCTTGCAGCCACGACTGCAGCCGTTCACTGTCTGTTAACCCTGAGTGCAGCGACACAATGGGCACATCGAAGCGGCGTTGAAACCGGGCAACGGTTTGCGGTGTTAACCCAATTTCTGGTACCAGCACCATCACTTGCTGGCCGCGAAACAGGACCGTTTCCATGGCCTGTAAGTATACTTCGGTTTTACCACTGCCGGTCACCCCGTCGAGCAACCACACCTTGGGCTCGCCGCGCTCTAAAGGGCCACGCATGGCCGCCACTGCAGTAGCTTGTTCTTCATTGAGGCGCAGCGCGTCGTTGGCTTGGTCGCACTGCCAGCTGGCTTCATGCAACCGCAGCTGTTCTGTTTCTACCCAGCCTTTTTCTATTAAGGTCTTTACTGTTGCTGCGGGTATATCTGCTTCTTTTACGCCTGCCTGGTGCATTGGCCCACGCTGCAACGCAGCCATAAAACGCTGTTGCTGCGGTGCGCGCTTCAGTTCGCTCAATACTTGCTCGCGACCTAAGGCTGTTAGCTGGTAGCGGGTGGTGGTTTCGTAGCGGGGTGGCTGGCCTTTACGCAATAAAGCAGGGGCTGCATGACTTAAAACCTCACCCAAAGGGTGATGATAGTAACGCCCCGCCCATAGCAAGAGCTCCCATAAACTCGCCGGCCATAACGGGTTTGTGTCCAGCACCTCGCGAACGCTTTTTAGCTTCGCCGCCGCTACCTCTGGGGTCACATCGCAGGCCACCACAAACCCCACCAACTGCCGATTCCCAAAAGGCACTTTTACGCGCGCCCCAACCACAGGCATGGGCTGCTCTTCTTTTATCGAGTAATCAAATAGTTGGCGCATTGGAACTGGTAGCGCAACGCGTATATAACGAGGTTTCACGTATATGTGCTCCTGAGCTGAATACCTCTATGCTACCGCCTTCATGCCGTTAAATAAACGCACAAACGAACAAGATGCAACTTGATCCTGGCGCTTAGCTGGTATAATATTCGCGCTCGTTTTATGACAAGGTAGCGATGCTACTTCAACACGTATGGTATTCGCGGAAAGCGCGGATGGCGATGCGGCCCGAAAATAATCGAGGTATTCCCAATGAAAGAAGGTTTACACCCTAAATACGAAGCTATCACAGTTACTTGCTCGTGTGGCCACTCATTCGAAACTCGTTCAACGCGTTGTGAAGACTTCCACATCGACGTATGTTCAGAGTGTCACCCGTTCTACACTGGTAAGCAGAAGAACCTAGACACTGGTGGACGTGTTGACAAGTTCAAGAAGCGTTTCGGCTCTCTTAAGTCTAAGTAAGCCTGCCTTTCTTAGTTTAAGTGCTGGTGCTGTTGCGCCAAGCCAAGAAACAAAAAACGCCGCAATCTTTCAAGGTTGCGGCGTTTTTCTTTGCGTCACTGTTTGTTCGCTATTTTATTGCTTCACAAACTGTGCCGTCCAAGCAAACACATCGTCGTGCTGCTTCATTTCTGCATAGTCCCCTTCTGCGCCTAGCTTTTTCGCTGAAGTGACTAGCTTTTTTATTTGAGTTTCAGTGCGTGAAGCCGCGCTCATATCCTTTAAACGATCAATATGGCCTGTTAACAATTGATACTGAATATTTAATTGGCGCATATTTTCTTTGGCTTTTTCAACCGTGGTTGCCTCAGCTAGCAGGTTTATAACGCGTCGACATACGTCCGTAACCCAAAGCTTTTCTTCTTCTTTTTTGTACTTGTCTTGTACGTACTGCAACAACCACTCAACCGTTCGCCCTATTGCCTGGCCTTCGTTTGTCCCTTGGTATGCACGAGCGTCCATATTGGTCAGTGCTTGCGTTGCGATAGCTAAATAAAGCTCAGCCTGCGCAAATAATGGCGTTTCATGCATAATATGGTGGAGTACTTTTACCCCCACATCTGTCGATTTATGCACAGCCGACTTCTTATGGTGGCCCATCATGACAAAGCGCCCACCCGGCTTTAGTACACGCATAATTTCTGCAAGCACGGCGCTTTCGTCGCCGTATTCAAATGCAAACTGGCTTACCACACAGTCCACAGACGCGTCTTCAAATGGCATCTTGGCCATATCGGTTTCTGGATGAAACTCAATACCGTCGAAGCGCCCTTTAAAAATGTCGTTACTTTCTTCCAGCGCCTTCGGCTTAATTTCAGCCGCATCGACACCATGAATTTGCCAGCTTAGCTTCTGCGCTTTGCTGTAGTCGTTCATTAACACCGCTAAAGCGCCGTTACCTGTACCTATGTCGACAAGCACTGCATTCTTACCTAGCTCTGCTACAGACGTTTCCCAAAACTCTTTAATTTCAGCGCTATAGCCCTCAACCGCAATACCCTCAGAAAAGCTGCTTAGCGAGTTGGTTGAGCGCCAAAATTGGCTCCAATGTTTCATTATTTACTACCACCTAATTTGCACATTCACCGGCCTAGAGCCGTTAACAAAGATGTTACAATACCGAGCTGGGGCGCTTCTCGCAAGTGTTTCTGTTTACTTTGCTCACAGCAATTTAACAGATGCTGGACGGCTTCATTGGTATGATATGTTTTTTCCTAAAAACTACCTACACTATAACCATATACAATACACATTCTTAATGTTGAAGGACGTCCACCTCTTATGACAGACCCTAAAGCCTCATTTAAGCAACAGGCTCTCGATTACCACGAATTTCCCAGTCCTGGCAAAATCAGTGTTGAACTCACAACGGCTGCTGAAAATGCGAAAGACCTTGCTCTAGCTTATAGCCCAGGCGTAGCAGAGCCTGTCCGCGCCATTGCTGAAAACCCAGACGACGCCTACCGCTACACAGCAAAAGGCAACTTAGTGGGTGTGATTAGTAACGGAACCGCCATTTTAGGTTTAGGTAACTTAGGCCCCTTAGCTTCAAAGCCTGTAATGGAAGGTAAAGCCCTGCTGTTTAAACGGTTTGCAGGCATTGACGCCATTGACATCGAAGTAACGCACCGTACTACCCAAGACTTCATAAACACGGTGGCCAATATTGCTGAAACCTTTGGTGGCATTAACCTAGAAGACATTAAAGCCCCTGAGTGCTTTGAAATTGAACAAGCGCTTATTGAACGCTGCGACATCCCAGTGTTCCACGACGACCAACACGGTACGGCCATTGTGACCGCGGCCGGCATGCTCAACGCGCTAGATATTCGCAATAAAGACATTGCCGATGTGAAAATTGTTTGTATGGGCGCAGGCGCAGCGGCCATTGCCTGTATGGAGCTTATTATTAAGTGCGGCGCCCAGCGTGAAAACATTTACATGCTGGACTCGAAAGGGGTTATTCACACCCGCCGAAGCGACCTCAATGAGTACAAGCAGCTGTTTGCTAACAACACCGACAAGCGCACATTGCAAGAAGTAATTAGCGGTGCTGATGTCTTTGTTGGTGTGTCTGGCCCAGACTTACTGACTGCTGATGACCTGCAGCTGATGGCTGAAAACCCGGTCGTGCTGGCTTGCTCCAACCCAGACCCTGAAATTCGCCCTGAAGTTGCAAAAGCCGCACGCAGCGACGTGATTATGGCCACGGGCCGCTCAGACTACCCGAACCAAGTGAACAACGTGCTTTGCTTCCCGTTTATTTTCCGTGGTGCGCTTGACGTTCGCGCGAGTGCCATCAACGACGAAATGAAAATTGCAGCAGTTGAAGCCATTCGTCAATTAGCAAAAGAGCCTGTGCCTGAAAGTGTGCTGGTGTCTGCTGGGGTCGACAAACTTGAGTTTGGTCCAGACTACATTATTCCAAAGCCTCTGGACCCTCGCTTATGCCAACGCATTGCTCGGGCCGTTGCTGAAGCTGCCGTAGAGTCTGGCGTGGCGCGTATCGACTTGCCAGCCAACTACATGGCCGACTAGTCGTCTTTAGGCTCTACCGCAAATTCCTCGAACAGTTCTTCAGGCCCAATTTCAATACCTTGGGCTTGAAGAATTTCTCGCACTTTTTCCGGTACTCGGTACGGGTTGTCTTTTCTTAGGTCGTCGTCGGTCGGCAAAGGTTGACCTGTAAAGGCATGCAAGAAAGCTTCACAAAGTAGTTCGCTATTGGTGGCATGGCGTAAGTTGTTCACCTGCCGGCGCGTCCGTTCATCGGTAAGTACCTTTAGCACACGCAAAGGAATAGACACGGTTATTTTTTTTACCTGCTCTGCCTTCTTGCCATGCTCTGCATACGGGTAAATATATTCGCCATTCCACTTCATGAACCAAACCCCCTGTAAATTTTTTATATTCTAGCGGCATTTAACGCCAATTCGTTATATCTTATGTCTATAAGTATGCCTGACAGATGACCATTTAGCCATCTAAACTTCCATTGCGTAGGCGGTTAAACTATCATGCTTGCAATCCAGAACAATAAGTAGTTGAGTGACCTTATGAGCACAGCCGTTCTTTCTAGTTCAGTCACCCCTGAACGCATTCAAACCATTGCGGATGATGTCCACATTCATAAATTTGGCGGCAGCAGCTTAGCCGATCCTTATTGTTATCGTCGTGTTGCACGTATTGTGACCGAGCATGCGGGTAGTAGCGACCTTATTATCGTGTCGGCTGCAGGCGACACCACCAACCGTATTCTTGCCATTATTGAAGCGCGCCGCGACGACGCTGAGTACGCTGCCAATTTGTTTGCTTCGTTGCAGCGTTTTCAATACAACCTCATTGACGAGCTATTAGCGGGTCGCCAACAAAGCGCCTGCTTAGAGGCTATTGACCAAGACTTTGCTCGCTGGCAACGTTGGCTTATTGGTCAAGAAAACATAGAAACAGCTGAGTTATGCGCCTATGGCGAGCTTTGGTCTGCCCGCTTATTAGCGGCTTTACTTCAGCGCCAAGGCACCCGTGCTGACTATCTTGACGCCCGCAGCTTTTTAACCGCAGACGACGCCGCCGAGCCTGTTATTCACACCGAGCCTTCGCAGCGGGCGTTACTCGAACGTATTGCCCCACACCCTGGCACGCGTTTTATTGTTACCGGCTTTATTTGCGCCGAAGCGGTTACAGGTCGCACCTTGCTGCTTGGTCGTAATGGCAGCGACTACTCTGCAACCTTAATAGGAAGCTTGGTGAACTGCCGTCAAACCACCATTTGGAAAGACGTTTCAGGCGTGTACAGTGCCGACCCGCGGAAAGTAGAACGGGTTGTCAGCCTACCCAGCTTAGACTGGGCGGAAGCTGAAGAGCTCGCTCGCTTGGGTAGCCCTGTGCTGCACCCACGCACCTTTCAGCCTATCGACCGCGAACGCATGATTATTAGCGTGCGCTCGAGCTTAAAAGTAGAGAACCAGCAAACCCGCATTGGCCAATACGACTACACAGAAGCCCGAGGCAAGGTACTCACCTCGCTGCAAGATGTGACCCTATTTAGTATTGGCCTGGAGCATAGCAAGTTACTGCGAGCTTTCGAGCAAACAGGCTTAGAACCTCTTATTGCCTGGACCGCACATGGCCAGCAGCACTTTGCCTTTCACCAAAACCTATTGGCGTATGTACATCAATGGTTTGCCGACCAAAATGCCGCTGACCAATTTAGTGAGGTCAGCGGGTATAGCATGGTGGCGCTGGTGGGTGCCCGCATTAAAGAAGCGGGCCAGTTTGCGGTGCTTAAGCGCGAAGTGGACGAGCAACATTTGCATCACTTTGCGGTAGCAGAAAACAACAACAGTGCCATTGCCATACTGGCGCAGAAACTCGACCACCGCTTTTTAAATCGCTTACATAGCCTGCTATTTAATTTCCGCAAAAGCGTGGGTGTGCTGGTTATTGGGTGTGGCAACATTGGTTCGGAATGGCTGCGTTTATTCAGCCAGCAACGGGACCACTTAAACGAGACCATTGACGTAAAAGTTATGGGAATTGCTAACTCCACTCAATTGTGGCTGGACTACAATGGCGTTGAATTAGGGCATTGGCGTGAAGACTTCCAACGCTTAGCTCGGCCCTATGTATTGAATGAATTGCTTGGCGAGCTGCCCAATGCGCCCTTCGACGAACTGGTGGTGATGGACTTAACCGACTCTGTCGATATTGCCCGCCATTACTCCACCTTTTTTGCCAATGGTCTGCATATTATTAGCGCCAATAAACGTGCCGGTGCAGCACCTGAAGCCATGTACCGTGAAATTCGCACCATTCAGCAAGAATGGGAGCGAGAGTGGCTGTATAACACCACAGTGGGTGCCGGCTTACCACTGAATTATGCCATAACCGACTTAATGCGATCGGGCGACCGCATTCGCAGCATTTCAGGCATTTTCTCAGGTACCTTAAGCTGGCTGTTTGAACATTACGACGAAGGCCTTGAAAGCTTTGCCGACCTCGTTCGCCGGGCGAAAGCAGAAGGCTATACGGAGCCAGATCCACGAGAAGACTTGTCCTGCCGCGACATTGTACGCAAGCTGCTTATTGTGGCCCGCGAAATAGGGGCGAACCTGGACTGGGGCGACATTCACGTGCAAAGCCTGGTGCCTGAGCACTTGGCGGACATTCCTCTGAACGAGTTTATGGAACGACTCGACGAGCTTAATGCGCCGATGGAGCAACTCTGGGCTGAAGCCCGAGCCCAAGGCAAATTACCTCGTTTAATGGCCAGCTTTTCGGTACAAGAAGGGCAAAGCGACGCCCGTGTTGGTGTCGACTTGATGGATAGCTCCGATATGCTGACCAACCTGATTCCAGGCGAAAATATTTTCGTTATATTCAGTGACTGGTATAACGACATGCCACTGGTTATTAGTGGCCCAGGTGCTGGCAAACAAGTGACAGCAGGAGGTGTTCAGTCAGACCTGCACCAGCTACTGTCTCGTCTTGGGCAGCCCACTCAAACCATCTAGTAAAAGGCCTGCATAGAGCAGGCCTTTTTCATCGGCTGTTAGGAGTCGTCGCCCCGGTACCTTTTGTAGGGCAGTACGTTCCACGTACGCTCAGCAAAGTCGTCAGCAGTCAGTGCTTTAGGCATATCCTCTAGCAGCTTCTTGGCTAGGGTTAATTCCCGCTCTACTTCCGCTTTGTCTTGGTACATAAACTCATCGGACGCTGCTTCAGGTGCTTGTGCCAGCTTTTCTTCTAAGTCTGCAATAATACGCTGCTGCTGGCTCCGTAACGTATTTCTGGTGTCTTCTACCCACTTAGGTTGCAGTGCACGGTTGTGGTCAAGCAGGGCGCTATATTCCGCAAATACATCGCTGTATATGTCCGTGGCATGCTCACGCACCTCGCGCGTGGCTAACTCCAAGTCGCGTACATCCAGCGACTCTGGTGCTAAGGGCTCTGCTCGCTTATGACCACCTAAACCCGTGTGGGTTAAATAGAAGGGGTACATGCTTTTAACCACTTTACCCACAGGCAAGGTCGCCGTTCCTTCTTCGTCGACCCCTTTAGGTTGAACCCCTTGCACAGCGGCTAAGGCCGACTCGGGGCGCACCACTTCTTTCGGCGGCATAATGCCATGGCGCAGCATTTCGCGTATCGCCGTGCCAGAAATATTGACCCGCACACTCTCGTCGTGGGGGCAGGTTTGTTCCGTTGCATGGGCTGCGCAGCGGGTACAGTAAAACACCTCGTGGAATAAACGAATGTTTATCCCTAATTCTTCTGGCGTGAACTGGTCAAAAATAGAATGGCTGGCGTATTTGTCGTAAAAGCTGCCAATACCCGCGTGGTCTCGTCCTATCAGCGCATGGGTACAACCGTAGTTTTTCATAATCAGCGCGTGCAAAACCGTTTCGCGGGGACCCGCAAAAATATACGTAACCCGAAGCGGTGAAAGAATCGACCTGTCTTTTGCATAATAGGTGTCGAGCACATTGCGATAAGCCAGCATACGGTATTCATGACGCACATACTCGCGCTTGGCCATTTCCACTAAAGGCTGTAAAAACAGGCCATCCACTTCTTCTAAGGCGTTGCGGTGAATGTATTCGTGCCCTCGGTGCAGTGGGTTTGCGCCGGTAATAAACCCGGCCACTGAGCCAAATTTTTTCTCTTCATAGAAAGTGCGCCAAGTGTCTTTTGGCTCTTGTCGGAGCTTTTCAAACGGCCCCCAGTCCACTCGGTTCAGTAAGTGCAAGGTGCCGCCTAACGCTGTGTTGCCCATGCGACGGTGAATCGAGTCGACGCCTGGGTGTTTTCTGTCGGTGGTACCAAACAAACTTTGCGCGCGGTGTTCTTTGTCATAGGGGAAAATGTCTTCAACGGACAAAATAGCCACCGGCTCATTGTCGACGCCCAACAAAGCCACGTCGTCGCCTTCTTTTAAAGTTTTTATAACGGCTTCGTTCTGTTCACCCGTGGGCGCAAAACTCAGGGGCACAGGCCACACCACCCCATTGGCTAAGCGGCCGTCTTTTAAAACCGACAGGTAGTCCGCTTCATTCATAAAGCCGGTGTTTGGGGAAAGTACGCCCGTGGCTATCATTTCAATGGTAATGACAGCTTCTAAGTCAACTCGAATGCTGGGCAGGGTTGCAGCGCGTTCAATTTCGGCTTGGCGCAGGTGGTCTGGCACCACTTGGTTTACCAGTACGCCGCCATGGGGCTGCTGTGGATATGTTTCAAAGGGTAGTTTGCTTTCAGTATACATCTACAACTCCAGTTCGGTTTACTGTATTAACTGAAATCTAACATACCCTTTTTAAAATAAAAGTGCAGTGCCTTTACTGCTTAAATAGTGGGTCATTCACGTCTTCGAAAATAAGCGGTGCTTGCTGCTCGTCTTCGGTAAACTCCGTGGGTTCGGTCCCCTGAATGAAGTACTCAAACATGCTGCTGTAGTCGGTACGCTGTGAAAGTTGACCTGTTTCTTGGTCTATTCGAGCCGAGGTGATGCCTTCTGGCAAGGGGTACGGGCTGGTGTCGAAGTTTGGTAACACGTCGCGCATATAACGCACCCAAGCTGGTAGCGCCGTGGTACCACCGGCATCGGAGCCGACAATGGCCTGACGTTCTCGGCCAAGGTTACTATTCAAGGTAACGCGGCCTAAGCGGTTTTCCAGGTTGTCGTAACCGACCCAAAAAACCGTGGTACTGCCGCGCATCATGCCGGCAAACCAAGCGTCTTTCACGTCGTTGGTGGTTCCTGTTTTACCCGACATATAGCGCTTGCGTAATGCTTGCGCCCGCCACGCCGTACCGTTCCAACCCGTGTCATGCGCCCACGAACCACCGCCCCATATTGAAGAACGCAACGCGTCACTAATTAAAAACGCAATCTGCTGCGAAATAACCCGTGGCGCTAAAGGCGTTGCATAGGCTTGCTGCTGCTCTTCCGTTAGCTCTTCCTCGGTTACTTGGCCTTCCGCAACGCGCTTTTGTATCGCTTCACATTCTAGGCAGGCATAAACAGGTTCAGCCCGATACACTTCATTGCCTTCGTTGTCTTCAATGTACTCAATAAAATAAGGGTCAACTAAAAAGCCACCATTAGCAAACACGGAAAAAGCCCGAGCCATTTCCATAGGGGTAAAGCTAGCCGAACCGAGAGACAAAGCTTCACTGCGGGTTATGTCGTTTTCAGAAAAGCCAAAGCGCAGAAGGTAGTCGGCCACTGTGTCCACGCCTAAGCTACGAATAAGACGTACCGACACCACGTTTTTCGAGCGCGCTATGGCTTCGCGTAAACGCAAAGGTCCGTCATACACTTCCGGTGAGTTGCGTGGTCGCCAGGCCGAATAAGCACCCGGGTTCCATTGGGTAATAGGCGCGTCGTTGACAAGTGTGGAAAGCGTAAAGCCATTGTCGAGTGCCGACGCATAAATAAATGGCTTAATGGTTGAACCCACCTGACGCTTGGCTTGCATGGCACGGTTGTACTGACTGACATTAAAACTGTACCCGCCCACAATGGTTTGAACGGCGCCGTCGGTTGGATTTAAGCCCACTACCGCAGAGCTGGGTCCTGGCAACTGGGCAAGCCGAAGTTCGCCTTCAACGTCGCGTACCCATATTTGTTCGCCCGCTGCTAGCACTTCATTTGCCCGCTGGGGTGGTCTGCCTTGGCGGTCGTGGTCTAAGAAAGGACGCGCCCAGTCGAGAGCTTCCCACGGTAAAGTTACCTTTTCGCCGCTGCGCAACATCACGTCGGCTGACTGTTCGTGCACTGCAAGCACGACAGCTGCTATGAGTCGACCAAAGCGCGGCTGGCGTTGTAAGTGGTCGCGAATGCTTTGCGTGTCCCAGGGCTGCCCTTGGTGCGCTTGAATGGTTGCTAAAGTCGCTTGATCGATAGCACCGCCGACCTTTAGGCTTTGCACTTCTGCTGGGCTGTAGCCCCACAGCTTCATTACAGCACCCCGGTAGCCATGGCGCTCGTCGTAGTCGTGTAAGTTTTCGCGTAGTGCCCGCTCCGCCGCTTCCTGCTGCTCTGCAGTGACCGTGGTGTACACTTTAAACCCGCTGTTGTACGCCACCTCTTCGCCATAGCGGTTGACCATTTCTTGGCGCACCATTTCTGCCAAGTAGGGCGCACTGACTTCTATTTCAGCCACATGGTACGAGGCCGTTACAGGTGCGTTGTAGGCGGTTTCATATTCTTCTTGAGTAATTGCGCCCGTGTCGAGCATGCGACGCAGCACAATTCGGCGGCGCTGCTTTGCCCGCTCCGGATTGCTAATGGGGTTTAATGCGGAAGGTGCTTGGAACAAGCCGGCAATGGTCGCAAGTTCCGCCAAGGTTAATTCGTCGAGCGTGCGCCCATAATACACCTCGGCAGCGGCAGCCACACCAAAGGACCGGTGCCCTAGCCCAGGCTTGTTCATGTACAGGGTTAAAATTTCTTCTTTGCTCAGAAGCTGTTCTATATGCAGTGCAATAAAGGCTTCCTTTATTTTACGAATCAGTACTTTGTCGCGCGTTAAGAAGAAGTTCCGGGCCACCTGCATGGTAATCGTACTGGCCCCTTCGCGCATTTCACCGGTGGAAAGCACCACACTTAAAGCCCGAAGTACGCCAATAGGGTCAACGCCAAAGTGGTCGTAAAAACGCGCATCCTCCGTGGAAAGAACTGCATCAATAAGATATTGCGGAAGCTCTTCATAGGTAACAGGTATGCGTCGCTGCTCACCAAACTGCGAGATCAGCTTGCCGTCTTTAGTATAAACCTGCATAGGGGTTTGCAGGCGTACATCTCGTAATGTTTCTACGCTCGGCAGGTCCGGCTTTACGTAGAAATACAAGCCGACAATGGTTCCAAGGCCCATTACCCCGAGAGTAAACAAACTAATGGCGAGCCATTTTAACAGTCTTAGCACAAGTTCTTCCGCAATAGCTTAATGAAATCAACAGCATTATAGGTGTTTTTTGAGCTAACTTTAACTGTTATCCAGTTTTTAACACGGGGAGGTTCTAAAATGCTGCTGAAACGAAAACGCGGTGCGGTAGCCATTGCCTTTGTAGTGGGGGAAGCCTGGTTAACGATCGCTGAAGTTGTTATGGCCGCGCGGCAGAGCACTCAGGTAAATATGCTCTGCCAGCGTCCAATTCACACACACAGTAGTATGAGTGTCGCCCAACTCATTAGTTCCCACCTTGTAAAAAAAACAGCAAAAAAGTCGAAATACTTTTTTTCTTCTCGGCCAGTGGTGCTTGTGCAATGGCCTGAACGTTACTATCGCGAACTGACTTTACAACGGCCACCCAAGCTTACATTAACCGGCAATGGGTTGGCAGCCTTGCTCGCCGACGCTGGCTTTAACCCGAAAGAATGGCGCTGGGATGTGCAGGTAAACCAAGGCCACTGTCAGTTCTTACTGATGAAGCTGACTGACTACCATGAAATTTACCACGCACTGCAAGAGCATCGCTGCCCTCCTGACGTGATAGGCTGGACACCACGGCCTGACACCTTGCAGTTCAACTTCTCCCATTCTGGAGCCTGGCCTGATATTGCCGCAACGCAGCAAGCTGTCCATCTGGCTGTACAATACTTCACAGGTCACTGACCATGCTGAACTTAGTGCGTCCTCAGCCCCACGTGCAACAACAAAAGCGTCGTCTGCTACTTACTGGCTTCTGCCTGTTGGCTTTTTTGCTTGGTGTGCGTGTGCTTTTCGCGCAACCAACCACGAAGCCTCACCCCATGGTCATTGCCCCTGTGCAGATTGACCCTTCTTTTAACTTGCAACAGCCACAAAAAGCAGCGCCTGAGCAAGAGCGCAGCAGCCCCTGTGACCTTGCACCGCCTTTGCACGTTCAAGTGCGTGCTGCCCTATGGCATAAAGACCCTGCTCAGGTTCGCCTTAGCAATGCGTCGGGGCACATGGTTGAGCTGACGGCAGGGGAGTCTTTGGCAAACACAGAGTGGACTTTACAGGCCATTCAGAAACACGCGCTAATATGGCGACACGGCTCTTCGGGCTGCCTATTGCAGCACGCCCTGATGACCCACAAATAAGGTGTTTTCTGGGGAAAACGGGTAACTGGTTGCGCCTGCCCCCTTAAATTGCGATAATCCGATGTCTTTTTTTAACAGGCACAGGGGTGGATAGTAGACACTCATCATTTGTGTGTAATCGCGATTCAAAAGAAGTGACGTAATCTAGTTATGGCTGAGAAGCGTAATATATTCCTGGTTGGCCCTATGGGTGCGGGCAAAAGCACCATCGGACGGCAAATTGCCAAAACTCTCCACTTAGACTTTTTCGACTCTGACAACGAAATTGAGCGCCGCACCGGTGCCGATATTAGTTGGGTGTTTGAACTAGAAGGTGAAGAAGGCTTTCGCGCACGTGAAGAGAAAGTTATCGGTGACATTACCGATATGACCGGCATTGTCTTGGCAACCGGTGGCGGCTCGATTATTAGCAGCGAAAACCGCAATCGCTTGTCGGCTCGCGGTATTGTCGTGTATTTAAAAACCACCCTCGACAAGCAAGTAGCACGTACCGAGCGCGACAAAAAGCGTCCGCTTATTGCCAACGCTGAAAACCCTCGTGAAGTGCTCGCTGCATTAGCCAAAGAGCGTGACCCTCTGTATGAGGAAATTGCCGACTTGATCATTGAGACTGACGAGCAAAGTGCTAAAGTAGTGGCAAGCAAAATAGTAGAAAAACTCGGTTTTTAAATTCTTATAGCGCAAGGAGTGCTCGATGAAACAACTTTCTGTTGAACTTGGGCCGCGCAGCTATCCTATTTTTATTGGCCCGGGCCTCCTTGAACAACTCGTGCCGCTTTTGCAACTTCAGCGGCATGTGTTTGTTATTTCCAATCCCACGCTTGCTCCTCTGTATTTAGACCAGGTTTTAACCAGCTTAGGCGAACGTTGCCAAGGGCACTTTTTAATGCCCGACGGCGAACAATACAAAACCCTCGACACCTATGCTCAAGCCCTCGACGCTGTCATGGCCAGCGGTTTGCATCGTGACGGCATCATCCTGGCACTTGGTGGTGGCGTGGTGGGCGACCTCGCAGGCTTTGTAGCAGCCAGTTATCAGCGTGGCGTGTCTTTTATTCAGGTACCTACAACTTTATTGGCGCAAGTGGACTCGTCGGTGGGTGGCAAAACCGCAGTAAACCACCCGCGGGGTAAAAACATGATTGGCGCCTTTCACCAGCCTGAAGGCGTGCTGATTGACACCCGTACCTTGCTCACCTTGCCGGACCGCGAATATCGGGCAGGTCTAGCTGAAGTTATTAAATACGGTGTCATTGACGACGCCGACTTTTTCACCTGGCTAGAACATTCAATGCCTGCACTGTTAGCCCGAGACGAAGCAGCGTTACAGCACGCCATTGCCAGCAGCTGCGCCATTAAAGCGCGTATTGTGGCTGCAGACGAACGCGAGCAAGGTCAGCGCGCCTTATTAAACTTTGGCCATACCTTTGGTCATGTTATTGAAACCCACGAAGGCTATGGCAATTGGCTGCACGGGGAGGCCGTGGCCACTGGCATGATCATTGCTTCCCACTTAGCATACGCTATGCAGTGGTGCACAGCGTCAGAGTTCCGTCGTATTCAGCAACTCATTGCAGCAGCTGGTTTACCCACACAAGCGCCCGCTATACCTTGGGCTGCCTGGGAAGAGAACTTGCACCGTGACAAGAAGGTACAAGGCGGGCAAGTGCGCTTTATTTTGCCAACAGCTATCGGCCAAGCACGTATTACCACAGAGCCTGTTCCCGCTGAGCTATTACAAGCAAGCATTACCTTGGTCACCACGGGCCTCTAATGCCATGTAGCACTGAGAACTGAAGCGATGTTGAGCATCCACGAGGATAGGCCATGAATAACCTTGACCCCGATGTCACACATACACCCTTAGCTGTGCCCGTGCAGGTCATGCCGAGCCAGCAAAAGCTATTAGAGCAGCTGCATTACTTAACCACTTTCCATAACAGCTTGGTTATTCTGGCTGGACCTGAAGGGGCGGGAAAAACCACCCTACTTGAAGTGTTTTTAGAGCAGGCTTCGGACTATGCGAACCTGGCTTATTTATGTGCCACGCCTCAGCTTACAATTGAACAGGTTCGGCAGCGCTTATTTCAGCAAATTGGTACCCTTTCACGCATTCAGCCAAACGCTTCGCTCAGCAAAACCATACGCAGAGCACTGCCCGACGAACCACAACATTTAATGGTGGTCGTAGACGACGCAGACCTACTCACTGCAGATATTGTTCAAGAGCTGCAAGACCTTGTGCTACATAGTCGCTTCACCGGTGGTAAACATCGCATTAGTGTGGTGGTTTCCGGCACGCCCGAGTGGGCTGCACGCCAGCGCGCTGAACTGACCACCTCCACAACCGACAAAGCCGAAATAGTGTTGGTGCCAGAGCTGACCGACCATGAAGCCCTTGTCTTTGCCAAGGCACTGTTACAAGGTCATGAAAAAGGCCGGGCACTGGCCCTCGACCACACCCGCATTCTCTCCACCATTGGCACCAATTTGCTTTTCCCTGGGCTGATTCAAGGTCAGCTGCAAGCCTTGGTCAGTCCCGTTCCTGCGGCACGGTATCATGTGTCCGACGAGCAGGAAGAAGAGCAAAAAATCGAAAAGGCCAATGAGCCAAAAGTGCCACCGGCTGGGAAGCCAGCGTCGGGCTTGAAAACCATTCTCGTGATGAGCCTAGCTGCAATGCTTATCGCTGCGGGTGTAACCGCTTGGTTGCATAAAGACACCTTACTCACAGCCATACAGCCTGCGGACGAACCAGCACCCGAAGAAACGCAAGAAGAAGCAGCGACAACGCCAAGTGAACCCGAAAGCGAGTCGACAATGGCTGACGACTCGCCTGTGGTGATGAGCTACACAGAAGCCTTACCGCGCTTAACCGAAGCAGCAAGAGAATATACGTCGGACAGACAGGTGGAGCTGAAGCTCATTGCTGAAGCCACGCCTACCGAAGAAAACGTCGAAGTGAAGGAACAGCCCGTTGTAGAAAGCCCGCCAAACCCTTGGCTGACCTCCCACGACAATGCCTACTTTATAGCAGCCCCTGCCGACACTGTGGTTCTACAATTAGGCGCAGTCGCTAGCCAAGCAGCACTCAACCGCTTTTTAGGAAACCTCGGCAGCACGCAAGGGCTAAAGGTGTATCATACCTTAAAAAATGAGCGTAGTTGGTATGTGGTAACCACTGGCGAGTATGCTTCCCTAGCGGAGGCGCGTCGGGCCATACCCAACCTTGCTAGCGACCTGCAAGCCCTAGAGCCGTGGGCTAAGCCCATTGCCTGGATTCACCGCGAGTTAGCCGTTGTTATGGAGCAATAAGCCTTTAACTGTAGGCTTTTTTCACGTACACATCGAAACGATGCTTTTTCGTTTTGATTTGGCTCGAAGGCGTTTGCCCCGCAAGAAATGGCGCAGAGGATGGTCGCTTAACCACCACACGGTGGCTGGCCAAAGCAAGTGCCGCAGGCAATAAAGCATCTGCGTCTTCATCGCCCCCCACCAATGCTTGCAGCATTTGCATGTCTTTTTTTACTGCCGCCGTTTTGCCCCGCTCGGGAAACATAGGGTCAAGGTAGACAGCTTGAGGGTGAATAGCTTGCAGCTGGCCGGTTATGGTCTCGCTTTCTATTAAGCTACCACGCGGCAACACCTGAACCCGTTCTTGCACCCAGCCGCCAATGCGTTCGTCTTGTTTCGCGTGGACGACGGCTTGATCTAGCAATGCATGCACTGCTGGATGTCGCTCTAACAAATACACTTGGCAGCCTGCGTGTGCCAGCATCATGCCATCTCGGCCCAGTCCTGCGGTGGCATCAAGCACGGAAGGCCGGAACCCCTTGGCAATGCCTAGCGCGCGCACCACGGCTTCTTGGCGGCCGCCGCCTTGCTGTTGTCGCCAAGCTTGCGGACCATCGGTAAAACTCAAGCGCAGGGGTTGTAAGTCGGTTCGAGTGCGCCAGACCAAAGCCAACCCATCCAAAAATAACTCCAAGTAAAAGGGTTCTTCCTTCAGTTCGTTCGGTAAACCATAGGCCTGGGCTAAGGTACAGGCAGCAGCTGTTAGCTCTGGGCAGTCAGTGACTAAAGGTACACTCATGGTCGCCACTCCATATCTTGATGGGGAATCCCGTCTTCATCGTAAGGCTCGCCTACGTTTTGAAAACCCAGTGAACGATAAAAGTCGAGCAAATAGCACTGGGCGCTAATGGCGATAGTGCGCCCGGGCGCATGCTGATGAATATAGTCCATACTGCGTTGCATCAGTTCTCGCGCCACGCCTTTCCCGCGAGCATTCTCGGTGACCAAAACACGGCCAATACGAGCAACACCTAGATGTTCTGAAGCGTCAAGCCGTAGGCGCGCATAGGCAACGACTTGCTCACCGGCACGACCCAGTACATGAAACCACTCGGCGTCTGTGTCGTCTATGTCGCTATACGGGCAGTTTTGCTCCACGACAAACACCTCTTGCCGCACACGCAGCACCTGATAAAGCTCGGTGCGGGTCAGTTCAGAAAAAGGCTTTATACACCACGAAAGGGTCATTCAGTTTCCTCGCCTGTGTCTGCCGTCGGCGCCACTAGTCCGCCCGGTGGAAAATACGCTAATAATTCAGCCACTTTGCGACGGGTCGAGCCATTTTGGCTAATAAAGCGACTGACTTGCAGGCTCGTTAGCTCAGCACCTTGGTATAAGTGACGCGCTTCCACTGTGTCATGGTTAGAAAGTAGCACAGGAATTTGCCGATTGCGTGATAAATGCAATGCTTTTTGTGCCAGCAGTATTTGTTCGTCGAAGCTAAACCCGCGTGCTGCGTAGCTCGTAAAGTTAGCTGTCGGCGTTAAGGGTAAATAGGGCGGGTCACAATACACCACGTTCCCTCTACGTGCACGGCGGAAGCTATGCTCGAAAGACTCACAGGTAAACGTGGCTTTACGCGACTTTTCAGCAAAGAATTCCAGCTCGGCCTCTGGAAAATAGGGCTTTTTATAGCGCCCAAACGGCACATTGAATCCCCCACTGGCATTGTAGCGGCACAAGCCGTTGTAGCCATGGCGGTTTAAGTACAAAAACAACAGCGACCGCTCGTAAATGTCACGACTGGCGTTAAATTGTGCACGCAAAGCGTAAAAAGCATCCGGAGTGTTTGTTTCAGGCACAAATAAGCTGCGTGCGTCGCGAATGTAACTGCGAGGTCGCCGCTTTAAGGTACGGTATAAGTTAATAAGATCTGGGTTAATGTCGTTTAGCAGGTACTTGTCGTAGTCCGTGTTCAAAAACACAGAGCCTGCACCCACAAAGGGCTCGATTAGCTTTTCGCCCGGTGGTAAAACGCGACGAATTGCATCGGCAAGGGTAAATTTGCCCCCAGCCCACTTCAGAAATGCGCGTTGTTTTTTCATGCCACCATCTAAATTACTCGTTTGCGTTGATTGTATCGTGTTTTTCCACACAACGATATTCTTGGTTACACCGAAAGCTTCAGGTAGTATTGTGCGTTATTCGTTTGTTAAAATATTACAAAGGCCTTTCGAACATGAAAGCATTTAAAGTTCCTCATACGCTCACTTTACTCTTTGGCATGATGATTGTCGCCCTCATTGCGACCTGGATTGTGCCACAAGGTTTCTTTGAAACCTTTGTTAACGACGCCGGCCGTAACGTGGTGGTGCCAAACACCTTCGAACTGACCGGTGAACGTCAGTTTCTTACGCCATGGGATTTATTAACAGCCATTCCTCGCGCCTTTGCTGCCGCACAAGACATTATATTCTTTGTCTTTATTGTTGGCGGTGTACTGGCTATAGCGCGCAAAACCGGCACCGTTGACGCCCTTATCGGCAACTTGCTCAACAAGCACCGCGACACTCCTGAAAAGCTTATTTTCATGGTTATCTTTTTCTTTGCACTTGCTTCAAGCGCTATCGGCACCGCCGGTGAGTACATACCGTTTGTACTTATTTTGGTGGCTTTGTGTAAAGCCATGAAGCTCGACAGCATGACCGCTGTCGGCATGACAGTCGCTGGCTACGGTGTGGGCTACGGCCTTTCTGCGTTTAACCCGTTCACGGTTCTTATTGCTCAGGGTATTGCAGAAATTCCACCTTACTCGGGCCTGTGGCTTCGCTTGGTTATTTTCATTCCTTTCTCGCTCATTGCCTTCCACCATGTTTGGAGCTACGCAAAGAAAGTAAAAGCGGACCCGTCCACCTCTTTGGTTGCAGACATTCCTTGCCCACTTGACGGTCAAGAGCAAGCCGAATACCCAACACTGAACGGTCGTCACCGCCTTATTCTAGCAACCTTCTTAGGTACGGTTGGCTTTGCTATTTGGGGTATTTCACAGCACGGCTGGTACTTATACGAGCTAGGTGCCTGCTTTGTTGGCTGGGGCTTACTCATTACTGTACTGGGTCGCTTAAGCTTCGACGAGGCCTCGGACAGCTTTATTGAAGGGGTGAAAGACCTCACCAGCACCGCTGTACTCATTGGTGTTGCCCGTGGTATCGCATTAATTCTTGAAGACGGCCAAATTCTGCACAGCATTGTGAATGGCCTTGCCATGCCATTGAGCCATATTCCAGCCGCTCTGTCTGCGGTGGGCATGCTGCTTATACAAACCATTTTGAACCTGTTTGTGCCTTCTGGCTCTGGTCAAGCATTCGTGACCATGCCGCTGATGGCGCCACTGAGTGACATTGTTGGCATCCCTCGCCAAGTGGCTGTATTAGCTTACCAATTTGGTGACGGTTTCTCGAATATGATTGTACCAACCAACGCGGTTCTTATGGGTATTATTGGTATTGCCGGCGTGCCATACGACCGCTGGTTTAAGTTCTGTATGCCACTTCTTGCTAAAATCATGCTGGCTTGCGCCGTAGTGCTTGTTTTAGCGGTTATCTTTGGTTATGGCGCAGACTTGCAAGAGCCCGTGCAAGCCGCTGTGCATATAATGGACAATGTTCGCTTAAGCTAATTGGCTTCTTGCATTCGTAGTACACTCCAAAGCGCCTGGCCAAATACCGCTAGGCGTTTTTTTATACAAACACTTTATCCCCTTCTGGTATCATAACGCTCTTTGTCTTCATGAGTTTTATTATGCCGCATCCTGCTTCTGCACAGTTACACTACGACGTTATTATTATTGGCGCTGGAGCAGCCGGGCTGATGTGTGCCGCCACCGCAGGGTACCAGGGTAAACGGGTGTTATTGCTCGACCATGCCAAACAAGCAGGAAAGAAAATACTCATTTCTGGTGGTGGCCGTTCCAATTTCACCAATATGTACACCACCCCTGAAAATTACATTTCACAAAACCCCCATTTTTGTAAGTCGGCCTTAAACCGGTATACCCAGTGGGACTTTATGGCCCTTGTGGACAAACATAAAATTCCTTGGCATGAAAAAACACTTGGCCAACTGTTTTGCGATAACAGCGCCAAAGACTTGGTGCGCATGCTCTTAAAAGAATGCGAGCTTGCTGGTGCCAAGGTGCAGTTACGTACTGAAATATTCAATGTAACTTACACCAACGATCAATATGCACTCGAAACGTCTCAAGGAGACTACACCTCCAGTAAGCTTGTTATCGCCACCGGCGGGCTTTCCATGCCCCGGTTAGGTGCAACCCCGTTTGGTTATAGAATTGCCGAACAGTTTGGTCACACTATTGAACCCGTGCGCGCAGGCTTAGTGCCTTTTACCCTACATGATCAAGACAAAGAACAATTCGCAGAGCTGGCTGGCTTGTCGCTCGACGTGGTTGCAGAAAATACGCGCATAAGCTTCCCAGAGGCCATGTTATTTACCCACCGCGGTTTAAGTGGGCCTGCTATGCTACAAATATCGTCTTATTGGTTCCCTGGCGAAACCTTCAATGTGAATTTAAGGCCTGGCACAGATGTACTGACAGAGCTGCAAAACACACGTAAGCAGCGGCCCAAATTAGGGCTGCACGGTTTAATGCAACAGTGGTTTCCGAAGCGGCTTGCGTTCACCTTGTGTCAACAAAACGCATGGGCAAATAAAAACCTGGCCGACTACAGCAATGCAGAGTTTGAACAAATAGCCCGCACCATTGAAACGTGGCAAGTAAAACCAAATGGCACCGAAGGTTACCGCACAGCAGAAGTCACCTTAGGCGGCGTTAATGTAAACGAAGTGAGTTCGAAAACCATGGAAAGCAAACTGCAACCAGAGCTCTATTTCATTGGCGAAGTGCTCGACGTGACCGGCTGGCTTGGCGGTTATAACTTCCAATGGGCATGGAGCTCAGGCTGGGTCGCAGGCAAGGCTGTCTAATCCGCATATGTAATCCCCCCGAAAAATAAACGGGGTCAAAAGTAGAATTTTCTCGTAAACTAAAACGCAGGAGATTCTGCATGAAAACATCAAAATTTACAGACAGCCAAATCATGGCGATTTTGAAGCAAAACG
>NZ_PIPQ01000008.1 GCF_003987015.1 Aliidiomarina taiwanensis | reverse complement strand
AGGCTGCAACTTACGGATATTGACCAACGAGATGCTGACCAAAATACAGCAGCGTATAAATCTCAGGCCGCGTAAGGTACTAGGGTTTAAGCAACCAGATGTAATTTTTAAAGAGCAATTGCAGTACGCGCAGAGCGAGTGTTGCAGTTATTAGTTGAATCTAGGATGTGTCGATTAGCAAACAACAGCTGAGGGAAGCAGTCTTAGCAAATATCATTACTGAAGAGCAAGCACAGCAATTAGAAGGCTTGTCTGCGGGGCAAAGCTTAGACATACCCCAGTTCACACTTACCCATGTTTTGTATTATTTTGGTGGGTGCTTAGCTGTGGCCGCCATGAGCTTATTAATGAGCTTGAGTTGGGAAACCTTTGGCGGTGGCGCCATATTTTTACTCGCTATTCTTTATGCGGCAATAGGATTAATAGCCGTTCAGGTGTTGGGGGCGAAACAACTGAATGTGCCGAAAATAATTTGCGCTGTGTTTGTGGTTAGCCTGACGCCCATTGCAGTTTATGGTTTGTTACAGTGGTTGCAGGTATGGCCCGAAGAGATAAATAACTACAGCTTTAGTGTGCATAGGTTGGCACTTGAATTGAGCACCTTGGTTGTGGGCATACGGATGTTCCGCTCTATACCGGCTTCCCTCATAACCTTGCCTATCATTGTGTCGCTGCTGTCACTTGCTTGGAATATTGTAGTGTTTGCTTTAGGTCAAGACATAGCCCGACAAGGTGAGGAGTGGATCATTATCTGCTTCGGCTTGCTTCTGATTATGGCTGCTACTGCTGTTGATGTGCGCACGAAGAAAGTGGCCAATGTAGCCTTTTGGGCTCACATTCTTGGTGCTGTCATGCTGTGGCAAGGGTTGACGGAGCAATCCATGAGCAACGAACTACCAAAGCTGGCGTACTTTATTTTAAATCTGCTCATAATAGGAGTAGGCGCTTTCTTGGGACGACGGGTTTATGGGGTGTTTGGGGTATTAGGCAGCATTGGATACTTAGGTTACTTAGCGTTCGACGTATTCCGTGAAAGCTGGGCATTTCCAGTCATACTGACAGCTATTGGCCTAGGCGTTGTATTCTTAGGTGTGTGGTGGCAAAAAAACAGCCAGGCTATAACGGCAAGGCTGCAGCGGAAGGCTCAAAGATGACCAACAAAACTCAGCCGACTCAGGTACCTGTTTCGGAATTTATAAGCACAATAGAAAATAAAAGGCGCCATGCTGACACCTTAACGGCTCTTGCGTTATACAAAGACATCACAGGCGCCGAGCCAGTGATGTGGGGGCCCTCTATTATTGGTTTTGGAACATACTCCTACACGTATAAAAGCGGGCGCAGTGGGTCGGCTCCCGCTGCAGGTTTTTCGCCAGGGAAAGCACACATGACATTTTATGTCGGGCAGCAGTTTAGTGGCGCTGAAGAGCTGTTTACACAACTAGGCAAGCATAAGAGGTCGGTTGCGTGTTTATATATAAATAAACTAATCGATGTAGACCTGCACGTACTGGGCGAAATAATAAGACGGGACTATACTTTACACAGAGACAAAAATAATCCATAGCAGCGGGCTTCCTGCTGCTTCCAACTAAGGTGTCACTTATGGCTTATGTTGACGGATTTGTTGTTGCAGTGCCGACAGCAAATAAAGAAAAGTATATAGAGCATGCTAAAGAGTCGGCGCATGTGTTTAAAGACCATGGTGCGCTGAGAGTGATTGAGTCGTGGGGAGATGATGTACCCGAAGGGGAAGTGACGTCCTTCCCCCGTGCGGTTAAGTGTGCTGCGGATGAAACGGTGGTTTTTTCTATGGTCATTTGGCCCTCAAAAGACATACGAAATGCCGGTTGGAATGCGATTATGGAAGACCCCCGTATGCAGCCAGGGCAAATGCCGATGCCCTTTGATGGTAAGCGACTTATTTATGGCGGCTTTGAAAAAATTCTCGATGAATAACTTTGTTCGCAGTAAGAGGAGTTAAGTGTCATGGCGGGTGGTTGGGCTCGTGATGGGGCCGTGCAAGATCAAATTGATGCCAGCGTGGAAGACGCAGTGCAAGAAGCGCGCAGCCAATTGCAAACGGGCGAAAGTGCAGAGTTTTGTGAAGAGTGTGGGGAAGCCATTCCTGAACCACGCCGTGAAGCTATTCCAGGCGTTCAGTATTGTGTTACCTGCCAAGCTGAATTAGAAGCTGCTGCGGAGCAAAACCGTGGCGGAATAAACCGCAGAGCGAGTAAGGACAGCCAGCTAAGGTAATGGGCTATTTTGAGGGTGCTACGTTTGTAGCACCCTCAAAACACTTAAAAGGACCAGCGTAACCCAAGCATAACCACTAATGGATCAATATCTACATGTACACGCTCGACAGTATTTCCATTCACCCGCACCGAAGCATTGGTGTCTAGCTGTATTTTACTCACCATAAAGTGAACCCCCATAGTCTCTGTCATATGATAATTAAAGCCGGCTTGTGCAGCTAATCCCCACGAGTCGGTGAGCTTGATAGACACCTCGTCGGAAGCAGTCGTGACACCCAATGCACCTAAGGTCCCAACCAATTCTGTATCTGCTTTTGTGTCAAAAAACGTGGTGTAATTTAGGCCTAAACCAATAAATGGCTGGAATTTGCTGTTAGCCATATCAAAATGGTATTGAGCTAGCAGTGTAGGTGGCAAATGTTTAGTTTTACCTACCTTGAGTCCGTCAATAGCACCAGTACCAGAGATGTCGTGTGAAAAAGGGGTTGCGGCAACAAGTTGTACGCCCCAGTTTGATGACAGGCGATAGTCGAATGTCAAACCAAGCTGCGTATTGTTGTTAACGCCCACGCCTGTGCTGTTTGTAGGGAGCCCTGCAACGCCTTCAACAACGTTTAGCGAGCTGCTGCTGTCGCTGGGCATTGCACCAATGGCTCCTACATTAACAGAAAAGTCGGCCAGAGCAGGTGTTGCAGTGAAGCCTAAGGCAGCAATGAAACTAAGGTGTATAAGGGACGATTTCATAACGTTCTCCATGTGAAAGATGAACGCATTTTGACGGGTTTTAAACGTTTTTATTTGAACTAGATCAATAGATTGACACCCACATAATAAGTTGAGCAAAAGCTTGTTTCAGATCAAAATTAAGCGTTAGCGAGCGTCCAAGGTAAATGACAAAATGCGGGATAAGTGGCTATAAGGCAGCCCGGTTTCCTCATGCCATGCATTGAAAGCTGCTTGTGCTTGCTCTAAGCCTTTTTTGCTGGTGGGGCTTGCGTCCATTAGCTGGTGGTTGGTGAGGGCTGCTACCACATCCCGCGACAAAACAAACCCGTCCCAGCCCTGCATGCGCAAAAAGTATTGAGCGGTTGCCCCTCCTAAACGAGCGCCATTCTTCTTCAACCAAAGTAGTAAACCAACCTGATCGTGCGAAGGCCACTGCGCTAAAAACTGACCAAAGCTGCCGTGGGACTCACTTGCTTCCACGATCATTCGAGCGTTGAAAGGGACTGTATTTATTTTTTGGAGGTTGCGGACAACCCGCGCGTCACTCGCTAAAGCTTCAAGCCGCTCTGGCGGCACTTGCTGCCAGTACTTAGGTACAAAACCGCTGAATGCTTCTTCAAAGCCTGCCCATTTGTTATCAATAATTCGCCAAACAAAGCCAGCTCGAAATACGCAGCGGGTTAAGTCAGACAAGTACCTGTCGTCACTTCGTGCCTGAAGTTCGCTCGCTGTTGCCACTTGAGGCAACAAGTCGGTAATGGCAGAGTCACCCCCTTTACGTTCACGCGCACGTTGATAAAAGTCTGAGAATCGAAGCATGGGACGCCTTTTTGTTTAGTTTACCGCTTGTCATTGAATTGGTCCGCTCGTCATAAAGTTCACACACGAGTGTCAAAGTTCACTACACTGCAATGAAGAACTACAGAAACATAACTCATTTACAGAAGGATACAGTTTATGCGTATGAATAAAAGAGTGATAGGCATAATAAGTACATTTTTCGCCTTGCTGCTAACCGCAACAAGTGTAGCTGCTTCGAACGACCTTGACGGCGTATGGCGTGGCGAGCTGGAAATTCAGAACGGCGTTAGTTTAGCGCTTGGTGTCACCATTAAAAATGGAGAGCTCACTCTGGATAGCCCAAACCAAGGCATGTTTCATAAAGTGCCCACTACCTTTTCAGTCACAAACTCTCAGGTTCACTTTGAAGACACAGACTTGTCGGCTAGCTTTCAGGCAGAGCTAGAAGACGGTGTGTTAGTAGGGACTTTTACCCAAGGGAAAGTACGTCCTCTTGTATTACACAAACTGGACGAGCAAGACTTAGCGCGCCAAGCAGCATTTGAAGGAGCATATGAAGGCGACTTAATTATTAACCGCCGTAACTCGTTGCCTTTGCGTGTCAATATTGCGGTGCTTAAAGGAAGTTACTTAGCCACCTTAGACAGCCCCGCCCAAGAAGCTTATAGCATTCCCATTAGTGACATTCGGGTTAGTGAAAGTGCATTAAGCTTTCAGTCGCCGATGATCAATGCGAGTTACTCAGGTGAGGCCTCAGACGCTGAAGGGGTTACCTATGAGGGGCGTTTTATTCAAGGCCAAACGCGTACTTTAAACTTGAAAAAAGTAACAGAAGGAGAAGCGCGTACCGCATCCCCAAAGCCTAAACTGGGTGACAATGGTGGCGCTGCTGCCATTATCACCCCAGCGGGTGTAGAAACCCGCTATTTTAGCGGCCACAATGCACAAACACAGTATGAAATAGGGTCGGTAACGAAAACCTTCGTTGCTTATTTGCTGGCACAACACGTGGCTGCAGGCAAGCTGGCGTTGGACGACGAGGCGAGTGAAATATGGGCGGCGGTGCCAGCAGGGATTAGCTTGCTGTCACTGGCGACACACTATAGTGGTTTGCCTCGTTTGCCAGAGGGGCTGCTCGCGCAGGCTGACCCTAACGACCCGTATGCCGCCTATGACGCAAGGGCACTTGCACAGTCACTGGCTCAGCACACGGGTGAGCCAGGCGAATATGAATACTCGAACTATGGGTTTGGTCTACTCGGGGAGCTGATGGCGCAAGTGCATGACATGTCGTTCTCTGACGCTGTGCAACAGAAGCTATTCACCCCCTTTGCCATGAATAATAGTTATGTGGCTCTGACGGGGGGACCCGACACGGTGACAACGGGGTATAACATACTAGCCGAGCCTCAGCTGCCATGGCACTTTCAGTCTTTGGCTGGGGCCGGTGGTATTGTTTCAACTTTGGATGATATGGTGGTCTATACTCAGTCTCTGATGCAGCTGTATCAACAAGAGGACCCGGCTGTGCAGCTCATGTTAACGCCTGTTTATTCGCTTGGAGCTAAAACAGAACAAGCCCTTGGTTGGATTCTGAGCGAAGACAATGAAGGGAAAAAGTTTGCATGGCACAATGGCCAAACAGCCGGCTTTACCAGCTTTGTTGGCTTTTATTTAGACGGGTCACGCGCTGTGATTGCCTTAAATAGCCAGTCTGTCGGCATAAATGAGACGGCCATGTCGCTACTAACAGACCCAAGCGCTAGCCTAAGCACACCAGCGGAATAATGGATATATGGAACAGCGTTTCTACTGGCTTTATCAATTGCTCGGCTGGTCTATAGCTGGTCTTATAATTTCTTTGAGCTTGTTTGTAAGTGGCTTCTTCGATTGGACTGAGCTGGTATTTGTTAGTGTTCTCATTAGCTCAGCGGCACTGTTTTCTCATGGTATGCGGTACCTGTTCAAACGAGTAATTGTACAGTTTCCTTTGGGTATACAATTGGTCTATTTTGCCACCATGTCGGGGCTGGGCGCAGGTGTGGCAGCATCCACGCTGGTGTTCGTGTTTTACCTTTTTGTACAAACAGGAATGATAGATCCTGTGGGGCCAGGTCAGTGGGGGCGAGTGATTCGGCATATATTTTTTGGTAATGCGGTGAATATGTTTGGCGCACTTCTCCTGTGGAGTGCCTTTTATGTGAGTATCGTGAAAGCACGGCAGCTTGGTGAAGCAAAAGAAGCACTTGCTTCAAGCCAACTACAAGCGTTGTCACAGCAGCTAAACCCGCATTTTTTATTCAATATGCTAAACAACATTCGTGCGCTCATCCTTGAAAATCCACAGCGAGCTCGCGACGCTTTAGCCCGCTTAGCGGACATGTTGCGTTATTCCTTGCAGCAAGGGAGCGAGGGGAAGCTGCAAGCTAAAGTGCCATTACTCGAAGAGCTGGCCATTGCTGACGAATATGTTGCCCTGTGTAAAATACAGTTTGAACAACGTTTGCAGTATGAAGTGCATGTGGATGACAGAGCAAAAGATGCGGTATTACCTCGGCTGCTTATTCAGTTGTGTATTGAAAATGCGATAAAGCACGGCATTGAACAGTTGCGTGAAGGTGGCACTATTAAATTAGAGGTGCAGCATGTAGGTGAAACCCTGTGCTTGTCGTTTTATAACCCGTGTCCAGCTTATGAGAATCTCCGGAAAAGCCGCAAAGACACCGGGATAGGGCTTAAAAACATTCGTGAACGGTTAAAGCTACTATATGGGGAGAGCAGATCATCCCTTCGCTTTGATAGGCGTATTGAAGGTAAGCGAGGTATTGCTGAAGTGCATATACGTTTACCGTATGAAAAGGAGTAAGTGGTAGGTGTTACGGGTAGCTATTGTAGATGATAGCCGGCTAGCGCGGCTGGAATTAAAAGAGCAATTGCAGGACTTCTCAGACCTGACAGTGGTAGGAGAAGCAGCAAGCGTAGAGGACGCTTTAACCCTGCTGCAAAGTACAGAAGTAGACCTCTTATTGCTGGATATCGACTTGCCCGACGGTGATGGGTTTGATGTTCTGGCGCAAGCCGATAAAGCTCCTGATGTGGTTTTTGTGACGGCTTTTGATGAGTATGCCATTAAGTCGTTTGAATTTAATGCGCTTGACTATTTAATGAAGCCAGTGCGAAGTGAGCGATTACAAAAAGCCCTTGAAAAGGTGACGAAAAATCGGAAAAACGAGAGCAAGCTTGCCGCCACCCAACGTATTTTTATTAAAGACGGCGAGCGTTGTTTTTTTGTGAATGTGAGCGACGTGTTTGCATTTGAAGCGATGGGCAATTATACCCGAGTGCATTTAGCTGAAAACACGCCTGCTGTATACCGGCCAATAAGTGCCGTGGTGGAGCGGCTCGACGAAAGTTTTTTTAGAGCGAGCCGCAGTTGGGTTATAAACACCAACTATATTGAGCATATAGAGCCCGCCATGAGTGGTGGGTTGGACCTGAAGTTAGCGAATGGCTTGCAGGTTAGCATGTCAAAACGACAAGCTGTGATTTTTCGTCGCACTTGGTCACTTTAAATATTGAGCAGTAAAAAGCCAATACCTACGCGTGTTTGACGATGGTTATAGTCAAGCAGGGTCTCTCCATACCCACTGAACACTTGCAGTTGCACACGCACCCCGCCAACCTGACTGCGTGACAATGGGTAGGTGACATTTAACTTCCAGTTTCCCCGTTCCATGGAAAAATACTCGCCTGAACGCTCCAAGCTGACCGTAGAACGGCCAATTAGCGCTGTCATGCTTGTTTCTAAGTTGCCCTGATAGCGAATAAGGTCGGGGTTGTCGTCCTTTTCCAGTGGCTCGTTGACCCGGTGCTTATAAGTGCTTTCGAGTAATACAGGGCCAAGGGTGATAGCACTACTAACGTGCCAGTAATTCCAACTACGAGAAGCGGGCTTGCTTTGGCCATTGGAGTGGTGCGCTAAACCAACACGTACCATTTCTAAGCCTAACTCACCGGGAATAAGGTCAAAGGTTTGGCTTAATGGAATGACATAAAAAATATCTGGGTTGTGGTCAGTGCTTCTGAAAGGTCTTGAAATGTCTTTATTCCATGCTTGCCATAAGGAGGTTTGCGTGTAGGCTACCCATAGGTCCGCGTTATGAAACAAAAAGTCTTCTAATACTTTCGTACGGAAAGAAAACTGAAGCTTCATTTCATGGTCTTTATATTGGTCGACTGCTTCAACGGGGCCGCGTGTTGGGCTAGCAGGCTGGCTATTAATATTATTGGTGTAATGGTAGGGCAGCACGTAATTAGGTTGAAAGGTCCTTAAGGTATACAGGCCGCGCTTGCTGTCGCTATCTAGCTCCCAAAACTGCTCTAATATGTTACTAGTTTCTGTGTAAGCATAAGCTTCTTGTTGCTGCTCATGACTCTGCGCGGGATAAACTGCAAAAGCCAAAACGAGGAGCAGTAATCGTTTTGTAAGAAAAGTATTTAGCACTTGGCAATACTCCAGTTATTGTTATAAAACGTAATGTATGTGAGTGTATCAGTAGTTTTTAAATTTCGTGGCTATATTTAGTAAAAAATAACCAAATCGTAAAGGTTGAATAAGTGTCTGAGAGTACAAAAAAAGATCAACTATTTTGGTTAGAGGCCATTATTGAGGGTGCGCAAGTAGGCACCTGGCTGTGGAACCATGAAACAGGAGAAGCCCGCTACAACGAACGCTGGGCAGAGATTCTTGGTTACTCACTGTCAGAGCTTGAGCCCTTGTCTGCGGACACTTGGAAGTTGCGGACACACCCAGACGATCTGCCACGCGTCGAAACAACACTGACTCGTTACTTAGCTGGTGAAATAGACAGTTATAGCTTTGACACCCGTATGCAGCATAAAAATGGGCATTGGGTATGGGTGCGCGACAGAGGAAAAATAGTCACTCGCACAGAGGACGGAAAGCCAGAGTGGCTGGCTGGCGCTCATGTGGATATTACCGACGAAAAGACAAATAACGAGCGACTGGATCGATTGTTTAAGATCAGTGAAAACATCCCGGGCACTGTGTATGAGTTTAAGTTGATGCCAGATGGCACCAGAACCTTCCCCTATGCAAGTCCCGGCATAAAAAAGTTATTTGGCGTAACTCTGGAGGAAGCTAAGCGTGATGCCGATACGGTTTTTTCCCGTATTCACCCGGATGACCTCCAGGAAGTGAATAGCTCGATACAGGACTCAGCGGAAACCTTGGACATATGGTTTACTGAGTTTCGCGTGGTTTTATCTACCGGCGAAAAGTGGTTAACAGGGCATGCAACCCCTGAGCGACATAGCGACGGCAGCATTTCTTGGTATGGCCAGGTGGTCGACTCCACGTTTGAAAAACAAATGCGCTTAGAAGTTGAGCAGCAACGGAAAGAGCTCACTCAGGCACAGCGGATTGGTCTGCTAGGCTATTGGCGTGCCAATATGGACACAGGTGAACTGTATTGGTCTGACATGATCTTCGAAATATTCGGCCTCGATACAGAAACCTTTAAACCTTCGATTGATGGCTTTACTGAGAGGGTTCACCCAGAGGACTTAAACCTAGTGCGTGCAAGCGAAGAGCGAGCACAGAAGAGCGGGGTACACGACGTTGTTCATCGTATTATCCGACCAAATGGTGAAGTGCGTTGGGTGCATGAGCTGGCAGACTTTAAAGGCGGCGAAAAAGACAGAATCTTGGTTGGTACGGTGCGCGATATCACCCTACAAAAACAATACGAAAAAGAGTTAGAGCGCTTAAGCCTGACAGATGAATTGACTGGCGCATACAACAGGCGCTTTAGCCAGAACCGACTGACTGTGCTTTTTGAGAAGGTGAAAAAACGTGATGCGAAAAGCTGCATAGCGCTCCTTGATGTAGACCACTTTAAGCATGTGAATGACGAGTATGGGCATGATGTAGGCGACCAGGTGCTACAACAACTGGTGAAGTTCTTACAAAGCAAAATACGAAGTACTGACACCATGGCGCGCTTTGGTGGAGAAGAGTTTATTTTGATTATGGAAGATGCCGAGCCTGAAGGGGCATATCAACGGGTACGCATCATTTGCGCTGATCTTGAACAAACGCCCATTGTAACCGAGAAGGGTGAATTGAAGGTGACAATTACCGCGGGAGTGACGCAGATATCAGAGCACGACGAGGATGTTAATGCGGCATTGAAGCGCGCAGATAATGCTTTGTACCAAGGAAAAAAGGCAGGCAGAAACAGAGTCGTGATGGGCACGCGCTAATACAAGGACGCCAAGTATGGAAAAGCTACGCCACCTGAATGATGTACAGAAACAAAACCATGTGCTGATAACAGCCATACTGCAAGTTATTCTCGGCATTTCATTACTTTCAGGGGTGACAAACTTTCTATTCTTTGAGTCGAGCCGACTTGGCTATTTAAATTCAGGTGCAGCCGTTCTGTGTGGTTTGCTGTATTACTACTACCACAAGAGTGGCGATATACAGCGTACAGCATGGGTGCTGTGCATTTGCTTTTCAGGCACTATGAGGAGTCCCGCGCGAATGCCTACAGAACGTATTCGCCGCGCAATTAAAAATTACTGCTTCGAACATAATAAGCCGGTAACAGCCACCTTTGGTATAACGCAATACCAGCAAGGGGACACACTCGAGTGTTTAATGAAGCGTGCAGATCATGCCTTATATGAGGGGGAAAAAAGCGGACGAGATTGCATTCGAACCAGCTAAACACTTGCTTTAAATGCAAACAGCTATTAATGTAAAAAAATCGTTAATATAACTACGGTTTACTTTCATGCCAGAGCTTAACCTCCCAACAATAATAATAAGTCTTATTGTGCTTTACTCCTTGGCCTCTATTTCGTATGTATTCGCATTTCGGGGTCAGTACCGGCACCCGAATTTCAAACACTACATGCGAAAGTGCTGGCCCATATTTGCCCCTTTGAATTGCATTCTTTATATGTCCACAAAGAAGAGGGCACGCAAAGCCATACTTGATTTAGAAGACTTTCCTGAGCTGCAAGTGGTGCAGCAAAACTGGGAAACAATTCGTGACGAAGCGTTAGCCTTGAAAAGTGAACAAGCATTTGAAAGCACAAAAGAAAAAGGCTCCTTAGGGTATTACGATGTAGGCTTTCGTACGTTCTTTAAGTATGGATGGAGCAAGTTTTATTTGAAGTGGTATGGTTATACGCATCATTCAGCTCGCCGCCACTGCCCTAAAACGGTTGCGCTTATTAGCCAGATACCCCAAGTAAAAGGGGCTATGTTCACTTTGTTACCACCGGGGTCGAAGCTGACGCCACATTCCGACCCATTTGCTTGTTCTTTTCGATACCACCTTGGTTTAGAAACGCCTAACGACGACAATTGCTGGATAAACGTAGATGAGCAGACCTATGCATGGCGTGATGGTGAAGCATTATTATTTGACGAAACCTATGTACATCATGTGGCCAACAACACAGACAAGCACCGCTTAATTTTAATGTTAGACGTAGCTCGGCCTATGGGGCCATTGGGCCGTATGTTTAACTTTGTATATTGCCAGTTAATGCGGTTTACCCTCGTGCCCAACGACAGCACAGATAAGCGCGGAATGGCGAACGCAGTATTTGCAAAAGTGACTCCTTTTTTGAACCGCTCAAAACAATTGAAGCAAACCAATATACGCCTGTATAAAGTGCTTAAGCTTATTTTTAATAGCTTGCTGATAGCTATACTATTGGCTGTCATTGCTCTGATAATATTCATTCCCTATCGGCTTCTTTTCTAGTATAACAGGGCGAATTATTAAGCAGGTTTGCTAGTCGGCTGTAACAATTTGAATAGGTGTCAGTGTGGTTGTATCGCGATATAAAAGCTTAACCATAAGCGCAAAGCTTATGTTGTCGTTTGGTGCTCTTATTTTTCTTATGTTTGTAGTGGGCACGCTAGTGCAAAGCAGCATTAACTACATGAATACTACAGCAACAAGCACGCAAACAAAGTTAATGTCGGCTGTTGAACAGGTGGAGCGTGAAGTAGAGCATGTTGTATGGGCTAACAAGCTAGCCAACAGTTTACTTGTTGAACGCCCCTTTGCAGGCCAACTTAACCCACGGCAGTGCGCGTTTGGCCGATGGTACCAAAGCGTTAAGAGCACCCCACTGTATAAAGACAGCTCAGCGCAGGTACAAACTGCTATTGACGCCTTGGACCAACCGCACAGGTTGTTGCATGAGTCAGCCAGCAGGTTAACCCAAGCGCAAAGCAAATCCGAAGCAGCACGTATCTATGAAGAACAGACTCTGAGGCACCTGCAAACGATGCGTGATGGAACCCAACGTTTGCGCCAGGCCATGCTTGAAGAGAGCCAGCTACTTATGATTCAAGCAGAAGCAAGCGTGAAGCGAGCTGTGAAGATTGTTTGGGGCTCTATGCTAGTCGCAGTTGGTTTGGCTATTTGGATGTTGGTTGTGTTGCGAGCGCATATAGCAACACCCATGCGTCGCCTGCAAGAGCGTGCGGAAGACATAGCTCAAGGTAACTTGCAAAGTGCCCCTTTGCCGGTGGAGCATGGCGATGAAATTGGTATGGCAACCACGGCGTTTAATAGCATGCAGCAAGGTTTGCACCAATTAGTGACAGAGCTTAGGAGGAATGCCCAGGAGCTTGCCGAGCAGGCTGCCTATTCGTCTGAAGTGGCTGGACGCGCTGACTCGGCCTTAAATGTGCAGGCCAGTGAAATAGAACAATTGGCAACAGCAATGAACGAAATGTCTGCCACAATTTCAGAAGTTGCACAGCATGCTCAAATGACATCAGAGGCGTCGGAAGACTCGCGTAAAAATACCGATCGTGGGCAAGCGGTTGTGCAAGAAGTAATTACGGCAATAAACGCACTGGCGAAAGAAGTGAGTTTTGCCAGTGAACAGATTACCAAGTTAAAAGAAGAGAGTGTCAGCATTGGGGGCATTCTGGACACCATTGAAAGTATTGCAGAACAAACGAACTTGCTGGCCTTAAACGCTGCGATTGAAGCGGCCCGAGCGGGTGAGCAGGGACGTGGCTTTGCTGTGGTCGCCGATGAAGTTCGTACGCTTGCGGCGAGAACGGCTACGGCCACGACAGAAATACAGAGCATGATACAAGGCCTGCAAAACACAGCGGAAGAGTCTGTGCAAACAATGAACGCAGGGGTGTCGCTAGCCCATGACGGTGTAGAGAAAGCGGACGCGGCAGAGCAGGCGCTGCAAGAAATACGTCAGTCGGTTACCTCAATTACTGATATGACGCACCAAATTGCTAGCGCAACCGAGGAGCAGGCGGCAGTTGTGCAAGAAATGGACAGAAACCTGATTAAGGTAAATGAACTTACGGAAGACACACGTAAAGGTTCGCGAGAGGCCGACGAAGTGTCGGCTGCGGTAGACGCACAGGGCAAAGCGCTCCTAAAACTTGCGGGGCAATTTAAAGTTTAATGCGTTTGGCTAGAATGCGGTCGAGGTTGTCGGCAAAGTCTTTTCGCTCTTTTTGACCAAGGGGTGGAGGACCGCCGTGTTGTATTCCAGAGCTACGCAAGGTGTCCATAAAGTCACGCATATTAAGCCGTTGACGAATGTTTTCAGGAGTGAAGAGTTCACCACGAGGGCTTAATACAAGAGCACCCTTGTCGATGGCCTCAGCAGCCAAGGGAATGTCGGCCGAGATAATTAAGTCACCGGGTTGGCATAAGCGAACTATTTCATTGTCGGCCTCGTCAAAACCGTCAACGACCCGAATGCTTTGAATAAAAGCCGAAGGAGGCAATTGCAGAAGCCGGTTTGCAACAAAGCAAACCATAAGTTGCTGGCGCTTCGCAACACGGCAAAGAATATCTCGAATAACACCTGGGCAAGCGTCTGCATCTACATATATTTTCATGTGGTGTCCAGTCAATAAAAAAGCCACCGAAGTTCGGTGGCTTCATTATAACAGCACGAGGGTGCTGACTTAAAAAGAGATACGAATACCGAGACCGAACTCGTTATCAATATCGTTCGAGTTTATGCGGTAGCCCGCTTGAATAGCAAGTTTGTTATTCACTTGATATTGAGCTGTGGCGGCAACCGAAAAGAAACCGTCGAGTGCTGTGTCATAGTTTGCAGTGATATTGACAGGGAAGCGGTCGAGCTGGGTACGGTAACCAGCGCCTAGAACAGCTCCCGACTTATTGTCAAAGGCGCCATTGTAACGGCTGACACCGCCGAGTGCATAAAAACCGTCTTCAAGCCGGTATTCAGCGGTGGCGCGTAAGACAAAGTCGAGACCGTCGATATATTGGCCATGAACGGACACGCGGTCGTTTAAGCTAGTACCAGCCGACAAGGATATGTCGCTGTTGTAAAAATCATACAGGCCAACACCGGCATAGGAGCCAGCAGCCTGAGTGGGAGCAGCAAAAGCCAAAGCTAATGTAATGGCCACAGGAAGAATAAGGGACTTCATGGTTTTTCTCCTTATAAAGTACAGAATTAAATGCATAGCACTGATTGTTATCGAACTGTATCATGAATCAAGGTCGTGCCGCTGAATTTACATGATGTTTAACCAATTGAACGGAACTTAAGTGGAATGGGTAATGACATGCAATACTCTTTGATCACACTTGCAAGGCTGCTTACTTATTTTCTCTGGGTGAGTACAGCAAGCCTTTTTCTGCATGCTGGAGTTGTTGCCCAAGAAACGACAAACCTAGAAACTCAACTTGACCAGTACTTACTTGGTTACTCACAAGGCACAGCTACCCTTGCTGACTTAGACGCCATTTACCGGCAGATGAACTCGAATACCCCTATTCAGACACGTACACGTGCATTTGGTTATCGCGTAATGGCGATGTCTCCTACTGAAATAGACGAGCAAACGTTGAATGCAGCAATAGCGCTAGCGGAAGAGGCAAATAAATCGGGTGTAACAGCTGCCATTACTGAAATGAAGGCCTTATTGGTTAATCTTTATTTTAACCAAGGAGACACCCGAGCCGCTTTAGTTGAGCTGGAACTGTTGGGGCGCCTGTTGCCTGATGTCAGTTCACCCCGTGTTCGATTTTTATCTCACCAGGCTGCAGGTCAGTTGCTGGGATCAGTGGGCGATTATGAGCAAGCTTTGTCTCACTACTTACAAGCTGCAGAAGCTGTGAATGAAACCGACAATATGCTGACGTTGCGCCGACGCATGCTGGTGACAGAAGGCATTGCACGAGTTCATACGGGAATGCGGCAATACGAGCGAAGCTTAGAGTCCACCATCAACCTCATTGAAATTGCCGAAGCGGCAGGTTTAGAAAAAGAGTACGCCCGCCTTTATTTATTTAAAGGGTACTTGCAAAGCATCCTCTTACAGTTAGAAGCGGCTATCGCAAGCTTTGAGACCTCCATAGAATGGGCGAAACAGTTTGACGATCAAGAAACCATTCTACTCAATATGAACAATATTGGCTCGACCCTGATGGAGCTCGAGCGTTATGAAGAAGCACGTGACATACTTTCGGCCGCCTTATCAGAAGCAGAGCGTGTTAATGACACTCTTACTTCGCGCTTATTGCATTTCAACCTTTTATATATAGACGTAATGCAAGGAACATTGGAAAGTGTACCGGCTCTAGAACAAGCTGCGGAACAAGTGCGTCATGTGATTAGTGAGTCGGAATACATTGACTTACTGCAGTATATGGCCAAGGCCTATGAGCATGCTGGGTTATACGAAAAAACAATTGATGTGCTAAAAACACAGCGCGAACTGCAGCAGGAGTTTAGCCGCAAAGAAAGAAACAAAGCCATTCAAGAATTGCAACTTCGTGCACAAGCCAATGAGCAAGCCATTGAAATAGAGCTGCTTGAACAACGCAATCTGGCGCAACAAAGCAAGTTGCGCAATGCAGACTTACAGAAAAAAGTATTTTACTTGTTGAGCTTGGTCATTGTGCTTGCGTCACTGCTATTACTGCTGGCTTGGCGTGCAGCGCGACGTGCTAATATCCGCTTGCAGTCACTCAACCAGGAGCTGGAGTACCAGTCAAGTCACGACCCGCTGACAGGCTTGTTGAATCGCCGTTCCTTTCAGGCGGCCATGACCAATAAACAGCGCCTCTCAGATAGCTCAAATAAAGACAAACATCCTGACGCATTGATTTTACTCGATGTGGATTACTTTAAAAAAGTAAATGATCGCAAAGGCCATGCAGCAGGCGACAAAGTGTTGGTTGAGTTAGCCCAGCGGTTACGGAGCTTGTCGCGTAACACCGATATGGTGGTACGTTGGGGGGGTGAAGAGTTTTTGATTTACCTAAAAGAGATGGATCCGAGCTTTTTGCCTACGTATGTGGAAAAACTGCTGAAAACAATTGGTGAAACACCGGTAGAGGCTGCAGGTAAAACTATTTCAGTAACAGCAACTGCGGGCTTCATTTCATTTCCTTTTGAGTCTGGTGTCGAGACGATTCATGACTGGGAACGCTGCCTACAAATTGCCGATATGGCACTTTACCTAGGAAAGGTACAAGGTAGGAACCAAGCGCTTGGGGTGATGGAGCTTCTAGAAGAGAACAAAGCAGGACTTGAAGCGTTAGAGCATAACTTAAGCGGAGCGATTGAAAAAGGCTGGGTCCGTACCACACATGTGCCCGGACCCGCATGATTAAGCTCGCTTTTTAGGGCGAGAGCTTTTCTAGAAAGAACTCTGCCATGAGGGTACGGAAGTGCAGCGAAGTGCCTTCACCCTCGGTGATGGAGTGGCTGCGATTTGGATAAGCCATAAAGCGGAACTGCTTTTGGTGGCGAATTAACTCATCTTGGAGTCGCTCTGACCCTTGGTAGTGCACGTTGTCGTCGCCCGTACCGTGAATTAATAGCAGCTCGCCTTGCAGGTTCTTGGCGTGCGTTATGGCTGAAGTGGCTTCATAACTTGCCGCGTCAGCAGGCAATAACCCAGAATAACGCTCTTGATAAATAGTGTCGTACAAGCGCAAGTCTGGAACAGGCGCAGAGGCGATACCCACATGGAAAAGTTGCGGGTAACGGAACAGAGCGTTGAGTGTTTGCGAGCCGCCACCACTATGCCCCCAAATTCCTACTCGGTCGCCGTCGAGCCAAGACCAGCGTGACAGCATACCCTTCAGCGCATCGGCTTGGTCGCGAACAGTGACAATGCCAAGTTGTTTGTAAATGGAATGTCGCCATGCTTGCCCCCTCGGAGAGCGAGTGCCGCGGTTATCTACAGACGCCACCACAAAGCCAAGCTGTGTCATGTACTCGTGCCATAGCCATAAATGGCCTAACCAACGGTCTGCAACGGTTTGTCCCCAAGGCTCGCCGTAAACAAACATGATGAGAGGGTACTTTTTGCTTGCATCAAAGTTTTTCGGCTTCATAACATAGCCGTCTAACACTAGGCCGTCTTGAGCCTCGACTTGGAAGAACTCAGTGGTGTTGGTGACTCGCTGGGCGAGACGCTCTTGGAGTTCGCCATTCAACTCTATAGACTGCAAAACCTGATGATTTGGCAGACTGACCATGCGAGTTTGCGGTGGTACTCCCATGCGGGAATAAGTATGTATGGCGTAACGGCCGTCTTTGGCGATTTGGTAGCCATTGGTACCTTCCCACGAGGCGGGAGTGAGCCGCTCTGGGGCACTGTTGCCGCTTAAGTGAACACGAAATAAGTATCGTTGTAATGGCGACTCGGGGGACGCAATGTAGTAGGCATAACCGTTTCCAGCGTCGTCGGCAACAATTTCAAGCAGTTGCACCACGTCGTGATTGCCTTGGGTTAATGCAGTTAATTTATTGCCTGAGGCGTCTGCGTCGTAACGATACAGATGGCGGTACCCACTTCGCTCGCTCTGCCATGTAAAGCTTTGGCCGTTACGGAAAAAACGCACGTCGTCTACTTGCTCTACCCAAGCATTGCTCTTTTCTTGGATAAGGCGCTCGGTAGTACCAGAAGCTCGGTCTGCTAAAAATACATTTAAGGTATTTTGCGCACGGTTCATGTGCTGGATCAGTAGCGAGTCGCTATTGCCTGCCCAATCCATACGGACAATATAGTGTTGGCGCGGGTCTCCAGGTAGCTGTACCCAGGTAGTGTCGCCGCCACTGGCGGGTAATACCCCTACACGTAACGCCGAGTTGGTTTCTCCTACTTTTGGATAAGGGAACTGGGTTAGGGTTGGGTATAGTTCTGAGACGTTATCGATCATGGTGAACAAGGGGACGTCTGTTGTGTCGACTTGCCAGTAGGCTATATGCTGCCCGTCAGGCGACCAGCGAAAGCCATCGCGTAGGCCAAACTCTTCTTCGTTCACCCAGTCAAAGGTGCCATTAATGGTATGTGGGCCACCGTCGAAAGTTAGCTGTGATATTTGCTTCGAATGGAGAGACTGCACATACATGTTGTTTTGTTGCACATAGGCAACGCGTTCGCCTTGAGGGTCAAATTTTGCAAATTGCAGGCTTGAAGCAGGGGCATTTCCGCCCAGTTTAAATAGTTCATTGCTGGCTCGGTCAAGCACCCAATAGTCTCCGAGGGTGTGGGTACGCCAAGAACGCTTGGTATTTGTGAAAATGAGCAGCTTCGAAGCGTCACTGGACCATTGGTAGTCCGCAATTGTTAATGCTTCTGTTTGACTCCTCGGGGTTAGCTGTTGCGCGGATACCAGTACGGTACGCTGTCCTGTTTCTGGGTGGTAACGGACAATGCTTTTTCCCTGCCCTCGCTTACTTTGCTCGAGGGTAGTGTACCCAGAGCCGTCTTCCAACCAGCGTGTAGCCGGGACAGAAGCTGTGTTGAAATAGCCATCTTGATAAAGGTCAGCTAAAGAAAAGCTCGTCTCTCCGTGAGTTTGATTAGCTGCGGATGTTGTTGTGTGATTGGTTGCTTGACAGCCTAGTACAAGGAGCGAAGCCGCCAAGGTTAGCGTAGCAATTCGTTTCAATGCCATAGTGTTATATCCCAAAGTGTTGTATGCCAATATAGTAACAGGCATTTCAGATACCTAACATACCCAAGGCTGCTACTTGAAATACATAGCATTTACCCTCACGTATACAGTAATACATTATTTAAAACGATAGGCAGGATATGAACCTTGAACTAAACCCCTTGTTAGCCGACACGGCCCACCCTCCATTTTCCGACATAGCGCCGGAGCATATACGCCCTGCGATTGAACATTTAGTGCAGCAGTGCCGAGAGGTGGTGGATGCGACAGCCAAGGTTGAACAGCATACTTGGGCTACCTTGGTTACGCCTTTAGAAGAGGCAGACGATAAGTTAAATAAAGCGTGGGCCCCCGTTTCCCATATGAACGCTGTAGTGAATTCCGATGCCCTGCGAGAAACCCATGACAGCTGCCTGCCGCTACTGTCAGACTACGGTACCTATGTCGGCCAACATGAAGGTTTGTATCAAGCGTATAAAGCGTATGCAGAAAGTGCTGAGTTCAAACAACTGAGTGCGGCACAGCAACGTGTTATTACCGAAACGTTGAAAGACTTTCGCTTGTCGGGTGTTGCCCTGCCAGCCGAGAAGAAAAAGCGTTATGGTGAAATTCAGTCACGCCTGTCAGATCTCAGCTCCTTGTTTAGTAATCAATTACTCGATGCAACCCATGCGTGGCATTGCCACATCACCGACGAGCAACGCTTGTCCGGTTTGCCGGAGAGTGCCCGCATTGCTGCAGCCAATGCTGCTAAAGAACGAGGGGTAGAAGGGTGGGTATTCACCTTGGATATACCCAGCTATTTACCGGTCATGATGTATGCAGATGACAGTGCCCTGCGTGAGGAAATGTACCGGGCCTTTGTTACCCGAGCTTCCGAGCTGGGGCCAAATGCGGGTGAATTTGATAACACGAAAATAATTGAAGAAACCCTAGCACTGCGCCAGGAGTTGGCGGAACTGCTGGAATTCGAGAACTATGCTGAACTGTCATTGGCTAACAAAATGGCGGAATCACCTGCGCAGGTCATGTCGTTCCTGAATGACTTGGCTGAACGCTCGGTTCCCCAAGCGCAGCGCGAACGAGCGGAACTAGAAGCCTTTGCTCAGTCTTTAGGGCACAAGGAACTTGCAGCGTGGGATATTGCTTACTTCTCAGAAAAGTTAAAGCAAGAGGCCTACGAAGTGTCCGACGAAATGCTCCGCCCGTACTTCCCTGAACACAGCGTTATTGAAGGGCTGTTCACAGTGACAGAAAAGCTGTTCGGTGTGAGCTTCACGGAACGAGACGACGTGGATGTCTGGCATAAAGATGCCCGTTACTTCGATGTGCTGGACGAAAACAAACAGGTCATAGCCGGCTTTTATTTAGATTTGTATGCCCGAGGGAAAAAGCGGGGCGGAGCTTGGATGGCTGACCATGCGGTGCGTCGTCGTACGCAACAAGGCATACAAAAGCCCATCGCGTACTTAACCTGCAACTTTAATAGCCCACAAGGAGACCAGCCAGCGCTGTTCACTCACGACGAAGTAGTGACCTTGTTCCACGAGTTTGGCCATGGTTTACACCATATGCTGACTCAAATGGACATTGCGTCTATTTCAGGTATTAACGGTGTGCCTTGGGACGCAGTGGAGCTGCCTAGTCAGTTTTTAGAAAACTGGTGCTGGGAGGAAGAAGCCTTGGCTTTCATTTCGAAGCATCATGAAAGCGGTGAAGCCTTACCCGAGGCGTTGCTGGAAAAAATGCTGGCAGCACGCAACTTCCAGTCGGCCATGCAAATGGTGCGTCAGTTAGAGTTTTCGCTATTCGATATGGCAATACACATGGATAAAGCAGCGAGGGCGCCTGGCCAGGTACAAGCCATTTTGAATAAAGTGCGCGAAAAAGTTGCCGTGGTGATTCCGCCTGAGTTTAACCGTTTCCAACATAGCTTTGGGCATATTTTTGCTGGCGGGTATGCCGCGGGCTATTACAGTTACAAATGGGCTGAAGTGTTGTCAGCCGACGCATTTAGCCGCTTTGAAGAAGAGGGGATTTTCAACCAAGAAACGGGGCGTGCTTTTTTAGACGCTATTTTGTCGGCGGGTGGTAGCCAAGACATTGTAGAGCTATTTAGAAAGTTTAGAGGCCGTGACCCAGAAATCGGCGCGTTACTGAGACACTCAGGAATACAAACCGCTTAGGATAGTTGCACAGCCAGCCGTACCAAGGGGGTGCGGTTGGTGATTTAAAAAAAGCGGCTTTTGTTTTCTTGCGACGTTTGCTTCTGTGTGGTCTCTGAGACATGAGGACTAAACATCAGTTCTACCAAATCAAGGAAATGAAATTGCACAGAGCTGCTTTGCCCTTTTACCCAAGCATGCCAAGTAATAGACTGCTTTGTTGTGCTTGCGGTGCACGTGGTTTTTTGCACACCATTAAATACATCAAGGCATTGTTGCGGGGCCGGCATAGTCAAGGACACTGCCGAAAAAACAGCGAATAGACTGGCTCCACCAACAAGTATACGTTTACGCATCATGCCCCCGAAGTGTGATGTTGAATATGAAGTTGCTGCAAAAACATACCATTAAGTGAATAAGTTTACCAGTTTTAGGTAAATCAATAGGTGAACCCATGCGGTGAGGTTGCTAAACTAGCTGCGGATTATCGTGCTATTTTTTTACAGGGGCTGTTCATGTCTGACTTCTTAATTGCGCCATCTATCTTGTCTGCCGATTTTGCTCGGCTTGGGGAAGACGTAGAGGCTGTTTTATCGGCGGGTGCTGATGTGGTTCACTTTGATGTAATGGACAACCACTTTGTACCAAACTTGACCTTTGGCCCTATGATGTGCCAAGCATTACGAGATTATGGTATAACTGCTCCTATCGACGTGCATCTGATGGTGTCGCCTGTCGACTCCCTCATTCCTGCGTTTGCAGAGGCAGGGGCGTCTATTATCACCTTTCACCCGGAAGCGTCAGTACATATTGATCGGACAATTCAACTGATTAAAGACGCAGGTTGCCAAGCGGGTTTGGTGTTAAATCCGGCCACGCCGCTGCATTACCTTGACTATGTCATGGATAAGCTAGATGTTATTTTGTTAATGTCGGTGAACCCTGGCTTTGGTGGACAGTCTTTTATTCCTTCCACATTGGAAAAACTACGTGCTGTGCGCAAACGTATTACAGAAAGTGGTCGCGCTATCCGCTTAGAGGTAGACGGTGGTGTTAAAGTGGACAACATTGGCGAAATTGCTGCAGCTGGCGCTGATATGTTTGTTGCAGGCAGTGCTATTTTTAATGCGCCAGATTATGCCGAAGTGATAGACCAAATGCGTGCTGAAATTGATAAAGCTGTACGCTAGTTATTTTATACATAAACGATTAAATGAAAAAGTGAGTAAAGCATGAGTAAACCTGTCGTACTAAGTGGCTGTCAGCCGTCGGGTCAATTAACTATAGGGAACTATATGGGCGCGCTGAGACAGTGGATTGGCATGCAAGACAGCCACGACTGCCACTTTATGGTGGTGGACTTGCATGCAATTACCGTACGCCAAGACCCTCAAGCACTCCGTGAAGCAACCTTAGACGGCATTGCGCTTTACATTGCTTGTGGTTTGGACCCCAACAAAAGTAAGTTGTTTTTACAGTCCCATGTACCGGCGCACGCACAACTTGCTTGGGTATTAAACTGCTTTACGCAAATGGGTGAGCTCAACCGCATGACCCAATTTAAAGACAAATCGCAGCGAAATGAGTCGAACGTGAATGTGGGGCTGTTTACCTACCCGGTGCTCATGGCTGCTGATATTTTGGCGTATGGTGCCAACCAGGTGCCTGTTGGCGACGACCAAAAACAACACTTAGAACTAAGCCGAGATATTGCTACTCGCTTTAATAACATTTATGGCGACACCTTGGTGGTGCCAGAGCCATTTATCCCACCTCATGGTGCACGCATTATGAGCTTGCAAGATCCGACGAAGAAAATGTCGAAGTCGGATGATAACCCAGGCAGCTATATTGGCTTGCTTGAGGAGCCGAAAAAAATTGTGAAGAAAATTAAGCGGGCGGTTACGGACTCCGACGAACAGGCGCGCATTTACTTTGATCCACAAGAGAAAGCAGGGGTTTCAAACCTACTGACCTTACTTTCCGGTGCCACAGGTCGTTCCATTGAGGAGCTAGTGCCTGAGTATGAAGGCAAAATGTATGGCCATTTGAAGGGCGATGTTGCCGATGCAGTGGTTGCCTTTTTAGAGCCTATGCAAACCCGTTACCAGGCTTTGCGTAGCGACCGTGCAGCTTTAGATGAAATACTTCAGTCAGGCGCGGCGCAAGCAAAAGAGCGGGCAGAAGCCACCTTAAAGCAAGTGTATGACGCCGTTGGCTTTATACCGCCGCTAGGGCAATAAACAGTACGGTTGTAGAATAAAAGGGCTCACACACAATGAGCCCTTTTTTCTATAAGTGTTATAGTGGTATATTAATAATCACGGCAGCCGACGGGGCAAAAGATTGGACTATCAACAATTTAAAGCGCTATGCGAAAGCCCAGATAGCAGCGAGTTAGCAAGGCTAGATAAGCTATTCAATAGCCTATTGATTAGCTTCAGCTTCGCCCGACGAGAGGAGCGGGGTGAAGTGCCAGAAGAAGAGTCTGCAGTGCTCAGCCGTGAGTTGCTTGATATTGAGCAGCGCAGACAAGACGAGCGAGACCGTCGCCGTGCTTCGCAAACGTATTTGCGGGAAGCCATGTCCGATGAACTGCATGAGCGTATTTATACTGCATTAATAGACTTACTAAATGAGCCAGAACGCATTCATACCCGCGCGCTCAACCTCTCGCCTGAGTCCATCGAGCTACTCGACGTTTTATTTGCCCGTGCAAGCTCAATGAAAACCATCGAAGAAACCATTAAAAGTTTGCCCTGGCTCTGTGAAGACCTGATTAAGATGGTGAATGGCCCTGCCTTTGTAAATGCCAGTGACCAACGCCGAGTAAAGGTGGCGACCATTACCAATGCACTCCGCTTTATTGGGATGGACGACTTGCGGTTGCTGGTGCCCGTGTTTTGCCTGCGACGTTGGATTCCCCAGTCCATGGAGCCCTTTAACTTATGCCGAGGCAAAATACGAAAAAGCGCCTTAAGTACAGGGGTTGCAGCTCAGGTGATTGCTGAAGAAAGTGGTGTAGTTGAGCCTAGCAAGGCGTTTGTTGTGGGGTTAATGCATGACTTAGGAAAAGCGTCTCTGGTGCGTTTGTACTCCCTGCTGTTTGAAGACATACAGCACGCGTTTCTCACCGAGTTACGTTACGGCAATAACTCCAAGCGTTATAATGCTTTACTAGAGCTAAGGCCTTCAGCGCACTTTTTAAGAGACTTGAACTTGCACTTGTCAGGGCGCTTTGCCAGCGCACTCTTTAGTGAGTTTGAGTTGAAATACATTCCTTTCCACGCTGTCTATACGGAATTAAATAAAGCCAAGAGCCTGCAAGACTTTACCGGGATGGGGCTGACCCTATATCAAGCCCAGCGCTATTCCCTGTTCCGAACCCTCTACAGTGAAAAGCTAGCGAGCTCACAAGACGGCAAACGACTCTGTGCAGAAGCAGAGCTGTCTCAAAGGACACTTGAAGCATTGCGCAGCGTTAATTTAAAGCGGCTAAAGCTAAGCCGTGGTGCTGTACGCTAGCTGGCACGTGGAAGCGCATAATTATGCGGTCCATGTGCAAATCTAATAATTTGCAAATCCCTTATTAATCAAGTGTTTACGTAGCAGACATTTGTGTGTCTTCGTGCGATAATAGCGGCCTTAATACAGACCGCCCTCATGTTAAGCGGCGCTTACTCAATACAGTGGAGAAAGAAAACATGTCAGATGCAATGCCGGTAACTCGTGCCTTATTCAATGAAGTGATGGTACCAAACTATAACCCTGCAGCCATTATTCCCGTTCGTGGCGAAGGTTCGCGGGTGTGGGACCAAGAAGGGCAAGAGTTTGTAGATTTTGCAGGTGGTATCGCTGTGAGCTGCCTAGGGCACTGTCACCCAGCCATGGTGAATGCACTTACTGAACAAGCAAACAAACTGTGGCATTTAAGTAACGTCATGACCAACGAACCTGCCTTACGTCTAGCGAAAAAGCTAACCGATGCAACCTTTGCTGAGCGAGTGTATTTTGCCAACTCTGGCGCGGAAGCCAACGAAGCGGCTTTGAAGTTAGCGCGCCGCTGGGCACTGGACAACTTTGGCGAGCAAAAAAACCAAATTATAGCCTTTAACAAAGGCTTCCATGGCCGCACCTTCTTTACGGTCACTGTGGGTGGTCAGGAAGCCTATTCAGACGGTTTTGGCCCTAAGCCAGGTGCTATTGAGCATGTGGACTACAACGACCTAGCTTCACTTGAAGCCGTTATGTCAGACCAGACCTGTGCTGTTATGATAGAGCCATTACAAGGTGAAGGTGGCGTAGTGCCAGCAGATCAGGCCTTCTTAGAAGGCGTGCGGGCCCTATGTGACAAGCACAATGCATTGCTTATTTTTGACGAAGTGCAAACAGGGTTTGGCCGGACGGGAAGCTTGTACGCCTATGAGCAAACAGGTGTCACGCCAGACATTTTAGCCACAGCTAAAGCACTTGGTGGTGGTTTCCCAATTGGTGCTATGTTAACGACGGCCGAGATTGCAGAGCACTTAAAAGTAGGTACCCATGGTAGTACATACGGTGGTAACCCACTTGCCTGCGCTGTGTCAGAAGCGGTGATGGATGTGGTCAACACGCCAGAGGTGCTTGAAGGCGTGAAAGCAAAAGAGCAACTGTTTAGAAATGCGCTGAACGCTATTAATGAAAAGCACAATGTATTTACCGAAGTTCGTGGCCAAGGCTTATTGCTAGGTGCAGCGCTGAACGAAAACTTCAAAGGCAAGGCGCGTGACTTCTTGGTTGCGTCTGCTGAAGAAGGTTTGATGGTGCTTGTTGCTGGCACAGATGTTGTTCGCTTCACGCCGTCGCTTATTATTTCCGAAGACGATATTACCGAAGGCATGGCGCGCTTTGAAAAGGCCGTGGCCAAGGTGGTTGCAGCACAGCAGGCCTCGTAATGATTGTTATTCGGCCTATTCAGTCAAGCGACTATGAAGCCCTTTATCAATGCGCAGTGGAGTCGGGTTTCGGCTTCACTTCGCTACCGATCGATGAAGAGCTACTGCAACGCCGCATAGAAAAAGCAGAACGTTCATTTGCTAAGCAGCATATAACGTCGCCAGGCGATGAAGGTTACCTGTTTGTGATGGAAAACCTGAGCACACAGGAAATTCTAGGGGTGAGTGCTATTGAAGCCAGTGTTGGCTTGAGCGAAGCGTTTTGGCATTACCGTTTGGGCAAAGAAGCCCATTACTCAGAAAAGCACAATGTTCGTCGGTTGCTCGACACTTTAACCTTGTGTAACGACTATACGGGGTGCAGCGAGTTGTGCACTCTGTTTTTACGTGAGCCTTTTCGCGAAAATCGAAATGGCCGCACTCTCTCTAAATTCCGCATGCTGTTCTTAGCGCAGTTCCGTGAGCGTTTTTCCAAGAAAATCATTGCTGAAATGCGTGGTGTTTCAGACGCAGAAGGTAATTCGCCTTTTTGGGGCTGGCTGCAAAAGAACTTCTTCAATATGGAATTCAGCCAGGTTGACTACCTGACCGGTATTGGTGACAAAACCTTTATTGCCGAGCTTATGCCGCGTCACCCTATCTACGTTAATTTACTGAACAAAGAAGCCCAAGAAGTGGTAGGTCAAGTGCACAAAAACACCGTGCCTGCCTTGAATTTGTTGAAGTCAGAAGGCTTTAGCTTCCGTGGTTACGTGGATATTTTCGACGCAGGACCGACGGTGGAAGGACGGGTTAAGTACTTGAGAACCGTGCAGGCAAGTGAGCTTCGTACAGTGCGTGTTGGGCCTGTTAGCTCGTCTGACACTGTGCTGGCCTGTAACCAAGAGCTGCAAAATTTCAGAGCGTTGCAAGCCGAAGTAGATATGAACGACGAAGAAGTTATGATTACACAAGAAGTTGCAGACGCGTTATTAGTCGCGGATGGCGACACCATTCGTGTAGCACCATTTTAAGGAGTAACACATGTCCGTAGAGCAAACACATTATATAAACGGCACTTGGGTCGCCGGCTTAGGTGACGAGTTTTCTTCCATTGACCCGGCGCGCAATGAAGTGATTTGGACTGGCAAGGCGGCCACCGCTGAGCAGGTCGACACAGCCATGAAAGCGGCTCGAAAAGCGTTTGCTGAGTGGTCATTACGGAGCGTTGAAGACCGGTTGGTCATTATTCGTAAATTTGCAGAACTATTAGGTGAGCGCAAGCAGCACTTAGCTGAACTCATTGCCAAAGAAACCGGCAAGCCTATGTGGGAAACCCTTGGCGAAGTGGGTGCTATGGTTGGTAAGGTTGAAATATCGGTGCGAGCCTATGCAGAGCGTACTGGTTTAGTAGAAAACGAAATGCCGGGCGCACAAGCCTTTATTCGCCATAAGCCCCATGGTGTGGTGGCTGTTTTTGGACCCTATAACTTCCCAGGCCACTTACCTAATGGGCACATAGTGCCGGCATTGCTAGCGGGTAACACCGTGGTGTTTAAGCCAAGTGAGCTAACCCCTATGGTTGCGCAAGAAACCCTAAAGGTATGGCACGACGCAGGTTTGCCTGCAGGTGTGATCAATCTAGTCCAGGGCTTGGTTGATACCGGAAAAGCAATGACAGCTCACCCGGAAATGGATGGCCTTTTCTTCACTGGCTCGTCAACGACGGGTAAATTGCTTCATGGCCAGTTCGGTGGACGCCCAGACAAAATACTTGCGCTTGAAATGGGCGGGAATAATGCCCTTATCGTGCGTGACGTGGAAAATGTTGATGGGGCGGTGCATAACATAGTGCAGTCGGCCTTTGTGACCAGTGGCCAACGCTGCACTTGTTCACGCCGTTTATTTGTGCCGCAAGGTGACGCGGGCGACGCCCTTATGGCGCGCTTAGTGGAAGTGACGAAGAAAATTGAAGTTGGTGACTATGCAGCAGACCCACAGCCGTTTATGGGAGCCATGATTTCAGCGAAAGCAGCAGCGGGTATGCTAGAAGCAGAAGCAATGCTGCTAGAGCGTGGTGCTAAGTCGCTGGTTAAAATGGAACAGTTAGACAGCAACAAGGGCTTTGTCACTCCAGGCATTTTAGATGTAACAGATGTGGCGGAGCTACCAGATGAAGAGCACTTTGGGCCTCTTCTTAAGGTCATTCGCTACAGCGACTTTGATGCAGCTATTGCCGAAGCGAACAATACTCGCTTTGGTTTGTCGGCGGGGCTCTTGTCTGATAGTCGTGCTGACTGGGACCATTTCTTTGTGCATATCCGTGCCGGCATTGTGAACTGGAACAAGCCCATTACAGGCGCAAGCAGTGCTGCACCTTTTGGGGGCGTGGGTGACAGTGGTAACCACCGTCCGAGTGCATACTATGCGGCGGACTATTGTGCTTATCCTGTTGCTTCTGTTGAAGCGGAGCGTAATGAGCTACCAAGTCAATTAAACGCTGGTCTGCACTTCTAATGGAAGTGCAGCCTGGCTGGCATATCGACAGCAAAAGGCTTTTATGATTACACAAAGCAAAGGGTATATAGAGCTTGTTCAATACTTAACTGAGCATTTAGATGTATTCACACAGCCCGACCCAGACGCACCGGAAGGTGCGCTCACGGTGCGGGAGTGTTTTGAAGAGCAGCTTGCTGAAAGTGTGATGCAAATAAATCAGCAACACAGTCTAGATGAAACCGCACGATTAGAAGTTGTACGCGAGGCAGATGCCATTTTGTATGACCTAGAAGAAGTGCTGTCGTCTGTACTGGACAAGCGTCCAAGCCCAACCCAAGAAGCTTTTATTGTGGAGTTTGTAGGCCTGGTCAAGAACCTGTTTGACTCGAAAATAATGTCGTAAGGAAAAATAATGGAAGCACGTGTTCAGTGGTTAAGTGACTTAACCTTTGTGGCAACAAGTGGCAGTGGTCACCAAGTTGTTATGGACGGAAACCAAGGCAAGCACGCCGCCAGCCCCATGGAAATGGTTCTTATGGCGGCAGGTAGCTGTGCCTCGGTGGATGTGGTGAGCATTCTCGAAAAAGCACGCCAAGATGTGCGTGGTGTTGAGGTAAAATTAACAGCAGAGCGCGCCGATGCAACGCCCGCGGTATTTACTAAAATGAACCTGCACTTCATTGTGACAGGTACAGAGGTTTCAGAAAAACACGTAGAGCGTGCTGTCAGCTTGTCCGCTGAAAAGTACTGCTCGGTGTCTATTATGTTAGGCAGCAGCGTAGAAGTGACTCATAGCTTCGAAGTTATTTCTGCTTAATACGGTTGTTACGCCGCTCAATAAGTTGTTCAATGAGCGGCGTAAGTATTAACTCCATAGCCAAGCCCATTTTCCCGCCCGGTACCACTAGCGTGTTCATACGCGACATAAATGACCCATCAATCATTTGTAAATAGTAAGGAAAGTCGACGCCTTTCATGCCGCGGAAACGGATCACCACAAAGCTTTCATCCATGGTTGGAATGGCTTTGGCGCTAAAAGGGTTGGAGGTGTCGACTGTAGGCACCCGCTGAAAATTAATATGAGTACGGCTAAACTGCGGCACTATGTGGTGAATATAGTCTTCCATGCTGCGCACAATGCTTTGGGTGACAGCCTCCCGAGAGTGACCGCGTTCGGCAGTGTCTCTTAATAACTTTTGAATCCACTCTAAGTTAACAATGGGCACCATGCCGATGAGCAAGTCCACATGTTTGCCCACGTCGTAATTCTCGCCTTGCACGCCTCCGTGTAAGCCTTCATAAAACAGCAAGTCGGTATTTTCTGGAATAGGCTCCCATGGCGTAAAGGTTCCGGGCATTTGGTTGTAGGGAACGGCTTCGTCAAAGCTATGCAGGTATCGCCGGGTTTTCCCATAGCCGCCCTCACCGTATTCGGTAAACAGCTGTTCTAAAGAATGGAAGTCGTTTGCTTCAGGGCCAAAGTAGCTAATGTGCCGGCCTTGCTCTTGCGCTTTGCGAATGGCCACGTCCATTTCGGGGCGTGAGTACCGATGAAAGCTATCACCTTCAATAAATGCAGCATTTAATTGTAAATGTCGAAATATATGGCGCACTGCCTGGCTTGTGGTAGTGGTGCCAGAGCCAGAAGAGCCGGTAACAGCAATAATAGGGTGATTAACAGACATACACGTCCTTTTTTATTATTAGTAGTGAGGTGGTCGTTCGTCGATGAGGTTAAAGGGGGGGCTTTCTTCAGCGTCTTCCTCAGGCTGTATTTTTTCAGCCAGTAACCGAATGTACTTATGCAATGTTTGCAACTCACTGCTTTGCGCCTGTACCAACTTGTCCAGCGCGTCTATGGTGTCATCTTGGAATGCGAGCTTGCTTTCTAAATCGTCAATACGCTGCACTAATGCCTGTAATTGCTTGTCCATGGAACTTCTTTCACTCCTCACTAGATGGGCTGCGCGGGGCTTGGCAGCTTGACGGTAAACGCCACAGCTCACTAAAGCCGGCGCTTGTTTCTATTACAATAGTGTTTGCGTTTATAAAACTAGCACCGATGATAGCAGCCCGTGGGGGGTGCTCACCAGCGCGACCTTTAATGCGCCAACTGCATAAGCGTTTTCCACTTGCAACAGACCAGACTTCCACAAGGCGCGACGCTGTGCCTGTTAACAGTAACTCAGCTTGGGGCGAGAAGGTAGCGGTCGTAAATACCTTCTGGCGGGCACCTAAATCAAGGGTTTGTTGGACGTCGCCAGTTACTAAATTGCGGATCTCAGCTTGGGTTGCACTGGCTACGAGGGCATAGCGGCCTGCTGGGCCTAGCGTAAGTTCAGTAACACGACCGGTCAAAGGGAATACGTGACGAACTTGGACGGGGTCGGTTTGCCATAAAATAGCCTGGTGGTCGTTCCCTCCGCTCAACACATACTGGCCATTGGCTGATATGTCGACTTTATTGACTTTGTCGGTATGCACCCGAAACTCAACCCTGCGACCGGTAGCAGGTTCAAACAGCAAGACAACCCCGTCGTTACGGGCGAGCACAATGTGCTGACCCTGATTAGAAACGGCCACGTCCAAGATAAAGCTGTCGTCATTTCGCCAGGCGCCTAAGGCGTCGCCGCTTTGTGTGTCCCACAGTACAAGGGTCATACGGCTTGCGGCCAGAGTAACGTCTGCTTGCGGAGAAAACTTGGCAGAAACAATTTGGCTGATGCCTTCATCTTCTTGTTGCCAGTTATGCAACAATTCGTTGGTTTGCGTGTCGAACAGCCGCAATCCTTCTTCCGTGGTTGAAACAAGACTATATTGGCCGTTGTGACTCACGGCGGCAGCTTGTACCCTAGAGAAGGTACGTTCGTTTCGCTCAATACGCTCAGCAGCAGGACTACAAGCAATGAGTATTGCGCTCAACAACATAAATTTTAAGTTATGATAGACAAATGTCATTCGTTATCCTTATCGTTTGTGTTTATTATAGTGCGCATACGCGTTCTTTGCTGCAAAGGGTATAGAGCGAAACCAGCAGATTTACTTATATGGATCGGAGAGTTACATGAAATTAGTGGCAAAAACAGCGATTGCTTCCGTTGTTGCCCTTGCACTTGCAGGGTGTGGCGAAACAGCAACAAAAGTAGATTTAGAGCAAGAATCACAGCGCCATGCTTATGCATTAGGAACTGTTTTAGGTGGTGAGGTTAAGTCGAACCTTGAGCATCTGTCTTCAACGGGAATGGAGCTGGATAAAGACGTTATTCTTGCAGCAATTAGCGACGCAATGAACGACGAAAGCTTGATGAACGAAGATGAAGTACAAGCGGCGGTAATGGAGCTTGTGGAGCTAAGCACTAGCTTAGCGGAAGCGGAGGCTGCAGCTGCTGGCGAACGAAACCTTGAAGAAGGTTTAGCGTATCAAGCAGAAAACGCCAGCCGAGACGGTGTCACTGTGACAGAGTCAGGCCTGCAGTACGAAGTGATGGTAGAAGGTGAAGGCCCGAAGCCCGCTGCAACGGACACGGTAACCGTTCACTACAAGGGCGAGCTTCTTGACGGCACAGTGTTCGATAGCTCGTATGAGCGTGGCGAGCCCATTGCTTTCCCATTAGACCGCGTGATAGTAGGTTGGTCGGAAGGGGTGCAGCTAATGAATGTTGGCTCTAAGTACCGCTTTGTTATTCCAGCAGAACTTGCCTATGGTGACCAACAGCGCCCTGGTAGCCCAATTCCGCCGAATGCAACACTTATTTTTGAGGTGGAGCTGCTTGAGATTGAAGCAGCAGAATAAACCTGACGAGAAACTTAGGTTCGTAAAGCTCACCGTTGCGTTGCATAGACGTACGGTGAGTTTTTTTATGGTTCAGTATAAATATAGGTATGAGTGAATTATGATTTTTCCTGATCGCATGCCGCCAGAGAAAGAACCCGTTTGGTGGATTATTGTTCATAACAACCAGTTAATAGACACTACACCAGAGGGACAAAGCTTCCGGCCACCGTTACTGGCCGTTGAGGACGTTCCTTATGCGTCGCATGGCTATACAGCCGAAATAGGCCAGTACCAAGGCCGGCCAGTGTTTTTGCTCATAGGCAGTGACAGCATGCCATTACAGGCAGGTTGGACTTTCCTTCCCTTACGCCAATGCATTTTACGTAGTGACAAGGAGCTATTCAGCTTAAGTGCGCGGGGCTGTCAAATTACTGGGTTTCTCGACACCCATAAGTTTTGTGGCCGTTGTGGCGAGCAAGTAGCCCAGCATAGGCGTGACCTCGCTGTCGTGTGTGGCTATTGCGGACTAGAAAGCTACCCACGTATTTCACCGTGCATTATTGTGGGTATATATAAAGAAGACAAAATACTTCTTGCACAGGGTGTACGCCACCCAGAAGGGACACACTCGGTATTAGCCGGATTTGTAGAAAGTGGCGAGTCGCTAGAAGAATGCGTGCACCGTGAGGTTTTTGAAGAAGCAGGCATAACAGTCACGGATTTAGAATACGTAGGGAGTCAGCCGTGGCCCTTTCCTCATTCCTTAATGGCTGGCTTTATTGCGCGCTACGCGGGAGGCGAATTGAAGCTCGACCCTGAGGAGTTAGTTACAGGGGGCTGGTTCGCTTTCGACAACTTACCAAAAGCCCCTGCACCGGGCTCTATTGCCGCAAAACTCATTGAAGTGGTGAGGAAAAAGGTAGGTGGCGAATTAACTGACAGCGAGCCTGTTAATTGGTAGAATTGGCATTCAGCTATTTGAGGACAAAAAACCAGATATGACCACAGAACTTAAAAATGATCGTTATTTACGTGCCCTTGCGAAGGAACCTGTAGACCGCACCCCTATTTGGATGATGCGTCAGGCTGGCCGCTACTTGCCAGAATACCGCGAGGTTCGCAAAGAAGCCGGTGATTTTATGTCATTGTGCCGTAATGCGGAACTTGCATGTGAGGTGACATTACAGCCGTTACGTCGTTTCCCACTGGATGCCGCTATCTTGTTTTCAGATATTTTAACCATCCCAGATGCAATGGGCTTAGGTTTGTACTTTGCAGAAGGTGAAGGTCCGAAGTTTGAACGTCCTTTACGCGACCGCCAGAGTGTTGAAGCAATCGGTATTCCAGACCCAGAAGACGATCTTGGTTATGTCATGCGTGCGGTGAGTACTATTCGCCGTGAGCTAAAAGGTGAAGTGCCTTTGATTGGTTTCTCAGGCAGCCCATGGACTTTAGCGACTTATATGGTTGAAGGCGGGAGCAGCAAGAACTTCTCTGAAGTGAAGAAAATGATGTTTTCTGAGCCACAAACCATGCACCTGCTGCTAGAAAAGTTAGCGGAGTCTGTGACCAGCTATTTAAACGCGCAAATTGCCAACGGCGCCCAGTCGTTAATGATTTTTGACACGTGGGGCGGGGTGTTGTCGCCACGCGATTACCAAGAGTTCTCATTACGTTACATGGAACAAATTATTAGCGGGCTAACTCGCGAAGCAGATGGCCGCAAGGTGCCGGTCACCCTGTTTACTAAAAACGGTGGTCAATGGCTTGAGTTTATGGCTGCAACAGGCTGTGACGCACTCGGTGTTGACTGGACGACAAACATGGGCGACGCCCGGGCACGTGTTGGCGACAAGGTAGCCTTACAAGGCAACATGGACCCAAGCATGTTGTATGCATCGCCTGAGCGTATTCGCGAAGAAGTAGAAACCATTCTACAAAGCTATGGTACGGGAACAGGCCATGTGTTTAACCTAGGTCATGGAATTCACCCAGGTGTAAACCCAGAGCATGCTAAAGCATTTATTGAAGCGGTGACTGAGTTAAGCCCTAAGTACCATAAGTAAGCGCCTTTGCGACCAGTTCCGTTTTATTAGCGGTCAAAAGTACTACGTGTAAGGCCTTGAGGCGTTACAATGAAGTGGTACGAGTTGATCTTAAAATAACAACGGAACAGAGAGAAGCAAATGGCAAAGCGTGCAGTAGTTACACCATTAAGTATTGTTGCTGTTGGACTTATCGCAGTAATAGGTTGGCTTTACTTTTCACAGGAAAGTGGGGTCGGTAATAGGCGCGGCATGAGTGCGCCTACCGTGGTTGTATCGGAAGCACGCAACCTTGAATTTAGAGACACCATTCAAGGACTAGGCACAGCGAAAGCGAGCCAGTCAGTAGACATAATGGCTCGCGTTTCGCAAACAGTGCGAGAAATACATTTCCAAGATGGCCAAGAAGTAACCGAGGGCCAACTCCTCATTCAACTGAACGACAGGGAAGAACGCGCTCGCGTGAAAGACCTGGAGTTTCGATTGGCTGAAGCGCGCCGCCAATTAAACCGCTTAATTGAACTTGCCCGTGAAAACGTTGCTTCACGCAGTATGTTAGACGAACAAGAAGTGCGTGTTGAACAAACAGCCGCAGAACTGGCCGTTGCTCGTAGTCGTTTAGACGAAATGCAAATTAAAGCACCTTTTGCTGGCCGCTTAGGCATTCGCCAAGTCAGCGTTGGCTCGCTTGCCCGTCCGGGTGAAGTGATAACGACGTTAGACGCCTTAGACCCAATTTATGTCGACTTTAGTGTACCTGAACTGTATTTGCCGAGCTTAGCACCGGGGCAGCAGGTAGCAGCAAGCTCTGCTGCTTATAAGAACCGTGTCTTTCATGGAAAAATAAAAAGCTTGGCGTCACGGGTGGACCCAGTGACACGTTCTATTCAAGTACGCGCTGAAATTAACAATGAAACCCGAGAACTACGCCCCGGAATGTTACTGAACGTTGAACTAGAACGGGGCCGTGACTACACCTTAATGATTCCAGAAAGTGCTGTTATTCCCATTCGGAATGAACAGCATGTGTACCGTATTAATGACGAAAGCCGAGCGGAAATGACGGTGATTACCGTGGGCCGTCGCTTGCCTGGGTGGGTAGAAGTTCTTTCTGGCCTAGAAGAAGGCGACCAGATCATTATTGAAGGTACGGTTCGCGTGCGTGACGGCTTACCTGTGAATGTAACGGAGCAATAAGTTATGTTGCTATCTGATGTGTCTGTAAAGCGTCCGGTATTTGCTACCGTTATCAATATTCTTTTAATTATTTTTGGCGTGGTGGCGTTTTCGTCGCTACCACTTCGAGAGTACCCGAACATTGAGCCGCCTGTAGTGTCCATTAGCACCAGCTACCCTGGGGCTAACGCAGAAATTATTGAAACTCAAATTACGCAAGTCATTGAAGAGCGTATTAGCGGCATCGACGGTATTAAAAGTATCAACTCCTCCAGCCGCGATGGAAGTTCACGCATTACCATTGAGTTTGAGCAAAACCGGGAGATAGACGCAGCCGCCAACGATGTGCGCGAGCGGGTGCAGCGGGTGATGCGGAGCTTGCCAGAGCAAGTAAACCCACCCGAAGTCACCAAGGCAAACTCCGACGAAGACACTGTGGTGTGGTATAGCTTGCGTAGCGAAAACATGACCACACTGGAGCTAACGGATTACGCCAACCGTTATATTGTCGACCGCTTGTCGGTGGTTGACGGTGTTGCCCGAGTCAACATTGGGGGTGAACGCCGTTACGCCATGAAAATATGGTTGGACAGGCAAGCCATGGCTGCTCGTGGCATTACCGTGTCGGATATAGAAAGCCGCTTACGGGCAGAAAACGTTGAGCTACCAGCAGGTGAAATTGAATCGCGTGATCGTGAATTCTCGGTTCGCGTGACCCGTAGTTATTTAACGGCAGAAGACTTCGCAAACCTAAGCATTATTAATGGTGCCGACGGCTACATAGTGCGTCTCGGTGAAGTTGCTCGGGTGTCGGTGGAAGCCGAGAACGACCGCACAGAGTTCCGCGGTAACGGTATTAACATGGTGGGTATAGGTATTATCCGCCAGTCGAATGCCAACACGCTTGAAGTGGTAGACAACGTGGCCAAAGAAGTGAAGCGTGTGCAAAGCACCTTACCGGCAAGTATGGTGCTGGTCCCAAGTTACGACTCGTCGGTATTTATTCGTGACTCTATCGACGAAGTGTACGAAACACTATTTATTGCCATGGGCATGGTTATTTTGGTGATTTATTTCTTCCTAGGAAATATTCGTGTCACCTTAATTCCCGCGCTGACGGTACCGGTAGCCTTGTTGTCTTCGTATATTGTGCTGAGCGCTATGGGCTTTTCTATAAATCTACTGACCTTGCTGGCGCTTGTGCTAGCTATTGGCTTGGTTGTAGACGACTCCATTGTGGTTTTAGAAAATATTTACCGCCGTGTTGAGAATGGCGACCCTCCGTTATTAGCCGCTTACCGAGGTGCCCGTGAAGTTGGCTTTGCGGTGGTAGCCACCACCCTCGTGCTTATCTCAGTGTTTGTGCCGTTAATTTTTATGGACGGCAATATCGGCTTGCTGTTTACAGAGTTTGCCATTGCCTTGGCAGCGGCCGTTGCTTTTTCAAGTATTACGGCGCTCACGTTATCGCCCATGTTGTGTTCAAAAATATTGAAGAAGCAAGAGCGGAACTCGCGCTTTGGCCGTGCGGTAGACAACCTCTTTCACCGAGTGGAAGTGTCGTATGAGCGTATGGTGCGCAAGAGCATGACCATGCCACTCGTGGCTTTTGCGGTGGTTGTCTTGTCGGCAGGAGCCTCTTACCTACTATTGAATAAAATTGGTCAGGAGTTCGTGCCACCTGAAGACAGAGGCAACTTCTTTGTCATGGTGCGTAGCGCAGAAGGAGCAAGTTACGAGTCGAACCTGCGTAACATGAATAAAATCGAAGAGATTTTATTGCCCTACATAGACGAAGGTAAAATTGAGCGACTGATTACGCGTACCCCTGGCTGGGGTAATAGTGCCGGTATTGTGATTGTAGGTGCTGTGCCATTCAGTGAGCGAGACTGGAGCTCGTTCGAGTTGTTAAACGAAGTGCGTGGACGCCTGCAAGAAGTGCCCGATGTTATTGCCTTTGCGAATATGCGCAGTGGTATTCGCGGAGGGGGCGGGTCGCGTCCTGTGGAGTTTGTATTGCAGGGGAACACCTTTGCGGACTTGGCGCGCTACCGGGACATTGTGCTAGAGAAAGCGCAAGAAAACCCGGGGTTGGTTCAACTTGATAGTGACTATCGCGAAACCGTGCCTCAGTTACGTATTAAAATAGACCAAAACCGTGCAGCAGACTTAGGCGTGTCCGTTGGTGACATAGGGCGAACTCTTGAAAGTATGCTTGGAAGCCGCCGGGTCACCCGCTATCAAGACAATGGTGAAGAGTATAATGTGTTACTAGAAGGTGAGCGTTCGGACTTCCGTTCGCCACAAGACATTGACAATATTTATGTGCGCTCGCAAACCACACGCCAGTTAATTCCTATGTCGAACCTGGTCACAGTGGAAGAGGGGGCAACAGCTTCTACCTTGAACCGTTATAACCGCATGCGCTCTATTACCATTAGTGCGAACTTAGCGGACGGCTATTCACTAGGCGAGGCACTGGCCTTCTTAGAAGATATAGTGGCAAACGATTTACCAGACGACGTGACCTATGACTACAAAGGGCAATCGCAGCTGTATCAAGAAGGTGGCAGCACTATTATCTTTATATTTGCCTTGGCCTTAGCCATTACTTTCTTGGTGCTTGCGGCACAGTTTGAAAGCTTTATTCACCCAATCGTTATTATCTTAACGGTGCCCTTGGCTATTTTTGGCGCCCTGTTTGGTTTATATGCCACGGGTATGACCATTAATATTTACAGCCAAATTGGTATTGTCATGCTGATAGGTTTGGCAGCGAAAAACGGTATTCTTATTGTGGAGTTTGCCAACCAGCTACGCGACGCCGGCATGCGTTTTGAAGAGGCTTTAGCTAGGGCGTCTCGTTTGCGCCTACGACCCATTGTGATGACGGCCTTTACCACCCTTATGAGCTCTTTGCCTTTAGTCTTGGCAACAGGCCCAGGTGCTGAAAGCAGAATGGTGATTGGTGTGGTCATATTCTGTGGTGTGGCTTTCTCTGCGTTTTTAACGGTATTTTTAGTACCGTCGCTGTACGCAGGGCTTGCGCGAAACACTCGCTCACCTCTGGAAATAACCAACGAGTTAGAGCGACTTGAGCAAATATATCCGGACCGTCGTGCAGAAGAAGACGCGCTTAAAGAAGCGCAATCAGTTAAGGATTAACTGCAGGCTTTGACGAGTTAATTGGGGGTGGTTGGTGAATATGCCATCCACCCCTATTTTATGGAGCCAAACCATATCCGCAGGATCATCCACCGTATACACATACACAGCCAAGCCACGTGCGTGGGCGTCGGCAACAAATGCTTCAGTAACTGTGTTCACGTCAATATGAACGGAATAGGCGTTCAGCTCGCTAGCAAAGGCGGCGTAGCTTAACGGGCAGCTGGCTGTTAATGCGCCTATGCGAGTCTGCGGACGTGCTTGTTTAAGCTCTTTTAGCCAGTGATGATTAAAAGAGGACACCAGCAGACTTTGTTCGGTAAAACCAAATTGGTGTACCGCTTTCTCTAGGTGTCGACAAATCTGAGCGCAGGCAATCGGGCCTTTCAATTCAATATTTAAGGCCGTTCGGCCAGCAATATGGGCAAGTGCTTGCTCTAACGTTGGAATGGCATGCTGCCCTAAAACCAGTAATGACTGAACTTGTTGGTCTGTCAGGTCGACGAAGCGACCTGTACTAGAAGTCAGCCGCGTTAAATGGCGGTCGTGAAACACATAGAGTTGGTTTTCAACTTGATAAACATCAAGCTCAATAGCGTCTGCTTGAGCGTGTATTGCTTCTTCAAATGCGGCGAGCGTGTTTTCTGCTGTAACAGCGCTCGCCCCACGATGGGCAATAATGAGCATAGGGCTAGCTATCCCACTGCCCTAGAACTGTACCCATGCGCGTGGTTTGCCCAGGTACCAGGTCGTTTTCCCACTTCACTGTGTCTTTCGGAAAGGTCATGACAATGGTGGAGCCCAGCTTAAAGCGTCCCATTTCTTCACCGCGCTTGAGTGTGACAGCATTTACACCTTCCTTAGGATAGCTCCAGCGGTGAATGCCAGGCCCCCTCGGTGGGGTTACTGTTCCAGCCCAAACGGTTTCAATGCTGGCCACAATGGTGGCGCCAACCAAGACAATGGTGAAGGGGCCCTGTTCCGTATCAAAAACCGCAACCACGCGTTCGTTTCGGGCAAACAAGTTAGGTACATGCTGTGCTGTCAGTGGGTTTACGGAGAACAAGTCTCCCGGTATGTAAATCATTTCACGCAATACGCCGTCGCATGGCATGTGAATACGGTGGTAGTCACGTGGTGCGAGGTAAATAGTAGCAAACTCGCCACCGTCAAACTCTGCAGCGAGGGCTTGGTCTCCACCTAGCAGAGCCGCGACACTGTAGTCGTGATTCTTGGCTTGTACTATGGTTCCAGCATGAATGGGGCCTGCCTGGCTGACTGTACCGTCAACAGGGTGGGCTAGCTGGTTGCCTTCGGCTAGTAAAGGGCGTGCTCCTTCTTTTAAAGGGCGAGTGAAGAAGTCGTTAAAGGTTTTATACGACTTAGGATCAGGCGAGGCAGCCTCGGACATGTCCACGCTAAAGTTACGAATGAAGGCGCGAATGGCCACTTGGGTAAACCAGCCTGCCCGCGCTGCAGCAAAACGCCCAGTCAAACGGGACAGCAAATGTTTAGGTAAAATATACTGCCCTACAATTTTAAACCGCTCAATAATAGTCACTTCAAACCTCAACTTTTCTCTAATGAGTCAATAATACGGTGGAAATTAGCAAGTCTGCGAGCATCTAGCTTACCTTCTGCCACAGCCTGCTGGAGTGCGCACCCTGGGTCCGTGTCGTGACGGCAGTCGCGAAACTTGCAGGTGCCTAAAAATGGGTGAAAGTCCACAAACCCTTGAGTAATACGCTCAGCGGACATATGCCATAAGCCAAACTCACGAATGCCCGGCGAATCAATCAGAGCGCCGCCTTCATTTAAAGGGTACCAGCGAGCGACCGTGGTGGTGTGTTGGCCTAAACCTGAATTAACCGAAATGTCGCCAATCAGTAAACTCACTTCAGGTAAGGTTTTGTCTATAAGTGAGGACTTACCCACTCCAGACTGGCCAACTAATACCGAGATCTTACCAATAAAGCATTGCCTCAGCTCTTCAATACCTTCACCTGTCGCGGCACTTGCGCGAACGACGCTGTAGCCCATACGTTGGTAAACTGATAACCGTTCTTGAATAAACTCTGCTTCGTCGGGTGTCATTAAGTCAGTTTTGTTCATCACAATAATGGGCTGTATGCCGGCGTCTTCGCAAGCCACAAGATAACGATCAATGATTTGATCGGAGAAGGCCGGCTGAGGTGACGAAACAATAAAAATTTGTTCTATATTTGCGGCAACAGGCTTTAAGCCGTCATAAATGTCTGGGCGACACAGCTCGCTTTCACGTTCTTCTACGGCTTCAACAACGCCTTGCATGCCTTGTTCTTGTGTAGGCGCTTTACGCCAAGCAACCTTGTCACCTGTGACCAGGCTTTGAACAGCCCGCCGAATATTGCACCTATATATATTTGCATCGGCATCTAGAATGTCGGCATGCTGACCAAAGCGGCTCACCACACGGCCAGGCTGGAGTGGGCCAAGCTGTTCTTCACTCCAGACTTGTGTTTCTTCTGTGTCGCGACGTGCCAGCCGTTTCGCTTGGTTGGCATGAATGCGACGCTGCTGACCTTTGGTTAATTTTCTTTTTTGCCCCACGCAGTCTCCTTGGCGATATGCGAGCTTTTTATATGTATCTATCATACAATAATGTGCAATAAAGTGTGATGAAAAGCGCGCAAAAGCGCAGCTTCAACGAAAGAAGGGAACAGCATGAGCGACAAAAGCACTCGATTAATTTGGATTGACCTAGAAATGACGGGGCTTTTACCCGACGAAGACAAAATAATCGAAATTGCCACGATAGTTACAGACGCCGACTTGAATGAAATAGCTGTTGGTCCTGTGTTTGCCATTAAACAAAGCGACGACGTATTAGCCGGAATGGATGAATGGAATACGCGCACGCATACAGAGTCGGGTTTGGTAAAGCGGATTCAAGAAGAGGGTGTGGATATTGCTGTGGCCGAACGAGCCACCATTGAATTCTTAAAAGAGCATGTGGACGCGAACACATCGCCGATGTGTGGGAATAGCATTTGTCAGGACAGACGTTTTTTAGCGAATTACATGCCCGAGCTGGAAGCTTACTTTCATTACCGTAATTTAGACGTCAGCACAGTGAAAGAATTAGCTAAGCGTTGGCAGCCAAATGTGCTGGAAGGCCTGGTAAAACAGAATGCACACGAGGCATTAGCCGACATTCGTGAGTCAATTATCGAATTAAAGCACTACCGTGCTCATTTTTTCGTCGAACAGTAAGAAAGATGCAATAATGGGCTTGCATTACCTCTTAGAATCAGTAAAATGCATTTCGCAGTCAGGGCAAGCCCCTAGCACATGCGAGTATAGCTCAGCTGGTAGAGCGCAACCTTGCCAAGGTTGAGGTCACGAGTTCGAACCTCGTTACTCGCTCCAAATTCAACAAAAACGCCACCTTCGGGTGGCGTTTTTGTTTGTGTTTCTTGCTGGCAGCGAAATCCCTCCAAAGGCCGAACCGACCTGCTACAGGCCAAGCGAAGCGTTTTATTATTGTTATTTTTGAAAAAAATGCTTGACAGTATGTATTTCTGGCCTTATATCGTTGCCTGAGCAGTGACAGTGCTGCACAACCCATTCATTTTTTGCCCAAAGGTGGATATGACTATGGCAACGACTGATAGAGAAACCTTATTGCGTAAAGTGTATAACGACTACCGCAATTACCCGTATGGCTTCTCGCGCTCTGGAGACTTCTCCATTCGTGAAAGCGATGCGTTAGTAAAATATGGCAGCCTTATTAGTGCTCTTGTTGCAGGTGATATTGAACCTTCAACAGAAGAAGACAAAAGTATTCTTGCCGTCATTGCAGGTGAAAAAGAAGCAGAAACAATAGTAGAAAAGGCATGGATGAAATACCAAAAGCGTATTAATCGTCCACGTGTCGGAAGTATGTATGGGCGTTCGAAGGTGGTAGATGAAAATGACTTCGACGACTCGGACAGTACGGAAGATGATTTAGTACTAGAAGACTAAAAAAGCCTCGCTGTACGTCACTGTGCAGCGAGGCTTTTTGCAGTGGTTATGCTTTTCGAGCAATGGCGCGGTGTGCAATATCCGTTCGATAATAGCAGTCCGGCCAAGAGATCATGTGGACCATGTTATAAGCATTTCGTTGGGCTTCTGTCACTGTGTCACCAAGTGCTGTGACACAAAGAACACGGCCGCCTTGGGTGACGAGCTGACCATCTTGTTCGTGTGTGCCGGCTTGAAACACTTTACCTTCGTGTTCATTCACAGTGGAAGCAACCTGATCTAAGCCTTGAATCACGTCACCTTTTCTATAGCTCTCAGGATAGCCCCCAGCAGCCATTACCACGCCCACTGCCGCCTTATTACTAAAGGAGATAGGGGTAGTGTTAAGTTCGCCTTTTAAGGCTGCAAAACACAGCTCAATCAGGTCCGACTCTAAACGCATCATAATGGGTTGGGTTTCAGGGTCACCAAAGCGACAATTGTACTCAAGAATTTTAGCGGTACCGTCGTCGGCAATCATGAGTCCGGCATATAAGAAGCCCACATAGGTGTTGCCTTCTGCATGCATACCGTCGACGGTTGGCTGCATAATATGCTGAACCACCCAGTCGCTAATACTGTCGGTTAGTACCGGTGCTGGGGAGTAAGCGCCCATACCACCTGTGTTTGGGCCTGTGTCGCCATTGTCACGTGCTTTGTGGTCTTGGCTGGAAGCGAAAGCCAGAATGTTATGGCCGTCGACCATAGCTATAAAGCTCGCCTCTTCACCCACTAAAAACTCTTCAATAACCACACGGCTGCCAGCAGAGCCAAACTTATTGCCAGCTAACATGTCTTCAATGGCGGCGTCTGCTTGCTCAAGTGTTTCTGCAATAATCACACCTTTACCTGCAGCAAGGCCGTCGGCTTTAATAACAATGGGCAATTTACCTGCACGTACATAGGCCTTGGCTGGTTCTATTTCAGTAAAGTTCTCGTAGTCAGCCGTTGGAATATTATGGCGAGCAAAGAAGTCTTTACAGAAGGCTTTCGATCCTTCCAGTTGTGACGCGCCTTTACTCGGGCCAAAAATAGCTAAACCTGCGGCCTGAAACTGATCCACAACACCCAGAACAAGTGGGGCTTCAGGGCCTACAATGGTTAAGTCGATGGCTTCTTGCTGTGCAAAGTGAATTAACGCAGGAATGTCTTCAACGTTAATAGCAACATTGCTTACTTTAGGCTCCGTTGCCGTGCCCGCATTTCCCGGTGCAACAAATACCTGTTGCACCTTGTCTGACTGAGCCACCTTCCAGGCTAGGGCGTGCTCACGGCCGCCACTTCCAATAATGAGTATTTTCACAGACTTTCCCCTTTAATGTTTAAAGTGGCGCATACCGGTGAAGATCATGGCAATGCCATGTTCGTCGGCTGCCGCTATCACTTCCTCATCGCGTATCGAACCGCCTGGCTGAATAATAGCGGTAATACCGGCTTCAGCCGCTGCGTCTATGGTGTCGCGGAATGGGAAGAAAGCGTCTGAGGCCATGACCGAGCCTTTTACTTCAAGGTTCTCGTCGGCAGCCTTGATAGCCGCTATTTTGGCACTGTACACGCGGCTCATTTGCCCTGCACCTACACCTATGGTCATGCCTTCATTGGCGTATACAATGGCGTTGGATTTGACGAAGCGTACGACGTTCCAAGCAAATAATAAGTCATCAATTTGTTGTTCCGTAGGTTTTACCTTGGACACAAACTGTAGCTCGTCACGTGGCACAATGGCATGGTCACTGTCTTGAACCAATAAGCCACCCTGCACGCGTTTAAAGTCGAGCTGCGCGCTTGGTTGCTCAAGTGCAGCGGTGCTGAGTAAACGAACATTGGGTTTGCTCGCAACAATAGACTGTGCACGCTGACTTGCGCCTGGGGCAATAATGACTTCAACAAACTGGCGAGAAACAATGGCATGGGCCGTTTCTTCATCGAGCGGTTGGTTAAAGGCGATAATGCCACCAAAGGCAGAAGTTGGGTCTGTTTTATAGGCGCGCTCATAGGCTTCTAAAATGTTTGCGCCGACAGCAACGCCACACGGGTTGGCATGTTTTACAATGACACACGCCGGGGCAGTAAAGGTTTTCACACACTCGAATGCTGCATCTGTGTCGGCAATATTGTTGTAAGAAAGCGCCTTTCCTTGCAGCTGGGTCGAAGTGGACACGCTGGGGGCTTGGCTCTCTGGGTCAACATAAAACGCCGCTTGTTGGTGGCTATTTTCACCATAGCGCAAGTCTTGTTTTTTCTGTACCTGCATATTGAAGGTTTGTGGGAAGCGGGTTGGAGCTTCAATGCTTGCGCCTTCGCCGGTCCGTTGGCCTAAGTAATTCGCGATCATACCGTCGTAAGCGGCTGTATGTTCAAATGCTGCAGTGGCCAGCGCGCGGCGTGTGTCGGCCGAAACGCCTCCCGCACTTTCAAGCTCAGCAAGTACCCGGTGGTAATCCGCTGCATTCACGACAATGGTCACGTCGGCGTGGTTTTTAGCCGCTGCCCGGACCATGGTGGGGCCGCCAATATCAATGTTTTCAATAGCGTCTGCGAAACTACAGTCGGGGTTCGCTACGGTCTGTTTAAAGGGGTACAAGTTAACTGCGACCAAGTCGATAGGGCCAATGCCTTGCTCTTCCATGACGGCCTGATCGACGTCGCGGCGAGCTAAAATGCCGCCATGAATTTTAGGATGTAGAGTTTTCACACGGCCGTCCATAATTTCGGGCTGACCTGTGTACTCGGACACTTCAATGACAGGAATGTTTGCTTCTTGAAGCAACTTAGCGGTACCGCCAGTAGAAAGAATTTCAGTGCCGTGCTGGTGCAAGGCTTGGGCAAATTCAACAATACCGGTTTTGTCTGAAACGCTTAGTAGGGCGCGTTGTATAGGGCGAACTTGGCTCATAGTGTCAATGCTCACTGTGCAGTTGTGTGTTGGCCATAACAGGCCGCAGAAATCGAGTGTTTATGCGGTCGGGTATTATACGCAATGTTGCGGTTTAAGCGAAGCAGAAACAAAAAAGCGCCCTGAGACAGAGCGCTTTTTATGCTTCAAACGGTAATTAGTTCATGCCGTACTTTTTAAGCTTCTTGCGAAGTGTACCGCGGTTAATGCCTAGCATGGTGGCTGCACGGGTTTGGTTACCTCGGGTATAGGTCATCACTTCTTCTAAGAGTGGCGCTTCAACTTCTGCAAGAACTAGCTCATATAGCTCTTCAGGGTCTTGACCGTCAAGCTGGCTCAGGAAGCTATTTAAGGCTTGCTTCACGGAATTACGCAAAGGACGTGGGTTTGCGTTTGGTGCTTGGGTCATTAGTGGGTTAACAACTGTTTCTCGATTACCATTTGGGTCAAACATAATAGCGCTCTTTCTCTCTGCTAAATTGACTAAAAAATACTAAGGCGTCCAATTGCTCCTGGGCTGTTTCTAACGTATTAAAAGCAGCACGGAAGTTGGTTGGGTCGCCAATACCGCGTACATACCAGCCGATATGTTTCCGAGCGATGCGCACACCGCGGCGCTCGCCGTAAAACTGATGAAGGTGCCGCACATGCGACTGCATGACAGCGGTTACCTCCTCGCGGCTGGGTGGTGCTAATTTATCCCCCGTCTTTAGAAAGTGTACTACTTCTCTAAAAATCCATGGGTTTCCTTGTGCACCACGACCAATCATGACAGCGTCAGCCCCGGTGAACTCAAGCACAAACTTGGCTTGTTCTGGGGTTGTTATATCGCCATTTGCAATTAATGGAATGCTAATGGCGCCACGAATGTCACGTATGGTGTGGTACTCAGCGTTCCCTTTATACATACATGTGCGCGTACGCCCATGTACAGTTAACGCTGCCATTCCTTCTTCCTGAGCTATTTCGGCAATTTGAACCCCATTTCTATGCTCAGGGGCCCAGCCTGTCCGAATTTTCAGGGTGACAGGAACATCCACTGCGCTATTCACGGCGCGTAAAATTTCGCGCACTAGTGAAGGTTCACGCAACAGTGCGGAGCCTGCCAATTTTTTATTTACTTTTTTTGCAGGGCAACCCATGTTGATATCAATGATTTGTGCGCCTTCAGCAACATTATGCTGGGCGGCACGCGCCATCATCTCAGGGTCTGAGCCGGCAATTTGTACAGAACGAATACCAGGTTCGTTTTGGTGCATCATACGGCTACGTGATTTATCCGTATCCCAAACCTCTGGGTTACTCGATAACATCTCGGACACCGCTAAACCAGCGCCTAGCTGTGTGCAGAGTCGTCGAAACGGGACATCTGTCACTCCAGCCATAGGCGCTAACAGCACATTATTCTGTAATTGGTAATGACCAATCCGCATCGATTAAAAACTGTTCAGCGAAAGGGGAAGGAATTCTAGGGAATTTAGCCACAAAAAAAAAGGCTATTAAGTAAACAAAAGAGGTGTTTTTTGCCCTTTTTACGCTTGACTTTCGTTTTGTATAGTTGGTTGCCTTAATAAGGTGGAATGGGTTTCGTTTTATTCCGAATGATGAAAACATCTATTTGAATGTTGAGACAGACAGAGGTGATTGTATACAAGGTGAGGTTTACAAATAGGAGGGGGGGGGGTAGTGTGTATGTTGTTATTGAGTTGGGTCAATACTATTTAAATAAGAAGGAAGACTATATGTTACGTTTGTCAAATGTTGTTTTTGTTGGTTATTTATTGGTTTTTTGGGGTGTTTCTCTGGCTCATGAAGGTGTGGCTGTTGATGGAGTAAATTATATTTGCGAGACAAGGTGTGTTGTTGATACAAGTACTCGGCCTGCAACGGTTCGCGATTGCTGTGGCGGACGCACGTACCAAGAAATTAAATAACGAATCAACGCGAGCCGCATCGCTAACGTATGCGGCTCGCGTATGGAGAGAAACGTGAAAAAAAATATAGTGTTTATAGGTGCTGTACTTTCTCTTACTTTATATGGAGTTAGTGCTGTACATAAAAGCCGTGATCTTGATGAACAGGAAATAAAAAGCAAGAGCCACACTCAGGTGCAAAAAAATACCAATATAGCGCTTAAAGAAGAGGCTTTTATAAATGAACGTCACGTAGCAGAGCCGCTGGTGATAAAGAATACTAATAACTCTGCTTTCGTAGCAACGAGTGGAAATGATGCCTATGAAGCACTGGGCTTTGTTGATTTTGTAAAACATAAAAATTTCACGGCATTAGCCGATCAGCATATTTTTATGCACAGTGAGGGAGCGATAAACTATGAAAGCAAAACCTTTATTGCTAATCGTTTTAATGACTTTGTTATTGAAGCCGGTTTAACAGGCGGCTTGGTGCTTGAATACAATGAATGCAGCACAGACCATTGTATTGTCTCAATTGCAGCGCAGGCACTGGGGCAGGAGCAATTTGATGTGCTTACCCAAGAAGCTTTATTTGGTACTTTGGCCGAGGTATCCCCGTCGGGTGGTCATTATGCTGTGGTTGATGAGGGCGACCTAAAGTACCTGCGTGTTTTTTACGCTCTAGGGCAATAAAGCTGTGCAGCGCCCTGAAACTAGCGTCCATTCCTCTTGGTGTCGGGGTGGGTTAAAACTAATTCTAGGTTGGTAGGCGTGCATTACATCAGCCGCTTGGCGCTCTAGTATGCCTGAAAGTGCTAGAGGCCCCTGTGGCTTTAAATAGCCTTGAATGATGGGAGCGAGTTCTTGTAAAGGGCCAGCAAGAATATTAGCAATGACGAGATCGGCTTGAATAGCAGGTGCTTCGTGAGCAAGGTACACCTCGAATTGGTCAGCAACGCCATTGCGTTCAGCATTTTCTTTACTTGCTTTCAAGGCTTGCTGATCGATATCGATGCCAATGCAGCGAGCTGCGCCAAGTTTTAGCGCTGCAATACCAAGAATACCTGAGCCACAACCGAAATCGACAATGGTTTTACCCTCTAAGTTTTGCTCTGTCAGCCACTCTAAACATAAGGCTGTGGTTGGGTGTGTTCCAGTACCAAAGGCCATGCCTGGGTCAAGTAAGAGGTACGGTTGGTTGGGCTCTGGTGGTTGGTGCCAAGAAGGTACGACCCAGAACCTCTGACCAAAGCAGATGGGTTTGAAGTTGTCCATCCATGCGCGTTCCCAATCTTTGTCTTCCAATGGGTCTGTTTTGTATTGTAATGGCTTCGCTAAAAAGCCTACTTTTTTCAGGTTTGCCAAAATTGGCGCTAAGTTAGTTTCAGCCGGATACAGGCCAGTGACTAAGCTTTGTGACCATAAGGCAATTTCCCCTGGAGGCGGCTCGAATATTGGGGCGTCCTGAGCGTCCCGGTAGGTGACCGCTTGAGCTTGGTTTGCCATCAATATATCACCAAGCTGACGTGCGTGCTCGTTGTCGGTGGTTAGCGTGAGTTGTATCCAAGCCATGGTGGTTACCTTATTTTGTTAAAATAAAAAAGCTCAGGCGTTTTACCTGAGCTTTGTCAAAAGTGCAAGACACTTACTTTTAATAGCAATAAAAGTGCTTAGTTAATGCCTAGCTTCTTTTCTAAGTAGTGGATGTTCGTACCACCCTGTTGGAAGCCTTCGTCGGCCATAATGTCTTGATGCAACGCAACGTTCGACTTTATCCCTTCCAAAATAAGCTCTGACAAAGCAATTTGCATACGACGAATGGCTACTTCGCGTGTTTCACCATGGGTAATAAGCTTGCCTATCATGGAGTCGTAATTTGGTGGTACGCGATAACCAGTATATATATGTGAGTCCCAACGTACACCCATACCGCCTGGGGAATGGAAACGCGTAATGGTTCCCGGCGAAGGGATAAAGGTTTGTGGGTCTTCTGCGTTAATACGGCATTCAATGGAATGACCACGCACTTGCACATCTTCCTGAGCAATGGACAAAGGCATACCCGCCGCTATACGCAGCTGTTCCTTCACCAAGTCGAAGCCCGTCACCATTTCGGTAATTGTGTGCTCTACCTGAATACGGGTGTTCATTTCAATGAAGTAAAACTCACCATTTTCATATAAGAACTCAAAGGTTCCTGCACCGCGATAGCCAATTTCTAAACAGGCTTGAGCACAGCGCTCACCAATGCTTTGACGAACCTCGGGGCTAATGCCTGGAGCAGGTGCTTCTTCCACCACTTTTTGGTGGCGGCGCTGCATAGAACAGTCGCGCTCACCAAGGTGAATTGCATTGCCTTGACCGTCGGCTAGTACTTGTATTTCAACGTGGCGAGGGTTTTCGAGGAACTTCTCCATGTAAACAACCGGGTTACCAAACGCAGCACGCGCTTCGGTTTGGGTCGCTACAATGGACTTAAGAAGCTCGTCTTCATTGCGAACAACGCGCATACCTCGGCCACCGCCACCACCGGCCGCTTTTACAATAACCGGGTAGCCAATACGACGTGCAATCGCTAAATTTTCTTGATCATTGTCACCTAAGGGGCCATCAGAGCCAGGCACACAAGGAACGCCTGCTTTTTTCATGGTCTCAATAGCAGCGACCTTGTCACCCATGGTGCGAATAACTTCTGGGGTTGGGCCTATAAAAATAAACCCAGAATTTTCCACTTGCTCTGCAAAGTCAGCATTTTCAGCAAGAAACCCATAGCCTGGGTGAATGGCTGTTGCGTCGGTTACTTCTGCGGCACTAATAATGCGTGGAATATTCAAATAACTTTCAGTTGCTGAAGGCGGGCCGACGCAAATCGACTCGTCTGCCAGCAATACGTGTTTTAAACTTTTGTCGGCCGTGGAGTGAACGGCAACGGTTTTAATGCCAAGCTCTTTACAAGCACGAAGGATGCGTAATGCAACTTCACCCCGGTTGGCAATGACTACTTTATCTAGCATGATCTTCGCCTTATTGGGTCGTTTATTCAATGATAAATAGCGGTTGGTCAAACTCAACCGGCGCTTCATTTTCGACCAGAATCTTTTTCACCACACCGCCTACTTCGGCTTCAATGTGGTTCATCATTTTCATTGCCTCAACAATGCACAGGGTGTCACCGACATTCACGCGCTGACCAACCGTAACAAAGGCTTTGCTGCCTGGCGCTGGCGACTCATAAAAAGTACCCACCATAGGTGACTTCACAACGTTACCTGATACTTCTTCAGTAGCTGGAGCCGCTTCTTGTTGTGGAGCTTGCTGAGCAGTAGGTGCGGCAGGGGCTGGGGCTGCAGCAGGCGCAGGCATTTGCTGAGGCACCGGGTATTGAGCCATAGCAGGCATAGTGTTGGAAGCTGTACGGCAAATACGAACCGCCTCTTCACCTTCCGTTATTTCAAGCTCGGCAATGCCAGACTCTTGCACCAATTCAATCAGCTTTTTGATTTTACGAATATCCATAACCTGTTAACTCACTTTTGTCGGTAAATTTTACTTCTCGTAGTGAAAAGATAGTTTTATTTAGAATTGTTTGAGTGCGGCTGTCAGAGCAAGTTCATATCCTTGCGCTCCAAACCCGCTGATAACGCCCACGGCACAATCAGAAAAGAACGAATGACGACGAAAGTCTTCTCGTGCGTGCACGTTCGAAATATGTACTTCTATAAATGGAAGAGCGACTCCTAACAAGGCGTCACGCAGTGCCACACTGGTGTGGGTAAAGGCTGCCGGATTAATAATAATCCCGTTATACTGACCTGCTGCTTGATGGACATGCTCTATGAGCTCGTGCTCGGCATTGGACTGAAAAAAGTCTAATTCACAGCGGGCAGCCTGAGCTTGTCGCTTTAAGGTAGACTCAATGTCAGCCAGTGTTGTTGCGCCATACACGTCTGGTTCGCGCAAGCCTAATAAGTTAAGGTTTGGCCCGTTTAAAACTAAAATGCGCTTTGTTTCTGTCATAGAACCGCCATATTACCTTAATGCAGTGTCGGCTTCGTTAGCTCATTCTGACATTATAAGAGTGAATTGATAAAATCACAGCAAAATACTGGTCGTATCAGCGAATATCGCTGCATAAATGCACTTTTATCACTTTTTTCTGCGACGTAAAAGCACCGCTAAAAGGGCAAGCCCTGCCAGAATAAAAAGGCCCCACAGAAACACACTTGTGGTTTGTGACTTTGACGCCTGCAAGGGCTCAGGCGCTGGCGAAGAAGCTAAGGCTGCGGTGTCATCGCTTGTGCCTGCTGTCCGCCGTAGGAAAATTTGTTGTGTCGTTGGTGGGTAGCAAAAGCCCTCGTCGGCACATCCTTGAAGGTGCACGTTTAAAATTTCATTACGGCGTGCCGCGTTCAAGTCCACCACAAGCTCCACATGGTCGCGATAAATAACCGTATCGCCAAAAAACTCGTCGCTATGTAACTCTCCTTCTGGCAGCGGGTGAACTCGATGAACTTTCTCTTCAGGGCTGAAGTCGAAGCGATGCTGATACAAATAAAACCCATCGCGAATGCTGAAGCGAACGCGCAGCTCCGCGTCAACTTGATTGTAGTCTATTACAAACACTTGTTCGGAAGGTGGGTACTTATTGCCTTGTATAGCGTCGCCAAAAGGGCTTTGCAGAGCAGCCAAAGAGGAGCTGCTAAAAACACCCAAGAACAGCGTAAAAACCATTGAACGTAAAAAAACTTGCATAACCCATACTCCAGCACTTGAAACGGCCTCTATCATGCCCCATATCTTAATGAGAAACCAAAGAAGGCTCACTATGTTTTTACTTATATTATTTATAATCGTACCGATTATCGAGATTAGTCTACTAATAGAAGTGGGCGATGCAATTGGTGGTTTTAATACGATTCTGCTGATTATTTTAACGGCCTTTGTGGGGGCCGCCTTAGTACGCCGCCAGGGTATTCGAAACTTACAAGCAGCGCAGTTAAAGCTTGCTCAGGGCCAACCACCGGGCAAAGAAGTGTTGTCGGGCATTATGTTGTTTTTTGCCGGTGTGCTTTTTGTTACCCCAGGGTTCTTTACAGACGCCGTCGCTGTGTTGCTGTTGTTTCCGCCTGTACAAATGGCGGTGGGTCTTTGGGTGGTGAAGAAGCTACAAATGCGCAGTGTTCATACACAGACTCATTTTCGCCAAAGCTTCGGGCAGCGTGAAAGAGACCACTCCAATGTCTTTGACGCGGAATACGAAGAAAAAACCGACATCGATGGTCATATTTCCGACGATCGAGAGAAGAAAGACTAAATTTTTTAGGGGTGGCCTTGCAATTTAACAAGGTGACCCCATTTTCTAACCACAACCTTAAACAAGGATCAGAATGGGTCTGATCTATTTTCCAACATTAACTATGGGAGTATCACAATGAAACTTCGTCCTTTACATGATCGCGTGATCGTTAAGCGCTCAGAAGCTGAAAGCAAATCGCCGGGCGGTATTGTGTTAACTGGTTCTGCTGCAGAAAAGTCAACCCGTGGTGAAGTCATTGCTGTGGGTAATGGCAGAATTTTAGACAACGGTGAAGTGAAAGCTCTGGACGTAAAAGTAGGCGACACGGTTCTATTTAGTGAAGGCTACGGCGTGAAGACAGAAAAAGTGGACGGCGAAGAAGTGCTTATTATGAGCGAGTCGGACATTTTGGCAATCGTTGAGTAATTCAGCCGATTTTTGAGTTTTATTCTGATTTATCGACCTAATTTGTAAGTTAAGGAAATAATCATGGCAGCTAAAGAAGTTAAGTTTGGAAATACAGCGCGTCAGAAAATGCTAAAAGGTGTGAACACCCTAGCTGATGCAGTAAAAGTAACCTTAGGTCCAAAGGGCCGTAACGTTGTTCTAGACAAGTCATTTGGCGCACCTGTTATTACTAAAGACGGTGTGAGCGTAGCGAAAGAAATTGAACTTGAAGACAAGTTCGAAAACATGGGCGCACAAATGGTGAAGCAAGTTGCTTCAAAAGCAAACGACGAAGCTGGTGACGGTACCACAACAGCAACAGTACTAGCACAGTCAATTGTTACCGAAGGCTTAAAAGCCGTAGCTGCGGGCATGAGCCCAATGGAACTGAAGCGTGGTATCGACAAAGCAGTCACTGCAGCCGTTGCTGAACTAAAGAACGTATCTCAGCCGTGCTCAGACAGCAAAGCCATTGCGCAAGTAGGTACCATCTCTGCAAACTCTGACAGCACCATTGGTGAAATCATTGCCAAAGCAATGGACAAAGTAGGTAAAGAAGGTGTTATTACCGTTGAAGAAGGTCAAGCACTTGAAGACGAGCTAGAAGTTGTTGAAGGTATGCAGTTCGACCGTGGCTACCTGTCACCTTACTTCATGACCAACCAAGAAGCAGGCACTGTTGAACTAGACAACCCGCATATTCTTCTGGTTGACAAGAAAATCAGCAACATTCGCGAATTACTACCTGTGCTAGAAGGTGTAGCTAAGTCTGGTAAGCCGCTTATGCTTATTGCTGAAGACGTTGAAGGTGAAGCCCTGGCAACACTTGTTGTTAACAACATGCGTGGCATTGTGAAAGTAGCTGCTGTGAAGGCGCCAGGTTTTGGTGACCGTCGTAAAGCCATGCTACAAGACATTGCAGTGCTAACAGGTGCTACCGTAATTTCTGAAGAAATTGGCATGGAGCTAGAAAAAGCACAGCTAGAAGACCTAGGTAGTGCGAAGCGTGTTGTTATCAGCAAAGACAACACCACAATTGTTGACGGTTCAGGCGACCAAGAAATGATTGAAGGCCGCGTAACACAAATTCGTCAGCAAATTGAAGAAACCAGCTCAGACTACGACCGTGAGAAGCTACAAGAGCGTTTAGCTAAGCTTGCAGGCGGTGTTGCAGTTATTAAAGTAGGTGCAGCAACTGAAGTTGAAATGAAAGAGAAAAAAGCACGTGTTGAAGACGCACTTCACGCAACACGCGCAGCTGTTGAAGAAGGTGTTGTTCCAGGTGGTGGTGTTGCACTTGTTCGTGCCGCTAGCAACCTAGCAGACCTTCGTGGCGACAACGAAGACCAAAACGTAGGTATTAAAGTAGCACTACGTGCAATGGAAGCACCTTTACGTCAAATCGCAGACAACGCAGGTGCAGAGTCGTCTGTAGTAACCAACAAAGTGAAAGAAGGTACAGGTAACTTTGGTTACAACGCAGGTAACGACACCTACGGTGACATGCTTGAAATGGGTATTCTAGACCCAACAAAAGTAACCCGTTCAGCGCTGCAGTTCGCTTCTTCGGTTGCAGGTCTGATGATCACCACCGAAGCGATGATTGCAGAACTACCGCAAGACGATGCTCCAGCAATGCCAGGTGGCGACATGGGCATGGGTGGTATGGGCGGCATGATGTAATATCGAAGCCGTCATCGTATCCCTTATAAAACAAAGGGTTACGCAATCGTGTTGACAGTTTTGTTGACATTGATGTTGACAGTGAAAGGGGAGGTGTTTCGGCATCTCCCTTTTTTGTTTTTTGTAACTTTTAGTTGAAGTTTTGCTAAGGTGGTAATAACTCTAGCTTATTGACCTTATAGGGAGGCGGCGCATGGCTCAGGGAATCGACATCAAATACAACTTTAGCTCTGGGCATCAAAGTCCAGCGGAAGTATTCGAGGTTATGGCTGGTTACATTAGAGTTTATACAAAGCTAGGAAATGTATTAAGCGCAGCACTTGGAGAAAGCGAAGAATTAATTTATGAATTGGAAAAGGTCAAGGTTGGCTCGCTCATCGGGCAAATCGCCGCAAAGGCTAAGGGTGCGCAAAGCTATGTGGTTGATGCAGTCAGAAAATCCTCTGATAGGACATTTGCAAATCTTGTAGAGAATATCTCCAACAGGGAGCAGGTGGAAAAACTAGTCGAAGAAGCAGAAAAAGAGTTAAACGATGCTGCGGTTGGTTTCGTGGATGGTCATTATCCAGTAATTTCTCGAGAGGCGTTCGCTGAGGTATTGGCCGAACTCTCAAGTGTTAATGAAAGAGTAGTTGAGTCTGAGTCGGTTGAGTTTATTAATCGGGATGCATCAGATAAAACGCTTCGCCTAAATACTGACTGGCGATTTAACGCAAACGTAAAGGAGATGTTCCTTGCCGAAGGTCATTTTGTAAGGCAGAAAATGTATCTAACCGTCAAAATCGCAGTCAATGAAGGCGATTCCGTATGGACATTTAGAGACAACAAAACCAAATCGGTCTTTAAGGCTAAAGTTGTTCACGAGGAGTGGTTGAAAAAGTACCAGAATTCTGAGTTTTCGGGGATTGGAGCGAAAGATGTAATGGTCGCTTTAGTTGAGATGGAATATTGTGATGGCGGAGATGGGATATTTTCAGATATTAAAAACGCCAAAATAGTACATGTATATGAGATTGTGCGACATAAACTGAATCAGGGCGGATTCGATGAATTCTAAAATCAATATCGGGTTTGAGTGGGGCTTAAAAACGGGGTACGTCTTCGTTCTTTTGCCACTGACTTTGCTCGTCTTGGTAAAGACTTTTGTGAATGAAAGTCTATCTCAGCTTATCCTAGCGCCAGATTGGTCGTTAGCATCTACACTAGTACTTGGACAACTCGCGGCTCGAATGTCAAATACCACCTCGAAAGCGCAAGTGAAAGTAAATCATGATTACGCCGAATACCATGTTGCAAAGAGAATTTTTGGCGTTGTTATATCAAGTTCAATCTATCTGATTATGTTAATAAAGCCGAGCTATTGGCTTGGGGGATTACAGCTTTTTGTTTTTGTATATGCATCAATTGTTTATTTTTCGGACAGTAGAGCAATTAAAATGCTTGACGCAAGACGCAAACAGGTCGATAGCTAAAAGTTCAAGATAAGAATAAATCTTGGTTCGGCGCATCCGGTGCACAGGCTCAGAAACCAGCGCACCAGATGAGAATTATCGATGGGGTTTACATGGTAATCACGGGCGGATACCCAAATCTTTTCTCATACTCGCTATGAATTATCTCAGTCAATGTATCAGCCTTGCCCGCACCAGCTAGAAAGCTATCGTGAATGGGTATCACTGGAATCCCCTGTTCAGCGGCTTTTAGCTGTATCCCTCTCGCTAACTCACTATCTAGGTATTGCAGTTGCTTCCAACTCGACGAATACAAGAACTGAGCGATTGGCTTGTGGGCTTGCCTAAAGCTCTCTATGGCTTGCTTTGCTTCATCTGAGGTAAACCCTAAACTCTGACGAATAGCGCCAGCAGCGGACTTCTCAGAGTCAGCATTAAGCGCAATCAGAGCCACTTTCTTAGCGGTCTCTCGGTCATATCCGTCAATGTCATAACCATCAGCTGGCGCTGGTTTCCCCAGATAGTTGTAGAGCATACGAACATGCATACTCTTGATGTCTTGCTCAGTCGTTGGCTCACCATTGATGATGATAGTGGAGCGTTCAGCCTTGCTTAGACACTGAGCATTCCCGTAGTACCGACCACCGATACTGAATGAACCCTTGAATGAGCGTTTGAAGCGGACATTACGAGAGCCTAGCGTCACATATTGGTCACTTAGAAACGCTTTACCAGTGTCGCTATGAATGCGTTCAGCAGGACGATAAGACCACGTTACTGACTCTCTCAGTTCATTCAATAGCTCTAGCTCTGAGCGCATTAAGCGTGACTCATCGTTGTCTTGGTAGTCGATGAGTTCACCCTTGTCACTTTTAAGCACAATCGGCTCAATGCTATCGTGAAATGGTATCACCTCAGAGCTGGCGCTAAGCTCACTGAGAAGCTCTCTAGCGCTATCTGTTGGCAACCAAAGGGAGAGCAGTCCTTTCGTATGGTTCTCGCCCTTAAACCCTCGGTAAAGATCTAAGAAGCCTCTATTGGCCAGATCTCTCAGTACCGATGCAAAGAGTACACGGCTAAAATCGTTGTCTTTGTACCGCTTAATCTCTCGCTTGTACTTGTTCAGCGTAGAGCAGAGAAATCCAGTAGGCTCTTGGTATCTGTCGGTTTCACTCAGCGCATTAGCGATGTTCAATAAGGCTGACTGAAAGGCCTGCTTTGTACCACGCTTAGCTCTGTTGCTAATGCTTGGATACCACTCACTAAACAGGTCATCTATTGCACTACCTGACAACCCTGAGCTGGTGTCTAGAGATACATCTCGCACTGAACCAGAGAAATCATAGTGTTCACATAGTGTCTTTGACCATTCGTAGTTACGTTTTGAACGTGTAATTGACTGATGAATCATGGAGCCCTCCATAAGAGGACGCTAGGTAGGCTCAAGGTTTTCTAAACCATACCCTAATGACTTAAGGTCGTCTCTAAGATAGCTAAGTCACCCCCAGCGTCTGCTTGGTTAATGAATAAATGATAAAGGACAATACGATGAAATCAGTGAGGTCTAGTGCTTGGTCAATGCTTGGCTAGTAGATGGTTGATGGTTACTGAGACAAGGCTCGTCATCTGTTTATAGACCAGTTGAAATCACTTAGTTTGATGGTTAATTAATCAATCTAAGACAAGGTAACTGGTAACTAACAGACAACCGTTAGCTCACTCGTACTGTGATTGTTATTGAGTAATTATCTACCAAGCCAATGACCAGAGAATCACTAGCCACCGACAACGTATCGACAAAACCACCACAACTACGGCGGCTTTATCATAGGGGTGGGATTTGCTGGAAAGCGCTAAAACAGGGGCTTAGCCTCCCCATAGGGGTGGGAAAGTTGTATGAGCATTCCACTCAAATTTGGTGGTTGGTTTAAAAGTTTGAATCAGGTTAGATTTTCGCCTAAAATTACGAATGCGCGGGAGGGGGAATATGAGAAATAGAATTAGGCCATACCGTAGTTTAACTGACTCGGAAAAGCGAAAGTTAATCGAGAAGGCACTTGAAAAAGTTGTTATCTCCGAATTAGCTGATAAGAAATCTGTTGCGGCTCATAAGAAAAAAAGTCGTAAACAGCTAAATAGCCGTTGGGGTGATTTGTTTTTATCGGCCTATAACAAAGCGTAACCTTCCCGTTGTCAGCTCAATAAAATAATGGAATATAAATACGAGACTCGATTATGGTCGATAATAAAAATAAAAATTGGGTCTTCGAGTGCTTGGTAAAAGGAGACAATGACCCCGTAGGTTTTATCGCTTATTCGTTTTACAAAAAAGCTAAGCACGAAATTGCAGTCAAGCTTAGAGAAGAGGGTGCCTCTGAGGAAGAAATACGCACTCGTGTTCAAGCCCACCATGATAATGCGGTGAAAAGCCAAGAGATATTAAACACCTATGTGGAGTCCGCGACACGATTCTTAGTAGGTATAACGGATAAAATCGAGCGTGAAATAAGCGACAAGTTTAATCGGAAACATGAGCAACAAGAAAGAGAGTGGCTTGAGCGAAAGCAGAAATTGGAGTCTGCCGCCAAAAAAGCGCTCGATGCCGAGGCCAAAAAGCTTGTGGCGGCAGCCCGAACTTATAAAAATCCCAAATTCAGAGAAAAAGCTTTGAATTGGTTTTTGAGCGGATTATCCAGCCTTGCTGCGAGTCTGTTTGTGGCAGTAGTTGTTGGCGGGCTTATGTGGTGGGTAACCCCCGAGCAAACAAAAAAGGAAGCGATTGAAGCCTTGGCGACGTCTATTGTAGCTCCATTATCGGAGTAGACATCTAATTCTTTTAAGACCAATGGCTTTAATGCTCGTGCAAATATTAAATCAACCATGTTGACTCAGAAATTTTAAACCAAAAATATCAGATGCTGTTCTCTGACTTCATTGAACCTATAATAGTGCTACACCCAGCATCTCATCAAAGTTTAGTCATTTGTTGAGCGGTAATGAGCCGGAATTTTAACTTTCTTGCCGTTAATAATCCGCACATGCTCAGCGACGTAAACTTTCTTTTTACCATCTTTGGTTTTTGCCATCGACAGTTCCTCGCTAATTCTCGGTAAAAGCCGAGCGCTCGGAGATTACCCAAATGTAACCCCCTTGCTCGTTAGGGTCGCATTATGGATAAATGCTGGATGTAGCATATATAAAGAAGTTTATAGAGCGGCACTTGTCAAATTCAGTTCGCATACCAGCCTAATTAACTAGCCCTCAGCCTGCTCTTCAAGTATCCGATAGACCGTCGCTCGACCTATGCCTAACTTCTTGGCTATCTGCATTTTCTTAATGCCTTGCTGGTGAAGCTCAAGCACCTTGTCTCTATCGACCGACTTCTTACGCCCTTTGTAAACGCCACGCTGTTTAGCTTTCTCTATGCCCTCTCGCTGGCGCTCTAAGATAATCGCTCGCTCAAACTCAGCGACAGATCCCATGACTGACAGAATGAGCTTCTGCATGGGATTACTCTCAGCACCACCAAACGTCATGTTCTCTTTCTTGAATTGAACCTGAACACCCTTGTCATCAAAGAACCTGATTAAATCGAGTAAGTCCTCTAGGTTACGAGCCATTCGGTCAATGCTATGCACATGAACGATGTCACCCTCTCGGACATGCGCCTTTAGCTGTTCTAGTTGTGGACGCTCGGTAGTAGAGCCTGAGCATTTATCAGTGAACACTCGGTCTAATTGGATACCGTCAAGCTGGCGGTCGGTCTTTTGGTCAACTGTTGATACTCGGATGTAACCAATGTTTTGCATGTCTGTATAACCTCAACTGTCTCATTTAAGTCTAGACTGCTAAAGTTATACCGCCTCAAAATATAAAAATCAACTCTATTGATACACTTTTTGTGTCTCATACGAGTGTATCGCTACTCTATACCTATTTGTGTCAATCCGGCTTATGTTGTTGTATTGTTTACTGGATAAGCCACAGCATACAAAATGTTCGGATAATGCTTTCTGCAAGCCTATTCAATAGTTGAGGAAAATATGAAGGGAAATAAATTGTGCTGGTATTAAAAAAAATCTTGAAGCATCCTCTTTTCATCTTATTCGTGTCATTTTTCCTCACTTCATACAGTGTAGGGGTAAGGGAGGTGGTTTCATGGTTGAGATATGCTTTTACATTCGAGCTGCCAATATGGGCTATCGTGGTTATTGCCTTAATTACCATATTAGTCTTTTTCATTAGAGACAAGCTACGCACTGTAAATTCAAAGGTTGAGTATCCGTCATACACCACCTACTTTGAAGACTCGATATACGGTTTAACTTGGAAATGGAAATGGACTACAAGTTACAGACATGACCTTGAATACTGTGTAAGCATCAATGACCTATTTGCATATTGCCCGTCGTGCCAAATGAAGCTAGATGATTTAAACGGATATTATCCTGATGCGGAAGCAAATTACGTGTGCGATAACGATTCATGCAATTGGACATGGCCTCAAAACTTGAAGCCGACCAAAAGAACTAGCTACACGCATAGAGTCCTTTCCGATACTGAGATTAAAGACAAGGTTATTAAACAGATAGAGCGGAACGCCAGAACTGGTGAGTGGAGAACTCAATAGACCAACGCTTAGTGCCAATTACGCTAGAACTTAGCCCCCTACCAAGGGGGGGGATGGCCTTTTACTGATTGTAAAATACCCTCTCAGATTTTTGTGGCAAAATAGTCCGAGTACGTCTTAAAACAAGGCTGTTAATATCGACGATACAAGTGACGTTCAAAATATTTCTGAATAGTTGTTTTTCATAAGTTAGATTGTGGTGATAAGAAAGACGTACATTTTAAATGCCCTTCTACTTGATATATGGACTGACAATCTTAAGGATTGAAAAAAGAGAACTCTGAATGAACATAGATTTATCGAAACGACAGGCGGCCATCGGGCAAAAAACAGATGGCGGTCTTGAGCTAAAGAAGGCCGAAACCTTTGTAAACTTTTTCTCCGATGTCTATCACGCACCAGATCTCAAAATAATGGATGCGTTTACTCAAATTGATTCGGTAGCAATGAATGCTGGATTAGAGCGAGGCGCTCTCAACAATGCTCGAGGCGACTGGTATGAATGGATTATTGGCGCAAACGCATGGAACTACCGGATAAAGAAGCAATCTCCTCTTCTAATTCTGAACTTACCGAACAAAAAAAGATTCGATGTTTCTAAGCTATATCAGGATAAGTTCTCAGACCAAATAGCAGATCTTAGACAAAAAGTATCAGAATCATCTGATGTTGAATTAATCACTTCTAACCCAGATTTTGTGATTATAGATACAAGTAATATCGAGCTTCCACATAGGTTTCACATCCCATTTGGACGCCTTACCGTTGATGACCTAGACCTACTCGATACGGCGTATCAGGATTTTATTGGGCAGTGTTCATTTGACGATATACGGGGCTATTTTTCAGTCAAGACGACTTTCAGACCCGATAGGCGACTTCAAATTCCGCATGAAGGCTCATTAATGAAAGCCATTCATGTTCACCTTCAAACCCGTAGCTGGATAATTGACCCTAAAGCACTCAAGTACTACGCTGCGGCAACAAAGGTAAATAATTCTGATAGAGAGGCTCTAAAAACAGTTGCGACCCACTCAATTACTAACGTATCGAGTAAGCCGCAAGCAGCGGTAGATGATGTTTTTGTTATTGACTCTGTTGAGCAGCTTCACGATGCTCTTGAGGTAATTCTTGAGATAAATAACGACCGATAAAAACGGACACCATTTGAGCAATGCCTTCACTCAACAGATAAGGCACGCCATTACCAATGGTTTTGAACATATTACTCAGTGACATATCAGCGGGAAGCTCAAACTCTTTCGGTAGAGACTGAATCGCTAGAGCTTCTGCCGCTGAGATTCGTCGGCTCTTATATGGGTGTATGTGTACCTCATTGTTTCCATATGCCGCTGTTGGTGAATAACGCCAACGGTGTAGCCTTTTAAACGACTTTTTACCGACATCACCTTCGTCAATGGTTTGAAAACGACTTAACGCTGCTCTCGGCACAAAATGATGACACGAGTTCGGATGTTTGGAGACATTATTTTTATTGAACCAATACTCGACTGTTAATTGCTCTAAACCCTGGACACTCTTGGGTAAAGGGAGCTTACTGTCTTCTCTGTATGCACTTGTGGTCGGCCAAGCTTCACTACCTAATATGCGGTCTCGGTCATACTTAACGTATGACTCCCAACCGAGAGCATCGAGTAATGGTTTGCTTAACTTTGATGACAGCGATGCTTTTTTGACTCCGAATAGAATGATGCGGTCTCGGTCTTGGGGAACGCCGTACTCGATAGAGTTAGTGAGCCGATCCGCAAGCTCATATCCAGCTTCAACTAGATTAGCCTTCATCTGCTCATAAAACTCACGATGTCGTTTTGTCCTCCATAGACCTTTAACGTTTTCAAAGATGAAAAAATCAGGAGCGTACTTGATGATGCCATCGACATAGGTACGAGTTAAACGACCATTCTCGCCCTCGTGCCCACGGTTTTTACCTCCGACCGAAAAGTCAGGACAAGGTGGCCCTCCAATAAATCCGACAGGCGAGCCACTCTCTTTAGCCTTACTCACTTTTTGAGATAACAAAGCTCGACCTTCACCATAAACCAAATGGTCTATGTCAGAGCTGTCCACCCCAAACTTAGGAGTCGAAATGCCTAGCCTGCTTCTGCTATATTGATAAGCTTTGAGAAATGGAACATGGTACTCGTTAACGAACTGGACATCGAAGCCGTTTAATTCGAAACCAAGGTCAAGAAAACCTGAGCCGGAAAAGAAAGAGAATAGGATTGGTTTGTTCATGGTTGTCTCGTTGTTCGTTAACTATACCACCACATATTACGCACTCAGTGCGCAATGTCAAGGCGGGTAGATGAATTTTTGTGAGCAAATTAAAAGCTATAAAGCTAAGCTTAATGTAAGCCAGAGAGAGCTATGTGAGCTGCTGTACGGTGTTCCCCATCGAACTTTACAGAGCTGGCTCATGGGAGAAAAAACTCCCCCTGACTATGTTTGCACTTTAGTCGTTCGACGACTTGAGTCAATCTTAAAAGAGAGAGAAAAGTAAAATTCCGAAATCGATTACGATGTTACCATCGAAAGTCGCAGTTACCGACATTAACTTGGCTATTTTTATCTTGTTAGATGCGGATGTGCATTTTCCAACGCTCCCTAATGTATAGGGCTATCTTATCGTAATTTTGCTTTAATACGGGAGCTTCATGTCCTTTCGAGTAGTACCCAAAAGTTAACGTTTTGGCATTCGAGTGCCCGACTATTTGAGCAGCTATATCTTCTCTCACGCCAGCACGCTGAGCTGCGGTGGCAAAGTGAACCCGTAAGCTATACATTACTTTTCGCTCGTCACTAGAAATTACCTTAGATTTCAATCTTGAAAATATGCGACCAACTTCTTTAGCATCCAAATCAAAGAGCGGGGCATCTGCCACACGCAGGTTGCAGTGACTTTCGATGTCATTAATCAATTCTTCGGTGAGCGGAATAAACCTTGATGCTGCGAGCGTTTTCCCCTGTTTAATAACTAGCACCTTTACTCCCTCATGCTCCCTAAACGCATCTACGGACAGGTTACAGATTTCCGCAGGGCGAGCGCCTGTAAACGCTAGAATTTTGATAATGAGCTTAAAGTCTCGGGATTGCTGGTTGACCAAATCGATAATTTGCTCAAGCTCGGCATCACTAAACAATTGTGTTTTGTTGTCCTCACGAGTGTCCGCGACAATTATGTCTTGATTATCGAACGGGTTTTCATGCCCGACATGACCTAAGTTAGCTGATTGCTGCCATACAACCTTGAGACGGTTGAGTAAGCCTTGAATAGTTGCTCGCTTATAGCTTGAGGTTTCTAGGAAACGCACAAATTTATGTGCAGTCACTCGGTCTATTGATTTTAGTGGAAGCGAATGAACATCTTCTCGCATAAACTCCGCAAACTTTTCCGCTGCTTTGTCATAGCGATGTAATGACTCATCTGTAATGCTACCTTGCTTGCGCTGCTTAGTGAGTGAAACGGCCTCACCTAAGCTCAAGCTATACTTCTCTTTCGTTTCTTTTGAGCCTTCTAGAATACTAAGAGCATCTGCTTCTACTTCATGCCCCATTGCTCTCAGATCTGCTGATGATAGTGGAAAATCGATAAACACTGAGCCGGAATCCACTGACTTCATTTGGTAAAGTCTAAAGTCACCTAGCGCCTGCTCTAGCTTGGCTCTACGAAGTGCAGTCTTGTGGTATAACAGGCGAGATATTTCCGCATCTTTTTCATCTCTGAGTATTCGTGCTAGTTGGAGGTCGCTAGTTTTCAGGGATATGTCTTCACGCTTTTTGCCAAGAACATCATGTAATTCTTTAGGGATTCTTCGAGAGTACCAATAGACGTTGCCACGCTTGTTCAGGTTGCGGTCAATAATCGATTTTTTCTTGCTCATGACTACTTAATGTTGACAGTTTTGTTGACAGGAATGTTTGCATTAAGTGTATGAAAAAGAATAAATAACTGCAATATCATGCGGTTATGATTTGTTATGGGCGGCATGATGTAAGCCTTGCTTCATCATATAAGCTAAGCCTAGTTTATAAAATGAAAGGGAGATGCTGCGGCATCTCCCTTTTTTTTGACAAACTTTTACAAAGTAAAAAGCATTCTGACGGTAAATCGGCGAAGGTGTATGTATGCTTTCAATGTAGGCTCACAGAAGGCGAGGAATGATGATGAAAATGTATGGAATGTTAGTACTGTTAAGTTTCGTTTCGGTTACTGCGTGGGCTGGAACTGCCGAGGTCTCCTGGCATGAACCCGAAAAATATCGCGATGTTCGTGCGGGTGAAGAAATACAAAGCCGATTTGAAAAGCGTATTTTCGAAGAGTTCGAAATGTACTTCGACTATATCACAGACCGTTTACCAGAAGGTTATACCTTAAAGCTGAAGGTAACGGACTTAGATTTAGCGGGTGAAGTTATTTTCAATACGGACTTAGGCAGAATGCAGATGTTACGGGTGGTGAAAAGTAATGACTTCCCACGTATTGAGTTCAGCTATCAGTTATTGAACGAGAAAGGTGTGCAGGTGGAAGCTGGCGAGGAACGTTTGCGTGGTCGGGAGTTACCAGGGCAAGGCCGTATCGCCCGCCAGGCCCGCCCGCAGCATGACCTGCTGGACTATGAAAAAGCGATGATTGAGCGTTGGTTCCGCTTCCGTTTTGAAAATTACGTTAAGTAATTGGCGACACTGCCGTTACAAGGTATGCGGTAAACACAAATCGGTGATTACCGCATGCTCCCAAACGTAGATGTTGTAGAAAGGAGAACCAATGGAAATTACACCAACGGGCTCACAAAGCTTGGAGTTGGTTTCATTGCAGCTTGCAAAGAACCAACAGAAGTCAGAAGGCGCAGCAACCTTACAGTTGCTTGAGTCGGCTGCACAGAGCGGGCCTAAATCGAGCTCCACACCCGGAGCTTCTATTGGAACGAATATCAATACAACGGCTTAATTTACTTAGGTCAGTTCGTGTTGGTAAGCGCCTTGCTTAGTAACGTGCTACGAAAGACTTACTAAGCAAAGGTGCTAACTCCACACAAAACCTAGTAAGGGGGCAACAATGAAACGCTATATACTACTTTTATGCGCACTTTTTTGGGCTCACGCGGGGCTCGCTGCCGAGCCTGTCACGGTCGAATGGAAAAACCCGAGCGAGTATACTGATGCAAAGGTAAACCATTTAGACCCGGATAATGCGTCGTTAAATATTCGCTTGGAGCGTTTGGCGCGACACCTGAATAAGCTAGCGACAATGCACTTCAAGCAGGGTGAGCAGCTCCATATTGTAGTGACAGACTATGATATGGCGGGAGTGCAGCAAGCGGACGCAGGTCCTGGAAATCGTTCTGCCTTTACGCGCTCTCAATTTCCCAATGACTTTCCCAGCATGACCTTAAGTTACACGCTGAAAGATAAAGAGGGTACAGTGTTAGCTGAAGCTGCAGATGTGGAAATAACCGGCCGCGCCATTCGTACGGAAGGTATTTCAAACTTCCCTAAGGTAAGCAAGCGTGACGAAGAAACCATAGGTTCAGAAATAAAAATGCTCAACCGCTGGTTTAAAGAAACCTTTCTTGACGCAGGTTAAACGCAGTACGTTAGGTTTCATGGAATAAAGCGAGCGGAGTTTTGCTTCGCTCGCCACCTACCTCTCGCACCCACTTCGGTACTAAAAAGCCCGGCAATTCTTCCAATAACCCCTGCATGATGAAGCGAGCTTCTTCTTCTGGCACTTCAAAGTGTGCTGCGCCTGCTACACGGTCAAGTTGGTGAATGTAGTAGGGGAGAACGCCAGCACTGAATAGATGTTCACTTAATGTGGTTAAGCTTGCCACCGAGTCATTGACGTCGCGTAATAGTACGCTTTGGTTAAACAGCCAAATACCTTGGGCTCGATATAGACTTAACCGTTCCTTCAACGTTGTACTTATTTCTTGATGATGGTTGATGTGCAAGACAATGGCCGCGTCTAAACGAGAGTCGCTTAATAAAGTAGCTAGCTGTTGGGTCAGACGCTGAGGTATTACGACGGGCAGTCGCGTGTGAATTCGAATGCGGCTGAGGTGTGGGTGGGCTTCCATGCGCTGAATAACTTCAGCTAAATGCTGATCGCGCGCCATAAGCGGGTCGCCACCACTCAAAATAACCTCATTAATTTCGGTATGCTGTGCTAGGTATGCGTCTATCTCGTCCAGTTCACGGCGCGACACATGGTGCTCGTGGTACGGGAAGTGGCGGCGAAAACAATAGCGGCAATTCACTGCGCAGCCACCACGTAATACAATAAGTACACGGCTTTTATACTTATGCAGTAATCCTGTTGGGCCCGAAAGCGACTGTTCTTCTAGCGGGTCTTGGGTAAAGCCTGCTGCGGGCTCAAACTCGTTTTGTAGGGGCAATACTTGTAAAAGTAAAGGGTCTTTGGGGTTACCTGGCTCCATGAGGGCCACGAAAGGACGGGGGACGCGCATTGGAAACAGCTGGCGCGCTTGACTGTGTAGCTCAATCCAGTTGCTGTCTAAATTCAATGCCTTACCCAAGGCTTCAGGGGAGGTAAAGCTTTGGCTAAGTTCTCGTTGCCAGTCTTCATAAAACGTAAATTGAACCTGATTCGACACTCTATTTTATACCCTCTAAACGTGAGCCTGTTATTTTACCTGAAATTTGTGCCATTTTGGTTTATTATCAGTGCGACTTTTTGCCGGTTTGGACTGAAGAGGGAATCATGGCAACGTATAGTACGAATGAATTTAAAGGTGGTTTGAAAATTATGCTTGACGGTGAGCCATGCTCTATCGTTGAGAACGAAATGGTTAAGCCGGGCAAAGGCCAAGCTTTTAACCGTGTGAAGGTACGTAAGTTAATCAGTGGTCGTGTCATTGAGAAAACCTTCAAGTCAGGTGACAGTGTTGAAGCTGCAGACGTGGTTGAGATTGAGCTAGATTACCTCTACAACGACGGTGAATTCTGGCACTTCATGAACAATGAAACCTTTGAGCAAGTTGCAGCAGACGAAGTAGCTGTGGGTGAAAATGTTAAGTGGTTAGTAGAACAAGGCGCCTGTACCCTGGTGCTTTGGAATGGTAAGCCTATTAGTGTAACACCTCCAAATTTTGTTGAACTTGAAATTGTCGATACCGACCCAGGCTTAAAAGGTGACACGGCAGGAACAGGTGGTAAGCCTGCAACCTTGTCTACTGGTGCTGTAGTGCGCGTTCCTTTATTTGTGCAAACAGGTGAAGTGGTGCGTGTCGACACCCGTAGCGGTGAGTACGTTTCACGCGCGCAAAAATAGTATCTATGCATACTCTTGATTGGCGACCTACAGCGTCGCGTCAGGCGATCAAAGCCCGGGCTGATATACAACGTCAGATCCGGGCGTTTTTTAATGAGCAAGACGTGCTCGAAGTTGAAACGCCTTTATTATGCCGTACCGGTGTGACAGATCTGCATTTAGTGAATGCAGTGACGTATCTGCAAGGGCAAGGCTTGCCTGACCGCACTCCCTATTACTTACAAACGTCTCCTGAATATCCAATGAAGCGGCTGTTAGCAGCGGGCATAGGAGACTGCTTTCAAATAAGCAAAGTTGTGCGCGACGAAGAACTGAGCCTCCGGCATAACTTTGAATTTAGTATGCTGGAGTGGTATCGGCTTGGCTTTGACGACCAGGCACTGATGTCTGAAGTTGAAGAGCTATTTAAGTTATTACTTGGCACTATGCCGGTGCGCCGTATCAGCTACCAGCAAGCGTTCATTGAGGCTTTAGCCGTTGACCCTTTGGTTGCTTCTCGCCAAGAAATAGCCGAAGCCATACGCGCGAAGGGCATTGACTGCGATGTTGTTGCAGAAGACAAGGACGGCTTGTTGAATTTAGCCATGAGCCTTATTGTGGAGCCGCATTTTCCGCAAGACACCTTGACCTTTGTCTATCATTTTCCATCGAGCCAAGCGGTATTAGCGCGAAAAAACGAAAATGACCCTCGCGTAGCACACAGATTTGAAGCATTTTACCAAGGCTTAGAGCTTGCCAATGGCTTTTGGGAGTTAACGGATGCCATGGAGCAGCGGCAGCGGTTTATAGAAGATAACCAAAAACGTCGGCAGGCAGGGCTTGAGGAAGTGCCAGTTGATGAGCGCTTACTCGCCGCGTTAGCACATGGTTTACCAGATTGTTCAGGTGTTGCTGTAGGTGTTGACCGCTTGCTCATGATTAAGCTAGGTGTGAAAAATATAAAAGAAGTTGTGACTTTTCCAAGTTTACTTGCATAAAAATATTTATCTCCGCCGAGTCGGTATGTTATACTATAACAACTCAACTTGGAGGCACCTCAGCCATGCAACACAAATCATTCGATAAAGCCGGTATTACCATCGCCATACTCTGCGCCTTGCATTGTTTAATGCTGCCCGTGGTATTGCCAACGATGGCACTGATGGGCTTGTCATTTTTCGGTATGCTGTGGGTCGAACTTGTGGTGCTTGCAATTAGCTTCACTGTAGGTGGTATTGCAGTGGTATTGGGTATGCGCCATCACTCCAGCTTTGCACCGTTAGTCGCTCTTATTGCGGCGGGCGTTTTGTTCTTCTTCAAACATGAAATGTCGGCCCCGTGGGAACAGCTGGCCATTATTGTGGGTGCCTTACTTCTGATCACTGCGCATACATTAAACTTATACCTATGCCGTAAGCACAATAAAGTGCCGTGCGAGCAAGTTGAAGAAGAAAGTGTCGCTGTAGAAGCTCACGAGACAACCGAAGCAGTTGTCTCGTAGTCACCGGCCGTTAGCGCTTGGTTAAGTAAACCCCGGCTTCCGTGTGGTGGGTGAAGGGAAACTGATCGAACAACGCACGGTGCACAATGCGGTGGGTTTTGCATAGCTGTTTTAAGTTCTCAATTAAAGTGTCAGGGTTACAGGAGATATACAATATATTGTCGTAAGCCTGCACCATACCTAAGGTCGCGTCATCTAACCCTGCTCTTGGTGGATCAACCAGCACGGTTTTAAAGTCATAGTCTTCTAGCTTTAGTTCATCCACGCGACGTGACGCAAACTCCCCCTTCATAGCCGCTGAAACTTCTTCAGCTGACATCCGAGCAATGAGCACATTATCAATACTGTTTAACGCAATATTTGTTTGCGCACTCATAACGGAGGTTCGCGATATTTCAGTACCTAGCACCCGTTGAAAGCTCTGTGCCAGAGGCAAGCTGAAGTTACCGTTACCACAGTATAATTCGAGTAAATCACCACAACTTCCTTGGGTAACAGAGAGCGCCCACTCCAGCATTTTTTCATTCACCTGGGCATTTGGTTGAGTGAAACTATTTTCAATTTGCTCAAACTGAAAGGCTTTGCCGTTTACTTGTAACGTTTCGATAACACGGTCATTGTGCACAAGGAGTTTTTGCTTGCGCGCACGGCCAATAAGTTCTATTTGCCCAAAGCTTTGCAGGTGGGCACGCATTTCTTCTGCAGCGTTTATCCATTGGTCGTCTAGTTGGCGATGATATAAAAGAGAAATAGCCGCTTGGCCCGTCTGTGTAGCGAGATAGTCTATTTGGAAAAGCCGGTGGCGTAACTCAGGTTTGCTTTTTACATAGTTCAAAACCTCAGGCATGAGAGTATTAATGAGCTCGCAAGCCACAGGGAAAGTTTCTACGCGGTATTTATTACGGGTTCCTGGCTCGAACATAATGTAGAACAGGTCGTCCCCTTCATGCCAAACCCGAAACTCTGCACGCATACGGTAGTGTGTCGGGGCCGAAGTGAAAACCTGTAATTCAGGTAACGACTGCTCATGAGCAAAAAGAGAAAATTGTTGATTTAACCGTAACTCTTTTTCCGAGAGTTGCTGCTGATAGTCTGCTTGAGTACGCGGCATAGTGTGTAACCTTGCTTGCACAGGAGAAATGAGCAGTGGATATTACAGCGTTCAGGTTTAAAAGTCACAAGCGAACGACGTGGAAATGCGGTTTGCAAATAAAAAAGCCCGAGCAAGTTTGCTCGGGCTGTTTGGGTGAAGCAGTGAAATACTATGACTCGGTATCAGAGTGCGCGGTGCGTACTTTTATAGTACGGCCTTCGAACTCGCTATCATTTAAGGCTGCTAATGCTGCGTCGACAGCATGAGCGTCCATTTCAACGAAGCCATATCCTTTCTTTCGGCCAGTCCGTCTGTCTTTTACTAAGCGAACGGCATTGACTGCACCATATTGAGAGAAAAGGGCACTGACGGATTCTTCGTCGGTTTTGAATGGCAGATTGCCAACATAGAGTGTGCGTAATTCACCTGAAGCGGAAGTGCTTGCTTGTGTTGTGGAAGACGTTGCTTTGGGTTTTGCACTTGAGCCATTACTACTAAGCGCCGATGAAATGTAAGGGGTTAATAAACCGCCGAGGAAAGTGCTTAATGCCACAGCTGTAAGAACAGCGTTTTCCCAAGAGCCAAGAATAAACCCAGTAATAACAGTCGCGGCTGCGGCTAAAAGAGCAGCTATAATAATATGAAGAGCGCTACTTGCTTGTTGCATGAACGATTCCTTTGATTAAAGAAGATAAAGAGTAAGTGTACAAAATTACACCTCTATCCTAGCCCGTAACTGGCTGTTGAGCAAAATATTATGGATAAAAGCGTATTTTTTTAAAAAAGGGCTTGACCCTTTTAAAAAAGTAGCTAGAATGCGCACCACTTCGAGAGAAGAGGTCACCAAAAGAGAGTTGAGAGCAAGGTTTCAAAAAACTTTCAAATAAAGGTAGACAAACAAAAATAGGTGTGTAGAATGCGCACCTCGCTTCGGACAGAAGCAACGCTCTTTAACAATTTATCAAGCCAAGTAATCTGTGTGGGCACTTGCAGACGAAAGCATCAACATAAAGACCAACTTCGGTTGGCAATAGTTGAACTTTTGAATGGAAGAGCCTTACAAATAAGTAAGAACCAGATATTCATGAGTGAAACAGTCCTAACGGACACTTGCATCAAAATC
>NZ_PIPQ01000007.1 GCF_003987015.1 Aliidiomarina taiwanensis | reverse complement strand
GTTAAATAATGCTCATTATTGGCAAAAAGCTCTCGCCGTATGCCCTATTGTCCATATCGGGCCTGCTGGCAGCGTCTGATCAGGCTGTAAAGTGGCTGGTGCAGCAATCAATGGCCTATGGCGAGTAATGTTTCGGTGACCCCGTTCTTTAACTGGGTGTGTAATCCCCCCACTTTTCACAGTAACTATTTATAGAGTTTAAGCTACCTGTAGTCGCTGTCTCGGGGGGATTACACTTCCATGCCGCCGTATTTTTCACGCCATTTATAAAACGTTGAATTACCAATGCCGTACTTACGGCAGAGATCTTTAACCGGCATACCGGCTTCGGCTTCTTTTAAAATCGCCACGATCTGGCTCTCAGTCATGCGTTTGCTCATCGTAAAACTCCTTTGTTTTAGTTTAAAAGAAATTCTACGAGTGGGCTGTATTATTTTACGGGGTAGTTACAGTTCATGCCTATCCCAAGCACTCAAAACGCAATGAGGCGTCATTTCAGGGCGCATTTCGTTGCGCAGGATTTCGTTTGAAGGCTACCGGACGTTGCTCACCCTCTTTACTAGCATGGTGGCGCTTGGCGGCCATTGCCCACCAGTGCAACTGGCTAAATGCTCTCTGGTAATAGCCTGCCCATTTTTCCGGGTTGACTTCACTGCTAAAATCTCCATTTTCGTTTAGCACTTCTTGCGCCTTAGGAATATGGATCATTGCTGAAACAGGAAGACAGCCAAGCTCTGATAAAAAAGTGCGCATATTAACAGCGGCTCTTGCTCCGCCCCATTGACCTGCGGAGTAAGTCACAATCATTGAAGGCTTATAAGAAAATAATGAGCTACCAAAGTGGTTCAATAGGTTGGCTAACGCAGGGCTCATTGAGTGGTTGTACTCGGGACTGACCATCACATAACCATCTGCCTTCTCAATTTTTTCAGCCAATGTTTGCAGTGATGATGGAACGTCTGTGTTTGTGTAGGAAAAATGCGGCTTGAAGATAGGTCCTAACTCAAAATCTAGAGGGTCAATTACTTCAACTTGAAGCGCTGAAAGTTGACGCTCAATATGTTGCTTGCACGATAAAGCAACACGTTCACCAAGACGGGCTGGAGCCGGCGGCGTGCTTTGTCGAACGCTTCCTAAAAAAATAAGTATGTTCATCTGATTGAGCCTTAAACTATTGGACTGAGCTTGTGCGTGTGCCGTCTGCGTTGAGTATTTGCTCACCATCTTCTTTGTAGTAAGGGCCCTTTGGCCAGCTCTCAAGCAAATCGAGCACCACTTCGCTGGGTCGACAAAGCTTTACACCTTGAGGGCTGCAAACAATCGGGCGATTGACCAATATTGGATGCTTTATCATCGCCTCAAGAATTGCTTGATCAGAAACATTATCGGCCAGCAAACCCAGCTCGGCGGCAGGCGATTTAGTGGTCCGCAAGGCCTGTTGGGGGGTTAAGTTGGCGGCAGCAAATAACCCAAGCAGCTGCGCACGTGTCCAACCATCTTTTAGGTACTCAATCACTATCGGTGAGTAGCCAGCGTCCTGGATAATTTTAAGTACATTGCGTGAAGTGCCGCATTCGGGATTATGATAAATAACCAGCATAATATGTCCTTTAAGAAGGTTGATCAGTTACGGCAACAGCCGGAAAATGATGACGCGTTTTATTCGCAAAACGCACCAGCGCAAGCATTAAAGGAACCTCAACTAACACGCCGACGACGGTGGCTAATGCAGCACCTGATTGCAGTCCGAACAGAGCAATGGCAACCGCCACCGCTAACTCAAAAAAGTTACTGGCCGCAATCATTCCAGCCGGGGCGGCCACATTATGAGGAATACGCCACGCTTTAGCCCAGCCGTAAGCAATAGCAAATACCAATACTGTTTGGATAATAAGTGGGATAGCAATCAGTACAATATGCAGTGGATTAGCAATAATGACATCGCCTTGAAACGCAAATAACAGCACCAAGGTTATGATCAATCCAACAGGTGTAATCGAAGAAACACGCTTCAGAAACACATCGTTAAACCACGCCAAACCTCGGTGTTTAATAACCCTATTTCGCACCCAATAACCGGCTGCTAGGGGTATAACGATATACAGCAGCACCGACAACAATACTGTGTCCCAAGGCACCTGAATGTTAGAGATGCCAAGCAGTAAAACCACGATAGGGGCAAAAGCAACCAACATAATCAAGTCATTCACGGCGACCTGCACCAAGGTATAAGCGGCATCACCTCGGGTTAGATAGCTCCACACAAATACCATGGCCGTGCAAGGTGCGGCACCTAATAAGATGGCACCGGCTAAGTATTCGCTGGCTATGGCAGCAGGTAGCAATGGTTCAAAAACCACCATGAAGAAAAACCAGGCTATTGCAAACATAGTAAAAGGTTTGATCAGCCAGTTTACAGTAGTGGTAATCACCAGTCCTTTAGGTTGCTTTCCGACGCTTTTAATAGAGCTAAAGTCGATTTGTAACATCATCGGGAAAATCATTGCCCAAATCAGTACAGCCACCGGTATTGACACTTGTGCATATTCAAAGCGCGATAAGGTTTGTGGAATCACTGGCGCAAACTGTCCTAGCAAAACGCCAGCAAGAATAGCCAAAGCTACCCAAAGAGTAAGGTAGCGCTCAAATAACCCCATGCCCTCAGAGGTGCTTGGTGCATTTTCTGATTTAACTGTTGTCATCATAATATCCTTAAATCGAGCGTTGATTGACGCGTTGACTGAGTTCATCTGCACTTTCGACACGCTCTGAATAACGATCGGTCAGGTAAGGTGTATTGTTGCGAAGTAGTAAAGTGAATTTCACCAGCTCCTCCATTACATCAACAATTCGGTTGTAGTAAGACGAGGGTTTCATACGGTTATTTTCATCGAACTCTAGATAGGCTTTGGCAACCGATGATTGGTTTGGGATGGTGAACATCCGCATCCAGCGACCCAATACCCGGAGCTGATTAACCACATTAAAAGATTGAGAACCGCCACAGACCTGCATTACAGCTAAGGTTTTCCCTTGTGTGGGGCGCACAGCACCGAGGCTGAGTGGTATCCAGTCGATTTGACTCTTGAAAATACCTGTCATCGCGCCATGTCGTTCAGGCGAACACCAGACTTGACCTTCCGACCACACCATTAAATCACGTAATTCTTGCACCTTCGGATGCGATTCATCTGCAGTGTCAGGCTGCGGTAAACCTTCAGGATTAAAAATACGCACCTCGGCGCCCATGTGTTTGAGCAATCTTGCGCTTTCTTCAACAACCAAACGACTGAATGAACGCTGGCGCAATGAGCCGTATAACAGCAAAATACGCGGTGGATGCCTAGAGTCTAGGCTAGAAAAATGTTCCTGGTGAGGCACGCTAATCTGCTCAGTAATAAGGTTTTCTAACTGATTATTTGTCTGCATTGTTATTGCTCTCGTTATCGCAAGCATTGCGGCTATGAATACTGTCAAACAGAGCTATTGCATCGGCAAATAGCGCTGGATTATTTTCAATTGAGCAAGTGATGACCTTGAGTGCCCAATTCGGCAAGTCAGCAGAAAAGCGGTAATACACCCACTTTCCGCGTCGCTCACTTTGCAAAATTCCACACTTGCGTAATTGCGCTAAATATTGCGAAATTTTCGGTTGCTCGAGGTTTAACGCTTCTTGAATTTCACAAACACAAGCCTCTCCCGCTCGATGGATTAAGCAAAGGCAGGTGAGCCTATTAAGGTCAGATAGGCACTTGAAAAACTGAATCAAATCCACAGCGTATGTCCTTAAAATCAATACATTCAATATTTAATATATTAGAATAATTGCATGTGACAAGTTAAGTGTCAATCATAAAAGTGCCAACTGTTCAGTCGGGTACCTGCTTGCAGACTATTGGTGTAGTTGCCTCAGCAGAAGAATATATGTTGCTATTTTGTCTTCAGAATCCACTAACTTGTAAATATCCCATTTATAACACAGTCATCTCGTAGAGAATTTACGCCGCATTCACCGGCTTGTCCGGTGCAATGCTTTGTTAGCCTTTTTGTGCTTTCGGTTGATGAAATAGAGACGAATATTGCTCAATGCAGTCAGTATTTTTCCTACAACAACATAGAAAAGCCAACTGTAGTGTTTCGCTTCAAATGATTCTTCGAAGTCATGCCCGTAATTATTCTTTCTATGCTGCTCAGCATCAATGACCTCGACGTCAACACATTTGAGATCTCCATTTATTGCTTGCTCAGTTAGAAAATCCTCAAGAGCTTCCCGTGAAGAAAGAGCCTCTTCAGTCAGTTCGTTTCCAGCAGCTTGTTGGGTAAAAAAGCAAACACCAATGCCGAGTCGGATGGATCTGACTGACACCTACGCCTATACAACACCATGACCGAACTTCCCGACAACATCCTTCACCTGCCGCAATACCAAGTACTGGGCTGCAAATCAACCGACGACGAAATGCACTTCCAGGTGGACGTGCCCGATCCCATCGCCTGCGAGGAATGCGGCGTGCAGGGTGAGTTCGTACGGTTCGGCAAGCGTGACGTTCCCTATCGTGATCTGCCCATCCACGGCAAGCGGGTCACTCTCTGGGTGGTCCGCCGCCGATACACCTGCCGGGCCTGCAAGACAACATTCAGGCCCCAGCTACCGGAGATGGTGGACGGATTCCGTATGACACTGCGGCTGCATGAGTACGTGGAGAAGGAATCCTTCAACCACCCCTACACCTTTGTGGCGGCACAGACCGGCCTGGACGAGAAGACGGTGTGCGACATCTTCAACGCCCGCGCCGAGTTCCTGGGGCGCTGGCACCGCTTCGAGACGCCCCGCATCCAGGGCATTGACGAGCTATACCTGAACAAGCGCTACCGCTGCATTCTGACCAACATTGAGGAGCGAACCCTGCTCGACCTGCTGGCCACCCGCCGCCAGGACGTGGTGACCAACTACCTGATGAAGCTGAAAGACCGGCAGAAGGTCGAGATCGTCAGCATGGACATGTGGAACCCCTACCGGGCAGCGGTCAAGGCTGTGCTGCCCCAGGCCCGTATCGTGGTCGATAAGTTCCATGTGGTGCGCATGGCCAACGATGCCCTAGAGAGAGTGCGCAAGGGCCTCAGAAAGGAGCTGAAACCGTCCCAGAGCCGGACTCTCAAGGGAGACCGGAAAATCCTGCTGAAACGCGCTCACGAAGTCTCAGACCGGGAGCGCCTCATCATGGAGACCTGGACAGGCGCGTTCCCGCAACTGCTGGCCGCCTACGAGCACAAGGAGCGCTTCTACGGCATCTGGGACGCTACCACACGGCTCCAGGCAGAAGCCGCCCTGGACGAGTGGATAGCCACCATCCCGAAGGGCCAAAAGGAAGTCTGGAGCGATCTGGTCAGGGCAGTGGGAAACTGGCGCGAAGAGACCATGACCTACTTCGAGACGGACATGCCCGTCACCAACGCTTACACGGAGTCCATCAACCGACTGGCCAAGGACAAGAACCGTGAAGGGCGCGGTTACTCCTTCGAGGTGATGCGGGCACGAATGCTCTACACCACGAAGCACAAGAAGAAGGCACCGACTGCGAAGGTCTCTCCTTTCTACAAGAAAACCATCGGTTACGGACTGCCGGACTTCGCAGAGGAACTCAACTACGGAGTCGATCTATCAACCATCTGAGGGTGGTATCAGATTGATGGGGTGAAGGTGCCCCATCAACCATTAAATCCGTATACCCATAAATTTCTGCTGAAATTAGATGACTTGTCTGTAGTGGAGCTAAGTACCAATGATATTAGTGATCTTGCCGAGCGCTACTATAAAAAGGGTGTGCCGAACATTGCAAAGGTTGAGCTATTAACAACCGAAGCACCGTCTGAGCTAAGCCCTGCTCACTTACCTATTTGGCGTGTTGATTTCGACGACTTTGCCGACACAACGTTGTATTTACATAGAAATACAGGCGAAATGACGGTACGTAGACATGACTTTTGGCGCGGTTTCGACTTTATGTGGATGCTGCACATAATGGATTATGAAGAGCGTACAAATATCACTACCTGGTGGTTGAGAGCCTTTATTATCGCTACGTTCGGTTTCATATTTACTGGGGTTATTCTAGTTATTCAAACCTTACGTTCATCTAAGAGGAAGCCATTATGAGATTTTTAAAATGGCTACACCGTTGGACTAGCCTAATTATTGTTTTGCAGCTACTACTTTGGACCATAAGTGGCTTATATTTTGCCATTGTGGGCAACGCAGATATGAGCGGCAAACAGTACCGCAAAGACTCGGTAGAAGTTGCACTAAGTACGACACAATTTAATATTTCCAACTTGGATCTGAATGTAGAAAATATAACCAAAGTACGCTCTCATGTGGTGGTGGGGTTGCCGCAAATTGAAGTACACCATGGCGAAGGAGTGAGTTACTTTGATGGGCGCACAGGCCAAACCTGGCATACAAACTCAGAGCTAGCTGAAGCAATAGCGAACGCAAGCTATATAGGGCCTGGTGAAGTAACAGCAATTACTGCTATTACAGCAAGTGGAGAGCTGCATGGTTGGGAAGGCCAAGGCTACCGAATTAACTATAACGATGATCTTAACACGCGAGTTTATGTAGATAGTACTTCGGGCAGTGTTATAGAACACCGTAACACCCCTTGGCTGCTCGGCGACTGGATGTTTAAGTTGCACTATATGGACTATTCCGGTGGTAGAAACTTTAATCACATGCTGATTATTGTAGCTGCCGCAGTAAGTTTGTGGTTTGCGCTCTCCGGTTTGATTTTGTTACTGAACTTGCTTTTCACAGGGCAAATGCGGGTTAGTTTCCGTAAAGTACCTTTTGAAGCCATTGTAGGCACTGAGCGCAAACAAATAAGAGCACCAGGCCACAAAACCATTCTGCAAACACTACAGCAACAAAACATACCGGTTGCCAGTGGTTGCGGTGGTGGTGGTACTTGTGGGCTCTGTACAGTAAAAGCCGTTAAAGACGCCCCCATTACGGCAGCAGAAAGAGCCTTGTTGAGTGAAGAGCAACTCGCCGAAGGCTGCCGCCTAGCGTGCCAGCATCAGGTGAGTAAACTTGCTTCCATTGAGGTTGATAAGCTTTGTGTTGGTAAGTACCAACTTAAGTTGGTTGGCTCTAAATTCCTCACGCCAATGCTCAAAGAGCTCCGGTTTAAGGTTGAAGGCGATGGAATTGAATTTAAAGCAGGCCAGTACATGCAGTTCTTAGTTCCTAAAGCTAAAACCAGTACGCGGCCGCACGACGTTCCGGAAGCATTTTCAACTGAATGGGCGAACATAAACCAAGCAACATTTAGTCATGGCCATGTTCGCCGTAACTACTCTATGGAGACTGTAGCAGGTTTGTCGCAAGAGCTCGTTTTTACGGTTCGTTATCAGCCGCCAACAAACGGGCATAAACACCCGGGCGCTGGGTCGTCTTATATGTGCAATATGAAAGTGGGCGAGCAGATTGTAGCTGAAGGCCCTTACGGTGACTTTAATCGTATTCACGGGCCGGAACGAACGCTGTTCTTCATTGGTGGTGGTGCGGGTATGGCCCCATTAAGAGCCTTAATACAAGAAGAACTGAATGAAGAAAGCCCACGCCAAATTGAGTTCTACTATGGCGCGAGAAATAAACAAGAAATTGTTTATGCTGAAGAGTTTGAAGCATTAAATAGCAAAGGGGTAGTTAACTTTGTGCCGGTGCTTTCAGACAAAAAAGAGTCATGTGACTGGCAAGGTAAAGAAGGCTTTGTGCATGAAGCTGTTCTTTCCTACCTGTCTGGCAAAGACCTAGAGTCGTACGATTTTTACGTGTGTGGACCTCCTAGAATGTTAGCAGCTGCACTGCAGATGTTAGAAGAATTAGGGGTTGAACCTTCACGTATTCGTTATGATGACTTTGGGAGCTAGTTAAGAAGCGTTCTTTATCCAGGAAGGGAATGAGTAACGTTATTTTGGCCTCTCTAATAACTTTAAGGTTGTTAGAGAGGTCTTTTTTGTGAATAGAGTACTAACTCACACTCGGCTTAAACGGGTATTTCAATGACTACTTTTAGCCCACCCGCAGAGCCAGTTAAGAAAGAGACGTTGCCGTTATATTGGGCAACAATATCGCAAACAATCGCAAGGCCAAGGCCGTGACCAGGAACTTGCTCATCAAGGCGCCAACCTCTTTGGCCTAAATGCATAACTTCTGCGTCAGCCACTCCTGCACCGTCATCAGTTATTATGATTTGAGCAATACTTTTAGTTTGTTGCAAATACAACTCAACGCAGCCCGCAGACCATTTCCCTGCATTGTCGAGTGTGTTCCCTAGAATTTCATTTAAATCATGCTCTTCTATTGGCCAGCGCGAGTCCTCTGTAAGAGCGGTCGACAATTCAAACGTTTTATCTTGATACAGCCGGCCTAGCATCCATAGCAACTCGCGCGCTTGTTTTACCGGGTGTGCGCTTTTGCCAATTTGTGGCCCGGCAAATCGGCTGCGCCGCATTTCGGCTTCTAATTGTTTATCGAGTTCGGCCAGCCGTGAAGCCATTTCAAGCCGAAGTTCATTATTTATCGGGCGGCTGGTGTCTTCGAGAATTTGCCTAAGGGCCGCTATAGGAGTTTTTACACTGTGAGACAAGTTAGCCAGCGCTTCGCGAGAGCGTTCTAACCGTTGGTCGAGTGAGTCAAGCAGTTGATTCAGTTGTTGAACCAGCGGTTTAAACTCTTCTGGTGTTTGAGTAGTAATGCGAGAAATTTCACCGCTTTGAAGCCCTTTAAGCGATGCTTTGAGCGAAGCAACAGGACGCATGGATAAATTAATACCTACCCAAGTTACCGCCACAAGCAAAAATATAAGTAACAGTGAAACTACAGCAGTCCAAGTGTGTAAATTGGCTTGGCTACTTTGTAGTGCTCGCATATCTTCAGCAACAATGACTGTAATAGGAGTGTCATTGATAAAAAAAGACTTTCGGTAGGCAAGCAGGTCTGAGGGCAATTCTTCTAACCCGGCATTACTAACCCAAATAACCCCTTCCTTTTCAACTTGTAAAAGAGGCCTTAACAGCAAGTGCCAGGCTGCTGGAGAAATAACGGTTTGTTCAGGCGACTGCAGTGCAAAGGCGTGGTGGAATACTTTCTCGAAATAATCACCCGTTTCAAGCATGTCAATATTACCTTCTGCTTGACGAATATGGTGCTCTAAAAAAGCCACTTCTTCTTGTAGCCGGCTTTCCACAAACTCTCGGGACATTTTTTCTAGTAGTTGGCCGTGTATAAACCACGCGATAGTCATCATAACGATGCCAGCGGGTAACAATAAAATAAGCAGCGTGCCTTTTACCGAGGTTGGCTTTTTAAATAGTGTCATCAAATAGGTATCCTTGCCCTCGGCGGGTGGCAATTGTTTCAGCGCCAACAAGCTTTCTTAACCGTCGAATATACGCCTCAATTACATTTTCATTGGGACTTTCGCTCAAATTATAGAGCTGCTCAATAAGTTGCTCTTTAGAAAAAATTTGGCCGGGCCGACTCATCAGGCAGCGCAGCAGCCGGAATTCAGTGCCTGTTAGGCTGTGCTCTGTATCACCTTCAATTTTGAGGCACTGGCGGTTTTCATCAAGTTCAAAGCGGCCCGCTTTAACGGTTGAGAAAACACGGCCTTCACTCCGGCGCACTATGGCGTTTAACCTGGCAATTAATTCCTCCGTTTGAAATGGTTTTGCCAAGTAATCATCAGCTCCAGCTTTGAGACCGTTAACCTTGTCTTGCCAGTCGCCCCTTGCGGTGAGAATAAGTACTGGAACATTAATGTTATTAGAGCGCCATGTTTTCAGAATATCCAAGCCATTACCGTCTGGCAGGCCGAGGTCGAGCACACAGGCTCTATAGTCTTCTTGCTGGCCTAAAATTGTCGCTCCGCGAGCAGAGTGAGTGATATCTACACTAAAGCCTGACTTTTCAAGCTGGCTGGCAAGGCCTTGAGCAAGCAGGCGGTCGTCTTCTACCAACAATAACCTCATGCAATAACCTCAAACAATTTATTAAATAAGAGAACTAGTTTGGTTTAATTAGCCGGGCACAGCAAATAAATCAACTTTTAATATTTATTTGTAAATTTTCAGCTTCAATTCAGGTTGGGGTGTTGTGATAGCCATTGTACAAAGGCTGAAAGTCTACCGGGTCGCTGTGTATAGCTAAATATTATTGCGCATAGCCGTACAGCGATAGTTAATTAAAGTCGGAGGTTACACCATGATGAACAGTAATATGTTTGGTCACACTATGTGGGCTGGCCACTGGTTATGGATGTTAGTGATAGCCATTGCATTGGTAATACCCACTTGGCGAATATGTCAGCGTACCGGTTACCCCGGTGTGTTGGGCCTGCTTGTTTTAGTTCCAGTAGTCAATTTGGCTTTACTGTATTTCATTGCTTTTTCAGATTGGCCTACGGATAAAAAAGGAGCACGTAATGAGTGAACATACGGTAAAAGACCCTGTGTGTGGCATGAAGGTAGACCCTCATACGACAGAGCATCGTAGCCAACATGCGGGTAAGCCTTGGTACTTCTGTTCTGACCGTTGCCAGACTAAGTTTGACAAAAACCCAGAAAAGTACTTAAACGATAGCCCACAACAGGCAGAGCCCGTTGCTGCAGGAAGTATTTACACTTGCCCTATGCATCCGGAAGTTCGCCAACAAGGCCCCGGCGATTGCCCTATATGCGGCATGGGCTTAGAGCCTGAGCAAATAACTCTGAACGATGGGCCGTCGGAAGAATTAGTGGATATGACGCGGCGTTTTTGGGTTGGGTTGATACTTGCGTTACCAGTATTTTTGCTTGAAATGGGCGGTCACTTTACTGGCCTTGAGCACATGATATTGCCACAAACCTCGAATTGGATTCAGTTAGCGCTGGCAACACCGGTTGTTGCTTGGTGTGGTTGGCCATTTTTTGTTAGAGGTTGGAAATCAGTTTTAAGTCGTAACTTAAACATGTTTACCTTGATCGCCATTGGTACTGGTGTCGCGTTAGTTTATAGCCTAGTGGCGACATTAATTCCGCAGGTGTTTCCTGAGGCATTTAGACAAGCCGATGGTTCGGTTGCGGTTTATTTTGAAGCCGCCGCTGTCATTGTGGTATTGGTGTTGCTTGGGCAAATACTGGAATTGCGTGCCAGAGAGAAAACCTCAGGGGCAATCAGAGCGCTATTAGATTTAGCCCCCGCAACAGCAAGAAAATTAGCTGACAATGGCGATGAATCGGACGTTCCGCTTGAGCAGGTAAAAGTAGGCGACCGTTTAAGAGTTAGGCCTGGCGATAAAGTGCCCCTCGATGGCGAAGTGCTTGAAGGCCGTTCTAACGTTGATGAGTCAATGGTTACCGGTGAGCCCTTAGCAGTGAGTAAAAAAGCAGGTGACCAAGTTATTGGTGGCAGTATTAATCAGCAAGGCGGTTTTATTATGCGTGCTGACAAAGTTGGCCGCGACACCATGCTTTCGCAAATTGTGCAAATGGTTGCTACTGCTCAGCGTAGCCGTGCGCCTATTCAAGGGTTAGTTGATAAAGTTTCAAGCTGGTTTGTACCAGCAGTGATAGTTATTGCCGCCATTGCTTTTGTTGTTTGGTCGATTTACGGGCCGAACCCGCCTATGACGTACGGGCTTATAGTCGCGGTAAGCGTATTAATTATTGCGTGCCCCTGCGCGTTAGGCCTGGCTACTCCTATGTCAATTATGGTGGGTGTGGGCCGTGGTGCTCAAACAGGAATACTCATTCGCAATGCCGAAGCCCTAGAGCGTATGGAAAAAGTAGACACGGTTGTGATCGATAAAACGGGCACCTTAACCGAAGGCAAGCCACAGGTAACAAAGTTAGTTCCATTAAATGGTTTCAGCGAGAAGGAGCTAATGCGTTATGCCGGAGGCTTAGAAAAGGGCAGTGAACATCCCTTAGCCCATGCCATTCTTGAAAAAGCCGCCAGTATGAAATTGGATTTACCCAATGCAGAAGGTTTTGATTCTCCAAATGGTAAAGGCGTTGTCGGCACCATTGATGGGAAGAGAGTACTGCTTGGTAATCGCATACTGATGGAAGTAGAAAGTGTAGACACCACAGCTTTCGATGAACAAGCCGACCAACTGCGTACTGATGGTGCAACCGTAATATTTGCTGCTGTTGCAGGGCAAGTGTGCGGTTTAATTGCTATAGCAGACCCTATTAAAGAAACGACGAAACGTGCTATTTCAGCTTTACATAAGAAAGGCATGCGTGTGGTGATGCTAACAGGTGATAACCGCACCTCGGCTGAAGCAGTGGCGCGTAAACTAGATATTGATGAAGTAGAAGCGGAGGTTTTACCAGAAGATAAAGGCAAGTTTGTTCAACGCTTAAAAGATGAAGGGCGAATTGTTGCCATGGCAGGGGATGGTGTGAATGACGCCCCTGCTTTAGCCACAGCCGACGTGGGTATTGCTATGGGCACGGGAACAGACGTTGCCATTGAAAGTGCTGGCATTACGCTGCTACGCGGCGATCTTATGGGCATTGTAGATGCAAGACAATTGTCGAAAGCAACGATGCACAATATCCGCCAAAACCTGTTTTTTGCGTTTGTTTATAACGCTGCTGGAGTGCCCATTGCAGCAGGTGTTCTGTATCCGGCTTTCGGTATTCTTTTATCACCTATATTTGCTGCAGCGGCGATGTCACTGTCCTCGTTTAGTGTGATTGTTAATGCGCTTCGGTTACGGGTCACAAAACTAAATTAGTTCATAGTAATGAAGGCATCATTTTTCATAGAAGCAAGAATTAATATTGAATTGGAGGTAAGACAATGAATTCAATTTATCGGCAACTTTTTTTGGTAAAACCAGCCATCTTATTATCAGCCCTTATGGTTCTAGGACTTACACCTGCAGCCCAGGCCGAAACGAGTCAGGTTACCACCAACCCGATAGTGCTCGATGTGTATAAAGACCCTAATTGTGGCTGTTGTAATGCGTGGATAGATCACGCCAATGAACGGGGGTTTACTGCTAACCCACACAATATTGGTGGCTTGTATGAATTTAAATTAAGCAAGGGCGTGAGTGGCTCATACCAGTCTTGCCATACCGCTATTTCAGCTGAAGGTTATGTGTTTGAAGGGCACATACCAGCTAAGTTTGTACATGCGTTCTTAGCCGCACCGCCAGCGAATGCCATTGGTTTATCTGTGCCAGCTATGCCGGTTGGTAGCCCGGGCATGGAATATAAAAACATGTTTAGGCCATACCAAATACTGCAATTAAATGCAGACGGCAGTACGGAAGTATTTGCCCAAGTGAATACCCTTGAGGAGTCGGTTGAATGAGTAATACAAAGAACAATTTAGAATCAATTAGCGGTTTGCAAGATAAAGGTCGCCGACGTTTTGTACTTGGCGCTTCGGCCATGTTGGCACTGGCGGCTTTACCGTTTCCTAAGAACGCCTTTGCAAAAGCGATAAGTGAGTCGCTTACCCAGTTGTCGGGAAAGGTGTTTGATCTCAGTATCGATTATAAAACGGTTAACTTCACTGGTAAGTCGGCTCGAGCTACTGTGGTTAACCAAGTGTTGCCAGCACCAATTTTACGCTGGAAAGAAGGTGAAACAGTTACTCTTAGAGTAAAGAACAACCTTGATCAAGACAGCTCTATTCATTGGCATGGCATTATTTTGCCAACAGAAATGGACGGTGTACCAGGCTTAAGCTTCGACGGAATTAAGCCTGGGGAAACCTTTGAATACCAATTTAAAGTTCAGCAAAACGGCACCTACTGGTACCACAGCCATTCAGGCTTCCAAGAGCAAACAGGGGTATATGGGCCAATTATTATTGACCCAGCCGAGCCAGATCCTGTTGTCTATGATCGCGAATATGTCGTGATGCTGTCGGATTGGTCAGACACACCGCCAGAAAAAATTTATGCAAACCTCAAAAAGCAATCAACCTATTACAACTACAGCGAACGCACCGTTTCAGACCTATTCACGGATATTAGAAAGCATGGCCTAATTAATACCTGGAAAGCTCGTGGTATGTGGAACGATATGCGCATGAGCGATCGAGATATTTCAGACGTGACAGGTGCAGCATACACATTTCTAATGAATGGGAAGACCCCAGAGCAAGGGTGGAATGCGCTCTTTAAACAAGGTGAAAAAGTACGCTTACGCTTTATTAATGCTGCAGCAATGACCATATTCGACGTGCGTATACCCGGTTTAAAAATGTCTGTAGTGGCTACTGATGGACAAAATATTCAGCCTGTTGAAGTTGACGAGTTCCGTATGGGCGTAGCAGAAACTTATGACGTTATTGTTGAGCCTGAAGAAGGGAATGCTTACTGCATTTTCGCGCAAAATATAGATAGAACAGGCTTTACAGTTGGTAACTTAACGTCTGCTGCGCATTTAGTTGCGGCGGTGCCAAGCATGGACCCTGCACCTATACTTGGCCATGGCGACATGGGCATGAGCATGGAAGGTATGGACCACGGCGATATGGACCACGGTAACATGGCTCATGGAGCTATGGATCACGGGGCTGTGGCACACGCAGAAATGGACCATGGCAGTATGGCAATGGGTACGCCGGCTTTAGGCTTAGCAGGTTTTGGTAGTACCGCAGAAATTAAGCATGCGGACGCCGAATACGGGCCTCATATAGATATGCGTGCCGATGCACCACAAAACGGCTTGCATGATCCAGGCATAGGCCTAAGAAACCACCAAGCAGAATACAATCGCAAAGTGCTCACCTATGCAGACCTGAAAGGTTTGCACCCAACCTACGACAAGCGCCAACCTAGCCGCGAAATTCAATTGCACTTAACGGGCAATATGCACCGCTATATGTGGTCTATTAACGGTGTGCGCTTTTCAGATGCGGAGCCTTTAGTGCTTGAATATGGCGAACGCGTACGCTTTACCTTAGTAAACGACACTATGATGACCCACCCTATGCATTTACACGGCATGTGGAGTGATCTTGAAACGGGCGACCCAGACTTTATACCACGAAAACATACGGTAATAGTTCAACCGGGCTCAACCATAAGTTATTTGGTAACGGCCGACGCAATAGGCAAATGGGCATATCACTGCCACTTGCTTTATCACATGCCAGGTATGTTTCTTAAAGTAGTGGTTAGGTAAGGGGTCGATATGAAAAACATTAATGTAATAGGCTTTAAGCTTAGTTTAATAGCCGTTTTGTTTATGAGTGGGCTTGCTCAGGCGGGAGGTGGCGATGACCCGCTGTTAACCAAAGTTATGTTTGATGAAGTGGAAAGGGGCGTGGGTTCGAACGAACCAACCAGCTTCAACATTCAGGCATGGATGGGGAAAGACATAAATAAGTTTTGGTTAAAAACCAAAGGTGAATATCAAAATGCCGACAACAAAGAGCTTGAAATACAAGCACTCTATAGTCGTGCGATAGCTCCTTATTGGGACGCGCAAGTGGGCATCAGGGTTGACCTTGAGCCTTCGCCTTCACGCAACTGGGCAGTATTAGGCCTGCAAGGTTTGGCACCCTATTTTTTCGAGATCGATGCTGCGCTTTTCATTGGTGAAGAGGGTCGTACTGCCATGCGTGTAACTGCAGAGTACGAAATGCTGCTGACTCAAAAGCTTATTTTAACCCCTGAGGTGAAAGTGAATTTATACGGCAAAAATGATGCCGTATTAGGCATTGGCTCAGGTCTTTCAGATATAAGTGCAGGGCTACGGCTACGCTACGAAATTAAACGTGAGTTCGCCCCATATATTGGCGTGGAATGGGCAAGGAAATTTGGTAATACAGCGGAATTTGCGCGTGTTGAAGGTAAAAAAGTAGAAGGCACACAAGTTGTCATCGGCCTGAGAGCTTGGTTCTAAAATAAGGAAATTATAATGAAGTTATTACAAACAGCTGTACTGTTTATAGGTTTTGTGCTCAGTAGCTCGGTATGGGCGCATGTGGGCTTGAGCAGTTCAAACCCAGCGAATGGCGCGATACTAGATACTAAATAAAGCACCAAGCAAGCTGGAATTATCATTCTCGGGGCCTGTGCGTTTAATTCAACTTAGCCTAAAAGATAAAGCGCAAAACGAAACTGCCCTAACTTTGCCATCGAGACGGCAAAGTGCAACAGAGTTTTCAATTCCGCTGCCTGAGCTAGCAGCTTCTGAATACACTGTGAACTGGATGGTTATGGGTGAAGACACCACAGAAACAGGCGTGATCCTTGGGGCCAGAGTTTGGTTTTAATTGATAATAAAACAAAGAGGAAACAACATGAAAAACGTACTTAAATTAGCCTTCGGTACCGCGTTATTTTTTAGTGCATGGGCCAGCGCTCACGTCGGCCTAACATCCAGTAGCCCGGAGGACGGTGCGACTTTGTCCGAGTCACCAACGGAAATTACGATGAATTTTTCCGGTGATGTTCGTCTGGCTAAAATTATGCTGCACTCAGATGACGGTAAAATGCATCCGCTGGACTTTTCGATGAGCATGACTCCCAAAGCAGCGTACGAAATTGCTGTTAAAAACAATTTGGCGTCAGGTGGTTATACGGTTTATTGGACGGCAATGGGTGGGGACAGTCATAAAATATCGGGTGATTTTAGCTTTGAGGTGAAATGATGACCCTTTGGAGTGTGGCCAGCGTTTTAACGTTGGCCTTTATATTCTGGCTTAACGCGGTGATGACCGCCTCGCCTTATATCGTTTATTTGTCCGGTTTAAAAAAGCAGTCTGAACGAAAGAATAGCCTTGTTGCGTTGCTTCTATTACTGGCAAGCCTTCTGTATTTTTTTCTGAAAGTCGGTAGTTTTGCTGCTGAAGGCTTTGCCGGCATGATTGACACGACCTACATGCAGTTTATATGGACCGGCCCTATTGGGTTGTTCATCCAACTTCAGATAGCGGTTGCTATTGCTTGGATTGTTTACTCCGTTGTTAAGCTAAAACGTATAAAGTGGGTGCTATATGTTGTCGCCATTGGACTCATGGGATGGAGCTTTTTAAGTATTGGTCACGGCAGTGACGCCGTCTGGTGGGGAAAGCTAGCGCTTTTAACACACTTGTTAGTCGCTTGGGTTTGGTTCGGCAGTCTTAACTCATTGCGAAAGCTGGCAACGTCGGTACCGCTTGCTAAAGCGAAAGCCATTATGGAGCGTTTTGGTGTGCATATGTCTGCAGCGGTTCCAATACTCCTTATTGCGGGCTTGGTTATGTATCGTAGTGCAACCGGACAGTGGATACCAGAGCTGCCATTAACATCATACGACACGGTATTGCTGACGAAGCTTGTGTTTGTGGCGTTGATTCTTCTTGTTGCCGCACGGCATAAATTAAAGCTGGTACCCCAGTTGAATAATGAGTCGGCTGCGAAGCGACTGAAGCAATCGATAACGGTAGAAATGGTATTGGCTGTCACTATTTTTATCCTGGCCTCTGCGCTAAGCAGCGCGTTTTCCCCCGGTTAATGTAAGGAATAAGAAGAATGAAATTACTTGTGAGTGTTTTTATGGTTTCGGTAATGTTTATTTCAGCGCCCAGTAGCGCCGAAAAACTATCTGAGCCGACCGCTGTGCTTGATGCATTTCGAACTGCTTTAACTGAAGGTGACACGGAGGTCGTTAAAGACGTGCTTTCCGATGATGTGCTGGTCAACTAAAACCGGACACTTTTCTTAGCGTGTTTTCATAATCTACCGGTGACATATCACCATTAGCAGTATGCAACCGCTCCAAGTTGTAATAGCGCATGTAAGCCGCCACATCTGCCTTCATGTGCTCGCGGGTTGGCTGAGGTACTTTATACAGCCAATCGTGTTTTAAACTACCAAAGAAGCGCTCGACGACGGCGTTATCCCAACAAGCTCCCACATCTCCCATACTTCCCCGCATCTTGTAGCTGTGAAGCAATTTGCGAAAGCGCTTGCTGGTGTACTGTGAGCCTCTGTCACTGTGAAACACCAGCCCTGCCGGCGGCTGTCTGAGGTTGTAAGCTTTAGCCAACGCTTTGCATACTAAGTCGGTGGTTATGCGCTTATCCATATGCCACCCGACAATGCGTCGCGAGTACAAGTCCATAACGACCGCTAGGTACATCCAGCCCTCGGCAGTGCGGCAGTAGGTTACATCGCCCGCACAAACTTCATTGGGCCCAGTTGGGTTAAAGTTTTGATTCAGTAGGTTGTTAGCAACAGTGTCAGTATGTTTGCGCTTCGTTTCACTTTATAGGCTACCCGCTGACGCACGATAAGCTTCATTTGCTTCATCAGCTTACGTACTCTATAGCGACCGATTTCATAGCCTTCTCCACGCAGCTTCTTCATCATCTCTCGGTTGCCCAGACTTTCTCGGCTGAGTTCAAAAAGCTTTTTCATGCGTCGACGCATTTTGAGCTCTTGGGCCGGAATCAACTTACCTGGGCGCTGTTTCCAGCCATAAAATGCTGAGCGGCTTACGCCCATTACCTGGCACAAGACTGTGACCGGATAATACGTTGATTCACACATGATGAAATCAAACTTTACTTCATTTCTTTCGCAAAGAAGGCTGACGCCTTTTTTAAAATTTCCTTTTCCATCCGTAGGTTACGGTTTTCTTCTTCAAGCTCTTTTAAGCGGCACACATCGGACGCTTCCATACCGCCATATTTTTCGCGCCACTTATAAAATGTTGAATTGTCGATGCCGTACTTACGGCAGAGGTCTTTGATCGGCATGCCGACTTTAGCTTCTTTCAAAATCGCCACAATTTGGCTTTCAGTCTTTCGTTTGCTCATCGTAAAACTCCTTTGCTTTAGCTTAAAAGAAATTCTACGAGTAATCTGTATTATTTTACGGGGTAGTTACAGCTATCGCTTCATTGTTTCACAAAAAAACCTCCACAGTATGGGCAGGTGAGCTTGGTCGTTATATTCTTTCTCGCTCCGTAAAACTTCCGTACAAATTGAATGTGCTTTAAGTTTGCACTATAATCTCCAGAGTTACGGAATGTATCCGTACATAGGAGGGGTTATGGCAACGGCACGTTTAGATATCCGCCTTGATGAAGAGATCAAGGCAAAAGCCGAAAAAGCATCGGCTTTACTTGGTTTAAAAAGTCTTACTGAATATGTTGTGAGACTTATGGACGAAGATGCGACTCATGTTATTGAGGAGCATGAAAGTATTATGGTCAAAGACAACGTATTTGACGAGTTTATGGCTGCGTGTAATAAAGCGAAAGCTCCGAATCAAGCTTTGCTTGATGCTGCCAAATTTACAGATGAGAGTGGCATTAAGTGAGTTGGGGTAAAGAGTTCGTAGAGCTTAGTAAATCAAAGCATGACCGCAACTCATTTGATTGTGGTGAGCAAGAGTTAAACAGATTTATCAAAACTCAAGCTGCAAAGCACATGCAAGCAGGCATCAGCCGAACAATGGTTTTACCTAGTGCTCAACCAATGCTAAATCAAAAGTTCGCTATTTGTGCATTTTATAGTGTTGCACCGAGCTCAATTAGCAGAGAGACATTACCGGTACCACTAGCAAAGAAACTTCCTAGATATCCAATCCCTGTTTTTCTTTTGGCTCAATTAGCGGTGCACAAAGAGTTTCATGGCTCTGGGCTCGGAAAGGTTAGTCTTATTCGTGCCCTGAAATACTTGTGGGAGGTTAACAATCACATGCGGGCATACGCAATTGTTGTGGACTGTCTTACAGACTCCGCTCAAGCGTTCTATACGAAGTTTGGCTTTGAAGTATTGTGTGAACATAATGGGCATATTCGTATGTTCTTACCAATGAAGACGGTAGAACAACTTTTTAATCAATAGGCTATGAATATAACGAAGCTTAGATTCAACTAATAAGTGCAACAACCCCACGTTCCTAAACTGCCGTGAGCTTTCTGAAATACCTGCTATATTTTGAATAGGCATTAAAAAGGTATATTCATAAACAGGAGCACAATATGGCAGACGCATGGTTAACTTCTCTTATTACAAAAACACCGCAGGAAGGTTATGAGCTGGCTACTACGTTAAGCCGTCGTGGTGTGAAATACACGCAGCCTGATCCAGACGTATTGCACAAATTACGCCCGGAGTATGCGAATTCGGCGGATGGTTTAACGGCGGCTTCGCATGTGATTGCGTTGAACTTTCAAACGGTGGCTGCGGCGAATAACTATTGGCGTGACGCATGATGAAGCACTACTTTTAAGTGATACTTAAGGTTTGTTGACTTAAATGTTGAGGGGATATGATGGAGCCATCAAATATGGTGGAATGGGCTGTATATATTGGGATCGCACTTTTAGTCTTCTCTGTTATTACAGGATTTGACGACGTTATCTCTAAATTTGCAAGTGGCTCGCCAACCAAAAAAGACTTATTAGCAAAAGTTGATGAATTGGAAAAGCGCGTGAGCGCACTTGAAAGCGCAAGCAAACACTAAGAAAAAAGCCCCGCGCATTGACACGTGGGGCTTTTGGCTTTGTGACACTCGAGTTAGCTTCTCTTACTTACCTAGATTACTTAGCTAAATGCTCTGCGTGGAAGCGCAGGTGTTCGTCGATGAAGCTTGAGATGAAGTAGTAGCTGTGGTCGTACCCTTCATGAATGTTTAGCTCAAGTGGGTAACCGCTTGCTTCGGCTGCTTGCTTCAGTGCTTCTGGGGTGAGCTGCTCTTCTAAGAAGTTGTCAGCACCGCCTTGGTCAACTTTTACCGGCAAGAAGTTGGTTGCTTTACGCATTAACTCGCTTGCGTCGTATGCTTCCCATGTTTCCTTGTTGGTGCCTAAGTAGGCAGTCAGCGCCTTTTGACCCCAAGGAACATTGATGGGGTTACAAATGGGGCTAAACGCCGACATAGACGTGTAACGCTCAGGGTTGTGCATACCAATAACAAGGGCACCGTGCCCGCCCATGGAGTGGCCGCTAATTGCGCGCTTGTCCGTCACTGGGAAGTTGGCTTCAATCAGCTCTGGTAGTTCGTTCACAATGTAGTCGTACATGTGGTAGTGCTTGTTCCACGGAGCTTCTGTGGCGTTCACATAGAAGCCTGCGCCTTGCCCTAGATCGTAGCCGTCGTCGTTGGCTACGTCGTCACCACGGGGGCTGGTGTCGGGGGCCACGATGGCTATGCCGAGTTCAGCCGCCATGCGCATAGCGCCTGCTTTTTGCATGAAGTTTTCGTCGGTGCAGGTAAGCCCTGAAAGCCAGTACAACACGGGTACTTTGGCGCCACTTGCTACCTGTGGTGGCAAGTAAATTGCGAACTGCATAGCGCAGTTTAACGTGCTTGAGTCATGGCTGTATTGCTTATGCCAGCCACCAAATACTTTATTACCACTTACATTTTTAATCGACATGGTTTTACCTCAATAGGAAACCCCGCAGGCATGCTGCGGGGAGTGAATCAGGAGTGGTTACTTATTGAAGTGAACCACAGAGCGAATGCTTTCACCCTTATGCATGAGTTCGAACGACTCATTAATTTGTTCGAGCGACATGTTGTGAGTAATGAAGTCGCTTAGTTTAAATTCGCCTGCTAAGTAGCGTTCAACGTACTCTGGCAACTCGGTGCGACCTTTTACGCCACCGAAAGCAGAGCCACGCCAAACACGGCCTGTTACTAATTGGAATGGGCGCGTAGATATTTCTTGGCCAGCACCGGCAACACCGATAATAACCGACTCGCCCCAGCCTTTGTGTGCACACTCTAGCGCAGAGCGCATGAGGTTGACGTTACCCACACACTCGAAGGAGTAGTCTACACCACCGTCGGTGAGTTCAACGATGACGTCTTGAATTGGCTTGTCGTAGTCGTTCGGGTTAATGCAGTCGGTTGCGCCAAGCTTTTTCGCTAGGTCGAATTTGGCTTCGTTAATGTCAATGGCAATGATACGGCTGGCTTTGGCCATAGCGGCACCAATAATAGCGGACAGGCCAATACCACCTAAGCCGAAAATAGCTACCGTAGCGCCTTCTTCAACTTTTGCCGTATTGTTCACTGCACCAATACCCGTCGTCACACCACAACCGAGTAAGCATACTTCTTCAAGTGGGGCTTCTTTGTTTACTTTGGCAAGTGAAATTTCTGGAAGCACCGTGTACTCAGAGAAGGTAGAGCAACCCATGTAGTGGTAAATTGGTTTGCCGTCTTTATAGAAACGGGTGGTGCCGTCGGGCATTAAACCTTTACCTTGGGTTTCACGAATTTTCTGGCACAGGTTGGTTTTGCCGGACAAGCAGAACTTACACTCGCCACATTCTGGGGTATAGAGTGGAATAACGTGGTCGCCAACTTCAACGCTGGTGACACCTTCACCGACTTGTTCAACAATACCACCACCTTCGTGGCCTAAAATGGCTGGGAATACACCTTCAGGGTCATCACCAGACAGGGTGAATGCGTCGGTATGACAGACACCGGTAGCGACAATGCGTACTAGCACTTCGCCTTTGCGCGGTAGCATCACGTCGACTTCTTCAATAGACAGTGGCTCACCTGGGCCCCAGGCTACAGCGGCTCTGGACTTAATAAATTTATCGGTCATAAGGGTCTTCCTTCGTTGAGTTGTGCTTCAATGTTTCTAAGCGATGATTTAAGTATAGACCTATTCTTGCAAGAGATAATTTAGCTATAATGCAATACACTTTTACTGTGGAGTAATAATAGTGCAATGGGAAGGTATTTCTGAATTTGTGGCGGTTGCTGAAACCGAAAGCTTTACCCAATCAGGCCGACAGCTTGCTATTTCGACGGCTCAGGTGAGCCGGCAAGTGAGCGCGCTTGAAAAGCGCTTGCGTACCAAGCTGTTTTACCGGACAACCCGTAAAGTGACTTTAACGGAAGAAGGGCGCTTGTTCTATCAGCACTGCCGTAGCGTGCTCGATGGGCTTGATGCAGCGGAACGAGCGATTACCCGTTTGCAGTCTAGGCCTCAAGGGAAAGTAAAACTCACTGCCCCCGTTGCTTACGGAGAAAAACACATACTGCCTTTGGTGAACGACTTTGTTCAAAAGTACAGCGACGTAGAAGTAGAAGCTTACTTGAGTAACCGCCAGATAGACTTAGTGGACGAGGGCTATGATCTTGCCGTTCGCATAGGCCGGCTTGACGACTCTACTATGATGGCCCGCAAACTGAGCAAACGAACCAATTATGTATGTGCCGCGCCGGAGTATTTAAATACTTTTGGTACGCCCCACTCTATAGCCGAGTTGGCGCAGCACAAATGCCTACTTGGAACGCCAGACCATTGGCAGTTTAGTGAAGGGGGGCGTGAGCGGCGTGTGCGTATGACAGGAAGACTGCGTTACAACAATGGTTACAGTTTAACCGACGCAGCTTTAAAAGGGTTAGGGATTGCGCAGCTGCCTGACTATTATGTCGAGCATCATATAGAAACAGGGGCGCTTGTTAGTATACTGGACCATAAGCGGGCAGAAGATGAGCACATTTGGGTGGTTTATCCCCATAATCGGCATCTGTCGCCGAAAATACGAATGTTAGTGGATTTTTTCTTAAGTGCCTTAAAGTGAAGTGTTTGTAACCGCTTGATTACAATAAGAAGTTAAAAGCTCGCAGTGAGCTACAAAGTCATGTATTTTAATAACACTACTTAGCTTGTGTTGCAGCCAAGGAACTCTATGAGTGTATTGCCCTTCGTAACTGAATTTCACGACTTGAGTTTAGCCTACCAAGGCCACCATAAACCTTGGCTGGTGGCCTTGTCTCTGTTTATGGCCATTTTGGCCGCCTTCGCTAGTATGTTTCATACGGATATTATGCGCGCAGCAAAGTCGACTGCGCAGCGTAATTTTTGGCATTTAAGTGGTTCAGTCGCGATGGGGCTTGGCATTTGGGCTATGCACTTTATTGGCATGGTCAGTTATCGTATTGACGTTCCTATTTTTTACACGCCCACATTAACTGCGATTTCTGTTATTCCGGCAGTGCTTGCCGCGTGGGTAACCTTAGCTATTCTATACCGTCGAATAAACTCTTGGTGGTCCACCATTGGCGGTGGCGTGTTGATGGGAGCTGGTATTGGGACCATGCACTACACAGGCATGGCGGCCATGGAAACCGTCGCTGAAATGCGCTACGTACCAAACTGGTTTTTTGCTTCCATTGTTGTGGCTATTGTTATGGCAGTACTGGCCCTTGCTATTCGTTCTGTCCTGAAGCCCTATATTCAGCACCGTCGCTTACGTATTAGCTTAAGTGCTGTGGTCATGGGCTTAGCCGTTGCCAGTATGCATTACACAGCAATGCACGCCACTGTGTTCTTCCCAAATACCAATGCATCCTCTATAGCGGTCAGTGGGGCAAGTTCCAGTGACTTGGTGATGAGCACCTTAATTGTTGCCATGTTTATTGTGGTAATAAGCACCGTAGTGGTGGTTCTGATAAACAAACAAAAATCCCTTGAGCAGACAGCGGAGCAACGCGGGCAGAAGGTACAAGAGCTGACCGATAGGCTGCACCGCATTGCCGACCGAGTTCCTGGTATGGTGTACCAGTTATCGCGGGATGAGCACGGGGTGTTGTCGTTCAATTATATAAGTAGTGCGTCTAAGCAGCTGTTTGGGGTTGCGCCAGAAGACGCCCTTGAAAACCCGAGTGTCATCCTGCAGTTGGTACCAGCGCAGCAGCGGCTAGCTATTTTTGAAAGCTTGAATAAAAGCGCTTTTAACTTAACTCCATGGAAGTATGAATTCCCCGTGGAATTAGAACCTGGCTCTAGGAAGTGGCTTGCTGCCACTGCTCAAGTTCAGCGAGAGCAAGATGGTGTTGTCAGCTGGAGTGGTTTTATTAGTGATGTAACAGATAAGAAGACTAATGAAGAGACTATTCAGCGGCTAGCTTTTTACGATAGCTTAACCCACCTGCCAAACCGACGTATGATCGTTCGTGAGCTGAATGAGCGCATTGCAGGTACTTTGGTGAGTGCACAAGGGGTGCTGCTTTGGAATATTAACCTTGACAACTTTAAGCGCATTAACGATGTGCACGGGCAAGAGCAAGGAGATGAACTGTTAAAAGCAGCGGCAAAGCGAATTCAAGGCTGTCTGATGAACGACATGCTGTTAGGGCGCCTGACTGCAGACGAGTTTATTATTGTGACCAGCATACCGAGCAACCAACAGGAAGATGAAGTTGCAGAGTCTTTAACCCAATGCATATTAGGGGCCTTGTCGGCACCATACAAGCTGCCAAAATTACGCCAGCAAGGGACGGCCAGTATTGGCTTTGTTTCAAGTTATGACAATGAAGTGTCTGCAGAAGAATTGCTACGTCGTTCTGACTTGGCTGTGCATCAAGCCAAGCGCCAGGGCGGGAATAAGTGGCTGAAGTATCATGAAGGAATTGAACAAGAAGTAAGTGAACTGTTCGCTTTAGAAAGTGACTTGCGCGAAGCGATAGGAACGGAAGAGTTGCAACTATACTACCAGTTGCAGGTGAATGATAAGCATGAATACATAGGCGCTGAAGCGCTAACGCGCTGGATTCATCCAGAGCGGGGGCTGGTTTCGCCTGGTGTGTTTATTCCCATTGCGGAAGAAAGCGGCTTGATCATTCCTATTGGCGAGTGGGTAATACGTACGGCATGCCTGCAGCTGGCTGCATGGGAGAAGCACGAAGAAACGAAGCACATTAGCATTTCAGTCAATGTGAGTGCGCGCCAGTTCTATCAGGACAACTTTGTTGATTTGGTATTAGCAGAAGTGGAGCAGGCGGGCATTAACCCGAAAATGTTGATGCTTGAGCTAACGGAAAGCCTAGTGCTTGAAGACATGGAGCTTGTGGTTGAGCAAATGTATGCGCTGAAAAAGCATGGAATTCGCTTTAGTATGGACGACTTCGGTACGGGGTACTCGTCACTTTCTTACCTGTCGACCTTGCCATTTGACGAGGTGAAAATTGACCAAGCCTTTATTCGTCGGGCGGCTTCGCCTGAGCATGTAAAAGACTGGTCTATTGTGGAGGCTATTATTGGCATTACCAAAAAGCTTCACATGGACGTCATTGCGGAAGGCGTAGAAACCACCGCTCAGCAAGAGCGCCTGCTGGCAAGTGGTTGCACCCGTTACCAAGGTTACCTTTTCAGTAAGCCTTCGCCTATTTCAAAACTCCCATTGCCTCGATAAAGCGGCAGTAGGCTAGACTCTTCCTGTTGAGCCTTGGGTGTTTTGCTGCGCGAGCGAATGCCGTGGTAGTAAGGTATCCACTGCTCGCGCTGTAAGCGGGGCAATATGTCGGCCCAAAAAGCCGTGCTGAGCTCGCTGATAACATTGCTTTCCGCGTTCATTAATATCAGCAAGCCTATGTCTTGTTCTGGAGAGTAGGCTATTTCAGCTCGAAAACCTTTCACCCAACCGCCGTGGTAAACAATGGAGTGTTGACCAAGGTCGTACAAACGCCAACCTAAACCATAATGGGCATTGGTGAGCAAGTGTCGCCAATTCCTTCTGCGTAAGTCGCGAGTAGTGCGAATGCGCGGCTGTCTGACGTCGTTTAATACGGGTTCGGGCATGACATCGGGCCTATGGCCTAGCTGTGCTATCACCCACTGGCTTAAGTCGCGGGCCGTAGTGTTAACTCCTGCCGCCGCCGGGAAATGATAGTAATGCTCTGTTACCTGGCGCTCGTACCAGCGATTGCGGCCCTTCACATGGGGGGCCGCACGGTTTTCACTGGCTAAATAGCCGTCGATGCCTACGGACGAATGCTGCATATTCAAAGGCTGGAAAATATAGTCCTGCAGCAACTGTTGGTAGCTGCGGCCTGTTGCGCTGCTTAGTACGTTTTCGATTAAATTAAACAGTACATTTTGGTATCCGTAGCACTGCCCTGGCTCGCACAAGGGGTTGAGCCGTTGGAAGTACGGAATAATTTGTTCTGAGCTGTAATTGGCTTCAATTAAGTTGTCGTAAGCGTTTGGCACAATGCCTACGGAGTGGGCCAGCAGGTGCTGCACTTCCACTTGAGCGCTCATGTCGGGGTTGGCAAAGGCAAACTCAGGGACGTATTGGGTTAGCGGGTCGCTCCAGTTAAACATCCCGTCGTGTTGTAGCCTCGCGGCTAAGCCTGCGGCAAAGGTTTTTGAAACTGAAGCGATGCGAAAAACCGTGTCGGCGGTGACAGGCTCTGTTGAAGACTGAGCACGCACGCCATAGCTATGGATATGCTGAATTTGGTTGCCCCGCACCACAGCAAAAACAGCCCCCGGCACCTTTTCTTCTGCTAAGCGGCGCTCAAACAGCTCGGTAAATTCCGGGTACAAAGGCACAGGGCTGTCGTGAGGGTGAATGTCAGCCACCACAGAGGCACTGAACAAAGTGCTAATGCCGAAAGCTGTCTTAGCGAACCAACTCATAATTTTTCAGCGAGCACACGGTCAATAAGAAGCAGGCTGCTTAAGCTGGCTTCGGCCGCCGCATGAAAGAAGTCTTCGTCTACACGGTCTGCTGTGTCGGTCGGTTGATGATAGTCCGCATGGTCCGCTACGCCAAAGTAAAGAAACGGTATACCCTGAGCATGGAAGGGCCCGTGATCTGAAGAGAAGGTCCAGTCTGGGGTATAGCCAGCTTTACGCGCAGGTCTGTCGTGGGCGAGAATCAGTTTCACCGCACTTTCTTGCTGTACGCGTTGCAGCAATGGGACCAGCCATGGGTTATGGTAGGAACCCACCGCAAACAGTGACTGCTGTGTGTCACGGCTTATCATGTCCATGTTAATGTTGAAGGCGACCTCTTTCGGGTTTAAAAGCTGCGTGGAGAAAAGCGCGCGAGCGCCTTTCAGGCCATTTTCTTCATGGTCTAGGGCCATCAACGCAATAGGGTGACGGTTCGGGTATTGCATCAGAAAACGGGCAAACTCGAGTAAGGCGGCAGTGCCCGAGGCATTGTCGTCGGCACCGTGGTATACCTTGCCGTCACGCACTCCTAAGTGGTCATAATGGGCGGTCACCACAATAGTGCGTAAAGGCTTGCCTTTTTTGTGCTCATTGCCAGGAATAATACCAATGACATTGGCCGTGGTACCAGAACGCTCTGTGCTAAAAGGGTGTAAATAACCTTCTGTACCGCCGGGCTCTAACCCAAGCTCTTGAAAACGCTGTACAATGTATTGTCGTGTGGCGTCGCCTTCAGGGCTGCCGGCCAGTCGGCCTTGGCGTTCAGGAGCGGCTAGCCAGCGCACATCTGCCATAAGCTGCTCTTTGCTTAAGCGTTGTGGGGCGTGCTCGGCAACGTGGCTCGGTGTGATGGCGGCAATACGCTCCGCCTCTTTTTCCGTTAGGTGCTTGTAGTACATAATGCGCCCAGGCCAAGCCACAAGCACCAGCAAAACGACCAAAGTAAACCAATATGCGAAATAACGACGTAACCAAGCCATGAAAAGTCTCTTTTAAGAATACAAAAATGGCATAATACCTTGTTTGAATAGTGATGATAAGTAGTCGGAGTAATTGAAAAAGATGGGTCAGCCTCAGCAAAAGCAACCAAGTTTTTTGGTTGAGTTAGTATTTAACATTGTTATCCCTTCGCTTATTCTTATGAAATTTAGCGGGGAAGGCGTCTTAGGTCCTGTATATGGCCTGATTATCGCCTTGCTGTTTCCTTTGTGTTACGGCTTATGGGACTCGGTAGTAAGGCGCAAACTGAACCTGTTTTCCGTGTTGGGGTTAGTGAGTGTTTTGCTGACTGGCGGAATTGGTTTATTAGAATTAGACCCCAAATATATTGCCATTAAAGAAGCAGCCATACCGGCTATTATTGGTGCGGTGGTGTGGGCCAGCCAATACACCCGCTTCCCCTTGGTGCGTACCCTGCTGTTAAACCCAAAGGTGATGGACACAGAGAAGCTGGAACAACATCTTGCACAGCACCAGCAGACGGACGCTTTTAAACACACGCTGCACCGTGCAGGTATAGGTGTTACCGGCTCTTTCTTTCTCTCGGCTACACTTAACTATGTGTTAGCACGTATGATTGTAGTCAGCCCAGCCGGTACGGAAGCCTTTAACCAAGAAATAGGGCGTATGACAGCGTTAAGTTTTCCTGTCATTGTGTTGCCAACCATGATTATACTGCTAGGGTCTATTTTTTATTTGTTTTGGAAAATTAAACGTTTAACCGGCGAGTCGATCGAATCTTTTATTCGCGATAAAGAATAACACTATGTAATTTGCTAGGAGCCGTCGTTGCTGCATGTTGACCTGAAAGATAGCTTTCACTTACGTATTACGCGTGAGCTAGGTGACTTTCCTGAGCATTCCTTTGATGCTTGTTTGTTTGTGCCTGGGGAACTTGCCCTGACCCCAGAAGTACTTGAAGAGCGTGTGTTTTATCAACAGGGCATACAAATACATAGAACCTACCAAAGTACCGCCACCCTCGAACCTTTGGTGCGTAGCCGACTGATTCGGCGCATGAACCGAGAAAAAGGGCGTCCTGATCCGCAATATCGTTTGAGTATGAGTTTGTATGGTTTCCAGTATGTGACAGCCATGGAACAGGCTGTGCATAAAATTCTACAAGGCGACAAGCAAGATCTTCGGGGTGAACTAGGCGAATTGATTGAGCTGAGTAGCACGATTCTTGGGCGACTGCGCCGTAACCGGCCAGAAGATGGTACCTTGGCCCTGTACTTTACTAATATCGATAACTATGTGTCTTGGCTGACTGAACAGCAGTTTTTAAAGCTGGCTGCCGAGCTTGAGTTTCAAGAAAACGAGCTCGACTTGAAAGAGCTACTTATGCGTATTGCGCGTCGTGAGTCCAAGTATCGCGACGACTTGGAATATAACTCGGCGCGGGTGAGCCAAGACAGTATTCGGATGTCGAATAAAATGCGCTTACTGCGCCGCTTGTTAGAGCACCCTGTGTCGATGCGACGTGTGGGCATAGAGCTGGGTGAGCGAGAGCAAAAGCTTCTGCGGGCTGGTGTGACGGCTGTGGTAATGTCGTGTGTGTCGTTTTTAGTGCTGCGCACCCGCGACGCCTTAGGAGACATTACGGCTATCTTTTTACTTGTGCTGGCGCTGCTGTATGCGGTGCGTGAACTTTTCCGAGAAGACTTGCAGAAGAAGCTTTGGAACTGGCTGCGTAAAGGGCGACCAAAATGGCGCTATCAGTTTATTGATGTGAACTCGGAGCAAACCGTGGGCACGGCATTGGAGTGGTTCGACTATAAAAAATTTGAAGACTTACCCGAGCACATTCGCAGCGCACGACATAGCAGCACACAGCAGCGTGAGGAAACGGTGATTCGTTTTCGCAGTTATTCAAAAATGTTGCCAGCGCGCTTTTTAAGCGGTTATGCAGGTACGCGTGAAACCATTACCTTTGACATGTCGTTACTGCAGCCGCTGATGAACCAAAGCACCTACCCTTTGTATAAGCTGCAAGACGGTCAAGTAGAGCGGGAAGACGTGGAGCGTCGCTATGTATTCAACCTGGTAACCTGCGAGCGGGTGGGCGGGAAAAAAGAAAGCATTCAGCGCTGGAAAGTGACCATGAACTATTCACGTATCATTAGTGTGGAGCCAAGCGACACATAGCAATGTTGTGGCTAAAGCCAGCGGCGCACCTGCGTTTTGTATTGTGCATACACAGCGCCAAACTTTTTCTGCATAAAGCGTTCTTCTGGAATTATTTGAAAACGATTCATATAAAGAACAAAAACCACAAGGAAAGCAGCGGACAAAAGGCTACTTAAAAGTACAGCCCATGCACAGAGCATAAGCAAAAAGCCTAAGTACATTGGATTGCGGCTGACCTGATAAATACCAGAGGTCACCAAATGCGCTGATTGCTCTGGTACGCGTGGGTCGACGGTTGTATCTGCTTGCCGAAATGCGATAACACCAAGAGCCGCGCAAATAACCCCTGCCAACAATAGACCGACAGATAAATAAAGCGCTGCTCCGTGCAATGCGGTGCTAGTAGGCGCAGGGCTGGCAACTGCCCACATAAAAACGGCCGTGAGTACAACGAGCACCAAGGGGGGGACCTTTAACTCCAGAGCTTTCATTGGGTATTCCTTCTTACGCAGTTTATACGAGCGGACTGTAAGAGTATGTTTGTTTTTATTTAATTACAATTGGTTGCTTTTTGGGCGGTATTGGCAAGGCGAGCGTAAAGAAGCTGCAAATAGGAAGAGTTGGCACTGGCACCAATGTTAGCGTTGCTGTAAAGCAGTAGGAAAGGAGACATGCAGTGAAAAAATTATTATTGGTGGTGTTGGTTTCTAGTTTAACTTTAGCCGGATGCGAAAGCATGAGTAATGCCCAGAAAGGTGCCTCGATAGGGGCCGTTGCCGGAGCTGTGATTGGTAAAGGCACCGGAGACCATGACAAAAAGCGTTATGTGTGGGGCGCTGCTGTGGGGGCGTTAGCGGGTGGTGCCATCGGCTCGTATATGGATAAACAAGAGCAAGAGTTCCGTGAAGAGTTGGCAGACAGCGGTGTACGGGTGATTCGGGAAGGCGATAACTTGCGTTTGCAACTGCCAAGCAATATTACCTTTGCCTTTGATAGCGCAACCATTTCACAAAGCTTTGAGCCTGTATTAATTGATGTGGCAAAAGTGTTGAATAAATACGAAAAAACCACCTTGTTGGTGCAGGGGCACACGGACAGCACGGGCGCAGCCTCATACAACCAGCAGTTGTCTTTGCAGCGCGCGAATGCGGTACGTAACCACCTAGCAGGGCGTGGCGTTGACGTGCGCCGAATGACCACCGAGGGATACGGACAGACCATGCCAGTGGCGGACAACAATACGGAAGCGGGCCGCCAGCTAAACCGTCGGGTTGAGCTACGCATTGTGCCGAATAAAAATTAAACCAAAGGACCCCCCATTTATTGGTCGTAGGAACACACCGTTTGATCGTAGTGAGCTAGACATATTCTAGAAACTACTTTAAAACAAATTTATAACTAATAAATGGGGATGTTGTTATGAGTAAGTATGCAAGGTTGCTTCCTGCGCTAGGGCTTGCGGCCCTGGTGTCTGCGCTACCTACAGCCTTGGTCGCTGAAGAGTCTTGGTCGGTTGCAGAGCCGCAAGGCGAATTTAAGTCGGTACAAATTCAAACCACAGAAGGCACTTGGATGAGTGTTGATATTAGCCCCGATGGCCAATATGTGGTGTTCGACATGCTTGGTGATATTTACCGTATGCCTGCTGCAGGCGGCGAGGCTGAGCTGCTTCGCGGGGGTATAGGCTGGCACATGCAACCAACCTATAGCCCGGACGGCGAGTATATTGCGTATACGTCGGATGAAGGCGGTGGCGACAATATTTGGGTGATGAAGGCTGACGGCAGTGAAGCCTGGCAGGTGACGAAAGAAAGCTTCCGTTTATTAAATAGCCCTTCTTGGAGCCCTGATGGCAACTTCATTGTAGCTCGTAAACACTTCACTGCTCGCCGCTCTCTTGGCGCAGGTGAAATTTGGATGTACCACCGCACGGGTGGGCAAGGGGTTATGCTGACAGCCCGTCCGAATGACCAAAAAGACTTAGGCGAGCCGGCTTTCTCGCCAGACGGTCGCTATGTGTACTTCTCGCAAGACAGCACGCCCGGCCCTATTTTTGAGTACAGCAAAGACTCGGGCAGCGGTATTTATTCGATTAAACGCTATGAGCTTGAAACGGGTGAGATTGAAACGGTCCTGTCCGGCTATGGGGGTGCGATTCGTCCGACGCCTTCCCCGGATGGTAAGTATTTAGCATACGTGGCGCGTGACGAGTTCCAAACCAAACTGTATGTATACGACCTGCAAACCGGTGAGCGCACGGAGGTGTACGACAACCTTTCGCGTGATATGCAGGAAACCTGGGCTATTCATGGTGTGTACCCAGCCATGGGGTGGACCGATGACAGCAAAGACATTGTGTTTTATGCCAATGGTGGCCTGCACCGTGTGAACGTGGCCAACCAAGAGGTTGCAGCCATTCCTTTCTCGGTGGAAACCACCAAACAAGTGCAACACACCCTGCGTCAGCAGCAGCCGATAGAAGAAAGCACCTTTGATGTGCGTATGTTACGTAATGTGCAAGTGTCGCCGGCCGGTGACAAAGCTGTGTATGAAGCCCTTGGCCACTTATATGTGCGGAACCTGCCCAATGGTGAGCCTGAGCGGTTAACCCAGCGTGAAGGAAAGTTTGAACAATTCCCTTCATTTTCTCGTGACGGTCGCTACCTGGTGTACACCACTTGGCATGACCAAGAGCAAGGGCAAGTAATTGTCCGCGACTTACGCCGTGGTTCCGAGCGTGTCTTACCCACAGGCAAGGGCAAGTTTATTGAGCCTGTGTTCTCGCCGGATGGTAAGTCCGTCGTGTATCGCAAAATTCGTGGTGGGTATTTAACCAACCCTGTTTATGGGCTAGAAGCTGGGCTTTACCACTTTAACCTAAACAGTGATGCGCCAGAATTTATTGCCAAAAACGGCTCGAAACCACATTTTGGTAGCAGTAACGACCGCGTGTACGTGCAAGGTTGGAGTGCTTCAGGCCCAACGCTGGAAAGCATCGACTTGAACGACCACAGTCGCCGCACCCTATACACTTCGAGCCACGCCACGGAATACAGTGTTTCGCCTGATGGTGAATACCTAGCGTTTGCCGAGCGTTTCCGAGTGCATGTCACGCCTTTTGTTGAGCGCGGCCAACCTATTAGCATTAGCCCAAGCGACAGACAGTTCCCTGTGGAGCAAGTGTCGAAACGTGCCGGCGATAATATTTCTTGGACCCACGACAGCTCTCGTTTGTATTGGTCACTTGGACCAGAACTTTACTCGGCTTCTTTAGAAGGCATGTTCGACATTGGGGCTGGTGAGCATGAGTTAGTGGCTGACGGTACCAATATTAGCTTTAGCCAGGACGTATATGTGCCGGAACAAACCGTTGCTTTTGTAGGCGGCAAGGTGGTCACCATGAATGGTGAGGAAGTCATTGAAAATGGCGTGGTTGTGGTTGAAGGCAATAAAATTGTTGCTGTGGGTGAACGTGGCCGTGTCCGCGTGCCCCAGAATGCTCGGGTGATTGACACCAGTGGCAAAACCATTATGCCTGGCCTTGTCGATACCCACGCACATGGTGCACAGGGTGAACAGCAAATTATTCCTCAGCAAAACTGGGTGATGTATGCGGGATTAACCTTTGGTGTTACCACCATTCATGATCCGTCGAACAACACCGCACAAATATTTACAGCCAGTGAAATGCAACGAGCTGGAAGCATTGTGGGGCCGCGTATTTTCTCCACAGGTACAATTCTTTACGGTGCCAATGGACCTGGGTACACAGCCCATGTGGACAGCTTGGACGATGCTTTATTCCACTTAGAACGGATGAAGAAAGTAGGTGCCTTCTCGGTGAAAAGCTACAACCAACCGCGGCGTGACCAGCGCCAGCAAATTGTGCAGGCTGCGCGTGAGCTAGACATGATGGTGGTGCCAGAAGGTGGCTCTTTATTCCAGCATAATATGAGCATGGTGGTAGACGGGCATTCGTCGATTGAGCACTCGATTCCTGTTGCCAATATGTACAGCGACGTGAAACAGCTGTGGCAAGCAACAGAAACGGCCTACACGCCAACTCTAGTTGTTGCCTACGGGGGTATTTGGGGTGAAAACTACTGGTATGCACACACGAACGTGTGGGAGCACCCGAAACTTTCTAAGTTTGTGCCAAAACGTATTTTGCAGCCGCGCTCGGTGCGTCGTGAAATAGCGCCTGAGTCCCATTACAACCACTTCAACATTGCGCGTGGTGCGAAAGAGTTGCAAGACGAAGGCATTATGGTGACCACGGGTGCTCATGGACAACGTGAAGGTTTAGGTGAACACTGGGAAATTTGGATGTTGGTGCAAGGCGGTATGACGCCGATGCAAGCATTACGTGCGGCAACCATTGATGGGGCTCGCAGCCTGGGTATGGACCATGCCATTGGCTCTCTTGAAGCAGGGAAGCTTGCGGACATTATCGTGATTGACGGCGATGTGCTTGAAGACATTCGTCAGTCGGACCGCGTTACCCACACCATGGTGAATGGCCGCTTGTTTGACGCTGACACCATGAATGAAATGGGCCGCAATGCCAAAGCACGGCAGCCCTTTTATTTTGAAGAGTAATAAGTAAGTGTGAGACCAAAAAGCCAACCTGCGAACGAGTGCAGGTTGGCTTTTTTTATACCTGAGCGTTGCGCTCTGCCACTTCCGCCAATAAGCTGCGAAACCAGCGGTGCCCTTCGTCGTGCTGTAACAAAGGGCTCCAAATCATGCGCAGGTCTATTTCAGGAATCGCAAATGGCGGCTCGCGCAGCACAATGTCTGGGTTGTCTTTATATAAAGTGGCTGCTTGCAGGGGTAAAGTTGCTACGAGGCCTTCAAGAGCTAAGTGCATTGCCACATGGTAATTCCGGGTAAATACTTTGATTTTCCGGGTGTAGCCTAAGCGGGCCAAGGCATTGTCGACCCAGCCGAGTTTTTGCACCGCGTCTGGGGTCATACCTATGCCCACACCAAAGCCTGTTTTACTGACCCAGCTGTGGTCTGCTTTTAAGTACTCTTCCAAGGTGTAATGGCGTAATAGGGAGTGGTCTTTGTGGACCAGACAGGCAAAGCTGTCGTTCCACAAAAGCTTTTGGTGAAACGACTGAGGTAAGTCGTCAAAGCGGTTAATAGCCAGGTCGACTTTGCCGTTCTCTACGTCGTGAAAGTCCACGTCGCTTGGTGTCATTAAGTCGAGGGTAATGTGTGGAGCTTGTTCCCGTAAGGCGCTTAGCAAAGGAGCAATTAAGGTAGAAGCGGCATAGTCTGAGACCATAATACGAAACACCCGCTGGCTTTCTGCGGCCTCAAAGCTGCGCGTAGGCTGAATGACTTCTTCTACGGAGTATAAAATTTGTCGCACTTGCGACTTCATACCCAAAGCCCGCTCTGTGGGAATCATGCCTTCGCTGGTGCGCACTAAAATAGGATCGTTCAATAATTCACGCAGGCGTTTAAGGGCATTGCTCATGGCCGGCTGTGTAATATTTAGCTGTTCGGCGGCCCGAGTGACATTGCGTTCACGCAGAAGAGCGTCGAGGTATGTGAGAAGGTTGAGGTCGATTTGCCGAAAATGATTCATGGCCTTGCTGCCTTGTTTATAATTATCATTACGCTGAATTATAAAGCAGTAAAGGATAGACGCAAACTATACAGCAAGAGAAGCAGGGCTTCTTGTTCACGAAGCCCTGCTGAATGTGTTAGAACTGCTCTTCTTCCGTAGACCCGGTGAGCGCGGTTACGGACGACTGACCTCCTTGAATAACATTGGTCACATCGTCGAAGTAGCCCGTGCCCACTTCTTGCTGATGAGCTACGAAGGTGTAGCCTCTGTCGGCTGAAGCAAACTCTTCTTCTTGAAGCTTCACGTAGGCCGACATGTCGTTGCGAGCATAGTCGTAGGCAAGGTTGAACATGTGATACCACATGTTGTGCACACCCGCTAAGGTGATGAACTGGAACTTGTAGCCCATAGCGGCCAGTTCGCTTTGGAACTTAGCAATGGTGGCGTTATCGAGGTTACGCTTCCAGTTGAACGACGGCGAACAGTTATAGGCTAATAGCTTGCCAGGATATTTAGCATGAATGGCTTCGGCAAACTGGCGCGCTTCTTCTAAGTCTGGCTTTGCCGTTTCACACCACACTAAGTCGGCGTAAGGAGCGTAAGCAAGCCCACGTGAAATAGCTTGTTCAATGCCAGGTTGTACGCGGTAAAACCCTTCGGCTGTGCGCTCGCCTGTTAGGAAAGGCTTGTCGTTGTCATCCACGTCGCTGGTCAGTAAGTCGGCCGCGTTTGCGTCGGTACGAGCAACAATCAGGGTGTTTGTTCCTGCTACATCAGCCGCGAGTCGAGCAGCTATTAGCTTTTGCACCGCCTCTTGGGTAGGCACTAGCACTTTGCCGCCCATGTGCCCACACTTCTTCACCGAGGCAAGCTGGTCTTCAAAGTGAACGCCAGAGGCGCCGGCTTTGATCATGCCAAGCATGAGCTCATAAGCATTGAGCACACCGCCGAAACCGGCTTCAGCGTCGGCTACAATGGGGGCAAAATAGTCAATATAGTCGGGGTGGCCAGGGCCAATGCCTTTGCCCCATTGAATTTGGTCTGCACGCATAAAGGAGTTATTAATACGCTCAATAACTTTGGGGACAGAGTCCACCGGGTAGAGTGATTGGTCGGGGTACATGCTAGCAGCAGAGTTGTTGTCCGCAGCCACTTGCCAACCCGACAAGTAAATGGCTTGAAGGCCTGCTTTCACCTGTTGTACGGCTTGTCCGCCCGTTAACGCCCCGAGTGCATTTACATAGTCTTTGCCAAATTTGTCTTTGGCTTTACCGTTAATTAAACGCCATAGTTTTTCTGCGCCTTGCTCTGCGTGGGTGTAGCTCACTGGGCGCGATCCGCGTAAGCGAATCACGTCTTCAGCACTATAAGTGCGTTCAACGCCGGTCCAGCGTGGGTTTGTGTCCCAGTTTTGTTGTAATAGCTTGACTGCTTCTTGCATGTGCGTTGGTGTGCTCATCGTGGTGTCCTCAATGTAGTTATTTATAAGACTTACAAGTAGTTGTAACCAGGTATGGTAAGAAACTCAGTGAGTTCGTCTGTCGTGGTAATGTCGTCGAGTAGGGCTTTGGCTTGGGTGAAGTGTTCCGCCTGCCAGCGAGCGTCGCCCACTTCCTTGCGTACGACTTCTGATTCCTCGTCAAGCATGGAGCGGAATAGCTCTTTTGTGACTTGCTTACCATTTGCAAGCTGTTTGCCGTGCTGTATCCATTGCCAAATGGACGTACGTGAAATTTCTGCGGTTGCGGCGTCTTCCATTAAGCCATAAATTGGCACGCAGCCATTCCCGGACATCCAAGCAGCGATATATTGCAGTGCCACGCGTATGTTGGTGCGCATGCCTTCTTCGGTGCGCTCGCCTGCACTTGGGGCAAGCAAGGTTTCGGCGGTAATGGACGCGTCTTGCTGGCGCAGAACGTCTAGCTGGTTGGGTTTGTCACCTAAGTAAGTGCTTGCTACTTCACGCACAGTAGCGGCTAAGCCTGGATGGGCAATCCAGGTACCGTCGTGGCCATTGCTAAACTCAAGTTCTTTGTCGGCCTTTACCTTTTCTAAAATAATGTGGTTTTCTTTTGCGTCTTTGGACGGAATGAAAGCGGCCATTCCTCCCATGGCAAAGGCCCCGCGCTGGTGACAGGTTTGTATAAGTAGGCGTGAGTAGGCACTTAAAAAGGGCTGTGTCATGGTGACCACTTGACGGTCGGGGAGTATTCGGTCGCTATGGGCGCGTAAGGTTTTAATGTAACTGAAAATGTAGTCCCACCGACCACAATTTAAACCGACAATATGCTCTTTTAAGGCGTATAGTATTTCATGCATTTGAAACACAGCAGGCAAGGTTTCAATTAACACTGTACTGCGAATAGTGCCGGTGCGGACGTTAAATTTGTTTTCTGTGTAGTGAAAAACGTCACTCCACAATTTAGCTTCTTGGTGGTGCTGTAACTTCGGCAAGTAGAAATAAACGCCACTGCCATTTTGCATGCGGGTTTGGTAGTTATGAAAAAAATACAGGGCAAAGTCGACGAAAGCGCCGGGGACAGGCTGCCCGTCGAGTAAAATATGCTTCTCGGGAAGGTGGAGACCGCGCACACGGGCAATTAATAGGGCCGGGTTTTCTTTTAGCTTGTATTCCTTGTTGCGTTTTGTGTCGTAGTAGTCGATGGTGCCTAGGTTGGCGTCGCGTAAGTTTATTTGCCCCTGCACCATACTGTCCCAGGTGGGTGAAAGAGAGTCTTCAAAGTCAGCCATAAATACGTCCACATCCGCATTTAAAGCGTTGATGATCATTTTGCGCTCGACTGGGCCGGTAATTTCAAGTTGACGCTTCTGCAAGTCCTGTGGAATAGAAGCCACCTGCCACACGCCGTCGCGGATAAATTGGGTGGCAGGGTCAAAGTCAGGAAGTTGCCCTGCGTCATACTGGGCTTGGGCGAGTTCACGCTTTTCCATAAGCGTTGGCACACGGGGGCCAAACTCCTGACAGAGCTCCACAAGGAACTGCTGAGCTTCAGGAGAAAAAATGTCCTGATACTCAGGCTGAAGTGGTTGAGTAAACTGAAGTGTTGATGTGCTCATAATAAACCCCGTCTTGTTAAAATGCTGTTGAGTTCAGTATGGCGGTACCTTTTGTATTCACGCAAGACATGGCTTCTTATCTTCATCATAACCTTGGTGAATAAAGGTGTGGATGCATTTGTTACGTTTAGTTTCCAACGAGCCTATTAGCTAGGCTGCTTCTCTGTAGCGCTATCAACCAATTATCTACACGTTGTGTTATTCTTCGCACGCTCTAAGCGAGAGCCCCTTATAGCGGCTTTCCACAGCCTGTAAGGGTTGCGTTGAAAGTCGTGCTTCCCCCTATTGACGACTGGAGACCTTGTTCAAATGAAACGCAGCATACTTTTGCTCATAGTATGGTTTGCTCTATTCTTAAGCCCGTCGGCATTCGCTGCTGAAGGCGCTCCCCTCGACTTGACACACTCTATGGTTGGCTTTTTGTGTATCGGCATTTTCACTCTTGCATACCTATTGGTGATGGGGGAAGAGCGCCTACATATGCGAAAGTCGAAGCCGGTGCTTGTGGCAGCTGGTCTCATTTGGATCATCATAGGTATTGTGTATGCCCAACAAGGGTTTGATGAGGCTGCAAAAACTGCGTTTCAGCATAATCTAATGGAATTCTCAGAGCTGATGCTGTTCCTTCTAGTGGCTATGACCTACATAAACGCATTGGAAGAGCGACGCTTATTTGATGCTTTAAGGGCCTGGCTCATTCGAAAAGGCTTTACTTATAAGTCGTTATTTTGGATAACAGGTGGCTTGGCCTTCTTTATTTCACCCATAGCCGACAACTTAACCACGGCGCTCCTTATGTGTGCTGTGGTGTTAAAGGTTGCTGAAGGCGATCGCAAGTTTGTCAGCATTAGCTGCGTTAATATCGTGGTCGCCGCAAATGCGGGCGGGGCTTTTAGTCCATTTGGTGACATTACTACGTTAATGGTTTGGCAAGCGGGTGAAGTGGCGTTCCAAGAGTTTTTAGCGTTATTTGTTCCCTCAGTAGTGAACTACTGAGTGCCGGCCATGGTGATGAGCTTTTTTGTAGCCAACAAAAAACCCACCGCGCTAACGGAAGAAGTAGAGTTAAAGCGCGGGGCTTTACGCATTACCACCCTGTTCTTGTTAACTGTTGCGACAGCGGTAGCTTGTCACAGCTTACTTAACCTACCACCGGTGCTTGGCATGATGATGGGCTTAGGTTATTTGCAGTTCTTCGGTTACTTTTTGCGTATGACCCTGCCCGGCTCCCTTGCTAGAAAGCGTGCTATGGCAGAGCGTGCAGGGGATGTGGAGCGCATGAAGCGTCTAGGCAGCGTGGTCCCTTTTGATGTGTTTAGCCGAGTTGCACGAGCCGAATGGGACACTTTATTGTTTTTCTACGGCATTGTGATGTGTGTCGGCGGGTTAGGCTTTCTTGGCTATTTAAGTTTTATGTCAGAGCTCTTGTATACCCAGTGGAACGCAACGGCGGCCAATGTCACCTTAGGGGTTGTTTCTTCGGTTATTGACAATATTCCGGTGATGTTTGCTGTACTGTCCATGTCGCCTGATATGTCTCATGGTCAGTGGTTGCTAATTACTTTAACTGCAGGAACAGGCGGAAGCTTGCTTTCGGTGGGCTCTGCTGCCGGTGTGGCGCTTATGGGAGCTGCGCGCGGTTATTATACGTTTGCTAGCCATTTGAAATGGACGCCGGTTATTTTGCTGGGCTATGTCTTGAGTGTGTTAACTCACTTATGGTTAAACAAAGCCTTGTTTTTAATTTAGCAGGCTAAGGCAGGAAAGGTCGCTGGATAGGCTGCTCTAGCGAGATAAGCGTGTCTGTAGACTGCACTTCCTCGATGACTTGTAGTCGCTCTACCAACAAGCGTTGCAAGTCGTCGATACTGCGTACTAATACCTTAATAAACACACTGTATTGGCCGGTCGTGTAGTGAGCTTCAACTACTTCCGGCAATGCATTCAACTTTTCCAATGCCTTCGGATAGTCGCCTGCTTTACGCAGGGTAATACCAATAAAGCAGCAAATGTCGAAGCCTAGAGCCTTTGGGTCTACCTTCAGTTCAGTACCGGTAATAACACCGGCCTTTTTGAGCTTCTCAACACGGACGTGAATGGTCGCCGGAGAAACCGCTTGCGCTTTGGCTATTTCAGCATAAGAGCCCCGGGCATTCTTTTGTAATGCGTGCAAGATGGCTCGGTCTAAATTATCGATCATTCAGTTTAGCTCCCTTTTTTGCGAGGTTTATTAGTGGTTAGTTAATTATATTTGCTATTTGTTTAAATAAAATAACGCATATGGCTATTTTTTTTAAAGAGTATTGTATCTTCTTATGGAGTGTTTATTAATACGTTAAATGAAGTGTAACGAGGTAAGCATGAAAACAGCATTTATAACACGCCAACAGTCTGTGCGATGGATTAAACAACATTTTAGCCAAGCCTTGTGCGAGCAGCTTGCATTGGTGGAAGTGGAAGCTCCCTTATTAACGGATCCGCAACAAGGGGAACAAGACACCCTGTCGGGTAACGAAAAGGCGGTGCAAGTGCCAATAGCCGCTTTAGCGAAAAACTACGAAGTGGTGCATTCATTGGCGAAGTGGAAGCGACAATTGCTAGCCGACTATCACTTCCCTATTGGACAAGGCATTGTAACCAACATGAAGGCGTTACGGCCAATGGAAGATGTGTATAGCCCCATTCACTCTGTCATGGTTGACCAGTGGGACTGGGAACAAGTAATAGCTGAAAACCAACGTAACGCCGTGACCTTACGATTAGCTGCTGAAAGCATATTTGCAGCCTTAAAAAGCACCGTGGAGAGGTATAACCAAGCCTTTGGTGGAGCCGTAAGCCTGCCGGAAAAACTAGGGTATGTAACCAGCGAAGACTTACTACGTAAATATCCACATAAAACTCCGAAGGAGCGGGAGCATGCGATAGCGAAAGAGTATGGTGTGGTGTTTATTCAAGGCATAGGCGGGCGGTTAAGCAACGGAACCCTGCACGACACGCGAGCACCTGATTATGACGACTGGCAGCTGAACGGTGACTTATTGGTTTGGAGTTCGGTACTGCAGCGTTCCATTGAACTCAGCTCCATGGGGGTGCGGGTGGATAAGCAACGGCTGATGGTCCAGCTCACGGAATTACAGCGGGAGAAGGAAAGCCTTCAGCCTTGGCATCAGCGTTTATTAAGTGGCGAGCTGCCAGCCACAGTAGGGGGCGGCATAGGCCAGTCACGGCTGTGCATGTGGCTCATGCAAGAGCCGCATATTGGTTATGTTCAAGCGAGCGTGTGGCCAGAAGAGGTGAAGCAGCGGTACGGGTTTGTGTAAAGCGCTTGGGTTGTGCGTTATGCAGTGCATGACCTACAAAAAAATTAAAGGCTGAATTCCAAATATAAAAAAACCGCCACAAGGGCGGAGGGGTTGGAGTTGATATTTAAGGTGAGTGTTCGGGCGGCGGAATGCTCGCCCCATCCCTGGGGCTCGGCCTTCGGCCCGCACTGCGTGCGTCCAAAAATGTTCCAGACATTTTTGTCGAACCAATCGGTGGTTCTCATCCAGCCCACTGAATTCCAAATATAAAAAAACCGCCACAAGGGCGGTTTTTTTATATTTGGTGCCCAGAGGCGGAATCGAACCACCGACACGGGGATTTTCAATCCCCTGCTCTACCGACTGAGCTATCTGGGCGTGGGGGCAATTAAACGTTTTTGAGGCCGCAATGTCAAACGGTTTCTGCGAAATACTGACTGAGTGGTCAGGATTTAAACGCTTTGTTGCTTTTTTGGTTAGTTACCGCTACTTAAGTAGGTAGTGCCGGCTAGGCAGCGTTCGTAGAAGTCGGTCCAACGAACGCCTTCGCGTGGTGGTATTTTACCCTGGCGAATTTCTCGGTCGATGGATTTCTTCACTACTTTGGCCATGTAGTCGGTGTTGTACTGCATGGCTTCTAACACTTTCTCAGCGGAATGGCCTGGGACTATTTCTTCAATGTAGAAAGCACCTGGCTCTTCGTCGTGGCTGAATATATGCACTTCCGTTAAACGGCCAAATAGGTTGTGCATATCGCCCATGACGTCTTGGTAGGCGCCGGTTAGGAACATACCTATCGTGTATTCCTCATCCTTTTTTAAGCGATGCATTGGAATGTTTTCACTGATTTGGTTGTGTTCTATGTACTTACCAATTTTTCCGTCGCTGTCACAGGTGATGTCTGCGATAGAACAACGAATATTTGGCTCTTCATTCAGTCGCTGTAAGGGCACAATTGGCAGGAGCTGGCCAATAGCCCAGGTGTCGGCGGCAGACTGAAAAATAGAGAAGTTCGCTAAATACTGGCTGGCGAGCCGGTTTCCAATGTCGTCTAACTCTTGGATTTGGCGGGTGTCCTCGTCGAGGGACTGTTCAATGTCTGTCAAAATTTGCCAGTACATGGTGTCAATTTTTGCCATTTCGACAATGGTTAAAATACCAAGCTTAAAAGCTTCGTAGGTGCTTTGCTTGTAGGCTGCCGCGTCGTTGTAACGCTCTTGCGGGTGCATTTCGGGTGCATTCACCAGCTCGCGCATATTGGTTACAAGTACATGTTCGCCGTCTTCCGGGCTGATATCAAACTCGGTGCCGGTGACACTGACTTCGCCTACCACATTGGTGACCACCATGCTGTGGTGTGCTGTAATAACTCGCCCACTTTCGCTTACCAAGTTAGGGTGTGGCACCTTTTCTAGGTCACAAATTTGCTTCACACTGTAAACAATGTCGGCCACATACTCTTCCGTGGAGTAGTTTCTGGAGGAGTCAGTGGTGCTGCTTGAGCCGTCATAATCAATACCTAAACCGCCGCCGATATCTAAGTACTCCAGAGGTACGCCCATTTGGTGTAGCTTGGCATACAAGCGGGCGCCTTCAATGACGGCTTCTTTGATTTTGCGAATATCAGACAATTGGCTGCCAATATGGAAGTGCAGCAGTTTGGCACAGTGCAGCATGTCATGCTGCTTCAGGTAGTCAATGGCGTTCACAATTTCAGCAATACTCAAGCCGAACTTGGCACGGTCGCCTGACGAGCTTGACCACTTGCCAGTGCTTTTCACCATCATTTTTGAGCGCAAGCCTATCATAGGCTCAACGTTGTACTTTTTGGCTAGGCGCATGAGCATTTCAAGTTCAGAGAACTTTTCGATGACCACGATCATTTTGCGTTGCAGTTGGCGTCCTAGCAAAGCCATGGTGAGGTAGTCTTCGTCTTTATAACCATTCAAAATGGTCAGGGCGTCGGGATTGTCGTTATAAGCCATAACAGCCATCAGCTCAGGCTTAGAACCTGCTTCCAGACCATAGTTGTAGGGTTCGCCTGCGTCCAATATTTCTTCAACGACTTCGCGCATTTGGTTTACCTTAATGGGGTAAACACCAATGTACTGACCTTCATATTCAGCCTCGGCAATGGTGTCGCGAAAGGTTTCGTTTAAAATTTCCACTTGCGAACGCAAAATGTCATGAAAGCGGATAACCGCGGGGAATTGAATGCCTTCCGCCTTCATTTCCGCGAGCACTTCCGCCATATCAATCCCAACTTCGGGCTTACGGTGGTTGGGCGACACCTGGATATTGCCGTTTTCACCAATGCTGAAATACCCAGCACCCCAGCGGTTTACACCGTATAAATCTTCTGAATCTTCAATGGTCCAAGATGAATTCATGACCGACTTCCTTCTAAAGCGAGTATGACCTCGCGGACTACTTTAGCGGCAAATACATTCGAGTTTCCTGTTGGGTCAATTTCAGGAGATAACTCGACCACATCGGCCCCAACGAAGTTACGCGCACGTAATAGTTTTATTAAGGCGACAAACGAATGAAAGTCTTCACCACCTGGCTCTGGTGTACCTGTACCAGGTAAGTAAGACGGATCGAAATAGTCTAAATCGAGGGTTAGATAAATTGGGCGATTGGCCGGAATGTCGGCCACGCTTTGTAAAAAGGCCTCTCGAGAAGTTCGCACTGTTTGGTGCTTGTGCATCCACTGGTACTCGTCGCGGGTTCCTGAGCGAATGCCATACTGAATAAGCTGATGGTCTGGGCCAAAATGGTCGAGGGCTCTACGAATAATAGAGGCATGGGAGTAATGAAAACCATCGAAGCCGTCGCGCAAGTCCGCATGGGCGTCTAAATGCAGCAGCACCAGGTCGGGGTATTGTTGTAAATACTTGGCAATAGGCGCGTAAGATATAGAATGTTCGCCTCCTAATGTCAGTACTTTTATGCCGGACTCGACCAAATTAATAGGCGCAAAAATGCTATTAAAGGTGTCTGTGGCATAGCGCCATTGGCTTTCAACGTCTGTGCTATCACCTAGCTGTAAATTACCTAAGTCATAAAAAGCGTGATCTTCAAGATCTGCGTCTAGGTAAGGTGAATAGGATTCAATGTCTTCTGATACGGCGCGCAGGCCGTCGGGCCCGTAACGTGTTCCCTTACGGAAACAGGCGGTACCGTCAAATCCAAAACCAATTAAATGCGTGCTGTTTGCAGTTAACTCGGTGGCAATATCAGCACCGAAGTAACTACGTACAGGCTCATCTAAAGAAACAGTAGCTGGGATGGCGTAGGTCAAAATCCAATACCTCTCAATGAATAACAGCGCTTTCGTTTGAAGACGCGGCCATATTATCGCAGTTAGCGGCCATTTTCAGAAGTGAAATTTACGCCTTGAAGGCTAAACTGTAAGTCGACAAGGCTTTGGTCTAGGGGCTTGTCTCGTGTGAAGGTACGCGTAATGGGTACTTCCACAACATGTTCATTGGCAAAGCCTATCATCATGTCGCTGCTGCCACTTAATATAGCCGAGATAGCCGACTGGCCCAGCTGGGTCGCTAAAATTCGGTCTTGGGCATTCGGGCGGCCCCCACGCTGTAAATGCCCAAGAGGGCAGGGATGGCAGGTTATTTGAGTCGCCTGGCTTAAGTTTTCAGCTAGGCCGTGGACACCGCCTGGCCAAAGGTTTTCAGATAAAATAACGATGTAGCTGCCGTCGGGAAATTTCTTACGGGCTTGTCGAATATTATCCGCTAAGTCGCCTAGGCTAGGCTGTGGGTCGATTTCTGGCAATATCATGGCTTCTGCAGCGGCTGCTATGGCAGCATGCAAACCGAGAAAACCAGCGCGGCGGCCCATGACTTCAATAATAAATACGCGGGCCATGGCTTCAGCTGTTTCACGAATTTTGTCAATGGCTTCGACGGCATTGTCGACGGCGGTGCTAAAGCCGATGGCAACATCTGTACCGGTTAAGTCGTTGTCGATAGTGCCAGGAATACCGATGACTTGCTTCGACCAAAACTTCGATAAATGATGAGCACCACGAAAAGAGCCGTCACCACCTATCACGATAAGTGCATCGACGCCGTCGGCGTCTAGCTGCTCTGCTGCTTGAATCGCGATATCGTCACGCTGGAACTCGGGGTAGCGTGCACTTTTTAAAAAGGTTCCCCCCCGTTGGCTCACAAGCCGCATGTCGTCGGGGTGAATAGGCTGGGAAAGCCCTTCTACAATGCCTCGAAACCCATGCCGGTAACCAACAATGTCGATGCCTTCCTGCCAAGCTGTATTCACAATAGCGCGAATACAGGCGTTCATCCCTGGTGCGTCACCACCGCTGGTAATTACTGCAATTTTTTTCACATCCTTCCTCCGTTGCTTGGCGTGATCTGATAGCTTAACGAACATCAGGCCGCTGACCAAGCGGCGATTTAACGATACACTGTATTTTTCTTTGTTGGCCGGAGTTTTTATGCAAAATAATGTGCGCATTCAATACCAGGAATTGCGGAGCTGGGCTGAAAAATGCTTAGTGACCGCTGGCGCAGAAACAAAGATGGCCCGGGTGATGGCCGAGTCATTACTGGCGGGAGACCTGCTGGGCTTTCGCACCCATGGTATACGCCGCTTACCCTATAACGTAAAACAATTAGTGACAGGGAACGCCAAGGCTACGGGCACACCCACAGTGGTTAAGTCGCGGGCGGCTGTGGCCCATTGGGATGCAGAGCACTTACCGGGGCTGTATGTGATGCCCCAAGCGGTAAGTGCCGCAATTGACATGGCGCAAACTTGCGGCACAGGCACCTTGGTGGTGCGTCGAATGGAGCATGTGGCGAGCTTGGCGGCGTATTTAGAGCAGGCAACCGCCCAGGGACTTCTTATCAACATAGTGGTGTCGACTCCAGCTCAAGCCAGTGTTGCCCCCTTTGGCGCTACGTCGCGAGTATTTTCCCCGAACCCGTATGCGCTGGGCGTACCGACATCGAGCGCTCCATTACTGCTAGACATGAGTTTGTCTGTGACGGCTGCGGGCAAAGTGCGACAGGCTTACGACCACGAAGAACTACTTCCTTGGGAAGCTTTGGTGACAGCGCAAGGGGAGGGAACTAATGACCCTGCGAGCTACTTTGGTGAAGCGCCACGCAGTGCTTTATTGCCTTTGGGCGGCCTAGACTTAGGTTATAAAGGATATGGTTTGTGCTTAATGAGCGAAATATGGACGATGGCTTTGTCGAATTATGGTCGTGTACAAGGCGCGTCAGACGGCGAGTGTAATACAGCCTTTATTCAAGTCATGGACCCTGAAGCTTTTGGAAGTTCTGAGCAGTTCTTACACGTCACCGATGATTTATTACAGCGGTGCCGAGAGGCCACCCCTATAGACGATTCGGCGCCTGTGCGAATACCGGGAGAGCGTGCTGCGGCACTGAAAGCAGAGCAGCTGGCGCTTGGAGTGTCTATTTCAGGGCTGACTTGGCAAAAACTGCAACGTTGTGGCGAACGCTTAAAAATAGCCCCGCCACAAAGCGTTACCGAAGAGTAAGTTAGGGCTGTAGCCGTTGTTGCTGCCAAGTGTTGTCGGCAAGGCGGGTATACACAAACCGGTCGTGCAAGCGGGCTTTAGCGCCTTGCCAAAACTCATACTGGGTGGGCTTCACAATGAAGCCGCCCCAATGTGGCGGGCGGGGAATGCTGGGCTCGTCTTTAAAGCGCTCTTCAAGAGCATGGAACTGGGTGTCAAGAGCGTGCCTGTCGGCAATAGGTTTACTTTGTTCCGAAGCCCACGCTGCCAGTTGACTGTTGCGTGGGCGAGAGGCGAAGTAGGTGTCGTTGTCGGCGTCGGACAGTTTTTCAGCTACGCCTGAAATAGACACTTGGCGTTCGAGAGGGAGCCAAGCGAAGTGCAGGTTGCACTGAGGGGTGCTCAGTAACGTTTGCGCTTTATTGCTGTTGTAGTTGGTATAAAAAACATAACCCTCAGGGCTTGAGCCTTTCAGTAAAACAATGCGCTGGCTTAAAAAATGCTGAGGGTGATAAGTGGCCAGCAGCATGGCGGTAGGGTCGATAAGCTCTTTTGAGTTTACAGCCGCATCAAACCATAGCTTGAATTGCTCATGGGGTTCAGGGTGAAGGTGGTCTTGGTGTAAAGCGTTACGGTCATATTCACGGCGTATTTTGTCGATACTCATACAATTACTCATTTTCATTGGCATATGTTTGGGCGTGCTCGAAGGCAATGGCCGTATTGTTCATAAACATATCGAGCAGCTTTCGCTCGGTTGGGTCGAGCTCTGTTATGCCTGAAATATATAATAAATAAGAATGGTTTGCTGAAGCTTTATACATTCCATAGTAGGTATTCCCAATGATTTCGAAATCGACAGGGTTTGCCCGGAGGTTGAGTTTTTCTACCACGTCTGTATCGATGAGGTCGTGAACTGTATTGCCTATTTTTTCGATGTAAGCTCCTGTGGCTGCCACAATATGCATGGGCTGCAGCTGATCACAGGAAGCGGTGAAGCCATCAATACGGTAGTAAGCCGCAGTATTCGAGCGGGTAAGTAGGGCCACGAGCTGCTCAAGAATACCTTGGCTGAGTTGGTTCATGGAGCGGGCATTAAAAATTTCAGCCGAGGCGATAATAATGCGCTCTAGGCCTGACTTGTAGTTCTCAATGGCTTGCAGGTCACGAAAAGCACGTAAGCTAGAGTACATCAGTGTCATGAGCTTACGGTAGGTGAGCTCGGTTTTTTCTTTGTAGTCATCTATTTCGTACTTGGCAATTACTTGCTCTTCCGGAGCTTGGCCTGGCTGCCCAGTGCGCAGCACAATACGGACCATTTTATTCTTTAGCTCTTCACGGGTCCATTTGGCAAGTTCGAGTCCTGCGTGGTCGTTTTCCATCACTACATCAAGCAGCATCATGGCAAAGTCGTCTCGTTGACTGAGAATTTCACGTGCTTCAGCCGCCGAATACACTGAGGTAAATTCAAGCGAACGACCGTCAAGTTCGAAGTCGTTTAAGGCCATTTTGGTAATAACATGAATTTCTTCGTCGTCATCGACGATGAGTACTTGGAAGGGGGCGACAGAGTCCGTTTGCTCCGCTGGGTTGGTGTCGTCTGCAAAGAGAAATAAATTGTCCATGAAGTATGCGCCTTCCAAAGATTAATTATGGTTGCAGCTGATAGCGCCGCTGGCCAGCAATGTAGGTACTTAATACTTTAACACGCCATAGGTTGCTTGGCTTGATTTTGAATGGGTCTTTGTCGACGACAATAAAGTCGGCAAATTTACCAGGCTCTAAACTGCCGGTGACGTCTTCGTAATGCCCTGCCCAGGCTGCGTCAATGGTAAAGCTGCGTAAGGCCTCAGCAACTGTCATGGCTTGCTCAGGGTGCCAACCGTCGACTGGTTGGTTGTTTCTGTCTTGACGTGTGACAGCAGCATGAATGCCATAAAAGGGGTTGCTTAATTCAACGGGAAAGTCAGAGCCAGCAGCTACTAAACTTCCTTGGTCTAAAAAGGTACGCCATGCATAGGCCCCTGCCAAACGGGTGCTGCCTAAGCGGTCTTCAGCCATATTCATGTCGCTTGTCGCATGCGTGGGCTGCATGGAAGGGGTAATACCAAGCTCTTTAAAGCGCGGAATGTCGTTTGGGTGAATAATTTGTGCGTGCTCAATACGGTGACGTAAGTCTGTTTTGTCGGTACCTTGCGCTTGGAAAATACCTTCAAAGGTGTCAAGTGCTAAACGGTTTGTGTAGTCACCAATTGCGTGGTAGTTCACTTGGAAGTCGTGTTCAATGGCGAGGTTGAACAAACGCGCAACTTCAACTTCTGGGGTGACTAATAGCCCGGAGTTTTCAGCGTCGTCGCTATAGGGTTTGAGTAAAGCCGCGCCCCGGCTACCAAGTGCCCCGTCGCCATATATTTTAACGCTGCGTACTTGTAGTAAGTGGTTGTCGGTGCGGTGAGGGCCTTCCGCCAACAGGCTTTCCAGTGCAGGGTCACTGGCACTGAGCATGGCGTGTATCCGGATCATGTTGCCGGCTTCGGCATGAGCTTGGTAGCTTAGTAGGGCTTGTTTGCTTACGCCAGCATCGTGAGCTTGGGTAATGCCTTCGCTAAGCAATTGCTGAAAAGCAGCTTCTTGATAGGCCATGACTTGTTCGTCACTGGCCGCTGGTATGTGTTTGCGCACCAATGCCATGGCTGTGTCGATAAGAATACCTGTGGGCTCGCCCTGTTCATCTTTTACAATTTCACCGCCTGCAGGCGAGGGGGTGTCGCGGGTGATGCCTGCTATTTCAAGCGCACGGCTATTGGCCCAGCCAGCGTGGCCGTCAATGCGGGTCAGCCAAACAGGACGGTCGCTTAAAACCTGGTCGAGGTCTTGACGCGTTGGGAAGCTCTGTTCAGGCCATATAACTTGGTTCCAACCACGCCCGATTATCCACGGGAGCTCAATGTTCGCTTCCGCGTAATTGGCCACCTGTGCGACCGCCGATGTGCGGCTAGTGAGACCACGCAAATCAAGCTCTGATAGGTTTTGCCCAAGGCCTGTGACATGGCCATGGGCGTCAATAAGGCCTGGCAACACAATACGTCCAGCTAAGTCGACTCGCTCGGCATCAGGAGCCAATTCGAATAGACCGCTGTCGCCTGTGGCAACAATTTTCCCTTCACGCACCAGCATGGTTGTAAACCGGTTTAAGGCGGCATGTTCACCATGCCCTTCGACAAAGGTATAGCCGGTGAAGTTATGGTACAAGGTGGTGTGCGCAAACAAAGGGGCACTAAACACCAGAAACAGAAGGGTGACAGCAAAACGAACAATGTGCATAGCCTGACTCTTATTTGTGTTATGGATGCTTCAATATACGTGTTTTTTGCCAAATTTGTAGTGTGCCTCGAGAGTTTAACGTAAGGATTACACTGTCTTGAGCGTGCATGGCAATAGTGCGACTATTTTTCTGCAGCCGACGCTTGGCTTGGTAACTAGCTAGCACTTGCTGAGTCGACATATTGAAACTGAGCCAGCTGCTTTGGCCGCCGCCAATAATAAGTGTATTTTCGAGCGCTAATATACTGGCAATGTTTTGTGTGTCAGGAATTAATATAGGTTGCTGTGCTAGTGTTGGGCTTAGCTCCCAAAGCTGCAGTGTTTGTTGGCGGGCTAGCGGGCTCAGGCTTTCACGGGTTATAGCGTAGAGGGAGTACCCAATAGCGACCAAGGAATGAACGGGTTGTTCCAGAGAATACTGCTTGGCTAGATTATAATTGCTCTTTTTCCACAGCCAAACAGTCCCCTGCTGGGTCGCCACATAGAAGTGATCAGCCGTGGGCGTACCAACAGCTGACACTTTCGGTAACTGCTCAAATAAAGTTTGCGCTGGTTGTAATGTATTTGAAGTGTCAAAACCGTACCAAAGTACTTGCTGTGTTTCGGTCGCGAGAAGTAGACCGTGCTCGGAAACGGCCACGAAGCGAATACCTTCAGGCACCGTCAGTTTGTGGTTGGCGGTAGGCTGCTCGGTTAATTGTAAAAGGTGTAGGTGGTATCTGTCGTACACCCACAGGTGTGAATTGTTTTGCCATGCGAGCTGCCATATACCTTCCGGCGCAGGTAACTGGAACAAATACTTGAGGTCACCTTGTTGGGTGTATAAGCCGATGTCTTGGCTAACGCTCAGAGCAAGCTCCCCTTGCGCGGAGAACGCCGCGTCATGAATGCTCCAATCACCCAGCTGTTTTTGAGAGAAGCCTGGAGGTGCTGGCGAGCAAGCGAGCAGTGAATTTGCCAATAAAAAGCAGAAACAAAGGCGCAGTGCTAACATATGACTAATATTTTTGTTAAAGTTAGTGACCTTGTTCATATACTTACCTATGCTTATAGTTGCAGGCAGCGAATGACGTTACAGCTGCGTCAGCTGAAGTAAATCATAGAGTTATAACTCACTTAACCATAGGGTACTGGCTCGGAGTTTAAATTACGCATGAAAATTTTAATCGTAGACCCGCAATTTATTACACGCTCAGGCTTAATTTACTTGCTCACTAGTTATAGCTCCGATGTTGCTATATATGAAGCAACGGATTTAGATGTTGCACAAGGGTACTTGCAAAGTGGCGAAACGTACGACTTAATATTCTCCGAGTTAGACTTGCCTGATGCTGAGTATAAAGAGGTTGTCAGCCGTTTAGCGCAATTAGCACCCGAGGCCCATATTGCCCTGTTTACTTGGCGTCAACTTCGTTCGGATATTCAAGAGTGCCTAAGCCTAGGTGCGCACAGTTACCTGAACAAAGAAACCACCGCAGAAGAGTTTAAGTTAGCCGTGCATGGCATTTTACAGGGTAAAGCCTATGTACCTGATATGTCATCAAGTCATGGTGATCGCCTAAGAACCGATTCAGGCCGTAAGCTTTCACCACGACAGCAAGAAATTATGCAGCTTTTAGCGCAAGGGCTTTCAAACCGTGAAATAGCAAATATTTTAGGCATTACAGAAGGCACTATCCGCGTTCATTTATCGTCAATTTTCAAAGCTATTAAGGTGTCGAACCGTACTGAAGCCACCTTATGGTACCTATTAAAACAGAAAGGCTAATAGGCAGTTGGCATGCGGCTAGAAGAGTTACAAAAGCAATTAGAGCAACAACATAGGGCACCCACCGAGAATTGGAGCCCTGCTTTTTGCGGTGACTTAGATATTACCATCGAAGCCAATGGAGACTGGCTTTATGAAGGTGGTGTGATCAAGCGGATGCCACTAGTGAGGCTCTTTGCCAGTGTTTTGGTACAAGAAGAGGGCGAGTACTTTTTAGTGACGCCCGTGGAAAAAATACGAATTCAGGTAGTGGACCTTCCTTTTCTGATTACACAATGGAATAAAGTGGACTCGGACCAAGGGCCAGTTCTGCAAGTAGAAACAAATATTGGTGAGCGTTACTTATTAGGTGAGGAATACCCTGTGGTAACGGAAAAGGAGCTGCCAGCCGTAAGAATTCGAGATGACTTGCTAGCACGTGTGCACCGAAATGTATATTATCAGTGGGCTGAGATACTCGACACACACCGTGCAAATGAGGCTCCGGGATATTACTTGGAAAGTGGGGCGAGCCGCTTCAAAATAAGTGAGCTCGCTGAAAAAGGAAGAGGTAAGTAGTTTGTCTACAAAGCACAGTATTGTTGTTTGCGTTGTTTCTTCGAGCAAGGACACGGCACGTTCATTAAGTACTATTTTCAGCTTTGTTGGGGAAAAAGTTGAGCAGCTGTCGCTGGAAACCCTCGAGCACAAACTAGAACTGACTCCTCAACTGCCATTAGTTGTGGTGTTAGATGATGTGGCAGCACAACCTGGGTTGTTAAAGCACTTTCCTGGAACGCCATTTATTTTAACGGAGCGGGCCGAACAGAAGCTGCGCGAGTATAGCAACTGCATTGGTGTTTTGTCGGAAGCGCCTACCTATGGGGCTGTTATTCAACTTCTACACTTTGCGCAGGAGTACCATGCGCAAAAACCCGATCAACAGAAGACGGTGCATGCTGCACAACTGAACCAACTAACGCAAACCCTTGTTGGGCAAAGTGCGGCCATGCGAAGTGTCCGCGAACAGGTGGTGCAGGTTGCGCCCTCTAACGCGAATGTGCTGATTCTGGGTGAGTCGGGAACGGGTAAAGAAGTGGTGGCGCGTGGTATTCACGACTGTTCGAAGCGGGCCACAGGGCCTTTTGTTCCAGTTAACTGTGGTGCCATTCCAGCTGAATTGCTTGAAAGTGAGCTTTTCGGTCATGAGAAAGGGGCCTTTACGGGGGCTGTGGGCATGCGCAAAGGGCGTTTCGAGCTAGCCCAAGGTGGTACTCTTTTCTTGGATGAAATAGGGGATATGCCTTTGCCCATGCAAGTAAAATTACTGCGGGTTTTGCAAGAGCGTGAGTTTGAACGTGTGGGCGGTAATAAAACCTTAAAAGCAGATGTGCGTATAGTTGCTGCAACTCACCAAGGCCTTGAAAACCTAATAAGTGAAGGCAAGTTCCGAGAAGACCTTTTTTATCGTTTAAATGTATTTCCAATAGAAATGCCGGCTTTAAGGCAGCGCGATGGTGACATTCCCTTGCTTGTGAATGAGCTAGTGAGACGTATGCATGATTATGAAGGTGAGTCGATACGTTTTACTGAAGGCGCAATGGCTTCTTTAGCGAGGCAACGTTGGTCGGGAAATGTGCGCGAACTGTCGAACCTGGTAGAGCGCCTAACCATTACCCATGCAGGGCGTGTAGTTGACGTGGCTGACCTGCCAGGCAAGTATCGTGATGAAAGTGTTGAGCCGTATACGCCTGTATACCCAGACGAAATGCACGAGCGCGACGCCCTAAACGCCATGTTTGCTGAAGACGAAGCAGAGCTTGATAACGTATTATACGAAGAGAATGGTGGCTTTATTCCCGCGAGCTTGCCTAAAGAGGGCGTCGATTTACGTGCTTTGCTGGGCGACTTGGAAGTTGAGCTGATTCGCCAAGCGCTTGAGCAGCAAGAGTGGGTTGTTGCCCGGGCAGCGGAGCAACTAGGTATGCGCCGCACAACCTTAGTTGAAAAAATGAGAAAGTATCAGCTAACCCGCAGCGACGCTTAACCCCTTCATTTAGTTACAAACTTTCCTCCTGCCTTGTTGGCATGCCGCTTGCATGATTGTCTCTAAGAATGATTGGAGACAATATTATGGCGCAAACTTCTGCAGTGATGAATTTTACTCGCACACGAGTAATGCAAACACCTTCCCGCGAAAGGGTGGGTGTGCATGTTCGTAGTTTAGTGCAAGCGATGCCCAATGGGGTTGTGCTACTCGATGCGCGAGGCTATGTACGAGAAGCCAACCGCGAGGCGATTCGCTTGCTTGAAGAGCCTTTAGAGGGAGAACTCTGGCGGGCTGTGATTGAGCGGGCATTTAGGCCGCAAGCCGATGATGGGCATGAAGTGTCTCTTCGTTCTGGGCGCCGAGTAAGGCTTGATATTTCGTCGCTAGCGCCCGAACCGGGCCAGTTAATTGTATTGACCGATCTTTCCGAAACGCGGGCTTTGCTTGAACGTATTAGCCACCTACAACGACTGACTGCCATGGGGCGAATGGTGGCGTCTTTGGCGCACCAGGTGCGTACCCCCCTGTCTGCCGCTTTACTCTACGCAGAAAACTTAGAGCGAGGCGACTTGTCTGGCCCGCAACAAAAAAGGTTTGCAGGACGTCTAACGGCCCGCTTAAAAGACTTAGAGCAGCAAGTAAATGACATGCTGCTGTATGCCAAAAGCGGGGAACAGCAACCGGTTTCTAAAGTTAGCCTGAATGACATTCTGAATTCACTTAAAGACCAAATTGAACCTTTGGCCGAACGTGAAAACGTTACCGTATGCATTGAAAACAACGTGGAGCATGGCAGTGTGCTGGGCAACTTAAACGCATTAACGGGTGCGTTACAAAACCTTGTTATCAATGCAATTCAAGCAAGCAAGGCAGGCGACCGTGTGTTGGTGCAGCTTGAGCAACAAAAAGACACCCTGTATGTGCAGGTAAAAGACACGGGGACTGGCATTAGCAAAAGCGATTTAGAGCAAGTGTTTATGCCATTTTTTACTCGAAAAAGTCATGGTACTGGACTGGGCTTAGCGGTAGTGAAAACGGTGATGAAAGCGCACCAAGGACATATTGAGGTAGAAAGTAAAGAAGGGGAAGGCACCCGCTTTACCATTCAGCTGCCCTTAGCCAATAGCAGTGCTTTTCACTCGGATCAGGAGGTATGTTATGAGTCATCATAAAAATATTTTATTGGTTGAAGATGACTTAGCTTTACAAGAAGCCTTGGTAGATACCCTAGATTTAAATGGCTACAAAGTGCGGACAGCTAATAGTGCCGAAGACGCATTAGTTGCTGTGCAAAAGCAAATGCCCGGCTTGATATTAAGTGATGTGCAGCTAGGGGGCATATCCGGTATACAGCTGCTAGCCAGTTTGCAGCGGCAAGGCTATGACATACCCGTAATTATGATGACTGCCTACGCCCATGTAGATGATGCCGTAAAAGCAATGCAAATGGGTGCTGTTGACTATTTAAGTAAGCCATTTGTTACGGATGAGCTGTTGGACTTAGTAGCCCGCTATGCACCGCGGGTAGAAATGGACATTATTCGCCCCGTGGTTGGCGACGCGTCCAGTGAAGAGCTTCTTCGATTAGCGCAACGTGTAGCCAGTACTGAAGCCACGGTTATGGTCACAGGGCCCAGTGGTTCAGGAAAAGAGGTGCTAGCTCAGTACATTCATGCCATGTCCAACCGACGTGACGCGCCATTTGTAGCTATAAACTGTGCAGCAATCCCCGAGAATATGCTGGAGGCTACTTTATTCGGATATGAAAAGGGGGCCTTTACCGGTGCGGTACAAAGTTGCGTTGGAAAATTTGAACAAGCGAATAGCGGCACCATACTACTCGACGAAATTACCGAGATGGACTTAGGCCTTCAAGCGAAGATTTTGCGGGTTATTCAAGAGCGTAAAGTTGAACGACTGGGTAGCCGTAAAGAAACGGATTTAGACATACGAATTATTGCTACCAGCAACAGGGACGTGCAAGAAGCTGTGGCACAAGGTGTTTTTAGGGAAGACTTGTATTATCGGCTGAATGTGTTCCCGTTAAATTGGGCCGCCTTAGCAGAGCGTCCGGGCGACATATTGCCGCTAACAGAGCATTTATTAGAACGCCATTGTGCACGAGCGGGTACAGCGATACCGAACCTAAGCATGGAAGCCCGAAAGAAGCTGTTGCAATACCACTGGCCAGGGAATGTACGAGAGCTGGAAAATGTTGTGCAGCGAGCCCTGATAATGCATTTGGACGGTTGCATTGAAGCACGAGACATTATGCTCGATGCGCGCTTTCAGGCAGTTGATCAGCAGCAAAGCCGAGCCATTATGCCTGAGCAGGTACTGCCAGGCGACACGGACAAGCTTGGGAATGAGTTAAAGGTGCAAGAGCAAGAAATTATTCTTGATACGCTAACGAAGTTTTCTGGCAAACGTGGAAAAACAGCCGAGGCGCTTGGTATTAGTCCACGCACCTTACGCTATAAGCTAGCAAAAATGCGTGAAGAAGGTATTACCATTCCTTAAGCAAGCCTCAAAATACGCCACAGAAATAGTTGGCACTTTTTATGCATTAAACCTCTTATCTAAGAAGCTGTCGAAATCTTGACGCTTGCAACGGTAAGAGGTTTTTTTGTTATGAAGGTCACGAACAATCCACTTTTAGCAGATATGCAAAGCATGATCGCTGAGATGCGTGCGCAGCAAGGTGTAACTCAAATACCGACTCAGCCGAGCCAAGCTGTAGAGCCTACAGGTAATACGTCTCGAGCTGACTTTGGCGCTATGCTGAAGTCGGCAATCGACAATGTGAATGACCTACAGCAACATGCGGGCGAACTGAGAGGCCGTATTGAAATGGGTGACCCAAATGTTTCTATTGCTGAAGGTATGATTGCCGCTCAAAAGTCGAGTATTGCCTTTGAAGCGGCTGTGCAAGTACGTAATAAGGTTGTGGAAGCGTACGAAAAAATTATGCAAATGCCGGTTTAATACTGGACTGAGGAGATTGAACCATGGCTGAGTCTACAGATTTAATGGTTACTGAGAACGAACTGAGTAACGACCCAAAGAACACGGAAGAGCAAAAGTCCGGTTTTATGGAGGCTCTCGCTAATATTGATGTTATGCGACAAGTGATTATTGTGCTTGCGCTTGCCATATGTTTAGCAATTGCTGTATTCATCATGCTGTGGGCTCAGGAACCAGAGTATCGTCCGCTTGGTCGTATGGACACAGACCAACTGATTGAAACGCTAGACTTTTTAGACGCAAATCAACTTGAATATAAAGTTGAAGGTAACACTGTCTATGTGCTGGAAAGTGAAATAAACGCCATTCGCCTACGTATGACCCGCCAGGGAATTGAACCTGCGCGCAGTTCAACAGGGAACGAGCTGATTTTACAAGAGCCTGGTTTTGGTGTGAGTCAGCGCCTTGAAAGTGAGCGTTTAAAATATGCCCGTGAGCAGCAACTTGCCCGCACCATTGAAGAAATGCAGTCGGTAGCTACGGCTCGGGTGTTGTTAGCTGTACCGAAAGAAAACGTATTTACTCGCCGTGAGCGACCGCCCACAGCGAGTGTAATGATTAAAAGCCGTCGCCAGCAACTAAGCCGTGAAGAAGTGGAAGCGATTGTTGACTTGGTTGCTTCGGCTGTCCCGCAATTAAAACCAAACCAAGTAACGGTAACGGATCAAAATGGGCGTTTACTGCACTCCGGCTCACAAAATGAGTTGTCGGCTGCAGCTCGTTTGGAATATGAAATTGAGCGCCAACGTGAACGTGAGTTCATGGAAAAAATAGACACTATTCTCGCTCCTGTGCTGGGTTATGGAAATTACACAGCGCAAGTTGATGTCACCATGGACTTCACCCAAGTTGAACAAACGCAGCGTTCTTATAACCCAGACTTACCAGCTGTCCGCAGCGAAATGATTATAGAAAATAACAGTGTGGGTGGTGGTGCGTCTGGCGTGCCCGGTGCGCTGTCGAACCAACCGCCATTGGAGTCGGACATTCCTCAAGAAGTCACGGGTGGAGCAACAGCTAACGCACGTGAGGGACAAAGTCATCGCGAAGAAACTCGAAATTATGAGCTTGATCAAACCATCAGCCATACCCGCCAGCAAAGCGGCGTGTTAAAGCGCCTGAGTGTGTCGGTGGCGTTAGACCATAAGCGCGGGCAAGGTGAAAATGGTGAAGCTGTACGTGAAGCCTTTACTGAAGAAGAAATAGCCAGCATTCGCCGTATGCTGCAAGGTGGCTTAGGCTATAATATTAATCGAGGCGACTCGATAGAAGTGGTAAGCTTTCCATTCTTAGAAGCCCCTGTACTGGAAGACGCAAGCATGCCTTGGTGGGAAGAAGCCTGGGTATGGCGCTTGCTACGCTTAGTCGTGGGTGGCTTGGTTATTATTGTGCTGCTGCTGACTGTTGTTCGTCCGATGCTGAAGAAACTGATTAACCCGGATGACACGGATAAAAACGAAATGGGTCAGTTGCTTGCGTATGACCAAGACTTAGGTGACGAAACCATAGAACTACTGAGTCAGCAATTTGACTCCGACTCGATTGGTTTTGCACCAGATGGTACCTTGAAGTTACCAGACTTACATAAAGATGAAGATTTACTTAAGGCTGTACGGGCGCTCGTGGCAAATGAGCCAGAGCTTTCATCACAAGTTGTCAAAGCGTGGTTAAACGAAGATGCCTAATACTAAAGACGATATGCAGAACATGCAGGTTGCTCGAGACTCCGGGCAGCCAACATTCGATGTCAGCAAGCTCGACGGTGTTGAGAAAGCCGCTATTCTCCTGCTGAGCTTGTCAGAAGAAGACGCCGCGCAAATTTTAAAGCACCTTGAACCAAAGCAGGTACAACGCGTGGGTATGGCGATGGCTGGATTAGAAGAGTTTAGCCAGGAAAAAGTAAATGCTGTGCATAACCTCTTTCTCGACGACATTCAGAAGTTCACCACCATTGGCTTTAAGTCAGAAGAATTTGTGCGTAAGGCGCTGACGGCTGCATTAGGTGAAGACAAAGCGGGTAACTTAATAGAGCAAATAGTGATGGGCAGTGGGGCCCGTGGCTTGGACTCGTTGAAATGGATGGACTCGAAGCAAGTTGCCACTATTATTCGTAACGAACACCCACAAATTCAGACCATTGTGTTGTCGTACTTAGACCCGGAACAGTCGGCAGAAATCATGTCGCAGTTCTCAGACAAAGTGCGTCTCGACTTAATGATGCGCATTGCAAACCTAGAAGAAGTTCAACCAGCAGCACTGCAAGAGCTGAACGAAATTATGGAAAAACAGTTTGCTGGCCAGTCGGGCGCACAAGCTGCCAAAATGGGCGGCTTGAAAGCAGCTGCAGACATTATGAACTACCTAGATAACAGCGTTGAACAGCCGCTCATGGATGCTATTCGTGAGCAAGACGAGGAAATGGGACAACAAATTCAAGACCTTATGTTTGTCTTTGAGAACCTTATTGATGTGGACGACCGTGGCATACAAACCCTACTACGCGACGTGGAAGGCGAAACACTGCAGCGTGCATTGAAAGCGTCGGATAATAAAATACGTGAGAAATTCTTTAAGAACATGTCCAAGCGTGCTGCTGACTTACTGCGTGATGACCTTGAAGCTATGGGCCCTGTGCGCCTGGCGGATGCGGAGCAGGCACAAAAAGACATTCTTGCGAACGCACGCCGCTTAGCCGATGCAGGTGAAATTATGTTAGGCGGTGGCGGTGGCGACCAGTTTGTGTAACCCAGCCAGGGTAAGGAATTGAGGCGACGTATGAGCGAACGGCATTCAAAACTTTGGGAATTACCTGATATAGGGGACGAAGCTGCACCTGAGCCCGATCGCAAGAATGCGTTAAATATGCCGCTAAAGTGGGCTTATGAGCCGCCAGAGGAGCAGGATGACACACTCGTAGAAGAAAAGGTTAGTCCGCTGACAGCAGAAGCCGTAGAAGCTATTCGTGAAGCTGCACGGCAGGAAGGATTTGCCGAGGGTAAGCAAGAGGGGTTTCAAGCAGGGCATAAAGAGGGCTTTGAGGCAGGTTTTGCGGAGGGAGAGAAAGCCGGCTTTGCAGCAGGAGAAACAGCCGCAAAAGAAGCCGCTGAGGAACTACAAACGGCCTTGTCAGAACATTGGGAGTCGCTATTTGAAGGGCTTCGGCAGCCCTTAAGTCAGGTGGACCAAGCAGTTGAAAATCAGCTAGTTCATTTAAGCAAAGCGCTGGCGCGAGCAATTTGCTGGAACGAGGTACAAACGAACGATGACATTATTCGTGAAGCCTTTCAACGCGGCATTCAACAGTTGGGCATGTCAACCCAACGCGTTGAGGTGTATGCGCATCCTGAAGACTTCGCCTTGCTCGATGCCCGCTGGGACGAGCGTACCCGTCATGAAAAAGGCTGGTTTTTGTATCAAGACGAGTCTGTTACTCGTGGGGGCTGTAGAATTCAAACACCCCTAGTAAATATAGACGTTAGCCTTGAGGCTCGTATGGAGGAGGTATTTGCTCAGCTCTTAAAAGGAGTGAAAGAAATTCCAAACGAAAAGCCTCAAACTACCCCGCCCACTTCGGCGTCCGAAGCATTGAACAGTGAGAGTGAACAACAGCATGACACTGGCGAATCGGATTAAGCAGCACCAAGCACGTATTCATGACGCCCGGCCTCAAGTGTCTGGGCATTTAACCCGTGTTGTTGGTTTAACCTTTGAAGCTGTGGGCGTACGCGCATCCATTGGCTCACTTTGCGGTGTTGAAACAGCGCAAGGAGAAGTAACCGCAGAAGTGGTTGGATTTGATGACGATATTATTTACTTGATGCCCCATGACGACGCATACGGTGTGTTACCGGGTGCGCGGGTTCGTCCTTTATCGCATCAAGCGGGCATCCCCTTGGGGATGGAATTACTCGGGCGTGTCATTGATGGTGCGGGTCACCCATTGGATGGGAAAGGCCCAGTGGTTACTGCACATCATGGTCATAGTGAACGGGTGAAAATGAACCCACTCATTCGGCGGCCTATTCGCCAGCCGTTGGATGTAGGTGTAACAGCCATTAATGGCCTGATTACTGTTGGACAAGGTCAGCGCATGGGTCTATTTGCCGGCTCTGGTGTGGGTAAAAGTGTGTTGCTTGGCATGATGACCCGTGGAACAACGGCAGATGTTATTGTGGTGGGCCTCATTGGTGAGCGTGGCAGGGAAGTAAAAGAATTTATTGAGGACATTCTTGGCGAAGAGGGCATCAAACGCTCGGTGGTGGTCGCAGCACCCGCCGATCAGTCACCGCTGATGCGACTCAGAGGTTGCGAAACGGCGGCACAAATAGCTGAATACTTTCGTGACCAAGGCATGAATGTTTTGTTGCTGCTGGACTCTTTGACACGTTACGCCATGGCGCAGCGTGAAATTGCGCTCGCCATAGGTGAGCCACCCGCGACTAAGGGCTATCCGCCGTCTGTATTCGCCAAGTTACCTGCATTAGTTGAGCGGGCAGGGAATGGTGGCGAAGGGCAAGGCTCTATTACTGCTTTTTATACCGTCCTGACGGAAGGTGACGACTTACAAGACCCTATTGCTGATTCTGCACGTGCCATTCTTGACGGGCATATTGTGCTTTCCCGAGAGCTTGCCGAGTCGGGGCATTACCCTGCCATTGATGTGGAGTCGTCGGTGAGCCGAGTGATGCCGCAAGTGGTGAGTACGGAACATATGCAGCATGCAATGGTTATTAAACAACTTTATTCAACATACCAACGAAGCCGAGACCTCATTTCAATTGGGGCCTACACCCAAGGCTCTGACCCACGCATTGATAAGTCCATTCAAATGCAGCCCCTCATGGAACGTTACTTGCAACAAGGTATGCGTGATATTTCTCCTTTTGATGATTGCGTCACTGTTTTGGCGCAACTGGCTCAGCAAGCGCAGCCAGGTAGGGCTTAGGTGGTAGCTTATGCAAAATAAAGCCTTATTGATGGTGTTAGAACTAGAACAAAGCCGAGAAGAAAAACTGGCGAGGGAATTTGGTCAAGCTCGAAGTCAATTAGATATGCAGCAGCGTCGCCTGGAAGGGTTAACCAGCTACCGAACCGACTACTTACATCAAGCGAATAACAAAGCGCAGCAAGGCATAGGCTCGGCGAGTTTTGGCCGCTACCATGCTTTTGTGGGCAAGCTAGACGAAGGGATAAACCAGCAGCAGCAAAGCTTGCAGAAAATGCAAAGCCAAGTGGAGCAGTTGCGGCAGAACTGGTTAAGCCAGCAGCAACGCCGTAAAGCAATTGAACACTTAATTGACAAACGCGAGCAAGCGGCAGAGAAAAAACGCAGCCGACAAGAACAAGTGACGGCGGATGAATACGCAATGCAGGGCTTTTTGCGGAGAAAACGGGAAATGTAATCGTTGGCGCGTAATTTGCATTCATTTAGATGCAGAGCAAAAAGACAACATACGACCACCTGTAAGGTACATAACGACAATGCAGATACTGAATATAAAACCACAAAGTAAGCAAGTAGCGAACCTGGATGAGGCGGTGCTTTCTGTGCCTTCAGGTGCCCGTGAGCATATGTTTGTGGAAGTATTGAGTGAACAACAGCAGCGTCATAGCAACAAAGCAGATGCGGCAATAATTGCCACAGGTGAGGACACGCCCGTTGTGCAAGGGCAACCCGTGGACGGCGGAGATTGGCATGACTTTCTTCAGCAAGTTTATGATGGGGCTATTGAAAAACAGGGTCAAAGCAATCAGAGCGATGCCGCTCCAACCGTTGGCTTTGGCGATGAGCCCGTTGGTATTGTCGGCTTGCCGCTGACAGCAGACAGTCACTGGGCACGTGCAGATATTGAGCAAGCCATTGAATTGTTGCAGAAAGAAGGGGTAACCCTTACCGAGGCAGAGCTAAACAAGCTTGCAGCCCTTGTTGATATGCCAAAACGGCCAGGGTTGGCACAGGTTCAGCAGTTGGCTGAGCAGCTAGAACAACCGCTACCGAAAGGGGTGCAGCAAGCGTTTGCAGGGCTTCTAGCGTTAACTGATGACGCCCAGCCTGACTTAACGCCGGCATTGAATAACAAGGCGTTGGCTGACGCTGTTCGTGGAAAGACACCTCCGCAGTATCGTGGCGAAGACATTTCCGACCAAGAGACCTTACGTGCGTGGTTAGTTGAGAACCAATTATTACCGGCAAATACCACCGCCGAGATACCTCACGAAGTGGTGCAAGCCTTCACGGAGAATGACTTTAGCTTACTGAAAAGTTGGCTTGCTCAGCAAAGTGGCGCCCCTACCGAGCAGATCCTACCCATTGACGAAGTTGAGATAGGTATAACCGATGAAGCCGAGAGTGTGGCGAGTGGCGCTATAACCAAAGAAGACTTTATCGCTTGGTTGGACAGGCAGCAGGTGCCGGCTGATGCTCGTGAGGCAGCCATTGCTTTATTTGAGCAAAGCCAGCAAGTGCTTAGAGGGTCGAGTGCGCCGCAGTCTGAAGCGGTTCAGTTGGCCTTTGCCCGCTTCGTCAATAGCCTGCAAGAATTATTAGCGCAACCTGGCAATGTGCAGCAGTTAACAGCCGCATTAGAGCAAATGAAGCACCAACTGGAAACGATGGCTCCTACTATGAGTCTGCAGCCGATTCCAGAAAACAAGGTGCTACAAGTTTTTGCGGCAGCCGCACAGGAGCTAAAGCAGGCTGTTCAGGAAGTACAACGCACTGAGCTAGCACACGTGCCAATGAAAGAAGGTGCGGCACCGCGGTTAACCGAGGGGGTGAGCAGTATTCCAAACATGCCAGACGCCAATACTGTAAGTTCAGTGTCGCCCGTGTTGAATGGCCCGTTGCAACAACCGCAAGCGCAGCAAGCTTTGTTGCGACCACTCCCAACGATGGCAGCACCTCAGCCGTCTGAGACTTTATTTGAGCAAGCACGCCAGCAACAGCAATACATTGACTTGTTTAGCCCACGGGCGGCAACTCAACTAAAAGACCAAATGGCCGTTATGTTTAATAATAGGAACCAGTTTGCAGAAATGCGACTAGATCCACCGGAGCTTGGACGGTTGAATATTCGTTTGCAAATGAATGGCGACCAGCAAGCGGCGGTAACCTTTATAGTGCATTCGCCACAAGCCCGTGAAGCCGTAGAGCAGGCAATGCCAAGGCTGCGAGATATGTTGCAAGAGCAAGGTATACAGTTGAGTGACGCCAATGTGCGGGAAGAAAACGCGCAACAAGCGAAAGAGCGCCACCAACAAGCGCAGCAGAAAGGGCGTGGAAATGGACATGCTGGCGAAACAGACAGTGAAGTAGACGAGAATGCACCTATGCAGCAGGCAAATATAGCAGTGCCTGAAGGCCGGATTGATTATTACGTTTAACCGGGCTGTGATAGCCTATTGGGAAACGCAAAGGACGAGAAAGAGAGAAACGAATGGCAGCTGAAATTGAAACCCAAGAAACAGGTAGCACAGAACAGAAAGGCGCCTCGAAAAAGTTTATTTTGATTGGGGTAGCTGCTGTCGTTGTGCTTGTTGTAGGTATTGCCGCGTTTTTCTTATTGAGCTCGGGTGAGGAAGAAGTTAGTTCAGAGCAACCCAGAGGCTTAAGTGTCACGGGGCCTGCAGCGGGCACAGCGTACTATGTAAAACTTCCGCGTCCGTTCATTTTTAATGTGCCTGGGCAAACGCGTGACCGGCTAGTGCAAATTACAGCAGAGCTGATGGTGCGCGGCCCCCGTAACGACGACTTAGCGCGTCAACACATACCGAAAATTGAAGGCTTGTTGCATAAAACTTTTTCGTCGGTGACGTCGGAAAGCTTGCAAACACGCGAAGGGCGGGTCGCCCTGAGAGAAGAGTCACTACGAGTGTTACGTGAGGCTCTTGAAGAATTAACCGGAAGCCCTGTTGTTGAAGAATTGCTCTTCACGGGCTTTGTCATGCAATAGGTGGTGAGCTATGGCTGTGAGTGATTTATTATCCCAAGACGAAATAGACGCCTTATTGCATGGGGTCGACGACGTTGAGGAAGAGCAGGTTGAACTGACAGGCTCTGATGCAGACGCTATTGATTTTGACTTTTCGTCGCAAGATCGGATTGTGCGTGGGCGTATGCCAACGCTTGAAATTGTGAACGAACGATTTGCTCGGCACATGCGTATTAGCTTGTTTAATATGATGCGACGCAGCGCTGAAGTGTCGATAAACGGCGTGCAAATGATTAAGTTTGGTGAATACGTACATACGCTGTTTGTGCCAACGAGCCTTAACATGGTGCGATTTAGACCCTTAAAAGGAACAGCGCTTATTACGATGGAAGCGCGCCTTGTTTTTATTTTGGTAGATAACTTTTTTGGTGGTGATGGCCGCTACCATGCCAAGATAGAAGGGAGGGAGTTTACGCCTACCGAGCGACGTATTATTCAAATGCTGTTAAAGCTGATTTTTGAAGACTATAAAGAAGCTTGGGCACCTGTTATGGATGTGGGCTTTGAATACTTGGACTCGGAAGTGAACCCTGCCATGGCCAACATTGTGAGCCCCACAGAGGTGATTGTCATTAGTTCATTCCACATTGAGTTAGACGGTGGCGGTGGTGACTTTCATGTGGCGTTACCTTATTCCATGTTAGAACCCATTCGTGAACTATTAGATGCCGGGGTGCAAAGCGATAAAGAAGACACAGACTTACGCTGGAGTAAGGCGTTACGTGACGAAATTATGGATGTGCCAGTTGAGTTGCGTAGCAAGCTGTGTGAAACAGAATTGTCTTTAAGAGAAGTGATGGACTTGGAAGCTGGCGATATTATTCCAATTGAAATGCCGGAAGACTTAACGGTATTTATTGAAGACTTACCGACCTTTAGGGGTAAACTTGGTCGTAAAGATGACAACTTGGCAATTCAGGTGTCGTCGAAAATAGCACGGCCAGAAACGGTAAAGTCTGATATTCATATGCTAACCCGAGGTGGCCGCAGAATTGGTGGTGACGCGGAACTGCAAGAGTTAGAAAAAGACTTTGATCCAAAAGCGCGCTAAGTGCTAGGAGAATCTTATGAGCGATGACATAGACAACAAACAGGGTGATGGCGATATGGACGATTGGGAAGCGGCACTCGCCGAGCAGGCAGCCTTAGAAGGCGGCGAAGGTGAGAATGAGTCGGTAAAAGCTGCTGAGCTAGATGAGCTAAAAGACGAGTCCGCCAGTAGTGAAGAGTCGGGCCGGCTGGATGCTATTTTAGATATTCCAGTTACCATTTCTATGGAAGTGGGGCGCAGCCAAATTAGTATTCGTAACTTACTTCAGTTGAACCAAGGTTCAGTTGTTGAGCTTGAGCGTATAGCTGGTGAACCCCTAGACGTGCTTGTCAACGGCACCTTAATAGCGCATGGTGAAGTGGTGGTGGTTAACGACAAATTTGGTATTCGTTTAACCGATGTGATTAGTCAGATTGAGCGTATTCGGAAACTGAAATAGCATGCAAGAAGCACAGAGTACTACAAGCGTGGTAGGTGCGAATTCAGGCCCCATTATGTCGTGGGGCGACGTTGGCACTACCTTAGTAATGCTAATAGTTGTGCTAGCGGTTATTCTCGCCTTAGCACATGTAGTAAAGCGCTTTCATCTGGGGTTGCCAAAACACAAGAAGCAAGATGTGCAGGTTGTTAGTACCTCTATGGTGGGCCCTAAAGAGCGAGTTGTGGTTGTGCAAGTAGCCGACGTACAGCTTGTATTAGGTGTAACCGCACAGCAGGTTAGTTTGTTAAAAGAGCTGCCCAAACCGAAGGACCCGGACGTACAAGCTTAAGCGTTCCGTTTGTCAGCGAATGGACTTGTAAGCAGCAACTTTGAGGGCAATAATACCCTTATCACAACAATAACGGTGTAAAACCGAATGAAATACCTTATTTTTATAGGCTTAGCTCTTGCGGCTATACTGCTTCCTGAGACTGCTTTTGCGCAGCAAAGTGGCATAAGTGCTGTCACTGTAACCACCAATGACGATGGTTCGCAAAGTTATTCGGTAACGTTGCAAATTCTGGCCGTCATGACAGCGCTGAGTTTTATTCCGGCGCTGGTTATTATGACCACCTCCTTTACCCGCATTATTATCGTGTTGGCTATTCTGCGACAAGCTATAGGTTTGCAGTCATCACCTTCGAACCAGATTTTGCTTGGGCTGACCTTATTTTTAACGTTTTTTATTATGTCGCCTATTTTCAGCCAAATAAACGACGAAGCATTACAGCCATACCTAGCAGAAGAAATTATGCCTTTGGAAGCTGTAGAGCGGGCTCGGGCACCCATAAAAGCCTTTATGATTTCTCAAACTCGAACCTCTGACTTAGAGACGTTTCTTGATATTGCAGGGTATGTTGAAATCGATAAGGTGGAAGACGTTCCCATGTCTATTTTAATTCCCTCGTTTATTACGAGCGAATTGAAAACGGCCTTTCAAATAGGTTTTATGATTTTTATTCCATTTCTTATTATTGACCTTGTGGTAGCCAGTGTCCTGATGGCGATGGGGATGATGATGCTTTCACCCATGCTGGTGTCGTTGCCCTTTAAGTTAATGCTTTTTGTATTGGTAGACGGCTGGAGCATGGTCATGCGCACACTTGCCGGAAGTTTTGGCTTATAGGTAAGGAGCAAGTATGAGTCCTGAAGTGTTTGTTGATGTGTTCCGTGACGCCCTGTTTATGGTGGTGTTAATGGTCAGTGCCATTATAGTGCCGAGTTTGTTGGTAGGTCTGGCGGTTGCTGTGTTCCAAGCGGCGACCTCAATTAACGAGCAAACCTTAAGTTTCTTACCTCGGCTGATTGTCACCATTACAACCATTGGCTTAGCAGGTCATTGGTTTGTTCAGCAACTCATGGACTTTACCATAGGAATGTATATGCGCATTCCGCAAGTTATCGGCTAATGGACGTTACCCTCGACGTTATACTGAGTTGGATGGCGCAGCATTATTGGCCACTGGTTCGAGTGGCTGGGATGTTTAGCACCATGGCGCTGCTTTCAGGACGTTCAGTGCCCGTGCGTATTAAATTAGCCGTGGCGCTGGCCATTACCTTGGGAATAGCGCCTGCCCTGCCACCTGTTCAATATACCTTTGAAACCGTGTCACTTCTGGGCATGTTGATTACCGCCCAACAAGTATTGATTGGGATGATCCTTGGCATTGTGTCGTTAATGGTGGTGCATACCTTTGCCGTTGCCGGACAAATACTTGGAATGCAAATAGGCTTGGGCTTTGCCGCCATGGTGGACCCGAGTTCAGGACAGCAAGTTCCTGTTATAGCACAGTTTTACTTAATGTTAGCCTCGTTGATTTTCTTAGCATTAGACGGCCACCTGATGATGGTGCGTGTCGTGGTTATGAGCTTTGATGCCATTCCTATTGGACCGCGAGGGCCAGACGCAGACGCAATGTATTATATAGCCACCTGGGGCAGTTGGATGTTTGCTGCGGGCATGACCTTTGCTTTGTCAGCGGTGGTGTCTATTTTGGTGATGAACCTAGCTTTTGGCGTGATGACGCGCGCAGCACCGCAGTTGAATATTTTTAGTATTGGTTTTCCAATTAAGCTGGTGTCTGGATTGCTTGTACTTTGGTTGACCATAGGGAATTTTGTTCAGCACTTTGAAGCCCAGTGGAACAGAGGGCTTGATGCGCTCTGTTTTATTTTAAGTGGCCAGTGCTAAGGGCTTACTATGAGTGACGGTCAGGAAAAAACAGAAGAACCCACAGCGAAAAAGCAGGAGCAAGCGCGAGAGAAAGGGCAGGTTGCCCGTTCGAAAGAGCTCGGCACGTTGGGGGTTCTGCTTTCTGCTGCAATCGCACTTATTATTACTGCGCCTCAGTTTGCTCTTGGTCTCGAGTCGATAATGGCGATGCAATTTGAGCTGGACAGAAATGCCGGTTTTGACCAGATGGTAATGTTTCAGTTGTGGCCTAAAGTAGGTTCAGCCTTGCTGAAGCCAATGAGTATCTTTTTCGGTATTGTGGTGCTTGGCGCTTTTGTTGGCAATATTATGTTGGGCGGCTTTAATTTCTCGATGCAGGCAGCGTCACCGAAGCCTTCAAAAATGAGTCCTTTAAAAGGCTTTAAGCGTATGTTTGGGCCTCAAGCTATTGTTGAATTGCTGAAAGGCTTGGGAAAATTCTTTGTTATTGCTATTTGTTCTTACTTTTTGCTGAAGTGGCAATTTCCAAAAATCATTAGCTTATCGGAAGGTATTCAACCCGTTATTTTTGCCGACGCTTTAAAGCTGGTGGGCTTTATATTTGTCCTGATGGTTTTAAGTTTATTGCTGATTGTGGCCATTGATGTGCCTTTTCAAAGCCACAAACACCACAAACAGCTGAAAATGACCAAGCAAGAAGTGAAAGACGAACGGAAAAACTCGGAAGGTAACCCGCAAGTAAAAGCTAAAATGCGCTCGATGCAAATGTCGATGGTGATGCGCAGAATGATGCAAGACATCCCCCAGGCCGATGTTGTGGTTACCAACCCCACCCACTTTGCTGTGGCTTTGAAGTACGACCCTAATGGCCGTGACGCTCCACGTGTTGTCGCCAAAGGTCGCGATGAAGTGGCTGCACGTATTCGTGAAATTGCAGACGAAGCGGAGGTGCCGTTATTGAGTAACCCGCCACTTGCTCGTTCTATTTACTATACAACAGAGCTTGGACATGAAATACCCGAGGGCTTGTTTATGGCCGTTGCGCAGGTACTTGCATATGTCTACCAGCTACGTGCCTTCCACAGTGGGCGTGGCAAACGGCCGAAAAAACCGAGCAGTGAACTGCCTATTCCTGAAGACTTGCAATTCGATGAAGAGGTTGGCTAGCCCTTTCCTATTTACCCCACCCTGCTGGTTCGCTATGATCCAGCCTGCTTTTATGGACTGGAGACGAAAAGACCAATGGCGGATGATGTTTTACGGCTGGCGCTTGCTCAGCTGAACTTTAAAGTAGGCGACCTAACAGGAAACCTTGAGAAAATACGCGAAGCCGTTGCGACTGCTCCAGAATGTGACCTGGTGGTATTTCCAGAGTTAGCCCTGACAGGTTATCCCCTGCAGGACGTAGTTGACCGACCAGACCTCTATACGCAATTAGAAAGCCTCGAGCCTGCCTTGCTTGAACTGTCGTTACAAAAGCCCTTTGTGCTTGGCTTGCCCGTTCGCAACGCAGAGCAGAGTTATAATGCAATGGCTCTCTATGTCGACGGGGAGCGCGTTACGACCTACTTGAAACGAAACTTGCCTAATTATGGCGTGTTCGACGAGAAGCGTAACTTTGGTGCGGGTGAAAAAGCGACAGTGGTGCCATTTAAAGGACACAACTTAGGCTTGTTAATTTGTGAAGATGCTTGGTCTGAGGAAGTCGTGAAGCAGACAGCTGAAGCTGGCGCCGATGTTTTACTCGCCATTAATGCGTCGCCCTTTGAAGTGGGCAAGCTAAATTTGCGTAAGCAGCAAGTCATGGCACGGTGCCAAGAAACACAACGACCTTTTGTCTATGTGAATATGGTGGGAGGCCAAGACGAACTTGTCTTTGACGGTAACTCCATGGTGCTCAATGCCCAAGGCAAAGTGTGCATGCAGCTTCCCCATTGTGAAGAAGCCGTGCAGGTGGTTTCTATTCAAGGGCGCAGAGTATTGACGCAGGAAAAACCAACAGAGCTGCCTGAGCTGGCAAGCACTTACCAAGCGTTGGTGTTGGCTCTTCATGATTATGTGAACAAAAACGGATTCCCAGGCGTGTTGCTTGGTTTGTCTGGCGGCATCGACTCGGCCTTAGCGTTGGCTATTGCCGTGGATGCGCTAGGACCCGAGCGCGTTCATGCGGTGATGATGCCCTATACTTATACAGCGCAAATAAGCGTTGAAGATGCCAAGCAACAGGCAACAGATATGGGCTGTGCATTTGATATTGTGCCGATAGAGTCCATGGTGAATGCGTTTATGACAGAGCTAACACCTCTGTTCGAAAAAACTGAACGCGACACGACAGAAGAAAACCTTCAAGCGCGCTGCCGCGGAATGACGCTCATGGCCCTTTCGAATAAGTCCGGTAAACTGCTGCTAACCACAGGCAACAAAAGCGAGCTGGCGGTCGGTTACTGCACCTTGTATGGCGATATGTGTGGCGGTTTTGCACCCATAAAGGACGTGCCTAAAACCATGGTGTATGCTTTATCACGTTACCGTAATACGCTAGGGACTGCTATACCCGTGCGAGTGATCGAACGACCGCCTTCTGCAGAGTTAGCACCGGATCAAAAAGACGAAGACTCTCTGCCGCCATACGATGTACTAGATGCCATTATCGATGGGTATGTGGAGAAAGACATGAGCTTGGCCGAGCTGGTTGCGCAAGGCTATCCAGAAGAAAGCGTGATGCAAGTGGTACGTCTAATTGAGCTGAATGAGTATAAACGCCAGCAAGGCGCTGTAGGGCCTAAAGTGACAGGCCGTAACTTCCATAAAGATCGCCGTTACCCCATTACCAATGGTTATTTTTGGAATATGGCAAAGACATACGCGGCAGAAAGTTAAGGGTGCTTTATGAAAAAAGTTGAAGCAATTATAAAACCTTTCAAATTAGACGATGTGCGTGCGGCTTTGTCTGATATTGGTATAGCAGGCATGACAGTTTCAGAGGTGAAAGGCTTTGGCCGCCAACGTGGACATACGGAGCTTTACCGTGGTGCTGAATATATGGTCGACTTTTTACCGAAGGTGAAGGTGGAAGTTGTGATTGCAGACGCGGACGTGGACAGATGTCTGGAAGTGATTGTTGAAGCGGCTCAGACAGGTAAAATTGGTGACGGAAAAATATTTGTAACGGATGTGGCTCGCGTTATTCGCATTCGTACGGGTGAGGAAAACGAAGACGCCGTTTAATAGGCGTCTTCGTATACTTGGTTAACCGAAGTTCTTTTCAAGAAGGACTCTGGCGTCTTCCGACTGCTGCTCTAAGCCCATTTCATGATAGCTTTTTACCATTAACTCTAGTGCTTGTTTTTGCTCTGGTACACCAGGGTGAGACTCCACTACCTTTTTCGCACGGTTAGCAGCGGCTAAAAAAGCACCGCGACGAAAGTAATATTCGGCAACATGCAGGTCGTATTGCGCCAAGCGTGAACTAAGGCCTAGCATACGGGCTTGCGCGTCGGCTGCATAAGCACTGTTCGGGTACAAGCGTACCAGCTCGCGAAACTCATCGAAGGCGCGCTGGGCATAGAGCGGGGAACGGTCCGAGCGGTCTACACCAAACATATCTTGAAACATACTACTTTCAGCTTGTTGGTATACAAGACCCCGCATATAGCGCACGTAATCTAAATCCGCATGGTTTGAGTTCAATTGCAAAAAGCGGTCGATTTGTGAAAGGGCCTTGTCTTGGTCACCTATTTTGTACAGGGCGTAAATCAGGTCGAGTTGAACTTGCTGCGTATAAGGGCCGAAAGGGTAGCGGGTATTCATGGAAGTAAGGACTTGCGCAGCTTCAGCAAACCGACCGACATCTAAATACGTTTGCGCCGTTTCGTACATGGTTTCGACGGTGCTGCGTTCAACAACTTCTTGTTTGGGCTTAGAAGAGCACCCACTTAATAAAACGACGCTTGCAAAAACAGCGGCAACGACTAATCTCATGCTTTAATCCAACCTTTATCATTATTTCACTGGGATGAAGATGCTCATCGGGGTAAACTTAATCAACGAAGTGATTGTAACGTACCGAAACGAGGATGCACAGCGCAAGTTATATGACAAATCAAGTTCGCGAAAGCGCAATTATACCTGATGAAGCCCTTGGCCTACGTTTTGACCAAGCCTTAGCGATTATGTTCCCTGAATATTCGCGTTCACAGTTAAAAAAATGGATTCAAAGCGGATCGATTCAATTAGAAGGTGAAGTTGTCACTAAACCCCGGGAAAAAGTTATTCCGGGCATGTCGGTTGCCATAGAGGCAGAGCTAGAAATAGTTGAGGAGCCAGTGGCCCAGCCAATTGACTTGAACATTGTCTATGAAGATGACGATGTGATAGTGATAGACAAACCCGCGGGACTTGTCGTTCACCCAGGTGCTGGAAACACCGATGGGACACTCTTGAATGCATTGCTGCACCATTGTGCAGAGCTTGAAGCTCTTCCACGCTCAGGTATTGTGCACCGCTTAGATAAAGAAACCAGTGGTTTAATGGTGGTGGCAAAGAATGCCAACGCATATACCAGCCTAACGGAAGACCTCAAAGCACGAGAAGTAGTGCGAGAGTATGAGGCCGTGGTGATGGGGGTGATGACAGCTGGTGGTACAGTGAGTGCTCCGATTGGTCGACACCCCACCAAGCGTACCCATATGGCAGTTGTGCCTACAGGAAAAGAAGCGACCACTCATTACCGAGTGATTGAACGCTTCCGAGCTCATACGCATTTAAGATTACGTTTAGAAAGTGGCCGTACACACCAAATACGTGTGCATATGGCGCATATCAAACATGGCCTTGTGGGTGATCCACAATACGGTGGTAGACCACGCCCGCTAGCAAAGTCGAGTGACGAGCTAGCTGCACTATTGCGTCGTTTCCCAAGGCAAGCGTTACATGCTGTGCATCTTTCTTTTGTACATCCTGAAACATACGAGTCGATGAGCTTTTCATCTCCTCTGCCAGACGATGTTATTACCCTCATTAAAACCCTACGTGAGGATAGAGAGGAAAACCTAGCTTGATAGAGACCGTCGCGCCTCGTTGGCAAGTAAACTCTCGCGTGCATGGGTTTACCACGTTGCGCAGTGGCGGGGTTAGTACTGGCCCATACGCAGCTTTAAACCTTGGCTTGCATGTGGGCGACAATGAAGCAGCGGTGCGCGAGAACCGCTTGCGGGTAAGCAAATATTGTCATTTGCCCCCAGAGGTTCATTGGTTACAGCAAGTGCATGGCACGGATGTCGTGCACGTTTCTCAAGCGCCACAGCTGGTGCCTGAAGCAGATGCAAGTTATACCCGAACGCCTCAGCAGGTATTGGCCATCATGACGGCTGACTGCCTTCCCTTGTTTATCGCTGACCATGCGGGAACAGAAATCGCGCTCCTTCATTGTGGCTGGCGCAGTGTTGCTGGTGGTATTATTGAACGCACATTAGCGTCGTTTCAAACACCAACAGGCGGACTACATGCTTGGCTTGGTCCTGCAATTGGTCCCTTGGCATTTGAAGTGGGTGACGATGTTGTGCAAGCAATGGTGCAAATGCAGCCTAACCACTTAAGCCATTTTAAAGCTTCTGGTAACCGTTGGTTACTGGACCTGCCGGCTTTAGTAACTGCAGAGCTTAGCCGGCATGGTGTTTACCATGTTTCTTCGAGTGGGCAGTGTACCTATTCAGAAAGTGAACGTTTTTTCTCCTACCGCCGAGACGGCCAAACAGGTCGCATGGCTTCTTTTCTTTGGCTTGCAGCACCTCCTGCTGAATAAGACAAACTTAAATTGATTAGAATTCAACCTTGAATTAGCAGCTTTCCGTGCCCATATAGCAAGTATAAGCAGTGGGATAAGGAAACAAATTCATGCGATTAGATAAATTTACAAGTAAGTTCCAGCTTGCTCTCTCAGATGCTCAGTCATTAGCACTTGGCAGAGATAATCAATATATAGAACCGGTTCATTTAATGACTGCCTTGTTAAACCAGGAAGGCGGTTCGGTGCGTCCATTGCTCCAACTTCTTGGTGCTGACTTGAATCAAATACGGGCAGAGCTTTCAAAAGCCATTGCTGCACTGCCGCAAGTACAAGGCATTGGTGGTGAAGTGCAGCTTTCTGCGGCTACCGGCAACTTATTAAATTTGTGCGACAAGTATGCTCAAAAACGAAAAGACAGTTACATATCAAGTGAGCTGTTCGTTTTAGCTGCGACAGAAGACCGAGGCAAGCTTGGAGAAATACTAAAACAGAACAACCTAACAGCGAAAAATATCGAAGAAGCCATTGATAATATACGCAATGGGCAAAAAGTAGATGACCAAAATGCTGAAGAACAGCGTCAAGCACTTGATAAATACACGGTGGACTTAACCGAGCGTGCTGAGCAGGGCAAAATAGACCCAGTGATTGGCCGTGATGAAGAAATTAGACGTACCATTCAAGTGTTACAGCGTCGGACCAAAAATAACCCTGTACTTATTGGCGAGCCAGGAGTTGGTAAAACCGCAATTGTGGAAGGGCTAGCGCAGCGCATAGTAAACAACGAAGTCCCTGAGGGGCTAAAAAACAAGCGGGTGTTGTCGCTTGACTTAGGCGCGTTACTAGCTGGTGCAAAGTACCGTGGGGAGTTTGAAGAGCGATTAAAAGCTGTATTGAATGAATTGCAACAAGCGGAAGGCCAAATCATCTTGTTTATAGATGAAATGCACATGGTTGTTGGCGCAGGGAAAGCGGACGGTGCTATGGATGCTGGTAATATGCTGAAGCCAGCTTTAGCCCGCGGTGAGCTTCACTGTGTCGGTGCTACGACCCTGGATGAATATCGTGAATTTATTGAAAAAGATGCCGCTCTAGAGCGCCGTTTCCAGCGAGTATTGGTAGAAGAGCCTACGGTTGAAGACACAATTGCTATTTTGCGTGGCTTAAAAGAGCGTTACGAGTTGCATCATTCTGTTGAAATTACCGACCCGGCAATTGTTGCGGCTGCGAGTTTGTCACACCGTTATATCAGCGACCGCCAGCTGCCCGACAAAGCCATAGACCTAATTGATGAAGCGGGCTCTAGTTTACGTATTCAAATAGACTCGAAACCAGAAGAGCTTGATCGTGTCGAACGTCGCATTATTCAGTTGAAGCTTGAAAGCCAAGCGTTGAGTAAGGAAAAAGATGAAGCCAGCAAGAAGCGCCTAGAAGTGTTAGAAGCTGAAATTGCTGAACACGAAAAGACATTCCAAGAGCTTGAAGAAATTTGGAACACAGAAAAAGCTGCATTGCAGGGGCATCAGCATATTAAAGGGATGCTAGACCAAGCCAGAACGGACTTAGAAATAGCACGACGGGCGGGTGACTTAAACCGCATGTCCGAGCTTCAATATGGCCGCATTCCAGAATTAGAGCGAAAATTAGACTTTGCTCTGCAAGCTGAAATGCAAGAAATGAACTTATTACGGAACCGTGTAACGGAAGAAGAAATAGCTGAGGTGTTGGCGCGTTGGACCGGTATACCCGTGAATAGAATGTTGGAAGGTGAACGCGACAAGTTGTTAAACATGGAAGATGTGCTGCACGAAACCGTGGTTGGGCAGCGCGAGGCGGTTGTGTCTGTGGCCAATGCTATTCGCCGCTCCCGAGCAGGGTTAAGTGACCCGGCCCGGCCTATAGGTTCGTTTTTGTTTTTAGGTCCAACGGGTGTAGGTAAAACAGAACTGGCAAAAACCTTAGCGCGCTTTATGTTCGATACTGAAGAAGCCATGGTGCGCATTGATATGTCCGAGTTCATGGAAAAGCATGCGGTTGCACGTTTAGTTGGTGCACCACCCGGTTATGTAGGCTATGAAGAAGGAGGCTACTTAACAGAAGCAGTTCGTCGCCGTCCTTATTCTGTCATTCTATTGGATGAAATAGAGAAAGCGCACCCAGATGTATTCAATATACTTCTGCAGGTACTAGACGATGGCCGCTTGACCGATGGCCAGGGGCGTACTGTCGACTTCCGGAATGTTGTTATTATCATGACGTCGAACTTGGGCTCTGAACTCATTCAAGAAAAGGCAGGGAGCATTGAATATACGGAAATGAAAGAAATGCTTAACGAAGTGTTAGCACACTCGTTCCGCCCAGAGTTTTTAAACCGTGTAGATGAAACCGTGGTGTTCCACCCACTGGGTGCGGACCATATTCAACGCATTGCGAAGTTACAAATAGACCGTTTAGTGGAACGCTTAGAAGAGCGCGAGCTGACCCTTGATATAAGCGATGATGCACTAGCTCTCATAGGGGAAGTGGGCTTTGACCCATTGTTTGGTGCGCGACCGTTGAAACGAGCCATCCAAAATGAGCTAGAAAACCCGCTAGCACAGGCTATATTGCAAGGCGAATTTGCACCGGGCGACACCATCAAAGTTACGCGAGGAGAACAAGGGCTGTTAATTAGTTCTTAAGAGTAAGGTTGATCCCCTTCTTCAAAGACTGTGATACTCTTATAGGGGTATTACAGTCTTTTTATTATGGGAATTTATATGTCAGAGCAACAAGAACGGGGCCGCACACACCGCGGAATCTATTTATTACCTAACCTGTTTACTACAGCAGGTTTATTCTCTGGCTTCTATGCCATCGTTGCGTCGATGAATGGCGACTTTCAGCAGGCGGCCATTGCAGTTTTTGTGGCGATGATTTTTGACGGCCTTGATGGACGCGTTGCCCGACTGACGAATACGCAGAGCGAGTTCGGTGCTGAATACGACAGCATGGCGGACATTGTTTCATTTGGAGTGGCACCAGCGTTAGTTGCTTATAACTGGGCGCTACATGACTTAGGTAAGTTAGGTTGGCTGGCGGCATTTATTTTTGTAGCAGGTGGTGCCTTAAGACTTGCTCGTTTTAATGCATCGCTAGGTACTGCTGATTGTAACTTCTTCCAAGGCCTTGCTATTCCAAGTGGTGCAGCCATTGTTGCAGGCATTGTGTGGGTTGGAGCTCGCTACGAGATAGAACCAACCAGCATTGATATATTAGTTGCACTATTAACGATAGTGTCTGGCTTACTTATGGTGAGTAACTTTAAGTACCATTCCTTTAAGGATGTAGACTGGCGCGGCAAGGTAAACTTTTTAGTTATCCTTCTTATTGTTTTAGTATTTGTCGTCATTGCCACAGAGCCAGCATTGGTATTGTTTATCTTGGCTGTGGTGTACGCAGCATCAGGGCCTATCTATACCATTCGCAAATCGGGTCAGTTAAAGCTCAAAGATGTACTAGGTGATGAGATTGATGACGCGGACTTCAATGATAAAACACATGAAGAGAAGCAAGAAGAAGAAAGCAAGAAGTAAAGTATAAGAGTGTATATAGTTGAGAAAGGGCTGAAACCTCAGGTTTTAGCCCTTTTTTTGTGCGTGTTGGCTGTATTTTAGGCAGTCGAAACTAATTTTGAAAATAGTGGTTGATCTAATGAAAATGATCTCTATAATTCGCATCCGTTGTCAGGCACAAACCGGCAACAGCCAAGAAAAGAAGCGCTAAGAAAAATAAATTTAGCCCTTGACTTTACTGGCCGGAAGCGTAGAATACGCTTCCCTGCTTCGGAACGAAGCAACGCTCTTTAACAATTTATCAAGCCAAGTAATCTGTGTGGGCACTTGCAGACAAAAGCATCAACATAAAGACCAACTTCGGTTGGCAATAGTTGAACTTTTGAATGGAAGAGCCTTACAAA
>NZ_PIPQ01000006.1 GCF_003987015.1 Aliidiomarina taiwanensis | reverse complement strand
AGTTTGAATGAGGACATGGAGTAAGGGGCCAATCTACGTTACAGTCTTTATGACTAAGGGCAGGCTCAGCCTCACTTACTCCACTGGTGAAATGTTAGCTAAACACGTCACCTTGAGAGATACAAGGGCAGGCACCGCCTGCCGTTGAAATGTAACGACCCTCCAAACCTTCCTATACAAATATACGCGCGTGCAACGTAAGGCGATGCCTTACCTACCGTTGGTTATTGTGTCGCCGTAGGGCAGGCACCGCCTGCCGTAAAATTTACTCGCAGAGTTTACTGTACCGTGGAAATCGTGGTTTTTGGTTTACTGTTAAACCGCTGTGTTTTACACACACTAGGCTACCTATCTCTGGTGGAGTCTCACGTAAGTTGTCGGTTAAACCACTACCAACGTAATACTCTATTCCTTGAGTGTTTCTTACATGCAACGCACCTATTTTACCTTCATATTTACCTGAGCCAGGCTTGTAGCCAATAACGGTTGCAGATGAATAATACGCCGGCTTTAATTTGAGCACATTCGACGTTCGCCCAAAAGTGTAGGCATTCGATTGCTTATGCAGCATGAGTCCTTCGCCGCCTTGCTTGACCACCTCTGCTAGATAGTCCAAGAGCTGCTGCTCATTTGAGAGCGTTGTTTGTGGTATGACGAACACGGGATAAGTTTGAGATGGGTATTCTGGGAGCGGAAACAAATGTTTTAGTGCTTCATATCGCTCGGCAAAGTTGCCACCATGACTGGGTAAATCGAATATAGCAAAAGAGACCTGATCCCATGAACTTTGGCTTGGATTGTTACTATGTATTAAGCCTGACATGGTTCCAAAATTCCCTCGCCCTAACCATAACTCACCGTCTAAAGGGACAGCTGGTAATTCACGTGTTATGGCTTCCGGTGCTTTGATAAGTAGGCCTGTGCGCGACCATAAATGCCTTCCATCCCAATATGCACGCACCCCATCTAATTTCTCACTCACATAGTACTGGCTAACATTGACTGGTGATTCAAAGCTTATACCATGCATGAGCGTTAACTGCTGCATTTGACTCACAGAAGAGCCTAGCTGAGTAGGGACTGCAGCCTTTCCGTTGGCTTCAGTTGCATAGCCAAATATACTATTAAAAATTAAACTTGTGGTTAAACCAAACATGTTGTTTCCTCATGGCAGTCGGATGAATAAAATTAGTCATGTTTAGGCGGTTATCTAGTGAATTGCGCATTTGCGGACAAAAAAAAGCCCGCTCAAGTGAGCGGGCAAAATGTAACAACAACAAGGAGGAAGTAAATTCAGAAGTTGAAGCAATTTAAATGCATGCACACCATGAAAAGCGACAACCTTTCAAATTTGGTTAACAAACTGCTTTCTGAAGATGAGGGTATTATAGAGATCCACGATCCTAATTCAAGCGAGATTTAATAGGCATTCAGATAAATATAACTAATGCGTTAATTAATTGTGATCGTCTTTTATTTACCGATTTTACTTTGATACACATTGTAAGTCATTGATAATTATGTAACTGAACTCGATATAAAGTTTGTAAAGCATAACTAATTCTTAGGCTGATATTTAAACAGTGCTGATTTGTAGCTATTACTCGCTTTAATTAAGTAAATGAATATACAAAGGAGCTTTACACATATGTATACTTGGCCCGTTAGAGTTTATTATGAAGATACTGATGCTGGCGGCATCGTCTACTATGCAAATTACCTGAAGTTCATTGAACGGGCGCGTACGGAATGGTTACGTAGTTTAGGTGTAGAGCAGTGCCAACTCTTAGAAGAGGGAGTTGGGTTTGTTGTTCGTAAAGTTGACTTAAATTTACTTAGCCCGGCACGCTTTAATGACGAACTTGAAGTAAGCTGTACAGTAACTAGGTTACGCAATGCATCGGTTATGTTTCAACAGCAAGTGCGTCGGAAAAATGGCGACCTACTTTGTGAAGCTCATGTTTTAGCTGCCTGTGTTAATCTTAACGCAATGCAGCCTGTAGCCATTCCACGTTCAATTTTAGAGGTTATACGTAGTGCAATCTGATCTTTCTTTCTTTGACCTGTTTCTCCAAGCTGGGCTTGTTGTTCAATTTGTCATGGCTGTGCTAGTGGCCATGTCCATTCTATCTTGGGCGCTTATTTTTCAGCGCCATAAAGTGCTGACACAAGCGAAGAAAACCACCAGTGCATTTGAAAGTCGATTCTGGTCAGGGGTTGATTTGGCAAAGCTGTACAAAGAAGTGTCAGCGAAAGGGGAAAGGAAAGAAGGAATTGAAAATTTATTTCACGCAGGCTTCCGTGAGTTTGCACGCTTACGCTCGCACCAAGAGTCAGATGCCAGTGCTATTTTAAACGGTTCTCAGCGAGCTATGCGCGTAGCCCACTCGCGTGAGGTAGATTTGTTAGAAAGTAACCTTTCTGTCTTAGCGACTATTGGCTCTATCAGCCCTTATATCGGTTTGTTTGGTACCGTTTGGGGTATTATGAATGCATTCATTTCCTTAAGCGATGTTCAACAGGCCACCTTGCAGGCTGTAGCACCGGGTATTGCAGAAGCACTTGTTGCTACCGCTATGGGTTTATTCGCAGCGATTCCTGCAGTGATGGCCTATAACCGGTTCGCCTACCGCGTAGAGCTTTTAGACAATGCTTACGTTAACTTTGCTGAAGAGTTTACTTCTATCTTGCAGCGACAAGCAGCTGTGGTAGCTCCTGTTACGCCTAAGGGAGAAAAGGCGTAATGATGGAACCTTTTGTGAAACGCCGAAAGCGTAAACCGATGAGCGAAATTAACGTCGTCCCGTATATCGACGTTATGCTTGTTTTACTCATTATCTTTATGGTTACTTCTGGCTTACTAGCCCAAGGAGTCGAAGTAGAGCTACCTAAAGCGGAAGCCAAGCCACTTTCCGATGATAAGCCATTGCCCCTCGTTGCTTCTGTCAATAAAGACGGTGTGTACTATTTAAGTGAAGACGGTAAGCCGGCTGTGGAAATGTCTCCAGTAGACCTAGCTGTTGCGGTTGCCGCTCATATTCAATTGAACGCTGAAACACCTGTTGTGGTGCGTGGCGACAGAAACGTAGAGTACGGGAAAGTCATTCAATTGATGGTGTTGTTGGAAGGTGCTGGTGTCCCTTCCGTGGGTTTAATGACCGAGCCGGCGGAGTCTTAGTATGGCAACGAAAGGTAGCATACGGTTTGCACTCATTAAGTCGGTTATTTTACATGTGGCTATTGTAGGCATAGCTATTGTTAGTGTGACTTTTAACCCACCAAAACTAACCACCTTTGAAGTGGACAGTGAAGAGCCAGATATTGAAATAATTGAGGCGGTTACCATAGATAGTGCTGACGTTGAAGCGCAAATAGAGAAGATACAACAGCAGCGCGCAGAAGCACAACGACTAGAAGAACAACGGGTTGCTGCGTTAGAGGCGCGCGCACGTGAAGCACGTCAACGCCGAGAGCGCGAGCAGGCTGAGGCGCGCAGGGCCCAAGCAGCTGCACAAGAAGCTGAAAGGAAAAAAGCACAGCAAGAAGCTGAAGCCCGCGCTGAAGCAGAACGTCTTGAACGAGTAAGGCAAGAAGCGGAACGGCGCTTGCAAGAGCAACGGGAAGAAGAAGCTCGCCTAGAAGCTGAGCGTCAACAGCGTTTAGAAGAAGAGCGTCGACGAGAAGAAGCCGCCCGTCAGCAAGCTGAGCTTGAAAGACAAATGCGGGAAGAAGCTGAACGTCAGCGCCAAGCTCGCGAGCGGGAACGCATGCGACAAGTGAATAGTGAAGTGGATAGGTTTAAAGCGTTAATACAGCAAACCATTCAACGCAATTGGCTTACTGAGCCTTCCATGAGTGGAAAGTCTTGTGTATTACGGATAAGCATTGCCCGAGATGGGTTTGTTACGAATGTCCAAATGGGTGATGGCGATCGCGCTGTTTGTGAGTCAGCTCGGGCCGCTGTTCTTAGGGCCGGTAGCTTACCAGTTTCGCAAGATACTGATGTTTATCGTGAGCTAAGTAACTTTACCTTACGCGTAGAACCAAATTTATAAAGTAGTGGAGTAGGCATGAAACGCTTAGTTGTTATTTTTGCTATATTAGTATCGAGTTTGTTCTCTATTGAGAGCAAAGCTGATCTCGAAATTGTCATTACCGAAGGTACCAATAGCGCGCGGCCCATTGCGATTGTGCCTTTTGCGTGGACCGGTGCTGGCGAAGCCCCATATAACTTTACTGAGGTGGTCAGTTCCGACTTAATTCGCAGTGGTCGTTTTAAGCCGATCGCCATAGAGCAATTACCAAGCCGACCTGCGAACGATGCAGATATCAATGACTACTCTGAATGGGCGCGGTTAGGCGTAGAGGCTGTATTAGTTGGGACTGTGTCTCAGTTTGCTGCCGGCCGTTATGAAGTAAGTTATCAGCTGATTGACCCTTTGCGTGGTCAGATTACCGGTGGTCTTAGCCAATATATTGAAGATGAAGGACTGGTATCTGAACAGGACCATATTCTTGATGGCCGCACCTCGGTCGTACTCGCTTCACAATTTAGACAATACGCTCATCGTATTTCCGATGTGGTGTACGAAGCATTAACGGGTGAGCGCGGTGCATTTTTAACGCGTGTAGCTTATATATTTGTAGAGAAGGGTGCTGAACGGCCATACCAGCTGATTGTGTCGGATTATGATGGAGAGAACGCACGGGTGCTATTACGCTCTCCTGAACCTTTGATGTCCCCTGCATGGTCTCCGGACGGTACTAAACTTGCGTATGTTAGCTTTGAGAACAAACGGTCTGAAATATATATTCAAGATATTTATACAACGGAGCGAGAAAAGCTGACGTCATTTCCACGTATTAATGGGTCGCCCGCATGGTCGCCAGACGGTAGCAAAATGGCGATGGTATTGTCGAAAAATGGTGCCCCTGATATATATGTGATGGACCTAGCTACACGTGAGTTGAAGCAAATTACCAACCATTGGCGAATAGACACAGAGCCAAAATGGACTCCGGACGGCAAGTCCTTAGTATTCACATCTGAGCGTGGTGGCTTACCGCAAGTGTACCGGGTTGATTTAGACACAGCGAAAGTCCGCCGCATTACTTTCAATGGGCGTTCAAACTTGGGTGGGGTAGTCACTCCTGATGGTAAAGGCTTGGTTATGGTGAACCGCGATGCCGGTGCTTACCATATAGCTCGCCAAGACTTTCCGACGGGGAATTTTCACCCTTTAACGCAAACCAGCTTAGATGAGTCTCCAAGCATTGCGCCAAATGGTAGTATGATCATTTACAGCACGATGCACGGTAACAAACAGGTGTTGGCACTTGTATCAATGGATGGGCGTTTTCAAGCGCGCTTACCGTCGCGAGCAGGCGACGTAAAAGCCCCCGCTTGGTCACCATTCCTATAAATGTAGAAACATGGTATCTTTTCGATTGATACCCTTGACCTAGAAATAAAAGGAAATCCAAATGAAGTTTTCACCATTAGTTAGAGCATCCGTACTTGCTATCAGTGCAATGACACTGGCTGCTTGTAGCTCAACCTCTGATGATGCTAGCGGCACAAGTGCAGCAACTACCTCTGAAGCCCAGCAAGGCCAAGGAGTAGAAACGGGCGCTGCAGACCGTATTTTGACGCCAGCAGAACAGCGAGCGCAAGAGCGGGAAGAAAAACGTCAACGTTATGCTGACTTACGTCAAGAAAGAGTGATTTACTTTGACTTTGACAATGCAAGTATTCGTGGCGAATTCGCAGAAATTTTAGCTGCGCATGCAGATTACCTTGTTCGTAACCCATCCATGACAGTTGTTATTGAAGGGCATACCGATGAGCGTGGTACACCTGAGTACAACATCGCGTTAGGTGAGCGTCGTGCAAAGTCGGTTGTAGACTATTTGCAGAGCTTAGGTGTAAGCGCAGGACAAATGACAATGGTTTCATACGGTGAAGAGAAGCCAGTTGTCCGTCAAAGCAATGAGCGCGCTTGGGCACAAAACAGACGCGCTGTATTAGTATACTAAACATAAACAGCAGGAGCTGGGAGTATGAAACTTAAGGTAACGGTTACCGCACTCGCTTTCACACTTGGTTGTTTGGCATCAACAAATGCTTACAGCCAGGCAGAGTCTGTTGCGCAGCGAGTTGATCGCTTAGAGAGGGCATTTGAAGCACGCCAGGCAGGGCAAGCACGTATTTTGCAGCAACTTAATAGCTTGCAGCGTGAAGTGAGTGAGCTTCGTGGCATTACCGAAAGTCATGCAAACCAGCTTGAGCAAATATTAGAGCGTCAGCGCGATCTTTACCAAGAGATTGAGCGTAGGCTTGCAGAGCCTCAATCAACGGGCATGGATAGCGCTAGGTACGATGAAGCTGACGTTTTTAATGCAGACACAAGCAATGCAGAAACTGGCTACGACCGCGCGATACGACTGGTGCTTGAAGAAAAACGTTATGATCAAGCCATACCGGAGTTCCAACGTTACATAGCAAATAATCCAAACTCCGAATATGTTGGAAATGCCCATTACTGGTTAGGGCAACTCTTCTATGTTCAGCAGAACTATACCGAAGCAAAAAGCCACTTTAGTACTGTCGTCTCGAATCATGCAGACTCAACAAAACGAGCTGACTGTATTTTGAAGCTTGGTATGATTGCTGCTTTAGAAGGGAACAGCACAGCTGCAAGACGTTTTTTTGAACAAGTGAATCGTGAATACCCGAATTCAACAGAGTCAGGAATGGCTACGCGTCAGTTACAGTCACTAAGCAATTGAGTGTTAATATAAAGTTGCTTGCTGTTGGTATTTTCTACTAACTGCTTAGAATGTGTGCGATTGGTGTGAAAGTCGAAAAAAAAGTGCAGTTTTGCGATAATTTATGTTGCATGAGTCAGCTTTTTCAGTAAACTATGCCGCCGTTGCCCAGTGGTAATACACGCAGCAAATTTGGAAGTGGGTCGTTAGCTCAGTTGGTAGAGCAGTTGACTTTTAATCAATTGGTCGCTGGTTCGAATCCAGCACGACCCACCACTTCCAAACTCACCTTAGGTTGGGTCGTTAGCTCAGTTGGTAGAGCAGTTGACTTTTAATCAATTGGTCGCTGGTTCGAATCCAGCACGACCCACCAACCTCGCAAGAATCAAAGTGCGCCTCACGTTTATTCACGGTATAATACAAATTCATCTTAGCCATGTGGCTCATTGAAGTTAACTGGTCGGAATTTTATGGAACAATCACAGTTTATTAATACGTTTGAGTTCGAGTTTCCTCCAAAACCTGCCCCTTTGTCAGATGCGGAGAAACTAGCCGCGCGTGAGCGTATAAAAGCGCTTCTAAAAGAGCACAACGCAGTGCTTGTTGCGCATTACTATACAGACCCAGAAATTCAGGCCTTAGCCGAAGAGACGGGTGGTTGTGTTGCTGACTCACTTGAAATGGCTCGGTTCGGCGCACAACATGAAGCAGACACCTTGATTGTAGCTGGTGTGAAATTTATGGGCGAAACCGCCAAGATTTTAACACCCAACAAGCGTGTTCTTATGCCAACACTTGAGGCAACCTGTTCACTTGACTTAGGTTGTCCGCCAGAAGAGTTTTCCGCATTTTGCGATAAGCACCCAGAGCACACCGTTGTTGTGTATGCAAACACCTCTGCTGCCGTAAAAGCGCGTGCAGACTGGGTTGTTACGTCAAGTATTGCGCTTGATGTTGTAGAACACTTGGACAGCCAGGGCGAGAAAATTCTCTGGGCACCAGATAAACATCTAGGTGACTATATAAATAAGCAAACAGGGGCTGATATGGTCCTTTGGGATGCAGCTTGTATTGTGCATGACGAATTTAAATCTCGTGCGCTAGTACAGCTGAAAGAACAGCATCCTGATGCGGCAGTATTGGTTCACCCAGAGTCGCCGGCGGCTATTGTTGAGTTAGCAGATGCTGTGGGCTCAACGTCACAGCTGATTAAAGCGAGCCAGGAACTACCGCACGAGAAATTCATTGTTGCTACCGACAAAGGCATTTTCTATAAAATGCAGCAATTGTCGCCGGAAAAAACATTCCTTGAAGCACCAACAGGTGGCGACGGAGCAACATGTCGCAGTTGTGCACACTGCCCTTGGATGGCCATGAATGGTTTAGCGGCCATCGAACAGGCGTTAAGCAGTGACGGTAAAGCACATGAGATTCATGTAGATGCAGCGTTAGCAGAGAAGGCATTAAAACCTCTCGACCGTATGCTGAACTTCTCGGTGAAGTAATCTATATGTCTTCTGTGTTGTGGGTTGGATTTGGTGATATCGCCCAGCGCACAGCGCCCTTGCTTATCGCAAGCGGATATTCAGTGATCGGGGCTCGTCGTAGCCCCGTTCTTGATCCTGGCGCTGAGTCATTAAGTTTTGTACAAGGTGATGGGCGCGAAGTAGAAGCATGGCGCCGCTGGCTTTTGCAAAAGCCTGACACCATCATTATTTCCATGATCCCTACAGACTTTACTGAAGAGGGCTACCGGCAAGGCTATTTAGAGCCTGTTCAAGCGTTATTAAAGGCGCTATCCGCCTTGCAGAACTATCATCCCCAGATTTACTTTGTATCGAGCACGAGCGTCTTTGGCGACGCTGGGGGCGACTGGGTTAACGAAGAAACTCAGCCGAACCCATCTGGCTTTTCTGGCATGGTCCTGTTGGCTTGTGAACAAGCATTGCTAGCCAGTGGTTACACTGGGTATATAATGCGGTGCTCAGGTATATATGGTCCTGGACGTACACGTTTGATAGACTCGGTCCGCACAGGGCAATTTAAGCTTCATCAAGGCTGGACAAATCGGATCCATGCGGATGATATTGCCAGAGCTATCAACCTGCTAATGCAACGCCAACAAGTCACTGGAATGGAGATTCTTCATTTATCGGATGATACACCTGTAGCTCAGCGAGATGTAGTATTGTGGCTCGCGGAGCAATTGGGTATCAGTGTTGAATCCAAACAAAAGACAAGCTCAATACCGGCCCGCGGAAGTAAGCGAATTTCTAATGATAAGCTAAAGTCTTTAGGCTTTGAGTTTACATATCCAAGCTTCAAACAAGGCTACAGTCAACTACTAACTCCACCATAACTATAATGCACTGGCGAAGCCCTGTGTTCTTTTGTATTATATTAGCACTTTCTAATTTTCTTTGGTATTTATGCTTAGTCGACGCCCTCGCCGAGCTGGCGAACCCGCAGCAGGAACTCTCCTTAAGTCAGCGCATCTCGTGCTTGGCCCTCTTGTAGCCGTTATTTCATTAGGTATAGCAAAGACACTTGGGATGCCTATTGCTGCAGCATGGATGTTAGCAACAGTAATTTGGGTGGGTTGGTGGTGGATTACAGAAGCTTTACCGTTGGCTATTACTTCATTATTGCCATTTGTACTGACACCACTAGGCGGCATTCTTGATTATAAGGAGGCTAGTACTGCTCTAGGCGACCATATCATTGTTTTATTTATGGCGGCGTTTATGCTGGCTAAAGCTGTTGAAGTGAGTGGCGTACATCGACGTTTAGCTTTAAATATGGTGAGTTTGATTGGTGCATCAAATGGTAAGCTTATTATCTTGGCTTTTATGGTAGCATCCGCAGTTTTGTCCATGTGGATTTCAAATACAGCAGCGGTATTAGCGCTTTTGCCTGTGGCACTAGCTCTTGCCGAGGTCTCTGAGCAACGCCAGTTTCAGCGAGCTTTGCTGTTAGGTTTGGCTTACTCTGCATCTCTTGGTGGTATAGCTACGCTGATAGGCTCACCACCAAATCTAATTTTTGCTTCTGTATATGAAAATTATACTGGTGATAGCTTTGGCTTTACACGCTGGATGGGAGTTGGCTTCCCAATCACTTTAATAGGGTTGCCACTTATTGGCTGGTGGTTAACCCGTGGGGTTAGTTTGTCCACGCCCATAGCTTTGCCCAAACCCGACACTATGAGCTCGCAAGAACGGCGTGTATTAAGTGTGTTTGGTGCGGTTGTTCTTTTGTGGGTGTTACGTACGGAGCCTTTGGGTGGTTGGACAGGCTGGTTTAGTTTACCAGGAGTTGGTGACTCAACCATCGCTCTTATGGGGGTTTTAGCCATGTTCATTATATCAAATGGTAAGGGACAGCGTCTTTTAAATTGGGACCAAGCAGTGGACATCCCTTGGGGGATTCTCCTCCTTTTCGCTGGTGGGATGTGCATGGCTGAGGGGGTTATGGCTAGTGGTTTAAGTGAAATTATGGGGGCAGCCCTAGCAAGCTTCACTCAGTTACCATTATGGCTCTTAGTTTTTCTGATTGGTTTAAGCGTGTCATTCTTAACCGAAGTGACTTCAAATACAGCGACAGCAACTTTACTAATGCCGATACTAGCTGCCATAGCTGCTGCTGCGGAACTACCAATCGAAGTTCTCATGATTCCAGCAGTTATTGCTTGTAGCTGTGCTTTTTGCTTACCAATTGCGACTCCACCCAATTCTATTGTGTTTTCATCGAACAGAATAACTATTAAAGAAATGGCAAAAGAAGGCTTTGTGTTAAATATTTTAATGGCAGCTGTTAGTGCTGCTGTTGTTCTTTTTATTGTATGAGGTTAAAAATGAAACGATTTGTATTTCCAGTATTCATGTCTTTGTATATGTCACTTTTCATGACCGTGTTAATTACTGCTATTAACACCGGTGTTTCGAGTGGTTTCTTTCAACGTTGGATTGTGTCATTCGCTATTGCTTGGCCAATTGCTTTGATTTTAGTTCTACTCGGTGGACAACAAATTCAACTGTTATCGCAGCGAGTTTCACAGCGTTTAGCGAAAAGTGAGTGAATTGTAAGCATATGGGTTTGAAGTCAGCTCTTTCTCTTGCTTAAAGCGCCTGATTTAACTAATATAGCGCCCTATTGGATAGGTGTCCGAGTGGCTGAAGGAGCACGCCTGGAAAGCGTGTATACGTTCATAGCGTATCGAGGGTTCAAATCCCTCCCTATCCGCCAGTATTTCAAAAACCCGCTTTATAGCGGGTTTTTTCGTTTTACAGTTCCCATCTGAATCTTCTAGGGCTTATAACAATAATTGTAAGCTAAAGCTTAATCTCCTGCATGGACTAGCATTTCTATACGCATCGTCTATTTTGTAATCATCTTGATTGAGACTATGGATGGTCATACTTAGTAGGATATAAGCAATTAAGATACTTTTTTTAGCAGTTTGCATGGACGCAAAGCTGTCTGCGAAGGGATGCGCAGCGGGCTAGATCTTTAACTGATCTAGCCCGCTATCAAAAAGCGCATGTTGCACTTGATAACCATTCCTATTTGCATTTATAATAAAGGCATATGGTTGAGGAGTGCTTATGTACGTTTGCTTATGTAAAAATGTAACAGATTCGGATATAGAAGCTGCTGTTGCAAATGGATGTGGGAATATGCGCGAACTAAAGTCCGCACTCGGTGTGGGCTCGCAATGTGGTCGTTGTACAAGCCATGCGCGTGAAGTTCTTTACGAAGCAAAGCAAACTGCGCACTCAGGGCCAGTCCAATACGCTACGCCGTTACAAACCAGCCATTTACAAACGTCCCTCAACATGGAAAGCTGCTATACTTAACAAGTCAACTTGTTCAGTTAGGAGCTTTGTATGAAAGGCAATACAGAAGTGCTTGCGGCACTTAATTCCGTTTTAACGCGAAAGCTTACTGCTATAAACCAGTATTTCTTGCATGCACGAATGCATAAAAATACTGGCTTCGAACAATTAAACTCCGCTGTTTATAAAGCGTCTATCAAAGAAATGGTACACGCTGACAAAATTATCGAACGTATTCTATTACTTGAAGGTTTGCCGAACTTGCAAGAGCTCGGTAAGTTGTTCATTGGTGAGCACACCAAAGAAATGCTCACGTCTGACTTAAAAGTACAAGCGGCAGACATAAAAGCAATTAAGCAAGCTATTGCTGTGTGTGAAAAAGCGGAAGACTTTGTTTCTCGTGAGCTTTTAAGTGAAATTCTTGAGCAACAAGAAGAGCACTATGACTGGCTAGAAACACAAGTAGAACTAATGAAACGTATAGGCGTTGAGCGTTACTTACAAACTAAATTACCTGGAGGTGGCCACTAATGACGGCAGTTGTTTCAGCTCTTAACGATTTACTCAAGTGGGAATTAACCTCGATTGATCAATATACGCGTAATGCTGCATTCTATGATGACTGGGGTTTGACGAAACTACACGAGCGTATTGCTCATGAAGCGGACGATGAAAGAGCACATGCCCAGTTGTTGATCGATCGTATTATATTTCTCGGCGGTAAGCCGAATATGAATGATCAATACGAAGTTACGCATGCAGACTCGGTTGCAGCTATGCTAGCAAGTGACTTAGAGCTTGAGTTGAATAATGCGAAAGCCCTAAAGAAAACGATCGCTTTATGTGAAGCAGAGCAAGACTTTGTGACACGGCAAATGCTGGTGGGTATTTTAAAAGATACTGAAGAAGACCACGCTTATTGGTTGCAGCAACAGTTACGCTTAATGGATACACTTGGTTTAGAACTTTACTTACAAGCACAAGTAGGTTAACGCTTGCCATAGCAAAGATGAACTTGAGGCTCGCTGCGGCGGGCCTTTTTATTTGGCTGACCTACATGCTGTGGCACCTATGCAAGAAGCAGGTAAACAGCAGCCATTGCTTGGTTATAGTGTTAAAATAAGAACCATTCATAACCCATGCTCACAAAGGATAACAAGTGGCCTATGCCTGCTCAGCAACCCCAGCACTTTGCTAATATAACGAACTTGCATAGTTTTGCTTTGCCAGCGACTTGCCGTCAGTTAATTGAATTGACCTGTCAAAGCCAGCTGCCAGAAGTACCTTGGAATGCACAGACGCTTATTCTCGGTGAAGGTACCAATACAATATTTTTGGATAACTTCAACGGGTGTGTTCTGGTGAATAAGTTAAAGGGCCTTCACGTTAAAGAAACAGCCACTGATTTTTTAGTGACTGCGCAAGCAGGTGAGAACTGGCATGATTTTGTTGTTTTCTTACACGACAAAGGCATACATGGGCTTGAGAACTTAGCATTGATACCCGGCACAGTAGGGGCGGCACCCGTTCAAAATATAGGTGCTTATGGTGTTGAAGTGGGGACCTTTATTGAAGCGGTCGCTGGCTGGGACTGCAAAAAGTCGGAAGCTACTTTGTGGTCTCACAATGAGTGTTCATTTGGCTATCGGTCAAGCCGCTTCAAACGACCTGAATGGCGACATATTATAATTACAGCGGTGCACTTTCGTATTCCTAAAAACTGGCAGCCAGTGCTAAGCTACAAGGAACTGATGGATTTACCTGAAAATGTTTCAGCGACTCAATTAATGGAGCGCATTATAGCAGTGCGCACGGAAAAGCTACCTGACCCGAGTGATATACCGAATGCAGGCTCATTTTTTAAGAACCCGACGGTACCAGAAGAGTTTGCACGTACTCTGAAAGCCAAGTACCCAGAACTACCACAGTATCCACAAGCCAATGGCCAGGTAAAACTTGCCGCCGCATGGTTAATTGAGCAGGCTGGTCTAAAGCAGGTTGCTTATGGCGACGCAGCTGTGCACCAGCGTCAAGCCTTGGTATTGATCAACTTAGGGAGCGCAAAGGGCGAGGAGCTAAAGCGTTTAGCTCAGCATATTATACGCGTTGTATTTGAAACCTATGGTGTTCAACTGGAGCCTGAAGTACGGCTTATAAGTGCGGAAGGACTGATGGCCCATATATGAACTTGATACAAACACAGTTACTGGAGTTGCTTGCAGACGGACAGTTTCATTCCGGTGAAGCGCTGGGCACGGCTTTGGGCGTGTCGCGCATGGCAGTACACAAGCGCATTGACAGTTTAGCTGCATTAGGCCTGGACATTTTCCGGGTCAACAGGAAAGGCTACCGGTTAGCCCAGCCGTTGCAGTTATTAGACAAAGCTATTATTTTGCACGAACTTCCGCCGCACATAGGTGACTTGCATGTGCACCATATAACAAGCTCTACCAATGACGACTTGCGTTTATTGTTAAAGCAAGAACAGGTACAGCCCGGCTTGAGCGTGATTGCGGAGATGCAAACGGCAGGACGGGGTAGACGCGGTAAGCCTTGGCAATCCCCTTTTGGATGTAATTTATACTTGTCCATGTACTGGCCTTTGCTACAAGGGTTGAATGCAGCCATTGGTATGAGTGTGACCCTAGGCGTCGCGCTTGCTAAGTTACTGCAAAAGCAGGGCATAGAAGGGGTGAGTATAAAATGGCCCAATGACGTTTATATTGCTGAACAGAAAGTAGCTGGCATTTTAGTCGAGCTGGAAGGGCAAGCTGATGGAGAAGGTCAAGCCATTGTGGGTGTTGGGTTAAACCTTATGATGCCACCTAATCAAGAGCACATTGACCAGCCCTTTACGAGTGTGCAAGAGCACCTTTCTTCTCAGTTAAATAGAAACCAGTGGGCTGCACTATTAATTGAAGCCGTATACTCAGCGCTACAGCAACATGATGCACAAGGCTTGCAGCCCACGGTGGCTGCCTGGCCTCAGTTTGATCGCTTTTATAAACAACCCGTAGAGGTAATATTAGGCCAGCATAAGCATGAGGGTATTGCCTGCGGCATTGATGAAATGGGTGCTTTTCTGGTAGAGCAAGAGGGGGTACTCAAACGCTACTTTGGAGGAGAAGTCAGTGTTCGAAGCAAATAGTACACCTCTGTTTATTGAAATGGGCAATAGTGCGTGGAAAGCGGCCCGCGCCACGTCGCAGACAGACATACTGGTTGCATGTGGCCGGGGTGAAACCACACTGCAATTGCATGCTTGGCTGGCGCAGCAACCTGAACAAACGCTGGTGTTAGCAAGTGTTGGCTCAGAGGCTGAGGTTGTCGCTTTAGTCGACACCTTATGTGAGAAGGGCTATCACGTTATGCGGGCCACCACAGGCGAGGCGGCCGACTTTAAGCACTGTTACCAAGAGCCGCAGATGTTAGGGGTAGACCGCTGGCTGACCATGCTGGCGCTGCGCTCCCGCAAGCAGAATTGCGTCATTTTGGACGCAGGCACGGCCTTTACCTTGGATGTACTAGACGCCAACGGCCAGCACCTTGGAGGTTGGATCTCGCCTGGTCTCAAACTCATGCAGCATGCTTTAGTTAGTCGTAGTGAACGCCTACATGTCAACGAAGAATGGGTGCCGGGTGGTTTAGGATCGTCGACCCAAGACGCTATAGGCTTAGGCTGCCAAGCAGCACTTCAAGGCGTATGCGAACAAGCCATTGAACGGGCGAGGGCGTTATTGCCGCATGCTGACTTAGAAGTGTTCCTGACCGGTGGCGATATTCGCTACTTAAACCTTGAACGCATAGGAGCACATCAGCACAGGCCGTTACTGGTGCTGGAAGGTTTATATACCTGGTGGCGCGAACAGCTTTAGTTTTTCTCTCACTGGCCGATACGGTATTTAGCTTTTAACCACCGATATGAGGTGACTATGTCTTTGTATTCTCGCTGTGCTGCTGCCTTGAAGGCCATTGCGACCGCTTCAGTGGTGCTATTCCTTTTTTCAGGTGCAGCCATAGCGCGGCAATTTGAAGTGCCAGAAGCCGTTCAGTTGTATACCGACGACAAACTGGTAGAAATGATTCGTTTGAATACGCACTTAAAGCAAGTGCGGGACGTAGACAATTGCCAGTTATACCAAGATATTAAAGCGCAAGCGGAAGTGGAGCGCCGGCCAGCGTACCAGTTTCTTTATGGAGACATGTTGGCCTATGCCGTGTGCTACGAGCGTAATGTGGAGCTCGGTGTGACCTACATGCAAGAAGCTGCTGCCCAAGGCCTGCCTGAAGCTCTAGAGCAGCTTGGGCGCTACTATCATGTGGGCCAGTTGGTGCAGGTGGACATGCGCCGCGCCATTCTTTATTTGCGGGAGGCTGCCAGCTTAGGTAACTTGCCGGCACAAAAGCGCTTTGCTCGAATTTTACTTGAGGGGCACGGTAGTGCGCTTGATATGGAAGCTGCTTACCATTACTTGCACAACACAGTAACAGCCAATACCACCGAGCATAGACAAATACGAAGTTTGTTGAATGCGCTTGCAGAAAAGCTGCCGCCACGAATTGTTGCCCGTGCGCAGCAGCCTCTGAATGCTTAACTTAGGCGTGACTTAAAGTCTTGATAGTTGAAGGTGCGAACCAAGTCAAAACTGTTGTCTTCACGAAGAATACCTATGGATGGGTGCTCTACACCATTAAAGAACGAAGTTTTTACCATGGTGTAATGCATCATGTCTTCGAACAGTAAGCGGTCCCCAATCTGAATTTCTTGATGAAAGGTGTATTCAGGCAATACATCACCTGCAAGACATGAATTCCCACCGATGCGGTAAGCGTAGGGCTTTTCTCCCGCTGTGCCGCCTTGCTCACCTTTAAAGGTTAACGCCGGTCGGTAGGGCATTTCTAAAACATCGGGCATATGGGCTGTCGCGGAAATATCCACAATCAGAATATTGCCTTCATTGTTCACAATGTCCACCACCTCGCAGACAAGTGGACCTGTTTGCCAAGCAACAGCAGAGCCAGGCTCCAATATCACCTCAAGGTCATAGGTTTCTCTTAAACGCTTTAACTGCGCAATGAGATGGTCTACATCGTAACCTGCGCGCGTCATTAAATGACCACCGCCGAGATTAATCCACTTGAGCTGGTGAAGGTATTGCCCGAATTTGTCCTCTACAGCTTGTAAGGTGCGCTCTAGTGAAAAGGAGTCACACTCACATAGGTTGTGTACATGGAAGCCTTCGATGTCGCTTAAATCAGCCCCCTGAAGGTCGACAGCACGTATTCCAAGGCGAGAGCCTGGGGCAGAAGGGTCGTACAGCTCTGTGTCGGCTTCTTGTTGCTCCGGGTTAATTCGAATGCCCATGGAAACGCCCGCCGCTTTTGCTTGTTCTTTAAAGCGTTCAAACTGCGAAAGGCTGTTAAAGGAGATGTGTTGACACAGCTCCAATAAACGCGGCATTTCGCTTGCTTTATAGGCCGGAGAGTAAGCATGCACTTCACCGCCAAAGGTATCTGCAGCTAGCTCAGCTTCCCAAATTGAACTGGCCGTACAGCCAGCAAGATACTGCTTTACCAGAGGGAAGCTGCTCCACATGGAGAAGCCTTTAAGAGCCAGAATAATTTCGGCACCGCTTTGCTCTTGCACATGTTTCATTAGCTCAAGATTACGACGTAATTTCGCTTCGTCCAGTACATAACAAGGCGAAGGTATATCCGCGGAAAGAAACGGACTATTCTGACTCATATACAACTCCTTAAAGGCCTATTATTACAAGGCGACTACTTGCTAAAAGGTGACTCGATGTTGTCGAGCACATGCCAAGGTAACCCGTATTGGTTTAAGCGTTCCATCATTGGGTCTGGATCAAATTGCTCCATGTTCCATACGCCTGGTTTCATCCAGGTGCCATTTAACATCAGCATGGCGCCGATCATTGCTGGCACACCTGTCGTATAAGAAACGGCTTGCGCACCCACTTCGGCATTACATGCGGCATGGTCGCAGTTGTTATAAATAAAGATGGTCTTTTCTTCGCCATCTTTAATACCGGTAATATAAGTACCGATACAGGTTTTTCCTTCATAACCTTCCGCTAGGGAACCAGGGTTCGGTAAGACGGCCTTGAGGAATTCTAATGGCGCGATTTTTTGACCATTGAAGTCAATCGGCTCAATAGAAGTCATGCCAATACCTTCTAGTACTTTCAAGTGGTTTAAGTAGGCGTCACCAAATGTCATCCAGAAACGAGCGCGCTTCAGGGTTGGGAAGTGTTTCACTAAAGACTCAAGCTCTTCATGGAATAACAAGTATGACGCACGTACGCCAACCCCAGGGTAGTCGAGATCTTTGCGAATACTAATCGGGTCGGTTTCGTGCCACTGTCCGTCTTCCCAATACTTACCGCGCTGGGTGATTTCGCGAATGTTAATTTCAGGGTTAAAGTTAGTGGCAAATGCTTGGCCATGGTCACCACCATTACAGTCGACAATATCGAGATATAAAATTTCGTCGAAGTAATGTTTTGCGGCATAGGCGGTAAACACGTTGGTAACGCCTGGGTCAAAGCCAGAGCCTAGTAAAGCCATTAAGCCTGCTTCTTTAAAGCGGTCGTGGTAGGCCCACTGCCAGCTGTACTCAAACTTTGCTTCTTCTTTTGGCTCGTAATTCGCTGTGTCTAAGTAATGAACGCCCGTTTCAAGACATGCGTCCATAATGGTTAGGTCTTGGTACGGTAAAGCAACGTTTATAACGAGGCTTGGTTTTACTTGGTTAATAAGCTCCACAAGCTCTGGAACATTATCTGCGTCAACAGCGTAAGCACCGACTACGCGGTCTTTACCTACTTCCTCCTGCAACGCAATGCACTTAGACACCGTGCGTGAGGCTAAATGAATTTCGCTAAAATGCTCTGGTAGCATTGCACATTTTTTTACGACGACGGAGCTTACACCGCCTGCGCCAATGATAAGAACTCGTGACATAATGTTGACCCTTCTTTATATGGGGAACTACTTAAATACCAACGTGTTGGCACTCCAGATTTGATGCGCGATTTTGCCTAGCGTTTGCGGTAAAAGCAATACAAAACGGCGCCTTTTCGATGAAAAAATACGGCTTGGTTTACACTAGCAAAATAGCTCTCAATGAATGTAAAACTATACCTGTTGGTGCAAGCTTGTACAAATAGTGCGCAGGGTGCTGAGTGCTTCTTTTTTTCCCTTCAACTGTATGGTGTTAGCCAGCACTGAAAGGTCTCCTCCACTCTCGACGGCGCTTTGCAGTACGTGAAGGTGGGGCGACGAAGTCACCTTATTCCAGTTAAAGGTTAAAGCGGCGGTCAGCCACGGAAGGTAGTCTAAAAAGTTGAGTTCGCCTTGTGCAAAGGCGCTTCCTAATTCCTGCCAGCGCCTTTGACGGGCTTTATCGGGCATAGGAGTCTGGTGTATTGCCGCGAGTAACTGCTTACTTACATGTGCAGGTAAGGTTTTTGAGTGCTGACGAAAGGCTAGCTCGCAATGCAAGTACTGACGAAGGCGCAGCAGTTCAGTACGGCTATAAGCTGTCAAAGGGTGAACAAATATCGCGGACGGTAAGCGGCTAGCAGGATCGGGCTTATGTCCTACGCGCACGGGAAACCAGTTGTTTTTATCCCAGAATGAAAGAAGCTCTGGGCTGATACCAAAACTGGTACCGAGGGCATCGAACCCGTGCTTTTGAGCCCATTTAGTAATAGCCGCGAGAGCTGCCGAGCCATAGCCAAAACCTTGGTACTTAGAGGCCACCGCAATACGTACGACCCGCAAGTGGCGCAAGGCGGCTAGGGCAGGCGACTTACCGTAATAGGCGTACGCCTGGGGTAGCAACTGCCCCGGTAAACGCCGCTTGCCACGGGCAACTGAAGAAGCAAGAGACTTTTCTATGGGACCTTCCGCACTTAACCAAGTAACCCCTAGCACCTGTTTTGTGTCGGTTGTTACTTGCCATTGCACCAATAAGCGTTGGCTGGGGTCGTCCAGTAGTCGCTGAATATCATTCGGACTGGTTTGGTAATGGGCTTCTACCAATAAGCGGAAAATAGCGAAGCGCTCTGCGTGTGAGTATTTGTGGCAGTGAGAAAATACATACTCAACAGTCCCTGTGGCTTCTGTTGCATGTGATTCTGGGGGCCGAATACTGGTATGTACTTGGTCGTTTGGATAAAGGCCAAATGCTAAGTTATTTGCACGCTCCAGAGCATCGCCCTGTTGCCACCGCATGGGTTGCTCTAAGTAAATTGTATAGAGTGAGGGGAAGTGCTCCTTGAGAACATGTACAAAGCGAATAATAAAGCCACGGCCAGCGTACTCGTACCCTTCGGTGGTTGTGGCAAGCACTAAACACCCAGGAAAAGTAAGCGCCGCGTTTTGCCCAGGCATAGGCAAGGTTGCCGCCTCGTCGATGAGTAGCAAGTCCTGTTTATTAAAGCCGTGTGTTGCAAGTTGGTCAGGCGGAAGAAAAATTGCGTCTGGTGCCTTGGCAAGCAGTGGTGCTGCTTGCAGCTTGGAAGGTGCGCATATAAACCGTCGTGTGAAGGGGTAGGGCATGCCTAACCAATGGGCAAGGGTTGCAGTTTTCCCGCGGCCACGAGGAGCATACAGCACAAGGGCTTGGCGACCTTCAAGCTGCTGTAACTGCTTAAGAGCCTGCCGCTGCATGTGATTTGCAATAAAGGGCCGAGGCGCCTGAGCAGCCGTTTGTTGTATTGGCCAGCCTTGAAGCCATTGAACGAGCTCCTTACTGGAGCGGCAATGGAAAGTCTGTTCTGAAGGAAAGGAGCCTTGCCAATGTTGCAGTGAAGGTATGTCGGCTGTTTCTTGATCGAGGGCGATAAGAAGCAAACCTGCACCTTGCAGCGTTCCTGTCAGCCCAACCAGTGCATTAGCATTCCATGAGGTGTCAAGCCGGTAATAAAGAAGCGTATGCTCCGTGCCGAGCAGAGTACGAAAGTTAGCGACCTGATGAACAAACACCGCCTGCAGCTTTTGCAACTGCTGTTCAACTAGCTCTAAGCTGGCTTTGTTTTCCGGAAACCAAAACACGACAGCCCGGTGTTGCCGGGCTGCTTGCTGTGAGTAATATGTGCTGAGAGCAGCTGTCATTGAAGTTTATTAGAACAAAGCCGCGCCGAAGTAAATATCGAGCACAGTGTTGATAAATACAACAGCTAGAACAACAGGAATAAAAGAGCGTAATGAGAAGTTAATATAGCGCTGTAACAGGCTTCCCATGTACTGATTGCTACCGTCCTTCAAGCTTTGGTTAAAGTTGTCTTGGCGCCAATACCACACTACAAAAAGACAAATTAGCAAACCATTAAATGGCAGCACGGTTTGGTAGAAAACGTCTTCAATGAGGTCGAAGAAGGACTTACTTTTGCCACCGTAAGTGAGAAGGTTGGTGAAGTGGTCGACCATACCGAACGAAGCAGTCGCAACCAGCGTTAAGACCCCCATGGTTAATGCGAGAGTGCCTAAGGCTTTCTTACGGCTTATGTTGTACTTACGTACAAGAGTAGCTGTGGGTACCTCAATGATGGAAACTAATGAGGTGATAGCCGCAAAGAACACGAGTAGGAAAAATAAGGAAGCAACAGCGCTGGCGCCTATATAGCCAATACTGACTTCAAGAGCCATAAATATTTTCGGTAAGAAGGTGAAAATCATGGCCACAGAGGAGTCGCTTAAGTCGCTAGGGTTTGTGCTGGGGTCAAAGTGGAAAATGGCAGGTAATACCATTAAGCCAGCGGTAAAGGCAACTAACGAGTCGGCGATAGCAACGAGCTTAGCCGAGCCAATAAGGTCGTCATGCTTACGCAAATAGCTACCATAAGTAATAAGAATACCCATACCCAAAGACAAAGAGAAAAAGGCCTGTGAAAGAGCGCCGCTTATTACTGTGCCGTTAATTGCCGAAAAGTCTGGAATTAAATAAAACTTCACGCCGGCAAAAGCGTTGTCGAGACTAAGCACAAACACCACCATGAGCAGCAGCATAATGAAAAGGGCAGGCATCATGATGCGAGCGGCAAACTCAATACCGTTTTTAACGCCCATTACCAGAATGGCATACACTAAGGCGGCAACGGCAATTAAGTAAACAAAGACTAACTTGCTATTAATAAAGGTACCAAAATAGGCGGGGTCGGCAATGGTACTAAGCCCACCCGTTAAAGAAAGCACTAAGTAGCCAAGTATCCAGACAGTGACTACCATATAAAACACACCAATCATGAAGGGGGTGAGCACGGCTAACCAACCAGCAAATCGCCATTTGCTAGCTGCGCCAGCAATACCAACATAAGCGCCTTGAGGGTCGGACTGAGTGCGACGGCCAAGCCCCATTTCCGCCAGCATAATAGGGATGCATAGGAAGACGACAAACAAAGCATAAATAATGAGAAACGCACCACCACCGTTTTTTGTTGCGGCAACAGGAAAGCCCACCATGTTACCAATACCAACGGCAGATCCAGCAGCAGCTAAGATAAAACCTATGCGGGAGCTAAAGTGTTCACGATTCTCGCTCATAATGACCCTATTATTCTTGTTTTTAAAGGAATGTTAACCATGCTTTATAGCAGGTTTGCTAGCGAGGGCGCAAACCCGACCAGCTGCTTTATTACCTCTTTTGCGGCTTTTCTGACACATAAACGGTAATTTCAGCGCATATAACAATGGTACCGTCGCTTCGAGCTGCTTCAACTTGAATGGGTACATCGCCAAGCTGCCAAGCCTCAGGGGCTATGGAAGCCGTTACTTTTATATCCGAGTCTGCTTTCGCTGTGTAAGACACTTTCATTTCCTTTGGAATCCAGCGCAAGTGCGGAGGAATAGAAGCTTCTGCCACAGCTCCCATAGCCATCTCCAATCCATTGCACAAGGCAATGGCATGAACTGTCCCTATATGGTTTTGTACGGCTTTACGTTTTTTGAAAACCAGCTCGCAGCGACCAGGCTCTAGATGTGTAATAAGCGGTTTTATGGTTTTAAAGTAGGGTGCTTTGCGGGCAAAAAAAGCAGAGAACAGCCGAGCACCGAAGGGTAAAGCACGCATTTTGTGATAGATGCGGAGTAAATAGTTTTTGTTGTCTGTCGTCATAGGTCGTCCCTGTGATGTTTGTGTGAGTTCACTATTCAAAGAAGGATACTGGTATAATGGGCTAAATCCTAGCTACTGCTTAGCTACGTGTGCGGCATAAGCTGCGTTACTGACAATGAAGGAAATGAAAATGAGTGGATTACCTGCTTGCCCAGCGTGTGGCTCTGAATACACCTATGAAGATGGCTTAATGATGGTGTGCCCTGAGTGTGCGCACGAGTGGAACCCGGAAGCTGCTGCAGAAGCAGAAACGGAAGAGGTAAAGGTTTTTAAAGACGCCCATGGGCAAGTATTAAACGACGGTGACACAGTGACCGTGATTAAAGACTTGAAAGTGAAAGGCTCGTCAACAGTCGTAAAAGTGGGCACCAAAGCGAAAGACATTCGCTTAATTGATGGTGACCATGATATTGACTGTAAAGTAGACGGCATAGGTCCCATGAAACTCAAGTCGGAGTTTGTTAAAAAAGCATAGCCTTTCAAACAGCCCTCGCATAGAGGGCTTTTTTATATCTTGTCCAGGGCATCTAGAAAGTTCGGATTGCGAATTTGCGAGGGTTCTATCCTCAATTGCCAAGCCAGCTGGCGCGCTTGCTCAGCCCAGTCTTGCTTGCCTTGTAAGTCGCTAACACTGGCTAAATGCAATAATAACTGACGAGCTCCATGGTCATCTTTTAGCCACGCCCTAACATGCAAAGCACGTAAACCAACTTGTTTGGCTTCATCATAACGCGCTTGTGTAGCATAAAGTTCAGACAGTTGCGTTAACGTACTGGCAATGCCAGGCCGAAAAGTGAGCCGGCGGTATATGTTATGGGCTGCATTTAGCTCGTGCTCTGCAAGGTGTGGGGAGTGTGCAACATGGTACAAGGCATTTAAGCGCAGCACCCGCGCTTGGTACAGCGGGTTACTTGTGGGCATGCTTTGTACTTGCTCAAGCCAAAGCGTGTTGTTAGCGTCTTGCTGAAAAGCGATATCGGCTCGTAAAATAAGTGCGTTTAGGTATAGCGGGCTGGTGTTATCATACAGTGTGAGAAACTCTTCCACATACTCTAATGCGTGTGGGGCATTGTCTTCTTCAAATTGAATACGTGCGAGTAATAACTTGGCTCGCCAGTACAAGTTTAGTTCTTCCTTGGCTTTGGCCAAGTCTGCAGCATCATGAGCAACGCGATATGCCCGCTCTCTTGCACCTACCAAGTAAGCAGTTTCCGCAAAGTTTAACAAAGTAAGCGCAAGTGCGGCTTGGTTGTCGATACTGCGGTAATGGGCACTCGCTTGTTCAAACAAATACATGGCTTCGCTATATCGGCCTTGTTGGTGTGCTTGAACTCCTTGTTCTAGCAGCATATTGCTTTGCTCACTTGCATAGGGCGGGGGCGGTGTTTTACTGCAGCCGACGGCTGTTGCAGTGTAAGCTAACGAGAGTACAAAGACTCCGGCGAGTTTCCAATGTCTATTCATGAGGCACTAGCTCCACTTGTTGTTCACTGTCTTTCTTGCCACCTGAAAATAGCCAGCTCTGTGACATTTGGTTGAGTAGCCTATTGGCTTGCTCCGTTAACAGATTGACTCGAATCATCAGGTCGGGTAATTGTTGCGTTTCAGGCTGAATGGCAGCTAAGGCTTGATTGACTTGCTCAAGCATGGTGACCGTTTGGTTAAATAACTCGCCCAACTGTGGTGCCGCGTTGCTTAGCTCATTCACTGTAGGGGCCATGCCTGTGAGTAGCGGTGCAAGCTCACTGAGACGACGATCGACAGAATTGAGCACGTTGCCAGTTGTACCTAATAGGTCTGCCAGCTGAGTAGCAAACTCAGGGTTATTTAGTAGTTGCCCAAGGCTGCCTTCACCAGCGTTTATCTTTTGAGCCATTAGGCTAACCTCACCTGTTAAGTTGCTCAGGTGATGGACTGTTTTTGCCACATCATTTGGCTCGATAGCTGCAACAATGTCTGAAACATGGGCTATGGTTTGCTCTAAATTAGAAAGCACAGGCCGCACTTGAGCCATTAAATCGTCCATGGACATGGGGGTATCGACCACAAGAACTGCACCATCTTCAATTTCCGGGTAGGACATAGTTCCCGTGGAAAATTCAATGCTACTTCGGCCCAGTAGTGATAAGCGCAATTTAGGCGTAGAGTCGGTACGTACCATATGGGTATAGCTTTCATAAATACGTACACGAATACTAATGCTATTTTCAGGGGTGACTTTTACCTGATCGACACGCCCAATTTGAATACCAGAGCTTAATACGGGTGTGTCTAATGTTATGTCTTCTGCATTTTGCACATGTAGTTCGATATGTTTGTAGTTTTCAAATAAATGTAAATTTGAAGCGTTTAGGGTAAAAAGCCCAACCAACAAGGCTAACGCAACGATAACAAAGACTCCAACCAACTTCTCTTGAGCAGAATAGCTCATGCGGTGTATGTAATGAGGCTTTTTTGTGGGGTGTGTCATAGCAATGCTTACTCCGAAAGCTGAGCCAAAAAGTCACGCACTTCTACGCGCTCACTTTCTATAAGGCTGGTCCATGATTGGAAATAGGTTACCTTGTTCGGCCCTATAAAATATATTTTGGTGGCATATTGACGCACAAAGTGTAGTGAGTCGGTTGATACTATGAGCACTTTATTACGAGACCAATGTCGCAGAAATGTATTCAACACTGAGTATTCGTAGGGCGCCAAGCTATGCCAAGGGTTGTTCAGTACCAGCACCTTCGGCTTTAGCATCAGTGCTCTCGCAAGGGCTAGTTGCAGACGTTCCAAGGGCTCTAGGTAGGCAGGTAATAAGTCACTGTCACCTTGATAACCAAGTTCAGCGAATAGTTCGGTCGCTTTTAATAGGGCTTGATCACGGTCATAAATACCATGGTATAAAGCGGGAAATATCACATTGTTCATGCCACTTAAAACCGAAAGCAACGGCGCTTCTTTCGAAATATAAGCAATTTCTTGCCGCAACAAGCTCCATTGCTTAGGCGAGATAGACTCAATGGGTTCTTGATTAATAAAGAGGTCCCCTTCCGCAATTGGATGGAGTCCTGCCAGAGCCCGCAAGTAAGTGTCTAATATGTTCTCTTTTGAACCGATAAAGCAAATGATATCGCCAGGCGAGGTATTCAGTTGCAAAGGTGACTTAAGACCCTGAGTAAGCGTAGGTGAAAAGTTTACCGCAGTTATGCTGCTTTGTTCTGTCGATGCTGTTTTCATAATATTGGCGGCTGCATAAAAAGTACAAATATGGCGTTAAGCACAAACACAATACCTATGCTGTTCACAATAGCCCGCTGCGTTTGCTGTGGCAGTTCAGTGCGTGAGCGTTCTACCTGCAAAGCGTGATAACAAGCAGTTGCGCCAATAATGATGCCAAATAATAGATTCTTCACGAGGAAGATAACCAAGTTATATGGATGCAAAGAAGCGGCAATTTCTGGCAAGTAGTTAAAATACCCAGGATCGTGACTAAAGGCTAAAAAGAAAACACCCGTAACAATGGCAAAAAACGCAAAATAAATAGCTAACATAGCTTGGGCTAAACCAGCGCCAAGCACCCGAGGGGTAATAAGGAAGTGGTTTAAGTTAATGCCTAACATTTCAACCCCTTCAAGCTCTCGATTTAGTTTCATGTTGCCAAGGTCAACGGTAATAGCAGATCCGCTGCGACCAATTAACAGAATAGCTGTTAGTAGAGTACTCAGCTCGAACACCACCACGCGCACCAAAATATCGATAACTTCAGTGCGGTCGCCAATTAACTGAATGGTTAAAATGATTTGGCTGGTAACAGCTAGGCCCGATGCAAACGCAAGTAAAGAAATGGCGGGTAAAGCGTCAATACCGGAGAAAATAAGCTGTCCCACCAAGGTTCGGTAAGAGCCTTGGTTTAACCGAAACACACCTTGTTGATGAGGGTTCAGCGCTCGAAGCGTAAACAGCAATACGGCAAAACCATAGCTAAAAGGACGTATGGCTTGGCGGCCAATAAACCCAGGGAAACGCAATATACGCTGCATCATTTATAGGGCCAATATAGTAGGGGGTTGTTTTATTTATGTTACAAACTTAGCAGGGTGTGGGAGGAATTACAATTGGACAAAAAAAGCCGGCGGGGAGCCGGCAAAAAAAACGAGGGAATAATTGCGTACTAATACATCATGCTGTACAGCTTATTACGGTACTGTGAAGCCAGCGGATCACCCGCGGGTAAATTATTTAAAATATCCAGTGTTTGCTTGCGAGCGTCACCATAAGCCATGTCTTTTTTCAGTATAGCAAACATCAATTCAAGGGCTTCTTGGTGACGTTTCACTATATGATATTGCACGGCTAGCTTTTGTTTTAGCGCAAGGTTGTCGGGGTCGGCCTCTAGCTCGGCTTCAAGAGCGCGTATTTCCGGGCTGTCAGCTGCGCTTTCTGCTAACTCGATGGCCGCTACAATTTGTTGATAATGCGGGCTTGCCTGCTCTGCAATGGTGAGCGTACTCAAAAGCTCCTTTGCTTGCTCTGTGTGACCAATGCGTGCTGCGGCATCTGCATATAGCATGCGCGCATCCGTATTATCAGGAAGTAACTCAAAGGCTTGCTTTGCCAGTGTGTAAGCGCTTTCAAAGTCTTCATTGGCAAGCGCTTGCTGGGCCTCACTCATTTCTTTATCGCCAGGCTGTGGTAAATGCTTGCTAAGTAAATCGCGAATGGCTTGCTCTGACTGGGCACCCGCTACGCCGTCTACCGGCTGACCGTCTTTAAACACCATTAATGTGGGCAAACTACGAATTTGGAACTGAGCTGCAAGCTCCTGCTCTGCCTCGCAGTCGACTTTGGCTAAGATCAGTGTGTCGGTATAGTCAGCAGCAATGCGCTCTAAAATGGGCATCATCTGCTTACATGGTTCGCACCAGTCGGCCCAGAAGTCGATTAAAATGGTTTTGGTTTTAGACTGTTCAATAAGAACATCACGAACATTTGCTGCTGTTAATTCGACTATGTTGGTGGCTTGCACGATAACCTCTTACGATTGTTTATTGTCTTAACTGAACAGATGGGGCCAAAATTCACGGTTTCAAGGTGTTAGCCTAAGAGCATTTTCAGCAGTTTTGTTTTCAATGAGGTAAACGGTGGGTACCGCACATCTAACTCAAAAGAGAACGAGCGGGTGACCACAGGTTTGAGATGACTAAAGGTGTCGAACCCCCATTTACCATGGTAACGCCCCATACCGCTGCCGCCTACGCCGCCAAAAGGAATTTTAGGGTTCAGCATAAACGAAATGGTGTCGTTGATGCATAAGGTGCCACATTGAATAAAGTGTTCTGCTTGGCGCAGTTCTGTTTTGTCCTGACTAAATACATAGCAAGCCAAAGGCCGTGCCTTGCTACGAATAAAAGCATAGGCTGCAGGAACGTCTGGCACCCCAATAACGGGCAAAATAGGGCCAAATATTTCCTCTTGCATTAACGGGCTTTCCGGCGAGCAGTTATCCACAATGGTGGGCGCAAAGTAATTGGTTTCTAGGTCGTATTCGCCACCATATAAGGACGCACCTGCGAGCGCCTCAGGCTCAATAAGCTTAGCCAAACGCTCCACGTGACGCTTGGCAACAATGCGGCCATAGTCGTTACTTTCGTCTGGCGTGCTACCATAAAAAGTGTGAATGGCTTCTTTTAATGCGGCCACCAACTCCTCATGAACATCTTCTTCGACCAACACGTAGTCGGGCGCAATACAAGTTTGCCCAGCGTTAATAAACTTACCCCATACAATGCGCTGCGCCGTTACTTTAATATTCGTGTGCTTGCTCACCACCACGGGGCTTTTACCACCGAGCTCTAGTGTGACGGGCGTTAGGTGTTCCGCAGCTGCGCGCATAACAATTTTCCCTACTTGTCCGCCACCCGTATAGAAAACGTGATGGAAGGGAAGTGTTAGCAGTTCATTGGCTACGCTGGCGTCACCTTCTAGCACTTGCACGCAGCTGGAGTCTAAGTACTCGGGCACTCGTTTTGCTAACACAGCCGCAGTAGCAGGGGACACTTCAGAGGGTTTTAACATAACGCAGTTGCCGGCTGTTAGCGCAGCAATAACGGGCGCTAATGAGAGTTGTAACGGGTAATTCCAAGCACCCATAACCAGCACCACACCTAACGGCTCAGGCACTAGGCGTGAGCGGGCAGGCTGTATAGCTAAAGGACTGGACACGCGCTTCGGTTTGGTCCATTTAAAAAGATGCTTTAACTGGTAGCGAATGTCGCTGAGTAAAAAACCAATTTCTGTTACCCAGGCTTCCGTAGCAGGCTTGCCTAAATCCTCTGCAAGGGCTTGAATAAATTCCGCTTTATGGGTGCGTAGCATAACCGCTAATTGCTCAAGTTGGCGCCGACGCCAATGTAAGTCGTAGGTTTTATGACTTAAAAAGGTGTCGTGCAAACGTTCAAAGTGCGTATGGATAGGTGCTGCTGAAGTGTTCATAATGTCCTCACAATTACGTGTTTGTTTAATCTATACGAGAAAGAGAAGGAGGGCTAGTGAAGTCGTCTTGCGCTTGTTATAGCGACACTATAAAGTGGGGTTAACAGGTTAGACCAGAACACTATGGGACGTACATGAATGACAGCACAATATAATAAAATGTTAGAGCCACTTGACCTTGGCTTTACCACAATAAAAAACCGCGTGTTAATGGGCTCCATGCATACGGGACTTGAAGAAGCGAAAGGTGGCTTTGAAAAACTTGCCGCATTTTATGCAGATCGTGCTCGCGGCGGCGTAGGCCTTATCGTGACAGGAGGCATTAGCCCGAATGTGCGGGGCCGGCTTGCTCCCTTTGCTAGCCAGCTAAGCAACCGCCTACAAGTTGCGAAACATAGGAAAGTTACAGAAGCAGTGCACGCTGCAGGTAGCAAGATTTGTATGCAAATTTTGCATGCTGGTCGGTATGGGTACCATCCCTTTAGTGTGGCACCGAGTGCTATTCAAGCGCCCATTACTCCTTTTAAACCGAAAGCCATGAGTGTTCGACAAATAAAAAACACCATCCGTCATTATGCGCGGGCCGCAAAGCTTGCTAAAGCTGCAGGCTACGACGGGGTCGAGATTATGGGCTCGGAAGGCTACTTAATTAACCAGTTTATTTGCAGCCGTACCAATAAACGGACGGACGAATGGGGTGGCAGTTACGAGAACCGAATTCGTTTCCCTAAAGAAATCATGAAAGCCGTGCGGGCAGCCGTCGGCGATGACTTCATTATCATTTACCGCTTATCTATGCTGGACTTAGTGGACGAGGGCAGTACCCTCGACGAAGTTATTACTCTGGGTAAGGACATTGAAGCCTTAGGTGCCAATATTATTAATACGGGGATTGGTTGGCATGAGGCGCGGGTTCCCACCATTGTGACCTCGGTACCGCGTGGTGCTTTCCGGTGGATTACCGCACGACTAAAAAAAGAGCTGACGGTGCCTATTGTGGCCACGAACCGTATTAACACGCCGGAGGTTGCAGAAGAAATTCTACAGAACGATGAAGCAGATATGGTGTCCATGGCGCGACCCTTCCTAGCCGATCCAGACTTTGTAGTGAAGGCTGCAGCAGGAAAGGCCGACCGAATTAATACTTGTATTGCCTGTAACCAAGCCTGCTTAGACCATGTTTTTAAGAATAAGCGTGCTACCTGCTTAGTAAACCCATTAGCGGCGTACGAAACTGAAATTGTGATGCACCCCGTTCAGCAACAGAAAAAAGTGGCTATTGTGGGAGCTGGGCCTGCTGGCCTTTCGGCTGCATGTTTTGCTGCCGAGCGAGGCCATGAAGTGCATTTGTTTGACAAGGGAAGTGACATTGGTGGGCAATTTAATTACGCCAAGCAAATACCTGGAAAAGAAGAGTTTCACGAAACCATACGCTATTACCGCAATCGTCTAACCGACGCAGGGGTGCACGTTCACTTAAACAGTGAGCAAAGCGTCGAGTCGCTAAAAGCAGGGGGCTACGATGACGTAGTGATTGCAACAGGGGTTGAGCCTCGTGAGCTTGACATAGAAGGGGCCGACTTGCCTCATGTATATGGTTATTTAGATGTGCTAAGAGACCATAAGCCAGTGGGTAAACGCGTGGCTGTTATTGGAGCTGGTGGTATTGGCTTTGATGTGTCGGAATACCTAACCACAGTGGACTCCCCAACCCTAGATGTGCAGCGTTGGCATAAAATATGGGGTATTGACCAGACCTATGCAGAGCGAGGCGCATTAGCAGCAATGCCGGCGGATCATGCCAAACTTGACCCGAACCCTCGACAGGTTACCTTGATGCAGCGTAAAGAAACAAAAGTGGGTGCTGGGCTGGGCAAAACCTCTGGCTGGGTGCATAGAAACACCTTGCGCGCCAAGGGCGTCAAAATGCTCGCAGGGGTGACTTATGAAAGGATTGTACCGGAGGGTATTCAAGTAAGTGTTGACGGTAAGTCACAGCTTATTGAAGCAGACACCATTGTGGTTTGCGCAGGTCAGTTACCGCTACGAAGCTTGGAAGCGCCGTTAAAAGCAGCGGGCATTCGAGTGCACCGGATAGGGGGCGCGGATGTAGCAGCGGAACTGGACGCAAAGCGTGCTATTCGCCAAGGTGCTGAATTAGCAGCGGCGCTGTAAGCTTCTGAGCCTGAGTGTGCAGCTAATGCTGCACACGAATAAGGTTGTCAATATTATAACCCCAGTCATAGGCTTTCGCAGTGACTTCGTCAATGAGCCCTTGGCTGGGGTTTGGAGTACGGCTCAGTAACCAGAAGTAGTCACGGGAGTCGCTGACAATCACTGCGTACTCATATTGGCTGCCTAGCTCGGCAATGTAGTAGCCACCTGTAAAAGGCCAGAAAAAGCTCACTTTAAAACCGGCATTCAAACCTGCTACAGGCTTTGCTAAACCAATGGCGGTTTGCCACCGGCCCTTCTTACTATGAAAGCCTCTATTTGTGACCTCAATGGTGCCGTCATTATTTAGACGATACTCCGCGGTAACCTGAGTGAGATTTTTTTCGAACGAATGCGGTAAGCGTAATACTTCATACCAAGTGCCTGCATAACGCTCTGCTTGAAAGTTTTGAATAGGGTTTACAACCGGCGTTACTTTTTTATTGTGTACAGCAAAAAAATAAACGCAGGCAGCAACTCCTGCAAGACCTACCAGCCATTTAATACTCAGCATATATTCTACCCTTACCCGCCATTTTATAGGATTGTGCGTTACAATACGCACCATATACACTTTTAGATGACGGGGAAACCCATGCGACTCGATAGATACATTTCTGAAGCGACGGGAATAAGCCGAAAAGAAGCCACCAAAGCACTGCACCGTGAAGAAGTTACTGTGGACGGAGTGGTGCACAAAAAAGGGGCCTTCCAAGTGCCAGAGGGGGCAAAAGTGGTGTTAAACCATATTCCTTTAAAGGTTTTGGGGCCCACGTATTTAATGATGCACAAACCCCTGGACTGTGTGTGTGCCAATGACGACCCAGTGCATATGACAGTGTTTTCATACCTAGATGTGGCAAACCCAGCCAAGTTGCACACGGTTGGTCGGTTAGACTTAGACACTTCAGGGCTTTTACTGATCACCAACGATGGGCAGTGGTCGCACCGTATAACGTCTCCTAAACGGGAATGCAGCAAAGTGTACCGAGCTTGGCTTGCAGACCCGCTTACACCGGCCGATGTAGAGGCTTTTGCTGCGGGCTTACAGTTACGCGGAGAGGCCAAATTAACGGCCCCTGCGACATTAGAAATAGTGTCGGAGCGTGAAGCTTTAGTGACAGTACACGAGGGACGATATCATCAAGTGCGACGTATGTTTGCTGCTGTAGGTAATAAAGTAGAACAGTTGCACCGGGAGCAAGTGGGCGAACTTGTGCTCGACCCTGAACTCGGCCCAGGCGAAACACGGGAGCTTACGCCTGAGGAAATTGCGCTGTTCTAGCCGATACCGAATAAGCGTTGATACATATGGCCGGCGTAGTCGTCGGTCATACCCGCAATGTAGTCACAGAGTGCGCGGTCTGCACCTTCCTGCCCGCCTTCTTCAAACGCTTTTTCCCAGCGCTGGCGTGAATTGCTTGGCAGCAAACGAGCAGGCTCTGCATGAAAAGCACTAAATAGATTAAGCAACATATTCTGGCTGCGGTACCTTAGCTGCTGTATCTCCGGAGTGTTAATAACATGTTTAAACACCACAGACTTCAAAGCTGAAAGCAGCTTCGCTTCGTCGCTGGGCAACTCCACGTTGTAGCGAATAAGAGGTTCTTCCACCGACGGCAAAGACTCCACCACCTGTACAGCCGTGACAAATATATTGACCATAGCGCCTATGGCGTTTTTACGCTCATGGTGTTCGCTTGAAAACAGCAATAATTGCAGCTTTTTCATAAGCTGTTTCAGGCTAGGAGATAGCTGCTCTAATTGCTCGTCCATAGAGGCATGCCAGTCAGCTTTAGTTAGTGTACCTGTCACCACAGCGTCTTCTAAGTCGTGCACACCATACGCAATGTCATCGGCTAGCTCCATCATGGAGGCGTCGAAGGACTTGTGTAGCGAGCGCTGAAAGGGCGACGTGGGAAAGGTTTCGACTGCTTGGAAATAAGCGCGGTCAGACTCTGACAAGGGAGCGAGAACCCAGTCGAGAATGTCAGCGTCTGCATGGTATAAGGCTTTGGCTGGTTTCCAAGGAGCCAAGCTAGGTGGGCGCTCTACCTGCTTTGGCACTGTAAGTTGCGGCATAAGCACTGGGTATTTTAATAAGCCAAGCAGGGTACGCCGGGTTAAATCCATACCATGTTCCGCATGATAGCTTTCGAGCTTTCCGACAATTCGGAACGTTTGACCATTTCCTTCAAAGCCACCGCTAGCGAGCATTTTATAGTTTAATGCGGTTTCCCCACCATGACCAAAGGGAGGGTGGCCAATGTCGTGTGCTAGGCATAAGGCTTCCATAAGGTTACCGTCGGGTAGTAGCTGTTTTGCTTTTTCACAACCTTGTTGCTGAAGTTGGTTAATAAGCGACGCCCCAATTTGCGCTGCTTCCAGGCTATGGGTTAAGCGCGTTCGGTAAAAGTCGTTTTCCCCTACGTTCATAATTTGAGTTTTCGATTGCAGGCGACGAAAAGCAGCTGAGTGTAATATCCGAGCACGATCCCGTTGCCATGGGTTTCTAGAGTCACCTGGGCGAGAGGGGGCGTCGTTTGAACGTCGTTGCTGCCAACAATCTGTCATGAAATTGCTCCTTGAAGCCAAAACATCAAAAAAGTTATAAAGCTTGTGCCATTAAGTAGCGGTGCTCATTTTTACCAAGCGCGTGTTCAATAAAGTCTAACCTTACAAAGCTTAAACTTTCGTACAGTTGAATGCCCGCTTTATTTTCAGGGGCTACGGTTAGTAAACAGCGCGTATAGCCAAGTTCTTTCAAGTGAGACTGACCAAACACAGTTAATGCACGGCCAACCCCTTGGCCGCGTGCGTTGGTGCTAATAAGTAATGACATAAGCCAGCAACTGCCTGCTTGGTCCGCTGGCGCATATAATGCGTAACCAAGGATGTCCCCTTGCTTGTCTTCGGCCACAATACAAAGGGTTGGCCACTGCATAATAGCCTGTGCAATAAACGTTGCAGGATAGCCTTCGTAGCTGTAGGTCTCATATTCTAAAGCGGTAATGGCTGAAATGTCAGAGCGGAGGGCTGGGCGTATTTTCATGGGCATAACCTAAGTTGTAAGTATCACTCGCGAAGTGGGGCTGTTCACTTTAAAATGGTGAACAAATATTGCCAGAATTCCGCTTTTCGAGCCAGTGCCGAGCCGGCTGTAGCGGGAAATAACTAAATTAAAATCAAGGAGAGTTCATGTTGGTTCCTATTATTGCGCTTATCGTCGGTCTGGCGGTTTTGGTGTGGAGTGCCGATAAGTTTATTGAAGGCGCAGCAAACACGTCAAAAGTGCTTGGCGTGCCTCCTTTAGTCATTGGTATGTTGGTCATCGGCTTTGGCACCTCTGCCCCAGAAATTGTGGTGTCAGTTTTTGCCGCAGCCCAAGGGAACCCAGGTTTAGCCTTAGGAAATGCATTTGGCTCGAACATTGCCAATATTGGCTTGGTCTTAGGTTTAAGTGCGCTATTACTCCCCATGACAGTGAGCTCAGGGGTATTGCGACGCGAATTACCCATATTGCTAGGGGTCACTTTGCTTGCGGGCTACCAGTTAATTGACGGTGAGGTAAGCCGAGTTGACGCCCTCGTGTTACTGGCTGTTTTTGTAGTTGTGCTGCTGTGGACGTTGCGCCAAAACGGTGGCAGCGACGACCCCTTGGCAGCAGAGCTAGAGGAAAGCATGGGAAGTGAACAAGCACCTTTGAAGCACTCTGTTACTTGGTTAGTAGTGGGACTCATACTGCTGGTAGCTAGCTCCCGGCTGTTGGTGTGGGGGGCCGTTGAAATTGCCGTCGCCTTGGGGGTGGACGACCTTATTATCGGCCTGACCATAGTGGCCTTAGGGACATCTCTTCCGGAGTTGGCTGCCGCTATTGTAGCTATTCGTAAGAAAGAGCACGACTTAGCCCTTGGTAACTTGATTGGCTCCAACTTATTTAATACGTTGGCTGTGGTCGGTTTTGCCGGTTTGGTTGCTCCTATTTCTGTGGCAGAGGAAGTGCTATATAGAGACTGGGCACTTGTTTTAGGCTTAACGCTACTGCTCACCTTATTTGCCTGGCGGCCTAAGTCCTGGTTGCCGGCGCGTCCCGCACGCATCAACCGGTTAGAAGGCAGTGCTTTTTTGCTAATTTACTGTGCCTATGTAAGCTGGTTAGTGATTGGTGTTGTACTGAACTAGGAGAAAGAAGGTGGTGACAAAAAGTATTGAACTAAGAGCAAACAGGCTCGCCTGGGCGGGTCTTATTCCCTTTATAGGGACTGCTATTTTAGGTGCGTTTAACCTTTGGGTCGATGTGCTTTTACAGGTGTTTCTAATTTACAGTGCGGTTATTTTATCTTTTTTAGGGGGGATACACTGGGGCTTAGCCATGGCGGGCCAGCTTGAGCGACCAGAGCTCAGAATGTTGCTGTGTATGGCACCGGCATTGGTGGCATGGCTTGCGGTGGCAGCACTACCTGAGATTATTGCTTTACCTGTGTTGGCAGGCAGTTATTTGCTGTGGTTAAACTATGACTTGAGCCAAGTGACGGCCCCTTGGTACGAGCGTATGCGCCGGCCCATTACTTTTGTGGCTGCAGGAAGCCACTTTATTTGGTTTACCGTGCTTATGACAGCCATACGAACCGCTAGCTAATTATTTTTCTTTATGAGTAAACACGCCGTCCCAGTTGTCTGGGGGTGGGGTGCTTAGGTAATTCTCGCAGCGTATAAGATACAACTGGGCGACTTGGTCATCGGGGTATAGGCCCAAGTGCTGCTGGAATGCTTGTAGTGCCTCTGCAAAGTTTGCTTGCTCATAGATGGACAGGGCATTTTCAAAACTTGCCACCATGGCCTGAACTTGCTCGTTTAGTTGCTCTTTTTTGCCAAGCAACTGAAAAATCTCTACAGGAGCAAAACGCCCTTTGACTCGTACTTTGTCTACTTTACGAAGCAAAAACAGGCCTGTTGGCGCTATCTTTTGCTGGGTTATCTCGCTTATTAAAATATCTACCCCGTAGTTCTTTGTAAGGCTTTCTAGGCGAGCGCCTAAGTTCACATTATCACCAAGCACTGTATAGGCCATTCTGAACGAAGACCCCATGTTGCCCACGTTCATTAAGCCCGTATGAATGCCAACCCCCATAGCTAATGCTTGCTTCCCTTCTTGCACAAACTCGCGGTTTATTTCTGTCAATGCTTCTTGCATAGCGAGGGCTCCTTCCACTGCATGCAGGGCGTGCTTTTCATCGGACAAGGGGGCGCCCCAAAAAGCCATAACGGCGTCGCCCATATATTTGTCTATGGTGCCTTGGTGTGCGTGAATGGCCTGAGTTACAGGGGTTAACAGCCGGTTCATAACCTGGGTTAACTCAGCGGGCGGAATTTTCTCACTAAAGGTGGTAAAGCCACGTATATCGGAAAACAGTACGGTGAGTTCTTTTTCTTGCCCTGCCATATCTTGTGCTTCTGGAGAAGCGACAATGTCTTTTACTAATTCCGGGGGGATATACATACCAAATTGATCCGCCACTTGCTTTTTAGCATGGCTTTCACGCCAAAAGTTTAAGGTTAAATGCCAAACCGTCATGAGGGCGGTGAGCAAAATAACAGAGGCAATAGGAAGAACCAGGCCCTGGTGCCAAGCGTACATATTCCCGGTCACTATGGTGCCTAACAGAAACAGACTTAAGCCAATAAGTTGGACTGCTCGCAGCCGAGGATAAAGCCAGGTCATGAGCAGCCCCAGAACAAATAAAGTGAGCACGGTAATGGCTAAGCTGTAGCCAGGCTCGGAACGAAAGCTCATTTGCAACATGCCAGCCAAAACATTGGCATGAATTTCGACTCCTGGGAACACGGCACCTACCGAAGTTGAACGCAGATCCATCAAGCCGGGGGCAGATGTGCCAAGTAAAACGATTTTGCCTTCTAAAGACTCAGGTTGAACGCGACCTTCAAGCACATGAGCGGCCGAAATGTAGGGAAAGTGCTCACGCTTGCCAGCCCAAGGTACAAGTACAGCGGTATGGGGGTCGGTAGGAAAGTAAAAGCCGCCCACATCGATGCCTTCTAAATGCAGCATGCCAGCAGCAGGTACAGCGTCAAGGGTTACGGGTGGCTGCCCAAGCAGAGTATAGAACATAGCTAATGGCAAGCTGGGGTAGAGCTGTTCATGCCAGCGTTGCACCAGCGGTACACGTCGGAACACACCGTCGCTGTCCACCATGGGGTTATCAAAAAAGCCACCCACACTGGGCGCGGGCTGTACCGTAAAGGCATTGCTGGTATAGCGCCTAGGCTGATAAATGGGGAGCTGCTGCCAGTCAGTCTCTGAATTGGTCACCGTTAATGGGCGAGGGAGTACGCCACTTGACGGGGTGACTTGACTTGCTTGACCTGTATCAAAATAAAAAGAAGGCACGACCGGGTAAGCGGCAATAACTTGGCGTAGCAGGTCGTCGCCACTTGGGAACGGAGGGCTTTCGGGCAGCCCAGGGTAAGCTTGATATAACTCTTGCCACTGCTGCTCCAGTAGGTTTGTTTCTGGCTCGGCAAAAATAACGTCAAGACCGGCAAACTGTATGTTGTAGTCTTCAAAAAGAGTAAATAAAAGTTGAGCGACTTGCGCACGGGGCCAAGGCCATTGACCTATGGCTTGCAAGCTCTCTTCGTCGATATCAACAATCACGATGCTTGGGTCTTTGGCATCGGAAAGGGTGGCTAGTACTCGCTCATCGTATGTAAGCCATTCCAAGCGTTGTAAAACTTGAGAGGGCCATATGCCGACTTGTTCGCCTAAAACAACAAATAAGATGAGCAGGCTTATGCAGGCTTGGGGAAATGAAGAAGTAAACTTTAAACGCGGCACCCGGGTGTCCTTTTATTTGAGAATATGCCAGTGTTTGTACACAGAGGAGGTCGCAAACAAAGTGCGTAACTCCTCTTCGTAGCTTGGCTTGAGATGGCTAATCCATACTTCTTTAGGTGGTACATTAAGCGCGTTTAAGGTCTGCTGCACAGTGGCTGGGGTTAAATGACACGACGCTTCTGCCAGCTCTGCATACCTATCTGGGAATGAACACTCCACCATAAAAATATCGATAGGCTCTAACGTGTTTAAGTGTGCTACAAATTCCTCTGTGTACTTGGTGTCAGCGCTAAACACAAAATGGATGTTGTTATGCGTGACGCTCAAGGCTGCTGTTGGCACTGTATGGGCAGCCGAAAAAGGCAGGAACTGATAGTCGTCAATGGTGAATGCCTGGTGAGGGTGTATTTCTTGAAACGCTAAAATAGGGTTTTCAGGAGAGGGCAGCTGGGTAAAGTCGGGCCAAACTTGCCAATTAAAAATGCACTCTTTTAGCACCTGTATGGTTTCAGGAAAAGCATGAACCACAATGGGCCCAGAAAAGTAGTCAAACAGATTGGCTAAAAAAGTAGGCAAAGAGCAAATGTGGTCCATGTGTGCATGGGTTAACACAATATGTTTTATGGCTCGCATTTCTGTAAGGCTTAAGGTGTTTAAGCCAGAGCCCGCGTCAATTAATATATGCTCTCCTAACTGTATGCAGGTGCTGCCAGTTAAACCGCCAATACCTCCACTACACCCTAGCACACGTATGGTCATACTCTATTGCTCCTCAAAGTTATGCGTGACGCAAAGAAAGTCCTGGCAGTTGTGAAAGGTCAACTTGGTCTATTTGTTCGGGTTGTAAGTGCTTTTCTGCATACTGCAAATAAACCTTTTTCTCGACAAAGAGATTAAACAAGTCTGGATCCAGGTGTTTGTTTTCCACCATACGACCCATAATTGTGAGTGTTTGTGAAAGCGACATTGGTTGCTTATAGCTTCGTTCGGGGGCAGTTAACGCTTCAAAAACATCGGCAATGCCCATAATACGTGCAGGAACAGACATTTCCTCTCGGCGTAAGCCTTTCGGGTAGCCGGTGCCATCCATGCGCTCATGATGACCTCCAGCATACTCAGGCACATTCTTTAAATGCTTTGGAAAGGGTAACTTTTCCAGCATTTGAATGGTGTGCACCATATGGTCATTCATAATTTGACGTTCCGCGTCGGTCAGCGTTCCGCGTCGAACCGATAAGTTCTCTAACTCGTCTTCCGTAATAAGGGGCTGCTCGTCCCCTTCAAGGGTAATGTAGCTGTAACGACTGAGAGTGTTGAGCCGTTCAATGTCCTCGTCAGCTAAGAATTCACCCCCCTTATTCGTGGCCCGCAAGAAGGTAAGCACCTGCTGCCAGAACGCTTCTTTCTGTTGAAGCGTCTCCACTTCTGTTGACTGCACAGCACCAGGCTTAAGCGCTGCTAGTTCTGCCTCTAGTCGAGCAATACGCTCTTGCCGAAGTAACACCTCAATACGTGCCTCAATTAACGCAATGCGGTCTGAAATGGTTTCCAGCTTTGTCGATTTCTCGACAATATGTGGCGGGGTGACAATTTTACCGCAGTCGTGCAGCCAAGCCGCTATTTCCAGCGCGTACATGTCACTTTTCGACATTTTAAATTTTTCAATGCCCGGGTACTGCGACCCGCTAGCCGCTTGCGCGAGCATTAACGTGGCGTCGGGCACGCGGCGGCAATGGGCCCCGGTTTGGGGGGACTTGGCATCAATGGCTGTAGCTATAACGTGGGTGAAGCTTTCAAAAAGCTTATGCAAGTCGTCTATGAGCTGGCGGTTTGATAAGGCGACAGCTGCTTGCGAGGCTAAAGAAGACAGGAGCTCCATGTCTTCATCATTAAATGGAATTGTGTTGCCAGCCTTGTCTTTTTTATTCAGCAGTTGGATGGCCGCTATTATTTCGTTGTCGTGGTTATTAAGGGGAATAACTAACATAGACTGTGAGCGGTAGCCTGTTTGTTTATCAAACTCGCGGGTACCTTGGAAGTCAAAGCCTTCTTCCTGATAGGCGTCGGTGATACTAACGGCCTTATTATGTAGTACAGAAAACGCAGCGACCATACGCTCGTTCGGCTGCTCATCAAGATATAAAGGAATTTCAGAAAAGGTTTTGCCAACGGGCTTGCCTGTTCCGCCGTAGTGAATATTTAGGGTGTCGTTTTGAACTAACGCAAAGCGTAAATGCTTACTAGCTAATGGTCCTGCGCCTTCAACAATATATAGGGTGCCTGCGTCGGCATTGGTCAGCTCGCGAGCGCCTGAAAGTATATCTTCTAACAAAACATTGGCATCTTGCTCAGACGATAATGCAATACCAATCGCATTTAAACGTTGAACTCGCTGAACCATCTCGTAATGGGCAGACTGCAATGGCATAGACCACTCCTTTCTTGAAAGCCAGGTTAAGGTTAGCACAGCTAATAAGTAAGGTTAGCTATTTGTTATCAAGAAATACAGAGGGGCCTTTGGCTCAGTCGTTAAGTTTTGCAAAAACCAGCTGGGAACAGCACCAAGTGGTCTATATTCAGGCGGAGCCCAACTTCTGCCCCTATACTGTACTGATGATGTGAAGGAGACATACAGTACACTTGGGTTCCGTCGGATAAAGCCACTGTGTATAAATAGTGAGCACCACGAAAACCTTTACCAATAATGGTGGCCCGGCGTTCACTGCTGTCATCTAGAATAATATCATCCGGACGCACCAGTACGTCTACTTCTTCCCCGGCTGCATTTGCAGGTACTTCGTCGCCATGCAATAAGCCAAGGGGGCATTGTACTTTTTGGTCGGTTGTAATGGAACCACGTAAAAGCACACCATGACCAATGAAGTTCGCGACTAACTGGTGTGTGGGTTCGTGATATAGCTCGTAGGGTCTGTCCCATTGAAGCATACGGCCGTGGTACATAACACCGGCTTTATCGGCCATAGCAAAGGCTTCTTGCTGGTCGTGGGTCACCAGTAAAGCGGTTATACCTTCGCTTTTTAGAAGAGCCCGCACCTCGGTGGCCAGAGACTCTCTTAAGTCTGCGTCTAGGCTGGAGAAAGGTTCGTCGAGAAGCAGTATTCGGGGGCGGGGTGCAAGGGCGCGAGCTAATGCAATACGCTGCTGTTGTCCGCCCGAAAGCTGGTGCGGATAACGTGGGCCATAACCTGCCAAACCCACGTGACTAAGCAACTGCTGAACTCGCTCTGCTTGCTCTGCACTGGACGCTTTGCGAATACCAAAAGAAATGTTTTCCGCCACGGTCAAATGAGGAAACAGGGCGAAGTCTTGGAATACCATGCCAACATTGCGCTTTTCTGGCGGAATTTGCTGTGCTAAAGAGCTTACTAAACGTTCGCCAATTTCAATACTACCGCGACGAATAGGTTCAAAGCCTGCAATGGCGCGTAGTAACGTGGTTTTACCGCAGCCACTTGGGCCAAGTAGGCAGCCAATCTCGCCTTCTTCAAGGGTAAAGCTTACGTCGTCAACGATCGCATTTTTGCCAAATCCAACTTCGACCTGATCAAGTTTTAACAGGCTCATAGATCTCCTCAGCTTTCGGTGTTGGTGCTACCTGGTTGTTTTTGTCATGCCGTGCTTGCATGGCGCGACTTAAGAATATTACGGGAATTAAACCGGCCAGCACAATCATTAGAGCGGCAGGACCAGCTTCAGCTAGTCGTTCATCACCTGCTAGTTCAAAAGCCCGTACAGCCAGTGTGTTGAAGTTAAATGGCCGTAAAATCAGGGTGGCCGGCAGCTCTTTTAATACATCCACAAACACCAGAATAGTGGCAGTCAGTAGGCTTGTTTTTAACAATGGAAAATGAATGCGAGCAAGTATTTCTTGTGCATTTAAACCAAGTATTTTTCCAGACTCGTCCATGGCCGTACTGATTTGTGACAAGCCGCTGTCGATGGTTTGTATCGAAACAGACAAGAAGCGCACTAAGTAGGCAAACAATAAAGCGACTATTGTGCCTGAAAGTAATAAGCCGGGATTGATGCCGAACAAGAGTTCGGATACCTGAATGATTTTATTGTCTAGCCAGGCAAAAGGAACAATGACCCCCACAGCAATCACTACGCCCGGTATGGCGTAGCCAAGTGAAGCAAAGTTAATGCTGGCGCGAGTCAGTGGCGTGTGAATGCGGCGCTTGCCGTAACACAGCCACAAAGCAACCAAAACAGTAATCACTGAGGCACTAATAGCAAGCACTAAACTGTTACGAATAAGGGCGATAAAGTCTGGCTCTAACCACACATGGAGCCGTTCAAAGGACCAAGTAAGCAATTGCAAAGCAGGCAGAATAAAGCCCAACAACACAGGAATAAAACAGGCAATAAAGGCCAGCACTGCGCGAATACCCGTTAGCTTAAAAGGGCGTACACAGTGTTTACTACGGCCTGCAGAGTGATATTGAGATTGGCGCCGGGAAATACGTTCAACCACCATAAGTACTACCACAGCACTTAACAAGATACTCGCAAGCTGCAGCGCACCAATTTGATCGTTCATGCCGTACCAGGTTCTGAAAATACCTGTGGTAAACGTTGTAATACCAAAATATTGCACTGTGCCGTAGTCAGCAAGGGTTTCCATGAGTGCCAGGGTGAGCCCTGTGGCAATAGCAGGGCGGGCCATTGGCAGAGCAACACGCCAGAAACTTTGCGTTGGTGTTATACCTAAAGTGCGTGCTGCTTCAAGGGCCGCTCGCGACTGCTCAATAAAAGCAGCCCGTGTAATAAGATAAACATAAGGGAACAGCACGAAGCTCAAAACCAGGATGGCTCCAGGGAGCGAGCGAATGTCAGGGAAGAAGTACTCGCCAAACTTCCAGCCAGTAAGATCACGCAGCAGACTTTGCACAGGCCCTTCAAAACTGAGCATACCGCTGTAGGTATACGCTGTAATGTAAGCAGGCATAGCAAGAGGCAGCAACAAGGCCCAGCGGAGCCAAGAAACACCTTTGAAGTCGCAGACAGTGGTTAGCCAAGCCGCACTGACGCCTATCATGGTGACGAGAATACCGACGCCCACCATAAGCACAAAGGTGTGCCAAATATATTCACCAATGACGAAGTTCCAAAGGTGAGCAAGGGTTTCGCGCTGTTCTGCGCCAACAAAGCCAATAAAAAAAGCAGCGACCACCACAATTAAGGGTAAGCAAACCAAGGTTGCAACCAGGGGGAGGCTATACGTACGGAGCATGCTAAAAGCATGCTCCGGTGTGAGTTTCTTTGAAAGCTTTGTGGCTGTAGACATAGGAGTTTAGCGCCAGCCAGCCCGGTTCATTACGCGAACCGCGTTAGCGTTGTTTTCGCCTAGGGCACTGATAGGTAGAGGGTCTGCCTTGAACTCACCCCACGCCTCAAGGATATCGCTGAGGTCAGTACCAGGCCGAACAGGGAATTCCTGATTGGCTTCTGCGTACCATTCTTGCGACGCTTCACTGGCTAAAAACTCCATAAGTTGAATGGCTTTCTCTGGGTTTTTAGCGTAACGCAGCAGGCCAATACCGCTCACGTTTACATGGGTGCCTTCTTCCTCTTGAGAGGCCCAGAAAATAGACACCTTGTCGGTGGTTTCTTTATTGGTTTCGTCGTCGCTGGCAATCATACCGCCGTAATAGTAGCTGTTGGCAATGGCGATATCACATAGACCGGAAGCAACAGCATGAAGCTGGTCGCGGTCACCGCCTACAGGTTTACGAGCAAAGTTAGCAACAAAGCCGCGCGCCCACTCTTCCGTTACTTCTTCGCCGTGATGGGCAATCATAGAAGCTACCAGAGACTGGTTATACAGGTTGTCTGAGCTACGTACGCAAATGCGGCCACGCCACTTCTCGTCGGCTAAGTCTAAGTAGTTGCTTAGCTCGCTTGGGTCAACGCGTTCATTTGAATAGAAGATGGTACGAGCCCGCATACTCAAGGCAAACCATTCGTTATCTCGGTCGCGGCGATTCGCAGGAATAGCACTATTGAGTGTGGCGGACTGGACGGGCTGAAAAAGCTCAGCAACCTTGGCTCTGTGCAAGGCGCCAGCGTCAACGGTTAAAAACAAGTCGGCGTTGGTGTTTCGGCCTTCGTTCGCGAGACGTGTTAGTAAGCCGTCGCCACTGCCTGTTAATAAGTTTACCTTGATGCCTGTTTCAGCTGTAAATTCATCTAACAAAGGCTTAATTAAACTTTCGTTGCGAGAGCTGTACACGTTTACACTTTCTGTTTCATGCTTAGGCGCAAGTAAAAAGACAATGCTGGCGAGCACGACAACAATAAGAGTTATTTTGACTATTGGTTTCATAAACTTTCTCTCTTTTTTGAACGTGCCGCCATTCTAAATCAGTAATATCTAAATGACAATCATTATCATTTGAGTTTTATGTGCCGTAGTCGCAATGCGTTGGTAATAACAAATACGCTGGACAAGGCCATAGCCGCAGCGGCTAACATAGGTGACAGCAACACCCCAAAACTTGGGTATAACACACCGGCTGCAACAGGAATTAATAACGCATTATATGCGAATGCCCAGAACAAGTTTTGTTTTATATTAAGGATTGTTGCTTTACTAATGGTATTTGCATGTACCACACCCTGAAGGTCTGCCCGCATCAGCACCACGTCGGCAGCTTCTATCGCTACATCTGTGCCTGAGCCAATGGCTATGCCAATGTCGGCTTCTGCAAGCGCAGGCGCATCGTTTATGCCGTCACCGACAAAGGCAACAGCACCAAAGCTTTCCTTAAGTTCTTTTAGTGCCTCTACTTTGCCTTCAGGCATAACCTCTGCAACCACGTGATCAATGTCGAGCTTGGCAGCAATGGCGTCGGCAGTGCGCTGGTTGTCACCAGTAATCATGGCTACTTTTAAACCTTGTGCGTGTAATGCTTGAATAGCTGAGGCTGTGGTTTCTCGTAGAGTATCGGCAACGGCCACAAGTGCGGCTAACTCATTGTTTACCGCAACATACAAAGGGGACTTGCCTTCTTTACCTAGCGCCTTGGCCTGCTCCGATAAGCTGGAAATGTCTATATTTTGTTGGTCTAACAAACGCTTCGAGCCAATAAGCACAGAGCGACCTGCTACTTCTGCTTTTACACCTAAGCCAGTAAGAGACTCAAAATTTTCAACAGCAGGTAAAGATAAGTTTTTCTCTTTTGCCGCTTGTACTAAAGCGTCTGCAATGGGGTGCTCGGAGCGCTCCTCAATAGCCGCGACAATGGCAAGTAGTTCGTCTGTAGCAAAGGCGTCGGTGGTGTCAAAGTCTGTGAGCTTCGGCTTCCCTTCGGTTAGCGTGCCGGTTTTGTCAAGAGCTACAACAGCTACGCTGCGTAGGGTTTGTAAGGACTCACCTTTGCGAAATAATACTCCCGTTTCCGCAGCACGACCGGTACCCACCATAATAGAAACCGGCGTGGCCAGTCCCATAGCACAAGGGCACGCTATAATTAACACAGCCACCGTGTTGATAAGGGCAAAGCTTAAAGCGGGAGACTCGCCAAAAATCAACCAAATAACAAACGTCAGGGCCGCGAGAAAAATGACGACGGGCACAAACACGGCTGTGACTTTGTCAACCAATGCTTGCACCGGTAAGCGGGCACTTTGTGCTTGCTCCACCATGCGAATAATTTGCGCAAGGACAGTGTCCTTACCCACTTTGGTGACCCGATAGGTAAAGGCGCCATTTTTATTCACAGTACCGCCTACTAGGGTGTCGTCCACCTGCTTTAACACAGGCTCGGGCTCGCCCGTTAGCATGGACTCGTCCACATAGCTTTGCCCTGAAAGGACTATACCGTCTACGGCGATACGCTCACCTGGGCGAACGTCTAGTTCCATGCCTTCGGTAAGCTCGTCCACGTTCATTTCTTTTAGTTCGCCGTCAATGCGTACCCTTGCGGTCGTGCCCTGCAGGCTAAGTAAGTGCTTAATTGCATCGCCGGTACGGCCTTTTGCTCGGGCTTCAAGCACTCGCCCAAGTAATATTAAAGTGACAATAACTGCAGCGGCTTCAAAATAAACGTGTTGTGACCCCTCTGGTAATAGCGTAGGGAAGAAGGTTGCTATGCTGGAAAACATCCAAGCAGAAATGGTTCCCATGGCTACTAAACTATTCATGTCAGGCGAGCCGCGGAAGAGGGCAGGAATACCCGTTTGGTAAAAACGACGGCCTGGGAAAACCAAGACTAAAGTGGTGAGAACAAATTGAATATGCCAATTTAAGGATTGCCCAAGTGTGTTTGCAACCCAGTTATTTATGGCGGGTACAAAATGGCTGCCCATTTCTAACACGAAAACGGGTAAGGTCATGACCATCGCAAACCAAAAAGCGGACTGTAGGCTTTTCATGGACTTAGCTTGTTCTGCTTCAGCATCCGCACGGTTTTCGCTGCGCAACTCAGCCTTATAGCCAGCAGACTGAATGGCGTCTATCAATTCTTTGTTACTGACGGTGTGAGCAAGAATGTCTACAGACGCTGTTTCAGCAGCTAAATTGACGCGGGCGTGAATGACGCCCGGTAGTTTGGCTAATGCGCCTTCCACTTTCGACACGCAAGAAGCGCAGTGCATACCTAGCAACTGAAGTTCTATTTCTTCAGTTTGGGCAGGGTATCCCGCTTGTTTTAGTTGTTCGGCAACGCCAGCAGAAGCTTCCCCACCTGTGGCGGTAACAGTGGCTTTAGCGTTGGCTAAATTAACCGAAGCCTCGGTAACGCCTTCGGCCTTTTCTATTGCTTGGGTTGCCCGGCGGACACAGCCTGCACATGTAAGTCCTGTCACTGGAAACTCTAATTGGTACTTCTGAGGTTGCATAGACACTCCTATCACTTTGCCGAATTTTGAATAAGTATAACGTGATGGCCCAAGAATTAGCGAATGTGACTGTTTTTGGCTATTTCTCTGAATAATGTTAAGGTAAAGCTCTTCTATAGGGGGCAGCTGTTAGCTGCTCCCTATCATTTTTGAATCTGGCCTCGCCAGACAATGTCACATCCTGAGTAGTAATCCTGCTCTGTTGTCCTGATTACGCTTAGGTTTTTTAGCGCTTATTTATAAACAAATGTTAAGTAGGCAATGCACTAAACGCCCTGTTTATAAATGAGAACTGTCAATCGTGCCGCATGCTTTTCGCGACTATAAAGCACTTTGAATGCCCTATTATTCGAGTGCCTACTCGCAAGCGGTTTGTTAGGAGTAAGCATGTTTCAATTTTCTACAACCAGTGCAATGATAATTTTATTTGCGTTCTATGGCTTAACTTTTTTACTGACCTTGCGTATAGGTCGTCGCCAAGAAAACGCTGATAGTTATATGGTGTCGAGTGGTTCTGTTGGTTTTAGTATGTCGGCTGCCAGTATGACAGCCACCTGGATTTGGGCTGCCTCTTTCTACGCTGCAGCTAGCTCAGGATATAAGTATGGTTTATCAGGGGCTATTCACTACGGGCTATGGGGAGCCTTAATGATTTTGTTCATTTACCCCTTTGGTCGCCGTTTCCGCAAGCTAGCACCTGATGCACATACCCTTGCTGAAATCATGCATGCCCGTCACGGGAGCGCCAGCCAGCTTATGCTTGCTGGGTCTAACGTGGTGGGAAGCGTTATTAGCTTGATGGTGAACTTCACAGCAGCAGGGGCTTTGGTTGATATTCTTTCCCCACTCAGCTTCGTCCAAGGTGTGTTAATAGCGGGGGTTGGCGTGTTGTCGTATACCTTCTGGTCAGGGTTCCGCTCGTCAGTCTTTACCGACTTTGGCCAGCTCATTGCTATGGTAGTCGCTGCAGTTATTATTATACCCATTATTTTCTTTAAGCTTGGAGGGCCTGAGCTTTTTGAAGTTGGGATGGTGAATTTAACCCCAGAACAAGCAAGCTTTTATTCCCCTACAGCTATACTGGAGCAGGGTGCTCCCTTCTTCGTAGCTGTTCTAGCCTATGCCATAGGTAACCAAACCATTGCCCAGCGCTTATTTGCTGTGCGAGAAGACTTAATTAAACCCAGCTTCATTACCGCAACCATTGGTTATGGCTCCATTGTTATAGGCCTTGGTATGCTAGGGCTGTTGGCTTTGCTGGCAGGGGTAGAGCCTATTAACGGCGACTTGAATAACCTGATTCCACAAATGGCGGCAACCTACTTGTCACCCATTATGGTGGTCTTGCTGTTTGTGATGATTATTGGTTCTTTGTCCTCAACGGCAGACTCTGACTTATCGGCTTTATCTTCTATTGTCATGACAGATATCTACGGTAAGCAGATTAGTAAAAATAAGCCGAATCCAACCACTATGGTGTGGGTTGGACGTATGACCATGGTTACAGCGACCACACTGGGCGTTATTTTCGCAAGCTTGAAGCTCGATATTTTATCGATGCTTATTTTTGTAGGAGCCTTGTGGGGTGCCATTGTGTTCCCGGTTATTGCCAGCTTGTACTGGAGCAGGGTAACGAACTTGGCCTTTACCAGCTCCGTAATCATCGCCTTCTTGCTGTTTGTCGTAGCACGCTTTGAGCTATTAGCAATGACAGGCGTGGTGGCCGTGTTCTTTGAAATTCTGGCTACCATTGGTGCCGCTGTGGTTATTGGACTTATGTCCTTTGGCTTCTTTGGGCGTCGTGCCGGGTTAGTGATAGGCGCGCTATTTGGTATTTTCTTGTCATTCTACAGCATTGGATTTTTACGCGACTACATCGTGTTGCTGGCTTCCCTCACTGCTTATGGTGCAAGTGCTTTTGTGTGTACCTTGCTTACCATTACCAGCAAGAAGCCACCTTTTGAGTTTAAAACCATTGATGAGCGTGTAGTGGAATTCCATGCTGAACAGCCACAAACGATGGAGAATTTATAATGTCTACTTTCTGGCTTACAGCCTATGTATTGATATGGCCACTGATCGCGAGCGGTGTTTTTCTCACCTTGTGTGTGGCACTCATTATTGACATGCGAGCAGCAAAAAAGAGCGGTAAATCATTGGTATAAGAGTGTTCTTATACAGGGTGCAAAAGGGGAGCCTAGGCTCCCCTTTTTTATGTTCAGTAATCGAGTGAAGGCAAGCGCCCAATTATAAGTAATTGAAAATATTTATAAATTGTGTATAATGTGCTCCGTTTTTGTCACAGAGGAGTATGTTTTGTTAAATAAAAAAATAGCCATTCTAGGCGCTGGTCCTAGTGGCTTAGCACAAATTAGAGCATTTGAAGCAGCACGTTTAGCTGGTAAAAAAAACCTACCTGAAATTATATGTTACGAAAAACAAGCAGACCTTGGTGGCATGTGGAATTACACATGGCGCACCGGACTCGATAAAAACGGCGAGCCCGTCCATGGCAGTATGTACCGCTACTTGTGGTCAAATGGGCCCAAAGAGTGTTTAGAGTTCGCTGACTACACCTTTGATGAGCACTTTGGTCGTGCTATCCCTTCTTACCCCCCACGTGCAGTTTTAAAAGACTACATTATGGGGCGTATCGATGAAGAAGCCGTTTCAAAATATATCCGGTTCGAATGCCCAGTACGTTGGGTTGAATATGACAAAGAGTCAGAGCTGTTTACAGTAACAGTGATGAACCACAAAACAGGTCAACAAGAAACGGACACCTTTGACTATGTTGTGGTTGCAACAGGTCATTTCTCAACCCCGAATATGCCTTACTTTAAAGGGCTTGAAAACTTCCCGGGCAGAGTATTGCACGCCCATGACTTCCGCGATGCACTCGAATTTAAAGACAAAGATGTGTTAATGATAGGCTCTAGCTACTCAGCTGAAGACATAGCTTCTCAGTGCTACAAGTACGGTGCTAAGTCGATTACTATCAGCTATAGAAGCCAGCCCATCGGCTATGAATGGCCAGAGGGAATCGAAGAGAGACCATTAGTAACACATTTTGAAGGGAATACGGCTCACTTCAGTGATGGCACCAGCAAAGCCTATGACGGCGTGATGATGTGTACCGGGTATTTATTCCACTTCCCATTCTTGCCAGACGACTTGCGCTTGCAGACACACAACTGCTTATATCCAGAACACTTATACAAAGGTATTGTGTTCCAGCAGAACCCGAAGTTAATTTACTTAGGTATGCATGATCAGTACTTCACCTTTAACAAGCTAGATCTGCAAGCATGGTATGCCCGAGATATCATGTTGGGTGATATTGAGTTACCAAATGCCGAGGAGCGTCTTGCCGATATGAAAGTCTGGCAGGACAGGCATCAAGCGCTTGATGGCTCGGACGATCAAAATATTGAGTTTCAGGGCGACTATATGCTCGACCTACTTGCTGCAACCGACTACCCAGAGTTTCCTATTAAGAAACAAGGTGAGCTATTTAAGCAATGGTTGCGCGATAAAGACGAAGACATCATGGGCTTTCGGGAGCGGACCTATGCCTCGACCATCACTAATACCATGGCCACAGAACTACCTAAGCCTTGGTTAGAAATTAAAGACGACTCCCTAGAAAGCTTTATGTCCCTTGACTTTGTTGAAGTGACAGTCGACTAAATAAAGCCACAACAGATGAATGAAAAGCCTAGCAAAATTGCTGGGCTTTTTTATGCTAGTCTTTCAATAGGGAGCTTTAGCTAAACGTACTTTTTATGGAGAAAAAAATGCAGTTAGCAGTATATTTATCAGGTGAAATTCATACACAATGGCGCGACGAAATTATCGCAGGCTGTGCTCAGCATGGCTTAGACATTGTGTTTTACTCAGCAGTGACAGACCACGACGCAAGCGATGCCGCCGGTGATATGCTTGGCGAAGAAGAGAAGTCCTTCTGGCGTGATCATAAGTCGGCAAAAGTGAATGCCATTCGCACCAAAACCTTGATTGAGCGAAGCGACATAGCAATTGTACGCTTTGGCAACAAGTACAAACAATGGAACGCTGCATTTGATGCTGGTTACTGTGCAGCCTTAGGAAAGCCTTACATTACGTTACACGACGAAGACATTATTCACCCACTAAAAGAGGTGGATGCGTCGGCGCTTGCATGGGCGACAACGACAGACCAGGTGATTGAAATTTTGAAGTATGTAGGGCAGAACACGCTATAAGGTGACACGGTATGACTGACTTTGAGGCGCTGCTCGGCAAAGCAAGGCAATGCACTCTGTGTGAGACTCAGCTGCCACTTGGCCCGCGGCCTGTGCTGCAGTTGCACCCTCAGGCGCGCATTCTTATTGCTGGCCAAGCACCAGGCCTCAAAGTGCACCAAACTGGCATTCCGTTTGATGACGCAAGCGGCGAACGTTTACGCCGGTGGCTAGGGGTGAGTGTTTCTGAGTTTTATGATGCAAAGAAAATAGCCATTATGCCCATGGGTTTTTGTTACCCAGGTAAGGGCAAGTCTGGTGACTTACCTCCGCGCCCTGAATGCGCCCCGAAATGGCGTGCGCCCTTGCTTCAAGGGCTCAAGAATATTCAATTGACCCTCGTGATAGGCCAATACGCCTTGGCTTACCATTTGCCTAATGAAAACCAAAAGGTAACGGACGCGGTAGCAAACTGGCGCGCACACTGGCCGGCGGTGGTTCCCTTACCCCACCCGAGCCCGCGCAATAATATTTGGCTAAAACGCAACCCTTGGTTTACAGAGCAGGTTATTCCTGCTCTTCAGCAGCGGGTTCGCCAAGCTCTAACGGAGAAAAGCTGACCTTAGCGAAGCCGGCTGCTAGTATCACTTATACACTTAATAAGCCCAAAGGCCTTCCTTTATGACGCGATACCTACTTATTTTCCTTGCAACACTATTAACGGGTTGCAGTATTGGCTTACCTGAAAATAATGCAGTGCAGATGGAAGCTTTACCGCCGGCACAAACAGGGGTTTTAGCAGAGGGTGCGCATCGGCAAACGCAACAGCACCCTGGGTTATCCGGTGTAACGCCGTTAAGTCGCGGTGCTGATGCCTTTGCGGCGCGTATGCTATTAGCAGATTTAGCGACTACCTCGATTGATGCTCAATACTATATTTGGCGCTCTGATCTAACCGGTAATTTATTGCTTGAACGGTTACAAGCCGCGGCGAACCGTGGAGTACGGGTGCGCTTATTGCTCGATGACCATGGAACAGGGGGCTTAGACAAGCAGCTGGTTGAACTGCAACGTCATCCGAATGTTAGCATCCGCTTATGGAACCCATTTGTGCTAAGGAAGTTTAAGCCACTTTCTTTTACTTACGACTTTTTCCGGTTAAACCGGCGCATGCATAATAAAAGTTTCACCGTAGATGGTGTGGTCAGCGTATTAGGTGGTCGCAACATAGGTGACGAATATTTCGACACAGGGCCAACCGCATTATTTGTTGATCTAGATATGTTTGTAGCTGGTGCCATAGTGCCACATATATCGTCGGACTTTGACTTGTATTGGAACAGCCCCTCTGCATTTTCCGCCGAGCAAATTATTAATATGGAGCAGAATGCTTCAGGGGTTATTCGCAATGCCGTTGACCACTATGCTCATGAAGACACTGAGCAGCTAGAGGAATATCGGCAACTTATTGCAGACTCGGGTTTTATTCAGCGCTTTAGTGAGGGCAACCTCAATTTAGAGTGGACTCAGGTTACGCTCGTGAGTGATACCCCGGCTAAAGGGCAGGGCCGCGTGCCAGAAAAAGACTTATTAGCAGGTCATCTCGTTGAATCAGTAGGCACAATAGAAAGTCAGTTTGATGGAGTATCGGCATATTTTGTGCCTGGCAAAGACGGTGTAGAAGCCTTTAGCACGCTTGAGCAGCGGGGCGTGCAAGTGCGTTTATTAACAAACTCACTTGAAGCCACAGATGTTATTCCGGTGCATGCGGGCTATGCTAAACGAAGAAAAGACTTGCTAGAAAATGGCGCCGAGCTGTATGAGCTGCGCCGTCAGTCAGAGCCGGACTCTGTAAGTAGTAAACTGGGTCCATTTGGCTCATCAGGGGCTAGCTTACACGCGAAGGCATTTGCTGTGGATGGTCAAAAAATCTTTGTTGGCTCCTTTAACTTTGATCCGCGCTCAGCACGTTTAAACACCGAAATGGGTTTACTCATTGAAAGTGAGTCTCTTGCACAAAGTATGCACACTGCTTTTGATACCGGGCTGCATGGAACGGCTTGGAAAGTTGAAATGCGTGACGGTAAACTGGTTTGGCTGCAACCGGAAAACGCCAGCGCAGAGCCTATTACAGAAGAGCCAGGGCGCACCTTTTGGCGCAGTATCAGCTTAACCTTCATAGGCTGGCTGCCGGTTGAGTGGTTGTTATAGTTTTGTCGAACCAATCGGTGGTTCTCATCCAGCCCACTGAATTCCAAATATAAAAAAACCGCCACAAGGGCGGGGGGGGCAGTAGATGTTTAAGAGGGGAGTTCGGGTGGCGGAATGCTCGCCCCATCCCTGGGGCTCGGCCTTTGGCCCGCACTGCGTGCGTCCAAAAATGTTCCAGACATTTTTGTCGAACCAATCGGTGGTTCTCATCCAGCCCACTGAATTCCAAATATAAAAAAACCGCCACAAGGGCGGTTTTTTTATATTTGGTGCCCAGAGGCGGACAAAATCGCCGGGAGCGATTTTGAACATCGCGAAGCGATGGCCCGTAGGGTGAGCCACATGGATGTGGCGAATAATCTGGAGCCGATGGCACAGAAAAAGAAAACCCGCCATAAGGCGGGTTTATCATAAATATGGTGCCCAGAGGCGGAATCGAACCACCGACACGGGGATTTTCAATCCCCTGCTCTACCGACTGAGCTATCTGGGCGTAGCTGTTAATTCGCTAACAACGCGGCGTATTAAACGGTTTTTTACGCCTGCTGTCAAGCTCAAAAACAACTATTCTCGTATTTGACCATTTCCAGTCACTACAAACTTCTCTGTTGTGAGAGATTCTAAGCCCATTGGCCCATAAGCGTGTAGTTTTGAGGTGGAAATGCCAATTTCTGCACCTAAGCCTAACTGTCCACCATCGGAGAAACGTGAGGACGTGTTCCACATGGTCACTGCAGAGTCTATGTCTGCGATAAAGCGACGTGCTGTTGCTTCATTCTCTGTGCAGATGACGTCTGTATGACCACTTGAGAACTGGTGTAAATGCTCAACCGCATGCTCGTAGTCTTTGACAGTGCGCACGGCTAACTCAAGGGCGAGGTATTCTTGACCGAAGTCTTGGTCTGCAATTGCAATAGCACCGTCGAAATAACCCATAGACTGTTCACAAGCGTGTATTTTAACTTGCTTTTCAGCTAGGGATTTTGCTGCCATTGGCAAGAACTTCTCAGCAACCTCTGAATGCACCAGTAAGCCTTCTAATGCGTTACATACACCCGTACGTTGGGTTTTACCGTTCAACAGCAGGGCGAGTGCTTTATCGAGGTCTGCGTCCTTGTCTACATAAAGGTGACAAACTCCTTTGTAATGTTGAATCACAGGAATTTTACTGTTGTCACTGACATAGTGAATTAAACCTTCGCCGCCACGCGGTATGACAAGATCGATGTGGTCTTTTTGCACCAAGAGTTCAGCCATCAGGTTACGGTCTGGCGTTGGCACAACGGTGAGAACGTCTTTGTTAATGCCACAGGCTTCTAATGCGCCGTGCATGGCTTCGGCGATAACTTTACTGGTGCCTATTGCTTCTTTTCCACAGCGGAGAATAGCTGCGTTGCCAGATTTAAAGCACAGAGCGCCTGCGTCGGCAGTCACATTTGGGCGTGCTTCGTAAATCATGCAAATAACACCAAGTGGAATGCGAGTTTTATCAATACGCATGCCGTTTGGGCGTTCTTCTAGCAGGTAGCTTTGGCCCACTGGGTCGGGAAGCGCGATAATTTCTTCAATGGCTTTCGCCATGTCTTCAATACGGCTTTCATCTAGGGTTAGACGGTCCATCATGGCGTCGTCTAAGCCTTGTTCACGTCCAGAGGCAAGATCTTTTGCGTTGGCTTCTAAAATACTAGTTGTGTTGCCACGAATGGCGTCGGCCATTTTTTGTAGTGCGGCGTTTTTATCTGCAGTAGAAAGGGTGGCAATCGTGCGCGCAGCTGTTGCTGCACGCTTTGCAATATCTGTTGCTAATTCTTGGTTATTCATGCTTTGCTCCATAACATTAGGTCGTCGCGATGAATCACTTCGCTGAGTGGGCTGTAGCCAAATAATTCAGCAATATCAGTGTCTGACTGTCCTTTCAGGTGTAATAACTCGTGTGAGCTATAACGGCATATTCCTTTTGCCACAGTTTCAGTATTACCCGCGTTACGAACGAGTACCGCGTCGCCACGGTCAAAGTTTCCTTGGACGTCGACGATCCCTGTAGTTAGCAGTGATTCACCGCCATGACGTAAAGCTTCTACAGTTTTAGAGTTCACTAAGAGCTCGCCTTGAGCGATAAGCGTATGGCGTAGCCAATGCTTTTTATTACTTAGCGGATTTTCACGTGCATGGAATAAGGTGCCTGGGTTTTCATTGCGAAGAAGAATTTCGAACATAGAGCCCTTACGGCCATTCAAAATATAGGTGTCGATACCATGAGCGGTTGCTTTCTCAGCGGCTTCCACTTTGGTTCGCATGCCACCAGTTCCTACGGCGCTCGCAGAGCCGCCAGCAAGAGCGTAAATGCTTTGGTCTATGGTTTCCACTTCAGGAATTAAGGTCGCGTCGCTGTGTTTGTTCGGATCTTTGTCGTAAAGACCGTCAATATCAGAACAGATGAAAAGTGCGTCCGCGTCGACCACTGTAGCAACCATAGCGGCAAGGTTGTCGTTGTCGCCTACTTTTAAATCGTCTGTTGCTAGTGCGTCGTTTTCGTTGGCAATAGGCATAATGCCTTGCTCAATGAGCGTGTTAACGCTGTTTCGAATGCTAATGTAGCGCTCACGATCACGTAGGTCGTCGTGGGTCATAAGGACCTGTGCGCAGGGGAAGTCGAAAAAGCGAGACCAACTTTCCATGACATGGCTTTGTCCTACGGCGGCCATGGCTTTTTTTAGCACGACTGGAATGGGTTTATTTTCGTCAAACTTGAAATGATGGCGTCCGGCAGCGACCGAACCCGATGAGACCAGGACAACTTCTTGTCCACGTTCACGGCACTCATTGATAAAGCGTGCAATTGCGAGTAAATATTTCGAACTACAGCCTTTACCATCTGGCGCTATCAAAGCACTGCCCACTTTAATGACAGCCCTTCGCCAGGTAGGTATTTTCATGAAAAACTCCCTGTTGATGAATAAAGAGCCTATCATGCTAACACAGCTAATTATTGCTCTCCACGGAACGCCAGAGCGGAGAGCATGGAATTAGTTGTGTGACCAAGTTGAAGTGAATGAATATGCAATGTGATATTGCAAATACTACAAGTACAAGCTGTTATTTCTCTGGCGGTACATATCCTTCTATATCAACCTGTTTACCTTCGAATAAAAAACCAACCATTTCTTTTTCTAGAAAGGCTCTCGCTTCCGGATCCATTAGGTTTAAATGCTTCTCATTAATCAGCATAGTTTGTTTGTGTTGCCAAGCTGACCAGGCCTCTTGGCTAATATTCTCAAAAATTCGCTGGCCTAATTCACCGGGGTAAAGTTGAAAGGCTAAGCCAGGGGCTTCTTTTTTTAAGAAATGACAATAAACGGTACGGCTCATACAATGTCCTTACTGTGAATGTTATGCAGATGGGTTTGCATAAAAGTTAGATGTTGGTACGAAAATCAAGAGCTATGAGTGCATAAATATGCTGCCAAAAAGCTACATTGTTGCTTTGAATGTTTGGTATATACGCGGCTTATGGGGGCTTAGTCTTGTTCCCAAAGCTTAGGTAATACTTTTTTTATTGGTGATGGTAATCCATAGTCTGCCACATCTGCCTGCTCTACCCAACATTGTGGGTTGTGAGGGGCTTCTTCCGCAACTTGCTCGCTTTGTGAAAGGGACCAAATAGACGCCCGCATTTTAAAGTGGCTGAAAGTATGCTCGAATTCCGCTGCTAGTTGAGCTGAAGCAGGTGCTTCCGATAGCTCAGGTAAACACCAAAGAGCGGCCCAAATGCCAGGTTGTGGGCGCTTCTCTAACTGAATGCTGTGACCACTGCGCTGAAGTAAAAAGTGACTTTTTCGTACGGGTACCTTTTTCTTTGCTTTCGGGGTCGGTAGTTCTTTTTGCATATTGTGTTTGTAGGCAAAACACTGGCTGCGAAAAGGGCAGCGTGCACAGTCCGGGTTTGCCGGTGTACATAAGGTGGCACCAATATCTAATAAGCCTTGGGCGAAGTGGCGGTTATTGTGGCTTGGAGTTAAGTCTGCCGCTTTATTCCATAACTGCTTGTTTACAGCGCTTCGTGTCGTGTCGCCTTCAATACCGAACAAGCGGCAAAAAAAGCGTTTGACGTTGCCGTCGACAATGGGCCCATAATCATTAAACGCAAAGGAGCGAATGGCCCCTGCGGTGTATGGACCGACACCCGGAATAGAAAGTAGCTCGTCTAAATTGTTCGGGAATTTACCATTAAACTCTTGCACTAGGTATTGAGCTGCTTTACGCAAGTTGCGGGCGCGGGAGTAATAACCAAGCCCTTGCCAGAGGGCCATTACTTCGTCTTCACTCGCCTGTGCTAAGGTTTCGAGCGTTGGGAAGGTGTCCATCCAACGTTGAAAGTAGGGGATAACCGTGGTTACTTGAGTTTGCTGTAGCATGATCTCGCTAACCAACACACGATAAGGCGTTGCGGGTTGTTGCCAAGGTAAATCGTGGCGGCCATGCTGCTTTTGCCAGCTTAAAACGGTTGTGGCGAAATCTTTTGTTTGCATCGTGCTTGTGTTTTCACTCAGGGGTTGGATAATTAGCGGCCCACAGTGTAACAGGTTAACGAAATATGTCCGAACAAGAACAGTCAGGTTCCAAATACATGCGCCGTATTCGTAGTTTTGTAAAACGAGAAGGCCGCTTAACAAAAGGTCAGGCGTCGGCATTAGAGCGACTCATGCCGACTTGGGGCATTACCGCACCAGAACCAGGTAGTCTGCTCAACATGGCAGAGCTGTTTGGCCGTGAGGCTCCTGTTACTTTAGAAATTGGCTTTGGCATGGGCCATTCGTTAGTTGCCATGGCAAAAGCGGCGCCCGAACGCAACTTTATAGGCATTGAAGTGCACCGCCCAGGCGTAGGCGCTTTGTTAATGGAAGCGGAAGAGCAGGGCGTAACCAACTTACGGGCCATTGAATTTGACGCCGTAGAAGTTTTTGAACACTGGCTGCCCGACGGCTGCTTAGACAGAGTGCAAATTTTCTTCCCGGATCCGTGGCACAAGGCACGTCACCACAAGCGCCGCCTTATTCAGCCAGCATTTGTGCAAATGTTGAAAAAGAAAATGCTACTCGGTGGCATTTTACATTTGGCGACAGACTGGGAAAACTATGCTGAGCACATGCTTGAAGTAATGAACGCAGCGGAAGGGTTTACGAACCTCTCAGAAGATAACACGTACATTCCACGGCCCGATGAGCGCCCGCTGACAAAGTTTGAAAAGCGCGGACACCGTTTAGGCCATGGCGTGTGGGACTTGCAGTTTAAAGTAACGGGTTAATCGTCCATTAGGTCGGTGAGTATTTTATTTAAATACAACCGGCCTTGGGCTGTGGTTCGCCAATTGTGTTCGTCACTTTCAATGAGGCCCGCTGTTATGGCAGGTGCAAGCTTGGCTTCAGCCTGTTCCACAGGTAGCCCGGTTCGGGCGTGAAACTCAGCTTTGGGAATATCTTCCAAAAGGCGCAAGCGGTTCATAAAATACTCAAACAGGGCATCGTCCGGTGTTACCTGCCAAGTTTGCTTGATAAAAGGGCGGGTTAAATCCATATAGCCCCGTGGGTGCTTCACTTTTTCAGTACGCACAATATGGTTATTCTGGGTGACCTTGCCATGAGCGCCGCAGCCTATGCCAAGATAGTCCCCGAAGCGCCAATAGTTCAAGTTATGCTGGCCTCTATGCCCCGGCTTACCGTAGCCACTTACTTCGTACTGTTCGTAGCCTGCAGCCACAAGTTTTTGGTGACCTTGTTCAAAAATGTCCCAGAGACTGTCGTCGTCAGGAAGAACCGGGGGCTTACTGGCAAATAAGGTATTTGGCTCTATCGTTAGCTGGTACCAAGAAATATGGGGTGCCCCAAGCGCAATAACGCCGTCTAAATCCTGTAATGCCTGTTCACGAGTCTGGTTAGGCAAGCCATGCATAATGTCTAGGTTAAAGCTGTTTAAGGGCAACTGGGCAGCATGACGAGCTGCTTGCCGAGCTTGGTCTGGGTCGTGGATGCGGCCCAGGGTTTTAAGATGTTCGCTGTACAAGCTTTGAATGCCGATAGACAAGCGGTTCACGCCGGCCAGAGCAAAGCCACTAAAACGCTCTGTTTCAAAGGTGCCAGGGTTTGCCTCTAAAGTAATTTCAATATCAGCCTGGAAAGGGATGATGCGCTCAATGCCTTGCAATAAGCGTGCAATACCTTCTGCGGAAAACAAACTAGGCGTGCCGCCACCTATAAAAATAGAGGTAAGGGTGCGTCCTTGTGCATAATGGGCATCTGCACGCAGGTCGTCGAGCAAGCAGTTGATATAGGCCGCTTCTGGAATAACATCTGGTTGCTTGTGCGAGTTAAAGTCACAGTAAGGGCACTTTTGCACACACCAAGGAATATGCACATATAAACTTAACAGGGGCAATTGCATTATGCGGTAGCCTGTAATTGCAGAAGAAGTTTCCGTAATGCTTGTCCTCTATGGCTTAAGTCGAACTTTACTTCAGGTGTAAGTTCAGCGGCCGTACATCCGTGGCTAGGTACATAAAAAACAGGGTCGTAGCCAAAGCCTGCGTCGCCAGCTACTTGCGTTGCAATACGGCCCTGCCAGCGGCCATGAGCGATAATAGGCGTAGGGTCGTTAGCATGGTTCATATAAACTAGTACACAGTGGAAAGCAGCGCTGCGCTCTTGCTCTGGAACTTGTTGCAGAGCGTGTAAAAGCTTTTCTATATTCGTGCTGTCAGAGGCTTGCTCGCCCGCGTAACGCGCAGAATATATACCGGGTGCGCCCTGTAATGCGTCGACAGCAAGACCAGAGTCGTCGGCCAAGGCCGGAAGACCTGTTGCCTCGCAGGCATGGCGAGCTTTAATAATTGCGTTTTCTACAAAAGTAAGCCCAGTTTCGTCAGCTTCAGATACTTGGAACTGACTTTGCGGTAACACTTCGACCTGGAGCGGAGCTAATACACCCTGTAACTCAGCGACTTTACCTTTGTTGCCTGTGGCAAGTACTAGCTTACTTGGGCGACTGGTCATTTGCTGCATAAAAAATACGTCCGAAGAAGGTGAAATTTACCTGCCATTATAGCGCAAACAGCCCTGTGTTATGATAGCTTTATCAAATAATTGTGGGCTGTTCTCATGTTTAAGGAGCCAATTAGTATTCATGGATGCTGTTAATCTCACCATACTTGTGGCTGGTGTTTTGCTGTTTTTTAGCATTATCGCCACGCAACTCTCTGTTCGTTCAGGCGCGCCTATTTTATTGGTGTTTTTACTGTTAGGCATGCTAGCCGGTGAAGATGGCATTCTTGGTATTCAATTTAATAACCCTGATATTGCTTTATTAATTGGGTCCGTTGCATTAATTGTTATTTTGTTTGATGGTGGCTTGCGCACGCAACCAGAGCGCTTTCGGGTGGCCCTCGGTCCTGCTGCAGTGTTGGCTTCTTTGGGCGTTATTATTACCTGTATTATCACAGGTATTGGCGCAGCCTACCTATTTGGTTTGAGCTGGGTTGAAGGCTTATTGCTTGGGGCAATTCTGGGCTCCACCGATGCCGCAGCAGTGTTTTCTATTTTCCAGTCACAGGGGCTGCGAATTAAAGAGCGAGTGTCGGCTACGCTGGAAATTGAGTCGGGTAGTAACGACCCCATGGCCGTAATGCTGACCATTACCTTGGTCAGTATATTAGCGTCACCAGAGCTAGGATTTAGCTGGATGGCAGTGCTTAGCCTGGTACAACAAGCAGTTGTGGGAGCTACTTTAGGGTATTTAGGCGGCCGCGCCTTTGTTAAAGTCAGCCGCATGGTGCATATTCACGCCTCTTTCTTTCCGCTTCTCGCGGTGGGTGGCAGTGTCCTGACCTACGGGCTGACTTCCCAGTTAGGCGGCAGCGGCTTTTTGGCGGTGTACCTGATGGGCTATATTGTGGGAAATGCGCCCAAATTACCGCAAGTTCATAACATTTTAAGAGTGCACGACGGTTTAGCCTGGCTGAGTCAAATTGTGATGTTCTTAATGCTAGGCTTGCTTATGACGCCAAGTAACTTGCTGGATATTGCTGTTCCAGCGCTGTTATTGGCAGCTGTGCTAATTCTTGTTGCTCGCCCAGTGGCGGTTCTTATTAGCTTGTCGCCTTTTCACTTCCCGTGGCGGGACCGTATTTTTATTGCCTGGGTAGGGCTTCGCGGTGCTGTGCCCATTGTGTTGGCGCTTTTCCCCTGGATAGCCGGGCTTGAAAACCAGGCGCTCTACTTTGAAATAGCCTTCTTTATTGTGTTGGTTTCTCTTATTGTACAGGGCTGGTCTATTTTACCTTTTGCCCGCAAGTTAGGGTTGGAAGTTCCACCTGAGGCAGAACCCAACTCACGTACACCGCTTGAAAGTGTCACGACTAAAAACGCAATACTGGAAATTGCCACTTTTGAAATTGAAGACGACACACCAGCCTGCGACTTGTATTGGAATGACATTAGTATTCACGAGCCCGTGGAGTTTATGGGGCTCATTCGCAAAGGAGAGTGGTTACGCACTATAGCAAATCCGAAGCTACAAGCAGGGGACACAGTATTAGTGCTAACTCGCAGCGAAGACATTCCACGGATCAGTGATGTGCTGGCCTCACATGGCACAGGAAAACGCTTAACCAAGAAAACGTTCTTTGGTGACTTTGTGCTCAATGCCGACAGCACTGTTGCAGACTTAAGCCAGTTCTATGTATTACCTGAAACGAACGTGAAACCAGACGAAACGATTGCAGGTCTGTTTTCGCACCAGTTCCGTCGCCGGGTTGTGGTGGGAGACCATATTGTGATTGGCTCTTTAATGTTAACAGCGCGGGATGTGGCGGAAGATGGCACGATTAGGAAGGTAGGTGTAAAAGCTGCAGTGGTGTAACCGCAGCTTTCGTGCCTTTCTTTAGTTCCGATAAAAGGTTTGAGTGAAACGTAACTCTTCACTGTTATCACCATGGCGAATGGTAATAAAAAAGCGGTATCTGTCGTCGTTTCCGTGTTGAATACTGCTTAAATAATACAAAGCATCGCCTTCCGTGATTCTGCGGAAATTCAACTCTTTGCGCTGACCAAGACTATTTAAAGCATAGCCGGACATGGCCACGCGCTGTGACTGCTTGCTTTCTTGGTCAAGCACCGAAATACTGATGACGGCTTGAGCCCGACTACGAACTAAGTTGTAGGCTTGAGCCACTTCTGGTTGCAAAAATGAACTCGGAAATGCGCTGTAGTGTACTTCCCATGAACCGAGCCGCTCAAACTGTCCGCCTTGCACCTGTGCTGTTTGCTGCGCACTAACTGTGGCGGCAAAAAGCATAAGGGTCATGAACAAGCCGCGAGCTATAAGCTGTGTATAAGCGCCCATTGTTGTCTCCTTCCTTAAATAACCTGCATTAGAAACTGAATAAAGATAATTAAAATTAATACAGAAAGGTCTAAGCCACCTAACGGCGGAATGAAGTTTCGTATGGGGCGTAACAAGGGCTCGGTTAATTCGTATAGCACATATTCCAACGGGTTTTGGCCTTGGCTAAACCAACTGAGAATGGCGCGAATAATAAGAATCCAAAACACTAGCTGTAAAATCTCGAGAGCAAGATCCCGCACACTCACAATAGCTAATGCAACCAAAGGCGCATGCTGCCCCGCCATGCTCGCCAAGATAAATATTTTCAATGCGGTTAAAGCGAGCGCCAACACCACCACGGCTAAGTCTAAACGACCCACACTAGGCAGCACTTTTTTTAATGGAAGCACCACAGGGTCGGTTATTTTCCGTATGGCTAAAGCCAGTGGTGAAAAGTAGTTTGCTTGTACCAGCTGCATCCAGCCGCGTACAACCACGGCCATAATAAACAGTGAAAACAAAGTGGAAACGAGAAACGCAAATCCATTATTCATATGAGGGCACCTTAAAAAAGTTTGGCCATTTCTTGGTTGCGTGCAACGGCTGCACGCACTGCTTGGTCAGAAATTTCATTGAGCTTGTGCTCTTGGTAGGCTTCAATGCCTTTGGCGGTGGAACCGCCCTTGCTGGTTACCTGCTTGCGTAATTCTTCAAGGCTCAACTCGCTTTCGGTGGCCATTTTAGCCGCGCCCAAAGCGGTTTGTTGTACCATAGCTCGCGCTGTTGTGGCGTCAAAACCAAGGGCTTCAGCTGCTTTTTGTAACCCATCCATAAATTCAAAGAAATACGCAGGGCCACTTCCGGCGACAGCACCGAGCACGTCGATGCTCGACTCTTCTTCAAGCCAAATAGTGAGGCCAACATAGTCGAACACTTGGGTGATATAGCTGCGATCTGCTTCAGTGACACTGGTGTCCGCACACAGCCCAGACACGCCTTCCCCGACGAGCGACGGTGTGTTTGGCATAATACGAATAACACGTGTTTCATTGCCTAAATATGCGTGATATTTAGCAATAGGAACCCCAGCAGCAACTGTGGTGACAAGCTTCTTCGTAATGTCTGGCGAGTGCGCTTTCAGGTCTGCGCATACCTCTTGCATAATTTGTGGCTTTACAGACAAAACAATAACGTCGCAGGCGGCAACAAGCTCATGGTTGTCTTGGGTTACCTGAATTCCAAAGTCCGAGTGAAGTGCGTCGAGCTTCGGTCGGCTGCGGTTGCTTGCCCATACCTTATCGGCAGGGTAGCCACCTCGGATCATGCCACCAATGATGCTTCTTGGCATGTTACCTGCGCCGATAAAACCTATGGTGCGTACGTCTGCTTGTTTACTCATACTCAGTGGTACCTTTTTTCTTAAATGTATTTAGCTGTGGCTTAGCTGCGCGGACCGAAAATGTCCGTGCCGACCCGTACCATGGTTGAACCATGGGCAATCGCTGCTTCCAGGTCATTACTCATACCAAGTGATAGTGTATCAACCCTGTCGATTTGTTGCTGCAATTCTTCAAATGCAGTTTGGCATAACTGTAATGTATGTGCTTGTTCAGCCGCGCTTGGGTTGGCTTTTGGAATTAGCATAAGGCCACGTAGCTGTAGCTTTGGCAAGGCTTGTACCGCTTTGGCAAACTCAGGCAACTCAGCTAAAGAAATACCTGCCTTATTCGGCTCTTCGTCTATATTTAATTGTATCAATACCTGCAGCGGCGGAAGGTGCGCTGGACGTTGGTTGTTCAGGCGAGTCGCTATGCGCAGCCTGTGGAGGCTTTGTACCCAGTGAAAGTGCTCGGCCACCTCTCGGGTTTTATTGGACTGTAGCTGGCCAATAAAGTGCCATTCGATATCGCTTAAATGTTGCAGGGCTTGCACTTTGTCGACGCCTTCTTGCACATAGTTTTCGCCAAAGCTTCGCTGCCCAGCGGCATAGGCGGCCTCTATGTCTGCAGTGGGCTTGGTTTTGGCCACTGCAACAAGTTGGACGCTGTTGGCTGGCCGGTTCGCTTTTTTTTCAGCCTGTTGCACGCGAATGCGAACTTTTTCTAGTTGGTCTGCTATGGTTGCTTGTAACATAGATTTCCGTTATGCCGATGTGTATTAAAAACGACTCTCAAATCTTTATTGAGCTTGGAGATAAAATGGAACTTCAACAATTACTCGAATTAAGTGTTCAAAAAGGGGCATCTGATCTTCACATATCTTCTGGCACTCCGCCAGTATTGCGTATTGACGGCGATATTCAGAAGATTAGCACAGAGAATTTGGAGTCGCGACAGGTGCTGGCTATGGTGCACAGCATCATGAGCGCTGAGCAACAAAGCGACTTTCAAGAAAAGCTTGAGTCAGACTTTTCTTTCAGTTTGGAAGGCGTGGCCCGATTCCGTGTAAACGTGTTTATGCAGCGCCATGGGCCTGCGGCTGTATTTCGTACCATCCCTAGCAAAGTCTTGTCACTTGAAGACTTAAACGCGCCAGAGGTGCTGAGGAAAGTGTCAGACTACCCACGGGGATTAGTATTAGTGACAGGACCGACGGGGTCGGGTAAGTCGACCACTCTGGCGGCAATGGTCGATTATATTAACCGAACCTATAGCAACCATATTCTTACCATTGAAGACCCTATTGAATTTGTGCATGAAAGTAAGCAAAGCCTGATTAACCAGCGCGAAGTACACCGAGACACCCACAGCTTTAACGCAGCCTTACGTGCTGCACTACGGGAAGACCCAGACGTTATTTTGGTTGGGGAAATGCGTGACTTGGAAACCATTCGGTTGGCGCTCACTGCTGCAGAAACTGGGCATTTAGTATTTGGCACCTTGCATACAACCTCTGCCCCTAAAACCATTGACCGAATTGTGGATGTATTCCCAGGTGAAGAAAAAGCCATGGTGCGTTCGATGTTGTCGGAGTCGTTGCGGGCTGTTATTTCACAGTTATTAATTAAAAAACAAGGGGGTGGGCGAGTGGCCGCTCACGAGATTATGCTCTCAACTCCGGCCATTAAAAACTTGATACGGGAAGACAAAATAGCTCAAATGTACTCCAGCATTCAAACAGGTGCAGCCTTAGGTATGCAAACAATGGATCAAGCGTTGAATAAGCTACTCGATGCGGGAGTTGTCTCACCTCAGTCGGTCCGTTCAAAACTAGATCAAGTTGGGTGAGTCGGGCGTAAAAATCGTTTACACTATGCCCTTTCTAACGAATACACGAGCAACGAAAGGGCGTAGTAACATGCGAGTTTTAGGTATTGAAACATCTTGTGATGAAACAGGTGTGGCCGTTTATGACACAGAGCAAGGCTTGCTCTCGCATGCTTTATATAGCCAGGTAAAGCTGCACGCTGACTATGGCGGTGTAGTACCTGAGTTAGCTTCCCGCGACCATGTGCGCAAACTCCTTCCTTTAATTCAACAAGCGTTAACCGACGCCAACACCAAGCCGAGTGAGCTCGATGGTATAGCATATACAGCAGGCCCAGGATTAGTGGGGGCTTTATTGGTGGGGGCGAGTGTCGGCCGTAGCTTAGCTTTTGGTTGGGACCTCCCGGCAATAGGTGTGCACCATATGGAAGGCCACTTGCTGGCGCCTATGCTGGAAGAAACACGCCCAGAAATGCCTTTTTTAGCTTTGCTTGTTTCAGGCGGGCACACCCAGTTAGTGCAAGTAAATGCGGTAGGCAGTTATAAACTGCTTGGAGAATCAGTAGACGACGCTGCTGGCGAGGCCTTTGACAAAACCGCTAAGTTACTTGACCTAGAGTACCCGGGTGGCCCACGTCTTGCTGCAATGGCCGAGGCAGGCCGGGCAGACCGTTATAAGTTTCCGCGCCCGATGACCGACAAACCAGGCTTAAACTTTTCTTTTAGTGGCTTAAAAACTGCTGCGGCAAATGCTATTGCAGAAGAAAAAGCACAGTGCGACAGCCCCGAAGGGCTAAGCGACCAAGTAAAAGCAGATATAGCGCGCGCGTTTCAGGACGCTGTGGTGGATACCTTGGTTATTAAGTGTCGCCGCGCCTTAAAAGAAACAGGCTTAAAACGTTTAGTGGTTGCTGGCGGTGTTAGTGCGAATACCCGTTTGCGAGAAGCCTTAGCCGACACGATGCACAAGCAGGGTGGTCAGGTGTATTATCCTCGCGCTGAGTTTTGTACGGATAACGGTGCCATGATTGCTTTTGCAGGTGCGTATCGCTTAGCTGCTGGGGAACAAACAGACAGCCAAGCGGCTGTTCGCCCTCGCTGGCCAATGACAGAGCTAGCAGAGCCAGGAAAAGGTTAGCGGAAACCTGTTTCCGTACCGCGCCAAAGACGTTGAATGTTGGAGCGGTGTCGCCAAATAATTAAAGCCGCTAACATACATGCAGGAACTGTGTATTGTGGTTTAACTAAATAGGCATATAAGGGCGAAAGGCCAACGGTAATAAGGGCTGCCAGAGAACTAACACGGGTTACTAGGAAAACAAAAACCCAAGTTAGAATAAGCATGAGAGTCATAGGTAAGGCTACAGGGAACATAGCCCCTAATGCGGTGGCTACACCTTTGCCGCCTCGAAAGCGAAAGAAAAGTGGATAAATATGGCCTAAACAAGCAGCTATGGCCACAAAGCCCAAGGTGATAGGAGGCAGGCCCAGAAAGTATGCAAGCCATACGGGCAGCATACCTTTAAGAACGTCAAACAACAGCGTTAAAGCAGCGGGCAGTGCGCCCCCTAAGCGGTATACATTCGTGGCACCCGGGTTGCCTGAGCCACGTAGTCGGGGGTCGTCGAGCGCAAATACACGGCATATAAGTACAGCGCTACTTATAGAGCCGAATAAATAAGCACTAAGAATAATGAGTAAGGCGAGTGCCGATGTCATAGGGTCCATTCTTCATTTATTTTTAGTAAGCATAAAGGCAAATTAAGCAGAATGCCATCCGATCAGTTGGCGAGGGGATATCTTGGACACAGTTTCTGTAAAAGGGCTAAAAGTAGACGCAACCATAGGCATATTTGATTGGGAGCAGGAAATATTTCAGCCTTTATATATCGATTTAGAGATGCGCTGGGACAATGCTAAAGCTGCCGAATCGGGCGATATTCACGATGCCTTAGATTATGCGGCGGTCAGTTCTTTTGTTGTGGAGCTAATAGAGTCGCGCCCTTGGGGGCTGATTGAAGAAGTTGCGGAACAAATAGCCGCAGGTCTATTCAGCCAGTTTCAGGTGCCTGGTGCCAGAGTGACCGTGAATAAACCCACGGCCGTTCCAGCCGCAAACAGTGTGGGTGTGTCCATTGTGCGCGGAGAGTTTTAAGGTGGCGCGTCAAGAAGTACAACAGGTGTGGTTTGGGCTGGGCTCTAACCTTCAGCGTGAGCGCCATATTAAAGCTGCGGTAGCGGCGCTTGAACAAGCCTTTACCACTGTCCGCTTGTCCCATGTTTATGAAAGTGAAGCGGCTGGCTTTGCAGGGCCGCCCTTTTATAACTTGGTTGCTTGGGTTGAAACCCAGCGAACATTGGCTGAAGTGCAGGTTTGGTGCAAGCAAACAGAGCAGGCTTTAGGTCGAGCCCATGACAATGAGCGCTTTAGCTCTAAAACTATGGATATAGATATATTGCTCTATAACGATCAAGTTTGTGAAGCCACTGAGTCTACCCCAAAGCTACCGCGTGGTGAGATTCTGACGAGCCCTTATGTGCTCGCACCCATGGCGGACTTGGTGCCCTATATGCAGCACCCTGAAACGGGCAAGAGCTATCGCGAGCATTGGCTTGCTATGCAGCAGGCTGGCGGCGATGAGGGCATGCTTGGTGTGGTCGAGTCACTTTGGTTAAAAGCTTAAACGATGTTGTCGGGAGAGGGTTAAATTGAACCCCCAGCCCATGCATCCTCTAGTTGTTGTTTGCGCTGTGTGCGCAATGCTTGGCCAATAGCTTTTCCGCTGAGCCCTTGTTTAACAAAGGCTTGGGGGTTGATGGTCCGCAAGTTGGCCACTGGGCTAAATAACTGCTGGACGCGGTGGCGCGCGCTTTCTGAGCTTGCAACGGCCAGGCATAAGGTGTGTAGCTGTTCAAATCGCTCAGCCCGTCGCCAAGCGTCGCACTGCTGGTAAAAGTCTAAAGCGTCGGTGCTGGTAATGTGACTGTTTGCTAGTAGATCAAAACTAAGGCCCGCTAAACGCGCTATATCTAGGTAGGCATTTGGTGCTTTAAAACTACCAGCAACGGCCGTAAGCACCTGAGGTGTTTGACTAGGAGGGTGAGCAAGGTCTGCTATCCAAGCTGCAAAGCGCAATAAAGGGTGCTTAGTCTGTTGCGCCACCTGCGTTAGCAATGGAAACTGGCCTTGCTTTGGCAGTGGAAACGTAAGGAGTTGGTGCAGCGCACCGCATTGATGTAGTACTTGGAAATACACGCTAGGAGCGTCTGTGTTGAGGGCTTTTTCGGTCTCTTGCCACACTCGCTCAGGCACGAGGTGTTGAATTTCGCCAGCTGCTACTAATTCCCGCATGAGGGTGTAGGTTTCTGGTGCGATGTGAAAGCCAAGCGGTTGTAACTTGGCGGCAAACCGAGCCGCACGTAACACACGCAGTGGGTCTTCGCTGAAAGCTGGACTGACATGGCGCAGCACGCGCTGTTCAATATCTTCAAGTCCACCCCAGGGGTCAATGAGCTCACCTGAGCTGCTTTTAGCAATGGCGTTAATGGTGAGATCGCGCCGTAGCAAGTCGTCCTCTAGGCTAACATCGGGCTGCGCATAGCATTCAAAGCCCGTATAGCCTGCCGCTACTTTCCGCTCGGTACGTGCTAAGGCGTATTCTTCTTGTGTCTCGGGATGTAAGAAAACAGGAAAGTCTTTACCAACCGGGGTAAAGCCTTGCGCAATGAGCTCTTCAGCTGCAGCGCCCACCACAACATAGTCGTGCTCATCGAATTCTAAGCCTAATAGTTCGTCGCGAACAGCGCCGCCAACTAAGTAAATTTCCATAACACCCTAAAATACCTTGTCTGTAGTGCACATCATAAAGGATGTTTGAGGTAAAGTAACAAAAAAGCAATCCGTTGCATGGCCAGAGGCATACTGCTAGGGTTAATTTCGCTCAACACCTGTCGTTAACATGGAAATAAGCTCTTATGTATCAAGCGTTTTTTGGGTTCACACAACAGCCATTTTCGATAGCTCCTGACCCGCGGTTTTTATTTCTAGGGCCGCGGCACCAAGAAGCCCTTGCCCACTTGCACCATGGCCTTATGGGGAGTGGTGGCTTCTTGCTGTTAACCGGAGAGGTAGGAACGGGTAAAACAACTCTTTCAAGAGCGATTTTAGGTCAGCTTGAAGACCAATTAAATGTGGTGTTTATTTTAAACCCGCGCTTGTCTGAGCAAGAGCTACTGGCTTCAATAGCCCAAGGCTTTGGTATTGAAGGTGTCGATGAGGCGGACTCGTTAAAGTCACTAACAGACGCTATTGCCACATTTCTTACGACTTCAGCTCAAGCAGGCAAGCACCCGGTGGTTCTGATTGATGAAGCCCAACACTTATATCCGGCAGCTCTTGAGCAATTGCGCCTATTAACCAACCTAGAAAGCGATGCAAAAAAACTACTTTCGGTGGTGTTAATTGGCCAACCTGAGTTACGAGAGTTGCTGCAGCGCCAAGAATTACGGCAAGTGGCACAACGCATTGTGGCGCGATACCAATTGCTGCCCTTCACCCAAACAGAAACCAATGCATACATAGACCACCGACTGACAGTAGCGCAGGGCGCTCCGAGTATTTTTTCTGAGCAAGCCCGAAAATATATTTGGCAATGGACCCAAGGGACGCCACGCTTAATCAACTTATTATGTGACAGAGCGCTGCAGCTTGCTGCAATGAGCGGGCGTAAGCAGATTGACAAGCGCATTATGCAGGAAGCTGCAGATATATTACCTCTGGCGAAAGCAAAGGAAACATCACCTAAAGGAAAGCGAAGCTGGCCATGGGCCATGGCAGCTGCTGTTGGTGTGGTAGCTTTTGCAATGTGGCAGTTTGTGCCGATACAGCCGACAACACAGAGCGAGCCTACGCCTACTGAAGAAGTGCAAACAAGCAGCCGCCATATTTATGGCCAGCCGCTACAAGACTCCCTATCTAAATTGGCGGCGCTTTGGCAATTAGGAAGTATGAGCCTAGGACAGCAGCCATGTGAGCGCTTAGCGCGTTACAACCTGGTGTGTGTACACGGGCATGCCAACTTGGCTAATGTTTCAACGTTGAATGTGCCGGCTTTAGCATTCCTGCACGACGGGGGCTCGGTTGTATTACGCGGACAGCAAAATAACCAATGGTTATTGCAGGACGCTGAAGGTGAAATAAGAGTAGCAGAGTCAGAGCTTGCAAACGCGTTAAGCGGCGAGTATTTGCTGTTTGTTAGCCCACCTCCTTTTGTTAATGAAGCCCATACGGAAGCCTGGCGTACTTGGGTTAGCGCACGCTTAAAACAGCGTGTGCCCTTGTCGCTGCAACAAAGCGATATTGAGCAACAGCGTACTTGGTTAATGGACACAGCACAGGGGTTAAGTGATGACGATGGGTGGCTTTTCGCTTTACTAGCAAGCTCAGGCGACTACCAAGGGCCGCAACTGCGTTCGGTTGCTGTGGAAGACTACCCAAGCGAGCGCCCACTTGTGGAGGAGTCGCAAATAGCCGAGCAAGTTCGTTACGGCACCCGCCCGCTAACGCTTACAGACATACACGTGCCAACATTTACCATGCACTGGCCAACAGAACCACAAGAGGAGCATGTGAGCCAAGCACCAGAAAGCGCAGCTCAAGAAGAGCCCATAGCAGAGGCTGAGGTGGGCAGCAAAAAACCAGACAGCAATGCAACAGCCGACACCCTAGAAGCGATTTTTGAGCAGGCAGTACGAGCCACACCAGAGCGGCCAGCGGAAACACGGTGGAGCTTTGACCTTGATGAACCAACACAGCAAATGCCTGCGCAGCAACAAGGTGTTCCCTTGCTGTCAGAGCTCACTGCAGAGCAGCGGCAGCAGTTACCCAAATTAAGTTACGACCAACATGTATACCAGTCTAGGCCGGAAGCACGGTGGATAGGGTTAGGGCAGCAGCGATTGGCAGAAGGCGAACAGCTGCAAGGGTTAAGGGTCATATCCATTCAGCCGAATTATAGTATTTTGAGCTGGGGTGACCTGCTATTTCGCGTTGAAGCACTGGAAAATATGTAAGCCTAATTGTCCAAGAAAAGAGCTTGCGTAGAGGTCGTACCTTTGCGATGATGTGGCCATTATCAAACGCCCGTTTAAAAACGTGGCACCTTGAGCAGGAGAAAAATAATGGCTGATTATAAAGTTGACTTGCAGGACATGAACTTCTTGCTAGACGACGTTTTTGCTGTAGCGAAGGACTGGGAAACCATGCCAAAGCTAAGCGAGGTAGTAGATGCTGACACAGCAAAAGCTATTCTTGATGAGGCAGCAAAGCTCACAGAAAACCTGATTGCCCCGAATTTACGTGCTGCAGACGAGGAAGGAATACACTTCTCCGACGGCGAAGTGACAACTCCGAAAGGCTATAAAGAGCAGTTTGCAGAACTAGCTGCTGGCGGCTGGGTCGGGGTTACGGCTTCCGAAGAGTTCGGTGGTATGGGCCTGCCAAAGGTTCTGTCGGCACAGTATGAAGAAATGATGTGCGCGGCGGATGTGGCTTTTTCTCTTTACTCCGGTTTAACAGCTGGCGCTATTATTGCTTTAGATTCTCATGCCAGCCCTGAATTAAAAGAACGCTACCTACCCAATATGGTGGCGGGAAAATGGACAGGAAGTATGTGCTTGACGGAACCTCATGCGGGCACAGACTTAGGTATTATTCGTACCAAAGCCGAGCCTGAGCAAGATGGTAGCTACCAGCTGACTGGAACCAAAATTTTCATTACCGGCGGCGAGCATGACTTAACAGAAAATATTGTTCACTTAGTTTTGGCCAAATTGCCAGACGCTCCAGCTGGCACCCGTGGTATTTCACTTTTTGTTGTTCCTAAATTCTTAGTAAATGAAGACGGCAGCTTAGGTGAAAGAAACGCTGTTGTTGCAGGCTCGGTCGAGCACAAAATGGGTATTCATGGCTCCGCTACTTGTGTCATGAACTTTGATGGCGCAAAAGGTTGGCTGGTTGGCGAACCAAATCGTGGTTTAGCAGCCATGTTCACCATGATGAACTACGAGCGCTTAGGCGTAGGTATTCAAGGGCTAGGTGCTGCTGCTCGCTCCTACTGCACAGCTTTAGACTATGCACTTGAGCGTCGCCAAGGACGTGGTGCGAAAGCAACACGTGACACAGCAGCAGAAGCAGACCCACTTCTAGTGCATGGTGATATTCGCCGCATGCTGTTGACCATGAAGTCTTTTATTGAAGGTGGACGTGCTTTCTCTACCTTCGTAGGTAAGCAGCTTGACCGTTCTAAGTACGCTGCAAGTGAAGAGGGCAGAACCAAAGCTCAGGCTTTAGTTGACCTGTTAACGCCAGTCGCAAAAGCTTTCTTAACAGATACGGGCTTTGAAGCGACTGTGCTGGGCCAGCAAGTACTTGGTGGCCATGGCTATGTGCGTGAGTGGGGCCAGGAACAGCTGGTACGCGACTGCCGCATTGCTCAAATATACGAAGGCACCAATGGTATTCAAGCCCTCGACTTACTAGGCCGTAAAGTCGCAGGTAGTAAAGGCGAGCTACTGAAGCCACTACTGACAGAAATTTCCACCTTCTTAGCTGGCGACGCAGGCGAGTGGAGTAACGAGTATGGTGAACTGGCTATTTTAGTGCAGGAAGTCGAGCGTATAACCGGCGAGGTACTAACCCAGGTTATGCAGGGTGACGAAAACATTATTAATAGTGTTGCCGTTGAGTACCTGCACCTGATTGGCTACGTGACTTATGGCTGGTTATGGTTGAAAATGGCTCGTGCCGCTGAAAGCTCAGACTATGCTGAAAGCTTTGTGCAAGCGAAGCAGAAAACAGCAAAGTTTTATTTTGCACGTATTTTGCCACGTGTTTATGGTCTTATGCCGTCTATTGAAGCGGGTGCCAAAGAGCTCTTCGCTTTCGAACAAGACGAGTTTTAAAGCACCTGTCGCGATAAATAAAAAAGGAGCCAAAGGGCTCCTTTTTTTGTGGGTGTACCAGTTACAGTGTGTCTGCTTGCTTGATAAACAGAGCCATGGACTCAGCATGTGCTGTTTGTGGGAACATATCCAGCATGCTCACTTTTACCAACTGGTAACCTTGCTCCATAATGACGGCAGCGTCACGGGCAAAAGTTGCTGCGTTGCAAGAGATATACAAAATACGCTCCGGCTGTACATAGGAAAGGTCGGCTACCACGTCGGCAGCGCCTGCGCGCGGCGGGTCGAGTAGCATCACATCGACGGGTTGCTTACCAAAGGCATACTCGGTAAAAGGCTTGCTTAAGTCGGCACGAATAAACTTTAAGTTATGACACTTGGCCAATTCTGCGTTAATACTCCCCCGTGTTACTTGCTGCTCAGCTACTTCAACGGCGACAACCTTGGCGCTCCGCTTGGCTAAGGGCACACTGAAGTTGCCAAAACCGGCGAACAGCTCTAATACGGTCTCGGTGCCTTTTAGCTCTAGCCATGCCAGGGCTTGGGCCACCATCTGCTCGTTCACGTGGGCGTTCACTTGGATAAACTCACCCGGCCCATAGTGCAGCCGTTCATTGTCGACCCGATAGCCAAGCTCTAGTGGTGTTTCACAGGTCGCGGCAACCACTTCGAAACCATGGTTATACTGTGCAACTACATCGCAGCTATGGGTGCGAGCAAAGGCTTGCCAGAGAGCTGATTCGTCTTCATTAAATGACTCGAGCATGCGCACGATAACACTGGCATGGGCGTTGTCTTGTTGTTCGTTTAATAGCAGCTCCACATGGCCTAGCGAGCGATTGCCGTGCATGGCTTTAAGCGTTTCTTGGAGCGCTGGCAATAAGGCATTTAATGTAGGGTGTAAAGTCTTACAGTCCTCAACAGCAATGACATCGTCGCTGCCACGGGCGCGAAAGCCTAGGCGCACAGCTTCGCCTGGCGGTGGAATGCTGAGTCGAGCGCGGCGACGGTAGTGAAAAGCGTTATCAGGTGCGGCCACTGAAGGCTCGAGCTTGACGGCCTGCAAACCGGCGAGATGCTTCAAGTGATCTGTTAGTAGCTCTTCTTTATAGTTCAACTGCGCTTCATAGGGCATATGCTGTAATTGGCAGCCTCCACAGCGATCGGCATATCGGCAGGCAGGCGGAATGCGTTGTGGACTCGCTTGAAGAATTTCAACCGCAGTGGCCTCATCGAAGCGCTTGTGTTGTTTGTCGACTCGCAAGCGAACTTGTTCGCCTGGTAAGGCGTTGCTGACAAACACAGTTTTACCTGATTTACGAATAGCGACACCTCGGCCGTCGTGGTTCAGGCGCAAAATATCCCAGCCCAAGGGCTCTTTCTCTACCGAGTTAGGTTGAACTGTTTTTTTCTTTTTCTGTGGGCGGAAACCCTTGCGACGATCAAACAACGAGCTAATGACAACACCTTTATATGTTGGAAATGAACACAGAAGAATAATACCACAGAATGAACAGAGGCAATAAAAAAGCCGTGCTTGATGCCAAGCACGGCTTTGGGCTCTTGTGAGCTTGTTGGTTTAGTCACCCAAGGACAACAAGGTGGCGTTACCACCCACAGCCGTAATGTTGTCGGTAAGTACCTTTTCAGTGACAAAAGAGTAGAGGTAGTGTGGACCGCCTGCTTTTGGTCCTGTACCTGATAGACCTTGTCCACCGAATGGTTGAACACCTACAACAGCACCTACTTGGTTACGGTTGATGTAAACGTTACCCACATTCACGCGGCTGGCAACTTCATTGTAGAAGCTTTCGTTGCGGCTATGAATACCAAAGGTTAAGCCAAAGCCAGTGTTGTTTATGTCGTCGATGACTTGGTCGAGGTTCTCACGTTTGAAGCGAATAATGTGGAGAATTGGACCAAAGTTCTCACGCACTAAATGGCTGATGCTGTCTATCTTTATTGCTGTCGGTGCGACGAAGGTGCCACCTGCTGTATATTCAGGCATGGAGGCTTCACCAATTAAGGTGCCCACATGCTGAATGTCCGCTAAGTGTTGTTCTAAGTTGGTTTTGGCGACACCGTCTATCACTGGGCCAACGTCTGTTTCTAGGTTCATTGGGTCGCCAACAGTGAGTTCCTGCATAGCGCCTTTGATTAAGTCGATAATACGGTCGGCCACGTCGTCTTGCACGTACAGTACGCGTAGAGCAGAGCAGCGCTGGCCTGCACTCTTGAACGCACTGTCAACAATGTCAGTAACCGCTTGCTCAGGCAATGCAGTGGAGTCTACCATCATGGCGTTTTGTCCGCCGGTTTCTGCAACCAGTGGCACGATAGCGCCGGTACGTGCAGCTAGGGCGCGGTTAATGGCTTGTGCTGTGGTGGTTGAACCGGTAAAGCAAACGCCACCAATGTGTTCTTGGCTAACAAGGCTAGCACCCACTTCAGCCCCCTTGCCTGGTACAAACTGCAGTACCCCACCTGGAATGCCGGACTCTAAGGCAAGCTGAACCGCACGGAAAGCAACTAGGCCCGTTTGCTCAGCAGGCTTGGCAATGACACAGTTACCTGTGGCTAAAGCAGCTGTCACTTGGCCTAAGAAAATAGCCAGTGGGAAGTTCCATGGGCTAATGCAAACAAAGGTACCACGACCTTGTACAGACCACTTGTTGGTTTCGCCGGTTGGTCCTGGCATGTCTTGGCCTTGGCCCATAAGTTTACGGGCTTCAATGGCGTAATAGCGACAAAAGTCCACAGCCTCACGTACTTCGTCTATACCGTCTTGTAACGTTTTTCCAGCTTCTAAAGTACAAAGAGCAACGAGTTCAACAATGTTTTCTTCAAGCTTATCGGCTAGTGTTTCTAAAGCCTGTGCACGTACGTTGACGTCGGTGCGAGACCATTCAGGGAAAGCCTTATTCGCAATAGCGAGCGCTTCTTCCGCAAGGGCAGCGTCGGCCCAGCCGATGGTTCCAACTTGGTGGTTGGTATGCTGCGGTGAGGTAACAGCAACACGCTGTACTGACTCGACGAGTTGACCATTGATAATTGGGCCACCTTGCCATTGGTTATTCTGGTAACTACGAACGTTGGCAATGAACTCATCGCCTTGAGAATGAATATTCATATTTAACCCCATGGAATTCTTGCGGGTACCGAAAATATCAACCGGTAGTGGAATTTTGTCGTTTGCTAATGTTGGCTTGCTTTTAAGCTGTGCTACTGGGTGCTTGGCTAGTTCAGACACCTGTACTTTCGGGTCTAGCAGCTTGTGCACAAAAGAACTGTTCGCTCCGTTTTCAAGAAGGCGTCTCACTAAGTAGGGAAGCAAGTCTTTATGAGCCCCAACAGGTGCATAAATACGTACGCTACGGCCTTTGTCTTCAAGTAATACTTGGTCGTAAAGGTCTTTCCCCATGCCATGTAAACGCTGGAACTCGTAGGCTCGGCCTGTCTGATCCATTTGTTGTATGGCACAAATGGTTTGTGCGTTATGGGTGGCAAACTGTGGAAAAATGTTCCCTTTGGTGTGTTCACTTAGCATGTAGCGGGCGCACGCCACAAAGGAAACGTCCGTGCTGGCTTTACGCGTAAACACAGGGTAACCGGATAAGCCCATTTGCTGTGCGTGTTTTATTTCTGTGTCCCAATAGGCGCCTTTTACTAAGCGAATAGGAATTTCATCACCACATTCGCGAGCAAGAGCGTTGACCCAACATAGGGTAGGTAGTGCACGCTTCGAGTAAGCCTGTACCACTAAACCAAAACGAGGCCAGTCTTTACAAACACCGCTGCGATATACTTTTTCAAACAGCTCTAGGGAAAGCTCGAGTCGGTCCATTTCTTCAGCGTCAATAGTGACACCTACATCGGCTTTTTTCGCCAGAGCAATCAGCTCGGTCAGGGTAGCAGCTAACTCGGTGAGTATGCGTTCACGGTTGTCCACTTCATAGCGTGGGTGTAATGCAGAAAGCTTGATGGAAATTGTTGGCCGAGCGACTTCAGGATTATTGAAGTTCTCAGCGGCAACTCGGTTAATAGAGTCTACATAGGCTTGGCGGTAACGCTCGGCATCGGCTGAGGTTAAGGCCGCTTCTCCCAGCATGTCATAGGAGTGGGTGTAGCCTTCATCGCGCTTAGCACGGCTGTTTTTTAAAGCTTCTTCGATGGTACGGCCCAGTACAAACTGAGCACCCATCAAACGCATGGCTTGGTATGTTGCTTTACGGACAACGGGTAAACCAAGGCGTCGAATCAAACGACGAAAGTAGGAAATAGGCTCTTGATCGGTGCGACCGCCTGGATTGATCACGTTATTTGCGAAGTTCAGGCCGAACGTGCCTGTATTTACTAACAGGGACTCGCTTTTACCTTTAAATTCTTTCCATTCGCCCAAACCTAATCTGTCGCGGATCAGAGCGTCAGCGGTGGCACTGTCTGGAATACGAAGTAAAGCTTCGGCCAAGCACATAAGTACCACGCCTTCTTGCGTATTTAAACTGTACTGCTGTAAGAAAGCGTCAACACCGTCGCCCGACTTCGCTTTGTCGCGAACGCGTGTTATTAACCCTTCTGTTTTTTGGGTCAGCGCCTGCATGGCTTGTTCGTTGTCTGTATGCAGCTGCAACAGCTCTTCAAGGTAAGCGTTTTCGTCAACACTGTAGTTGTCGGTAATAGCTTGCCATAGCTCGCTTAACGGAGCGGTACTATACCGCTGGCTTAATACCTGACTTGCTTTAAACATAGCTTCTCCAATAACCAAACACCGGTTACATACACCAGAAGTAACCACCAAGTAGCTCACTTTTCTTCTGAAGAATAGAAGGAAAGCGTAAAGCGATAAAGTAAAGTCGTGCCTTTAATTGAAACAATCTGAAATTATTGCAGTTGACCAGAATAGGCTCTGCAATCCACAATACCCCTAAGGGTTCACCAACTAAGTATAAGTGACTTTATGGTTAAGTTAGAACAACGATCAGTAGAAGTAGAGCTGAAGTATCAGGTCTGCCAAGATCGCAGCAATACTATCGAAAAACTTATTCGCTGGCTAGACACCAATGCTACGAGTGGTGAAGAAGTTGAGTTAAAAAACATCTACTTTGATACACCAGAGCGATTATTGAATAAGCATAAAATGGGTCTTCGCATTCGCCGTGCCGGCGACTGGGGTGAGCAAACTATAAAGTTAGCAGGTAAGCAGCAAGGAGCCGTAAGTGAACGGCCTGAATACAATGTGGAAACAAAGGCTTTACGCCCTGATTTACACCTGTTTCCTACCCATATTTGGCCTGAGCACTGGCGCTTAAAAGAATTAAATAATGCCTTGGAGCCACAGTTTGAGGTGACCTTTACCCGCCGTACTTGGTTGTACCATGGTGAAGGTTATAGCGCCGAAATTGCATTGGATTTGGGGCTGATAATAGCAGCAGGGAAACAAGAAGCAGTACAAGAGCTTGAATTAGAATTAAAAGCAGGCTCAGCAGAGCCTTTACTTGAACTTGGTGCTGAGCTGGCTGCGCTTTTTCAGTTAGAGCCAGGGCTTAAAAGCAAAGCACAACGAGGATATGAGTTGTATGCAGAACGCTTTCCCAGTCAGGGCTCTTAAGCCTCACCATACGGATATAAAGCAGTTAGACACTGAGCTACAAGCGGAAGCGGCTCAACGGTGGCAGGACATTACTGATCGCCATTCACTTGCTGTTTCACCCCAACAAAAAGCGACAATTATGTGGTTGTTAGCGGTCAGCCCTTTTATTGGCCGGGTGCTATTAGCCTATGGACAAGACACCCTAGTGCATTTGCTGCAGCCTCAGGGCTTTAGCCAGTCCCATGTGCATAAGCAAGTGTTAGCTGCAGAAACAGAAGCACAAGCAATGCATCAAATTCGTCGACTTCGGCGTTTGGAGATGGCCCGTATAGCTAGCCTAGACCTCACCGGCGAGTTGGCATTGCACGATAGCCTACAAGCAAATACCCATATAGCAGACTACTTGATTACCGCCGCTTGCTTGTGGTCTCAGCGACAGCTAACAGAAAGGCATGGGCAAGCTCTGTCAAGTTCAGGTAAGGAACAACGGCTGTGGGTTATTGCCATGGGCAAGCTAGGAGGGGCTGAACTTAATTTCTCTTCAGATATCGACCTTATCTTTTGCTTTGAACAGCAAGGAGAAACCCAGGGCGGGCGGCGCCCACTCGACCACCAAGTGTATTTTACGAAAATAGCGCAGCAAACCGTGCGCTTATTAGAGCAGGTAACGGTTGACGGCAGAGCCTTCCGCGTGGACTTAAGGCTACGTCCGTTTGGTCAGTCCGGTGCCGTAGTCACTAGTTTGGCCGCATTAGAAGACTATTATCAAGAGCAAGGGCGTAACTGGGAGCGCTACGCCATGGTAAAAAGTCGCGTTATCTCATATCCGGACAGCAAGGGCGAAGAGCATGCTTGCTTCGCTCAGCTCATTCGACCTTTCGTGTATCGGCGTTATCTTGATTACAGCGCCATTGATGCTTTACGTAAAATGAAACTGCTGATTAACCAAGAAGCACGCCGACTAGGCAAGCAGCTTAATGTCAAATTAGGCGTGGGCGGCATTCGAGAAATAGAGTTTGTTGCGCAAGTATTTCAGCTTATTCGAGGTGGCCGTGAACCTGAGTTTCAAACGCGCTCTTTGGTTGAAGCGTTACAGGTAGCTCAGCAGTTTAAGGTGTTGGAAGAGCAGGTTGTCAGCGAATTATTGGATTGCTATGCCTGGTTGCGAAAACTGGAACATGCCATTCAACAAATAAACGATGAACAAACCCAAAGCTTACCTAGCAATTTGGAGGATCAAGCGAGGTTAGTGGCTATTTGTGGGGCACAAAGCTGGACTGGATTGTTAGACGACTTTGCTCAAGTAACAGGAAAAGCTCACCAGGCCTTTCTAGACGTTATTGGTGGCGAAGCTGAAATGATGAATGCAGAAGACAGTGAATTCGCGTTGTTATGGCAAGACTTAATTGATCCAGAAATAGCGATTCGTGTACTTGAAGAAGCGGGGGCTGAAGAGCCTGAAAAAATATGGCAGCGCATTCGTGATTTTCGTGAGCAGGCCAGGCGACGTTCGTCTGGTCCCAGAGGCAGGGAGCTACTGGGCATTTTGGTTCCCCAGCTGATTGAGGCTCTCGTTACCCGTGAGCAAACCGATGAAGTTTTGCAAAGGGTGTTTACTGTGCTGGAACAAGTTGTGTCCCGCACCACTTACTTAGAGCTTTTAGCAGGGAACCAGGGAGCTCGCGAGCAGCTGGTATTTCTCTGTGCGGCTAGTCCATGGGTGGCTAGTTTAATTGCGCGGTTACCCTTGCTCCTTGATGAGCTGATTGATCCCGAACAATTGTACGATTTGCCGGACCCTACTACCTATAAACAAGAAGTGGCGGAGCAGCTGAACCGACTGGCTTATGACGACCCTGAAGTGCAAATGGATGCGCTAAGGCAAGTAAAACAAGTGTTTCAGCTGCGAGTTGCTGCCGCGGACTTAAGTGACGGTGTACCTTTAACCCGAGTGAGTGACCATTTAACCTACTTAGCTGAAGCAATGACCGAGCAGGTGGTATTAATGGCTTGGCGTCAACTTGCCGAGCGCCATGGCGTACCAGCGGGGAAAGATGAGTCAGACATGGGCTTCGCCGTTATTGCCTATGGGAAGTTAGGCGGTTACGAGCTCGGCTATGGTTCCGACCTAGACTTGGTGTTCCTGAGTGAAGATGGCACGTCCGGAATGACAGATGGCGTGAAGCCTATAGATGCGCAGCAGTTTTATTTACGCTTGGCCCAACGCATTTTGCATTTATTCACGACCCGAAGTTTGCAAGGGGTTCTGTATGAAGTTGATATGCGGCTACGACCATCGGGGCAGTCGGGTTTAATGGTGGTACGTGAGTCTACCTACGCACAATACTTGAACGAAGAAGCTTGGATATGGGAGCTACAAGCGTTAGTACGTGCTCGGCTTATTTTTGGTACTGAGCAAATGGCAACACGCTTTCAGGACACACGAAATGCAGTACTGCGAAAAAGCCGGGAAACTCGCAAGTTACAACATGAAGTAGTCGCCATGCGCAAGAAAATGCGGGAGCAGTTTAGTGCAAAGCATCAGGGTGCTTTTGATATAAAAAATGATGCGGGCGGCATGATCGATATTGAGTTTATGACTCAATATTTGGTGTTAAGCCAAAGCTTTCACCACCCGAGTTTGACAGACTTTCCTGATAATATACGAGTACTTACCAAGGCCGCCGCAGCTGGATTACTTGCTGAAGAACAAGTGTCTGGTTTAATTACCGCATACACCAAATTCCGCGAAGAAGCTCATAGGCTTTCACTCGCAGAACAAGGTTCTGTCAGCCCTAAAAGTTTTACACCGGAGCGGAAGTTAGTGCAAAAACTATGGCTGCAACTACTGGGTGAGAAACTCAGTAGCTAACGTACAGTACCGACGGGTGTTCGCTGCTTGGTCGTCGCTGGTTATCAACAGCACACGTAACTGTGGACATATATACGCATGTGGGTCGTACATAAAGTGGCTGTCGAGGGACAAAGCAATTCGCTCGGCTGTGGTTAGTAGGTCGGCTCTGACTTGAAAAGCTGCGCGTACGACAAAGTCTTTTTCCAACCACCAAAGCAATTGCAGGTCATTTTCTTGTGCCATACGAGCTAGGTTTTGTTTGACGGTGCTTTCCTCCATAAACCAATGGCTTTGTATAGGGGCTGACCAGCTCAACGGTAATGGTCGTTCTGTATTTAAGGCTATTTCGTCGAGGCGTTGTAAAAGGCTTTGGCTACCGAGTTCAACAGTCAACACCGCTTTGCCACCTCCTTTGCTAGACCATTCAGAACGCTTTATGCCATAAAAGAAACGTGAAATTTCGCCTTGCAAATTGTCGTATTCGGTCGCTTGGCCTTGGTTTGACAAGTTGGTTAAACGATTGTCGCCTGAGATATTCATATCGGCAAAAAATTTATAGGCTAAGTAAACGGCACCAACAGCCAGCACGACACATAGCAGCAGTATAATCCCAAACTTTCCTTGGCTTGGCTGGCTCATGACTGGCCTCCATTCTTTTTTAAACGCTTTTCATAATAGCTGGGCATATCCGGCGTTGGCCGCGTTTTAAAACGGCGGTGCATCCACATATACGACTCTTTATAAGCATTAACTTCTTTTTCAAGTTCTCTGTTAATGCGCCTTGCATCTTCTGTATCGTCACCGCTTGGGATTGGCTGTAGTGGTTTTTTAAACTCTAAAACATAGCCTTTGTCGCCTGGCAAGCGGTGAAAAGTGCACAGTAAAGTGACCGCATTGGGATGGTTAGCAAAAATACTGGTGCCGGTTGTTGTGGCCGCATCGGGTACTGCAAATAATGGCACGAATACAGCACGACGCGGACCGTAGTCTTGGTCCGGTAAGTATCCTGCAAGCTCCCCTTGAGCAAGTGCGTCAAGCATGCCGCGAACATCTTTTTTGGGCAGCAAGTATTTGTTACTACGGCTGCGTCCTTTCGTTTGCAAGTACTCCATGAGCGGGTTGTTATGTGGGCGGTAGAGTCCTACAGCAGGGTAAGTTAAGCCAGCACAGCGAGCATGTAATTCGAGGGACAAGAAGTGAAATAGAATAGCAAACACGCCCTGACCTTTAGCCATGGTTTCTTGCAGTAGCTCTTGCCCTTTCACCTTAAATTTACGCTTTACCCGCCAGTCGGGCCACCACCAGGCCATGCCTGTTTCAAAGAGGGCGATGCCCGAATTTTTAAACACTTCGCGGGTAATACGTGTGCGTTCTTCTTGGGGCATGTCGGGGTAGGCCAGCTCTAAATTGCGCATGCAAATGGTGGCACGTTTTTTCATTAACTTTAGGAATAGCAGACCGAGGCCACGGCCCATCATCAGTTGCAGTCGGTAGGGCAGCCAGGAAATAAGGTATAGGACGCCTATCATAAGCCAGGTGGGCCAGAAGCGAGGTAATAAAAAGCGCCCTTCAAAGCGTGGCGGTTGAATGCTGTGAGTTGTCAAACTAAATACACCTAAGTTTAATAAGAGTAACTGGGTCGAGCGTAACGGATTGTACCAATAAACGGGGAAAGAAGAATAAAGCCGGCTATGGTAGCCGGCTTTTATGCATACCTAAAACAAGGTTGCTTTAGTCTGCAGGAGCTGGCTCTAACCCTTGATTAATGGCAAGTAGGTCGCTTTCAGAAATAACCCCTGAGGCCTGATATAAGGCAAGGGTGCTATTAATGTATGCATAGCGAGCTTCTGACAAATTACGGCGTGCATTAAACAGATTGCGGGTGCTGTTTAGTACGTCCACAATGGTTCGAGTGCCGACTTCAAAGCCTGCTTGCGTTGCGTTTAATGCGCTTTCAGCAGAAAGCACCGCCTGCTCCAACGCATTAATAGTGGAGATATTAGACACAACGTCAAAGTAAGCTGTACGAACGGTACGCTCTACTGCTCGGCGGCTTTCTTCCAGTGTTTGGCTAGCCACGACATAGTTGTCGCGAGCTTGCTGTGTACTCGCGATGGTTTTACCGCCTGAAAATAGTGGAATGTTGGCTTGCAAGCCAATGGAACGTGAGTTCAAACCATTAAGGGATGGGCGGCCACTGGTATTTTGGTCGCGGTCTGAATAGCTTGCAGTTAAGCGAACGGTTGGGTAGTGACCAGCACGGGCTAAGTCGATGCGTTGGTCGGCCACTTCAACGGCACTGCGGTTGATGAGCAAACTTAAGTTGCGTTCGTGTGCTTTTTGAATCCAGCTTTGCACACCTTCTGGATCAGGGCGGCTTGGCGAGAACGTGTCCGTGTTTAAAATATCGATGCGCTCAATATGACGCCCAGTTATTTCACGCAGCCCTTCTAAGGCAATTTCAACCGCATTGTTGGCTTGAATTTCACGAGCTACTGCGTTGTCGTATTGCGCTTGTGCTTCATGCACATCAGTGATGGCTGTTAAGCCAACAGAGAAGCGCTGGCGAGTTTGTTCAAGCTGGCGCTCGATGGCGCGTTTTTCAGCCTTGGCGAATTCTAAACTGTCGGCTGCACTTAATACGCCAAAGTAGGTTTTTGTTACACGCAACATAAGCTGTTGGCGGGCCAGTAAGTAAGCTACTTCCGACTGGTATGCTTGCTTTTCGGCAATATCTGTCGCTTGCCATGTAGGTAAACTGAAAACCGTTTGGCTCAGACTTAGTTCTTTGTTAAAGGTGCGGCTTGAGCCTGTGGTGATATCGTAACTGCCCGCGTTATTGAGTGTGGCGTTGTCTTGACGCGTGTCAGAGTAACCAAGTGCAAAGTTGATCTGGGGCCACCAGTCTGCGCGGGAAATATCCACACCCGTCTTTGCCGCATTGCGTTCTGCAGCTGAGCGAAGAAGTTGTGGGTCGTTTTCCAAAGCTAGCATGTAAATGTCAGCTAAGTTAGTTGCGCTTGCAGGAGCAGAGAGTCCAGTTATACCTAGAGCCAGCACAGCTGACAGGAATTTCATTTTCATGAGTTACAATTTCCTTTGGATGTTAAACACATGTACTAATCATTATTGTCCATTGTAATGGTGAAAGAGACAAACTATTAGTACAGAAAAAGGCAAATAACCCAAAAATTATAGCAAGCCATTTGTTATTTGCCCCTGATAATCGGTACTATGCCAGGTTCTCAAGTTAACTGACAGGTACAGTATGAGCAGTGCAAAGTATCAAAGTACGTATGGTCAGCAGGCAGTAGAAGTGAAAGAGACGGCTCTTTCCTACCGTGGTTTCTTTACAGTTCATCAGGCAAAGCTCAAGCATAAATTATTTCGCGGTGGTTGGTCTGACTGGATCTCTCGGGAAGTTGTCGACCGCGGCCATGCGGTGGTTGTGTTACCCTATGACCCCGTTCGAGACAGCATTGTTATGCTTGAACAGTTTCGGGTGGGTGCCGTTGATGCTTTAGGGGCGGCCAAGCGTCACCCAAGCCAACCGGAAGCTTCGCCTTGGCTGCTGGAGTTGGTGGCAGGCATGGTCGACGGTGACGAAAGCGGTGAAGAAGTAGCAGCACGTGAAATGCAAGAGGAAGCCGGTTTAACGGCTGAGCGCTTAGAGTTTGCATTAAGTTATATGTCGTCGCCAGGTGGCTTAACGGAGCGCATCACTATTTATGTGGCACAAGTGGATGCGACGTCTGCAAGCGCTTACGGTGGGCTTGCAAGCGAGCATGAAGATATTCGCGTGTTTGAAATACAGCGGACCCAGGCTCTTGAGCTGCTAGACAAAGGTTACCTAGACAATGCCGCTACTGTTATTGCCCTGCAATGGTTAGCACTACACCGAGAGCAGTTACTACAAAAGTGGAACCAAGAGTGATAAAGCGCAAGTATGTAACCAATCTAAAAGAGCTGCATAGCTTAGCGGAACGAAATTATGCTGGCGTGAACAGGTTGTTGCTTACAACTGAGGCGGACTCCTGGCGAATTCAAGTGGGCGACACTCTCGACTTCGAATTAACCTATGGGCTACGCGCTCCTTATACGACCGATGTTGTAGTGAAACAAGTGTCCCATTCGTGCGACACGCATAGTCGCTACCATAGGCTAGACTTTGTGGTACGCCTTTACCATGATGTGCGTATGGCGGAGATTACCAGCTACCAAGGTGCAAAGCGGTTGACTGCTATAGAGCCGAAGCGACCGGCGGAGCGTGGCAGCGTGCCCGACGAGAAAAAGCAGTTGGGGCGTTTGCTTGCTGAGTGGGTCGCTTTATGTATTCAGCAAGGGCGGCAGGTGTTGTCTTGGCAACATGGAAATGAATTGCCGCAATTATAATATCAACCCTTGTTTTTTTTAACGTCAAAGCACAGGATAGAAAACGTTAGCCAATTGTGGCGAGCATTTAGTTAACAACGGAAACCAGTAGGTAAGATGGCAGAATATACAGCGGACTCCATTGAAGTTCTTAGTGGCTTAGAGCCAGTACAGCGCCGACCTGGCATGTATACGGACACAACACGGCCAAATCACCTTGGCCAAGAAGCGATAGACAATAGCGTCGACGAAGCGTTGGCAGGGCATGCCAATACCATTGAAGTAGTTCTGCACGCGGATCAGTCCCTAGAGGTGATTGACAACGGGCGTGGTATGCCTGTTGATATTCACCCTGAAGAAGGTATTCCTGGTGTAGAGCTTATTATGACGAAGCTGCATGCCGGAGGAAAGTTTTCAAATAAAAATTACCAGTTCTCAGGCGGTCTCCATGGGGTGGGTATATCCGTGGTGAATGCCTTGTCGTCCCGAGTCGAAATATCGGTTCGTCGGGGCGGCAAAATGCATGAAATTGCTTTTGAAAACGGCGAGAAAGTGTCGGATTTACAAGTAACAGGCACGGTGGGGCAGCGTAACACAGGAACGCGTGTTCACTTCTGGCCAGATGCTAAGTACTTTGACTCCGCGAAGTTTTCTGTTTCAAGGCTGCGGTATCAGCTTCGCGCAAAAGCGGTGTTATGCCCAGGTCTAACGATTGTCTTTAAAGACAAAGTAAACGACACCGAAGACACCTGGTTATACACAGGTGGTTTACGTGACTATTTAAAAGAAGCTTTACAGGGCTGGCAGCAGCTTCCAGATGAGCCTTTTACCGGGCAACTGCATACGGACAGTGAAGGAGCTGACTGGGCGGTCACTTGGTTACCTGAAGGTGGCGAAGGTGTGTCGGAGAGTTATGTAAACCTGATTCCGACAGCACAGGGTGGAACCCATGTGAATGGTTTGCGTCAGGGGCTCTTAGAAGCGCTGCGCGAATTTTGTGAATTTCGGAACTTATTACCAAGGGGCGTACGTTTAACGCCTGAAGATATTTGGGAACGGTGCGCTTTCATTCTTTCTGTGAAAATGGCTGACCCTCAGTTTTCAGGGCAAACCAAAGAGCGCTTGTCGTCACGCCAGTCGGCAGGCTTTGTGTCGAACGCGGTAAAAGACGCCTTCAGTTTATGGCTGAATGTGCATACAGATCAGGCTGAACAAATAGCTGAGCTGTGTATTGCTTCTGCGCAGAAACGGCTACGAGCAGCCAAGCGGGTGGTGCGTAAACGTGTAACCCAAGGCCCAGCATTACCGGGGAAATTAGCAGACTGTTCAAGCCAAGACCCTTCTCGTGGAGAGCTTTTTCTAGTGGAAGGAGACTCAGCCGGCGGGTCGGCAAAACAAGCGCGCGATAGAGAGTTCCAAGCCATTATGCCGCTGCGTGGGAAAATACTGAACACCTGGGAAGTGGACTCGGACCAAATTTTAGCTTCGCAAGAAATTCATGATATTACAGTGGCGCTTGGTGTGGACCCAGGGGCAACGGACTTGTCGAGTCTGCGTTATGGCAAAGTGTGTATTTTAGCGGATGCGGACTCGGACGGGCTGCATATTGCGACGCTTTTATGTGCTTTACTTGTGAAGCACTTTAGGCCACTGGTGGAAGCAGGGCATGTGTTTGTTGCTATGCCACCTTTATACCGCATCGATGTGGGTAAAGAGGTGTTTTATGCACTCGACGAAAGTGAAAAAGACAGTATTTTAGACCGCATTGAAAAAGAAAAGCGGCGGGGCAAAATCAGTGTGCAGCGCTTTAAAGGTTTGGGTGAAATGAACCCGCTGCAATTGCGTGAAACCACCATGGACCCGAACACGCGCCGGTTGGTTTGCTTAACTGTGGAAGACTTAGAGCAAACAGATGCTTTGATGGACATGTTGTTAGCCAAAAAGCGTTCTTCAGACCGTAAAGAGTGGCTGGAGAGTAAGGGCAACCTGGTCGACTTAGCTTAATACACGACAATAAGAATTTACTTAAACGGAAAGGTACATGAGCGCATCTTTAGAAGGGTATGAATACCTACCGCTACACAAATTTACCGAAGACGCCTACTTAAATTATTCCATGTACGTCATCATGGACAGGGCGCTGCCAAATATTGGCGACGGTTTAAAGCCGGTTCAACGCCGTATTATTTATGCCATGTCGGAGTTGAATCTATCAGCGACCTCGAAGCATAAGAAGTCAGCCCGTACCGTGGGTGATGTTTTGGGTAAATACCACCCTCACGGTGACTCTGCCTGTTATGAGGCAATGGTGTTGATGGCCCAGCCTTTCTCTTACCGCTACCCATTAGTAGACGGGCAAGGAAACTGGGGGGCACCAGACGACCCTAAGTCGTTTGCTGCCATGCGATATACAGAAGCTAGGCTGTCGCGCTTTAGTGAAGTTTTATTAAGCGAGCTAGGGCAAGGCACAGTGGACTGGATTCCAAACTTTGATGGCACCATGGATGAGCCACAAATACTGCCTGCTCGTTTGCCGCATATTCTGCTAAATGGCGTGACGGGCATTGCCGTTGGTATGGCAACGGACATACCGCCGCATAATGTGCGAGAAGTGGCCAATGCGTGTGCTTTATTATTAGAGAAGCCAAGTTCAGAGCTAGACCAAGTGATGGAACATGTGCAAGGCCCTGATTTCCCGACAGATGCGGAAATTATTACGCCAAAAGCCGATATACGTAAGATATACGACACGGGCCGTGGATCGATTAAAATGCGCGCTCGCTATGTGGTAGAAGAAGGCGAGATTGTTGTAAACGCTTTACCTCACCAGGCTTCGGGGGCTCGCATACTTGAGCAAATTGCGGCGCAAATGCAGGCTAAAAAGCTCCCTATGGTGGCGGACTTGCGGGATGAGTCAGACCATGAGAACCCGACACGTCTGGTTATAGTGCCGCGGTCAAACCGTGTGGACCTAGACCAGCTGATGGCCCATTTGTTTGCGACCACAGACTTAGAGAAAAATTACCGAGTAAATATGAATATGCTCGGGTTAGACGGGCGTCCGCAAGTGAAGCCGTTAGTGACGGTACTCAAGGAGTGGAATACGTTCCGTATACAAACAGTGACCCGTCGCTTGCAGCACAGGCTAGACCGAGTAGAAAGAAGACTGCATATTCTGCAAGGGTTACTCGTTGCCTTTTTAAATATCGACGAAGTTATTGAAATAATTCGTCAAGAAGACAAGCCAAAGCCTGTATTAATGGAGCGCTTTGGCATTAGTGATACCCAGGCAGAAGCCATTTTAGAGCTGAAGTTACGTCACTTAGCTAAGTTAGAAGAAACCAAGCTTCGTGCAGAAGAAGATGAGTTAAGTAAAGAGCGCGATCGCTTAACGTTATTGCTTAGCTCGGAACGTCGTTTACGCACTTTGGTACGCAAAGAGCTGTTAGCTGATGCGGAAGCATATGGAGACGATCGCCGTTCGCCATTAGTTGAGCGTACAGAAGCCCGTGCATTGTCAGAGCGCGACTTGACTCCTTCTGAACCAGTTACGGTTGTGTTGTCGAAAAAAGGCTGGGTACGCTGTGCTAAAGGCCACGACGTAGAGGGAGGCAATTTGTCCTACCGCTCGGGCGACAGCTTCCTCACCCAGGTGACGGGGAGAAGCAACAACTTGGTGGCCTTCTTTGATAGTGCGGGTCGGACCTATAGTGCCGAAGCACATACCCTGCCTTCAGCCCGCTCGCAAGGTGAGCCTCTAACAGGGCGCTTTTCGATTGTAGCGGGTGAGAATGTAGAGCATGCGGTGATGGGCAAAGACGATAGCCAATGGCTGGTTGCTTCTGACGCAGGCTATGGGTTTGTAACGCGTTTTAGTGACATGCTAAGTCGTACCAAAACAGGGAAGGCCATGCTGACTTTGCCTCCTTCGGCAAAAGTGATGAAGCCGCAGCCAATTACTGATGTTGAAAACGACAACCTAGCTGTTGTTTCTAACGAAGGGCGCCTGCTGGTCTTCTCCGTGAGTGAGCTGCCACAACTTGCTCGAGGTAAGGGGAATAAGCTCATTAGTATACCCAGTACGCGTGCAAAACTACGTGAAGAATACGTAGTCGCTGTAGCTGTGCTGCCACAAGACGCCACCTTGTGTGTTATTGCTGGTAAACGCAAGCTGTCCCTGAAGCCGAGTGACTTGGAGCATTACCGAGGCGAGCGAGGTCGTCGTGGTAACAAGCTGCCTCGTGGCTTACAGCGTGTTGACGATCTTGTGGTTGAAGCCAGTGTCGTAGAAAAAGAGCCAACTGCAGAGTAGGCGCAACACACGTAAGGCAGGTCGTATATCTGAAGGCCTGCCTTTTTCCTTCCTGAACTGAGGCCGCCTCTGGCCACCACGTGTTTTAGTTTGCGAATGGCAGGAGCATTTTTGCTTCAGTGCGAGTATAATTCCTTTTTTGTTGGAATGAATAGGTTGATATGTTAGCTGTCATACGTTTGTTTTTGCTTGGCCTGTTTGTAGTGCTTGTGGGCGTTTTGGGCTGCCTTTTTTGCTTACTTAGGCCGTTTCACCGGGACAATACACACATTTTTGCAAACCTTTTTGGCCATATGCATAAAGTAATTGGTGTGGAAATGGACATTCGAGTGCCTGACACGGTCCGCGATAAGGGACCCTTTGTGTACGTGGCAAACCACCAAAACTCTTGGGATATGTTTACCATGAGTGGTGCCTTGCCTGCCGGAACTGTGAGTGTGGGGAAAAAAAGCTTAAAGTGGATACCTTTCTTCGGCCAACTTTACTGGCTGGCTGGAAATATATTGATAGACAGAAACAACCGAAGTAAAGCCCACGGCACGATAGGCCGCACAATTGAAGCGATTACTAAAAACAAGTTGTCTATTTGGCTGTTTCCAGAAGGCACCCGTAGTTATGGTCGGGGTTTGCTAAAGTTCAAAACTGGAGCTTTTCATTCAGCGGTTGGTGCGGGTGTGCCGCTTGTCCCTGTATGTATGTCGACCACCCATGGGCAAATTAAGTTAAACCGTTGGAACAATGGCAAAGTGATTATAGAAATGCTTGAGCCTATTGAAACGACTGGAATGAATAAAGAAGATATTCGTGCTTTGATGGCGACAACCCACGAGGCCATGTCCGCCACGATTGAGCGGCTTGATAAAGACGTGGAAGAAAATTGGGAAGCAAAGAAATGAGTAGCAATAATTTAGATGAATTACTACAAATGAACCAAGACACAATTTCCGCCTTGCTTGATGATGGGGTTGATGCTGAGTCTGAGTTTGAAATTGAGCACCATATAGTAAGCACAAACTTCGATAAGCTTGAAAAGGCGGCTGTAGAGCTGGTAAAAGCAGGCTATCACGTTGAAGATGCAGAAGAGTTTGAAGCTGAAGACGGGCAACTGTGCTTTTATTTTGCAGCGGTTACTCGCTCGCCGATTGATGAAGAAATACTTACAGCGCAGACTCAGCAAGTTTTTGATATAGCGGAAGCTGCGGGCGTTGAATACGATGGCTGGGGTACTTACTTCGGCGATGAAGAAAGTGAGGAAGAAGCACCTCTTCCTCACTAGTCTGAACTAAAATATTGCGGCTAGTCGATAGCCGCAATCTTCTCTTTCTGCTGTAGCAGCTGCGCTAAGGTAGCTTCACCTTCCGCTAACCGCATTTTCTCTTGCTCTATAACGTGTGCAGGCGCACGGCTGACAAAGTTTTCATTGGCAAGCTTATTGTTCACCTTCGCTAAGTCAGACTGCACCTTCTCAATGCTTTTATCGAGGCGCGCTAGTTCAGCTTCTTTGTCGATAAGGCCGGCCATAGGAATATGGAACTCAACACGCCCCACAAGTGCAGTGGCACTTGCTGGCGCTTCATCGGCACTTGCAATAAACCCGATACTGCTAATTTTAGCAAGGGCTTTCAGAAAGCTTTCATTTTCCGAAATACGGCGGCTGACCGTGTCGTCTGCGCCACTAATAAGGACTTCCAAACTCTGGCTTGGGCTTAAATTCATTTCTGCGCGTAACGTCCGCACAGCAACAATCACCTTTTTAATCCATTCCATGTCTGCGGAAGCTTGTGCGTACTGAGAGGGCTGAGCCTGTGGGTAAGGTTGCAACATAATGCTGCAATTTTCACTCACTTCAACGCCCGCTAATGGTGCAATACGTTGCCAAATTTCTTCGGTTAGGTAAGGCATAATGGGGTGCAGTAAGCGTAACAGCTGCTCGAGCACCGATAGCAGTGTATGGCGGGTGCCACGAAGCTGCGCTTCAGTACCTGAGTTGAAGACAGGTTTGGTTAGCTCCAAGTACCAGTCACAGAACTGGTGCCAGGTAAAGTCGTAGGCAATATTTGCTGCTTGGTCAAACCGATAGGTGTCGAGCGCATGACGAAGCTGGGTGACGGTTTCGTTTAACCGTTCAATAATCCACTGGTCGGCCAGGGAAAGCTCCATGTCGCCTTGTCCTAACTCTGCGCCTTGCGCTTCTGTATTCATCAATACAAAACGGCTAGCATTCCAAAGCTTGTTACAGAAGTTCCGGTACCCTTCTAAGCGCTTCATATCCCAGTTAATGTCGCGTCCGGTAGAGGCAAGAGCCGCTAAGGTAAAGCGAAGAGCGTCGGTACCATGGGCTGAAATGCCTTCGGGGAACTCTTTCTTAGTACGGTTAGCAATGCGCTGAGCAAGCTTGTCTTGCATCATGTTTTCGGTGCGCTTACTTACAAGCTCGTCCAAGGTAATGCCATCGATCATGTCGAGGGGGTCGATAACGTTGCCCTTTGACTTGGACATTTTGTCGCCTTGGTCGTCACGAATAAGGCCCGTTACATACACAGTTTTAAAAGGTACTTGCGGCTTTCCATTCTCATCTTTTAGGAAGTGCATGGTCATCATAATCATGCGCGCAACCCAGAAGAAAATAATGTCAAAACCAGTGACCAAGACATCCGTTGGGTGGAAGGTCTTTAAGTCTTCTGTGTTGTCTGGCCAACCCAAGGTTGAGAAGGTCCAAAGAGCGGAAGAGAACCAGGTATCAAGTACGTCATTGTCTTGCTCTAACACAAGGTCTGCTGCAAGGCCGTGCTGCTCACGTACTTCTGCTTCGCTACGTCCTACGTAAACATTCCCTTCACTGTCGTACCAAGCAGGGATTCTATGCCCCCACCAAAGTTGACGTGAAATACACCAGTCTTGAATGTCGCGCATCCAGCTGTAGTACATGTTTTCGTACTGTTTCGGAACAAACTCAATGTCGCCGTTTTCTACAGCTTTGGTGGCCGTTTCGGCTAACGGGGCAACTCGTACATACCATTGGTCTGTTAAGAAGGGTTCAATAACCACGCCAGAACGGTCACCATAGGGGACCTTATTATCATGCTCTTCCACGCTTTCAAGTAACCCAGCAGCGTCAAAGGCTTCAACAATGGCTTTCCGTGCAGCAAAGCGTTCAAGTCCTTGGAAACGTTCAGGAATGCTATAACCATCGTTTGCGATGGCATTGCCTTGGCTGTCAAACACTTCAGGGGAGCTTAGAATAAAAGCTTCATCTGTGAGGATGTTAACCATAGGCATACTGTGCTTTTTGCCGACTTCGTAGTCGTTAAAGTCATGAGCTGGCGTGATTTTTACACAGCCTGAACCGAACTCTTGATCTACATAGTCGTCTGCAACAATAGGAATACGACGGTTGACAAGAGGTAAGTCGATGTAGGCTCCGTGTAAGTCCAGGTAGCGTTCGTCTTTTGGGTGCACCGCTACGCAGGCGTCGCCCAACATGGTTTCTGGACGGGTGGTAGCCACAATCAGGTAGTTCTTACCATCGCGTGTGGTGGCGCCGTCTGCCAGTGGGTAGCGAAGGTTCCAGATTTTCCCTTTGCTTTCTTTGTTCTCCACTTCTAAGTCGGAAATAGCGGTTTTTAACTTCGGGTCCCAGTTTACTAGGCGCTTACCACGATAAATAAGCCCTTCTTCATGTAAACGTACAAACACTTCTTGGACAGCCTTCGACAGACCTTCGTCCATGGTGAAGCGTTCTCTATCCCAGTCAACGGAGTCGCCAAGACGGCGCATTTGTTGCGTAATGGTACCGCCTGACTCGTTTTTCCAGTCCCAAACTTTGTCAATAAAGCCTTCCCGGCCAAGTTCGTGGCGGGTAGGGCCGTTTTCGGCGGCAAGCTTACGCTCGACCACCATTTGCGTTGCAATTCCAGCGTGGTCCGTACCTACTTGCCAAAGCGTATTGTAGCCGTCCATGCGCTTATAACGGGTAAGCGTGTCCATGAGCGTGTGCTGGAACGCATGGCCCATATGCAAACTGCCAGTCACATTGGGCGGCGGAATCATGATGCAATAAGAGTCGCCCTGGCCGCTGGGTTTGAAGTAACCCGCTTTCTCCCAGGAGTCATAAATGCGTTGTTCAATAGCGTCGGGGGTATAGGTTTTATCCATGATGTCCTTCAACATTTATTCGGGCCACAAGGTTTTGCATTTGCAGACCTTGTTGACGGTAAAGCTTGTAATGTTCGCGAGCACGTTGGCGCTGTTCTGCTGCAACGGGAACGAGCTCAATAAGAGTTCTAAATTTCACCTCGGCAGGTATAGCTGCCTGGGTTAGGTTGACCACTGTAGGGTAGTGGCCAAGTGGCGCAGTAAGGGGCAGCCAAGCAATCAGCACAGGCGTGCCTTTTTCTGGGCCTTCTCCCACTAAGTTATGCGGGATAAAGGCGTCGGTTGGCATGGCCCACAATAGCTCGTCGTATTGCTCTGCCTGCTCTTGGTTTGCGCACAGCAGTAGAACGCGTTGACGCTGTTGCGTAAGCTCATAAACGAGGGAGCAGACAAAGCTGTCTGCTCCTTTATCGGTTACTTCGTCAAGCGTGTAAAACCGTGCAACCGCCATGGTTTAGCTCACTTGTTCGTTGGCACGGCCAAGCAAGAACTGCGTGAGCATTGGCACTGGGCGCCCAGTTGAACCTTTTTTCTCGCCACCGCGCCATGCAGTACCTGCGATATCTAAATGCGCCCACTGGTACTTTTTCGCAAAGCGCGATAAGAAACACCCAGCGGTAATGGTTCCCGCAGAACGGCCACCAATGTTTTGCATGTCAGCAAACGGGCTGTCGAGCATGGGTTGGTATTCATCCCATAAAGGTAAGCGCCAAGCACGGTCGCCGCTTTGTTCCGAGGCGTTTAAGAGTTCGTGTGCCAGCGGATTGTGGTTACTCATTAAGCCTGTTGCATGGCTACCTAAAGCAACAACACAAGCGCCCGTAAGTGTGGCTACATCAATCACCACTTCTGGGTTATAGCGCTCTACGTAGGTCAGGGCGTCGCACAAAACCAAACGGCCTTCGGCGTCGGTATTAAGTACTTCGATGGTTTGCCCCGACATAGAACGAATAATGTCGCCAGGGCGGTAGGCGTTACCGTCGGGCATGTTTTCACAACCGGCCAGAACACCAATGACATTAATGGGTAGCTGCAATTGCGCTAAAGCATGCATAGCGCCAAGTACACCGGCAGCACCGCCCATGTCATATTTCATTTCGTCCATGCTTTCTGAAGGCTTAATAGAAATACCACCAGCGTCGAAGGTGAGCCCCTTACCAACGAGTACAATGGGTGCTGTGTCTTCGTCTGTGCCTTGGTATTTCATAATGCTCATAACGGCTGGGTTATGAGAGCCGCGGCTGACCGCTAGGTAAGCGTTCATACCAAGCTCTTCCATTTGCGCTTCGTCAATACGCTCTACGGTTAGTTGCTCGTATTGTTCAGCAAGGGCTTCGGCTTGCTCAGCTAAGTAAGTAGGTGTGCAAATGTTGGGTGGCATATTGGCCACGTCACGACAAACGTTCATGCCGTGGGCTACAGCTACACCGTGCGCTACTGCCTTTTCACCTGAAGCAAGCTCTCGGCGTGTTGGCACGTTGAAGGTGAGCTTGCGCAATGGACGTCGGTGCTCTTCCTTATGCGACTTCAAGGAGTCGAAGGTGTAGAGCTGCTCTTGCGCAGCTTCAATAGCTGAGCGCACTTTCCAGTAGGTGTCTCGTCCTTTCACATGCAGTTCACTTAAGAAGCAAACGGCCTCCATAGCTCCTGTGTTGTTCAGGGTGGTAATGGTGCGCGCTATGATTTTGCGGTATTGACGTTCATCTAGTTCACGCTCTTTACCACAACCGACAAGCAGTACTCGCTCACCTAAAATATTTGGCACATTATGCAGTAACAGCGTTTGGTCGGCTTTGCCTTCTAAGTCGCCGCGGCGAAGAATATTACTTAAATACCCGTCGCTAATTTTATCCAGTTGCTCGGCAACAGGTGAGAGGCGGCGTGGTTCGAAAACACCTACAACAATACAGGCTGAACGTTGCTTTTCAGGGCTTCCACTTTTTACGCTGAATTCCATACATACTCCACTTTCTGGTTTAATGCCTATATTCACGCAAGGCTATTCATGGCATTATTAGACCCGTTCGGGTCGGCGTGTTTATAGCTCTTATCATATACCAAAGAGGTGAGAAACGCTGAGGTTTCTGTTGTCCCGGACGATGAAAGATATAAAAAAGTAGAGTTTACTTAAAAGTCACAGGTTTTTCAGTAAAAACCTAACTTAAGGGTTGCATTCGGGTGCTCATATTTCGTTACGTTATTCGAGAAACGTTTAAAGCCCAGCTAGCTGTTTTTGTAGTGCTCATGACTATCTTTTTGAGCCAGCAGTTTATTCAAGTGTTAGCTGAAGCTTCGGACGGCAAAATACCAACAGATTTGGTGTTTTTGGTGATAGGTCTGCAGCTGCCAGGTTTGGCGTCACTGATTCTGCCGATCAGTTTATTCCTAGGGATTTTGCTGGCCCATGGTCGACTTTATAGTGACAACGAAATGTCGGTCTTACACGCCTGTGGGGTGAGTGAATGGTATATCACTCGCACCACTTTAGTGTTTGCGCTTGCGGTGTCAGTACTTACGGCACTTCTTACTTTGTGGTGGGGCCCTGCGGCACTTTCTCAAGAGCACCAAATAGCGGAAAAAGCACGCAGTGAAACAGGTGTTAGTGTTATCCAAACAGGGCGCTTTCAGCAGGTAGCCAGTCAGCGAGCTGTGGTGTTTGTGGAAAACCAAACAGACGGGCAAGAACTAGAAAATATTTTTGTCGCACAAATGCCGTCTAAACAGCTTTCACCACAAGCGGTTATGGGTGATGAAGAGCGTGCTAGTGTGGTGATGGCGCGTAAAGGCAATATAGTAAGCTTGGAGTCGGGTGCTCAGCTGCTTTCCTTACAAGATGGCCGCAGATATACGCAGCACTTAACAGCCTTAGACCAGCAAGTGATGAGCTTTGATACGTACCAAATGCAAATTCGGGAGCAAGCCCCAGACGAAACGCTGAAGCGACAAGAAGCCATTTCAACCTTTGAACTTTTACAAACAGACTCTGCTGAGGCACGTGCTGAGTTGCAGTGGCGTATTGCTATTCCCCTGGCTATGCCGCTGCTCGCACTTATTGCGGTTCCTTTAAGCCGTGTGAACCCTCGACAGGGGAAATTCGGCCGTATGGCACCGGCAATACTCATTTACTTGGGGTACTTTATGTTGCTTATGGCGGCTAAACGCGCTTTAGCAGCAGAACGAATTCCTGAAATTGCGGGGCTTTGGTGGATTCATTTAAGCCTTTTCCTTATAGGCGTGTCTTTATTACTCAAAGATAGAACCATAGGCCAGAAAGTACGTCGATTAGTAAGGAATAAAACGTGATAAGTATTATAGATCGCTATATTGGCAAAGTTGTAATAGGTACATCGCTGGTTAGTTTGTCTGTGCTGACAGGGCTGTCTGGGCTCATTCGGTTTGTCGAACAAATACGCAGTATAGGTCGAGGAACCTACTCCTTACTAGATGTTATTGCGTTTGTCCTTATGAGTGTGCCAAGAGACGTTGAAGTCTTCTTTCCTATGGCTGCCTTGCTTGGTGGCCTGATTGGTATGGGGATGTTAGCGAGTAACAGCGAGCTTGTGGTCATGATGGCAGCGGGGCGCTCGAAACTAAACCTGATGGGCTCTGTCATGAAAGCCAGCCTTGTGATGGCCGCCTTTGTCCTTATTCTTGGGGAGTGGGTAGCCCCCCAATTAGAAAGTAAGGCACGCCAAATGCGAGCTCATGCAGTATCGGGTGGGTCTTTGTTAAGTTCTCCTGACGGTATTTGGGCTAAAGACGGTGATAGCTTTATCCATATTGGAGAATTAGAAAGTACAGGGGTTTTAAACGATGTGTCTATTTATGAGTTTAACGAACGGAAACTAGAGCGTGTACTGCATGGTGAGCAAGCCGTGTATGCCAACAATTCGTGGGTACTAGCAGATGTGCGGTCGAGCACTATGGGGGAAGAAGCGATTCATAATGAGCACTATTCGACCTGGCAATGGGAAACAGGCTTAAACCCAGAGAAGCTGGGTATTGTCATAGTACGCCCAGAGTCCTTGTCTATTTCTGGTTTAAATAGCTATGTGAATTACTTGCAGAGTAACCAACAGAATGCCAGCCGCTACGAGCTTGCCTTTTGGCGTAAAGTGCTAGGGCCTTTCACAGTCGCCGTGATGTTATTGGTTGCTTTGTCGTTTATATTTGGTCCCTTGCGTTCCGTTACCATGGGAGCACGCGTGCTTTTAGGTGTTATTACGGGATTTGCCTTTCACCTTTCAAGTGAAGTGTTTGGCCCTATTTCTCAGGTGTATGCAGTGCCGCCTTTGCTTGGGGCAGCACTGCCAGGCGTTATCTTTGCTGCAATCGCTATTTACATATTGCAGCGGGAAAAAGCTTAGTTATTTTTTAACAGCAGGCTGACGCCAATTTTTAAACTGGTTTGCTTCTTGGCTTAATCGGACCACCTCACATTTGGCTAGTATGTCTTGTAAGGCGAGCTTTTCTTTATTGAACAAGACCCAAAAGTTGCCAAGGCCAGCGAATGAAAAGAAAAAGCGCAGTACTGCTTGGCGGAAGCTAATAGCTTGGTTGTCGGTGTTTTGCACCCGCAAACGCCAAGCTTTCATACCGAGGGTTTGACCACCCTTACTCCAAAACAAGCTATAAAAGCCGACCAGTACCATGACTAAGTAGGCACGGTATACCCAACTCACCATCAGCCGAGAGGCATGGTCTTGCTCTGCCGCTAAAGGCCACCAGCCAATAGCGTGGAGCAAAGCGCTTACTCCCAAAGCCAATGCGGCTGCAAACATCATGACACCAGCTACCACCAGCAGGTCATAAATAATAGCGGCTAAACGTAAAAACAGACCGACACGTGGGAAGGAAGCATTGCTCATAAATTAGTACTCTTTTGTGGGCATTAAAAAAAACATACTAAATTCTCGCTTGTTTGCTTGATAAAGGCCAGTTCTTCCGTATAATTCGCTCGTCTTTGTTTGACACGCTTCTCAATGCCTGGGTGGCGAAATTGGTAGACGCAGTGGATTCAAAATCCACCGTTGGCGACAACGTGCCGGTTCGAGTCCGGCCCTAGGCACCAAACACTCTTCATCTCGTTCTTCTCTTACTTGTTCAATTTGTTCATTTTCCTGAAAGCGACCGTATGAAAGGTACCTAAAATACTTTGACCTTATTTTAGCCAGCTTGCGTGTCTACTGTTATAGTAACCTCATGAATATAAAAGAAGAGAATATTGGCACATTTTGAGTGGCCTGATTATGAAAGATACGAATGAAAAACCTACTCCACAATATGATGTGGAGATCCCTTCGCGTGAAGAGCTACTAAAAGCGGTACACGCCGATATTAAGCCGACTTCCTACGCTAGCTTGATTGAACAATTTAAACTTACAGATGAACGTCAACACGTGGGCCTCAAGCGCAGACTACGTGCGATGGAGCGTGACGGTCAGCTGGTGTATACCCGCTCCAACTCCTATGGTTTGCCTGAGCGAATGGACTTAAAGCGCGGCAAGGTTATAGGCCACCGCGATGGTTTTGGCTTCGTCAAACTCGACGAAGGGGGCAAAGACTTATATTTGCCTTACCACCAAATGCAATTGACCATGCACGGCGACACTGTATTAGTGAAAGCGGGTTCTGCCGATCATAAAGGACGAGTGGAAGCACGTATTGTGCGCATTATTGAACAAGGGAAAACGGAAGTTGTTGGACGTTATTTTGTGGACCAAGGTGTTGCACTTGTGGTGCCTGATGACTCACGTGTGAGCCAAGACCTCATTATTCCGGCCGAAAATAGCAATGGCGCTCGGCATGGGCAGATGGTCGTGGCAGAAATACTCAAGCGTCCTACCCGCCGCAGTAACCCAATGGGGAAAGTGGTTGAAGTGCTGGGCGAGCATATGGCGCCAGGAATGGAAATAGAAGTGGCCATTCGCGAACATGGCTTACCCCATGAATGGTCAGCGGAAGTGTTACGTGAATTAGAAGCCATTCCTGAGCAAGTAACAGAGCAGGACAAGCAAGATCGCGTTGATTTGCGCCAATTACCTCTTATAACCATTGACGGTGAAGACGCCCGCGACTTTGATGACGCGGTTTATTGTGAACGTGATAACAAGGGCTTTCGTCTTTGGGTGGCGATAGCTGATGTAAGCCACTATGTGCGTGTTGGCACCCAGCTAGATACAGAAGCCACAGAGCGCGGGAACTCGGTGTATTTCCCGAATAATGTAATTCCTATGCTACCGGAAAAGCTGTCAAACGGTTTATGTTCATTGAACCCGAATGAAGACCGGTTATGCATGGTGGCCGAGTTAGTGATAAGCACTCGAGGCAAGCTAACCAGTTATAAATTCTACCCTGCTGTTATGCGGTCTCATGCGCGTATGACCTATACCAAGGTAGCTGCCATTCTAGAAGGGGACAAAGAATTACGCACCCAATACGGGGGGATTGTCCCGCATATAGAGAACTTACATGCGCTTTATGGTGCCTTACGGAAGGCTCGAGATCAGCGTGGTGCGATTGACTTTGAAACCCTAGAGACACGCTTTATATTTAATGCGCAACGAAAAATTGAACGTATTGAACCGGTTCATCGCAATGAAGCACACATGTTGATAGAAGAGTGCATGATTGTGGCCAACGTTGCTGCAGCTCGGTTTATTGAAAAGCATGACGCGCTGGCGCTCTTTCGGGTACACGAGCAGCCAGACGAAGACCGTCTTGAAAGCTTCCGTTTATTGCTTGGAGAGCTGGGCATTGTTATGGCTGCTACGGATGAGCCCACCCCTGCGGACTTTCGTGAAGTGCTTGAGCATATTGCCGACCGGCCTGACAAAGAATTGATCCAAATGATGCTGCTGCGCTCGTTACAGCAAGCTGTTTATAGCGCCGAAAACGAAGGTCACTTTGGGCTGGCGCTGGAAGCCTATGCGCATTTTACTTCGCCTATTCGTCGCTACCCAGACTTGATTTTGCATCGAGTGATAAAAAGCGTGCTACAAAAGCAAAAGCCTAAATATGGAGGCTTAGAGGGTGGTAAACCTTATACCGAGCAACAACTTGCGTATTTTGGGCCTCATTGTTCTTCGACTGAGCGACGTGCTGATGATGCGACTCGGCAGGTGGATGACTGGCTGAAAAGTGAATTTATGCAAGACCACGTGGGCAGTGAGTTTCCTGGGATCATTGTGTCGGTAACAAACTTTGGTATGTTTATCCGGCTCGATGAAATGATGATTGACGGTCTGGCACATATTTCGAACTTACCCAGTGAATATTACCACTTTGATGCGGCTCGCCACATGCTTATAGGTGAGCAGTCACGGCAGGTCTACCGGATTGGCGATAAAGTGGTTGTGCGTGTCATGGGAGTGGACCTGGATGAAAGCAAAATAGACTTTGAGCTACTTTCCATTGAGTCGAGCGGGGCAACTTTTCCAGAGCGAATTAAAATACCAAAAGGCAATAAAGGCGCAGGTCGCCATGCTAAAAATAGCAGCAAAGCGGGTCGCCGTAAGAAAAATAGCAAGGGCGCATCCAAAGCAGGTGCGGGTAAACGCAAATCGCAAGGCAAACGTAGGAAAGCGAAAAAACGATGAGCAAAAAAGAAGAAGTATTTGGCATTCATTCGGTACAGTCGATTCTAGCCCATGCCCCTGAGCGAGTGGTTGAGTTATTTGTACAACAAACCAAGAATGAAAAAGAGGTCAGCACAATTTTAAAACTGGCCAAGAAAGCCGGGGTAAAAGCGCAACAGTGTCAACGGAAAGTACTCGACAAACGCTGTGGTGAAGGAAACCATCAAGGGGTTATGGCGGTTGTAATGGCGCAGCCGCAGCTAAATGAGCATGACTTAAAAAGCTTAATCGATAACGCAAAAACAACACCTTTGCTATTGGTACTTGACCAAGTAACAGACCCACACAATTTAGGTGCTTGCTTGCGTACTGCGGACGCTGCGGGTGTGACTGCCGTGGTGGTACCAAAAGACAAGTCGTCGAAGTTAACCAGCGTGGTAAGGAAAGTAGCGAGTGGTGCTGCTGAAGTTGTGCCCTTTGTCGTGGTTACAAATTTAGCGCGTACCCTTCGCGACTTGCAAGAGCAAGGAATTTGGCTTGTAGGTACAGCAGGGGAAGCCACAAGCACCTTATACGAAACGAAGTTGACAGGCCCTACGGCCTTAGTCATGGGTGCAGAAGATACAGGCATGCGACGCTTGACGCGGGAAACCTGCGATGAACTTATTTCAATTCCTCTAGCAGGCTCGGTCAGTAGCTTAAACGTTTCGGTAGCCGCTGGAGTATGTTTATTTGAGGTGGTGAGACAACGCACTGCGTAGGTGCAGTGAAATGTCTTGTAATTGCGTAGCGTATTGCGTAAAATTCGCTCGCTTGAATCAGCCCAATTATTTGTCAAGTTCCTTGCCTTCATGTCAGCCGGGCTGAGCTGAACTCAGGCTTTAATCCATAAGGAGCAATAAATGCGTCATTATGAAATCGTATTCATGGTCCACCCAGACCAGAGCGAGCAAGTTCCAGGAATGGTAGAGCGTTACAGCGACGCCATTAAACAAGGTGGTGGTTCAATTCACCGTCTAGAAGACTGGGGCCGCCGCCAACTAGCTTACCCAATTAACAAACTGCACAAAGCACACTATGTTCTAATGAACGTTGAAGCTCCAGCAGACGTAATTGAAGAGTTAGAAACTAACTTCCGCTACAACGACGCGGTTCTTCGTAACCTGATTATGCGTAAGGACGAAGCTGTAGATGAGCCTTCACCTTTTGCTAAGCCAAAAGAAGATCATCGTGAAGCTCGTCGCGACGCGAAAGCTGAAACTGAGACCGAAAAAACTGAAGCTGAAACTACTTCTGAAGAGTAATTTTAGTGAATGAAAGCGCATTGGGAGTCAATCAGTTTACTCTCGCAGGAAGGCTTATAAAGCCACCCCGTGTTAGTAAGAGTCCCGCAGGTGTACCGCATTTGCATGCAACGATTGAACATCGTTCAATGCAAACTGAAGCCGGGTTAAACCGACAGTGCTATGCACGAATTCAGATGGTTGCAAGCGGAGAATGGACCCAAGCGTGGTCAAAAATTTTAACTGTGGATAGTGCAATAAAGGTCACTGGTTTTATTCAACGTCATGAAGATCATAACGGAATGGGTAAATTAGTCCTGCACGCACAGAGAATAGAACAGGTTTAACAGGAGAACATCATGGCTCGTTTTTTCCGTCGTCGTAAGTTCTGCCGCTTTAAGGTAGAAGGCGTTAAAGAAATTGATTACAAAGACATTGCTACGCTTAAGAACTATGTTACCGAAAGCGGTAAAATTGTTCCTAGCCGGATCACCGGTACGTCAGCTAAGTATCAGCGTCAACTAGCTCGCGCTATTAAGCGTGCTCGTTACCTGAGCTTGCTACCGTACACCGATGGCCATAAGTAATAGGAGTAGCAATAAATGAACATTATTTTATTAGACAAAGTAACGAATCTTGGTGGCCTAGGCGACAAAGTAGTAGTGAAGTCTGGTTATGCTCGTAACTTCCTTTTCCCTACAGGTAAGGCAGTTCCAGCAACAAAAGCAAACGTTGAAATGTTTGAACAGCGTCGCGCCGAGCTAGAAGCTCAGCTAGCGGCAGACCTAAAAGCAGCAGAAGAGCGTGCAGAGAAAGTAAACGCACTTGAAGCTGTTGTGATCAGCTCTAAAGCTGGTGAGGAAGGTAAGCTGTTTGGTTCAATTGGTACGCGTGATATTGCTGCTGCAGTATCTGCTGCTGGCGTTGAAGTTCAGAAAAGTGAAATTCTAATGCCTCACGGAACTATCCGTGAAGTGGGCGAGTTTGACATTGAATTGCAATTGCACGCTGACGTTTTAGCAACCATTAAGTTGGTGGTTGAAGCAAGCGCATAAGCCTCGCTTTTGTTAGAGATATGAAAAGCAGCACGTGAGTGCTGCTTTTTTTTTTGCGCCTGTGTATTATTGATTGTCTGGTTTTTCCTAAGGAATGTTGTGTTCATGGCAGAAAGAAAAAAGTTTCAAGATGATAAAGTTGAGGTACTGAAAACAGCACCACACTCAGTTGAAGCTGAGCAGTCGGTACTCGGTGGCTTGATTTTGAACAACCAAGCTTGGGACAGTGTTTCTGAACACGTCATAAAAGAAGACTTTTATTTACGCGCCCATGGCATAATTTTTGAAGCCATGCAGACTCTCTTAGAGAACGGCCAACCGATTGACATTATTACTTTATCTGAGCACCTTGAGTTAACAAATCAGTTGGAAGCTGTTGGTGGGTTTGCGTATTTATTAGAAATCCAGAAAAACACGCCAAGTGCTGCGAACATACTTGCTTACGCCGACATTGTGCGTGAACGGGCTGTAGTACGTGAAGTAATAGCGGTTGCCAATGAAATTGTAGAAAGTGGCTACGACACACAAGGGCGTAGTAGCTTACAGCTGCTCGATGAAGCTGAAACCAAGGTTTTTGCAATTGCTGAAAAACGGGCCAAAAAAGATGAAGGCCCAGAAAACCTGAGTGAAATACTTTCGAAAACTCTAGAGCGCATTGAGTTTTTGAGTCAGCAAAAAGACAACAGTGGCGTGACGGGGGTAGCTACTGGCTTCTATCTGCTGGACAAAATGACCACAGGTCTTCAAGAGTCCGACCTTATTATTGTGGCAGGGCGTCCGTCCATGGGTAAAACCACCTTTGCGATGAACTTAGCTGAACAGGCAGCGCTTAATGAGGACTACCCAGTGCTCGTATTTAGCCTAGAAATGCCTGCTGAGCAGCTCATGATGAGGATGTTGGCGTCCCTTAGTCGTGTTGACCAAACCAATATACGAACAGGTAACCTAGACGATGACGACTGGGCGCGGTTAAGCTCAACCATGACCATGCTGAAAGACAAAGGGAAACTGTATATTGATGACGGCTCAAACTTAACTCCGACAGAAGTTCGTTCTCGTGCTCGCCGCGTATACAAAGAAAATGGTGGCATTAGTATGATTATGGTGGACTACTTACAGTTGATGACCGTGCCAGGGATGCATGAAAACAGAACCCTTGAAATTGCAGAAATTTCGCGCTCATTAAAGGCTCTGGCGAAAGAGTTAAAGTGTCCTGTGGTTGCCCTTTCACAGCTTAACCGTTCCCTTGAGCAACGCTCAGATAAACGCCCAGTTAACTCCGACTTACGTGAGTCGGGCTCGATTGAGCAAGACGCCGACGTGATTATGTTTATTTACCGTGATGAGGTATATCATCCGGACTCGGAAGACAAAGGGTTAGCGGAAATTATAATTGGTAAGCAACGAAATGGCCCTATTGGCCGAATCAAAGTGAAATTCCATGGTCAGCTTTCGCGTTTCGATAACTACGCTGATGCAGAAATAGGAGAGTTTTAAGTATGCGAGCAGCTTGGGCGGCTATTGACCTGGAAGCACTAAGCAATAACGTTGCATTAATAAAAGCGGAAGCTGCCGGCCGAAAAGTACTGGCTGTTTTAAAAGCGAATGCCTATGGGCATGGACTGACACGTATTGCACAAGAGTTAGAGCAAGCTGATGCACTTGGTGTGGCTCGCTTAGAAGAGGCGTTTGAGTTACGCTCAGCTGGTATTAGTCGGCCCATCGTGCTGCTAGAAGGCTTCTTTGCAGACGACCAACTGCCCATGCTAGCGGCCAGTAATATACAGCCGGTGATTCATCATGAATGGCAGGGGAAGGCGGTTTTGGCCGCAACAGACTTGCCGGCCCCGCTGCATGTATGGCTGAAAGTTGATACGGGCATGCACCGCCTTGGGTTAGAGCCGAGCAAAGCACAAGCCTGGTACCAGGCGCTGACAGACTCCGCAAATGTAGCGGCGAGCCCTATTTTAATGAGCCACTTTGCCTGTGCTGACGAGCCTGAGCACCCACAAAACACTTACCAGATAGAACAGTTTAAGCAGCTGGTTGATGAAATAAAGCCCACGGCAACGTCTATGGCCAACTCGGGTGCGTTATTCGCGCGCCTGGGGCAAGAACATGACTGGGTAAGGCCTGGACTAGCAATGTATGGAATTAGCCCCTTCCTCACTCACGCGCCAACTCTGAGTCCACGTATACATAAACTAAAGCCTGTTATGACACTGTGTGCGGATGTTATTTCAACACGGGATGTAAAAGCAGGTGAAAGTGTAGGTTATGGGTCTGCTTGGACGAGCCAGCGTGATACTCGTATAGGCATTGTCTCTATTGGTTATGGCGATGGCTACCCGAGGTTAGCGCCAGAAGGTACACCTGTATGGATTGCTGGTAAGCGCTACCCACTGGTAGCACGCGTGGCAATGGATATGGTGACGGTTGACTTGGGTCCGGATAGTAAGATGGAGCCAGGTGAAACAGCACAGCTTTGGGGAGCAGACTTACCGGTGGAAGAAATTGCAGCTCACGTGGGTACAGTGCCTTATGAACTGCTTTGTAATGTGGCTCGGCGCGTCAACCTATGTTACGAAGGCAGCGACAAATAGCTGCCTAGAGTTTGTCGAAACAAATTTCCAAGTAGGCTTTACCCGCAGCATGGCTAAAGGGCATAACAATGCGAGGGCCTTCAGCTCTGTGTTTAATAGTATGGTTAATGCCGGATACGACAATAGGCGAAGCCATATTAAAGTCGAAGCCTTTTTCCTCAAGAATCTTTTTTGCACCACCCGTGACCATGTTGGTTATTTCACCAACCATATCAATAATATCGTTATTAATATGGGGCGGTTTTTCGCCAAGCATTTTATGCATTATCTCAATGGCTAAGCTTTCTTCAAAAGAAATAGAGAAAGAGCCTTTGGTTTGTGGTGCTATCATACCAATGAGCCCAGACACGTCGCCACGAGCGCGGTCGTCTTTCTTTAATGCAGCTTTGCCAGGCTTTAAGTCTATTTGCGCCATCATGGACAAAACATTTTGTAGCGACGTCAAAAATGGGTTTACGAATTCAACATTCATTGTTTGTTATCCATTTATTATGATTCTTCTATTCTGAATGTTGCTTGCAGGAACTGCAAACACCATGGGCCTCAACTGTTTGGTGGTGTAGCTTGAAATTATGTTTTTTAGCTTGTTCAAGCATAGCCTTGTCAACACCTTTACAGTGTACTTCCTGCACACCATGACACTCCACACAGATCAGCATGTGGGCCGTATGTTGGTGGTCAAAGTGTGTACATAATACGTACGTATTGGTTGACGTTATTTTATGCACAAACCCTTGCTCTTGTAAGAAATCGAGCGCTCTATAAATAGTAGGCGGTTTGGCATTTGGCACCGTGGGCTTGAGCAGCTCTAATAAATCGTAAGCACCAATAGCTTCTTCGCGGCCAGAAAGAATACGAAAAACTTCACTGCGTGTGGGGGTCATACGAACCCCACGACGTTCACAAACGGCCTTAGCCTCAGCGAGTAAATGTTCAATGTTGTAAGTAGTCATAGTTTGAGTATATCACGCAATTTATTCTACGTAATCCCATACAAAACATTGATCTTAAAGGCCATGAAGTGAAACCAAAAGGGACACAGCGTTTTCATTGAAATTGCTGTATAATTCGGCGGAATTGAGAATACAAGTTGAGAAGCCCAGTGTCAGTGAGTCAGTCTATTATGCCCCAAACAACCAAGCCTACGTCCTTTTCGAGTCATCGACATGCCTTTTCCGTGGCCCCTATGCTGGACTGGACCGACAGGCATTGTCGTTACTTTCATCGCCAACTTTCCGACTCTGTACTGCTATACACAGAAATGGTCACGACGGGGGCCATCATTTATGGAAAATACGACCTGTTGGAGTATAACCGCGAAGAGCATCCAGTAGCGCTGCAATTAGGCGGTAGTGACATCAAAGACTTAGCTCATTGTGCCCGCTTAGCTGCAGAACGTGGTTACGATGAAATTAACTTGAATGTTGGTTGCCCTTCAGACCGAGTTCAAAATGGCCGTTTTGGAGCCTGCTTGATGGCAGAGCCGCAGCTCGTTGCTGATTGTATTAAAGCAATGCAAGATGCAGTACCAGATGTGCCGGTGACGGTGAAAACGCGCTTAGGTATTGATGAGCATGATAGCTATGAGTTTTTATGTGCTTTACTTGACCGCCTAACGGACGTGTCATGCCCTCGTGTTATCTTGCATGCGCGCAAAGCGTGGTTACAAGGGCTGAGTCCGAAAGAAAACCGGGATATTCCAGAGCTAAATTATGACCGGGTATACCAAGCTAAGCGTGACTACCCTCATTTTGATCTCCATATAAACGGTGGTGTACAAACGCTGGAGGAAGCAAAGCGACACTTAGCTCATGTGGATGGTGTAATGATAGGCCGAGCTGCCTACCAAAACCCCTGGATGCTCCAAGAAATAGATAGTGTTATTGGCGGTAGAGCCAAAGTGCAGGAGCGCTTTGAAGTGGTGGAGCGCATGATTCCCTATATTGAAGGCTACTTGGCTAAAGGGGGGCGTTTTTGGCATGTTGTGAGGCATATGCTGGGGTTATACCAAGGTTTGCCTGGCGCCCGGCAATGGCGCCGCTTGTTAAGTGAACAAGGCCCACGAGCAAATTCAATTCAACCATTATTAGACGGCCAAGCGTTACTTCTGGAGCAGGCACAAAGAACAGCAGAACATGTTGCGTCTTTTAGCGAAAGACTCGAAGGCGAGGTGAAAGTTTGATAAGTTGTTAACTTCATGTTTTGGATTGGTTTGGAGCCCCTATGAAGTTGAAGTATGTTACGGCCTTTATTGCCGCTACTCTATTAACAACCCCACTTGTTGCCAATGAATTTCACGTAAGTGAAAAAGCCCGTGAAATAGCTCATAGCAACATGATTATCGACACGCATATAGACGCACCTTGGCGCCTGAAAAATAACTGGGAAGACTTAACAGGCGCAGCGAAGCAAGGCGACTTTGATTATGAACGGGCAAAAGAAGGTGGCTTAACGGCCCCTTTTATGGCCATTTATATCCCGGTTTCCTATGAGAATAATGGGGCGTTTAACTTAGCAAACCATTTAATCGACTATGTAGAAGCTATGGTGTATCGGGCCCCAGATAAGTATGCCATCCCACATTCGACACAAGAACTTGAAGAGCAGTTTAAAGAAGGGCTTATTTCTTTACCTATGGGAATAGAGAATGGTGCTCCCATTGAAGGCAAGCTAGAAAACGTTCAACATTTTTATGACCGTGGTGTGCGCTATATCACCCTTGCTCACTCGGAAGACAACCATATATCTGACTCGTCTTACGATACCAAAAATAGCTGGGGTGGCTTGAGCCCCTTTGGTAAGTCACTCATTGCTGAAATGAACCGCGTGGGTGTGATGGTTGATATATCACATGTCACAGACGCTGCTTTTTATGATGCACTAAAAGTGTCGAAGACACCCCTGATTGCCACGCACTCTTCAGCGCGTCACTTTACACCTGGTTGGCAACGTAACATGAGTGATGAAATGATAGTTGCCTTAGCCGAGAACGGCGGCGTTATTCAAATAACCTTTGGATCTTCTTTTATTAGTCAAGAAGCAAACCAATATAGAAATAAAATTAATACGTTAACTGCTGAAATTAACGAGCGTTTAGGTGAAGGTACTGCTGCCGCTGAAGCCGCTATAGAGGTTATGAAACAGGAAAACCCGTACCCATTCGCCCATGTGAATCATGTACTAGACCACATAGACCATGTAGTGAAACTGACCAGTGTTGACAACGTTGGTTTAGGGTCAGACTTCGATGGGGTAGGGGATTCGTTACCTGAAGGCCTAAAGGATGCGAGTATGTTTCCAAACCTAATACAGGGCTTGCTTGATCGCGGGTATACAGAGTCAGATATTGAAAAGATTTTGTACAAAAACACCCTACGCGTGTGGAAAGCAACGGAAGCGTATGCAGCACAGAGCCACTCTTACTAATACACGCTAGTGTGCACTCTAAACAATGTAGCACTTCGCTTAGCTGTGATGTTAAGTGCAGCTAAGCGAGCAAACATAATAAAAACAAATAGGTGTCATAATGCCCACATCGATGATTATTGTTGATGACTTTTTTGGTAACGCAAAAGGACTGCGTGAAGCAGCGTTGAAGTTAACCTACCCCAAACAGGAAGGGCCTTATCCTGGCAGGAACTCTGTAGAGCGTCTAAACTTAGAGGGGCTTACAGAAGAGATTTCACGTCTAGTTGGTGAACCTTTGGTACCCATGGACAAAGATCAAGCTCATGGAAAGTGCCGAATCTCTTTGGCAAGTGATGTAGGCTCCGCCAAAGTTCACGTGGATGCTTCCCATTGGTCTGGTATTTTATATTTAAGCGAGCCCGAAGACTGTCGCGGCGGTACAGAGTTTTTCCGTCATATTGAAACCGACACAGAACGAGCTCCATACAATGATCAGGAAGCTATGCAGCGTTTCGGGGCTTTTTCTGCGAAGCAATGGACCTCGGATATTCTAGACAGAGACTCGGTGGACGACAGTAAGTGGGAAATGACCATGCGAGTTCCAATGCGCTTTAATCGGTTGGTGTTATTACGGCCTTGGTTATGGCATACGGCGGGCGACTCCTTTGGCGACAAAATAGAGAATGGACGACTTATATATTTAATGTTCTTCGCTTCCGCACAAGCAGCACGTTAAGCATGATAAAAGCTTGACACAAGAACGGATAGCCGTATAATCAGCCCACGCCTTTTATAAGGTGTAAATTTCGGGCCGAGGCGAGTGTTGTTTAGGTCTGTTACAGCAACCCCGATTTGGGGTTGAACGTTGGTTTGAAAAAGCTCCCACTTCTCATAGCTATATGAGTAAAGTGGTGTGTTTTTTTATGCTCTTTTTTAAATGCTCTTTTGGATGAGGCTTTGATATGTCAAGTCAAAGAATTCGGATTCGCCTGAAAGCCTTCGATCACCGCTTAATCGACTTGTCGACAGCGGAAATCGTAGAAACAGCGAAACGCACGGGTGCCCAGGTACGTGGACCTATCCCATTACCTACTCGTAAAGAAAAATTCACTGTGTTGACTTCACCACACGTGAATAAAGACGCGCGTGACCAGTACGAAATTCGTACCCACAAGCGCCTTATCGATATCATTGAGCCTACTGACAAAACAGTGGACGCTCTGATGCGTTTAGACTTAGCTGCTGGTGTTGATGTACAAATCAGCCTTGGTTAAGTAAGCAATAGGATTCTGGATAAGAGGTTTTAACATGGCTATTGGTCTAGTCGGTCGAAAAGTAGGAATGACTCGCATCTTTCAAGAAGATGGCGAATCAGTTCCTGTGACTGTGATCGAAGTGCTATCAAACCGTGTCACCCAGATAAAAACTCTGGAGACAGACGGTTACCGTGCACTTCAGGTGACCACTGGCAGCAAAAAAGCGAATCGAGTCACAAAACCAGCAGCTGGACACTTTGCGAAAGCAGGTGTTGAAGCTGGCCGCGGTTTATGGGAATTCCGCCTAAACGGGGAAGAAGGTAGTGACATCGAAGTAGGCTCTGAGCTGACAGTCGAACTATTTAATGAAACAAAATTAGTAGACGTAACCGGCACCTCAAAAGGTAAAGGTTTTCAAGGTGGTATTAAGCGTTGGAACTTCGCTGGCCAAGATCAAACACACGGTAACTCAGTATCTCACCGTGCACTTGGTTCAACGGGTCAAAACCAGTCACCAGGTAAAGTCTTCAAAGGGAAGAAAATGCCTGGTCAAATGGGTAACGTGCGCGTAACTGTGCAATCCCTTGAAGTTGTTCGCGTTGACGCTGAGCGTAACTTACTACTGGTTAAAGGTGCTGTCCCAGGAGCTTCTGGCGGCGACATCATTGTTAAACCAGCGGTTAAAGCGTAACGTCTGAGGAGATTAGTGATGGAATTAGCATTAAAAGACGCTCAAGGCGCTCTTGAAGTTTCCGAAGCTACCTTTGGACGTGAGTACAATGAAGCTTTGGTGCATCAGGTTGTAGTAGCCTATGCGTCAGGCGCACGTCAAGGTAGCCGTGCACAAAAAACGCGTTCTGAAGTATCTGGCGGTGGTGCAAAACCATGGCGCCAAAAAGGTACTGGTCGCGCACGTGCCGGAACTATTCGTAGTCCAATCTGGCGTTCAGGTGGTGTAACTTTTGCAGCCAAACCACAGGATCACAGCCAGAAAGTAAACAAAAAAATGTATCGCGGTGCACTAAAAAGCATCCTGTCTGAGTTAGTTCGTCAAGAACGCTTACTAGTTGTTGAAAACTTTGCCGTTGATGCGCCAAAGACAAAAGAGCTAGTGGCTAAACTGAAAGAGCTAGACCTTCAGGACGTTCTTATCGTGACCAAAGAAGTTGACGAGAACTTGTTCTTAGCTTCACGCAACCTACATAAAGTAGACGTTCGTGATGTTCAGGGTATTGATCCTGTCAGCCTTATCGCATTCGAAAAGGTTCTGTTCACCGCCGACGCAGTGAAACAGCTTGAGGAGGCATTGGCATGATTCGCGAAGAACGTTTATTAAAAGTGCTCTTAGCACCACACGTTTCAGAGAAAGCAACTCTGACAGCGGAAAATGACAACACAGTTGTTTTCAAGGTAGCAACAGATGCAACGAAAGCAGAAATCAAAGCTGCTGTAGAAAAACTGTTCGAAGTCGAAGTAAAAGGCGTACGTACTCTTAACGTAAAAGGTAAAACTAAGCGTTTTGGTATGCGTTCAGGCAAGCGTAGCGATTGGAAAAAAGCTTACGTAACCCTGGGTGAAGGTGCGGACATCGATTTCGTTGGCGGCGCTGAGTAAACAGGAGGATATTGAAAATGGCTGTTGTAAAACAGAAGCCTACATCCCCGGGTCGTCGTCACGTCATTAAAGTCGTTGGCCAAGACCTATACAAGGGTAAGCCTTATGCTCCATTACTGGAGAAGAACAGTAAGAATGGTGGTCGTAACCACCATGGTCGTATTACTGTTCGTCACATCGGTGGTGGTCACAAGCATCACTATCGTTTGATCGACTTTAAGCGCAACAAAGACGGTATTCCGGCAAAAGTTGAGCGTATTGAATACGATCCGAATCGTTCTGCCAACATTGCATTGGTTTTATATGCAGATGGTGAGCGTCGTTACATTCTTGCTCCTAAGGGCTTGAAAGTAGGTGACCCGGTGATGTCTGGTATAGACTCTCCGATCAAACCTGGTAACGCCATGCCTATGCGTAACATTCCAGTCGGTAGTGTAATTCACGCGGTTGAGTTAAAGCCTGGTAAAGGTGCACAACTTGCACGTTCAGCAGGTGCATACGCACAGCTGATTGCCCGTGAAGGCATTTATGTAACAGTTCGCTTACGCTCTGGTGAAGTACGTAAAGTACTAGCTGATAGTCGTGCAACCATTGGTGAAGTAGGCAACGGTGAACACATGCTCAAGCAATTGGGTAAAGCTGGTGCGTCGCGCTGGCGTGGTGTTCGTCCTACAGTTCGTGGTGCTGCCATGAACCCAGTAGACCACCCACACGGTGGTGGTGAAGGCCGTACTTCTGGTGGACGTCATCCAGTTACACCATGGGGTGTTCCTACGAAGGGTTATAAGACTCGTAAGAACAAGCGTACTGACAAGTACATCGTGCGTCGTCGCACTAAATAAGGCAAGGGGTTAAAGAATGCCACGTTCTCTTAAAAAAGGTCCATTTATTGACCTTCACCTATTGAAAAAGGTGGAGAAAGCGATGGAAAGCGGGGACAAGAAGCCAATTAAAACTTGGTCTCGTCGTTCAATGATCATTCCAGATATGATTGGTTTGACCATCGCTGTTCATAACGGTCGTCAGCATGTGCCAGTTTTCGTTTCTGACGAAATGATTGGTCACAAGCTTGGTGAATTTGCTCCGACTCGTACTTATCGCGGCCACGTCGCTGATAAGAAAGCGAAGAAACGGTAAGAGGTGAATACAATGGAAGCTATTGCTAAACATAAGTTTGCCAGCCTTTCTCCGCAGAAGGGGCGTCTGGTTGCGGACCAAATTCGCGGCCAAAACGTTGCGCAAGCTTTAGAAACTTTGGCGTACAGCCCAAAGAAAGCTGCGGTATTGATCAAGAAAGTTCTTGAATCAGCTATTGCCAATGCAGAGCACAACGAAGGTGCCGACATTGATGAGCTAAAAGTATCAGCCATCATGGTCGACGAAGGTCCTACGATGAAGCGCATCAAGCCTCGTGCTAAAGGTCGCGCGGATCGTATCTTAAAGCGTACCAGCCACATTACTGTGGTTGTGTCAGATAGCTAGGAGATAAGTTATGGGTCAGAAAGTACATCCTAATGGTATCCGCCTAGGTATCACTAAGCCATACAATGCTACATGGTATGCAGATTCAAAGGACTTTGCGGATAATCTAGAAAGTGATCACCAAGTTCGTGAATTCTTGAACAAAGAGCTGAAAAGCGCTTCTGTTTCTCGAATTGTTATCGAGCGTCCAGCCAAGAGTGTACGTGTGACTATCCACACGGCGCGTCCAGGTGTGGTGATTGGTAAGAAAGGTGAAGACGTTGAGAAATTGCGCCAAGCAATTTCTAAGCTTACAGGCGTACCTGCTCAGATCAACATTTCTGAAGTTCGTAAGCCAGAGCTTGACGCAAAATTGGTGGGTGAGAACATTGCTAGCCAGTTAGAACGCCGCGTTATGTTCCGTCGTGCTATGAAGCGCGCAGTTCAAAATGCCATGCGTTTAGGTGCCAAAGGTATCAAGGTTGAAGTAAGTGGTCGTTTAGGTGGTGCAGAAATCGCACGTACTGAATGGTATCGTGAAGGTCGCGTTCCATTGCATACGTTGCGTGCTGACATCGACTACGCTACCGCTGAAGCTGAAACCACTTACGGTATCATTGGTGTGAAAGTTTGGGTTTTCCGTGGTGAAATCTTGGGTGCTATGCCAGTTCAAGAAGAGCAACAACAACCTAAACCAGCTAAGCGCGGCAAAGGTCGTAAGTAAGGAGAAGCGAAATGTTACAACCTAAGCGTATGAAATTCCGCAAGGTGCACAAAAGCCGCAACCGCGGTATGGCGCAAGCCGGTAACAAAGTTAGCTTCGGTACTTATGCTCTTAAAGCAACTGAACGTGGTCGTATGACTGCGCGTCAGATCGAAGCTGCACGACGTGCCATGACTCGTCACGTTAAGCGTCAAGGTAAAATCTGGATTCGCGTATTCCCAGACAAGCCAATTAGCCAGAAGCCTCTTGAAGTGCGTATGGGTAAAGGTAAGGGAAGCGTAGAATACTGGGTATGTCAGATTCAGCCAGGCCGTGTTTTATATGAAATGGATGGTGTTTCTGAAGAGCTGGCACGTGAAGCGTTCCGCCTAGCGGCACGTAAGCTGCCATTCAAAACTACCTTTGTTACTCGGACGGTGATGTAATGAAAGCAAGTGAATTGAAAGCTAAAAGCGTTGATGAGCTGAATCAAGAGCTGCTAAGCCTGTTACGTGAGCAATTCAACCTGCGCATGCAAACAGCTACCGGCCAGCTTAACCAGACTCATTTGTTAAAACAGGTGCGTAGAAATATTGCACGTGTTAAGACAGTGCTTAACGAGAAGGCAGGTGCATAATGACTGAAGCCAAAACAATCCGTACACTGCAAGGCCGTGTGGTTAGCAGTAAAATGGATAAGTCTATCGTGGTAGCAATTGAGCGTCGGGTAAAGCACCCACTTTATGGTAAGTACATGAACCGTACTACCAAAGTTCACGCTCATGACGAGGAAAATACCTGCCGTGAAGGTGATTTAGTAACGATTCGGGAAACACGCCCGGTGTCTAAAACTAAATCATGGGCATTGGTAGACGTAGTAGAGCGTTCAAAAGAAATTTAGTTTCTTTTGGACTGTAAAAAAGCGACCTTAGGGTCGCTTTTTTTATTATTGAAGGTATGAATGCTAATATAAACTCACTGTATAGAAATAAAAGGACTTCCTATGAGAGCCAGCGTATTATTGCTGTTGTTCACAACTTCACTATTTTCATACTTTATTTCGCCAAAAGCTTTCGCTGAAGAAGATGGCATAACCGTTGGCGGAGCTGTTCGTTTTCAATATGTCCTTGCAGACTATGACACGGGGCAGAAAAATCGAGGTGGCGATTTAGACTTCGATATTTTTCGACTTGATCTTGATGGGCGCAAAGGAGATGTTATTTTATCGGCGCAATATCGCTGGTTTAATTACATGCAGGCTCTAAGACATGCTTATATGGGGTACGACTTTACCGATGAATGGCAAGGGCAAATTGGTATTGTTATACAGCCGTTTGGCACCATGCCGTATAACTCTCACAGTTATTTCTTTAGTTCGAACTTTTATTTAGGGTTAGAAGATAACAATGGCGCGGGTATTAAGTTTACCAAACGTTCTTCTGATTGGGACTTGGATATTGCCTACATCCTTAATGATGAGCTTGGTGGTGCGACAGGTGCAGCACGCAGTAAGGCAGACAGATACAATTACGACGTAACAGGTATTCGGCTGCCAGGTGAGGGCATTTATGATGAGCCTACTCAAGCAGTTGGAGAGAATAACACCTTCATGTTGCGTGCAGCACACAAATGGAATTTAGGTGCAGAGCGGCAGTTCGAGTTAGGGGCGTCTGTTCACTATGGGGGTTTCCATGACGGCGTGGCGTCGGTTGGTACACGTCAAAACTTTGCTGTTCATATGGTGTATGACCATGGACCTTGGCAGTTCCAAGGCCAGTACGCGACATACGACTACAATATGGATATTGAAAATAATGGCGTTGTTGTCGGGGCTTATGCGTACTTTGACACCATTCCGGAGTCGGCCGACATTTACACGGCAAATGTGGCCTATAGTAAAGACGTGTCTTTAGGGCCGATAACAAACCTAAACTTTTACAATAATTACAGCCTGATAACTAACAAGTCTGGTTTACAAGACGACACCATGATGAATGTAACGGGCGTTGCTGTTTCGGCAGGCGGCATGTTTACTTATATTGACTATGTGATTGGCCAAAACCAACCCTTTATTAATGGGTCCATTGGGCAAGATGGTGGTTCCACTGAACATAGGTTTAATATAAACTTCGGGTTCTATTTCTAGATACATGATTGATATGGCTCATTAAGCCGTGTTCACTTATTCGGGCCTAGGCTTTAGGCCCGAATTCAATTTTCTTCGTAATTTGACTATCTTCCTCGCGTTTTTCTTGTTACAATTCTGCGCCCTTTTAGTATGGGGTCTTCTTCCATTTGTTTGGTCGAAGGATGTAGCTTGGATTCAATAGAATCTAGTTTATTTTAAAACTGAAGCGGAGCACTGAGATGATCCAAATGCAAACTATGCTGGATGTGGCCGATAACTCCGGCGCGCGCAGCGTAAAGTGTATTAAGGTTCTAGGTGGTTCGCACCGCCGTTACGCGAACATTGGCGATATCATCAAAGTTACCGTGCGTGAAGCAATTCCACGCGGTAAGGTGAAAAAAGGTGATGTTCTAAATGCGGTGGTCGTTCGCACCCGGAAAGGCGTCCGTCGTCAAGACGGCTCTGTTATCCGTTTTGACCGCAACGCGGCTGTACTGTTAAACAATAACACTCAGCCTATTGGCACCCGTATCTTTGGTCCAGTGACTCGTGAATTGCGCGGTGAGCAATTCATGAAGATTATTTCACTGGCGCCGGAAGTACTATAAGGAGTCCACTATGGCGGCAAAAATAAAACGTGATGACGAAGTAATTGTGCTGGCAGGCAAGGACAAAGGAAAGCGCGGTAAAGTGCTTTCAGTTCTTACTGGCGAAAATCGCGTCGTGGTTGAAGGTATCAACGTAATTAAGAAACATCAGAAAGGTAACCCGGCTAATAACGAGCCAGGTGGCATTATTGAAAAAGAAGCCCCTATCGATGTATCTAACGTTGCAATCTTTAATCCGGCAACCAGCAAAGCAGATCGAGTTGGTTTTAAAATTGAAGACGGCAAAAAAGTCCGTATCTTCAAATCAACCAACGAAATCATTTAATTAAGTTTGGAGTATAATACGATGGCGAAACTGCATGGTGTTTACAAAGATACTGTAGTTCCTGAGCTGATGAAACAGTTCGGCTACACCAGTGTCATGCAAGTCCCTCGGATTGAAAAGATCACCCTGAATATGGGTGTTGGTGCTGCTCTTACAGACAAGAAAGTGTTAGACAACGCAGTTGCAGACCTAGAAGCTATTTCAGGTCAGCACGTTGTTCGCACTGTTGCTCGTAAGTCGGTTGCAGGTTTCAAAATCCGTGAAGGCTTCCCAATTGGTTGTAAAGTGACTTTACGTGGTGAGCGTATGTGGGACTTCCTACAGCGTCTTATCTCGATCGCAATTCCTCGAATTCGTGACTTCCGTGGTCTGAATCCGAAGTCTTTCGATGGTCGCGGAAACTACAGCATGGGTGTTCGTGAACAAATTATTTTCCCAGAAATCGATTATGACAAGGTTGACCGGGTACGTGGTTTGGACATTACGATCACTACAAGTGCACAGAGCGATGATGAAGCACGTGCATTGCTGTCTGCCTTTAACTTCCCGTTTAGAAAATAGGTGTAGAGTTATGGCAAAAGTTTCAATGAAAATGCGAGAGCTAAAGCGTGAAAAGCTTGTAGCTAAGTACGCTGAAAAGCGTCGTGCACTGAAGGCGATTATCGCAGACCCTAAGTCTAGCGACGAAGAGCGTTGGGAAGCAGTTCTAGATTTACAAAAACTCCCACGTGATTCTAGTGCAAGCCGTCAGCGTAACCGCTGTCGCGTCACTGGACGTCCTCATGGTTACCTACGTAAGTTTGGAATGAGCCGTATTAAGGTTCGTGAAAAAGCTATGCGTGGTGAAATTCCTGGCTTGAAAAAAGCTAGCTGGTAAGCGACGAATCACGGGAGAAAGCAAATATGAGCATGCAAGATCCAATTGCGGATATGTTCACTCGAATTCGCAACGCTCAAGCGGCGAAGAAAGTGACAGTGAAAATGCCTGCATCTAAGCAGAAAGAAGCAATCGCTAAAGTTCTGCAAGAAGAAGGTTACATCACAGGTTACGAAATCGAGTCAGGCATAAAGCCAGTACTAGAAATCACCCTGAAGTACTTCGAAAACAAAGCTGTTATCGAGTCAATTCAGCGTGTGAGCCGTCCTGGTCTGCGTATATATAAGAAGCGTAACGAACTACCTACAGTAATGGGTGGTCTCGGTATTGCAGTTATTTCAACATCAAAAGGCCTAATGACTGACCGCGCCGCACGTAGTGCTGGCCTTGGCGGCGAGATCATCGGCTACGTAGCTTAATGGAGGTAGGATATGTCACGTATTGCTAAGGCACCTGTTGCTATTCCTGCCGGCGTTGAAGTTACGTTGAATGGTCAAGAAGTAACAGTTAAAAGTGGACAGAACCAACTTTCTATCGTTGTTAACGATGCTGTTGAAGTTGTTCAAGAAGAGCAAGAAGTTCGCACACTTCCTCGTGAAGGCGTGAAGAACGCAGTAGCCCAAGCGGGTACCGCTCGTTCACTAATCGACAACATGGTTCAAGGTGTTTCTAAAGGTTTTGAGCGTAAACTAACACTTGTAGGTGTTGGTTACCGTGCTCAAGCTCAAGGTAACAAACTGAACTTAAACCTAGGCTTCTCACACCCTGTGGTATTCGATATTCCAGCTGGAATTACTATCGAAACACCAACTCAAACAGAAGTAGTGGTGAAAGGCGCCGATAAACATTTGGTTGGCCAAGTTGCAGCTAACATTCGAGCTTACCGTAAGCCAGAGCCTTATAAAGGTAAAGGTGTACGCTATAGCGACGAGAATGTTCGCCGTAAAGAAGCCAAGAAAAAGTAGGGTAATACGATGGACAAAAAAGCAGCTCGCTTACGTCGTGCTACTCGCGCACGTAAAAAAATACAAGAGTTGGGTGGAAACCGTTTGGTTATCTACCGTAGCCCGCGTCATATCTATGCACAGGTTATCGCGGCCGACGGTGCTAACGTTCTAGCTTCTGCATCAACTGTTGAAACCGCTATCCGCTCTGAGCTTAAAAGCGCGGGTAACAAAGAAGCCGCTAAAGTGGTCGGGAAAGTAATTGCCGAGCGCGCGAAAGAGAAAGGTGTTGAAGCCGTTTCTTTTGACCGTAGCGGATACAAGTACCACGGTCGTGTTGCTGCACTGGCAGATGCTGCCCGTGAAGCAGGACTTCAGTTCTAGGAGACGAACATGGCAAATAACGAAGCTCAAACCGGTGAATTGGTGGAAAAGCTCATCACGGTCAACCGCGTCTCTAAAGTGGTTAAAGGTGGTCGCATCTTTAGCTTCACTGCACTGACTGTGGTCGGCGATGGCCAAGGCAAAGTCGGATTCGGCTATGGCAAGGCTCGTGAGGTTCCAGCAGCAATTCAGAAAGCGATGGAAAAAGCACGTCGCAATATGGTAACTGTACAGCTGAATAACGGTACTCTGCAGCACCCTGTTAAAGGGCGCCACTCAGGGTCTAAAGTATTCATGCAGCCAGCATTTGAAGGTACTGGTATTATCGCCGGTGGTGCAATGCGTGCTGTACTAGAAGTTGCAGGCGTTCACAACGTTCTGTCAAAGGCGTATGGTTCAACTAACCCAATCAACGTTGTTCGCGCAACAATCAAGGCACTGGAAGCAATGAGCTCTCCAGAGCAGATTGCTGCTAAACGCGGACTTTCAGTTGAAGCAATTACGGGGTAACTGAACGATGGCTAAAAAGACAATTAAAGTTACTCAAGTTCGTAGTGCAATCGGCCGCTTACCTAAGCACCGTGCAACACTAGTAGGACTTGGATTGCGCCGCATTAATCATACTGTAGAACTAGAAGATACTCCTTCAGTACGTGGTATGATTAACCGTGTTAACTACATGATCAAGGTGGAGGGTTAAGCTATGTTTTTGAACTCTTTATCACCTGCACCAGGTTCCAAAACTACCAAGAAGCGCGTAGGTCGTGGTATTGGTTCAGGTATTGGTAAAACTGGTGGTCGCGGTCACAAAGGACTTAAGTCACGCTCAGGCGGATCAGTAGCTCCAGGTTTTGAAGGTGGTCAGACGCCTATGCAGCGTCGTCTACCTAAGTTTGGTTTTACTTCACGTGTTTCTGCAGTTACTGCAGAAGTTACTTTGAATGAAATCAGCAAAGTATCTGGCGACACTGTGACCCTAAGCGCGTTGAAAGAAGCTGGCCTTATCACTAAAAACATTCGTTTTGTGAAAGTGATGAAGTCAGGTGAAATCAACCGTGCTGTCACCGTGCAAGGCATTAAAGTCACTAAAGGCGCGCGCGAAGCAATCGAAGCCGCCGGCGGAAAAATCGAAGGATAATTGACCCATGGCTAAACCAGGATTGGAAAAGTCTAGTGCGAAAGGCGGACTGTCAGAGCTCAAATCACGTTTGTTGTTTGTGCTTGGTGCAATCATTGTGTTTCGTGCTGCTTCTTTCGTGCCGATTCCTGGAATAGATGCCGCGGTCTTGGCCGACGTAATAGCACAACAACAAGGCACCATTGTGGCCATGTTTAACATGTTCAGTGGTGGTGCTTTGGAGCGTGCTTCTATTCTTGCTCTTGGTATTATGCCGTTTATTACATCTTCAATTATTATGCAGCTGTTAACTGTGGTACACCCAAAGTTAGCAGAGCTTAAGAAAGAAGGTGAGGCGGGCCAACGTAAGATCAGCCAGTACACGCGGTGGGGTACCCTAGTTTTGGCGACTGCGCAGTCCATCGGGATTGCCACAGGACTGCCAAATCTAGTCCCAGGGCTTGTTATAAACCCCGGGTTTGCCTTCTATTTCACAGCAATTGTAAGTTTGGTTACCGGTACCATGTTTTTAATGTGGTTAGGTGAGCAGATTACTGAGCGTGGAATTGGTAATGGTATCTCAATTATCATCTTCGCCGGAATCGTGGCAGGATTACCTTCGGCCGTTGGTCAGACAGCAGAGCAAGCACGACAGGGTGACCTACACTTGTTGCTGTTACTTCTGATTGGCGTAGTCGTTTTTGCAGTGACGTATTTAGTTGTATTTGTAGAGCGCGGTCAAAGAAGAATTGTGGTAAACTACGCAAAACGCCAACAAGGGCGTAAAGTATTTGCGGCACAAACTTCGCACTTGCCATTAAAAGTGAATATGGCAGGTGTAATTCCGCCAATTTTTGCTTCAAGCATTATTCTTTTCCCTGGTACAATAGCCACATGGTTTGGTTCAGGTGAAGGTGCTGTTGCAAACGTATTACAGGAAGTTGCGTTGACATTGTCACCGGGACAGCCTTTATACGTTATGCTCTACGCTGCGGCGATTATTTTCTTCTGTTTCTTCTATACTGCGTTGGTGTTTAACCCTCGTGATACAGCAGACAACTTGAAGAAGTCTGGTGCTTTCATACCAGGTATTCGTCCAGGTGAACAAACGTCACGATACATCGATAAAGTAATGACACGTCTTACATTAGCAGGCGCTTTGTACATTACCTTTATCTGTTTGGTACCTGAGTTTATGATGATCGCTTGGAATGTGCAGTTCTACTTCGGTGGTACTTCACTTCTAATTATTGTAGTGGTCACCATGGATTTCATGGCACAAGTACAAACTCATATGATGTCTCATCAATATGAGTCGGTGCTGAAAAAAGCAAATCTTAAAGGCTATGGCCGATAAGAAAGCACATTACGGAGAATAGCAATGAAAGTTCGTGCTTCCGTTAAGACAATCTGCCGGAATTGCAAGGTCGTTAAACGTCACGGCGTAGTTCGTGTCATTTGCACAGACCCAAAGCATAAACAACGGCAGGGTTAACAAAGTAAGTGCACAGTCCGGTGTAAGCATCGGGCTGTGTTTTATTTGCAATTAGGTAACCGGTTGAGTATCCTAACGGGCTTTTCAACCTGGCGCCCATAAACCATAGGAGATATGTTAGTGGCCCGTATAGCTGGCATTAACGTCCCTGACAATAAGCATGCAGTGATTGCACTGACATCAATTTACGGTGTAGGCCGTACCCTTTCTTCAGAAATTCTGAATACTGTTGGTATCGCTGAAACTACTAAAATTGGTAGCTTGTCAGAGGCTGAATTAGACAAAATCCGTGACGAAGTAGCAAAATACTCTGTAGAGGGTGACCTTCGTCGTGAAATTTCAATGAACATTAAACGTTTGATGGACCTCGGTTGCTACCGCGGTTTGCGTCATCGTCGCAGCTTACCTCTACGTGGACAGCGCACTAAAACAAATGCGCGCACTCGTAAAGGTCCGCGTAAACCGATTAAGAAGTAAGGAGAATCAGCAATGGCTAAAACACCTGCTCGCAGTCGGAAGCGCGTTAAAAAGCAAGTAACCGACGGTATGGCGCACATCCATGCGTCTTTCAACAACACCATCATCACTATTACAGACAGACAGGGTAACGCTCTGTCGTGGGCTACATCTGGAGGCTCAGGCTTCCGTGGTTCACGTAAGTCTACGCCGTTCGCAGCTCAGGTAGCAGCAGAACGTGCAGGTGAAGTGGCGAAGGAACACGGGTTGAAAAATCTTGAAGTGTTCGTAAAAGGTCCAGGTCCAGGTCGCGAGTCTTCGATTCGTGCACTAAATGCGATCGGCTACAAAATTACGAACATCACTGATGTGACACCGATTCCTCACAACGGTTGTCGTCCGCCCAAGAAACGTCGCGTTTAATTGGCGTGATACGATAGTTGGAGAAAGAACATGGCTAGATATTTGGGTCCAAAACTCAAACTAAGTCGTCGCGAAGGAACAGACTTGTTCCTTAAAAGCGGCGTGCGTGCAATAGATTCCAAATGTAAATTGGAAACTGCACCAGGACAGCACGGTGCCCGTCGTGGCCGCCTGTCTGATTACGGCGTTCAGTTACGTGAAAAGCAGAAAGTACGTCGTATGTTCGGTGTGCTGGAAAAGCAATTCCGTAACTACTATAAAGAAGCTGCTCGTTTAAAAGGTAACACAGGTGAGAACCTTCTTGTCCTTTTAGAAAGTCGTCTCGATAACGTAGTATACCGTATGGGCTTTGCCTCTACGCGTGCTGAAGCACGTCAGTTGGTAAGTCACAAAGGTATTGTAGTTAACGGTCGCGTAGTAAATATTCCTTCTTACCAGGTAAAGCCGGAAGACGTAGTGAGCGTTCGCGAAAAAGCGAAAAAGCAAGCACGTATTGCAGCTGCTCTTGAGCTGTCTGAACAGCGTGAGAAGCCAATCTGGGTCGAAGTGGATACGAAAGAAATGTCAGGCACTTTCAAACGTATTCCAGAACGCACTGACCTGTCTGCAGATATTAACGAACAGTTGATCGTAGAGCTTTACTCTAAGTAAGGCCTCAGCATAAAGAGGGGACATAATGCAGGGTTCTGTAACCGAATTTCTAAAACCACGTCTCGTTGAAATCGAGCAAATCAGCACCAACCGCGCTAAGGTAACGTTGGAGCCGCTTGAACGTGGCTTTGGTCATACGCTGGGTAATGCGCTTCGCCGTATATTTTTATCTTCAATGCCGGGTTGTGCCGTAACTGAAGTTGAAATAGACGGTGTACAGCATGAGTACAGCACGAAAGAGGGTGTCCAGGAAGACATCATTGAAATCCTGCTCAACCTTAAAGGTCTCGCTGTAATTCTACATGGCAAAGATGAAGCCGTGTTAACTTTAAGTAAATCAGGCGCGGGCGTTGTAACTGCAGGTGATATTACAACTGACGGTGATGTTGAGATTGTTAATCCTGATCACGTTATTTGTACGTTGACCGGTGACACTGAACTGAAAATGCAACTTAAAGTTGAACGAGGTCGCGGTTACGTCCCTGCAAGCGTACGCAAGCAGAATGACGATGAAGGTCGTTCGATTGGTCACCTTCTGGTAGACGCTTCTTTCAGCCCAGTAGAGCGTGTTGCTTATACTGTTGATTCAGCTCGTGTTGAACAACGTACAGACCTAGACAAGTTGGTTATCGATATGGAAACCAATGGTACTCTAGATCCTGAAGAAGCAATTCGTCGCGCAGCAACAATTCTAGCTGAACAGTTAGATGCCTTTGTTGAGTTACGCGATAAGAGCGAACCTGAAGAGAAAGAAGAAAAGCCAGAGTTTGATCCGATTCTGTTGCGTCCGGTCGATGATCTGGAGCTGACTGTTCGTTCTGCAAACTGTCTAAAAGCAGAAGCGATTCAGTATATTGGTGATCTAGTACAACGTACCGAAGTTGAGTTATTGAAAACTCCTAACTTAGGTAAGAAGTCACTAACAGAAATCAAAGATGTGCTTGCATCACGTGGACTTTCACTAGGTATGCGCCTAGAGAACTGGCCGCCAGCAAGCTTGTTAGAAAACGACTAACTTTCCCACTAGATCGCTGGGTAAAAAGTTTACAAAAAAGGGTATTTAGTATGCGCCATCGTAAAAGTGGTCGTCAACTTAACCGCAACAGCAGCCATCGCAAAGCGATGTTCAGCAATATGGCAAGCTCGTTGGTTCGTCACGAAGTGATCAAAACCACATTGCCAAAAGCGAAAGAGCTGCGTCGTGTAATCGAGCCTCTGATCACATTGGCTAAAGAAGATAGCGTAGCAAACCGCCGTTTAGCGTTTGCTCGTACACGCGACAAAGCAACAGTTGGTAAATTGTTCAACGAGTTAGGTCCACGTTATACAGAACGTCCGGGTGGTTACACTCGCATTCTGAAATGTGGTTTCCGTACTGGTGACAACGCTCCAATGGCTTATGTTGAGCTAGTTGACCGTCCGGTAAACGACGAAGTTGCTGAAGAAGTAGTTACTGAAGAGTAATTTCTACTTAAAAGCAAAGAAATGACGGAGTCTTAATGGCTCCGTTTTTTTTTGCTCATAAATAAGTTATCTCATGTACTATATATAGTATTTTCCATTCCTTATTAGTTAGTAGGTCTTTTTATGCCAAGTTTTGATGTAGTTTCTGAAATCGATAAAGTAGAACTTCGCCACGCAGTTGAGAATGCGAATCGTGAGTTATCCACCCGCTTTGACTTCCGTAACGTTGAAGCCTCGATTGAATTGAATGATCTTACGGTCACTTTGAAATCTGAGTCAGACTTTCAGGTCAACCAGCTATTAGAAATTTTTCGTAATAGCGCATCGAAGCGAAACATTAGCCTAGCAGGTATTGATGTAGAAGACGCACCTGTTCATAGTGGCAAGACGTTCTCATTAAACTTAACTTTTAAACAGGGGATTGATCAGCCAACTGCTAAGCAGATTGTTAAAACCGTTAAAGATGCCAAACTTAAAGTGCAAGCTTCTATTCAGGGTGACAAGGTTCGCATTAACGGAAAGAAGCGTGATGATTTGCAACAAACGATAGCGCTACTGAAAGAATCAAACATTGAATTACCGCTTCAATTCGAAAACTTTAGGGATTAAGCCCCAAATTTGTACGTTTTGAAGGCGATCGGTTCGTTTTTTGTTCGATCAAAACTTATTTTGAAAATAGTGGTTGATCTAATGAAAATGATCTCTATAATTCGCATCCGTTGTCAGGCACAAACCGGCAACAGCCAAGAAAAGGAGCGCTAAGAAAAATAAATTTAGCCCTTGACTTTACTGGCCGGAAGCGTAGAATACGCTTCCCTGCTTCGGAACGAAGCAACGCTCTTTAACAATTTATCAAGCCAAGTAATCTGTGTGGGCACTTGCAGACAAAAGCATCAACATAAAGACCAACTTCGGTTGGCAATTGTTGAACTTTTGAATGGAAGAGCCTTACAAA
>NZ_PIPQ01000005.1 GCF_003987015.1 Aliidiomarina taiwanensis | reverse complement strand
AGTTTGAATGAGGACATGGAGTAAGGGGCCAATCTACGTTACAGTCTTTATGACTAAGGGCAGGCTCAGCCTCACTTACTCCACTGGTGAAATGTTAGCTAAACACGTCACCTTGAGAGATACAAGGGCAGGCATGGCCTGCCGTTGGTGTTTAGTTAACGATGAACTTACCTTGCATAATCGCCCAGTGGCCTGGGAAGCTGCAGAAGAACGTGTAGTCACCGCCTTTTTCCAAACCGCTGGTAGAAAAAGTAATGGTGGTGCTTTCACCGCCACCGATGATTTTCGTTGCAGCAATCACCTTTGATTGGTCTGCTGGTAAGTATTCATTGTCTAGGCCTGCTGCGCCACCTGCGTTTACCACTTCTTGCATATCGGCCGTTTGGGTTAATACCCAGTTATGGCCCATCACATTCTTGGGAAATTCACCTACGTGATTCAGAGTAAGGTTCACTTCCGTACACTCAGAGCTTATCGCTAGCTCTTTTTTGTCGAAGGTCATCGAGTCTGTACTATCAATTTCGATATCACATGATTTTGCAAATGCGGTTGATGACAAACTCAAAGCGATAAATACTGCGGCTATCTGAATTAAATTTTTCATAGAATTACCTTCCGTTTGAAGTTTAGAGAGTGTGAGTGACTAAGCATCTAATAGTCTTATGGTAGCAGAAATGAAGGTGAATGCAGACACCTTATACGTTAAGATGAGGTTAATATTTATACTGCATTTCCCCTAACGCCAGTGCGACTCTTAAACGAGTGGCTTATGTAAAAGGAACTCCTATTATGCGTAAGTTAACCCTTCTGATGCTGTTCTTTATATCGTTTAACACCTTTGCTCACACCGACGTGGAAGCCGAGCTAACAGGCACCATTGAAACCTTCCTGTATGGCGCAAGTATTAATGACCCGCAGGCCCACGCAGCGTTTTGGGCGGACGGTTTAACTTACACCAGCTCAAGTGGGAAACGTTTTGGTAAGGAGACCTTGATGCAGGGGTTCGAAGGTGTTCAGCCTGAAGACCCTGCGCAAACAGACACTTGGTATGGCGCTGAAGACATTGAGGTGAAAGTGCTGAATAAAGTTGTTATTGTGAATTTCACGCTGACCGCTGCGACGGATGGAATTGTCATTGGGCGGTATTTTAACACAGGCGTGTTTGTGCACCGGGACGGCCGCTGGCAAGCTATTAATTGGAATGCAACGATTGCGGCAGATTAGGGATTTCATAGCAAAGCGGACACGAAATTTAGCATGACGGACTCACTCGAACATTCTTTTAAAACGCTTAAGCAAACGATTCCGCTATTGCTTAAGCACAAAATTCCAGCCATACCCACCAATTATGCGCTGTGGTATACCTATGCGGAAAATCAAAACAACGCACTTCAAGAAGAGGTTCAGCGTGCTTTAGATGAAGGCCGGCCTTTTTCCGATATTTATACCCAAGAGCTGTACCGTAAGTATGTGGCCGACAAAGAAGAATTAAACGCCTGGCAACTCAGGCAAAATGTGGAAGCCATGGTAACGGAGCTTTCGCAAACCGTATTGGATACACAAAACAATGCGGAAGGGTTTAAAGCCTCTATGGAAACGAACCTACGCCACTTGGACAAGGTGGAGAAAGAAGGTTGGTCTATGAACGAGGTCATGAAACTCGTGCGCAATATGGTAAAAGAAGCGCAGCTTATTCGAAGCTCGACGGTCGACTTTGCTACGGCATTAAAAGCTGCAGAAGAAGAAATTAGCAAGCTAAAAGCCGAGCTGCAAAAAAGCCAAAAAGACGCCTTTTACGACGCGCTAACAGGCTTGTATAACCGCCGCTACCTCGACAGTGAAATTGCAGCCATCAATACAGAGAAACCCACGAGCCTCATTATTGTGGATGTGGACTACTTTAAAAAAGTGAACGACAGCTACGGGCACCAAATGGGCGATCGGGTGCTGAAAGCAATTGCCAAGCGGCTGCAAGAAAAATGCAAGCCGAATGCAACCCCCTTCCGTTTTGGCGGCGAAGAGTTTGCTATTTTAATGCACAACGCCACCTTGGCTGAGGCCATTCATCAAGCGGAAAATATCCGCTTGGCGCTGGAAAAAATTAGCGTGGTTGATCGTCGCACCAACCGTCGAATTACAGGTGTTACCGCTTCGTTTGGTGTGGCGGAGCTAAAGCCTGGCATGCGTCACAGCGATTTACTAGAGGTAGCCGACCGCCAGTTATATCAGGCGAAACGGTTAGGTCGGAATCGCGTGATGCCCATGAGCAACAGCTAGCCTTCATGTCTAGCGAGTGACACGGTTTCTGTAACACCGGTCAACTAGAAACACACTCTATAGCAGCTATACTGGAACCACATTCATATAAAGGAGTAAGTATGGCCCGCTTACACAATAAAGTCGCAATTATCACAGGTGCTGCCCAAGGCATGGGCGCAACTCATGCTCGTGCATTTGTACAGGAAGGCGCACTCGTTGTTCTCACCGATTTAAATGAACAGAAAGGCCAGGCCTTAGCAGCAGAGTTAGGCCCGAATGCCTTGTTTATTAAGCAAGACGTGACCTCGGAAGAAGACTGGGCAAAGGTAGTAGAGGAAACTACTCAAGCCTTTGGCAACATTGACGTACTGGTGAATAACGCCGGAATTACTATGGCCCAGTCCATTTTAGACACCAGTTTGGCGCAGTACCGGAAAATTCTGGAAATTAACCAAGTGTCCGTGTTTTTAGGTATGAAGGCGGTCATTCCAGTCATGCAACAAGCAAAAACAGGCTCCATTATTAATATCTCGTCGATTAATGGCCTTGTGGGTGGCGCTATTGGCTACACCGACAGCAAGTTCGCCGTTCGCGGCATGAGCAAAGCCGCAGCCCTTGAATGTGCCCCTTTTGGCATTCGCGTGAACTCCGTGCACCCAGGCGTTATTGAAACCCCCATGCTGATGCAAGAAGACGCCAAAGCCGCCGTAGAAGAATTCGCTAAAACCATCCCTCTCAAGCGCATTGCCAAGCCTGAAGAAGTGACCAGCATGGTGCTATACCTCGCTTCCGACGACTCCAGCTACTCCACCGGCTCTGAGTTTGTGATCGACGGTGGCTTGACCGCGCAGTGATTCTCAGCACCTCTACTTATTCAAGCCTGTATATCAGGAATGTGCGCTAAGCTGGGAAGTTTTAACAGTGCCCTGTTTCTTACGGAGTACGAGTTACCTCCTACTTGCCGTCGACTCATTATTCCAGCATACACCTAGGAGTAGTGTATGCTGGAATAATGAGGTCACGAGTTAAGTCTTGTTAAAACTATGAGGCCTCAAATACAATGAAAGATAAAGGTGAAAGCTCCTCATAGATAAAACGTTTTTTTATTTTTCAATGAGTAACTATTGTATGTGATACTGTTGAGTTAGTTAGCGCCTTGCTATTTCTATTAGTTAGACTGTTTTCTATTGAAAGGATAATAGATGGTACATTTTAGAGCTGAAGACTTTATAAGTAGAGTGATAGATAGAATAGAAAGTAAAATTGAAAGCGGTGAATGCACATTCATAAAAAATGATTTTTCAAAGGAGTGTGAGACTGTATTTGTTGAGAATGTGAACGAGCTAAAAGGTGAAGAGTTAGTTACTGTATCAAGTGTTCAGCATGAACTAAATAGCCATCAATTCCCGGACGTTGTTATTAACTATGTTGATGGTCTGACAATAGGAGTCGAAATTAAAAGTAGTACCTCTAAAGGGAAGTCATGGATTATAAATGGCAATAGTGTGTTAGGAAGCACAAGCGTTAAGGTGGATGCTTTATATATAGTTTTCTTTAAAATGGCACCTACCGGTACAATTGAAATACGAATGGCAGACTATGAGTCATGTGTTTCAGATGTTGTAGTGACGCATAGTCCAAGGTATAAAATTGACCTGGGTATTTCTAAAGAAGAGTCGTTCTTTAATAAAAGCGGTATCACATATAGTGAGCTAAATAACTCAACTAGCCCAATTGAGTTAATAACAGATTACTTTAAAAAAGAAGGAAAGACAGCCTGGTGGCTCGGAAAAAGTGAAGATGATACTTCGCCTGCAATAATTACAAGTTGGTCATCATTGAGTGCAAGTTTGATTAACAGGATATATGGAGAGGCTTTTGTCTTGTTCCCCGAGCTTCTTAATGGACCACCCCACTGCAAGTATAATCAACTGAGCAAATGGTTGGTGTCGAAATACAGTGTGGTAGACTCTAGTTTAAGAGATAAATTTTCAGCTGGTGGGAAATCTGATATTGAGTACTGTGGATATGAAATTCCCCAAGCACCTAAAGTTTTAAAAACCTTTCTGGAAAAGAAAGACTATATCATTTTAGCTTTTAATGAACTAGAAGGTAACGAGCTTAAGTCCTATTGGGTAGAATATACTCATATCCCAAATGAACGCAAAGCTCGTCAACATATCTGGAAAAAGCTGCTGCTAAAAAACAATATTGAACCTCAGCACTTTGAATTTATTTTAAGAGTCCTTGAAATAGACACTCCATAAACTCTGCAGCCTCATGGCAATATGGTATCCAAGCAGTGGTGGTACTGCGTTTCCAATTAGCTTGTATGCATCTGAAGCAGTTACGTTCTTGTAGTCTGCTTCTCCTTTTTGGATAAACTCATAATCATCAGGAAACGTTTGAATTCTTGCGCACTCTCTAATCGTTAATCGCCTTTCTTTTTTCCCAGACTCTAGTTCATCTAAGTACCTACCTCCATTTGCAGTAGATAATCTTCTAAACTCAATATTGCCATGATGTTCAGCTCTAATAGTTGGTCCAATAGAGTCTAACTTAATTTCAGTTTGACCCTGGCAGTGTTTACCCATAAATTTGGCCTTGGAATAACGTTGCTGATCAATATCTTTACTCTCTTCAGGCTCTGGTAGATCTGAAAGTATGTCTCCTAGATTTACAAATGGTAATGTTCCCGAAAGGCCGTCTTTAGTATGGGTAATTAGTGGGTAAGGATCTAACTCAATGGGTATTTCAGGCATTGACAATAGATCTTTGATGTTTGGCTTGAGAGCTGACTTCTTTAACCCTATAAATATTACTCTTTCTCTGCTTTGCGGCACACCATAGTTAGCAGCCAATAGCACTCTAGCTGGAACCACTAGATAACCGTCCCCACCGGCTTGAGAAAAGTCATTCTCAATAACTTCTTTCACATCTTTCAGGTTGGCAAGACCTTTGACGTTTTCAGCAATGAAAACTTTAGGCTTAGTTATTTCAATGACTTTTTTCATCCATATATATAGTAGCCCCCGGTTCTCTTCATTTGCTGTTTCTTCACAAAGGGCTACACCTTTGTGAGACTTAGAAGAGTTAAACCCTTGACGCTTTCCAGCAACAGAAAAGTCTTGGCAAGGAAACCCGCCAGTAACTACATCAACATCGTCTGGGAACACTTTTATCTTGCTATCAGTATGGAGCTTAACAAGATCTACTATGCTATCAAGGCAATATGTAGACTTTTCTAGTCCATGTTTAGAAAAATATGAGGTCCAAGCTGTTCTAGCATCAGATCTTATGTCATTAGCAAAAACAGTTTTGAACCTGGTTTTTGGTAACTTGACTTTATTATTGTCGATGTACTCTACAGACCAATCATCGTTAACCCTTGGATTGTGAGACTTTGAATTAACGATGAAGTTGCCTTCAAAGCCCAAGTCCATGCCACCACAGCCTGAAAATAGAGATAGCACATTAAGCTGTTTTTGTTGTTCTTGAGTGTTCTGAGATGGCTTCATAGCGTCATGTGGTATTAGCCATACGCCACTTTGTTTTTTTGCACCAATCACTTTACCCTCACCACAGAGTATCTGTACATATCTTTTACTTGTACCCCACTCATTTGCTTTTGCTTCAACAGATACGTAATTAGTCACTGCCAATCTCCTTTAAGCTTACTTTGACTTCGCCTGTGCGAAATCTTCAGTTCGCGTAGGCGAAGTGCGATGGTAGGCTTATCAAGAAGCAATGTCCATATCTAGCTTAAAAAAATGACAGTAAATCCCTGGATGGGCCCGCATTAACCTAAGAGACACAATGACTTTGGCCTGTTTGGAGTGAGCAGAGGAAGTTTAGAACTAACGCTGTTTACAAACTCATCGATAGTTAATAAGTTAATGAATCTCTTAGGGTGCTTAGATAACAAGCGTTAAGTTGAGGGTCGGCTGCAATAATCTTTCTAAGATATATAAGTTAACGCCCCGAAATTGCTTTTATTTTAAATTTTTGAGCAGCTCTCACCTAATCCGACAAATAATACTCAATGGTTGAAACAACCCGTACTTTTTTAATGTGTGGGTTGTTTTTGTCGCGCTCGGTAATGCTGAACTGGCCTTGGGAGGCGCGTTTTATTTTACCGAGTTGGCTGTCGGAGTCGCTGGCGAATTTTTGTGCGACAGCGCGGGCTTCCTGAGTGGCTTCTTCCACCATGCTGGGTTTTATGTCATTTAAGCGGGTGTAAATGTATTCGGTGCGGGTGTCGTAACTACCGCTGGTGAAAACAATGCCTTGCTTACCTAGTTCGGAAAGCTGCGGCATGATGGCGCGTGCGGTGTCTATGTTTTCTGAATACACGGTAATGGTTTGTGTGGCGGTATAACGGTATTTTGCCGAGTCGTTACCGCCCCATTGTTGTGCTGATTTGTCGGTAATGGCAGGAGCTGAAGCGCTTATGTCGTCTGGGTCTATGCCGTTTTCAACCAAGAAACTTTGAATGTCGCTGGTGTTCTTTTCAATGGTGTCATACAAGGCGCTTAAGTCGTTACTAGCAGCGCTGAATTGTATAGGCCACAACACAATGTCGGCCATAACCTCCCGCTCGGATAAGCCTTTTACAGTAACGCTGCGTTCGAACTGCTTCACTGAAATGGCAGCGTTTGCGAGTTGAAAGCCAAGCAAGGCTAACCCGATGGCAATGCTAATACCTAAAAATACACCGGCAGATTTCCGTGTTTCCATGGTGTGCTCCTTTCGTGTGAAGTTTACAAAGGGTCTTATGTAGGCTACTAGGTTTAGAAAGAAACCTGTAGTCCATAATTTAATATGTTTGTAACCTTGCCCCGACACAATACGACGTACCCCTGATATAAAGTAGGTGCAATGGATCTCACAAGGACTGTGATGCAGCATGGACGCTGTTTACTTCTTAACATAAATTCAATACTGTTACTCTCATTCGTTTAAATATTCAACAGCGAAGGGGATGAACAGGTAATGGACTACAAGCAATTAAAGGCGTACCAACGTGAACACCGTGAGGGCTGGGCGCAGGGGCTTAGTTTGCGTGTTCACCGAGCGCTTAGCTGGTTAAAAAAAGCGGAGCTTGAGCGTGAGCGAGAAGACCTCGACGGCGAGTTTGTGTTTTTATGGGTATCTTTTAATGCTGCGTATGCAAGCAACCACAGCGTTCTAAGCCGTGCGTATGAACGCGATGTGTATGGGCAGTTCTTTGAACGTTTAGTGGGGTATGACACGAAACGCAAACTGTATAACTTAGTCTGGTCACAATACTCGGGATCTATTCGCACATTATTAAATAATAAATATGTTTTTCAGCCTTACTGGGATGACGTGAACGACAAAGAGCATGACTTAGGCTGGGAAGAGCGCTTTGCAGGAGCGAAGAAGCGAGCGAATACGGCCTTAGGCTCGCAAGACACAGTGACTGTGTTGAGTATTATTATGGACAGGCTGTACACCTTACGTAACCAGCTTCTGCACGGCGGTGCTACTTATGGTAGTGGGCTGAACCGCGAGCAAGTGCAAGTGGCTTGTCAGCTGCTTGGCGATATAGTGCCTTTGGTTATTCACTTAATGATGTGTGGAAGCCATGAAGTGTGGGGTGACGCCGCTTACTTTGAGGCAGGTAAAGGCTAAAAAGGGGCTGTATGCCCCTTTATTATTGAGCTTCAAGTGTGTTTAACTCCACCTTGAAGAACTTAATGCTTAATGGGTAGTGCCACAGTATGCCGTCTTTCGCTTTGAGTGCGCCCATAATGGCGAACACCACATGGCACACGGCGAGGGCGACTAACATAGGGGCCCCAATGATAATGAGAATAAGCAGCATAGAAACAAAGGCATAAATAGCATAGCTAATAAGCCAATTCACAATAATGCGGCCGTTTTGATCTATGTAGTTGTTGTCCTTCTTAGTAAGCCACAGTATGAGCGGCACGATTAAGCCGACAATAGGAAGCACAAGCCCAATCAGTAACGATAAGTGCATAAGCATTGAGTATTGTTGTTGGTTTGTTCCGACACCTGCAACGACTTCTGGCATAGACTGTTCGGGCTTTGGCTCAGGCTTGTTCAGTAGCTTTTCTTTTTCAAGCTGAAACTCTTCTTCGCTTAATAGCCCTTCCTCTTTAAGCTGGTGCAAGTTGCGTAGTTTGTCCACATCCATGTTTTCACCTTACTGTTATTAAATAAGAATGCTCTGCAGCCTTTCAGGCTACAACCTCTATAACAGTGTAGGGTCATGATAGATAGAGACCTGCGGTTTATTCAGCGATAGCTTACAAAAATAGAGGCTTTCTGAAGCTATTACTCACAGCAAAGTAAAAGCTTCAGGGTCTTGTATATGTTCAGGTGGTTATAACTCGGATAGGAATTCGCGAATACGTGCGGCGTTTTTCCCTACGTCGCTTCGGCCAACCCGAGACTTACTGCGAATATCCAGCTCGCTGCCTGAGTCGGTTGCACGTATGCGAATAACAACGTCGTCTTTAAAGCCGAACCAGCGGGTGGTGTCGGTGGCTTCAATGCGGCCCTCCGCCTGGTTGCTATCAACAATGTCCCACCCCATTTCTTGAGCCCGTGCTAAGGCGGCATCAAACAGGTTCATTGGCGACTCTTTGGTGCTATAGGTGGTGAGGTCGGGGTAGGCCCGTAGTTGCTGTTCTGCGGTTTCTTTGCCGGCGTATTCCAGCGGGTTTGGAGCGTCGGCCCGTAAGGGGGCTACGGCGATAAACTCAGGTGGGTTTTGAGTGTCGGTGCTAATGTCGTGAATGGGCGGTACGCTTTTGGCAACCCGCATTTGCGAATACGGCATGTAAAAAGCAATGCCCCCGGCGACAATAGCTAGCCCAGTAAGGCCGGCGATAAGTCCTGTGGGGCGGCAAATAAAGTAAGCGATAATATTGGCCACAAAAGCTGCAGCACCTAGGTAAGCTGCCCACCGCAGTAAGGTGAAGGCGGTACCTAGTTCGAGTATGTTGTTTGCGTATAAGGGGCCTGACAGTGCTAATAAAAGCAGGGCTATCACACCGAGAGCGATAAGTAGTGTATGGATCTTTTGCATCATCGTTGCCTTTTTTAGTAGGACGTTTCTTCTATACGATACTAGCGCAGTTTTGGTTTCGTGCGACAAAAACATTGTAAGATGAAACTATTTAACGCTTGATAACGTATAAACATACGTATTGTCTGTTTTCAAACTTCAAAACTCTGGACGCCCTGAATGAAAAAATTAGCCTTGTTGGCCTTCGCCCCGTGCTTGCTGGCGGCACAAGAAAAGCCCATTGAAGTTATTGAAGTGATTGGCCGCAGTAGTGACACGCCGGTGCTACCTTCCGAAGAGCAGGCAGAAGGTTTGTTTGGGTTAGCACAGAGCCTGCAAGATATTCCTCGCGCGGCCACTATTATTAACGCTCAGTTAATGGACGCTGCGGCGATAACCACCCTGCATGACATAGCTCGTTTTACTCCGAATAGTTTTGCCGCAGCGGGCTTTGGCAACCCTTCATTGCCGACCTTGCGCGGCCAGTTGGGCGAACTTTATGAAGCGGGTATGCGCAGACAAGCGGGAAACAATGGCTTGGGTATTCCTATGTCGTTTAACGCCATTGAAGGTATGGCGATTGTGAAGGGCGCACCACCGATCATGCTTGGCAGCTCTCAGCGCGTGGGTGGCTTTGTGAACCTGCAAACCAAGCGGGCTCGTTTGCAGGCAATGCCCTCGCAGCTTCAGCTGCAGCTAGGCCAGTGGAATAAATACCGGGCCCAGGTGGACCATAACTGGGTACTGGAAGAAGGGAAGCAGGGCTTTCGGGTCAGTGCTGAGTATGTAGATGAAGGTAGCTTTTACGACTACCACCAGCATAACAGCAAGGATGTATTGCTGGCTTATACCTATGCACCAAGCCGAGACACCCAGCTTGAGGTGTCGGCAGAACTCTATGATGTGCGCTGGACAGATAACGCAGGCATCAACCGACCCACACAGAACTTAATAGACCATAACCTGTATATTACCGGGCAAGGACGGCAGCCGAATGGCTCGTACGTACCGGGGCCTGGCGCAGTGGTGAGCCCAACAGGTGAAGTTCGCATTGCACGTAGTACCACGCTTACAGACCCTTTAGACAGCAATACCGCAGAAACAGCCTTGCTGCACGCTAAGTTCCAGCATTGGTTTAACGACCAAGCCGTGTTGGTTAATCGCACTTACTACCAGTACTTAACACGCGAAGGAATTAACCAAAACAGCTTTGTTGAAATTATTGACGGTGCCCACACCTTTGAAAACCGCACCGAGCTCCACATAAATAAGCTAACCATTGTGGGCCTGAACCTGCGCATAAACGATGTGCTCGGTTACAGCCAATTCACCACGGAAGCCGACAACCCCATTGATTTAACTGGGCCATTAAGTAACCGCCGCATTCCACTGACGGATGCACAAAAGGCACGCTTAATAGAGCTGCGCCCGGGGGTGTTCGTGTCGCCGGGCAGTCAGTACGACATAAACGGCGACGGTGTTGGCGACTTTAACCTGTCGGATACTACAGACTCCACCAGCTACCAGTGGGGTGTGTTTGCGCAGCATGAAGTTCGGCTATCAGAGCGTTGGCGAGTGACCGGCGGGGTGCGCGCAGACTATTATGAGGTTACCGCGAAAGACCCACTGGCGCCGGAAGGCGTCACCCCGGCCCGTGACAGCCACAGCGACTGGCTAAATGCCGTGAGTTTTAGCACACAGTACAAGCTTTCGCCGAATGCGACCTTGTATGGCACCGCATATGTGAGCGACTCAACGTCTAATTCGATGGCGGGTGGGCATAGTTTAACGGCCGCAGGCACCATCGACAGCCAGCAATTTGCCACAGAAAACACCTTGTATGAAGCGGGTGTTAAGTATGCACCCGAGTCGGCTACTTGGTATGCTGACCTAGTGCTGTTTAGTCAAACCCGCAGCTTGCGTAATCGAGACGGCTCCAACAGCGGTATTCATACGCAAGGCATTGAAGGGCAATGGCACTATGCGTCGCAGCAGGGGTATTGGGTCACGTTTGCGGCCAGCTATATTGATGCACGCTGGGACAATTCCCCAGCCCTTCAAGGTACTCGGCAGGTAGCGGATGTGTTCGACGCTTCGCGCCCCGACCTTATTGTTGGCACCGGCCTGGGCTCACCGAACTTTACCGTGTTTCCGGCCTCGAACCAGCAATTGCAGGGCATTCCCGAGGTGCAGGCTTCGCTAGTGGCGGGGTGGCGGATAAGCGAACGCTGGTTTGTCGGGGGCGACGTAAGCTACACCCAAGCGTACCCGCTCGACTATTTACAAACGGTGTTCATTCGCGACCAGCATACGTTAAATATAAATACGGGCGTGCGTATTAGGCCGGAACTGCTTGTGCGCTTGGACGTATTTAATGTGACAGATCAAGACAATTGGTCACCGGTATTTGAAGGCGGCTATTTTGGGGCGACTTTGGTATTTCCTGCGCAGCCACGGCATGCGCGGGTTAGCCTCACCTATCAATTTTAAGGAATGTGCATGTCATTGAAGAAAATTGTGCTGTTATTGGTCATTGCCGGGTTGCTGTTTGCAGCCTTTACCTTAGACGCCACTCACTACTTGTCCTTGGACATGCTGAAGCAGCAGCAACTGCAGTTACAGCAGTTATTTGTTGAACACCCATTGGCCATGTTTGCCGCTTACTTTGTGATCTATGTGGTTGCCACCGCCTTGTCACTGCCAGGAGCGGCCGTGCTCACTCTGGGGGCTGGCGCTATTTTTGGTTTTGGTTGGGGCTTATTATTAGCCAGCTTTGCGGCTTCGTTAGGCGCGCTGCTTTCCTTTTTAAGTGCTCGTTTCTTGCTGCGAGACTGGGTGCAGAAAAAGTTTGGGGCTCGCTTGAACACCATCAACCAAGGCATAGCCCGCGACGGTGCGTTTTACCTATTAAGCCTACGCTTGGTGCCTGTCTTTCCGTTTTTTATGATCAACCTTCTTATGGGGCTGACCAGCATAAAAGTGTGGACTTATTACTGGGTTAGTCAGGTGGGTATGCTGCTGGGCGCAGCCGTGTTTATTAATGCGGGCACTCAGTTGGCGCAAGTCACCCAGTTAAGCGATGTCGTGTCCCTCGACTTGTTGGGCGCATTTGCCCTGCTTGGGGTTATGCCCTTGCTGGCTAAGTTTGTGCTTGGTCTGGTGAAGCGGCGCCAAGTGTACCAAGGTTTTACCAAGCCAAGGTCTTTTGACAACAACCTCGTGGTAATTGGTGCAGGCTCTGGCGGGTTGGTCAGCGCTTACATAGCGGCGGCGGTAAAAGCTAAAGTCACCCTTATAGAAAAACACCAAATGGGCGGCGACTGTTTGAATACGGGGTGTGTTCCTTCTAAAGCGCTATTGCATGTTGCCGCGTTGGCCCATAACGCTCGCCAGGCCGAGGGTGTGGGGGTGAATGTTGGTGAAGTCACCGTCGACTTTAAAAAAGTGATGGAACAAGTACATGCGGTCATCAAAGAAATTGAACCTCACGACTCTATAGAGCGCTACACCAAACTAGGTGTGAATGTAGAGGTGGGCGAGGCGCGCATTGTCTCGCCTTGGGAAGTGGAGGTGACCCAAAACGGCGAAACCAAACGCATGACCACGCGCAGTATTATTATTGCCACGGGTGCGAAGCCCCTGGTACCCGCGCTGCCCGGTTTAGACGAGGTAGACTACCTCACCTCCGACACCCTGTGGGACTTAAAAGAGCTGCCGAAGCGTTTATTGGTATTAGGTGGCGGCCCCATTGGCTGTGAGCTTTCCCAAGCGTTTCAGCGTTTAGGGTCGCAGGTGACTCAGGTGGAAATGGCCGAACGTTTAATGGCGCAAGAAGACGCAGATACCGCCCAATTACTAGCAACACGCCTTGCGGCCGAGGGTGTAAACACCAAGTTGAATCACAAGGCCCTGCGGTTTGAGCAGCGCCAAAGCGAGTCGGTGCTTATTGCGGAGCATAACGGCGAAGAAGTGGCACTTCCTTTCGATAAAGCATTGATAGCCGTTGGGCGACAGCCGAATATAACCGGATTTGGGCTTGAAGAGCTGGGCGTTCACACCAATCGCACGGTGACAACCAATGCGCTAATGCAAACCAACTTTCCAAACATTTACGCCTGTGGCGATGTGGCCGGGCCGTTCCAGTTTACCCATGTGGCATCGCACCAGGCTTGGTATGCTTCGGTCAATGCTTTGTTCGGTATGTTCAAAACCTTTAAGGCGGACTATTCCGTTATTCCGTGGGTGACGTACACCACGCCGCAAGTGGCCAATGTGGGCTTGACCGAGCAGCAAGCGCAGGCACAAGGTTTGGATTACGAGGTCACCTGCTACGACATGAGCGAGCTAGATCGTGCCATCGCCGATAACAGTGCCTATGGCCGCGTGAAAGTACTGACCAAGCCAGGCAAAGACACCATTTTAGGGGTTAACATTGTCGGGCCGCAGGCGGGCGAGCTTTTAGCCGAGTATGTGCTGGCCATGAAGCACGGCATTGGCCTGAATAAAATACTGGGCACCATTCACAGTTACCCGACTTTGGCGGAAGCCAACAAGTACGTGGCGGGCGAGTGGAAGCGCGCCCACGCGCCCGAGAAGCTGCTAGAATGGGTAGCGAAATATCATCGTTGGCGCCGAGGGTAATATGCGCAGGTTCATTCGCTTACGTTTGCTGGCGCTTGCCGTTTTGTTAACCGCTCCCTATGCCTCTGCACAGGCAGGACAAGTGCACTTTTATGGCTGGGGTGGTTCGCCGCAAGTAAGCACTTACATGCGCTGGGTACAACAAGAATTAAGAGCGGAAGGTATTCAGCTGCGACACAACAAGGTGGCGGACATTGCCGAGGTGGTCAAGCAAATAACTGCAGGCCACTCTAACGCTGACCTTATTTGGATTAACGGTGAAAACTTTCATGCGCTCAAAGCGGCCGGGGCACTGCAGAACATTGTGGACGACATAGCAGCTGTGGCGGCGCTTAACCCACAGCTTCAGTGGCAGCACGACTTTGGCGAGCCCGTTACTGGCTTAGAAGTACCTTGGGGTGTGGGGCAGTTTAACCTGCTGGCCCGTGCCCCCGTGTTTTCTGAGGAATCAATTACAGCAGCAGACTTGCTGCAAGCGGCACAACGCTTTCCCGGGCGGCTGAGCTACCCAAAGCCCCCCGACTTTCATGGCACCACCTTTCTGAAGTCTTTGCTGTTAGCCTTGCAGCCCGAGCAGGCTCAGGTGTTTCAACAGCCGGTGCAACAGGTGAATGCGGCTGCATTAACCGCCCCGCTATGGCGCTTTTTAACGGAGCTGCACCCACACCTGTGGCAGCAGGGCCGAAGCTTTCCTGCCTCTGCCGGCGAACAAGTGAACTACTTAGCACAAGGGCAACTGGTCATGGCCGTAAGCTTTAACCCTAACGACTATAAAACCTTGGTGCGTACGGGCCGTTTGCCCACCGGTATTCAACGGCATCGTTTCCGCGGGGGCGCTATTACCAACACCCATTACTTAGCCATTCCGAAAGGGGCGAAAAACCCTGAAATGGCCAAGCAAGTTATTGAGTTTCTGCTTTCAGAACGAGCCCAACTGCGAAAAGCCGATCCAAACCGCTGGGGCGACCCGAGTGTATTGGCTGAAGCCGCCGAGCCCTTGCTGCCAGCGGCGCAGGAATTCCACGCAAGCTGGCAACGTTACCTGGAACAGCAATGGTCCGCGCGCTTTCAGTAGTTTTTCAGCTGCTGCTAATAGCTTTGCCCGTGGTGGCAGGGGTGCTTTACCTTGTTTGGCAAACCGCCAGGCTGGGTGTTGAAGGTGTTGGACAGGCCATGTTTGTGCTTGCCGCCATGCCTAGCGTGCTTCTGAACAGTTTAGTGCTGGCGGTTGCGGCGCCTTTAGTAGCTTGCTACCTCGCCCTGTGGATGGCACCGAGCCTATTGCGCAGGCCCCGCATACAGCAAGTATTAGCGCCCTTATTGGCTGTGCCACACGTGGCTTTTGCCGTGGGAATGCTGTTGTTATTTAGTCCGTCGGGCTGGTTGTTACGGGTGTTCGAGCAGCTTACCGGCTGGTGGCCTTTGCCTCCTCAAGGTTGGCCTTTGCCGGAAAAGTCATTGTTTAGTTTAACCTTGGTGCTGGTGCTCAAAGAGCTGCCTTTTTTGCTGTTAATGATAGCCGCGCAATTAAAACAACTACCGAGCCAGGCGTGGCTTGTGCAAGCCCAAAGCTATGGCTACAGCCAACAACAAGCCTGGTGGCGGGTGTTAGTTCCGGAATTGCTGCAACGGTTAACCTTACCCATGGCTGCTGTGGTTATTTATTCTGTGTCTGTGGTGGACATACCCCTGTTGCTGGGGAATAACCTGCAGCCTGTGCTGGCCCAGCAGGTGTTTGCATGGTCTTTTCAGTTTGCTCCCGAACAGCAAGCCAATGCCCTTGTGGGGGCTTGGTTATTGCTAGCTGTGTCGGGGCTATTACTGCTGTTGAACCGCAGGCATGCACGCTGTTACGCGTTTTGTGTGCGCAACAAACCCCTCAGGCCAAGCACGAAAGCGCAGAAACTGCGGCCTGTGCCCAGGTTTGCTTGGTATGCTTTGGCAGGGTTGGCGGTTGCTGTGGTGCTGGTGCTGCTGGTACAAAGTCTCGCAACCCAGTGGTTTTATCCTGCTCTTTGGCCTTCCCAGCTTTCGGTGAGTCTCTGGCAACAAGAATGGCCCTTTATTCTGGCCCCCGCCCAGGCGAGTTTGAGTTTCGCTTTGCTGTCGGCCCTTTTCGGTACGGTGGCGGCTGTCGTGGTGTTAGAGCAGCAATGCCAACGGGGAAAACAGCAGCGTCAATGGCTGCTGTTAGTGGCTTTGTTTATGCCGCAGGTGCCCTTGGTGTTGGGGTGGCAGCTGCTGTTAGGGAGTACTCAAGGCCCTGCTTTGTGGGTGCTTTGGGCCCATACGGTGTACACCTTTCCCTATGCTTACCTGGTGTTGCACGGGGCTTATATGGGGTTTAATAGGCACTGGCTAGTGAAGGCGCAAAGCTTAGGGTACAGCGCACGACAGGCCTGGTGGCGGGTGTTGTTACCTATGCTCAAGCAGCCCCTGTTAGCCGCTTATGCTGTCGCCTTTGCCGTAAGCATTGCCCAATATGTGCCCACCCAGTGGTTAGGCCAAGGGCAGGTAAGCAGCTTAACAACAGAAGCGGTGAGTGTGGCAAGTGGTGGCGACTGGCGCATAGGAAGTTTGTATGCCTTGTTGCAAATGCTGTTACCCTTGTTGGTATTCTTAGGAGCAGGTGGACTAAAAAGGAAAAGCTATGCTGAGCATGCGTAATGTGACCATTTACAGCCGAGGCGCAGACCCCGAAGCGCCCTTGTTACGCATTCCGGCGCTGACGGTTCAGGCCGGTGAGGTGGTCACTTTGATGGGCCCGAGCGGTGTTGGCAAGTCCACTTTGCTACGCTGGTTATTAGGCGAGCCATTGCCAAATTTTCATATTTCAGGGCAGGTGTGCCTGCATGACGTGGACCTAACCTGTCTGCCCATAGGTCAGCGCCAGTTAGGCATGATGTTTCAACAGGGCGGGCTGTTTCCCCACTTGACCGTGGCGGAAAACTGCATGTTTGCACAGGGCGCGCGCAGCCAACAGCCGCGTTTGCAACAACAGCAACAAGCCTTAACGCAATTACGAGCGCTGGGACTGGGTGATAAGTGGCATGCGTACCCAGAGAGTTTGAGCGGTGGTCAGTATGCACGCATTGCGCTGCTATGCACCTTGTTGGCTGAGCCACAAGCCATGTTGCTCGACGAGCCTTTTTCCGCTTTAGACGCGGCATTAAGGCAAGAAGTGCGCAGCTGGACCTTCACACAACTGGAAGAAAAACACATGCCGACCTTGTTGGTCACCCATGACAAGGCGGACGCACGTGGCCGTATTCTCACAGTGAATGGCCACAGGGAGGTGGTCGATGCTTGATGCGAAGATAACCCCCATTACGCGCAAGTTACTGGAGAAGCCCGCGGCTGCATGCGTGCGGTTGGGGGTTGGCGCCGACACAATGACCATTGCTGGCTTTGTGCTTGGGCTGCTGGCGGTGCCAGCCTTAGCGTTTGAACAGTACACCCTGGCCCTGTGTGCGATTCTGCTGAACCGGCTGGCCGACGGCTTAGACGGTGCCATAGCCCGTCGAACCGAGCGCACAGACGCCGGTGGCTATTTAGACATAGTGCTGGACTTTATATTTTATAGCGCCGTGGTCTTTGGCTTTTTATTGGCTGCGCCCGAACAGAATGGGCTAGCTGCAGGGCTTTTGCTTGTCACCTTTATGGCCACTGGCTCTACCTTTTTGGCCTTTGCTAGCTTGGCAGCCAAGCATGGGATTTCAAATCCCTTGTACCCGCATAAGTCGCTGAACTATATGGGCGGCTTAACGGAAGGTTTTGAAACCATGGCGGCCTTTGTGGCCTTTTGCTTGTGGCCACAGCACTTTCCAATCATGGCGTACGTATTTGCAGGTGCTTGTTGGGTTACCGCGGGCTCGCGTTTGAGCATGGGCTACCGCACCCTAAAGCAAGCAGAGCAGAAGACAAAGCGGAGGACAGAATGACAGAAACAACATGGCGTTTAGGGGTATTTATAGGCGTGCTCGTGTTGATGGTGCTGTGGGAAATGCTCGCACCGAAACGCCACAGCCGTTTTCCCCGAAAAGTGCGCTGGCCCAGCAACCTCGGCATTATTTTTATTGGCACGTTGATTATGCGAGTGCTGGCACCCCTTGGCTTAACAGGCATAGCGCTGTGGGCAGCACAAGGTTCTGTGGGCTTCTTCAATGTGCCGGAAGTGGCACAGCGTGTGCCCTCGTGGCTTGCGGTGGTGCTGAGTGTGCTTCTGCTCGATATGTTGATTTACTGGCAGCACCGAATGTTTCACCGTGTGCCTGTGTTGTGGCGTTTGCACCGCGTGCACCATACGGACCCAGACTTTGATGTGACCACAGGGCTGCGCTTCCATCCTGTGGAAATGGTGCTGAGCTTTTTAATCAAACTGGTGGCTGTGGTGTTGTTAGGTGCACCGGCACTGGCCATTATTGTCTTTGAAATTATTTTGAATGCGTGCTCGCTATTTAACCATGGCAATGTGGCTTTACCAGCCCCTATCGAGCGGCAGGTGCGTAAAGTACTTATTACACAAGAATTACACCGTATTCACCATAGTGTTGAAAAAGAAGAAACCAACAGTAACTATGGGTTTAGTGTGAGTTGGTGGGACCACCTATTCAATAGCTTTACCCCTGTGCCGAAGGCGGGCTCCGACAAGATAGATATAGGCCTGTATGAGTATCGAGATGCTAGACTAACCACGTCTTTATGGGGGCTTTTGAAAATCCCTTTTACGGCCACACCGAAACAAAAAAAGGATAAGTGAATATGTGGATGAAAAATAAATTACTGCTTATAGCGGTTGTGGTTTTTGTGGTGCTAGGCACATTGTTTTGGCTGACCACGCAAAAAGAAGAGGAGGTGTTTATACCTGACTTCTCTGAATACGCAGCGGGACCTGAGCGGAAAGCTGCTTTTTTTGCTTACTTTGCGCCTATTATCACAGAAATTAACGCGGAAATTATGAATGAGCGGGCACAAATAGAACAAGCCTGTAGCGTAGGGAATACCCACACTGTTCTCATGCAGCGTTTGGCTGAAAAATATTATTTGAAAGACATATTAGGTGCTGAAGGCTTCTGCCAGGCCATGCTAGAGCGTGTTGACCGGATACCACCCTCCCTGGCTTTGGCGCAAAGTGCGAATGAAAGTGCTTGGGGCACGTCCCGCTTTGCGCGAGAAGGCAACAACTACTTTGGTCAATGGTGTTTTAGCAAGGGCTGTGGCATTGTGCCGCAGGGCCGTGGCGCTAACAAAACCCACGAAGTGGCGGTTTTCGAAACCCCGAAAGACTCAGTTCAAAGCTATATACTGAACTTAAACCGCCATACTGCGTATGAAGAGCTACGTGCTATTCGGGCGCAATTACGCAGTGAAGGAAAAACCGTTTCCGGTATCGAGTTAAGCCATGGTTTAAGCCGTTATTCAGAGCGGGGTGTGGCATACGGCGAGGAGCTGCGGGATATGATTCGTTACAACAAACTGACAGACTACGATTAAGCTATAAGCTTTATTTTGTAGGCTAGAGTTAGCTAAATAAAACCAAGGAAAAAGGTCCTTATGAAATTTTGGCGCAAGTACCACCCAAATATAGGAAAGGATGATCCTGAATATCATCAAGCGGGACTACTTTACAGCATACTGTTGGTTTTTTTCGGCGTGTTTGGTTTAACTGCTATATTAAACATAACAGTGATAGACGCACCGCATATTGCAGTTTTCGACTTTGCAGGATTTATTCTTACGGGGCTGCTTTACTTTTATGTCAGTCGACGTGGTGACTTTGCTCTCGCGCGTTGGTTGGTGGTTAGTGTTCTTGCGCTTCTTCTGATGACGTTTGCTTACTTATCTCAAGGCAGTAACTATTCTTTTCTTTGGGTGTCTGTTTTTCCTCCTATCGCTTTTTTTCTGCTCGGTCCTCAAGCTGGAGCTTGGTTCACTACTGGGGTTCTTGTGTGCTCCGCTACGATGCTAAAAGGCTTCTTGGAAAGTGGTATTTCGGGCGAGTTAACACTAGGTGCTTTTCTAAACTTTATTGAGGTAGGGGTGGCGCAAATACTGCTGCTAAGACACTACGAAACATCGCGTCGTATGGCTTATACAAGACTTGAGAAGCTGTCCGTAACAGACCCGCTGACCTCGCTGCACAACCGTTTGCACATAGACAAAAAGCTCGAGGATCTACTCAGTTCTTCACGCGCACATGACCAACACACGTCTGTACTCCTTCTGGATATAGATAACTTTAAAGCAATAAATGATGAGGAGGGGCACTTAATTGGCGACAAGGTGCTGCAGGCTTTGGCTGGCTTGTTAACTTCTATGGTGCGGGAGCAAGACATTGTTGGGCGATGGGGAGGAGAAGAATTTTTACTTGTTTGTCCAAATACAAGCTTGTCAGAGGTGACGCAATTAGCAGACCGAATTATTCATGCACTCAATGAAAAGCCGTTAGTAAACAACCGAAAGGTAACGGTTAGTATGGGAGCAGCTGTGGTCAACGAGTCTGTAGAGACCATGGAAAAACTGATTCAGTTGGCCGACGACCGTTTATACCAAGCCAAGAAAGCCGGCAAGAATTGTTTGGTTGCCGGCTAAGCTATTTACTGTCTGTCTGAATTCACTAGTTTAAAAGAGTTTCGATTCGATAAGTCGCTAATGAGGGTTTCCGGAATTGCAACCTGTGCCGTTGCCACTACAACCTGACTGGTAAAGTCGAGCAAGCGTAAAGACACCAGTAAGCTGTCGTCGCGGTTCACTAAGGTGCCTACTAAAATAAAGTCAGCAGCCTGCAATTCTCGTAGCTCTAAATAGTTGGTAGACAGAGCAAAGTCGCCTTCTGGAGTTACACGTATACCGTCGGTGAGCTTGAAGTCGATGACATTAAGGGCCATAGAGTGAAGCTCTGCAGACAAGTCTTGTTGCAATTGCAAGCCGAATAAACTGCTTTCTGTCATGCCCGACTCTAGCCATACGGGGCTCGTCACCACAACACGGTCGCCAGCATGTACGCCTCGTGCGCTGGCTAAAATTTGGTTTGCCAACTGGTTTGAGTATTCTGAAACCGACACTTGCACAGGCGCTGTGCGGTGCAGGGTTGGGCTGCTACAGGCAGTTAAAAAAACGAGCCCTATCAGAGTTACTAACATGTGTTTCATTCTGTTTCCTCGCTGATAGACTCTCGGTATAAGCCGCCTTTACGCCACTGGCTTGTGCCAGTTTGGGTTGCTACTGCCTGCCAGGGCACCAGCACACTAGCGGCAGACACAACAGTGGCGCGACGGGTTTGAATCAAACGCGCATTAACCAAAATGCCTTGTTCCATTTCTGAATAAGTGCCTACCACCATGTAATCGAATCGGTACTCGGAGCGCAAAGCTTGTGGGTCGCGACTTAAGGCGCGCTCTTGTTGGTGACTTAAGAACAACTGGTTAGTTAAACGATATTCTACCAGGCCAATATTAAAATGATGCGCTTCGGATAACACACCTTCTTGAAGCTGCTTGGCTAAGTCAACGTATTTGTCGTGGCCTTGTTGCAAGCTGTCTGCTGGCACAAAGCTAGTGACAGCAACACGCTGTAGCCCAGGCTGTTGTGCAAAAAGTTGAGCAGCTAGGGTTTGTTGGTAAGGGGTTAAACGTCCTGCCGAAATACCGCTGCTGCCAAGGTAGTCGGTCTGCGGCGGAGGGCTGGCGCATGCGGTTAAAGCAAGGCTGGCAAGAACAGCAAATAATGTAATAACGCGACGCATAAAAGTTCCCAGCAGTGAGTAATGTACTTTGTTATCGGCTTCTGGGATGAATTCTTAACCCGGAACTTTATTTTGTCGAAAGTGCATTCAACCAGTTCATTCGGGGCTTTATCGTGCGGGCGTTGACATAGAAGGAGCATGGGGTTATCACAGTGTTAATACAATAAAAGGAGCGAGTATGTTCAAGCGTAAATATTTAGCGGCGGCGGTGTCATTGGCACTGCTTGGTACCGCGTGTTCAGATAACAGCAACGAAGTGGCGGCACCAACACAAACAGCAGCAACGCAAGTTGAAACAGCCACACCTGCAGTACAAAACCAAGCGTCGCAAGAGGCGAACAAGCTGTTTGACGCGATTTTCATGGAAAACGTCATGCGAAGCCCCATGTACCAGTCGTACTTGGGTATTAAAGACGACCAAGACAAATGGGACGACCTTTCCGACGAATACGCTGCTGAAGGTTTAGAGCTGACCAAGTCGCACTTAGCCCAAGTCATGGCCATAGACACCAGCGCCTTGGACGAGCAAACCAAACTCAGCTGGACGCTATTAAAAGAAGGGTTAGAGCAGCAAATTGAAGACTACCAGTGGCGCTACCATAATTACCCTGTGAACCAAATGTTTGGTTTGCATTCAAGTGTCGCTTCGTTGTTGATTAACCAACATAGAATTAGTGACGTAGCCGACGCAGAAGCATACATTGCACGGTTAAATGGCCTACCTGCTTTATTCGAACAGCTGTCAGAAAACCTTGAAAAGCGTGCCGAAATGGGCATTTTAGCGCCTAAGTTTGTGTACCCCTATGTTATTAGCGACAGCCAAAACATCATTTCAGGTGCGCCATTTGACGACGGCGAAGCAAGCACCTTGTGGGCCGACTTTAATAAGAAAATCGACACACTAAACATTAACGAAGATGAATTGTTTGCCCTGCGTGATGCGGCGGAAAAAGCCCTGCTCGAGTCGGTAAAACCTGCTTATGAGCATTTAATTGCGACCGTGGAGCAGTTAGAAGAACAAGCCGATACTCGCGATGGTGCGTGGAAGTTGCCAGACGGAGACACCTTCTACAACAACGCATTAAAACGCACGACAACCACAGATTTAACCGCCTCAGAAATTCATGAGATCGGCTTAAGCGAAGTGGCCCGTATTCACGACGAAATGCGTGAAATTATGGCAAAAGTAGGCTTTGAAGGCACATTACAAGAATTCTTTGTGCATATGCGCAATAACGAAGACTTTATTTATCCAGCCACAGACGAAGGACGAGCACGTTATATAGCTGAAGCCACCGCTTATATCGACAACATGCGGGGCCGCTTAGACGAACTGTTTATTACCAAACCGAAAGCAGACTTAATTGTGAAACGGGTTGAGCCGTTCCGCGAGCAGTCGGCGGGTAAAGCCTTTTATCAGCAGCCTTCACTCGACGGTTCACGCCCAGGCACCTACTACGCTAACTTGTACGACATGGCGTCGATGCCTACCTACCAAATGGAAGCTTTGGCATACCACGAAGGTATTCCGGGCCACCATATGCAAATTGCCATTGCTCAAGAGCTCGAAGGCGTACCTATGTTCCGTAAGTTTGGTCGTTACACGGCTTATACGGAAGGCTGGGGACTGTACACAGAGCTGCTTCCCAAGGAGATTGGCTTATATGAAGACCCATACTCTGACTTTGGCCGACTAGCTATGGAGTTATGGCGCGCGGTACGACTCGTGGTGGACACAGGTATTCATGCGAAGAAATGGACACGTGAAGAAAGCATCGACTTTTACGTGAACAATACACCGAACGCGAAAGCAGACGCGGTGAAAATGGTGGAGCGCCATATTGTTATGCCGGGCCAAGCGACCGCTTACAAAATTGGCATGCTCAAAATTGTCGAACTACGTGAACAGGCAAAAGCAGAGCTAGGCGATGCCTTTGACATTCGTAAGTTCCACGACGTGGTATTGGCAAATGGCCCTGTGCCGTTAAGTGTGCTGGAGCAGTTTGTAGAGCAATATATTGCGCAAACAAAAGCAGCACAGTAATGTGACAGGAAAAACGAGCCCAGTTGCGTGACGCAGCTGGGCTTTTTTATTACCCGCGAGACAGGGTTTTAATGAGGTGCCAACCAAACTGGGTTTTCACCGGGCCGTGTACTTCGAGGGTAGGCTTGCTGAACACAACTTTATCGAAAGGAGCCACCATATCGCCTTGACGGAACTCGCCTAAGTCGCCTCCATTTTTGCCTGAAGGGCAGGTCGAGTGTTGCCGAGCTAAATCGGCAAACCGCTTACCTGCGTCGAGCTCTTTTTTAATGGCTTCAGCTTCTTCTTTGGTTTTTACTAAAATATGTAATGCATGTGCACGTGACATAGGGAACTATCCTTTTGGTTTAGTTTGTGTCTATTATGCTTGAATAAACAGGTTATTTTAATTTAATTCATCCCTTTATAAGGACAACATAATGGAAACTGTCAATATTTGGGCTGTGCTTGTTGCGGCCATTGTAAGCTTTTTAGTGGGCGGTGTGTGGTTTTCCATGGCCTGCTTTGGCAAAACCTGGATGCGGGAAGTAAAACTGACCGAAGACCAAATAGCCAATGCCAATATGAAAAAGGTGTTTGGCTTGGCTTTTGTTTTTACGTTTATTGTTGCCTATTGTTTGGCGGCGTTTATTTCAACCCCTGAAGTAACTGGGTTGACAGGTGCTTTCTATGGCTTTTTAGCGGGCTTTGGCTGGATTTTCTTTGCCTTCGCCGTAAATGGCTTATTTGAACAAAAAAGCTGGCGCTATACGCTTATTTCCGGCGGCTACTGGGTTGTCGTACTCACTCTGATGGGCGCGATTATCGGTTTTTGGCGATAACTTAGTTGTTGTCTGAAGCAGATAAAAGCGGGTGCTGCACAGGCATCACCCGCTTCCCATGGCTTAATAGCCAGGTGTAGTAGTTACTTATTGCCGCTAAAGTCGCGAGGACGAATCGTGTCTGGGCGGAGGAAGTCTTTACCACCCACATTGTCATGGTCGCCAAGAATGCGGCCATTCACCTCAGTACCGTACAAGGTATGCTTGTGGAAAGTGTCGAGAAACTTCTCGCGTGTTTCTACTGCGTCGCCTGTGTAGCGAGGATCTTGTGGACGTTCATGGCTGTTAATGTACTGAGCTATGTCCCAAGCGTCTTGACCAGACAGGCTGTTTGGTTGGCCTAACGGCATATTGTGTTTGGTAAACGACGCTAAGGTAAACACTCGGGAAATACCCGCACCCCAGTTGTAGGAATTGTCGCCCCAAAGTGCTGGGAAAACTACTTCACCGTTTTCAACAACGCCGCCGCCGTCTTCTTGGTGACACGTTGCACAGTTGGCTTGGTAGGCTACCCGGCCACGTTCAGCGCTTGGAGACAATTCAGGGTCCGGCATACGTGGAAAGCCGCGGCCATAAATTTTCTCTTGTGGGTACATTTTCACACCCGTTGCCAACCACTGGTGGTACAAGGACAAGGCCAGCATATCGTCGCTACCATATTCCAAGGGTTTGCCGTTCATAGAATAGGTAAAGCAGCCGGCAATACGCTCTTCGAGATTGTTTACATGGTTATTCTTACCGCGGTATGCCGGTAAGGTAACCGCTGCGGGCCAAACGGGGCCAGCATAGGGTAAACGGCCGTCACCCATGTGACAGCTCGAACAGTTCATATTGTTAAAAACATACTCACCACGTAGCTGCTGGGTGTTGGTAAACAAGTCGTAACCACGGCGAATAGCTTCTTTCATTTTCGGGTGTAAGTCGGAAGCTTCTAAGTCGTCCATGGTCGGTGGTATATGTACCAGCTCATGGTCTTGCGGCGCTGGCGCGTTTGGGATCATGGCGCTGAGGGCTTGCAGTTCTTCAGCCGTCAGTTCACTACCTAGTTTGGTGGTTTGAGCCGCTGTCGGCAAGCTTCCAAGCAGTAAGGTAGAGGCGATAGCCGCAGGCAAGGCAATATTCAATAGGGTTTTCATGTTCACTCTCCAATTACTGAGCTGGCTGCGTAGCAAGCCATGCGGATACAGCTGCAATGTCGTCACTATTCAAGCGCTTCGCAATGGCACCCATCAGGTTTTGTGGGTCGTTGCTGCGCGTACCTTTTTGCCAGGCTTCCAGTTGCTGAGCAATATAGCCAGGGTGCTGCCCTGCTAAGCCAGGAAAAGCACTACCCACACCTTGGTTGCTGGGTCCGTGGCAACTAGAGCAAGGCACAATATACCGCGACCAGTCGCCCTCAAGAGCGAGTTTTTTACCATGTTCCAGTACCGTAGGGTCTACCGCAGGTGGCGTTTTCGGTGGGGTGTTTAAGCTGGCGTAGTAACTAGCAACATCACGTAATTGGTCGTCGTTCAGTATATTGGCAAAAGGCATCATAGAAGCACTTTGCCGTGTGCCTTCTTTAAATGCATGTACCTGACGGATTAAGTAGTCGCTGTTTAAACCCGCTAAGCGAGGCCACGACTCGCCCCCGGGAATGTTCATACCACTGCCGTCTTGCTGGTGGCAACTTGAGCAAATAGCCGCCGCTGCTTGACCCCGTTGGACAGCTGCTGGGTCAAGCTCACTAGCAAGTGATGCGAAACTTGCAAGGGAGAGGCCTGTTACTGCCATCACCCAGCCGATCGTTCTTCGAAAAATTGAAACATAGGCCATGGTCGATACTCTCATGTCATATAAAGTTTTGGTGAATGAACACCCGTTTATTGTTAAGTGTAGACGGTCTTAGTTATTTTACGAATGCGTCTATATTAAAAAATCATAATATAAGTAGGTTGAATAAAAGTAAAAGCTATTTGTCTCAAATGCCCATGCTATCGTGCTGTTTTTAATATATTTTGTTTTAGGTCAAAGGAAAGATGATGCAAAGAATACTGTGCTTTTAGTGCAGTTGTGCTCGACAAACGAACGGGGTATTTTGTCGGCACTTAATAAAAAATTGCATTATTTGCGCATGTACAGCAGTACTACTAAGTAGGTGAACCATGTTTTCAAAAGCACGAATATTATGCCCAGTGTTAAAGCAAAAAGTGATGTCGGCTGAAGCGGCCGCCGCTCTCATTCCCGCTGGCGCGAATGTAGGAATGAGTGGCTTTACAGGGGCCGGATACCCCAAAGCGGTGCCCAATGCGTTAGCTGAACGAATTAAAGAGCATAATACGCAGATTGACCCAAACACAGGCGAAAAGCCTTTTCGTATTAATGTATGGACCGGAGCTTCCACAGCGCCCGAGCTTGACGGTAAATTAGCGGAAGTAGACGGCATTGAAATGCGCCTACCTTTCCAAAGCGACCCTATTTGCCGCGACCGCATTAACACAGGCAAAATGAATTACGTCGACTTACACCTTTCCGAAGTGGCGCCTTATGCCTGGTCGGGCTTTTTCGGCAATATGGATGTGGCGGTGATTGAAGTGGTGGGTATCCGTGAAGACGGTAGCCTGATTCCTTCTTCTTCTCTTGGGAATAACAAGGTGTGGATAGAGCAAGCCGACAAAATTATTCTTGAGGTAAACTATAAGCAGAATGCCCGCCTAGAAGGTATGCACGACGTGTATTACGGTACGGCTTTACCGCCCAACCGTAAGCCTATTATGCTGACAGACCCAGCGCAGCGAATTGGTGAAGCGTACCTGCGTTGCGACACCGACAAAGTCATTGCGGTGGTTGAAACCAACTCGCCCGACCGAAATAGCCCTTTTAAACCAAGTGACGAGGTGTCGAAGCGCATAGCGGAGCATATTCTTGCGTTTTTCGAGGATGAAATTAAGCGTGGTCGCTTGCCAGCCGAGCTACTGCCGCTGCAGTCAGGCGTTGGTAATATTCCGAATGCCGTATTAGAAGCCCTCGACAGTGGCCCCTATAAAAACCTGACGTCGTACACGGAAGTGATTCAAGACGGCATGCTGAAAATGCTGAAGTCGGGCACCTTGGCCATGGCGTCGGCCACAGCGTTTTCCCTTAGCCCGGAAGGCATTGAAGAGTTTGATAAAAACATTGAGTTTTATCGCAATAAAATCCTCTTAAGACCGCAAGACATTAGTAACCACCCGGAAATTGCCCGTCGTTTGGGTGTCATTGCCATGAATGGTCTCATTGAAGCCGACATTTACGGCAACGTGAACTCCACCCATATTATGGGCAGCCGCATGATGAACGGAATTGGTGGCTCGGGTGACTTTGCACGGAATGGCTACTTGTCTATTTTTATGTCGCCGAGTACGGCAAAAGGCGGCAGTATTTCTGCCATTGTGCCTATGGTGTCGCATGTGGATCACACCGAGCATGACGTCAAGATTATTGTGACCGAGCAGGGCTTGGCCGATTTGCGTGGGCTTTCGCCTCGTCAGCGCGCTCTGGAAATTATCGACAAATGTGCACACCCCGACTTTAAAGAGCAGCTGCGTGACTACTTCGAACGGGCCTGCGCCAGTGGCCGTGGCATGCACACGCCCCATTTATTGAATGAGGCGTTAAGTTGGCACCAGCGCTTTGAAGAAACGGGCAGTATGCTGGCCTAATGGCCAGCTTTTACAGCAAACCCGCTTTTCCATATTTGTGTTGGGGTGAGTAAGCCAGCAAGCTGCTCGAGGGGCGAATGGTCAAGTAAAAGCATATCGGCTTTATAACCCACTTGAATACGCCCCCGCTGAGGCAGCTGAAAGGCTCGTGCTGGCGCCGAGGTGGCGCTGGCGAGCACAGCCGCCGCGGGCATACCCGCTTGCTCCATTAGCATAAGCTCGACAATGAGCGACCAACCGTGGGCGGTGTTTGGGTTGGGCGCGTCGCTACCGGCTAGCACCGGAATACCCGCTGCATACATGGCCTGAGTATTGTGCAGCAGGTGTTGCCAAAACGCAGCAGGCATGTTGTTGTCGAAGCGCTGATTCAAGGTTATTTTGGCCGTTGTGCTAATGGGGAGGTCGGTATTCGAAAACAGCAGCGCTTCATTGCTGGTGCCTTGCAACATGCCTTCGTACACGGCCATGGTGGGAATCACAAACACTTGATTTGCACGCATAGCCTGTAACAGCTCCGGACTTATCTCTTGGTCAAAAAAGCTATGCACTAAACCGTCGGCCCCGGCGGCAACGGCTTCTTGTGCAGACGCATGGTCGGCAATATGCACCACAGCCAGTTTCTGCTGGGTATGTGCGGCCGCTATGCTTGCTTCCAGTACGTCAAAGGAAATAGAAGGCGCATGGGGGTAGCTTGCCGAAGCTGTGGTGTACACAATTTTAATAAAGTCTGAGCCTTGCAGTAGCCTTTGTTGTATCTGCTCGGTGGCTTGCTCTGGTTTAGTGAAGGTAGGCACAGGAATACCAAACTGGGTACCATGCCCATGAGGCGCAGTAACCAAGATGCCGGCACCAAAAATATCCGCTTCTTTACTGAACTGCGTTCCTTCCCGCTGGGCTTTTCGTTGGTTCAAAAAGCTCGGTTGACCAAACATGTCAACCACTGTCGTTATACCGCGCGCCAGTTGCTGCTCGAGGGCATCACCCCAAGCATGCACATGGGCGTCAATAAGCCCTGGCATTAGCCATTTCTGCTGGCCATCGATAATAGGCAGGTCTGTGGTGGGCACTGTGTCGTACAGCTGGCGAATAACGCCTTGGGTCACTTCAATATACTGGGCTTGAATCACCTCTTCACCGTTAAAAATATGCACGGGACCTAGCACAAAGCTGTTGGCATTTTCTGCTGGCGCTGGCTCAGGTGTAGGCAGCAGAGCCACTAAGGCAACGACCCCAAGAATAATAAATGCAAGTAAAATACGTGGACGCATGGCAGGCTCCTTATTTATACAGGCGGTTATAACGCCAAGCGATGGCGGCAAACAGAAGGGCGCTAAAGGCCACTAAATAAAGCACATGGCCCCATAAACTCGCGCTTTGCTGAGCACCAATCACCGCATAGCTAAGTTGCGAAAAGTGGTAAGCGGGTAAGGCCGGCGCTAAAAACTGAATACCGCTAGGTAAGTACATCACAGGAACCCACAGGCCAGACAAAAAGGCCATGGGCAAATACACTAGGTTCACCACAGCAGGGGCGGCTTTGTCAGAAAAACATAGGCCCAGTAACAAGCCAATCAGCGCGAAAGGAAAGGTGCCAAGTAAAGCAATAGCAAGCAAGCTAGCCCACTGCCACACTTCTAGTTGCACGTCAGCAAATACGGCCGCTACAACAAAGAGTGTAAGTGCAATAATAAGCGAGAACACCAAACTGCTAAAGTACTTCGCCAGCACATAGGCGGACAAGGGCATAGGCGAAAGTTGCTTCAAGGTTAACCAACCTTGCACGCGGTCGCTGGCTACGGCGCTGGCAAAATTAAATAGCGCCGGTCCCATAACGCCAAAGCAAAGGTACGACACCAACATATAGCTACTGCTGTTGCCGCTGTAGTTTAATAGCACGCCAAAAAAAACATAAAACACCAAAGGGAACAGCAGCGCGGGCAAGTAAAATGCAGGCGTTCGGCTCAGGCTTAATACGTCGTAAAAGGCTTCTTTTTGGTACACGGCAAGGTTACGCATGGGCTGTCTCCTGCTGAATCAGGTGCATGTAGGTTTGTTCAAGGGATGGGTGCTGGGCAGTAAACTCAGCCAGTGTGGCGTCGGCCAAAACAGAGCCTTGGTGTAACATGACAATGCGATCGGCAAGGAGCTCGGCTTCTTCAATGTAGTGGGTGGTCAGTACTATGCTGCAGCCATTGTCGCGCAGGGTGCGAATGTGCTGCCAAAGCTGCTGGCGCACTTCAATGTCCATGCCGGCGCTAGGCTCGTCAAGAAAAAGCAGCTGCGGCTTGCTAATTAAAGCAATGGCGAACAGCACTAGTTGGCGCTGCCCTCCTGACAAGCGGCCAAAGCGCTGGTGCTTTATAGTGCTTAGGTTGCATAGGGCTATCAGTTCATTGGGCGTGTACCCGTGGCTGTAATAGCTGCAGAATAAGTCCAGCTGTTCGGCTACCGTTAAATGGGCATTTAAGTTGCCCATTTGCATCATAACACCCATTTTATTGCGCAGTGCCGCAGGGCGACCTTGCCCAGTCACCAACTCGCCAAGAATGGAAATATGCTCTGCTTGGTAGCTATGCAGCCCCAGCACGCTGTTAATAAAGCTGGTTTTGCCAGCACCGTTTTGGCCAAGAATAGCCACAATGCATTGCGTTGGAATGCTTAGGCTTACATTGTCTAAGGCCGTGTGGTTGCCATAGTGTTTTGAAAGTGCCTGTACTTTCACTGCATGGGTCAACATAAGCTGTCCTTTGTTTGGTAATGAAGATGGAACAAGCTTATAAAGAAAAGCACGGCCTGCTTAGTAGGATTTGTCAGCAAATGTGGGTGACAAATGTCACTGGTGTTCAAAGCGCTTGGCTTCCATAATGAAAAATACAAAAGCAAGGAGCCATACACATGCAAAAAGCCAACGACAAATACGCGTGGGTTTACTTATTTAACTTAGGCTTTTTTATATTGCCTTTGTTTATGTTCCCGTACGTTGCCTGGCAAATTGCGGTACAGGTGCTGGTGCTGTTGGTTTTTGTCGGCTTGTACTTTTACTGCTACCGCGTGCCAAACAAGCACATGAAGTGGCCTTTATTGGGCATGTATGGGCTTGCGTGTGCTGTCACGCCTATGAACAGCGGCTCAATTGCGTTATTTAGCTATGTGGGCTTTTTTATTGCCTTTGCTTACAGCTGGAAGCTGGCGTTACCGCTGATTGTGGGTTTAGTGGCCACCCTGGTATATTTTCAATTTGGGCCGGGAACCCCGTGGGAGTTATTTTTCCACTACGGCATTGTTATTGTGCTCACAGTGAGCTTGTTTGGTCGAATCGAGCGCATTCGTTGCCGCCACCAAATGCAAGAGCAGCGCAGTGAAGAAGAAATAGAACGCTTGGCTCGTTCGGTAGAGCGCGAACGCATTGCCCGCGACCTACATGACATTTTAGGCCACACCCTTTCGAGTATTATTTTAAAAGCCGACCTCGCTGAAAAGCAGTTAGAAAAGCGCGATATACCCGCCGCCCAACAACAGTTAAGTGAATTAAGTAGCATCGCTCGCACCAGCTTAAGCCAAGTCCGAAAGAGTGTTTCTGGTTATCGTGCCGGTGGCTTGCAGCTGGAATTAAATCGGTTAGAGCAGCGGCTACAAGAAGCCGGTTTTGCGACTCAAGTTCATGGGGCACCACCGCAACTCGACGGGCCCTTAGAAACCGGTATTGTCTTGGCGTTAACTGAACTTGTGACCAATATTATTCGCCACAGCGAAGGTGAAACCTGCCATATAACCTTCCATGAAAACCAGCAAACCTATTCTATTCAAGTGGTCGATGACGGCCACTGCGTTGCGTACCATGCTGGCAATGGCTTGCAAGGCGTGCGCGAACGCATTGAAATGCTCGGTGGCGACGTGAATATAGCGACAGATCAAGGCTATGCCGTGGCCCTGCAAGTACCAAAGACCTTACAAGAAACAGGGGAAGCCTAGCCATGAAACTGTTATTAGCAGAAGACCAAACCATGGTGCGTACCGCCTTAGCCAGCTTGCTCAGGCTGGAGTCGGACTATCAGGTAGACGAAGCTGTAGACGGCGCCCAAGCCAAAGCATTATTAGAACAAAACCATTACGACATACTGCTAACGGACATTGAAATGCCCCACATGACCGGGCTGGAGCTGTTGCGGTGGGCAAAGCAGCATCAGCCGCACTTGCTAACGGTTGTGATTACCACCTTCAACCGTTCTGGCTACATAAAGCGGGCCATTGCGGAAGGGGTGAACGGGTTTTTGTTGAAAGACGCCCCCATTGAAGTGCTGGTGGAGTCGCTGCTCAACATTCAAAACGGGCAACAAGTGATTAGCAATGAGCTGCTGCTACAAGCCCTAGACGACCAAGACCCATTAACCGATAAAGAGCGTAAAGCCCTACGCTTAGCTGGCGAAGGACTAAGCACCGCCGCAATTGCCGAAGCCTTGTTTATTGCCGAAGGCACCGCCCGCAATTATTTGTCGGAAGCCATGAGCAAACTGCATGCCCATAACCGCACCGAAGCCGCACGTATAGCCCACCAAAAGGGCTGGTTGTAATAACGGCTGGCTAAACGCCGGAGGTTAGCAGTTCAGCGAGCGTTGGCGTACCAGCGGCCAACGGAAGTGAGTGATGTGTCTGGTTAGGAATTGCTTGCACCTAAAGCGGACCACTGCTGCCAAGAGCCTAGGGCAAACAGGCCGCCAATAAACAAACAGAAACCAGAACTAATGAACCAAAACGTCAGACTGTTTTCTGGGAACATTGGCATTAATTTAACAAAGGAAACGCCACGAATTAAAAATATACTGGCAATGAGGATTAACGCTAATTTTGTTAGAGGTAACCGTTTAATTAAGCCCGCACCCGACAGCCCATAAAACCCCCACACCAAAAGCACTATGACAAGAGCAGAAGTGACAATGGTCGGATACCAAAGCCCTTGCTCTGCCATCTGAGCCATTTGTTCGCCAGCACCAAAGAAACGATACCAATCGCCTCCAAATACAATACAGCCCAAATGAACAAGTGCAGTGGCGAAACAACATATCGACGCAGCAAGAAGGTATTTATTACTAGCAGTATGCATCTTTACTCCGGAGTGCCTGGTTAAATTACTATCGTTCACCTTCAAGGCCATGCCATACCCGGAGAATGATGATGGAACTGGCATGAAGTGAGTATCGAACGACGTATTTTCCAAAAGCCATATCTCGAACGGAGTCTGACACCGGAGCCATTTCAACGGGCGTGCCCATTTCGGGGAAGTCTGGGAGCAGTGCGATTTTGCCAACCAGTTCGGTGGCAATTTTTGCTGCCGCCGATGGATTGTGGACGTCAATGCATTCCCGCAAACGCTTCAATTCTTCGATGGCTTCATCCGCGTAAACCAGTTTCACTTACCTGACCTCGGTGCATCCTGCTCGTTCTCGCCTCCCCAACTATTAAGCCAGCTATGCACCTCGCTGGCATCAACAACCTTGCCTTGGGCGGCAGACTCCATTGCCTCTAACGTTTGTTTCCACCGCTCTTGCTCAAGCAGCTGCTTTTCTATGTATTCCGACAGTGCTTGGTTAATTACCCAACCTTTGCTGCGCTGCAGCCTAGCTGCGATAGCTTCTAGGTGCTGTTCAACATCGGCTTGGAGACGAACTGTGGTGACACCCATAACATACTCCCTGAACTTGAAACTACAATGTATTACGTCATAGTCTGGTAGATGCGACAATAGGTTTAACGCCCCAACTGGTTAATTTTTAAGTAGTGACAACTATCCTGCCAGAGGGGGGAGCGAAGCGGAAAGCCGCTTCAAATTATCCGCCTGCTTCGCTTGGTTAGGCATCCCCTATTCCGTGGGTAAATCTACCCAATTAGCAAGTTGATGCTTCCGAGCGGACGACTTGTAGTAGGCGGCCATAGCAAGGCCGAAGAAGACGCCCGCGACTAACGCGGAGGCTATGGCGCCAGATACGGGTAAACCCATGGAGCGCCACTGGACAAGCCACATCAGGACTCCCCAGGCAGCAGCAAACCATAGCCCCGTTGAGAGCGCGTTCGTCAGAAAGCTATTGTAATGCGGAGGCTTAGCTTTGACGCCTAGCTTCCAGAGAATAATCAGCGCCGGTGGCATACTATTCGACTTCCAGATGCCGGGCTCTTTGAGCTCCTGCATTGCAGCTTCCTTTTTTTTCGAAAGACACGTTAACTCCTTATATTTGCCTAACGCCTTGCTCACCTGAAAATTGGGAGCGCAGCGAGTAATTTTCCGCGTGCAGCAACTTGTTAGAAGCCATTAGCCACCAACCTTGTTATACGCCATTGCTATAAACTCTTTAACTGGTTCAAATTCCGCCTCCGAAGATACGGTGAACTCAACATCACCAGTACCGTAATGGCCTATTGATGTTACATCTCGATAATTTTTAGTTCCCTTTGGAATATCCGAAGGCTTGAGCTTTAAGAACAGCTTGATGTTTTTACCCTTAACTTCCATACAAGCGATGTTCTGGGAGATTTTGTAAGCAACGTAGAATTTTTTCGGGACTTCTTCAATTGATTCATCAAGGCCAATGATAAACTCTCGTATAGTTGCTGTTAACTCTTGGATTTCCTCACTTTTTCCTTCGAGCCTTTCATCAAAGGTATAGGTTGCCGTGGCTCGGGTTAGCGCGGCTTTTTTGCCAGCCTCTACCATAACAGGATTTTTGTATCCATTATCAGATGTGGACGAAGACGTTGTTACTGCCGATGATTTTGCAGTATGAAAAACTTCTTCCAGATAAAGAGAGTTGTTTGAAAATAAGCGATATTTCCATAGTTCAATGTTTGCGCCCATAACCTGAACGGCATGCAAATCATATTTCTTATAGTTTGGTGCAATGCATATAACCCTAACATCAGACCAATCTACCTTTACACCATTTCCCAACCGCTTTTGTACCGCGATCTCAAAATCACCCTTGTGATCTTGAATCCAATACAAGTAAAAAAGGCTTTGATTAATAAGCTCTGATGATTCGACTTTTTTGTACTCGATAATCACCGGATTGTCTTCTTCTGATAGAGCGAGACTATCAATTCGACCTGCGTGCTGTGCACCGGTTGAAAACTCACTGGCAACGAATCTGCAATTGAAGACCGTTTCAAGGTTTTTCTCTATCAGGGACTGCAAATCCTTTTCTAGAGCAAAGTTCTTCTGCTCAACAGCAGATAGCTTGTCTCCTGAAATATCGAAAATCGGCACTTGATGTTTACTCCATTGTTTCTTTGGCTTCTAACGCCGCGCTCTGCGGAAAATTTGTAGCGCAGCGGAAAATTTTTCCGACAGCAGCGCCTTGTTACGTGTTTTACTCACTCTTGGTCAGATGCGCCTTAAGCTGTTCAACTGATAAAGCTGGCCTTGTCCGATGAATGATTGCATGGCAATTAGCACAAACGGGAATGAGATCCTTCACAGGATCAAGCACATACTCTTGTCTTATTTCAGAGAGCGGCACTATATGGTGCACATGGATGTACTTCTCGCCGATCTGCCCATACACCGCCTCAAAGTCAAAACCACATACGGAACAGCTATAGCCATAGTGAGCAACACACTTGGCTCGTGCATCGGCACTTCTTTCATAGGTATTGACTGAAACTGTTCTAGACGCACCCTCAATGTAATTCTCCGGACTGTCTACTTCCTCGGCCAGTTGATTTCCCATTACGCCATCGGAGGCATACCATTTGTCACCGACGCGTTTCAATATTTTATTTGAAAGTTCAGGAATAAAACCATCTATTTTTGCCGGGCCCACTCCATTCTCATCTTTATTTGCATCAGAGTAGATAATTGGAAATGTTTGAAGCTCATATCCCTCTTCCTCAATTAACCGGATATGCTCTCTGGACTGCTCATACGCAGGCTGCTTCCTTCCCCTTGCGCTGTATTCCCATGTATCACTCAGAATGAGCGACGTATCACCATCAGTATTAGTGTCCCATGCGCCAAATATGATGATTTTCTTATCCTCATTGATGAATGACCAGCTCCATGTCCAGTTTTTGCAAGTAGCGCCCTGCGCTTCTATGAATTTTTTCCTACTCACGATTCAGCACCCAATCACCCAATTCTCATGACACGTAACGCCGCCAACACAGGCCGAGCGCAGCGAGGTCCTGCCCCAGCTTCGCTGGGGCGAAGTGCTTGGCATTGTTACATGCTGTCATGTACCAATTCCCAAACGAGCTCCATGATTACAGATGAGGCGCTATCGGGATGCATATCTTGTTCTCCAGACATAGCTGCGCATGATTTCCTAACGGGTGAATCTTCACTCCATAACCCGTAGCTATTCCTGATTCCCATTCCCCACCCAAAATGAAACTGTATGAGATCTTCTTTCTCTGTTTCTTGTAGCGTATTGATGCTTTCTTGATCTAGGTTTTTATAGATATCCAACGCTGTTTCTTTGCAAGTGCGTGATGCCTTTGTGTCAGTTTGGCTTTCCGCACTACTTTCTGGAACGGAACTACAACTGGACAATACCAAACAAATAAATACAGTTAGAAGTAGCTTATACATCTCAATTTCCTTACGCATGTAACGCCCGCAACACCGGGCAATTTGTAGCGCAGCGGAAAATTGATCCGCGTGATTGCGCTTGTTAACTTTTATGCCGACAAATAACAGCACTTTTTATATTTAACACCACTTCCGCATGCGCACGGATCGTTTCTCTTTTGCTTCTGAGGTGCTGTTGGTCTAGGTGGAGCCAATTTTTGAATTGATTGCTCGATAGAGCGCTCGATAATTTGTTCTATCTCTCTTTCCGGCACGGGCTCGTCTTTGAAAGTGCCGTAGGCTGCAATCATTAACCCAATAGCTGTTAATATAATTCCGATGAAACCGTACAATTCAGACCTTGTTTGCGGCAATACAGAAGCGAAATTCTTTAACTCAGGAACTGTTTCTTGTATGTTTGCCTGGACTTGTTCTTTCGAAAGATTTCTCTTTTGCGCCTCAGCCAGTACAGCCGATAATTTCTGTAACTGCTGAACTGTCTTAATACTTCCTTGCAGTAACTTTATTGCATTGCCAGTGATGTCGTAAACGCCATCAGGTACATGGCCCATGCCTCCGCAGCTTGGGCAAGGACCTACTCGATTTCCGCTTAGAGTTACATTCCTACAATTTTCAAATACGAAGCCAGAACCAAAAATAGCTCCACAGTTATCGCAAAATGCTGGCATCTCTGGCATGGAGCCTCCTTGAAAGTTAACATTTGTATACTAGGCATGCGCGGTGTATCTAGCACGCAAAAGAAACTACAGGCCATTATTAACCTGCAGCTTAGGACTATATTACCACTAAGAAGCAAACCACAATCCGTGCGTGCTTAATTAACCTAATGCCTCTGCCTGTTAATTATTTGTAAAGGCACAGCTTATCTAGCTTGTAGGGGTTAAGCAAGTTCATATTGAGCACAGTACGAGTCATATTATGTGCGGTACTTAAAAGCATAATTAAAATTATGTTGCCCCTTTTAAACGATCTAAAGGGCTCATGGTGCCAGCATAATGTTGGCCAATGACGTGTGTGTATATTTGAGTAGTACTTACATCGTTATGGCCGAGTAGCTCTTGCACCGTGCGGATATCACAGCCGTTTTGAAGCAAATGGGTAGCAAACGAATGCCTAAATGTATGGCAGTTCACTTTTTTGTGTACTGCTGCTTTCACTACAGCTGGCTTCAGCGCTTTACGCACAACACTGTCATGTAAATGATGCCGGCACAGCTCGCCTGTAATCGGATGAGCGCATAACTTAGAGGACGGAAAAACAAACATCCATCCTGGAGTTTTAAATGCTCTGGGGTACTTCTTTGCAAGAGCAAACGGCATAGACGGGCCAACACCTCTTTCGTTGTCTCCCCTTTGAATAACAAGTGCCTCACTGATTAAATTTGTTAAGGGTTCGATTAAGTTTTGGCTCAATAATGTTTGCCTGTCCTTATTACCCTTACCGTCACGCACAGTTACTGAGCAAGTTGTTAAACAGATATCCTGTACTCTAAGCCCAAGGCACTCGCTAACCCTAAGTCCACTGCCATAAAGCATTTCGATAATTACACGATTCCTGCCCTCTAGGTGCTTCAATATTTTTAGTATCTCTTCAGCAGTGAGAACAATCGGTAAACGCCGTTGTTTTTGTGCTAACTTAAAATCTAACTCCCCAAGCTCAATTTTTAACACTTTGTGATACATAAAAACGAGAGCATTCAAAGCTACTTTCTGCGTGTTGACAGCTACGAGGCGTTCAACCGCAAGCCAGGTCAAAAATCCCTTACTTCGTTTGCCCCCATATCTATTGGGTGCTTCATTTTATAAAACCGAATAAATTGCCTAATCCAATATAGGTAAGACTTTTCTGTCCGCAATGAGTATCCACGTAGACGCATTTCATTACGCAACATTTCCATGAATGGGCTAGGTGTAGCCAAATCAACCTCCATTGTTAATTATTATACCTATGCATAAACTTAGCTTATCGAAATGCTATTTTCTTGCTCGTTTAGCTAGGCGATCGCGCATATTAACAACTTGTTCATTTTGCAGAAGCTGTTTAGAGTAGGCCTATTAGCAAGTTAAGCGTGTATATTTTACAGGCTTATACCAGATAAACGCGCATGCATGGTTTGTAGCAAGTGAAATACTAGTAGAACGCAGTCACTGACCTTTTGGCATAAGCTTTTCAGCGTGTTTTACGCTCTTAATACACCATGCATGCCTAGTATATAAATGTTAGAAGGTTCAGTTATACACTATTTGTCTGTTAACCATAGTTGACAGGGTAATATTCGTTAACTATAGTTCACACATGATTGAAATCCGAACAACAACAGCGTTCTCCAGATGGTTTAAATCTCTCAAGGATCGCAGAGCGAAAGCGAGGATTCAGGCGCGTATCGATCGCGTGGAGATGGGACACTTTGGGGACGTAGCACCAGTAGGTGATGGTATAAGCGAGCTCCGCATCTTCTACGGGTCAGGATACCGAGTCTACTTTGTTCAAAAGGGGCCTGTTGTTGTGATTTTACTTTCAGGTGGTGATAAAAGCTCTCAACAAGCAGATATCGCTAAAGCCAAAGAAATTGCGAAGCAATTAGAGGTATAGGCTATGAATGTTAAAACTAAACGTTGGGACTCAGCAGAACATCTTAAAACCCAAGAAGATGTCCAGCTTTATCTTGAGGCATGCATTGAAGAGGCCGGTGACGATCCGGCATTTATTGTTCATGCTTTAAGTGTTGTCGCTCGCGCGCAAAATATGAGTCAGCTTGCGAGGGATGCAGGACTGACACGGGAAGGGCTGTATAAGGCATTATCACCAGAAGGTAACCCTACCTTTGCTACTGTAGCTAAAGTTGCTAAAGCGCTTGGTCTGCAGTTAACCATTCAGGCGCCTGCTAGTTCACCTTCTAACAATCAATTGCATGCGTCCGGTATAACCGGCGCATGAATTGGGCGTTATGGCTCAATTTGCCTCTTGCCAGACTCATTTAAATGACCTAAAATATGACCAATATTTAGGTCATTAATGAGGCTTGTATGCGCCAAGTATTAGCAGATTTCTCTGTAAGCATCTCAGAATTAAAGAAAAATCCATCATCATTGCTGTCCCAGGCCAGTGGTTCCCCGATTGCTGTTCTGAACCATAACAAGCCTGCTGCATACCTCATACCTGCAGATACGTATGAAGCAATTATGGAAATGATTGAGGATTACGAACTGGGCAAGCTGGTCGAAGAGCGCCGTGGTGAGCGCGCAGAAGCCATCGCGGTGTCACTGGATGACTTATAAGCTGAAATTTGTACCCTCAGCACTGAAGGAATGGAAGAAACTGAGCGCTCCTGTAAAAAGTCAGTTCAAGAAGAAGCTTGAGGAGCGCCTTATTAATCCAAGAGTGCCTTCGGCGAAGCTTGGAGGCTACAGCTCCGTGTACAAAATCAAACTACGATCAGCGGGCTACCGTTTGGTTTACGAAGTGGTGGATGAGGAGCTAGTCATCTATGTCCTTGTCGTTGGTAAACGAGAGAAAGGGAAGGCTTACCGGAGATTGAAGGACCGAAAATGAGGCTGGCAGCACGCCATAACAAGCAGTTGCAACGGACGCATAAATGCTGCGCCAGTGTTTGAGGCGTTATGTTTCAAGGAATTAAGATGAAAGCTTATGCACTTATTTGTAGCCTTCTGCTATTTACTCCCGCAATTGTCACAGCATTTCAGTCGATAGATAACCAGTCGGTGAAACGAGCTCTAGAAGAAGATCAAGCGTCGCGTTCGGAAGAAAACTTTCAACAAGGTAAGTTTCCTAAATTCGCCGATGAAATGAACAGACGTTTGCTGGTGTTTATAGCGCTATCTAGGGGAGAGCTTGTAACAGCAAACGACTTTTACCATGCAGCGGTAATCTTGCAGCACACAAATCTTGAACACGTTGGCGATACATTGCGAAGTATGGGTACTGAAAATCACTTGTTGGCTCATTTTCTTGCGAGACGCGCCCGCGAACTAGGGCATTCTAATGTTAACTGGCTTTTGGTCGCTACCTACAATCGCTATTTGGAATACTCTTCGGTACATGATTTTGACCGGTACGCTTTAAAATTAGACGGTGAGATAATAAAGGCTAGAGCTGAGGTGGTGACAGACGAAGATCGCATCGCCGTCGGTTTAATTCCAGTTTCAAATATTATGGATGGGCTATAGACGTGTTAGGCGACAACAAGCCTCAATCAATGTTACTGCTAATTCTATTTTTGTTGATGATAGTTGTTCTGTTGCCATCGTGCGCTCTGCGTTTTGCTTAGGCAATCCTTTTCTTGCGAAATTCTATATTGTAACGTACATTTGTAAGTACATTGAGTTGTACATAGGTGATGCCAATGACAAGAGTACGTGTAGACGAAGATATTCGACCTCTATCTGAATTTCGGGCCGGAGTTGCAAAATTTGTGAAGCAAATCCATGAGACGCGGCGCCCAATGGTACTAACACAGCGTGGCCGCGGGGTTGCAGTACTCGTTGATGTTCACGAGTACGAAAAGATGCAAGAGCGCTTGGAAGTGCTCGAAGAGGTTTACCGCGCTGAAGAGCAAATCGCTAATGGTGCCGGAATTTCTCATGAAGATGCGAAATCACGCATTTTAAGTAAGCTAGCTCAATGAAGGTAGTTTGGTCTCCGCTTGCGCTAGAGCGCGTAGAAAGTATCGCTCAATACATTGCCGAAGATAAGGCGAGCGCGGCGTTACACTGGGTTGATGGTTTATTTTCTTGCGTCGATCGCTTAGCTGAATTTCCGGAGAGTGGGCGAGTCGTCCCTGAGGTGCGTTTGCAGCGTATTCGAGAAGTGGTGTTTGGATCTTACCGAGTTATCTATAGCATCACAAATCAGGTGGATATTCTAACTGTTCGTCGCAGCAGTCAGTTATTGAAAGCCTCTGAGCTCGGTGTGGATGAAACATAACAAGTCAATGAATTACGCGCCTGCGGCGCCGGACGAGCTAAAGCACGCCGGTTATTTCGGGCGTTATGTACAAAAAATACTCAAGGTGAATTATGGAACATATTGATTGGGGTGACTTTCAAAAAGTCGATATCCGCGTTGGAACCATTGTTGATGTCGAAGACTTCCCAGAGGCTCGTCGGCCTGCTTTCAAATTAAAGGTGGATTTTGGGCAAGAGATCGGTCTTAAAAAGTCTAGTGCTCAGCTCACTGCTCTATATGCAAAAGAAGAACTTCTCGGCAAGCAGGTGCTAGCAGTAGTAAATTTCCCACCAAAACAAATTGGCCCCATTATGTCTGAGTGTTTAGTGACTGGTCTGCATCGTCCAGATGGTTCTGTAGTTCTGTCAACAGTTGATATGGAGCTACCCAATGGAACACGGCTGGCATAACAAGGCAATGTTGTCGGACTTGGGCTTCCCCCGAATCAGTGGACATGTATCGATAACTCTGGCCAGGGAGAAAAGCGTTGCCGAAGCGCTGGATATTCACCCTTGCATGCTGTCACGCTGGCATTCTTTCTAGCGCCTGTTTACCGGTTTATTTTCAAGCACCGCCATAAAAAGCTTCGTTCTTTCTATGATGGCCGAGGTGTCGTCTTTTCCACTAAGAACTCACCACCTGCAACCCCACCACGGAAATAATAAGGGTGCTTAAGAAAAACATGCGCCAGAAGGTAACGGGCTCGTGGAACCAAAGAATGCCTGAGATAACCGTGCCGATGGCGCCAATGGCGCCCCACACGGCATAGGCGGTGCCAACAGGTATGGCTTTTTCGCCGCCCATGGCTTTAAACAGCAGGTACATGCTAATAGCAACACAAACAGCGAAGGTGCACAGCCAAAAAGCTAAGGCTTTGCCGGTGGCGCCTTGTGCTTTCCCTAAACTAACCGCAAAGCCTGTTTCAAACAGGCCTCCGATAATAAGTAACACCCAGTTTATGCTCATTGTGTTAGTTAAGCTCCTTTGAATAAATAACCGTTGAGTTACGTCCGTTGTTTTTTGCCTGGTAAAGGGCTTTGTCTGCTTCTCGCAAGATCACTTGATAGTCAGGATGGCCGGAATACAGAGTTAAGCCAAGACTTGCTGTCACCTTGGTTGTTTTATTTTCAGGTAGGTGAATTTTTTCTTTTGCGACGAGCTTACGTAGCTTTTCTGCTACTTGGAATGCGGCCTCTTCTTCTATGTCGACGAGGACCACTAAAAACTCTTCTCCACCCATGCGAAAAACAAAGTCGCTGCTTCGGCAAGCACTCATAAGTAGTTGACTGACTTGCTGTAAAACGGAGTCGCCGGCTTCATGGCCAAATTCGTCATTGATGGACTTAAAGTAGTCGAGGTCAATGATAACAGCGGCGAACCTACTATTATGCGCTCGTGCGTGCGCTATTTGACGCATCATAACCGTTGGTAAAAACTTTCGGTTTAATAGGTGTGTAAGTACATCGCGGCCATGGTCCATTTCACTGCTGCGGGTGAAAAGCTCGTCGAGATGAAATTGAATGGCTTGGGTTTGGCTGCGAATAAAGCGAAGCGCTTCTAGCTTTTCCGTAGGGCTTTGTTGTTCACTTAAAACGAAGCCTAATCGACTGTCGATTTCGGTAATGGCTTGCTCAATGAGTTTGGTTTCTTTGTAGTCGGCAAAGGCGTGCGCGCCTTTGTGATGAAACCAGAGGCCGAATTCGCACAAGCGTAAAGCGGAAGGCTGGCCGCTTTCACTACCAAAGGTATGCTGAAACATCAGCTTGTTTTCCCAATTAAGTAGGGCTGCCTTTTGCCGCTCGCGCTCTGCGGCTGAGTTTTGCGCAATGGAGTACATGCGATAAATTTCTTCCGAGCGCACACCCGCCTCGGTCGAGGTGGTATAAGCAAGGCTCATGAGCTCCATGGCAATATCAATGAGGTCACTGTACAGCTGAAAACAAGCGACCTGTGTGGCAGGGTCAAGCGCTTGCTCCTGAAGCAGTTCGGCAAAATGTTTTTTCAGGCAGCGGGCACCGCGAAGCACTAAATGAATTGGTAATTTAATGCGAGCATGTACTTCGCCTACTTTCACTTGCTGCTGCAAAGTTGCGTCTAAGTCGTAGTTTTCGGGCACTTGAAAGAGGTTAATAAGCCAGCGTTGAAGCGACTTGCTGAGCCGTTGCTTTACTTCGTCGTGAGATAAAAAGGTAGATGCATCGTCATCGCTCAGCATATTGGCATAGAAGTAGCGGGCAAGCTCTGCACTGTGCTGTTCGACAAGCGAGGTAATAATGTTTAAATGCGGGGCATGCTGTTCTTGCACAAGTGATTGCCAATCGGATTTTAATCGTTCACTGACTAAACGCTGCATGATGAAACTCTTTTCTGGTTATTGAAAAAGGGGCTATACCAGCCCCTTTTTTTCATGGAAATGAGCAAATTAGCTTTGCTCGCCTGGCTGGTCTTCATTTGAAGACTCTTGTTGATTACGCAAGTAACCCGCGGCTTCTTCGTCTTGCTTATGCGTAAGCGAGGCGCTGCCGTCGGTTTGGCCACGTGAGGCTTGGTTTACCCGCAAAATGTTTTCGGCTTGCTGTAAGTCCTTGGTGTTGGTAAACCCGGCAATGGTTTCCCGGCCGCGCAAGAAGTCACGTATCTCTTGTACCATGATATCAAGCTCGTCTTGGTTTTTGTGCATCGACATGACGTACCGCGGCATTTCCACGTTATTCTGCCCACTGCTAGCAAAGGTGCTGGTGGTAATGCGCGAGCTAACAATCCATGGGGTAATGGACGACTTCACAATAACGTTTTCGCTGCGGGTTGAGTCGTGTATGGACATACCGGTAGAAATTTTCGACTCGGTAAAAGTACCTTCCGTTTTCATGTACATCAGCAATGAATTGAATTGTAATTCGGCCCAAAACACATGGGTGAAGCCTTCTAGTAAGCGGCCCATCATGGAAACGATAAGGAAGGCAAACAAGGTGGTGATAGCGCCAAAGAGAACTGCAGAGCCTTCATTGAGCATGGTTTGGAAGCTTTGTTCGTTTAAGTTGTCGAAGCTGTAGCTGGTAATAAAGGCGTGAACGTCGACCACTTTGCTGGTTAAGGCTAAAAACAGCAGCGCTGCGGCCACCATGAATACCTGAGCCAGCACAGTGGCAGCAAGGCGTGTTGCTGCAAAAGCCGGTTGGTCTTGGTGTTTAGCGTAGGCAGGCTGGGTTTCAATAAGCAGCTCACCGGAAAAGTCGCCTTTGCCTTGGCTTTGCTCGTTTAAACGCGGATTAAAGTCGATATAGGTTCGGTTGGGCACTTCTTTATAACGACGGTTTGCCAGCACAATATTCTCAATATTGATGAATATCTCGTTTGGGTGCACCGACTCTTGTAGGTTTTCTCGGTACTCAGCAACTTCGGTGCTGGTGTTAATGAGGTTGGCTCTGTGCTTCACCAAGGTGAGTACTAGCCCCGTGGTAACGGCGGCGAGGGTAAGCATAAGCAAGAATAAGGGCCATGCGCTAAACGACGTCATGCCGGCGGTATATTCAGCTAGCTGCGCGAGGTCTTGTGGGCTTAAGTTGTTTACAAAAGAATGGTAGCCAAACCCAATCAGTACGGGAAAGACAATGGAGAAGGCAATAATTTTAGCGACGCTGGCTGCATTCGCGCTTTGCATGGTTTTTACCTGATCTAAGCGCACGCTAACGGCGGCTTTACGCCAGGCCGCAACTAAATAAAGCAGCAACAATACGGAAAAGGCTGGAATAATAATATGTCCTGCCGTTCCGGTTAAACCACTGGAGGCCACAAAGTAAGTGAGCGCAAAGGCCAGCATGGCAATAATGGTGGTGGTAACGGCGGAGAACACTTGCTGCACCACGTTGCGAATGGGGTAGGGCATAAACACTAAACGCGGGAACACGGAATGAACCAGGCGGCCCATCCAACCTTGTGGCTCGGTGAAGGTTGCGTTTTTGCGGCCCATCAGCATGGACTCAAGCGTACTGCTGCTATAGGCCAGTGAGCCTTTTTGGGCTTCTAGTTTGGCGTTTTCTCGTTCACTCTTGGTGAGGTTCATGGCTAACGATGAAGGCACCGAGCGGCCAACAAAAAACTTAAACATTTGCATCAGGCCGCTACCACAGCGGCGTAAGCCTGTTACTAACAGCAAAAAGCCGGCTGCGGCATAAATCCAAGCAGTGAGGAGTTGTTCTTCAATAAACGAGGTGACTTGTAGAAGCGCGTACACGCCAAGTAAGGAAATAAGGGTGCCGCTAATAAAGCGAATGAAGCCTTCTTTTTTAAACGGGTTAGCAATGCCTAACCCGGACGAGCCAAAATCGTAAGCCATAGTTGTTCCAGTAGGTTGTCATTATTGTTAGTTCCAGAATGCTACCACAACAACGGAAGGCAAAAAATTAAATTCAACTTATTGCATGAGCTTTAAATTGGCGTTGCCTACACCAACTTTTACTTCAACAAGGCTGCTGCCCATGCCCATAGCTTGGGTGTCTGACGTGACAATGGCGCGGCTAGTGGTTTGGTTTGCGGTGCCAGACACATGGGTGTCGCCTACACCCGTGGCTAAAGTGACATTGCCAACATCTGCGAGTTGAGCGGTGAGCTCTGCATTGCCTACGCCGAGCTTAATACGCGTGTTGTCGCTAGTAAGGGCTGCTTGCAGGTCGCCAACACCGAGCTTTATCGACAAGCTGGCAACCGGCGGTATGGTGAGGACCAAGTCGGCTGCGGCGTTGTCTTGGTCGAACGTAATGCGCAGGGTGTCGCCGTCTGTGGTAATTTCAAAGTCGGCATTGCTGATGTCTTCAGAACGTCTAAACCAGCCATTTGAATTGCCTTTAATGGTGCCGGTTAGTTGGGCTTGCGAAGCATTTTCTGCGTGTACAATGCGCACATTCCCCACAGAATGCTTTAATTCAACATGTTCAATACCCGAGAACGACAGGGCGTGTTCAACCGACTTGCTATTTGCGAAACTAGGCATGGCCACAAAGAGCAAGGCAGAGAGTGTAATGGACAGAATGTATTTCATAATAAACCTCAGTATAGGCAGTGAAAGAATATGGTGTGTTCGTGCCATAGACTGAGCAAGGCTTGTGCCAGTTTGTAAGTTATTGATTTATATAGGCTACCTGTTTTTCCCGCAGGGGGGAGTTGTAAAAGTAGGCGAACAATTAGTGGTTTTCACTAACCCGGCTATGACGGCGCCGTTTGAATTGCCAGCTCCAGGTGACCACAGCGACCAATACAATGGCAGGTAACATGGCCAAGTTTAATGTTGCCCATCCTAAGCTGTGTAATAGGCTGCCAGCTAAAAGCGAGCCGGCCGCGGAAAAACTGAATACAATCAGGTCGTTGGCCCCTTGTACCTTACCGCGTTCAGCTTCTGTGTGGGTAGTGGCCACCAGCGCACTGCCACTGATAAACAGGAAGTTCCAGCCAACGCCAAGAAGCACCAGGCTAAACCAAAAGTGGGTTAAGGTTTCGCCGGCAACCGCAATGGCGATGGAGCCAATAAACACCACGACACCGGCGAGTACAACGCGGTCGACGCCGAATCGGTTAATGAGGCTGCCGGTGAAAAATGAAGGTGCAAACATGCCCAGCACATGCCATTGAATAATAAAGGCCACATCTCCCATGTCGTACCCGCGAGCGCGCAGGGCAAGGGGGGTGGCGGTCATCACCAAAGCCATGACCGTGTAGCCAACGGTGCCGGAAAGCAAAGCCACTAAAAAAGTAGGCTGACGCACGATGGTTTTTATGGGGCGTTCGGTGTCGCTGGGTTGTGGCTCGCCAGGTGCGGGCACACGTAATTGGCTAAGTAGCAGTAAAGCAAGTGCTGTGAATACCATGATCATCACGAATGGCCCCGCATTTGGTAGGGAGGGGATTAGTTGCACCATGCTGCTTGCGTTCCAGGGACCAAGAAACGCAGCTACGAGTCCTGCGGCCATGACAAAGGACATAGCTCGGGTACGGAAAGTAGGGCTTGCAACATCGGCCGCAGCAAAGCGGTAGTACATAGCAAACCCTTGGTAAAAGCCAATGAGCATATTGCCAAGACAAAACAGCAGAAACGAAGCGCTGGCAATGGCATACACACTTAAGGCGGCCCCGCCAACTCCCCCAACAGCAGCACCTGTAATAAAGCCCCGCCGCCTACCAACGCGCTTCATATAAAGGGAAGCGGGCAAGGTAGTAAGTAAAGAGCCGATCATCATTAAGGAGATAGGCAAGGTGGCAAGGTTTGGGTTGGGACTGAGCTCTTGACCGATGACGCCACTAAGGGTGGTGACGGTGATAGTGGCCACCATAAACAGCAGTTGGCTTATGACTAAAATGGCAACGTTCTTTTTTTCATCGGCGTAGATCGACATGGCGGTGGCGCTCTTATAACAGGGATTGAGTAGGGTGAAACTTATTATATAAGAGAGATCTAATATTATCACGACAAAAGTAATTTACGATAAACATAAAATAATTATTGATATACGCTAAATAAGCGACTAGTGTTTGTTTTATGAACATTCGAATTAATCTTGATATTGAAATGGCGAAAAAGAAACTGTCCCTGACGGAGCTGTCAGAGCAAGTCGGGGTGTCGATGACGAATCTTTCGCTATTAAAAAACGGCAAGGTAAAAGCCATTCGCTTTAGTACCTTAGCTGCCATTTGCCAGGTGTTGGAGTGTCAGCCAGGCGACATACTCGAATATGTAGGAGAATAAAATGACAACGAATACCTACGGATTACCCGCCATTGCCGCTGTTGTGCTGGCTATTCTGTACCCTTGGTACTGGGGAACTGCCTTTATGGGCACGGCAGACTTTGTACAGCAATTTCGCCACGACCTAACCACGCTGGGATTAAGTGACGCTTTGTTTGTTTTTATTGGAGTTTTGGAAATATACCTGTACCTCAGTTTGCGCCGCTTGCTGGCAGACAAGTTGAACCTTGAAACGGCAAGGCTGGCCTTGTTGCTCATGGCGGTGGCTGTGGGGGTATTTCAAGCAACGGTGCTGGTGGATGTGTTTCTAGCGTTATTTGGGGCGGGCATAGCCGAAGGCATGATAGACCTAGTGCTCATGAACACGGCCTTTGTCGCCCTAGCGGTGCTGTTTGTGTATGCAGTGTTTGCACTGATGCTGAGTGTCTCGTTGCTACGAAGTGGCCGCAGTGTCACCGCCGTGTTAAAAGTGTTTGCGGGGCTTTTAATTATTATTTCCCTGTTTCAAATAACGGTCGTGTTGAGTGTGTTTAATGTGGTTTTGTTCCCTGTGGCTATGTTGTTGCTCGCATTCTACTTTTTACGCAGTCAGGAAATGGTGGAAGTGGTGTAATAAAAAAGCCGCCCGAAAGGGCGGCTTGGGTGTCAAGCTTAAGGGATAGAACACACTATTGGCTATTTAAAGCAACTTCCACTACATTGGCTAGCTCGGCTGGAATAAGCACTGAGTCAATAATGTGTATCACACCGTTGCTGGCCTGAATGTCGGCCGCCACAATGTTGGCTTCGTTTACCTGAACACCATGCTCACTTGGGGTAATGGTGAGCTCGGTTCCCTCAACCGTTGGCTGTTGCTTTTGGGTTTCGGTAAGCTCGGTGCTGGTTAGGCTTTCATCGACGATGTGGTAGGCTAGCACCGCTTTTAAGTCTTCAGCGTTGGCTGGGTCTAATAAGTACTCTAAGGTGCCTTCTGGTAAAGCGTCAAACGCATTGTTCGACGGGGCGAAAACAGTGTACGGACCGCCATCGGCAAGAAGCGAGTCGAGCTGAACGGCTTCAAGCGCCTTGACCAAGGTGGCAAAGGTACTTTCTTGCGAAGTAATGTCTGCAATGGTACCTAAAGTGGCTTGTTCGTTCGCGCTTTGCTCTGGCATGGCTTGAGCTTCCACTACGGCTTCTTGGGGAAGTGCATCCGTTGCGGCATGAACACCGGTAGCAAATAGACTAACTGCAATAGCAACTGACGTTAATGTTACGTGTTTCATAAGGGCTCTCCTTTTATGGCCTCAGTGATTACAGGTCAAAGTGTGGAGCACCTTCGCTTGAATTTCATGGGGTTTACAGCTGTTTTACAAGGGTAAAAATGAACTTAACAAAAGGTATTTACCAGCATTACAAGGGCAACAAATACGAAGTGCTAGACGTGGTGCGCCACTCGGAAACTGAGGAGTGGCTTGTGCTATACCGGCCTTTAGAGGGCGACAGTGGTTTATGGGTACGCCCCTACGACATGTTCACCGAGTCGGTAGAGGTGGCTGGGAAAAGCATGCCCCGCTTTGCGTTTCTTAACGCAAACCATACGTAACACGGCTGTATTTGTTAGTTTTAAGTAAGCAGGAGAATTATGACCAAGTTATCAGTGCTCGACCTTGCGCCAATTAATGAAGGTGGTACGGCCCGGGAGTCGTTGTTGAACTCTGGGGATCTCGCTCAACACTGTGAAGCCTTGGGTTATCACAGGTTTTGGATGGCAGAGCACCACAATATGACCGGTATCGCCAGTGCCGCGACCGCCGTGGCCTTAGGCTATGTGGCAAGTCAAACGTCGCATATTCGAGTGGGAGCTGGCGGTATTATGCTGCCAAACCATGCGCCGCTGATTACGGCAGAGCAGTTTGGTACCTTGGAGGCGCTGTACCCAGGCAGAGTCGACTTGGGACTAGGGCGGGCGCCGGGTAGTGATCAGGCAACCTTGCGGGCGTTACGCAGAGCGCCAGAAAGCGCAGAAAGCTTTCCGCAAGACGTGCAAGAACTCTTAATGTACTTAGATGAGCCCACAGCAGGGCAAAAAATAAAAGCCATACCCGGTGCAGGCAGTCAGGTACCCGTGTGGATTTTAGGGTCCAGTTTGTTTGGGGCGCAGCTGGCAGCTCACTTAGGCTTGCCTTATGCATTTGCCTCGCACTTTGCGCCAGACTATTTGCAGGTGGCGTTGCAGGCTTACCACCAAAACTTCCAGCCTTCAAAATACTTAAAGCAGCCTTATACCATGGCCGCGGTGAATGTGTTTGCCGCCGACACGGAAGCAGAAGCAAACTATATGAAAAGCTCTATGCAGCTTCAATTTATCGCGCTGCGGCAGGGCAACCCAGGCCCGTTACAGGCGCCTGTGGAAAACATAGAGCAACAAGTAGACCCTGCTGCTTTAGCCGCCGCAAACCATGCACTGAAATACACAGCAAGCGGTACTGCGGAACAAACCCATGCGTACTTAGACAAGTTCGTGCAGGCCACAGCCGTAGACGAAATTATGCTGACATGCCACGCCTACGACCATCAAGCGCGCCGCCGCAGTTTTGAATTAGCAGCAGCTTGGCCTAACTCAGCGGAATAATACTGTCGACGGGGCACACGGGAATACATTGTGGCTCGTCGTAAAACCCTTCGCACTCGGTGCATAAGTCGGGATTTATTTCGTATATTTCGTCGCCCATAGCGATGGCGTCGTTTGGGCACTCGGGCACACATAAGTCGCAATTAATGCAGTCTTCGGTAATTTGTAAGGACATTAGCTTACCTCGTAAAAAGGAATGGGTTGCTCCTGACTGTCAGGCGTTTGCTGCTCTTCGCGCATCAGCATAGCGTAGGACAGCTGTTCGGTAGGTAGCTGCACAGGCGCTGGTATCCACACCTGATGGCCAGAGCCAGGCGCGAGCGATATGCTGGCGTGCTCTTTGTCTTGCATGTTTTCTAATTGAAAGCGGGTATTGCCCTGCGGTGTCATAAGCACCAGCGTGTCGCCTACGGAGAAACGGTTTTTCACCTCAACCTGAAGCCACTGGAGTGCTTCTTTCTTTTCTGCCGCCATGAGTTCACCCACTAATTGCTGCTGGCCAGTGCTGTGGCTGGTGGCGTAATTTTGCATTTCTTCTGGGCGTATATGACGGCGTAAAAAACCCTCGGTAAAACCGCGGTTGGCCATACCGTCCAGCTCGGTTAAGAGTGCCGGGTTAAAAGGTTTGCCTGCCACGGCGTCGTCAATGGCGGTGCGGTACACTTGAGCAGTGCGCGCCACATAGTAAGGCGACTTGGTACGGCCTTCTATTTTCAACGAATGTACGCCCATTTCAGTAAGTGCTTGTACATGTTGAATGGCCCGCAAGTCCTTTGAATTCATAATATAAGTGCCATGCAAGTCTTCAAACATGGGCATGTACTCGCCAGGGCGCTGGGGCTCTTCTAGCATAACGGCATCGTGTAGCGGTAATGGATTAAGCTGGCCCACGGCGTCTTCTGTGGCAGGGGTTACTTTATACTCCCAGCGGCAGGCATTGGTGCAAGCACCTTGGTTTGGGTCGCGTTTATTGAAGTAACCGGACAGCAAGCACCGGCCTGAATAGGCCATGCATAAAGCACCATGCACAAAGATTTCAATTTCCATTTCGGGTACTTTTTCACGAATTTCACGAATCTCTTCCAGCCCAAGCTCACGAGAAAGAATAACCCGTTCAACCCCCAGTTGGTGCCAAAACTTCACGGCCGCCCAGTTCACTGTGTTGGCTTGCACAGACAAGTGCAGCGGCACGTGGGGGAAGTGTTCACGCAGCAAATAAATAATGCCTGGGTCGGACACAATAAGTGCGTCTGGGTTGAGCGCAATAACCGGAGCTATTTTGTCGACAAAGTGTGTGAGCTTGCTGTTATGAGGGGCAATGTTGCACACCAGATAGAACTTTTTGCCCAGGGCGTGGGCTTCGTTAATGCCTTGCTCAAGGGTTTCTAAAGTGAAGCTATTGTTGCGCACGCGCAAGCTAAAGCGTGGCTGGCCTGCATAAACAGCATCGGCACCGTAAGCAAAGGCTAAGCGCATGGCTTTTAAACTTCCGGCAGGGGAAAGCAGCTCAGGGGATGTCATATAAATCTCGTACTACAAAGTGAATGAATACCGTGGCTGCATTTTAACGAATGAGTGGGCGCTAGGGTGTTGATCTAACGCAAGCTATTGGGGATTGGCAGAATGTGTCGACAATCCTGTGTTTGGTTTGGTTGAAAAGCATTAAATAAGGCTTTAATATGGAGCTTCACTCTCAAGGTGTCGACAATTATGCCTGCATACGCACTTACACAAAGCCCGACCTTGAAAGCTGCTGTCACGGCTTCCGACCGCGTTTTGCTGGAAATACAGCGCGCCATTGTTGAAGGCGACTTGCCCCCTGGCAGCAAAATAAGTGAGCCTGATCTTGCTCGGCGCTTTCATGTGAGCCGGGCCCCGCTGCGTGAAGCCTTAGCCCGCCTAGAGCGGTGCCACTTAATTGAACGCTTACCGAATGTGGGTGCGCGAGTGGTGAAGCTTTCGGTTGATGGGCTGGTTTCTTTATATCAACTGCGTGAAGAGTTGGAAGGCCTAGCCTGCCGTTTAGCGGCGGAGCAAATGTCCGACGAAGAAATTGAGCAAATGCAGGCCCTGCTAGACAAACATTTAAGCACGCAACGGGTGCGTGATGGGGAAAGTTATTACCAAGAAGCGGGCGACTTGGACTTCCATTACCGCATTATTTTGGGCAGCAAAAACCCTTACCTTATTAATATTTTATGCGACGAGCTGTATTTTTTGGTTCGTATGTACCGAGTGCAGTTAGGTATGAACGGGCCCCGTGTTTCACGGGCCTTTGACGAGCATAAAGCCATTTTACACGCCATTGCCAACCGCGACGGCGAGCTAGCCGACTTATTAATGCGACGCCACATTAGTGCGTCGCGCCACAATATTGAATTAACACTTAAAAATAACGAGGAACAAATATGACACAGGTAACCAGTGCCGGCGCGAAATTACGCCAAGCCATAGCAAGCGAACAACCGCTGCAAATTGTAGGCACCATTAATGCGTACACCGCCATGATGGCCGAGCGGGTTGGGCACAAAGCGCTATACTTGTCTGGAGCGGGTGTGGCGAATGCTTCTTTTGGTTTACCCGACTTAGGTATGACCTCGCTGAATGATGTGTGTGAAGACATTCGCCGTATTACCGGTGCGACGGACTTACCCCTACTGGTTGACGCAGACACAGGCTGGGGCGGTGCATTTAACATTGCTCGTACCGTAAAAGACATGACCCGTGCTGGCGCGGCTGGCTTTCATATTGAAGACCAAGTGGCGCAGAAGCGTTGTGGCCACCGCCCGAACAAAGAAATTGTGACGCAAGCAGAAATGGTCGACCGGGTGAAAGCGGCTGTAGACGCCCGGACAGATGACCAGTTTCTCATTATGGCGCGTACCGACGCATTGCAGCAGGAAGGGTTGGAAGCAGCTATTGAGCGGTCGCAAGCCTGTGTGGAAGCGGGAGCCGATGCTATTTTTGCGGAAGCCGTACATACCCTTGAACAATATGAAGCCTTCACCAAAGCCTTGAATGTACCGGTATTGGCTAATATTACCGAGTTTGGTGCGACTCCCCTGTTTAATAAAACAGAGCTGGCCGATGTTGGCGTTGGCATGGTGCTGTACCCACTGAGTGCTTTCCGTGCCATGAACAAGGCAGCACTAGGTGTATATGAAAACATTTTAGAAAAAGGTGATCAGAAAGACTCGATTGAACATATGCAAACGCGTATGGAGCTGTACGACTTTTTGAACTACCACGCATTTGAAGAAAAGCTCGACCAATTATTTACTAAAAAATAAATATAAAAATAAAAGGAAAGAGGAATTTAAAATGACAGGTAAAAAATTAACAGGCGCAGGACTGCGCGGACAGGTAGCGGGCGAAACCGCATTATGTACTGTAGGTAAAAGCGGTTCAGGCTTAACTTACTACGGTTATGATATTTCTGAGCTAGCTGAAAAAGTAAGCTTTGAAGAAGTGGCTTACTTACTTGCCAATGGCGAGCTACCGAACAAACAACAACTAGCTGATTATAAAGCACGTTTGAAGTCGCAGCGTGGCTTACCTCAGGAATTAAAAGATGTGCTTGAGCGCATTCCAGCGGACGCACACCCAATGGATGTGTTGCGCACGGGCTGTTCGTTTTTAGGCAACATTGAGCCTGAAACTGACTTTAGCCAAGCGGACAGCAAAATTGAGCGTATGTTAGCGGCGTTCCCAAGCATTCTGTTGTACTGGTACCGCTTTAGCCACGACGGAGTACGCATTGAAACGGAAACCGATGACGACTCCATTGGTGCCCACTTCTTGCATATGTTGCACGACAAGGCTCCGTCGCAGCTGCATATTGATGTGATGAACACCTCGCTTATTCTGTATGCAGAGCATGAGTTTAATGCGTCTACCTTTACCGCACGTGTATGTGCTTCAACACTTTCGGATATTCATTCCTGTGTGACGGCTGCGATTGGTTCGCTACGAGGCCCTCTGCATGGGGGTGCGAACGAAGCCGCTATGGAACTGATTGAAGGCATGAAGTCGGCTGATCACGCAGAAGAAACCATGATGGGCATGCTAGAGCGCAAAGAGCTGATTATGGGCTTTGGTCATGCGGTATACAGCGAGTTTGACCCGCGTAACGCGGTGATTAAAGCCTGGTCTGAGAAGCTTGCCAACGAATTTGGCGATAGCTTGCTGTACGACGTGTCGGTACGTTGTGAAGAAGTGATGTGGCGCGAGAAGAAACTATTCCCGAACGCAGACTTTTTCCATGCCTCGGCCTACCACTACATGGGCATTCCAACCAAATTATTCACACCGATATTCGTGATGTCACGGGTGACCGGTTGGACCGCACACGTTAAAGAGCAGCGTGCTAATAACCGCATTATTCGCCCAAGCGCGGACTACATTGGGCCAGAGCCGCGTCCAGTTCCTAACATTGATGAGCGATAATATGACCACCAACTATCGAAAAAAATTACCAGGCACAACGCTTGAATACTTCGATACGCGCCAAGCGATTGAAGATATTCAGCCCGGAGCCTACGACAAACTGCCCTATACGTCGAAAATATTGGCAGAACAGTTACTACGCCGGGGCGACTCGGCGCAACTGACCGACCAGTTAAAGCAGTTTATTGAGCGCAAACGCGACCTAGACTTCCCATGGTACCCAGCACGAGTTGTGTGCCATGACATTCTAGGCCAAACCGCCTTTGTGGACTTAGCAGGACTGCGTGACGCTATTGCTGAAAAAGGCGGCGACCCGGCGAAGGTAAACCCTGTGGTGCCAACCCAGCTTATTGTGGACCATTCGCTGGCCGTTGAGCATGCGGGCTTTGAAAAGGACGCCTTTGAGAAGAACCGTGCGATTGAAGATCGTCGTAACGACGACCGCTTCCACTTTATTAACTGGATTAAAACCGCCTTTAAAAACGTAGATGTAATTCCACCGGGCAACGGCATTATGCACCAGATAAACCTGGAAAAAATGTCGCCTGTGGTGCAAGTACGCGACAACGTAGCCTTCCCAGACACCTGTGTCGGAACCGATAGCCATACGCCTATGGTAGACGCCTTAGGTGTTATTTCTGTGGGCGTAGGTGGCTTAGAAGCGGAAAGCGTTATGCTTGGCCGTGCTTCGTATATGCGCTTGCCAGACATTGTCGGTGTTGAACTAAAAGGCAAATTGAAGCCAGGTATTACAGGCACAGACTTAGTACTGTCGCTGACCGAGTTTCTTCGCCGTGAGCGCGTTGTGGGTGCTTACTTGGAGTTTTATGGTGAAGGTGCAGACGCACTGACGGTGGGAGACCGCGCCACCATTTCCAATATGACACCTGAATACGGCGCCACTGCGGCCATGTTCTACATTGACGAGCAAACCATTGACTACTTGAAGCTAACGGGCCGCGACGACGACCAAGTTGCTTTAGTGGAAGCCTTTGCGAAGCATACCGGCTTGTGGGCCAGCGAGATGAAGCAAGCTGAATACGAGCGGGTGCTTACCTTTGACATGAGCAAGGTAACGCGAAGCTTGGCGGGGCCGTCGAACCCGCATGCGCTCTTGCCTTCGTCGGAGCTAGCTGCACGGGGTATTTCAGGTGAAGTCGAGAATGAAGAAGGCCTGATGCCTGACGGCGCTTGTATTCTTGCTGCTATTACCAGCTGTACCAACACCAGTAACCCACGCAACATGGTGGCTGCGGGCTTAATTGCGCGCAATGCAAATAAGCTAGGCTTAACGCGCAAGCCTTGGGTGAAAACTTCCTTGGCCCCGGGTTCAAAAACCGTGACCATGTATTTAGAAGACGCCAACCTTATGCCAGAGCTTGAAAAGCTAGGCTTTGGTTTGGTGGGCTACGCCTGTACTACTTGTAATGGTATGAGTGGTGCCTTAGACCCGAAAATTCAGCAAGAAATTATAGACCGTGACTTATATGCCACGGCGGTTCTTTCGGGTAACCGAAATTTCGACGGGCGTATTCACCCGCACGCGAAAAATGCGTTCTTGGCGTCGCCACCCTTGGTGGTTGCTTATGCTATTGCGGGTACGATTCGCTTTGATATTGAAAAAGACCCACTGGGCTTTGACGAGCAAGGCAACCCGATTACGCTAAAAGACATTTGGCCGAAGGACGAAGAAATTGACGCCATTGTGAAAGCCAGCGTGAAGCCAGAGCAGTTCCGGAAAGTGTACGAGCCTATGTTCGACTTAACCGTGGACTACGGTGAGCATGTGAACCCCTTGTACGACTGGCGTCCGAACAGCACCTATATTCGCCGCCCACCATATTGGGAAGGCGCACTAGCGGACAAAGGCGAAATGAAGGGCATGCGCCCATTGGCCGTTTTAGGTGACAACATTACAACGGACCACTTGTCGCCTTCGAATGCCATTATGCTGGATAGTGCAGCAGGTGAGTACCTGGCTTCTATGGGTGTGCCGGAAGAAGACTTTAACTCCTACGCGACGCACCGCGGCGACCACTTGACGGCACAGCGTGCCACCTTTGCAAACCCGAAACTGTTTAATGAAATGGTGTTGGACGAGGCTGGGAATGTAAAACAAGGTTCGCTGGCACGCATTGAACCCGAAGGCAAGGTGGTGCGTATGTGGGAAGCCATTGAGCACTACATGGCAGCCAAGCAGCCCCTTATTATTGTCGCGGGTGCTGACTATGGTCAGGGTTCGTCTCGTGACTGGGCCGCTAAAGGTGTTCGCCTAGCCGGGGTAGAAGTAATTGCTGCGGAAGGCTTTGAGCGTATTCACCGGACTAACTTAATTGGTATGGGCGTGTTACCCGTTGAGTTTGAACCGGGCACAACCCGCAAAACCCTGGAAATTGACGGTACCGAGGTATTTGATATTGAAGGGACACCAAACGCAGGTGCAACCCTTACCTTGGTGATCAACCGAGCGAACGGTGACGTGGTGAAAGTGCCTGTGAAATGCCGCTTAGATACGGAAGAAGAAGTCAGTATTTTCAATGCGGGCGGTGTGTTGCAGCGTTTTGCGCAAGACTTTCTTGAAGCAAATGCTTAAGGCGTAAACACATATGACACATAAACCTCAGATAAAAATAGCCGCCACTTATATGCGTGGCGGTACCAGTAAAGGGGTCTTCTTCCGTTTGGACGACTTGCCCGCGGCCGCCCAGAAGCCTGGCGCAGCACGTGACGCTCTGTTGTTACGGGTTATAGGTAGCCCAGATCCGTACGGTAAGCACACTGACGGCATGGGCGGCGCTACATCAAGTACCAGTAAAACGGTGATTTTGTCGCAAAGCAGCCAACCAGAGCACGATGTAGACTACTTATTTGGCCAAGTGGCCATTGATAAGCCCTTCATCGACTGGAGTGGCAATTGCGGTAACTTAACGTCGGCGGTGGGCTCCTTTGCGGTGTCCGCTGGCCTAGTGGACCCCAGCCGAGTGCCTGAAAATGGCACAGCTGTGGTGCGCATTTGGCAGGCCAATATTAAAAAAACCATTATTGCTCATGTGCCAATAGCGAATGGCCAGGTGCAAGAAACCGGAGACTTCGAACTCGACGGTGTGACCTTTCCTGCTGCGGAAGTCCCCATTGAGTTTGTGGACCCGGCCGATGGTGAAGGGGCTATGTTCCCTACGGGTCACTTAGTCGATGACTTAGATGTGCCCGGTGTTGGTACTTTTAAGGCCACCCTAATCAATGCAGGTATTCCCACCATATTCGTGAATGCAGCGGATATTGGCTATACAGGCACCGAGCTGCAAGAAGCTATTAATGAAGACGCGAAAGCGTTGGCGATGTTTGAAACCATTCGTGCCTATGGTGCCGTAAAAATGGGGTTGATCAGCGACATTAAAGAAGCGGAAGCTCGTCAACATACGCCGAAAATAGCCTTTGTGGCCCCGCCAGCAAGCTATACCTCGTCGAGTGGCAAACAGATAGCCGCCAACGAGATTGACTTGCTGGTGCGAGCTTTGTCGATGGGCAAATTGCACCACGCCATGATGGGGACTGCTGCTGTTGCCATTGGCACGGCTGCCGCTATTCCGGGCACCTTGGTGAATGTGGCAGCAGGGGGTGGCGAACGCAGTTTTGTAAACTTTGGCCACCCGTCTGGTACCTTGCGTGTCGGCGCCGAAGCCACGCAAAAGGACGGCACCTGGGTCGTCGAAAAAGCCATTATGAGCCGCAGTGCGCGGGTGCTGATGGAAGGCTGGGTACGCATTCCCGAGCCTAGCAAGTAAGCGATAACGCCCGACTAAACCAATGAGCTTAGCCGGGCGTATTTTTTTATTACTCTGTTCCCTTTTCAAGCAAGTACTGAGCAACGGCAGAAAAAGCCGGCTGACACTTTTGCCGGTTACGCGTGAAATAATCCATCCAAGGGCGTCAGAGTTTATGGTTCGATAACCAAAGGCTTCGCCGTGTTGCCCTTTTTTCTGGACTGTTTGTAAATATTCAAAGTAGCCATTTGGCCCAGTGTAGTCCGCAGGCTTAGGAAGCGGGCTTGCTGCCTTGGAGTAAACCCAAATGTCTGCGTTGGGGTCGGCATAGTTTTCGCTGTAATCTAAAGCCGTTGTCATATTCATGACTTGGCGAACAGTTGCTGAGCTAAATGCACTCTGTTTAAGTTCAGTTATTAGTGTTTCGATGCGTGCGTTGTCATCTAACTGACCTTCGGCCACAAATGTTTCTGCTAATAAACCGGTTAACGACTTCGTCATGGACATGGCCGCATGCTTCGCCGTTTGTCTAAACTGATATTTCATTGCATAAAATGAAGCCTGCCCTGATTCGGTAAAACCGACAACCTGACTTGGGCTTTTTGTGGAAACGCTTGAACAAGCGCTGCGTTCCTTGTGTAAAAATAATGCAATCTGTGAACGCTCGCTATCTTTCTTGAACTTACGTATGTTTGAGTTAATACCAACTTCTTTCGCTGTTTAGTCACTGTGACACCCAAGTAACCTTTGTGGAGGTGCAAATGAATATTGTCTTTTCATATATCAGACTGCTGGTTTTTCTTGGTTGTGCTTTGGCGGGCGTGCAGGTTCCCGGATTTGTAGACCAGTATGGAAAGAGCCTAGAAGCCCATGTATTGGAGTCGCAGTTTGCCCTGCAAGAGTTTCAAGCCGATGCTGACAAGTTCTTTGAAGGAAATTTAGAGCGCTTAATTGCCCACTATAAAGCGAGTGATGACGCGGTTTTTCACGACGGTGGCAGTAGTATTGAAACCATTTATGCACGCAATGTGATGTTAAAAGCCAACTTGGCAGCGTTTCGAAGTAGTTTCTTCTCGGCATACCAACAAGCTCTGTTTGCACCTGTGCCAGATGTCGGCGAAGAAGTACGAAGTAATTACACTTACACAGTGCAGCTAAACCCGGTGGCGGTTGGTTTTGGTTTAGGGGTGGGCTTCTTCATTGCTCTTGGTATCGAGCTGCTGCTGCGTTTGTTGTGCTTTTTAGGGCGCAGGTTTGTAGCCGCTTCAAAAAAGCGAAAGTTAATGTCATAGTATGTTTAACAATTAAATAACAATGTGGCTTGGTGAATTTGGTTGCAGTGCGTGTGCTATAAAAAGAATGAATAGATGGAGGTGGCTTTGTTTGGAATTTTAAGGAATATTTTAGCTTTTGTTGGGCTGATGACGTTATTAGGATTGGGTGTCTTATTTCTCTTGTTTTCTCCATGGTTGTTAGACAAGGGGATGATACAAGTAGCAGATGTCATTCATTCACCTAACAATGAATTTATAGCAGTGTCATACAAAGACATGGGGGGTGGTGCTGCAGGTTATTGCTACCAGAAAGTAGCCATACTTAAGTCAGAATCAGAGCTAGAAGCGGTTAACGACAAGCGAAAATATGTTTTTAATACGGAGTGCCGCACTATAGTAGCGCTTGCCTGGCAAGACAATGAAACAGTCGAAGTTAGCTATACCTCGGGCTCGCCTAACTATATCAGTGTGGAAATGTATTCGTCGGCGCAGGATGGCGCTGTGAATATAAATTATGTGCATAAACTATAAAAGCCGCCGCGGGTAGGCATGAAAGCAACTAAGTGCTGTGTGTTCATTTGCAATAGTGCACTCGCAGGAAAATAAGTCGCTACAAAGTTAGGCGTTAAACCAGAGTTTGTGAATTTAACAAAATTTAGTGTAATAGTATGGGTAACAACATAATTACAAAGTGAGGGAGTCACCCATGCTCGGACAAATGATGCCATTTCAACTGACCATTCAATCGGTTATTCGCCATGCTTCTCGGTTGTATAATGACACAGAAATCGTTTCAGTGACTGCGGACCACCCGCAGCACAGGTATACGTTAGGTGACGCGCTGGCCCGTGCAGGTCAGCTGGCGAATGGCTTTGAAGCGCTGGGGCTGAAAAAAGGAGACCGTGTCGCCACCATGGCGTGGAATGACTTTCGCCACTTTGAGCTGTACTTCGGTATTAGTGGCTTTGGTGGGGTAACCCACACCATCAACCCGCGGCTGCACCCAGAGCAGCTTATTTATATTATGAACGACGCCAGCGACAAGGTGTTGTTTATTGACCCCATGTTTGTGCCTCTTATTGATGCGATTCGCTCTCAATTAAAAACCGTTGAGCATGTGGTTGTGATGACATCGGACGCAGGCTCAGTGGGTGACTACTTGTTGTATGAAGACTTTTTAGCAGCGCATAGCTCTGAATATGCTTGGCCTGAAGACACAGACGAACACCAAGCAGCAGCTTTATGCTATACCTCGGGCACCACTGGAAACCCCAAGGGTGTGTTGTACTCTCACCGTACTATGTTGCTTCATGCAATGGGGCTGAGCCAGCCCGACGCTCTGTGTTTAAGCCGTCAGTCGGTTATTTTGCCGGTGGTGCCTATGTTCCACATTAACGCTTGGAGCATTCCCTTTGCGTGCGCCATGATAGGCACAAAAATAGTGTTCCCAGGCCCGAAGGTGATGGACTTTGAAGCACTAACCAATATGTTCATTGATGAGAAAGTGACCTTAACGGCAGGTGTGCCCACTATATGGGGTGGCATGGCCCAGTACCTCCAAAAGACGGGCAAAAAAGTCCCTCACCTAGAGCGTATGGTGGTAGGTGGCAGTGCCTGCCCGCCTTATTTAATGGAGTACTTTTCCAAGGAGCAAGGGGTGAATGTAATTCACGCTTGGGGCATGACAGAAACCAGCCCGCTGGGTACCTGTAATAGCTCGTTGCCTGCAGCGGCCTCAAGCTGGGACGCAGACAAGCAGCACCAGCAACGCTTAAAGCAAGGCTACCCCGTGTTTGGGGTGGAGCTGAAAATAGTAGATGAAGCTGGAGAGGAGCTGCCTTGGGACGGCACCACGCAAGGCTACCTGCATATTCGCGGTCTATGGATTTGCGATGGGTACTTTAATCAACCAGATACCCGTGGCAACGACTGGTTCGATACAGGCGATATTGCTGTGATAGACGAGTTCGGTTGCATGCGCATTATGGACCGAGCGAAAGACTTGATTAAGTCCGGCGGTGAGTGGATTAGCTCCAGCGATATTGAAAATATAGTGCAGGGCCACCCCGATATATTACAGGCGGCGGTGATTGCCACGGCGCACCCGAAATGGGACGAGCGGCCGTTATTGATTGTGGTGCCCAAAGAAGGTGTACAGGTTAAAGGCGATGAGCTGCTGAAGTACTTAGAAGGGAAAGTAGCCACCTGGTGGATACCCGACGATGTACTTTTTGCAGAATCGCTGCCTATTAATGCCACCGGGAAGGTACAGAAAAACGAGCTGAGAGAAACTTACCAAGACTATAAGCACGCGGATTTTTCTGCCTAGGTTTACGTAATTCTTACTGGTATTCTCGTGAGTAAAGAGTAAAATGAGAATCATTCTTATTAACTAGGTGAGGTGGTTATGAAACTAGCATCAGCAGTTGCCATGGTGGCATTGGTCAGTAGTTTATTTCTTGGTGGGGGGGCGCTTCAGGAAGTGCAGGCAAGCGACGACGATCGCATGTCTCATTATAAAGGCGAGCCCTCCCCTAGCCTTGAGGTGGCGGTGAAAAACTTAACTGAGTTTAACCAACAGCTTGAAGCTATTTTGGCAAGCGATGACCTTGATATTCACAAGCTGAGCGAAATTCACCAGCTGACCTATACGCTGGAAAATGCCCTAGAGCGGATTGAGGACGAGCTTGATCGTGCCGAAGATTTGCTTGAAGAAGTGCATGTTGGCTCAGAACGTGCCCAATACGAGCAAGTGCGTGAAGCAGGGAAGGCGTATTTAGAGCAAATACGTAAATTACTCCCACAAACACAGCAATAACCGTTAAGCATTGTAGGTAAGGCACTGCCTTACGTTGCACGGCCTTACGTTGCAATGCCTTACGTTGTTTATGGTAGCGGGTGTGCAATCACCTCACTGACCATACGTTCAAGCCAGTTTAAGTCGTGCAGCTGGTTCCCTTCCAGTTGCACGGTAACGGCTGCAGCCGCTACGCCATAGTGGGTGGCTTGTTGCAGGCTGGCGCCTTTATTCAGCTGGTGGGTTAACGCTGACACAAAACTATCGCCTGCGCCCACATGACTCACAATGTGAACGCTTGGGGCTTCAAAGTAATACGACTCTCCATTTTTGCTGACCAAGACGGCTCCGCCGCGGTTTAAGGTCACGATTAAATGGTCCACAGCACCATCGTGAACTAAGCCAGTCATTTGTTTTGCTAGCTCTTGTATGGAGACATGTTCGTCGAAACCTAACGACGCAAATTCTCGCCTGTTTAGTTTGGCAAGGTAAGTACCGGCATAGAGACTTTCCTTCAAGGCCTCACCGGAAGTGTCGAGTATGACTTTAATGCCTTTTTGATTGGCTTGCTCGGTAATATTTTTATAAAAGTTGTTCGGGATATTGTCTGGCAAACTGCCAGTAAGAACTAAGTATTCTGGCTGGGGTGCAAAGCTGAATAGCGCGTTGTGGCAAGCTTGGTACTCTTGCTCCGATAATTGCGGACCAGGAAATACAAAGTGATGCATTTTTTGGCCTTTGCGCTCGGTAATAGCAAAGTTTTGCCGTGTTTCTTCAGCAATATCGGTCGCCACAAAGGGCGTGCCGTCTTCGTTCATTAGCTGCTTCAAGAGGTTACCGGTAAGCCCACCCGCTGGAAATACAGCTGTTACAGAGCTTCCCATACGGTAAATATTGCGCGCCACATTAATACCACCCCCGCCAGGTAACGACGAAGCTTTTTCACAGCGACTTTTGCTGTCAGAAAATATCTCATCGGTCACACCAAACACATCAATCGCTGGATTAATGGTGAGGGTGACTATGTCTGGTGCGTTCATACAAACTCCTGATGGTGACACGTGTATTTCACGGTAGGTAAGGCACTGCCTTACGTTGAGGTTTTATTGGACCAGCGGTATGCGCCCGGTGCGAACCGCTTGGCGGCGTATAGCTGGCTCGGGTGCAAGTACATACAGGTCGCCATTTAAGCCAGCCATTTGTACCGGTACACCACATTCTTTAGCAATAGCTGCGCTGCTGGCAATGTGCTCTGCTTCTCCATGAACTGGAATGGCGATTTGTGGTTTTACCCATGAATACATTTGCTTTAGCTCTTCTTGGCACGGATGACCGCTGGCATGAATAGGCAGCTCGGTTTCATGGGCTTGGAACACGTCAAATCCTTTGGCTTTTAAGGCTTTCACCAAGTTTTCTATAGGCTCTTCGTTGCCGGGAATAATCATGGAGCTGAAAATAACCCGGTCGCCCTTATCCAAGTTCAAGTCGCGATAACTGTCATTGGCTAAGCGTTGCATGGCGGCACGTGGCTCGCCTTGACTGCCGGTGGCTACAGCCAGAATTTCTTCCCGTGGCAAATAACCAATATGGCGTTGTTCAGCAAGGGGAATACTTTCGTCCCAGTAGCCGGTGCTGCGGGCAATACTCACCATGTTTTGTAGTGAACGGCCGAGCAAGGCCATATACCGGCCAGTTTCTTTAGCAATGCGGCCTAAGGTGAGCAAGCGGGCGACATTGCTACTAAAACAACTCACCACCACACGGCCCGAAGCTTCGTTTATAAGCTGCTTTAACCCCGCATAACACTCACTTTCCGATACAGAATGGCCGGGACGCAAAGCGTTAGTTGAGTCGCACACCATAGCGGTCATGTTCTTTTCCCCCATACGCTTAAAGGGGCGGCTTTGAAAGCCTTTACCCAGCACTGGGTTGTTGTCTATCTTCCAGTCGGCGGTATGAAATATAGTGCCTGCAGGGGTTTTTATAACCATACCATGGGGCTCTGGTATAGAGTGAGTAATGGCTAACCACTGTACTTCGAACACCCCGATTTTTTGTGTGTCGCCGGTATTTACCACCACAATAGGAACTTTGTCGGCTAACTTAGTTTGGGCCAGCTTGCGGCGTAATACTTCAGCGGTAAAAGCCGTGGTGTAAATAGGTACCTGAAAACGCTGCCATAAATAAGGAATGGCGCCTACGTGGTCTTCGTGGGCGTGGGTAATGACAATACCGGCTAAATGTTCCTTATGCTCGACAATAAAGGCCGGGTCTGCACTGACCACGTCGAAGGTTTCACTGGAAGCTAGGCCACTTTGCTGAGGCTGCAAAGGCTCTTTAAAGGTTACGCCACAGTCCACCATAAGCCATTGTCCGGCATGACCAAATAAGTTTAAATTCATGCCGATTTCGCCTGTACCACCTAAAGGAAGGAACCATAAGTCACGAGGGCCAGGAATAAGATGTGAAATACTAGAACTCCTTTTAATGATGCATAACGTACTGGCTATCATATCTGAAATATAGCGTGAGGTTTAGTACGACCCGCCAGCATGACCTGGCTAGGGGCATTTAAGTTGTGGCGACTTCTGATGTACTATGGTGGCTTATCTTATTTTGGCCATGCCTTTAACCCGAGAGCTTTTTATGAGTTTATTGATGCGCGCCTTGCGTTCTTACTTTTTGCATGCAGTAACACTGGTGTTGGTGTTGCCTCTATTGAGCGCTTGTTCGCACCCCGAGCCGACTTCATCGCGCGCACCGTTTGAACTCCATATTGCCCATATTAACGACACGCATTCTGCGTTTGACCCCATAGCGAGTGGCTTTCAAGCACCTTTAACGAACAGCAAATTGAATGCGTATACCGAATTCGGTGGGCACCCACGGTTATTAACACGCATAGATACAATTCGCCGCGATGCAGAGCAAGCAGGCAAAAACCTGCTGTTTTTACACGGTGGTGACGCGTGGCAAGGGTCAGGTTATTTCTTACTGAATGAAGGGCGGATGAATGCGGATATTCTGAACCGCTTAGGGCTTGACGCCATGGCTTTAGGTAACCATGAGTTTGACTTAGATAATGCCCGCTTAAATGCCTTTATTGAGCAAGTAAACTTTCCTGTTTTGGCGGCCAATTTAGACGCCAGTGGCGACGCTGATTTGAAAGAGCAAGAAAACCTGCGGCCGTTTGTGGTGTTTGCGTTTGATGAAAAGGGGCAAAAAACGCCCGTGTCGCAGTTAAACCAGCTGCCAGAAGGGCAACAGTATGTGGGGGTGCTAGGAGTGGTGCTAGACGATATGCCCAATATTGCCCCGAACACAGGTGACGTACGCTTTTTCGAAATGGTAAGTAGCGCGCAAGCCACAGTGGACACACTAAAGGCGGCGGGTGTTCAGCATATTGTGGCTGTGACCCATATTGGTTTAGGGCTTGACCAAAAGCTCGCGAGCGAGGTGAATGGGATTGATGTGATAGTGGGTGGTCACTCACATACCTTGCTGGGTGACTTTACCGACTTAAATTGGGGCAATCAAGGGGAATATGCTCAGCAGGTAGTAAACCCGAATGGACAAACACGCACCTGTATTGTGCAAGCGGGCCAATATGCGCAAGCTATGGGGCTGGTGAAAATACGCTTCGATGCGGCGGGCAATGTGGAAGCCTGCGACGGCAATAACACCTTGTTAATGGGAGAGCGCTTTTATACGCAGCAGACTCTGTTGCCAAGCGAGCTGTTTGAGCCTACCACCCACGCTGATATTGCCCAGTTTATTCAAGACCATAAACAAGCGAAGAGTGTGGCGGAAGCGCCGAGTTTGCGTAAGCATATTGATGAAACCTATAAGCCTGCTTTAGAAGCTTCCTACGGGCAATTACTTGGTTTTGTACCAAAAACCATCATGCATGTGCGCCGCCCGGGGGATAACGGCTCGGATGCCCATGGCTCTGAATTAGCGCCACTGGTGGCTTATGCCCAATACCGTTGGTTTTTACGGCCGGAAGTGCAGCAAGTAACCGGGCGCGTGCCAGACTTTGCCCTGGTGGGCGCAGGAGGTATTCGTACTGAGTTGCAACAAGGTGAATTACGCGAAGGCAATATTCGTTTGGAAATGCTGCCCTTTGCTTCGCACCTATCTATTGTCAGTTTAACGGGGGCCCAGGTTGAAGAACTACTAACAGAGGTGATTACCCAAACCTTGCCCTTAAGTGCCCACGCAGGAAAATTTCCGTATGGCGGCAATTTGCGCTATACCTTTGAAGCAGAAGGAAACACGGGGCGTATTACCCAGCTTGAAGTGAACCGCGGCAGTTTACACCAGCCCGACTGGCAACCCTTGCAAGCAGACGCACGCTATCAGGTGGTAACCAGCGGTTACAGTGCCGCAGGAAACGATGGTTGGCACGCGATGTACCGGGCCCAGCAGCATCACTCGGATAGGTTAGACGTGGTGCTGGAAGCGGGCGCACCAAGCGTGTATCCGGTGGCTCGAGTCGCGCAAACAGAAGACGGAAAACGGGTTACCGAGTACCAAAGTGCAAGCCCTGACTGTCAGCAAGAGACCACGAACTGTGCGGTGGACGCTCTGGCCGTTATTGCATTTTTACGAGACGAGCACACCTGTTTGCAAGCCCTGCCATACCCGGTGGTGACCTTGAACCGATGACCAGCACAATAAAACAATAAGAAGGAATGCTTTGTATGGAACAAATGAATTCGCAGTATAGCCAAACGAGTCGGCCTTCGCCGTTAACTCGCTGGGCCGTATTACTGTTTGTCAGTATGGCCATGTTTGGCAACTACTATATTTTCGACGCGCTTTCACCTGTGGTGGACTTACTGCAGTCGGACTTAGGTTTTACTTATAAGCAAATTGGTTGGTTGTGGAGCGCCTACAACGTGGCCGCAGTGTGTATTTTATTGGTGGGTGGTTACATTATTGACCGCTTTGGGACCAAAAAAGCCATTACTTTCTTTGCTGCTGTGTGTCTTGCCGCAGCGGCGTTACGGGCTGCAACCCCTCATTTTGAAGTGATGCTTGCCGGGCAAATACTGCTTGGGCTAGGTGCCGAGCCGTTAATTGTGGCTGCAACGGCTACGTTAGCAAAGTGGTTCCGTGGTAAAGAGCTCAGCTTTGCCTTTGGTTTGAACCTGTCTATTTCCCGTTTAGGCTCGGCTTCTGCCGACTGGTCCACGTCGTTTGCTAGCCCCTTGTACACCAATTGGCAAGATCCCTTATGGCTTGCCACAGCGGTAGCGGGCATTTCAGTAACGGCTGCCATTTTATATTGGATAACGGAAAACCGGGTTGAACGGGGCAATTACCAACTTGGCGAAGCGGACGCGCCAGATAAGCTGGACGTTAAAAGTATGTTCAGCTTTAGTGCGTCTTACTGGTATATCGTTGCTTTGTGTGTGGTGTTTTATGCCACTGTGTTTCCATTCCGCAGTTTTGCCATTGACTACTTTCAGCAGGCCCATGGCTTAACCCGTGAGGCCGCAGGCTTATTGAGCAGTATGCTGCCGGTGGCCGCTATTGTCGCTACGCCGCTGTTTGGCTTATGGGTTGATAGGGTGGGGAAACGCTCCTTATTTATGGCGGCAGGCTCTTTGGTGATGCTGCCTCTGTTTTTAATGGTGACTTACCTACCTCCAGGCCCTATGGTGACCATTGGCTTGCCCTTTATTGGCTTTGATCAAGCGCCCCTTACACTCTTTATTGTTATGCTCATGTTAGGTGGGGTGTTTTCATTAATTCCGGCAGTGATGTGGCCTTCAGTAGCCTACATAGTGTCGGAGAAACGCTTAGGTTCAGCTTATGCCCTCATGACTTTTTGTCAGCAAATTGGTTGGGCTGCGGTGCCGCTCGTGGTGGGCTTCCTAAATGACAAGTACTTAGCTGGGCCAAGCAATATCGACGGCTATATTCCTAGCATGTGGTTCTATACATGCTTAGCCGCATTAGGTTTGGTGTTTTCGTTTAAGTTGTGGCAAACAGAGCGTGGCCCTGGTAGCCATGGTTTAGAAACCATCACCACCAAGAGCCAGCTTTAACGAGTAGCTAGTGTGTGTTGGCTACCTTCGGGTAGTCAAACACCCAGTTAATGTACAGCTCAGTACCTGTTTTTAAAGCGTCTTCGTCCGCATAGAAAAACGGCGAGTGGTTGCTTGGTGCTTCAGCGGCATTTTGTCCCGGCGGCGTAATACCTAAGAACACAAACAGCCCGGGTGTTTCAAGCGCATAGAAAGAGAAGTCTTCCGAGCCTGAAACCAATTCACTTTCCTTTACTTTGTCGCTGCCAGCAACTCGTTCAAGGGTTGGCAGCATATTCATGGTCAGCGTGGGGTTGTTGTATGTGACCGGGTAGCCTTCATGAATATGGACGTCGGCAATAGCTCCTGCACTTTTTGCTGTATGCTCAGCTGTGGTACGTAAACGATTAAATATTTCCGCACGGTTGTCCATGTCGAAGTTACGGATGGTACCTTCTAAGTAAACCTCGTCAGGAATAATGTTGTTCCGAACACCGCCCTCGACAATACCAAAGCTCACCACGGCAGGGGCCTTGGTAATATTAATTTGACGGCTCACCAGAGTTTGCACGTTATTAATAATTTGCGCCGCTGTCACTATGGGGTCGACACCACCCCACGGTCGAGAGCCATGAGTTTGCTGGCCTTTGACATTAATATGAAAACGGTCGGAAGAAGCCATGAATGGGCCTGAGCGATAGCCGATCTCGCCGGTGTTAAACGGGCTCATCACGTGAATGCCAAACACTGCTTCGGGCTTTATGTCGGCGAACAAACCTTCTTTAAGCATCAGCTCGGCGCCGCCTTCTTCATCACCTGGGGCGCCTTCCTCCGCAGGTTGGAAAATAAACATCACATTGCCTTTTACGTCAGCTTTGTTTTTGGCTAAATACTCGGCGGCCCCGAGCAGCATGGCCATATGCAGGTCGTGCCCGCAGGCGTGCATAACCCCCACCTCATCACCACGGTATTCACCTACTGCCGTTGATTTAAAGGGGACGTCGGTTTGTTCTACAACGGGGAGAGCGTCCATGTCGGCCCGCAGGGCGATGGTAGGCCCAGGCTGACCACCGCGCAGCATGGCCACGACGCCCGTATGGGCAATGCCCGTTTGTACTTCTAAACCAAAGGCTTCAAGCTGCTCTGCTACAACGCGAGCGGTACGAAACTCGCGGTTACTGAGTTCTGGGTGTTGGTGGAAGTCGCGGCGCCAGGCAATCACTTGCTGTTCGAGCTGTGGAGAAATACGCACCGTGTGTTCGTTTGCAGCAGCTGTCGGCTGGCTTATAAAGGCAGCCAAAAGAGCGGCCTTACTCAGGGCAAATAAAGGGGCGAGAGTACGCATATAAACCTCATTGTTTGTTGTTTCTTGCAGTTTGGCAGTAAGGGAAATGGATCGCAAAAAAAAAGACCAGAGCATACGCCCTGGCCTTTGGTAACCTTCTCATCAAGTATTTATGGTTCGCGGGTGAAAATACCTATACCCCGCAGCAACTCGTCGTTTTCAGCAAGAATTGCTTCGATAATTGCACCAATACCCTCCGCTTCAGGCCCAAAGAATTGGCCCGTTAGTTGGCCGGAGCTTAAGGCTCCTGTTCCTGCTAAATCAATTGCTTGTGCGTTAAATAAGTCGAGCACATCGTTTTGCAGGGCTTGTAAGGTTGAGCCATCTTCAAAGCCTAAGTTAAGGCCGAAGGTTTGCTCGTTGAAGTCCACGTTTATAACACCGCTGGTCATGGCTAACACAGTGCTGTTGTCGCCGCTATTAAGACTAAAGTTGGCGTCGATTAAACCGTACTCCTGATTACCCAAAGCGCTTAAGGTGTTAAGCGTGGCAATGTCGGTGGGCTCTTCGATAACGAGGTAATGGTAGTTGCTGTTATTATTGTATACGTAGGAGCCTGTTTGTCCCTCCACACCAGCGTCGTAAGACTCCGGCTCCCAGTAGCCCCAAATGACGCCTGTGTCACTATCACCTTCGTTCGTTGGAATACGCACACTTCCAAAGTTTTCGGTGTTGAAGGTTGGCTCGTAATAGTTACTGTAAGAATAAAACCAGAAGCCGTCATCGTTTAGCTGGTAGGTTACGAGAGGTAAGGCATATTCATACAAGTAAACATAAATATTATTTGCTGAGCTCGTAATGATACCGTCGGTGGACGAAATATCGTCATTGGTACTAAAGCCTATGGCATTGGTACTTCCTACCCAATACTGGCTTAACAATAATTCGTCCGTTTGGTCATAGCAGTACACAGAGTCTGTGCAAGTTGTGAACAAGTACTGACCGTACCCGTGTATATGTTCTTGATCGGCTTCGTCCCATAGGTTGAGGAAAATGCCGGCCATAAGTGCGTTTAAGGCAGACGCGTTGTCATTCGTGACGAAAGAGCCATGAATTTTACCTGAGCTAAATAATGTGTTGTCTGCTGCTGAATGCAGCAGCACGCCTTCAGCAGAATAGAGCTGTGCAAAGCTTGTGCGCGTAAACACTTCGAAATATTCAGCGGTATTGTCCGAGTCATACAAGAAGCTTAAGTACACGGTAATAGGTAAGTCTTGGCTTGGATCGATAAATAGCAGACTGTCCGATAAAAGCGTTAAGTCTTTGTCATTGGACATGAACATCTCTGTACCACCATAGAAGCCAAATATAAGCGGTGTGGTGTTGTCATTTTGAATGCTAAAAATATCGGCCGCTGTACTGGCTTCACTTACTGTGTGGCTAGAGAACATATATGGCATAGGCATGGTGTTTGCCATGGTTTCACCAAATGAGTTTGTGAGTGTATAGTCACCCGCTGCCCACACACCCCAAGCGACCTCCATTTCCGAGGAGGTGAGCTCATCGTAGAGGTAAGCAGTTTCAGCATTCATGGGAATGGCATCGGGGTCTGCAGTAAATGAGTAGTTTTGCGTATGAAGCTCGGTAGGCGCAACATATCCATCGCGTAAATCAATGCTCATATTGCCTTGCTCGAAAAGAGCCGCAAAGTGGCGGTCGAGCATACCGGCGTTGGTTAAGTTCACACCAGGAATTCGCTGTAGGCTCGAGAAATCACAGGTTTCGTTCAGATGGCAATACAAGAAAGCCAGGGTTCCAAAGCCAATATCCTCAAGTTCATCGTCGCCGTGCAAGCCTAGGAAGACACCAGCAATCAGGCCTTCGATAGTCTGGGCGTCATATTGCGCACCAAACTCAGGGATTACCGTGCCGTTGAAACCAGTGAGCGTGCCCACTAAGCGCGCAAACTGAATCACAGCTTCATCACCCGTTTCAGTGAGTTCAATAAAGCTAGTATAGAAGTCTTCAATGCTACCGCTACCGACGAGGGAGCGCACGATTGCGGCTTGATCTTCCGAGTATTCAAAGGCAAAGGAGGCAGTTAACTCACCTGTAGCAAGGTCAATGGATATGCTCGACTGGGGCTGCCACTGTATGCTTTGCCCCTGTTGAAAGGCAACGGGGGTCGCGCCTAAGAAGCGGAAGTTCAATGTATTCTCGAGAGAATACTCAGTGGCTAAAAGGTCGCTAACACTGTCAAGTGATAACGAGTTTCTTGTCATTACGTAAGGAAACAGATAGTGAGCGCCAACGGCGTCTGTGCCTTCACCATTCCCTAGACTCTCAATAGAGTAACTGTCGGCGTCTATGGTACCCCAACTCATTTTACCCCAAGGCAAGTGAGGGTTTAAATATGCTGAGTATAATGCTTCCGATTGTACGCCTGCTAAAGAGTTGAGTGTAAACTGCAACGTATTCGAGCGAACATCTGCGGGTACATCTGCTGCTAAGAACGGGCTGAAGTACGAAAAGCTCTGTATAGCAGAGTCGGCGGAGCTTTGAAGGCTTAAGCCATTATAGATTAAGCCTCGCTCTGTGAGCCCTGTGCTCATGGCAAGTTCAGGCTCATGTGTTACCTCACAGCTTTCGCCCATCCAGCAGTATAAGAAGTAGTGCAAGCCAAACCCAGTTGCCTGCTCACCGTCGCCCTGTACTGCTAAGTATAACCCGGCAAGTAGTGCGTCAAGGCCCTGTTCACTGTTGCCAGTAAAAGTACCGTACATGCGGGCAAGTTCTATTAACTTCTGGCCGGCTGTGGTTTCCTCCAAGGCAATAAAGCTGTTGTAGAAGTCTTCAACGGAGCCGGAACCAAATAAGCTGCGCAATACGGCCGTTTGGTCAGCCGAGTAGGTAAAGTCGAGCTCAAAAGCGATGCTGCCTTCCGCAGTATCCACGTATACGCGGCTGCTGTCGCTCAAATCAACACGCTCGGCGTTGGACAAATGCACGCCCGTGCCACCACCTAGCTTAAAGGTGAGGGTGTCCTGCTGTTCATGCCGGGTTACTAAAATGTTTTCCAACGCACTGAATGTTTCTACGCGTTGGTCTGCCACTATATATGGGAAGTAGTGGGAGTTATCGATCAACTCTTCTAAGCTGTTTGCTATGGTGTAATCACCTGGCGCCCAAACGCCCCAATGAATTTCTGTTGCGGAGCCTTCCATCCATTCAGAAACAAGGGCAGTACCCATTTCAGCAGGACTTGAGTCGACGTCGGCAATAAACGACATAAAGTTGTTACCGCCTTCAACAAAGGCTGTGTGCGAACCAAATGCATGCAGTCTAAAGTTGCCCATCATGCTGCGCATACGATCAAAATAACCCCCTGAGGTTAAGTTAATGCCATACTCAGCAACAGGCTCAGGCTCAGGTTCAGGTTCAGGTTCAGGTTCAGGTTCTGGATCAGGGTCTGGATCCGTATCAGTGTTTTCCTCGATGGTCTCGTCTGCAATTTCTTCGCCCACGTCTTCAGCCGCTTGCTGTGTAGCGTCGTCTGCTGCCGGCGGAGTATCTGTTACTTCAACTTGAGATTGTGACTCATCTTGGCTTTGTGTGCCGTCTGTTTCTGAGTCATCTGCTGCTTCGTCGTTTTGTGGTGCCTGTTGCTGTTGCAAGAAGGTAATGACTTCTGGCGGAGCTGGTTGTGGCGGCGTATTGGCATCGGGTACCCAGAAGGCTTCGCCTACACCAACCATTTGGGCCCCTGCAGGGTTGGTGATGAGAACCGCTCCTTGCTCAACCATCACAAAGGTTCCTACAGGTAGCTGATACAAGTCAGCCTGGCCAGATGGGACATGAACGACGGACAAAATGGTTCCGCGAATACCCATAGTGGCAACGGGTGTTTTAAACTCCACATTATCAGGTTTAGCGCGACCAATGGCGCCGGTCATAGCGCGCAAACTACCACGCAATAATTCGGTTTTTTGCTCTCCTGCGGCAGGGTTTGACTCGTCAAACACGTAGCTGGAAATAGCAAAGGTTGAATGTGGTCGAATGGCTATGAGCGCGTCGTCCAAAAAGCGAATTTGGGCACTTGAGGCCGCTTCTGTTTGCAGGGTGTCACTATTAAATAAGTGTTCGCCACGTTGGGCGGCTTTGGTTACTTCATCACGGGTAAGGCTGACATCGCCGTGGGTGAAGAGTAGCTTGGCCACATGGTCGTCTTCTGCTGCGAAGCTCGTAACAGGGAGTGTCAGGCCCACCATGAGGGCGACGGTAGATAGACTAAAGCGCGCGCGCTTATGCTGTTTTATGTTAGAAAACATAGGTTACACTCCCTTGAACTAACGTCTGATCTAATTCGAAAAAGTCGATGGACGACGCTTGATTACGATATTGTCCAAAAAGTGAAAAGCGCCAGTGTTTACTGGGCATATAAATCCACTCGAGGCGTGCGCGAATGCTATCGTCGTCACGTATTTCTGCTTGTCCGTGGTTGAAAACAGCGAAGCCTTCTTGGCTGTAAGTGTGATTTTCATATCCTAAGGTGCTCAGCAGTTGGCTGTTACCACTAAGGTTGTAGTCTAGGTGAGTTGAAATAAAAACTTTTCTGGCATTTCCGCCTTGGCGGGTAACGTCTTGCGTAACGCTTTCTTGTACGAGCCCCGCTTTATTGCGCCACCGCCATTGTTCTGAAAGGGCTTTGCGCCATTCGACATCGCCCGACCACGCCACATAGTCATTGCGGCGCTGGTCAAAGCGAAATTCACGGAAAGCGCCATTGACCACGAGTTCTGAAGAGGCATTGATAGCCCCTTTCCAAGTCGCATGTAAGCCTGTGTGGGTTCGGTAAGGCTGATTGTCGAGCCATAAATGGGACGCTTCGAAGCCGAATTTTAGCTCATTCCTTTTATTTAGTTCGGTACCGAAAGAAAATTTCCCATGCACAATGCGGGTGTCGAAAATACTGGCTTCACTGTTGTGGTTGATACGCATTTGGCCCAGCAAGCTGGCTTCGACAAACATACCTTGCTTGCCATTCCAGCGCTTCCAAGCAAGACCGCGCACATTGTTATAGCTGGTGCCGTCCGCCTCAAGAATTGCTAAGCCTTCTAAAATTGTGTCGGCAAATAAGTCAAAGCTGTCAGGGTAATTCAGGTAGTTGCTGTCGTAACCTGCGTCGAGTGAAAGCGAATACACGCTGGGGTTGTTCGTTTTACCAGCGCGGCGGTCAGCTATTACTTGGCGGAAGTTGTCCATGGCTTGCTGGGCTCGCGGTGGCGGGTTTAAGGAGTCAAGATGGTTCAGCTGTATCTCGGCTGACTCGTATTGATCTAGCTGTATATAGGCGGCAACCAACTCTAAGCGGGCACCGGCATGCAGAGGTTGCTTGGCAATGGCGCGCTCTAAAGCAAGTGACGCCGGAAACGGCTGACCATGACGAATAGCCGCTACGCCATACCAATAGTCATATTGGGGTTGCCCTGCATAGGCGGGCTCATAGGTTTGAAATAGCGCATAGGCTTGCGCTGGTTTTTGCTGGGTCAAATATTCCCGCCCCTGTTGAACTACCTGGTTTACCGTTAGCGTTTCCGCAGAGGAAGTAGATTGAGCAAGCACTGCTTGTGGGCTGATAAGACCAATTAAGCAGGCCAATAGAATAATACTAAGTCGCATGAGAGGGCTCTCTTATTATTTTAGGAGCAATTACTAAAAGCTTTCGTGTACGTGTGCTGGAATAGCGACATACAGAAGCCAAATGTTTTTAATTTGTTAACTATGCGAACAGTATAGCTCAAAGATTGGTCAGGGCAAATTTAAACCACTTTCGTATACAGACAGTTAAAGGTGCTCTGAAGACTGTTAGGTTCCACAAAAAGTTGTGGTTACTTGCTCTTCGGCGTTGGCAGGTTGAGCCAGCTCAGAACCAAGGTGCTGTTCGTTAAACGGGGTTTGTAGTGCGGTCAGTAACTTATGAAAGCGTTCGAGCTGGCCCTTGTTTTGAGCTTCTTGAATAGCGGCTTCAACGTGGTGATTTCTTGGAATAAGAACGGGGTTCACTTCGGCCATGAGGGCTTGAGCGTGCTTACCGACGCACTGCTGCCATTGTTTACGCCAAGCAAGGAAGGGAGCTGGATCAGCAAATAGCTGCCGAGTTGCATAGGCCTCAGGTTGTTCCTTGAGCTCGCCTATTAAGTAGCGAAAGCCTAGGGTGAAGTCGATGGCGTGTTCAGCAAACAAGCTAAGCAAGTCTTTTATTAATTGCGTATCAGCTGTGGTTGGCTGGGCAAGACCTATTTTAGCTCCAAAGCGCTGTAGCCATTGAGCTTCATACATGGCTGGAAAGGTTTCTACCAGTTCAGATAAACGACGGATCAGTGCGTCGTTGGTTTCGTCAGGCAAGCGTACCAACTCAGCCAATGACTCTGCAAAACGTGCCATATTCCATTGGGCTATATGGGGCTGATTGTCGTACCGATAGCGACCGCGCTTATCGATGAAGCTAAATACTTGCTGAGCATTGTACTGCTCCATAAAGGCGCAAGGGCCATAGTCGATGGTTTCGCCGGCTACACTGCAGTTGTCTGTATTCATGACCCCGTGAATAAAGCCCAAGCTCATCCAGTGGCTGACCAAACGAGCCTGACGCTGCATGACCGTTTTAATAAGTTCGAAATAAGGCTGTTTGGCATGCTGCAAGTGAGGGTAGTGACGTTGTATAACATAGTCGGCAAGCTCTTGTACCCGTTCTTTACCACCTTGAGAGGCGGCATACTGAAAGGTACCAACACGAATATGGCTGCTTGCAACGCGGGTTAAAATAGCACCAGGGGCGGACTCTTCGCGCCGCACCCAGCCTCCCGTAGCAACGGCGGCTAAGGCGCGTGTTGTGGGAACACCAAAGGTATGCATGGTTTCACTGACAAGGTATTCACGCAGCACTGGGCCTATGGGGGAGCGGCCATCGCCTGAGCGTGAATAAGGAGTACGGCCTGCACCTTTTAATTGAATGTCGTACAGTTCGCCCGTTGCTGTTTCGGCTTCGAGCAGAACAATGGCACGGCCGTCGCCAAGGGTTGGGTTAAAGTGACCAAACTGGTGGCCTGAGTACGCTTGGCTAAAGGGTGTGGCCCAACTTGGTACCGTGTTGCCCGCCAAAATAGAGACTGCGGCAGCATGCTCTGAACTGGCAATTTCAGCAGGAAGTTGCAGGCTGTCGGCTAAAGGCTGGTTAAATGCTATCCACTGGGGTTCCGGCACGGGGGTAGGCTTGACCGTGCTGTAAAAGAAGGGACTGAGGCTTAAGTAACGAGCGGACATAGCGAAACCACACCATTAAAAATGTAAGTGAGCCATTACTTTAACATTTTTCACGGACAACCGTATACTGAACCTACTTGGTTACCAATGGCAAAAAGGAGCCGTGAATACATGAGAAACTTTCAGGAAAAAATAAAAGGGGACAGGGAATATTCGTCGCCGGGTGACTTGGAATGGGCTCTTGAAAGTGATCGTGGTCGCATTATTAATGCAGCGCCCATTCGACGCTTACAGCAGAAAACCCAAGTGTTCCCACTGGAGCGAAATGCAGCAGTGCGAAGCCGGTTAACCCACTCTCTTGAAGTGCAGCAAAATGGCCGCTTTATTACCCGAGAGGTCTTTCGGTTGCTGGCAGGTGCAGAGCAAGACTTTGGTTTGAAAGCCTATGCACGAGAGGTGGAGTCGCTGGTTGAAATGGCCTGCCTGATGCACGACATGGGGAACCCACCCTTTGGTCACTTTGGAGAAGCGGCTATTTCTGCGTGGTTTGCAAAAGAACTACCGCAATTAGAGGTATTTAAAACGGAAGAGGCCAGCAAACTAACCCATGAGCTGCAAACGTTTGAAGGCAATGCACAAGCGATTCGCATTGTGGCGAGCTTACAAAAACTGAACCTAACCTATGCACAAACCGCCAGTATTTTGAAGTACACTCGTGCAGGCACGGAAGAAAAACCAGGGAATGACGACCCCCTGTTGGCGCTGAAAAAGAAGCCTGGTTACTACCACTCGGAGCGTGACTTTGTTCACAAAATGCAAGCCGCACTAACCATAGAGCCAGGGCATAGATACCCCTTGGTTTACATTATGGAAGCTGCGGACGACATTTCCTATTGCCTGGCGGATTTAGAAGATGGGGTAGACAAAGGCCTACTGAACGTGACCGAGCTAGCCCAGGCGTTGCAGAGTACTTTTGAAAAGCTTCGAGGCCCCTATGGCGACGCGGAAGTCGCGCACTTTGGCGGAAAAAGTTTTGCAGACTTGATGGCCCAAGCAACTGACAGCGACAGGCAGTCTTTCTTTATTAAATTCCGCGTTGGCTTTATTCACCCCTTAGTTCAGCATGCTGCTCGCGCTTTTGTGGACAACTTACCAGCAATTTATGACGGTCGCTTTCCCCATGGCCTACTTGAAGACAACTCCCCGGCCCATGCAGTGGTGCAAAGCCTTAAAAATGTGGCCGTACATTATGTATTTAGAACGCATGAGGTGGAAACACTGGAACTCCAGGGCTACCAAGTGTTGACGGGTATTTTAGATAAATATGCACCGCTGCTGCACCTCAATAAAGGTGATTTTCAAAAGTTAGTGGCTACAGGCAAATGCTCAAATGTATTGGCAACCTTATTGCTGCGCCGTATACCGGGGGAGCTTTTAAGAACTTATAAGGAGCATTGCGCTGAATTAAGTAGGGAAGACGAAGTGCTTGAGCTGTATTACCGCTGCCGCCTTCTTCAAGATGTGGTGAGCGGCTTAACAGACCAACTGGCACTGGATGAATACCAAACCTTGCACGCCATGGGTCACTACTAAACCCTTTGTTTACACTTAGTCAGGTGTGAGAAGCGGAAAGATGGTCTATGATGAAGGGCATATACAACTAAAATAAAGGCTAAATGTATGAGTAAGTTTGCATTGTTTATTAAAAGTAGCATTCTACTGTTCGTTGTTCCGGTTGTTTTTACGGCCTGTTCGTTTCTCCCCGAGTACGATATTTGGGATGTGTACCCTCACTCATTTGAGCAAGACTGGGTGTGTGGTCAAGTGCCTGTCATGAGCAGTACACGAGGGGACACCATGGAGCTGTACGTGCACGGCAGAAGTATTCCGCTAGAGCGTGTGCAAAGTGCTTCGGGCAGTAAGTACCAATCGAGTACAGAGCCGCACACAACGTTTTGGGTGAAAGCTGACGAAGCTCTGTTTGTATTAGACGGTGAAGACATGCCGTTATGTGTTGCTGGTGGCGCTCAGCCGTCTTTAGAAAACGTGAAGTGGATGGTTACGGAGTTAAACGGGCAGGATGTGTCCGGTGAAAACTTGCACTTTACCTTTCATGAAGACGGAAAGGTGACAGGCTATGCAGGTTGTAATAACTTTTTTGGTCAGTATTCAGCAACAGCAGGTGGCATACACTTTGAACAGTTTGGGGCAACTAAAATGGCCTGTGCAGAAAGCGCCATGGACTTAGAGCTTGAACTATTTGAAGTGTTTAATACCACCGACTTTGTGACGATGGATAACACTGGAGCCTTGGTGATTGTGGCGGGCGATAAAAGGCTACGCGCTGTCGCCCGCTAAAGTCGTTAGTCTTGGCATATAGCATCGAGTGCGAGTTCTATCATGGGGCCAAAGGCTTGTTCTCGCGCTTCGGTGCTTATTCCTTCTTCAGTTACAAGGGAGTCGGACACAGTGAGTAAAGCGCCTGCCTCGCGACCAAGTTGTTGTGCGGTATAGAAAAGTGCAAATGCCTCCATTTCCACAGCGAGTGCCCCGTGCTTTTGGAAGACATCGCGGAAGTTAAAAGCAGGTCCATGGTAAAAAACGTCAGACGTATGCACAGTTCCTTCCTGTAGTGCCACCCCTTGCTTTTGGGCTTGCAAACGAATGCTATTGGTGAGCCCCGGAGAAGGTGCAATGATGCTAAGGGCTTTGCCATTGTGTGCTTGGGCAAAGCTAGAGTCGGTCCAGCTATTAGTGGCTAATAACAAGTCGAGCATGTTCAACTGGTCGGTATAGGCCCCGCATGAGCCCACGCGCAATAGCTTTTGTACATTATACACTTGGCATAACTCCCAAGAGTAAATACCAATACTGGGCATGCCCATTCCCGTTCCCATAACGCTCACAGGCGTACCTTTCCATTTCCCCGAAAAGGCCAGCATGTTTCTGACCTGACTTACTTGGTGAACATCGGTGAGCCAATTCTCGGCAATAAACTTGGCCCGTAATGGGTCGCCTGGTAATAAAATACGTTCTGCGATTTGACCCTTCGCAGCAGCAATATGTGGTGTTGCCATAATTTCTCCACGTAAAATGAACAACTTACCTTGAGTATACAGGTATTTTAAATGCTTGCTTATTGCCGTTATAAATATTTTTGGTGGTATACTGGTTAAAAATAATACCAAAAATAGAGCAGCTTCCATGTATTCAGGATTAGAAAAAAAGCCCGTTGCACGTGCATACAAGCACCTGCTGGCCCTTCATGCGTTCTTTCCGATTGTTATTATTATGGCGGGCTTAGTGGCAGCCTACCTATGGCTGCCGGGCTTAAGCGACCAGGTTCCAAGTGTCGGTTTGTATTTCAGCTTAGGTGGACTTCTCGCTTTGTGGCTTGTATTAGCGTTGGTGTGGGCTCCACGCCGCCACCAAGTCACGCACTACTATGTCGCAGAAGACTTTATTGGTTATGTGGTGGGGGCTGTTTGGCACTCGGAAGTGGTCGTTACCTTTAACCGTTTGCAACACTTAGAAATTGCCCAAGGCCCTATTGAGCGGGCTTTAGGGGTGAGCCGTTTAGTGCTGTATACGGCGGGTGGCGGTATGGCAGATCTTGTCATTCCTGGTTTACCAGTGGCAACCGCAGAAACACTGCGGGACGCTGTGCTCAATATTCTACGAGAAGAAACATTAAGTGACGAGCCGATTACGGAAGCGAAGCGCCATGACAATGCATGAGGCTGATTGGGCACGGCTTCCCCCCGTTGCTGTCATATTCTTCTTTTTAAAAGGCTTAAAGCAACTAGTGAAGCAAGGCTACCAAATGATACCGGCACTGGTGAGTATTTGGGTATTTGCTGAGCCTGTTCGAGCGTGGATTCCTGGTATGTTGTCTGCAGCCGGTACCTTGTTTGTGGTGGTGGCTGTGGTGCGCTACCTGCGCTTTCGATACCAAGTAAGCCCCGAGCGAATTCGCATGAAGCAGGGTGTATTAAAGCGCACTGAGCTGAATTTAGAGATGGCGCGCATTCAACAGGCAGACATTCAATTGCCTTGGTACTTGCGGCCTTTCAACCTGCGTGTGGTTCGTTTAGAAAGTGCAGGCAGTAAAAGCCAAGAAGTTGTGCTGGTGGGGCTTACGCAAGAGCGCGCAGAAAGAATAAAAGAGGCTGTGGATGCTGCGTCGGGATTGTCTGAGGCGACCTCAGCCAGTACCCAACAAGCCCCCCGTAGCACGCAAGGCAGCGAAGCCTTTCAGTTAAAGCTTGGATTAGCAGAAGTGCTAAAAATAGGTTTGATGAGCAACCCATTGCTAGTAGTGGGGGTTATGGCGGGTTTCCTATTTTCGAACAGCGTCACCCGCGATATTCTTGACGGCTGGCTTGAAACCTATGGCAGCTTGTTTAGCGGTACCACTTTTGCGGTTGTATTTTTGCTGAGCATTGTGGTGGGCATACTGGTTTTAGTGGTTCTCGGTACTGTGTTGCTTATGGCGAATACCTACTTTCAGTATACCTTGACCAGAGTGGAGCAGCGCTATAGCTATTCTGCAGGCTTTTTGAGCCGCCTGAACCGAAGCTTCTCGGTGCGCAAACTGCAGGGCGTTGTGGTACGGCAAAGCTTTTTAGCACGTGGGTTAAAGCGTTTTAGTATGGAGCTGGCGCAGGCCGGTGGGATAGGGGGGCGAAAAGAGCGTTTCGTTGTACCTATTGCCAACCAAGAGCAAAAACAGCAATTACTGCACGACTTGAAAATTCCTCCCGTGCGCCACTGGTCGCGTTTGCACCCATGGGCCATAGCTCGTTGGGTTGTGTTGCCGAGTATATTGCTTGGGCTGATAACTGAACCTTGGCTAGGTGTGGTGTGCGTGCCTGTGCTGCTAAGCTTAAAAGCTGTGATGTGGCGCCAACGAGCTTGGTATTACAGTGATGACTGGCTGGCAACCCGAAAAGGCTTTATTGGGCATGTGGAACGTTGGATGCCAAGTGCCAAGCTACAATGTGTGCGTTGGCAGCAGGGGCCCGTGCAAAAACGGCTGGGCATAGGGCACCTCACTATTTATAGCGCTTCGGTGACTTATAAGCTGCGTGATATTCGACAGGCGGATGCGGAGCAACTGCAAGCCGCGCTGGTAGACCAAACGCGGCGCTGCCAATTAAGCTGGATGTAGCAGAGGCTATTTCTGCCAATATTGCTCCAGGGTTACATTGCCAGGTTTGCGGCGCAGGTTTAACGGCATACCGCGTTCGGCAAGTAAGGTGCGGGTGTCGTGGATCATGCCTGGGTTACCGCACAGCATGACTTGCGCCTGTTCATTGAGTGGAATACCTACTTGTTGCTCTAACTGGCCAGAGCGAATTAACGCGGGCACACGGCCGGTAAGTGCCGACGAGGTTTGCTCGCGACTGACCACAGCTTGATAGGTAAAGCGGCCGGGATATGCTTGGCTTATCTCGACCATAAGTTCTTGGTAGGCCAGGTCTTTTTCTTCACGAACCGCATGCACTAAAACGATATGTTTGAACCGCTCCCACACTTCGTTGCTTTGCAGCATGGAAAGGTACGGGCCAAGCCCCGTTCCTGTACCTATCATCCAAAGGCTGTCGGCATTGGGTATGTGCTCGATGGTAAAGAAACCACTGGCGGGCTGGCTTACTTGCACGTCGTCGCCAGGTTGTAGCTGGCGCATGTGAGGACTCACTTCGCCCCCGTCAACGGCGGTAATGAAAAACTCAATAGAGTCGGCTCCTGGTGGGTTGACCAAAGAGTAGGCCCGGTGCAGAAGAGCTTCCTCGCCGGTTTGATCTAGGCTGACGACCCCAAGCCGAACAAACTGACCAGGCTTAAAGTCGAACATGGGTGTAGCAATACGCAAACTAAATAAAGAAGAGTGCCATTGTTTGTTTTCAATGACAGTGCCTTGGACCCATTGCGACATGAAATCTCCTGCTAAAAAAAGAATGGAATAGTGTATATGATGGGGGTAAGTGGAGCAGCATTCAACCAACGGAGTGTAGGGTTATTATGGAAACAGAGGTGCAGGCAGTGTCGTGGCAGCCATGGCAGTGGCAAGCAAAAGAAGGGTTTTGGTTACGGGGTGTACACACGCAGCCCCGTGGGTTACCCGTGCTTCATTTTATTCATGGAAATAGTTATTGCGGGCGCATGTATGAACCCATGTGGGAGTACCTGTACCCACATTTCGACCTCTTTCTTCACGACGCCCAAGGGCATGGTAACAGTGACGTAGGCGGGCGCTTTGTGGGCTGGCGGCGCAGTGCGGAGCTGGCCAAGGAAGTGTGGTTAGCCCACCGCCACTTATGGCCGGATGTACCGCATATTGGTATGGGGCATAGCTTTGGCGGGGTGCTGACCAGTGTGCTTGGTGCAACCAACCCGAACCTCTTTGAGCGGCTTTGGCTGCTGGACCCTATTCTTATGCCACCGCGCTATTTACGCTGGGTGGAGCCCTTGCAGCGTATTGGCTTGTATAAGTTAAACCCCTATTCTGGACGCGCCCGCAAACGACGTGACCATTGGCCAGATCATGAAAGCGCTTATACTGGTTTAGTGGGGCGGGGCATGTTTAAAGGCTGGAGCCCACAAGCCATGCGCGCTTATGTTGACCATGGCATGGAGCAGGTGGAAGACGGCGTGCGGCTGAAGTGCCCGCCGTCACGTGAAGCGGAGATATTCGGTAGCTATATGCCCGGCTTATGGAAGTTGCTTCCCAAGCTAGAAGTGCCCACAGACATTTTGTTTGGCCAAGACAGTTACCCATTTTTACGAGAAAGCCAGCAACGGTTGCTGCAAATCAAACAGGTCACGATGGAAACAGTACCTGGCGGTCACTGTTTTATGCAAGAGCACCCAGAACAAACAGCGCAGCGTTTAGTGCAGCGCTGCGCTGAATTAAGTTTGGCGTAAGCCGTTGTTAGCTTGAGCCGTTTTCTGGAAGTTCAGGTAGCGGCTGGCCAATGCAGGTTGCTAGTGTAAATAGCAGCTTGCGTTCTACTGGCGAAATTGCACCGTCACTGGTTACACAGGCCAACCAAGCTTGCACAAGACGCTCTTTTTGTCGCACGTCCCATTGGTCTATACGGTCCAGAGCGTCGGCAAGGTTGCCAAAGCTTAAGGTGTCTTGACGGTAGGGTTGGAGAGTTGTGCCATATACGCTGGCTGCAGCAGCAAAAGCCTGCTGTGCTTGCTGTTCATTGTCATGGCCATAGTGAGCCAGGATGGACAAACTATATTCCGCATCGGACTGTGCCTTCATACGCACACCAGAAACCCGCTTATTAGGGTGTAAGTCTGCTTGAATATAGCGTTCGACCAACTCGGTTAAACACCATTCATATAAACTGACTTGTTGGTCTACGTCACGCAACGCTTTCAGCGTGGTGAGCAGTAACACCTTTTGCTCCGCAGCAAGCCCTTTTATTGCGGGCATAGCGAGCTCGATTAAAGGCAGCCGCTGCTCGGTTGAAAGGGCCTGAATGTCGGTGTAATTGCGTGCGGCACGTTCAGCCAAGGTTGCGCCATGGGCTTTTTCAATGAGACTCAGCTGTTGCTGCCTGGCACCTGCTTCATCGCATAAAATAAGCGCCAAGGTTAAGGCTTCGGAACCCACCTGTTCACGGGCTTCGGTGCGCGTGGCTTCAGGTAAGCTGGCCAAAATTGCAAGTTGCGTGAGCTTTTCTTGTGGGCTGGCTGGCGCAGCGCTTGAGGCAGCTGAGGACTCGGTTGATGTAGCGGTCGTGGGTTGCGGGCTGTTGGCTTTAAACGTGCCATCCCAGCTTGGTAGCACCCGCTTAATGCGGCTTTCAAGTGGCGGGTGGGTGGCGAAAATGGAAGCCCATTTACTAATAGCCTGCCCAAAAAACAGATGCGAAGCTTCGCTCGCATTTTTGTTTTCAATTTGGCTACCTGCTTGCAGCGCACCAATTTGCTGTAGTGCCCCACCAATACTTTCAGGATCGCGAGTGAATTGTACTGCTGAAGCGTCGGCAAGGTACTCTCGCTGCCGACTCACTGCTGCTTTAATAATGTTGCCAAACAGGACACCTATCGCGCCAATAATAAGCAAAGCGATGCCTAAAAAAGGCAATGCATTGCGGGCGTTATTATTGCTTCGACGGCTAGCCGCACCAAAAGCACTGGTGCGTAAAACAAGGTAGCCTGCGTGGGAAATAAATAAAATGCCATTGAGGATGGCCATTATGCGAATGTTCATGCGCATGTCGCCATTTAAGATATGCGCAATTTCATGGGCTATGACACCTTGCAGCTGGTTGCGGGTAAGTTGCTCGACACAGCCACGGGTGACCCCTATAACCGCGTCTTTGGGGGAGTAGCCGGCCGCAAAGGCGTTTATACCAGGCTCTTGTTCGAGCAAGTATACGGGGGGCACTGGCATATTGGCGGCAATGGCCATTTCCTCCACCACGTGTAATACCTTGCGCTCAAGAGGGTCGCTGCTATTTGGCTCTAAACGCCTACCGCCGAGTTTTTCTGCAACCACTTTACCACCTGGGCGAAGCACGGCCCATTTATACAGCACGGCTAGGCTAATAGCCGAAACGACAACGCCGCATGCAGCGAGAATGATGTCCCAATGGAAGACAAATCCAGTAGTCTGGGCAGGCTGGGTGGCGCTATTCATGCCACCGGCGAAAAACGCCACAACGGCACCTGTCAGCACCACCAGTATGGCCACAGCAACTAGAAATAAAATAATAAGCAGGCGCGTATTGCGCCGTGCTATATCTTGATGCTCAAAAAAGTTCATTTGCGACATGCATTAACCCTTAAAATGAGACCTTGGGTGCTTGCTGCATTTCCGCTTTGTCTTCAAATTCAAGTAAGGAGGCGTCTGTGCTATGGCCAAACATGCCAGCAAATACCACGGTTGGGAACGACTGACGATAGGTGTTGTAGGTCATGACCGAGTCGTTAAATGCTTGGCGTGCAAAGGCAATGCGGTTCTCCGTGCTGGTCATTTCTTCACTGAGTTGCATCATGTTTTGGTTCGCTTTTAGGTCTGGATATGCTTCCATGACCACGTTTAAACGACCCATGGCCGCGCCTAAAGCCCCTTCGGCACCCGCTAACTGAGCCATAGAGCCTTGGTCGCCGGGGTGCTGGGAAGCGTTTTGAAGGGCAGAAGCGGCTTGGTTTCGGGCTGCAATAACGGCTTCTAAAGTTTCTCGTTCATGGTTTAAGTAGCCTTTTGCGGTTTCAACCAAGTTTGGAATTAAGTCGTAACGACGCTTTAATTGCACATCAATTTGCGCAAAGCTGTTTTCGAATCGGTTCTTTAAGGTGACTAACTGGTTGTAAATACGAATAACAACAAAAGCTAGCACCACGATGACGGCAAGAATAATAAGTAAGCTTGTATTCATTGTATGTCCTTCTTGGAGTTGTTTTATTTTGCTTCAGCTTAGCGCAGAAATGGCAGGTGAGGTAGCAGTTTAAGCAACGGAAAGTGGCGTTTTTGGCTGAATTCTTGTAATTTATGCCTTCTTCCTTCATTAGCTCACTTGGAACTTTTTACTTTATGTCGAATGTCAGTGGAAACCTATTTGTCGTTGCAGCTCCGAGTGGGGCGGGCAAATCAAGCATGATCAGTGCCCTGCTAAAGCGTCAAAAAGAACGGGGAAACCCCGACTCCATGCAAGTTTCGGTCAGTACCACCACGCGCGCGCCCCGACCAGGCGAAGTCGACGGTGTGCACTACCATTTTGTGGATGAAGCGACTTTTTTAGAACAAGCGGAAGCGGGTGAGTTTTACGAGTGGGCGAAGGTGTTCGACTACTACTATGGTACGTCGAAAACAGTGATTGAGAAAACCTTAGCCAGCGGTGTCGATGTGTTTTTAGACATAGACTGGCAAGGCACGCGCCAGGTGAAGGCGGCCTACCCGGGGGTGCATACTATTTTTATTCTGCCACCTTCTACGGCAGAGCTAGAGCGCCGACTGCGTGACCGCGGGCAAGACTCTGACGAGGTGATAGCCAAACGTATGGCGAAGGCCCAGTCAGAAATGTCCCATTACGGCGACTTTAGTTACTTGATAGTCAACAAAGACTTTGAAGAGTCCGTGGACAATTTAGAACATATTGTGTTGGCACAGCGCCTGCGGCGGGCGAAGCAGCAAATTAGGCACCAGGATATTCTGCAAGAACTATTGGCGGAGTAATGGTTTTAGCGTATAATAGTTGGTCGTTGTGAAAACGTTACGAATTTAATCGAGGGTGGAGTTTTAGATGGCACGTGTAACAGTAGAAGAAGCAGTAGATAAAATTGGTAACCGGTTTGACTTGGTTCTTGTTGCAGCACGTCGTGCACGTCAATTAGCAAACTACGGAAAGGCTCCACTGGTTGAAACCAGTAATGAAAAAGAAACCGTTATTGCGCTTCGTGAAATTGAAGCCGGCTTAATTGACGCAGCTCGCTTAGACGAAGAAGAGCAAGCAGCACAGTTCGCTCAGGATGAAGCAGAAGTGGCTGCGATGACAGCTATTCAACATAGCGAAGGTCAAAGCCAAAGCTAATATAGCGTGCAAAACCTAAGTAATTCTTAAAAAACGGGCTTTCTAGCCCGTTTTTTATTTTAGTATTGGAAATTTGAGTTGAAACACTTATTCTAAATGTTAGGAAAAAGACGTTTGAGGGCGTGAAGTGTATTTATACGAAGGTTTAAGGAAGCAAGTTGAATCGTATCTGCCACCGGAGCAGACTCGCCGCATTGAGCGTGCGTTTCAAGTGGCCTTCGACGCCCATAGTGAACAGAAGCGTGCCAGCGGTGAACCCTATATTACTCACCCTGTGGCGGTAACGTCATTGCTTGCAGAAATGCGACTTGACCATGAAACTCTTATGGGCGCTTTGCTGCATGACGTGATTGAAGATACTCCAGTGACCAAAGAAGACTTAGCGGAAGAGTTTGGCTCGACCGTGGCTGAGTTGGTGGAGGGTGTGTCTAAGCTCGACAAGCTGCAGTTTGATAGCAAAGAAGAAGCACAAATTGAGAACTATCGCAAAATGATTATGGCGATGGTGCAAGACATTCGGGTGATCCTTATTAAGCTGGCGGACCGAACCCATAATATGCGTACCATCGAATATGTACGCCCTGACAAACGCCGCCGCATTGCCCGTGAAACCCTCGAAATTTATGCGCCTTTAGCCCACCGCCTCGGTATCCACAATATTAAGAACGAACTTGAAACTTTAGGGTTTAAAGGTTTGTACCCCATGCGAGCGCGCTTTTTAGAAAGCGAAATAGCCAAAGCTCGGAGCAAGCGGAAAGCGGTACTAGAACGCACCAAAGAAGAAATTATTGGTCGGCTAGAAGGGTTAGGCGTCCATGCACGTGTGTTTGGACGTGAAAAGCATTTGTATAGTATTTACCAGAAAATGCTGAACAAAGAGCTGAAGTTTCATGAAGTGATGGACATTTTCGCATTCCGGATCGTCGTCGAGTCTGTGGATAACTGTTACCGTTCGCTTGGGGCTGTGCATAACTTATATAAGCCCATTGAAACACGCTTTAAAGACTATATTGCCATTCCTAAAACCAATGGTTACCAGTCGCTGCACACGTCCCTAAAAGGCCCGCAAGGTGTGCCCGTTGAAATTCAAATTCGCACAGAAGAAATGGATTTGATGGCGGACCGAGGGGTTGCAGCCCACTGGTACTATAAAGACTCGGATGATCCGAACACCACAGCGCAAGTGCGTGCACAAAAGTGGATGCAAAGTCTCCTTGAATTACAGCAAAGTGCGGGCAGCTCGTTCGAATTTATTGAAAACGTAAAGTCTGAGCTTTTCCCAGATGAAATATACCTATTCACACCCGAAGGCCGCATTATTGAACTACCTCAAGGAGCCACTGCCGTGGACTTTGCTTATGCGGTGCATACGGATATAGGAAATACGTGTATTGGTGCGCGGGTCAACAATAAAGCCTACTCGCTGAGTAAACCACTGGAAACAGGACAAACCGTTGAGATACGAACGGCACCTGGTTCGCGACCAAATATTGCTTGGCTGAATTTTGTGGTGACGGGTAAAGCGCGTTTAAAAATACGCCAGTTTTTGAAAAACCAACAAGCGGACGAAGCGCTATTATTAGGCGAACGACTATTGCGTGCGGCATTAGGCTCATTCCGATTCGATGATATTCCTGAAGAAGAGTTTATTCGAGTTGCGCAAGAAATGAAGCTAGAAACCCGTGATGACTTACTCCATGAAATTGGGTTAGGTAATTTGATGGGCGTTGCTGTTTCTCGACGCTTAGTGGGCGACCATCAAAAACTTCGAGCGGCAAACGACGGCGAAGAAAGCGGCCGGAGCTTGGCCATAAAAGGGGCCGATGGTTTGTTGTTAAGCTTTGCTAAGTGCTGTCGCCCCATTCCGGGTGACGACATTATTGCCCATGTGTCGCCGGGTAAAGGCTTGGTGGTTCACCGACGTGAATGTAAAAACGTTCGAGGCCACGAAGACGAGCCAGGACGCTACTTCCCAGTGCAGTGGGACAACAAACCGGATACGAAATTTATAACTGAAGTACGGGTAGAAATTGTTAACTTCCAAGGGGCTCTGGCGCGGCTGACACAGCTGATTGCAGAAACCGACTGTAATATTCATGGCTTGACCACAGAAGAAGTTGACTCGTCGATTTACCATATTGATATTGAAGTGACGGTGAAGAACCGCAAGCATTTGGCCGACGTTATGCGCCGTATTCGTAAAATGCAGCATGTTCAACGCGTGTCACGACTAAGGAAATAATAAAATGTCGAAAGTGATTATTAATACCGATAGCGCACCGGCTGCTATTGGCCCTTATTCGCAAGCCGTAAAAATTGGCACCACTGTGTATTTAAGTGGGCAAATTCCCTTGGTACCAGAAACCATGGAGATGGTAAGCGAAGACTTTGCTGAACAAGCCGAGCAAGTATTTAAAAACCTTGCAGCTGTTTGTGAGGCTGCGGGCGGTGAACTGCAAGACATGGTGAAAGTGCAAATTTATTTAACAGACTTAAGTCAGCTTGCCGTGGTCAATGACACCATGGCCCGTTACTTCAGTACGCCATACCCTGCTCGGGCCGCTATTGAAGTAAGCGCCCTGCCAAAGGGCGCTCAAATTGAAATAGACGGCGTCATGGAGTTGCCTTCTACTAACTAAAGAGGCGCCGCTTTTTGAGCTTGCTTGGCCTGTGCTTTAATAGGGCCAAGCAAAAACATGCTGGCCAGCGCAACACTGGCCAGTATAAAGCAGTAGAAAGTGTTCATGCTAACGGCTAAAGGTGAAATGCCAAAGCTAGCACCTACCATCAGCGCTTGAGCACCATAGGGCAGTATGCCTTGCACTACACAAGCGAAAATATCTAAGTAGCTTGCACTTTGACGCGGGGCCACACCTCCGTCAGCAGCAAGACGTTTGCTGACTTCCCCAGAAATAAGAATGGTCACCGTATTATTCGCTACAGCTAAGTTGGTTACAGCCGTAAGCCCTGCAATACCAAGGGCGGCAGAGCGCTCTTTGCGGCGACTAAGGCGGCTGGTTAAACCTTCTACGGTTTGTGCCAAAAACAGCAAGCCACCTTGCTGGCGAATTAAAGCCGACAACCCACCAATTAATAACGACAGTAAAAAAATTTCCTGCATGCTGGCAAAGCCTTTATAAATGTCCTGACTAAAGGTGACCACGGCATAGTCTGTGGCAGCCATGCCGAAAAGGGCAGCTAAAATTATTCCCAGCGTTAACACAACAAAGACGTTCAACCCGGTAACCGCCAGAACAATAATGGCGAAATAGGGCAGGGCCAACCATAAATTGGCTTCAGGAATGGCGATAGCTGCACCGCTGCTTGGGTAAAAGCTTAACGCCACGACTGTGAGTACTGCTGCAGGTACTGCAATGCGCAGATTAGTACGGAACTTGTCACGCATAGAGCAGCCTTGGGTACGTGTGGAGGCAATGGTGGTGTCGGAAATAAAGCTTAAGTTGTCACCAAACATAGCCCCGCTAACCAGAACACCGGCCATGAGTGCGGGCGGAATACCAGCTGCTTGGCTTAAACCCAAAGCCACAGGTGCTAACGCGGCTAATGTACCCATAGAGGTTCCCATGGCTGTGGAAATAACTCCGGCAATCAAGAATATTCCGGGCAGCAAAAAACTTGGAGGAATAACGTGCAACCCCAAGGCGACCATAGCGTCGACACCACCGGTGGCTGCTGCAACTGTAGAAAAAGCCCCAGCTAATAGGTAAATCATGCACATGGTAATAATATTCGGCTCGCCCACTCCTTCCACAAAGGTTTGAATGCGCTGCTCAAGGGCTTCACGGCTGAGCAAAATAGCAAGAATAATGGCAGGCAAAATGGCTACAGGGCTAGGTAGTTGATAAAAAGCCATGCTGACACCGGAAATATGGAAATAAACACCCACACCAAGAAAGAGCGAAAGAAACAGGAAAAGCGGTAGTAAAGCACGTGCGTTCGGCTGGGTAGTGTGGGGCATTTGTATTCTCTCTTTATTTTTAGACGTCCAGAAGTGTATATGTCTTTACATCCTGATTGCAAGAGCTGTTTGTGTTTCCTTTTTTCATGCAAAGAATAGTAGACTGAAGCGAGAGGCACTAATTTAAGGAGTGGGCCATGAGCATAAGCTTAGACGACCTGCATTTGCAGTTAAGAAACCTTCGAGAAGAAGACTACCCACAACTCAAACGTTTAATGGATCGCGTATATGAAGACATAGGCGGCGCTTGGGAAGAGCACACCATTCGTAAGTTGTGTCGCGACTTTCCAGAGGGCCAAATTTGCTTGGAAGACAATGGTGTCATTGTTGGGGTGGCACTAACGGTACAGGTGGTTTATGACCGTTTCAGTAACCCCCACCAATACGACGACTTACTTGGCAAGCGCGACACTATTTTAAATGACGCCGAAGGCGATGCTTTATACGGGTTAGATGTTTTAATTCACCCAGACTACCGTGGCTATCGGTTGGGTCGACGATTGTACGATGCACGAAAAGAGCTGTGTATGCAGCTAAACTTAAAAGCAATTTTGGCAGGAGGCCGGATTGTAAATTACCACAAATATGCAGAGGATATTACGGCGAGCCAGTATTTAGAGCGTGTGCGCCGGCGGGAAATATACGACCCCATTCTTACCTTCCAATTGGCCAATGACTTTACTGTGCGGCGGCTGCTACACAAATACTTACCCGAAGACAAAAAGTCGCACGGTTATGCAACTCTATTAGAGTGGACCAACTTTTTATATGAGCCGGCCGACACCATTATTAGCGCGCGCTCGCGTAATGTGCGCGTGGGTGTGGTGCAGTGGCAAATGCGGGCAGTGGAGTCAGCTGACGAGTTGCTGCAGCAAGTAGAGTACTTCGTGGACGCCCTGTCGAGCTACAAAAGTGACTTTGCTCTGTTCCCTGAGTTTTTTAATGCACCTTTGATGGGCCTAACTAACAAAGGCCAACAAATGGATGCAATTCGCTTTTTAGCAGGATTCACGGAACGTTTTAAGCGTGAAATGTCGCAAATGGCGGTGAGCTACAATGTGAACATCATAACGGGATCTATGCCCATCATGGAGCATGGGATCTTATATAACGTGTCGTATTTATGTCGCCGGGACGGTTCTGTGGAAGAGCAGCGGAAGCTGCATATTACGCCACACGAAAAACGCGACTGGGTGATTGAAGGGGGCGACAAGGTACAAGTATTTGATACAGACGCAGGCCGTGTTGGTATTCTTATTTGTTACGATGTGGAGTTTCCTGAATTAGGCCGCTTAATGGCGGAAGAAGGCCTAGAAATTTTGTTTGTCCCTTTCTGGACAGACACGCACAACGCCTATTTGCGGGTGCGTCACTGTGCGCAAGCGCGCGCTATTGAAAATGAATGCTATGTGGTGATTTGCGGTAGCGTAGGAAACTTGCCGGAAGTGGAAAGTTTGGATGTGCAATATGCGCAGTCGAGTGTGTTTTCACCGTCGGACTTTGCCTTTCCCCACGACGCCATTATGTCGGAAACAACGCCGAACACCGAGATGCTGATGTTTTCGGACTTAAACTTAGACGAACTCCGATATTTGCATAACGAAGGGTCTGTGACCAATTTAAAAGATAGACGGACTGACCTATATAATGTGGTGCGTAAGTGGCGGTAGCTGATATAGCTTGCTATGACTGAGTAGAAAGCAGCAGGTGGTGGCAATAGTCGCTGGCGGTAATGTAGCACTGGCCAATGTCGATGTGCTCAATATGCAGTGCTTTAGTCATGCGGCCAAGTAGATCCCAGTTGCCTTCTTCGTATGTTTCCACGAGGCGTAAGAAGTGACCTGCTTTTCCTTTCTTATGCAACACGGCTTGAATAATTTCTTCGCTGATAGGGATCTGGCGTAATACTTCGACCATGGGCACTTGAAGAAGAACGTCAAGCAAGGAAAGAAACCCGACCATAAAGAAAGAGTTGTCGGTATTGCGCCCCGCTATTAAGCGTTCAACCTCAGACAAAAATAAAGCGCGGGTGAGTGACTTGGCAACCAGCATGTCGGAGTGTTCGTCAGCCATTCGTGCCAATGAGACAAGCGCCACATACTTTTTAATTTCAGACTCACCAACAAACACGACAGCATGCTTGATATCCGTAATTTTACGCCCTTTATTGAAAGCTGCACTATTAACGAACTTCAGCAGAGAGTAGGTAAGAGATAAGTCCTTTTTAATAGCTTCGGCAACATCATGGAAGCTCACGTCGGGCTGGTGTACCTTTGCTAACAGTTGCAGCAAAGTTATTTTTTGTGGGCTCAACACTTTATTTTTAATAATAGTGGGCCGTTCAAAGAAATACCCTTGAAAAAACCTGAAGCCAAGCTTTAAGCAAGCATCAAATTCTTCCTGAGTTTCAATTCGCTCAGCTAGCAAGTCGATATTATTGCGCTTAAATTGTTCAATACGCTTGCCAAGCGTATGAATGGGCTCTTGCTGTATATCTACTTTAACTAATGAAACGTATGGCATAAGTTGCTGCCACTTATTCTCAAAGTCATGGTCATCGAGGGCAAGCTTGTACCCCAGGTCATGGCACAATTTACATGCGGCTATGAGCTCGGGCGTTACTTCGACCGTTTCTAACACTTCAATATAGACAGCTGCTTTGTTCAAAAACCGAGGGAAGTTGTTTAACAGGGTATTGGTGTGGAAGTTAATAAAAGCACGTTTACCTAAGCACACTGTGTGTATGTCACCCATTAAATGCTGCTGAAGCAATACCTTAGCAGTGGCTTCGTCTGGGTCTATGTTAGGAAATACGTTTTTGTCGCTATTCCTAAATAGCAGCTCATAGCCGTAAACGGTCTGTTCACGATCTACGATAGCTTGGCGAGCGATATAGGAGTAAGACATACAATTTTTGCTTTTATTTTGAGCCAATCTTTACAATACGTGATGTCGTGCCATGGGGCAACTAGCCAGGGTATATAAGGCTAGATATACTACATAAAACAACGTGGAACTTACGACATGAAAGCTGCCCCTTTGCATCATATTCCCTTAACCACCTTAAAAGGTGTTGGCCCTAAAATGGCTGAAAAATTAGAGCGTCTGGGGCTGCGCACCATTCAAGACATGTTATTCCATTTGCCTGCCAAATACCAAGACAGAACCAAGTTGTCTGCGGTAGCCAGCTTACGCCCGGGTGACTATGCCACCCTTGTGGCGGAAGCCGTGAATTCCCGTGTCCACATGGGGCGAAAGCGTTCGTTATTGATTAAAGTGAGCGACCAAACCGGCGTGTTAACCCTGCGTTTTTTTCGCTTTTCTGCGGCAATGCAACAGCAATTTGCGGTTGGTCAGCGCATACAAATATATGGGGAAGTAAGGCCCGGCCCAACGGGACCAGAAATGATTCATCCTGAGTTTCATATTCTTGCACCTGGGCAGCAACCGAACCTTCCTAACACGCTAACGCCCATATACCCCTCGACAGAAGGGGTGCACCAGCTGACGTTGAGTAAGCTGGCAGAGCAGGTAATGAGTTACTTAAACCCGGACAGCTTGCCTGAGTTATTACCTACAGAGCTCCAAGAAGGCGCAATGCCATTGCATGAAGCCATACGTACCTTACACTTTCCTTCTGTCGATATTGATATGGCGACCTTGCTGGAAGGAACGCACCCGGCTCAGCAACGGCTAGCCATGGAAGAATTGTTAGCCCACCAAATAAGTATGCTGCAAGCGAGAAGCCTTGCTCAGCAGGTCAATGCGCCTAAAATTCAGCCAAGTAAACAGCTTCAGCAAGCTTTGTTAGAGACCTTACCTTTTACTCCTACGGGCGCCCAGCAGCGTGTAGTGAAAGAGGTGGAAGCCGACTTAATGCAACCCATACCCATGTTGCGGCTAGTGCAAGGCGACGTGGGATCGGGGAAAACACTCGTGGCAGCTTTGGCCGCACTTGGGGCTATTGAAGCGGGTTATCAAGTGGCCTTGATGGCACCCACAGAGCTGTTAGCTGAGCAGCACGCCCGAAGCTTTAGTATGTGGCTAGAGCCCTTAGGTATTAGCGTTGGCTGGCTAACAGGCCGACTGAAAGGCAAAGCCCGAGAAGCGACTTTGGCTGCTTTGGCGAGTGGCGAAATACAATTTGTTGTTGGCACTCATGCGCTGTTCCAAGAACAGGTGCACTTTCACCAGCTGGCCCTGGTGATTATTGACGAGCAGCATAGGTTCGGCGTGCATCAGCGCTTGGCCTTGCGGGAGAAGGGGGAGCAGCAAGGACTTCACCCTCATCAACTGGTCATGACAGCCACCCCTATTCCACGCACGTTGGCGATGACTGCCTATGCGGATTTAGCGACCTCGATTATTGACGAATTGCCTCCAGGGCGAACACCGGTGACCACAGTAGCTATTCCCGATACACGCCGAGATGATGTGATTGCGCGGGTTAAGCACACAGTGGAGCAAGACGGGCGGCAAGTATATTGGGTATGCACCCTTATTGAAGAGTCGGACGTTTTACAATGCCAAGCGGCTGAAGACACGGCTGCGTTTTTGCAAGAAGCTTTGGGCAGTTTGCGGGTAGGTTTGGTGCATGGGCGCCAAAAACCGGCTGAAAAAGAAGCCATTATGCAGCAATTTAAAGCAGGGGAAATGGACGTGTTGGTTGCCACCACCGTTATAGAGGTGGGTGTGGATGTGCCGAATGCGAGCTTGATGATTATTGAAAATCCAGAGCGACTGGGACTAGCGCAGCTCCACCAATTGCGGGGTCGCGTGGGGCGTGGCTCGGTAGCGTCCCACTGTGTCCTTCTGTACAAAAGCCCATTGTCACGTCAGGCGAGTGACCGCTTAGCGGTACTACGAGAAAGTAATGACGGGTTTGTTATTGCTGAGCGAGACTTAGAGTTACGTGGCCCTGGTGAACTTCTGGGGGCGCGTCAAACAGGGTTAGTGCAAATGAAAGTGGCGGACTTAGAGCGAGACGCGCACCTGATTCCTCGTATTCAAACGTTAGCGCAGCGATTATACGCTAGGTACCCCGATCTATCACAAGCATTAATGGAGCGTTGGTTGCCAGACGGAGAACGTTACGCACAAGTTTAATCATGCGCGAGTGTTGGGCAAATGCTCGCCATGGAGTAAACTAGGGCCTATCTATTTGAGGAATTGAGTTGGTTTTATGGAAAAAGATGAAAACACCACCCACTTTGGGTTTAAAACGGTAGATTCCGCTGACAAAGAGCGCTTAGTGGCAGGCGTGTTTGACTCGGTAGCTGCGAAGTACGACATCATGAATGATGTTTTGTCGATGGGCATACATCGTCTTTGGAAGCGCCAAACAATAGATAGTAGCGGTGTGCGCCCGGGCCATAAAGTGCTCGACTTGGCGGGCGGTACAGGCGACTTAACGGCGCGGTTTTCGCGGATTGTCGGCGCAGCAGGTGAAGTTGTGTTGGCGGACATTAACGCTGCTATGCTGAATGTAGGGCGTACCAAGCTGCATGACATGGGCGTTGTGGGTAATGTCTCTTATGTACAAGCGAATGCTGAAAAACTGCCTTTCCCAGACGACTACTTCGACTGCATCACCATTGCTTTTGGCTTACGTAACGTAACGGACAAAGATGCCGCTTTACGTTCAATGCTGCGGGTATTGAAGCCAGGTGGCCGCTTATTGGTGCTAGAGTTTTCTAAGCCTGAGTCAGACTGGCTTAGCAAAATATATGACTTCTATTCATTCCACTTTTTACCGCGTGCCGGCGAGCTAATTGCGCAAGATAAAGAAAGTTACCAGTACTTGGCAGAGTCAATTCGCATGCACCCTGACCAAGAAACCCTCAAAGGCATGATGGAAACAGCAGGGTTTGCACAGGTAGACTACCAAAACATGTCCGGTGGTATTGTGGCCTTGCACCGAGGGTACAAGTTTTAATGTTGAAACACTTGGCGCGCAGCACCATGGAAGCTGCGTTTAATAAGGCACTGCAAGCAGACCCGCAAAGCGCTCAGCGTTTACGCAGTGTGCGCGACACTTGTGTGTGCATTCAAGTGAAAGAGCTACCAGAGCCTTTGACCATGCGTTTTACGGAAGAGCGTGTGTTATTTTTGGGGCCTGACTATGACGCCCACGATGCCAAAGTGGTTATGTCGTTGTTTGATGTGCCCCAACTAGCCGATGCAGCCTTAGCAACACACGCCATTCAGCAAGGTAAACTGAAGGTGGAGGGTGACCCCTTGCTACTGCAGCGGGCTGCTGCAGTTGTGACGGAGTTGAACATTGACTGGGAAGAGTTACTGGCAGCTTACCTTGGAGATGTTCCGGCCTATCTAATAAGTCAACGCCTGCAAAAAGCCATAGAAAAAGCCAAGCAAGTGAAGGTACGCGACCGTGCCTATGAGCTATTAACGGATGAAACGGGACTATTAGCAACCCCGGTGGACATGAAGGTGCTGCATGAGCAGTGCAAGCGAGCAGAACAGAAACTGCAAACCCTGGAGCAACAACTGGCAAAGCTAGAGCCAGCAAAAGCAACAACAAAAGGCGGGTAGTGCGTGCGAGTATTGCGATTTTATAAAATAGTGAGCGTGTTATTACGCTTAGGTATCGACGAGATGATTCCTAAGGACAAGTGTCCTTGGTGGGCCAAAGTGCTGCGCGTCTCGCTATTTTGGCTGCGTAATCAGCATAAAGACAAGCCAATGGGTGAGCGCTTACGCATGGCGCTAGAAACCTTGGGGCCGGTGTTTATTAAGTTTGGCCAAATGCTGTCTACACGCCACGACTTGTTACCGCCCGACATGGTTGCCGAACTGTCGAAACTGCAAGACAAGGTGGCGCCATTCCCGGGAGAGCAGGCACAGGCGGTTATTGAACAAAGTTTAGGTTTTCAACTAAACACTGTATTTGAGTCGTTTGAACAAACGCCACTGGCCTCCGCGTCGATAGCACAAGTGCATGCTGCGGAGTTAAAAGACCGGAAAACAGGTGCGCTAAAGCAAGTGGTTATTAAAGTTATTCGGCCCGATATTCTTTCTACAATTAATGCAGACTTAAATTTAATGGACTCGCTGGCTGTCGTAGCCGCGAAACTACTACCTGACGGGCGCAGGCTCAAGCCCGTTGAAGTGATAAAAGAGTACCGTAAAACTTTACTTGACGAACTAAACTTAGCGCGTGAAGCCGCTAACGCAATTCAGCTGCGTCGTAACTTTGATGACTCAGAACTGTTATACATTCCAGAGGTGTTTAGCGACTTTAGCCGGCCGAATGTGATGGTGATGGAGCGCATTTACGGTATTCCTATAAGTGATGTGGCGGCACTAGAAAAGGCAGGAATTAACTTAAAAGTGTTAGCGGAGCGGGGTGTGGAGGTGTTCTTTACGCAAGTATTCCGGGACAGCTTTTTCCATGCAGACATGCACCCAGGCAATATTTTTGTTGATCCAAACCGTACCGAGTCCCCCCGCTACCTTGCCGTAGACTTTGGCATTGTAGGTACACTGAACCGCGAGGATAAGCGTTACTTGGCAGAGAACTTTATTGCATTCTTTAACCGCGACTACCGCCGTGTTGCTGAATTACATATTGACTCGGGGTGGGTGCCTGCTCATGTGAACGTAGAAGAATTCGAGTCGGCCATTCGCACAGTGTGCGAGCCTATTTTTGAAAAACCTTTAGCTGAAATTTCCTTTGCGCATGTGCTGTTGAATTTATTTAATACAGCGCGTCGATTTGAAATGGAGGTGCAGCCTCAGTTGGTGCTGCTGCAAAAAACCTTGCTTTATGTAGAAGGTTTAGGTCGCAACTTGTACCCGCAGCTCGACTTATGGCAAACAGCGAAGCCGTTTTTAGAGCGGTGGATGAAAGAGCGCATGGGCTGGCCTGCCATGTGGCGTAGCTTAAAAGAGCAAGCGCCACGAATGGCGGAAAAACTGCCAGAAATGCCTATGCTGCTGTACGATACACTAGCAGGCTTGAAGCAACAGCAGCGCAGTGAGCAAGTATACCGAGAAGAACAGCGTCAACTGCAACAGCAGCAAGCGGCTGGACGTTGGTGGAGTTCGCTAGCAACAAGCTTAACGGTTGCCAGCGCTGTCTTTATTGGGTTTGAGCATGAAGGATGGCTGATAGCCAGTTCGTTATTTGTGGCTTTGTTTGCTTGGTGGCAAGCATGGCAAAAGCGAATTAATCGAAAAGTAAAGTGAGGGTGTTATGGGTGGTATAGGAATTTGGCAGTTATTAATTGTTTTGGCCATTGTTGTGCTTCTATTTGGCGGTAAGAAAATACGCTCGTTAGGCTCTGACTTAGGCTCGGCAATTCGCGGCTTTAAAAAAGAAATGGGCGACGAAGAGAAGCCTTCCGTAGAACAAAAAGATGCAGACTTCAGTGAAACGAAAGCTGAGCAAAAAGAACAGACGAAACAGTAATTATGTTTGATATTGGCTTTTGGGAACTCATTCTTATTAGCGTGCTGGGGCTACTTGTGCTGGGCCCAGAACGCTTGCCGGGTGCTATTCGGTCGGTGCAACGCACCTTTGCAAGTATTCGTTCGTTTGGAACCAAAATGCAGGCCGAGTTAAACCACGAGCTACGGGTGAAAGAGCTGCATGAAAACCTGAAAAAAATTGAGTCGGGTGATATGGAGAACTTAACGCCTGAACTAAAGCGGTCTTTAGAAGAGCTAGAGGCTGCTGCAGAGCAAGTGCGAGAGCCCTATGCAAAGAAGCAAGAAAAAAAGGATGAAAAATGAACCTTTCTGAGCCAACGAATCTACTAGATCATCTGGTGGCTTTACGGCGCACCTTGTTACACAGTGTGTTGGCTGTGCTAGTACTGTTTTTGGCCCTTGTGTATTTTGCTCGCGACTTATACCAATTACTTTCAGCACCTTTGTTGGCGGTGTTACCTGCAAATAGCAGCATGATTGCAACAGATGTTGCCGCTCCATTTTTTGCCCCCTTCAAATTGACTTTCGTGGTGGCATGCTTTCTTGCAATCCCTTTTATGCTGTATCAAGTATGGCGTTTTATAGCACCTGGTTTATACCAACATGAACGCCGTTTGGTAATGCCTTTGTTGGTTAGCAGCAGTGTTCTATTTTACGCGGGTGTGGCGTTTGCTTATTTTGTCCTATTGCCCATTGCGTTTGGTTTCTTTACCCGAATGGCCCCCGAGGGTATTACCATAGCCACGGACATTTCGAGCTACTTAGACTTTGTTTTAAAAATATTTTTTGCTTTTGGTTTTGCCTTTGAAATACCCATTGCGGTGGTGCTACTGTGCTGGTCGGGTGTGGTGACGCCGCAACAATTGCGCTCGAAACGCCCCTATGTCATTGTAACTGTTTTCGTTATTGGTATGCTGCTAACGCCCCCAGACGTTATTTCACAAACGTTATTGGCCATTCCTATGTGGTTACTGTTTGAGCTAGGCGTGTTGCTTAGTGGGTGGTATATTAAACCTGAAACGAAAGACGAGAACGCAAAATAATAGGAGTTTCATATATGGGCAAACATCAGCTATTCATTAGCCTTGCCTTCATTGTGACTATTGTGGCATGGATTGCGCCTGCAGAAGCGTCGTATTCTCGCCTTGTAGAGCAATTGCAATTATGTAAGCAAGAAGCTGACAGCCTTCACCGACTGCGCTGTTTTGACAATGTTGCTGCAGCATTACCAGAGCCAGAAACTGTTGCTGCAACACCTGTCGCTGATAAGCCAGTGGCTGAGAACGAAGCAAGTGAAGACTTTCTACGTATTACTGAAATGTGGGAATACAAACGTAATTTGTGGAAAATTCGCTTGGTCAATGGTGAGGTATGGGAAGTCATAGAGGCAGACTCACGCTTTCCGTTTAGTATGAATAATAACTACTATTTGCAGCAAGGAATGTTTGGTTCGCACTATCTACGTACTCCAGGACTTAACACCCGACTACGCATACGGTTAGCGCAATAATGAATTGGGTTGACTGCGGTATTAACTTATTCAGTAGTCAGTTTGAACGTCCAGAGCAAGTGTTAAACAGCGCTGTGCCCCAGGTTGATCGCTTTGTTGTGATTGCGAGCGATGTGGACGAGGCACAGCGTACCGCCTCTTTTTGCGCAGTCACTCCAGGCTGCATAGGTACAGCGGGAGTTCACCCACACCAGGCCGATGAGGCTGCCCCCCACTTTATTCAAGAGTTACGCCAACTAGCCCAACAGCCGGGTATTCGGGCCATTGGGGAATGTGGACTCGACTACAATCGTAACTATTCAGCACCTGCTCGGCAGCGCAAAGTATTTGCAGCACAAGTGGCTTTAGCTGTGGAACTGCAGCTGCCCTTGTATTTGCATGAACGGGATGCATTAACAGACCAGCTGGCCATTTTAAATGAACATAAAGGAGCCCTGCCTCCACTTTTGGTTCATTGTTTCACACAGGGAGCGAATGCATTAGATGCCTACCAAGCTTTGGACGCCTACATAGGCGTATCAGGCTGGGTGTGCGACGAACGAAGAGGGGCGGACCTGCAACAGGCCGTACCTTATATTCACAAAGACAGGTTGCTACTCGAAACGGATGCACCATATTTATTGCCTCGGAGCCTAAAACCGCGCCCGAAAAGCCGAGTGAATGTGCCCAAATGGCTCCCCCATATTGCCGAAACAGTGGCTGCGTTACGTGGCGTCAGCGTGGACGATCTTGCAGCTGAAACGACAGCCAATGCTATCCGTTTATTTGGGGATTGGCCAAGGTATGAGGCGGTGTTGTGATGAACGCGAAGTTCACTGCGTTACTAGCCGGCCTCTTTTTGTTACTGAGTACCAGTGTGCCGACAGCGGTTGCAGAGCAGCTGGGCAGCCTAGAGTACTTACTGGATGAAACAGGTACTTACTCACTGGAGCAAGTCGTTGCTTTGCCGCAACAACACTGGGCTGAGGTACAGGAAGAAAAACTATCGGCAGGCTATGATCAGCGGCCCTACTGGGTACGTGCGTCCATTCCGAACAGTGAGGAACGTCGATTACTGCATATCGCCTACCCATTGCTCGACAGCATTCATGTTTATTTTGTTCAACAGGGCGAGTTGGTCAGTTTCTATGAACTAGGTGACCACTTACCTTTTTCAGCTCGGCCTATCGTGCATGAAGAGTTTGTTGTAGATATACCAAGTCAGAGTCACTTAACCCTCTATTTACGGGTGCAAACCACAAGTGCTTTAAATGTTCCTGTGTATATCACCTCAGAAAAGGCCTTGCATGCGACCCACGCAAAAAGCCAAATGGGCTTCGGTATATACTTTGGTGTTTTGATATGCATGGTGCTTTACAACATATTTGGCTACATCGTTATTCGTGATACCAGTGTTTTTAGCTACTCGGTATTTGTCATAGTGGTCGGTTTAATGACAGCGTCCCTCACAGGGGTGGGCTTTCACTATGTCTGGCCTAATAACATTTGGTTGCAAGAACACGCATTGGTGTTATTTGGCAGTTTAAGCTTTACCTTTGCCGCTATATTTATTCACCAAATGCTGGAAATAAAGGAATACAGCAAGGCCTATTCAAAAGGTTTATGGCTGGTGGGTATTAGTTCCGGTGCCTTGGCGCTTATTAGTGTCTTTTTGCCCTACCATACGGCTATTCGCTTGCTGCTTATTCTTTCTTCCGTGAGCACGGTTTTTATTGCTGTATTGGCGATCGATATGTGGCGCCGTGGTTCAATCTATGCGCGTATATTTGCCTGTGCTTGGGCCGCTTTTTTACTCGCGGTATTTCTGAATTCTTTGGGTTATCTTGGTATACTCGACACGAAGTTTATGCAGAGATACGCCATTATGGCGGGCTCTGGTATTGAGGTGTTGGTTCTCTCTTGGGTGCTGACTTTGCGCTTTTCAAATGAACGCTTGCAAAAGCTTAGTGCCCAACAAGAAGCACTGCGTAAAGCAAAAGAAGCCCAAGAAGCTCAGCGACAATTAAATGAAGAACTCGAAGAGCGTGTTGAAGAGCGCACGTTTGAATTAGGTATAGCACTGCGAGAGTTGCAGCAAGTCAACCAAGAGCTGGAACGTAAAAGCAGTGAAGACGACTTAACGAAGTTATATAATCGTCGTCACTTCGACCGACTACTTACTTCAGAATTTCGTCGAGCATGGCGCAGTGAACAGCCTTTAGCTTTAATTATGCTTGATATTGACTTCTTTAAGCCAATTAATGACAGTCATGGTCACATGATAGGTGACCAAATATTAAGAGGCTTATCTAAACGCTTAAAGCAGGTGGCGAAACGTTCTGGCGACAGTGTTTTTCGTTTTGGTGGCGAAGAGTTTGCGTTGCTCCTGACCAATACGGAAAAAAAGCAGGCTGAAGTTGTAGCTGACAATATTCGTGCTGCAATTAATGGTTCACCCTTCCCAACGGACGCGGGTGACATTGCTATTACTGTCAGTATGGGAGTAGCCGTTGCAACAAATGAAGAATTTGAAGTACCAGAGCAGCTATTAAAAGCTGCCGACGACGCCCTCTATCAAGCGAAAAACCGCGGACGAGATCAAATTGTCTGCGCTGACACTGCGTAAACTCGCCCGTATTCTTTTATATAGGATGTAACTATGACTTTTCCCTATGCAGGATTTCCGTACCGCCGTATGCGCCGAATGCGACGCCATGCGTTTAGCCGTTCCCTTATGGCTGAACATACACTGACTGCGGCCGATTTGATTTATCCGGTGTTTGTATTGCCGGGTGAAGGGCAGCGTGAGGCTGTACCTTCCATGCCAGGTGTAGAGCGTCTTTCAGTCGACTTACTGGTTGAACTTGCGAAAGAGGTTTATGCACTCGGTATACCAGTATTAGCCTTGTTCCCGGTGACACCCCAAGAGGCCAAAAGCGAAGCAGCTGAAGAAGCCTGGAACCCAGACGGGTTAGTACCACAAACCATTCGGGCAATAAAAGCCGCTGTACCAGAACTTGGCATTATGACCGACGTTGCTCTAGATCCATATACCATTCATGGTCAAGACGGCGTTCTAGATGAAACAGGCTATGTCTTAAACGACGTGACGACGGACGCGCTGGTGAAGCAGGCGCTTTGCCATGCGGCTGCGGGCGCGGATATGGTAGCTCCTTCAGACATGATGGACGGTCGTATTGGTGCGATTCGTGAAGCTTTTGAAGAAAGTGGCTTTATTGATGTGCAAATTATGGCCTATTCAGCCAAATATGCGTCGGCATTCTATGGTCCTTTCCGCGACGCCGTTGGCTCGTCTGAGAACTTAAAAGGCGCCGACAAAAAGACTTACCAAATGGACCCTGCAAATAGCGACGAAGCCTTGCATGAGGTGGCACTGGATATTGACGAAGGTGCAGATATGGTGATGGTCAAGCCAGGTATGCCTTACTTAGATGTAGTTCGCCGCGTGAAAGACACCTTCCAAGTGCCTACTTTTGCCTACCAGGTAAGTGGCGAATACGCCATGCTGAAAGCAGCCGTTGACAACGGCTGGCTTGGTGAAGACGCCATTGAAGAAGCTTTGTTGGGCTTTAAACGAGCGGGTGCCGACGGCATTTTAACGTACTTTGCTGTGTGGATGGCAAAACGCTTACAGCAGAAGTAAGCGCTAAAAACTAGCTTATGAGAAGGCCGCCAAAGCTCTGCTGAAAGCGGCTTTCTTCATTTAATAAGCTAGTTAAAAATGGATTTTGGCTGGCAAAGTTGGCAGGTAAATGAAGCTTTAATAAAGGCGGTGCTGCTAAGTTGCTGGTCAAGCGGCATTGGGGTACGGTGTCGTCGCGGCGGCGCTGACAGCAGAGAATACTGATGCGCAAGACACGGCTGAGCAACGCATGTTTAGGCGACACGGGTAATTCTGTTGGCATGATGTCGTCGTCAATAATGCCTACAATGGCGGTTAACAGCTCGAGCAGGTGGTGGCGCTGACGAAGAGTAAACCCGGGCAAGGGCGTGTTTTTTAGCACGTAATGGTTGTGTTGGCCCGCATGTTTGTAGCTAAGGCTATGGCCAATTTCATGCAGGTAAGCCACAGCGCGAGCCAAGGTGCTGGCACTAGGTGGTAAGTGCTGCTGAACGCTCGGGCAAGCGGTAAGCTGAGCAAAGATATTCAATACCCGCTGGCTTTGCTCTGTGTCCACTTGATAATGCTGCGCTAAGCTAGTGAGCGTGCGTAATTGTACGTCGTGGTGCTGTAAATCCGACAACATGCTATACAGCACACCTTCGCGCAATGCGGCCTCAGTAGCTTCCACATAGCTTAAACGCAACTGCCGAAACAAGGCCACTAAAATACATAAACCAGGCAGTAGCACTAAGGCTCGCTCGGGCTTTAACCCTTTCAATTGAATGTCGGTTAAGTTTTCATATTGAGACAGTTCAGCAACAAGCGTTTCCAACCACGGCAGTTTGAAACGTTGGCTGAGTCCGCGGTGTATTGCTATTTCCTGAAGTGCTTTGAAGGTGCCAGAAGCGCCTACCACATGGGGGCGACTGGCATATGCAAAGTTTGCGGCATGCGGAGTAACTAGCTGCTCTGCTGCAGCAATAGCCTGCGCAACCTTGGACGGGCTTATACGACCTTCGGGGAAAAAGCGGGTCATCCAAGCGACACAACCCATGTCCATACTAATTAATTGCTTGGGCTGGAAGCCTTCACCTAAGGCCACTTCGGTGCTGGCCCCCCCTATATCACACACCATTAACTGCTTATGACTTGATGATGTATGGGCAACACCTTGGTAGATGGTTTCAGCCTCAGCCAGCCCAGAAATAATTTCAATGGGGTGCCCGAGCACCTGCTGCATGCGTTCAAGAATGGGGTCGTCTGGGTTTATTTTTCGTAAAGTGGCGGTTCCAACTGCGCGGATGTTCTTGGGGCTGATGTCACTGACACGGTCAGCGAAAATAGCGAGGCATTCGAGCGCGCGCCTTTCAGCTTCTGGGGTAAGTGTGCCGTCGGCACGAATGCCTTCGGCTAAACGAATGCGCCGCTTAATTTTGGCGATGGTGCGTACGGAGCCTGCAACCACACGCACAATAAGCATGTGAAAGCTATTGGAGCCTAAATCGATCGCTGCATAATACTGGTTTGATCGCATAGGCCCCACTTCTTTCTTAATGGCGCTTGTTAGGCCGTGGCCCGGAGCGACGCTGATAGTTTTGTCCACTTTGCATTCTACGCTTTTGAGGAATACGTGGTTTTTTTAAGTCTGTCAGCAATGCTTCCGCATTGTACTTAGTGACAGGTATGGCATGACCTATATAGTCTTCAATAGCTGGCAAGTTATATACATACTCTTCACAAGCTAAGCTAATAGATTTACCACTTGCGCCGGCACGGCCGGTTCGGCCAATACGGTGTACATAGTCTTCACAGTCGTCGGGCAGGTCGTAGTTATACACGTGGCTAACCGAGGGGATATGTAAACCACGAGCGGCGACATCGGTTGCTACTAGAATATCAATTTTACCCTGAGTGAAGTCTTCAAGTATTTTTAGGCGCTTCCGCTGTGGTACGTCGCCGGTTAACAAGCCGACTCTGTGCTGATCGGCGGCAAGCCAATGATAAACTTGGCTGCATGCGTGCTTCGTATTACAGAACACAATAGCTTTGTCGGGCCAGTCTTCTTCAATTAAGGTCAGCAGCAACTTCATTTTGTCAGGCTTGCTTGGGTAGAATAGCTCTTCCTCAATACGTACGCCGGTCATTTGCTCTGGTTCAATTTCAATTGCCGTGGGGTCGTTCATTTGCTCGTAAGCAAGTTCACGCACACGGAACGAAAGAGTTGCCGAGAAAAGTAGGTTTAAGCGTTTGTCGGCGGGTGGCATTTTACGCAGCATGTAGCGCACATCGTCGATAAAGCCCAGGTCGTACATACGGTCGGCTTCGTCGAGGACCACCACGTCAATATTGTCGAGCTGGTAAATACCTTGCTTGTAATAGTCGATTAAACGGCCACAGGTACCAATAACAACATCGACACCTTCTTGGAGTTCGGCGCGTTGTGCGTCGTACCCTTCACCACCGTAAATAACAGCAGTTTTCAGGTTGCAGCTTTTTGCAATGGCAACAGCGTCGTTGTGGATTTGTACGGCAAGTTCGCGGGTGGGCGCCATGACTAAAGCGCGAGGTTGAGTTGAACCCTCGACGCGCTTATCATGTGTCATGAGATGATTAAAAAGCGCAACAAGAAAGGCAATTGTCTTACCTGTACCAGTTTGTGCCTGGCCTGCAACATCATTCGCTTGCAAAGCAACAGGAAGGCTCATCGCCTGTATAGGCGTGCACTGTGTGTAGCCGAGGTTATTTAAAGCATCCAGTACGCTTGGATGCAAACCGAGCTCGGCAAACTTGGTTTCAGTGAGGTGTTTATCTGTCATAAGCAAATCATATCAGGTTTGCGCTTGCATTAGGAAACAGAAATGCTTCTAATATAGCTAGTTAATTATCGTAAGTGATATGATACCTGTGTAGTGAATTTATACACAAGACATACGAAAGCAATTAAGCGGAGATGTAACATGAGTGAGACAATTGTTCAGCTGAGTGACGACAGCTTTGAAAATGACGTACTCAAGGCTGATCAACCAGTGTTGGTCGACTTTTGGGCTGAGTGGTGTGGTCCTTGCAAAATGATTGCTCCAATTCTAGACGAAGTGGCGCAGGAGTTTTCTGGCAAGTTGAAAATTGGCAAGTTAAATGTTGACCACAACAGCCTAACGCCACCGAAATATAATATTCGTGGAATCCCTACGTTGCTCATGTTTAAAAACGGCGAAGTGGTTGGCACGAAAGTAGGTGCTTTGTCTAAAACTCAGCTTGCTGAGTTTATTAACGAGCACGTATAAGCCATTCGAGCTTCAGCAAAACAGCATAAGCACCGCCGAGCAGCGGTGCTTTTTATATTATAAGCTGTTGAAAAACTGGACGCGACGTAATTTTGGTGATACTTTACCCCTAGTCAGCACTTCTCTGGCTTCTAACTACTTTCCCAGAAGCCATCTGAACTAACGATTTCCATATGAACAGCCCCTGGGGCGAAACGTTTTGAACAACATCCTAGGGATATAAATTCAAACCAACTAAGAACCTCTTATTAAGACCAACCTACCGCTTATGAATTTAACTGAACTTAAAAACAAATCTGTCAATGATCTTGTTGAACTAGCCGCAAGCATGGGCATCGAAAATATGGCCCGCCACCGCAAACAAGATATTATATTTGCGATTTTAAAAGCCCACGCAAAAAGTGGCGAAGATATTTTTGGTAATGGCGTATTAGAAATATTACAAGATGGCTTTGGTTTCCTGCGCTCGAGCGACTCTTCTTATCTTGCTGGCCCCGACGACATTTATGTCTCACCAAGCCAAATTAGACGCTTCAGTTTACGTACGGGCGACATGGTGGCAGGTAAAATACGCCCACCTAAAGACGGTGAACGTTATTTTGCCCTCCTAAAGATTAGTGAAGTAAACTTCGACAAGCCAGAAAACTCCCGCACCAAAATTCTTTTTGAAAACCTTACCCCGCTCCACGCAAATGAACGCATGGTGATGGAACGTGGAAATGGCTCCACGGAAGACATTACAGCGCGTATTCTCGATTTAGCTTCGCCTATTGGTAAAGGTCAGCGTGGGTTAATTGTGGCACCGCCTAAAGCGGGTAAAACCTTATTGCTGCAAAACATTGCTCAGTCCATTGCGGCGAACCACCCCGACTGCAACCTAATGGTGTTACTGATTGACGAACGTCCAGAAGAAGTAACGGAAATGCAGCGTCTTGTTAAAGGTGAAGTGATTGCTTCAACCTTTGACGAGCCAGCAAGCCGCCACGTGCAAGTAGCAGAAATGGTAATTGAGAAAGCCAAGCGTTTGGTAGAGCACAAAAAAGACGTAGTCATTTTACTCGACTCCATTACCCGTTTAGCTCGTGCCTACAACACGGTAATTCCAAGTTCAGGTAAAGTCCTCACCGGTGGTGTCGACGCCAACGCTCTGCATAAGCCTAAGCGCTTCTTTGGTGCCGCTCGAAACGTTGAAGAAGGTGGTAGCTTAACCATTATTGCGACCGCTCTGATTGATACGGGCTCGAAGATGGACGAAGTTATTTACGAAGAGTTCAAGGGAACCGGTAACATGGAATTGCACTTGAACCGTAAGATTGCTGAGAAACGAGTTTTTCCAGCCATCGACTTCAATCGTTCATGTACCCGCCGTGAAGAGTTGCTAACAACGCAAGATGAACTACAGAAAATGTGGATTCTTCGCAAGATAGTGCATCCAATGGGCGAAATTGAGGCCATGGAGTTTGTCATAGACAAATTACAAATGACCAAAACCAATAATGAGTTCTTTGAATCGATGAAGCGTTCGAAGTAATCTCTGAATAAGCTATAATGCCACCACTACTTATTAGCGGTGGCATTTTTTTATGAAGTACCGAGATTTACGCGATTTTATTCACTTGCTTGAAGAGCGTGGTGAGTTAAAGCGCATTCAGCATGAAATAGACCCTTACTTAGAAATGACAGAAATAGCCGACCGCACCTTAAAGGCGGGCGGCCCTGCATTGCTGTTCGAAAATCCTAAAGGGCATGCTACACCTGTGTTAGCCAACCTGTTTGGCACCCCAGAAAGGGTTGCGCTGGGCATGGGGCAAACCGATGTGGCGGCTTTACGGGGTGTTGGTGAACTATTAGCTTACTTAAAAGAGCCCGAGCCCCCCAGCGGTATGAAAGACGCTTTTAGCAAACTTCCCTTATTGAAAAAAGTGTTGAGCATGTCGCCGAAGGTACTAAAGAAGGCGCCTTGCCAAGAAGTGGTGATTGAAGGCGACGATGTAGATTTAACGAAAATACCTATTCAAACCTGCTGGCCGGGTGATGTGGCTCCCTTAGTGACTTGGGGTTTAACCATTACTCGTGGACCTTTAAAAAAGCGCCAAAATCTTGGAATTTACCGGCAGCAGCTACTGGGTAAAAACAAACTCATTATGCGCTGGCTAAGCCATCGAGGCGGGGCGTTGGACTTCCGCGAGTTTTGTAAGCAAAACCCCGGCGAGAAGTTTCCTGTGTCGGTGGCCCTTGGAGCAGATCCAGCCACCATTCTTGGGGCTGTGACCCCCGTGCCAGACACTTTGTCGGAATATGCCTTTGCTGGTTTATTGCGCGACAGTAAAACCGAAGTCGTGAAATGCCTTTCAAATGACTTGCAAGTTCCTGCCCATGCGGAGTTTGTACTTGAAGGCTATTTAGACCCGGAGGAAACAGCGGAAGAAGGGCCCTATGGGGACCACACGGGGTACTACAACGAAGTAGACACTTTCCCAGTGTTTACCGTGACAAAAATAACCCACAGGAAAGATCCTATTTATCACAGCACCTATACAGGGCGTCCGCCAGACGAGCCTGCTATTCTTGGGGTGGCGCTGAACGAAGTATTTGTGCCTATTTTGCAAAAGCAGTTTCCAGAAATAGTCGACTTTTACTTGCCGCCTGAGGGCTGTTCGTACCGCATGGCGGTTGTCACCATGAAGAAGAGCTATCCAGGGCATGCTAAGCGAGTGATGATGGGGGTTTGGTCTTTCCTGCGGCAGTTTATGTACACCAAGTTTATTATTGTCTGTGACGACGATGTAAACGCCCGCAGTTGGGAAGACGTCATATGGGCCATGACAACCCGTATGGACCCAGCCCGTGACACTACCTTCGTTGAAAATACGCCGATTGACTACCTAGACTTTGCTTCTCCTGTTTCGGGTTTAGGTTCGAAAATGGGAATGGATGCAACGAACAAGTGGCCCGGGGAAACTGACCGTGAATGGGGCGTACCCATTGTAATGAGTGAGCACGTAAAAACGCGTGTTGACGAAATTTGGAATGAATTAGGAATATTGAATGAATAAGGCAACGCTGACGTGCCAAGTGAGCTTAATAGAGCCCTTAACCCCTTATGTATATAAGGTGCAACTTACGCCTGAGCAGCCGGTAACCTTCACGGCTGGCCAGTATATTATGGTGGTCATGGGGGAGGACGACTTGCGTGCTTTCTCCATCGCTTCATCGCCGTCTCAGGGGCACATGATTGAATTGCATATTGGGGCAACACCTGAAAACCCATATGCTTGGGAAGTGATGCAGTTACTGCAAAATAACTCGCAGATAGACATTAGCGTGCCCGCTGGCGACGCTGGGCTGAAAGAAAGTGAGCGACCACTTATTTTGGTGGCCGGTGGTACGGGCTTTTCTTACGCTTGGTCGATTGTGTTGGCGCATTTAGAGTCGAACTCGCAGCGTGAATTACATTTATATTGGGGCGGCAAGTCACTACCAGACCTGTACAAGCATGAGAGCTTAACGGAACTGGCTGCGACAGACTTTCGATTCCATTACCACCCAGTGCTCGAGCAAACCCCAGCGAACTGGCGTGGGCACCAAGGCTATGTGCATAAAGCGGTGTTAACAGACCACCCAAACTTGGCTGGCTTTGACGTGTACATTGCAGGGCGCTTTGAAATGGTCCGGGTAGCACGAGATGACTTTTACCAGCACGGGCTGCCCGCCGAGCAATTAAATGGCGATGCACTGGCATATTTGTAGCCTAGGAAATACGTAACTAGCGGTTGTGGCGGGTTTTCGATATACTCCGCCGCGACATTCACATGATGTCATTACCAAAGGGGTGCCGAAAGGCTGAGATGCACAAGCTGTGCGAACTCTTTGTACCTGATCCGGTTAATACTGGCGTAGGGATTGGTAACCATAGAACCAATACGACGGATAATAACCGGGTCTCATCTTTTTAAACCTTTAAAAGAAGAGATCCAAATGAATAAATTGACACCTCTTGCAATTTTGGTTGCAACAACCCTTTCTTTAAGTCTACCAGTCGCAGCGTTTGCTGAAGCAGAAGAAGAACAGACCCAGCCAATTGAACGCATTGTCGTGCATGGGCATTTTCGCGCACAAGGGATAGAAGACGTACCTGCCAGTGTCAGTGTGCTGCAACAAGAAGATATTCAGCAACGTAATGCAGAACACCTAGAGCACGCCTTAGCCATGGCGCCTAACGTTAACTTAGCCTCTGGTGCTTCTCGTGGACGTTTCTTCCAAATTCGTGGTGTGGGCGAGCGCAGCCAATTTGTGGACCCAATTAACCCTTCGGTGGGGTTGGTTATTGATGGTATTAACTACAGTTCCTTAGGCGCGGCGGGCACGTTGTTCGACATAAGCCAAGTAGAAGTGTTTCGTGGGCCGCAAACCACACGTTTTGGTGCTGACGGCATGGCGGGTGTTATTTACTTAGGTAGCACCCCAGTGGGTGATGACAGAAACGGAATGGCTGAGCTTTCTGTGGCGAATTACAATTCCTATGGGGCCGGTGTTGCAGCTTCCCATCGATTTAGCCATGACATGGCAGCCCGCGTGAGCTTATACCAATACGCAAGTGACGGTTTTATTAAAAACACGTTTCTTGGCCGCGACGACACGCAAAGCCAAAATGAATTGACCATACGCATGAATGGCGAATGGCATATTAATGACAATTGGCATGCAGACCTGACTTACCATAGGTTTGATATTGATAACGGCTATGACGCTTGGTCACTTGACCGAGACAGAACAACCTTGTCGGACACGCCTGGACGGGACACCCTAGACAGCCACGCAGCCCGCGCTCAATTAACCTTCCATGGGGCCACACATTATACGGCTGAAATGAGTCTGTCGGGCTTAACGGCGGACTCTATTTATGACTTTGACGAAGACTGGGCTTATGAAGGGATACGCCCTGGCTGGGAATATAATTCCTTTGACCAGTACCTGCGTGACCGCAGCCAGTGGGAAGCAGAGTTCCGACTTCTGTCCAAAACACCCTGGATGCTTTTGGGGAATTCAACCGACTGGATAGTGGGTGCTTATTGGCAGCAACGTGAACAAGACCTTACGCGTAACTACACTTACTTAAGTGCTCCGTTTACAAGCCGTTATGACACGAAGAACCAGGCTTTCTATGGTGAGCTTGGGCAACGGGTGAGCGAGCGGTTAAAAGTAACGGCTGGGCTACGCTATGAACAATATAAAAACGACTATGTAGACAGCCGGACTATTACGGCCAAGCCTAACAAAGGGGCCTGGGGCGGGCGTGCGAGTGTAGAGTACACATTGCCTACTACGGGTGTTGTCTTTACCAGTGTGGCTCACGGCTTTAAAGCGGGTGGCGTTAACGGTGAAGCATTGGGCCGCATGGAAGACGAAAAGCTGGACCAGTTCCGTGACTTTTTAGAGTCAAAAGCTGTCTTTGCACCAGAAACCTTAACCACGTATGAGCTAGGCTATCGCACCTACTTGCCGGCCCACAGCTTACGCTTTGAAGCGACGGCGTTTTATAGCTGGCGTGACGATATGCAAGTGAATGCCTACGTGGAACAAGACGCGGTGTTCGTGACCTACTTAGACAACGCTTCTTCGGGGCGTAATTGGGGCCTTGAAGCAAGTGTTGACTATATACCAAGCGACCAACTTCGCGTGTTTGCAAGTGTAGGCTGGTTGGGGTCTGAATACCGTAATTTAGAGCTAGAAGATGGCACAAACTTGACAGGACGAGAGCAAGCACATGCTCCAAACTACCAAGTACATACCGGCATTGAGTGGCATTTTGCGCCTGCTTTTAACCTGCGCGTGGAAGTGGATGCAAAAGACGCCTTCTATTTCTCGAATAGTCATGACGAGCGTGCAGCAGCGCACGAATTAGTTCATGCCCGCTTGAACTACATGTGGAATGACTGGGAGCTGAGCTTGTATGTGCGAAATCTGTTTGATGAAGACTACGCCACACGCGGTTTCTTCTTCGGTAACGATCCGCGCGACGAGTACACCGCTAAAAACTATGTTCAGTACGGAGAGCCACGCCGTATTGGTTTTTCTGCACGCGTACGCTTTTAAGAAGGGGTAAATTGTGCAGGCATTGTTTACATTAGAAACAGTGGCCGTGTTGCTAGCACTCGCTTATGTGGTGCTAGCCATTCGCCAGAACCCGTGGTGTTGGCTGGCATCAGCCCTTGCTGCGGGTATTTACATGGTGTTGTTTTTTGAAGGGCGGCTTTTTATGGAGTCGCTCCTTCAATTGTTTTATATGGGTATGGCCGGCTATGGGCTGTGGGCATGGCGCTATGGGAGCACTGCAACATCAGGCCTGCCTGTCACTCAGCGAAGGCTAGCTTGGCATGGCCTAACTATATCCTTCATACTGGTTGTTACGGTGGCTATAGCCTTTTTATTGCACAGGTTTACCGCTGCCGAAGCCGTCTTTATTGACACGCTTACCACAGTCGCAAGCTTAGTGACCACCTGGATGGTTGCTCGAAAAATAGCAGAAAATTGGCTGTATTGGGTTGTGATTGACGCCATATACGTTTATCTTTTCGCTACGAAAGGATATTTCCTAACTGCTATTCTATATACGCTGTTCTTAGGTATGGCAGCCTATGGTTATTTTTCGTGGCGCAAGCAATCCATTAATTAGAGGTCGATAAAGAGCATGCAAGGATTCCCATGGTGGTGTTTAGAACACTTAGGTGAAGACGCAAAATGGGCCGTTGAAGATATAGGTGCTCATTTATCGAACCGAACCTGGTTAGTAACAGAAAAAAAATCGTGTGCGATGCGAGCTGCTGCACAAAAGTACTTGGTGAAGCAGTTACAACATGGTGAAGAGTTTGCACGCAGTAATAAAGCGGTTATTACCCTAGAGCGGTATATTGCCGAGAAGGGCTTAGGGCCTCGCGTTGTGTTTGTGTCGGAAGACCATAGTGTCATTATTTATGAGCATATAGAACAACCACTTGCCATTGCTTTAGAAAGCCAAACAGCCCGCGTAGAAAAGCTTGCTGAAGCCTTAGCGCGCATTCATCAGTTAACCCCGGAAACCAATCGCATAGGTGTTCGCCAGCAACTTGAGCAGTATTGTCATGCGCTTGCCTATTACAACGAGCAAGAAGCAGAACGCTTGCGTGAGGACATTGCTTCATACCATGACTTGTTTGCTCAGTGTGAGCAGCAACCACAGGTGTTTTGTCATAACGACTTGTCTATGGACCATGTATTCTTAACGCCGGACTTAAAAATTATTGACTGGGAATATGCAGGATATAGTCATCCAGGTATGGACCTTGCCATGACTGTGGTGATGAACGACTTATACGACGAAGAAATAGCTTGCTTGTTAGACAGCTATAATGAGCGTGCAGAGCACAGGGTATTACGGGAAGAGTTACCCGACTGGATACGCGTGGTAGCACTGATAAACCGCGTATGGTTCAAACTTCAAGAGGCTGTTACCCAAGAGGCAACAGCCGATGAAGAAAACCCGGTGGACGAGCTATTAGCTTAGGATAGACAGAGCCAGTTCTGTTTGGGCGTTTGCTTGAGCTGACATAGCAACAGCAGAGTTCTGTAATATTTGGTTTTGAATATTACGTGCAGTGCCCATGGCATAGTCGAGGTCTTGCATGCGAGAGCGCGACGCTTGGGTTGCAATGTCAGTTTGTGTCAGATTACGTGCAGATGCTTCAAAGGCATTCTGCTGAGCTCCATATTCGGCCCGCTGCGTGTTCAGCATATCATTCATAGAGTCGAGCGAGTCCATGAGGCTGCTGGTTGCGTTTGGGTCGGTGAGATCAAGCGTGCTGAGGCTGTCTAAGCCTTGCTGGCGCATATCACGTAGCTCAATGCTTAACGAAGTGTCCCCCGTATTGCCTAATTGAAAGGTGCGCGAGTCGTTCTGACTTAAAAGTGGCACCCCTGCAAACTCAGTACGGTCAACGGTTTGGTATATATTTTCAGTTAATTGAGCGGCTTCTTGCTGCAAAGCTTCGCGGTCTGCATCGGTAAGGGCGCCATTCCCCGCTTGCACCGTGAGCTCGCGAATGCGGTTCACGTCGTCTTGTATATTGGCTAAGCCACCTTCGGCTACGCCCAACATAGAAATACCGTCGTAGGCGTTACCCAACGAGCGCTGGTATGCTTGGCTTTCTGCTGTGAGCCGTTCAATAATTTGCATAGCCGCAGCGTCGTCATGGGCACTTTCTACCCGTTTGCCTGAGGCTAAATGACGCAGGCTATCGGTTTGTTCCTGTTGTATTTGTTGCAACAGGCTTAATGGTTTTGCTGAACTATCAATTTTCATGCGAACACCCCCTACAGTGTTAATCGCTCTGATACACAGTATAGGCAGAAACGCCTAAAGTGTTCAAACTTTAGGCGTGCTTTCTAAGCGACCGTCGTGAATATGCTCTTCACCACGGGCTTTGGCTAACTGTATTTGACGCTCACGCTCGGCAAAGCGCTCTTTTTGGCTGGCTGTGGTTTTGTTGTAGCAGTGCGGGCAGCTTACGCCTTTTTGGTAATGCTCCGAGGCTTTTTCTTCCTCAGTGATAGGCATGCGGCAGGCGTAACACTGGTCGTAGGTGCCTTGCTCGAGTCCGTGTTTAACGGTCACGCGCTGATCAAATACAAAGCACTCGCCACGCCATAGGCTTTCTTCTTCAGGCACTTCTTCTAAGTACTTTAGTATTCCGCCTTCTAAATGGTATACGTCGTCGAAGCCTAGCCCTTTTAAATAAGCTGTAGACTTCTCGCAGCGAATACCGCCGGTACAGAACATGGCAACCTTTTTATGCTTTTTAGTATCTAAATGCTGTTCAACATATTCAGGGAACTCACGAAAGGAAACGGTTTTCGGGTCCACAGCGCCTTCAAAGGTGCCTACGGCTACTTCGTAGTCGTTACGCGTGTCAATAAGCAGTACGTCTGGGTCTTGAATAAGCTGGTTCCATTCAGTTGCTGGAACATAAGTACCCACACTGTTTTTCGGGTCTACCCAGTCTACGCCGAGTGTCACTATCTCTTTTTTTAGCTTCACTTTCGTGCGGTAAAAGGCTTGGGTGTCGCTGTCCGACTCTTTGTGCTCAATGTCGGCAAAGCGGGGGTCGCTTCTTAAATGCTGGAGCACAGCGTCTATGCCTTCACGGGTACCGCAAATGGTGCCATTGATCCCTTCACGCGCAAGTAGCAAAGTGCCTTTGACTTCGTGCTTCACCATCACGTCGTAAAGGGGTTGTTGAAGTTCTTCGTAGTTATTTAGCTCAATAAACTTGTACAGAGCTGCGCATATATATGCCATGTGTGTACCTTTTTCTGCTGCCTGAAACGTAAATTCAGTGCGGTTAAATTCGGCAGGATTATACAGACTAATAGGGCGAGAAACAAAAAAGCCAGAGCAAAGCCCTGGCTTTTTTACGGAAGAGACAATTAACCTAAGTAGGCTGTAAGCATCCACGCGGTTTTTTCTTGCTCAGAAATATAGTCGCTCATGAGCGCCTCTGTACCTTCGTCGCCAGCATCGGCAGCGGCTTCGAGCAGTTCACGCTGTATGCGAATAAGTACTTGGTAGCCATTCAGTAGCTCGGTGACACACTGGCGGCCGTCGGTTAGGTTGGCGACTTCTTTAATTTCGCTCAGCTCTAAATAAGCACTGTAGGTATGCAGAGGCGTTTGACCTAAGGTTTGTACGCGCTCGGCAATTTCGTCAATTTTGGTTAGTAGGTCGTTGTAGGTTTCTTCAAACTTGTCGTGTAACTCAAAGAAGCTTTCACCGCGAATATTCCAGTGAAACCCGCGCACGTTCATATATAAGGTTTGGTAGTTCGCTAGCAGGCTATTTAGCTTTGCTGAAAGACGTTCTGCACTTGCTTTGTCTAATCCAATGACGTTTAGCTGTTTCATAATGGTCCTCTTTGTGTTTCAAGTGAATATGTAACCATCCTAACAGGTTCATTTGCATGAACAAGGGGTTCATGTGAATAGCGCTAATCGGAAATACCGATTAGCGCACTGGCCTTATTCAGGCAATAACGCGCTGTTTATTTCGATGATCACAGGGTCATGGTCTGAACTGCGATACGGTGTCGGCGCGTACCAATCTTGCTGTTGTTCTGGGGTTTTATGGGACAAGCCATATTCAAAGGCAACGGGCTCGTCGGCATTAATGTGCCAAAAGTCGAGGCCTGTCACTGCGTCATACACACTGCTATGCACCAGAATATGGTCTAGGCTGCCCATTTCACCACGGAAAACATAGCTATACCCTTCAGGTTGCAGTCGATTTGCTACGTTTCTATACCCGTTACGACGCAACTCCATTAATGGATCTTCCATGGCGTAGGCATTGAAGTCGCCGAGCACAATATAGTTTCGATGTGCTCGGCCTGTAGGGAAGGTACGTAGCCAATTGGCTAAAGCAGTAGCTGACTCAGTACGTAACTGATTCCAGCAGCCCTGACCGTCGTTGCGATTCCGGTTGGGGTTTTGCATGTCGCGCGGGCAACTGCCTTTCGACTTAAAGTGATTAGCGACAAGCGTAAATTCGGCGCCCGTGCTCCGGCTTTTAAAGCTTTGCGCTAAAGGTGGCCGACTGCCCATATCAAACGGGGGAGTGTCAATAAATGCCGCTTGACCTATTTCGTCGAGTTTGTCAGCCCGATAAATAATAGCTTGGGTGATCACGTCGCCGCCAACCTTTTCGCTGTCCACACGCACGTAGTCGTAAAGCACGCCCTGTGGTGCGGCTGCTTGCATGCCACGCGTTAAATCGGCCACGGCACTTTCACTGGTGTAGCCATTGTTGGCCATTTCCATCAGTCCATATACGTCTGCGTTTATAGCAACCAAGGCTTGAATAATGCGGTCCCGCTGACGCACGAATTCCGCTTCGGTTTTGGCGCCGCGAGGCGTTGGGAAACCGCCGCTGGTTGCGTCGCCGTTGAAGTAATTAAGCACATTAAATGCTGCAATACGTATATCGCCTGTTTGAGGTAATTCCACTTGTGCAGGGCGAGGGTTTGTGGCTTCAAAGCGCGGCTGGCTGACGGGGTGGATATGGTAGGCGTCGCCTATTTTTACCAGCACTCCTTCAATGTCGTACACGGTGTCGCCAGAGCGTACTGGATTGTCAATGTGCAGCCCGGGAGTTGGGTAGGGTACCTGATCAGGGTTTTCTTGGTCTGAACCGTCGTCGAGTACTATTCTTCGGCGAAGGTTGTCACTGGCTAAGTCGCGTGCGCCTGGGCCAGGCAGGCTAATTTGAGTGGGTACCCAAAGCCGCTCGGTGGCGAGGTCTAATGTGCCAAAACGGGCAAGTTGATAGTGGCCAACAACCGTCATGGGTTGAGCAAGGCGGACGCGTTGGTGAAGGAGTGCGTCAAGTTGCGCCACATATTCAAAGGGTAATGCTAATGTCTGGGTACTAACCGTTTCGTTGCGACTACAGCGTGTGAACGAAGTGACATTATGCAGGGCAACACCCCCGCTGTAATCTGTTTTCTCGCCTTCAATGCGGACCCGGTCGCCTTCGCGAACTTGCGACGCTGTACTGCTGTAATGAATGAACATGGCTGCGGGCGTTGCTGAAGTGGCCATGTGGGCAGGAGACTGAATAAAAAAACCACCTAACTGGCTTGGCTCTTGGAAGCTAGCGCTGACCACACCTTCGACAATGTAGTGGCCTGGGGCTTGTTGCCCAAGCGCTGCAATATCAGTTGCGGGTGCTCCACAGCGTTCGGCTATAGGTAGCGGGGTCGTGTCGGTTGAGGGGGTGCTATTACATGCGCTCAGTATAGTGAATAAGCAGAGCGCCAACAGTGCACGGTAAAAGCTAAGCATGAACAAGGCCTTTTTGTTTTCAAAAATGAGGTAAATTATTGCAAACTATAGTCTAAAACGCATTGGTTTGCTCGCTGTTTTGCACCGAGTCAGCAAGGGGTTGAGGCGCGTTTGTAGCTTTAATTCGCTCGTCAGGGTAACAACCCAATACTTTAATGAAGCGCGTCATAGCGGCCAGCTCTTTTTCTGCACTGAGCCATTCTGGCGCGTGGTTATTAACTAATACGTCCACATAGAAAAGCTCTTCCCACGGATTGCCAGGCATGGGTCGCGACTCAAGCTTCGTCATGCTTATGCCATGGGAACGTAGCACCATTAAAGCGTCTACAAGTGAACCTGCCTGATTGTGTGTTGCCATAATCAGACTGGTTTTTGCAGGTAGCTGGTTAGGGACCCTTAAAGGGTCTCGGCTGACCACAATAAAGCGCGTATGGTTTTCTGCCTGGTTCGCCATGTTATGAGCAAGTGCCACAAGCTCGTATAGGGCACCGCCACTTTGAGGACCTATCGCTGCTGAATGCGGGTTGTTGTCTTCCGCAACCTGGCGCATAGCATGAGCAGAAGATGCTTCTGGAACTAGGGTGACGTTGTTGAGTCGGCTCAGAAAGCTAGAGCATTGGGTAAGGGCTTGGGGGTGAGCATAAATGACGTGGATGTCGTCTAAGGCAGTGCCAGGCTTAACGAGTAAGTGGTGGTCTACCACTAAATACGATTCGCCAATGATATGCAGGTGAGTATGCCGCAGTAAGTCATAAACATCGTTAATGGAGCCCGAGGACGTGTTCTCTATGGGCAAAACACCCAAGGTTGTACGACCGTCTTCAACGGCAGATATAACCGCTTGGAAGGTGTCGCAAGTATAACCTTCGAAGGTGCAATTACGGCGGTGTGCATAACTTTGAGCCGTTAAGTGGGAGTAGGAGCCAGGCATACCTAGGTGTGCAATGGCGAGAGTTCCCTGTTCGTTGCCTTGCTGAAGCCAAGCGTGCTGCGTTAACACAGAGTCTTCAATAATAATTTGGTACAGGCGGGTTAAATATGCAGGGTCTAGGCCCATGTCTTGCCCCATTTCCATGAGGCGAATAAGCAGTTCCGCTTCACGTCCTGTGTCACGGACCGTGCCACCACGACTGGCTTTGTCTTTGGCAACATCGAGGGCTAATGCGCGGCGCTTTGCTAAGCATTGCAGCAGCTCTTTATCGAGAGACTCAATTTGTTCACGTAATACAGCTAAATCCACGTTGATTCCTTTTGGCGCTAGGTCTTTAGCGTTAAGAATGCACCGGCCTAATTTGAATGGCAAGCTCCGTTTTATGCCGTGTTTATGCTGCTTTCCTCGCCAATGCGCTTTTAACTGTTTATATATTTCGTAAAATTAGCGATAATGCAGCGCTATTCTACTGTATTCATTCTGTGCTAGAAGGGTTCTTCGTGGGAAACACAACCGTAATTGCTATTGCCGGACCGTCGGCGTCTGGAAAAAGTCTTTTTGCTTCAACAGTATACCAAGAGTTGGTAGCCGAGTTGGGTGGTGAGCGTATTTCGGTCTTGTCGGAGGACGCGTACTATCGCGATCAGAGTCATTTAGCCATTGATCAGCGCGTGTTGACAAACTACGACCACCCAAGTGCGTTTGAACATGAATTATTAGTAGAACACTTAAAAAAGCTGCGTGCAGGTGAAACCGTTCACATGCCGCAATACAGCTACCGTGAACACACACGGGTTGAAGAAACAATTGAAGTAACTCCAGCCCGGGTTATTTTAGTAGAAGGTATTTTGCTGTTGAACGACCCGGCACTTCGAGAGCAGTTTGATATTTCGGTATTCATGGACACCCCCTTGGATATTTGCCTATTGCGTCGAATTAACCGTGACATTGAAGAGCGTGGCCGTAGCTTGACCTCTATTACAGAGCAATACGAAAACTACGTGCGCCCAGCGTTCTTTAACTTTATCTCGCCTTCCAAAAACTATGCCGACCTTGTGGTTACGCGCGGTGGACAAAATGAAATTGCCATCGATATTATTAAAACTAAAATTCGCCAATTGCTTGCCGAATAAGAACTTTAACTAAACAGTAGGATACTTTTTATGATTGGCCTCTTAGGTATGTTGTTTTTACTAGGCGTTGCGTACGGGTTTTCCAGCAATCGCTCGAAAATAAACTGGCGTACCGTAGGTGGTGCTTTTGCCTTACAGGTCGGGTTGGCTGCCTTTGTTTTGTACTTACCGTTTGGACAAGACGTATTAGCAAATATGTCGAATGGTGTGGCGTCTGTCATAGGGTACGCAAATGCCGGTTTTGAGTTCTTATTCGGAGAAATTGGCGCTTATTCGCAAGGCTTTATTTTTGCCATTCATGTGCTTGGCGTCATTATATTCTTCTCGTCACTTATTGCTGTGCTGTATCACATTGGCGTGATGTCTTGGGTTATTAAAATTATTGGTGGTGGCCTCCAGAAACTGCTCGGCACAAGCAAGCCTGAGTCTATGTCAGCTGCGGCGAATATCTTTGTAGGACAAACAGAAGCACCATTAATTGTTCGCCCCTTTATACCGACCATGACGCGTTCCGAGTTGTTTGCAGTGATGGTGGGCGGCCTGAGTTCTGTATCGGGCTCCGTGCTGGCAGGCTATGCGGGTATTGGGGTAGAGCTAAAGTACCTTCTAGCCGCTTGTTTTATGGCGGCACCCGGTGCCTTGCTGATGGCCAAAATACTCATGCCAGAAGTAGAAAAGCCTGTAACCGATTTAGGTCAAATGCCACAACCAGAGCGGCGCGCGAACGTTATTGACGCAGCAGCCTCGGGTGCTTCGAGTGGTTTGGAGTTAGCCCTAAACGTGGGAGCTATGTTATTGGCTTTTGTTGCGTTAATAGCCCTTGTGAATGGAATTCTAGGCTGGGCGGGCGGCTTTGTTGGCTACGACACCTTAACCTTACAAGCCATTTTCGGTGTAGTGTTTAAACCGTTTGCTTGGCTGCTTGGAGTGCCATGGGAAGATGCAGGCCTAGCGGGTAGCTTTATTGGCCAAAAGTTGGCCATTAATGAGTTTGTAGCCTACCTGGACTTCGTTAACTACAAAGACGGCATGGACCCACGTTCACAAGTTATTGTGACCTTCATGTTGTGTGGTTTTGCAAATATTTCGTCAATAGCCATACTGCTTGGCGGCCTAGGTGGCATGGCGCCAAACCGACGCAAGGACATTGCACAGTTGGGCGTGAAGGCCTTACTGGCAGCGACATTGGCTAACTTTATGAGTGCGTCTATTGCGGGTATATTCTTCACATTATCTGGTTAAATCGAACGATACAATCGAATTTATGCACTAGACGCCCGTGCGGAACTCAACCAAAATGCCCTATAGAGCAACTCTATAGGGCGTTTTTTTACGGAGACTATGAATAATGAAATTCACACGACGATTGACGGTGTTTTTTGTTGCACTTATCAGCCTTTTTACCTTACATGTGCAGGCACAAGAGGTTCAGAACCCTTACGTGATGCTGGAAGAAATAGCAGACACCATGGTGGCACGCATTGGCAATGAGCGCGCCCAAATTGAAGCTAACCCAAACTACTTGCGTACCATTATGGAAGAAGAGCTGCTACCGCATTCGGACTACCAGTTTGCAGCGCGTATGGTATTGGGGCGTAATTGGCAACGTTTGAATGACACACAAAAAGAGCAATTTGTGCAAGCGTTTCGTGACTACCTGGTAACGACGTATGCGCGGGTTTTCACTCAATACGACGAGGCGAAGCATACACTTGAGTTTGGCCGTGAAGAGCCTTACCAAAATGAACGCCGAGTAGTGGTGCGTGCACAACTCATAGAAGCAGGCGGACGCCCACCTGTGCGACTGGACTTCCACTTACAGCGTCGCACACCTACTTCACCTTGGTTAGCCTTTGACTTAGTAGCTGAAGGCATCAGTATGCTGAATGCGCAGCAGTCAGAAATGCAGGCGTCGTTACGTCAGCGCGGTATAGATGGCACCATTAAGTTGCTGCAAGACAGAGCAAAGGTTGACATAGACCTGAACGAAGAAGTGAGCTTAGACGACTTTAAAAACTAGCAGGTTAGTCTCCGTACCACATGGCAAACTCTACGCCAAACATCCAGCTAGGTTCCCGGGCCTCGTGAAGCTCCTCACGGGGCCAGTGGAAGCCACCCCAAAGCTCTAAGAATAACCAGTCACGAAGCCATTCTTGACGGTGAATAAAACGAATGCCGACATCGTGAATTGCAACATCATGTTCGGTTTCACCAAATATATACACCTCACTGGCGATGGCCTTTTCTTTGGCATATAAGTGGTAAATAGCGGTTCTATGGTGCCAGCGCACGCCTTCGGTACGCTCAGCATAGGTTAAGTCGAGGCTGGTGCGGGCTAACCAAGTTTGTCGCATGCTGGCTTCCCAGTCGACTCGCTCATTGATACCGAAGCCGTCACTGTCTCGCCAAAATAAACTGGTTCGTAGCCGGAGTTGAGAAAAATTGGAAACCCGCCGCTGCCACAAGTGTCTAGCTTGCGTATAGAGGTCGGCCTTTAGGCCGCCACGAATACCGGCGCTAAAATAAAGCCGGTCGGTTTCGCCATAGTTTGGATTAAAGCCTAAGCCAATAATCCATTCTTCGTCATGGGCACCAGGGTCTATCACTGAGCCTCGGTAACTTGTTTGGCGGTCATTCACAATGTCGTCAAAATTACCGCGACCTATAATGGCAGAAAAACGTTGTTTGGCTTGTGGTAGGCGAAATTGAGCACGGAAGCTCGAGTCGACCTTCCAGCCTTCATAGCCGCTCCATTTAGGGGTTATGGTGAGCCGGCCTTGGGCGTCGTAATCCTCGTTGCTAGTGGTGCCGTCGCCGAAAAACCGGTCGAACCAGCGAGCCGTGTTGTCGACGGTGCTTTCAACGCCACCTTGGAGGCTGTCGATCCACTCTTTCTTTTGTTCTGGATCAGGTTCGCTGGCAGTCACCGTTGGCTGCCAAGCGCAACAGGCAAAAAAAAGTAAAGCCGAGTATGGACGGAAATAAAGCACCCTCAAGGTTCCTTTCGTTAAATCCTGCAGAGCTATAACTGAGGTTAAGTACATGTTAAAAAAATAGCAACGAAATTATGGTGAGAACTAAGTAAAGAGGGTAATAAAACTAGGTTTGCAGCGCTAGCCTTTGAATGCGATCATAGCTGCATAGTATCTGATTATATGAGAGAGAATATGACACAAAGACATTTTGATTATTTGAGTATTGGTGCAGGAAGCGGCGGTATTGCTTCAGCAAACCGTGCAGCCATGCGTGGGGCAAAAGCCGCAGTGATTGAAGCAAAGGTCGTGGGCGGTACCTGTGTAAACGTAGGCTGCGTACCAAAAAAAGTCATGTGGTTTGGTGCTCACATAGCAGAAGCTATTAAATATTCCGAAGCCTATGGTTTTAATGTAGAGCAAAAACCTTTTGACTGGGGCCGTTTAGTGCAAAGTCGTGAAGCTTACATTGAACGTATTCATGGTGGTTACCACAGAGGCTTTGAAAGTAACCAAGTGGAGTTTATTGAGGGCTTCGCCAAGTTTGTGGGGCCTAACACAGTAGAAGTTAATGGTGAGCAGATTACAGCGGACCACATTACCATTGCAGTGGGTGGGCGTCCGACGATACCGAATGTCCCAGGAGCGGAATATGGTATTGACTCGGATGGTTTTTTTGCCCTCACAGAACAGCCTAAAAAAGCTGTGGTAGTTGGTGCTGGCTATATTGCGGTGGAATTAGCACAAGTGTTAGGTGCACTGGGTACCGACTCGCACCTATTGGTGCGCCGCGATCGTCCCCTCCGCTCTTTTGAGCCAGCGATTATTGATCAGTTGCTCGAGCGTATGAAGCAAGACGCGACCGTCACTTTACATACCCAGTCGGAGGTGGCAAAAGTTGAAAAGCAAGCCGACGGTACATTGCACGTGCATACGGTGAGCAATGAAGTGATTACAGACGTTGACTGCTTGGTGTGGGCAATTGGTCGGGAGCCTGCCACTGACGCGATTAACTTGGAAGCAGCTGGCGTAGAGGCTGACGAGTGGGGCTATATTCGCACGGACAAATACCAAAACACTAACGTGAAGGGTATTTATGCTGTGGGTGATATTACGGGTGAAGCAGAGTTAACACCTGTGGCCATAAAAGCAGGTCGCCAATTAGCCGAGCGCTTATTTAATAAAGACCTACCCGACGCGCATATGGATTACAGCTTAATTCCAACCATCGTTTTTAGTCACCCGCCCATTGGTACTGTAGGTCTTACAGAGCAAGAAGCGATTGAAAAGTATGGTGAAGCAGAAGTGAAAGTGTATAACTCAAGCTTCGCGGCCATGTATAACGCCGTCACACCGCACCGGGCACTCAGCACGTTCAAACTGGTTTGTGCCGGCAGCGACGAGAAAGTTGTAGGCATGCACGGTATTGGCGAAGGCATGGATGAAATACTGCAAGGTTTTGCCGTAGCCATAAAAATGGGAGCCACCAAGGCGCAATTTGACGAAACCGTTGCCTTGCACCCAACCAGCGCAGAAGAGTTTGTCACCATGCGCTAATAGGCGTTCGAACTCATGAGCTTGAGCCCACTGCCGCCTGGTGGTGGGCTACAAGCGTGAGACTTTGTTAAGCGAGCCCCCCTCCTCATTGCAGAGCCTAGGTTCCTTGCCATACTAGATTTAACAGTAGCTATATTGCACCCGTCGGGAACAAGTTTCTTCCTGGTGGCATCTATGAGGTTAAAGCAGCAAGGGAGCAAGTGTATGGCGAACCAGTCGATTACCACCAAGCGCATAGCCGGCGTGTCTGAATACGGGCGATTGTCAGACATGCAGCTGGCACATTGTATTCTTGCTGAAGACCTTATGGCTTTTGAATTTTTAATGCGCTGCTACAACCAAAGGCTGTACCGTACAGCTCGGAGTATTCTACAAAGTGAACAAGAAGCAGAAGAAGCCGTGCAGGATGCTTATATAAAAGCCTACGGGGCTCTATCGAGCTTTCGTGCAGAGGCACAGCTGGCAACTTGGCTTACGCGAATTGTTGTGAACGAGGCCTATATGCGCCTGCGGAAACAACAGCGCCGTACAAGAATTGCAACCGAATCTCATCTAGAAGCCATTCATACTGCCGAACCTGCCGACATGCAGGAGACCTTTGCTATGTATACAACGCCTACTGAGACCCCTGAGCAAGCAGCTCATGCGGCACAAATGCGTCGGCTCATTGAAGAAAATATTGATAAGTTGCCGGATGACTTTCGCAGCGTGTTCGTGTTGCGTGCGCTAGAAGACTTGTCTGTAACTGAAACATCCGACTGTTTAGGCATACCAGAAGCGACAGTGCGGACACGTTATTTTCGAGCAAAGAACTTACTTCGTGCAGCTTTAGCCCGCGAGTTTGATAGTCATTGGAGTGATGCGTTTGGGTTTGCAGGCGAGCGTTGCCATCGTATCGTTGGAGCGGTTCTAAAAAGGGTGCGGCAAGATAAACATCAGAAATAAGTGAGTGTACGAATTAGCAAGTGTTAGCTCAATGAAACTGGGAGAAGACCAATGATTCACTATATATTGATTGTGTTCGGTGTCGCTGCCCTAGGCGGCTTAATATTAGCGGCCAGTGTGTTACGTGACAAACTAGCTCCTTGGGTACTGTCGGTAGTGCACGCGCTGCTTGGAGCAACAGGCTTGGTATTGCTTGTTATCATGCTGGTGCAGGGCTCTGCCCCCCGCCAAGTATTGGTAGGCTTTGTGCTCTTGTTGTTAGCTGCCCTAGGAGGCTTCTTATTGGCTTCTTTTCATTTAAAAAAGAAGCTGCCTCCGAAATTCTTAGTGTTTCTTCATGCAGCGGTCGCTGTCGCTGGCTTCTTCACTTTGTTGAGTTTGGTGCTCTAAGAACATGCGCCATCCACTCCATCCAGTGCTTGTGCACTTTCCTGTATCGTGCTGGTCACTGGCGGTCTTAACCGATATTGCCAACCTGTTCTTTGGTGAGCTTTCTTGGCGTTGGTCCAACCCCTTATTACTTGTAGGGTGTGGAACGGGCGTAGTGGCCATGCTTGCAGGTTTCATAGAGTTCATGCGGGTACCGGAAGGTGCGGCACTGCGCGATGCCTATTGGCACATGGGGCTAATGGCACTCGCCCTGGTGCTCTTTACATTACGTTTGCTGTTAGGTATTGAACAATTTCAGGTTCGAGCCCCCGAGCCTGTGCTATTGTTAATAAGTGGCGTCGGATTTTTGTGCTTATTGGTTGGAGGCTGGTTCGGTGGCCGCTTGGTATACCACCACGGCGTGGGACAGGACAACAAAACAAGGTAAGCCAAATGAATATTGAAAAGCTCACCATATCAAAACGCAGCACTTATACGGTACTTGCTATTACATGTATTGTGTTGCTTACTCCCTTTACGGCGATGTTTTTTACCCAGGAAGTGAACTGGGGCGTTTTAGACTTTGCTGTAGCGGGCGGTTTACTGTTTTTCTTTGGTTATGTGCACCAAGTGCTGACTGCAGGCTCGAAAAGCCTCGCAATGCATATTCTGATCAGTGGCGTGGTATTTGCCCTATTGCTCTTGGTATGGTCGCAACTCATTTAACTGTGCTGTGTTAGAATAGCCCACCCGGTAGTTTTGTTAATGGCTGGGTTCACTTCATAAAGAGAGACAGTGCATTGACTAATAATGATATTTTACGCCGACTGCGGTACGCCTTTGACTTTAAAGATGGCACCATGGTTGAAATCTTTGCTGCAGCAGACGTAGCAGTAAGCCAAGAGCAAGTTGTAGACTGGTTGCGGAAAGACGAAGACAAAGGATTTGTAACGTTAACAGATAAAGAGCTTGCGATATTTTTAAATGGCCTTATCAACTTTAAGCGTGGTAAGCGAGAAGGCACCCAGCCACAGCCAGAAGAACGCTTAACGCACAACATGGTGCTTCAAAAGTTGCGTATTGCTTTAAACCTAAAAGCAAATGAGATGCTAGATATCTTTGGTTTGGTTGACTTCAGAATAAGTAGCCATGAGCTGAGTGCATTTTTCCGTAAGCCTGGGCATAAAAATTATCGCGAGTGCAAGGATCAAATATTGCGCAACTTCTTACAAGGAGTGCAGCAAAAAGCTCGCCCATAAACAGATTTGTTGTTAAACCTAGTTGATACGAACTTCAATCAAGGACGTTGATGATGGCAACATTGATTTCATTTGAACGGCTCCGCTTTTTGTTTAATCGCTTGAAAGAGCGACTATGGGTCAGGCCTTTAGTTGTTTGTCTATTGTCAGTAAGTGCTGTGCTTTCAGCCAAGTTAGCAGATGGAACCCCGTTAGGCTCATATTTCCCAGAATTATCTATAGAGTCTGTGCAAGCATTACTGTCTATTATGTCTGCTAGCATGCTAGTGATAGCAACTTTTTCTGTGGGTTCAATGATATCGGCATACTCTTCTACCAGTAACACAGCGACTCCCCGTGCTTTTTCACTCGTACTCGCCGATGATGTTTCTAAAAACGCGCTATCTACGTTTGTAGGTTCATTTATTTTCAGTGTGGTTGCAATTACGGCCGTTAAAAACGCCTTCTATGGCAAAGCTAGTTTGTTTGTACTGTTTGTGCTGACGGTCGTTGTTTTTGCTATGGTCATTGTGACCTTTGTGCGCTGGGTCGACAGTATTGCCCGGTTAGGGCGTGTTGGCTCTACTATTGAAAAGGTTGATAATGCCGCTCTTGCGTCACTACTCCGCCGCCGTAATGCCCCTTTGTTGGGCGGTATTCCTATAACAGAAGAAGCACAACCTGGTAAAGAGGTGCATTGTTCTCGAATAGGCTATGTACAGCATATCGATATGGTTGCTTTGCAAGCGTGGGCAGAAGAGTTCGACGTGATAGTTGAAGTGGTGGCTTTGCCTGGCACCTTTACAGCACCGAACCAAGTATTAGCTTATGTGAGACAAGCCTCTCAGGATATTGCTGACAAAGACCTATCTCGATTAACCAAAGCGTTCCAAATTGGCGATGACAGACTCTTTGACGATGATCCAAGATTTGGTCTCGTTGTGCTATCAGAAATTGCCGGACGAGCGCTTTCACCAGGCATTAACGACCCGGGCACAGCCATTAAAATAATAGGCACCTTGATACGTTTAATTTCACAGTGGAATGAGCCTGCACCGGACAACTGCCACAAAAAAGTATTATACGACCGAGTTGCGGTACCCAGCCTTTCTGTACCAGACATGTTTGATGATGCATTTACCGTGATAGCTCGTGACGGAGCTGGTGTTGTTGAGGTGGCTGTTCGGCTACAGAAGGCGTTGTGTTCTTTGGCCTCACTTGGAGATGAAGATATTAGCAAGTCAGCAGAGTACCATGCTGGCTTAGCCTTAAAAAGAGCAAGGAAGTCACTTGATATTGAAGAAGATATTGCCCATGTTGAAAAAGCTGCAGAATTTTGGTGTCAATAAATTAAATATCAACCTTGCGCCGTAAAGCCTTTGTTTTTCCTCGTTGTGTTTTCTGGTCCGTCCGCTTTCGTCGCGCACTTCTGCTAGGTTTAGTAGGTGTGCGCGGTCTGTTCACGCGAGTTGCCTCAATAATAAACTGCTGTAAGCGCTCAATTGCATCGAGCCTGTTTTGTTCTTGGGTGCGGAGGCTTTGTGCTTTTATAACCAGCACGCCCTCTTTCGTTATGCGTTTGTCGTTGCTGGCAAGCAGCCGCTGCTTGAGCTCATCGTTTAAACTTGAGGCTGGAATATCAAAGCGCAGGTGTATTGCAGAAGACACCTTATTGACGTTTTGCCCACCAGCACCTTGTGCCCGGATAGCGCTAATTTCTATCTCGTTGTCGTGAAGGCTGATAGTATTGTTAATAATAATCATGATTTAAAGTCGCTCAGAATTTGAATTGTGCATCATAGAGCATAATGTGGCGTACGAACTGGGTAGGGCTAGTGTATAGGAGGAGGTATGACACGTCCAAAAGAGCATGGCATAGGGAGGTTTTCAGCATTGAAAACGTCCATAGCACTTGGTGACCTTGACTCTGTTGTTCGGTTGCTTGGCTCCGAGCCTTTATTAGACTTAGAGAAAAGCTATCTTTTAGACTTGGCAAAACTAAATAATAATGCCGAAATAATAAAAGTCCTTGAAGCCCTGCCTGTGAAAAAGAATGAAACACACAAGTAGCATACAAGAATACATACACTTTTGATGAAGGTGGTTGAAGTTAACATGACCAAACGATCGATAAGCGTTTTTGAAATTATAAAAGTAGGCATAGGGCCTTCGAGTTCACATACAATGGGCCCGTGGAAAGCGGCCGAGCTTTTTTTAGACCGTATCCGTGCAGAGCGTAGTTTGTCTGATGTGGCTGAGGTGTATGTTGAGTTTTTTGGTTCACTTGCAAAAACAGGTATAGGCCACGGCACGGATATAGCGGGCATGCTTGGGCTTTCCGGTGAAGACTTCGAGGTGATTGATACAACGCAAATTACCAATAAGGTTGAGGCGATTAAAAACAGCGAAATCCTTCGCTTAGGCGGGGAGGTGGAAGTGCCTTTTGTGTATGGGCATCACCTCGTGCTGAATATGAAGAAAAACCTCGACTTTCATCCGAATGGTATGATTTTCAAGGCTGTGTTTAAAGATGGTACTGAGTTAGAGCAAGACTACTACTCCATAGGGGGTGGCTTTGTGACCACCCAAGAAGCCACCTCGGTGGATGAAGTGGCCACCCGCACAAAATACCCGTGCCATTTAGCAGAAGACGTTGAACGCTATTGTGAAGAGCTAAATGTGTCCTTTTCAGAGCTGATTTATATCAATGAAGAAGCTTGGCGGAGTAAAGCAGAAACGCAAGCCCATGCCTTGCGCATTTGGGACAATATTAAGGACTGTATTTATAAAGGAGTTTCACAAGAGGGCGAGTTACCCGGCGGACTGCGCGTGGTACGCCGAGCGGCAGCTTTAAGTAGAAAGTTACTGGGTGGAAGAACCTTCGACAACCGGCACGACTGGTTTAATGCTGTGGTAGAAACAGAAGCTAGCTTTGACAACATAAATAAGTGGATTTCCTGCTTTGCCCTTGCGGTGAACGAAGAAAATGCCAGCTTCGGTCGCATTATTACAGCGCCTACCAATGGTGCAAGTGGCATTATTCCTGCGGTGCTCATGTATTCGCAAACCTTTACGGAATTTACCGGCGACGAAAACATTATTCGTTTTTTGCTGGTTGCGGGCGAAATTGGCACCTTGTTTAAAAAGAATGCCACCATCTCGGCGGCTATGGGAGGGTGCCAAGCAGAAACCGGCGTGTCCTCTGCCATGGCTGCTGCAGGCTTAACTGAAATTATGGGCGGCTCGACAGGCCAAGTATTAATGGCCGCAGAAATAGCCATGGAACACCACTTAGGCCTGACCTGTGACCCGGTTGGTGGCTTGGTGCAAATTCCTTGTATTGAGCGCAACTCGATGGGGGCTATTAAAGCGATTACCGCAGCCAATATTGCGATAGAAAGCGACCCAGCGAATGCCCGTGTTACTTTAGACGAAGTGATTCAAACCATGTGGGAAACGGCTCAAAGCATGAACGAGCGCTTTAAAGAAACCTCCGAAGGGGGCTTAGCCATCGCTGTAAATATTGCAGAGTGTTAAGTAATAACCATTAGCCCAGGCTAATTGATTGAAAATGCGATGAAAATGAAAAGCACGCCAGCAGACCGCCGGCGTGCTTTTTTTATTGTTCTTTGAATGCGGCAGAGCACGGAACCTTATTGACAACTGGGTAGTAAGTAATCAGGATGAAAGTGAAGGGTTTAAAAGTAGCCCACTGGCTAAGGTGACACGAATGTTTGAAGAGCTTCAAAATAAACAAATTAAAGTTTATATAAATTGTTCACAGTGGAACGAATATTACCTTACAGGTGACTTTCTAAAAGTAAAAGATAATTGGATGTATCTCGACCGGAAAGGTCGCACAGAAATAATATTAATAGAGTCAATAAAGAGGATAACTATTCTTAGTTAACTCCAAAAGGGATATTGAATGCCTGAATTCAGATAATAACCGCAACACTCATGTAATGGGATCGGTCGAAGGGAGGTCAGCTACCGACATGTGGTAGTCTTACTTTTCGACCAAAAAAAGTGAGTTCCAACATGAGTTATCGGCAGCTGACCGAGGGACAACGATACCAGATTTCGTTGCTTCTCTCAGA
>NZ_PIPQ01000004.1 GCF_003987015.1 Aliidiomarina taiwanensis | reverse complement strand
TCTTGCTGGAATTAGCGAAGGAAACATGCACCAGCAGTAGGTGAAGCATCAACCAGATAATCCGATGAGATGCCGGTCTGTCTCACTCTCATGCAAAGGTAAGATCAACCATTTAATCCGCTTACCCTTAATTTTTTGCGTATTTGTGACTGCCAAAGCGACAGGAGCCTGCCATTGCTAGCCAGTATCAATGACTATGTTTAGTAATAAATACTATCTGCTGTACTGAACCTAGTATGTGTTGGCAAAACACCTGGTTGCCGTAAGTTGCCAATGCAATCATCTGTACAACAAAGTGATGACTAATCCTGGTTTTGGACAAGTTTATGTCAGCGAGTGTGCTCAAAATCCAGCTTCTGTCACCACTCTGTTGTACAAATCCCCGCCCTGACACATTTTTAGGCTCCACCACTCAACCACTTTACATGCACACCAAAATGAACCACACTAAGCCGAAAATAACGATAAAAAGTGGCCATGGATGATGCTGGAAAAACTCGCCTTCTCGCAAAAACAGCGCTTAGCGTACATTGATTTTTGTTTGCTTTTTAAAGGCTCGATTTACCGCCAGGACTTAATTAAACGATTCGAAGTTGGGTTATCGGCGGGCTCCCGTGACTTTAATCTCTACAAAGAATTAGCACCGCAAAATCTTGAATACGACGTTAAGCAAAAACGTTACTTCCAGACCAGTGAATTTAAACCGCTTTTCGACCATGACGCCAAACGCAGTTTAATTAAATTGGCGAATGATATTTCCGATGGTTTTGACGCCATTGGCGATTTACATTTTCCTGTTGAAGCACCTTCCAGTTTGAACGTTCCGGACATTTTTGTTGTTGCTAAAACCGTGCAGGCCATTCTGAATGAGCGCGCACTCGAAATTAGTTACACATCGCTTAGCAGTGGTTCCGGCAAACGAGAAATTGTACCGCACTCAATTGTTGATAATGGCATGCGCTGGCACGTTCGTGCGTTTGACCGAAAAACCGAAGGCTTTCGCGATTTTGTATTAACCCGAATCAGTAATGTGAAGCTGATTGGCAATTACGAGTTTGGTGAAGACAGCGTTTCCGATACCGAATGGCAACGGATGATTTCCCTGCAATTAACACCGCACCCCAATAACGTTAAATTTCCCAAGGCCATTGAAATGGATTATTGCAACGGAGGGGACATGAAAAACGGTTTATTAACCGTCGATGTTCGTGCTGCCATGGCCGGCTATTTATTACGTCGCTGGAATGTCGATTGCACCGAAGACGCGGCCTTAAAAGGTCCCGAATATCAACTATGGTTACGTAACCGCACAAGTTTAATGAACACCAGTAATTTAGCGATAGCGCCGGGCTACGAAAACAATTCGCCCGCCCGCTAAAATTCATTTAAAAGGACGCCGTAAAACATGGACAACACCGAGCAAAAATTCTTAAAGCAACTCGATGACAAACTCTGGAAAGCCGCCGATAAACTGCGTGCGAATTTAGATGCCGCCAACTATAAACACGTCGTGCTGGGGCTTATTTTCTTAAAGTACGTATCTGACGCCTTTGAAGAGCGTCAGGAGCAATTACTTGAGCTTTTCAAAACCGACGACGAAGACAACCTTTACTACCTGCCGCGCGATGACTTTGACAGTGACGAAGAGTACCAGGAAGCCTTAACCGAAGAGCTGGAAGTGCTCGATTATTACCGTGAAGCGAACGTGTTTTGGGTACCCAAAGCGGCCCGCTGGAGCACATTAAAAGAAAAAGCCGTACTGCCCATTGGTAGCGTTCTGTGGCAGGACGATGCCGGTAACGACGTGAAATTGCGCTCTGTGTCCTGGCTTATCGACAACGCCTTAGAAGAAATCGAGAAAAGTAACAGTAAGCTCAAAGGCATTCTTAACCGCATCAGCCAATATCAGTTAGAAAACGAGAAGCTCATTGGTCTTATTAACACCTTCTCGGACACCTCATTCACCAAACCAGAGCTCGGTGGTGAGCGCCTTAACTTACAAAGCAAGGATATTCTCGGTCACGTTTACGAATATTTCCTGGGTCAGTTCGCACTCGCTGAAGGCAAGCAAGGCGGCCAGTACTACACGCCAAAAAGCATCGTGACGCTGATTGTGGAAATGTTGCAGCCCTATTCCGGTCGTGTATATGACCCTGCTATGGGCTCTGGCGGTTTTTTTGTATCCAGCGACAAGTTTATTGAAGAGCACGCCAAAGAGCAGCACTACGACGCCTCCGAGCAGCGAAAGCATATTTCGGTCTACGGCCAGGAGTCCAACCCGACCACTTGGCGCTTAGCGGCCATGAACATGGCCATACGCGGTATCGACTTTAATTTTGGTAAGAAAAACGCCGACAGCTTTTTAAACGATCAACACGCTGATCTTCGCGCCGACTTTGTCATGGCGAACCCACCGTTCAACGTAAAAGACTGGTGGAACGAATCGTTGGCCGATGATGCGCGCTGGAAATATGGCACGCCACCCAAAGGCAACGCTAACTTTGCCTGGGTACAGCATATGCTGCATCACCTGGCACCATCCGGCAGCATGGGTATTTTGCTGGCCAATGGCTCAATGAGCTCGAACACCAACAACGAAGGCGAAATTCGTAAGCGACTCATTGAAGAAGACTTGGTGGAATGCATGGTTGCTCTGCCCGGTCAGCTGTTTACCAATACCCAAATACCCGCCTGTATCTGGTTTTTAACCAAGGACAAAGCCAATGGCATGGTTCGCAACGAGAAAAAGCGCGACCGCCGCGGCGAGTTTTTGTTTATTGACGCACGCGAACTCGGCTACATGAAAGACCGTGTATTACGCGACTTTACCAATGACGACATCGCCAAAGTTGCCGACACTTTTCATGCGTGGCAGCAAGGTGAAAGCTACGAAGACATCGCCGGCTTCTGTAAATCCGTTAACTTAGACGACATTAAAAAGCACGATTTTGTGCTTACCCCAGGCCGCTACGTAGGCGCAAAAGAACAGGAAGACGACGGCGAACCCTTTAACGAAAAGATGGCACGCCTAACCGCACAACTAAGCGATCAGTTTGCCGAAAGCGAGCGATTAGAGGCTGAGATTAAGCGGAACCTTGGGGGGCTTGGGTATGAGCTGGATTAAAACGAAAGTCGGTGCTTTTTGCCCATTCACGTACGGAAAAGCGATAAAGAAAAGTGAACAAGTTAGTAACGGTTACCCAGTTTATGGTTCTAATGGCATTTACACATACTCTGAAATTGCTTTAGCGGGACCATACGTAGTCATCATAGGCAGAAAAGGCTCGGTTGGAAAAGTACATCTAAGTGAAAGTCCTTGCTGGGTAAGTGATACAGCTTTCTACGTTATGTTTGACTCTTTAGATGAAGCCTACTTTACCTATTACTTGCTCTCTACGCTTGGGCTTGAAAGTATGAATACTGATGCTGCTGTCCCTGGACTCAACAGAGAAAATGCGCACCGATTAGAAATCAAAGTCCCCAAGAATGCGAGTTTAAGACAACGATTAGTCAAACCATTAATTGATCTAGACAAGAAAATTAAAAATAGCGAACAAACAAACCAAACCCTAGAGCAAATCGCCCAAGCTATCTTCAAAAGCTGGTTTGTCGATTTCGAGCCCGTTAAAGCCAAAATGGAAGCACTAGAAGCCGGCGGCAGCCAAGAAGAGGCCCTACTCGCCGCCATGCAAGCCATATCCGGCAAAGATAAATCGCAACTAACCCAGCTCCAAACCGAAAATCCGGAGAACTACAACCAACTCCGCACCACCGCCGAACTCTTCCCCTCCGCCATGCAAGACAGCGAACAGGGCGAGATTCCGGAGGGGTGGCTTTTGGAGCCATTCTCTAACATCGCAAGATTAGACACTACATCAGTCAAACCAGCAAAAGAGCCGGAAAAAATTTGGGAACACTACAGTATTCCCGCATTTGACGACGGCATGAGCCCAGCATTTGATTTAGGTGCAAATATTAAAAGTAACAAGTATCGAGTATTTCCTGAATCGGTTTTAGTATCGAAGTTAAACCCTCATTTTCCTCGAACTTGGTTACCTGATGTTTTAGATTCGAACGCAGCAATTTGCTCAACAGAGTTCATGCAGTTTGTACCAATAAAGCCCTCCCAACGGGCATTTGTAGCAGGGGTTGTTAAATCTGATAGCTTCCAAAATGGAATTATGATGCGTGTTACAGGATCGACAGGCAGTAGACAGAGAGCCCAACCCAAACAAGTAGCAGAAATGGAAGTATTACTTCCAAGTGAAGAGCTACGAAATATTTATTCAGTTCTCATAGCCCCTCAACTTGAATCTCAAGCATCAAATATTAGAGAAGCTCTTAATCTAGCCAATGTGCGTGACGCCCTACTCCCCAAGTTGCTATCAGGCCAACTGCAAGTCAATTCGACTGACCAAGTCCATACAAAATTACCTGATGATAAGGACGAGCATGATTTAAATGCTCTGATTAGCGAAATCGAGAATGACCTCCCACCAAAGTCTCATTTTGTAGTGCATGGATCATCCCGCAAGCAACGACACAAACTCGGGATGATTGGTTACTCTACAACGATAACCGGAGATTTAGGTCAAGGCGGTGCGGAATACTTTAAGCTGCCAGCATTTTTAAGTGAGCTTCGTAGTAACAAAATTTTGCAAGGAGTCTTTTCCACAGTCGTTGATAGCGCTACTGGAGTCCCTTTTCTTATGGTTGTCATTACAGCAGTCCTAAATAAGTTTTTAGGTGAAAAAGTTAAACTTGACCAAAAAACAGCTATAGTCTTGCTATCTTTTCCGGAAAACCGCACCTGCAAAGTTTCTAAACTTTTGAATGAGTCCAACAGATTAAGCTTGAATGCAGGTTTGTCTCCTTTTGACGAGGACGAATTATCCGGCACTTTAAAACGGTTGAAAGTGCATGGCTTAGTTACACATCGAGACCGAACTTTTACGGAATGGGCACTTGTCGAAAAGTTTGACCATAAAGGCGCTCGCCGACCTTAACTAGTAAGGGTAGATTGATTAGATGCTAAAACTCCACGCCACCCGCAAACTTTTCGAAAAATTAACCCTCACCAGCGAGGGTACACTACCGGCCACTCCAATGAGCAAGTGGCTGTATGAAAAGCCCACTATTGATATCAACCCTTTGAGCGGATGGCATGGTCATCTGGTGACGCTGCAACGCAGAAACTGCGTATTAATGACGCATGACAGCACACGCTTTCCGCTGGTGTTGCCGGCGCTGACTAAACCCGACTTCGCTGAACTGAACGACCGCTTTGTCGATACCTTTATGAATACCTTACTTAAATGCGGCGCTAATGAGGTTCACCTTGAAACGGCCGATAAATACCTGCGTCCACTGCAAGTTGATAGCGACTGTAGCCGATCCGTTCAGGGCACGCTGAACCGAATGAAAGACGAGTTCGAGCATCAACTTTATTACGATCGACTGAATATAGCCGACATGACCGGCTATAACGCCGGTGCCTGGCTCGCCGACACGCCACGCTCAGTAAAAGGTCAAAAGATGGTGCTATGGCCAAAAGATGCTATGTTGACTCTACTGGAGCGATTGGCAGACCAGAACAGATTCAAGGAGGAAAACCCGCGATGATCGGCGTCGAACGAGGAAAAAGGTCAAGTATCGAGGATTTCTCGGTAGTTTGTTACAAGGCAGAACACCTGCTTACCACGTGGTTTTTGTCACCGTTCCTGTTGTCCATACTTGACTCACACAGAGATTACTAAATATGCCACGACAGCAAAAACCATGGATATCATTAGACCAGCAGTTAGGGCTTCTTACTGATCGTGGTATGACGATTGATGAACCTGAAATCGCAAGAAGTTACTTGGAAAAACTAGGTTACTACCGGTTAAGCGGGTATTGGTATCCCTTTCGCAAAATATCAGCGCACTTCAACCCAGAGTTGGATATACCTATCCGTCATGATGAGTTTATTAACGGTTCGCATTTTCGAGATATTGTTGATTTATACATTTTCGATAAGCGACTCCGGCTTCACGCGCTAGATGCCTTAGAGCGAATAGAAATGGCTGTCCGAGTTGATATTGCTCACTTACTAGGCGAAATAGACTGTTATGCGCATGAGAATCCAGAATGTCTGCATGGCCGCTTTAGTAAACAGGCTAAAAAGAAAGGGCCTGCAAAAGGGAAAACGGAGCACCAAGTCTGGTTAGAAAAGTACGAAAGAGCCATATGGCGAGCTAGACGAGAGCCATTTATTGAACACTATAAGAAAAACTATGAAGGAATACCAATTTGGGTTGCTATTGAAGTGTGGGACTTCGGCATGATGTCGATGCTTTACTCAGGCATGAAGGTAAAGCATCAAGATAAAATAGCTGAAAAGTATGGCGCACCAAGCGGCCACGATTTTAGTAAATGGTTAAGAAGTTTAAACTTTATACGTAACGTTTCCGCTCACCATAGTAGGCTTTGGAACATCAACGTTCTCGAGCGCGCTCCAATTCCTCATTACGAACATTGGCAAAAGATAAATAACTCACGACCATTCTTCTACTTTTGCCTTATGCAAAAACTGCTCGCAGTAATAAGCCCTAATTCAGCATGGAATAAGCGCTTTGAGGCTATTGTTGAAAGCTTCCCCGAACCGGAAAATAACGCAATAAGAATTAGCGAGTTTGGGATAGTTGATGACTGGGAGTCTTGGCCAGTGTGGGGCCTGAAATGAGAGCCGACGCGTACACAACAAAGTTGCGAAGAGGCGCCGGGCGTATTACGGATAAGTATAAACAAGATGTTTTACCTGTCAATTACTTTAAGGTAATTTAGGCAAAGTATAGTTAAAGGACTAATGGAATGACCGAAGACCAGTTAGAACAACAATGCCTGGAATGGTTTGCCGAGGATGGCTGGGAAATTGCCAACGGTCCCGACATTGCCCATGACGGCCCCTACCCGGAACGGGTCGATTATAAGCAAATTCTGTTGTTCGCTGATCTTGAAGCCGCTTTACGCCGCATTAACCCGCACCTACCCGAAAGTGCCATCGAGCAAGTTGTTGCGGTTGTCCGCAAGCCCGACAGCCTGGACTGTGTTGTTAACAACCGTGAGTTTCATCGCTTGCTTATTGACGGCGTACCGGTTGAATACAAAAAGCAGGATAAAGTCATTCATGACCGCGCGTTTTTAATGGATTTTGGCGACCTGGAAGCCAATCGCTTCCGGGCCATTAATCAATTTACTATTGAAGGTTCAAAACAACTGCGTCGGCCGGACATCATCTGTTTTATTAACGGCCTACCAGTCGCGGTTATCGAGCTTAAAAGCCCCAGCGCCGAAAACGTCGATATCTGGGACGCGTTTAACCAGATACAAACTTATAAAGACGAAATTCCGGAACTGTTTGCCTACAACGAAGCGTCGATTATTAGTGATGGATTTAATGCCCGTGTCGGCTCACTCACCGCAAATCAGGAACGGTACATGCCTTGGCGCGTTGTCTTAAACGAAGACGATAAGCGCCCGTTAGAGCAAGAAATGGAAACCATGGTGCGCGGCTTCTTCAAGCGCGAACTGTTTTTAGATTACATTCGCTATTTTGTGATTTTTGAAAACGACGCTGACAACCTCATTAAGAAAATAGCGGGTTACCATCAATTTCATGCAGTACGCGAAGCCGTTCGTGCCACCATTGTTGCAGCAGAGCAGCAAAGTCTGGATGAAGTTGCAGAAAAACGCGCAACCTACGCGGATGAAGTAGTTCCCGGCAGTAAAAAAGCCGGTGTTGTCTGGCACACACAAGGCTCAGGCAAAAGCATTTCCATGTGTTGTTACGCCGGAAAATTACTGCAACAACCGCAAATGAATAACCCGACGTTGATTGTCGTTACCGACCGCAATGACTTAGACGGTCAGTTGTTTGCAACGTTCAGCGCCGCTAAAGATTTGCTAAAACAAGAGCCGGTGCAGGCAGATAATCGGGATAAACTTCGACAGTTGTTAGCCGAGCGCGAGTCCGGCGGAATTATTTTCACCACGGTACAAAAGTTCGCGTTACTGGAAGATGAGAACGGCCATCCTATTTTGAATGACCGCCACAACATTGTTGTGATTTCGGACGAGGCACACCGCAGCCAGTATGGCTTAAAAGCTACGTTGAAGAAGGATGGAAAATATAAGTTTGGTTATGCGAAACACATGCGCGATGCGTTACCCAACGCCTCTTTCATTGGTTTTACCGGTACGCCCATTGCCAGTGAAGACAAAGACACCCGCGCCGTGTTCGGCAGCTATGTGTCCATTTATGACATTCAGGACGCGGTGGACGACGGTGCTACGGTCCCCATTTATTACGAATCACGCCTTGCCAAACTCGACATCAATCAGGATGTTATCGAAGAGCTCTCTGATCAGGTCGATGAGGTGGTCGAAGACGAAGAAGACGTCGGTGCCCGTGAGAAGACCAAAAGTGAATGGAGCCGTCTGGAAAAACTGGTTGGCTCTGGACCTCGTTTAGCGCAAGTCGCAGAAGACCTGATTAACCATTACGAAACCCGCGCAAAAAGTATTGAAGGTAAAGCCATGATTGTGGCGATGAGCCGCGATATTTGTGCGCATCTGTACAACGAAATTGTGAAATTACGCCCTGACTGGCACGACCCTGACCCTGAAAAAGGCGCGATTAAAATTGTGATGACCGGCTCTGCATCAGATAAGCCGTTGTTGCAGCCACACATCTACAATAAGCAAACCAAGAAACGACTGGAAAAGCGCTTTAAAGACATCAACGATCCGCTGAAGCTGGTTATCGTGCGGGATATGTGGCTGACCGGGTTCGATGCGCCTTGTTGCCATACAATGTATGTCGATAAGCCAATGAAAGGGCACAACTTGATGCAGGCTATTGCCCGGGTAAACCGCGTGTTTAAGAACAAACCTGGTGGCCTGGTTGTTGATTACATCGGTATTGCTAACGAGTTGAAACAAGCGCTTAAAACCTACACCGATTCGCAAGGTAAAGGGCAACCGACACACAGCGCCGAGGAAGCTTTTGCACTGCTCCTGGAAAAGCTGGATGTCATTCATGGCATGTTTGCCAAAAGTCCGAACGCAGAAGGTTTTGATTACACTAATCATAACGGTAAGAGCTACGAGGACGATCCGAACCAATTGCTGCTGGCAACGGCGAACTATGTACTCAGTCTGGAAGATGGCAAAAAACGCTTTCTGGACATGGTGCTGGCTATGAACAAGGCATTTTCATTGTGTAGCACACTGGACGAAGCGCAGAAATATCAAAAAGAAGTGGCCTTTTTAACGTCGGTAAAAACCGCTATTACTAAGTTCACCAGTGTCGACAAAAAACTCACGCAAGAAGAGAAGAACTCAGCGTTGAAACAAATTTTAGACAATGCCGTTCGCGCTGAAGGTGTGTCTGATGTCTTTGCGTTGTGCGGACTGGATAAGCCAAACATTGGCTTGCTCTCACCAGAGTTCCTGGAAGATGTGCGCCAGATGCCCTACAAGAACTTTGCTGTTGAGCTACTAGAAAAGCTGTTAAAAGACGATATTAAGGCGAAGACGCGTAACAACGTGGTACAAGAGAAAAAGTACGCTGAGCGCTTGCAGGAGACGTTACGGAAATACAACAACCGAGGCATTGAAACAGCTCAGGTCATCGAAGAGCTCATCGCCATGGCCAAGCAATTTCAGGAAGAGCTTGCCCGCGACGAAGCCCTAGGTCTAAACCCCGATGAAGTTGCCTTCTACGACGCGCTTGCTGAAAATGAAAGCGCTGTTCGCGAACTTGGCGATGACACATTGAAGAAAATTGCCGTCGAAATTACGGACAAACTACGCAAATCCACTACCGTAGACTGGCAAGTCCGTGAGAGTGTTCGAGCAAAGCTTCGAATTCTGGTACGCAGAACCTTGCGCCGATACAAGTACCCACCCGACCGCGCACCAGCAGCAGTGGAGCTGATTTTAAAACAGGCGGAAGTGCTTTCTAGTAGTTGGACGGGGTAAAGCAAAGCTTTAGTTTATTTTTGGAAGAGAGGGATTCTTGTTATGTAGCTAATTTACCAATGCTTTTTGCGATCGATGTAATATTTCATTGTCGCAAAAATATAAGCCATTAGAAAGAATGCAGGAGTGGCAACAATATCAGGTTTAATAATCCATGATAAGATGCCAAGAGTTAAACAAAGAAACTCCATATTTAACACTTGCTTTCTCGCTTTAACTCCCCAAAAAAACCACCTTACAAAAGGTGATTCTGATTTCCATGATTCTGAACTTTTGTCTATCACTATAATTTCCTCTTTTAGTTTAGAAATATCTATTTCAAAAACAGAGGCGAGCGATTTAAGAGATTCAATACTGGCTTTATTGCCACTTTCAATTCGTTGAATTGTTCTGGTACTTAAACCAGACATTATTGCAAGTTGCTCTTGAGACCAATTTCGTTTCTCTCGTAATTTTTTAACTATCATAAAATACCCTCGTCCATCTGTGAGGAAAACTTAACTTATAAACATTGTTGGCGGCTACGAAATATACCTGACAGTGACACGACAGCCGACGCTTTAGCTACATAACGCAGAGTGCAGCGGCAGTTTTTGGAGTGGCGGTTTGTGCTAGCGTAGCGGCCAGCACAAAAAGAGCCACGGAAAAAACTGTCCGACTGGCACGTATTGTTAGGCTTTATGAAGCCTTGTAAGATTCTGTTACACATGAGTTTTCTAGCAGGTTTTTAAAAGTCGCCATCAACCCTAGAACTTCATCAACCATTTCAAAAAAATCATCGATGTCTATTTCTATAGATTCGCCGTGCGCAACATGATTTCTCCTTCCTACTAGTTTTAAATCTATAAGCTTCTCTTTTGCCTCAAAAAACTCATAATCTAAACCTAGGCACCACATGATTTCTTTAAGCACAGTAGTTGATAGATTAGACTGAGTATCAACAACGTTTTTCACGGGAATTCGGGCTCTAGTCGATTGGTTTTTAATGATATATCTCGTCACCTCATCAAATGCAGAATATTTATTCGACTCACTTGCTCGATCAATCTTCCCTCTAACGAGTAGAGTGATGAAATTGCTCCTTAATTCAGAGATATTATGTTTTTGTGAGGACACGTATTCCAAAAAATAAGTTCCCGACTTTTTTACGAACCCCTCCCAATGAGCATAAAGTAAAGCAATTCCTGCCCTGCAAAGAACCCGCTTTCTTATCTCTGAAATTGTTGGAGCTTCAATTAAATTTTTTAATTCAGAAATTTCACGTATTCGCCAAACATGGTCTCGGCCTATTTTATCGACCAAGTTTTCTTTGGTTCTAATTACTGCCATTAAAAACCTCCCGTCCAAAAGGAAGTATTCTCGGCAGCCTTCTTGTTGCTGTAATTCCTGAGCCTGACCAGTCTGTGAATCGAGAATCACTCCAAATACCTGCTGCTGTCGTAGCAATGTCTTTCAAATCAATATTTTTAGCCAAGTTATAGCCAACTCCATATGCAACCACTTCATATTGAGAAAGAAGGAAACCTCCTGTGAATTTTTGTTTTGTAACACTATATCGTTTGAACGAATCTTCAGACAATTCGCGTTGCAAACTATCGAATGTTCTCTTGAAAAGTCTTTCCCACATAGCTTTATCAAAATCATCATCCACTGCCAACAATCTCATTTTTTCAGTAAGAAATATGCCCACATCACCCAATTGGTGCAAATCCCTTTCCTCTATCAGAGTGAAAATAATAAAACGAAGTGCAAGCTCAAGATCATATGACTCCTTCAAGGGCCTATCGCTTAGTGATATACACTCTTGGAAAGGCTCGTATGATGCAAGCTCCTGCAGCCAAGTATAAAAGTCTTTATTTAGCATCACCAGAATGCAATTACGTACTTCTTGTGGACTTAAATCCGAGCCGCCAGTATTTAAACGTTGGAACAAGTCATATTTTGCCGTCTCATCGCTTTCTTTAAGGATGATGCTCACATTAATTTTTGATCTTTTAATTATTAATCGAAGATCTTGGCTAAACGAGTTGTCTTCATTGTCAGGATCATTCCATCGCTTACCTTCTAAGCTAGGCAAATATTTTGTTCCACTAAGAGTTAAAGGCTCGATATTGTTTTTATTTTCATCTTTCAACACTCCCATAAATTGATAGATTGTTGACAAACGCTGCAATCCATCAACAACATCCCAAATACCATCTTTTCTTTGGCTGACAAAAACGGGAGGAATTGGTATTCCTAATAAAATAGATTCAATAAGATTTGTTTTTTGAATGTCACTCCATCTATAGAATCGTTGAAATTCAGGGTGAATATCAACTTCTTTACTTTCATATAAAGAAACCCACTCACTAATAGACATGGCATAGTCATCTGTACGAATTTCTTTTCGTTTTTCATTCACTTCATCTATCAATGACATTCTAGTTCCTCTATTAATTATCTTTCGGCGTAAGCGAGCCTAACGCCCAAATCAGCCGACGCTTTCAGCGGTCGGCTGCATTTGATTGTTAGCACCGGCCAGTCGACTCGCCTGCATACTATGGATTCTGTTTACGATGGCCAAAAATACCAATGCTAAAGGTATATCTAATGCGTCTGATATTTGAGTTACAATATTAAGACTCATTAGTTCTTGAATCTCCTCTGCGCGCATGGATAGCCTAAAAATTGCCTGACCAAGAAAATTCGAGACTAACCACAAAAACCACCACAACGGCAGAATACCACTTATGCCTTGTGACACCCAGTCAGAAGGTTCTTTGCTCGCCTTCCATATTTCTTTCATTGCTTGGTATGGCTTCCACAATGTCAGAATTGGAATGAAGTAGTACCCTATGGACCAACCAGGCGAGAACTTCATATTCTCTGCTCCCAGTTGTCTTGCGTTGTAGTTTGCTCTATGAATCCATCGTAGTATCAGGAACCCTGAGACTACAAACACGATAAGATAGAGGATACCGATTAGTCCTTGACGTTGGTCGTTTGCCTCCCCGTCAGCTATCGCTTGTTCTTGAGATGTATAAACCCCATTCTGATAGTCAGATAATAATTGGTATTCCAAGTTTCCGGAGACTATTGATATCACGGCGATTAAGATTTGTGCATAAAGCATGTATCGGACCCAAGCGGTTAGACTTGTTGAGTCTCTAAATCCTTCGTTGGTTGACAAGGTGCTATCTCCTTTTAAGTGCTAACGCCCGCATTTGCGGCTGGTTTGGAGCGCAGCGGAAAACCAGTCCGACAACATGCGCTTGTTAGCTTCTTTCACTTTGTTTTCCCAATACATAATTTACGAAAGCACTGCATGCAACGAGCATAAACTTAGCATCGCTGTAGCTTATTGTGCTTTCTTCTAACAATGCGTGGCGAATTCCATCTGAATCACTTGTATAGCCATACAAACTTGATAGCGCTTTTTTGAAAGCGGGATGCAACTTGTGTTTGGTTTCAATGGAGTTCAATACATTACCAAGGGTGGCCTTAGGGTTGCCAGAAACTGCCACACAAAGTGATTCTACCGCACTTATTGATTCTTTGATCGAGTTTCTATAATCAGGCGACTTACGATCTGATAACAGCACGAGAGCAGTTTGCAGATGCTTTCTTGCTCCGGAGTGTTTTGTAGTCGCGTCAATCGCTGATTCAATACTCTCTAACTCTTCAGCGCTTGTTATATCAGTTAGCTGACTTCCAACAAAACGGTAAGCCGAAAGCTCTTTTTCCAATATATGGTTGCAAAATTCAGTGAATTCTTTTGTGAGACTTTCAGGGCAGTTCTGGGCGGTAAACTCAATAAAATCGTAAACCTCGTACCACTCACACTTAAAGAAATACTCTCTTACACGCCTATGAGCATCATCAAGATAGCCAGGCAAATTATCTAGGGGCCATTTAAATAGATTGTGCCAATAATGCTGGAACAAACCATACACATTAGAAGATTTAAATGTCTGGGAGTAATGGTTATATTCAATTTGCTCCCATATGCAAATATGCAAAGCATTCCAAAGCCCATGCCTGAGAGCATCGTCCATTCCGTCCTTCTGAACAGAATCACGAACAATTGATAGCCCTTTCCTCTTTGAAAATAACACACTTATCTCCTACGGAAGCTAACATTTATATACTAGGCATGCATGGTGTATCTAGCTTGGGAAAATACTGCAAGCGCCTGTCACTACTGTGATTTTTTCGTCCACAAACCAAACTAAGTAAAGTACAAACGAGCATGCGCATATATATGATATACATGCATGCACGTTAATAAAATGTAAATACCCATGCTATCGAAGCTCTAGGAATTAGGCAAGGAGATAACGTGCACGGTCATGGTGGCCTATGAACTGAACACTCGCTTCTCCACCAACAAAACACATCCTGCGGCCATAGTAGGAGAGCTCTGTTTCTTGCATACCTTCTTCAAGCTAATGAGCACCAAAGCCTAAAAACGGTAGCTCATCAAAACCTATAAAGAATATGACACTAAAACCTATTAATGCTATAACATAAAAACCTAGAGATGCGGATTGATAACTGATACGTGTCAGGAGTAATACTTGGAGTGAACATGAAGGATATATCACAAAAACTTGCAGATTCGCTTGAGCAATTACAACAGCTTCAAGAGTCTGGGGTTGTTGCTATCCAATCAAAAGAACTCAGCAGAGTGCATCGAGAGCGGCTATTGAAGCATGGATTTATTCGCGAAGTGATCCGAGGCTGGTACATACCGACGATGCCAGATGAAAAGCCTGGTGACAGTACATCTTGGTACACCTCTTTTTGGGATTTTTGCGGCGCTTATTTGTCTGAACGATTCGACAATTCCTGGTGCCTCTCTCCTGAACAATCAATTAGCCTTCATATCGGCGATAGAACCGTGCCTCAGCAACTGCTCGTGCGCTCGCCCAAAGGCAATAATAAACCCACCGCCTTCTTGCACCACACCTCAATTTTTGATGTCAGGTTGAACATGCCTGACACAGAACAGATTGAAAAACTAGATGGGCTCAATGTATATAGCTTAGCAGCTGCACTTGTTTACTCTTCGGCGAATCAGTTTCAAAATGCGCCCATCCAAATGCGTACTGCCTTATCGATGGTGACGGATGCTTCCGACGTACTGTCCGTTTTACTCGCAGGTAATCACAGTGTGATTGCCGGCCGATTAGCAGGGGCTTTTAGAAATATTGGCCGAGATTTGATCGCTAACAATATTTTAAAAGGCATGCAAGCCGCCGACTTTAAAGTGCAAGAAAATGACCCTTTCGCAGAGAAAGTGCAGGTGAGCTTTGGTCGACGTGATGTGTCACCCTATGTTAATCGCATACGATTAATGTGGGCGCAACTGCGTGAAAGTGTTATCGCGCATTTCCCTGAACAAATACAACAAAACGTCGACATCGAAACCTACATGGCCGAAGTAGAAGACAAATACCTCACAGACGCCTACCACTCACTGTCCATTGAAGGCTATCGGGTAACTTGCGAATTGATTGAACTGGTTCGCTCTGGTAACTGGCAAGCTGAAGGCTCAGGCGAGAGTAAAAAACACTTAGATGCCATGGCTGCTAAAGGCTACTGGGATGCGTTTCAGGAAGTTAAAAAAGCCGTGTTAGCGGTATTAGAAGGCAAAAATCCTGGCGACGTACTGGAACAGACCCACAGCGATTGGTACCTCGCCTTATTTGGCCCGAGTGTGGCCGCCGGTATTATTCAACAATCGGACTTGGCTGGATACCGCTCAGGGCCTGTCTACATTCGCCAGTCTATGCATACCCCACCTGATAGGGGCGCGGTTCGCGACATGATGCCGACACTCTTCGACTTGCTCGCAGAAGAGGAAAATGCAGCCGTCAGAGTAGTACTGGGGCACTTCATTTTCGTTTACATCCACCCTTACTTTGATGGCAACGGCAGAATAGGGAGATTCATTATGAATCTAATGATGGCATCTGGTGGTTATCCATGGACAATTGTGCCGGTTACGCGGCGAGAGGAATATATGCAAGCGTTGGAAGCTGCCAGCGTCAAACAAGATATTGTGCCTTTTACAAAATTCTTGGCATCGCTACTTTAACCAAAGGAGCAGTTTGGGAGTAGACTGACCTTTAAGTTCGTAGGCCCTAACAGTTAAAAAAAAGCGAACCAACCGGTTCGCTTTTTTCAATGTCCTGCTACAACAACCTAGTTTACAAATACTCGCTTATTGGCGGGCAGGCGCACATAAGGTTGCGGTCGCCGTATACGTCGTCGATGCGGTTTACACTTGGCCAGAACTTATGGCCGTGTAGCCACTCGGCTGGGTAGGCGGCTTCTTCACGGGTGTATGGGCGGTCCCATGCGCTGTCGACAATGTCGGCCAGTGTATGCGGTGCATGAACTAGCGGGTTGTTGTCGGCTGCCCATTCGCCGTTTGCTACCTTCTCAATTTCCTGACGGATACTGATCATGGCGTCAATAAAGCGGTCCATTTCAGCCTTCGACTCCGACTCTGTTGGCTCGATCATGAGCGTGCCCGCAACTGGGAACGACATAGTTGGCGAGTGGAAGCCGTAGTCTTGTAGACGCTTGGCAATATCAATCTCGGCAATGCCTGTGGTGTCTTTTAGTGGGCGTAAGTCGATAATGCACTCGTGCGCGACACGGCCGTTGCGGCCACTAAATAGAATGGGGTAGTGCGGCTCTAAACGCTTGGCAATGTAGTTGGCATTTAAAATAGCCACTTCTGTTGCTTGGCGTAAACCACGGCTACCCATCATGGCAATGTACATCCACGAAATTGGCAGAATGCTGGCACTACCGTAAGGAGCTGCAGACACTGCACCGTTACCTTTCACCAGGCCTTCGGCGTCAATGGCGGTATGGCCTGGTAGGAAAGGCGCTAAATGGCTTTTTACGCCAATGGGCCCCATGCCTGGACCACCACCACCGTGTGGAATACAGAAGGTTTTGTGCAGGTTTAAGTGGGACACGTCCGAGCCAATGAAGCCTGGCGAGGTGACACCTACTTGGGCGTTCATGTTGGCACCGTCCATATACACTTGGCCGCCGTGCTCATGAATAATGTCGCACACTTCAACGATGTTTTCTTCGTACACACCGTGGGTTGACGGGTAGGTCACCATGGCGCAAGAAAGCTGGTCAGAAACGCTGGCCGCTTTTTCACGAAGGTCGTTAATGTCGATGTTGCCTTTCTCGTCACACTTCACCACAACCACTTTCATGCCGGCCATTTGTGCCGAAGCAGGGTTGGTACCGTGTGCAGACTCAGGAATAAGGCAAATTTTACGATGCCCTTCACCACGGCTGACGTGGTAACGGTCAATCGCTAATAAACCAGCGTACTCACCCTGTGCGCCTGAGTTTGGTTGTAGGCTCATTTCGTCGTAGCCGGTAATATCCACTAACCAGGTCGACAAGGTGCTGAGCATTTCTGCGTAACCTTGAGCTTGGTCTAGCGGGCAGAACGGGTGCAGCTGACCAAATTCAGGCCAGGTAATTGGAATCATTTCTGCGGTGGCGTTGAGCTTCATGGTGCACGAGCCAAGGGAGATCATGCTGTGGTTCAGTGCCAAGTCGCGGCCTTCTAATTTACGAATGTAACGCAGCATTTCAGTTTCTGAATGGTGCGTGTTAAACACTTCGTGAGTCAAGAAAGGCGTGTTGCGCAATAGCTCGGCTGGTACGCCTGTGTGCTCTTGCGCCAAGCTGTCTAACTGCTCAACAGTTAAGCCATGGCCTTCACCGAAAATTACATCGAGTAAGGTAACAAAGTCGGCACGGCTTTTCGCTTCGTCGAAGCTTAGGCTTACTTGGCCTGCGGTGTCGATGCGTAGGTTCAGCTCAGCTGCATTTGAACGCGCAATAATGGCGTCGCGGGCGCTGTCTTCAACCTTAAAAGTTAAGGTGTCGAACCAGGAGCTGTTCACTGGGGCCATGCCTTTTTCGCGTAACGCCGCGGCCATCATGCTGGTCATGCGGTGAATGCGGTTGGCGATGGTTTTTAAACCTTCAGGACCGTGGTACACCGCGTAGAACGAGGCCATATTGGCAAGTAATACTTGGGCAGTACAAATGTTCGACGTGGCTTTTTCACGGCGAATGTGTTGTTCACGGGTTTGCATGGCGAGGCGCATTGCCGCGCGGCCACGGGTGTCGCGTGACACACCAATAATACGGCCGGGTAAGGCACGCTTGAATTTTTCACGGGTGGCAAAGAATGCCGCGTGTGGACCACCGTAGCCCATAGGTACACCAAAGCGCTGGGCCGAGCCAAACACCATGTCGGCGCCCATTTCACCTGGCGTTTTGCAGTGCACCAGGCTCATCAGGTCTGTGGCGACACCCACCAGGCCTTTTTTGGCATGAACAGCGGCAATCACATCGGTTAAATCAAGCACTTCACCGTCGTTGGCTGGGCTTTGCAGTAAAACACCGAACACGTCATGGTCACCTGCTTCTTGCCAAGGGCCCATAATAATGTCGAAGCCAAACATTTCTGCGCGTGCTTTTACCACATCAACCGTTTGTGGGAACACGTTGTCGGCCACGAAGAAAGTATTTGATTTCGACTTGCTCACACGCTGTGCGACAGCCATGGCTTCGGCGGCTGCGGTGGCTTCGTCAAGTAACGAGGCACTGGCCATTTCCAAACCAGTGAGGTCGAGTGTCATTTGCTGGAAATTAAGAATCGCTTCCAAGCGACCTTGAGATATTTCTGGTTGGTATGGCGTGTATGCTGTGTACCAGCCCGGGTTTTCTAGTACGTTACGGGCAATGACGTTTGGCACTAATGTGTCGTAGTAACCCGCACCAATGTAGCTGGTGTACACTTTGTTTTTCTTCGCAATGGTTTTTAGTTTCGCCAGTGCGTCACGCTCCGTCATGGGCTCGCCAACACTTAAGAACGGCTCGCGCAAAATTGCTCCTGGCACCGTTTGTGCTGTCATGTCTGACAGTGAAGAAGCACCAACGAAATCTAGCATTTCTTGTTGCTCAGTGCTGTCAGGGCCTATATGGCGCGAAATAAAGTCGTCGTGTTGCTCAAGCTCGTATAACGATTTACTGCTCATTCAAAGTTACCTTAAGTGTCGTTGACTATGGGGAGAGTAAAAGAGAAAACCCCGGAGTAACCGGGGCTTTTACAATGTGTGCTTAGTCTTCTGAAATAGACTCGCGGTAGCCGTCTGCGTCCAGTAGCCCTTCAAGCTCGGTTGCATCGTCTACTTTCATTTTAAACAACCAGCCGTCACCGTACGGGTCGCTGTTCACTAGTTCTGGAGAGTCTTCTAGCTCTTCGTTTACTGCAATAATTTCACCTGCAACCGGTGCGTAAATGTCAGACGCCGCTTTCACAGACTCAGCAACTGTGCAGTCGTCGCCTGCAGCCACTGTGTCGCCTTCTTCTGGCAACTCAACAAATACCATGTCGCCTAGTAGGTCTTGTGCGTGCTCAGTAATACCTACGGTAATGGTACCGTCGCCTTCGTTACGAACCCACTCGTGTGTTGATGCATATTTTAATTCTGCAGGAATAAGACTCATATTATGTTCCTTGTGTTACCCGTAAACGGGAGTAAACTCTTGATGTATGAAATTATAGTTCAACCAGCGCTTTACCGTGGCGAACAAAACCTGGTTTGGTTACCTTTACTGTAACTAACTTTTTACGCATTTCCACTTGCGCTGTGTCGCCTACAGTTGCAGGTACACGCGCCATAGCAATGCTTACGCCAAGTGTTGGTGAGAAGCTACCAGAGGTGATGACGCCTTCGCCACCGTCCACAATTACTTTCAAGCCTGGGCGTAACACGCCTTTTTCAGTCATGACCAGTCCAACAAGCTTTAACGGGCCTGCTGCTTTTTCTGCTTCTAATGCTTCGCGGCCAACGAAAGCACGGTCTGCTGGCTCAAACGCCACACTCCACGCCATGTTCGACGCTAGTGGTGAAACACTTTCGTCCATGTCTTGGCCGTATAAGTTCAGGCCGGCTTCTAAACGTAAGGTGTCACGTGCACCAAGGCCACAAGGCTTCGCGCCAGCTTCTAGTAAGGTGTTCCACGCAGCAACAACCTGTTCAACCGGAATAATAAGCTCGTAGCCGGCTTCCCCTGTATAACCTGTGGTTGCAACAAACACTTCGTCAAACTGAGCACCAAAGAATGGCTTCATTTCTAACGCTTGTGCATGCTGTTCTGGGGTGAGTAGGCTTTTTAGTATATCTGCCGAGTTTGGGCCTTGCAGGGCAATAATACCAAACTCAGTGCGCTCGGTAATTTGCACGTCGAATTCCGCCGACTGCTTGGCTAACCATTCAAGGTCACGCTCGCGAGTTGCCGAGTTCACGATGGCGCGGTACGACTTGTCGTTAAAGTAGTACACAATCAGGTCGTCAATAATGCCGCCTTCTTCGTTTAACATCGCACTGTAAATAGCTTTACCAGGTACTGTTAATTTCGCTACATCGTTTGCCAGTAAACGGCGTAGGTAAGGTTTCGCTTCCGCACCGGTAATGTCGACTATGGTCATGTGCGACACATCAAAAATGCCCGCTGACTGACGCACCGCATGGTGCTCTTCAATTTGTGAGCCATAGTTAATGGGCATATCCCAACCGTGGAAGTCGACAATTTTTGCGCCCGCTGTTACATGCGCGTCGTATAATGCAGTCCGCTGTGCCATATCTACTCTACCTATCAATGGATGAATTAGCTCTATTATAAGAGTCCGCCTGACTAACAACAAATTAAATAGCTTAATCACACTATAAGTTTTTGTTATAGTGCAACTGCAAAGATTGAAGTTATTAATACCCTAGGCGGCCCGCTATGATGAAACACTTTTCTCTCGAGACATTGCGCTCTTTTACGGTTGTGGTGGACTTGCAAAGTTACACCTTGGCCGCTGAACGCTTAAGCCGTTCGCAGCCTGCCATTAGCTTGCAAATAAAGCGCCTGGAAGAAATGGTGGGGCACCCGCTGATTCAACGGCAGGGCAGCAGCCTAAAACTCACCCCCGCAGGCCACGACCTGTATCGTGGGGCTGTGCAACTATTAGCGCAACACGATCAACTGATGGCGCGCTTCCGAGCCAAGCCCATTACAGGGCAAGTGCGCCTTGGTATTCCAAGCGAATTCGCAACGGCCTTGCTGCCTCGCATTTTAGGCCAATTCGCCAGTAGCTACCCACAAATTACCCTGGAAGTAACCTCTGCTCTGAGTCGTGATTTACGCTTAGGAGCAAGCCGCGGCAGCTTCGATGTCATTTTAACCGTTGCCGAGCAAGCGCCCGACAATGCCATACTGGTAAAGGAAGACGCCTTAGTCTGGGTAGGTGGTCGAGTCGAGTTGATCGATGTCAACCCACTACCGCTTGTCCTTGCTTCAGAAGGTTGTATTTATCGCCGCCGCACCCTCAGTGCTTTAAAACAAGCCGGTGTCAGCGCCCGCATTACATACACCAACAATGATTTAACCGGTATTAGCAGTGCCTTAAATAGCGGTCTGGGTGTTACCGCCTTGGCCCGGAGCTCGGTGCCCGCCGACTTACACGAAATTAAGCCTAGCGAGTTTAAACAGCACGATTTATTGCCGCCTCTTGGCTCGATCAATATTTTTTTAGAGCGCCATGGACAGTCAAATAACCAAGCAGCAGACCACTTACAAAACTACTTGCACGACTTTTTAAGTCCGCAAGGCCACTAAAACTGATTGGCTTGGTGGATGAAGAAGCGTTTTACTGCTCGCAGCTTATTGGTGGTGTTCATACCTAAACCACGAACGGCTTTAATGAAGGGGTTCTGCGCTAAAAACAGCTGATGAAACCCTTCCATAGCGGCAATATGGCGTACGGCGGCAGTTTTTCGCGCTCGTTCGTAGTGACGCAACGTGCGCTGCAACTGCTCTCCATTCCATTGGCCTTGTAAGGTGCCCAAACGGTTCAGTTGCTCGGCGAGATACCAGGCATCGCCCAAGCCAAGGTTCGCGCCTTGCCCCGCCAATGGGTGGATGGTGTGCGCTGCGTCGCCAGCAAGCACAAAGCGCCCTTTCACCCATTGCTCGGCGTACTGCATGCGCAGGGGAAAGCTATGTCGTTCACTCACCAAGTTGACTGGGCCAAGCACCATGTCGCTTGTGACCCCAAGTTGCTGTTCAAATATTTCCTTGGGCAAGGCTTTGAGCTCCGCTGCCCGTTGTGGCGGAACGCTCCACACAATGGAGATTTTATTTGGCTCGGCCAAGGGCAATAAGGCCAAGGGGCCTGCGGCTGTAAATACTTGGCGTGCAACATCTTGGTGCGGCTCTGTGGTTTCTAATGTAGCCACCACGCCATGTTGTTCGTAGTCTTTAAAGGTGGTGGCCAGGCCAAGTTGCTGGCGAATTTGCGAGCGGCCACCGTCGGCTGCGACCACAAGTTGCGCCAACACTATGTCGCCGTTTTCCAGTTGTAAGGTCACATCGCCTTCGTGCTCTTCAAAACTAGCAACCACTGCCTGCGGCTTCAGTTGCACCTGCAATGCTTCCGCTCGTTGCCAGAGCGCTCCTTCTACTACGGCATTTTCAATGATAGTACCAATATGGCTTAAGTCGCTTTCTTCGGCAGAAAAACCAATGCGTGCGCCTGGGTTTTCGTCCCACACTTGCATACCTGTGTAGGTGCCTTTGCGATTCTCTGGAATGAGCTGCCAAGCGCCAAGCTCTGTCAGCCAGTCTTGTGCTGCACGGCTTAGTGCACTTACCCGTAAGCTTGGCTCGCTTGGGATAGGTTTGGCAGCGCCCCGCTCTAACACGCACACCTCACGTCCGCGCAGCGCCAAGGCATTTGCTAGTGCTAGGCCAATCATACCGCCGCCTATCACGGCAACTTGGGTTCGTATTAACGCCATAGTGTCTCCTGGGCACCAAAGCCCATCGCTTTTTGGGCTAAAGGGGTCGCCAAACTCGGTAACATGCGTAAGCTTTTCAAGCCACAGCGGCGGGCAAAACTCACGCAAGGCTCTGCGGTAGAAAACACGTTGACCAAACTGTCCGTAAAGGTTTGCACATGTTGGTAGTCTTTTCTGCGTAATGCTTCATAGTGCTGCAACGCGGCTAAGTCGCCTGGATCTTGGTACAGCTCCAGCACTTGCTTTAAAGCCAAGGCGTCACGTACGCCAAGGTTATACCCCTGCCCAGCAACCGGGTGCAAGGTATGGCAGGCATTACCCATAATGGCAAAGCGGTGGCCTACAAAGCGTTCCGCCACGGCCAAGCTTAAAGGAAACGACCCCACCCGCTCGGAGCCAGTAAAATAGCCTGCGCGGCTGCCAAACAAAGCTTGGGCGCGGTGCCTAAATTCATCTTCCGGTAGCGCCATTAACTGTTGCACTGTGTCTGCTTTAGCACACCAAATAAGGGCGTATCGACGCGGACCAAAGGGTAACAAGGCCAGCGGCCCTTCATCGGTGAAGCGCTCGTAGGCTGTATTTTGGTGGGCCGTGTCGGTTTCAATAAAGCCCGCAATGGCGGTTTGGCCATAACATTTACTTTGCATGTTCACGCCCAGTAAAGAGCGCGTGGGCGAATGGCTGCCGTCGGTCACCAGTAATAGCCGAGCTGTTAGGTGCGCACCACTGGTTAAAGTCACTGTGGTCGCTTCGGTATGTGCCTGCACCTGCTGTATTGATTCACCCCGAAGCCAGTCTATATTCGCTTGTGCTTCGCAGGCCTGCGCCAGTGCCTGCTGTACGTCTGCGGCCTGAACCACATAGCCTAAACTTTCCACGCCCTCTTTGTTGGCATGTAAAGTAGCACTGCCGGGGCCCGTGCTGTCGCTAATATGAATATGCTCTATGGGCGTGGCACTGGTGATTTGATGCCATACCTGCAAATCCGACAAGGCCATTTGGCTTCGTAAGGCTAACGCTAACGTGCGGGGGTCTTGCTTGGGTAACCCCTGTGCAGGGTCAATTAACGCAATGCGCCAATGAGGAAATCGCTGTGCCAACATCAAGGCGGTCAAAGCCCCGACTAAGCCAGCGCCTGCAATGGCAATATCTACTGTTTTCTGCACTTGCGGGTTACCCATGGGCATACTCTTTTTCTTTGCTGCGCGCTTTCATCAGGGCTTCTATTCCTTCAATGGACTTAGGCACGCTGGCCGTCAGGTTTTCATAGCCTGTTTCGGTAATTAAAATGTCGTCTTCAATACGAATACCAAGGCCACGATAAGCCTCAGGGCAGGCAGCGTCAGCAGGGATATACAGACCAGGCTCGACCGTTAGCACCATGCCAGGCTGCAATGGGCGAGGCGCGCCCTCAACTTGATAGTCACCCACGTCATGCACATCCAGCCCTAACCAGTGGCCTAAACCATGCATAAAGTAAGGACGAAACGCCTGCTCTTTTATCAGCGTTTCTGGGTCACCCGTTAAAATACCTAGCTGCACTAGGCCCGCGACTAATACCTGTACACAGGCTCGGTAGGCAGCAGGCAAGGTGCTGCCTGGCTTCAGCTCGGCAAGGGCTGCCTCTTGCGACTCCAACACTAACTTGTAGAGCTTACGTTGTGGCTCAGTAAAGGTGCCACTTACGGGGAACGTCCGAGTAATGTCACCCGCGTAGCCTAAATACTCAGCGCCAGCGTCAATGAGCAGCAAATCCCCGGCCTGAAGTTCGTCAGTATTGGTGGTGTAGTGCAAAATGCACGCATTCTCGCCACTTCCACAAATGGTGCCATAGGCAGGACCGCTGGCCCCGCGCATGGCAAATTCATGGTGTATTTCAGCGGCTACCTGATACTCAAACCGGCCGGGCGCAGTAAACATCATGGCACGGCGGTGAGCGTCGGCGGTGATTTTACAAGCCTCGCGCAGAACGGCTTGCTCATAAGGCGACTTAATAAGACGCAACTCATGCAGTTCTGGGTGCAGGTCGTGCATCCGCACAGGTGCACGTAGTCCTTTACGCTTGCCGGCCCGCAGTGTTTCTAATGCCTCTTCAAAATGGGGCTGAAACCAGGTGTCTTCGCCCTGCGCAATATAAACGTCGCTGCGGCCATCTAGCAGTTCTGGAAGAAGTTCGTCTAAGTCATCTAAAGTTTCACAGCGGTCCACAGCCGCTTGTTGCTTGGCTTGCTCTGTGCCTAAGCGGCGACCATGCCAAATTTCGTCACTTTCTGAGCGCGGCAGAACAAACAGCACGCTATGTGCCGCTTGTTCTTCCGTGCCTGAAAATATAAGTAAAAGGCCGTCGGGCTCATTAATGCCTGTGCAATACCAGTAGTCGCTGTGCTGACGAAAAGCATAGTGGGTGTCGTTGGAGCGAACAATTTCAGTATTAGCGGGCACTATCGCCACGCTGTTGGGCACCATACGTGCAACCAATGCATTGCGACGAGCATGTAACTCTGAGCTAGGTATCATCCATGCAACCTCTTAATTTAATTTCACTTAATGAATGGTTGAACTTGCTGAAGACTGCGGAGGTGGCATTTGGCCCAGCTCCCCAAAACACATAATGGCGGTAATGCGCACGTACTCAATAACTTCGTATAATGCCCGCTCGCTTTCTTCGTCTTCAACGGCTTCTGGCTCTAAACGCGCTATTTCTGCCATGTCTTGAATGCCTTCACGCAAGTCGTCTGAAGCCTTCGCTAAGTTTTGCTGGTTCACACCGAACCCCACTAAAAAGCACTGGGTCCATTCGGTCACTGCCACCAACCGGTCTACGAGGGACTCGTCGTCTGAGGGTAAGAGTGGCTGGAAGCTAAGCTCGGCACAGCCTAAGTCCGTTCGAATGTGCTCTGCTAGCAGTTCAAGCTGTGAAGTAAAGGCAGGGCTAAAGTTATTGCCATCGTGCGCCAAGTCAGCCAAAACAGGTAACCAGTCTTTTCCTGCTGCACGCTGCCCGCTCGCCAATAAGCCCGTGAGCATGCCATGTAGCTCTGCGGCGGAAAGGATAACTTCCTCTTGCGCTAGCCAGCGTTCCCACTGTTCGAATAAACCTGCCATTGAATCTGCCATTGGGCTACCTTCTGTTTTTCGCTGATATTATTTGATTTTATTCTACCACCTGTAGCCAATTGCAGCTACTCTAGCCATGAATGCCTAGCGGCCCGTTAGTTGCATAAATAGTTGGCGCTCGCTATGCTTTCGCTCTTGAATATGCATACGTGCAATTGAACCAGAGGTGTGGTCATGAGTGGACAGGTAGTCGACATAAATTTGCTTGAACGCAGTTACCGTGTGATGTGTCCTGATGGTCAGGAAAGTGCATTGCGTGAAGCCGCCCAAAAGCTTGATACGCGCCTGAACGAAACCCGTTCAGCTACCAAGCTTACCAATGTAGAACAAATAGCGGTCATGACAGCTTTGAATTTATGCCATGAATGGATGCAAGAAAAAGCAGAGCAAAACGAAAAAATGATGGCCCTTGAAGATAAAGTTGCTCTGCTTCAAGCGACCATAAAAAAAGCAATCGGCGAACCAAAACACGATTAAGCTTCAAAAACCTTTTTTAAATAGGCTATAATGAACTTGCTTCCTGGGGTGATCGCTTGCATGTGATGTCCCTGAGCCGATGTTTACAAATAAGGATTCTACTTGCTCTCCGGTGTGCACGCCCAGTTTACTGGGAAGCCTAAAGAGAGTGACTTAGAAACCGCCTTGAACCTAAGGGTTCGAGGACTAACACACTGCGTCGACACTCTGGGAAGTCTTATCTTTTAGAAGGTGAAATATTCTATGCGCAAACTAGAAATAGTCGCCGCCGTGGTTATTACCATCCTCACTATTATTATTTTGAATACCTGCAGTGGAAACTTTGAAGCCCCTCCGGTGGAAGAGGAGCTCAATGTTGAAGGCGTTTTAGAATAGGCCTAGTAAATAGGCCCTTCGTAGTCGTCGTCGGCTGCTACCTGATCAAAAGCTTCTTCGCCCCCAATACCTAAGTCAAACACAAAGGTGTACTTGTCGGCTGGCGACACAAAAAGCACTTTGTTGTCTGCGCCGTAGGTTATTTTTAACTTATCCCACGACAACGCAGGCCCAGGCCGAAGGGTTTTCACCGGGACCACTTCTTTAATATCCGTCAGCTTTACTTTGTAACGTAACGGCCCACAGCGGGCGAGTAAGTGCTCACCACGTATGGTGTAACTGGTAGACAGTGTTATCCACGCTGGCCACACAATCATGATAATAAAAATAAGAAAACCCAATACATTTTGCCCGCTAAGCAAACATAAGGCTGAAGCCACAAACCCCAATACAGGGATGGTCATCAGCAAAAGTAATAACAATGGGTCGGCTTTGCTTGAATGGTGTTTGTCCACTTAATGTTCCTCTTGCTGTTCGGCTTTGCTGCGCGCAACAATGCGACGCACATCGGCGAGTAATTCAGCCGCATTATAAACCACGCCATTGCGAACTGTATAACGCACACCTTGGGTGCGTTCCGGCTCGTTCTGGTTATTTAGCTGGTAATGCCCTGTACCATACAGCACCTTAAAGTTACGCAGGGGGTTTTCTTTGACGATGACTAAGTCGGCCTTTTTGCCGGGCACCACACTGCCAATTTCATGGTCTAACCCAAGCAGTTCGGCCCCTGAAAGGGTGGCCGCTTGAATGACTTCCAGGGCATTAAAGCCCGCTTCGCGCAGTAGCTCCAGTTCTTGAATATAGCCAAAGCCATATATTTTATAGATATAGCCCGAGTCAGAGCCCGTGGTGACACGGCCACCATGGTTCTTGTAGTCATTGACGAATTGCATCCATAGGCGGTAGTTTTCACGCCAAGCAACTTCATGGTCTGTGGTCCAGTCGAACCAGTACGAGCCATGGGCATAGCGGCTTGGGGTAAAGAAGTCCCATAACTGCGGCAAGGTGTAGTCTTTATGCCATAGGGCTGTGCGCTGTGCGGCCAAGTCACGACTTGCTTCATAAATGGTAAAGGTAGGGTTTAAGGTGAAATCGAGGGCGATTAACTCGTCTCGAACCGCATTCCAGCGCTCGCTACCTGGCTGTGCCGCCTGTTTCCATAACCGCCCTGCTTCACCAAACCTGTCTTGTTCATTTTGGTAATTATAGTCCGGCGAATAGTCTTGAATAACACGGTCGGTAAACAAGGCTTCTGGTAGCCCGTACCAGTGCTCTAAAGAGCCCAAACCTAAGCGCGCCGAGTCTAAGGCATTGGTGCGCATTACGTTCAGCTGAGCATGGTGCATCATGGTGCCCAGTCCCAACGTGTTGGCTTCGGTTATGGCTGCTTCTATGACCTGCGGGGTTGCTCCGAAGAACTTAATACCATGGGCACCACGCTGATGAATGCCTTGCACCCATGTGCGTGCTTGTTCTGCTGTGGTAATAGGCGCGTCACTGCCCATGCCAAATACAGCGTAAGGAATGATACGCGGTGCAGCAATTTCATTACGCTCAGCTCGCGCCGCATGGTCTAGTGTCCACTCAAGACCTCGAAAGCTTCCTGGCTCGCGCACCGTAGTCACACCATGAGCCAGCCATAGCTTTAATACATACTCGGGTGGAATGCCCTTGGCCGAGCCCCCTAAGTGAGCATGCACGTCAACAAAGCCAGGCAAAATATAATGGCCGGAAACATCCATTTCTTGATCACCCGGGCGTGCCTTGGGCCGTCGGCTTTCAAGAATGGGCACGTCGGGATACCCCACCACCTTGACCTGTGCAATGCGGTCATTCTCAATCACAATATCCACTGGGCCAATGGGAGGTGCACCTTCGCCATTGATCAAAATGCCACCTCGCAAAATAAGTCGCTCGTAGGGGCCTTCTCCACGAGTTCGGTCGGGTGCTACCATTTCCTCAGCCACCACCATGGGCAAGAACAAACTCAGTGCAAGGAGCATACTTAGCAAACGCATACGGGTATCCTGTTATTATTCACTATGATAGGTTGGCATAAAGTGTCGCAGTCTCGTGCGAAGACTGCAACTGAATTAAAGGAAGACGGGAATGACGCGTGTTCAATTACGGACGCAGCTACGCCAAGCTCGGCAGGCTCTTTCTGCTGAGGAGCAAAAAAGCGCAGCCCAGCGTGTATGTAATCACTTACTTAACTTGCCTCAGGTGCAGTCGGCCAGCACCCTGGCCACCTATATTGCTAGCCCCAGTGAGCTGAGCTTGACCCCATTTATTCAGGCCCTTTGGTCCCAAGGAAAACGTGTGGTGGTGCCCGTCGTCGACCCGCAACAAGCGGGGCTTATGTGGTTTATGCCTTACCAGCCCAGCACCCCTTTGCAAACCACGTCCTTAGGCATTCACGAGCCGCTTCTCGACACTGACAAAGCCGTGCCCTTAGCTGCTATTGACGTGATGTGCACGCCCTTAGTCGGCTTTGACCAGCACGGTCAACGCATGGGCATGGGCGGGGGCTACTACGACCGCTTGCTTGCCCCTTGGTTTGCCGGTGAACATTCCCACCTGTTGCCCATTGGCGTGGCTCACGACTGTCAATATGTGGACACCCTACCGAGTGAGGCCTGGGATATACCTTTACCTTTGGTTATTACACCTTCAAAACTATGGCAGTTCTCGTGACCTACCGTATAATAAAGGGTGCCTTATTCTTTTTGCTATCACGGGAGTGTCATGAGCAAGCAACCTTTAAGCCCACAAGAAACGGCCAAGAAACATGCCGCCGAAGCCGCCATTCCTTTTATTGAAAAAGGGAGCATTGTTGGTGTTGGTACAGGTTCTACCGTTAACTACTTTATCGACGCCTTAGCCGCTATTAAGTTTGATCTTGAAGGGGCTGTGTCTAGCTCGGACGAGTCAACTCGGCGGCTTAAAGCCTTAGGCATTCCTGTATACGACCTGAACGGTGTACCTGAAATTAGCGTGTATGTAGACGGTGCCGATGAAATTAACCGTCATTTACAAATGATCAAAGGCGGTGGTGGCGCGCTCACTCGCGAAAAAATTGTCGCAGCCGTAGCCAAGCGCTTTATTTGCATTGCCGACAAAAGCAAGTTCACAAAACAACTTGGCGACTTCCCCCTGCCCATTGAAGTCATTCCTATGGCTCGCTCTTATGTTGCACGAGAGCTTGTTAAACTCGGTGGCGACCCTGTGTACCGAGAAGGTTTTGTAACCGACAACGGCAATATTATTCTTGATGTGCACCACCTGGACATTTTAAAGCCCATTGCCTTTGAAGAGATCCTGAACAACATTACCGGAGTTGTGACCAATGGCCTGTTTGCCGCCCGTCCAGCCGACATTGCTTTATTAAGCGACGGTTCCTCGATTGAAACCCTGAAGCGCTAAGGTAGCCCAATGAGCCAAGAATACTCCCTTGCCAAAGAAAAAATTAAAATACTACTGCTTGAAGGCGTGCACGAAAGTGCCGTGGAATGCTTTTACCAACAGGGCTATACGGAAATTGTTCAACATAGCAGCGCCATGAGCGAAGAAGAGCTAATAGCCTGTGTGCACGAATACCATTTTATTGGCATACGTTCGCGCACCCAGCTAACCGAGCAGGTGTTTGCTCATGCGAAAAAGCTGATTGCTGTCGGCTGTTTTTGTATTGGCACCAACCAAGTAGACACAGTAGCGGCCCGCACCTACGGGGTGCCTGTATTTAATGCACCTTTCTCCAACACCCGCAGCGTTGCCGAACTTGTTCTTGCGGAAATGATTATGCTACTGCGCAAGGTGCCAGAAAAGAACATGGCCTGCCACCGGGGTGAGTGGCTTAAAACAGCGCAAGGGGCTCATGAGGCTCGGGGGAAAACCTTGGGGATTGTGGGCTATGGCCATATTGGCACCCAACTTGGTATTTTGGCGGAGCTGCTGGGCATGCAGGTGGTGTTTTATGACATTGAAACCAAACTGAGCTTAGGTAATGCCCGTTCGATGAAGACTTTAGACAGCTTACTAGCTCATAGCGATGTGGTCTCTTTACATGTGCCAGAAACCCCACAAACCCAGCTAATGATAGGCCCTGAACAACTAGCTCAGATGAAGCCGGGTAGCTTACTTATTAACGCTTCCCGGGGGACTGTGGTCGACTTAGACGCGTTAGCTGCAAGCCTAAAAGCCGGTCATGTAGCGGGGGCTGCCATTGACGTATTCCCGGTAGAGCCTAAAAGCAACACCGACGAATTTATCTCGCCGTTACGCGGTATTGACCAAGTTATTCTAACGCCTCATGTGGGCGGGTCTACGCAAGAAGCGCAAGAAAACATTGGTGTTGAAGTGGCGCAAAAACTCATTAAATACTCCGACAACGGCTCCACCCTGTCGGCGGTTAACTTCCCAGAAGTGGCGTTACCAACCCAGCACGACAGCAGCCGCCTGTTGCATATTCACCTCAATAAACCCGGGGTGTTAAACCAAATTAACCAGGTATTTGCAGCCCTCAATGTGAACATTACCAGTCAGTACCTGCAAACCGACAGTGAGCTAGGCTACGTGGTGATGGACGTTGAGCACGGCAAAGCAAAAGCAGTACTCAACGAACTGAAAAACGTGCCCGGCACTATTCGCTGTCGCGTTTTGCACTAAGACGCTATGACGCCCCTTCAGCTGTGTTTTTTATGACTTCGGCTGAAGCGTGGCGGACATCTTTGCCGCGCACAAAGTAAATAATATATTCCGCAATATTTTGGCACCTATCGCCAATACGCTCTAACGCACGGGCCGACCACATAACGTCCATAATTTTCGGAATGCTGCGTGAGTCTTCCATCATATAGGTCATAAGAAGTCGCGTCAGTGCCTCATACTGTCTGTCGGCTTTCACGTCTTGCTGGTGCACAAGCAAAGCCGCTTCTTCGTCCATGCGGGCAAACGCGTCCAGTACCTGACGCAACATTGCCAGTACCAACTGCCCTAGGTTTTCTAAGCTCACCAACAGGTGTTCTTGATCTTTATCGAAGGTTTTTAAGGCAACCCGGGCAATACGACACGTTTCGTCGCCAATCCGCTCCAGATCGCTAATCGCTTTAAGCACGCCGAGCACAAGTCGCAAGTCGCTTGCTGTGGGCTGTCGCTTGGCAATAATTTGTGTGCAGGCGGCGTCTATTTCTAACTCCAGCTGGTTCACTTTGTTGTCTGCTGTTATCACGCTGTTGGCCAACTGGGTGTCATTTTCTTGAATAGCGGTTAAAGCGTCTGCCAGCTGCCGCTCCACCAAACCGCCCATGGCCAACACTTTGCTCATCACCGCGGTGAGCTCAGCCGTAAACTGCCCTGATATATGTTTACCTAAATTCAGCTTATCCATGTTCATTTCCTCTTAGTAGGCACCAGGTGCTACCCATACCGTCCGGTAATATAGTCTTCCGTTTGTTTGTGCCGCGGTGTCGTAAACAGCGTGTTTGTGTCTGCGTACTCTATCATTTCACCCATATACAAAAACGCGGTGTAGTCGGAAACACGGGCTGCTTGCTGCATGTTGTGTGTCACGATGACAATGGTATAGGTGTCTTTAAGCTCGTTAATGAGCTCTTCAATTTTTAAGGTTGAAATGGGGTCTAAGGCCGAAGCAGGCTCGTCAAGTAACAGTACCTCGGGCTCGATGGCGATGGCCCGAGCAATTACCAGTCGCTGCTGTTGCCCGCCCGAGAGCCCAAAGGCATTGTCATTTAAGCGATCTTTCACTTCGTCCCAAAGTGCTGCGCCTCGTAGGGCTTTTTCCACCACGTCCATTAATGTGCGCCTGTCTTTCACACCTTGCAAACGGAGCCCGTAGGCCACGTTTTCAAAAATAGACTTAGGAAACGGGTTAGGCTTTTGAAACACCATGCCCACTTGGCGCCGCAGCTCGGCCACGTCTACCTGCGGCGCGTATATATTTTCGCCATCCAGCAGCACTTCACCGGTTATTTTACAGCTGTCCACCAAGTCGTTCATGCGATTAAAGCAACGCAATAAAGTGGATTTACCACAACCCGAAGGACCAATAAAAGCCGTTACTTTTTTCTCGGGTATATCTAAATCAATTCCTTTCAGCGCTTCGCTTTCACCATAGGCTAAACGCAAATTACGTACACTAAACTTAGCTGCTTCTTGTGTCATTGTTGGTTCCGTAAGCTCATTAGTCTGAATCATTTCGGTACTTCTCCCGTAGTCGGTTGCGTATGCTAATGGCGGTAATATTTAGCACCACAATCAGAGTCACTAAGGTGAGTGCGGTGGCATACACCAGCGGCCGTGCCGCTTCTACGTTGGGGCTTTGAAAGCCCACATCAAAAATATGGAACCCAAGGTGCATTATTTTTCGTTCCAAATGCACAAAGGGGAACTCGCCGTCTACGGGCAGAGTAGGCGCTAACTTCACTACCCCGACTAGCATTAACGGGGCAACCTCGCCCGCCGCACGAGCAATGGCAAGAATCAACCCTGTCATCATGCCGGGGGTAGCCAAAGGCACCACCACCCGCCACAGAGTTTCTGACTTTGTCGCTCCTAAGGCGAGTGATCCTTGCCGAATGGTGCTGGGTATTCGTGCTAAGCCTTCTTCTGTGGACACGATAACCACAGGCAGGGTCAGCAAGGCTAATGTCAGCGATGCCCAAAATAAGCCAGGCGTACCAAAGGTCGGCGACGGCAGTGCCGCTTCATAGAAAATACGGTCGATATTGCCGCCCAAGAAGTAAATGAAGAAGCCTAGGCCAAACACGCCGTACACAATGGAAGGTACCCCAGCCAGGTTGTATACGGAAATACGCACCAAGCGTGTCACTACGCCTTGCTTGGCATATTCACGCAAGTAAATAGCGGCTAACACGCCAAACGGGGTGACCATAATGGACATAATAAACACCATGGTAATGGTGCCGAAAATGGCGGGGAATATCCCCCCTTCTGTGTTTGCTTCGCGGGGCTCTTTCGACAAGAACCCACCCACTTGCTTAAAGTATTCGGCCCACTTTTGCCCCAGCGTCATGTCGTTTGGCATGGTTATCGCCACAATATCTGCTAAAGCAATAGCCACTTCCTTGCCGTTCATCATACGCATGCGCAGCTGCGCTTTTTCCTGCTCGCTATACAGCTGGTCGAGCTGCGTACGTAGCTCAGCGTACTCTGCTTGTAACGCTTGCTCTTGTTGTGCAATCCCTTGTTTGGCTTCGAGCAGGGCCCGTCCTTTAACACCGTCAAGCTCCAGCTGCCGCTGCTGTAAACGGAGGGCATTCATTTGGCTATTGATTTTGCCAATGTCCTGTCGCTCTATACGTGTAATGGCTTGGTGACGCTGGTGGCTTTGCTCAAGCAGGTCATTCAATGCCTTGGCAAAGTCTGCGTCGGTCGCTTGCCAGTGCTGTTGTTCCAGCTGAAGTGCCACAGGGAAACCGTAGAAGTCGCCCCATGTTCTGCGCTCTATCGCGTAAACTCCCTTCGGGTAAGTAAAAGGCGCCATACCTAAGTCAAAGCGCCAAACAAAGTCGGAGCTAACCTGTTCTCGGTTACCTTGCTTAATTAAGTAGCGAGTAACGACACTGAGGTTTTCCGGCACCACATGGCCTGCTTCCCGAGCAAGGGTCGCTGTGACGGTTTCACTCCGGGCTATTTCACCTAGTAAAGTTTCTTCTACTTGATTACGCGGGTCGTGAATGGCAATTTGTGCCACGGGTGCGGGCCAAAAGTGGCTAAAACCACGTACTGCAATAAGGCCAAGCAGTCCCACGATCATAATGACACTGAGCGAGACAGCGCCTGCGGTTAACCAAATCCAAGGCGAGCCGCTTTTAAACCAATGTTTCATTTGTATCCTCCGGCCCTATAAGCTGCTGTATCGTTTACGCAAACGCTGGCGCACCACTTCAGCAATGGTGTTCAACACAAAGGTAAAGGCAAATAACACTAAGGCCGCCAAAAACAGAATGCGGAAATGGGAACTACCTACTGCCGTTTCTGGGAGCTCAACGGCAATGTTGGCTGAAAGCGTACGCATGCCTTCAAATATATTGAAGTTCACAATCGGGCTATTACCCGTCGCCATAAGCACGATCATGGTTTCGCCTACAGCCCGCCCAAAGCCAATCATAATGCCGGAAAAAATACCCGGGCTGGCGGTTGGAAGCACCACGCCCACCATGGTTTGCCAAGGGGTTGCACCAAGCGCCAGCGAGCCTTGCGTTAAATGCTTTGGCACGTTGAAAATGGCGTCTTCCGCAATGGAATAAATGGTGGGGATAACGGCAAACCCCATGGCTAAGCCCACCACCAAAGCGTTTCGCTGATCATAGGTAATGCCTTGGTTCGTAAGCCACTGACGCATACTGCCGTCGAACAACCAGGTTTCGACCCAGGGGCTGGAAGCTACGGCAGCCCAGCCAAAAAGTACCAAAGCAGGTACTAAGAGCACAGCTTCCCACCCAGCAGGAACCAAACGCTTAAGCGAACGTGGTAGGCAGCTCCACAGGAAGGACATAAGCACCATTAACAAGGGCAAGCCGATAAGCAATGCAAACACGGCAGGTAAGTTATGCTCCATAAAAGGCGCCAGCCATAAACCGGCCAAAAAGCCCAAAATAACCGTAGGCAAGGCCTCTATCACCTCAATGGTTGGCTTCACCACGCCACGCAGCTTCGGAGTCATAAAATACGCTGTATACAGAGCCGCCATAATACCCAAGGGCATCGCAAACAACATGGCAAAGAAGGCCGCTTTCAGCGTACCCACAGACAATGGGATTAAAGAAAACTTCGACTCAAACTCGTCGTTCCCCGAGGAAGACTGCCAAATATACTCAGGATCGCTTCGCCCTTCGTACCAAACCCGATTCCACAAGGCCTTAAAGGACAATTGCGGGTGCTGGTTCCACAGCGACGCATACTGCACTTGCTCGCCACTGAAGGTGAGTACAGCCTTGTTCACAGGCGATACAGCGAGCTTCTCAATAGGCTGCTCGGCCATTTGCTTCAGCAACAAGGTTCGGGATGACGTTGCATAATGTACGCCCACGTACCCGGCGCTATCGCCGGCTAAAAACCCTTTACGAGTATACTCCGGGCGAATAGTAGTAATGGCCCCTGGGTGCTGCTTAAAGCTGCGAATATGCTCTAGCTGATAGGCGTTTTGTTCATCGCGCACAGGAAACCACTGGCTTAAGCCGCCTGTTTCAGTGCCCACTACTAGCGAAACCGAACCCACCAGAAACTCAAGCGCCGTAATTTCTTCGCCGACATCCACCGTTTGAATGAGTTTAGGTGCACGCAGCTGGCTTATATCGAAGTAATGTAGTCGGCTACCTTCCGCCACATAAAGATTCCGAAAGGCTTTGTCGACACGAATAAAGCGCGGCTCCACTGCAAAGTGAGGCAACTCACTCCGTTCTATCTGTTGCGTAGCGCGGCCTGTGAACAAGTTTTCTCGTGTGGATACTTTGGCTAAAAGCCAGCGCTGATCTTCCGTATAACCTGCCACAAACACCGCCGGCCGGCCCCGTGTCGACTCTTGCACGCTGAGGTGCTGAATCGCAGCCCCTTGCGGGTCCAGCTGTATCGGCTGTTCGCCATAAGGGTAAACAATACCTGGGGTTATCTGCCGCTGGTCATTCGGAAAGCTTAGCTGGTAGTCAGGCCGTAGTAACTGCACCTTGCCTGACGCTGACCCATACGCCACAAGGCCGCCCAATGACTCTGCAGCTGCAAAGCTACTGACCGTGTCGGCCTGAGCTAACGACACCTGTGTGTGTAAACGCTCTTCGCCACTGTCCAAGTGGAAAAAACGAATGCCGCCTTGCTGGGTAAAGTTCACCCCAAGCTCTTGGTATCGTTCAATAAGTACTTGTGCTGAAGGCTCTTCCTGTGTCACTAGCGCCATGTCGTATTGTGCTACAGGAGTTATTTCAGCCCCTTTTAAAATGGGGAGCACTTCATAAAACAGGTACACAAAAATCAAGGCGAGGGAAAACACCACGCCATACCCGGCAGCCGTAATACCAAACCGCGACGTATTGTCTTTTAGGCTGCGTATACGACGGCGCTTTTCACGCACTTCGCGGCTTGGTAGTTGAGAGGTTACTTTCATTCGCTTACATCTATTCCTAGTTCAGCACGAACGCGGGCAGCTACCACTTCAGGTAAAGGGACATAACCGTCACGGAACACCACCCCTTGACCTTGTTGGCTGTATATCATGCGAACAAACTCGCGCACCATTGGCTCTAGTGGGCGGTTTGGGTGCTTATTAATGTAAATGTACAAGTAGCGTGCTAACGGATAGTCACCGGTTGCCGCATTTTCTGCACTAGGTTCGAACAGCTCTCCACCTTCTTCAACAGCTAACGGCAGTGCTCGCACACTCGACGTACGGTAACCAATACCAGAGTAACCAATGCCATTGATTGACTCGGAAACCCCTTGCACAACCGAAGAAGAGCCTGGCTGCTCATTAATGCTCGACTTATAGTCGCCGCCGAACAGTGCCATGTCTTTAAAGAATCCATAGGTACCCGACACAGCATTTCGGCTATATAGTGCAAAGTCACGGTTTGCCCAAGCCCCAGTTAAACCAAGCTGACCCCAGCGGGTAATATCTTCGGAATAACCGCCCCGGCGAGTTGCTGAAAACACCGCGTCTACTTGCGGTAAGCTCATACCTTCTATTGGGTTGTCTTTGTTCACAAACACCGCCACCATGTCGATCGCAACCGGAAGCGCATACGGTGCATACCCATGTTTGTTTTCAAAGGCCTCTATTTCTGACTGGCGCATTTCACGGCTCATCGGGGCTAACGTAGCTGTGCCTTCCGTAATGGCAGGCGGCGCTGTTGAAGAGCCAGCCCCTTGAATTTGAATGTTTACGTTTGGGTAATAACGATTAAACTCTTCAGCCCATAAAGTCATTAGGTTATTTAGAGTATCAGAGCCCACGGAGCTTAAGTTTCCTGACACACCTGGGGCGCGAGTATAGTTCGGTAAATTCGGGTCCACGTCTGCATGCAGTTGAACACTGCAAAGAAGGGCGGCTGCACTTGCTAAAGGTAGTAAACATTTCTTGAGTAACATAATGTCCTCGCTCGATGTTATTAGTAAGGTATTTCAACTACGGATAGCTTACGTTGCTTGTATGTCACTTTTATGACAATCAGAATTAATTTTAGGAAGTGAGAAAGAAAAGCAGCTGCCTTCTCCTTCGGTGCTGTCAATGTGTAGTTGACTGTGGTGCGCTTCTAAGGCGTGCTTGACAATAGCCAGCCCTAAGCCGGTGCCACCAGAACGGCTGTTCCTGTCGGCTGCCACCCGGTAAAAACGCTCTGTCAGTCGAGCGAGGTGCTCTGGCGCAATGCCCGGCCCTGTGTCTTGAATACGAAAATGAGCTTGCCCTTCCTGTGCTTGCCATTCGATATAAATACGCGCCCCTTCCCCGCTGTACTTAATGGCATTGGTAAGCAGGTTATGCACCACTGCATGCAGCCGTTCGGGACTGCCCAGCACGGTTAATGTCTCGTCGATATGGGCGCTCACATGCACTTGCTCTGATTCAATGACCAACGCAAGCTCTGAAAGTAAGTTATGAATAGTACTTCCAAGTACGACAGGCTCCTGTGGCACGTCTTGGTGCTTCGACTCTATCCGCGACAGCATCAATAACTGCTCGACCATTGCCTGCATTCGTTGGGTTTGCCGTGTCACTTCCGATAACGCTTGGGTTTGTTGCTGCGGCGCTAAACCTTCTGGTTCTTCGAGAAGCTCCAAGTAGCCTTGCATCACCGTCAGCGGGGTTTTTAGTTCGTGGGAGACATTGGCTACAAACTCTTTGCGCATGCGCTCGAGCTTGCGAATGTGAGTAACGTCCCGAGCTAAAATTAAATACTGTGTGTCCACATAGGGCATAATGCGCAGCTCAATTTCACGCTTGTCACCCGTTGGTGAATACAAGGTAATGGCTTCGTCGAAGTTTTGCTGCTGAAAGTATTTAATAAAACTGGGGCTGCGAATAAGGTGGGTAATTTTAACCCCTTTGTCCATCGGCCACTTTAAACCTAAGTATTGCTGCGCCAGCTTATTGCTCCAAATAAGCTGACCTTCGCCGTCAATCACTAGGCCGGCGTCGGGTAGGGACTCAGCCGCTTGTCGAAAACGCTGCAACAAGGCAGCGAGTTTTTTTCGGCGAGTGTAATGGCGCTTCTGTGTGCGGTAGAGGCCATCATAAATATCGCTCCAAATACCAGAGGCTTGAGGTAAGCTAGTCGACTTGCTGTTCCAAAACCAGTGACTTAACTTAAGCAGGTAGTAGCCGTTCCACACAACCAAGACGGCCAAGTACAACAGCAAAAACTCTTGTGGGTAGCCAAGCAGCCAGCCCAAACCGCCTGCAAATAGAAGCCCCAGAGTAAATACTGTGATTGCCTTTAGCGGGGTGTAGTAGCGGTCCATGGCCTACCTCTAGGGTTTATTGCTGTAGTGAAAAGCGATAACCAGCCCCTCGCACCGTTTGGATCAGGCGGTCATAACCATGTTTTTCTAGAGCTTTCCGCAACCGTCGAATATGCACATCCACGGTTCTATCCACCACATACACATTGGTGCCCCAAACCTGGTCGAGCAGCTGTTCGCGACTATATACACGTTCCGTATGGGTCATAAAAAAATGCAACAGGCGAAACTCTGTTGGGCCTAGTTTTAGCGTTGTGTCATGCGCTGTCACTCGATGCGTACTCGGGTCCACGCTTAAGCCCGCTACGGTTACTGGTTCTTTTAAGGTTGTGGGTGCCACGCGCCGAAGTACGGCACGCACACGCGCTTTGAGTTCTTTCGGAGAAAAAGGTTTGGTCACATAGTCGTCGGCGCCCGCTTCTAGTCCCTGTACTTTATCTTCTTCTTCGCTGCGGGCCGTAAGCATAATAATAGGAATGTGTTTTAGGTGCTCTGCGGACTTAATAAAACGAGCTAACTGAATGCCCGTACCACCGGGCAGCATCCAGTCGAGAAGAATCAAGTCGGGATAGGGCTCTGTTAATGCAGCTTCAGCACTCCCAAAGTCTTCAGCCTGAACAGCTTGAAAGCCTTCCTGTTCCATCACGAGTGTAAGCATGTCTCGTATTGGGGCTTCATCTTCAATAATCAGAATACGGCCTTGCATGATGGTCATCCTTCTATTGGCTTGTCATTTTTATATGGCAAGTATGCTACTCCATTATGACACTTTTATGACAAACCACTGAAGACGCTCCCCTTCGGCTTAAAACTTGAAAATAAGACCCGTGGAAATAGCAAAGGGGTCATCCCCTAACACCACCGCCATACTGTCGCCATAGCCACCGCCAGTTACGCTTGCTGCAGCACCTGCTTTATTTTGTGTGGCCGTTGCTAAGCCATACCAAGTTAGCTTGGAGGAAAGAACCCGGTCGACACCAATGGTTGCAAGGACCGACTCGTTTTGGGTGTCTTTGTATTCGCGTGCAAACACCTGCCCACGGAGCCATAGGTCATTGCTTAATTGGTAGCGTCCTGTCACGCCCCAACTTGTCATGCTGGTTGGCGTTACTGTGCCTGCATCTTTCAGGCCGTCGACATACTGGGTAATAGCCGCGACACGCCAGCCGTCACCGTTTCGTATGGCAGCTAAACGCGTGCCCTTCACCGTTTGGCTGACATCGCGATTGTCGTGCTGGTACCCCGCTAAGAAGGTCCAGTCGTTTACTTGGTAGGTTAAACTGGTGTTGATCACATCGTCGTCGTTGTCTGTTGAGGTGGTTCCTGTTGTTTCTGTGGTGCCGTACTGCAAGGCAAAGGTAAAGCCTTGCCAGTTTGGTGACTGGTAATGCACGCTGCTTTTAAGTCGACGGTCTAAGTTAGCTGCGCCTTGACGCACTATATTTCGACCTTCACCTGCGCGATCTCTAAATTCTTCAACTTTGGAAAGAAGTGCCATAGTAGGTGAGGTATAATAGCCTACCCGTACTGTGCCCCAGTCGCCCTGCAAACCTAGGTAAGAGCTTCGTGCTTTAAAGGTGCTGCTACCATCTGTGAAGTCGACACCTCGCTCAACCTGCCCGATAAGTTCAAGTGTTTCACTTACCCTGTAGTTCGCTTTAAGGCCTACACGACTGGAGTTGCTTGAAGCGTTTAAGCCCCCATTATTGCCATCATACAAGTACCCTGCCGAAACATGGGCTTTTCCATAGAACTCCAAGTCTATTTCATCTTCGGCAATTACACCTGCAGAAAACATAGTTAGACCAGCAATCGTTAAGTAAGCTAGCTTTTTCATTATGGGAACTCCTAATAGCACAAAACCGGGTGTACGTAAGACAAAGGTGACTGTGTAAATAATATCTTTCCAGAAAGACAACAACAATGACAGAATTATTAAACTTTTATTATTGCTCTCTTCTGCCGTGTTCGGTAGGTTTAATAGGTTGAGGCAAATAATGCATGCTTACTGGGTAAAGGATTTACTACATGCAGTATAAAAGTACATCGAAACGGCTCTTAACCCGAGTGCTCTCGGTCTATTTCGTGATCACTTTTGTGATTACATGCTTCCATATTCTCAGCGAGTATAACAACACCAAACATTCTCTTAAGAATGAACTAACGAACCAACACAACACAATTTCAGCCAGCCTCACGCGCTCCCTTTGGGAGTTTAATTATCAGCAAATAGACGCCATTGCCGAAGGGTTAATGACCATCCCTGCCATTTCTGGGGTCATTATCCGCGACGACGCCGGCCGCGTTATTCGCCAGCTCGGTCTTGTACAGCCCCTTTCGTCACTGCCCAATGAGCCTATAAACCCCGTGCAGTTAGACGCAACTAATGGTGTATTTGGTCAGTACAATCCGCTGACTTTTGAGTTTGCTGGGCAATCTACCCTCGTTGGCGATATAGCCTTGTTCTCAAGCCGCCGTGTTATTGTCGAGTCTCTAAAAGTCAGTATTTTGTTTTTGGTCGGGAACGCTTTTATTAAAAGTACCTTCCTTATTTTATTATTCTCTTTAGCTTTTCACCGCCACCTAACAAGGCCTATGCAAGAGCTTACTCTGCAACTTGAAAGCTTTCAGCCTGACCGCTTGGGCGAGTCGAAAATAAAGCTAAGTCAAACCAAAAACACAGAGTTTGGTATATTAGAAGCGGCCTATAATGACTTGATCGACCGCATACAGCAGCACCAAAAAAGCTTAGGGCTTACAAAGGAAATGCTCGAGCATGCGAACCGTCGTTTGGACAATCAAAACGACTTACTGGAACAAGAGGTAGCACAAAAAACCTCGGGCATGAGCAAGCTCATGCTAGACATTGAAGAACGGAACTTAGCTTTAGAACAACGCCAATACGAACTTGAGCGAGAAGTGCAGCAACGTAAGCTCACCGAAGCTGCGCTCAAGCGCACCAACGAACGACTCACCCGTTCCATAGAAACCATTAGTAAAACCCAGCAGCACTTGGTGAAAACGGAAAAAATGGCGTCTCTTGGGGAGCTGGTGTCTGTGATTGCCCACGATGTAAATACACCGATTGGCATTGGGGTGACCACCACCTCCTTTTTAGCCGATCGAGTGGAAGCCTTAGCCATATCCATGGAGGACAAAAGCTTAACGCAGTCGCAATTGAACCGCTTTATCGCCGATGCTCGGGAAAGTGTGCAACTATTAGAAAACAATTTACACCGCGCGGCCGAGTTAATGGTGAGCTTTAAAGAAGTGGCCATTAGCCAAAGTGCTGAGGCAAACCGAACGGTTATCTTAGGCCATTACATAAATAGTATTATTCGTTCGCTGCAACCTCGATTAAAAGGAAAAAACATTCAAATAGACGTGTCGTGTTGTGACTCGCTGCAGGTTCGCCTTCAAGCGGGCGCTTTGGCGCAAATTTTAACAAACATGATCCTTAATTCAGTGATTCATGGCTTTGAAGGCGCAACGGCTGGCACTATTTCTATTCGTGTTTCTCATGAGCAAACAGAACAAGGGCAAAATCATTTGTTTTTTCACTATGAGGACAACGGCTTAGGACTATCAAAAGGCCAGCTAGAACATTTATTCGACCCTTTCTACACCACAAAGGCTGACCGGGGTGGTAGTGGGCTTGGCGCTCATATTATTTACACTTTAATTCATGACACTATGGGTGGCACCATTAGTGCGAGCAGCCACGCAGGTAGTGGCCTAGCCTACGACTTCAGCTTCCCTGTGACGCTTGTTGAAAATAAAGCAACTGACACAGTACAACAGAAGGGCTAGAATGCCCGGCTTAGCGTTTCTTTATTTCGGAGTTCAGCATGTGGTTTAAAAACCTGAGAGTGTACCAATTCACCCAAGACTTTCAGCTTCCTGACGATTTTCAAAGCTTATTAAACGAGCGCAGCTTTAAGCCATGTAGCAGCACTGAGCCTGCAAGTCTCGGCTGGACAAGCCCTATTCGGGACAGCGACGAGTACGCCCTAGTGCACCAAGGCGCCGTGTTACTTTGCTTACGCAAAGAAGAAAAGGTCATGCCAGCAAGCGCCGTTAAGTCGGAGCTTGAGCAACGCAAAGAAGCCTATGAGCTGGAGCACGCCCGTCCGATGCCTCGGAAAGAGCAGCAAGCTCTTAAAGAAGACATTGTGCACAACTTATTACCTCGTGCGCTAAGCCGCTACTCTGTGACTTGGGGCATGATCGACATAAAAAACCAACGGGTTTTAGTCGACACTTCTTCGGCCACGCGCGCTGAAGAATTTACCGCTCAGCTTCGCTCATGCCTTGGCTCCTTGCCTGTGCGCCCGTGGGGGCCAGAATACCCTGCAACTCACTGCCTCACTGAATGGGTTCGAGAAGGTGCCGCCGCTGCACCCTTTGAGCTCGGGCAAGATGCCGAACTTAAAAGTAGCAAAGAAGAAGGCATGGTGGTGCGCTTGCGTAGGCACGACTTAATGGTGCCGGAAGTGACCCAGCATTTAGAGCACGACAAGCATGTGACAGAGCTTGGTCTTGAGTGGCCTAACCGCTTTTCATTCTTATTAAGTGACGACTATGCCATTAAACGTATTAAGTTTGCTGATATGGTGTTAGAGCAACGGGATCAAGACAATACGGCGGACGCCGCTGAGCAACTTGACGCTGACTTTGCTTTGATGTTTGGCGAGTTTGCAGAGTTACTGGATGTGTTAGGTACTGCACTGACGCTCGAGCCTAAGTAAAAGTCAGCACTGCCGGTGGCAGCGCTGCTTTCTCGTGTTTCGGCAACATAATTCAGGTATTATAAGGTTTCACATTGTTACTTACGTACGGGCACCAACCATTATGACCCCAGACTGGCAGCAGTTAGAACTTTCTCCTGAGCTGATACATGTTTTACTTGAGTCTGGCTTAAACAAGCCGACACGCATTCAGCAACAGGTCATACCGCTTGCAATGGAAGGCCATGACATTATGGCCACTTCGCCCACAGGAACTGGTAAAACCTTGGCTTTTTTACTGCCTGTTTTTCAGTATCTTGCCGACTTTCCACGCCGTTCACCCGGCAGCGCACGAGCGCTGGTGTTGGTTCCAACCCGTGAATTGGCTGAACAAATAGGACGCGTGGCCGAACAGCTAGCTGCCGCCACCGACTTAACCTGCCTCACCATTACAGGCGGCGTAAATTTTGGTAGCCACTTAGGCGCACTTGAAAAAAATGTAGACTTTATTGTCGCAACGCCCGGCCGCCTTGTTGATTATTTGGCCGCAGAGCAGTTTAGTGCGGAGGATTTAGAGCTTCTTATTTTAGATGAAGGCGACCGCCTGCTTGATATGGGTTTTCGTGGTGCTGTTGAGCAAATACAGTCGGAAGCTCCCAGCTTAAAGCAGCGCATGCTGTTCTCCGCCACAGCGGACCACCACGCATTAAAAGCCTTTTCAAAACAAGCCTTAAGCAAACCTGTGGTCGTTGAGGCCGAGCCGCCCAAACGCGAACGGGGTAAAATAAACCAATGGGTGCATATTATTGATGACACGCCCCATAAGCTCCAAGTACTTGAGCACTTACTAAAAAGTGTTACGGGTCGCGTCCTTGTATTTGTTCGAAAGCGCGACAAGGTACATGAACTTGAGCCTCTGATAAGCAGTAAAGGCTTCCCAACCGTTTCATTGGAAGGTCAACTACCGCAAGCAGAACGGCAAAAAAGGCTTAAAACCTTTCACGACCTCCGTGCCCGCATTATGATTGCTACTGACGTGGCCGCCCGTGGTATCGACATTCCCGACGTGGAGTTGGTCATTAACTACGACATGCCACGCCGAGGCGACAGCTATGTTCACCGAATTGGCCGGACTGGGCGAGCAGGGAAAAAGGGCAATGCTATATCGTTAGTGGAAGCCCATGACGCAGAGTGCCTGGGCCGTGTGGAGCGTTACTTAGACACCAAACTAGAGCGCCGTGTTATTGACGGTTTGCGCCCTACTTTTAAGTTTCCTGACCCACATAAGAAAACCAAAAAGAAGAAAGCCAAGAAAAAGGTAAAGAAGAAGTCAGCGGCTAAAAAAGCCTAGCCGCTTACTCACCCACCAAAATGCATAAAACATGGTAGCGCCTGCCATGTCAGCGACCACGTCTAGTAATTCAGCACCACGGCCTGGCACCTGGTGCTGAATGACTTCGACCAATACACCATACCCAAGCATTAACAACAACCCTGTCCACACGCGTGGGCGAAAAGCTAGGTGCATGGTCAGTGTCAACACAAAGAAAACGGTAAAGTGCGCCACTTTGTCCGCATGCTCAAACGACAAAGCGGAAGGCTTTGGTGGACGTTGTGTTAAGAGTGCAAATGAAACAACAGCAAATGTGAGTATAAAAATAAGGCGTGCATGTCTGCGGATAAATTGCAGTCCTAACATCATCATGTACAACGTCCTTTCTAGTTAATTAACGAGCGCCGTTAGTCCTTGGGCTCATACAATGCAAGATGCGCAACACCTTGTTCTTTCAAGGCAATGGCCTGTAAACGACTCATGACCCCTTGCTGGCAATATAACGCATACGGTTTGCTGGTATCCATTGTTTGCATTTTATTTGCTAACTTGAAAAATGGAATGTGCACCACTTCTGTCGAGGCCAGACTGAGCGGGGCTTCGTCTTCCTCTTCAGGGCTGCGAATATCAATCACCACAGTGCCTGTAGGCAGCTCTTGCTCTTGCGTATAAATGGGCGGCATATAGGCCGTGGGTTGTGCATGCACTTCCCGTATGTCTTTCACCGGCGCAGCCATCACCGCTTCTTCTATCATTTCGTCGGTAATACCGGCTTCGGCAGCTAAAACAACTTGCTGCTTAGCTTTTACCGTCGGTTTGTTTGAAATAACCCCACAATACTCTGGAATGGACGCAGCCATTTCTTCTACCCCAATGTCACGGGCGATATTGACAATATCTTGTTTATCCATGGTGATGAGCGGGCGCAATACCAGCTTGTGGGTCACTTCATCGATGATTTGTAAATTGCTTAAAGTCTGGCTTGACACCTGACCAAGGGCTTCCCCGGTCACCAGCGCCTGCGCATTCACACGGTCCGCTACTAAGGCTGCTGCACGAAGCATGGATCGTTTTAATAAAACCCCCATCACCCCAGGCTCGTTTTGGTTCAGAATAGCTTCCACCACGCCTGAGAAGTCGACACTTACGAACTTCACTGGGTGGGTAGAGCTGTATTTTTTCCAAACGTAATAGGCTACCTCACGGACAGCGGCCTCATGGGCTGCAGCGCCACCTAAATTGAAGAAACAGAAATGGGTGCGCGCACCACGGCGAATAAATTGGTAACTGGCAACGGCGGAGTCAAACCCACCTGAGATAAGTGATAAAGCGGTTTCTTGGGTCGGAAGCGGGTAACCGCCAAGTCCTGGCAAACGACGAACCAACAGGCTCAAGGTGTCGTTCTCGAGCCAGAGCTGAACCGTTTCTTGCGGCTGCACCAACTTGACCGTGGCGCCTTCAACCCGTGCTCGAATGCCGCCGCCAATATATACGGCTAGGTCTTGTGACGAGAATTCATGTTTACCGCGACGCTTTACCCGAACTGCAAAACTTTTATGCGTTAAGGCGGGCCCCATATTGTCAATAACAAACTGCAAAGCGCCTTCAAAGTCGGTGAAGTCTGTTTCTATAACTTCTTCAATATGGGAAATACCAGGAATACATACAAGGACATCGCGCACTTTGCCTGCGAGCTGCTCGTCTGCAGGTATTTCCACTTCAATTTTGTCCCACAGCCAGCGTACAGCCACCTGATCCGTGTGCTGTTTTATCAGGTTTCGAATATTGCTAGATAACACAGAGCCATGACGCTTACGTAATGACTTACTTTTCACTGTTATTTCTGCGTGCAACCGAACAATAAACTTCATGATACTACCCTAGCTGAAAAGGGTAGATTATAGCGTAAATACTAGGCTAGCTCTACTCGTTGCTGGTTGAAATTGGCGCACTTTCACGCGCCTTCCCTTGCATAATAGCAATTTCAACACGTCGATTACGGCGGCGATTGTCTGGAGAGTTGTTTGGAACCAAGGGGCGCGTGTCCGCATAGCCCATAATGGTCATACGATTGGTATTAAAAGCTCCTGAACGAGCCATTTCTTCAGCAACACTGACGGCGCGCTTGCTGGAAAGGTCCCAGTTTGAGCTGTGCATTTCAGAGCGGATAACTTGATTGTCCGTGTGCCCTGATATGGTAACTTCTCCCGGAATATCACCTATTACTTCTGCGATTTTGCGAATAACTGGCTTAAACTGAGGCTGTAAAAAAGCAGAGCCTTGCGGGAAGGTTCCTTGCTCATTCACCCGAATGAGAATTTGTTGCCCGAGTTGTTCAAGCTCAATGGCGCCTTGGTCAAGCTCTTCAGCAAGCTCGTTTTCTAAGCGCATCATGAGCTCTAGCAGCTCTTGGTTGTTTTGCTGCTCGGACACTTGCTGTGTGTCCCCACCGGTTGTTTCATCTAGGGTTGCATCGCCACCTTCTTCAAAGGCAGTTCCCCCTTGGGCATTGTCTTCACCGTCCTGGAACTGCAGCGACTGCTGTGTCATATCAATGGTTTGTTGTTGAATGGTTTCAATCGGCGTTGGGTCTGGTCTGCCCGGACGGAATTCGAGGGCCACAACACTGGTACCACGAGGGATATCGGTCACTTCTATTTTATTCTGCACCCCAAAAGCAAACTTCATCGAGCCGGCTATTTGCTTGAAACGCAGCACATCCATTTCTGAAAAGGCAAGTAACAGCACGAAAAAGCACATCAGCAGAGCCATGAGGTCTGCAAAAGTCGCCATCCAAGGAGCCAACCCCTTGGGTGGGCACTTAGGACACTTTTTTTCAATTGCCGGTAATGCTGCCATGCTTTTTGCTCCTTCTACTCTTCTTCGTCGGTAACACGTTTCGACTCAGCAAGGTAGTTTTTCAGCAGATCTTCAATAATGCGCGGGTTCTGACCGTCTTGAATTCCTAAAATACCGTCTAAAATAAGCTCTTGATTCAGCTTTTCTTCTTCCATTCTTAGCTTCAGTTTAGCCGCAATAGGTAAGCAAATAACGTTGGCCAAAAATGCACCGTAGAGGGTTGTTAGAAGCGCAACAGCCATAGCAGGACCTATCGCCTTCGGGTCATCCATATTGGCCAACATGGCCACAAGCCCAATTAAGGTACCTATCATTCCCATTGCGGGTGCCGTGTCAGCCATGGCTTGAAAAATACCAACGCCTTGGTCGTGGCGTTGGTAGGTGAGGTCAATATCTTTCTGCAGGGTTTGACGCACAACTTCTGCGTCATGTCCGTCGACCAGCATATCAATACCCTTACGGAAGAAGCGGTTGTCTATTTCTGTCTCTTCAAGGGCTAAAAATCCACCTTTACGGGCAGCGTCTGCCATTTCTACGGCTTTATCTATTAGGTCGAGCGGGGCGTCTGTTTTAAAGCTAAACGCCTTTACAACCACTTTCCCGGCACCTAAAAACTGACTTAATGTGTAGTTGGCAAGAGCAACAAAAATAGTTCCCCCGAAAACAATTAAAATAGACGGAATATTAATATATAAGCCTAGCTCGCCATTCATCACCATAGCCATGACGATGAACGCAATGGCACCAAGCACGCCTACAATTGTTGCTATATCCACTATTTTCTCCTCACCTCTGCCGAGCCGTGCGTTAGTATGGTACTTTTATGCTAAGAGTTATGTGCACAACTACTTTTTCTGTTATTACAGCTTGTTTATCGGCCCTGTTCAATGATTCTTTACGGTACAATGTGCAAGCATACCTGAAATTTCACACTGAATATTGATTTAGAACCAAGGAGACGAGGATATGTCGGACACTACAGAAACCTCAAATCAGTCCTTTGAGCAAGCGATAAGCGAGCTAGAAAAAATTATTATTGCCCTTGAGCAAGGCGAGTTACCATTGGACGAAGCTCTTAAGCAGTTCGAGCATGCGGTAAAATTGTCACGCATTAGCCAAGAAAAACTGCAAGCTGCTGAACAAAAAGTGCAAATGCTGATTGCACAAGGCGGTCAAGAACAATTGACCGAACTTTCAGAAGCATCCGATGCCCCTGGGGCAAGTTCGCATTCCCCTTCAGACTCTCCGTTTTAGGTTGTATTTATGTTCAACTCGCAATTTGCCGAGCTTCAAAAGCGCCATGAGCAATTTTCTACTCGCCACTTTGAGACGCTTAAAGCACGCTCAAAGGAAGAGGCTTCTCACAAGTTAGCTAGTGCTATGGCCTATAGTATGTTAAACGGTGGTAAGCGTGTACGCCCTTTTCTTGTGTATGCAACAGGTGCCATGCTTGGCGCTGACTTAGCTGACCTTGACGCACCTGCCTTGGCCATTGAATGCATTCATTCTTATTCGCTTGTGCACGATGACTTACCCGCTATGGACAACGACACGTTACGTAGGGGAAAGCCCACCTGCCACATTAAGTATGACCACGCAACGGCCATACTAGCGGGAGATGCACTCCAGGCAGAAGCCTTTCAGGTCCTTACAACACACGCCTATAAAAACGTTAGTCCCCAACAACAGTTAAATATGGTGCGGGAGTTAGCCACTGCCTCTGGGCTTATTGGTATGTGTGGTGGCCAAGCATTAGACATTGAGGCCACTGGTCAAGCGTTAGACCTGACCGCCCTAGAGCATGTACACCAGCTAAAAACCGGGGCTTTAATGAAAGCAGCTGTGTTACTAGGAGCTCACTGTGCACCGCAGATAAGCGCAGAAGATTATGCTAAACTGCAGCAGTGGTCGGACGCTATTGGTCTCGCTTTTCAAGTGCAAGACGACATTTTAGACCAAATCAGTGACACCGAAACCCTTGGCAAAACACAAGGGTCTGATATCACCAATCATAAGGCCACTTACCCCGCCTTATTAGGCTTGGAGGGTGCGATTGCTAAACGCAATCAATTATTCGATAAAGCAGTACACGCCTTATCGGGAATACCGTACAATACGCAGTTACTTTCTGAATTCACCGAATATTTAGTGACACGGGATCGCTAGCATTATGCCCAATATTTCTGGACAGTACCCGCTTCTCAGCAGTATCGAAAGCCCTGCTGATCTGCGCCGTCTTTCAAAGCCTCAGCTGCAACAAGTAAGTGGCGAGTTACGCCAGTTTTTACTTGGGTCGGTCAGCCGTAGCAGTGGCCATTTGGCCAGTGGTTTAGGCTCTGTTGAGCTAACCGTCGCTTTGCATTATGTGTTTCAAACCCCTTTTGATCAGCTTGTTTGGGATGTGGGCCATCAAGCCTATCCCCATAAAATATTAACAGGCCGTCGCGATCAACTGCATACCATCCGCCAGAAAGACGGCTTACACCCTTTTCCTTGGCGTGAAGAAAGTGAGTATGACGTACTGAGCGTTGGCCACTCAAGTACTTCTATAAGTGCCGCTTTAGGGATGGCCGTGGCCGCACAAAAAGAAGCGCAGAATAGAAAAGTTGTTGCCGTTATAGGCGACGGCGCCATGACAGCCGGTATGGCGTTTGAGGCCTTGAACCATGCTGGGGATATTAGCCCTAACATGCTGGTCATTTTAAATGACAATGAAATGTCTATTTCAGAAAACGTAGGCGCCTTAAATAGCCATTTTGCTAAAATTCTGGCAAGTAAACCTTATACCTCTCTGCGGGAAGGTGGTAAACAACTGTTAAAAGACTTACCACACATGCGCCGCTTGGCAAGCCGTGCAGAGGAGCACGTGAAAGGCTTAGTGACGCCAGGCACCATTTTTGAAGAGCTTGGTTTTAACTACATTGGCCCCATTGACGGTCATGATGTCGAAGGCTTGGTTGAAACCTTGTCGAATATGCGTAACTTGCCTGGGCCGCAGTTCTTGCATGTTATGACACAAAAAGGCAAGGGCTACGCTCCCGCAGAAAAAGACCCGATCGGTTACCACGGTGTGCCTCAGTTTGACCCAGCCAAGCACAGCCTTCCAAGCCAAGCGTCCAGCACGCCCAGCTATTCGGCTATTTTTGGCGAGTGGTTGTGTGAAACCGCCGCCCAAGAGCCCAAGCTAGCAGGCATTACCCCCGCTATGCGCGAAGGCTCAGGTATGGTGCAATTTGCTCAGCAGTATCCCGATCAATACTACGATGTTGCGATTGCTGAACAACACGCCGTAACCTTTGCCGCTGGCTTAGCCATTGCTGGACAGCGACCCGTAGTCGCTATTTACTCCTCATTTTTACAGCGTGCGTATGACCAAGTCATTCACGATGTCGCCCTGCAGAATTTGCCCGTCCTGTTTGCTATTGACCGGGCTGGTATTGTGGGTGCTGACGGTGCAACCCACCAAGGCGCTTATGACATTAGCTACCTTCGCTGCGTGCCAAACTTAGTCATTATGACCCCAAGTGACGAAAACGAATGCCGCCTTATGTTGCATACAGGCTTTGAAGCCCGAGTGCCGGCCGCGGTTCGCTACCCTCGTGGGAATGCTCTTGGTCTTGAATACACTGAGCTGGAAGTGTTGCCACTCGGTCAGTCGCGTACGATTCGCGAAGGCAAAAAGGTGGCTATTCTCTGCTTCGGAACCTTGTTAGCTGAAACCAAAAAAGTAGCGGAAGAGCTAGACGCAACACTTATTGATATGCGCTTTGTAAAACCATTAGACGAAGCCATTGTCCGTGAACTTGCAGGGTCTCATGAGCTACTGGTTACGGTAGAAGAAAATGCTATTGCAGGCGGTGCTGGTAGCGCCGTGCTTGAGTTTATGCAGTCGGAAGGGCTGTCGACACCAGCACTGCTAATAGGTTTACCGGACAAATTTATTCGTCACGGTACTCAGGGTGAGATACGAGAAGAGCTAGGCTTGGACGCGCAAAGCATGTTGAAACGAATTCAGCAACGCCTTGCGCAGCTTTAACAAGTTGCTTATAGGGTGCCTGGTAACATGCCGGCACCCATAAGTGCATGCAAAATTACCAAGGTAAATAAGCCCGCCAACACATCATCGAGCATCACGCCTAAACCTCCAGAAACCTTCTTATCGAGCCAACGTATAGGCCATGGCTTGCGAATATCGAAGAAGCGAAACAGCACAAAAGCGAGTAGCATCGTTTGCCACGTCAATGGTATGGCGAACAGTGCGATCATATAGCCGACAATTTCGTCCCAGACAATTGCTGGGTCATCATGTTTCTTCAGTACCTTGCCCGTTTCTCCGCACAGGAAAATGCCCAACAGGAAAAAAGCAGCAATAACGCCTAAGTACTCATTCAACCCAAGCGGGGCAAACAGAAGTACGGCAGGTATTCCAACCAAAGTCCCAAAAGTGCCAGGTGCTTTTGGCGCTAACCCTGTACCAAAGCCAAACGAAAGTAAGTGAATAGGGTTTTTCAATAACTCAGAACGTTTCATGGCTAATCCTTAAAGTGTAGAAAGCCTGCTGTTTTCAGCGAAAAAGGCTGATTATTCAACTCAATGCGTAAGCCAGGTTCGCCTTCGATCACCCCCACACAGGTGATATCAAGACCTAATTGATGTGCGATGGTTTCTAAGCTACCGCGTCGACTTTCAGGCACAGTAAAACATAGCTGATAGTCTTCACCACCGGTTAACTGCAACTGAGCTCGCTGGCTCGGGTCAGGTAACACCATTTCCAAGATTTTAGAAGCAGGTAAGGCCCCAGCGTCAACGCGGGCACCTAAGTTGGACGACTGCAGAACATGCAGGAGGTCTTTAGCCAGGCCGTCTGACAAGTCAATGGCACTGGTAGCAACGGCGCGAAGAGCCTGCCCTAAGCCCACCTGTGGTCGCGGGTAAAATAACGCTTTATTCAGTTGTGCTTGCTGTGTTTCGCACACAGGCAGGGTTTGTTGCTGCCCTGCTAGTGCCGCGGCTGCGTCGCCTAAGGTACCGCTAACGTAAATGCGATCGCCTGGGCGAGCACCTCGTCGGCGCATTTCTTTGCCACGGGGCACTATTCCTTGAGCGGTAACCGTAAACGACAAGGGGCCACGTGTGACATCACCGCCAATTAAAGAACAGTTATAGTAGTCGCTTAACTCAAAAAACCCGCGCGAAAACTCACTCATCCAAGCTTCGTCAATATCCGGGCAAGTAACAGCCAAAGACAACCACGTCGGCTCGGCGCCCATAGCGGCTAGGTCACTTAAATTCATGGCAACTAATTTATGTCCAACGGCGTCTGCTGGGACAAGGTCGTCAAAATGAGTGCCGTACACCATGGTGTCGGTGGTAATGGCAATTGACGCGTCTTCAGGTGGGTCCACAATGGCTGCGTCGTCACCGATGCCAAGCACTATGTTGTTTTTGCTTCGTGTGTCTGTTCCTGCCACTTCGCGCTGAAAGTACTTAGCTATCAGCGCGAACTCTTTGCTGTAGGTGTGCATATTACTGCCGTGCAGCTCGCAAGCTATCGACCGCTTTATCCAATACTCCGTTGACAAAGCGATGGCTGTCGTCGGCTCCGAACGCTTTCGCTAATTCAATGGCCTCGTTCATGATGACCTTATAAGGTACATCTAAACGCGAGCGTAACTCATACGCAGACACTCTCAATACAGCGCGTTCAATTTGGTCAAGCTCTGCAAACGGACGGGCTGAAAAAGGTGCTAGAATACTGTCTAGCGTCGAAACAGACGCAGCAACACCGCGAAGCAAGTCTTGGAAATAAGCTACATCAACTTTCGTCATGTCGTTTTCTGCCAAAAACTCGGCTTCAATATCGCTTACGGCGTTATCTGAAAGCTGCCAAGAATAAATTGCCTGTATCGCCATGCGGCGGGCCTTACGTCGTGCTGCTGGTTTCACCCAATGCTCCTCAAATTTGCTCTAATACATTGATCATTTCTAGTGCGCTTAATGCGGCTTCGGCACCTTTGTTGCCATGCTTTACACCCGCTCTATCTATGGCTTGCTCGTCCGTGTCTGTGGTGATAACACCAAAGGCCACAGGTACACCTGTGTCCATAGCAACTTGCGCTAATCCTGTATTTGCTTGCCCTGCTACATAGTCAAAGTGTGGGGTACCACCACGAATAACAGCACCCACAGCTATCACTGCGTCGTACTTACCCGACTCAGCCAGCTTCTTTGCGGTCAACGGCAGTTCATACGCACCCGGTACACGCACCACTGTGATATCGCTTTTTGACACTTGCCCAAAGCGCTCTAGCGCATCGACAGCGCCTTCTAGTAACTTGTCAACAATAAAGCTATTAAAACGTGACACCGCAATAGCAACTTTTTTTCCTGGTGCAGCAACACCTGCTTCGATAACCTTCATAATGTTTCCTATATTCGCTTAATTTGAACACCTGATTAATTGCCGCGCAGAATACCACATTTTCAGGGCAAGCGGTAAAGCAGGTCGCCGGTCTCTGCGTCTTCGGTAAATGGCTCATGCTCTAATGCCAACATTTGCTCATGCACGAAGGTGTAGTCGCTATGTACTGGCATTAATACCTTGGCTTGGGGCCATTCTTCTGTGAGCCACATGATCAACTCCTGCAGTAGGCGTTCACTGTCATCTGCCGACTCAGCTCCTTGAGTAAACCAGAAGGTCACTTCTGCAGAAAACTCATTCGGATTGAAGTTCGGAACGTGTCGGCGCTCCATATTCACTGGCGTTAGATAGATAGCACCTAAAATACCTTCTTCGCCCGTATGCCGAACCACATAGGTAAAGGCAGCTTTGCGTTCATGCTGTGCCACATGATGTCGCACCATGTCTGCATTGACCTCAGGGGATATTTTCTTGGTGGGCCACGACCAACCAAGCACATGATACAAATAATCGGCCGAGCCTTGATGAGCCCTATAGTATAAACGATCATCACTCGTTTGCAGAGGAGTTATTTGCCACTGCCCTTGCTGCCAGGCTTTTGGCGTACCACTAAGTGCTTCGTCGAAACCAGCGAATACAGGGCTAGCAACGAGCAGCAAGGCACACAACAGAACAATGCGAAAAGTGAAGTGCGGGTTCATGCTTTCTCCGGATATTTAGCCTGTGCTTGGCGAGTGAATGCTTGTACCTCTTTTAACCCTTTCTCAATGTCGTCATCAATTTCTATGGGCTGGCCAATCTGTATTTCTCGTTTTGCAAAGTCGAGCGCGACTGGCACAACAGGTACCTTGGCAGCTCGGGCCATATGCAAAAACCCCGTTCGCCAATGCTCCACTTTACTGCGCGTCCCTTCCGGCGACAAAGCTAGAATGAGCTGCTCTCGCTCATTAAATTGCTTGGCTATATCTGCAACCACACCGTGGGCACTGGCTCGGTTTACAGGAACTCCACCTAGCCAGGTCAACAGCCTGCGCACAGGGAAGACAAATATTTCTTTTTTACCTAAGAACGAAAGTTTTAAACCAAGTGCTAACATGGCAAATACACCAATAAAGAAGTCCCAGTTCGAGGTATGGGGTGCCACAGGCACAATCGCTTTCTTTATGTCGGGCATTTGACCAACAACTTTCCAGCCCCCAAGTAACCACATACCAAGGCGTCCGAAAGCGCGGCTAAAACTGTTGCCGCGCATCGGGAAGTTGTTATACCTGTGCATTGTCTGAGTACTTATAAGGCTTGTAACAGCGAGTTAATTTTGCGTTTCACGCGTGCCATATTATCAGGACCTAAGCGCAGCATTTGTTTTTGCGCGGCGGGTAATGACTCCAGTGACTCGTCTGCAAACGTGTACATGACCTTTTCTTGCTTCAGTTCCAACATGCCTCTTTGCGCCGGAGTGTCGAGCAGTACCTGGGCGGCTTGTTGTAAGCGCTCCCGAAAACTTGCATCCGGGCGCGATATTTCAGCAAAGGCTTCGTCAAATAACGGCTCGTACTCTTCAAACACCGTTATTAGTGCCTGGTTATCCATATTCACGAACCAGTCAACTATAGGGTTATAGCGCTCGTAACTTTGTGGGTCGAGGTATAAGTTACCGTCAACTTCCTGCACGGCAAAGCGAGCTTCAGGACCTTTAATAACCGCACTTTCACGCGCAATCTCGCCTACTGCTAGGTTGTCGACGAAAGCTACAAAGTCACGCACCAGGTTGTCGCTGTGAATGGCGCGGGTATTCACCCGCCGTGTGTTCAGTTCGGTCATTACCACAGGGGTGCTATTTGCAAGCTGCGGTAAAGCAGGTGTAACCACCATTTCTGGCTCGGGCTCTTCCACTATATCCAGCTCCGGCAGCACTTCTTCTGCTATGGCAGGCTCTTCTGGTAATGGCATTTCAACTGGGGGCTGTGTTTCTTCCACAGCAACCGGTATTGGCTCAGGTTGAGGCTCTGGCTCACCGCCAGAAAAAACGGCCCAACCAATAATCACAATCGCAACCACCACACAAATACCGACGATCACCTTCGTATTAGTATTTGTTGCTGCGGGTGATACATTTACATCGTTCTGATTATCTTCTCGCATAATACCCTTCCTTATTTGAAGCTGTTATTGGTAGCCAGTGCTAGCTAACCTCTATTGCTCGGGTCGAGTGAATACCAACTCAAACTCTGTTGAAGCCTGCTCGTCAAACGCATAACCAGCGGTGTTAAATGCCTTTAAGTCGCTTACTTGCTGTGGCTGGTTCTCTAATATATAGCGCCCCATCATGCCGCGCGCTTTCTTAGCGTAAAAGCTAATAATCTTTTGCTGACCATTTTTCGTGTCTTTAAAGACAGGCGTGACAATAGGCACCTTCAATTTCTTTTTATTGACCGCTTTAAAGTACTCATTTGATGCTAAATTAACCAACACGTTGCTATTAGACTCTGCAAGTGCATGGTTCAAGTTCTCGGTGACGCGGTCGCCCCAAAATTCATAAAGGTTTTTTCCACCTGGGTTGGCAAGTCGAGTCCCCATTTCTAGACGGTAGGGCTGCATTAAGTCGAGTGGGCGCAACACCCCATATAAACCCGACAGTATGCGCATGTGCTGTTGGCTATATTCAATCGCTTTTTGTGAAAGGCTTGCAGCTTCCAGCCCTGCGTAAACATCGCCATTGAAAGCGAACATCGCTTGCTTGGCATTTTCTAGGGTGAATGGTCGTTTCCACTCGGTGAAGCGCGCTGCATTCAACCCTGCTAACTTGTCGCTTATTTTCATTAAGCTACCAAGCTCTTGTGGTGTTAACTCTTTACATACAGTAACCAGTTCTTCGGCCTCGTCTAATAACTCGGGCATGCTGTACTGGTCCGTTGGGACGGCCGACTCATAGTCTAAATTTTTAGCTGGTGAAACAACAAATAACATACCTACTACCTTTAATTCGTTTTATAGTAATTAGATTAGCATAGGGTGTAGTAACGAGCCATAAGCTTATTTTTCTTAGCCATTCTTTTGCAAAGCCAATAAAAAAGCCCCAGCGACATGACTCGTTGGGGCTTAAAGTAAGAACCACTGTTTACAGTAGTACCTCTTGGTCTTCACCTTCTTTTTCCACTTCAGGCGGCATTAAGTTTTCACGTGAAATACCAAGTGCTAAAGCAAGGGTGCTTCGGGTAAATACTGATGAATAAGTACCAACTACAACCCCTATAATCATGGCTATAGAGAAGCCTTCAATCATAGGTCCACCAAAGAAGAACAAGGTAACTAACACCAACAAAGTTGTTAGGGAGGTAATTAACGTACGGCTCATCGTTTGGCTAATCGAAATGTTGAATACAGACACAGGCGTTTCTTTTCGCAGTAAACGGAAGTTCTCCCGAATACGGTCCGCCACTACAATACTGTCGTTAAGGGAATATCCGATAACAGCCAACAATGCAGCCAGTATTGTTAAATCGATTTCGATTTGTAGTAGTGAGAACACGCCCAAGATCATTAATACATCTTGGAAAAGTCCTGCAACAGCCGACATAGCTAACCGCCATTCAAACCTGAATGAAACGTACGCTAGAATACAAATCATCGCCACCAAAATGGCGAGTGCACCCGCTTCAGCAAGTTCGTCTCCAACCTGCGGCCCAACAAATTCAACCCGACGCATTACAATATTTGAGTCTATCTCAGCTTGTAACAAAGTCAGCAGTTGTTCGCCTATCGACTCTGCTTCCGCTGTGTCACGTGGAGGAATTCGTACCAGTACGTCTTGCGGTGTGCCATAGCTTTGCACCACAGCGTCGTCGAAGCTATTGTCAGCAAGAACATCACGAAGTTTCGGTAAATCCGCCGCTTGGCTAAAACTTACTTCCACCAGGGTCCCACCGGTAAAGTCGAGACCCCAGTTTAGTTTATTAATGGTTAAGCTGGTTAAGGCGATAACAGCAAAAACAATAGACAACCACGTGGTGTGCTTGCGGTAGTCCATAAATTTAACCGGGTTGTCGCCGTCCATTTTTGTAATTTCAAACATAGTGCCTCTCCTAGATTGACAGCTCGGTCAGACGCTTTTGACGTCCCCAGGTGAGGTTAATCACCGCACGGGTGCCTGTTATGGCAGTAAACATGGAAGTTGCAATACCAATACCTAAGGTAACCGCGAACCCTTTAATAGAGCCTGTCCCTACTGCAAACAGAATAAGTGCTGTTATGAGCGTGGTAATGTTTGCGTCCGCAATGGTTGTTAAAGCGTTCTCATAACCTCGCGAAATGGCTTGCTGAGGGCTGCGTCCTTCTTTTAATTCTTCGCGAATACGTTCAAAAATAATCACGTTCGCGTCAACTGCCATACCGACTGTCAGAAGTATCCCGGCCATGCCTGGCATGGTCAGTGTAGCCCCTGGAATGAGCGACATAATACCGACAATCATGACGAGGTTGGTTAACAGAGCTAGGTTGGCAACAAAGCCAAACTTGCGGTAGTAAATACCCATAAAGAGCAGCACAAGTACAAAACCAGCTAAAATAGCCGTAAGTCCTGCACGCACGTTGTCTGCACCTAAGCTTGGTCCAACGGTGCGCTCTTCAACTATTTGAATAGGAGCAATTAACGCACCGGCTCGCAGTAAGAGTGCCAGGTTTTGGGCTTCTTGAATGCCGCCTACTCCGGTAATGCGGAAACTACTACCTAAGCGAGCTTGGATAGTGGCAACACTCACAACTTCTTCGATGCGGTCAAAAGCTATGCGACCTTCAGGCGTTTTTTCACCCGTCGCCACAAACTCAATAAATACTGTTGCCATGGGGTCGCCAATACGGCTGGCCGTGGCTTGGCTCATTAAGCGCCCACCAGCAGAGTCCAGGTTAATGTTTACCTGTGGGCGACCGTTTTCGTCGTAGCTGGTTGAGGCGTTTACAATATGGTCACCTGTTAGGATGACTCGCCCTTCCGTCAGAACCTGACCACCGCCCCGTTGGTTATACAGTTTGCTGCCAAAAGGCACACGCCCTTCTAATGCATCGCGCAGGTCGTTTTTGGTGTCCACAAAACGAAACTCGAGGGTTGCCGTTGCGCCCAAAATTTCTTTCGCACGGGCAGTATCTTGAACGCCTGGTAGCTCCACCACAATTCTGTCTTGGCCTTGGCGCTGAATAAGCGGCTCGGCGACACCAAGCTCGTCAACACGGTTGCGCAGAATGGTAATGTTTTGCTCAATCGCGTTTGAACGGATTTCCTGAAGCTGTGCCTCTGTCATCACTAAACGCATGGTATTGGTGCTAGCGTCTAGTTCTGTGGTGTACCCCTGGTACTGGTTTCGCAACAAGCTTACAGCACGCTGAAAGTCTTCGTCGGTGCGCAGTTGCACCACCAAGTCACCGTCATTGTCCGCCACACTTAAGTAACGCACACGCTCTTCAATTAAGCGGTCACGCACTGTTGTGAGCATTTGGTCGTGCATTTTGGTTAACGCTTCGTTCATGTCCACTTCCATTAAGAAGTGCACACCGCCTCGCAAGTCAAGGCCAAGCTTTAGTGGCATGCCACCAATTTTGTCGAGCCATGAGGGGGTTGCTGGGGCTAGGTTAAGCGCAACGATGTATTGGCTTCCGAGTTCCTTTACCAAGGTTTCACGAGCAGCAAGCTGTTCTGTGTCTGAGTTTACCCGAACAAGAATTTGGTCATTCTCGAAGGTTATGCCGCGGGGCGAAATGCCTTCCCGCTGCAATGCAGACTCAACCTGCTGCAACGTTTGTGTGGTTACTTCACCGCCGCGGGTTGCAGAAACCTGCACTGCGTGGTCTTCACCATAAATATTTGGTAACGCGTACAGTGCACAGAAAAGCACAACTGCGAGTATTACCAAGTTTTTCCATAAGGGGTATCTGTTTAACACAGGCCTTTCCTTTATCGCTTCAGGTTATAGAGACTTCATAGAACCTTTTGGTAATACTGTGGTAACAGCGCTTTTCTGTACTGAAATGGCAACCGAGTCAGTGAGAAGAATAACCATGATGTCGCTGTCAGCGTCTACTTTTTCGATTTTCCCGATAATGCCGCCCTGCATAAGCACTTCGTCGCCCTTCGCAAGTGAGCTCACTAGGTTTTTATGCTCTTTCATACGCTTAGACTGCGGACGGAAAATCATGAAGTAGAAAATTAGACCGAACACCAACAACATAATAATGAGTGATGCTGGGTTACCTTCTTGTCCAGCTTGTTGTGCGTATGCATTTGCAATAAAAAAGTCCATTACTTTTCCTCTCGTTGATTGGGTAAGCCAGTTTTCTATTCAGTTATTGGCTCAAGATAAAATTAACGCTGTATTGTAACCGAAGCGCCCACTAAGCGAAATGTTAACGACCGCATTCTTTTTACATATGGGCTACATGTTATTCAGTCAAGCAGCACTGCTAACCAGCACACATTAGTTTCCACCTAACTTTCCTTTCAATCGCTCAAGTAAGCGATCTCGCTCCGTATCAATAAGACTTTCCAGCTCTGTTTCTAGCAGCTCTGTAAATGCTTCGTTGATGCTTTTCCCTTCTGCTTGGAGTGCTTGCGCTTGTTCTAACCAAGGCCCTATATCCGCAAGTACACCTTCAGACTGTGCGGTTAAAGACTCTTTTACATGTTGCAAGCGTGCGTCCGCTTCCGACTTTAGACGTGCGTTTATTTGCGCTCCTAGCTGGCGGTCTAAGTCTGAATGAAGTGAAAAGCGAGGTTGGGTTAATTCACCGCGAATACCGAGATCCAAACCAAAGGCTTCAATGCTGCTCAGCGCTTCCCCTAGGTAGGACGCAAATCCTGATGATCCATCAACGTGGAAGTTGGCTTGGGCAAACTGAAATTCGCTTTGGCCGTCGAATTGCCCAGCATTCAAAGTTAACGAGCCTCGGCTATTGACATATGCGTGCGACAATTCCACACCCAAAGCAGAGCTCCCCGAAAGGGCAAGGTTTTGCAGCTGCGCCCCCTGAAGCTGCCACATTTGCTCGCCACGAACCTGCCCTTGATTATTAATAAATAGCTCTCCATTAAAGTTGAAGGTATCCCAACTTTCTCCGCTCGCAGCGACTACATTGTATGTGGTGGCGGTATTAATTCGCTCATGTTGCCAGGTAACGTTTTGCATGGAAAGAGCGAGCTCTAGCGGTTCTAGCTGCATACTCAACTTGGCTTCTTTAATCCAAAAGGTTGGGCTGCTTTGGGTGTCGAAGTCAATATAACGGCCCGTCCAGCGGTTATATTTTTGCGCTTCGTTTTCACCGTGGGCGTTTTTTAATAAAGGAGCTAACACGTCCATGGCCACTAAACCATAATGTGCCCACTGTTCCACTGTCTCGCCAAATAAAATACCACTTAAAGCCGTTAGTGACTCAGGGTCTCGCTGAAACAGTGCCTGTGCTTTTTCAATGTCCTCTTGGTAGCTTGTCCGTAGCGTTGCCACATCTTGCTCGGTTGCGGCCACCATGTTTTCGCTTACCTGCAAAAACGCTTCTACTTTCGCTTTGTCTGTCCTAATATCCGCTTTTATTTCTTTTAAGGCTTCTCGAGCAGCTAATAACTCCCGGGGCTTTTTCGGTTTAGCGTCAATAATAGCTTCTATGCGTGTTTTATACTCTTCCAACACCTCTTTGCTAGGGAGTTCGTGCCGCGCCAGCTCAAACTCAGCTCGTCGCTGCTGAAACTTTTCTTCAGCCTCGGTTAACAAGCCAGGTGTTTGAATATCTGCGCCAGCCAAAAAAGACTCCGCTGTAGGGAGTTCTATATTGTATTCGGCCAAACGCTCGCGCAACGGCACAGGCTCCCTCTCCGCCGTTTCATTGGCTTTCACCCAGCCTTCTGTTTTACGTTCAGTTCCAAGCTGAATGCCTTCTGCGGTTAAGGTTTCTATGTGCACTTTGCCAATAAACAGCTCTAAAAAACGTACTTGCGCTTGCAGGTTTTCTGCAAAAAATCTGTTATGGGTTGGCACGTCAGGGTCTGTCATTTCAAGTTCCTGTAACTGCACTGCGAAAGGAGACCACTGCAACTCCACTTGCGCTATATTCACTTCCGCATTATTCATTCGGGAGAGTGCAGAGCTAAGACCAAAACGAACCAAGCTGTCTAAAAACAAGCTAACAAACAGTGCTAGTGCCAGCAGTAGCGCAACAAAAGTGAGTAGTCCAGGCCAACGTATTACTTTTTTCATGACTGCCCTCCAACTTTCACTGCACTGATCTTCTGATAAATAGCCCAAAAGCGCGTGCCTTTAATAACGTTCACCAGAGGCAAACGTGCAATTCGTGCTTGTATGTGCGAGCGATAATTATTAACGATAAAGCGCGCAATAAGTAGCACAGGAATAAATAGAATAAGTGCGATTACTAAACTACCAAGTGAAATGGTGTGATTAAACTGCATGATGCGCGCTAGCGGCACCTCGTATAGCGACTGCCACAACCCGAGCAAGCTTTGAGAGGTAAGCAAGTACTCGCCTACGTAGTTAAAAGCAGGGTCAAGCAGGTAGGCAAGCCCCGAAGCTAAAGTGAAGCTCAGTAGAAAAAAGCTCACGTTAACCCGAAATGCTAGAACGACGAACAATATAAAAAGGTTATGTACACTCCATAAGGGGGTAAAGCCTACCACCATACCTAAGGCTATTCCCGTCGCAAGTGCCCAAGCGCTGGTTTCTGAATTGAGCGCTTTAAGCAGTTTAGCTAACACTCCAAGCATATAGTCTCCTTAACTATCCACGCGTTATTTTCCTTCGCTTCCACTATTCAGACGCTGAAAATTCTGTTTTGTTTCATCGGCTTCTGCCACTGTTTGTGCTGACCAGCCTTGTAATTGTTCCTCAATAATAGAAGCAAGGGCTTGTATGTGCTCTGGTGTTGCATTTAAGCACGGGATGTACTCAAACGTTTCACCGCCTGCTTCTAGAAAGTACTCTCTGTTTTCTATGTCGATTTCTTCTATGGTTTCTAAACAGTCAGCCGCAAAACCAGGGCACACCACTTGAATGTGCTTTACTCCTTGTGCTGGTAACCCTTGGAGGGTTTTGTCCGTGTAAGGCTGAAGCCACTCTTCACGACCAAAACGTGACTGAAAGGTAGTGATATATTCCTCATCCCCCAAGCCAAGCTCGGTAGCAACCAACCGGCTGGTTTTATAGCACTCACAGTGGTACGGGTCGCCCTTCAGCAAGTACTTTTTTGGTACGCCGTGATAAGAAAACACCAACTTGTCTGGTTTGCCGTGCGCTTCTTGATGCTGGCGAATACTTTCCGCCACAGCTTTTATGTAAGCTGGGTGGTCATGATAATGGCTGACAAAGCGTAGGTCCGGAAGCCAGCGGCGCTGTTTGAAGTCGTTGGCCACGGCATCAAAGGTTGACGCTGTGGTCGAGCCAGAATACTGGGGGTAAAGAGGCAATACCAAAAGCTTACGCACCCCTTTTCCCAGCAAGTCTTCAATGCCAGAACTCACCGAGGGATTGCCGTAACGCATAGCAAAACTAACTTCTATATCGTCTTTGCTGTGTGCCTGGAAGTGAGCCGCTAACGCCTCGGCTTGATGTTGGGTATGAATAAGTAACGGCGAACCTTGCTCTGTCCAAACTGTCCGGTAAGCTTTTGCCGAGCGAGCTGGTCGTATGCGTAAAATCACTCCGTGCAAAATAATGCGCCAAAGGAATCGAGGTACTTCTACCACGCGAGGGTCGGCAAGAAACTCCCCCAGGTAACGACGCAAAGCAGGGGTTGTTGGGGCGTCTGGTGTTCCTAAATTCAAAAGTAAAACGCCAATTTTACCGCGTTCGCCGTGTTCAAAATTCGACCTGCCTTTATATGTCATTTTCCACAACCTATTTCAAAAGTACACTTATAAACTGCTTGCCAACGCCTGCTTTTTAAGCGATAACAGCGCTACTGCACTCGCAGTTCTAATTTAGAGAAAAACAATGCAAAACACACCCTTGGTTATATTGGATAACCTTTCTGACTGGCAACCATACCATCCTAGCCAAGCCATTATTAGTGCTACCGATTATATTAGCTCTTTTGATGACAAGCACCGGGGCCCCGTCATAAACTTGTGCAGTGATATAACTTACTTATCGAGTGGTTACTATGTTAGCTTACTCGCGCAAGCCCGTGGTCAACGCACCCTGCCCCCTATATCCACCATGAACGACGTGGCCAACGTTGCACGCTATCAATTGCCTGTAAAAGACCTACACAAACAGCTTACTAAGTACGTGAGCTTGTATTTAGAAGATCAGGCCGAGCAGTTAGAATTCCTTATTTGCTTTGGGCGCTGCCAGTGCCCAGCCTTACAAAGCCTAGCGCGGGACATGTTTGAAGCCTACCCTTGCCCACTCATGCGTGTCGAGTTTAAACGCGAAGGCCGCTGGTTTTTAAGTGCCATACGCACATGCACCTTGGCAGACTTGACGGATTCCGAGCAAACCTTGTTTGGCGACGCCCTCGAAGGTTTCTGTAAAAAGGTTTGGCGCGCACCTCGCCCGCGCAAAGGTGCACGTTACGACCTGGCCATTTTACATAATCCACAGGAAAATATTCCAACCAGCGACAGTAAAGCCTTACAAAAGTTTGTTCGGGCTGCAAAAGAGTACAACATTGAAGCTGAGCTCATTACCCAAGAAGACTTTGGCCGCTTGCTTGAGTTCGACGCTTTATTTATTCGGGAAACAACGCGCATAAACCATTATACGTACCACTTTGCGAAAAAAGCAGAAGCAAACGGGCTGGTGGTCATCGACCACCCTGACGCCATTTTGCGTTGTGCCAATAAAGTGTTTTTAAAAGAGCTTTTAGCCAGCAATAAAGTACCGCAACCAAAAGCTGAATTACTGATTGCCAGCGAAGGTATCGACTTTCAAGCTGTGGGTGAACGCTTCGCGTACCCCGTTGTTTTGAAAATACCCGACGGCTCTTTTTCGATTGGCGTTGAAAAGGCTCGCAATGAAAACGAGCTTCGCGAGGTTTCCACGCGGTTATTCGAAACGTCGAGTATACTTTTAGTGCAAGAATGGCTTCCAACAGACTTTGACTGGCGTGTCGGGGTGCTCAACAACCGCGTAATTTATGTATGTAAGTACTATATGGCGCGTAACCATTGGCAAATATATAACCATGCAGCCACAGGTCGGAAACAAAGCGGCTCTTTCGAATGCTTAGGCGTACATCAGGCACCTAAAAACGTCATAAAAATCGCCTTACAAGCCACCAAACTGATTGGCGACGGCTTGTATGGTGTCGATATAAAAGAAACCTCACGGGGTCCCGTTGTTATTGAGATTAATGACAACCCCTCCATTGAGAGCGGCGTTGAAGATGAATATTTAGGGGACGAGCTGTACCGAATTATTATGAGCGACTTTGAGCGCCGGCTAGAGGCGAATTAAGTATGCCTGTCCATTTCCGCTCCCTTACGTGCCATGACATAGACGCGCTCATTGCTATTGAAAACGCTTGCTTTGTAACAGACCACTTAGGCCGCCGTTCATTTCGGCGGCTATTGCAAAGCCCTAGTGCCCACCTAGTCGGTTTGCAGCATCAGAAAACGCACGCTCTGTGTGCCTATGCGCTGATGCTGACCCGACGCAATAGCGCTTGGTGGCGGTTATACAGCTTGGCCGTCGACCCTAAGCAGCAAGGACAAGGCCTGGCACGTATATTATTGCAGCATTGTTTACAGCAGGCGCAAAAAGCCGCGGCACAGGGTATGCGGTTAGAAGTGAACGTAAGCAATCACTCAGCCCTAGCCCTTTACTATTCCTGTGGGTTTGAAGTCGTAGACCTATTACCCCAATACTACAGCGACGGCGCCGACGGGTTTCGCATGCAACTGAGCTTTCACCCATGAAGCGTATGGCTGTGCTAGGCTATGCCTTTCGTTGTTTCGGCAAATACATAGGAAAGGTACCTCATGAATAACTTTTCGTATCATAACCCCACCCGTATTTTATTTGGTGACGGGCAAATTGCAGCTATTGCTGCAGAAATTCCTGAACTTGCACGCATTATGTTGGTCTATGGTGGCGGCAGCATTAAGCGAAACCATGTTTATGAGCAAATTCAAGAAACCCTAGGCGAACGTATTGTCAGTGAGTTTAGCGGCATAGAAGCGAACCCTGAGTACAGCACTTTGTGCAAGGCGGTCACCCAGGTAAAAGCCGACAAGATCGACTTTTTGCTTGCTGCCGGTGGTGGCTCCGTCATTGATGGCACCAAGTTTATTGCTGCTGCCGCTCAGTTTAACGGCGAGCCTTGGGATATTTTATTACAAGGTGGCCGCAACGTTACCTCTGCACTACCGTTTGGTTGCATTTTAACCCTACCTGCGACCGGCTCGGAAATGAACGCAGGTTCTGTGGTGAACCGCTCGGAAATGAAAGCCAAAATGTCCTTTGGCAGCGAACACTGTTTTCCGCAGTTCTCCGTTCTCGACCCAACCACCACCCTCACCTTACCAGAGCGCCAACTGACCAATGGTATTGTTGACCCCTTCGTGCATGTGATTGAGCAATACTTAACCTATCCGGTCGGCGCTGACTTACAAGACCGACTCGCAGAAGCTGTTTTACAGTCGATAGTTGAAACAGGCCCGAAAGCCTTGGCTGACCCGCAAAACTATGAACTGCGTGCTAACCTTATGTGGTGTGCGACCATGGCCTTAAACGGGCTGCTACGCAACGGTGTGCCTCAAGACTGGTCCACCCATATGATTGGGCACGAACTCACTGCTTTGTATGGCTTAGACCATGCACAAACATTAGCCGTTGTACTTCCTGCTAACCTCCGTGTACGCAAAGACGCCAAGCGAGAGAAGCTGCTACAGTTCGGCGAGCGGCTTTGGGGTGTGACGGAAACGAGCCATCCCGGCTCGGCAGATGAGCGGATTGAAGCGATTATTGTTAAAACAGAAGAATTCTTTATTGCCATGGGTGCGCCCACACGACTGGCTGACTATGGTCTTGACGAGTCGGCTGTGGACGCTGTGATAAAGCAATTAGAGCAGCACAATATGGTGGCTTTGGGTGAAAAGAAAGATGTCACTCTCGACGTGAGCCGCCAGATTTTAATGGCGGCTCTGTAAATTTACTTTTGCACCTGTACAACCTGCTCACCCATGGTTTTATAGCGCTGGGTGAGCGACTCGATGGCTTCTGGCTCGGTGTTCAGACCGCGCTCTTGCAAATAGTGGTCGTTATATAGCTTTGAAGCCGAACGCTCACCTAGGTCACAGGCGAAGGTAACAATGGTTTTTCCTGGCCCTTGCTGCAGGGCCGCAAAGTATGCTGCGGCTACGTTTAAGGCGGTACTGCTCCCTAACAAAATACCGTCCATGTCGCGCACATAACGAGAAATACTAATTAAGTCTTGGTCCGGTAAAGTAATGGCTTTGTCGATTTTGGCCTGACGGAAGTTTTCTACCAAGCGCATAATGCCAATGCCCTCGGTCATTGAAGAGCCTTTTGATTTATATTCGCCCGACTTTAAGTACTCATAGGAGCCCGAGCCGTCTGGATCGGCCAACCATACTTGGATATCGGGGTTTTGCTCCTTTAAGTACGTGGAAACACCGCCAATGGTTCCTCCTGTGCCCGATACAGAAATGAGGGTGTCTATCTTCCCTTCCGTTTGCTGCCATATTTCGGGGCCTGTATGCAAATAATGGGCGCGCATATTACTGGTGTTCTCAAATTGGTTTGCCCACCAAAACCCTTCGTTTTCTTCGCCTAAGCGGCGCGCCGTATGATAAAAGTGGTTAGGGTCTTTAAAAGGCACAGGTGGCACTGTCTTTAGCTCCGCTCCGTGCAGTTCTATCATGCGTGTTTTTTCTGGTGTTTGGTCGTTTGGCATCACCACCATAAGTTTGAACCCTAGGGCTTTTGCAACCACAGCTAAGCCGATGCCCGTGTTACCCGCAGTACCTTCTACAATGGTCATGCCCGGCTTCAACTCGCCGCGCTCAATAGCGTCTTGCACTAGCTGTAAAGCCGCTCTGTCTTTAATCGAGCCACCAGGGTTTTGAAATTCACACTTTACATAAATGTCTGAGCCACTGAGTTCCGATAAGGAGCGAATACGTAATAAGTCGGTGTTTCCTATTTGTTCAGCAAGATGTTGCGCAACGTTCATGAAGCTCTCCAAAGTAACGAGAATGAATATACCGCCAGTATAACGAAGAAGTTATAAAATAAATATTCGACGAACAGATTGGCTAGGTCTTATTTAGCAATGTATACTTAACATGCTTGAATGTTAAATAGACGTTCTATGCAACGACAGGTTAGCGCTACGCTAGCAATATAAATTTTAGAAAGTTAGGAAAGAATATGTCTGATACAGTAACTGGTACCGTAAAGTGGTTTAACGAAGCCAAAGGCTTTGGTTTCTTAGAACATTCAGGCGGTCCTGATGTTTTTGTTCATTTCAGCGCTATCACAGGTGACGGTTTCCGTACACTTGCTGAAGGACAAAAAGTGCAGTTCACTATTACTCAAGGCCAAAAAGGTCCACAAGCAGAGAACGTCACTGCAATTGACTAATTAGTTGAAACCAGAATTAAAAAGGGCCAGCCTTCGCTGACCCTTTTTTTGTGCCTGTTCATTACAGTTGCGTATGCTTCTTCATAAAGGCAAGTACGCGCTCCATCATGGCAACGTTGTTTTCAACTTTATAGAAACCATGGCCTTCTCCCTCCACAAACATATGCTCGTAAGGAATGTTTGCTGCGTCTAGGCGTTCACGCAACAAGTGGTACTGGCCAAAGTGAGCTTGTGTATCCTCCGCACCATGAGAGATAAACAGAGGGGTTTTTATTTTAGCCACATGAGTTGACGGTGAACGCGCCACCAATTCTTCTGCATCAGTACCTAACACTCGGTCTAAATATCTTCTCCCAGCGGCAAAACTTGGAATGTTACCTTCCTCTTTCATGAGCGGTAAGTCGTAAACACCGACAAATGCCCAAGCACATGCATATAAATCCGGCTCTTTGGTAATACCTGCAAGGGTTGCGAAACCGCCATAACTTGCGCCAGCAATACAGGTTCGCTCTTTATCTGCATAGCCTTGCTCCATGGCCCACAAGGTTCCGTCGGTCACATCATCTTGCATTTTTCCGTACCACTCACGATGCCCCATTTCTTCAAAATCACGGCTATAACCACCTGAGCCACGATAGTTAATTTGCAACACGCCAAAACCATGGTGAGCAAATAACTGAACCATAGGGTCGAACTGCCAGCGATCGCGAGGTCCATGGGGGCCTCCGTGCACGTATACAACAAACGGGGTCGCCTCGTTTTCTGATCTGTCTACGGGCATAGTCAAGTACCCGTGAAGCTCTACTCCGTCACGTGCAGTAAACTGCACTGGCTGCATAGCGGCCATTTTGTTCGGGTTTATCCAAGGCTTCGCCGAGGCAAGAAAACGCAATGCCGGCGTTTCAGTATCGAGCAAAAAGTACTCTGGTGTTGCCACATCTCCTGAAACGGATAACAGAGCAAACTTGCCATCTTGAGTCCAGTTGAAAATATTCACATGAAAGCCTTCATACATGGCTTCTAGCTGACGCAGCCATTGCATTTCAAAACGGCCTTCATTCACACTGCGCCATTCAGGTTTACCGTCCATAAAGCGCACAGCAAGTAAGTTCGTAGCGCCAGCATCCCACATATACGGTGAAGATGCGCCTAAGGAACTATCAACTTCCACTGTGTCACTGGTAAGCACGGGGCTCACTTCACCGGAGTCTAGCGTGATTTCATAAACTCCCAGCTTCCCCTGCTCTTTCGAACTAAAATAAACCCCTGTCCCTTCAGGATTAAAAGCGATAGGCGAAATATAGTTACCAAACTCGTTTTTAAATGTGCGCCAGTCGCTTTTGTCGTCAGGGCGCCAAGCAAACTGAGGCAAGTCTTCATCGTTTGTACCGTAAGCAAAGCGAATTTGGTCCTGTTGATCTGCTAACAAGCCCCCGTTGTTTAATGGCGAGCTAGTACGCAAACCTAGACGACCATCGTCAATATGCATACGCTGTGCTATCGGCTTTGCCCGGTCATGGGCCCAGTGCTGGATAAGCACCCAGTCTGGCTCACTTGGTAGGTAGCTAATTAGCGACATGCTACGGCCAACCATGCTACCTGCTTGCGAACCAAACAGTTGACGGCGGTTACTGCCGTCGGCATTTATTGCGTACACACGGCCTGTCCTGCGTGGGGCTTCTAATGCCCCTACTTGAATAATCGACTCAAAAATTAAACGTTCATCGGTAACCCAATGCACAGCAATTGGGCTTTCGCCTCCACGCATATTAAAGCCTGCGGTAATTTCTAACTTACCTGGGTCGGTAATATCAATGATGGCTAAATTACGCCGGTCGCCCTCAGGCACAGATACAGCAAGGTATTGACCACTCGGCGAAATGGACACATCGCCAAACTCTGCGTGCTTAAAGAAGTCTTCTAAAGGAAGCTCTTGACTGTTTGCAGCCGACGCAAACAGTAGCACCATACTTAGTAACAGCCCCAAAAATCGTTTCATACCCGCTCTCAACTTGTTGTTTAATTGTTGCCAATGTTAACGTAATGCAAGTATGGAATCATCTGAAATCATGTTTGCTTACACTTTCTCTTTGCCTACTTATATGCACAGTATTGCTGTGCTTTAGCCAAGGCCCTTTTGAAAGTGTTAGCCTACGCATACAACTCACTATAAAAATGGAATTCTCATATGAGTAAACCAAAGTGGCACTCCGCACTTCTTCTTCCAGTATTCATACCTGCCGTTGCAGTCATGAGCCTGCTGGTGCTTGGCACCCTTGCTAACCCCACCTTAGCTGGTCAGTTTTTCGAGTCTGTCCTGGCTAAAATAACCAATGACTTTGGTTGGTTCTATATGCTGGCCGTTGCCCTGTTTTTAATGTTTATTGTTGGCGTTGCCATTTCGAAATGGGGCCGCATTAAGCTAGGGCCCGATCACGCAGACCCTGAGTATAGCTTCCTTACTTGGTTTGCCATGCTGTTCTCAGCTGGGTATGGCATTGCATTGCTGTTTTTTGGCGTATCTGAACCCGTTATTCACTACTCTAGCCCACCTTCGGGCGCTTCAGAAACCATTAATGCCGCCAAACAAGCCATGCAAATCTCATATTTTCATTGGGGTTTCCATATTTGGGCCATCTACGGCCTGGTCGGCTTAGTCTTGGCCTATTTTTCATTCCGTCATGGTTTACCACTTTCCATGCGTTCTACTTTGTACCCTATTATTGGCGACAAAATTCATGGGCCAATGGGGCACACCGTCGACACCTTCGCCATCCTCGGTACCATGTTCGGGATTGCCACCACTTTAGGACTGTCGGTAATTCAAATTAACACGGGCATGAACTACCTGTGGTCTGGCATTGAAGTCAGTAACTTAGTGCAAGTAGGCATTATTTTCGTTATCACACTCCTTGCAATTGGTTCTGTAGTAGCAGGTCTGGATAAGGGTGTTAAACGCTTGTCAGTGCTGAATATGGCGTTGGTTATGTTCCTGCTTGTGTTTGTGTTTTTGGTTGGCCCCACCATACATATTTTAGAAGTCTTCCTCCAAAATACGGGCAGCTATTTAAACTCCATTGTGGAGCGTACATTTAATTTGCAGGCTTACACTCATAGTGACTGGATAGGCAACTGGACGCTCTTTATTTTCGGCTGGACTATTGCTTGGGCCCCTTTTGTAGGTCTTTTTATAGCGCGTATTAGCCGCGGCCGAACCATACGCCAGTTTGTTTTTGGGGTGATGCTTGTTCCAACTATATTCACCTTCTTTTGGTTTGCCGTTTTTGGTGACACAGCCCTCAACCTGATTATGAATGAAGGCTACAGTGTACTCATTCAGGACGTGCAAGCAGACCAGGCCATAGCGCTCTTTAAAACTTATGAGTACCTACTGGCGGATATGCCGTTCCTGATTAATATCATTACGTTTGTGTCTGTCATATTAATTATCACCTTCTTCGTGACCTCCTCGGACTCTGGTTCTTTAGTTATCGACTCGCTCGCTTCTGGAGGCATCACGGACACGCCTGTGTGGCAGCGCGTGTTCTGGGCAAGTACAGAAGGCTTAGTCGCTGCTGTACTCTTGCTTGCAGGTGGGTTGAAAGCGCTTCAAACGGCGGCCATCGCCAGTGCCTTACCCTTCGCTGTAATTATGATTATTGCAGCCATTGGTATGTGGCGCGCACTTATTATTGAAGGGCACCAGTACAGTAGCTTGAAAAGCCATACGCAGATGCACCGAAAAGGTGTGCATGCCGGAGCGAACTACTGGAAGAAGCGCTTAGCGGGTATTTTGGAGTTTCCCACGGAAGTGCAAACTCAAGAGTTTATTGAGACCACGGCTAAAGAGTCGTTAGAACAAGTAAAACACGAGCTAAGTACGCGCGATTGGACCAGTGAAGTGACCTTAGAAAGTGACCCAACCCGCGTTACTTTGACAGTCGACAAAGACGGCATAGACTTTAGCTATGAAATTCGTATGCGTAGTTACATACGCCCTGAATTTGCCTTAGCACCACGACAGAGTATGGAGTCGGAATACTTCCGCGCTGAAGTCTTTCTTATTCAGGGTGGACAGTCCTACGATGTGTATGGCTTAGAGCCTTCCGATATTATTAATGACGTGCTAAACCAGTTCGAAAACTATTTGCACTTCAAACATCACAGCCCTGCCAGCCTCCCCTGGGACACTGCGGAGCATGATGAAGATTTAAACGGTGAAGCCACCACAGAGAAAAGTTAAACGAAAGAGGCTAGAGCCCACAAAAAAGCCCCATCTAATATAGATGGGGCTTGTTGTTTTGGCTCAGTATTAATTTAAGCCCAAAACTTCTTTGCCTTGGTTAAAATGGACATCCACTGGGATGTTCGCTGCGTCAATGCGATCTAAGTCTGATTGAAGCATCTCGCCAATATGACCTTTCGCTTCAAATAAGCGGCCAACGCCTTCGTAGTCACCGTCACCCTGCAATCGCAGAATAAGCTCAGACAAGCTGTCAACGGCTTTGCGCATTTGCTCCATATCGACCGCGTACTGGCCCTGCTCGTTACGAACAAAAGCACCTTCTTGCTCAAAATAGTTAAAGCGGATCATATTTGCCATACCATGAGCACTGGAAGCACCGAAGCGAACAGAGCGGAAAATTCCTGCTAAGAAGGTTACATAGTAGTCTTCTAGCTGTCCTTCCGTAAGAATTCCTTCTTCTAACAGTTGCGTCACCATATACAGCCCGAGAATATCTGCTTTGCCTTCTTCGAGGGCAGAAGCGTACTCACGCAAAGCTGCACGGACTGTGCCTTTCCCATTTAAGGTGTTTTTAATGCCTAAACCATGGGCCACTTCATGGAACATCGTATTGGCGAAGAAGGCGTCAAACGTAATATGTTGGCGCTGCTCTGGCACAATAAGAACGTCTGCAATCGGCTCTAGAATGCCATCAAACTTGGCCCGCATGGCGTTTTTTAACTGAGAGCGGCGTGTGCCCGCAGCCAACTGTACAGCTTCGTCGTTCGGTAAGTTCACCGCAATGGTTTTGCTGCCTGCATTCGAATGGCCCGCGTAATACACCACGTCATAAGCATTTAGCTGACCGTCAGAACCAGGTTGCTCTGCTTTATATGCTTCAGGAACGGGTAAGTTCCGTTGCAAAGCTGGCAATGTTTCTGCATACACGGCTAAACGCTCGCTCCACTCCGTGTCTTTTACCAAAACGTACGACTCAAAACTCGCTTTGTAGCCAAACAAACGGTCTTCATAGGTTTCAATAGGACCAATAATGACATCAATTAAGTTGTCCTTCATGTCCATCCAGGCATAATCCGACGCCGTATAGTCGTCACTCAAAAAGGCCTCGGCCCGTAATGTCAGGTAGCGCTTGAAGTCTTCATTTTTGGTGAGATCAGCGGCCTGCAAAAGCAATTCAGCGGCTTTTCCAAGCTCGTCAGCATACATTTCACTATACGGTATGGTATAAAGTTCGCCGTTTTCATTGCGGCGTAATACGGTGTACAAACTTGTTTTATCACTGCTTTCAAAGCGATTAAACTCGTCACGCGTCATGTCCGCTGGGTAAAAGTTCGCACCAAGCGGCTTTTCGTCATAGCCCTGCAGAAATGGCGCTTCATTATTTAGCCTGTCCCACGGCCCATAGTTAATAGCAGCGAAGGCTTTGACCGCAGGCTCTTTAATACGTGCAAGCAAATGCTCTCGCTTACCATGGTACGATTGCTGCCAGAATAAATTGTCCATAATGACAGAAGCGTCAATGAGCAGACTAAGAATTTCATGCTGGTGCGGCTCTAAATGGCTAATATCTGCTGTAAGCTCAACGGTTTTATAGATATTTAATCGTTCCTCTGCTTCTGGAACCAAGACAGCCGCAGCTTGGTGTGTTTGCTGCTCTGTTGAATGCGTTGTGTCCTTCGCAGGTGAGCAAGCTGCCAGTATGGCGCAGGCTGTCAAACTCAGAGCAGCCTTATTTAAAAGCGATTTACTTTGTTTCGTTAACGTCATTTGTGTGTCTCTCTTTGGTCTATACAAAATCGCACATAGCGTTTCTAAAGAATACATTAAAATGCACGACAAGGAGGCAAAAAAAAACCTCGTATAAAACGAGGCTTTTACAAGTGTTCTGGATTAGTTGTCAGGACCTACCATGTCCGAACCAAACCCAAAGCCTTGACGGAAGAAGTTTTGCACTTCTTGCTGTTGGCGTTCCCACTCAGCGCGCGTCATGCAGGTAGTGCGCTTAAAGTTAGTGCCCGTGGAACGCTCGCTACGGCAAATTACTTGGCCAGACTTACTGCCCATAACAACGGCTTGCAGCCGCTCATGTAAATTAGCCACTCGAATACGGTCTTCCATAGCGACTGTGTCAATCGACTCATGCCCTTGCAATAAACGCTTCAGTGAGTTCGACAGGCCTGTGTATTGGCTTTTCTCATTCTCATCAAGTGCCCGCGGCTCGCCTTTGTCAATCGAGCTGTCAAGGTGCTCTAAAAACGCCAAATATTCAGGTACGCTTACGGTTTTCGGGCTAATGGTTGCTTGTGTGGTTTCTTGAGAGCTACTTGCACAACCAAAAACAAAAACTGTTAATAAAACAAGTAAGCCCGCTCTTAAATAACTCATATGGTCTCCGTCGCATTAAGGATGTATAACGAAAAGACGATACCGCCAAAAGAACAATTTTTCAACAGCCTCTTTAACTCAAGAGTTAGCCTTGTTGTTTTTTTTCTTCTTCTAGTTTTCGTTGCTGCTGAAATGCATCGCTGAAGGCCGCCGCTAATATTCCTGTTGGCATAGCTATGAGCCCAACGCCAGCGAGTGCAGTAATGCCTGCAAATATTTTACCTGCGCTTGTAATAGGTGTGACATCACCGTACCCTACGGTGGTTAAGGTGGCCACACTCCACCACAAAGCCCGTGGAACACTGGCAAATGCTTCCTGGTTATCCCCTTCCACGAAATACAGTACCGCACTTGAACCTAGCAACAGTGTCAGCGCAATAACACAACTAAACACAAGCTCGTAGGATCGCTCTTTTAAAGCTTGACCAAAGGCTGTCATGGCTTTTGAAAAGCGCCCTAGCCTAGCGATACGAAGTAAACGCAGCACCTTTACAAATCGCATCCAATAAGTGCTAAAGCTACCTAAAGTGACCACAAAAGATGCCAATACAAGTAAGTCCACCAGAGCGACGAAAGTGAAGATATAACGAATGCGGCCAAACACGCCGCGATACTTAGGGTCTTCCCCAACCGCATAGACTCGCAGGGCATATTCAATCAAAAACACTATAAAAAAAGAGTTTTCTATCCATAAAAACAAGCCTAAATAATTGTCCCTTAATACAGGCTCTGTTTCTAAGATAGCCGCAACCACCGAAATAACGATGAGAGCAGAAATAAACAAGTTGGCAGGCGACAGCCCGGGTCGGGACCAACCTGCAGGCTCAAGGTGTTTGTACAATAGTCGACGTAAACGATGTATAAGCATATCAATGGTTAACGAATGGGGCTGATATGCTCAACCTACATGAGTTTAACCGTACGATGCAAGATAAAGCCTAACAGAAGGTATAAAGTGCGGGGTGTCTAAAAGGCGAAAGAGCGAGTGTAAGTGCTTGAATATAGGTGCTTTGGCGTGACTCTAGCCCTTTAGTGAGCAAGCCGATAGCACCCCCTTTTTGTTTAACGTTCTGGGTATTAAAGTGAGCGTCGAGCACGTCACCTAGCTCCTTGCCACTTTCTAGTTGTTGATAAAACAAAGGCGGTAATGGGAGGTTACAGGAACGGCCAACATGCTCTGTCTGACCATCACTAATAACAAGGAATGCAAAGGTAGAGGGACCAAAACGAAAGTCTTGGACTCCGCCCTCAAAGCCCACATAGAAGTCTGCTGCATGCTGAGCCTGACAATACGCAACGCGGTTTCTCGCACCTAAAAGTGTTTCTTCTTCGCTCATGGGCTGGTCAGCCACTCCAGAAGGTGCAGCCACACCTTCCACGAGGACTTTGCGGGTAGGAAAGCTTGCTGTAAATGCCGCTTGGGCTGCAGCTACTTTAACTGGGTTGCGTGAGCCTACAACAACCTTTAACTCCCCGTCACCCATTACTGACCGTAGTACTTCACGCCAATTTCAATACGCTTACGCCCATTCTCAAGACGCCAGCGGTTGGTGTCTCGCAATGAGTATACGCAGCCGCAATATTCTTGTTGATAAAAGCGTTCGCGCTTGGCAATTTCTACCATCCGCGCCGAGCCACCATTTTTGCGCCAGTTGAATGTCCAATAATGCATGTTCGGATAGCGTGCTGCCGCCCGTAGCCCCGAGCCATTAATTTGGTCCATGTCTTTCCAGCGAGAAATACCTAAACAACTGGTAATGGTGTCAAAGCCGTTTTCATGAGCATACAAAGCGGTGCGCTCAAAGCGCATATCAAAACATTCGGTGCAACGAGCGCCACGCTCAGGCTCCCACTCAAGGCCTTTCACACGGTCAAACCAGTTTCTTGAGTCGTAATCTGCATCGACAAAGTCAACACCAAGCTCTTCGGCAAAGCGAACATTTTCTTCTTTACGAATTAAGTATTCTTTTTCCGGGTGTATATTGGGGTTATAAAAGAAGATGGTGAACTTAATGCCGGCTTCAGCCATACGCTCCATGACTTCACCAGAGCACGGGGCACAGCAAGAATGCAACAAAACCTTTTTGGAGTCTGTTGGCGTTTCAAGAACAATACTTTCTTCTTTCATGAGAAAACCTAACACTAAAAATAAGGGGACCCCTTTAGTTTAACATAGCGCAGCGCGGAAGCGGTACTGTGGTTTTTTGCGAAAGTTAAAGACGCTCCGTTCATTTTCATGGATAATACCCCCTTATTGTCTTTCTCTGTCCCACCTGAGTACAACTGGCCTGCACCCATGGAAATAAAAGTTAATTTTCTCGACAACTTACGTCTTGAAGCAAAATTTGACGACTTCACTGTTATTACCGACCAACCCATTCGTTACAAGGGAGACGGCTCAGCGCCTAGCCCCTTTGACTACTTCCTGGCTTCCTCTGCCATGTGTGCAGCATACTTTGTGCGGGTCTATTGCTTGTCGCGAAATATATCCACCGACAATATTCGCATTTCCCAAAACAACATTGTGGACCCTGAGAACCGATACAACCAAATTTTCAAAATTCAGGTGGAGTTGCCAGACGACATTTCCGAGCGCGACCGCAAAGGTATTTTACGCTCCATCGACCGCTGTACCGTAAAAAAGGTCGTGCAGACAGGTCCCGAGTTTCAAATTGAAACCGTCGACAACCTCGACGCTGACACCCAAGCACTTCTTACAGTCGGCTCCGACACAACGGAGAAACACCGTATTCTAGGCAAAGACTTGCCCCTTGAAGACACCATCGCCAATATGACGGCTTTATTAGCAGAAGTCGGCATGAAAATAGAAATAGCTTCCTGGCGAAATATAGTGCCCCACGTATGGTCATTACATATACGCGACGCAGCTTCGCCCATGTGTTTTACCAATGGCAAAGGCGCAACCAAAGAAAGTGCCCTATGCTCGGCACTGGGCGAGTTTATTGAACGGATGAATTGTAATTTCTTCTATAACGACCAGTTTTTTGGTGAAGAGATAGCGAACAGTGAGTTTGTTCATTACCCAAATGAAAAATGGTTTAAGCCAGGTCCCAATGGCGAACTTCCTGACGATATATTAGACGACTACTGCCTAGCGATTTACAACCCAGACAATGAACTTCTAGGTAGCCACTTAATAGACACAAATTCAGGGAATGTGGAACGTGGTATTTGCTCCTTACCTTTTGTTCGCCAGTCAGACGGAGAAACTGTCTACTTCCCTAGCAATTTAATTGAAAACTTGTATTTAAGTAACGGCATGAGCGCCGGTAATACCCTTGCTGAAGCGCACGTGCAGTGCTTGTCCGAGATATTTGAGCGTGCTGTTAAAAAAGAGATTATTGAACAGCAGTTAGCCTTACCCGATGTGCCACAAGAAGTACTGAACAAGTACCCAAACATTGTTGAAGGTATCAAAGCTTTAGAAGAACAAGGCTTTCCTGTGCTGGTTAAAGACGCTTCGCTCGGCGGCCAGTACCCCGTAGCCTGTGTCACCTTAATGAACCCGCGTACTGGTGGTGTTTTCCCTTCATTTGGAGCACACCCAAGCCAACAAGTAGCCATAGAGCGAAGCCTCACAGAGCTATTGCAAGGCCGTAGTTTTGAAGGTTTGAACGACATTCAAAAGCCTACTTTCAATGAAATGGCGGTGCAAGAGCCGAACAACTACGTTGAACACTTTATTGACTCCTCGGGTGTTATTTCATGGCGCTTTTTTAGCAGCAAGGCCGACTTTGAATATTGCGAGTGGGATCATTCGGGTACAACTCAAGAAGAAGCAGACTATCTGTTCGGGTTACTGCGTGATCTTGGTAAAGAGGTGTATGTGGCCGTGCATGACCAGTTAGGCGCGGCCGTTTGTCGCATGCTGGTACCCGGCTTTTCCGAGGTATACCCCATTGAAGATTTGGTCTGGGACAACACCAATAAAGCACTAGACTACCGTGCAGACATTCTAAACTTACACCGCTTAGACAACCAGCAGCTACGTGCCCTCGTCGAGCGTTTAGAAGAAAGTCAGCTGGACAATTATGCAGATATTATTACCTTAATAGGCATTGAGTTTGACGAAAACACACCTTGGGGACAACTCACCATTCTAGAGCTTAAACTGCTTATTTATTTAGCTTTAGAAGAGTTTGAAGAAGCCCTCGACTTAGTAGAAGCCTTTTTACAATACAATGACAACACGGTTGAGCGAGGCTTATTTTACCAAGCATTAAACGCCGTATTGGAAATTACTCTTGACAACAGCCTAGAGCTACAGCACTACGTGCCAAACCTAACGCGTATGTTTGGCGAACCTGTTATGCATGCTGCTGTAGGCTCGGTAACCGGCGAGGTTCGTTTTTACGGATTAACGCCCACCAATATGCAGCTTGAAGGCTTAGACAAGCACTTACGCCTAATAGAGAGTTATAAGAAACTACATGCTGCACGACAAAAAAATAGAAGCCGGTATTAATTGTATTGGCAGGGACATTCGTTTCCCGTAAGCTGTCGCTACAAATAATTAACAACCATCATAAGGACATAACATGAAGCTTATCGTTAAACGTACTCTTACCCTTGCCTGCACTGCCGGCTTCATTTTTACTCTGGCCGCATGCAGCAGCCCAGAGGAGAAAATGATGAGCGATATGGAGTCGGCGCTGGCAAAGGTTGAAAAGCAAGTAAGCGAAGGTCAGATATGTGTTTCAGAAGCCGACCAAAAAATGGAAGCCTTTGGCTCTAAACTCGAGTCGATAGCAAATAAAGCGGAAGCGAAGGGCGTTGATCCTGACAATTTCACACCGGAACAAGAGAAGCGTTTAGAAGAAATAGCAGGACGCATGATGCGTGTCTCTATGCAGTTTGCAACATCGCTCGATACAAGCTGTTAAGAACGGGCTATGAAATGGTGGCCCCTCCCAGAATCGAACTGGGGACCAATCGATTATGAGTCGACTGCTCTAACCGCTGAGCTAAGGGGCCATTTCAGAAAGGTTACTTCCGGGAAGCGGCGGCAAGTATAACCAATTCCCATACAATAAAAAAGCGCCCTCGGGCGCTTTTTTAGTTACTTGCTTATTTATTCGTCTAAGAAGCTTTTTAATTGCTCACTGCGGCTTGGATGGCGCAGCTTTCGAAGCGCTTTTGCTTCAATTTGACGAATCCGTTCACGGGTTACATCAAACTGCTTACCTACTTCTTCAAGCGTGTGGTCCGTATTCATGTCGATACCAAAGCGCATGCGCAGTACTTTTGCTTCACGCGGCGTTAAGCCACCTAGAACATCGTGTACTGTTGTTTGCAGGCTTTCTGACGTGGCAGAGTCCACCGGCAATTCTAGCGTGGTGTCTTCAATAAAGTCACCTAAGTGCGAGTCTTCATCGTCACCAATTGGGGTTTCCATGGAAATAGGCTCTTTCGCTATTTTCAGCACTTTCCGTACCTTGTCCTCCGGCATAGCCATACGCTCAGCAAGCTCTTCCGGATGCGGCTCACGCCCCATTTCTTGTAGCATTTGGCGTGCTACACGGTTCAGCTTGTTAATGGTCTCAATCATATGCACTGGAATACGAATGGTTCGCGCTTGGTCCGCAATGGAACGAGTAATTGCTTGGCGAATCCACCAGGTGGCATAGGTTGAAAATTTAAACCCACGGCGATATTCAAACTTATCAACCGCTTTCATGAGGCCTATGTTCCCTTCCTGAATTAGGTCGAGGAATTGCAAGCCACGGTTGGTGTACTTCTTCGCAATGGAAATAACCAAACGCAAGTTTGCTTCAATCATTTCTTTCTTGGCTCGGCTGGCTTTGGCTTCACCAATTGACATGCGGCGGTTAATGTCTTTCACGTCGGAAATCGTTAAACCGGTTTCTACGGCAACTTCATGCAGTTTCTGCACGCAGCGCTCAACCTCTTCACGCTGTACTGCTAAGTCGGCACTATAACTCACGCCTTTGTTCACTAGTTTATCGAACCAGTCCATGCTGCTTTCTTGACCTGCAAAGGCTTGCACAAAGGTACGCTTCGGTAGCTTGCTGTTTTCTAAGCAAAGCTTCATGATAAGGCGCTCTTGCACACGCACTCGGTGCATCACTTCACGCATGTCACGTACTAAGCGGTCGAACAGCTTAGGCACTAATTGGAATTGACGGAACAGTTCACCAAGTGCTTCAATTTCAGCTTTCGACTTTTCATGTTCACGCCCGTGCTTTTCAATGGTTGCACAGGTCTTTTCGTATTGAGTGCGGAGCTCTGCAAACTTTTCACGCGCGAACTCAGGGTCTAAACCTGTGTCTTCCTCTTCTTCTTCCGCCGGTGTTTCGTCTTCGTCGTCAGCGTCTTCCTGCTGCTCTTCGGTTAACTCAGAGCCAACATGGGTGGCTGTTGGCGCTACTTGCCCTACTTCGTCAGGGTCAACAAAGCCAACAATAATGTCTGTTAAGCGAATTTCTTCTGCTTCGAAAGCATCCCACTGTTCAAGTAGGTATTTGATAGCTTGCGGGTACTCTGCAATGGACGATTGGACTTGGTTAATACCTTGTTCTATCCGCTTTGCAATAGCAATTTCGTCTTCACGAGTCAGGAGCTCCACCGTTCCCATTTCACGCATATACATACGTACAGGGTCTGTGGTTCGGCCAATTTCACTTTCAACAGTAGCGAGTGCTGCTGCTGCCGCTTCAGCTGCATCTTCGTCAGCTGCGTCTTCGCTCATCATAAGCTCATCGGCATCTGGTGCATTTTCAAACACCTTGATACCCATGTCGTTAATCATGCGAACTATATCTTCGATTTGGTCTGAATCTACAATGTCTTGGGGTAAGTGATCGTTCACTTCAGCAAAAGTTAAATACCCTTGCTCTTTTCCCTTAGCAATAAGAAGTTTCAGTTGCGACTGCCGAGTCTGCATACAGGCGTTCACCTCAGTTGAATGATTATTGGGATGCTTTTGGAATGACCGCATATTATAGCAAATAGACGGTTATTCAGCCAGCCGATAATAGAACTATATTTCCCAAGCACTTTGCTAGGGAGACTTTTTCAGGGCTCTTAAGATTTGGTCAAGTTCACGTAACCGAGCCTTGGTTAACTGTTCCGTAGGTAAAGCTTTTAATTCTTCATACCGCTGTTCTAAATAGCGGTCTATTAAGAACATATAGGTGTCTTTGAACTCTTGTTCAAGGTGTGCTGCAAGAATTTCATGGTTCCATTGGGCTAAATCTCGTAATTGTTCTTCATAACGAGTACCACGCCACCCCTCTAACAGCTGCGCTGTGGTGAGGGTTTGCCCACTGGTTTGTCGGTGCAATGCCACAAATACTTTTGCGTTCTCCATTTTTAAGTCAGCCAAGGTATTGTTTACAGGCACCATTTTGCCAAGCTCCGGGTGCTGCACCAGCATACCCATGGCACGCTCAACAGGGGTTCCCCGCGAACGCTTGGCTGTTTGCGGAGGCATTTTAACCGTGGGTTTTGCTATCATTTGTTCGAGCTGTGAAATATCTCGGCCTAATCGATTGGCCAGTTCCTCAAGCATGAGCTCGCGGTAAAACTCACTTTGCAGTCGTTCTATCAAGGGTTTCGCCGCTGCTATCAGGGCCCCTTTTCCAGCATCTTGGGAAAGATCATATTGGCTGGATAAGTGTTCAAAAAAGTAATGACGCAATGACTGTGCTTGTTCCAGCCGCTTCAAAAAACCTTCTTTTCCTTCTGCACGCACGATCGAGTCTGGATCGTCCCCGTCAGGAAGAAAGAGAAAACGTAAATCGTGACCGTCACGCAACATAGGTAATGCATTTTCTAATGCACGCCACGCCGCATCGCGCCCGGCTCTATCACCATCAAAACAGCAAATAACTTGTGGAGATTGACGGAACAGCAATTGTAGTTGCTCCGGTGTTGCTGCTGTCCCAAGGGAAGCTACAGCATTGCGAACACCATGCTGAGCTAGGGCGACCACGTCCATATACCCTTCCACAATAACCACTTGCTCTAGCTGCTTGTAATGCTGTTTCATTTCATAAAAGCCATACAGTTCACGGCCTTTATGAAATAGCCGGGTTTCCGGCGAGTTTAAATACTTTGGCCCCTGCTCATTGTCGAGCACACGACCACCAAACCCGACCACGCGCCCTCGCCGATCGCGGATCGGAAAGATTAAGCGATCGCGGAAAAAGTCATAACGACGACCGCTGTCGTTCTCATTAATAAGTTTTAAAGCAAGTAGTTGTTGCTCTGCAGCTTTATTACCCCCAAAGCCTTTTAAAACACTGTCCCACTCACTGGGTGCATAGCCAATACCAAAGGCTTTCGCCGTTTCCCCTGTCAGGCCCCGGTTTTTTAGGTACTCTATGACTTGAGCCGACTTCCCATGCTGACGCAGTTGCTGCATGTAAAAGCGCGCAACACGCTCCATCAGGTTGTAATCGTCTTCTATCTCTGCACGATCGCGCCCTGCTCTACCTGCACCACGCTCCCGAGGCACTTCCAGCCCAAGCTCCGCTGCTAGCACTTCCACTGCATCAGGAAACTCTAAACCGTCGTACTCCATGACAAAGTCAATGGCATTGCCGTGCGCACCACAACCAAAACAATGATAAAACTGCTTGTCAGGCGCTACAGTAAAGGAAGGAGACTTTTCACTATGGAAAGGACAGCAAGCTTGGTAATTACGACCGGCTTTCTTCAAACGTACCCGTGAGTCAACCACAGAGTGAATATCAGCCCGTGCAACAAGATCTTGAATAAAGTCTTTTGGTATTAGTCCAGCCATGGTTTTAATGTACTCCGTGTGTGGGCACAAAAAAACCGTGCAGAACACGGTTTTTTCGGGTCAAACTCTTTGCAGTACCGACAAATATCGGAGTGCTAGTTTTAACCAGCAAAAAGCTTAGTACAGGCGAGTACGACGTGCATTTTCACGAGATAACTTCTTCGCGTGACGCTTTTTCGCTGCTGCTTTTTTACGCTTACGCTCTGCTGTAGGCTTTTCGTAGTATTCACGGCTACGAACTTCAGATAGTACACCTGCTTTCTCACACGAGCGCTTAAAGCGACGTAAAGCGACGTCAAACGGTTCGTTCTCTTTTAATTTAACTGCTGGCATTAGCCCCTCACCTCAAAAATTCGTTAACTAGTAAACTTGGAAAAAACTGGTGCTGAATACTAAACAAATAAACGGCACCTGTAAAGCCCTTTGTCTACTTTCTACCCTTGGATCATCTTTTTGATCGCTTTGGAATGCAAGATCAAATGGTCTAGCGAGTCCACAAACTGCTTTTTGTCGCTATCCACGAGAAGGCCTATGATAACATGTTCGCCTGCAATACGTGCAGCTCGCGTTTCCGCATGGGCTTTTAGTAGGCTTTCTTCACCGTCAAACACTTCAATTTCAACGCCAATGGCGTTGAAATCCTCAATATTGAGCTCTTCACTTAATTGGGTACTAAAACTTAAGCCACCGCGAGAGACATCATTTACAATACCTTTTAACTCAATAATGCCACTCTCTTCAGGGAATGCAGCTCCTTCCCCTGGTTTCGCACGTAACACTGCATCCAGCTCCACATCAATGCGCGGGGCTTGGCGCAACATGCGCGACTCTAATTTGTCAGGATAACTTAGGTATACAATGCGCTGGGGTCTTGCATTAAAAGCAATATACTCTGTCAGGCCCGCAACAATGCGACCGTCATGCACCACCCCACGTATAACTACTGACGCAGCTTCATGAAACCACGTTTGTACCTCAACCCAATTATGTTTTTTTGATACTTCAATAATGAGGTATTCGTGTTGCTTCTGTCCAACCAGAATGCCTCTGACACGTTCACTGTGGGTTCCAAATCTAAGCTCTAACTCGACAGACACAGGTATTAACGCATTAGAGAAATCGTCTGCAAGCATGTTTTGTCCTTAAAGTTGTCAGCCGGTCATTTAATATACACTACTTTAGTAAGTCTGGAACATCCAAGCCTTTTCTTTCATAAAACTCAGTAACAAAGTCTTCGAAAGTGTTATTATCAAGCGCATGACGCATACCTTGCATTACATCTTGGTAATATTGCAAATTATGGATTGTATTTAAGCGCGCTCCAAGAATTTCATTACTACGATGCAAGTGGTGTAAGTATGCACGGGAGTAGTTTTGACATGTGTAGCAACTGCACTCTGGGTCTAGGGGGCCCGTGTCGGTTTTGTGGCGTGCATTACGTATTTTAATCACACCTTCCCGTACAAATAAGTGGCCATTCCGCGCATTACGAGTTGGCATTACGCAGTCGAACATGTCAACACCGCGACGCACCGCTTCTACTAAGTCTTCTGGTTTGCCCACACCCATTAAGTACCTTGGCTTGTGCTCGGGCATTTCTGGAGTTATGTGGTCTAAAATACGCATCATGTCTTCTTTTGGCTCACCCACAGAAAGGCCACCAATGGCATAACCGTCAAAACCAATACTTTCTAAGCCTTCCAAAGAAATTGTACGGAGCTCTTCGTACATACCACCTTGCACTATACCAAACAACGCCGCATCGTTCCCTTCATGGGCACGCTTCGAACGCTCTGCCCAGCGCAAGGAAAGCTCCATAGAAACCCGCGCTTCTTCATGAGTTGCCGGGTACGGTGTGCATTCATCAAAAATCATCACAATGTCAGAGCCAAGCTTACGCTGCACATCAATGGATATTTCTGGTGTCAGCATAATTTTCTCGCCATTAATTGGCGAACGGAAGTCCACACCTTCTTCGCTAATTTTGCGAAGCTTACCCAAGCTAAAGACTTGGAAACCACCTGAGTCGGTGAGTATTGGCTTTTCCCAATTCATAAAGTCATGCAAGTCACCATGCTGCTCTATAATGTCGGTACCTGGCCGTAGCATTAAGTGGAATGTATTGCCCAAACAAATCTGCGCACCCGTCGCCGCAACTTCTTCTGGGGTCATACCTTTTACCGTGCCTAGCGTCCCCACGGGCATAAATGCTGGAGTATCTACTTCTCCGCGCGGAAAGGTTAATCGACCACGACGGGCTTTTCCCGTGGTGCTTATTAATTCAAACGACATACGACTCATAGGGGTACTCAATTATTCCGTTATTTTTTTGCTGATGAACATGGCGTCGCCATAACTGAAGAAGCGATACTTATGCTCAATCGCTTCTTTATATGCGCCCATGACATGGCTTTTACCGGCAAAGGCCGACACCAGCATAATTAAAGTAGACTCTGGTAAATGAAAGTTGGTCAGCATGGCGTCGACAACTTTAAATTCATAGCCAGGGTAAATAAAAATATCTGTTTCATTGGCAAACGGCTTTAGTTCACCATTTCCAGCCACAGCGGCTGACTCGAGCGAACGCACCGACGTAGTACCAACGGCAATCACCCTGCCACCTCGCTGGCGTGCTTCTGCAATGGCTTGCACCACTTCAGTGGGTACTTCTGCATATTCACTGTGCATTTTGTGCTCTAGAATATTGTCTACCCGAACCGGCTGAAACGTGCCTGCGCCTACATGCAGGGTCACATGGGCGAAGTGCACGCCTTTTTCACGTAAGGCTTGCAGCATGGGCTCATCGAAGTGTAAACCTGCGGTGGGTGCTGCAACCGCTCCAAGTTTTCGTCCATACACTGTTTGATAGCGTTCCCGGTCCGCTTGCTCATCGGGCCTATCAATATAAGGAGGGAGTGGCATGTGCCCATAGGTATCGAGCCATTCTAGCACACTCTTCTCGTGATCAAATTCCAGCTCAAACAGAGCATCTTCCCGTCCAATCACTTGAACCTTCACGGCACATTCTAGCAGCAACTCGGCACCTACTTTAGGAGCTCGGTTGCTACGAACATGGGCAAAAGCAGTATGCGAACCTGTCACACGCTCAACCAGTACTTCAAGCTTACCGCCCGACACTTTTTGCCCTAAGAGCCGCGCTGGAATAACCCGCGTGTCGTTAAATACAAGCAAGTCATTGGGTTCAATTAACTCAAGCAAGTCGCGGAACTGTTTATGTTCACATGTACCCGTGCTGCCATTTAAGTGAAGCAAACGGCTTGTTGCACGGTCTTTCTGGGGGTAACGAGCAATCAACTCGTCGGGTAATTCAAAGTGGTATTCTTGTCGCTTCATGACCAACCAATAATGTTAGGTAGAATAAATAGGCTACGGAACTAGAGCACGGATTGTAGTCGCTCGTTCAGCTCACCAATTCGTTTTGCCATACCCGCAATAATTGCATCTTTTAACTTTTCTCGAATAGCCGGCGCTAACGAGCGTAAGGCTTCTATGTCAATACGTAATAGCAAGGTGTCTTCCAAAGCGACACCCGAGGCACTTCGCGGGCCTTGAGTTATAAACGCGCCCTCTCCAAGAAATTGACCCGCTTTAACTTCCCCGAGGGTACGATTCAATTTCCGCTGAACAATGCGAACCCGGCCGCTTAAAACCAAATAAAAGGTTGCGTCTATTTCGCCTTCGCGGAACACTCGAAACCCTTTCTTACAAAAGAACACCTGTAACTTGTCTTCTAAAAGTGCATGGCGGTCATCTAAGGAGAACTGCTTAAAAAAGTCCAGCCGGTTCAGTATTTCCAACAGCTTTAAATTCGATACGTTATCGACTTGCTTCATGTTCATCCGTCCTAATTCTAAGGTGAGTTAGAACTTATACACTAAAGTGACAGCTGTTTCTGAATCGAGCTTTTCTGGGTATTCGCCGGAGGCTTTTGGGGTGACCGTTGTATTGTGCGTTAGTGTCAAGGTTAAACGCATGGCTAAGCGGGCATTTAAGTTAGCCGTTAACGCCGACACTGCACGTGAACGTGTGTTGTCTTCACCAACTTCCGTTGAAATAAGCTGTGTGAAGTTTGAGTTTTCGGAAATAGTCCATTCAATGTTCGTCGCCAAACGTAAAATGGCTTCAATTTCAGACTCTTCCTCGACAGACTTGTTGTATGCCAAACCCGGACCAATTTCAAAGTCCGCGTGGAGACTTTCACTGTGTTTATAGCGCGAACCGTAACCCGCGGCAATCGTCGACTGATATTCAAAACTCGACTTACGGTCGTCCTCGTATGAGCCATACATAAAAATAGACGAATTCTGGCTTTCACCGAATACACGGTTCGACTGTAACGAGGTAAATAAGCGGTCCGCGTCCACTTCTGTGCCCGTATCTGTTTTTCGTTCCGCTCTGTCGTAAGTAAATGAACCCCGATGACGCCACATGGCCGTATCGCGATGTATATCTAACTTCGTTTTCCACGACTTCGAGTCGGTATTGCCTGATCGCATCAGAAAACCGAATTCCGCGCTTGCTCTCCACACACCATCTTCTTCTCCAGACGTGTCTCTGTCTTTGATATCATCAAACATAAAGCTTGAAGGTGCAGCCACTGCTGAAAAACTACATAAACTGAGAGCCATTACCAATAATCGCACGAACACCTCTTTTCATTATTTAGGAAAACATAACAGTTAGAGTAGTGTAGCAAAGAATAATAGAGGTCTTATAGGCTTCTGGCCTTTTTTATAAAAAAAAATACCAGCCGAAGCTGGTATTTTTAATAAATGCAATCTGTATTACTTAATGATTGCTTTTAGCTCACCCGCTTCATACTTCTGCGACATAGCTTCAAGCGATATTGGTTTAATTTTACTACCTTGACCGGCAGCACCAAATGCTTCATAACGTGCAATACAAATTTCTTTCATCGCTTGTGTTGCCACAGCAAAGTATTTACGTGGGTCAAACTCGGCTTTATTTTCCGCTAAGAAACGGCGAATAGCACCCGTTGAAGCCAAACGTAAGTCTGTGTCAATGTTTACTTTGCGCACTCCGTGGCGAATACCTTCTTGAATTTGCTCAACTGGCACACCGTAGGTTTCGCCAATGTCACCACCGAATTCATTAATCACTGCTAGCCATTCTTGCGGTACAGACGAAGAACCATGCATCACTAAATGCGTATTCGGAATACGGGCATGAATTTCTTTAATACGGTCAATCGAAAGAATGTCACCTGTTGGTGGACGCGTAAACTTGTATGCACCATGGGAAGTACCTACTGCAATCGCCAATGCGTCAACTTGAGTAGCGCGTACAAAGTCGGCCGCTTCTTCTGGGTCTGTCAGCAGCTGTTCCGCGGTTAAAGTACCTTCAGCACCCACACCGTCTTCTTCTCCTGCCTGACCTGTTTCTAGAGAGCCAAGGCACCCTAGTTCCCCTTCTACAGAAACCCCACAAGCGTGGGCCATTTCTACAACTCGGCGCGTCACATCTACGTTGTAGTCGTAGTCTGCAGGGGTTTTACCGTCTTCTAATAAAGACCCGTCCATCATCACTGAGCTAAAGCCCAGTTGAATTGAACGCTGACAAATTGCTGGGGAAGTTCCGTGGTCTTGGTGCATAACCACAGGAATATGTGGAAACTCTTCGGTGGCTGCAAGGATTAAATGACGCAAGAAAGGTGCGCCAGCATATTTACGTGCACCAGCAGACGCTTGCACAATTACTGGGCTGTCGGTTTCGTCCGCAGCTTCCATAATGGCACGCATTTGTTCTAAGTTGTTCACGTTAAACGCTGGGATACCATAGCTATGCTCAGCAGCGTGATCGAGCATTTGGCGCAATGAAATAAGTGCCATGTCGGAAACTCCTTTACCTAATTATTTTATTTAAATCGTGTTGTTTTCATGTTGTATATGGTGCGCTTGTTTAAGCGTCTTGTCCACGGGCTTGCAGAATCGCCACAGCCGGCAAGGTTTTCCCTTCAAGAAACTCTAAGAAGGCACCGCCACCTGTTGAAATATAGGACACTTGTTCTGCAATACCGTATTTGTCTATTGCTGCGAGTGTGTCGCCACCACCAGCGACACTAAAAGCGTCACTTTCCGCTATTGCCCGAGCTAAGGCTTCTGTGCCCGCGCCAAACTGTTCAAATTCAAACACCCCAACAGGGCCATTCCAAATAATAGTACCTGCATTTTTTAAGTGCTGTGCCAAAGCGTCTGCTGTGTCCGGGCCAATGTCAAACACCATATCGTCTGAGCTTATGTCAGCAACGGGCTTTGTTGTTGCCTGTGCGTCTTCAGCAAACCGCTCACCTACAACCACGTCTGTTGGAATAGGTATTTCAGCACCACGGGCACGGGCAGAGTCTGACAAGCGTTGCGCTTCTTTAACCAAGTCGCTTTCGTATAAAGACTTCCCTACAGGGTACCCTTCACTGGCAATAAAGGTATTGGCAATCCCTCCGCCTACGATGAGTTGGTCTACTTTGCGGACCAAGGAATTCAGTACCATCAGCTTGGTTGAAACCTTTGAGCCGCCTACAATGGCAACCAATGGGCGCTTCGGATTTTCAAACACTTTACCCAGCGCATTCAACTCGGCAGTGAGTAAGGGTCCAGCGCACGCGATAGGGGCGTACTGGGCTACGCCGTAAGTTGACGCCTGAGCACGGTGGGCTGTACCGAAAGCATCCATAACAAAAACGTCGCATAGTGCAGCAAGTTTTTTCGCTAAGACTGGATCGTTTTTCTTTTCGCCCACATTGAAGCGAACGTTTTCAAAAACAACCAGCTCGCCGCCCGACACTTCAACACCATCAAGGTAATTACTTTCAAGGCGCACAGGGAATGGCAAGTGCTCGTCGAGATAGCGTGCTACCGGGCTCATAGAAAATTCAGGGTTATATTCCCCTTCCGTGGGTCGCCCGAGGTGCGACATCACCATCACTTTTGCACCTTGCTCCAGCGCTTTTTTCAAAGTGGGTAGTGCAGCTCGTAGGCGAGCATCCGACGTTATAACTCCCTCTTTAATGGGCACGTTTAAATCTTCACGAATTAATACACGTTTCCCACGTAAATCTAAATCGTCCATTAACTTAACTGTCATCGCATTACCTTCAATGTGTGTTGCTAAAAGTTTATGTTATTGAGCCTTTATGAACTGTCCCATATCCGCTGCCGTGTCGAGCATGCGGTTGGCAAAGCCCCATTCGTTGTCACACCAACTGAGAACTTTCACAAGTCGCTTGTGACTTACCCGGCTTTGCGTACCGTCGACAATACAAGAGCGCGGGTCATGGTTAAAGTCAGCCGAAACCAACGGGGTGTCTGTGTAACCTAAAATACCCTGCTGCGAACCTATGGCTGCGTGTTTTAATGCCTCGTTAACACTGGCTATGCTCACATTTTGATTCAAGGTGACACTTAAGTCCATGGCGGTCACGTTGGTTGTCGGCACACGCACAGCAATGGCTTCAAAGCGTCCGGCAAACTTAGGTAGAATTCGCTCAATCCCACGAGCTAAGCGCGTATCTACTGGAATAATTGACTGTGAAGCCGCACGCGACAAGCGTAAGTTGTCATGATAACTGTCGATGACTTGTTGATCATTCATCAAGGAATGAATGGTGGTTATAGTTCCGCTGTCTACACCAAAGGCTTCATCTAATGCCTGGATAACCGGTACAATGCAGTTCGTAGTACAGGAGCCATTCGACACAACCACATGCTCGGCTTTTAACTCCGAGTTGTTGACGCCTTGTATAACGGTAAAGTCGACATCGGGTGAAGAAGGGTGCGACAACAACACCCGCTTCGCCCCCGCAACTAAATGCAGCTCCGCATCGGCCCGAGACTCAGCAGTGCCGGTACAATCCAGCACAATATCAATACCTAGCGCCTCCCATGGAAGTGCCGACACCTCTTTTTCATGCAGCGTTGTTATGACTTGATCCGCCACACGCAGTGTTTCGCCTTCAACGGTCACCGGGAACGCAAAACGCCCATGTGTTGTGTCGTACTTCAGCAGGTGAGCCATGCCTTCTATAGATGCTAATTCATTAATTGCTACAACTTCAAATGCATGATGACGCTCAGACTCAAACAGGGCGCGTAATACACTACGCCCTATGCGTCCAAACCCATGAATAGCAATTCTTATGCGCTGCTGCTTCATTTACACTTTGCCTACTAGCTCAACCAGGTTTTCTACAGTAAAGCCAAAGTGTTTAAACAACTCGTCGGCAGGAGCTGACTCTCCAAAGGTTGTCATGCCCAGCACGGCGCCGTCGAGACCTACATATTTACGCCAAAAGTCAGCTGAGGCGGCTTCCACAGCGACACGACGACGAACAGCGCGCGGCAAAACCTGCTCTTGGTAGTCAGCGTCTTGGCTGTCAAACACGCAGGTAGAGGGCATTGAAACAACCCGGACTTTTTCCCCTTGCGCAGTTAGCTGTGCAGCCGCTTGCATTGCTAGCTCAACTTCAGAGCCTGTGGCCATTAAAATCACATCCGGTGTGCCTTCCGTGTCGATCAGTATATAGCCGCCGCGGCGAATGTTCGCTAGCTGCTCCTCAGAGCGCTCCATTTGTGGCAAGCCTTGGCGAGTAAATACCAAGGCGGTGGGGCCGTCATTCCGCTCAACCGCAGCCTGCCAAGCCACGGCCGACTCCACTTGGTCACATGGGCGCCAGGTATGTAAGTTTGGCGTTGAACGCATGCTGGCTAATTGCTCGACCGGCTGGTGTGTAGGACCGTCTTCACCCAAGCCAATGGAGTCATGGGTATAAACGTACATGACCGGTAGTTTCATTAATGCTGACATGCGCACCGCATTACGCGCGTATTCCATAAACATTAAGAAGGTAGCGCCGTAGGGACGAAAGCCGCCATGCAGCATGACACCATTCATAATGGCGGACATACCAAACTCACGAACGCCGTAAAACACGTAGTTGCCACTGGCGTCGTCAGCCGTAATGGCTTTTGAGTCTTTCCACAGGGTAAGGTTTGACCCAGCCAAGTCTGCAGAGCCACCTAAAAGTTCAGGCAACATTGGACCAATGGCATTCAACGCATTTTGCGATGCTTTACGTGTGGCTACATTCGCAGGGTTCGCTTGCAGTGAAGCTATCCAGCGGTCACTTTCTTCACGCCAATTTTCAGGCAACTCGCCTTGCATGCGGCGCTCGAACTCTGCCGCTAACTCGGGGTGTTCCGCTTTATATCCGGCGAATAATTCATTCCATGCTTGTTCTGCACGGTTTCCAGCGGCCGACGCACTCCAAGCGTCCATCACGTCATTTGGCACCTCAAATGCAGGGTGCGGCCAGCCTAACTGTTCACGGGCTAACGCAATTTCGTCTTCACCCAGCGGCGCACCATGGCTCGACTCTGAGCCTTGTTTATTCGGTGAACCAAAACCAATCACCGTCTTACAACAAATTAGCGTGGGCCGCTGTGTTTCAGCACGGGCGGCTTCAATGGCTTGTTTTACTGCGTTGGCGTCGTGACCATCCACATCTGCAATGACATGCCAGCCATAACTTTCAAAGCGTTTTACGCTGTCGTCGGTGAACCAGCCGTCCACCTGGCCGTCAATAGAAATGCCGTTGTCATCATAAAAAGCGATCAGTTTACCGAGGCCTAAGGTACCAGCCAGCGAACAGACTTCATGCGAAATACCTTCCATCAAGCAACCGTCGCCTAAGAAGGTATACGTATAGTGGTCTACAATGGGGAACGCGTCGCGGTTAAACTGTGCTGCCAGTGCTTTTTCAGCGAGTGCCATACCCACAGCATTTGCAATGCCCTGCCCTAATGGACCTGTGGTGGTTTCTACGCCGGGTGTATAGCCGAGTTCTGGGTGGCCTGGCGTTTTTGAGTGGAGTTGGCGGAAAGCCTTAATGTCTTCAATACTTACGTCGTAACCGGTTAAATGCAACAGCGCATAAATCAACATCGAACCGTGACCATTGGAAAGAATAAAGCGGTCGCGGTTCAACCACTCAGGATTCGCTGGGTTATGTACCAGGTAGTCACGCCATAGCACTTCAGCGATATCCGCCATCCCCATGGGTGCGCCGGGATGCCCCGACTTAGCTTGTTGAACAGCATCCATACTTAGCGCACGAATAGCATTGGCAAGGTGGCGACGGTCAGACATGCAGAACTCCTTGATAATTAAGAGAAAGGTGGGAAGCGCATAGGTAAAGGCGTTGCAACCCAACATCATTGGCGCATTATTGTCTAATATTCCTGGCGTAGGCGCAAACCTAACCGCCCCTTTGCTACGCTATTTTCAAAAAGAAGTTTAGACAGATAGACGTCTAATTGTAGATTTCTCACTCTCGCTGCTGTATCCTGTTGCCCATTCAATTGTATTTGTTGTGGCAGGTTCTGTTGCAGCACATTTTCCAGCTTCTTGCGTAACCAAACGGACCAAATTATGACACGTCACGTATTTACCTCTGAGTCAGTATCTGAAGGGCATCCAGATAAAATAGCCGACCAAATTTCCGATGCCGTACTGGACGCTATCTTAGCTGTCGACCCAAAAGCCCGTGTAGCCTGTGAAACCTACGTAAAAACAGGCATGGCGTTAGTCGGTGGTGAAATAAACACTACAGCTTGGGTGGATATTGAAAAAATAGCCCGCGATACAGTTCGGCGCATTGGTTATACCCATTCAGACATGGGGTTTGACGCCGACAGCTGTGCTGTTTTAAATGCCATTGGCAAACAGTCTCCCGATATCAACCAAGGTGTGGACCGGGCGACTCCCGCTGAACAAGGCGCCGGTGACCAAGGACTTATGTTTGGGTATGCTAGCGACGAAACAGATGTGCTCATGCCAGCCCCTATTGTGTATTCTCATAAGTTAGTACAGCGCCAAGCTCAGGTGCGCCGCACCGAGTTAGACTGGATGCGCCCAGACGCCAAGAGCCAGCTTTCTTTTGTCTATGAAAATGGTGTGCCCGTTGGTATCGACGCGGTGGTATTTTCCACTCAACACCGGGAAGACATTAGCTTAAGTGATTTACGTGAAGCGGTTATGGAAACCATTATTAAGCCAACGCTTCCTGCGGAGTGGTTGCATAAAGACACGAAGTTCCACATTAACCCCACAGGGCGCTTTGTGATTGGCGGCCCGGTTGGCGATTGTGGTTTAACGGGTCGAAAAATCATTGTGGACACCTACGGTGGTATGGCTCGCCACGGTGGCGGTGCTTTCTCTGGTAAAGACCCTTCAAAAGTAGACCGCAGTGCTGCCTATGCTGCCCGCTATGTTGCCAAAAACCTTGTTGCAGCTGGCCTTGCCAAACGCTGTGAACTGCAGGTGTCCTACGCTATTGGTGTTGCCGAGCCGACGTCTATTAGCATTGAAACCTTCGGAACCAGCCCACACAGCAATGAAACCCTTGAGCGACTTGTACGTGAGCACTTTGACTTGCGCCCTTATGGCTTAATTCAAATGCTCGATTTAGAGCGCCCAATTTATCAAGCAACCGCCGCCTACGGGCACTTTGGGCGGAACGAGTTCCCTTGGGAAAAAACCGACAAAGCTGAACTACTGAGAAGCGCAGTTTAGTTATGCGCGTGCCACGCATTTATCACCCGGAGCCTATAAGCCTTCAGGCTGAAGTAGCCCTCACAGAAGATGCGGCCAACCATGTTGGCCGCGTTTTGCGTTTACGCGAAGGCGCCCCTATTGACCTATTTAATGGGAGCAACAAGGTTTTCCATGCCACCATTGTCACTGCCAGCAAGAAAAATGTGCTGGTTAAAGTGCAAGCCGAGACGCTCGATAACCGTGAGTCGCCTCTCGCCATTCATTTGGCACAAGGTATTTCAAGAGGTGAGCGCATGGACTTTGTACTGCAGAAGTCGGTGGAACTCGGCGTCGCTTCAATTACGCCACTTTTTACCGAGCGATGCACGGTGAAATTACAAGGTGATCGCTTAACCAAGCGGCTGGAGCAATGGCAACGTATTGTCATCAGCGCCTGTGAACAAAGTGGACGAAACCTTGTACCTGAAGTACGCCCTGCGGTAACCTTAGCTCAATGGCTTGCGTTAGAACCGCTAGGGCAACGCTTAATGCTTGAACCGACAGCGCAGCAGTCGTTGTCGGGCTTAACTGCTCAAGACGCCTTCGAAGTGTTGATTGGCCCTGAAGGTGGTTTTAGTGCGCAAGAAGTGTCACTCTGTGAACAGTTCAAGTGCCAAGGCATTCAAATGGGGCCTCGCATTTTACGCACAGAAACAGCTGCGCTTACCGCTATAACCGCACTTCAGTGCCAGTTTGGCGACCTTGCCGGCTTACGTTAGCACTTAGTTTTAAGGAGTATTTATGGCTCGCGTTGGTTTTATCATGGACCCTATCGCCCAGATTACGCCACACAAAGACACCAGTTTCCGCCTTGCCCTTGAAGCGCAAGCACGTGGCCATGATCTGCTCTATTTCGAGCTTTCTGACTTATATATTGAAGACGGCACGCCCGTTGGCTCAGCACGCTCTCTCACCGTGACCGACCAAAGTGAGGACTATTACCGTCTGGGTGAGCGCCAGCAAATAAAGCTTGGCGACGTAGATATTCTGATTATGCGTAAAGACCCTCCCTTCGACATGGAGTTTGTTTATGCAACACATATTCTTGACCTTGCACAACGAGACGGAGCCTTAGTTGCAAACCGTCCACAAAGCCTAAGAGATTGCGGCGAAAAGCTTTACACCGCGTGGTTCCCAGAGTTAATTCCAGCCACTTTAGTGACCCGCAGCGAACAGCAAATTCGTGAGTTTCACAAGAAGCATCAGGACATTATTCTCAAGCCTTTAGACGGCATGGGCGGCGCCTCTATTTTCCGTGTTAGCGAAGACGGCAATAACCTGGGTGTTATTATTGAAACGCTGACCCAGCATGGTCAGCAGTACTGCATGGTGCAGGAATATTTGCCTGCTATCAAAGAGGGCGATAAGCGTATTCTACTTATTAATGGCGAAGCTGCTCCTTATGCACTTGCACGCATTCCTACCGCTGGCGAAACCCGCGGCAACTTGGCCGCCGGAGGCAGTGGTAGACCACAACCTCTCAGCGAGAGCGACTGGGCCTTAGCTCGCGCCGTTGGACCCGCGTTCAAAGCCAAAGGCTTGTACCTCGTTGGCCTTGATGTCATTGGTGACCGCATTACCGAAATAAACGTCACCAGCCCTACCTGCATGCGTGAAATTGAAAACCATTACAATATGAATATTGCAGCCGACTTTTTTGCCGCAGTTGAAGCGGACGTAGCGAGTAAAAATGAATAGTTTACAAAATAACTTTCTCATTGCTATGCCAAGTTTAAAGGACCCTTTCTTTGAACGTACCGTGACCTATATTTGTGAGCATAACGACGAAGGAGCCATGGGCTTAGTTCTTAATCAACCGATAGATTTAAGCCTAGCCAGCCTGCTCGAACAGATTGACATTGAAACCAGTAACCCTGAGCTGGACGAGGTTCCTGTATTTGCTGGCGGCCCTGTTGGCACCGACCGTGGGTTCGTACTCCATACACCACAAGAGGGTTGGCGCAGCAGTTTACAACTTAGTGATGAGGTGATGATCACCACGTCAAAAGACATTTTGTCAGCCCTAGGCACCGACCGTGCTCCGAGCCAATTTTTCTTAGCCCTTGGTTTTGCTGGCTGGGAAGCAGGGCAATTGGAAGACGAGCTAGCCGCAAATAGTTGGCTGACGATACCAGCAGACGCAGACATCGTGTTTAACACCCCGATAAAAGACCGCTGGGAAAAGGCAACCGCTCAACTTGGCATTGACGTATGGCAGCTTAGTAATGAGGCAGGACATGCCTGAGCCCCCCACGCAACAAGCCATGACGGTGCTTGCCTTCGACTTCGGTACCCGCAGTATTGGGGTGGCTGTTGGTCAAAGTCTAACCCAAACCGCTTCTCCCTTAGCCGCCTTAAAAGCCAAAGATGGGCAGCCTCAGTGGCACCTGGTGAGCACCCTATTAGACACCTGGCAGCCTCACCTTTGCGTCGTGGGGCTTCCTTACAATATGGACGGCACAGAGCAAGAGCTCACCCAACTCGCTCGTAAGTTTGCGAACAGGCTGCATGGCCGCTTCGGTGTCCAGGTAGTACTTCAAGATGAACGCCTGACCACCGTGAGTGCAAAAGAAGAACTCTTCGCAGAGTACGGCTACCGAGGGCTGGCGAAAGACAAAATTGACAGTGTCTCAGCCTGCTTAATTGCCGAGGACTACTTTAGCCAAACGCCTCCGATAGTTGGCGATGATTAATTCTTCAGATATAGTAAGTGTCATTACGTTTTTGCAGTAAAGCTGCTTTTATAAGAGGACAGCGCCTTGTTTACACCTGAAGAGCCGTTTCGAGTTTCTGGTAACACCATTACGCTTATTGACGAGAATAAGCAGTTATTACTTGTGACGCCGGATCGGTTTAAAAATATTCTCGTCAGCCGCTATGGTGTCGAGCTATCCGACTGGCAACCAGAGCGACGTCCAGGCGTAAAGAATGTCTTTTTGAATGAACTATTCAAGCGTGAAAAGCTGTACTTCTTTGTCAATGCCTCGGGCGTTGAATACCAAGTGGATCTCAAGTTTGCAGACCGCCCCATTAGTGAAGTTAAGTTTTAACGCTCACCGCCGGTAGGACACCATCGCCACCCATGTTTCAATATCAGCCGCCACAGACCCCGTGGCTTTCTGTCTTATATCAAGACAACGACATTTTGGTTCTCAATAAGCAAGCAGGCTTACTTACGGTGCCTGGTAAAGCCCCTGAGCATTTCGACAGCGTTATTTGGCGCGTACAGCGTGCCTTACCTACAGCGCGCATTGTCCATAGGCTCGACATGGCAACCTCCGGCCTTCTGCTTCTTGCGCTGCATAAGCCCGCGCAAGGCCATTTAGGTAAACAGTTTGAGCAGCGGCAAGTTCACAAGCGGTATGAAGCCGTTGTTTCTGGCGAGCTTGAAAACTCTGAAGGTGAAGTGAACTTACCCTTACGATGCGACTGGCCAAACCGCCCCAAGCAAATGGTTGACCCCCTCGAAGGCAAGTCGGCTCAAACCTTTTATAAAGTGCTAGAACGTCGCCCTGGTGCCACCCATGTGGAGCTGACGCCCATCACTGGCCGCTCTCACCAGCTGCGTGTGCATATGTTAGCTTTAGGGCATCCTATTCAAGGCGACCGTCTGTATGGTCAACCCCATGCTGTAACACAAGCACCTCGACTACAACTGCATGCGACAACCCTCGCTTTTGAGCACCCAAGCAGCGGTGAAGCCATGCGTTTTCACTGTCCAGCCAACTTTTCATAGCGTTAACGTTTAGAAGTTGCGCCTGCGGCCGATACCAGAACTATGAAACAATCGCTTATCTATCTGCTAATGGTCTCGTGGCTTCTCGGTAGCGCTCATGCATCGAAGGCTGATGACCTCGCTTATTATTTGCCACCTGAAAATACTCAGTGGGTTGAACCTGCACAAGAAGGCACTTCTGCCTTTGTGTTGCTGACACACCCAAGCGAATACGCCATAGAAAACGGAACCGTTTTACTGGTTTCTGAGTGGGGTTTAACCCCGCTGCAAAGCCCTTTCGTCCGCTCGCTCAGTGTACACCTGCCTCAATATGGTTGGCAAAGCGTTGCTTTTAGTCCACCGGACATAGACCTTGCCACTTTCAATTGGCGCCACTTAGGCGACAAACCTTACCCAGAGAGCGCACCCAACGAACAACTGTTACAGATTAAAAACCCACTGCAACAGCGGCTGCTCAACACCCTTGAGCACCTAGCTGCAGAGCCCGGCGTTCGTGTTGTGGTAGCAGAAGGGTTAACAGCAGGGCTATTAATACAGCTTTATCAAGCCAATGCGTTGCCCCACCCAGAGGCCTTGGTTGTCGTGTCTCCATACCTGCCCCACTGGCAGCTTAACCAAGCCTTACCTGAGCTGTTAGCCGCATTACCCTTCCCAGTGCTTGATTTGCAAGCAATGAATAGCAACAGCTGGAGCAGTAGCACAGCCTCCGCTCGCGTTATACAAGCGAAGCGTGCGTCGCACGTCCAATACAGGCAGCGCACTTTGCCGTATTTTCCGATGCGCGACGACGCGCTGGCCAAACAGGTTTTTGGCTGGCTAAGACATGCCGGAGTTCAAGGCTAGCGACGATGCTGCTTAATTAAATTGTAGGCAGCTTGTATTTCTTGTGTACGACGGGTTGCACCAGCCAACATTTCTTCTGGCAAGCCCTGGGCAGCCAGTTTGTCCGGGTGGTGTTCTGCCATCAGGCGGCGATAAGCTTTTTTAATAACTTCATCGGACGCTTCCGAGGTGACCCCCAGCACTGTATAGGCGGCTTTTAACTGCTTGTTCTCGGCTGCTGGCTGTGGTCGCTTTGCCTTATTTTTAAATCGTTTAAACTGCAACTGAGCCGATTCCATTAACAGCCAGCGTTCGAGTTCAAACCGCGTGTAGCCAAGCGTTTTAGCAACCGTAAGTAGCAACTCGAACTCGGCTCGCTGCAAACGGTGAGCGCGTATTAGCAAAGCGATAAGTTGCAGCATAAACGACTGCAAAACGGCGCTTCGGTTGTCGTAGTCGCGACGAAACTGTTTCAGCGTAGGCACCAATGGAAAATGTGGATCTTTGCCTTCGCGAAAGGCAGCACGGGCCTCTTCTAAGGCAGCACCTTTTAATCCAAGCTCGTCCATTAAGCCCTGTGCTGACGCTATATCTGCCTCGCTAATACGCCCCTTGGTTTTAGCGATATGGCCATGAGCTGCAAACAAAGCATAAAAAAATGTAGCGTCTTGGCGAGAGTAGCTTCTTTTTGCAAAGAAACGATTCAGGCCACCTTGCCCAGCTAAGGGCGCGCCGTACTTCCAGTCGAACCAGTAGCCTATGGCAAAGCCTAAAACTGCACCTGGCAACTTTCCAAAAATAAAACCAAATGCAGCACCTACAACACGCCCCCACATTTAACCTGCTCCTGCCAAGGCTTTCTCCAGCGTTTCCAAACGCTCAGGCGTACCCACATCGGTCCAGGCGCCGCAATAATGGCGGCCTGTTAAACGACCTTGGGCAATCGCTTGTTGCAGTAGCGGTCGCAGCCCCTTACGACCCGCAGACACTCCTTTAAACAGCGCTGGGCTTAATACGCTGACGCCACTAAATGTAAGCTTCTGCCCCTCTAACTTCACCCGCCCTTCTGCTGACAAAGCAAAGTCGCCCTGTGGGTTATGCAAGGGGTTATTGACTAGCACCACGTGCCCTAACGCCCCTTCCAGGGACCGTGGTAACACAGAGAAATCAAAGTCTGTCCAAATATCGCCATTGACCACCATAAATGGCTGGTCGCCAAGCAACGGCAAGGCTTGAACAATACCACCGGCCGTTTCTAATCCGCCTGGCGGCTCATGGGACCAATGCACATGTAAGCCCCAGTTTGCACCGTCGCCAACGGCGTCCACTAAGGCGTCACCTAACCAGGCTGTGTTAATCACCACCTCGCTCACGCCCATGCGCGCCAGCTTCTCTAAGTGCCACATTAACAACGGCTTTCCAGCCACGGGCAGCAAGGGCTTTGGGCACGTGTCGGTGAGAGGCCGCATACGCTCTCCTCGACCGGCTGCTAAGATCATGGCTCGCATGGAGTTCCTCGCTGCTCGGCTAATGGCAGCACTTTCTGCTCGACCCAATGACCATAGGCTGCTAATTCGTCATACTGCTTAGCTACTTGCACGATATAACGGAGGGTTTGTGGTATGTCGCCTAAATAACGTGGCTTGCCATCTCTATGGTAAAGGCGCGCAAATATTCCACTTGCTTTGGTATGTCGTTGCAGCCCCATCAAGTCGAACCAACGGCGAAACCTCGATAAGTCCACGGTTGCCGCAAGGTAGCCATGCTTTTGGAATACCTGGTAAGCATACCCCATAAGCTCATCTACAAAGTCGGTTGGCCACGCCACATAACAGTCACGCAAGAGCGACACAGCGTCATAGGTAATAGCTCCCACCACAGCGTCTTGAAAATCGATCAGCGCCAACTCTTGAGCTGAATTCACCATAATATTGCGGGAGTGGTAGTCTCTGTGTACTCCCACCTGGGGCTGCTCCAGCGCATTCTTTGTCATAACGCTCGCAAAGTGCTGCCACAAACTTAGCTCATGGTCGCTCAAAGTAAGCCCGAGGTGTTTTTTCAGCAACCAGTCCATAAAAAGTCCATTTTCCTGCTCGAGTAAGGCCTTATCATAGGCGGGCAAGGGACCTAGCCGTGTTGCCTGCACACTCATAACCTTAGGTAGTAAGTCAATGGCTTGTTGGTAGCGATGCCGAGCAGACACCTTGGTTTCTAACAAAAGGGTGTCGCCTAAATCCTCTAGCAGCATAAACCCTTGTTGGATATTGGTTGCCTTCACTTGCGGCACCTGCAGCCCTGCTTTTGCATAAGCTAAAGCGACAGAATGAAAAGGCTCAAGAGCTTCAGGAGGTGGTGCGTCTACTAGAATTTCAGTCTGCTGATGACTGCCTGTTACCCTGTAATAGCGACGAAAACTGGCGTCACCGGCTAACATCTTGACTTGCGGCTCTGGTAACGTACTTACAGTGCGCACCCAATTTAACCGCTCTACTTCTCTTTGGGGCATATCCTCAGCCTTTGTTATACAGTGAAACTATCGTAGCAAATAGCGTTATCAAATAGCAGGAAGTGGAAAATTGCTTTATCATAACGGACTACTTGAATCTTAAGAGAAAACGCACTGTTCATGTTCATTCGCTTACATATTTTACTGACCACTTTTGTTGCCTGCTTCAGTATTGCCACAGCCAATGCAGTTGAGGTTAAAGAGCAAAGCACAAGTGCGTATTTAGCGAACCAGCAGTGTCGTATTTCACCTTCCTGGTTACCAGGACTAGACGATATTATTACGCCTTCGAGTCAAGGGCAACTAACGGCGGAAGCCGACCATGTTGAGCTACGTGGCAATCAGTTCGCAGAACTGTCTGGTCACGTCACCTTGCGCCAAGACAATCAATGGTTAATTACCAACAACGCCGTGCTTGATCAGGAAGCCGCTCGCCTACATGCATACAACGGCATACGATATGGCGACGGCTATATTGCAATTCGCGCTGACGAAATTGAAGCAGACATAAATGCCGCCACAGCTGAAGTGGGCGCAGCTGAATACTTGCTTATTCCAAATTCAGCTTATGGCACAGCCTCCTCCATTGCATTAGGCGCTGCCCCCGGCGAGCGACATGTCACCTTATCAGAGGGTACTTTTACCACCTGTCCAGGCGAACGACCCGCATGGCAAATTCGTGCCGACAGCATACAAGTGAATGAAAACAAGTCCTGGGGGGTGGCCAAACGAGCCCAGGTGCGCTTGTTTGATGTGCCTGTTTTATACGTTCCTCACTTCACCTTCCCATTAACCGACGAACGCAAAACGGGCTTGCTTTACCCGGTTGTTCGCAGCACCTCACGCAACGGTTTGGAAGTTGAAGTTCCTTGGTATTTAAACCTAGCTCCCCAACGCGATGCGACCATTACCCCTCGGTTTACAAGTAAACGAGGCGTTATGCTAATGGCAGAGCTGCGTCAATTAACCGAGCAGCATCGCATTCAACTAAATGGCGAATACCTCGATGGCGACAAAGAAATAGCAAACCGTCCCAACCGCCATTTTATCCGTTTTGAAACCCAATCAGAATGGCAGGCTAACTGGTCAAGCTATGTGGAGTTCATGCAGGTTAGCGACACCAGTTACATTCACGACTTTAACAGCAACTTTGCTAACCCAGCCGACGCGCATCTATATCGACAAGGTCAGCTGAACTATCATGGGGCGCATTCTCGCCTGCAAATTCAAGTGGAAGACTTTCAAATGCTTGGGCCCTACAGTGCGCCTTATCGCACCCTGCCTCGCATAAGCTTTCACTCGGGGCGGTCCATCACCGACTTGTTAAGCTATAACGTATTTTCTGAGCTCACTCATTTCCGTAACAGCGAGCGCTCCCAAGAGCACGCGACTCGCCTGCACATCGAGCCGAGTGTTTCTTTAAACGTGCAACAGCCGGGTTGGGACTGGCAAACAGAAGTGAGCTATCTGGCCACCCATTACACTCAAAACAACATACCCGACACATCCGAAAGCACAGTAACTCGCTACCTGCCTCGTTTTAGAACGCAAGCGCGGCTGCATTTGGAGCGCGCCTTTGGCGACGAGGGCGGCTTACAAACACTCACACCTCAAGTGCAGTACCTGTATGTCCCTTTCCGTGACCAAAGCAACATTGGTATTTATGACACAGGCCTTATTCAGGATGACTACCATGGTCTTTTCAGAGCCCGCCGTTTTACCGGCTTAGACCGAGTGGCAGACGCCCATCAAGTTACGCTTGGGGCTTCCACCAGCATATTTGATAGCGACGCTGAGGAACTATTGCGGGTCAGTTTAGGTCAGATTTTCTATCTTGATGAAAGCCAGACACAATTGTTTGACGACAGTAGTCGAATAACGGCTAGTAATTCCGAGCTGGCCAGTGAACTCGACTTTCGAGTGAGTGACCGCTGGTTTTTCAGTGGCGCATTGCAGTACGACACAACGCTCCAGATTGCGCGCAAAGCTCGCCTTGCTGCCGAGTACCGGAAAGATAGTGACAGCCTTATCCAGTTCAACTACCGTAAGGTGCACGGTGCAGGCAATGAAACCGAAGAAAGTCGTTTCCAACGTGTTGAGCAAATTGGTGTTGCCTCTTCTTGGCGCCTCGACCAAGACTGGGCCTTAGCCGCACACTGGTATCAAGATATACGCCGTGGTACCACGGTTGACGCTTTAATTGGCATACAGTACGAAAGCTGCTGTTGGTCTATTCGTGTTAATGCATACCGCCGTATTAACCGAAGTTTTGAACCAACACTGCTGAATAGCCCCGTGCCGGCCGCAGAGTTCGATAACGGGGTGAGCGTACAATTTATGTTAACCGGCCTTGGAGGCGGTTCGCGTCGATTAACTGATATACTCCAACAAAGTATTTTCGGTTATCGCCGTCCTTTTTATTTAAGTAATTAGTGGACTATATATGAACCTTTTGAAAGTATGTTTTACCAGCCTTGTGCTCGCACTTATGCTTGGCCAGGCTTCTGCTAAAGAGCTAGACCGAATAGCCATTGTGGTGGACAGTGGTGTTGTGCTTGAAAGCGAAGTGCAAGCTCTGATGAGCCAAGTAAAAACCAACTTAGAGCAGGAAGGGCGTGCACTTCCCAGTGACGAAGCCTTGCGTGTTCAGGTCACAGAGCGGTTAATTACGGAAGCATTACAACTCCAATTAGCAGAGCGAATGGGATTTGTCATCTCAGACGCCCAACTTGACCATGCAATTCGAGGCATTGCAGGTGAAAACAATGTAACTCTTGAGCAGCTACGCAATCAAATTGAGCGTTCCGGTGACAGCTGGCGGAGCTATCGCGAAAGTATACGAAAGCAAATCATTACCTCAGAAGTGCAGCGGGTGTCGGTTCAACGTCGTATTTATATGAGCCCCCAAGAAGTCAGCATGCTGGTGGAGCTTATTAAAGAGCAAGGCGGCGACCAAACAGAGTACAACATGGGCCATATTTTAGCCCGTATTCAAACTCCTGACGGCAGCCTTGACGTCGAGGCAAGCCAAGCTCAAGCCGAGCAAATTATTGCCGAATTAAACCGCGGTGGTAACTTCCGCGACCTGTCTATTTCTGCTTCTAGTGCTTCAAATGCTTTAGAAGGCGGTGACATGGGCTGGCTTACACTCAGCGGTATGCCGACTCTTTTTGCCAGTGCCGTAGAAAGCAACCCAACGAAAGGCGCTATTATTGGGCCTCTTCGGAGCGGCATCGGTTTCCATATTCTTACGGTGCACGACGTGCGGGGACAAACCCAAGCTCAAATAGAAGAAGTGCGCTCACGCCATATTCTTATGCGCCCTTCTGTCATTCTTTCTGAAGCCAAAGTTCAAGAACAGCTAGAGACGATGCGCCAGCAAATTCTTGATGGCACCGCGACCTTTGCTGAGCTTGCTGAAGAGCACTCGGCCGACCCAGGCTCAGCTCGCAATGGCGGCGACTTAGGCTTCGCAGAGTCTAGCCTGTATGTACCTGCATTTAAGCATATGGTGGACACCCTAGAAATTGGCACCATCAGTGAGCCGTTCCGCACGGAGCACGGCTGGCATATTGTTGAAGTACTTGAGCGCCGTACACAGGATGTAACCGAAAAACGTCTTGAAGAGCGTGCTCGCCAAATTCTCTTTAGCCGTAAATACCAAGAAGAGCTGGATATTTGGCTACAAGAATTGCGTGACAGTGCCTATATTGAGTTTAAGGAATAATGCCAAAACGAATTGCTATTACACCCGGCGAGCCGGCTGGAATTGGGCCAGACCTTATTGTTACACTGGCTCAGCAAGCATGGCCTGCTGAGCTGGTTGTTTTTGCCGACCGCCAACTCCTGCTTGATCGAGCAGCTCAACTCGGGCTGCCTTTATCTTTGCGGGAGTATGTCGAGCAACAATCGCCGCAGGCGCAAACTGCAGGCACGCTGACGGTTTCCCATGTTCCTTTGCAAGTACCAGCAACGCCAGGACAACTGGCTGAAGCAAACGGGCATTACGTGGTTGCCACCCTGACCGCAGCAAGCCAAGCGAACCTGTCTGGCCAGCTCGACGCCATTGTGACTGGGCCTGTGCATAAAGGCATTATTAACCAAGCTGGGGTTGCTTTTAGTGGTCACACGGAGTTTTTTGCCCACCATGCGGGCTGCTCGGACGTCGTGATGATGCTCGCGACAGAAGGCCTTCGCGTCGCTTTAGTTACAACCCATATTCCGCTGGCGAATGTACCTAAAGCCATTACGCGGGAACGGTTAATTAAAGTCATTGATATTTTACATCATGACTTAAAGCATAAGTTTGGTATTCAAAGTCCACATATTTTAGTTTGCGGTTTGAACCCTCACGCAGGTGAAGGTGGTCACCTAGGGTATGAAGAAATAGACACAATAACACCAACCCTTGACCACCTGCGCAAAGAACACAACTACCAGCTAACGGGCCCTTTGCCCGCTGACACTATATTTCAACCAAAGTATTTAGCAGCGGCAGATGCTGTTCTGGCTATGTATCATGATCAGGGCTTACCTGTGTTAAAATACAAAGGCTTTGGTAACGCTGTGAATATTACCCTGGGTTTACCATACATTCGCACTTCGGTTGACCACGGCACAGCCCTTGACCTTGCAGGGACAGGCCAAGCCGACGTGGGCAGTTTTAAACTCGCTATTTCTCACGCACTAACAATGGCAGAAAACACAATTTATGAGTAAGTCTATGCACGGGCACCGCGCTCGGAAACGCTTTGGTCAAAACTTTTTAAACGACGACCAAGTTATTCACGACATTGTCTCCGCTATCGGGCCGCAGCCACAACAGCATTTGGTTGAAATAGGCCCAGGCCTTGCCGCCCTCACCGAGCCTGTCGCTGAAACCAGTGGCCATTTGCATGTCATTGAGCTTGACCGCGACCTAGCAGATCGCCTAGAGCAACACCCGCGGTTGAGCAAACTGTTAACTGTGCACCGCAATGACGCCTTGAAGTTTGACTTTCAAGCGCTTGCCGCTGATCTTGGCGGTAAGTTACGCGTGTTCGGGAACTTACCCTATAACATCTCAACACCACTTATTTTCCATATATTGCAGTCATTAGACGTGGTGGACGACATGTACTTCATGCTGCAAAAAGAAGTGGTTGACCGCATGGCTGCAGGGCCAGGCAGTAAAGCCTATGGGAAACTGTCTATTATGGTACAGCAATGCGCTGAAGTCTCTTTGGTACTAGATGTGCCACCTGAGGCTTTTACCCCTGCACCTAAGGTAGACTCCGCCGTGGTTCGGTTAGCGCCTTATGCGCACCCCCCTTTTCCAGTGAAAGACCGGGCAATGCTGAATCGTGTCTGTCAAACTGCGTTTAACCAGCGCCGTAAAACCATGCGCAATAATTTAAAAGAACTCCTGAGCGCAGAACAGCTCGAAGCATTGCAAATAAACCCTGGCGCACGCCCTGAAACATTAGCCGTCGCCGACTACGTTCGTATTGCGAACTGGCTAAGTGATAATCCGCCCCAAGAAGATGAGTAATAATAACGTTTCTGTAAAAGTTAAAACCATGTTTTTGCCGGCTCAGTCCGAGTCGGCCCGCCACCGTTATGTGTTTGCTTACACCATTACCATTACCAACCAAAGTGAAGGTTCTGTGCAACTTATGGACCGCGCTTGGACTATTACAGACGCAAACGGAGAGGTAACAGAAGTAAAAGGAGCGGGTGTGGTAGGCCAGCAACCCATTATCGAGCCTGGTGACTCTTTTACCTATACCAGTGGCACTGTGTTAGAAACTCCCGTGGGTGTCATGGAAGGTTATTATGGCATGCGCGATGCATCCGGCGAGTCCTTTCAGTTGGTTATTCCCCAGTTCAGGCTGGCTCAACCGAACATTTTACATTAATGTCAAAGGAGCCCGTGGCATGAGCCGTTACCTGGTGGGTGATATACACAGTTGTTACACAACCTTACGGAGCCTCTTGGCAGAAGTCGACTTTTCTCCAAGTCGAGACGAGCTATGGGCCGTGGGCGACTTAATTGGGCGTGGCCCTGCGCCCCTAAAAACCCTGAATTTTCTTTATAGCTTAGAAGGTGCTTTTTCATGCACCCTTGGTAACCATGACCTGCACTATTTAGCTGTGTACGCTGGCTTGCAACCCACCAAAACAAGCCAAGAAACAGCTGCGCTTTTGTCCGCTCCAAACAGCCACCTTTTAGCAGACTGGCTGCGCCACTTTCCGCTTGCCTTGCATGACCCAAAAGCACGTCAATTTATGAGCCACGCAGGCTTGCCACCCGGCTGGAAAATTGCAGAGACAATTCAGTATGCACACGAAGTTGAAGAGCAACTACAAAGCGCAAGCTGGAAGGGCTTACTGCAACACATGTATGGTAATGAACCCAACAAATGGCACTCAAGTTTGTCAGGGAGCGACCGATACCGATATATAATCAATGCATTAACACGCATGCGTTATTGCACCCCAGAGGGTGCGCTAGACCTGACGCACAAGGATGCGCTAGAAACAGCGCCACCGGGTGAGCTTGTTCCTTGGTTTGAATTACAAGCCACCAGCACCACCCAAGTATTTTTTGGGCATTGGGCTTCTCTCAGTGGTGAAACGGGGCGTGACGACATCATTGCCCTAGACACGGGCTGCGTATGGAATGGTCACTTAACATTATACGATTGCGACCGTGCAGAAAAAGTTAGCCTGCCTAATTTAGAAGGCAAATAAAAACAAAATTCAGTGGTTTGTGGAGCTTATTATGAGAATAACTGTTGCTATGCGCATCATCGGTGGCTTTGCCATCATAACGGCACTTCTATTTGTTATTAGCGTGAGCTCATTTTTTGGCTTGCGGAATGTAGGAGCCTCTACGGATCAAGTGAATGAAGTGGCTATTCCTTCTTTAGTAGGGGTTGGCGCTATCCAAGCTGAACTCTTGCAAATCAGCAACATTCAACTCAAAAGCTACCATGCCACAACCTTAGACCAAGTTAATGCAGAACAGTTAGCATACGACGAGAACTTAGAAAGTTTAGACGCTGACATGGAGCGCTTGGCCGATACCCTTGCGGCCTCTGGACAACAAACCAATATTCAAGATGTTATTAATAGAGCCCACAACTTCACCACAGATGCAGCCAATGTCATTAGCTCACAGCGTGAGTTTTTAACCTTAGGTGACCAAACTCAGCGCCGTATTCGTGATGTAGAAAACTACTCTGACAGTGCGGCTATGTTTATTCTTGACCTCATTGACGAGCCTGGTATTTCTCGTGAGCTTTACAACGACGCAGGCCTACTAGAAACAGCACTGAACAGCTTTGTAACTCTAGGCTACGACATTTTAAATGCAGACGACGCTGACCGTGCCAGCATTATTCGTAGTGAAATTGAAGTGGCCATTGAAACCATTGACTCGCGCTACCAATTAGTTCGTGGGCATGCTCCAACGCATCCTTTACTGCCCGACATTGCCGAAAACATTCAGGAAGCTAAAAACGCTTTAATTGGCTCACCTGACGCGCTTGTCGAAATGGTGCAGCGCTCGCTTTCACTCCGCACGCAAAGCCAAGCACAAATCACCGCTAACGAAGAGCGCATGTCGCGTCTACTTGTGGATATGAGCCAGTTACAGTCGCAAGTACAAGGCGTGGCTCAAACCTTACGCCAAGACGCACTCGCCTCTATTTCTCGTGGCACCTGGATTAATACCTTGCTCACCCTGGTCTCTGTGCTACTGGCGATAGGCATTAGTTTTGTCACTGTGCGCGCTATTACCGCCCCGCTAGGCCGCGTCAATGAAATTCTAAATACGCTTGCCTCTGGTGACTTAAGTCATAAGCTAGACGACTCAAGCAACGACGAATTTGGTGAGCTAGCAAGTAACACCAACAAGTTAATTGATAACTTAAGAACCCTTATTGAAGGTATTGCAAACCGGGCTACCCAACTAGCAACGGCAGCCGAGCAGTCATCCAGTGTGTCAGCGTCAAGCATGAGTGCTATCCAAGAGCAACGCTCACAGGTTGAACAAGTTGCAGCGGCCACGCAAGAAATGACGAGCACCTCTTCGGAAGTTGCACGTGCCGCCACCGACGCATTGCGTGAAATTCAGCATTCAGACGAAGAAGCAAGCCAAGTTATTGTGCTGGCGCAAGAGAACAGAAAAACCATTGAAGGCTTAGCAGTTGAAATTAAAAATGCCGCCGAGGTTATTAACCAGCTTTCAGAAAACAGTTCCAACATTGGTGGTATTCTTGACGTCATTCGCGGTATCGCCGACCAAACCAACTTATTAGCTTTAAATGCAGCCATTGAGGCCGCTCGTGCGGGTGAACATGGTCGAGGCTTTGCGGTTGTAGCTGACGAAGTACGTACTCTTGCCAGCCGTACACAGCAGTCAACAGAAGAAATTCAAAGCATGATCGAAAGCCTACAGACAGACTCGGAGCGCGCCGTTAGCGTGATGGAGCGTGGTCGTCAGCAAGCAGAAATGAGCGTCACTCAAACTGAGAAACAAACCAGCGCACTGGACGAAATTACTCACTCGGTACACCAAGCTTCCGACAGCAGCACGCATATTGCCACTGCCGCTGAAGAGCAAAGCGCTACCAGCCGTGAGATAAGCGAGAAGCTTGAAGAAATTGTAGCTATCGCAGAGCGTGCCGAGTCCGGCGCATTACAAACCGACGAAGCAAGTGACGAAGTTGCCCGCCTCGCAGCGGAGATGCAAGAGTCGATTCGAACCTTCCGCTTATAATCAACAGGCAAAATAAAAAGGGCTCTGAATAATCAGAGCCCTTTTTTTATGCTTTACAAAGCTGCGCAACCCTTATGCTAGCTTAATGCGAGCAAACTTACGCTTTCCTACTTGGTACACTGCTTCACTGCCACGCTCGCACGTTAACTTGGTGTCTGTCACACGCTCGCCGTCTATGCGCACAGCGTTTTGTTTAATCATGCGCATGGCTTCAGAGGTAGACTGTACTAAACCGGCCTCACGCAACACACTGGCAATACCTAGCTGTGCGTCATCTAAAGTTAATTCCATGCTTTCAATATCTTCTGGCATGGCGTTCTTTTGGAAGCGTTGAACAAAGTCTTGCTCTGCTGCGTCGGCAGCAGCCTCGTCATGGAAGCGCGTAATGAGCTCTTTGGCCAATGCCACTTTTACGTTACGCGGGTTTTCTCCTTCGGCAATGGCTTGCTTTAAGCCTGCAATTTCTTCTGTGGAACGGAAACTAAGCAGCTCAAAATAGCGCCACATCAACTCGTCAGAAACGGACATAAGTTTGCCAAACATATCATTCGGTGCATCGGTAATGCCGATGTAGTTACCCAACGACTTCGACATTTTCTGGACGCCGTCGAGCCCCTCAAGTAATGGGACTGTAATAACCGTTTGAGGCTCTAGCCCTTCTTCACGTTGAAGTTCACGCCCCATAAGTAAGTTAAAGCGTTGGTCAGTTCCGCCCATTTCTATATCGGCCTTTAACACAACCGAGTCCCAGCCTTGCACCAGTGGGTAAATAAATTCATGAATAGCAATGGCTTGGCCGTCTTTGTAACGTTTTTTAAAGTCGTCACGCTCCAGCATACGGGCAACGGTTTGGCGGGCAGCAAGCTTAATCATATCGGCGGCGCCCATCGCGTTCATCCATTCACTATTAAAGCGAACATCTGTTTTGGCTGGGTCAAGAACTTTGAATACTTGCTCTTTATACGTTTCTGCGTTCGCGAGCACTTCTTCACGGGTAAGTGGCTTACGCGTGACATTTTTCCCTGAGGGGTCACCTATCATGCCCGTAAAGTCGCCAATCAAGAATACCACGTTATGACCTAAGTCTTGGAAAGCACGTAACTTGTTCAGTAAAACCGTATGGCCTAAGTGTAAATCAGGGGCTGTCGGGTCAAAACCTGCTTTGATTGTCAGTGGCTTACCACGGCTTAACTTCTTTTCTAATTCCTCTTGTAATAAAACTTCATCAACCCCACGGGTGATGAGCGCCATTGCTTTCGCCACATCTGTACTCATTTTTTACTCCACGTATAATGAACTTTTCTGCATACTATGTATTCTACTGCAAAGCATATTTTTATTGAACTCACTTGGTGCTAGCAAAGCGTATAAAATGCTATTATGCTAAGGCTGCTTACCAAATAGGTCTTTGTTTTATGGTAAAACCAATTCAAAATGTGGTGCGACGTTTACCGCGCCGACACAAAATAACCATTTCGGGTATCTCCGCTTTATTATTGATCCTCCTGATATGGCCTTCTGAGCGTGCCAGCGCCTCACGTAATGTAGCAGCACAAGAGTCGCTCTATGAATTAGGGAAACGCTACCCCCTACCCCTTGATATCGCCCTGCCAGAAGGCGCTGAAACGCCTGAACAAACCGTTACCTGGCTGGAGTATGAAATTAAGTCCGGTGACAGCTTAGCACGCATTTTTTCTAGCTTAGGCTTTTCTGCCCAACAACTGTACCGCCTGACCCAAGCCGATACCGACAACCTACTTCGCCGCGTACACCCGGGCGACACACTGCAAATAGCCAAAAACCCAGAAAACAACATTGTTGAGCTTCGCTATGTGTTGAATACCACTGACACGTTTGTACTGCGTGCCGCAGAAGGTACAAGTGACTTTGTTGCCCATATGGAAACCAAAGAGTTTGAAAGCCGCGAAGAATTCACGCAGGCCACTATTACCAGTAACTTTTGGAACGCAGGGGTTGAAGCGGGGTTAACCCAGTCACAAATTATGAGCCTAGCAGAATTGTTTGGCTGGGATATCGACTTTGCTTTAGACATTCGTCAGGGCGACCGCTTTGCGGTTATTTTCGAGAAAAAATACGTAGACGGCGAGTATGTGGGCACAGGCCATATTATTGCCGCTGAGTTTATTAACCAAGACGAAGTGTTCCGTGCTGTTCGTCACAACAACGGCAACTATTACACGCCTGAAGGTAAAAACATGCGCAAAAGCTTCTTGCGCGCACCCGTGCACTTTACCCGCGTCAGTTCAAGTTTCAACCCACGCCGCTTACACCCAGTTACCGGCCGGGTGTCACCTCATAATGGTATTGACTATGCAGCCGCAACTGGAACTCCGGTTATGGCCGCAGGCGACGGTAAAGTCATCGCCAGTGCCTATAACAATTTAAACGGCCACTATGTGTTTATTCAGCATGGTGAACGCTATGTAACTAAGTACCTGCACCTTAGCCGCCGTCATGTGAGCCGCGGCGACAGGATTCGCCAAGGACAGCTTATTGGCCGCGTCGGTGCCACAGGCCGAGTAACCGGTCCCCATTTACACTATGAGTTTCTTGTTGATGGTAGCCATCGCAACCCGCGTACAGTCAACTTACCGCAAGCCGAGTCCTTACCGGCAAGTGAGCTGGCATCTTTTACTCATTTTGCCGAGCAAAAAATGGCCATGCTAGAAAGTCGTCAGCGTATTTTCTTGGCTTACCACAATGCCGACTAAGCAACTTTATCTTGGTGCCTTATCGGGCACCAGTATAGATGCTATCGACATTGCTATTACAGCTATTGACGCGGCTGGCATTGAGTTGGTGTCCAGCTATAGTCACCCATTTCCACCGGCGCTGAAACAGCAACTCCAACAGCTCTGCAGCCCACATGCGAATGAACTCGTGAATTATGGCTTGGCCGACCGAGACTTTGCTTTAGAAACAGCGAAGGCTGTGCAGCATGCTTTAGCCGCAGCAGGTGTGCAGCCACAAGAGATCATAGCCATCGGCTCCCACGGTCAAACCGTACGGCACCACCCAGAATTGACGCCCGCATTTAGCCTACAGTTAGGTTGCCCAGCGACCCTCGCAGCCAACACTGGCATAGCTGTGGTGTCTCACTTTCGCCAAAAAGACATTGCTGTCGGTGGGCAGGGCGCACCACTTGCGCCAGCTTTGCACCAGGCTTTATTCCATTCAACGGAGTACAACCGTGCCGTCATTAATTTAGGTGGCATCGCCAATATTTCCTGGCTTCCTGCCTCAGGAGATATTACCGGTTTCGACTGCGGCCCAGCGAACACGCTGCTTGACGCCTGGTACCAGCAGCATCATAAACAGGCACATTTCGACCGAGATGGCGCTTGGGCACGCTCTGGCCAGCCCCTTGCTCCATTGCTAGAAGCCTGCCTTGCCGATCCCTACTTTCAATTAGCGGCACCGAAAAGTACCGGCCGTGAGTATTTCAACTTACGCTGGCTTCACCACAAGCTTGCAGCGTTCACCGCTGTTACCGGCCAAGAGCCTACGCCAACAGACGTACAAGCAACCCTTTTAGAGCTGACTGCCCACACAGTCGGGCACGCTCTCATGCAGCAAGGACACTGTGACCAAGTGTACCTTTGCGGAGGGGGCGTTAAAAACACCTACTTGGTTGAGCGGCTGCAAGCATTGACTCCTAATATCGATTGGCACAGTACCGCTGTGCTCGGGGTCGATCCTGAGTGGGTGGAGGCCATACTGTTTGCATGGTTAGCTTATGCTCATGTCACCACGCAAGCGGGCAACGTAACACAGGTCACTGGCGCGAAACGGCCTGTTGTTCTTGGTAGTTACACGCCTGCCCTGTAACGAACAGGCGTGCTGTAGGTGGCTTATTTCAAGCTTGCGAAGGCGTCTCGGGTGAGGTTTTCTACCGTGCCTTCTGAGGTTACATGTACGCTGTCTTCAATCCGAACGCCGCCGTACGGACGGAGCTCTGCAATTCGCTGCCAATTGAAGTCTTCGTTTCCTTCAAACTCTTCGAGCAACTGATCAACCACATACAAGCCAGGCTCAATGGTAAATACTTGACCTGCCTGAATGGTTTGGCGCAATCGTAAGAACGGGTGCTGTGCGTCGGGTGCGAAACTTTCCCCTTGTGCGTTCTTTAAGTGCCCAGCCACATCGTGCACCTGTAAGCCAATAAAGTGACCTAACCCATGCGGAAAGAAGGCACGGGTATAGCCACGCTCAAAAATGGCTTCAGCACTGATTTTGAAGAAACCAAATTGGGCCAAAAGACCTGCAATTTTTCGGTGCATGTCCACATGTAAGTCGTAATAGGAACGACCCACTTCGATGTCACCTATAATCGCTTGCTCTGCTTCGTCTACAGCCTGTACTAATTCGGCATAAAAACCTTCCGCTGAAGCACTATAGGTCCGTGTAATATCGGCACAGTAGCCGTCATGCAATGCTCCGGCATCAATCAGGAATGACAGGTGCTCCGCAGGGGCTTTGGTTTCATATACGTCGTAATGCAGCACGGCCCCATTTTGGTTCAAAGCCACAATGCTGTTATACGGCAGTTGTGTTTCGTGGCATTGAATAGCGCCCAAGTAGGCATGGTGTATTTCCAGCTCACTGGCTTTGTTATCAAAGGCGAGCTTAGCTGCATTGTGCCCTTGCGCAGCCAACACGTTGGCTTTTCTTAAGCAACTTACTTCGTACTCGGTTTTGAGCGAACGCTGAAAATGCACGTAGTTAATGAGCGACGTTGGGTTCACTTCAGCAAGCCCCCACTCTGACAGCCCATCAAATGCTTCACCGAGAAACGCTGTTTGCGACAATGCGCCGCTTAATGCAGAACGTACTGGTTGAATCGTATCGATCAGTTGAATATCGAAAAGCTCTTGCCATTCACCCGGTGGCAGTTGAGGCTGGGTGTGCCAAAAGTCGCGTGCTTGGAAAAGAAACAGCTTAGGTGTTTCGCCCTTGCGGTAGAAAATATAGCTTTTAGGGCTTTCCGTAATGGGCAGCCAATACTTAAAAAGTGGGTTTACTCGGTATGGGTAGCTATTATCGTCAAGGAAGGCTACTTGAGGTTGTCCGGAAAAAATTAATACGCTGTCGAACCCCGTATGTTCCAGGGCCTCGTCGAAACGACGCATTACGGTTTTTAAGTGTTCACTGTATAGGCTCATACGCCCCTCTTCAAAACTAAAAGGTGTATGCGCAGTGTAACAAAAGAAGCGACTCGCTTCCTAACCCGAATGCGTCGGTATGCAGTGTGGGTTATTTCCCTAAGCGTTGGCGAACAATCGCAATCACGGGCGAGCTGCCATAGCCGGCTTTTTCTGCCCATTCATCCACACTTTCCCCGTCAACCTTGTCAGCTTCAAGTACGCTTAGGGGCACACGCCGTATAAGCATTTCGCCCACATCAAGTGCTTCTGCCGTAATGGCAAACTGCAACATGCTGTAGCCATTGCAACGAACGGCTGTAAATACATTCGGCAAACGTAGCTTGTGTTTCGTGATGATGTCTCGTAGATACGAGCGGTCGTCCGACATAATTGCCCGGCAGAGACTTTTGGCAATTAGTTCGTTTTCTACTGCTTTGGCGGGTGCTGCAAACACAGCGGATGTAAGTAAAACAGGTAAAAACCATTGAATCAAACGCATCGTTTTAAACTCCTAGCTCTACTCGACAGAGCAATAAAACGTGTTCGATTCTCCCTGTTTTATTTCGTAAATCAATTGATTTCGTGTTTTCAATTTGTTAAATGGCGCCTGCCTGCTTGAGCTAGTTTGTTGCTAATAAGTATACTCTTAGACGCCAACTTTCACTTAGCGCATGTACCATATAGGCTTGCGCAGGTTATACAAAACGTTAACCTGCTACACAGAAAAGGATGCGCCACAGCCACATGTTGTACTCGCATTGGGATTGTTTACAAAGAAACGGGCGCCTTGTAAGCCTTCTTCATAGTCCACCACGCCCCCCACAAGGTACTGTAAGCTCATCGGGTCGACGACAAGAGCTACGCCATTTCGCTCTATTTTAAAGTCATCGGCGTTTTGCTTCTCATCAAAGGTGAAGCCGTATTGAAAGCCCGAGCAACCACCTCCTGTAATGAATACACGAAGCTTTAGATTTTTGTTTTCTTCTTCGGCAAGCAAATCGTGTACACGCTTTGCTGCTGACTCACTAAACTCAATAGGCATTGCCTGTTCTACACCACTCATAAACTTTGTCCTACCTATTTCATTAAGTTACTTTCTCAGTCTTATTTTCCCTGAATCGTACTGGGGTTGCAATCACTCTTCAGAAGGAGCCTCCTGCACCGAACCCGCAGGGCTGCCTAGCAACACCTGCCATTGGTATGTTTGTTCTATGGCACGGGCATTGTCTGCCTTCGCCGTTACTTTCACATACTGAGGAGTAAACCCGTCTGGCAGTGTAAAAGTACCTTCTGCAAGCGCATAATAATGTATTTGAAAGCGCCCTGATGTATCTGGCGTATTGGCAAGCTCAAGCAGGTTGAGCGTAACATTTTCCTGGTCAAGCTGCCCGACTATTTCTATATCAAAGCGACCTGAGATGCGCTGCTGCACGCGACGGTCTAACTGTAAAAGAATCAAACGATAATAATAACTATTATTTGCCCGGCTGGGGGTCACGACAAATGAGTCCTGAATAACCCCTTTTGTGCTTTGCTCCGGCGACACCACGCGTTGATAAAAGGTCAGCTCACGAGTTAACTCAGACTTTTCAGCAATGAGGGCTTCTACGTCTTGCTGTAAAACTGCGCTGGCTCCCCGTTCAACGTCTATTTCAACTTGCAAAATATTAATTTGGTATTCTAATTGCGCTATACGTTCATACAAGCTGCTGTTTTGCTGTGCCAACCAGTCGCCCCTGGCAAGCTGCCACTTTATATGGGCTGTCGCCGCATAGTAGCCAAGCGCGACTGCTGCTAACAGGCTTGCGATAACTATTAGCAGTGTTTTCCGCGTGATGACGTTCCCAATATTAAACACTTGCAGGTTCCTCTTTGGTTTGGCTGGTTCTGGCACTCATGTGCCGAGCGTGCTAAATTCCATAACTCTAAATATAAGGGAGTATTATGGCAGACTATCAACTTGTGCAATGGTTCAAAGCTTTGCATCTCGCGTTCATGGTGGCGTGGTTCGCAGGTATTTTCTACCTCCCTCGCTTGTTTGTCTATCATGCAGAAAGCAATGAGCCTCTCGTGCACACACAGCTTCTTACCATGGAGCGGCGCTTGTTGTTTTTTGTGACTCCCTTCGCAGTTCTTACCTTTGTATTTGGCTTTGGTATGCTTTGGATTTATGGCATTGAGTGGTTCAAAGTGTCTCACTGGATGCATATCAAGCTTCTTTTGGTTTTAGCCTTAGCAGTTTACCATGTTTATTGCTTCCGTCTGTTGAAGCGCTTTCAACAGACACCCCATTTCCGCTCGGGCCGTTGGTTCCGTATTTTCAATGAAGTGCCGGTGCTTGCCCTCTTTGCTATTATTTTCTTAGCCGTGCTCAAGCCGAGCCTTGGCGCCTAATTCTTTCCCTCTTAAGGGCCCTTTCTGCTACAATTGACGGCAATTATATGTCTGGGGAAAGGTAAAGAGGGTTATGCAATTTAAAGGGGCTAATATTCTTTCAGTCGGGCAGTTCACCCCCGACTCTATTCAGCAAGTATTCGCAACTGCAGACTTAATGGAACCCTATGCACACCGGAAGAAACGCACGACGGTTTTGAACGGTGCTATTTTAGGTAACTTGTTTTTTGAGTCCTCCACCCGAACCCGTGTGAGTTTTGGTACCGCCTTCAACCTACTCGGTGGTGAGGTACGTGAAACCACGGGCATGGAAAGTTCTGCTATTGCGAAGGGCGAGTCGCTCTTCGATACGGCCCGCGTACTCTCAAGCTATAGCGATATTATTGCAATGCGCCACCCAAAGGCAGGCTCCGTAAGTGAGTTTGCTGAAGGAAGTCGAGTTCCCGTCATTAATGGCGGTGACGGTGCTAACGAGCACCCAACCCAAGCACTGCTCGACTTGTATACAATAGCCAAAGAGTTGGCGCACCACGGGCGGCAAGTAGACGGCATGCATATTTGCATGATCGGCGACTTAAAGCACGGGCGTACTGTGCACTCGCTGTCAAAGTTGCTTTGTTTGTACAAAAACATTCGTTTCACTCTTATTTCGCCTCGGGAATTAGCTATGCCCGACGAGGTGCTTGACGCCCTGACCAATGCAGGCCATGCGTTTCACATTACCGACGCGCTTGTTGGTGAACTAGACGCCGACATTGTGTACCAAACCCGAATTCAACAAGAACGTTTCGCAAGTTTAGAAGAGGCAGCTTTGTACCGCGGGAAGTTCCGTCTTAACAGCGAAATTTATACCCGGCATTACAAGCCGAACACTGTGATTATGCACCCGCTTCCTCGCGATTCACGGGCAGAAGCCAATGAGCTTGACAACGACTTAAACCAAAACCCTAACTTAGCCATTTTCCGCCAAGCGGATAATGGCGTACTTATTCGAATGGCTTTATTTGCCCTTACTCTTGGTGTTGAGAATATCGTCAGCAAATACGACACCGACGTTGTTTGGCATAGCCAAAAGTCACGTTATTAAAAGGATCCACTATGTCTCGTTCTGAAGAACTATATACCCAAGCCCAACTAAGTATTCCTGGTGGGGTCAACTCCCCTGTCCGTGCGTTCAAAGGTGTGGGGGGCACGCCTGTTTTTATTGAGCAGGCTGAAGGGGCATATATGTTTGATGCCGACGGCAAAAAATACATTGACTATGTGGGCTCTTGGGGCCCAATGATTCTTGGTCACAATCACCCAGACGTGCGCAATGCAGCTATTGATGCCGCATCACGCGGGCTCAGCTTTGGTACCCCCACAGCCATTGAAATCAGCATGGCAGAAAAAGTCATTTCACTCGTACCTTCTATTGAAAAGGTACGCATGGTGAACTCAGGCACTGAAGCCACCATGAGCGCTATTCGATTAGCTCGTGGCTACACAGGCCGCAATAAAATTCTTAAATTTGAAGGCTGTTACCACGGCCACGCCGACGCTTTATTGGTGAACGCAGGCTCAGGTGCCCTGACGCTAGGCGTACCAAGCTCACCTGGCGTGCCAGCTGATGTAGCGCAGCATACCCTGACCGTCGGCTTTAACCAGCTTGATCAAGTTGAACAGGTTTTTAAAGAAGTAGGCGACGACATTGCCTGTATTATTGTGGAGCCTGTGGCGGGTAACATGAACTGCATTCCACCTCAGCCAGGGTTCCTTGAAGGATTGCGCGCGCTGTGTGACACCTACGGCAGCGTGCTTATTTTTGACGAAGTGATGACCGGCTTCCGCGTATCTCGGGGGGGTGCACAGCAGTTTTATCAGGTGCAGCCCGACCTTACCTGTTTAGGTAAAGTGATTGGTGGTGGTATGCCTGTTGGGGCCTTTGGTGGTAAAGCTGACATTATGAATCACATTGCACCTCTAGGGCCTGTGTATCAAGCCGGTACCTTATCTGGTAACCCGGTCGCTATGGCTGCAGGTTTAGCGGCTTTGAATGCGATTTCTGATGAAAGCCAATACCAGCTACTAGAAGACAATGTGACCAAGTTAATGGACGGCTTCCGCGCCTCGGCAGCGAAGCACGGTATTCCACTCACCACCAACCAAGCCGGTGGCATGTTTGGGTTCTTCTTTACTGACGCCGAGCAAGTGACCAGCTTTGAGCAAGCAACCCAATGCAATATGGAGCAATTTAAAGCCTTCTACCATGCCATGCTGGAACAGGGTGTGTACCTTGCGCCTAGTGCTTATGAAGCGGGCTTTATGTCTTTCGCGCATTCAGACGACGATATCGAAGAAACCCTTCGTTGTGCCGATGTGGCCTTTGCACGCTTAGCAAAGCAGTTTTCTTAGGAGCATCAATGACAGACGCTAGCAACAAGAAACCTCTTTATATTCATTACGCTGGACCTTCTTTGCTGGAAACGCCACTGCTCAATAAGAGCAGTGCGTTCAGCCCCGAAGAACGTAAAGAGTTTAACTTAACAGGCCTGTTGCCACCCCGCTATGAAACCATTCAAGAGCAGGTGAGCCGAGCCTACATGCAATATAAAACCTTTGATATGCCATTGAACCAGCATATCTATTTACGGGCTATTCAAGACAACAACGAAACCATGTTCTTCCGCCTGCTGAAAGAGCACATCGAAGAAATGATGCCCATTATTTACACCCCAACCGTTGGCGACGCCTGTGAACAGTTCTCCGACATTTACCGCAGTGCTCGTGGTTTGTTCCTGTCTTACGAGGACAAAGACAACATCGACGATGTGCTGCGCAACGCCACCAAGCGTAATGTGAAAGTCATTGTTATTACCGACGGCGAACGCATTTTAGGTTTAGGTGACCAAGGTATTGGAGGCATGGGTATACCTATTGGCAAGCTCTCTTTGTATACCGTCTGTGGCGGTATTAGCCCAGCATACACCCTGCCTGTCATGCTAGACGTGGGCACCAATAACGAAAAGTTACTCAATGACCCTATGTACATGGGAGCTCGCCATAAGCGCATTACAGGGGAAAAGTACGACGACTTTGTGGACACGGTACTACAAGCTATTAAACGCCGCTGGCCTGAAGCCCTTATTCAATTTGAGGACTTTGCCCAACAAAATGCCATGCCACTGCTCAAGCGCTACAAAGACCAGTTGTGCTGCTTTAACGACGACATTCAAGGCACTGCGGCAGTCACCGCAGGCACCTTGCTCGCCGCTTGTAAGGCGAAAGGCGAGTCCATTAAAGACCAGCGCATTGTATTTGTTGGGTCCGGCTCCGCTGGCTGTGGTATCGCCGAGCAGCTTATTGCCCATATGTGCAAAGAAGGCATAAGCCGTGAGCAGGCCCAGTCGCAAATATTTATGGTCGACAGGTTTGGCTTATTAACTTCGCAAACGCCTGATTTGCGTGACTTCCAGGCGGCACTGGCCCAGCCTGAAGAGCACCTATCAGACTGGCAATACAGCGGCACCTTCCCCTCGCTTTTAGACGTGGTGCATTGTGCTAAGCCAACAGTCCTGATTGGTGTCTCGGGGCAGCCGGGGCTGTTTACTGAGCAGGTCATTCGGAGCATGCACCAATACTGTGAGCGCCCCGTTATATTTCCATTAAGCAACCCTTCACGCCAAGTAGAAGCCCACCCAAGCGACGTCCTTGAATGGACGGATGGCCAAGCGATCATGGCTTCGGGCAGCCCCTTTGGTACCGTAACCTACAAGGGCGACGAATACCCCATTGCCCAGTGCAATAATAGCTATATTTTCCCCGGCATTGGTTTGGGTGTGTTAGCGGTTAGTTCAAAGCGGGTTACGGAGGAGATGATGATAGCCGCCAGCGAAACATTGGCTTCATTGTCGCCGCTGGTGCTGGGCACAGGCAGCACCTTGCTGCCGCCATTAACAGGTATCGAAGCCTTGTCCCGTGAAATTGCTTTTGCGGTGGGTAAGGTTGCTCAAGAGCAAGGGCATGCCCTGAACATTGACGACAGCATGCTACGCCAGCGTATTGAAAATATGTTCTGGCAGCCTGAATACCGCGAGTATCGTCGGGTCAGTCTCTAATACCTGAGCCCAGGTGCCATAAAAGCCGGTGTACAGCGTAAGCCTACACCGGCTTTTTTTATGCCCCGAACAGACGCTGCCACCAGGACTTCTTCTTTTCATCCTTCGGCTGTTCAGTCTCATGATGTTCAGGGAGTGGTTCACCCTGACAGTCGTAGGTCGCCTCTGGGGCTTCTCCCCATATAGGTAAACGTATGGCATGTTCACACTGAGCCCCCACGCGCACGCCTCGTGTTTGATCAATATACGCCCAGTGCATTTGTTGGGGTAAGAAGGGGCTGCGCGGCGCCACCCCTGCGACTTGCCAGTATGCTCCTGCAAGGGGCAGTGCTCCGCGGCTCCCCGTCAAGCCAACGGGGCTATTGTCGTCGTGCCCTAACCACGTCGTTAAGACATAATTAGCGTCGTAGGAAACAAACCAGCTATCGCGTAAGTCATTCGTTGAACCGGTTTTTCCTGCTAAGCCTGGACCTAAATGCGCCAGCCCACGGCCCGTACCTGTACGAATGGCTCCCTCAAGGGCAAAACTGGTTAACCATGCTGCTTCCTTCGTAAATAGTTGCACTGGCTCTGCCATGTGCTGATACAGCAGGTCACCTCGATGCGTTGTGATAGCGTTCACCGCGTAAGGCTTATGTGCAATTCCCTCGGCAGCAAGCGCACCGTATACGCGTGCCACTTCGAGTGGGGTGAAGTCCATGGCACCGAGCAAGATGGAGGGCCAGGGTGGAATTCTGGCGTCGCCGGCCGCCGGGAGTAAACGGCTACGAATATATTCTGGGGTTAACTCCATGCCTAAACGCACCACAGGAATGTTTAAAGAGTGCACCAAGCTTTGGTATAGGCTGGTGTAGCCTCGAAATTTATTATCGAAGTTGCGCGGGGTCCAGTCCTCGCCATGTTTGTCTTGTATGGTGACCGGGCTGTCGTCGAGCATGCTGGCTAGGCTATAGCGTTCAGCTTGCTCAAGCGCTATTGCATACACCCAGGGCTTGGCTAAAGAGCCAACCTGACGCCGCGCTGTAATCGCTCGGTTAAACCCGCCTAGCACAGGCTGTGCCCCACCGACTAATGCTCGTACAGCTCCTGAACGATGCTCTGTTAACACCATGGCACGTTCATTATCAGCGAGTTGCTGTACCGAGTTGGAGTTTCTAGCGGCTTGCTCTAGCGCCCGTTGTTGTTCTGGGTCAAAGGTAGTGAACACCCGCAAACCTGTTTCTTGCCAGCTACGGTCTGGCAAGATGGAGCGCACTTCCTGCTGAACCAAGTCTATAAAGTCGGGCCGATTAAAGCGCGCTAGGCGCTTTTCTGCCCGTGTTCGAACCGGACTTTCAACGGCCGCAAGGTACTGAGTTTGCGAAATCAAGTCGTGTTCGAACATCAAGCGCAGCACCACGTCTCGGCGCTGCTGAGCACGTTCAGGGTTGCGCCGGGGCTCGTAATAGGAAGGGCCCTTGATCATGCCGATTAAAGTAGCAATTTCAGCCACGCTTAAGTCTTCGACAAACTCACCAAAGTAAAACTGGCTCGCTAGAGCAACACCATGAATGGCATTACCTCGGTCTTGACCAAAAAACACTTCATTAAAGTACGCTTCTAGAATTTCGTCTTTGGAAAACCGGTAGTCCAGTATAAGGGCCATAATGGCTTCGTTTGCTTTACGGACATAGGTTTTGTCATGGGACAAGTACATGTTTTTTACCAACTGCTGGGTAATGGTACTGCCCCCTTGTACCGCTCGACCTGCCATGAGGTTTGCTACTGCAGCACGAGCTATCGCTGTGGGTCGCACCCCATGGTGGTGATAAAATTCGCGGTCCTCCACCAGCAGCAGGGTTTCCCGCATCAGCACAGGCACCCGTTCAAGGCCAACTAATAGCCTGTCTTCATGACTGTCTGTGGAAAAGCGCCCTAATATTTGTGGCTCTAATTGCAAGCTGTCGAGGGGCTCTTGCCCTGGCCACGACTCTACCCGTTCAAGCCAACCTTCTTCATCGAAGAGCAAGCGGACACGTTGTGACTGGGCAAAGTGCGTCGGAAAGCTAAAGGCACGTGTGTTCAAAAGGAGCTGCTGCCCCTGCGCTTGGTACTCGCCACTATTGCGTGCATAACGGCTGACTTGATAGTCGAGTGCCTGTAGTTCTTTAATAATACGCTCGCGGGTAATAGGCTGCTGAGCATTTATTTCTAGCGCTTGGCTATAAAGTAATGCCGGAGCTTGGTAACGAGCCGTACTAAATCTATGGGTCAACTGCCCATCTAAATAAATGGCATAGAAGACAAGCACCACGGCCGCTACAAGCCCGAGGCGAAAAATAAGACGAAATGAGGGTAGCCAACGACGGCTTTTAGGTGTTTTCATAGCCCAGTATTTTGACTCGCTTTCGTGGAATTAAACATGCACTTTGCATAAGGTTTACGGTTTTTTACGTGCTAAAGCACGCTTGGTCAGGTGCGTTGCCTCTGCCTCCACCGGATGTTCAGGCCATGGGTGTTTGGGATAACGCCCACGCATTTCCTTACGCACCTCTGGCCACGCATTCTGCCAGAAAGACGCCAAATCCGCCGTACGATGCAATAGTCGACCGGCTGGTGACAACAACTCAAACGCTAGGGTAAGCTGACCGTTGGCTAAGGTTGGCGAGCTGGGCGTTCCAAAGACTTCTTGCAGCTTGAGCGCTATAAAGGGGGCATCCGTTGCCGTGTAGTTAATACTATGACGACGCCCACTAGGTGCTTGCCATTCAGTGGGCAGCCAGCGCTCCAACTGCTGCCGCTGCTGCTGTGTAATCAGGGTGCGTAAAGCCTCCAGGGGACGCCACTGCTTTAGATCGTTTCGCCGCTCCATGGTTATCAGCCAAGGCAACGCCCATTGTTCAAGCTGTTCAAGTAACGCGTGCGCGGTCCAACCCTCGGCCGACGCTTGGTTGAGCCGCATCAGTTGCTGCATACGAGCACAGAACTGGTCTTCCGCGTGGCTCCAAGCTGTTTTGCCCCAGCCCTGTTGGCGTAACCAGTCTGCTAATGCTTTGCCCCGTTCATCCGCTGTAATGGCGCCCTTTGCCTGTGTGGTTTGCAGTATCAGCTTGCCCCAGCTGACTACATGCTCTCGCTCAAGTCCCCCTTGCTCTCCGCGCCAGCGGGCTCGCGTGGCACTGAGCTTCAGCGGGTGCGACATGGCCGCAAGTATTTCCGGGTTGAAAGACTCATAGAGCCACAGCCTTGCTGCGGCTTGGTCTTGTTGCAGAGAAACCTCTACCGCAATAAGCCAGTCCCCACTCGGGGGACGTTCTTCCCCCATTTCCAGGGCTAGCCCGGTGGCTAATTGGTAACGTCCGCGCTGAGGCTCTGCGACACGGTCTGCAAAGCCCTCAAGCAGCATCCGTGGTAACTCAGAAAAGGGCAATTCAGGTACAGGTTGGCAACCTAAAAAACGCAGCCAATGCTGAAAACGCCGTTGGGTTCTCGGTAAGCCGTTGGTCTGCTGCCATCGCTGGTGTAAGGCTGTTTGCAAATGCCCGGTGAAACGCCCTTCCCGCTCTTCTAGGTTCGCCACCAGCCAAGCTGCAAGCACTTGTTCGCGAACACTTTGTTTGCGGCTATAAGCCAAAATGGCAGCATACCTTAACTCGGTACTTGCTTTAACTAATTCAGCACCCCGTGCTGTCACCTGGCCTTTCTCAATGGCTTGAAGGTCGTGTAGTTGCTGTTCCGCAGCCGCCAGTAAGGCGGGTGAGGGGGGTGTATACCATGCCAATTGCTCCACAGGTGCGCCCCACACTTTTAATTCTAATAGCAGATTAGCTAGGTCTTCACGTTCGATGGCCGGAGTGCCAAATGCATCCAGCCGGTCCGTGCCGCCTTCTTGCCACAACCGGAAACAATGACCAGGGCCTGTTCGCCCTGCGCGCCCTGCTCGCTGCACCGCTGAAGCCCGCGAAATCATGCGAGTGCTTAAGCGGGTAAAGCCATATTTCGGACTGTATTGCGCTCGTCGCTCGCGGCCCGAGTCGACAACGACGTCTATATCAGGAATGGTCAAGCTGGTTTCAGCAACATTAGTAGCAAACACCAACTTCAAGCCACGCGCCAAAGGGGCCATCACCGCTTGCTGTTCTTCAATTGTCAGGCCTCCATATAAGGCCATCACCCGTACCTGAGCAGGTGCAGTACGAAAGGCCTCTTGTAGCCTGCGTATTTCCCGTTGCCCAGGCACAAATACCAACACGCCCTTCTGCGCCATAGTTAAGGCTTCTCGCACAACCGCAGGGAGGTCTTGTAGCCAGTTTTCTAACGTACTAGGAGGGCGGTAATGGGTTGTTATCGGGTACTGGCGACCTTCGCTCGCAACGAAGTGGGTGGCATGTCCCTGTTCTTCTAACCAGGTCTGAATCATCTGTCCCGGCAAGGTTGCAGACATCACCATGACCCGCAAGTCAGCTCGAAGGGGGAGTACGTCAAGACACAGAGCTAAGCCTAAGTCTGAATGAAGGTTTCGTTCATGGAATTCGTCGAAAATAACCAAGCCCACACCCTGTAGCTCAGGGTCTCGCTGTAACATGCGAGTAAAAATACCTTCGGTAACGACCAAAAGCTGTGTACTTGCAGATAAGCACTTCTGATTTCGGATATGGAAGCCAACACGCTGCCCTGGCTTTTCACCCAGCTGTGCGGCCACGTAATGGGCCACATTCACTGCAGCGACTCGCCGAGGTTGGATAAGGATTATGCGGCCGTTCCAGCCGTGATACTGTTGCAGCAGCCAGCGGGGTAGTGCCGTAGACTTGCCCGCTCCAGGAGCAGCTTCCAGCACCACATGATGGGTTGCAAGCGCACCTGCAACCTCATCAAGAATGCCTTCAACAGGAAGCTTATGCGTTGAGCAAAGAGGCGATGGTTCTGACACCTGTTGCCGTTGCTCCAGCTGCAAATAAGCTATTGCTTTGACCGTGATAAGCAGCCGCTAGGTCGAAATGCAACCAGCCGGCTCCTTGGTTTGGCGCAAAGCGCAGTAAGAAGCCTGCCGCGTTACTTGCGCCCCCTGTCCCCCCACCTTTTTGTGGGCGACTGTTTGCCGTGTCGGCAAAGGGCGACGGGCACTGGAACTGGTGCCAAGGTGCCAGCGGTAAGCGCCAAAGGTTTTCTTGTTCCTTTTTCGCTGTTGCTAGCGCTTCTTCGGCATAGCTGTCGTCAACACTAAACAAGGCATTGTACTCTTTGCCAACCGCAACTTGGGCTGCTCCCGTTAAGGTGGCTGCGTCAATAATACGCTTTGCACCCAACTCGCCCGCTCGTATTAAGCCATCGGCCAGCACCAAACGACCTTCGGCGTCTGTATTCACCACTTCAACGGTTTGACCGTCTTTGTAGGTAATAATGTCGCCGTTTTTATAGGCGCTGCCATCAATCATGTTTTCGGCACAGCATAAAATGAGTTTCACGCGCTTATTCAGGCCCTGACGAATGGCTAGCATGAGCGCACCGGCAACCGTAGCAGCACCGCCCATGTCGCACTTCATGCTCACCATGCCTTCGCTGCTTTTAATGCTGTAGCCACCCGTGTCAAACGTAATGCCTTTACCAATGAGGGCAAAGTCCACTTCCGCTTTGTCATTACCCGTTGGGTTGTAGTCCAGCTCTAACATAGCAGGTGGGTGCTGACTTGCACGGCCTACCGTATGTATACCCATGCGTTTTTCAGCAAGCAACTCAGGGCCTACCACGAGACGGTGGCTCACGGCTTTTCCGCCGACTTTACTTAATTCAGACACCACCCGTTCGCACAGGGCTTCTGGGAAAATTTCCGAAGGCGGCAAGTTCACCAGTTCACGTACCCAGGCAAAACTTTCATGCATAGCCGTTAATTCGTCTGCTGCGTCCCCAGTAAAGCTCACATCGCCCTTATTCAGTGTGTCGATAAAGCCAATGGAGAAGGCCCACTGGGCATCTTTCGTCCAGTCATCGCCGGCGAACTCAACGCTTTCAATACCTAACTGCTCAAGCTTTCGCCCCGCTTTTTGGATCACGAGCAGCTTTTCTGCTTCGCTCTTGTCTTTTACCGCAATGGCGTACCCATCGCTGGTAGCAAACACAATACTATTTTTACGTACTCCGGCTGGTAATTCATTTTCGCTTAAATGAATGCGCACTGAACTGGACATAACATACCTCACCACGTAGTTTATTCGCTGCTTATAATAAGCGTGAACAGCTTGTGAAAGCCATTCGAGTTAAATTTTAGCTTTATACTGTAACGAGAAACCTAGTGACTATGCAATTTGAACCTTCATTAAGCTCGGCCACCCTCATTCGTCGCTATAAGCGTTTTTTAGCAGATGTCACCCTACCTTGTGGCGAAACAGTGACCATTCATTGCCCAAATACAGGCGCCATGACAGGCTGTGCAGAGCCCGGTAGCACTGTATGGTTTAGCACCAGTGACAACCCCAAGCGCAAATATTCCCGCACTTGGGAACTCACTCATACTCAACAGGACCACTGGATTTGTGTGAATACCCATCGAGCGAACAAGCTTGTAGAGCAGGCAATTCTTCAGCACTCCCCTGCTGCTTTTGAAGGCTATACTGACGTTCAACGCGAAGTTCGTTACGGCGAAAAAAGTCGCATCGATTTGGTACTCAAAGCTGCCAATAAGCCAAACTGTTATGTCGAAGTAAAATCTGTCACATTATTAGGTGAAGAACAGCAAGGTTACTTCCCAGACGCCACTTCAGACCGGGCTGCGCGCCAGCTCGAAGAGCTAACAAGCCTGTGTCAAAGCTCGTCAGAGTTGCGTGCTTTTGTGGTGTATGCAGTCCTACACTCGGGAGTTACGAAAGTAAATGCAGCCAAACATATAGATCCCAAGTATACTATTGCGCTTGAAAATGCGAAGTCCGCTGGTCTGCAAGTTCTCGAGGCGCACTTCACTGTAAATGCAGAGGCCATTACTTTTTCGCACTGGCGCACTTGAAATAATTAAGTTAGCCCCCATTGAATGGGCTTCTGTAAAATTGCACGATTTTTTTTATTCTGTTATACATATCCCCACTTTATTGGGGTTGACTTAAACCTCCCGGAGGAGTGTGACCATGGCGGACATCAAGGGAAAAAAAGTACACGGAATTTTGGCACAAGCGGGTTTAGAGCCATACGTTGAAAAAGAAGGCGAAGAATACATGGGTGAAGCACAGCGTGCTCACTTTAAACGTATTCTTGAAGCCTGGCGTACCCAGCTACGTGAAGAAGTTGACCGTACTGTAGGGAACTTACAAGAAGAAGCAGAAAACTATGCCGACCCTGTCGACCGCGCTGCTCAAGAAGAAGAATTTGCTATTGAGCTTAGAACTCGCGACCGCGAACGTAAGTTAATCAAGAAAATCGAAAAAACCTTAGAGCTGATAGAGCACAATGACTTCGGCTTTTGTGAGTCCTGTGGCATTGAAATAGGGATTCGACGTCTTGAAGCACGCCCAACAGCAGACCTTTGCATAGACTGCAAAAGCCTAGCGGAAATTCGCGAAAAACAAATGCGCGGCTCTTAATTGTTGCGCATTTTTCACCTCAGCAAGAGCTCGTTGTAACGAGCTCTTCAGGCAAGGGCACTCACTATATTCAAACACCTCTTAAACATGGCACGTAACCTCATGCCCAGTAAAAAAACAAACGCCACACCAGCCGTTGTTGTACAAAAGATCCCACGGGATAAGCACCCTATTTCTCGCAAAGACATTTCTGAAAATGCAATTAAAGTGCTTTATCGCTTACACAAAGGGGGCTTCGACGCTTACCTTGTGGGCGGCTGTGTCCGCGACTTGTTACTCGGCATTACCCCAAAAGACTTTGACGTTGTCACCAATGCAACTCCTGAACAAGTGCGTCAGCTGTTTAAAAACTGCCGCTTAATCGGGCGCCGCTTTCGCTTGGCTCATATTATGTTTGGCCGCGACATCATTGAAGTGGCTACTTTTCGCGGCCCCCATGAAGAAGATAAAACGAAAAACAGCAATGTGTCTCGGACCAATGACGAAGGCATGATTTTACGTGACAATGTGTACGGCACCATTGAAGAAGACGCCGTGCGCCGCGACTTCACCGTGAATGCCTTGTATTACAATATTGCCGACTTTGCTATTTATGACTTTGTAGGCGGAATGGCCGACCTTGAAGAAGGCGTACTAAAACTTATTGGCGACCCAGAAGAACGCTATCGCGAAGACCCTGTTCGTATGTTACGGGCTGTACGCTTTGCCACCAAGTTAGGCTTGCGCATTGATGACTCCTGCCGCAACCCTATTCCTCGTTTAGCCCATCTTCTGGATGATATTCCTGCAGCACGCCTTTTTGAAGAGTTTTTAAAAGTCTTTATGTCGGGCAAAGCCGTGGCTAACTTTGAAGTATTGAACGAACACGGGCTCATGGCGCCTCTGTTCCCTGTGCTAAAAATGCCACTTAAAGACCCTGCAAGTATTGAATACCGCATGGTCCATCAGGCATTTACCGACACTGACGAGCGGCTGCAAGCGGGCAAGTCGGTCAACCCTGGCTTTTTGTTTGCCGCTATTCTTTGGTACCCCATGCTTGCTCGGGCGAATGAAATTAGCCAAGAAGCCAGCTTCACTGAGTACGAGTCGTATCAAATGGCTGCTGCCGACGCAGTCAGTTTACAGGCCCGAAGTATTTCTATACCTAAACGCTTTAGCTTGCCCATGCGCGATATTTGGATTTTACAGTTACGCTTGACGCAAACCGCACCGCGCAAAGCGCTGCGTCTACTGTCGCACCCGAAATTTAGAGCAGGCTATGACTTTTTACTGCTACGGGCCAAAGTGGAAGGCGACAAGCAGCTTCATTCCTTAGCTGCGTTTTGGACAAAAATGCAGGCCGAAAACCCAGGTGTTGCGCCAAGCCCAAGTAAACCTGTGGCAAAACGTCGACGCCCTCGTCGTCGCCGACCGCCCCGTAAGTCGTAAGCTAGCGTCATGGTAGAATGCATCATTGGCCTGGGTGCCAACTTGAACAACCCTGTGCAGCAGGTGCTAAACGCCAGCAAAGCTCTCGCTGAACATGCTGAGATTGCGGGCTTCCATAGCTCGTCTTTGTACAGTAGCAGCCCAATGGGTCCGCAAGATCAGCCCGACTATGTCAACGCGGTGGCTATCTTTCACAGTGCCCTTGCCCCGCATGCACTGCTCGACCTGTTGCAGTCCATTGAACAACAACACGGCCGTGTGCGTAAGCAGCACTGGGGCCCTCGCACCTTAGACCTCGACTTGCTATTTTATGGCCAACAGCAAATTCACGATGAGCGCTTAACCGTACCCCATCCTGGTATTCTGGTGCGTGAATTTGTAGTGGGTCCCCTCGCTGAGTTGCGCCCTCACTTTGTGCTACCAAATAATATCATGGCCAAACAGCACCTAAGCACCTTAAATACCCAGGAATTACGCGTCATTCAGGCAAGCCCATACCAAACTGACTTTTAACCCTGTGCCGCACAGGCTACAATAGCCACCTATTATTCATTAACTATTAGGTGTAAGCGCCATGAGCAAAGTTCGTATCTCACAGCTTTTAAAAATGAAGCAGTCGGGTGAGAAAATCACTGCTGTCACAGCCTACGATGCTAGTTTTAGTAAGCTATTCCATGAGAACGGTATCGAAGTCATATTAATCGGTGACTCCTTAGGCATGGTATTACATGGCGAAGACACCACTCTGGGCGTGAGCGTAGAAGACATTGCTTACCATACGCGAGCTGTGCGCAAAGGTGCTGCTGACGCTTTTGTTATTGCGGACATGCCTTTTATGAGTTACCCAGACCCAGACACCGCAGGATTCCACGCCGCTGAATTAATGCGCGCAGGCGCCAACATGGTCAAAATGGAAGGCGGTGAATGGTTGGTCGACACAGTAAAGCACCTTACCCAGCAAGGCATACCTGTATGTGCCCACCTTGGTTTATTACCCCAGCAGGTGCATTTGATTGGCGGCTACCGTGTGCAAGGGAAAACCAAAGAACAGGCGGACAAGCTCATTGAGGAAGCCTTAAAACTCCAGGCTGCAGGTGCCCAGCTGTTAGTTGTCGAGTGTATACCAGCAGCACTTGGTAAACGCTTCAGTGAAGCCTTGCATATTCCAGTCATAGGCATTGGTGCCGGTGCAGACACAGATGGTCAAATTCTCGTTATGCACGACATGCTTGGCATGAATGCTGACTACTTACCTAAGTTCACCCGCAACTTTTTAGTTGGCCATGACAGCTTGGCAAAGGCCGTTCAGTCGTACGTGGCTGCGGTGAAAGACGCAAGCTTCCCTGGTCCTGAACACACCTTTAGTTAAGGACTAACCATGCAGCATATCACCACAGTGAGTCAGCTCCGTCAGCAGCGCCAAGCCTGGCGACAAGCCGGCGAGACATTGGCCTTCGTTCCTACCATGGGTAACTTGCACGACGGTCACTTGGCGCTTGTTCGACAAGCAAAAGCCAGTGCCCAGCGGGTGGTGGTGTCTATTTTCGTGAATCCCTTACAGTTTGGCGCCAATGAAGACTTAGACAGTTACCCGCGTACGCTAGCAGCTGACATGGCCCAATTAGAAAGCCTTGAAGTAGATGCAGTTTTTACCCCAAGCGTGGAAGAAATGTACCCACGCGGCTTAGCGGCCCAAACAATGGTTACGGTACCTGAAGTGTCTACCATACTGTGTGGTGCTTCCCGTCCAGGCCACTTCGAAGGGGTGGCAACGGTCGTCACGAAGCTTTTCAACATGGTGCAGCCTGACATTGCCGTGTTTGGCACCAAGGACTACCAGCAACTGCAAGTCATTCGCTTACTGGTGGAAGACTTGTGTATGCCCATTGAAATACAAGGTGTAGAAACCAAACGCGAGCCTTCAGGTTTAGCCCTCAGCTCGCGCAATCACTATTTAACCGACGAAGAGCGTGTAAAAGCAACGGTTATTTATCAGTCGCTGCAGCATGTGGCTCAAGCTGTGAAGTTAGGCGCCTCTATCCCCGAGGCTATTCAGGTTGCTCTTGAAAGTTGGCACACGGCAGGTTTACGAGAAGACTACCTGCAGGTGTGTCGTGCGAAAGACCTCATGCCACCGACAGACAAAGACAGCGAGCTCGTTGTGGTCGCCGCTGCTTACTTAGGTCATGTCCGCTTGATCGACAACCTCTCCTTTAGTCGCTAGAAGTAGCGGAATTAGCCGCTCTTGTGCTAAAGTGCCCGGCTCGCATAATCGGAGAAGATTATCTTGACGATGTCTAAACAACCAGCAGAAGCCACTGTGGAGTCTTTGCACCGTATATTTACCGTGCCTGAAGCCCCTGACTCTACGCTTGGCCGTATTGAACAGCACCTTTCAGAAAACCTTGAGGATTTTCTGAGCAACCATATTGTTGCGCGTGAAAAACCGCTGCAAGAAATTGAGCGTGGCTTTTCTGAAAGTGCCATTCCGGAACAACCTGAGTATGTGTCTGATCATACTGAGGTGTTGTTAAATAAGCTGGTGGCACACTCCGTACACACAGCCTCACCGCGTTTTATTGGGCATATGACTTCAGCGCTACCCTATTTTTTGCTTCCTTTAGCAAAGCTCATGGTGGGGCTAAACCAAAACCTAGTTAAGGTTGAAACCTCGAAGGCCTTTACGCCCATGGAACGCCAGGTGCTTGGCATGCTACACCACTTGGTGTACAGCGAAAGTGAGCACTTCTATACAAAGTGGATGCACAGCGCAGAACATTCCCTTGGAGCCTTTTGCTCCGGTGGTACTGTCGCTAACATTACCGCACTTTGGGTGGCCCGTAACCGCGTTCTCGCACCACAAGGTGACTTTAAGGGCATTACCGCTGAAGGGTTAGTGGCTGGCCTTGAGCACTATGGCTACAAACGCTTAGTTATTTTGGTCTCTGAACGGGGCCATTACTCCCTATCCAAGGCCGCTGACTTGCTTGGCATTGGTCGAAAAAACATTATTGCCATTCCCACCGACGAGCATAACCGCATTCAGCTCGAGGCTTTGAAAGAAACCTGTGCCGATGTAACCGCACAAGGTGGCAAAGTGATGGCCATTGTAGGCATTGCAGGCACCACAGAAACCGGTCACATTGACCCGATAGATGCCTTAGCAGACATTGCCGAAGCTTATGAAACACATTTACACATAGACGCTGCCTGGGGTGGTGCAACCTTACTGTCAAACAAGCACCGTGAACTGATGCAAGGCATTGAACGTGCCGACAGCGTCACCATAGACGCGCACAAACAAATGTATGTGCCCATGGGCGCGGGAATGGTTATTTTTAAAACGCCGCATTTAGCGCGATCCATTGAATATCATGCGGAGTATGTTATTCGCCGAGGCTCTAAAGACTTAGGTAGCCACACGTTAGAAGGGTCTCGCCCGGGCATGGCCATGATGGTGTATTCAGCGCTGCACGTGATAGGCCGGAAAGGGTACGAGCTGCTGATTAATAAAGGCATTGATAAGGCAAAGTACTTTGCCGAGTTAATTGCACAGCAAGACGACTTTGAAGTGATTACACAGCCCGAGCTATGCTTACTCACGTACCGGTATATTCCAGCGGAACTCAAGGGAGCGTTAAAAGCAGCAAGCCCAGAGCAAATAAAAGCAGTGACCCCTTTGCTGAACTCGCTCACGCGCTTTATTCAAAAGAGCCAACGGGAAACGGGCCAGTCTTTCGTGTCACGGACTAAGTTAACGCCCTACCAATACGCCCACCAAGCCACTGTGGTGTTTCGTACCGTACTAGCAAACCCGCTGACCACGCACGAAATGTTGCGAGACATTTTGAAAGAGCAGCGTGCTATTGCGGCAAAAGCTCATACCATTTTAGCGGACTTGAATACTCAAGCCCGCAAAGCAGGTTTGTTATAGCTTGTCGCTTGGCAGCGTCGCCTGAAGTTGCCAAAGCGCTTGCCCTGCTGCTTGGTACTTTCGCTCAAAAGGCGTGATGGGGCTCACATTGTCAGCTAACTGCTGCACATCCGCTTGCACCTGATAGTGGCTTAATGCCGCAGCAAACTCTTCAATATATATTGACCAATTACTTCTCACCGTCAGCTTGCCCCCTAACGCCACTAGCGCGGGTAGTACGGGGCTTGCGTGCCAACGCCGGCCAAGGTGCTTTTTCTTTGGCCAAGGATTGGGGTACAGCAAATAATGGTGGCTTAACTGCCACTTTGCTTCAGCAGCTAAACGCCAAAAGTCATTTAAATCGGCGCGTAGCAATAAGTACGAGGCGTCACCGGCTCGTTCCTTATGTTGCAAGTTCCGTTGCAAACGGTGGGCCGACTTATCCACGCCTATGACAAGCGCTTCTGGATGTCGGTTCGCCAGCACCGCTGTACTTTCGCCAACCCCACAGCATGAGTCTAAAATAACCGGCCCTTGCCACTGCCGCACGTGTTCTGCAGCGGCTTCAAAGGCTTGTCGGCTATGCTCAGCGATAGGCTTCAAAAACGGGTGCGCCTGGTAGCGGCGCACCTGTTCTGCTAAGTCTTCATGCACACCGTCTTGGTTGCTGGTCACTGCTCGTGCTGGTTGCTGCATTAGGTACGAATTCCTGTGCCACGATGAAGAAGAACCCACACAAGCGCGAGGAAAGCCGCATTAAACCCAAGCAGCACCACAATCGCAATACTCGGTGAGACATCAGAAACGCCAATAAAGCCTGCTCGGAACCCATTTACCATATAAATAATAGGGTTTCCTTTTGACACCATTTGCCAGAAATCTGGTAGCAGAGTAATCGAATAGAACACCCCACCTAAATAGGTCAGTGGGGTTAGCACGAAGGTTGGAATAATTGAAATATCGTCAAACGACTTCGCATGGAGTGCGTTCAGTAAGCCCCCCAAAGCAAACAGGGTAGCCGTTAGCAGGACTGTGCCTATGACCATGCCATAATTCTGTATGCTTAAGGGCACAAAGAAGCTTGAAACTAAGGTGACTATGGTGGCAACCAAAACGGCTCGAGCCACGCCTCCGCCCACATAGCCAAGAATAATGGTTAAATTAGAAACAGGCGCCACCAACATTTCTTCGATATTGCGCTGAAACTTCGCGCTAAAGAACGACGAGGCCACATTCGAGTAGGAGCTGGTAATCACCGACATCATGATTAAGCCAGGCACAATAAACTCCATGTAAGACACGCCGCCCATTTCGCCTATACGCTGCCCTATTAAATTTCCAAAAATAATAAAATAGAGGCTAATAGTAATAGCGGGTGGTACTAAAGTTTGAACCCAAATACGTAAAAAGCGGGTACATTCTTTTATCCAAATGGTTTTTAAGGCGTTAAAGTGAATTAAGTTACCCATATTATGCTGACGCTCCTGATTTACGACCTTCCTCTACCAAGTGTACAAACAACTCTTCCAGCCGGTTTGCCTTGTTTCGCATTGAAAGCACCTTGTGCCCCTGCTCTGACAGCTCCGCAAAGACTTTATTTAGGCCTTCCGATTTAGGGACATCTACCTCAATGGTGTGATCATCAAGTTGTCTGTAGGCTACACTGGTTAGGTTCATTGGCTCTTTTACAGGCGCTATGTCTAATACAAAGGTTTCGACATTGAGCTTGCCAAGCAATGCCTTCATGGATGTGTCTTCAACAATTTCACCCTTATCAATAATGCCTATGTTGCGGCACAGCATTTCAGCCTCTTCTAGGTAGTGAGTGGTTAAAATAATGGTCACGCCTTCTTGGTTAATGCGTGTTAAAAAGTCCCACATGCTTCTACGCAGCTCAATGTCTACGCCGGCCGTTGGTTCATCAAGAATGAGTAGTTTAGGCTCATGCAAAAGGGCCCGCGCAATAAGAAGACGACGCTTCATGCCCCCAGAGAGAGTCCGCGCTCGTTCATTTCGCTTATCCCAAAGCCCAAGTTGCTTCAGGTACTTCTCGGCCCGCTCTTTCGCCACTTGCCGTTTTACACCGTAATATCCTGCTTGGTTCACTACAATTTGTAGCACTGTTTCGAACTGGTTAAAGTTAAACTCTTGCGGCACTAAACCTAGTTGTTTTTTCACATCGGTTATTTGTGTGTCTAGGTCGTAACCGAACACATTTACCGAGCCAGAGGTTTTATTCACCAAAGAGGAAATAATACCTATCGTGGTGGACTTGCCTGCACCGTTTGGACCTAGTAGCGCATAAAAGTCGCCTTCTTTTACTTTCAGGTCTACCCCTTTCAAGGCTTCCATACCACCTCGGTATGTTTTCCGTAAACCTTTTATCTCAAGCGCACAACGCATACTTGCTTACTCCTTTCCTGTACTTCCGCTGGTGTTTGAATAACCCCAACGGCCAATTAAGTTCTGTTCCAGCCCTAGATGGTCAAGAATTCTTGCCACCACAAAGTCAACTAAGTCGTCTATCGTTTGGGGGCTCTGATAAAAGCCTGGAGACGCAGGCATAATGGTTGCGCCGACTTGGGCCAGTTTCAACATATGCTCAAGGTGAATTGCATGCAACGGCATTTCTCGTGGCACTACAATAAGCTGACCTCGCTCTTTTAACACCACATCTGCGGCTCGCTCTATGAGCGTATTGCTTGCGCCTGTTGCCACAGCACTTAAGGTGCTGGTTGAGCATGGGCAAATGACCATTTTTTTAGGTGCCGCAGAGCCAGACGCTGCGGGTGAGAACCACTCATGTTTGCCAAACACCTGTATTTGCTTGTCCTGAACAGCAATGCCTTTATTTTCTAAATACTCTTGCAAAAACGCAGCGGTTGCCTCGGTTCCACCTGGGAACTGCATGTTTTCTTCTGTTGCAAACACCACCTTTGCCGCACTGGAAATAAGCACCAATACCTGTTGTTCTTGGGCCACAAGGCACTCGAGCAAACGAAGCGCATACGGTGCTCCAGATGCGCCCGTTATGGCCAGCGTAATACGGCTATCTTTATTCGTCATGTAGCTTCTCCTGCGTTTGTAACGCATTTAATAACTGCTGGTGAATGCCACCAAAGCCGCCATTACTCATAATAACCCAATGCCCCGGCTGGCCTTCTTCCGCTAATATACGTTCAACTAACGCTTCTACACTGGTTGCAACCACCCAGTCACCTTGTTGTTTCGCACTCGCCAGTGAAAGAGCTGCATCTGCTGGCTGCAAGGCATATACTCGGTCCGCTTGTTCAAACGCTTGCATTAAACTGTCGCCATGCACGCCTGCTTTCATGGTGTTGGAGCGCGGTTCAAAAATAGCCACGATGCGACTGCCAGCCCCTACTTTTTCCCGTAGCCCATGTAAGGTGGTTGCTATGGCCGTTGGGTGATGCGCAAAGTCATCGTAAATGTGTACATGATTGTGCACGCCAAGCAGCTCCATGCGGCGGGCCGGCGCCTCGAACTCATTTAAAATAGTGCAGGCAATTGCTGCTGGTACGCCTACTTGGTCTGCCGCTGCAATGGCAATCAACGCATTTTGCATATTATGCTCACCTAATAGCGACCACTCGATATGGCCAACACAATGTCCGGCATACAGCACGCTAAAAGAAGAGCCATCTTTTGTATTGTCAGCCACCGACCAACTACTTTCGTTATTGAGGGGAACCAGCTTCGACCAGTAGCCGCGCTGTAGAATGTTGTCTATGGCTGGTTCAGCGGTCGCTGCCAAAATGCTGCCTGAGCCAGGCACTAAACGGATACCATGGGCAAACTGTGTTTGAATGGCATTTAAGTCGGCAAATATGTCCGCATGATCAAACTCTAAGTTATTGATAGTAAAAACGTTCGGGTAATAGTGAAGAAACTTAGAACGCTTGTCGAAGAAGGCCGTGTCATACTCGTCCGCTTCTATCACAAAATAGTCGCTGTCGGTTAACCGGGCTGTTTGCCCGAAAGGCTTCACCACGCCACCCACCAAAAAGCTCGGATTCAAGCCCGCTTGTTCCAGAATGAAGGTGAGCATACTCGCCGTGGTTGTTTTGCCATGGGTGCCGGCCACAGCCAGCACATGCTTATGGCGTAATAGGTTGTTTCCTAACCATTCAGGTCCTGACTGGAACGGCATGCCTTGTTCAAGCACATATTCAACCAGCGGATGTCCACGGCTCATCGCATTGCCGATAATGACAAGATCAGGGGCAGGTTCTAATTGCTCCGTAGACAAACTCGAGGTCAACTCAATGCCAAGCTTTTCCAGCTGGGTGCTCATGGGTGGGTAAACATTTGCGTCCCAACCCGTAACATGGAAGCCAAGCTCACGTGCCAGTGCAGCGACGCCACCCATGAAAGTGCCACAAATACCAAGAATATGAATATGTTTCGCCAAACCTGCTGCCCCGCGTTAACTTTAATAAGTTATTGTAACACTGCAAGATACACGATTCACCCAGACAAAGTAGGACAATAAAGGGGCATTTGTTCAGCAAATCCGTTACACTATGCAGCGTTTTTAACGCACCTAAACTGTTATCACGAGGCCTAACATGCAACGATTAATTCCGGTATTGAATAGCGACCATGTGCCGCTCCATCTAATTTCCGTAATTAATACTCTTCTTACCGCCGCTAAGGAAATTTCGCACCGCCTTCATCAAGGCAGTCTAGCGGGTACTTTGGGTTCAACTTTAGATGAAAATATTCAAGGCGAGACCCAAAAGAAGCTCGACATTGTTTCCAATCAGCTCATCAAAACGATGTTGCTTGAAACCAACTTGGTTCATGCGGTAGCGTCAGAAGAAGAAGACGACGTGGTCATGGGTAACCCTGATGCGCGCTACCTTGTTGCATTTGACCCGCTCGATGGCAGCTCAAACATCGACATTAACTCGTCCGTGGGTACTATTTTCAGTATTTTAGAAAAGCCCAAACACCCTGCCGAAGGGAAAGAGCTTTTCTTACAAACAGGTGACGAGCAAGTAGCCGCAGGGTATATCCTATATGGCCCTTCTACTATGTTAGTGCTTACTACGGGTCAAGGTGTACGTGCTTATACCCTCGATCATCGCGTCGGCGAGTTCCTACTTACAGTAGACAAGCTAACCATTCCAGAAGAAACCCAAGAGTTCGCAATAAATATGTCGAACCAACGATTCTGGGCAAAGCCTATGCAAGCTTATATTCAAGACCTATTAGCAGGCACGGAAGGGAAGCGTCAAAAGAACTTTAACATGCGTTGGAACGCTGCCATGGTGTCCGACGTTCATCGCGTGTTATCACGCAGTGGTATTTTTGCATACCCGGCAGATTGTCGTGATGAGAACAAACCTTGTAAGCTACGACTACTTTACGAAGCAAACCCAATGAGTTTTATTGTGGAGCAAGCAGGTGGTAAAGCAAGCACAGGGTATGAGCGTATTATGTCGTTACAACCTACGGAGATTCACCAGCGCGTGTCTGTAATTATGGGCTCCCGTCAGGAAGTAAACACTTGTTTAAGCTATTACAAAAGCATTGAGTGCGAACGCCTCGATGGCTAATGATGCATTAGAACCGACGACTGAAACTGTAAAATAAAGGAAAACACTATGAGTTTAAGTGACGTACCAGCGGGCAAGAACTTACCAGAAGAAATCAACGTCATTATCGAGATTCCTGCAAATGCAGATCCGATCAAATACGAAGTAGACAAAGACACAGGGACCGTTTGGGTGGACCGCTTTATGTCCACACCTATGTTTTACCCAACCAACTATGGTTTTGTAAACAACACCTTGTCACTTGACGGTGACCCAGTAGACGTGTTGGTACCTACTCCTTACCCACTAGCGCCAGGAACTGTTATTGCCTGTCGTCCAGTAGGCGTGTTAAACATGACCGATGAGTCGGGTGAAGATGCGAAAATCTTCGCAGTACCTGTCAGCAAGCTGACAAAAGAGTACGACCACATTCAAGACGTAAACGACATTCCAGAGCTTCTCAAAGCACAAATTACCCACTTCTTCGAGCGTTATAAAGACCTTGAAGCTGGCAAGTGGGTTAAAATTGAAGGCTGGTCCGACGCAGCTGCAGCAAAAGAAGAAATCGCATCCTCTTTCGAACGCGCGCAGTAATCTTTGATAGGGCTTCAGGCTGTCTGAAGCCCTCTTTCCGAACACTTCCTATCCTCAAGTTTTCCCTCGGCCCCCCGATATAATAAGTTAGGGGTTATTTTAAAAGGGGAAGGCTGTGCACAAAACGCACCGTGAACAGTATATTATTACACCGTGCCGCTCGCGCAGCAGGTTAGTTCAAAGCTTAGAAGCTTTTGGTATTCATATACCTATGCATGCAAGTGAGCAGTCACTTAGCCTAGCCAGTCGGTATGAACAACGCCAACACGCACTGACATTACGTCACCAAGAAAACCTCGAGCGTATTATTCAAAGAGCCCTCGACAAGAGTGACAAAATACTTTCCATTACTCGGCCTGACCAAGACTGGCTTGAACACTTCTTAGAGCTTGCAGAGCGTACAGCACACCCCCGTATGCAAGAACTATGGGCTCGGGTATTACTTTTAGAAAGCCAGTCTCCTAGTAGCTTCTCCATTCGCACACTGCGGGTACTTGCACTTCTTACCCCTTATGAAGCTAGTGTTCTTCGTCGTGCTAAAAGCATGACAGCATTTGAAAAGCGTACGTCCCGCCATAAAATTATTATCGGCTATCAGCAGAAGCCTCGGTTTTTGCGAGCTTTTAGCAAAAAAACAGCAGCACAAGCAAATATTGCCAAATGTGGGCTAAACTACCCTGATATTTTAGCCTTGGTGGAACTTGGTATATTACACGCAGATCTAATAGAAACCGGACTGTTAACCATGCGCCGCGCTATGCAGCTCTCATCAGGCAGTCAACGTATTAGCGTAACGCCTTTGGAAAAAGAACTCGTACTTACGTACTTTAGATATACACCCATAGGCGAAGAACTGTGCCGGCTGATACCGAGCACACAGAATGAAGAGTATTGGCAAGAATTAGAGCAGGCCCTTGAACCCAAGTTCCTGCTCCAACAAGACACCTATTAAAAGTGTAAGGCGAGGTTCACAAATGGGCCTTTCACTTCAAAGTCACTATATAAGCCCGATGCACCTTCAAACTTCAAGTTCAAAACCCGGTACCCGGCCGATATTGTGCCATCTAAGGGTAAAGTGTCTAAGAACTCATACCGAAAAGACGCTTCCATATCGAAGACTTCATGGTCGCCTATAGACACAGGGTAGCCCTCAGCGCGTACTGACAAACCAGTGAATGGTAGGCCCGCCGTTAAACGTAGATAACCCATTGGAATAGTTTCATCTATGCTTTGGCGCAGGCTTTGGTCGTTTACTTGAACTGCCACGTCACCATTGAACTTTTTCGCTGCAACACCAAAGTAAAACTCGACAAGGCTGTTATCAAAAAAGCGATAGTACAAGGTCAGGGTGTCGTGCCCTAAGTCCCAGGTAGAATCAACGAAGCTCGTAGAGCCATCGACAGGTGCAGGGTAGGCATTACCTTGGAACACAAAGTCAGTTGTATGAGCTTTTTGGCCGGTACTTTCTAGCATCTGGCGCTCAACCATCACATTCGGGATTAGCGGTAAGAAATGGTTCAAGCTTAAGCGCAAACGCGTTGCCCCTTCGTCATCCCAACCCCAACCGTCTGTTGTCGCGCCGTAACCGAAATCACCAGAGTTTTCTGCTTGCCAGTACTGGGCTTCTGCATGTACGCCAAAAAGAAAATCTGCTTTCGAAGAAAAGCTGGCGGATGCCAATAAGCCAAGTGCAGTTACGCTTACTAATGCTTTTGATTTCATTTGTGTATCCCCTGTTTTTAATTTGTAACTAGTATAGCACGCTAATTATGCTTTATTGCCGATAAAATATGAGCTTTGTATAAAATTCAAGCCAATTGCAATCAAAGGCTAACAACTCTTTGTAGTAAGTTGTGGGAATACAGACAGCAAGTTAACGCAATACTTTAACCGTACATTTAATGAATAAATAAACAACCAATCCAATAAGCAGCAATGGCAGCCATGCGCCTATAGTAGCAACCGCCAGCACAATAGCTGCAACTAAGCCTGCCGTAACAATACTTCCTGCAATTAAAAAAGTGATTCCATAAGCTAAAGCTGCAAGTAAAAGCACCACACCTACAGTACTAATGACACCTACTGCTACACCTAGAAGTGTCGGTGCCAAATAAAGAAACAAACAGATTAAGAGAATATACCCAATAATTTTCACGAGACAGACTCCTTGATAGATAATTATTCAGTAACGCCAATGTGCGTCTACTAAACACTTACAAAACCCGTGCCAAGTATAATAAGTTTTAATATCAATAGTTTACATCAAGAATGAATTGAATCTAATATCAATGTTAGTCAATTTAACCATTAAGTGATGAAATTTTCAGCATTTCCACGTTATGCACATGATGTAACACCTGTACATTACCCGCAGTACGTTTTATAGGAAGGTTTGGAAGGTCGTTGCATTTCAACGGCAGGCGGTGCCTCTATTCGTCAGGCAGTGCCTGACCTACGGAGACGCAATATTCCAACGGTAGGTAAGGCATCGCCTTACGTTGCACGCGCGTATATTTGTATAGGAAGGTTTGGAGGGTCGTTACATTTCAACGGCAGGCGGTGCCTGCCCTACGGTAGGACACCGGGTAAGCAATACAAACAA
>NZ_PIPQ01000003.1 GCF_003987015.1 Aliidiomarina taiwanensis | reverse complement strand
CAATTACAGCGTTTTCATCGCTGAGTTTGCTTTGGTAGTGGTAACAGCTCTCGCTAATGCCCATACAAACACAGGCAAAACGAACGCTAATACCATGACGTTGAATGGCAGCTCGCGCCATCTCTTTACGCTGAGATGGCTTTACAGCTTTCCCTCAAGCGCTTCCTTGCGGATCTCAGCTTTGAGTCGCTCTTCGGCATACATTTTCTTGAGCCGTTTGTTTTCGTCCTCAAGCTCTTTGAGACGCTTCATCATTGATGCGTCCATGCCGCCAAATTTGGCGCGCCATTTGTAAAACTGAGCTGAACTCATACCGTGCTCTCGGCACAGCTCTGGAACGGGTACACCGTTCTCGTTTTGCTTCAGAATCGCTAAGATCTGGCTGTCTGTGTATCGTGATTTGCGCATAGAAAACTCCTTCGTTTTAGTTTAACGGAATTTTCTACTTATAACTGCTCCGATTTTTCGGGGGGATTAAAAGTATTTTTTAGTATGGCTCGTTTAATACCATCAAACTCATGCTCCAGTTTTTTGTATTCGTTATACACCGAAGGTTTTTTAAGAGCCTTCTTTTTCAATGTTTTTAAAGACATCAACTTTGTCCAAAAGCAAGTTCATAAGGTTGGACGTGTAACGTTGCCTTTTGATTTCTGAGTACTGACAAGTCATAAGCGCTTTGCAGGCGTAACCAGTGGTCAGCAGAGGGCTTAGCAAAAGCCAGTTCCAAGCGTACGGCCATTTCCGGAGTTATTGCACCTCGTCCGTTCAATACCTTGGATAGGGTTTTACGGCTTACATTTAAGTGCTCTGCAACATCGGTAATCGTCAACTCCAACGGCTCGATGACCAACTCTTTTAATATCTCACCAGGATGAGCGGGGTTATGCATAGTCATTAGTGATAATCCTCGTAGTTAACAATTTCCGCATCACGTCCGTTGAATCTGAACGTAATGCGCCAATTACCATTGACAGTGACCGACCAAGTGCCTTTTCTTGAACCTGAGAGTTCATGTAAGCGCAGTCCTGGAAGGTCCATGTCATCGGCGATTTCTGCTTGATCAAGGTTAGATAGAATTAATCGAAGTCGCTTGGCATGAGTCGCCTGTATGCCCGCTGTGCTGCCTGTTCGATAAAACTTTTCCAGACCTTTGTGCTTAAAGCTTTTAATCATGGCTTTATTGTAACCCTAAAGGTTACGATGTCAAGATGCTTGTAAGAATTGAATCGCTAAGCCACCTCAAAACCTTCAAGAATTCGGCATCTAGCTGACCACTGAACCTGTCAATCTCAAGGCATTCTTCACTTCTCAATTCAAACAACGAGGAGTGACTATGGAACCTGTGTCTTAAGCATCGCTTGTGCCTACAATATTGTATCTTGCGCCCATTTCAGGGAAAATGCCCCACTACTTTCGATACTCCTTAACTTAGAAGATGGATACATGCCGAAGCTTGAAATTGCTAACGAAGTGGCGAAACGCCGCACTTTTGCCATTATTTCTCACCCTGATGCGGGTAAAACCACGATAACTGAGAAGGTTCTTTTGCACGGACAGAAGTTGCAAAAAGCTGGAACGGTGAAAGGCCGTGGTTCGAAGCAGCACGCGAAGTCGGACTGGATGGAAATGGAAAAGGAGCGGGGTATTTCCGTCACCACCTCGGTGATGCAGTTTCCTTACCGCGACGGTTTGATGAACCTGTTGGACACGCCGGGGCACGAAGACTTCTCGGAAGACACCTACCGTACGCTGACGGCGGTGGACGCCTGCTTGATGGTGATTGACGCGGCCAAGGGTGTGGAAGACAGAACCATTAAGTTAATGGAAGTAACTCGCCTACGTGACACGCCTATTTTAACCTTTATTAACAAGCTGGACCGGGATATTCGTGACCCTCTAGAGCTGTTGGATGAGGTGGAAAGCGTTTTGAATATTATGTGTGCGCCTATTACTTGGCCGATTGGTTCGGGTAAGAGTTTTAAAGGGGTGTACCATTTATTGCGCGACGAAACGATTTTATATAAGTCGGGCCAGGGCCACACCATTCAAGAGCTGGACATTATTCAGGGCATTGATAACCCAGAGTTAGACGAGCGCATTGGGGTGTATGCAGAAGAGTTGCGCGAGCAAATTGAACTGGTGCAGGGTGCCTCGAACGACTTTGACTTGGAAATGTTCCTTTCGGGCGACTTAACCCCAGTATTTTTTGGTACAGCCTTAGGTAACTTTGGTGTGGACCACATGCTTGACGGCATGCTGGAGTGGGCGCCGAAGCCGCAAGGGCGCCCGACGGACGCAGGTGAGGTGGTGGAGCCTGAAGCGCCGGGTATTTCTGGCTTTGTATTTAAAATTCAAGCCAATATGGACCCAAAGCACCGCGACCGGGTGGCTTTTATGCGCATTGTTTCAGGCCGATATGAAAAAGGCATGCGCATGCGCCATGTGCGCATTGGCAAAGACGTGCGGATTAGTGATGCGCTGACCTTTGTGGCAGGCGATCGAGAAGCGGTGGATGAAGCCTGGCCGGGCGACATTATTGGCCTGCATAACCACGGCACCATTCAAATTGGTGACACCTTTAGCTGGGGTGAGGATTTCCGTTTTACTGGTATTCCTAACTTTGCTCCGGAAATGTTCCGCCGCATTCGTTTGAAAGATCCGTTAAAGCAAAAACAACTGTTAAAAGGCTTGGTGCAATTAGCGGAAGAAGGCGCGGTGCAGGTGTTCCGACCGCTGATGAACAACGACTTAATAGTAGGTGCTGTTGGGGTGCTGCAGTTTGATGTGGTTGTGCATCGGTTAAAGTCTGAGTACGGTGTACAGGCGATTTACGAAAACGTGCAGGTGTATACTGCCCGTTGGGTGTACTGCAAAGACGAGAAAAAGTTGGATGAATTCCGCCGCCGAGCTGAGCACAACTTGGCTTTAGACGGGGGTGAAAACCTAACTTATATTGCGCCAACCCGTGCCAACTTGATGCTAACGGAAGAGCGTTACCCGGATATTGAATTCCACAAAACCCGAGAGGTGTAAACCATGCGTTGGAAAAGTTTATGTGCAGCTGTGCTGCTGGTAACGGCTTGTAGCCCGGAGCCAGCGAAGCAAACCCCTGTAGCCGTGGAGCCTTTTGTGCCCAGTGAGCATATGCGGGTGGCGACGCCCACAGCTGACTTACATAGCTTTGCCAACAGCCATGAGGTGTCAACGGCCCACTTGCATGTCAGCTTAACGGTAAACTTTGAGCAGCAGCAACTGTTTGGCTTTGCCGAGCATACCTTGGCGTTTCATCAAGCGCCTCGGGCGGAAGAATTAGTGCTGGACACTGAGGGACTGCTTATTCAGTACGTAGAAGCCTATGTGGGGGAAGACTGGGCTTTAACCGACTACAGCCTGGGTGAAAGCGACCCTGTATTAGGCACGCCGCTGCATATTCAGTTGCCAGAAGGTGCTGAAAAAGTAAGGGTTCACTACGCCACGTCGCCGAATGCGACGGGCTTAGACTGGGTGGCGCCGGAAGGCACGGCAGGCGGCGAGCAGCCGTTTTTGTACAGCCAGTCGCAGCCCCATTATGCGCGGACCTGGATTCCGATTCAGGACACGCCGGCGGTGCGCTTTACCTTCTCCGGTGAGCTGGCGACGCCGCCCCATTTGGTGGGCTTGATGGGGGCAAACAATAGCCCAGATCCGGAACGAACGGGTTATTACACTTTTGAGAGTCAGCAGCCCATTCCTTCGTATTTAATGGCGCTGGTGGTGGGTGACTTGGAGTTTCAGGCGCTGAATGAGCGCATGGGAATTTACGCAGAGCCGAGTGTGCTGGCCGATGCAGTGGCTGAGTTTGGTTATACCACCGACATGATGGCTGCCACGGAAGATATGTTTGGGGCTTATGCCTGGGACCGCTACGACCAAGTGATTTTGCCACCGAGCTTTCCTTTTGGTGGTATGGAAAACCCGCAGTTGGCCTTTATTACGCCAACGGCCATTGCCGGCGACCAAAGCTTGGTGGGCTTAATTGCTCATGAGCTGGCCCATAGTTGGTCGGGGAACTTGGTGACCAATGGCACCTGGCGAGATATTTGGTTGAACGAAGGTTTTACCTCCTATGTGGAAAACCGCATTATGGAGCGGGTATACGGGGAAAAGCGGGCGCTGATGGAGCGCATGCTGGACGGTCAGAAGCTTCGCCGCGCCTTGCCGAATATGAGCGAACGCTACCAGGTGATGTATGTAGAGCTTGAGCAGCGTGACCCAGACACAGTGTTTACCAATGTGCCCTACATAAAAGCGCAGCAGTTTTTATTCTTTTTAGAAGAGCGTTTTGGCCGAGACGTATTTGACGCTTTTGTGCGCGACTACTTTGCCCACTTTAGTTTTAAAAGTATTACCACGCCGGAATTTGAAGTGTATTTGCAGGAGCAGCTGCTTGCGAAATACCCAGGGGTGGTCACCCCAGAAGAAGTTGAGGAATGGCTGCACGCACCGGGACTTCCCAGCACGGCCACGGTGCCTGTGGTGGATGTGTTTGAGCAAGTGGATGCCCAGCGCGAAATATGGCTAGCAGGCGACGCGATAGATGTGCAGGACTGGAGCTTGCATGAAACCTTGTACTTTTTGCGGACCTTGCCTGCGGAGCTGAGTGAAGCGCAGCTGGCGCGCTTGGATGCCGAGTTTCATTTAACGCAAACGCGCAACAACGAATTATTGAGTACCTGGTTGGTGATAGCGATTCGCAACGACTATGAGCCGGCTATGTCCCGAGTTGAACACATGTTGACCAGTATGGGCCGTTTATTGTTTGTTTTGCCTGTGTACAAAGCACTTGTGGAAACAGAGGCAGGAAAACAGCGGGCACGGGATATTTATCAAGTGGCCCGTGCAGGATACCACCAACTGACAAGAGTAGAGGTTGAATCGCTTTTGGCAGAGTAATTTTTACGGCGTAGTGTGGTAAGTTATGCGCGAGAAAAAACTATAATATAGGTGTAGATATGGCTTCGAAAAAGCTCGGCTTAACCGGCCAAATTCTGACGGGAATGTTCTTGGGTGCGATTGTTGGCTTTATTCTGAATAAAGTTGGCGTGCAAGACACCCTGATACAGTCTGTATTCGTGGACGGTGTGTTCCGTTTAATGGGGGATGTGTTTATTGCCAGCTTGATGATGCTGGTGGTGCCCTTGGTGTTCTTTTCTTTGGTGGTTGGTACTAGCTCGCTGAGCGACCCGGCCATGCTGGGGCGTTTAGGTGGTAAGTCGATTGTACTGTACTTAGTGACCACAGCCGTGGCTATTAGTATTGCTTTGTTTGTGGCTGTGCTGATAGGTCCTGGCGAAGGTGTGAACCTGGAGAAGCCTGCTGCGACGGCCTTTACCGCTGCGGAAGCACCCCCTTTTATTGAGGTGCTGTTGAACATGGTGCCACGCAACCCGATTGCAGCAATGAGTGAAGGCAATATGCTGCAAATAATTGTGTTTGCCTTGTTGTTTGGGGTGGCCATTGCCTTAAGTGGTAAGCCGGGCGAACGCTTGAAGGTGGTGTTTGAAGACATTAACGAAGTCATTATGAAGTTGGTAGTGATGCTGATGTACGTGGCACCTTATGGTGTGTTTGCCTTGATGGCCCGTGTATTTGCAGACCTAGGCTTGGACATGGTGCAAAGCTTGGGCTGGTACTTCGGTACTGTATTCTTTATTTTGCTGTTCCAAGGCTTTGTGGTGTACCCGGTATTGCTAGCGGCATTTACCCGGTTAAACCCAATGCTTTTCTTGCGCAAAATGATGAACGTGCAAGTGTTTGCCTTTAGTATTTCCAGCAGTAACGCCACCATTCCGGTGAACTTGAAAAATGCCGAGCAGCGTTTAGGTGCCGACAATAGTGTGGCGTCTTTCACTATCCCGCTGGGTGCCACCATTAATATGGACGGTACCGCGATTATGCAGGGTGTGGCCACGGTATTTATTTCTCAGATTTACGGCATTGACCTGACCATGACCCAGTACTTGATGGTGATTGGTACAGCCACCTTAGCCTCGATTGGGACCGCGGGAGTGCCGGGCGTTGGCTTGATTATGCTGGCCATGGTATTACAACAAGTTGGCTTGCCGGTGGAAGGTATTGCCCTGATTATTGGTGTAGACCGACTGCTGGATATGACCCGCACGGCGGTAAACGTAACGGGCGACTCTATGGTGACCACAATTATTGCCAAGAGTGAAGGCAAGCTTGATAAGGACGTATACAACAACCCCAACGCTTAAGTTGGGGTTGTCTTGGTAACACGCACCATGGCTGGGTTAGACCAGTTCAATGGCCTCGGCAATGGTGCGCACGCCTTGTACCTGCATGCCCTTGGGCGGCGTTTTAGGTACATTCGCAATAGGTACAATAGCCCGGGTAAAGCCGTGCTTGGCTGCTTCATTCACCCGCTCGGTGCCGTTTGGCACGGGGCGGATTTCTCCCGATAGACCCACTTCTCCAAATACAATTAAGTCGCGCGGTAGTTGCTGGTCTTTAAAGCTGGAAATAATGGCCAGCAGCAGGGCTAAGTCGGCGCTTGTTTCGGTGACTTTTACGCCGCCTACCACATTCACAAACACGTCTTGGTCGCCTAATGCCAAGCCACCATGGCGGTGCAAAACGGCTAGCAATAAGGCTAAGCGGTTTTGCTCAGTACCAACGGCGACGCGGCGAGGGTTGGATAGCTGGGAGTGGTCTACCAAGGCTTGTATTTCTACCAGCAAAGGCCGAGTGCCTTCCCATACCACAATGACAACGGAGCCACTGCCGTGGTCGTCGCCACGGGAAAGGAATATAGCGGAAGGGTTTTTCACTTCTTTTAAGCCGCTGCCGGTCATGGCGAACACGCCCAGTTCATTGACAGCGCCAAAGCGGTTTTTGGTGCCGCGTAGGGTGCGGTAGCGACCGTCTGTGTCGCCGTCGAGCATGACGGAGCAGTCTATGCAATGCTCGAGTACTTTCGGGCCTGCGAGGGTACCGTCTTTGGTGACATGTCCCACCATAATAATGGCCACGTTATTTTGCTTGGCGTAGCGGGTGAGGTAAGCGGCGGTTTCGCGCACTTGAGAAACGCTGCCCGGGGCCGACTGTATGTCGCTGAGATGCATGACTTGAATGGAGTCGATGACCATGACTTTCGGTTGCTCTTGGTCTGCCAGTTGGCAAATGCTTTCGACGGAGGTTTCCGCCAGCATCATCAGTTTTTCGGTGGGTAAATTGAGGCGCTGAGCGCGCATGGCTACTTGCTGCAAGGACTCTTCACCGGTGACATACAAAGCGGGCATGTGTTCGGCTAGCAGGCACATGGTTTGCAATAACAGGGTACTTTTACCAGCCCCAGGGGAGCCGCCAATTAGAATAGCTGACCCAGGCACTATACCGCCGCCAAGCACCCGGTCGAATTCACTAAAACCGCTAGAAAAGCGGGGCACTTGTTCAAGGTCTACTTCGCTTAAACGCTGTACTTTGGCCTGTACCGCCCCAGCAAAGCCTGAGCGGACATGCTGGCGTGCCGGGCTGGCGCCAAGACGCACTTCGGTGATGGTGTTCCAAGTACCACAGGCGTTGCACTGGCCTGCCCAGCGGGGGTAGTCGGCACCACATTCGGTGCATACATAAGCGGTTTTTTGTTTTGCTTTAGCCATAAGCTTATGCGGTTTCCTATACTAAATGGATGAATGATTTTATTGCTGTTTGTCTATAGACTCTGTTTACTTGGTCGACAACAATGTAGTGAATGCATTATCGCAGGAAACAACGACAATGGAAGACGCACTGCTTGAACAGCTAACAGAGCAATTAAAGCCTGTAGTGAACGAGCCTGAATTCGACAAAATTTTCAATATGCTGACCGCAGATATGGCCGGTCCGGATCGCTTTAAATTAAAAGCGCGCCTGCGGGAGCTGGCGGCGCCGTGCAACCGCCAAATTGATTTACGTAAACGTGTATATGGCGATGTTCAAGCGTACACCTTTGAAGGCCGCGTGCATTATATGGACGCAGTGGCTATTGGTATTTTTGAAGAAGGACTGGAGCGGTATAACGGTGTGTTTACCGTGGACACTTACAATAAAATATTTTTAGCTGACAACAATATTCGGGTAATTCAAGATAAGGAAAAACAGCACGCCTTGCGGGAGCTGCGCAAAGAGCGGGAAGGGGCCAAAGTACGGGGAGCTGCGTCTCAGTTACATGCGCCGCTGACTGCAATGAAGCACGACGAAGCCATTCACATACCTTATTTTACCTTTGGCCGTTATGTGGCGCGCCGTGAAGAGCGGATGAATTATGCAGGAGCCATTCGCGTAAAAATAAACGGAACACTTTATGAAGCGGTCACGTCGGACATTTCTGTGAGCGGTATTCGTATTCGCTTAAAGGCCGAGCACGACGTAGTAATACCGAAAGAATTTGAGCGCGGCACACCCGTTGAAGTGCGCTTTATTGGCTTTGCCCAAGAGTTCACCATAGATGTAAACCAAGGGGTGCCTTATGTGTTGATGGCGTCGGAGCAGCGCCGCCAAGGGATGTATTTACGCTTGAAACGAAGCTACACGGAAGATGACGATGACTTTGATGTGTTTTTGTCGCGCTTTATTGCCGGGTACAAACACAGGTACAAAGTAAATGTAGACAATGTGTACCAGGCCTTATTGGCAAAGGCCAATGAACAGCTGTACTTCCCCCGTATGAGCGGGGTGCCGTTGTTTTTTAAGCGCGAAGAAAAGTTTATGTACCCGAAGCTGGCCTTGGAAACAGAAGTAAACCGGAGTGTGTTGGATAACTGGGTAGACGAACAAAATCGCTGTGTTGTGGGGGGCATGTTCTCGGGGAAGCGCTTAGCCAACTTTCTGCGCCAGTTAAGCCAGTCGCCGAAGGGGATTGTGGAAACCATTGTGTATACCTTTCAACTCCTTCGTGACGGCAAGTCTTATTTTTATTCGGCGTTGGACAGTGACTTAAAAGACCCAGAGCTGCGGCAGCAGTTTCTTGGTTATGCCAGCCGCCGTGCCCAGTTTAAAGTGTACCGGTTTAGTTTTGCCCCGTTGGATATTGGTAAAGCCTGGATTCCTACGACCGTCCCTGCCGATGTTTTAAAAAGCATGGGTAGTGGCGTTCGGCCGCCTTCCCCGGAAATTATGAAGCAGCTTGAAGGCTTAACCCATGTGGGGCTGTTAACAGACATTACCCCGCCCGTGGAGTTTTATCAGCATTTTGAGTATGACAAAGAAAAGCTTCCTAAACTGAATAAGTTTGTGCACCCGCGGCGTTTACAGGCGCCTTTGCTCCGTGCAGCCTTTGACTTTAAGGACATTCGCCGCGAGAGCCGCTTTAACCACAGAACGCAAATGCGGATTGAGGCGCACGACAGTGGTCAACTAGGTATTACTCGTGACTTCTCTGTGTCGGGGCTGCAGGTGCAAGTAGAGCAGGCCATGGACATAAAGCGGGGAGACAAGGTGTTTATTAGTTTGCCCGAGCTAGGCAAACGCTTTACCAGTTTTGATTTAAAAAAAATGCCCTATCAGGTGATGCATGTGAGCGCGGAAAATACCGTGTTTCATTTGCAGCGCTTAGGAGACTTTGAGCATGTGGGGCAACAATTCTTTAGTCACTTGATTAGTGCGAACAAAAAAGCGTTAAAAGTGCATGAGCAAACAGGAACAGTGCATGGCTTGCAGCTGTGTTTGCGCAACTTGTACTGTAATTCATTGATGACTTTGCCGTTATTTTTAAAACAAGAGGCGAATGGTGGGCTGTCGCTACACCGGGCGGGCGTTTCGAGTTTAAACGAAAAGCTGAAAAAAATATGCTTGGCCGTGTCAGAAAAAGGCAAGTTGAATATTGAACCTGTGGTGTCAGATGTGATTTTAGAGCGCACGATTGTGGCGGCTTGGCAGCGCTTGGAGCCTACAAGCCGGCCCTGGACAGCGACGCTGATGATACAGCGCACCATTGAAAACAATAGTATTCGCAGCCGGCGCAAATGGTTGCTGCCTTCAGCCTATGAGCCGGAAGAAGCGGGGAATGTAAAAGCATTCTTGCAACAAGGGCTGGAAGCGGGGGAAGTGCTGGCACTGCAATTTAGTTTAATTCGTACAGGTCGCCCCGACACGGAATTTATTGCCGATGAGTTTCGCTATATTCAGCAATACGCCAGCCACCGCGCAGAAGAAGTGCAAGACGAAATGTGGAGTATTGGCGGCTTGCTTGACGTTACTGTGGTAACAAACGAGGTATTAATGCGGTTTAACCTAATAAACCGTGAATAGCTCGAAGGTTACTGCTGAATACCCTGAGTATGTTATTATATGGGGTATTCTTATGTAGGTTTTTATACAGGATTTAGTGTATTCATGGCGCAATTTATTTATAACATGCAGCGGGTGAGCAAAGTTGTTCCTCCGAAGCGGACGATTCTGAAAGATATTTCCTTGAGCTTTTTCCCCGGTGCCAAGATTGGTGTGCTGGGATTAAACGGCTCGGGTAAGTCGACCTTGCTTCGTATTATGGCGGGAGTCGACAAAGAGTTTGACGGCGAAGCCATTCCACAAGCGGGCATTAAAATTGGTTATTTGCCACAGGAGCCGGAACTCGATCCGGCTAAGACTGTGCGGGAAACCATTGAAGAAGCCGTGTCGGAAGTAAAAGAAGCCTTAGCTGAGCTGGAAAGCGTGTACACGGCTTACGCAGAAGAAGACGCAGACTTTGACGCTTTGGCCAAACGCCAGGGTGAGCTGGAAGCGATTATTCAAGCCCACGACGGCCATAACCTAGAAAATGCTTTAGAGCGTGCGGCGAACGCTTTACGCTTGCCACCATGGGACGCCACCATTGAGCACCTGTCCGGGGGTGAGCGCCGCCGTGTCGCCATTTGCCGCTTGTTACTTGAAAAGCCCGACATGTTATTGCTGGACGAACCGACGAACCACTTGGACGCTGAGTCTGTGGCTTGGCTTGAGCGCTTTTTACACGACTATGAAGGCACTGTTGTGGCCATTACCCACGACCGTTACTTCTTAGACAACGTAGCTGGTTGGATTTTAGAACTAGACCGTGGCCATGGTATTCCGTGGGAAGGGAACTATTCGAGCTGGCTTGAGCAAAAAGACGCCCGTTTGAAGCAAGAAGAGCGAACGGAAGCTGCACGCCAGAAGTCAATTCAGAAAGAGCTTGAGTGGGTGCGTGAAAACCCGAAAGGACGCCAAGCGAAAAGTAAGGCACGTTTGTCGCGCTTTGAAGAATTACAAAGCTCAGAGCACCAGGCCCGTAACGAAACTAACGAAATGTTTATTCCACCAGGTCCACGTTTAGGTGACAAGGTGGTGGAGGTGGAAGGCCTGAGCAAGAGCTATGGCGACCGCTTGCTGATTGATAATTTAAGCTTTAGCATGCCGAAGGGCGCGATTGTGGGCATTATTGGCCCTAACGGTGCCGGTAAGTCTACCTTGTTCCGTATGATCAGTGGCTTAGAGCAGCCAGACGCGGGCAGCATTGAGCTGGGCGAGTCGGTACAATTGGCGTCGGTTGATCAGTTCCGTGACAATATGGATCCGAACAAAACAGTGTGGGAAGAAGTGTCGGAAGGTCATGACATTCTTCGCATTGGTACCTATGAAATTCCAAGCCGTGCCTATGTGGGCCGCTTTAACTTCCGGGGTACTGATCAGCAAAAACGAGTGGGTGAACTTTCGGGTGGTGAACGCAACCGCGTGCATTTAGCCAAGCTGCTTAAAGCCGGCGGTAACTTGTTGCTGCTGGATGAGCCTACGAACGACTTAGACGTTGAAACATTACGAGCGCTAGAAGAAGCGTTATTGGAGTTCCCAGGGGCCGCCATGGTGATATCGCATGACCGTTGGTTCCTAGACCGTGTAGCGACGCATATTCTGGATTACCGTGACGAAGGCCAAGTGACCTTCTACGAAGGTAACTACACAGAATACGAAGCTTACATGAAGAAGACCTATGGTGCAGATGCGATGGAACCGCACCGTATTAAGTACAAGCGTATTAGTAAGTAAACGAGCAGCATATTGCTGTGACTTTGATTTATTCTTTTTAATTTAGCTAGGAGTACGTATGCAAAGCCGTAATACGAATATTGCTGACTTTGATCCCCAACTTTGGGAAGCCATGCAAGCAGAAGACAAGCGTCAAGAAGAGCACATTGAGCTGATTGCTTCTGAAAACTATGTAAGCCGTGCGGTGATGGAAGCGCAGGGTTCGCAGTTAACTAATAAATACGCTGAAGGCTACCCAGGTAAGCGTTATTACGGCGGCTGTGAGTTTGTGGACGTGGCGGAAACCTTGGCCATTGACCGTGCTAAAGAACTGTTTTCTGCCAAATACGCGAACGTACAGCCACACTCTGGCTCGCAAGCAAACACGGCGGCTTTCATGGCGTTAGTGAATGCAGGTGACACTATTTTAGGTATGAGCCTGGCCCATGGTGGTCACTTAACGCATGGCTCGTCGGTGAACTTCTCTGGCAAAAACTACAATGCGGTGCAGTACGGTTTAGACCCTGAAACAGGTGACATTAACTACGCTGAAGTGGCTGAGCTAGCCCGTGAGCACAAGCCAAAAATGATTATTGCTGGTTTCTCGGCGTTCTCAGGTGTTATCGACTGGGCTAAGTTCCGTGAAATTGCCGACGAAGTGGGCGCGTACTTGTTAGTAGACATGGCGCACGTTGCAGGTTTAGTAGCAGCGGGCCTATACCCGAACCCAGTACCTCATGCACACGTGGTGACTACCACCACGCATAAAACCTTAGCGGGTCCACGCAGTGGTTTGATTTTGTCGGGCTCTGACGACGAAGACTTGCATAAGCGCTTAAACAGTGCGGTATTCCCAGGCAATCAAGGTGGCCCATTGATGCACGTGATTGCAGCCAAAGCCATTGCTTTTAAAGAAGCCTTGTCGCCTGAATTTAAAGTGTACCAGCAGCAAGTATTAGATAACGCCAAAGCTATGGTGAGTGTGTTGCAAGAGCGTGGGTACGACATTGTGTCGAACGGCACTGAGAACCACTTGTTCTTGGTTGATCTGATTAAGAAAGACATTACCGGTAAAGATGCGGACGCAGCTTTAGGCCGTGCCTTTATTACGGTCAACAAAAACTCGGTACCCAATGACCCACGTTCACCGTTTGTGACCTCTGGTTTACGTTTAGGTACGCCGGCTATTACTCGCCGTGGTTTTAAAGAAGCCGAAGCGAAGCAAGTAGCCACTTGGATTGCTGACGTGTTAGACAACCTAGGTGATGAAAGTGTAGAAGCCCGTGTTCGCGAAGAAGTAAAAGCACTGTGTGCACGCTTCCCTGTGTACGCATAAGGCTGTAAAGAAAAGGCGGGGGGCTGTATGGGCCCCCCACTGCGTTGGAGGTAAACAGATTGCACTGTCCATTTTGTAATATGCAAGACACTAAAGTGATTGACTCACGATTAGTGACCGACGGCATGTCGGTGCGCAGACGGCGTGAGTGTTTGGCGTGCAAGGAGCGTTTCACCACCTTTGAAACCGCAGAACTGGTGATGCCACGCATTGTAAAAACCAATGGTGCGCGGGAACCTTTTAATGAAGACAAATTACGTGCTGGCTTGTTACGTGCGCTAGAGAAGCGCCCCGTGAGCATGGAGAAAATTGAACAAACCGTGAATGCGATAAAGTCGTCGCTGCGGAGCATTGGCGAGCGAGAAGTGTCGAGTAAGCATGTGGGCAACCTTGTAATGGAAGCACTGAAGCAGGTGGATAAAGTGGCTTATATTCGTTTTGCTTCTGTGTACCGGTCCTTTGAAAACTTAGGTGAGTTTGGCGAAGAAATAGCACGGCTGGACGACTAGGATGACGGCTGTACTCTCTCAGGATGTTGTGCATATGCAGCAGGCGCTGCAATTAGCAGCCAAGGGCCAACAAACCACACGACCAAACCCGAATGTGGGCTGCGTGATAGTGAGCGCCGCAGGCGAAGTGGTGGGCGAAGGCTGGCATGCGCGAGCCGGCGAACCCCATGCCGAGGTGCATGCTTTGCGTATGGCTGGGGAACGGGCGCAAGGCGGTACGGCCTATGTAACCTTAGAGCCCTGTAGTCATTATGGCCGCACACCGCCATGTGCTGAAGCCTTGGTTGAGGCGGGGGTGGCCCGCGTGGTCGTGGCCATGGAAGACCCGTTTCATCAGGTGGCGGGACGTGGTATTCAACGGCTGCAGCAAGCGGGTATTGAAGTGGTTGTCGGTGTAGAAGAAGCCGCCGCTCACGCTTTAAATAAAGGGTTTATTCACCACTGCCAAACGGGCTTGCCATTGGTGCAGGTGAAACTAGCGGCCAGTATTGACGGGGCAACCGCCTTAGCCACGGGTGAAAGCCAATGGATAACAGGGCCAGAAGCACGGCGCGATGTGCATGAAGCACGAGCCTGTGCAGGTGCCATTCTGACCGGAGCCGACACGGTTCTGTACGACAACCCACAGTTAAATGTTCGTTTAGAGTCTTTGCCAGAAGGTTTTCAACAGCCGGTGCGGATTGTGATTGACAGCTTAGGCCGGGTACCGCTGGATGCCACTATTTTTGCCGATGGCACGCCTGTGTACCTTGTGCGCACGCGGGCTTTAGGTATGGACTACCCTGAGCATGTGCACGAGCTAATTGTGCCCGATAGGCACGGCAAAGTTGACCTGGCGGCCATGTTAGCAGCTGTGGGCAAAATGAACATTCATACTCTTTGGTGTGAAGCGGGACACCAACTGGCTGGCGCCTTAATAGAGCAGCAGTTGGCCCAAGAATTATGGCTGTATATTGGCCCGAAATTAATGGGGCAAGGGGCGCAGCCGGTGTTAGCACTGCCCCAGTACAAGGCCATGCGTGATGTGCCTTGTTTTACCTTAAGTAGCGCTGAGCCGATAGGCAATGACGTAAAACTTATTTATTTACTGTAGTTAATTGCAAGTAACCGAGGAGTAACCCGAGTATGAGTACACTGAACACCACTGCTGAAATTATTGAAGATATTAAAGCGGGTAAAATGGTGATTCTTATGGACGACGAAGACCGGGAGAACGAAGGCGATTTAATTATGGCGGCCGAGTGTATTACACCGGAAGCGATTAATTTTATGGCGCGTTATGGTCGTGGATTAATTTGCCTGACGTTAACAGAAGAGCGTTGCGAGCAGCTAAACCTACCGTTAATGGTGGGTCAAAATAATTCTCCTTATGCCACCAACTTTACCGTGTCGATTGAAGCGGCAGAAGGCGTGACCACAGGAATTTCTGCAGCAGACCGTGCCCGCACTGTGCTAGCGGCTGTAGCCAAAGACGCTAAGCCGACCGACTTGGTAATGCCCGGTCATATATTCCCGTTGAAAGCACGGGAAGGTGGAGTGTTAAACCGCGCGGGCCATACGGAAGCCGGCTGCGACTTAGCCAAGCTAGCGGGCCACGAGCCGGCAGCGGTGATTGTGGAAATTTTAAATGAAGACGGCACCATGGCACGCCGTGCCGACTTAGAAAAGTTTGCGGCTGAGCATGGTATTAAAATGGGCACCATTGCCGACTTAATTGAGTACCGCTCGCTTACAGAGCACACGGTAGACCGTGTGGCTCAGTGTCGTTTACCGACCAGTTACGGTGAGTTTGACTGTGTGACCTTCCAAGACACTGTGGACGGTCAGGTGCACTTTGCTTTGGTGAGTGGCGAAATAAAAGAAGCGCAGCCAACCTTAGTGCGGGTGCATTTGCAAGACACCTTTAATGACTTATTGGCCACGGACCGCGCCGCACGCCGAAGTTGGCCTTTGTACCGTGCCATGCGCAAAATAGCGGAAGAAGGTGGGGTGCTGGTGTTACTTGGTCGTCAACAAACGCCAAGCGACTTGATTGATCAGGTGCGTCACTTTGAAGCGGAAGACCAAGGTGAAACTCGCCCAACGGCTACCTTGTCGAACCAGTCGCGCAATGTGGGGGTGGGTTCACAAATACTTTCGCAGTTGGGTGTGAGTAAAATGCGTCTGTTAAGCTCGCCGCGTAAATACTCTTCATTGTCAGGGTTTGGCTTAGAAATTGTCGAATTTATAGAAGACACATACTAATAATAAAGGACGTATTTATGATATTGAGAAAAGGCAGCTTAGCCATTGTTCTGGCCGCGCTCATTTCTGGCTGTGGCGGCTCTTCGAGTGACTCGGTTACGGGTGGGAATAATGGTGGTAACAATGGTGATGGTGATAATGGAGGTACCACACTAAGCTGTAGCGCAGAAACCACAGCATTAACAGCTTTGCGCGCGAGCACGGGACCCAGCCCACTGTTAGGTGAAACAGTGACGGTTAAAGGGGTGGTGCATGCTGTGTTTGCTGGTAATAAGCGGCTTGGCGGTTTCTATATACAAGCCTTGAAGGCCGAAATAGATGACCAAGCCGATGTGTCGCAAGGTGTGTTTGTGCATGATCCGAGCATTACAGATGTAAAAACAGGGCAAGAAGTTATTGTGCAAGCTGTGGTTGCAAACCATGGTGGTGAAGTGCAGTTGCGTGAGCTTGCCGAATATAAGGTGTGCCGCTCTAGCAGTACGATTATTTATAAAGACATTGAGTTTCCTTTAGCAAGCTTAGACACGTTAAAGCGTTATGAAGGCATGGCGGTTCGTTTAAGTGGCTTGCGCTTTATAACCAATAACGAGAACCTAGGCGCTGAAAGTGAGCTGACCTTAGCGACCGAGCTTCTGCGTTATCCAACAGATATTATGACGCCAGGTACAGAAGCATACGCACACGCCGACAGTTATGATGTTAAGCAGATTGTGTTGGACGATGGCTCGTTTGTTCCGTATCCAATTTCAGTTGAATTTCCACCACCCGAGCTGATGTCGAGCCATACGGCGCGTATAGGCGACCGTGTACTTGGGCTTGAGGGCACTATAGGCCAGAAGGAAGGCGAATATCGTTTTCAGCCAACCAGCATGCCTATTTTTGCAAAGGTGAACGAACGCCCACGGGTGCCGGATTTATTCACAGAGGCAGAGAAGCAGCAGGCGGAGTCGAGCGAAGAGCCACTTGAGCGTGATGCGTCGCAACTTCGTGTGGCCACGGTGAATCTTTGGTTCTACCAGCCAGGTACTGCTGGTTTTGTTAGGCAGCGTCCTAAAATAACAGCTTTACTACGTGGCCTTGACGCAGATGTGTATGCGTTACAAGAGCTGCCGAATAATGGCACTGGGCCTATGAGTGCAGTTGCTGACTTAGTGAATATGCTGAATGAAGCGGAAGAAGGTGCACCGTATGCTTATGTGGCTTACTCGGATGAGCCGATGGGACAAGGCGAACTGAGTAATGCTTTGGTATATCGCCAAGATCGTGTATCGGAGTCGGGCGTTGCGAGCAAGCTAGACACGGGCGACTTTAACGGCACGGTTCATACGCCTGCTATAGCCCAAACCTTTACACACACATTGTCGGGCAAACAACTGACGATTGTTGGCACTCAGTTAGCTGAGCGGACTTGCACGGAAACGAGTAACCAAAGTGAATTGTTACGTGACCGCGAAGATGGCCAGGGCTGTGCGAGTTTAGCGCGCCGAGAAGGGGCAAATAGCTTAATTAACTGGGCAGCAAGTAAACCAACAGGCGTGGCGACAGCTGAAACGATTGTGTTAGGTGACTTTAACGCCTACCGCCAGGAGGAGCCAATTCAAGCATTTGCGCAGGCTGGATACACAAGTGCTGCTGATGACTTAACGGGTATTCGGTTTACTCATGTTGAAAATGGGTTGGCGGGTACGCTGGACTATGCGTTCATACCAAATGCGTTGACCAAAGCGGTGGTGACTAAGGATATTTGGCAAGTGAATGCAGATGAGCCAAAAGCCATTGACTTCACCATGACTGGCAAGAAAGATCGGCATCACATTACTTGGTATGACCAATCAGCATTCCGTGCGGCTGAGCGGAACCCTGTGGTGGTTCGTTTTGATACGACGAAGTTTAATTAAGCGCTAAAATAGCTTGCCAAAGGCGTGAGTTAACCGGGGTCGGCACATGGAGTTGCCGACCTTTTTTATGCACAAAACCATTTAAATAGTCTACTTCCGTGGGCCGCTTGGCGCGCACGTCTTGCAGCATGGAGTTGATGTTTTCCGCGGTGCCAGCAATGACCTGTTGAACGTGTTGGTAGAGGTTTTCGGCGCGGACGGGCTGTGTATGCTGTGGTAACGCTTGCTGCATCAGGGCGCTTACTTCCTCGCAGACGGCCTGAATGTCCGCTTGGTAGTGGGGCTTTTGAAGTTCGCCATTGGGGCTATTGGCTAGCGTAGCCAATGGGTTGATAGCGCAGTTAATAGCCAGTTTATGCCACCGCCTGAGGGCAATGTGGGGCTCCCATTCACTGCTAAAGGCCTGTTGCCAAAGAGGCCACCAAGTAGGTGCTGCTTGTTCACCGTGGCGCATGCCCAGCCAATTCTGACCCATGCCACTATGTACTGTGTGGTACTTTTCTTTACGCCACCCGCCGTGGGTGGTGACCCAGTCAATAAGTTTCCCTTGATAAGGCTGCAAGGCTTCTTCTGCTGCGCCTAGCCCGTTGTGGCTGATAATAATATGTTGTGCCTGTGATAAGGCAGACTGGTAGCTTGTAAGGGCGGACGCTAACTGCCACGCCTTCACCGGGAACACCCATACGGCGTTGGCTGGGAGCTGCTGTAAGGTGCCTTGATGCACGGTTTGCACTGGGCCAGTGAGCTGAGTATGGCCTGTAACCTGCAGGTGTGCTTCGGTCGCTTCTGAACGAGTCACGAAGTACACCGACTGTTGCTGCTGTAGTAAGCGAGCGCCTAAAATGCTGCCGATTGCTCCCGTACCGACGATAACCCAAGGCGGTTGGCTCATGTTTGTTCTCCGTTTTCTGTGTTTCTTTGCTTGTTTTTGCCTGCTTGCTCTAGGTCTTGAATGGGCTTGCGTATGCTCCATAGAAACAACAAGCTGGGTAATACCATAACAGTGGTGATAACAAAGAAGAGAGCCCAGTTGCCGTTGAGCCAGTCCACCAGCGCGCCGGAGTAGCTGCCAAGTAGAGTGCGGCCGAGCGTGGCGATGGAGGCCATGAGTGCATACTGGGAGGCGGTAAAGGCGCGGTTGGTCATGAGGCTTATGAGTGCCACGAAAGCAACGGTGGACCAGGCGGACGTAAAGCCGTCGACAATAACGGCGGCAACCAGTAGTGGCTCGCTTGGGCCAATGAGGGCGAGGGCGGCAAAAAACAGATTGCTTAAGGCCATGGCGCTGCCGCCAATAAACAAACCTTTAATAATACCGGCGCGCATGGTGACGTAACTGCCCACTAAAGAGAAGAAAATGGTGACCCACCAGTTGAGCAGTTTGGAGTACACACCAATTTGCGCATTGCTAAATCCAATTTCTTGATAAAAAACAATCGACATGCGGCCTAAGAAGGCTTCGCCGACTTTAAATAGTAAAACGAACAACAAAATGGACAGGGCAAAGCGCACACCATTGCGTCGGAAAAACTCGGCCAGGGGCTCTATCATGGTGACAATGAGCCAGGCAGAAATACGGTGGTGGCTGCGGATAAGAGTGTGGCTTGTTGGTGTGTGTGCAGCCGACGCCGAGCCATTGGTGTGACGCTCCAGAGCCATTAAATTCCGGGTGGCAAGCGCAAAGGCCGCTAGCACACATAGCCCCCACAAGGCCCACTGGCTGGCGCTGGCTTCCTCCATGCGGGTAATCGCTAGGGCTAGCAGTGCAAACAAGGTAAAACCAAGCAGTGGTAAACTAAAGGACAAGCTGGGGCGGCTCACTGCTGCAGCGATGTAGCGCTGTTCGGCGTTGAACTGGCGCTCGGCTCGGTTGGTGTACGGCTCGCGGGCGAGCCAGATGCCGCTGGTGAGCAGCAGCATAATAAAGGCTAATCCTTTGTATATGGTGGCCCAGTCCCAGCCGGGCAGCTCACTTAAAAAGAACGGAATACTGCCGATGCCAGCAAAGCCTGTCCACCAGCCGGAGGTGGCCATGGCGGCTGCCGCCGACTGCACTGTGCCTTCATGCTCACCGATGGAGTCGATGCGATAGGCGTCGATGGCAATGTCTTGGGTTGCCGAAAAAGTAGCGACTGCGAGGGCAATGAGGCCGGCGGTGGTGAGGGCGTGCACTTCAAAGTTAATGGTGGAAAGAGCGAAGCAAGTAACCGCTAAACCCAACTGGCAGAATAAGATCCAACCGCGTCGTTGACCAAGCCACTGGGTAAGAGCCGGAATTTTTATGCGGTCGACTAAGGGGGACCAGAGGAAGTTGACCGAGTACATCACATACACAGCACCAAAATAGCCAATGGCACTGCGGCTCATGCCGGCTTCGTTAAGCCAAGCGGACATGGAGGAGCCTATCATGACCCAGGGAAAGCCGCTGGCAATACCAAATAAGAAAATACTCAGAAGGCGTCGCTGGGTATAAAAGCGCAGGATATTCCGTAGGCCTTGAGGCGCATGATGCTGTGGCATAAAACGGCGGTGTCCTTAAAGTGTAAAGGTAGTACTTAAAACTCGGCGGGTAAAAGCTCAACCCGCAGCAACAGTAACGGCGCTAATGGCACATTTTCATACTGGGTTGGCTCGTGAAAGCCGGTTGGAACAGCCGCTAGTGTACGCAATAACTCGGCGTTTTCTACTACTTCACCAAAAACCGTGTAACCCCAACGGCGGGCACTTGGGTTTAAGCTGTCGTTGTCGTTGGCGTTAAAGTAAAACTGCCGTATAGCGCTGTGTGGGTCGGACTGGCGGGCCATGGCGATGGTGCCGAATCGGTTTTTTAAGCCATTGCCGCTTTCGTTCACTATGGTTTCGCCCGTGGGAAGTTCATTCCATTCGGCGTCAAAGCCACCCCCTTGCACTACGAATTCGTCGATGACCCGGTGAAACAGGGTGTTGTTGTAGCTACAGGATACCACGTACTGCAGAAAGTTTTCGACTGTGTAGGGCGCACGCATGCGGTTCAGCTCTACCACCATGTCCCCATGGCTGGTGACAAACTTAACCCGAGGAAACAAATTGTCGGCTTGGGTGTCGCTGGCTTGCGCGTAGTTAAGGCTGCAGAGGGCGAGCAAACAGGAAAATAGAAAAATGCTAATGCGTCGCATGGGGGCTCCTTGTCTGGTGTTTGGGTAAATGGTTAAGGCCGAGTGAGCCAGTCTTTAAAGTCTTGGTCGTTCATGAAGTGGCTGAGGGCTGTGTCCATTATGGCCACCATGTCACTTTCTACGTAGTCTGGTTTCAGTTTAAGTTTGCCTTCGCGGTTGCGCGTTGCTGTGTAGGTCTTTGTCCAGGTGCCGCGGCTTTGATTTGCGGTAACTTGCACCGAGAAGCGACAGTTCATGGCGTGACGGCTTAAAGTTTGATCAGCCACGCAGAGCCCTTCTTGTATGTTGAGCTGCAAACGAAGGGGGTTATTGGTCGGATCAGCAAGGTAAGGGGCTAGTTGTTGTTGTATGATCATTGTTAAAGGTTGCTGGAACGTGGCAAACTGCGCAGGTTCCGTTTTGTAATGGAGACGCAGCACATGATGCTGGGGTCGCATGTCGACCACGTTTAATTGGGCAGGCAAGCGGGGCTGTTGTGTGCTTGCTTGATTGGCAAGCTGTGTGGTGCTGAGGTCGGCTTGCAAAGGACCAAATTCGGTACTTTTACAGCCGCTAAGTAAAACCATGCTGGCACAGGCAGCGAGCAGCGCAGGGCGCAGTGAAAAGGGGTTACATGGTGTGTGCTTATACATCATTGCCTCGTTTAGGGTTTTTGTTCTGTCCATTAAGGTATACGATTAGTGTATATGAGTCACGCCCGCATCTTTGGCTTTCATAAGAAAGCACAGTGAAGTGGCGCTTACAGAGGATTTTATAATGACATACGCAGAAATTACGGGGTGGGGTAAATGTGTACCACCGGCCATTATGACCAACGATGATCTGGCTACTTTTTTAGATACGTCGGATGAATGGATTCGGACCCGTACTGGTATAGAAGAGCGCCGAGTAAGCGCGGTTGGTACTTCCACCATGGCCCGTGTTGCGGCTGAAAATGCGTTAGCAGCAGCGGACGTGGATGCAACAGAAGTCGACCTCATTATTGTTGCTTCGTGCACTGCGGATGAAATTATTCCGAATATGGCGTCGAAAGTGCAGCAAGATATTGGTGCTAAAAATGCGGCGGCCTTTGACCTGAATGCGGCCTGTAGTGGATTTCTGTACGCCATGCATTATGCAACGGGTGCTATTAAAGCGGGCATGCACCAAAAGGTGCTTATTATTGGGGCCGAGCGTTTAACCCGAATTTTAGACTGGACCAAGCGTGAGAGCGCGGTGCTGTTTGGTGACGGTGCGGGCGCTATGCTGCTGGAAAGCTCAGAAAACGAAGTGGGGCTGTTGGCTTCAAAGGTAAGCTGTGACGCAGATGCCCGCGACGTGCTGAGCCTGGACTTTGGCTTGGGCTTTGACCGTTACGACTTTGACGGTGTTATGCCTTTTAATTTTGAAGGCCAAGAAATTTTCAAACGCGCGGTAAAAGGGATGAGTGCCGCTATTGAAGACGTATTTAAGCAAACGGGGAAAACCGTTGACGACATTGATGCATTAATACCGCACCAAGCGAACAAGCGCTTAATCGACTTTTTAGGCAAAATGTGTAAAGTGCCTGAAGGGAAAACCATGGTGAATATTCAGAAGTATGGTAATACGTCGTCGGCTACTTTACCTATTGCCTTTTGTGAAGCACTAGAAACGGGTATGGTGAAGCCAGGTGATACCATTATGTCGGCAGTATTTGGCGGTGGCTTAACCTGTGGTGCAGGCTTAATTCGTTGGGGCGAGCGGGTAACGCCTCTTGGGGACAACCAAAAAACATTACCAGAAGACGGACCTTCGGCACTTGATTTGATTTTACCCTTATACAAGGGCTCGAAGGCCGCGTGGGAAAACAAAGGCAGAGGATAAGTATGAACTTAGGCGATGATATTCGTAACTATTACGAGCAGCTGGTTCTGGACTACTTTCATGCGCAGGAACTTCACCTGCGCTATGACGAAGAATTTATGGCAGACCTGTGCTGCTTGGTGCTGAACCGGTTACCGCCGCGTTATATTCGCAATGCGGTGGATATGGCATTTTTTCTGTCGTCGCAAGAGCGCGCGGAAATGGATAAGCGTGTTGCGGACACAGTGAACGAAAGCTTGGCGTTTTTATTGGAGCGAATAAAAGAAGAAGGTGGTTAAAAAACCGAAGAAAGGAGGTGGTGACCCTACCAGCCGCACCCCGGCACACACTACCCCAACTACGGCTGCTCCCTTCCGGGCCTGACCGGGTTCGCTGGTTCATGTTGCGAGGGGACCCGCAGGGCCACCGCGAAGCATTATGCTCGATACACAGCGCAGTGGCAAGTGTACTTGGCGTGATTGCTTATAATTCGAGCGCTTCGGCTTGATTTATGGGCCCATGAGAGAGTACAAAGGGACATGGAAAGCAATCATAACAAGATGCGCGAGGAAGCGATGACAGCACCACATATTAAAGTAAGTGAAGAAAACGGGATCATGACCATTCACTTGCACCGACCTGAAAAAAAGAACGCTCTCACCCAAGACATGTACCAAATTATGAATGACGCCTTGCTGGACGCCAATGCGCGGGAGCAAGAGGTTGCGGCTGTGCTCATTCGCAGCGAAGGGGACGTGTTTTGTGCTGGCAATGACTTGGCCGACTTTTTACGCCATGGTGAACTAGCCGCAGATTCGCCCGTTTTTCAGTTTTTAGCGACTATCTCTTCGGTGCATGTGCCTGTGGTGGCTGCGGTGCAAGGCCCTGCCGTGGGTATTGGCACGACCATGTTGCTGCACTGCGACCTAGTGTATGCAGCAGATACAGCACAGTTTGTGATGCCCTTTGTGGATATGGGCTTAGTGCCCGAGGCGGGTTCGAGCCAACTACTGCCTTTATTATGTGGCCATTTAAAAAGCGCCGAGTTGTTGTTATTAGGTGACTCATTGAATGCACAGGCGGCCAAGGAGTACAACTTAGTAAATAAGGTGGTGCCTCTTGCTGAGTTAGAGTTAACGGCGGCCACGGTCATGAAAGCTTTAGCAGCCAAGCCAAGAGCGAGTTTGCGGTTAAGCAAAAAGTTGATGAAAACTCCGACACAGCCAGTACAAGAGCGCATAGCCCTTGAGTTAAAAGACTTTTTAAAGGTGCTCGCGAGCCCAGAAACGCAGGCTATTATTGCAGCTAAGGCAGGCAAGTAATGGCGGATAAACCGATAAAGCCGGATCCTGTTTATTACGGTGACTACCTTCAGTTAGATAAATTATTAGATGCGCAGCAGCCGGTTAGCCCTAAGTATGGGCCAGAAGCGCACGACGAAACCTTATTCATTGTGGTGCACCAAGCGTATGAACTCTGGTTTAAACAAATGTTGCATGAGCTTCGTTCGGTGCATGGGTTGTTTAAAGCTGAATATTTGCCTGATGAGCACTTGATGACAGTGGTGCATCGCTTGCATCGTGTGGTGGTGATTCAAGAGTTGTTGAATCAGCAAATTAAAGTGATAGAAACCATGACGCCGCAGGATTTTTTAGAGTTTCGCGACTACTTGGTGCCTGCCAGCGGCTTTCAGAGCATTCAGTTTAAAGAGTTGGAAATTAGTTTGGGCTTGCACCGCAACCAACGTATTGCCTTTGATCAAGCTTCTTTTTATAACCGCATTCAGGACGAAGACCGGGCATATTTAGAGAAACTGGAGCAAGAGCCGGACTTATTCCAATGTGTGGACGAATGGCTAAGCCGTATGCCTTTCTTGGAAATGCCGGAGTTTACCTTTTGGGAGCATTATCAAGAGGCCATAGAAGCAGAGCTTTCCCACGACGAAGCGATAGTGGCTGGCAATGAGTTGCTGACAGCCGAAGAGCGTGAAGCTGAATTAGCAGCGATTGCTGGCACCCGGGCCAATTTCCACGCCTTATTTGACGCAGAAGCCTATGCAGCAATACAAGCGGAAGGGCGGGTGCGGCTTTCACAGCGCGCTATGCAGGCGGCCTTGTTTATATACATGTACCGTGAAGAGCCGGTATTTAACTTACCTTGGCAAGTATTGAATAGCCTGGTGGATATAGATGAGCAGCTAACCATTTGGCGTTTTCGTCATGTCATGATGGTGCAGCGTATGCTGGGTAGCAAAATAGGTACGGGTGGCTCGTCGGGCCATGACTACCTTCGCAAAACCACAGAGCGTAACCGTGTATTTGCTGACTTTATGAACCTAGCCACCTACCTGCTCCCTAAACGTGTGTTGCCCCCTTTGCCCGAGCCAGTGAAACAGGCTTTGCGCCGGGGTGGGAGTTAACGTTCAATTTTGGCAATAGCTCGGTCGACACCGGCTATTGCCCTTTGGCAGCGTTGTAATCGTTGCTGAGCAACCAGTAACAGCCGTTGCGTTTCCTGTTGCTTTTCCTGATGCTGTTTCGTGGCGCTTTTTACGAGGGCTAACGCACTCACTTCTTGTTGCAGCAACTTCAAGTTGTCTGTCAGTCTCACTTCATACTCTTTGTACTGTTTTAGTTGCTGATATAAGGCAACCAAGTCCTTGCTTTGTTGATTGCGCAGGGCTTGTTGTTGCTGTTCCTGCTGCTGGGCTATTTGCGCAGAACTGGACGCTTTTGGTGGCTTTCCACGGTAGAGGGCTTGTACCAAGGTGGTTAATTGACGATCTAAACGTTCATGCAGCCACTGTTGCTGAGAAGAAGACGCTTGTAGTTGTTCACACCGTTTCCAGGTTTGCTCTGCTTCGGCTACATAGTCTCGAATAACGGTACTGCGGCAACTAAATAAAGTCATGTCAAACCAGGGCCGACTGAGTTCAGAGCGTGCTTCTTCTGCTTTTTCATAAAGCTGCTTAAACAATTGACTCGCATTTTGTGGCGTATACATAGCTTTTGTTGTTCACCTGTAATAAAAAGGCCGAGGGGTAGTATCGCATAAATGCAAAAAAGGGGTCGCTGAAAATTAGTTAACAAGCCGCAAGTGTTCTAAACTCTTTGCTATACAAAAATACTCACTGGTCTGAAGTGGGGAAGCGGCGGCGGTGGAGAAACACATTTATGTTGCTTAAATGTTACAGGTGTCTAGTGACAAGTTCTTGATTTTGTTGTTCTTTTTAGTTCTGTTCTTGTGGTTGTATAAACAACATGCACCCTGATTAATATTTAACCTACCGAAATTATTTTACAATATTGTGACAAAAGCTTGTTTCAAGGTGTTGCCACTATGTTTTTTTTTGATTAGTATCGAGGTTGATAGGTTAGTTTTGCTAACCGAAGCTTGGCCAAGGGTTGCTACATATAAAAAACCTAAGGCTCATAAACCTAAAAGTCACAAATAAGTGATCCAGGGAGATCTTACATGCACACCAATAGTAAATTAGCTAAGTCTATTCGTTTAGCGCTAATGTTTGGTGCAACAGCAACTGCCATGAGTGGTGTTGCCGTAGCACAAGACGCAGCGAGCGACGAAGAGAAAGCAGAAGAGCGCGTAGAGCGTATCCAGGTAACTGGTTCACGCATTCAGCGTACAGATATGGAAGGCGCTTTGCCTGTAACAGTTATCGACCGTGAAGCCATTGAGCTTTCTGGTGAGATGTCAGCGGCAGAGCTACTACGTAACACCACGTTTAACAGTGGTGGTTCTTTCCGCCCAGTGTCAGGTTCTTCTGCACAGGGTGTGAGTCAGGTGAACATGCGTGGTCTAGGTGCAAGCCGTACGCTAGTACTAGTCGATGGCCGCCGTCTAACCATGTCACCTTCAACAGGTTCTTCACAAGACTTGAACTCAATCCCTATGGGTGCAATTGAGCGTGTTGAAATTCTTTCTGATGGTGCATCAGCCGTATACGGTTCTGACGCCATCGGTGGTGTAATTAACATTATTACTCGTCGCGACTTCAACGGTGTTGAGATAATGACGGGTAAAGCACAACCAAGCACGCCAAAAGAAGGCGGTGATCGTGAAAACGGTTCTGTAGTGTTTGGTTCTTCAAGTGACACAACCAGCGTGATTGGTGGTGTTTCTTGGAACAAACGTGAAATCATTTTTGAGCGTGACTTCCCATGGGTTGGCGTAGGTGGTTCTATCTACGGTAACAACTGGCGTTCGCTACAAGGTGGTTCGTTTGGTGGTTACATTGGAATGCCGGGCAGCTGTGAAGATGAAAACTTCTTCGAAGACGGTGACCTGTGCCGCTTTAACTTCAACTCAACCAACGCGAACGAAGCGTCGACAGCGAACGAGTCATTGTTCACTAAACTACGTCACGACATTAACGATGACTGGACCATGTATGCGAACGCAAGCATTGCGCAAACTGAGTCATTTGGTCGTTACGCACCAGCACCGGACACGAACGGTTATTACCCCAGCTTAATCACGCCTGCTGATAGCTACAATAACCCAACCAACCCGAATGCTTGGATGTATGACGCGGTAAACAACCCGAACGCCGTTGCTTATGACCCAGCAGTTGTTGGTCCTAACTTACCTGGTATTCATTATCACCGCTTCGCAGCCATGGGTAACCGTGACACCACAGTAAGCAACGAAAACATTGACTTCCTAGTGGGTGTTGAAGGTCGTATTGGTTCGTTCGACGTTGATTTTGGTGCACGCCGTGTACGTAACAAAACTTACGAGATTGGTAACGGCTACCTAGCAGCTAATACAGCTTGGTCAAACGTTGTAGACTTTAACCCAGGTTATTGTTCTGACGGTTCGTTTGACGCCGTAAACTGTCGCTTTGGTTATGACCTACAGCGTCCATCTGAGAACCCAGCTAGCGTTCTAGCTGCTGGTGTTGTTACTACGTCACGTATCTCTGAGTTCAACATTGACGAAATGTTTGCCTCTGTTGGTTTTGACGTGATGGAAATTGGCGGTGGTATGGTTCAAGGTTTCCTTGGTGTGGAAACCCGTGACGAGTACTTCTCTGACAAATATGACTCTCAGTCTGAAGCTGGTTTAGTGGGTGGTTCTGCTGGTAACTCTGCTGGTGGTGGCCGTTCAGTAGACGCTGCGTACTTTGAGTTCTTACTACCTGTAACCTATGACTTAGAAGTGTCTGTAGCAGGCCGTTTCGATGACTACTCTGACTACGGTTCAGACTTCTCGCCGAAAGTAAGCTTCCGCTGGCAGCCACTCGAAAGCCTACTAGTACGTGGTTCATACGGTAAAGGTTTCCGTGCGCCAACACTTGACATTTTAACGCAGAAAACCTCGTTCTCTGCTGAAGGTGTTCGCGATAAAGACAGCTGTACGCTTCTGGCAGGTGACCCGGAAAAAGAATGTCAAGTAGATACGTACTACATTGCTAACCCGAACCTAAACTCTGAGCAATCAACACAGATGGCTTTTGGTGTGGCATATCAGCCAACAGACTGGTTGAACATGACAGTTGACTATTTCAACATTGAAATTGAAAACCGTATTCGTTCGTTCTCAGCACAGACGCTGATTGACCGTTCTGCGGCGGGTGACCCAATTCCATCAGGTCTAGGTGTTGAGCGTAACCAAGTAACACTTAATGACGGTACTGTATTGGATGTTATCAGCAAAGTAACAGCTGGCTATGGTAACGAAGGTACGCTTGAAACTTCTGGTTTCGACTTAAACCTACGCACCAACTTTGATTTGGGTAACATGGGAACTCTAAGCTCTAACTTCCAGTACTCTCATATCCTAGACCAGTCTGTTGACGGTGGCCGTAACTACGTACTTGACATGGGTACACCTGAGTTCCGTGCCAACGTACAGAACCAGTGGAACATTGCGGACTTCACGCTTGCGTGGAACATCAATATCATTGGTACTCAGTACACACGCTCTGAAGCTCGTAAAGATGACGGTACCTTCCCGAGCTGTGACGATCCTGGTGCAGGTATAGACTTTATTCGCTGTGGTAACGTAGGTACGTTTACAACGCATGACCTACAGTTAACCTACAATACGCCTTGGAATGGTGCAGTTACAGTGGGTGCTCAAAACTTATTTGAGAAGCTACCTAAGTTAGCGCCATTAGCGGGTGGTGAGTATGGTTACAGCAACCGTGACTATAACTTCAACCTGTACAATGCGTATGGCCGTGTAACTTACGTTCGTTACACCCAACGTTTCTAATACTAAGTTTTCTTAGTTAAGACTAAAAAGCCGGCTCATTGAGCTGGCTTTTTTTATGGGCGCTACGATGAATGGCTTTTATTGCGCCACGAGTGGCCAATTTATGTATTGACTAAAATTCTTGTCAGTCAATTGGCACATGACGAACTTGTTAAAGAATAGCTCTTCCTCTAAGATGCTGCGCGTTCGTTAATAGCCTCCGTGCTATTAACTTGTTTGTATCAATCAGAGGTAAGTAGTATGTATCTGAGAAGTAAAATTGCGAATTCAATTCGTTTAGCACTTGTGTTGGGTGCTGGCGCTACTGTCAGTGTAGGCGCCGCATATGCACAAGAAAGCAAACAGGACGAAAGCGCAGACAGCGAAAAGAAAATTGAACGACTACAAGTAACAGGCTCACGTATTCAGCGCACAGACATGGAAGGTGCGTTGCCTGTTACTGTTATTGATCGTGAAGCTATTGAACTGTCGGGCGAAATGTCTGCTGCGGAATTAATTCGTAATACTACGTTTAATACAGCTGGTTCGGCTCGTCCTCGTTCAGGCTCTTCAGCTCAAGGCGTTAGCTCAGTTGATATGCGTGGTTTAGGTGCAGGCCGTACATTGGTACTTGTCGATGGCCGTCGTTTAACTATGTCGCCTTCTACGGGTTCTTCACAAGACTTAAACTCTATCCCTATGGGTGCAGTTGAACGTATTGAAATTCTTTCTGATGGTGCTTCTGCCGTATACGGTTCAGACGCTATTGGTGGTGTGATTAACGTTATTACCCGTCGTGATTTTAACGGAGTAGAGCTGAGCCTGGGTAAAGGTTCAGTAAGCGTACCGGAAGACGGCGGTGACCGTGAAAATGGTTCACTGGTTTTTGGTTCTTCAAGCAATACTACGAGTGTGTTAGGTGGTGTGTCTTGGAACAAGCGTGAAATTATCTTTGAGCGTGATTTCCCGTGGGTTGTGCCAGGAGCCTCTATTTCAGGTAACAACTGGCGCCCAGTGAAGGGCGTTGACGATGATGGTGACTTTACCTTTGGGGGGGATAACCCAGTACCGAATGGTTGCCGTGATGAAAACTTCTTTGAAAGCGGAAACCGTTGCCGTTACAACTTTAACGCAACGAACGCCAAAGAAGCGTCCACGTCGAATGAGTCTTTGTTCGCAAAAGTACGTCATGACTTCAGCGACAACTGGACTTTGTTTGCTAATGGTAGCTTTGCTAAAACGGAGTCGTTCGGTCGTTATGCTCCAGCACCGGACAGAAACGGTACACCTAGCTTAATTACCCCAGTGGACAGCTATAACAACCCAACCAACCCAAATGCTTGGATGTATGACCCACGTAACCCAAACTCAGTTCCATACGAGTGGACAGGTGACCAAGTGGAAGTTGAATTCCGTCACCGTTTTGCCGCTATGGGCAACCGTGACAGAACAGTGAACAACGAAAACGTGGACTTCTTGGTTGGTTTAGAAGGCCGGGTGGGTGACTATGACGTAGACTTTGGTGCGCGCCGTGTACGTAACAAGAGCATTGAGCTTGGTTTCGGTTACCTAGCAGCCAAAAACGCGTGGGATAATGTGAATAACTTTAACCCAGGTTACTGTGCAGATGGTAGCTTCAACCCAAATGCATGCCGCTTTGGTTACGACATTCAAAGCCCAAGTGCCAACCCAGCAGACGTGATTGCTGCAGGCCAAGTAACCACTACACGTATTTCAGAGTTTAACATTGACGAAGTGTTTGCTTCTGTTGGTTTCGATATGTTCGAAATGGACGGTGGCGTTGTACAAGGCTTTGTGGGTGTTGAGTCTCGTGATGAATACTACAACAACCAATTGGACTCGCAATCGGAAGCGGGCCTTGTAGGTGGAACCGCGGGTAGCTCTTCAGGTGGTAGCCGTTCTGTGGACGCTGCTTACTTTGAGATGTTAGTGCCTGTGACGTACGACTTAGAGCTTTCCTTAGCGGGCCGCTTTGACGATTATTCGGACTATGGTTCCGACTTCTCGCCGAAGGTGAGCGTGCGCTACCAGCCGGTTCAAAATGTTTTACTAAGAGCCTCTTACGGGAAAGGTTTCCGAGCGCCAAGTTTAGATATCTTGACCAAAGAAAAAGCCTATTCTGCGGACACAGTGCGCGATGCAGCAACCTGTGAAGTGTTAGTAGGTGATGCAGATAAAACATGTCAAATTGACGCTTATAGCATTGCCAACCCAGAGCTTGAGTCAGAAACTTCAACGCAAATGGCGCTTGGTGTTGCATACCAGCCAACTGAATGGTTAAACCTAACCGCGGATTATTATAACATTGAGATTGATAACCGCATTCGCTCATTCAGCTCAGACACGCTCATTCGTCGTGAACGAACAGGTGACCCGATTCCTGCTGGCTTAGGTGTTACTCGTAACGCAGATGGTACCATTAAAGAAATTATTCGTGGTTATGCCAATGAAGGTACGCTGACCAGCGCAGGGCTAGACTTCAATGTGCGTACGCGCTTTGACTTAGGTGCTATGGGCCGCGTGACAAATAACATCCAGTTGTCGCACGTGCTTGAGCACAAAGTAGACGGTGGTCGTAACACAGTGAAAGACCCAGGTCGTCCAGAACAGCGTTTAAACATTAACAACGTATGGTCGAAAGGCGATTACTCTTTTGCGTGGAACATTAACTTCATTGGAACCCAATACACTTCTGTATACGGACGGGGTGACGATGGCACCTTCAGCAGCAAAATGCTGTGTGATGAGCCAGCCGCAGGCGTGGACTTAGTACGTTGTGGCAATATGGGTAGCTACACCACCCATGATGTTCAATTTAACTACACCACGCCATGGGATGGTAAAGTTACTTTAGGTGTTCAAAACGTATTTGAAAAACTACCTAAATTAGCACCTTTAGCGGGTTCTCAATATGCGGACGGTAGCCGTGACTACAACTTTAGCTTGTACGACACCTACGGCCGTGTAGCCTACGTTCGTTACACCCAGCGCTTCTAAGCAGCTAAGGTATTGACGTACTGAGAATTATAAAATGAACTAAGCCGCCCTTTACGGGGCGGCTTTTTTTGTCGCAGTATATTGACATTCTGTCGGCATTTGTGCTGATAAAAGTCGATATTTGGTCGGCTGCTCCGACAACATGAAATGCCTGGTTGACAGCACTTCATGCTCGTGGGAGTATTCGGTTAAGGCTATTTTTAAAATAGCTATATAGTGTAAATGTTATATTCATCACTCACACAACGAGGACCTTCACCTATTATTAAATAAGGTTGTCTTTATTTAATACTTAGATGTGAAGGCTAAGTTAAGTCAAATTGGTTGGGAACTATGACCACAGTTATCAAACGAAGCAAAATCGCCGCCGCTATGGTTGGTGTGATGGCGCTGGCGGGAAGCGGTTTAGCGGCAGCTAATACCCCAAGCCTTCAGCAGCTGCAGTCTGAGCAAAATCAGACTCATCGTAATCAAGCAGCGTCTCAAGGCCGGATTGATTCCTTGTTCGATCAAAGCCGCGAGCTACTTGGTGAATACCGTAGCGTAGTCGCTGAATACGAAGCACTTAATGTGTACAACAACCACGTACAGAAGTTAGTTGACGACCAAAACGCAACAATCGCTTCTTTACAACGTCAAATCGATGGAATCGAAGAGACGCGTCAAGGTGTTGTACCTCTAATGTACAAAATGATCGATGCCCTCGACACATTCGTAGAGTTGGACATTCCAATTCATAGCGAGTCGCGCGAGCGTCGTGTTGAGCGTCTACGTGAAACCATGACACGTTCTGATGTGACGGATTCTGAAAAGTTCCGTTTGATCATTGAGGCGTACCAAATTGAAATGGATTACGGTATTGGGCCGAATTCATACAGTGGTAACCTAAACATTGACGGCCAAGAAATTGCTGTGGACTTTTTCCACATGGGTCGTGTGACGTTAATGGCTCAGTCGCTAGACGGCAAGAGCGCATGGTTATGGGATAACACAGCCCGTAACTGGCAGAAAGTGGATGACAGCTTCCTTAGCCCGTTAACTCAGGCTATCCGTATGTCTCGTCGTCAAACTGCGTTTGATATCGTTCGCTTACCAGTATTTGCCGCGGAGAATGCAGAATGAAACAAGTAACTAAAACCTTAATTAGCGCCATTGCAGGTTTAACGCTTGTTGCGGGTGCTGCTTTTTCTGCCTCAGCGCAAGAAGCGAAAACTTTAGAAGAACTGCTTCAGCAGGTTCAACAGAGCCGCCAAGCTGCTCAGCGTATTGACCAAGAGCGTGAGCGTGCGTTCCGTCAAGAGCGTGCAGACAAGCAAGCACTTTTACGCCAAGCTCAACAGCAATTAGCGAATGAGCAAGCGCGTAGTGAGCGTTTACAACAAGAATACTCTGAAAACGAAAGCACCATTGCTGCCAAAGAAGTCGAACTCGACAACATGATTGGTACTCTAGGTGAAATTTTCGGTGTAATTCGTGGAGCTGCTGCAGACACCATCGGTCGTATTTCAACGTCTGTGGTCAGTGCCCAGTTCCCAGACCGTCACCTTGTGCTAGAAAACCTAGCAGAAGCACGTGAACTTCCAAATATCTCTGAACTAGAAGAACTATGGTTAGCCCTTCTGACAGAAATGTCTGAGTCGGGTAACGTTTCTCGCTTTAAAGGCGAAGTAACGCTACTAGGTGGTGGTTCAGAAGTTCGTGACGTTATTCGTATTGGTTCATTCAACCTTATTTCAGATGGCGAGTACCTACTGTACAGCGACACAACTGGCCAAATGCAGCCAATTGCTCGTCAACCAGCAGGTCACGTACTGAGCGCGGTAGAGAAGTTTGAAAACCTAGAAAGCGGATATGCAGGCGTATTTATTGACCCAGCACGTGGTCAAATCTTGAGCCTACTAACGCAAAAAGCAACGCTTATGGAGCACTACCACAACGGTCAAACCGTAGGTTACGCCATTACCGTTCTGCTTGTTCTTGGTTTCATCATTGCTATCTACAAGCTAGTTACCCTAACAATTGTTGGTAACAAAATGCGTGCACAGTTGAAGAACACTGCTAACCCTTCACCGAACAACCCACTGGGTCGTATTTTGAAGGTTTACCACGACAACAAGAACATTGACCCTGAAAACCTTGAGTTGAAACTTGACGAAGCAATTCTTCGCGAGACACCAAAGGTTGAGTCAGGTGTGAACATTATCAAGATTCTAGCTGCTATTGCACCGCTTATGGGTCTACTAGGTACCGTAATTGGTATGATTGGTACGTTCCAATCAATTACTCTATTCGGTACGGGTGACCCGCGCATCATGGCAGGTGACATTTCAATGGCACTTGTAACAACAGCGCTTGGTCTGATTGCGGCACTTCCTTTAATTATTGTTCATAGCATCGTTGCTGGTCGTAGTAAGTATGTTCTACATATCTTAGATGAGCAGTCTGCGGGTATTGTTGCAGAGCATGCTGAAAAACATGCGGCTCCTAAAGCAGCGAAAGGAGAGTAAGCCATGGAATTGTACCTGATAGGCCTTTGGGAAACTGTCAGGGATTTTATTGGCACTGGTGGTAATGTACTTTACCTAGTAGCCGTAGCGCTTCTCATTATGTGGATTGTGATGGTTGAGCGTTACTGGTACATCCTTGGTGTGTTCCCGCGCGAGCGGGAGCAGATCATCAAGAATTGGAATGCTAGGGAAGATAAAACCTCCTGGTACGCACATAGAATCCGTGAAGCATGGATTTCAGAAGCGTCGAGCAACTTAACAGCGCGGATGCTGCTGCTAAAGACAACCATTGCCATTTGTCCGCTTATCGGACTGTTTGGTACGGTCACCGGAATGATTTCAGTATTTGAAATTATGGCGGTGCAGGGGACAGGTAACCCACGTCTGATGGCTGGCGGTATTTCAATGGCGACTATTCCGACCATGTCTGGAATGGTGGCAGCATTGTCGGGCATGTTCTTCGTTCAGCGTCTTGACGTTCGCGTCGCGCGCGAGAAATCGAAGCTAATCGACAGTATGCCTCATCATTAAGAGAGTAAAATTATGGCACGTAAACGTATTCGTGAAGAAGAAGAAGCAACACTCGACATGACGCCGATGCTCGACATCGTATTTATCATGTTGATCTTCTTTATCGTAACGACCTCGTTTGTGAAAGAGGCAGGTATTGATGTAAATCGTCCTGAAGCTTCACAAGCGACATCTAAGCCTTCGGCTAACATCTTTATTGCTGTTCGCGAGAACGGTGAAGTATGGATGGACCGTCGTCAGGTAGATGTAGAACGAGTTGCTGCAAACCTTGAGCGTTTATTAGCAGAACAGCCTACCGATATGGTGGTTATTCAGGCTGATGACAACGCGAAGCACGGAATTGTAGTGAAGGTCATGGACCAAATTAAAGAAGCAGGTATTGCTCAAATATCAATAGCAGCGGAGAACGATTAATTATGGTGCGCGTATTAGTATCAATATTACTAGGCGCTGCTGTCACCTTCGCTCTGTTTGTCTTAATGGCATTCCTGATTAGTGGCGGAGAACAGCGGAACGAACCGCCTGAAGCTCCTGCTACGATCGATATTGTACAAACGCAGGCGGACCAAGAAGTTGACGCTCGTCGTCGTACTCCGCCTCCACCTCCACCGCCGCCAGAAACGCCGCCGGAGAGTCCACCACAAGAGCCACAAGCGACAGATGATGCTGTAAGCTTTAACTTGGACTTAGGTGACGTGAACATTGGCGCTGGTGATACCGGCCTATCCGGCCCGGGCGCAGGTATGTCCCGTGATGGTGATGCTCAACCGCTGGTGCGTGTTGAACCTCGTTATCCGGCAGCTGCTGCGCGCGACGGTATTGAAGGTTGGGTGCGTTTGCGCTTCACCATTAACGAAGTTGGTGGTGTTGAAGATATCGAAATCATTGAGGCAGAGCCGCGTCGTGTATTCGACCGCGAGGCACGAGCAGCCCTTCGTCGCTGGCGTTATGCCGCGAAGATGGTTGACGGTGTGCCAGTTCGTCAAGAAGGTATGACGGTTCAGCTTGATTTCACAATGGAAGGGGGTTAATCACTCATGATGCGTTTAACAACAACACTATGTGCTGCGGTTGCGTTGCTGAGTATGGCATTCCTTCCAGCGCAAGCTCAACAGGCGGATGTTGGCTTCACCATTCCTACCCAGGAAGAAGTGACAGCCATGCAGGAAAACCGCCGCTCGCACGCTTTAGGCGACCGCCTAGCGCGTGCCGTTGTGCAAGCGTTTGAGCATTACGAAGCGTCTGAAATTCAACAGGCTATTGTGGTTCTAGAAGAGTTGTCACCTCGCAGTGACTACGAGCGCGCTTATATTGGCCGCTTTCTAGGTACTATGTATGCCTCGCTTGAAGACGAAGAAGCACAGCCTGAAAAGGCTCTTGAACTTCTTCGTGAAGCAGTTGCGTATGACATTTTAAGTTATGGTGACCAAAAGCAGTCGTTACAACTGCTCGGTAACCTTCAGCTTCAAGAAGAGCACTTTGAAGATGCGATTGAAACATTTAAACGCTACCTTCAGTTTGCTGGTGAGTGGGAGCCGGAAATTCTATTCCGAATGGCTGCTGCGCACATGGAGTTAAAGAACTATAACCAAGTTATACCTTTTGCTCGCAAAGCAATTGAAAACTACGACGAGCCTAACCGTAACCCCTATGTATTAATGATAGGTGCGTACTTTGAGTTAAATGATATTCCTAACGCTATCAAAGTACTGGAAGAAGGTGTCACTGTATTGCCTGAGCAAACCCGCTGGTGGAGCCAGCTAGGTATGTTCTATGCAATGAACGAACAGTATGACAAAGCGCTTTCAACACTTGCCATTGCATACGACGCGGGTTACTTGGACCGTTCTTCAGACTACCGCTACCTAGTGCAAATGTACTCGAACAGCAACATTCCGTTTTACGCTGGCGAGATTATGACGAAGCACTTGAAGTCGGGCGAGATTGAAGCAACGCGTTCGAACTGGGCTTCGGCGGCTCGTAGCTACTACACCGCTCGTGAGTTTGAGCGTGCAGCTGAAACGTACAACGAAGTTGTGAAGTTTACTGACGACGACGAAGAGCTCATGAAAGCGTACCGTTCACAAGGTGATGCTTATGCATTATCGGATGAATACAGCAAGGCGGCACAGTCGTTCCAACGTGCCCTTGATGTAGGTGCTGCTGAGGGTGCGGATGCAGGTCGACTGTACATGTCTCTCGGTGAAGCACATTTCAACGCGAAGCAATACCGTCAGGCTATTGCAGCGATGGAAAATGCGGCTCGCTATTCGGCAACTCGCCGTAATGCAGAGAACTGGGCTGGTTACATTCGTGAAACCGCTCAACGACGTGGTGTGAACCTGTAGTTGACTCTGTTTTTAAAAAGCCCGCTTCGGCGGGCTTTTTTGTGTCTGCTGCAGAATTCCGCTGGCACCAAAATGGGCTAAGCAAGGGCTTAAGCCTAAGACTTTACCTTCCAAAAAAGCCTGTTATCGGTTAGTATGCGCATCATAAAGGTTCTTTTTTATAGGGTATTTATAATGACTTTAGATAATACAAAATACGAACAAGCAGGGGTTTTACACATTGTATTAGGTGTACTAGCCTTTGTTGGCATTGCGCTGTTAACGCCTTTGTTGCGTGTTCTTATGCTGGTATTTGGCGCTTAATAACACCTTTTGTGTTGTTTTAAGGGATTAAACTATGGTGTTACATGTTTTGCTGGTGGACGACAACGCCCGTGCGCGTGAGTCGGTATTGGCCATGTTGAACCCAGCATATTTTCAGGTGACGGTAGCAGAGGACGGTTTAGGCGGACTGAACTTAGCCAAAAAACAGCCCTTCGACGTGGTACTAACAGATCACAAAATGCCAATAATGGACGGTATAGCGCTTATTCGTAACTTAAGTGAGTTGCCAAGCTATAAGAACACGCCCCTATGCTTAATGACCACAGGTGACGTGGCGCAAGTGAGGGAGCGCGCAGAACGTGTGGGAGCCGACCATGTATTGGCCAAGCCGCTAGACGAGAGCCTGCTGCAGCTTTTAAATTCCTATCGACAACGAGATATTGTTTAATGACGCACTATGCTTGCGCAGATTTGCGCGGAAAGTACATTGCCGACACTATTCGGGATGTACCAGACTACCCCAGTAAAGGGGTGGTGTTTCGTGATATTACCACTATGCTTGCCGACCCAAAGGCACTGCGCTATAGCATTGACTTATTACACGAACGCTATGAAAACTATGGTCTTACGCAAATTGTAGCGGTCGAAGCGCGTGGCTTTTTATTTGCAGCTGCGCTAGCGGACAGACTTGGTATAGGCATTACTTTGATTCGTAAGGAAGGCAAGTTGCCCCGCGACGCATACCGCGAAGAGTATGCCTTGGAATACGGTGAAAGTGCCCTTGAATTGCATAAAGACGCCTTAACCCACCGTGACCGAGTGGTGGTGATGGACGATATGTTAGCCACTGGGGGCACAATGAGTGCTGCCATTGACTTAATACAAAAAACCGAAGCGACCATAGTAGAAGCAGCATTTGTAGCAGAGCTTTTATATTTGCCAGGCCGTAAGCGTTTGGCTGAAAAAGGTATTTCAAGCTATGCCATGGTGGCATACGACTAACGCGTACGCGATAGCATAAACCAGAGCGCGAGTGCAGAAGGTTAGGCAGCACATTACAGGGGTGATGATGAGTTATCAGGTGTTAGCACGACAATGGCGTCCAAGTACTTTTTCTGAAGTGGTGGGCCAGCAGCATGTGCTGCAAGCGTTGAGTAATGCGCTTCGCCACCAACGACTACACCATGCTTACTTATTATCAGGTACCCGAGGAGTGGGCAAAACCACCATTGCCCGTATTCTTTCTCGCAGTTTGAATTGTGTGACAGGTATTACCCCTAATCCGTGTGGTGAGTGCGAAGCCTGTGTTCAAATTAATGAGGGCCGCTTTGTTGACCTGCTAGAAATTGACGCGGCGTCGCGCACCAAGGTGGAAGACACACGCGAAATTCTTGAGAATGTGCAATATAGACCTACTTCAGGTCGGTATAAGGTGTACTTGATAGACGAAGTGCACATGCTTTCACGACACAGTTTTAATGCCTTACTCAAAACCTTAGAAGAACCACCTGAACACGCTATTTTCTTACTCGCCACAACAGAGCCCGACAAATTACCGGTCACGGTTCTGTCGCGCTGTTTGCAATTTAACTTACGTGCTTTAACCCGTGAAGAAATTGCGGGGCAGTTAAGTAAGGTATTGTCCGCCGAGTCTATTCCTTTTGAAGCGAGTGCGCTTGAGCTGTTAGCACGGGCAGCCCGTGGCAGTATGCGCGACGCTTTAAGCCTGACTGACCAAGCGATTGCTCAAGGGGACGGCCAAGTCAACGAACAAGGCGTGGCCATGATGCTTGGTCGCTTAGACCCACGTGATAACATTGCCCTGTTGAACTATTTAGCACAGGGGCAGGTGGACCAAGCGTTACAACACTTGCGTAGCCTGCCTGACCGGATGACGGACATTAGTGATGTCCTGAATGAGCTGCAAAATTTACTACACCAATTGGCGCTGCTACAAATCGCGCCGAATTATTTAGACTCGGGTTTAGTGAAACACCAAGAAGGCATGCAGGCGCTGGCTGCCTTATTAGCGCCTGAGCAAATTCAAGTATGGTACCGCATGGTGCTGGAAGGGCGCCGAGAGCTACCATTAGCCACAGACGCCTTTGCAGCTGTTGAAATGACCTTGCTGCGGTTATTGACGTTTCGTCCTGTGACGGCATCGAGCTTGCAAACGTCGGCACCTGCAAGTCATGGTGAACCAGCTTTACCAGAGCCTGAGCCTGAACCTGAGCCAACCTTGGCAGAGCCAGAAGTGGCGCAACAGCAGCCAGAGCAGGTAGCAGAGCAACCGGTGCAAGCAGCACCGCCAACACCGCCGCGTATGCCAGCGAAGCCTACGCCGCCACCGACAGCCCTGGATGAAGCGGAACTCGTGCAGCAGCAAGACGCTATTTTGCAACAAGCGAGTGCGCAACACGTGCCAGCGCCATCGCAGCCAGAGCCTATGGTAGAGCCGCCAGCAGCTGCTGTTGAGCAGCCTGCGGCAACGGCGGAGAAGGTGGCCGAAGACCCGTTAGCCAGTTTGCTGGCGACCCGTGACTTACTAGCGGGTACGGACAGTGGGGCAACCCCGCCGACACCGCAGGCTTCAGAGCCAATCCCAACAACTGCGGAACCTACTCCGAGAGCGGACAGCCCGCCCCCAAAGCCTGAACCGGCGCCTGAGCCACAGGTTTTGGTGCCGGAGCACGTTCACGCTTTACAGGCACCACGGGCAGAGCTTACCCCCCAGGTACGAGAAGCCGCTGACATTGACGGCTGGAGTGCTTCTATTGCTGGTATTGAGCCGCAAGGCTTAGTACGACAGTTATTACTGCATTCGAACTTAAAGCAGCAGGCTGGCGGTTATGTGCTCACCATAGGCAGCAACAAGCAAACCTTATGGTCGCCACAAACCGAGCAGCACTTAACGAATACGCTGCAACAGCTGATAGGGGATGCGCCTTTAACCATTGAGTTTGGTGAGGTGCAGAACACGCCCTTTATGATTCAGCAAGAAATTGACAGTTACCGACTGCAACTTGCGGCCAGCTATGTAGAACAACACGACGATATTCAAGCCTTAACAGCAGCCCTGGAACTGGAGCTGGTGGATGGAAGTATTCAACCACGCGATTGAGGCTGTTATGATACGTACGCTGCATGGGCAGTGTATAATTGACTTTATTTGTACTGAAAAAGAGAGAAGCACATGTTTAAAGGCGGTATGGGAAATATGATGAAGCAGGCGCAGCAAATGCAAGAGCGCATGCAAAAAGCCCAAGAAGAAATTGCAAGCTTGGAAGTAACAGGCGAAGCAGGTGCTGGCATGGTAAAAGTGACCATGTACGGTAACCACAATGTGAAGCGTGTTGAAATTGACCCAAGCATTATTGGCGATGAAGATGACCGTGAAATGCTGGAAGACTTAATTGCTGCGGCAACCAACGACGCAGTGCGCCGTGTGGAAGAAGCGTCGAAGCAGAAAATGGCGGACGTTACCGGTGGTATGGGTTTACCACCAGGCTTTAAGATGCCATTTTAATGAGCGGTTTTAGTCCTGCGATAGCTTCGCTGATTCAGGCTTTGCGGGTGCTGCCAGGCGTAGGCCAAAAAACAGCACAGCGAATGGCCTTTATGCTGCTTGAACGGCAGCGGGGCGGGGCTGAAAAGCTGGCTGCAAGTATTGAGCATGCTTTACAGGTGGTGGGGCGCTGTCAGCAGTGCCGCACCTTAACCGAAGGTGAAGTGTGTGCTATTTGCCTTGACCCGCAAAGGGCGGAGCAAGGTGTATTGTGTATTGTTGAGTCACCCGCAGATGTGATTGCCGTTGAGCAAACTGGGGAGTTTCATGGCCAATACTTTGTTTTAATGGGTAACCTGTCGCCGTTAGACGGCATTGGCCCGAAAGACATTGGCTTAGACTTACTCGAGCAACGCTTGCAACAAGGCCATATTCAAGAGGTTATTCTTGCCACCAACCCCACGGTTGAAGGTGAAGCCACGGCGCATTACATTGCAGAGTCTGCGGCGCGCTACCAAATTGACACTAGTCGGATTGCCCATGGCGTGCCTGTGGGAGGTGAGCTGGAGTATGTGGATCACCGCACCTTGGGCCATGCTTTTCAGGGCCGTAAAAAAGTTTAATGGCGAAAGGATTGAAAAAACCAGGCTGAGTCCCCATCTCCTTCATAACGTTCATTTAAATAACGTATGATCAGGAGAGACTCAGCCATGGCTGATAATACAACTGCAGAAAAACATGGATTTCAAACAGAAGTAAAGCAGCTATTGAATTTAATGATTCATTCGCTGTATTCAAACAAAGAAATTTTCCTACGTGAGCTTATTTCCAACGCCTCGGACGCGGCGGACAAATTACGTTTTAAAGCGCTCGAAAATACCAGCCTTTTTGAAGACGACCCAGACCTACATGTGCGCGTTAGCGTAAACAAAGAAGCCCGTACGCTGACCGTGAGCGATAACGGAATAGGTATGACCAAAGACGAAGCATTGGTGAACCTAGGAACCATTGCGAAGTCGGGCACCAAAGAATTCTTTAGCCAGCTTTCTGGCGATCAAACCAAAGACTCACAACTCATTGGCCAGTTTGGTGTTGGTTTTTACTCGGCCTTTATTGTGGCCGACAGTGTCACCGTACGTTCCCGTGCTGCAGGTGTCGACAAGTCGGCTGGGGTTGAATGGAAGTCGGCAGGTGATGGCGAGTTCACCCTAGCGGAAATTGAAAAAGAAAGCCGCGGAACGGACATTATTCTGCACTTACGTGACGACGCGGAAGAGTTTTTAGAGACCTGGAACTTGCGCCAAATTATTACCCGTTATTCAGACCACCTGAACATGCCGGTGCAAATGTGGAAAGACGAGCAGCCAGAGCGTGAAGGGGAAGACGGTGAGAAAATTGCGGCTGTACCTGGCGAGTGGGAAACCATTAACGCAGGTAAAGCACTGTGGCTTCGTGACCGCAGCGAAGTGACGGATGAAGAGCACCACGAATTTTACAAGTCGCTGGCCCATGACTTTGAAAACCCATTGGTGTGGAGTCACAACAAGGTAGAAGGTAAGCACGAGTACACCAGCCTGTTCTATATTCCGCAGCGCGCGCCATTTGACTTATGGAATCGTGATGCGCAAAAGGGCATTAAGCTGTATGTGCAGCGGGTCTTTATTATGGACGACGCAGAGCAGTTTATGCCGCCGTACCTGCGCTTTGTCCGTGGTTTGATCGACTCGAACGACCTACCATTAAACGTGTCGCGTGAAATTTTGCAAGACAACAAAATTACTCGCTCTATGCGTTCAGCCAGCACCAAGCGTGTACTGAGTATGCTAAGCCGTTTAGCGAAAAACGACGTGGACGCCTACAACACGTTCTGGGATGCCTTTGGTACTGTGTTAAAAGAAGGCCCAGCAGAAGACCAAGCCAACGTAGAACGAATTGCTGAGTTGTTGCGCTTCTCTTCTACGCACACGGACACTGCAGAACAGCGTGTGTCGCTAGACGACTACCTTGAGCGAATGAAAGAAGGCCAAGACAAGATTTACTACATTGTGGCTGACAGCTTTGAAGCGGCGCGCAATAACCCGTCGTTGGAAATCTTCCGTAAGAAAGGTGTGGAAGTGTTGTTGCTTTCCGACCGTATTGACGAATGGTTGATGACGCACCTCACGGAGTTTAAAGACAAGCAGTTCCAGTCGGTAACCCGTGGTGATCTTGACTTAGGTGACTTAGACACAGAAGAAGACAAGAAAGAGCAAGAAGCTGCAGATGAAGCCTTTAAGCCTGTAGTGGAGCGCTTTACTGAAGCGCTGGGCGATAAGGTGAAGTTGGTCCGTAGTACGCACCGCTTAACGGACTCGCCGGCATGTATTGTGACCGATGAGAACGATATGAGCACGCAAATGGCCAAGCTGATGGAAGCGGCGGGTCAGAAGGTACCAGAAACCAAGTACATTCTGGAGTTGAACCCAGAGCACCCCTTGGTGACTCGTATTGCGGACGAAACAGACGAAGCGCAATTTGCTGACTGGGCGGAGCTGTTGCTGGACCAAGCAACCTTGGCCGAGCGGGGTAATTTGAAAGACCCAAGCAGCTTTGTACGTCGTATGAACGACTTATTACTGAAACTGGCGTAGTCTGAGCCGTTCATAAAGGCGTAAGCCGATAGTAGAAATTAACCCCGCTTAATTCAAGCGGGGTTTTTCGTTGGATGCTCCGTTGCCTAGCGGAGCGCTATCGGGTAAAGTTGCGCTAATTCTTTGAACTCACCAATCATTCACGAGGGGACATACCATGCGCATTATCCTTCTGGGGGCGCCGGGCGCAGGAAAAGGCACTCAAGCACAATTTATTATGAACACCTACAAGATACCGCAAATTTCTACGGGCGATATGCTTCGTGCGGCCATTAAAGCAGGTACAGAGCTTGGTAAGAAAGCGAAGCAGGTAATGGATGCGGGCCAGCTCGTTTCTGACGACATTATGATTGGTTTGGTGAAAGAGCGTGTTGCGCTAGACGACTGTAAAAATGGCTTTTTATTGGACGGCTTTCCGCGCACGATTCCACAAGCAGACGCGATGCAAGAAGCAGGCATTGACGTGGACTTTGTGCTTGAGTTTGATGTGGCTGACGACGTGATTGTTCAGCGTATGGCGGGCCGCCGCGTGCATCCTGGTTCTGGCCGTGTTTACCATGTGGAATACAACCCACCGCAAGTAGAAGGCAAAGACGACGTAACTGGTGAAGACTTACTGGTACGTGACGACGATAAAGAAGAAACCGTGCGGAAGCGTTTGGCGATTTACCACGAACAAACGGAGCCTTTGGTGAGCTACTACCAAAAGCTTGCTGAACAGGGTACGGTGAAGTTTCACAGCCTAGACGGTACGCAGAAGGTTGAAGCGATTCATCAACAACTGAGCGAGCTGCTTGGGTAAGTTGTTGCCTAAAAAATTCGGTTAAACAAAAAGGACACCGCCATGCCATTACCTATAACAAGCTTATTTGCTGGGCTACTTGCCTTGCTATTGTTGGTTCTTACCTTCCGCATTATTGCCTTGCGCTGGAAAGAACGAGTGGGTATTGGTGTGGGCGAAAGCAAGCCATTGGAAGTAGCGGTGCGGGTGCACGGGAACTTCACTGAGTTTGTGCCTATGGGCATTATTTTACTCGCATTGATGGAGTTAGCTGGCGCCAGTGCGGTGCTACTCTATGCTTGCGGTGGCCTGCTGTTTGTCGCTCGGATCAGTCATGCATTTGGCTTGACCCGCAGTATTGGCACCAGCAGTTTCCGTGCTTTTGGTGTGCTGGGAACGGTTGCTGTGCTGCTGTTCCAAGCGGCTTACCTCATTGGATTTTTCTTGGGTTACACCCTGTAACCCAGACTCAGGATAAAAGGGCGCTGTTATTGGTATGCGTTGTATTGCTCTGCATAGCTCTCAAAGCCATGGCGGCCAGTGGCGCTCTTTTGCTAAAGGATTGCCGGCGGGCTTTAGTTTAGAAGCGCCCAACCTGATAGGCTATGGCGCAAACCAAACGTTTACGCCAACACCTGACTTTCGTTTAAGCCATGAGCTTGCGGCTATAGAGCGGCAAGGCCTGACCCCAAGCCAAGGGCCTGTGGTCTTGGTTGGGCACTCTTATGGTGGAGCCTTAGCGCTGCATTGGGCCAGGCGCTTTCCCGAGGCAGTCCAGGCGCTTATACTCTATGAGCCTGTGGCCTTTCATGTATTGCCAGAGGGGCATGTGGCACGTACAGAAATAACGGCTGTGGCCGATGCCATGGAGAGTATGACAGACCAGCAAGCTTGCCAGCACTTTGTGGACTATTGGAATACCCCTGGTTATTTTGCAGCGCTACCGAAAGCGGCCCAGCAACTTATGGTGCAGCAGCAGCCAAAAGTAAGCGCAGACTTCGATGCCTTGCTGAACGAGCCGGCAAGCCTTGACGCCTACGCCAACCTGCCAATGCCCGTGCACCTTTTCAAAGGCACACAGTCGCCTTTGTCGAGTAGAACCGTGGCTCAGTTATTGGCCGAGGCGATTCCGAAGGCGAACCTTACCCGTGTCGAGGCAGGGCATATGGGCCCTCTCACAGATGCCCGACGCGTAACACCCTTACTGTTAAACGCCTTACCCGGTTAATAGAATTTTCTTTTTTGTAACACTGTAGGACACTCAACATGCGCCATTTTTGGCCTGAAACGAAGAAACTTGCGCTACTGACAGGGCCTATTTTGGTGGCTCAGTTAACGCAAATGCTGATGGGCGTGGTGGACACCTTAATGGCCGGCCGCGTCGGGGCTATTGACTTGGCAGCTGTAGCTGTAGGCAGTGCTATTTGGATGCCGTTGACTCTGCTTATATTTGGTTTGAGCATGGCTCTTGCACCTGTAATAAGCCACCACCATGGCCGCGGCGACAAAAGCCAAATGCCACGCTATGTGCAGCAGTCGCTGTACACCTGCATTGTGGGCGCCTTGTTTACGGGCTTGTTGTTGTATTTGGCACCGTACTTTTTGGCGCTGATGGATGTGGAGCCTGCCTTTCGGGCAATGACCTTGCAGTACCTGCGTTTTATTATGTGGGGTTTGCCTGCCTTTGTGCTTTACGCAGTGCTGAGAAATTTCTGTGAGGGCTTGTCCCACACGATGCCTTCGCTTGTGATTGGTGTGATTGGGCTGCTGGTGAACATTCCCATGAACTATGTTTTTATATACGGCAAGCTCGGTATGCCAGCACTTGGCGGTGCTGGCTCGGGCTTAGCGTCTGCTATTGTGCTGTGGTCCATGGCATTGAGTCTCTTAGCTTATGTGATATTTTCGAAACGTTACGCTGAGGTGATGCCTTTCAAACAATTCTTTAAACCCGACTGGGACGATATTGTTTATTTTTTCCGTTTAGGCGGGCCTATATCTATGTCGCTGTTTTTTGAAACCAGCTTGTTTGCAGCGGTGGCTATTTTAATTGCGCCCCTTGGGCCTGTGATGGTGTCGGGGCACCAGGTGGCGCTAAATGTGTCCTCCATTGTGTATATGTTCCCCTTGAGCCTCAGTATGGCTATTACCTTGCGAGTTGGCTTTGCCCTTGGTTCAGGCAAGCCTAAAGACGCAGTGCATGCCTACCATGTGGCGTTAATGCTGGGCGTGGCTTTTGCCATTGTGAATGGCATGGGTATGTGGTTTGGGGGGCGCTGGCTTGCGGGCTTTTATACAGGGAATGCCGAGATTATTGAGCTAGCAGGTACCTTGTTAGGGCTGGCTGCTATTTATACGGTGTCTGACAGCTTTCAGGCTATTGCCATGGGAGCCCTGCGCGGCTACAAGGACACCCGTGCAGCCATGTTGGTGACTATTATTGCCTATTGGCCCTTTGGTTTAACCGTGGGGATTGTGTTAGGTCTGACGGACTTGGTTGTACCGGCCCTAGGTGCAGCAGGTTTTTGGATTGGTTTTATTAGTGGTTTAAGTGTGGCGGCGGTGATGCTGACCATTCGCTTGCTGCGTATTCAAAAACGGCACTTGGTGAGCGGCTAACAGGGTATGCAGAGAATAAAAACGCACCTCAACTGGGTGCGTTTTTTCGTTTAAGCTTGAGCCCGCGTGGCTAATACCTTGCTGACATCTGCGAGGCTTAGGTTTCGGGCTTGCAGTAACACCAGAAGGTGGTAGAGCAAGTCTGCACTTTCATTGAGCAAGGCCGCGTCGTCTTCTACCACGCCAGCTAACGCCACCTCCACACCTTCTTCACCCACTTTTTGAGCGCAGCGCTGCACCCCTTCAGCAAACAGTTGGGCAGTGTAGCTGGTGTCTGGCGCAGCGGCCTGTTTGCGTGCGGCAATGGTCTGTTCAAGTGTCGCCAGCTGCGTGTAGGGCGCTGTGGCTAAAGGCGTTTGCGTTTGCCAGCAGCTGGTGCTGCCTAAATGGCAGGTGGGCCCTTGAGGGCGTACCAAAGCGAGCAGTGCGTCGCGGTCGCAGTCGGCGGTGAGCTCGACCAGATCTAAGGTGTTTCCTGATGTTTCGCCTTTGCGCCACAACCGGTTTTTGCTGCGGCTAAAAAAAGTAACCTGACCAGAAGCTAAGGTGGCCTCAGCCGACGCCCGGTCCATATACCCTTGCATCAGCACGTGTCCGGTGGACACACATTGCACCACGCAGGGTAACAGCTGGTTCATTTTCTGCCATGCTAGGGTATCTAAGTTCAAGCTGTTTGTGCACACGGAGGTTGCGCGCACAGGATTTACACGAAGGTCCGCCTGTAAGACGCGAAGGCTGACCAGGTTTTTATGTAAAGCAGAAGCCAGTAAGGCACCATTGACGCGGGCTTCGGCAAACACCTGACGCACGTGCTGAATGCTGCCAGCCCCTCCAGAGGCTACCAAAGGCACTGGGCAAATGGCGCGCACCGCCTGTAGTTGTTCAATGTCGTAACCTTGGCGAACACCGTCTTGGTTCATGCAGTTCAATACAATTTCACCGGCGCCTCGCTTTACCACTTCCTTTACCCAGTCGAAGGTGTTCCACTGGGTCGTTTCCGTGCGGTTTTCGTCGCCCGTAAATTGCAGGACTTGGTAGCTGTTAGTTTCTGCATGGTAGAAACTGTCTATGCCCACCACAACTTTGTCCGAGCCAAAGGCAGCCACCAATTCATTTATTAGTTCGGGTCGCTGCAATGCAGGGGAGTTAATAGACACTTTAGCGGCACCATAAGCAAGAACTTCTCGTGCTTGTTCGACGCTATTGATGCCGCCTGCAACAGCCAAGGGAATGTGAATGCGTTCGGCAATGTCTTGAATCCATGACTTATCCACGACCCGTTGTTCAACGCTGGCGCTAATGTCGTAGAGCACCAGTTCGTCGGCTCCTTCTGCTGCGTATTTTTCCGCCAAGGGCAGAATATCGCCCATAATTTCGTGTTGTCGAAACTGTGTGCCTTTGACAACTTTGCCGTTATTTACATCGAGACAGGCGATGATGCGTTGTTCCAACATGCTAGGGCCTCCGCAAGTGTGAATGTATTGGTAAGAAGCGACTTGCCTAAAATAACGCTGTCGCATTGGGCTGCTTGTAACTCAGTGAGCTCGGCTAAGCTGGCGACACCGCCGGAAGCCTGCCATTGAATACTTGGAAAGGCCTGCTTGAGCTCTTGGTACAACGCCACGTTACTGCCTTGCAGCATACCGTCGCGGCTTATGTCGGTGCACAACACATGTTGGCAGCCCACGTCGAGATAAGCTTGCAAGCAGGGCTCGAGTTGCTGTTGCGAGGTGGTTTGCCAGCCGTGGGTGGCCAACATGCGCTGGCCTTGCTGATTAATATTGACATCGAGGGCGAGGACCAAACGTTCGCCACCGAACTCTTGAAACCACTCCTTCACGAGGGTGGGTTGGTTGACCGCTGTGGAGCCAATAACAACCCGGGCCACCCCGGCAGCTAATAACTGCTGAATGTCTTCGCGATGACGGACGCCGCCGCCGACCTGTACGGGAATATCAAGTTGTTGCACAAGCTGGGTGATGAGTGCTAGCTGGCGCAGTTTAGGGGCGCGCGCGCCGTCAAGATCAACCAGGTGTAAATAGTCAGCGCCTTGGGCTTGATAGTCACGTGCCACGGCCACAGGGTCCGAGTGATAATTGGTTTGTTGGTTAAAGTCGCCTTTCTGTAGGCGCACTACCTGTCCTTCGATAATATCGAGTGCTGGAATAAGCATTTTGTGTTCCTTTGGTTAGAGTACGCCCTTAGTGGATGGCAGTTCGTTGCCTTCTTTGCGAATGGCTTGGCGCAAAGCCCGGCCAAACACTTTAAACAGGCTTTCTACTTGGTGATGGCTGTTCCCTTCGGTGGTGCTTAGGTGCAGGCTAACTTTCATACTGTCTGCAAAGGAACGAAAGAAGTGGGGCACCATCTCTGTACTGAGTTGACCAACCTGTGCTTGACTAAAGTTTGCTGAAAACTCCAACCAAGGGCGGCCTGATAAGTCGATAAGGCATTCGGCCCGGCACTCGTCCATGGGCAGGGCAAAACCAAAGCGGCCGATGCCACGTTTGTTGCCCAGCGCTTTACGCATGGCCTCGCCGAGGGCCAAGGCGGTGTCTTCTACTGTGTGGTGGTCGTCGATGTGCAAGTCGCCTTTGACGCTCACCTGTAAGGAAAAACCGCCATGGGTGGCCACCTGTTCGAGCATGTGGTCGAAAAAGCCGATGCCTGTGTCAAAGGCTAAGGGCTGGGTTTGGTCTAAATTCACCGACACCTCAATGGCCGTTTCGCGGGTGACACGCGTGACACTGGCGGTGCGCTCGGGCCCCGTGAGGGTGCGCACTAACTCCGGCCAACCTAGGGTGTTGCGGTTATAGAGCAGCCCGCGAATTCCCATGGCCGCGGCCATTTGCAGGTCGGTTTGCCGGTCGCCGATAACAGCGGAGCGCTGAAAGTCGACTTGGCCCTGTTGTAGGTAGTTTTGCACCAGCCCCAGTTTGGGCTTGCGACAGCTGCAGTTTTGACTGTCAAAGTGCGGGCAAATAAGCACCTCGTCGAAGGTGATGCCCTGACTGCGAAAAAGCGCCATCATGGCCTGGTGGGGCGCGTCAAAGTCGGCTTGAGGAAAGCTGTCGGTGCCAAGGCCGTCTTGGTTACTGACCATAACCAAACGGAAACCTTCTGCCTGTAGCGCAAGCAAAGCGGGAATAACACCCGGCTCATATTCGAGTTTATCGAGGCGATCTACTTGTTTGTCACTGGCGGGCTCAGCAATAAGTGTGCCGTCGCGGTCGATAAATAAAATAGGGTTCATTGTGTTTCTCCAAAACCTGAAAGAATACGCATAAGTTGTTCATTTTCCTCGGGGCTGCCGACGCTGATGCGAATACATGGCCCTAAGGAAGGAAATTTAAATTGGCGCAGCAGCACGCCCGCAGCTTGGCAATAGGCCATCACCGCTTCTGCTTCTGGCACCTGCAATAAAATAAAATTGGTGGTGCTTGGGAATACCGTTTTTACCCAAGACAATGCTTGCAGTTTCTGCGCCAGTAGCTGACGTTCAGTGACCGCTTCAATGACTTGCTGGCGCATAGGAATAAGGGCGTCGAGGCCGAGAGCTTGGGTGGCGACCTGTATGCTTGGCTCGGGCAGCGGGTATGGCGCTAACACGGGCTCGAGTGCTTGAATGAGTTCCGCTTGGGCCAAGGTAAAGCCAACGCGTATGCCTGCTAAGCCAAAGGCTTTCGATAGGGTGCGCAGCACCACCAAGTTGGCATAGGTGTCTATACGGGAAGCCCAGCTGAGCTCGGCGGTGGTTTGCTGGGTGCTGGTTTCTGCGTACTCAAGGTAGGCTTCGTCCACCACCACAATGGCTTTGCCGGCGGCGAGGGCGAGGACTTGTTCGATGTCCTTCGGCTCTAACAGGTTGCCGAGGGGGTTCGAAGGGTTACATAAGAAAATAACCTTCACCCGAGGCTGTTTTGGGGCACTTGGGTTCAGGGCGTCTTCAATGGCAGCCAGGTCGAGTTGGAAGTCATTACCTTGTTGCAGCAAAGGAGCCGTTACAACGGGGCTGTTATTTAACTGCGCGGCAATAGCGTACATGCCATAGGTGGGTGGGCAAATAAGCACAGCGTCTTCACAGGGTTGGCAAAACGCACGAATAAGCAAGTCAATGCCTTCGTCGCTGCCACGGTGGCTGAGTAGTTGGTTGGCCGCAATGCCCGCATAGGCCGCATACGCACGGTTCAGGTCGGTGGACTGGAAATTCGGGTAGCGGTTGTTGTTTGCCGTAGTGCTTTCTCCTCCAGGGCCTGGGTAGGGCGACTCATTGGCGTTCAACCACAAGGTGCCGCCGGACATACTACGGCGGGCCGAGGGGTAGGCCTGCATGCCTCGTAAATGAGGGCGTAATAAGTTTTGAATGCTGCTCATGAAGAAACTCCTGTTAAGGTGCTGTCGGTGCGGAAGCGTTCACTTTGGAGGCGCAGGCTAACAGCACGGGCATGGGCTTCTAATCCTTCAAGCTGGGCTAAGCACTGAATGGTGCCACCTAGCTCGGCGAGCCCTTGCGGGCTGATGCGCTGCACTGTGAAGCGGCGATAAAAGTCGAGTAAACCTAAGCTGCTGTAGTTTTTGGCAAAGCCATATGTGGGCAGTACATGGTTGGTGCCTGTGGCGTAGTCTCCCCCCGACTCGGGCGTGTAGTGGCCCACAAAAATGGAGCCCGCTCGGGTGAGATGTTGCAGGGCCTCAGCCTCGCGTTCAGGGGCAACTTGCACACTGAGGTGTTCAGGGGCGTAGTTTTGGCTAATGGCATAGGCTTGGGCCAAACTGTCGGTTTCGATCAGTCGGCTTTGGGAAAGCGCCTGCAATGCAATGTCGTGTCGAGGCAGGCTGGTCACTTGCTGTTGTAACGCTTTCTCTACGGCTTGGAGCAAGGAACGCGAGGGCGACACACAGAGAACTTGTGAGTCGGGGCCATGCTCTGCTTGGGACAGCAGATCGGCTGCAATAAAGTCGGGTTCGGCGCTGCTGTCGGCCACCACCAGCAGTTCACTAGGGCCTGCTGGCATGTCGAAGGCGGGGCCACCGAACTGTTGGCTCACTTGTTGTTTTGCGGCTGTGACATAGGCATTGCCAGGGCCAAATATCTTGTGTACGGCGGGAACACTTTCCGTGCCGTAAGCGAAAGCGGCGATGGCTTGTGCACCGCCTGCTAGTAATACCTGTTGGATACCGCATTTTTGTGCAGCATAGGCCACCGCAGGGGACACGTCGCCATGACGGTTGGGCGGCGTGGCAAGCAGCACCTGCTGACAACCGGCAAGTTGTGCAGGAACCCCTAACATCAGCACTGTGCTGGGCAGCACGGCGCTACCACCTGGAATATACAAACCGACGGACTCAAACGGGGTGTAGTTGAGTTGGCATTGTACGCCAGGGCTGGTTTCCACCTGTATATTGCTGGGCTGCTGCTGTTGGTGGAAACGGCGGATATTGGCATAGGCTGTGTCGATGGCCTTTTTCACTTGGGCATTGAGCCCAGCAGAAAGGTCTGCGGTGATGGTGAGCAAGCGACTTGGCATGCCGTCGAAGGCTTGGCTATAGGCTTGCACTGCTTCGTCACCTTGGCAACGGACTGTGGCCAAAATGTCAGCGACCGCCGCTTGTAAGCGTGTGTCTGTTGTGAGCACGGGCCGTTGCAGCAAGTTTTGCTGCTGCTTTGCGTTAAGCTGGCTCCAGCGAACAGACGTGGGTATTGAATAACTCATAAGGGGTCCTTAGCGCATCATTTTTTCAATGGGCATTACGAGAATGGAACTGCAGCCGAGAGTTTTTAGTTGTTCCATGGTTTCCCAAAATAAATTTTCCGTGCTGACCACGTGCATAGCCACTTGCTCGTCCGTGTAACTGAGGGGGAGTACCGTAGGACGCTCGGCGCCTGGGAGTATACTGGCCACTCGTTGTACTTCTTTGGTGGGTGCGTGCAGCATAATGTATTTGCTTTCCTTGGCCAGCTGCACCCCATCGAGCCGGTCGAGGAGTTTGTTAATCAGAGACTGCTTGGCTTCTGGCAACGGGGTTTGACTTTGAATGAGCTTAACCTGGGAGCGAAAAATAACGTCTTGTTCACTCAGCCCGTTCGCTTCTAAGGTGGCCCCGGTTGAAACTAAATCACAAATGGCGTCGGCTAAGCCGGCTCGGGGGGCAACTTCTACGGAGCCTGTCAGCATCACGGTTTGTGCCGTTACGCCTTGCTGGCGTAAAAAGGCTTCCGTAAGACGGGGGTAGGTGGTGGCAATTTTTTTATTGTTGAGGCTTTGCACACCTTGGTAGTCGAACTCGTTTGGCACAGCTAAGCTAAGTCGGCAATAGCCAAAGTCGAGCTGGCGCAGGGCAGTGAAGCTGGCGGCTCTTTGTTCTTGCTGACGTTCGAGCCGGGCTTCTTCCAACACGTTTTCACCGACAATGCCTAAGTCAACCACACCGTCCATAACCAGCCCAGGGATATCGTCGTCGCGTACACGCAGTAAGTCGATAGGGTAACTGGTGCTGTGTGCAATGAGGCGCTGTTCATGCAACTGAAACTGAATGCCACAAGCTTTTAGCAAGTGAATACTTTCTTTGCTGAGTCGACCCGACTTTTGTATAGCGAGAGTGAGGCGTGTTGGTTCTGTCATAAAATATGTCCTGTTGGCAAAAAAAAGCCCCGAGAAGGAAACCTTCCCGGGGCTGACTGTATGCAAGGAAGGTACCGCGGCTGTGCGGTACCTTATTATGTGGTTAAATTTCGCCGTTAAATAAGAAGTGACCGCACATGAGTATGGCGGTGATGATGTCGCTGACTGATATTTATCGGCTGCATGTGGGCTCTCTTATTTCAAACAACTTCATTAAGTTGTATAGATGCTAGCAGAAGCAAATTCAGTCTGTAAAGAAAAATCAAAAAGAAAATGGCAAAAAGCGCTTGCTGCTTGTTTTTTCGCCAGAACGGCCGATATAAGGTAAACTTATTTATATAACTGAGAAAAGGAGCGCCCCATGGCCAGTGAAGATCTCATCTTCCCTTTGTTGCCTCGTAACACCACAGTTGCGGTGGAAAGCGGCTTGGATCGTGTGAGTCAGTTGCAGAAGAAACAAAAAATAAAAGGCGTGGCGGGCGATGAGGCCAATGATGATACTCAACAAGCCCGTATAGAAGAGCGTCAGCGCAAGCAGCAAGAGCAGCGAAAAAAGCGACAGCAAGGGCAACAGCAGAGCGCCGAGAAAGAAAGCCCCGACGAAACAGACACAGGCATAGAAGGCGCGAGCAACAAAGGACGCAACTTAGACACCTACGCGTAGCAACGCGGGTTGTGGCTACTGTGTGGCAGCCACGGGGTGTGTTACGCGCGGCATATCTAAGGTAAAACAGGTGCCTTTGTTAGGTTCACTGCTTACGTGAATGTCGCCATGTAGTTTTTGTCGCACCAAGTTGTACACAATCGACATTCCTAAGCCTGTGCCGCCGTCATTACGGCGCGTGGTAAAGAAGGGGTCGAATAGTTTACCAAGTACCTCTTCATCCATACCTGTCCCATCGTCACAAAATTCAATATGAATATTGTCGCCCGGCGCTTTTTTAGCCCGTATGGTGAGGGTACCGCCTTGGCCATCGAAAGCGTGGCGTATGGCGTTGGTGGTTAAGTTGGTAAAAATTTGCGCCATGGCCCCCGGCGTGGTGAGCATGGTAATGTTTGGGTCACTTTCAATGGTATAAGTAACCCCTACGCGGCGTAGCTCAATGGATAAAGTGGACATCACTTCTTCTAAGTATTCTTCTAGGTTTATTTCCCGTCGCTCGGTGACCATTTGCTCCACGGCAACTTGTTTGAAGTTGCTAATAAGGCGCGCGACCCGTTCCAAATTCCGCTCGGTCAGTTGCAAGGACTCGGCCGCTTTGGTTAAAAACTTGTCGAGCTGTGACTTACTTAGCTTGCCTTGCTCTATGGTGCTAACAAGCTGCTGGCGACCGTCGTTCAGCATGGTGGTGGCTGTCAGTGCTACGCCAAGAGGTGTATTGACCTCATGAGCGACACCCGCGACCAGGTTACCTAAGGCGGCCATTTTTTCAGCCTCAACGAGTTTGTCCTGGGCGTCGTGTAGCTCGTCGAGGGCCTGCATAAGCTGTGCAGCTGTTTTGCGTTTATTGTAATAAAGCAAAATACTGAGCAAGGCGAAGATGAGGGCAATAAAAAAGCCAATGCCCACATACATCAGCAGCTCACGTTGCTTGTTAATGGTTTCTTCGCGGCTTTCTAATAAGGACACCTGTTCTGCAATAGCGGCTCGCTGGTCGCGTAATACTTGTTGCTGTGTGGCAAGCGTACTGCGGTTAATAGCGATCCGCTCGGCTAAAGCGTCACTCTCAAGTTGCTTTTCTTGTAACTGACGCTCTTTATACTCGAGTTCAGCCTGGTGGGCGGCAAGGGCACGTTCAGCATTGGCAAGGTTGCGTTGAATAATGGCCAGCTGCTCTTCCCGCGAGAAAAGCCGCATGCGTTGCTCATCGAGTTCTTGCAGTAATCGGTTCAAGGTGGTTTGTTGCGAGTCCATCACCTGCTGCTTGTCTTCTAAAGAGCCCGCTTGGGCCCGTAGCACGGAGTCGCGCTCTTCAATGCCTGCTTCCAGCATGGCAACTCGCTCTTGCAACGAGTTTTGGCGCTGCTCATTGCTATGCAGGGCTTGCTCAAGCTCTGTTAGTTGGGCGCGGACCTGTTGTAACTCTTGTTGTTTGCGGCGATAGGCAACGACCATTTCAAGTTCTAGGCCACTAATGCGAATAAGGTTTTCTGAAGGCGCTAAGCCAGCGTCTTGAATTTTGTCGGTATTGACTTGAAAGCTAAAGCGACTTTGGCGCGAAGAAATAAGGTTGATCATGACTTCTTCACGGCCCACAACGCCTTCGGTTACAAGCAGAATATTATGATTGCGGGCAATGGGGTCGAGGGTGCGCAACTGAGAAGCGGCGCGGGAGCCCACATAGAGCACGTCTACTTCAGCCACCTGGGTAATGCGGTGAATTTCGCGCAGTTGCACTTGCATACCACGGATACGAGGTAACGGTGTGCTTTGCAGTGCCGCATTGACGGAGCCCGCATTTAAAGTACCAATAACGAGCTGCTGGCGCTCGGGTTCGTCTGGCCACGTGATATAGCGCATCACAGCCGTTAGATAGCCTGCGCGTAGCTCGTCGTCGGAAATGTTGTTCGCTTCAATGGCTTGCGCCTGAAAGCCGACGACATAACTGACAAAAAGAAGTAATAATGCGAAGCGGAGTTGCTTGCAGCAACGGACCATGCGTGTAACCCTATATGTCATTTTTAATTTGAGAGCCCTAAGCCTAACACATTTGTTTTATGAGCCGTATATCTGATGTTTTTCGCGCCGATGGCGCGCTAAGTAAAGCACTACCTGACTTTCAACCCCGCGATGCTCAGCTGCAAATGGCGACGGCCATTCAGGGGCTGAAAAAAGCAGGGGATCAGCTGGTGGTTGAAGCTGAAACCGGCACAGGTAAAACCTTTGCCTATGTAGCCCCGGCCTTGCTGGGCACCGGTAAAGTCATACTGTCAACGGGAACCCGTAATCTGCAAGAGCAGCTCTATCATAGAGACATGCCGCGGCTACGTGAAGTGTTGGGGCCAGAAAAAGTAGTGACTCTGTTAAAAGGTCGTTCTAACTACTTATGTATACAGCGCTTAGCCCAGTTTAGCGCCCATCCGCAAGGTGGCAGCCAAGACGCCATGAAGCAATTAAAAGTCGTGCGAATGTGGGCCAATGAAACCAAAACCGGTGATATAGGTGAATTGTCAGCCTTGCCTGAAGGGGCTGCCATTCTTCCCTTTGTGACCAGTACACAAGACAACTGCTTAGGTCGAGACTGTCCTCATTATGACGAATGCCATTTGGTGCATGCGCGCAAAGCGGCATTAGAAGCGGACGTGGTGGTGGTGAACCATCATTTATTTTGTGCCGACTTGGTGCTGAAGGACACAGGCTTTGGTGAACTTATTCCGGAAGCCGATTTGGTGGTGTTTGATGAAGCGCACCAGTTGCCAGAAATTGCCAGCCAGTATTTTAGTGACACAGTGTCGACCCGGCAGGTAACGGAGTTATGTAAAGACATAGAAGCTGTGTATATGACGGCGCTTAAGGATGCCCGCGCCATGTCGCAAATGGCACAGCAGGTAGAGCGCACCGCCAAAGACCTGCGGCTTCAGTTTAATATAGACCCAGAGCGAGGCAACTTGCGTCAGGCGTTAGACAGCGACAAAGTGACGAACAGTGTGTCGGAGTTGCAGGAAAAATTAGACAACCTATTGCGTATTTGTAATACCCATGTGGGCCGCGACAAAGGTTTAGACAATATTATTGAGCGCTTGGAGTTGATTGTAAAACGCTTCGAAGACGTATTGTCGGTGGAACGCACGGGCTATAGTTTTTGGTATGAAAGTACCCGCTACCATGTCAGTTTTCATCGCACTCCTCTTTCGGTGGCAGAGCCCTTTAGCCGAGCCATGGCAGAGCAGGAAGCACGTTGGGTATTCACCTCGGCCACCTTAACGGTGAACAACCGTTTTGATTACTTTAATCAACGTTTAGGCTTAGAAAGCCCACAAACCCTGCAGTTGGAAAGCCCTTTTAACTTCGCAGAGCAAGCGCTGTTGTGTTTACCACGTTATCTGCCTGAGCCCCACGAGCGCAGCATGGTGGAAACGCTGACAGAAATAACCTTACAAATAGCGGAGCATAACTATGGTGGTAGTTTCATTCTGTTTACCAGCCACCGCATGCTGCAGGCAGTAGCGAAACGACTGGCAGACCGGATAGAACGGCCCTTGTTGGTGCAAGGCACCACGTCGAAGCGTGAGCTGATGGAGGCTTTCACCGAGGCCGGGGACGCTGTGTTATTGGGTACCAGCTCTTTTTGGGAGGGGGTGGATGTGGCCGGAAGCGCGTTACGTTGTGTGCTGATTGACAAATTGCCCTTTGCCTCGCCTGACGACCCTTTATTGCAAGCACAGGTGGAAGACTGCCGTAAGCGAGGTAGAGACCCGTTTGCAGAAGTGCAGTTGCCACAAGCTATTTTAGCTATGAAACAAGGGGCCGGTCGGCTTGTACGTTCGGTAAACGACGAAGGAGTGCTGATTATTTGTGATAACCGACTAGTGACCCGCCACTACGGCAAATTGTTTTTAGCAAGCTTGCCTCCCATGGGGCGAACGCGCTCCTTGGGTAAGGCATTGGCGTTTTTAGGCCGTGAGCCGGAAGCATAAAGTCTGGTACAATAGCCCCTAAGTATAAGTACTCATTTTGAGAGGTTTTTCTTGCGATTATTAGCATTAGACACAGCAACGGAGTTTTGCTCTGCAGCGGTGAATACAAAAGCGGAGCCTGTGGTGCGGGGTGAAGAAGCCCCCCGACAACATGCGCAGCTTATTCTTCCTTTTGTGCAAGAAGTACTGGCCGAAGCGGACATGTCGTTAGCAGACTTAGACGGCTTAGTGATAGGCCGAGGCCCTGGCAGCTTTACTGGGGTTCGAATTGCCGCAGGCATTGGCCAAGGCTTGGCTTTTAGTCAAAACCTGCCAGTGGTCGGGGTGTCGAGCTTGCAAGCCATGGCCCAACAAGCCCACCGCCTGCTGGGTGCTGAAGCCGTACTAGCGGCCATAGATGCACGCATGGGCGAGGTTTACTATGCTTACTATAGAAATGTCGGCGGTGTGATGCAGCCGGTAACGGAAGAGCAGGTGGCGGCCCCCCAAGCAGTGACCTTGCCTCACCAAGAAGAGCAAACGGAGAGAGTTTGGCATGCGGTAGGCACAGGGTTTGCTGCATACCCAGACTTGCTAGAAAAACTCAGCCAAGAGGGCGTACAGGTTCAGCAAACGGAGGTGCGTTTACCCCATGCAGAGGATATGCTGGTGTTAGGTGCCGCCATGTTTAGGGAAGGTAAAGCGGTTGCTGCTGAAGCCTTCGAAGTGCATTATGTACGAAATGAAGTGACTTGGCAGAAACTGCCGGGTCGGGGAAACGAATGACGGAGGTAACACCATGTTCTCCAATGTAAAATACTCTTTTTTACGGGTCGTGCTTGTTGCTTTAGCGGGCTTAACGCTGAGCGCGTGCGCAAGCCGAATGCCTGAAAATATTCGCGCTGACGACGCTGCTGCATTACTACCCTTTACCCAAGCAATCAATACCGAAGAACAAGGTGTTGGGCAGCTTGCCCGTTGGGGAGGAGTCGTGGCTGAGGTGACCAATACGGAAACCACGTCCACCATTGAGGTGGTGCAAATGGCCTTAAAAGGCTCGGGCCGCCCTGTGGTCAATGAACAAAGCGCAGGCCGGTTCCGCATTCGGGTGAATGGATTTGTGGACCCAGATGTGTTTACTGCGGGTCGTTCAGTCACTGTGTATGGCACCTATGTGGGCAAGGAAACCGACAAAATTGGTGAGTTTGTTTATGACTTTCCAGTGATAGAAAGCAAAGGGGTGCACTTATGGCGGGTGCAAGACGAAACTCAGCAAGTGGATGTCATGATGTACTACGGTTTTGGGTCGCCTTACTATCGTCATCCATTTTATATGCCAGGCACTATCCGTGTGCGTCACCAAGACAGCGGCAGTAAGTCTAACTCAGGGGCGCAGGACAATAGACCGCGCCCTATGTCGAGTTCACGAGAAGAGTTGAGAAGCTCGCAAAGAGCTTTAAAGCAAGAATGATCCCCATTTCAATTCACATCAACGAGCTGGAGCTTGCGGGCTTCAGCTCTACATCGACCCCGCTTGAGCAAATAGAAACACCTACCCTGGCCTTACATGGCTGGCTGGATAATGCGGCAAGTTTTGCGCCTCTTTGGCCACACTTAGACACGCACCCTTTATTAGCCCTGGACTTTCCTGGACATGGCTTGTCGAGCCACAGATCTGCAGGGGCTGCGTATTACTTTATTGAATGGGCAGCAGATATTATTGCCCTTATCGAGCAATACGACTGGCAACAGGTGCATTTAATTGGACACAGCATGGGCGCGTTTATTAGCCAGTTGGTGGCGAGTGTGATGCCTGAACGAATTGCTGCCATGAGCCTGATAGAAGGGTTTGGTATGCTGACCTTCAAGGCGGAAGAAACACGGGAAAAGTTAAAGAAAGCCTTGGTGCAGCGACGTGAGTTAGCGAGCAAACGCGCACCCGTATACCCAGACAAAGAACGCATTATTCGGGTGCGAGCGGAAACAAGTCAGGTGACACCGGCGCAAATTGTTGGCATTGTCGAGCGCAATTTAATGCCTGTGGAAGGTGGTTGGAGTTGGCGGGTTGACCCTCGGGTGCGACTGGGCTCGCCATTTCGCTTCACATTGGAGCAAGCCAATGACTTGATGGCAGGTATTCAATGTCCTGTGCAGCTTATTCGAGGAGAGCAAGGGTTTCCTGAGTTGACACGGGCCGTACAGCAATGGTCAGGAACCTTGACGCATTTTGAGCAGGTGGAACTGAGCGGCGGACACCATGTGCATTTAGAATACCCGGAACAGGTTGCGAAGGAAATAAACGCATTTCTTCGTCGGCTGAACTGAGAAACTAGGATTCACTGGTCGTATGTGTCAAAATATTTCTCATGAACTAGCTAGGGGCCTCTAAGGCCTTGCTACACTGAACTGAACAAAGATAAGAATAACGAGAGCAGGAGCTAATACTGTGGAAAAGATATGGCAGAAACGTTACCCAACTGGGGTACCGAACGAAATTGATCCTGATCATTATTCGTCGCTATTAGACATTTTTGAAGAAAGTAGCAAAAATTTTGCTGAGCGTCCTGCTTTTGTGAACATGGATCGTTATATTTCTTTTAAAGAGCTCGATGAGCTTTCAAAAGATTTCGCTGCCTACTTGCAAAGTACAGGGCTGAAGAAAGGCGACCCGGTTGCGTTAATGATGCCGAACTTGCTGCAGTACCCAGTAGCTTTATTTGGTATTTTGCGAGCTGGCATGGTGGCGGTGAATGTAAACCCCCTGTATACAGCCCGAGAATTGAAGCATCAGCTGGAAGACTCTGGGGCCAAAGGCATTGTTATTTTGAAAAACTTTGCCTGCACCTTGGACAAAATTCAGCATGAAGTGGAACTCGACCAAATTATAGTAACAGAAATAGGTGACTTGTTGCCTGCGCCTAAGCGCTGGGTGGTGAATTTAGCGGTTCGCTACCTGAAAAAAATGGTTCCGAGTTACCAACTTGAAAATGAATTACAGTTTAATCAGGTGTTAAAGCGTGGCAAGAAGTGCAACTACACACGGCCTGAAGTTGTAGCCAGTGATTTAGCCTTCTTACAGTACACGGGTGGCACAACGGGTGTGTCCAAGGGGGCTATGCTTTCCCACCGTAATATGGTGGCGAACTTAGAGCAGGTGTCTGCGGTGGTGAACCCACTGGTGGAAGACGGTAAAGAAGTCGTTGTGACCGCACTGCCGCTGTACCATATTTTTGCACTGACAGCGAACTGCCTGACTTTTATGAAGCACGGTGGTTTGAACGTCCTGATTACCAACCCACGGGATATGCCAGGTTTTGTGAAAGAGCTGGCGAAGCATAAGATAACGGTTTTCCCAGGAGTGAACACCTTGTTTAATGGGCTACTGAATACCCCAGGCTTTGCCGAGCTGGACTTTTCTTCCCTGAAAGTTGCGCTGGGTGGCGGTATGGCGGTACAGCGCGCCGTAGCGGAAAACTGGATGAAAGTAACCGGCAGTGTGTTGCTGGAAGGCTACGGCTTAACCGAGTGTGCGCCTGTGGTGTCGATTAATCCGTACGACATAAAAACTTATACCGGCAGTATTGGTATTCCGGTGCCGTCCACCGATGTGAAAATAGTGGACGAACACGGTGAGGAAGTACCCCTTGGCGAGCCAGGTGAGCTGTTAGTAAAAGGCCCACAAGTGATGCCTGGTTACTTAGGTCGACCCGAAGCGACAGCAGAAGCGATTCAAGACGGCTGGTTTGCTACGGGAGATATGGCAACTGTGGACGAACAGGGCTTCTTCAAAATTGTGGACCGGAAAAAAGACATGATTTTGGTGTCGGGCTTTAACGTGTACCCGAACGAAATTGAAGATGTCGTGGCTGCGCATCCGAAAGTGCTGGAAGTGGCCGCCATTGGCGTGCCGCACGAAACCTCGGGTGAGGTGGTCAAAGTGTTCGTGGTGAAGAAAGACGATTCGCTGAGCGAGCGTGAGTTGCGTGATTATTGTCGTGAGAATTTAACCGCCTATAAAGTACCCAAGTTGGTTGAATTCCGGGAAGAACTGCCAAAAACAAATGTGGGCAAAATACTTCGCCGTGCATTAAAAGAAGAAGAGTCGTGAATGCAAGATAATTTCCGCTTAATTAACGCCACCAAAGATTTGGTGGCGTTTTGCGATCTAGCCCGTGAAGTTGGCTGGGTCGCTCTCGATACAGAGTTTGTAAGAACTCGGACCTACTATGCGAAGCTTGGCCTGGTGCAACTTTGGGCTGCTGATGAGTGGCTGATTCTCGATCCGCTGCTGGATGTGGATATGAGCCCCCTATGGGAATTGCTGAGCGAAGACAAAGTGTTAACCGTGATGCATGCAGCAGGGGAAGACCTGGAAATTATTAACCGCAAATGTAGCGCCGCACCAAAACAAATGTTTGACACCCAAATTGCCTGGTCGTTTTTGCACGAAGGTGCGCAAATTGGTTATGCAGGCATGGTGGAAGAAATGTGTGGGGTGACTTTAGACAAGTCACTGTCGCGCACGGACTGGCTGAAACGCCCGCTATCACAGGCGCAACTGGAATATGCGGCGGCGGATAGTTTATACCTGGCAAAAGTTTACCCGGTACTGAAAAAGCAGATAGAGCAGTCGCCTCAATATGACTTCTTTGTGCAAGAATGTGCGTTTCAGGTGGAAAAGCGGAGCCGAGTCGCGAACCCGGAGTTTGCTTGGCGTGATGTAGGTGGTTATGCGCAAATGCAGGGGGTTGAACGGGCTGTATTAGCCGAGCTTGCTAAGTGGCGCTTAAGCTGCGCCCAGCAAGAGGACATTGCCCTGCCGTTCTTGCTTCGAGACAACGTGCTAACGGAAATAGCCCATGCACAACCACGGAGCAAACAAGCGTTGGCCGAAGTGTCAGAGTTGCACCCGAAAGTGTTAAGGCAGCGCGGGAAAGATATTTTGGCTGCCATAGAACGGGGGCTTAGCACACCAGAGCAAGCATGGCCTCGGGCCATACCGCGCTTGGACGACCACAGCGGTTATAAGAAGTGGTTTAAAGAGGCCAAAACGTTAATTAAGGAGCGTGCGACTCAGGCTGGCGTGGCACCGCAGCTACTTGGGTCGAGAAAACAAATAAATGAGGTGTTTGTGTGGAGCAAATTCACCGATCCTGCTGTCAAAGCACAAGTACCTAAGCCTGAAATGTTGTCGAGCTGGCGTTACCAGGTAGCAGGTGAAGCCGTACTAGCCCTTGCGGATGCCTTATAACAGCCGCGTATTTAAGATCGAGTAAAAGGATACCCCTTATGTTGTGTACAGTTCTTAAGTCGACGAAGAAACCCGATACCTACTTATATTTACCGAAAGATGCGGATTTTGATGCTTTACCAGAGTCGTTGCAGGTGTTGTTTACACCCCAGCAAACAGCCATGACTTTGCATATTACGGCAGAGAAAAAGCTGGCTCGGTTGTCGGGAGCTGAGCTGCTAGAGCATTTAGCTGAGCCCGGCTACTACTTGCAATTGCCGCCAGCCCACGACGCACCTTTACCGGCGGCAGCGCCGGATTACCTGCATTCACGTACCCCTTCAAAAGACGAGGAATAAGCTTATGTTGTTGTCCCTGTTGCGACTGGTCACAGCCGCTAGTGTGTTGTTTAGTTCCCTTGTGTTTGCTGCGGATCCTGCTGGTTTTCCAGCCTATGTGGAGCAGCTAAAAGAAGAAGCACGAAGCCAAGGCTTTTCAGAAAATACCATAACGCGAGCGTTCGCCGATGCGACGTTTTATCAGCGGGCCGTGTCAGCGGACCGGAACCAGCCGGAATTTAAGTTAACCTTAGACACTTATTTACCGAAAGCAGTGCCAGACTGGAAGGTGCGCCAAGGTATTGAAATGTACAACCAACACCGAGAGCTTTTAGAAGAGATAGGTGCCGCCTACGGTGTGCAGCCACGCTTTATTGTGGCGTTATGGGGGGTGGAAACTAACTTTGGTCGTTATACCGGGAACTTTAAGGTGGTGTCGGCTTTAGCAACCATGGCCTACGAAGGTCGCCGTGAAGCTTTTTTTAAGAAGCAGCTCATGCAGGCTTTAGAAATCATTGAAGCTGGCCATATTGATCCGGAACAAATGCGGGGCTCTTGGGCGGGAGCTATGGGCCAAACCCAGTTTATGCCAAGCTCCTTTTTAGCCTATGCGGTGGACTATGACCAAGACGGTAAAATTGATATTTGGAACAGCCAGGGCGACGTGTTTGCTTCTGCGGCAAACTACTTAAAAAGCGCCGGTTGGGACGACAGCAAAACCTGGGGTCGGCAGGTGCGTTTACCAAGTGACTTTGACTTAAGTCTAGCCGGTCGCCAGAACAAACGTAGCCTTGCCGAGTGGCAAGCCTTGGGTGTGCGCCGCTACGACGGGAGTGACTTACCGACTCGGGATATTACCGCGGGCTTAGTGATTCCTGACGACGAAAAAGGCCGTGTGTACTTAAGCTATACCAACTGGGATGTGCTCATGGACTGGAACCGCTCGAATTACTTCGTGGTAGTGGTGGGACACTTGGCTGACCGCATTCGCTTAGGTCGCTAGTTCTCCATGAGTATTTCGCCTGATTTTTGGCAACAAAAGTCGCTGCAGCAGATGTCGCAAGAGGAGTGGGAGCTGCTCTGCGACGGTTGCGGTAAATGCTGCCTACATAAAGTGCTGGAAGCTCGAGAGGATGTGCCTGACGATGCGCCCATGGGCCCTGACGACACCATGCACTTTGTGAACGTGGCGTGCCGCTTGTTAGACACGCAGACCAGTCAGTGCCGGCACTATGAAAATCGGTTGGATCATGTGCCAGAATGTGTGGTGCTGACACCGGAAAAAATTGATGAAGTGCACTATATGCCACCGAGCTGTGCGTATCGGCGTTTAGCGGAAGGTAAGCCCTTACCTTCATGGCACCCGTTACGCCACGACGGTTCGCGGGCGGCCATGGTGGCAGCCGGTATGGCCACCACAGGTTATACACTTTATTCCGACGCCGACGAGCTTGACGAAGACGACCTGCTTATTATTCGTTGGCCCTTGCATACGGCGCCTTAAGGCATACGCTTGTGCCAAAGGCGGCAGCCAATGATGATGCCCGCTGCGGCTATATAGAGAGCAAAAATAAGTCGCATCCATTCACTCATGGCCATATTCAAAAACTGCCAGTTGGCGTCGCTACAAAGCCCAGTAACAGCAAATACGCTTGGCAGCCATTCGTGTAACGGTAACCACACAGGGAAATTAGGCTCAAGATTACAACTGGCAAATAATGCATTTATGCCCGTTTGGACCCACACGTGATAATGGGCGCTAGCAAACCCTGCAATAGCAGCCCAGCCCCAGCTTATGTAGCCCACCAAGCGTAGCACGAAAAGGTGCGGTGCTATGGCGGCCACCCAAGCGCCAATCGCAATGGCTATGACAGCGGTGCGCTGGTAAATACACTGTTCGCACGGTTCCAGTTGAAGCACGTGCTGAAAGTACAGGGCTGTTAAGGTGAGTAAAGTGGCAGTGGTGGCAAGTAAAACCCAAGGCCAACGCTTGTGGGGCCAATTAGATAGGGCGCGGGTAAGGCTCGATAACATGCATATACCTGTGAATAAGAGTGTTGTTATAGTGTCATGGAAAGTACCATAAATTATGCCATTGCTCGAGAACAGGGTAATACTTGTCCGACCATAGCAAGCGGGTTACAATCTTGAATGCAAATGGGATGTCGTTTTTGACACCCTAATGCTTTATACAGGACTTTTATTTTGGCACACATGATTATTAAAGCGAAAAGCCCCGCGGGTTTTGCAGAAGAGTTTATTGTTAAGTCTATTTGGAAAGGGGACTTTGCTCCGGGCTCTATTTTGCCTGCAGAGCGTGAACTCTCTGAACTTATTGGGGTAACCCGAACCACGCTGCGTGAAGTATTACAGCGTTTGGCCCGTGACGGCTGGCTGACCATTCAACATGGCAAGCCTACGAAAGTAAATAATTTCTGGGAAACGTCAGGCTTAAATATTTTAGAAACCTTGGCCCGCCTTGACGAAGAAGGCATGCCTGACTTAATAGACGACTTACTGTCGGCCCGCACAAACATTAGCGCTATTTATATTCGTGCGGCCTTACGCCACAACAAAGCCAAGGCGATGGACGCCCTAGCAGGTGCTGAAGATCTGGAAGATACAGGCCGTGCCTTTGCAGAGTTTGACTACCAATTAAACCAACAGCTAGCCCATGCTTCGGGTAATAAAGTGTATGTACTGGTGTTAAATGGATTCAAAGGCTTGTATGCACGGATTGGTCAGTTTTATTTCTCGAAGCCAGAAGCAAGAGAGCTGGCACGTGATTATTATGCACGCTTAGCTACATTAGCGGAGCAGGGCGATTACACGGAAGCGATGGCGCTTGTGCGCGAATACGGCTATAACTCTGCGAAGATCTGGATGCAGATACGAGACTCGCTTCCTGAAAACTTTGTTGAATAAGCGACGGGTCTTGTTAATAAGAATAAAAAAAGCGAGCCGAGGCTCGCTTTTTTGCTGTTTAACCGAAAGACTTAAGCGAAGTTTTTCGCTGCAAAGTCCCAGTTAATTAAGGCCCAGAAGCCTTCCATGTACTTAGGACGCGCGTTGCGGTAGTCGATGTAGTAGGCGTGTTCCCACAGGTCAACAGTCATGACAGGTGTAACACCTTCTTCAGTTAGTGGTGTTGCTGCGTTGCTTGTGTTGACGATGTCTAAGCTGCCGTCGGCCGTTTTAACTAACCAAGTCCACGAAGAACCAAAGTTAGTGACTGCGCTTTGGGTGAATGCTTCTTTAAATGCTGCAAAAGAACCCCATTTAGCGTTGATAGCGTCAGCAAGTGCGCCTGTTGGCTCGCCACCACCGTTCGGGCTTAAGCAGTTCCAGTAGAAAGAGTGGTTCCAGACTTGAGCAGCATTATTAAACACGCCACCGTCTGAAGAACGAACAATTTCTTCCAAGGACTTACCAGCCATATCCGTGTCAGCGATAAGGTTGTTTAGGTTGGTCACGTAGGTTTGGTGGTGCTTACCGTAGTGGTACTCTAAAGTTTCTGCTGAAATGTGTGGTTCAAGTGCGTCCATTTCGTATGGCAGTGCGGGTAATTCAAAAGCCATTATCTGCTCTCCGTTATCCGATAAATGTATAAAGAAATGTGCCATGCTGGTTTACAGCGCAGCCATTAATGTTCAGTATAGCACCCTCGTTGGGCGCTTCTCTAGGGGATTGTTTTTTTTACTTACAATACCTATATGGGGATAAAGAAAGCGTATTTCAAGGGCGCGTTCATATTCTCTGTATGATATAATAAACCCAGTACACAGAGCCGATATTGTCGAGTTTGGAGCGGAGTAAGATAGATGCAAAACGAAGAGCAAGTTCAAGAAGTACATGCACGCATTAAAGAGCAAATTAACGAGAACCCAGTGTTGCTTTACATGAAGGGTTCACCAAATCTGCCAAGCTGTGGGTTTTCTTCACAGGCTTCTCAAGCTTTAATGAGCTGTGGCAAACCATTTGCCTATGTTGATATTTTGCAAAACCCAGATATTCGCGCAGAACTGCCAAAAATTGCAAACTGGCCAACTTTCCCGCAACTGTGGGTGAAAGGCGAGTTAATTGGCGGTTGTGATATTATTTTAGAAATGGCCCAACAGGGCGAATTAGAGCCTCTTATTGCAGAGGCTGCGCCAGAAGCGCCAGCCGCTGAGTAAGGTGCTGTTGAGCAGCATCATACTGCTGAAATGCAGTGATTTTTTACATTAACCAATATATGGAGATTTAACATGGCTGTATTAGTAGGCCGCAAGGCCCCAGACTTCACAGCAGCGACCGTAATGGGTACTGGTGAAATCGTTGAAAACTTTACTTTTAGTGAGCACATTAAAGGTAAAAAAGCGGTACTTTTCTTCTACCCGCTAGACTTTACATTTGTATGTCCTTCTGAGCTGATTGCTTTCGACAAGCGTTTAGCAGAGTTTGAAAAGCGTGGAGTACAGGTGATTGGTTGCTCACTTGACTCTCAGTTCACGCACACTGCATGGCGTAATACTGCTGTTGAAGACGGCGGTATTGGCCAAGTGAAGTACCCACTGGTTGCTGATATTAAGCGTGAAATTATGGAAGCTTACGACGTTGCACACCCAGAAGCGGGCGTTGCTTTCCGTGCGTCGTTCCTCATTGACGAAGAAGGCGTTGTACGTCATCAGGTAGTAAACGACCTACCACTAGGCCGTAACATTGATGAAATGCTACGCATGGTGGACGCACTCAACTTCCACTCTGAGCACGGTGAAGTGTGCCCAGCAGGTTGGGAAGCTGGTGAAGAAGGTATGAAAGCTGACGCTGAAGGTGTTGCTGCATACCTAACGAAGAACGCAGACAAGCTATAAGCTCGCTTCTTCATAAATAGCAAAAGGCCGCTTCACTGAAGCGGCCTTTTTTATTAGGGTTTTAGAGAAGACGAGCGCGGAAGCGTTTGCCTTTGATTCTGTCTTGATTAAAGAGCGTGAGCGCGCGCTTTGCCAAAGCTTGATGGACGGTAACAAAGCTCCAGTTGCTTTGGATTTTATTTTACCAAGCTGCTCTTGGCTTATCTGGTTGTCGCGCGTTAAAGCTCCCACGATATCCCCAGGGCGTAGTTTGTCTTTTTTGCCGCCGGTTAGCTGCAACGTGGCCCAGTGAGACCTTAAGGAGTTGTCTGCTGGGGCCGCCATAGGCAGCGACTGCAATAGGAGAGGCTCTGCCAAGGTGTCTTCCAGTACCCGCATTTTATACGCGTCGTTTGGGCCTATCAGGTTAATGGCCAGCCGCCGAGCTGTTTATAGCGGTTGACCATATAGCAAAAGAGTTCAGCAGTGCGCTCTGTGTCGTAAATGGCCGAGTGCGCTTCGTTAGAGTCGAAAGGAATACCCGCCGCTTGGCATGCCTTAATAAGCACAGTTTGGCCAAGGAACACGGCGGATAAGGCTGCCGTGTCAAAGGTGACAAAAGGGTGAAATGGGTTTCGCTTTAAGTTGCCGCGCTCTGCCGCTGCCATCACAAACTTATGGTCGAAGGTGGCGTTATGGCCAACCAGCACCGACCGCTGGCAGCCTGCTTTGCGCTGGGCCTTACGAATGGCTTTGAATATTTCTCGCAAACCTTCGCTTTCTTCTACGGCGCCCCGCAAAGCACTGTGTGGGTCTATGCCATTAAACTCAATAGCTGCTTGTTCAATATTAGCCCCAGGGAATGGCTCGATATGCGCGTGATGTGTTGCCACGGGCTTTAGGTCTCCGTGACTGTCGAAGTCGAGGATGACTGCTGCAATTTCCAGTAGGGCGTCGGTTTGGGCGTTAAAGCCAGCTGTTTCTACGTCGATAACAACAGGTAAGTAGCCGCGAAATCGCGTCTTCATAAGTTCATCGTGACTTGCCATGCATGCTCCTTAAATTAGACAGGGAAGTATGCCAGAAACAAGGCTTGATTGCTAAAGGACCGGTAAGCCTGGCCGATACAAGAAGCAAGTTATAAATAAAGAAGGGGTGTGTATGCACATTCGAACGCTTTTGCTAGCCGTGGGCGTGTCTACGTGTTTGTGGTTTTCCGTTGCCGACGCCAAGGCTGCTGCACGTTCCTACGGCGCTGTGATGGAACGGTCTGAGTGGCGGGTAAGCGAGTACTCACCGCTGCAGTGCACCCTGGAGCACGACATTCCACGCTATGGGCAAGTGCGCTTTGAAAGTGAGGCCAGCCGCGAACTCAACATGCGCGTGGTGCTGGGTATGCGTCGCTTGCCGGACACCTATAGTGAAGCCCAAGTGTATAGTGTTGCCCCGAGCTGGCGAACCACAGAAGCACCGCGGAAACTAGGTACTTTGCCTTTGTACCGACAATACGAAAGTGAACTGGGAAAGGAAATGTCCTGGGTGCTGTTAACAGAGCTGGAAAAGGGCATGATGCCACTGATTTCTTACGCGGACTGGCACAACCAAGTTGACCAGGTGCAGGTGCGAATTTCAGCGATTAACTTTCAGCAACGCTATGACGACTTCATGGACTGTGTGTCGGGGCTGCTGCCATTTGGATTTGACGATATTTCCTTTACTGTGCTGAATTACCATGAAAAGTCCACAGAGCTAACCAATAGCTCGAAGCGTAAATTACTCCGGGTTGGCGAGTACCTAAGCCATGATCAAAACATTGAGTTGGTGCTGGTGGCCGGTTACACGGACGCCTATGGTAGCTACGATGAAAACCAAACCCTGTCGGTGGCTCGAGCCCAAGAGGTGAAAGACTTTTTGGTAGAGCGAGGGCTAGACGAGTCGAAAATTTCCATTCAAGGCCATGGTGAAATGCGCCATTCGGCGGGCAATGAAAACGAGCTAGAGCGTAGCCAAAACCGCCGCGTTGTGGTGCAAATCAGCCGTCCCTTTGATCAGGGCTTATTAAGTAGCCGATAAGGCTTTACATTGGGCTTACAGGCTGAATTTCTTCAGCCTGAGCCTGATGTGTGACGAAGTGTAATATTTAGAAACAATTGCGTAAGCCATAACAGACACCGCTTTGCATCATATTTATAACAAACTCACGCTTTTCCCTATTTTGCTTCCTTGTTGAATGCATGGGCTTCATGCACTATTGCCTTGCAGTGTTAGCTAGGGAGGGCCTTTGCTGATACTGCCTTACTCAAAAAAATAAATAATAAGAGGCTTTACATGCAGTCATCAACAAAGACACTGCCACAACTCACAGCGCTTGCTGCGTTCGTAGCATCAGCGCTGTCGTACGGTGCGGTTGCTAACACATTAACGCCGGTTCCTATGCAGCAGGGGCCGATGCCAAAAGAAGCGAATGAAAACATTCAGAAGGTGCCTCGGGCAGCACTGCAACGGAGTCAACCAGCGTACTTTATTGTTGAACTTGAAGACGCTCCATTAGCTACTTATAGCGGTGGTGTGCGTGGTTTAGCGCCAACGGCGCGTACTTTTACAAGTGCTGAGCGCTTAGAAACCGATTCTGTTGAAGCCATTGCCTACACCCAGTACTTACAGACGCAACAGGCGCGTGTGGCGTCTGCGTTACAGGCTAAGCTACCGAGTCTTTCCATTGAGCGTAACTTCAATGTGACCTTAAATGGTTTTGTGGTAAGCGTTCCCCGTCAGGACGATGTGGTGGCGCAACTGCAGTCGGTGACTGGGGTGAAAAAAGTATATGAGAACGAAATCTTCTACACCCAAATGGACGCCTCTCTCGACATTATAAAAGCCCCGACTACCTGGGCGCAGGCCGGCGGCCAAGACTCAGCCGGTGCAGGCGTGAAAGTGGCTGTGATTGATACGGGGATTACACCCCACCACCCGATGTTTAGTGGTGTAGGTCATGAGCGTCCGGAAGGTTTACCGACGGATGACTACTGTGCAACCCAAGACCCTACCTTCTGTAATAGTAAGCTGGTTGTGGCGCGTTATTATGAGCCACTTGGCGCGGCTCATCCGGATGAAACGTTGACCCCAAAAGACTTCGGTGGTCATGGTACGCATGTGGCGGGTACCGCTGTTGGTAATGCGGTTTACGCAGAATATGACTCAATGGATGTCAATATTTCTGGGGTAGCCCCTGGTGCTAGCCTGATGGTCTACAAAGCTTTGTACATTAACCCGCAAGGTCAAGGTACAGGAAGCTCTATTAATTTAGCTTCGGCCCTAGAAGATGCTGTAGCCGATGGTGCCGACGTAATTAATAACTCGTGGGGTGGTGGTGCTGGAGGCGATCCATCGAATAGTGTGTATCGTTCTATTTTCACCAACGCAGAAGCTGCTGGTGTGGTGTTGGTCACCGCTGCGGGAAATGACGGCCCAGGTGCACAAACTGTTGGCTGCCCAGGCTGCGTTGAAGCAGGTATTACCGTTGCGAGCACCCAAACGGGGCGTGTCTTCGGAAGCTTATTAACAGCCCCAGGTGTCGACACGATTTATGCACGACCTGGCTCAGGTAACTTTGAACTATCGGCAGATATTACGGCGCCTTTACTGCCAGCCATGGAAGTGGATGAAGCAAATGCTTTGGCCTGTGAACCCTTCCCGGCCGGCGCCTTTGAAGGGAGTATCGCCTTTATTTCACGAGGTGAATGTAGCTTTGGCGACAAAGCAAACCATGCAGAAGCCGCGGGTGCAGTGGCCATGGTGCTGTATAATAATGCCCCAGGTGGTTTGGTGATGTCCATGCCTGATGCGACCTTGCCGAGCGTGTCGATTTCACAAGAGCAAGGCGAGTCTGTGCTGGAAGCTTGGACGCAAGGCAGCTCAGCCACCATTACACGCAACCAAGCTTTGTTTAGCTCTCTTGCTAAAAATAGCATGTCCGACTTTAGTTCACGTGGTCCGAATGGTGACAGCAGTTTCCTTAAACCTGAAATTGCAGCTCCTGGCTCGGATATACTGTCGGCCTATCCGACAGAAGAAGAAGGAGTGGCTAATTACCAGCTTAACTCAGGGACGTCGATGGCTAGCCCTCATGTAGCGGGTGCTGCGGCGGTTCTTCGCCAAATGCGACCCGAGCTGAACGCCTTTGAAATAAAGTCGATTCTTATGACCTCGAGCAACCCTGAGGTGAAAAACCATGACTCTACCTCGGACACCACGCCGTTTGACCGAGGTGCCGGCTTAATGGATATGGATGCAGCGAGCAAAACAGCCATTAGCTTTGACAAGCCTTCTTTCGTGTCGCCTGCGTGTGTAGCTTCTTGTAGCTTCGAACGAACCGTGACGAACTTACTTGCTGAAGAGGGTACCTGGTACGCTCGGGTAGAGTTTGTTGACAGTCATGTAACGGGCACTGTGTCGACGCCAAGCATTGAGTTAGCGCCTACCACCTTCTCAGAAAACGAGGAAGAAGAGCATAAGGCAACAGCCAACTTTACCGTGAATGTCGATACCACCTATGCGGACGAAGGCTGGACCTTTGGTCAGGTTGTTTTCACGGATAGTACCGGCCAGTACCCAACAGCTCACATGCCTATTGCCGTCATGGCAAGGCAAAGTGATGACACCAGTGTTTTAACGGCGCTATTAGCAGCCGGTGAAGTGACAGCCGATGACCTCCTTGGTTTAAGTGTGCGCGCCGGCTACCCAGGTAGCAATGAAGACGTGACGGTGACGGCGGAAGTGCCTGAAGGCACCAACTTGGTGTTGGACTCGGTACAAACAGAGATGAGCTTGGCCACTGAAACCAGCCTGACCGTGTCTGAAGATCAACGTACCATTACTTGGACAGGCCAGATTTCACAAGACGAAGGTGCTCAGTTAGTGGAGCCAAGCAGTGACTTCTTGTTTGCTGGCGCGACGCTAGCGGACTTGGGCATTACCGATGCGCCGACCTTGCCGTGTGAGTCGTCTCGTTGCGATGAGTTGCCATTTGATATGTCCATTGGTGAATACGGTGGCTTTATTTGGAATGGTAAGCTAGTAGAAGAAATTACCATTTCACCCAATGGTTTTATAACGGCCGCACCACAAAGCTATTACCTAAGCTATAACAACACTGTGTTGCCGACAGAAGATGCGATTAACGCCATTATTGCACCGTTCTGGTCTGACTTAGTGGTGGGTGGCGAGCATGGTGGCCAAGTAAACTTTGTGGTGGCAAACGACGGCACCAGCGACTGGCTAGTGTTTGAATGGCAAGACGTGACGGAAGCAAAAATGGATGCCGATGGTCTGATTGTGGACCCGACAGCAACTAAATACACCTTCTCCATTTGGCTGAAAATGGGTTCCGACGAGGTGTACTTTAACTATGTCTCGATTCCAGAAGTACCAGACAGCCTCACCGTTGGTATTGAAGACATAACAGGTACGAAAGGCTTTACCTATTACTACGCCAATGCATTTGCTGCCACACAAGGTACAGCCCCAGTCACGGGTGAAGCATTGCGCGCAGGTATTGCGGAAGGCGAAAAAGGGTTTGTGTTCTTGAACTACCAGGTGGAACCGAGTGTGTTTGGGGCGGCTCAAGACACTGATGTGAGCACCGTCGAGCAAGAGCCTGTTACGATTGACCTTACGAATGCCTTCACGACGGGCAGCACTGGGTTCATTAGTAAAGGAACCTTGGTCACAGCGGCACAAGAAGAGTATCGTTCTATTCAACCATTCTCTATTTTGCCAAGTGAAACAGCGCAAGCTGTGATTGCAACAGAGCCAGAGCATGGTGCAGTTGTTCCTGTGGAAGGAACACCGGGACAGTTTGTGTATACAGCAGAAGCAGGCTTTGTTGGTACCGACAGCTTTACTTTTGTTGCAGAGGGTGTGAATGGTCAACAAACTACGGCGGGTACTGTGACGGTTGTGGTTGAGCGTGACAATACAGCACCTGTTGCAAAAGCCAGTGTAGATCAGGCAACTGTGCGAACCGGTGCAGAAGTTACGTTAAGCGCAGCAGAAAGTAGCGACGTGGACGGTGACACGCTAAGCTTTACCTGGTCACAGGTGGGCGGTCCGGATGTGTCACTTGCCAACGCGAACACGGTTGAAGCCCGCTTTATTGCACCTAGTGTGCAGGCTCAAACAGACTTAACCTTTGAAGTGTCTGTGTCGGATGGGTATGAAACCCGTGTTGCACAAGCGAAGGTCACTGTTTTACCGAAAGAAAGCAAGAAGTGGTACGAAGGTAGCTTCGGCGCCTTTATTGCGGCCCTTGCGTTGCCACTGGTGTGGTTACGTCGTCGCCGCCATCGCTTGCAAGCATAAGACTGCAAAGAAGGTATAAAAAAAGGGGCTGAAAGCCCCTTTTTTATTTCGTCATTATGCTAGATTACTCGATTTCTATTTTGTCTTTGTATTCGCACAAGTCTTCAATAATACAAGAGCCGCAGCGGGGCTTACGAGCGATACAGGTGTAACGGCCATGCAAGATAAACCAGTGATGCACATCTAACTTAAACTCGGCAGGTACCACTTTTAATAAGCGTTGTTCCACTTGGTCCACGGTTTTTCCTGGGGCGAACTTGGTGCGGTTGCTGACCCGAAAAATATGCGTGTCCACGGCGATCGTGGGCCAGCCAAAGGCGGTGTTTAGCACTACGTTTGCGGTTTTTCTACCGACGCCAGGCAAGGCTTCGAGGGCAGCTCTGTCTTCAGGAACTTCCCCGCCATGCAGCTCGAGCAACATGCGGCAGGTTTTTATCACGTTTTCTGCTTTGGTATTAAATAAGCCGATGGTTTTAATGTAGTCCTTTACTCCTTCGACACCGAGCGCCAGCATGTCGGCAGGGTTGTTGGCGACTTTAAATAATGGCCCTGTTGCTTTGTTGACCCCCACGTCGGTGGCTTGCGCCGAAAGGAGTACCGCAATAAGCAACTCAAAAGGGTTTGAGAAGTTAAGCTCGGTGGTGGGGTTCGGGTTGTTGTCCCGTAAGCGGGTTAAAATTTCAATACGTTTCTTTTGGTTCATGTTGTTTCTATAGTGCCTTTACTGAGAGGTGACACGCGCACGTTGTGCTTTTTCAACCGGTGCTTGTGCAGCTTTTTCATTGCGCTGACGGTCGATAACGTTTTTCACAGCAATCATAATACCCATACCAATAAATGCACCGGGCGGAAGTACCGCAAGCAGGAGTGGGTAGTCAAACTGAATAAGTTCAATGCGCAGGCCTGCTGCCCACGAGCCGAGTAGTAAGTCGGCTCCATCGAACAGCGTTCCTTGACCAATAATTTCTCGTAATGCACCAAGTAAGACTAACACCAGCGCAAAACCTGCCCCCATGGTGAGTCCGTCAAAGGCGGCTTTATGCCAAGGGTTTTTCGACGCATAGGCTTCGGCTCGGCCAATAATGGCGCAGTTGGTGACAATTAAAGGAATAAAAATACCTAAGGCGGTAAATAGCCCATAGGTGAAGGCGTGCATCATGAGCTCTACAAAGGTCACAAAGGTGGCAATAACAATCACAAAGACGGGGATGCGCACCTCGTTAGGGACCCAGTTTCGCACCAAGGACACGGTAACGTTTGAGCCCACTAGCACCAGCAAGGTGGCGAGGCCTAGGCCTAACGCATTGGTGACTGTGCCGGTCACCGCCAACAAGGGACACAGCCCGAGCAGTTGAACTAAGGCCGGGTTGTTCTCCCATAAACCATTCCGGGCCAGGGTTTTGAGTTCATTGGACAGTTCTTGATCACTCATGGGCTGGCTCCTCTTGCAGTGGGCTATTGCTTTGACAGGTTACGGGTAAAGCAAATAACGCTGCCTGCTGCTGGTTAGCCCAAACCACAGTACGTTGAATGGCATTGATAACGGCACGCGGGGTAATGGTAGCGCCACTAAACTGGTCGAAAGCGCCGCCGTCGCGACGTACTTCCCAGCGAGGGTCTGTGGCGCTTTGTACCTGTTCATTGGCAAAACTCTCTATCCAGTCGCTGCGTCGGACGTCGATTTTGTCGCCTAAACCCGGTGTTTCGCGGTGCTCGAGTACTCGTGCACCGAGCACGGTGCCGCTGTTCGCTATGGCGACCAGCAGGTGAATGTCGCCACTGTAACCGTCCGGCGCTGTGGTGCGAATGGCCAAGGCGACGGGCTGACCATGTAAGCGGGCTCGATATATGGGTTGTTGCGACTGGCTACCGAGTGCTTCGGGAGCGTGTACCTGGGTGCAGTCGGCGTATAAGTCGTTGTTATAACTGGCGTCGGGTATGAGCTCATGCAGGGTGCGCATAAGTTCGTTGCGCTGTTGGGCGGCAATTCGGTCGGCAGTGAGGTGCTGGGTAAACATCAGCAGCCCGGTTGCTACCAACGCAAAAACAGCGAGGATAAGTCCATTGCGGCGCATTGATGTCATCATGGGCGAGGTTCTCCATGGCCGTAAGTTTGTGGTCGTGTGTATTGGTCAATAACAGGTACACACAAATTCCCAAGCAGCACGGCAAAGGCCACAGCGTCGGGGTAACCACCCCAGGTCCGAATAATATAAATCAGCAGGCCTATTAAGGCTGCATATACCAGCTTGCCTTTGTTGGAAGTGGCAGCAGAAACAGGGTCGGTGGCGATAAAGAAAGCCGCCAACATGGTGCCCCCACTGAGCAAGTGAATATTGAAACCAGGCAGTAAATCGGGCGAGGCTAAGGCACCTAGAATGGCACAGAGACCAAGGCTGGAAAGCAAAGCCACGGGGATATGCCAGGTAATAATACGCTGAACTAATAAGGTGAGCCCGCCTGCGAGAAAGGCTAAGTTGACCCATTGCCAACCGGCCCCTGCAAACCAAGAAAAAATGGCCGACTGCATGCTTTCAGCCAAGGTAAAGCCTCGGCTTACTTCGGTTTTTATATGGTCTAAGGGCGTGGCCATGGCCATGGCGTCTAGGCCTGACTCGGACCAAACCAAGCGAACCTGCTCAAGGCTGTAGCCTTCAGCTGTATAAGTGGTGAAGAACAGCCAGAGGCTGTCAAAGAGCCCTGGGGCTTGGTAGCCAGCAACGGCTGGTGGCATCCACGCTGTCATTTGCACCGGGAAAGAAACCAGCAACATGACGTAGGCGGCCATGGCAGGATTGAAAATATTCTGACCAATACCACCAAACATATGTTTCACCACTAAAATGGCGAACAGGGTACCAATGAGAATGACCCACCAAGGAGCAAGGGGCGGTATGCTGACCGCTAATAAAGCGGCGGTAACCACGGCGGAGTAGTCATGCAATGCGGGCTTTATGGGCCGGTGACGTAAAAAGAGGGCGCCCGCTTCAGCGAATAAAGCAACACAGATAGCCAACACAAGTTGAAATAAAACACCCCAGCCGAAGAAGTACAGTTGGGCAAGCACGCCCGGCACCATGGCCAGTAAAACCCAGCGCATAATGTCGTGGGTGGTACGTCGCACGTGGTGGTGGGGAGATGACGCAATATAAAAACTCATGATTCGTCCTTTTCCTTTGACGCATCGGATGCTTTAGCAGCCGTTTCCGCTTGCTGCTGAGCGCGCTTAGCTTTGGCACGGGCGACCGCTGCGGCCACTTTGGCTTTTTGCGGGTCTTCGCTGTCGCTACTTGCTTCCGCCTGCTGCTGGGCGCGCTTAGCTTTGGCACGGGCGACCGCTGCGGCCACTTTGGCTTTTTGCGGGTCTTCGCTGTCGCTACTGGCTTCCGCCTGCTGCTGGGCGCGCTTGGCTTTGGCACGAGCGACCGCAGCTTTGATCGGATCTGTCTCATCATCACAGGCAGGAGCACCCGTAGCGGTTGCTTGCTGTTCTGCTAGCTTTTCACGCTCAGCTAACGCTTTAGCTCGGGCCTCTGCTGCCTTTTTATGGCGTTCAAGGCGCTCTTGCTTCTCGCGCTCTAAGCGTTCCTGGCGAGCCTCGAAGCGTTGACGCGCTACTTCCGACTTTTGCTGTTCAATCTTTTCTTCGCGAATTTCTGCTTTTGCTTTGCGGTAGTAATGTACCAGTGGAATTTCGCTTGGACACACGTAGGCACAAGCACCACATTCGATACAGTCGGACAAGTGGTGCTGATTCAGTCCTTCATGGTCCTGTGCTTTGGCCATCCATAGTAGTTGCTGTGGTAATAACTTAGCAGGGCACACTTGTTCACAGGCTCCACAACGAATGCAAGGGCTCTCGTTTTGTGCCGCCGGTAATTCTTTGTTGGTGGGTGCTAAAATACAGTTACTGGTTTTAATAATGGGCGTGCGTGGGTCGGCAATCGTGTATCCCATCATGGGGCCACCAACAATAATACGCTGAGGGGTGTCCGGTTGTAATTCTGCGCATTCAAGCAGGTGCTGAATAGGCGTACCGAGTAAAACCCATGCGGTACCAGGCTGTTGGAACGACTCGCCGGTCAGTGTAACTACACGTCGGGTAAAGGGCTCACCCTGGTCTATGGCTTCTGCCACGGCAAAGGCGGTACCCACGTTCTGCATGAGAATACCAATGTCGGCGGGGTAACCGCGGGCAGGAACCTGTTTGCCCGTTAAAATTTCAATCAGCTGTTTTTCGCCCCCGGAAGGATACAAGGTAGGAATAACCTGTAATTGGATAGGAGCGTGCGAAATAGCAATGGCCTGCTCCATGGCGGCAATGGCTTCTGGCTTATTGTCTTCAATAGCAATAACAGCCTTTGGCGCCTGGTTTTCTTCCGTTAAAATATACTGTAGTAGCTGCACACCACGCACTATGTCCTTGGCATGCTCGCGCATAAGTCGGTCGTCCGACACAATATAAGGCTCGCATTCAACGCCGTTAATAATAATGAGGTTGATAGCCCGAGCCTGACTCAGCTTTTGCGCAGTTGGGAAGCCTGCGCCACCTAAACCTGCTACTCCCATGTCGTGCAGATGTTGAATAAGTTCAAGTCCGCTTAAGGAGAAGGGGTCTGCAACTGGCTGCAAAGAAGCAGACGTGTGCTGACCATCGGGAATAAGGGTCAGCACGGGCTCTGGCAGTTGTGACGGGTGGTTGCTTGGATGCTCGACCACCTCGCCAATGATGCCCGAAGTGGGGGCGTGGACGGGTAAGCCGCCATAGACCCCCGGCTCTGTTAAGGCTTGGCCCCGTAAAACCTGTTGGCCAGGCTGAACGCAAACGTCGCCAGACACACCTATGTGCTGTCGCAAAGGGATATACAAAGCTTTTGGTAGCGGCAGCGTGCGAATAGCCGTGGTATTGGCAATGGTTTTGCGTTCTGGTGGGTGCACGCCACCATGGAATCGCCAAAGTTTCACAGGCGAATGAGGCTGACTCATGACGACTCCTGTTTATTCTTTAGAGTAATCGGTTGTGCTTGACTAACGTCGATGGTTTGCACCGGAATGCGCTCTAAGTCCCATTGCCAGCGACTCGTGTTAGGCTCAATCGGGAGCATGTCGATACAGTCTACAGGGCATGGGTCAACACAGAGGTCACAACCGGTACATTCGTCGGCAATAACAGTATGCATTTGCCGAGTGGCACCAATAATGGCGTCCACTGGGCAGGCCTGAATACATTTAGTGCAGCCAATGCATTCGTCTTCACGAATATAGGCCACGGTTTTCACTTCTTCGACCCCATGGGCGGCGTCGAGCGGTTTAGGGTCGCGACCTGTCATGTCGGCTATTTTTTGAATGGTCGCTTCGCCCCCGGGCGGGCATTTATTAATTTCTTCGCCATTGGCAATAGCTTCTGCATAGGGCCGGCAGCCCGGGTACCCACATTGACCACACTGGGTTTGAGGCAGAACCTCATTGAGCTGGTCCACCAAGGGGTCGCCTTCTACTTTAAAGCGCACGGCTGCGAAGCCAAGGATGACACCAAACAACAGGGCCAGCCCAGCCAGGGTTAAAAGTCCAATGAGCCACACCATTAGCTTGCCAATCCTGTAAAGCCCATAAACGCCAGCGACATTAAGCCGGCGGTGATCATGCCGATGGCGGCCCCACGGAATGCCACAGGCACGTCTGCAGCGGCTATACGTTCACGAATTGCAGAAAAAAGAATAAGCACCATGGAAAAGCCTAAAGCTGCACCAAACCCGTAAAAAATGGACTCGACAAAGTGATGTTGTTTGGTGATGTTCAATAAAGCGACCCCAAGCACAGCACAGTTGGTGGTGATAAGAGGCAGGAATATACCCAGCAAACGATACAAAGTAGGACTTACTTTATGCACCACCATTTCAGTAAATTGCACCACCACGGCAATGACCAAAATGAAACTTAGGGTGCGCAGTGCCATAAGCTCGAGGGGGATTAAAATATATTGGTTCACCAAGTAACTACATACAGAAGCCAAGGTCAGCACGAAGGTGGTTGCGGCCGACATGCCAATGGCTGTTTCTAACTTGCCCGAAACTCCCATAAAGGGGCAAAGCCCGAGGAACTGCACAAGCACGAAGTTATTTACCAATACTGTCGCTATAAGAAGAAGCAAGATTTCAGTCATGGAACTCTGTCATTCGCGTGTTAGGAGGCATTAGACCTCAGAAAGTGAATACTGCTATTATCCTTTTTTAAGCAAGGTTTAACAACCAGCACTTGGCTGCTTTTATAGCAGGGTGTGTAATAATATATGCACCCACAGTTAGATTTAGTTACTATTCGGCCTTTGAAGGTTAGGAGCAGGCGAATAGGCCAGTGCAAGGAGCTCACTTGATTCAGTTATTTCACCGTTTGCGTGCGCTCGATGAAGCCGTATTTTACTGGCTGTTTGTGAAAACAGCGGGGCTGCGCAAGACACGCCTAGTTTTTTGGTTCTCGCGCAGCGGCGATGGGCCTTATTACGCCTTGTTTGCTTTACTAGCGGTCATTGCAACGGTGGAAGGTAGTTGGTTGTTTGTGCAGCGCCTCTTGATTGCCTTCGCTGTGGAAATACCTTTGTTTATTGGCTTGAAGCACGTATTGAAACGGGCACGTCCTGACCGACCAGCGTTTCAGGCGGCCATTACTCCAGCTGATGAATTTAGCTTTCCCTCTGGCCATTCCACGGCCGCATTTCTTTTTGCCATTCTAGTGGTTACTAGCTTTCCTATTTGGTCGAGTGCCGTTTACTTATGGGCTGTGTTAGTTGCTATGTCGCGCATTGTGCTTGGGGTTCATTACCCAAGTGATGTGATTGCTGGTGCGATTTTAGGAACGGGTATTGGCATGCTGTTTATTGGATTGATCCAATAACGCACACACGCATTCGCTTCGTGCTGAATAAACGCAGGGGCTAAATAAAATAGGGTACGAGGGAAAGGTGCCACGAACGGGCTGAAGTATGATGGCTCCCCAGGTTGGAGTCGAACCAACGACACATGGATTAACAGTCCACCGCTCTAACCAACTGAGCTACTGGGGAATTGCTGGAAGCTTATCATACAACCTTCATGTTGAAGGTTTATTTTGTTAGCGATGGCTCCCCAGGTTGGAGTCGAACCAACGACACATGGATTAACAGTCCACCGCTCTAACCAACTGAGCTACTGGGGAATCGCTTAACGGGGCAGAATGTTAATGGGAGTCGTGAGCGGTGTCAACCATAGAAAAGAATAATTTCATAAAAAAAGGTTTGATCGAGGGAAAAACATACAATTATGCGTATTTGGCGTATTTTTGAGCGCAAAGCCCTTAATTTTACAATTTCCACGTAAATTGCTTGCTGTAGCTCGATTTTCCATCAAACCGCAAAATTTACCGATCGCTGCTTGAATGGGGCACAAAGGCACGACCTGTACGGGCTAGAGGATCTTATCCACTGTTTCTGTGGATAACTTTGTGGTTAAGTCTGTGGAAGTGTAGTAACTATGTGGGTTATAGCTGATTTTTTTATTTGAGCACTTTCTGGCATGGTTTTTATTTTCTTTTAATATCAATGATTTAGCTTTGGTGCTGGAAGCGAGCAAAGACTAGCCTTTTGTTATAAAAATATTACAGTGAAAACTGCCTGTTTGTGTATTATCAAGTCAAAACGGTGGAAAAGTATGCGGCAAGGTGTGGTGTGATACGAAGTTTTAAGGGATTGAAAAAATAAAATGGAATATGTAGGTGGCCGCTAAATATGCCTTTAAAATGCACAAACAAGAATGAATGAAAATGCAGATAGAGACACAAAATACCGCGTTTTCTTTCTTATTACCTGCCTTGCAGCGTGCAGAGAGCTGCTTTTCTGTAGCAAAGGCCTGCTTTGAGATAATTAGGTACTTTCAGCCAGCAGCTAAAAGTACCTAATAGGAGGGAGAGCTTACTTGGCTGCAAAGGCCGCGATACGGCGCACAGCGTCGTCAAGTACTTCTTGTGCTGCTGCGAAAGACAAACGAAAGTGGCCAGGAGCACCAAAGGCAGTACCTGGAACTAAGGCAACCTTTTGCTCTTGTAACAGCAACTCACAGAGTTCAACGTCGGTAGAAACCCCTTTTGCTGCCATAAGACCTTCAATATTTGGGAAACTATAGAAAGTACCGTCGGCTGGGATAGCTTTTATTCCTTCGATGGCATTCAAGCCTTCTACCAAGCGCTCGTGGCGTGCTTTAAACTCAGTGACCATTTCCCCGATAAAGCTCTGGTCACCTTCGAGCGCGGCTAAAGCGGCGTGTTGGGCGATAGAGCATGGGTTGGAAGTACTTTGTGATTGAATTTTTTTCATAGCGGCAATAATAGGTGCTGGACCTGCTGCATAACCAATGCGCCAACCTGTCATTGCATAGGCCTTAGATACACCAGAAAGAACCACAATGCGATCCATCAAGTCAGGTGCGACCATGGCGATGTTATGAAAGGACTCGTCGCTCCAAAGTACATGCTCGTACATATCGTCGGTGGCGACCAGCACCTGTGGGTGTTGGCGCAATACCTCTGCGAGGCCACGCAGTTCTTCGGCTGTGTAAGCCATACCGGTTGGGTTTGAAGGACTGTTTAAAAAGAGCATGCGGGTTTTTGGGGTAATAGCCGCGGCTAATTGCTCGGGGGTGATTTTATAAGCCTGTTCAATGCCTGCTTCGACAATAACAGGGACACCACCCAGTAAAATGGTCATGTCGGGGTAAGACACCCAAAACGGAGCAGGGATAATGACTTCGTCGCCGTCATTAATCCATGCGCTAAGTAAATTAAAAATAGAGTGCTTTCCGCCTGCAGACACCAGAATTTGATCCATGCCGTAGTCAAGCTGGTTGTCGCGTTTAAACTTGTTGATCACGGCTTGCTTTAGCTCTGGAATGCCGTCGACCGCCGTGTAACGGGTATGGCCTTGGTCAATGGCTACTTTTGCCGCTTCACAGATAAATTTCGGAGTAGGGAAGTCGGGCTCACCGACACCAAGACCAATAACATTATGCCCTTCTGCTTTTAACTCGGCCGATTTTTGACTGACGGCAAGGGTAGGCGAAGGCTGAATAGCATTAACGCGTTGAGAAAGTTTGTATTCCACAAAGGTACCTAACTAAGTCGTTGATGGTTGGACAGGCTATAAACCCAATAAAAATGCATGACAGACTATAGGGTTGTAGGCGAAGAATGTCTAGTCAGATCGCCCGATCCATTGGTATTTAACAGGCATTTTCAGTACCATGACAGGCTCGATTTTGCGCGATTTATTCAAGGAGTTCGCATGCCTCCAGCCCCAGCGCCTCGCACGTTGCTGACAGGGCCCGTTGGCCCCACACTTTGGTCCATGACATGGCCTGTGGTGTTTGGTGTCGCCACCCTTATTAGCTTTAATTTTATAGACACGCTTTTTATTAGCTTTTTAGGCACCGAAGAGCTTGCGGCAGTGGGCTTTACCTTCCCTGTGAGCTTTACTGTTATTAGCCTAACCATAGGTTTAGGCATAGGCACCTCGGCAGTGGTGGCCCGTAAACTCGGAAGTGATGATACAGAAGGGGCCCGGCAAGCGGGTAGTAGTGCTATTTATTTGTCGGCTTTGTTAGTGGGTTGCCTGGCGTTTCTTTTGTTTTTGCTTACCGAACCAATTTTCCAAACCCTTGGAGCTACAGCTGAGCTGATGGGGCATATTAAAGACTATATGTACATTTGGTACGCAGGTGCTATTTTGCTGGTAGTGCCTATGGTAGGGAATAGTGTGTTAAGAGCGTCGGGAGACACGAAAACACCGTCCTTGATTATGGGGCTAGGGGGCTTGTCGAATGCTATTTTAGACCCGCTGCTTATTTTTGGCTTAGGCCCATTCCCAGCACTGGGGTTAAAAGGCGCCGCTTATGCCAGTGTGATCTCCTGGGCACTGGGCTTCGTACTTATTATTTATTGGTTGGTGTGGCGACGCAAAGTGATTGATGGTCGGCCACCCGCTTTGCCTTTATTTGTTCGCTCTTGTAAACGTTTGCTGGCGATAGGTCTACCGGCCGCAGGAGCGAATATGTTAACTCCCTTTGCTATGGCTGTATTAACGGCCATTGTAGCAACCCATGGAGCACCTGCGGTGGCCGCTTTTGGTGTGGGAGTGCGCTTGGAGTCGTTGGCTTCGGTGATTATATTGGCACTGTCGATGAGCCTGCCGCCTTTTATTTCGCAAAACTTTGGTGCAGGCAATATGTTACGAGTGCGCACTGCGTACCGCACGGCGTTAATGTTTTGCTTAGGGTTTCAGTTGCTGGTGTATGCCTTATTGGTGCTACTGAGCGGCGGGATTCAGGCGGCTTTTGCACGGGACGCGGCCGTGGCCGAGGTGCTGGCTTTATTTATTTGGATCATGCCACTAGGTTACGGGCTGCAAGGTTGGATTATTTTAACCAACTCTTCACTAAATGCCTTGCATAAACCGATGCAGGCGCTTTCGTTAAGTGTGGTACGGTTATTTGTTACCTTTATTCCTTTGTCGATCGTGGGGAATGCGGTTGCCGGCTTGATGGGGTTATTTATTGGTGGTGTGGTCGCCAATGTGTTCACAGCTGTGGTGGCCTACCGCTGGTTTATGCGTGTCACCCAGGGGCAAGCGCAACAGCAAAATGAATTAAAACAACAGGTGGATAGCAGTGAGTGACAAACAACGGGTTGAGCAGCTGGTAAACGAGAAGGCTCGTCCTTTTGAACTAGTGTCTGAATATCAGCCAGCGGGTGATCAGCCAGCGGCGATTGAGGCGCTAGTTGACAACATTGATGCGGGACTCGCCAGTCAAATTTTGCTTGGGGTAACAGGTTCAGGAAAAACCTTTACCATGGCCAACGTGATAGCCCAAACAGGGCGACCCACCTTAATACTTGCCCACAATAAAACCTTAGCTGCGCAGCTGTATGGTGAAATGAAGGAGTTCTTTCCGAACAATGCGGTGGAATACTTTGTTTCCTATTACGACTATTACCAGCCCGAAGCCTATGTGGCCACCACAGACACCTTTATAGAAAAAGATGCAGCGATAAACGAGCATATTGAGCAAATGCGTCTTTCGGCTACCAAAGCCTTAATGGAACGCCGAGATGTTGTACTGATTGCGTCGGTTTCAGCGATATATGGTTTAGGTGACCCAGATTCATATATGAAAATGATGCTGCATTTACGTCGCGGTGCCATTATCGATCAGCGCGATATGCTGCGGAATTTAGCGACCTTACAGTACAAACGAAATGACGAGGCCTTTGCTCGCGGTACGTATCGTGTGCGAGGTGAAATTATAGATATCTTCCCGGCTGAGTCGGAAGACTTAGCGGTACGGGTGGAGTTATTCGACGATGAAATAGAATGTATTTCTATTTTCGAACCCTTAACGGGGCAAATTGTTCAGCGCGATATTGCCCGTTATACCGTGTATCCGAAAACTCACTATGTCACCCCACGAGAAAAAATTGTGGACGCGGTTGAGCATATAAAGGCCGAGCTAAAAGAGCGCCGGGAACAGTTTATGAGTGGTAATAAGCTGATTGAAGAACAGCGGATTCGCGAGCGCACCCAATTTGATATAGAAATGATGTTGGAGCTAGGGTATTGCTCGGGAATTGAAAACTACTCGCGCTACTTGTCGGGCCGAGCACCGGGCGAGCCACCTCCGACTTTAATGGATTACCTGCCGGATGACGCTTTGCTCATTATTGACGAGTCCCATGTGACTGTGTCGCAGGTGGGGGCCATGTATAAAGGGGACCGTTCCCGCAAAGAAAACCTGGTGAACTATGGGTTCCGCTTGCCTTCGGCGCTTGACAACAGGCCCTTAAAGTTTGAAGAGTTTGAAGCCATTTCACCGCAAACAATTTATGTGTCGGCCACGCCTGGTAAGTATGAATTAGAACGTTGCGGTGACGAAATAATAGAACAAGTGGTGCGGCCAACGGGCTTGATTGACCCGGAAATAGAAATTCGCCCTGTGGCAACCCAAGTCGATGACGTGATGTCGGAAATACGGTTGCGTGCGGAGCAGAATGAGCGGGTATTAATTACCACCTTAACCAAACGCATGGCAGAAGACTTAGCCGACTATTTAGATGAGCACGGCATTAAAGTTCGTTATTTGCATTCGGACATAGACACAGTTGAACGGATGGAGATTATTCGTGACCTGCGTTTAGGTGAGTTTGATGTGTTGATAGGTATTAACCTTTTGCGAGAAGGTTTGGACATGCCTGAGGTTTCTTTGGTGGCCATTTTTGATGCGGACAAAGAAGGCTTTTTGCGCTCCGAAAACTCACTGATTCAAACCATAGGCCGTGCTGCTCGAAATCTAAATGGTAAGGCTATTTTATATGGCGACCGAATAACCCGTTCGATGCAAAAGGCCATTGATGAAACCAATCGCCGCCGGGAAAAACAAATTGCGCATAACGAAGAGCATGGCATTACCCCGAAGGGCTTGAATAAGCGGGTGACAGATGTGATGGACATGGGCGGTGACCCGAACCGTCGTCGCCGCCGTGAGCGGGAGCAAGAAGCCCGTAAGTTGGTGACCATGCGCACCTTTAAAACGGAAAAGGAATTGTTGGCGAAAATTGCAGAGCAAGAAGCGGCTATGTATAAAGCAGCAAAAGACCTGGAGTTTGAAAAGGCTGCGGCCATGCGCGACGAAATTCACGAGCTGCGAGAGGCCCTTAAAACCTACGGCACGTAGAAACTGACTAGATTGTCGCCGCAATGTTCTTTTTTTCAGCAAACGAACCAAAACATGCGAAAAAGAGCAGATGAACAGTTGACAGTTTCTATAACGCCCCTATAATAGCGCTCGTTGTTCAGGGAATGGATAACACAGGATGGATGGTTAGCTCAGTTGGTAGAGCACCGCCCTTACAAGGCGGGGGTCACTGGTTCAAGCCCAGTACCATCCACCAATTTTACATGGTGGTACACATTTCGGATGGTTAGCTCAGTTGGTAGAGCACCGCCCTTACAAGGCGGGGGTCACTGGTTCAAGCCCAGTACCATCCACCAAATAAAGAAGGGGTCAGAGCAAAATTAGTTGCGCTGACCCCTTTTTTTTTCTGCTATAATCCCGGCTAACTTTTTCTTTCATAGACACTTAATTGTTTAGCAGGAATATATCCCATGTCTGTAGTTTCTCGTTTTGCTCCTAGTCCTACTGGTTATTTACACGTTGGTGGCGCCCGTACTGCGCTGTATGCATGGCTGGTCGCCCGCGCTGCGGGTGGTAAGTTTGTGCTACGTATTGAAGACACGGACCGAGAGCGTTCAACCCAAGCGGCCATCGATGCTATTTTTGCCGGTATGAAGTGGCTCGGCCTAGACTGGGATGAAGAGCCTGTCTACCAAACCCAGCGTTTTGATCGCTACGGCGTTTTTATTAACCAGTTGCTGGAAGAAAACAAAGCTTATAAATGTTACTGCTCGGCTGAGCGTTTAGACGCAATGCGTGAAGCACAAATGGCGGCGGGCGAAAAAGCCCGTTACGACGGCACATGCCGTGACCTAACACCAGAGCAGCGAGAAGAAAAAGAAGGGCAACCTTTTGTTATTCGTTTCCGTAACCCGCAAGAAGGGACTGTGGTATTCGACGACCATGTGCGCGGCCGCATTGAAATTGCGAATAGTGAATTAGACGACCTGATTATTGCGCGGACCGACGGCACGCCTACATATAACTTTTGTGTGGTGATTGATGACTGGGATATGGGCATTACCCATGTGGTGCGTGGTGAAGACCATATTAATAACACGCCCCGCCAGATAAATATTTTGCGTGCACTCAACGCGCCTTTACCTGAATACGCACACGTGGCCATGATTTTAGGCGATGATGGGAAGAAACTGTCGAAGCGTCATGGTGCTGTGAGTGTGACAGAGTACCGCGACAATGGTTACTTGCCAGAAGCCGTGTTGAACTACCTAGTACGCTTAGGCTGGTCTCATGGTGACCAAGAAGTATTTAGTCGTGAAGAAATGATTCAGCTGTTTAAGCTGAGCGACATTAATAAAGCAGCGTCTGCCTTTAATACAGAAAAATTGAACTGGCTAAACCAGCACTACATGAAAACCCTTCCAGGTGAACAGGTTGCAGCAGAGTTAGGATGGCATTTTGAGCAATTAGGTGTGGCGACGGAGGACGGACCTGCACTGGTCGATGTTGTTAAACTACAGGCAGAGCGGGTAAAAACCCTGAAAGAAATGGCGGAGATCAGCCGTTACTTCTATACGCCAGTGACTGAATTTGATGCAGCAGCAGCGAAAAAGCACTTACGCCCTGTGGCCAAAGAAGTACTGCTCGACATTCAGCAGCGCTTAGCAACTATCAGTGACTGGTCGGCCGAATCGATTCAACAAGCCATACAAGCCACCTGTGAAGCACTGGCTGTGGGTATGGGGAAGGTCGGTATGCCACTGCGGGTTGCAGTGACAGGTGGTGGCAACTCGCCAGCGCTCGACGCCACCTTAGCCTTAATCCCTCAAGAGACTGTTGTTGCACGGATTGGACTTGCACTTGACTTCATACAAGCAAGAGAGGACCAAAGCTAATGCCATTGATTAAGGATTTGCTCGCCAATAATGTGCAATGGGCAAAAAGCATCAAAGACGAAGACCCCACGTTTTTTGAACGCTTAGCGAAGCAGCAAAACCCTGAATACTTATGGATAGGGTGCGCGGATAGCCGCGTACCAGCAAATGAAATAGTCGGCATGGACCCAGGTGAGCTTTTTGTTCACCGTAATGTAGCCAATCAGGTTATACAAACAGACTTTAACTGTCTTGCTGTGGTGGAATATGCGGTCACGCAACTGAAAGTGAAACATATTTTGATTGTCGGTCACTACGGTTGTGGTGGCGTTGCGGCTGCCATGGAGTCTAAACGTCACGGTTTAGTTGACCACTGGTTGCACCCAATTAAAGATATTTATCGCACGCACAAGCAAGCACTGGATGAATTACCAGCGCCTCAGCAGCTCGACCGTATGTGCGAATTGAATGTGATTGAGCAGGTACATAACTTATCGCAAAATCAAATTATTCAAGGCGCCTGGGCAAAAGGACAGCAGTTAGCCATTCATGGCTGGGTGTATAGTTTGAAAAACGGGATTGCACGTGATTTAGATGTGACTATTCGCAGTCTTGAAGATGTGGATCCTATTTATCAGTATGGTGAGTAAACTGCTAAAAATGACGAATAAATACACGGTTCGCTATAAAAATAGCCAAACAAACATTTATTCATAAAAAAGAGTTGACAGCGAGGGCTGCTGTTTCTAGAATGCGCCTCGCTGTCAGGGCAGTTTGCCTGACAAACAAAACGACACGTTTTGGGGCTATAGCTCAGCTGGGAGAGCGCTTGCATGGCATGCAAGAGGTCAGCGGTTCGATCCCGCTTAGCTCCACCAATAACGTTTCGGTTTGACAATGTGAATATGTTGCGTCCCCTTCGTCTAGTGGTTAGGACACCGCCCTTTCACGGCGGTAACAGGGGTTCGAATCCCCTAGGGGACGCCATTTCACATAAAGCACAATGTAAGTTAAGTAAGTACCGCGTCCCCTTCGTCTAGTGGTTAGGACACCGCCCTTTCACGGCGGTAACAGGGGTTCGAATCCCCTAGGGGACGCCATCTTACTAACACACACTTACAGAAGGTTTCAGCAAGTACTGCGTCCCCTTCGTCTAGTGGCCTAGGACACCGCCCTTTCACGGCGGTAACAGGGGTTCGAACCCCCTAGGGGACGCCACTTCTGCTGACGACACCTCAAACTAAATCACTCCTTTTCGTTCAAAATAAGACTGCCTCGTGCAGGATTTTCGCATTTCCTTTATTCCCTCATGTTTTCTCAGGTACACTCAAGTGAGTGGTTCATTGATAAAGAGGAAAGCATGGCGGAGCAAACACACGTACATGAACAGGGCCGTCCAGTGGCCGTGGTGACAGGCGCCGGACGTCGCTTAGGTTTGTTCATGACACAGTCGTTATTAAGCCAGGGGTGGCACGTGGTGGCCGTAACCCGCAGCATTGAGCCAAACCCTACAACAGAGGGCGAAAGCTTGACCTCGCTCGATTCAGAGCATTTAGACATTGTTTGTTGTGACTTGCTGTGTGAGCAAGCCGTGGAAGGGCTCGGCCATATGCTGTTAAACCGTTATGGTGGGCTCGACTTTCTTTTGCATAACGCTTCTATTTTCGAAAAAGACACCGCCTATGCTGCCTGTGCGACGGAACAAATGGCCTTTTATGATGACCTGTACCGCATTCATATGAAGGCACCGGCCCGACTGAACCAACTATTAGCACCAGCCCTTGCGCAAAGCCAACGACCCACGGGAAATATTATTCATATCACGGATATTTATGTGAATAACCCAAACCCGGCGTTTGCCTTGTATTGCTCTACCAAAGCGGGCGCTGAGAACCTGATGGTGAGTTTCGCTAAATTACTGGCGCCAAGGGTGCGCGTGAACGCCATTCAGCCAGGGCCAGTTAAGTTCCTGCCGAGTCATACCCAAGCAGAAAAAAAGCAGGTGCTGTCAGAAACCCTGTTAGCTACTGAAGGCGGCTTCGAAGCGTTGGAGCAGGGTATTTATAGTATCCTCAACAATGAATACATGACCGCTGCTGTAGTGCGTGTGGACGGTGGCCGCGCTGTGGCCGGATAAGGTTTTCGAGCCCACACGTAAGCCCACACAAGGGGCTTTAGAAGTGTTTTCTTGTAAAGCCTGCACGCTCGCTAAACAGTAGGGCTCGGTGCTGGCGTGGAACGGCGCCAAACTGAGCTGAGTGGAATGGGCCATAATGTCGATATCTAAGGGCCTGTCTTTGTGGGCTCGCTCTGGGTCGCTTCTGTCGCGCCCGGCTTTTTCTTCTAGGCGATTAAAGTATTGTTTTAAGGGTTGCCAGTCGAGACCACTTTGCAGAATAACCAAGGTATTTAAAAATGCATGGGGGCTGTCCATGTTGCAGGGCTCGGTTTGTACGACGGGCAATACCAGTAAGGGGCCAAACTCTTGACTGAGGGTACGCAGGGTTTGCCCCAAGTGCCGCTCTGGTTCCACATTACTGCCTAAACTTAAATAGTACCAAGCCATTAATTCACCTCTTGTAGCAATAGCTGACGTAGTTGCGGCTCTAGGATATCTGCTATGGGCACTTGCGCTGCTGTATTGGGATGAATGCCGTCAGCCTGCATATAGTCTGGCTGAAGGGCAATGTCGCGCATAAAGAAAGGAATGAGCACCACGTTTGGGTGTTGTTCCGCTAACTGCGGAAAGCTTTGTCGGAACATGCGGGTATAGCGCGGGCCCATACTCGGTGGGATGTGGATTTCGCTCAGTGCTACCTTAATGTTCGCGCTTTCGAGGAGCTGAATCATCTGGCTTAAGTTGGCTTGCATGGTGCGAAGGCTAAAGCCGCGTAACCCGTCGTTACCGCCCAGCTCGATAAACACCCAGTCCGGTTGGTGTCGTTCAATCAGTTGAGGTAAACGGCGAAGAGCCCCTGCTGTGGTTTCACCGCTTATACTGGCATTGATAAGTTGTAAGTTGGGGTGGTTTTGCTGCCAACGCCGCTGTACTTCTTGCGGCCAGCTGTCGGCAGCGGCTATACCGTACCCTGCACTTAAACTGTCACCGAGAATCAGCAGTGATACATTTGCAGCCGCAGGCCGTATAAAGCAAAGTAAGGCAATAAAAAGTACAAACTGAAAGGAATTTTTTTTCATATGGCAGTTATTCAAGCTCACTCGATTCATCGTTACGTGGATACCCCAGAAGGGCGTTTAACTATATTAGACGATATTAACCTTACCATTGATGCGGGCGAAACGCTCGCGATTGTGGGAGCGTCTGGCTCGGGGAAGTCTACGTTGTTGGCCTTGTTGGCAGGGCTGGACTTGCCCAATAGGGGGCATGTCAGCATAGACGGAGTGAACCTGTCGCACTTGTCGGAAGAACAGCGTGCTGTCCTCCGGGGTGAGCAGGTGGGTTTTGTGTTTCAGTCTTTTTTGTTGGTGCATAGTTTAACGGCCCTTGAAAATGTCATGCTCCCTGCGGAGCTTGCGGGTGCTGAGGCAGCGGAAGCGCAAGCCAAAGAGCTATTAACCCAAGTGGGTTTAGCTGATCGCATCCACCATTATCCGAACCAATTGTCGGGTGGCGAGCAACAGCGAGTGGCCATTGCCCGGGCTTTTATTGGCCGGCCCCAGTTGCTATTTGCTGATGAGCCGACAGGGAATTTAGATAGGGCCACAGGAAAAAAAATTGAGCAATTGCTGTTTGACTTAAACCGAGCCTATGGCACTAGCCTCATCATTGTGACCCACGACCAACAACTTGCGGCTCAGTGTGGGCGTACGGTCAATATTGACCACGGGCGGGTACAGGAGTTAGCCAAGTATGAGGCGTGAATTCCGGATTTCATGGCGCTTGCTTCGGCACGAAATGCGTCGTGGGGAACTGACCATTATGGCATTGGCCGTGGCCTTAGCCGTGGCGGCTGTGCTGTCACTGTCGTTGTTTAGTGAACGTTTACAACAGGGCCTGGTGGCACAAAGCAGTGCCTTTATGGCGGCAGATCGCGTGTTACAAAGTAGTCGGCCCTTGCCCGAACAATGGTTTATGCAAGCAACAGAAGCGGGCCTTGAATATACCGAGCGAGTGAGTTTTAGCTCCATGATCTTTGGCCAGGATCAGCTTGCCTTGGCGCAAGTAAAGGCGGTGGGGCAAGGGTATCCGCTGCGGGGCCAACTGCTGGTCGCTACGGAGGCATTTGCCCCTGGCGAGGCCACACAGAGTTTGCCTGCAAGCGGAGAGGCTTGGGTGCATTCGGGCTTAATGGGGCAGTTGAATGTGACGCTGGGCGATACAGTGGAAGTGGGAGATAAACGCTTCACCATTACGCAGGTATTAATAAAAGAGCCCGATGCGAGCTTAAACCTGTTTAATGACCAGCCCACGGTACTGATTCCATTAGCAGACCTAGCCGCAACAAACTTAATTCAGCCGGGCAGCCGGGTTCAATACCATGGCTTATTCGCAGGGGCCTTGACTCAATTAAGCGCCTTTGAAAACTGGTTGCTGCCCCAACTGGACCCATTAACGCAAGACTGGCGCAGTGTCGAAGGGGGCGACTCGCCTTTAGCCGCTGCGATGCAGCGAGCCAATCGCTTCATGTTACTGGCGAGTTTGTTAGGGGTGGTCTTAGCCGCTACCGCCGTTGCTGTGGCGGCCCAGCGCTATACCCAGCGTAACTATGACGCGGTAGCTATTATGAAAGCCTTGGGCGGGCGTAAGCGCGTGGTGGGTGGAATTTTTATTGCGCATTTAGCCCTACTTAGTCTGTTTAGCATTGGTCTCGGGTTGTTGTTGGGCTATCTGTTGCAAACGGTGGTGGTCTTTTTTGTCAGCCAGCAATTGGGTTATGTCTTGCCTGCGGCTAGCTGGGGACCATGGTGGCTGGCGTTAGCAACGGGCTTACTGACGGCCATTCTATTTAGTTTGTATCCGCTGATACGGCTACTGCAAATACCACCGCTGCGGGTACTGCGCCGGGAGCTTGAAGGCGGCCGCTGGGGTGTTTGGCTGCATGGTCTGTTTTGCGGCTTAAGCGTGTACCTGCTGATGTTGCTCTATAGTGGCAATTGGCTGCTGTCGGCGGCGCTGTTTGCCGGTGGCATAGTAGCCGCTGTGGTGTTGTTATTGGTGGGGCGCTTGTTTATCCGACTTAGTCGCACCTTGGGTATGCAGGCGGGCAGTAGCTGGCGTTTAGCCATGGCGAATATGCAACGCCGTGGCCGCCAAAATAGCTTGCAAATGATCAGTTTTGCCACGGCGATTATGTTGTTTTTGCTGGTGCTTGCATTACGCAACGAACTGCTGGCCGACTGGCAAAAACAGTTACCTGAAAATGCGCCCAATTACTTTGTGGTGAATGTGAAAGGAGAGCAAATAGAGCCTTTGCACGGGGTATTTGCTGAGAACAATATTGAGGCGACGGACTTTTATCCAATAACGCCTGGGCGACTATTGGCGGTGAATGGCGAACTTGTAGCCGACGCGGTGCCAGCGTCGGAGCAAGGTGAAAAAGCTCCTCAGCGGCAAGGCTTCGGGCGCGAATTGCAGCTAACCTGGCGGGCTCAGCTGCCGCCGGAGAATACCTTAGTGGCCGGCAGCTGGTGGCCTGAAGAAGCGGACTATCAAGGGGTGTCTGTGGAATCCAGTGTGGCCGAGCGTATGCAGATTGCATTAGGGGATATACTGACTTTCCGCATTGGCGCAGACGATATTCAAGTACCGGTGCGCAGTATTCGAGACGTGAACTGGAATAGCATGCAGCCGAATTTCTACATGATTTTTAGCCCTGCGGCCTTTGCTCAGGTACCCGTAACCTATATCGGCAGCTTTTATTTGCCGGAGTCGCGTCAACCTGAACTGTATAACTTGTTTACTAGCTTCCCGCAGATCTCCCTGATTGATATAGCCGGGGTCATGGAGCAAGTGCGCACTGTGATTGGGCATGTGTCCTTAGCCATTACCTTTGTGATGGTGCTGGTTATTTTGGCAGGGGCTCTGGTGCTCGTTGCGCAGGTGCAAGCGTCTTTGGATGAGCGACAGCAAGAGCTGGTTATTTTACGCACCTTAGGGGCGAAGCAGCGGTTGTTGAGTCAAGCGGTTTGGTATGAGTTTTTGGTGCTGGGAGCGCTGGCCGGTTTTATTGCTGCCCTGGCCATGGAGCTGAGCGTGTTTGTGCTGCAAAGCCAGGTGTTTCAAATGCCCGCTAGTGTGCACCCACGCTTTTGGCTGCTAGGACCCCTAGTAGGCGCTTGTTTAGTTGCAAGCTTAGGCTGGTTGAGCATAGGCCGCCTGATGCAGCAGCGCACGGCGGACTTAATTCGGCTGATTAGCTAACCCTGCAAAGTATGGCGCAGGGCAGGAACTAAGTTGGGGTATTCAAACTCAAAGCCATGGTCTTGCAGGCGTTTTGGAATGGCGGCTTGACCGGTTAACACCAAGTCGGCCATTTCACCCAGCAAGCCACGCATAACAAAAGCGGGCACTTTAAAAAAGCAAGGGCGGTTAAGCGTACGAGCCAGAGTTTGGCTGAACTCACGATTGCTCACCGGGTGAGGAGCGGTGGCGTTAAATGCCCCTTGGCAGGCTTCCTCTTGCAATAAAAAATGCAGGGCTCGTACCATGTCGTCAAGATGAATCCACGACATCATTTGCTGACCAGAGCCAATAGGGCCGCCTAAACCAAGCTTAAAAGGCGTGGCCATTTTGGCTAAGGCGCCGCCTTTGGGCGCTAACACAATGCCAGTACGGACAATGCACAAACGGGTTTTATCCGCCGCTGCTTGCGCTGTGTCTTCCCAGACCTTACATAGAGTATGGCTGTATTCGGGGTGCGGTGTGGCGCTTTCTTCGGTAATCGGCTGCTGGCCTTGACGGCCGTAGTAGCCCACAGCAGAGCCGGAAATAAATACTTGAGGTGGTGCGTTCGAGTCTTGTATGAGCTGAATAAGTTGCTCGGTTAAAGCCCAGCGACTTTGTTCTAATTTGACTTTACGAGCTGCACTCCAGCGCTTGTCAGCAATGGGTTCGCCAGCGAGATTGATTACTGCGTCAAAGGCGTTTAGGTCTTTTAGTGCGTCGAGGCGTGTAATGGTTTTCACTTTGGGCCCGAGAATACACTTGGCTTGCTCTGGCTGGCGCGTGAGCACAGTGTAGTGATAGTCCTGACCAATGCCTTTGATAAAAGCCGAACCAATGAGGCCCGTGCCCCCCGTAAACAAGATGTTCATACCCACTCCTTAACATAGGTGCATACTAAGTCTATGAACTCTGTGGGGTGCTGGCAAGTTGAAAGCGAACGAGGCCAAAATGTTATAAGATTGTGTTCTGGTTTCTTATTCTTTGCTTTATACTGCTAAACCCATTGAAAACTAGGAATAAACATGAACGGAACACCCGATGGGCTGGCGCCTGTAAGCCGGTTTTTTATGATAGCTGCTGCGATTATGATTGTTTTGGCTGGTGTGAAAGCTGCCAGCATGATTATTGTGCCGCTGCTACTTGCGATTTTTATTGCCATTATCACTCAGCCTGTGGTGACCTGGTTTCATCAACGTGGCCTGCCAAAGGCGTTGGCCATTGTGGCCGTGTTTATTTTAATTTCAGTGTTTGGTTTTTTCCTCAGCATGCTCATTGTGCAGTCGGTGAATGAGTTTTTAGAAAGTTTCCCGGGTTATCGGGCCAGTATGACCGAGCAGTTTCAGTGGCTGGTGACTTTTTTAGCCGGCTTTAATATTGATATTAATTTAGACGTGCTGCAAAGCCAGCTAGACTCAAGCCGCTTGGTCAGCTTAATGGTGAACATGCTTTCCGGCGTTGGCGGCATGATGACGAACTCCTTTTTGGTGATTCTTTTGGTGGTGTTTATTCTGGCTGAAGCGGCCAATATGCCTCGAAAAGTGGGTATGGCCTTTGATAAAGCCGAAGACCAATTGCAGTCCCTCACTTCTTTACTGGTGGCGGTCAATAAATACTTGGCTTTAAAAACCGTCATTAGCTTGATTACAGGGTTAACCATAGGTGTGGTGCTGTGGCTTATGGGGGTGAATCACTATGTTTTATGGGGAGTTCTCGCCTTTTTGTTGAACTACGTACCGAACATTGGTTCTATTCTTGCCGCCATTCCTGCCATTGGTATTGCACTTATTCAGTATAATCCGGCCATGGCTGGGGCTGTCGCTTTATTGTTTGCTGCCGTTAACATTATTATGGGCAACATAGTGGAGCCGCGTGTAATGGGACAGCGTTTGGGTTTGTCCACCTTGGTGGTGTTTTTGAGCTTAATTTTTTGGGGGTGGTTACTCGGCCCTGTGGGCATGTTACTTTCTGTGCCCCTCACCATGATGGTGAAAATTGTGCTGCAGGAAAACCCAGGCACGCGTTGGTTGGCTATTTTGTTAAGCGGCGACGAAGTCGTGCACGCAGAAACCGAGCAGGTGCCGGCAGACAAAGGAGACAGCTCCGTATGATAGAAACCGCGGTGCGAGGCCCATACTGGCGTGGGGCCAGCCAAGTGTTGAATGAGCGCAAAGGGCTGCAACAGGAGCTACAGCGCCAAAATGCCCAGCGCAAAGCGCCGGAGCAAGAGCGTACTCGTGTTGCAGACTATCTGCGCACCCATAAAGACCTCAACCGCGCGGCGGTTCGTTACCCCTTCGATAACTTAAAAAGCACCGTGGATATTACCCGCCCGCCGAGCGTCATCAATATTTACGTTTAGTCTGTAGGTAACAGGGTTGCGGCTTTCATGGCCGCAGCAAAGCTGTGTAGCTGCTGCGCTAGCTGTTCAGGGTTAAGCTGATAGGCCTGAATAATTTTGACCACCGCAGAACCACTAATGGCACCCGCAGCGCCGCTCGTCATAGCATGGCGTACATGGTCTGGCTGACTAATGCCAAAACCAAGCAATGGGGGAGCACTAGCATACTGTTTGAGCTCTTGGATGGCCTCACCAGCTGGTAGTTGCAGTGTATCACCGGTGCCGGTGACCCCCGCTCGACTTAACAAGTACACATATCCTTGGCTGGCCTCAGCAACTTGCTGGCGGACGTTGCTGCTTGCGTCGGGTGGGCAAATGAAGACGGGTGCTATGCCTTGTTGTTCAGCCGCCTGGCGATAGGGCGCGGATTCCCGCAAAGGCACATCGGCAATTAACACTGAGTCGACCCCAGCTTGTTGGCAACGGGCATAAAAAGCCTCCAACCCTTGGGCATGCACCAAATTACAATAAACCAATAAGCCCATAGGAACCTGAGGGTGGCGGGCCCGCACGCGTGCTAATAGTTCAAAACAGTCTTGAATACGTGTTCCTGCGGCGAGGGAACGAATATTTGCCTCCTGAATAACGGGGCCGTCGGCCACAGGATCAGAAAAAGGCAAACCCAATTCAAGAGCGTCGGCACCGCCTGCAATGAGTGCATCTATGATGTGTTCGGTTTGCGCAAGGCAGGGGTCACCTAAGGTAATAAAGGGCACAAAAGCGCCTTCGCCCTTGGCGGTGAGTTGGCTAAACATGGCTTCATAGCGGCTCATTATCGTGCTCCTTGGGTGGCTTTCTGGGCAAAAATACTGCGGACGTGCTCAATGTCTTTGTCCCCTCGACCGGATAAATTAACGATCAGGATTTCAGGTTGGCTGGCTTCTCGTACGCGCTTTAAGGCGTAGGCTAAGGCATGGGACGATTCCAGCGCAGGGATAATCCCTTCTTTCTCAGACAAGAGCTTAAAAGCGTCGAGGGCTTCTTGGTCTGTGGCTCCCACGTATTGGGCGCGGCCAATGTCGTGAAGGTAAGCGTGTTGTGGCCCTACGCCCGGGTAGTCGAGGCCAGCGGAAACAGAATAAGACTCTTCAATTTGACCGTCGCTGTTTTGCATTAAGTACGAGCGACAGCCGTGCAGAACTCCGGGTTTTCCGGCGGCAATGGTCGCCCCATGTTGACCACTGTGAATGCCTTTACCTGCAGGCTCCACGCCCGTCAGGGCAACGCCTGCTTCATCAATAAACTCTGCAAACATACCAATGGCGTTGGAACCACCGCCCACACAAGCAATTACCTCGTCGGGCAAACGGCCTTCCGCAGCCAGCACTTGGGCTTTGGCTTCGGCACCTATCATGCGGTGAAATTCTCGAACAATGGTTGGAAATGGGTGAGGCCCCGCCGCAGTACCCAATAAATAGTGGGTGTTTTCGTAGCTTGCGGTCCAGTCTCGTAAAGCTTCGTTCACTGCGTCTTTTAAGGTGCCACTGCCCGTATTGACAGGAATAACCGTTGCGCCCATAAGCTCCATGCGAAACACATTGGGTTGCTGTCGCTCTACGTCTTTTTGTCCCATATAAATAATGCATTCAAGGCCAAGTAAAGCGCAGGCTAAGGCCGTGGCGGTACCATGTTGACCGGCTCCTGTTTCTGCAATAATACGGGTTTTCCCCATGCGTTTAGCAAGCAGGGCTTGCCCCAGTACTTGGTTGGTTTTATGGGCTCCACCGTGAAGCAAGTCTTCCCGCTTCAGATAAAGCTTCACCGGGCTGCCAGCCGTTAAATTGCGGGCCAAGGTTAACGGGGTTGGTCGGCCTAAGTAGGTATTGAGTAACTGTTTAAACTCTGCTTGGAAATCGGCATCGCTTTGGGCATCAAGAAACGCCTTTTCCAACTGGTCGAGGGCAGGAATTAATATTTCCGCCACGTATTGGCCACCGTATTCGCCGAAGTATGGGTCGTATTTACTCATAACGATATATCCTTAAAAACTGTGTCCTGCACATAAGACAGGGTGTTGCGCAAATTTTGAAACGTGGTATGAATTCGGTGAGGGTCTTTCACCCCGGGAGCGGCTTCAAGGCAGCTGTTAAAGTCCAAGCCGGCACAGCCCAAACTTGCTGCCTGTGCTACATTGTCGGGACCTAAGCCGCCGGCTAACAAAATGCGATGGCCCTGTTGTTCCAGTAAAGAGGTCGTTAAATAGCCCCAGTTAAAGGCCCTACCCGTGCCGCCTTGGCCATGGTCCAGCACGAACCGCTCCACTGGCAGTGTTGGAAGTGCTGTGAGCGGCCCTGTGACTTGGAGTGCTAACCAGAGTTGGCATTCAGCGGGTAATTGCGCCCGTAACAGCTGTAAAAGCCTTGCCGTATCTGGGCTGTCAGGATGGTAGTCGTGCAGCTGTATGGCCGCTAACCCAAGCTGCGCTTGCAGATGCAAATAGTGAGCAATTGCTTGTTCATGCGTGTCCGTGTCGTTGGCACTAAACACCCCCACATAGTGCAGGTGTGGCGCACTTTCGATAACCTGTTTGGCTGTGTTTTCCGTTAAACAACGGGGCGAACGCTTGGCAAAAATTAAACCCCCATACACGGCACCACTTGCGGCGGCGACGAGGGCTTGATCGGGTTGAGTCAGGCCACACACCTTGTGCTCTCCATAAATAAGTCGGCGGCATGCTTGGTCAATATCCGCTTCAGCGGTCAGGGAGCTGCCGACTAAAAAACCATGGCAATGGGGAGCGAGGTCGCGCACATGCTGGTGTTGGTAAATACCAGACTCGGCCACAATGAGCGTACCCGCTGGTGCTAAAGGAGCGAGCCGTTCAGTCCGGGTTAAGTCGACACTTAAGTCGGTTAAGTCTCTGTGGTTTATACCAATAATAGGGGCTTTTAGGCGCACTGCGCGTTCCATTTCCGCGGTGTTAGCAACCTCTGTTAGCACCTCTAATTGCAGCTGTTCGGCATAATCCCGTAAGGCGAGGTATTGAGCGTCATCGAGAATGGACAGCATTAATAAAATAGCGTCGGCGTCGAAGTAGCGGGCTAAAGCCACCTGGTAACGACTGAAGATAAAGTCTTTGCAGAGCACAGGCACGCGAACCTGTTGGCGCACGGCTTGTAAGTAGCTAAAGCTGCCTTGAAAAAAATCAGGCTCGGTCAACACCGAAATAGCGGCTGCATAAGGCTCGTAAGTGCGGGCAATAGCCACAGGATCAAAAGGGTCCCGAATCAGCCCTTTCGACGGCGAGGCTTTTTTACACTCTAAAATAAACCCTGGTTGCTGGGCTTGCAGGTGTTTTTTCAGGCTGCGAGGGCGCCGCTGCAAGGTGTGCTGGGCGGCAGTTGTGGTAATGTCACGCTCTGGGTAATGCTGCTGCATTTCAGCTAAACGTACTTTGCGCTGTGTCACAATGCGTTGTAATACATCAGACATAAGAAAAAGTCTCCTGCATGGAACGTAAGTGGGCGAGAGTATGGCCCGCTTGTATATGGTCTAAGGCGGCTTCGGCCGCATGTTTTAAACAGCTGTGGTGTCCAGCCATATAGGTAAGAGCCGCCACATTCATGGCAATGGCGTGAGCATGTGATGCTTGCCCTTGGCCGGCAAAAACGCGGGTCATACAGCGTGCGTTTTCATCTGCATCTCCACCGGCGAGATCACTCACGTCGGCACGGGGTAAAGCAAAGTCTTCAGGGGTTAGCTGGTAGTGTCGAATGTCGCCTTCATGTAATTCGCTGACCTGGGTGGGGCCATGCAGGGCGAGTTCGTCAAGTCCACTGCCGTGGACCACCATAGCTCGTGGGCAATTAAGCAGTTTTAAGGTTTCGGCCACCGGCTTGCACAAGTCCGGATGATACACCCCCAGTAACTGAATGTCGGGTTGGGCGGGGTTTATCAGGGGGCCAAGCAAATTGAACAAGGTGCGGGTACGCAGCTCTTGACGGACCGGCATGGCATAACGCACACCTGGGTGAAAGTGAGGGGCGAATAAAAAACAAAAACCAAAGCGGTCGAGTAGTTCACGGTTATCTGCTGGTGAGCCTTCAAGAGGCACGCCTAAGACTTCCAGTACATCGGCTGAGCCCGAACGTGAAGACACACTGCGGTTGCCGTGTTTGGCGGTAGCAATGCCCATACTGGCGGCCACAAGGGCGGCGGCTGTGGAAATGTTGATGGTGTTGCTGCCATCACCGCCGGTACCACAGGTATCGGCTAATAACCTGTCGGGACGGGGGAAGGGCTTTGCGGCAGCGCGGAGCGATTGTGCAGCACCGGCGATTTCGGCAGGTACTTCGCCTCGAACTTTCATAGCCACCAACAAAGCAGCAATTTGTGCTTGCGTTAACTGCCCAGCAATAAGGTGATCAAAAAGTTTCTTGGTGTCGTTTTGGTTTAACGGCGCACCTGTTAGTAACACGGCAAGTTCACGCATATTGGTTCTCCAAAAACTGAATGCAGTTGCTAAGAAGCTGGCTGCCTGTGGTGGTCATAATGGATTCAGGGTGGAACTGCAGCCCTAAAATAGCGTGCTGCTTGTGGCAAATGGCCATAGGTATAGTGTCAAGCTGGGCAATAATCTCGAGCTCTGAAGGCACTTGGGTGGCCTGCAAGGAGTGGTAACGGGCCACAAGCAAAGGCTGTGGCAGCTGCTGATAAAGCGGGTGCGCTTGGGTTTGAATTGCGGCCGACTTGCCGTGAGCGGGGTTGCTGCAGGGGCCAATGTGGCCCCCGAAGTGCTCGACCAGGGCTTGAAAACCTAGACAAATCCCCACCATAGGGACTCGGCCGACACAGGCTTTGATCAGCGGTATGAGTTGCCCCGCTTGGGCCGGGTAGCCAGGGCCGGGCGACAGCACTAGAGTAACAGGCCCTAACCCATGGTCGGCGGCTACTTGTTCCAGTTCGGTTAAATGAGCAAGTAAGCTTGCTAAGGGCAAGGTGTTACGAAACACCTGGGTATAAAAACCTAACTGCGCAAATTCGTCCACCAGGTTATAGGTAAAGCTGTCCAGGTTGTCTAACACAAACACCACGCCTTGGGTGTGCGGCGGTAATGTCGGTTTCATTGATTGGCTCCTTCATTGGCAAGGCGAATGGCTTGCACTACAGCGCTGGCCTTTTGCTCTGTTTCTAACTGTTCTGCTTGTGGGCAAGAGTCAGCCACCACGCCAGCTCCTGCTTGCACAGTGGCAACCCCTTGGCTGACGAAAGCACTACGAATAACAATGCAGGTGTCCATGTCGCCGGTGCCTGTGAGATAACCCACAGCTCCGCCATAGCTGCCACGGCGCTGTTGCTCTGCCTGCCGAATGAGCTCGGCGGCACGAATTTTTGGTGCGCCAACCAAGGTGCCCATGTTCATACAGGCTTGATAGGCATGTAAGGCGTCGTACTCGGGGCGCAGTGTGGCCACAACCCGCGACACTAAGTGCATCACATGAGAATAGCGGTCCACTTTGAGCAGGTCGGCAACATAACGGCTGCCGGGTATGGCAATGCGGGCCAGGTCGTTGCGGGCTAAGTCCACTAACATTAAATGTTCGGCAAGTTCCTTTTTGTCCAACCGCAGTTCAAGCTCAATGCGGGAGTCGTGATCTGAATTGATGGAGCCGTCGGCTCGGCGCGCTCGTTGGCGCGTACCGGCAATGGGGTACAGCTCGGTTTGGCCGGTAGCGGCGGAGTATTTTAGGGCCGACTCAGGCGAAGCACCGAACACTTCAAAGGTTTGCGTTTGTAAATAGAACATGTAGGGACTGGGGTTGTGCGCTTTCAATTGGGCATAACTGGCCAGAGCGTCGTAGCAGGGTAGTTGAAATTGCCGCGAAGGGACCACTTGAAAAATGTCTCCAGCGGCTATGGCTTTTTGCATATTCCGTACTATCTGTTGAAAGTCACCTGCACTGGGTTGGGCTACAAGGGCTGCTTCTGTTGTGGACACTGGAGCGGAAGGGGGCGTAGCACTTGGAAACTGCATGCGACAAAGCAATTCGCCCATGCGCTGACTAAGGCTGCGGTGGCGCTGGTCCAAGTTTTCGCCACCGGGAAGACAGCCAAGTAACTCGGTACGTTGTTCCTGGTGGTCGATAATCAGCAAGGTTTCTGCAAGATAAAACTGGTAGTCGGGGCAATGGTTAGCGCCCGTGGCAACGTCGGGAAGCTGTTCAAAGCTTGCCAATAAGTCGTAGGCAAATACACCAGCAAGAAACACCGCCAGAGGGTGTTCATGTTGTGCTTGTAGCTGTTGTTGGACAGTGCGCAATGGCTCAATGTTACTGACAGCAAGCAAACGGTCTGCTTCACTAAGGTCGGCAGCTGGCGCTGGTATGGTTAAGGCAAGTTCGCCCGAAGGCTTTAGTTGCTGCTGAATCGTGCTAGGTAACACAAGCTGCAGCCACTGAAGTAATACCTGGCCATTCTCTGTGAGCGGCGTCACGGTGACAGTATTGCCTTGACACACAAAGCGTAAAGAGGCGTCAATGAGCATGAGGCTTTTTAGGTTTTCCCGAGAGTCTACTTCAGCAGACTCTAACAGCACATGTTCGCCCGTATGGCTACGCAAGCTAGCAAAAGTACTGAGTGGGTCCGCATGGTATGGGGTTGAAAGCACCAGGGGTAGCACTTGGCCTTTGGCAAGTGTAGAGGGCGCTTGGTTAATGGTTTCGGACATGGAACGACTCGCCTTTATAGTAAATAATTATTTTTATGCCGCTCCAGAAACGAAAAAACCCGCTGCAGGAGCGGGTTTTTTACGGTAACAGAAATGGTTTACAACACGTTATTTCAGCCACAGCATAGCAACACCCGCAAGATGCAAGTGCCACCACCAAGTAGTATGTTGACTGAAAGAAATAGCTGTGTGAGCCATGATTCAATTACCTAAAATATAAACGTATTTAAAAACTAACGTGCATTGCTGTAGTTGTCAATAAGAAAACAAGATTTCTTTTTTATGTGTATTTTTTCACCCTTAAAGCACGTATTATAGGCCTATGACAATAACAGAGCAGAAAGCCCCCATACGTATTGATTTACATTGCCATTCGAACCTGTCGGACGGGCAGTTAACGCCAGAGCAGCTGGTGATGCGTGCCGCGCAAATGCAGCTTGATTATTTGGCGCTGACTGACCATGACGCAGTGGCAGGTGTGGAAAGGGCGCGTAGCGCCGCACAGGCTTATGGAAAAGGGGCGCCGGACATTATTTCTGGCGTGGAGTTTAGCTGCCAATGGCAAGGGTTTGAAATTCATATTTTAGGCTGGCATTTTGATGTACAGCACCCAGCCATGACCCGTTTAGTAACGCAGCAGCAACAAACACGGCGCGATCGAGCGGCAGCCATTGGCGCCAAACTGGTGAAACAAGGCGTTGCAGCTGAGCATTTACCACCGCCCGTTGAGGGCCAGGTTTTAACCCGTGCCCATTTTGCCGCTGCGCTGCAATCTCACGGTTATGTGAGCAGTGTGCAAGACGCCTTTCGACGTTATTTAGGCAAAGGGCAGTGTGCGTATGTCCCTACGCCCTGGTGCAGTATTGACGAAGCAATTGCAGCTATTCAAGCAGCCGGTGGCTTTACGGGCTTAGCCCACCCATTGGCATACCAATTGAGCAGCAAATGGCTGAAGCGCTTAATTGTGGCCTTCAAAGAAGCTGGAGGCGAAGCCATGGAAGTGGCGTCGGGCCAACAAGAGCCGAAGCAGCGCCAGTTATTGGCGCAATTAGCCCAAGACTATGACTTGGCCGCTTCTGTTGGGTCAGACTTTCATTACCCAGGTCGCTGGCGCGAACTAGGCCGAAACCTAACATTACCGGCGGAGTGCCGGCCCATTTGGGCGAGTTGGAATTTAGCGTAAGGAGTGAGGCATATGGCAGAGTATTTTGAGGTGCACCCGGTGAATCCGCACCGTCGAACCATTTCCCAAGCAGCCGATTTAATTCGTCGGGGCGCTGTTGTGGTGTACCCCACAGACTCAGGCTACGCCATTGGCTGCCAATTGGAAAATAAAGACGCCCTTGAGCGCATTTGCCGTATTCGGGACATTGGCAAAGACCATAATTTCACCTTGATGTGCCGCGATTTGTCCGAGCTGTCCGAGTATGCGCGGGTAGACAACCAAGCCTTTCGCTTGATTAAAAACAATACGCCAGGGGCTTATACCTTTGTGTTGAAAGGCACGAAGGAAGTACCACGCCGGCTATTAAACCCGAAGCGAAAAACTATTGGTTTGCGTGTTCCCGACCATGTAGTGGCGCAGGCTTTGTTAACAGAGCTGGGAGAGCCTTTAATGTCCACTACACTGATTTTGCCAGGAGAAACATTTGCCGAGGCAGACCCCGAAGCCATTCGCGATGCCCTAGAGAACCAGGTGGATGTGATTATTGATGGTGGCCGAATTGGCGAGCAGCCTACCACTGTAGTGGACTTAGCAGACGGTGATGTGAGCCTCATTCGGGTTGGGCAAGGTGACCCGAGTCCTTTTGAGTTTTAAATGAGCAGCGACTTCGCCTTACAACAAGAGCAGCAGAGCTTACCGCTCGGTTTTGTGCGCGGTGAGCCTGTGTTTGAGCGCCCTGACGATTTATATATTCCACCTGAAGCTTTGGAGCTGATGCTGGAAGCGTTTTCCGGTCCCATGGACCTGCTGCTGTATTTAATTCGGCGGCAAAAAATGGATATTTTAGACTTACCCATACTGCCTATTACCAAGCAATACATGGAGTATGTGGAGCTGATGCGCGAGCTAAAGCTTGAGCTGGCTGCGGACTACTTGGTCATGGCAGCGATGTTGGCGGAAATTAAAAGCCGCCTACTGCTGCCCAAACCACCCAGCGCAGAGGAAGAAGAGGCGGACCCGCGGGCTGAGCTGATTCGTCGCTTACAAGCCTATGAAGTGGTGCGTGAAGGGGCTCACCAGCTGGACCAACAACCACAGCAAGAGCGTGATTTTTTCCCCGCCCATGCCGATACCAATGCACACGAGTTGGCTGTGCAAGAGCCACCTCCAGTGAGTGTGGCCGAGTTAAGCTTAGCGCTGGCGCGCGTGATGCAATTAGTAAAAGCGCAGCGCCATCACCAAGTGAAGCGTGAAGCCCTGTCAACCCGAGAGCGTATGAGTCAAATACTCGAACGGTTAAGTGAGGCACCTCAGGTTGACTTTGTGCAGCTATTTAATGTGACAGAAGGCAAAGCGGGAGTGGTTGTCAGCTTTTTGGCCATATTAGAATTAAACAAAGAAGGGCTAATACGTATTGTGCAGGCCGAAGCCTATTCGGTATTGTATGTATCACGGCAAGCAGAGGCTGTTGAGCAAGGAATATGATTTCAGACACCCAATTAAAACAACTGGTGGAAGCGGCCATTTTTGCGGCAGAAGAGCCGGTGACCTTGGACCAACTGCTGGGTGGCGTTCTTAGTCAGTTTTCGCTGAATAAACCACGGGTACGGCAAGTACTTGACCAACTGCAAGAAGACTACCGTGAACGCGGCGTGCAGCTAGTGGAAGTGGCGTCGGGCTTTCGCTTTCAAACCCGGGCCGACTTGGGCCCGGCTTTGGTACATATGTGGCCAGAGCGAACCCCAAAATATTCAGCCGCTTTATTGGAAACCTTGGCCTTGATTGCTTGGCAGCAACCAACCACCCGTGGTGAAATTGAAGCCATACGTGGGGTGTCAGTAAGTACGCAGATTATGCGCACCTTACAAGAGCGCGGCTGGGTGAAGGTGGTCGGCCATAAAGAAGTGCCTGGGCGACCTGCGCTGTTTGCTACAACCAAAGAATTTTTAGACTATTTTTCTCTTCAGTCGGTGGCTGATCTTCCCGCATTAGTAGAGCCGACTGAACCCGACACGCGGGAGCGTGACACAAACGAGGTATAACACAGTGAAAACAGAACAAACGGAAAAGCTACAGAAAGTACTGGCACGTTCAGGCCACGGTTCGCGCCGCGAAATAGAAGCTAAAATTAGCGCAGGGCGAATTCGGGTGAATGGCAAAGTCGCTCACTTAGGGGAGCGAGTTGGGCCGGGTGCTGATGTGCGGATTGACGGCCATAAAGTAGAAGTTAAAACCGAAGAAGAAGTACCTTGTCGTGTGATTGTGTATCACAAGCCGGAAGGGGAATTAGTGACGCGCAAAGACCCTGAAGGACGACCTACGGTTTATGAAAGCTTGCCTTATTTGAAGTCGTCGCGCTGGATAGCGATAGGCCGCTTAGATATTAATACCTCGGGTCTGTTGCTGTTTACCACAGACGGTGAGCTTGCCAACCGTTTAATGCACCCTAAATATGAAGTAGAGCGCGAGTATGCGGTGCGGGTCTTTGGTGAAGTAAACGACGCAATGGTTCAGCGTTTACGTCAAGGGGTGATGCTCGACGACGGTATGGCCAAGTTTACCCGAGTGAAACGACAGGGAGGCGAAGGACTGAACCGTTGGTTCCATGTCAGCTTAACAGAAGGTCGTAACCGCCAAGTTCGCCGTATGTGGGAGTCGCAGGGGCTGATGGTGAACCGATTAATTCGTATTCGTATGGGAGAACAGTTGCTGCCGAAAGGTTTAGTGCAAGGGGGCTGGATGGACCTGGACCTCAACGCTGTAAACTACTTACGTTCATTGGCAGAGCTGCCTAAGTTAGAGTCGGCGCCTGTGTTGACCTCTGAAGATAAAGAGCGTCAGTTAAAACGGGCGCGACGTGCAAATAGAGGACGTCGTCGTTCATGAGTAAAGAGTTAACCAGCGCGTCTGGCAAGTGGCTACCTGAATGGACACCTGCACGCGCTTTATGGTTGCGCTGGCCTTACCGCGCCGATATTTTTGCGGCGGCCGGGGCTGAAGCACAAAGCGAGTTATTGGCGCTGTTGTCGCGCCTAAAAGATGAAACCTTAGCCATTCACTTAATGGTTCCGGGGGCCGAGCGAGCTAAAGCAGAGCAGGCCTTAGCTTCACTGGATGGGCCTGAAGTGATCCTACACGAAGTAGACTATGGCGATGTATGGTTACGGGACTGTGCGCCCTTTGTAGGCGCCGACGGTGTTCACCGCCATTTTGCCTTTGACAGTTGGGGCGGCATTGATGACCAATGGCCCTTAGATATTATGGCCCGCGACTGGTTAAGCCGTACCCTGCAAGCGAAAACAAAACGTTTTGATGTGGTGCTAGAAGGCGGTGCCATATACACGGACGGTGAAGGTACTGGGTTGGCCTGTACGGGCAGCACCATTTTTCGTGGAAACAATGAACAGTGGAGCCAGGCCGCATTTGCAGCCTCGTTAAAAGAGTCATTAGGTATTGAGAAGGTTCTTTGGTTGCCGGGCAAGCTTAGCGCCGATGAAACCGGTGGTCATGTGGACAACATGGCGTGCTTTCTTGGGCCAGGTCTGGTGGCGTTGAATATGCCAGCGAGCCCCACCCACCCTGACTACGCTACCTGTCGGCGGGTTTTGAATTTTCTCGAACGGGCAAAAGACGCCCAAGGACGTCGTTTAGAAATAGTCCGTATGCCTTTGCCGAAAATGCCCCGTTTAACAGCCCAAGAAGCAGACAGTATTGAAGCCCGACCGGGTATTCGCAGGCGTATAGCCGGCATGCCGTTGATGGCCAGTTACTTGAACTTTATTCGGGCGGGCGACTTGGTCATTATGCCAGAATTTCATGTGCCAGAAGACGACCAAGCCTTCCAAGTATTGTCAGCAGCATTGCCGTCCTGTCGCATTATTCGGACCCCAACCCGAGGCCTTCTGGTAGGGGGTGGAGGATGGCATTGTGCCAGTTGGGTTGAGCCAGAGTTAGAGGCGCAAGGTGACTAGACGGCTGCCAGCAGATCCAACCGATAAAGGCGACATTGAACGTCGCGCCATGAATTTACTAAGTCGCCGTGAGCATAGCCAAGCAGAGTTGCAAACAAAGTTGCAGCAGCGGGGGTATGACGCGGCGTTAGTAGAGCAAGTGATAGCACGCTTAGCTGAACGTGGTTTGCAGTCAGACGAACGCTTTACCGAAAGCTTTATTCGCCATCGCAGTATGCAGCGCCAAGGGCCGATGAAAATTCGGGCGGAGCTGTCCAAGCGAGGTATTCGAGACGAGCTGATGCAAGCGGCGTTCGCTGAACAGGCCCTGGACTGGGTGGCGATAGCAACGGAGGCTTTGGCGCGGAAGTTTAACCAGAGTGCCGGCAGCTGCCGCAAAGAATACGCACGACGCCAACGCTTTCTCGCTTCACGAGGCTTTTCCATGGAACATATTCGTGCAGCTATGGCAGCCACAGAAAGCGACGATATGGAATGGCAGAGCGCTATATTCTAATCTACTTTCGTGATAATCTTTGACCTATTTTACGGATTTCCGACACCACTGAATAATCAAGCAGGAACGCACTTCATGAGTATGACCAGCGCAGACATTCGCTCCTTATTTTTAAACTTTTTCGCGGAACGCGGGCATGAAATAGTGCCGAGCAGCTCATTAATTCCAGGGAATGACGCCACATTGCTTTTTACCAATGCGGGCATGGTGCCGTTTAAAGATGTATTTCTTGGCACAGAGAAGCGGCCCTACACACGCGCAACAAGCTCACAGCGTTGTGTGCGCGCAGGGGGTAAGCACAACGACTTAGAAAACGTGGGGTATACCGCACGTCACCACACCTTTTTCGAAATGCTGGGCAACTTTAGCTTTGGCGACTACTTCAAACGTGAAGCGATTCAGTATGCTTGGCAGTTTTTAACGGACGAGCTCAAAATTCCAAAAGAAAAGCTTTGGGTGACTGTGTTTGAAGAAGACGATGAAGCCTACGACATTTGGGCAAAAGAAATGCAGGTGCCGGAAGACCGCATTAGCCGTATTGGAGCAAAAGACAACTTTTGGCAAATGGGCGACACGGGCCCTTGTGGACCCTGTTCGGAAATATTCTACGACCATGGTGAAAGTGTATGGGGTGGTCCACCGGGAACCCCAGAAGAAGACGGCGACCGCTACATTGAAATATGGAACCTGGTTTTTATGCAATACAACCGGGACAGCGACGGCACCTTAAATCCGCTACCTAAGCCTTCTGTGGACACAGGTATGGGCTTAGAGCGAATTGCCGCAGTGATGCAAGACGTGCATTCCAACTACGAAACAGACACCTTTGTTCAGCTCATTGGCAAAGTAGCAGAGCTAACTGGCTGTGAAGACTTAAGTCAGCAGTCGTTGCGAGTTATTGCCGACCATATACGCAGCTGTGCCTTTTTGATCACCGACGGTGTGATGCCTTCGAACGAAGGTCGTGGCTATGTTTTACGTCGTATTATTCGCCGAGCAGTGCGCCATGGACATAAACTAGGTGTGAGTGAACCCTTCTTCCATAAGTTAGTGCCTGAATTAGTGCGCTTAATGGGTGAAGCCTTCCCAGAGTTGGCAAAAGCAGAAACACAGATTGTGAAAGCCTTGCTGCAAGAAGAAGAACAGTTTGCCCGTACCGTGCAGCGTGGCTTAAGCTTGTTAGAAGAAGCTATGCAAGGCTTAGGGGAGGGCGATACCTTGCCCGGTGATGTGGCATTTAAACTGTATGACACCTATGGCTTCCCACTGGACTTAACCGCAGACATTACCCGCGAGCGTGGAGTGAAGGTGGACCAGGCCGGCTTTGATGCGGCCATGGCCGAGCAGCGAAAGCGAGCACAGCAAGCCTCTCAATTCGGAGTGGACTACAACGCTCAAGTGACTGCAACCACAGAAACCACATTTTTAGGCTACCAAGAGGTACAGGCGAGCTCGAAAATTGTGGAGCTGTTTGTGGCGGGCGAGCCTGTGCAGCACGTTGCAGCGGGCACCGAAGCAACTGTGGTGCTGGAAGAAACACCTTTTTACGCTGAAAGCGGTGGACAAGTTGGAGATACAGGTGTCCTGACTGCAAATGACGAAAGCGCCACTGTGATGTTTACCGTGACTGACACGCGTTACTTAGGTAAGGGCATTGGCCACCTAGGGGTGGCACAAGCCGAATTATCAGTTGGCCAAAGTTTGGTTGCCCAGATTGATGATGAACGCCGTGCGGCCATTCGTCGGAATCACTCTGCGACACACCTCATTCATGCTGCATTGCGGCAGGTATTGGGCGAGCATGTTCAACAGAAAGGCTCATTGGTAAACGAAGAGCGCTTACGTTTTGACTTCTCCCACGGGCAGGCTGTAACACCTGCTGAATTGGCCCGTATTGAAAAAGAAGTCAATATGCAGGTACTAGCAAATACCCGCTTAGCCACAGAAGTGATGGCAATAGATGAAGCGAAAGCCGCTGGTGCGGTTGCCTTGTTTGGCGAAAAGTATGACGACCAAGTGCGCGTGGTGCGTATGGGAGGCTACTCCATTGAGCTCTGCGGTGGGACACACGTGGCGCAAACCGGTGACATTGGTTTATTCCGTATTATCAGTGAGTCGGGTATCGCTTCCGGTGTTCGGCGCATAGAGGCGGTTACAGGAGCCGTGGCCTTGGCTTACACCCAAGACCAAGACGCACAACTAAAGGCCTTAGCGCACAAAGTGAAAAGCGACGTTTCTGGGCTTGCAGAGCGTATTGAACAAGTATTAGACAAACAAAAGCAGTTAGAGCGACAGAACAGCGAATTGCAGCGTAAAGTTGCAGGAAATATGGTGGCTGAGTTAGCTGCCAACCCGACATTAGTGCATGGTACTAAAGTGGTTGTTGCGGAAATACCCGGGGGCGAGCCGAAAGCCTTACGTGACATGCTTGATGACTTGAAAACGCGTCTAGGCGATGGGGTTGTTCTGCTTGCAGTACGCAGTGAAAGTAAGGTTAATTTAATTGCCGGTGTAACTAAGTCATTGACAAATTTAGTAAAAGCAGGTGATCTTGTAAATCAGGCTGCGGCTGAAGTGGGGGGCAAAGGAGGTGGCCGCCCAGATATGGCGCAAGCTGGCGGTAGCGAGCCGGAGAAGTTAGAGCAAGCCTTAGCGAAAGCTGCCGCTTGGCTAGAGAATGCTCTGCAGTAAAAAACGATATTTAAGAGAGCCGGCATTATGCTATGCTATTTGTTATCGGCATTGTGCCGCATAGCTATTGCAGGTGTGTTCAGGATGAAGTGCATCTGTAAAAGCGTTGCTCAGGAAGAACAGCAACACCAGGGAAGCTAGGTGGCTTCCCTTTAAACTCGGTATTGAAGGAGCTTTCTAATGTTAATATTAACCCGACGGGTTGGCGAAACACTCATGATAGGTGACGATGTAACCGTGACCGTTTTAGGTGTGAAAGGGAATCAAGTACGCATTGGCGTAAACGCACCTAAAGATGTCTCTGTTCATAGGGAAGAAATCTACATGCGTATTCAGCAAGAAAATGAAAAAGAGGACAAAACAGAAGAATAATTCACTCTTTTCTTCTGTTGTGTTCCAACAAAGCAAGCCGACCTGGTTCGGCTTTCTTCTATTTTAAGTGAAAGAAAGTTTATTTTTAGCATGATTTTTCAACGAAGTGATTAATTATGACGCAGTTGAAAAAAAATCGAAGAAAAGGCGTTGACATATCTTAGGAAGTCTCTAGAATTCACGTCCACAAGTTCGCGGTGAGGTGGCCGAGAGGCTGAAGGCGCTCCCCTGCTAAGGGAGTATAGAGTTTATAGCTCTATCGAGGGTTCGAATCCCTCCCTCACCGCCAGTTAAACTGAATGCGCTCGTAGCTCAGCTGGATAGAGTACCTGGCTACGAACCAGGCGGTCGGAGGTTCGAATCCTCCCGAGCGCGCCAGTTTAACAAATGTAATTAAGTGATGCGCTCGTAGCTCAGCTGGATAGAGTACCTGGCTACGAACCAGGCGGTCGGAGGTTCGAATCCTCCCGAGCGCGCCATTTAATTAAACTTGTATACGAGCTGCTGGAAAACTCAGGTAAGGCTCGCAAAATTAAATAACTGCAGTACACTATAATTTCACATTTAATAGATACTGTGGTGACTGCATGATACAAAACCTGCTTATCAATGCCTTTGATATTCTTGTTGCAGGACTTCTCGTAGTATTCCTCTTTTTAATTCTTTTGACAGTACTAACCTACGGGTTAGTTTTTCTGTTTCCTGATCGTTCAAATTCTTCTTCGCCGGCTGCGAATACACAGACCACGCCAGCTTCAGTGTCTAATAAAACACCCTCTTTAGACGCCACGCAACAGGCAGCAATTGCAGCTGCTGTGCATCGGTATCGTGGTCAACATAAACCCTAGGAGCGCCCCTATGAGCAACCCCTTAAAACTAACGGAACTTGTTTTACGTGATGCCCATCAGTCTTTACTTGCCACGCGCATGCGTATAGACGATATGTTGCCTATGGCTGAGCAACTCGATGCTATGGGGTACTGGTCGCTTGAAACCTGGGGTGGGGCCACCTTCGATGCCTGTATACGTTACTTAGGTGAAGACCCTTGGGAGCGTTTAAGGATATTAAAACAAGCGATGCCGAATACGCCGCAACAAATGTTGCTGCGGGGGCAAAACTTGCTGGGCTACCGCCACTATGCAGATGATGTGGTGAAACGTTTTGTGGAGCGTGCTCGCGAGACCGGCATTGAGGTGTTTCGTATTTTTGATGCCATGAATGATGTGCGCAACCTGCAAACAGCCATTGAAGCAGCCATTGCCAATGGGGGACATGCGCAAGGCACCTTGTCGTATACGGTCAGCCCTGTGCACACCCTAGACACCTGGGTCAACATGGCGGTGGAATTAGAAGGTATGGGCTGCCACTCCCTCTGTATTAAAGATATGGCAGGGCTATTACGGCCCTATGAAGCAGAAGCCTTGATTAAAGCTATTAAAGCGAAAACATCCATTCCGCTTGCGTTGCATTGTCATGCCACCACAGGTCTCAGCAATGCGACTTATATGAAAGCCATCGACGCAGGCATTGATATGCTAGACACAGCCATATCGCCCATGAGCATGACGTATGGGCATTCTGCTACAGAGACCCTAGTGGCCATGGTTGAAGGCACAGAACGCGATACAGGCTTGTCTTTGGATGCATTGGCAGGTGTGGCAAGCTACTTCCGTGGTGTGCGAGATAAATATGCGGCCTTTGAAGGCTCGTTGAAGGGGGTGGATGCGCGTATTTTATTGGCGCAGGTACCGGGGGGCATGTTGACCAATATGGAAAACCAGTTGCGTGAACAAGGTGCTTTAGACAAGTTTGAGCAAGTGCTCGATGAGATTCCACGCGTTCGGGAAGATCTTGGCTTTATTCCACTGGTGACGCCTACCTCTCAAATTGTTGGCACCCAGGCGGTACTCAACGTGCTAAGTGGTAAACGTTATGCGTCTATTAGTAAGGAAACTGCGGGAGTACTGAAAGGGGAGTATGGTGCCACGGCAGCACCCGTGCATAAAGAGTTACAAGAGCAGGTTTTAGCAGGCGCAAAGCCCTTAACCTGTCGTCCCGCTGATCGATTAGATAACGAATTTGAGAAGCTCTCAGCGGAATTGCATAAGCGAGCAGACCAAGAGGGCTTTCGCTTAGCGGAAGAGCCTGCAGACGATGTATTGACCTATGCTTTATTTCCTCAAGTAGGTTTGAAATTCTTGCAGAATAGGAATAACCCGGAGGCGTTTGAGCCAGCCCCAAGCGCTGCGGTAAAACCAGCTCAAGCAGCCGCCGACACTGGCCCTGTAGAGCGCTACGATGTGGCCCTAAATGGCCAGCTATTTGAAGTGGAAGTAGGCCCTGCAGGTAGTATTACGTCGGTGGCGACGAGGGAAGCGAAACCAAGCCAAAGCGCGGAGCCGACGGTACAAGCGAGTGCGGCAGGCCACGTAGACCATGAAGTTGTTTCGCCTTTGTCGGGTAATATTTGGCAAGTCAAAGTAAAGCCAGGCGACACGGTGGCCGCCGGCGATGTGGTGATTATTTTAGAAGCCATGAAAATGGAGACGGAAATTCGCAGTGAATATGACGGTGTGGTTGCTTCGATTGAAGTGGCAGAAGGGGCGAGTGTTCATACCGGACAAACGCTCTTGCAGCTGACGGGGCAGTAATATGGATATTGTTGTTACCCTATGGAACACCACGGGTTTTCAGGCGCTAAGCTTGGGCATGTTGCTGATGATAGGCGTTGGCTTATTGCTGATTTTTTTAGCTATTCGCTATCAATTTGAGCCGTTGCTTTTGCTACCTATTGGATTTGGCGCTGTGTTAACCAACATTCCTTTGGCGGGCTTAAGCGAGCCTGGGGGCCTGCTGTACTACCTGTACCAAGCGGGCGTGAGTACAGGGGTGTTTCCGTTGCTTATTTTCTTAGGTGTCGGGGCGTTAACAGATTTTGGGGCTTTGCTAAGTAATCCGCGCGTGTTGCTGCTAGGGGCTGCGGCCCAATTTGGTATTTTTGCAACCTTGCTTGGTGCGATTGCGTTGAACTGGGTGCCAGGGTTGGAGTTTAGCCTGCAACAAGCCGCTGCCATCGCAATTATTGGGGGGGCCGACGGCCCCACGGCCATTTATTTGTCCTCGCAAATAGCCCCGGAGCTATTGGGAGCTATTGCCGTGGCGGCGTATTCTTATATGGCCTTAGTGCCGATTATACAGCCGCCTGTCATGCGCTTGTTGACCACCAAGAAAGAGCGCGAAATACGCATGGTGGAATTAAAGCCGGTGTCAAAGCGAGCTCGTATTTTGTTTCCCTTGATGGTGGTGTTGCTCACAGCCTTGCTATTGCCAACTGCGGCCCCTCTGATTGGCATGTTTTGCTTTGGCAACCTAATGCGTGAGTCGGGCGTGGTTGAGCGCTTAAATAACACTGCGCAAAATGCGCTGATTAATATAGTGACTATTTTTCTTGGTTTGTCAGTCGGGGCACAGCTGTCAGCGGGTCAATTTTTAACGGTGCAAACCTTGGGGATTTTGGTATTAGGCGCGGTGGCTTTTGTGATTGGCACGGCTGCTGGCGTGCTGATGGCGAAGTTGATGAATAAGCTTGGGCGCACCGCCATAAACCCATTGATAGGTGCTGCGGGTGTATCGGCGGTGCCTATGGCTGCGCGTGTCGTGAATAAAGAAGGCTTACGGGCAGACCCCCACAATTTTCTGCTGATGCATGCTATGGGGCCAAATGTGGCGGGGGTGTTAGGCTCGGCGGTTGCCGCCGGGGTGCTCCTGGCGTTGGTGGGTTAAGTATTGCTGTGGCTCGCTACAAATTAGTGAGCCACCACATCAGCGAGTAAAAAGCGGCTATCACACTGCTAAAAATTAAAATATAAACAAAACCTTGCTTGCCTTGGCGTAAGCTATAGCCTCGGCTTTGCAGGTAAAAAATCCAAATCAAGCACAGCAGCAGTGGAATTAAAAATAGCATGCGTATCATATTATGCGGGCTCCTCCGGGTCGGTGGCCTTGCTTAGCAGCTCTAAGTCTTGGCTGGCTTGCTCGGCCACATCGAGTAATTTTTTTAAGTTTAATATTTGGTCTGCCACTGTGCCCATGTCACCGTTGATCACGGCTTGCTCCAGCACGTTGGCCTTTTCTTGTAAATTGGTTAAGCCTAAGTTGGCCGAAGCGCCTTTTAGGGTGTGGAAGTAGCGTTTCGCTTCTTCGAATTTCCCTTTGGCAATAAAGTCGGACACTGTCATGGCACTTTCTCGGTATTGTTCTACCAACTGCCCAACCAAGCGAATATACAGGTCTGTATTGTGGTTTAGGCGAGCCAAGGCGCCGTCGAAATCGACGCCTTTAATTTGTGGGTAACGGCGGCTACTTTCAGGCTTTTCTGTGGCGACGGGCACGGGTTGAGGCTTGGCCTTATAAGGGCCAGGAACCGCCCATTTATTGATTTGCGACAGCAACAAGGTTTCGTCGATTGGCTTAGGAATGTGCCCCTGCATGCCCGAGGCGAGGGAGCGTTCTTTGTCACCGCTCATGGCGTTTGCCGTCATGGCGATAATGGGTAGCTGCTGATAACTAAATTGCTGACGCATGGTTTCAGCGGCTTTGTAGCCGTCCATCACAGGCATTTGAATGTCCATTAACACAATGGCGTAGGCTTTTTCTTGTACCATGCGCACGGCTTCTTCACCATGCTCGGCTACGTCTACACTAAACTTGTGGCTTTCTAAAATTTCTCGGGCCACATGTTGGTTAATTTCATTGTCTTCTACAACAAGGACAGGCGCATTGCGTAAGCTTTGCTGAACCTGCGAGCTATGTTCGTCGGACTTTTCTTGGCTGTCTTGACGGGTCTGGAACACAGCTGAAGAAATAACACGGGCCAAGGTGCTGGTGGTATAGGGCTTGGTTATAAAGTCGTGGGCACCCACTTGCTTGGCTTTTTCGGCAAGCTCTTCCGCATAGTAACCCGTGGCAAGGATCATGGCTGGGCGCAGGTCTTCTGCAAATTCTCGTTGCACACGCTCGACTAGGCTTAAGCCGTCCATGCCAGGTAAGCGCCAGTCCACAATGACCACTTGAAACGGCTCGCCTTCGGCCACGGCCTCTTGCAAATACTCCAGTGCTTGTTCGCCACTTCGGCTGACTTTGGCATTAATGCCGTATGAACGCAGCATTTCATACAGCATTTCCCGGGTGCTCAGGTTGTCGTCGACTGCAAGAATACGTGTACCTTCAAGTTCTTTGAGCAGCAACTGTTGGTGCGAGATGTCTTGTTCTTTTTGGACCGGTAAAGCGATTTCAATATAAAAGGTAGAGCCTTGCCCCAGGGAGCTGGTCATGCCCATGTCACCCTGCATTAAGTGAATGAGGCGACGTGAAATAGCAAGGCCCAGCCCGGTGCCGCCAAACTTACGGGTGGTGGAGGAGTCTGCTTGAGTGAAGGCTTGGAATAGATTGGCTCGCTGCTCTTCGCTCATGCCAATACCCGTGTCGGTCACTGATATACGGAAGAAAATAGTATCGTCCGTTTGCTCCAGCAAGGTGCAGGTAATATTAATTTCGCCTTCGTCGGTAAATTTCACGGCATTACTCACCAGGTTAATAAGCACCTGACTTAAGCGCATCGGGTCGCCAATGAGTAGGGTGGGAATATTGGCTGGTAAATTAATAATAAATTCTAAGTCTTTGTCGTAGGCCTTGTAGGCAAACATATCGGCTATGGTGGCCAGCACTTCGTCTAAATCAAAAGGAATACGCTCGATGGTGAGCTTATTGGCTTCAATTTTTGAAAAGTCGAGAATGTCGTTAATGACCCCAAGTAAGGCTTTCGAAGAGCTATTGATGACCCGAATGTAGCGCTTTTGCTTGGCGTCTAATTCGGTTTTTAATGTGAGGTTGGCCATGCCGACTATGGCATTAATAGGCGTGCGAATTTCATGGCTCATATTGGCCAAGAAGTCACTTTTGGACTGGTTGGCTTGTTCTGCCTCGTACTGTGCTTGCTCTGCGGCCTCTTTGGCTCGGGCCATTTGTTCTGTGGCGGCTTTAATGTCAGATATGTCGTAGTAACTGCCCAGCACACCGATAACCTCGCCTAACTCGTCGTAGAGAGGAACAGAAGAGTGCTCAACCCAACGTAATTCGTTAGCGGCATTATGCATTTGCACGGAGGCTTCTTGGTAGGCGTCATGGCTTCGCCGACTGAGCTTTTCTTGGTCGCGGGCGAAGAGGTCGATGTTTTTTTCTAAAATGGGTAGGTCAACTATGCGCTTGCCAATAATATCTTCTGGACTTTCAAAGCCAAAGTCATTTAAAAAAGCTTGGTTGCCGCCTAAAAACTGCATGTTTTTGTCGCGCCAATATACGCGATTCGGCAAGTCGTTCAGTACTTGCTGAAGAAGCTGGGTGCTACTGGGGGCAAAGAATACGGGGGAAGCCGTTGCCGTGTGAGTTTCGCTTTGTTTGCGCCCTTGCCAGGTAAACCAGCCATGCACGCAAGCGCACCCTAAAAGTAGTGTCAATAACGGAAAAATGAAGGTGCTCGGCAGAAAAAATAGCGCCAAGAGACCGAGCGCGTTGATAAACCAATAACTTCGTTGAAACTGTAGTAATACTTTTGATCGCGAACTTTGTGCCACGGGCACTCCTTAAACTGTTTTTTATTGCCATTTATGGCAAACTAGCCAATATCATATCAGAGAAAAGCCGAGATACTATGCAGTTACATAATGGTCTTGCCTTAGACGCGTTGCTTGAGAATAAAAACATACGCTTAGGAATGAAGGGTATTCAGCGCGGTATCGAGCGCGAGTCGTTACGCATCACTCCAGAAGGGCGCTTGGCTGTGACCATGCACCCAGAGGAAAGCTTAGGGGCCACCCTGACACACCCTGCAATTACAACCGACTATGCAGAAGCCTTATTAGAGTTTATAACCCCTGTGTCACGCTCCGTGCAAGACACCATGGCGCAGCTACGCGACCTACATAGGTATACTTACCATGCCATTGGCGATGAGCACTTATGGCCTATGAGCATGCCGTGTTATGTGAATGATCTTAGCGATATTCGCATAGCCCAATACGGTGACTCTCACGCGGGCACCATGAAGCGGGTGTACCGCCAAGGGCTGACCTATCGGTATGGGGCCATGATGCAAACCATTGCTGGGGTGCATTATAACTTTTCAATTTCCGATAGCTTATGGCACGCATTGGCTGAAGAAGACGGTGACCGCGATAGTATAGAGTTTCGCTCGAATCGTTACTTAGGGCTTATTCGTAACTTCAAACGCCTTGCTTGGGTATTGCCTTATATGTTTGGTGCTTCACCCGTCTTGTGCAAGTCCTTCACTCGTCATACGACCGTGGACATTGGGTTGGAAGACATGGGCGGGGGCCTAGCAGGCTTTCCGTATGCAACCTCGCTGCGAATGAGTGACTTAGGTTATACCAACCCAGAACAGGCAAGGCTTCCAATTACTTATAACCTACTCGAAGAGTATGTGGATGCACTGCGACGCGCGGTATTTACACCGTCTGAGCGTTTTCAAGCCATTGGCGTGCTCGAAGGGGATGAGTGGAAGCAGTTAAGCCCGAATATTTTGCAAATAGAAAACGAGTTCTACTCGCCAATTCGACCCAAGCAGATACCACAAAATGGTGAAACGCCGGCGCAAGCCTTGGAGCGTGGTGGTATTGAGTATATTGAAGTGCGTGTTTTGGATGTGAACCCCTTTAGTAATGTGGGGATTGATGAGCACCAAATGCGTTTTATAGACCTGTTCCTTTTGTATTGTTTATTCACGCATAGTGAGCCTTTGAGTTTTGAAGAGCAAGTGGACACAGAGCGACTCGTGGATGAAGTGGTAGCTCAGGGGCGTAAGCCAGGCCTACTCCTGACAGATGCGTGTGGCATAGCGAGCGTGGAAGAACGTTTGACGGATCTTTTCGCAGAGCTAGAAGACATAGCGGTGGTACTGGATGAAAATGAGCCTGAAGCCCTCTACCAGCAGAGCCTGAATGTGTGGCGCCCTGCCATTTCTGACCCTGAACAGACTTTGTCTGGTCAGGTGGTGGCTATGCACCGCAAAGCGCAAGCGGAAGGTGTGTCTCCGGGTATGCAACTAGCTCGGCAGTATCGTACCGAATTAATGAATTCAGAGCTTGAGTTCTATTCAGCAGAGCAGTTTGCTCAATGGACCCAGGAGTCTTTGGCCAGTAAAGCCCATATGGAAGCTGCTACTACAGGTAGTTTCGGTGACTTTCTAGCAGAGTACTTTGCTCAGGCTCAGCACAAAAAAAACGCCCCAGAGGGGCGTTAAAATGAAGCTTATTAATCCAGGGGATGATGGTGCCTACATATACACCATTCATTAAGTAAGAGTGCTGCTATTAGGAAAAGTTCCAACAATGTATAAAAAAACTGCAGCAATTGCATTAGTTGTTGTTTCTACAGCTTTTATTTCTGGTTGTACGACGCCGCCACCGAGCGACCCTTCCAATATTTGTAATATATTTGAAGAGCGTCGCGACTGGTGGAAAGGAGCTAAGAAAATGAACGACAAATGGGGTGTGCCTATTCATGTCCCTATGTCGATGATGTATCAAGAAAGCTCATTTCAAGCGCGTGCGCAGCCACCTCGTAAGTACCTACTTGGCTTTATTCCTTGGGGGCGTGTGAGTGACGCTTATGGCTACGCACAAGCGAAAACCATGACCTGGGATGACTATATTCGAGAAACAGGACAGCGCCGAGCACGCCGTGACAACTTCGATGATGCCATTGACTTTATGGGGTGGTTTATTACCAAGTCACATAGTATTAATGGTGTGTCGAAGTGGGATGCTTACGGCCAATACTTAAATTACCACGAGGGGTGGGGCGGCTATAAACGCCGTACTTATTTACAAAAGCAATGGTTGGTGCAGGTGTCGCGACGAGTAGACGCACGTTCAAACCAATATGCGCAGCAGTTGCGGTCGTGTGAGAAACAATTGAACCGAGGCTGGCTGCGCCGCTTATTGTTTGGCTAGTCCTGCGACTTACGTTTCGTTCGCTTACGCTTAGGCAGTAAGCGAACGGACTTGATGACACTGTTGGACGCTTCAATAATTTCAACTCGGTTGTCGTCGATAACCAAGCACATGGGGTTGTCAGGAATATCCCCTAGTAGCTCTGTCAACAGGCCATTTAAGGTTTTGGGGCCGTCCGTAGGGAAATTTCGCTTGAGTTCTTTATTCAACTCGCGCAGGTTAATAGTCCCTTCAATGACGACACTGCCGTCGTCTTCTTTCGCTATTGTCTCGACGGCTTGCCCTGTCATGGTGGTGGTGAAGTCTCCCACAATTTCTTCAAGAATATCTTCAAGGGTTACGAGACCCTGAATATCACCGTATTCGTCTACCACTAGGCCAATACGCTCTTTGTTCTGTTGGAACTTGATGAGCTGAACACTCAGGGGTGTACCTTCTGGAATATAGTAAATTTCACGAACAGCACGCACCAGTGAGGGCTTGTCCGCTTCGTCTTGATTACGGGTCACGACTTGTAGCATGTCGCGGGCATGTAAGAAACCAATGGCGTCGTCAATTTCACCGCGATATAGAAGAACCAGGGTACTTTGCATGTTCATGAGCTGGCGGCTAATTTGACTCCAGTCCGCATTGATATCAATGGCATTAATTTCATGCCGAGGAATCATGATGTCGTCCACGGTGACTTTTTCTAAATCGAGAATACTGAGTAGCATGTCTTGGTGACGAGAAGGGATCATGGCTCCTGCGTCGTGCACCACGCTGCGTAATTCCTCTGCGCTTAACGTGTCTTTGCCTGCATTCTTCGGGTCGAAGCCGAGCAGTCGAAGGAAATTATTGGTAATGAAGTTAACGGCAGCCACAAGTGGGTACAGTATACGCAGCATAGGCTTAAGTACAAAGGAGCTTGGAAAAGCAACTTTTTCGGGCTGCAAAGCGGCAATGGTTTTCGGTGTCACTTCGGAAAAAATGAGTACTGCAAGGGTCAGTCCAATTGTGGCCAGTAAAATACCGTAGTCGCCGTACAAGCGCATGCCAATAACGGTAGCCACGGCGGAAGCGGCAATGTTAACCAAGTTGTTGCCAATGAGGATTAGGCCAATAAGACGGTCGGGTCGTTCGAGTAAGAAGTTGACACGCCGCGCTGCTTTGTCACCACTTTGGCTTAAGTGACGAAGCTTGTAGCGGTTCACCGACATCATGCCTGTTTCAGAGCCAGAGAAAAAGGCGGATATTAACAGCAACACACCTAAAATAATAAACAGTGTGCTTAAAGATAGTTGGTCCAATTGTTATTCCTGTTTTTGGGTGACGACTACTAATGTATGGGCAGAGGACGAGATGTCAAGATAAAAGAATATCGCGAACAAAGCGGCTACCAAAGTAAGCCAATGTGAGTAGTGACGAAGCGGTCAGTGTGAGTAGAATGATAGGTTTGCCCCGTAGGCCTCGAACGTAGTGGGCTATAACAATGCCACCAAAGCAGAGCCAGGCGACAAAGGACAGAATGGTTTTATGTAACTGGGTGGCTGCAAATAGGCCGTCGACGAATAATACGCCCGCAACAATAGCACAGGTAAGCACCAAGGTGCCTGCGGTTAATAAGCGGAAAAAGTATTGCTCTACGGCCAGCAGCGGCGGTAAATGCGCGTCGAGAGCGCGAGCGGAGCGTTCTTTTAGCACTTTATTTAAAAATAGCACTTGGCCTGCATAAAGGGAGGCCAGTACAAGTAAACTAAATGCCAGTAAGGAAAGTATAATATGCACCGTCAGGCCAATGCTCATGGCGTACTGCATGTGACTTCGCTCGGGTATCAGCATGAGCAAGAGAATACTGACAATGGCAAAACCAAAAATAGCAGGGCGTAACATAAGGCTTGCGAGTTGGCGACCCCGACTGACGGAGAAAATTCCTAATAATAATGCGATAATGCTGAGGACAATGAGAAAACTTAAATGATTGAGGCCACGCTCGGCAAGTAGCGCTGTGAGCAGTGTTGTATGCACGACAACTGCCCCAATGTTAGAGATAAGAATACGTCGAGTGTATACCGATGGAGCATGAAGGCGGCGGTTTAGAAAGAAAATACCAGCTCCATAAAGAAGGATACAGAGCAATGTAAGTAACTGTATCAGCATTATTTTTGGGTCTCTTATCGTTGTAAATGATTCGTCTTGCAACTTAGGTTAGTATACGGACTTCAATCGCCAAACCCAACTGCTTTCCGTATAATAGCGCAAACTGTACAAACAGGAATACGTTATGTTTGAGAATTTAAGCGATCGCCTTTCGCAAAGCTTGCGAAATATTAGTGGTCGCGGTCGTTTGACCGAAGACAATATTAAAGACACCCTGCGTGAAGTGCGCATGGCTCTATTAGAGGCAGATGTCGCGCTGCCTGTGATTAAAGACTTCATTGGGAAGGTAAAAGAGCGTGCTTTAGGGGTGGAAGTAAATAAAAACCTCAACCCAGGGCAGGTGTTTGTAAAAATAGTTCGCACTGAGCTTGAAATGGCTATGGGTGAGGCGAATGTGGGCCTTGACTTAGCCACACAACCTCCTGCTGTTATGCTTATGGCGGGTCTGCAAGGTGCGGGTAAAACCACCAGTGTGGGCAAGTTAGCACGCCACTTAAAAGAAAAGCAGAAGAAAAAAGTGCTGGTGGTGAGTGCTGACGTGTATCGCCCAGCGGCCATTGCACAGCTAGAACGTTTAGCCGAAGAAGTCGATGTGGCGTTTTTCCCGTCTACGGCGGACCAAGACCCTGTTGATATTGCTCAAGCAGCAATAGACCATGCCCGCAAGCAGTTTATGGATGTAGTGCTGGTGGATACGGCGGGTCGTTTGGCCATAGATGAAGCCATGATGGCAGAAATAAAGCGCCTGCACGGGGCAATAAACCCCATTGAAACCTTGTTTGTGGTCGACGCCATGACAGGTCAGGACGCGGCCAATACAGCAAAAGCCTTTAATGAAGCCTTGCCCTTAACCGGGGTGATTTTGACCAAGGTTGACGGTGATGCCCGCGGTGGTGCGGCTTTATCGATTCGTCATATTACCGGTAAGCCTATTAAGTTTTTAGGTGTTGGCGAGAAAAACGACGCCTTAGAGCCATTCCACCCAGATAGAATAGCTGGGCGTATTCTTGGTATGGGCGATGTGCTTTCTTTAATTGAAGAAGTAGAGCAAAAGGTCGACCGAACTAAAGCCGAGAAAATGGCCAAGAAAGTAATGAAAAGCGGGAAGTTTAGCTTGGAAGACTTCCGGGACCAGCTTGAGCAAATGCGCAATATGGGCGGCATGATGGGCTTAATGAACAAAATGCCGGGCATGGGAAAAATGGCGGGTCAGCTTCAAGGGCAAATGGATGACAAGCTAACCGTGCGAATGGAAGCTATAATTAATTCTATGACGCCGCAAGAGCGAGAATTCCCAGACGTTATTAAAGGTTCTCGTAAGCGTCGAATTGCAGCGGGGTCGGGTGTGCAAGTGCAAGATGTGAACCGCCTGTTGAAGCAATTCACCCAAATGCAAAAAATGATGAAGAAGATGAAAGGGGGCGGCATGGCGAAGATGCTGCGCCAAATGGGCGGTAAAATGCCGCCAGGTATGTTCCCAGGCGGCAGATAATTACGGCGTTAAACCTTGCAATTTTCTGTGAGATCCGTAAACTTACGCGGCTTCCTGCTCTTGTTCCAAGAATGTGGGTAGGAAGCTTAACTTTAACTTTGTTTTATTGATTATATTGAGGACGGTAATGGTAACCATTCGATTACAACGGGGTGGCGCAAAAAAGCGTCCATTCTACCAGGTGGTTGTTGCCGACAGCAGAAACGCTCGTAACGGTCGTTTCATTGAAAAAGTCGGCTTTTTTAACCCACTGGCTCGTGGCCAGGAAGAAGTATTACGCATTGATCTTGAGCGTATCGAGCATTGGCTTGGAACAGGCGCACAGCTTTCTGAGCGTGTCGCTAAGTTAGTTCAAGAAGCACAACAAACTGCTGCTGCCTAAGACGAGTATTGTCATGACTACTACAGCAGTAACGACCGATGATCTTGTGGTGTTAGGGAACCTAGGTGCCGTATACGGTATTAAAGGCTGGCTCCGGGTCAACGCGTTCACTGATGAGTTGTCGGGTATTTTTGATTACGCACCCTGGTTTATTGGCCGGGATGGTAATTGGCAACAAGCCGAAGTCAGCCAATGGCGCTGGCATAATAAAGGCTTGGTAGCAAAGTTAGCCAATGTTGATGACCGTGATGTAGCTGCGCTATATACGGGCATGGATATTGCGGTTCAGGCAAGTGCATTGCCTGAACTGGAAGAGAACGAGTTTTACTTACGTGATCTCGAAGGGCTACGTGTGATGAATACCCAAGGGTATGACATGGGCACGGTAGACCATATGCTGTCCACGCCTGCCAACGACGTAATGGTTGTGAAGGCGAACAGCAATGACGCGTTCGGCAAACGTGAACGTTTGATACCTTTTATTCAGTCGCAGTATGTGATTGAAGTGAATAAGGCGTCTGGGACCGTAACGGTTGACTGGCCAGCTGACTTCTAATGGCTGACCGTTTAACTGTAGGTGTCGTTACCCTGTTTCCTGAAATGCTGAAGGCAATTACAGAGTCAGGTGTAACACGTCGCGCCGTTGAAGCTGGCTTGCTTTCTGTGAGCACGTGGAACCCACGTGACTATACGGAAGACAAGCACCGCACTGTGGATGATCGCCCCTATGGCGGTGGTCCTGGCATGTTGATGATGGTGGCTCCTTTGCGAGCTGCAATTGCAGATGCTAAACAAGCGGTGGCAGCAGAAAGCGGTTCAACTCCCAAGGTTATTTACTTGTCGCCGCAAGGTCGCAAGTTAGACTATCAAGGGGTTGATGAGCTGAGTCAAACCACTTCATTTGTTCTGGTAGCAGGGCGATATGAAGGAATTGACGAGCGTGTTATCGAGGCAGATATTGACGAAGAATGGTCCATAGGTGATTTTGTCCTTTCCGGAGGCGAGTTGCCGGCCATGGTTCTGATCGACACGTTAGCAAGACAAGTGCCAGGTGTGCTGGGGGATGCACGCTCCGCTGTAGAAGACTCTTTTACAGAGGGTTTGCTTGATTGCCCACACTATACTCGGCCTGAAGTTCTCGATGGTAAACGGGTGCCAGCAGTGTTACTGAGTGGGCACCATGAAGAAATTCGCAGGTGGCGGTTGCAACAGGCTCTGAAACGAACCCAGCAACGGCGGCCCGATCTACTTAATAACCTAGCTCTGACTGACGAACAGCAGGCTTTGCTTAACACCAAAGAATGACGTGCAGTTATTTCTAGGAGGAGATATACAATGGCTAAAGTAAATAAGTCTATTCTTCAGCAGCTCGAAGACGAGCAGTTGAAAACCGAAGTGCCAGCATTTGGCCCGGGTGATACCGTTATCGTTAATGTTAAAGTTAAAGAAGGTGAGCGTGTACGTATTCAGGCCTTTGAAGGCGTGGTAATTCGTAAGCGTAACCGTGGTTTACACAGCGCATTTACTGTTCGTAAAATCTCGAGCGGTGAAGGTGTTGAGCGTACGTTCCAAACGCACAGCCCAATGGTTGACAGTATTACTGTTAAGCGTCGTGGTGCGGTTCGTCGTGCGACACTTTACTACTTGCGTGAGCGCAGCGGTCGTTCTGCACGTATTAAAGAGAAATTGGGCTCTTAATCGACCCCACATAAAAAACCCAGCCTTGGCTGGGTTTTTTTGTGCCTGCAATTTGTCGTTTTATAGGAGCTCAGGAAGATAGGTACTAAATAGGTCTTGCAGTGCGTCTGGCGAGACGGGTTTGTGGAGCGTGTGGTTCATACCCGCGGCTCGGCATGCTTCTATCTCCGTTGGGCTTTGGTGCCCGGTTAGTGCAATAATGGGGGTGTCAGCGAAGACAGCGTGCTGCCGCAACTGCTTGCAAGCTTCGGCACCCGTTAACTTGGGCATTTCATAGTCGAGTATGATGAGCGCAGGAGTGACTTGTAAAGCTGTGTCGACAGCCGCTTGCCCGTCAGCTGCCGTGTGTACCGTCACAGCATACTGAGCGAGCATGGCTTTCAGCACTTCTAAGCTAATAAAGTCGTCGTCGGCTATAAGAATGTTTGTCATAGTTAACCTAACCACCAGGTAAGTAAAGCATAGATGAAGGCTAACAAAACATAACCCCAAGCACCATTCACTAGTTTCGGCTGTTCACTTTCCTCGGCTTGTTTCATTCCCGTCACCATGGCTTTCGTCAGGGGTTGACCGAAAAAGCGGTAAGCAATAATGGCGAGTAAGTGTAAGCCAACAATGATTTTTAGAAACTCAAAGTTCAGCAGATGCAGGCTGGTTAGGGTGGAGCGCATATCTGAGCTAACCAAGTGGGCTAATGGACCGCGGTAAAATATAGTGTCGTCGGTAAACAAGCCCGTAACCACTTGTATCAACAAGAGTAAGAGCATAATAAGCACCGACAAAGCGCCCATGGGGTTATGGGTATGTTGGCGAAAGCTACTTGGTTCCCGCATGTACCTGAAGGTTGCAGCAGGGCTTACAAGAAAGTGACGAAAGCGCGCAGAATGACTGCCTACAAACCCCCAGATAATTCGCGTGAGTAGTAAAGCCAGTAAAAAAATGCCAAGCATTTCATGCACGTCAATATGCTCAAGCTTACCACCTGTGTACCAAAGGCCTGCAAAGCAGGCCACGAGTAACCAATGGAAGCCGCGAATAAAGCCGTCCCAAATTTTAACCATAGCCTTTAGTCTGCTTTGTAGTTGTCGTGGCACTGCTTACAGGTGCCCGCTGTGACAATAAACTTAGGGGCTATAGTGCGGATGTTGCCACTTTCAGCTGCCTCTGCAAGTTCTGCTGCAGCATTCACTAAATCATCCATTTTACTGTTAAAGTCATCCCAGTTTTGCCAGATTTTAGGCAAGGCTGCGCTGTCCTTAGTGACGTTTTCTCCCGCACCTGAGAAGCCCGCTAGAGGAATATGAGCTAAATGCTTAACTGCGTCTGCATGTTGTTGGAATTGCGTTGCGTCGAATGTAATTTCACCGCGCACCATACCCGCCATGATGCCAAAGTTATCGCGAATGAGCGAGAAAGCCTGCTGACGATATTCAACGGTGTCATCAGCATCAACGAATGTGTCAGCAGAAGCGAGTGGTGCAGTACATGTAAGACCTAATACAGCCACAAACGGAAGTAACTTAAAAATTTTCATGTGAAATATTATCCTATTGATTAACAAGCTCTAATATTCATACCATACACTTTTTTCTTGGGAAAGAAATAAAAGATTCTGAGGTTTATCGTTCTCTGCGGACGCTTCATCGGAGCGGCCTTGCCATTTGCTTATAAACCAGTCACAACTAAAGAATAACAAAATTAAATCACAATGAGGTAGGAAGATGAAGCGAAGAAGCGCTTGGCTTGGCCTTAGTGCGGTGGCGGCTGCGGGGGTAAGTGTTCTTGCCCTGGCCGACCAAACCACGCCCGCTCGTGGCTTACACGAAAAGAACCCGAGTTTTGTGGCACTGACCAACGCAACGGTTGTGACAGAGCCGGGGAAGTCGTTAGAGCATGCCACACTGGTCGTGAAAGACGGCATAATACAAGCCATTAATAGCAACAATAGAGCGCCTGAAGGGGCGCGGGTGATCGACGCCACAGGTTATACGATTTACCCTGGGTTCATTGACCCCTATAGCAACTATGCTGTAGAGCAGGCTGGCACGCCAGCTCCACGTAGCCGTGGCCAGCGCCCGCAGTATAGTAATGCGCGTGAAGGTGGGAATGGAAGTAATGCGGCCATTCACGCAGAGCGTAATTGGTTTGACACTGTGAAAGTGCAAAACCGTGATGCCAAAGGTTATATAGACTTGGGCTTCACAGCAGTGCAAACAGCTCGCCTTGACGGTATTTTTCGTGGTCGCGCCACCACAGTGTCGCTGGCAGACAAACGACCGAACGATGTGATTTACCAAGCTTATGCACGCCACTTCGCTTCCTTTGATAAGGGCAGCTCTAAGCAGCAATACCCAAGCTCGCTGATGGGAAGTATCGCGTTAATTCGCCAAACCTTGTCGGACGCTGCTTGGTATAAAGAAGCGCAAGGCAAGCAAAGCATGCAAGGGCCGGTTGAATTCAATGCCGCCTTAGACGCATTGGCGCGTGTACAAACGGAGGGGTTTGTATTTGAAGCGTCGGATGAGCATAACTTGCTGCGTGCGGCGCGTGTATTTTCTGAATTCTCCGTTCCTTTAACTGTGGTTGGTTCGGGTTTTGAATATACCCGCTTAAATGAAGTAAAGGCTTCCGGCGTCGACCTGATTTTACCTCTTAACTTTCCTGCAGCGCCTGACATGCAGGGGCAATTTGCAGAACTTGATGTGCCACTGGCTGATTTACGCCATTGGGAACGAGCACCTGGAAACCCGGCTGCACTTGCTAATGCCGGCGTTCGATTCGCTTTTACTAGCCATGGTTTAGAGAAGAAGTCGGACTTTTGGGCCAATGTGCGGAAAGCCGTGGAGCATGGTTTGTCGCCCACGCGCGCGCTTGCAGCCTTAACCACAGTTCCTGCTGAAATAGCAGGTGTGGCGGATCAAGCCGGGCGTTTGCAGACCGGTTACCGTGCCGACTTTGTGGTCAGCCGCGGGGACTTATTTGCTGATGGTGAGATTGTGTCGGTCTGGCTGCAAGGGCAAGAGTCTCGGTTGCAGGAAATGCACCCAGCTTCTTTTGCCGGCGACTACTCGCTGACATTTGCGGGCCAAGAGCTGACCTTAACCATTGAAAATGAAGGGCGAATGAGCGGCAGTTTAAGTCAAGGTGACACCCGTATTCGGCTTCAGGGCGTACGCACAGAAGACAGTGTGTTGTACTTCCATGCCGACTTGTCTTCGATAGGCATTGCAGGCGTGCATAGGTTTCGTTTACAGCCTGAGTCGTTAACTGGCTTTGCAGGGCGCGCTCAGAACGCTGCCAGTGAATTAATAACCTTCACCGCGACCCGTCCAGAGCCGCCAGCTGCCGACGCGCCAAGCAAGGCTACTGCAGGCAGTCCCGAATATGTGAGCGAGTTGACCTGGCCAAACCTTGGGTTTGGAATGAGACAACAGCCAGAACAAGCCAACTTGCATATTCGTCGTGCAACCATTTGGACGGCCGATGACCAGGGAATATTAACGGACACAGATATTATTGTGCGTCATGGTTTGATTCACCGAATAGGCAAAAACTTGTCAACCCCGCGGGGCTACCAGGTGATAGACGCTGCCGGCATGCATATTACACCGGGCTTTATTGATGAGCACTCACACATTGCTATTTCGCAAGGGGTGAATGAAGGCACAGAGCCTGTGACGGCCGAAGTTCGCATTGGTGACGTGGTTAACCCAGACGATATTCACATTTATCGCTCGTTGGCAGGCGGTACCACGGTTGCGCATTTGCTGCATGGCTCAGCGAACCCCATTGGGGGCCAAGGCCAAGCTATTAAGCTACGCTGGGGACAAGACGCGGAAGGCTTGAAATTCAAAGAAGTGCCTTGGACCATAAAAATGGCCTTGGGTGAAAACGTAAAACAAAGCAACTGGGGCGATATGAACACAATTCGTTACCCACAAACCCGTATGGGTGTTGCTGCGCTTATTCGTGACTACTTCCAGTCTGCTCGAGAGTACGGTCAAGCCCAAGAAGCCTATGCAGCGCTGAGCCGAACGGAGCGTCGACGCACTGCTCCACCGCGCACAGACTACCGCATGCAAACCTTGCTTGAAATACTCCAAGGCAAACGTCATACCCACGTACATAGCTATGTGGCGTCGGAAGTGCTGGCCTTGATGGACGTGGTGGAAGAGTTAGGCTTCCGCATTCATACCTTTACGCACATTCTAGAAGGTTACAAAGTAGCCGACGAGATGCGTGCACATGGTGCAAATGCGTCTACCTTTGCTGACTGGTGGGCTTTCAAATTTGAAGCCTATGACGCAGTGCCACAAAATGCTTGCCAACTCATGGAGAAAGGCGTGCTGACCAGCATTAACTCGGATAGTAATGACTTACAACGCCGATTAAATACGGAAGCAGCTAAGTCTGTTCGCTACTGCGGCATGAGCGAGTACGAAGCTTTGAAAATGATCACCCTGTACCCAGCCATGCAAATGGAAGTTGAAGAGCATGTTGGAAGTATTACGGTTGGTAAGCATGCAGACTTTGTTTTGTGGAATGCGCCACCGCTTTCTGCCTATGCGCAAGTTCAGCAAACCTGGATAGAAGGGCGGAAATACTTTGACCGACAAGCCGACCTTGCACGCCGAGCCGAAGTGGCTAACGAACGCCAACTGCTTATTGAAAAGGTGCTAAGCCAAGGCAGTGAAGCCAAACGTGGCAACCGTAATGGGTATCGTGCAGAGCAGCCAACGTGGCAGTGTGAAGACAACCACGATGTGTGGCGTTGGACGGAGTTTGTTGAAATGGAAGGAGCGCATTAATGAAACGTATTTTAGGCGTATTTTTATTACTTGTTGCGCTGCCTTTGCAAGCGCACAACTTAGTGCCGGGTGAAAAGCAGACCCAGCCCATACTATTGCAAGGGGGAACCCTGCACACGGTGAGTCAAGGGACCTTGGCCAATACGGACCTGCTGATGATAGACGGCCGTATTGCTGCCATGGGTAAGAACTTAGATGTTCCAGCTGGCACCCAAGTGCTGAATGTTTCAGGTCAGCACGTGTACCCAGGCCTGGTGGCTTTAGACACCACCCTGGGTATGATTGAACTTGAACAAGCGCGGCCCACCAACGACTTACGGGAAGTAGGGAATGTCACCCCCGAGGTGTTAGCACACCATGCATTTAATGCCGACTCAGACATTATTCCGACGCTGCGGTATATGGGAATTACCCATGCCCAAGTTGTACCGCAAGGCCGCTTAGTGAATGGCCGCTCGAGCTTGATGCAGCTCGATGGTTGGCATTGGGCCGATGCGCTGGAAGCGGGCCCTGTGGCGTTGCACATTAGTTGGCCTCGGGTTGGTTTGAACAGTGCTTGGTGGGAACGCCGCTCACCTGCAGAGCAACGCAAAGCGAATGCAAAAGCCTACGAGCAGCTGGTTGAAGTTTTCGAAACAGCTCATGCGTACCACGAAGGCCGTTTGGCTGGCACGCAGCAGCAGGTTGATCAACGTTGGGAAGCCATGCGGGCTTTATTTCAAGGCGAAATGAAGCTTTATGTGCACGCAAATGACCGACGCCAACTAGAGCAAGCAATAGAGTTCAACCGCGCTTATGGTTTTGACCTCACCTTTGTGGGCGCGCGTGACAGCTGGATGCTTGCAGAAACCTTAGCAGCTGAGAGTATTCCGGTTGTGTACGGCCATGCTTACGGGCTTCCAAGCCGGGTTGATGAGGCTTACGATACGGCTTTCACGGCACCGGCTGTGTTGGCGGCTGCAGGGGTAGAGTTTGCTATTGCTTACCCTGGGTATTGGGATAGCCGAAACCTTGCATTTGCGGCAGGCCATGCAGTTGCCTTCGGGCTGCCATACCAAGACGCCTTGCGCGCTATTACTTTAACCCCAGCTCGCTTAATGGGTGTTGAAGATACGCTGGGTTCTCTCGAGGTGGGTAAACATGCCACCGTGATTGTTTCGGCAGGCGATGTATTGAACCAGCTAACGCAGAATATTGGCTATATGTTTATTGAGGGACGGGCCCTAGACTTAAGTAATAGGCAGTTACAGCTCTACGAGAAATACAAGCAACGTCCAGACCTGTAAACATTTGTTGCCTCTCTCTTGTTGCTACGAAGGCCTTAGAGAGAGGCACTTTCCCATGAAAGTGAAGCAAAGACAAACTAAACTGTACCTTTATATAAGTAATTGTAGTGGCAGTATAGTTCATAACAGTGTATTCTTAAATAAGTAGTAACTAATAGATATAACCACAACTTTATGACCTTACCTATTCGCTATTCGACAGAAGATAACCAGCTCACCATTATGGTGAAGGGTGTTTTCGACTTTCATTTGGTGGGCGCATTTCGTGAAGCATATACGGGGATAGCCCCGACGGTGGAGAAAATTGTTATTGACTTCAAAGGGGTGGAGCATATCGACAGCTCAGGTTTGGGCATGCTGCTTAACCTAAGGAAAACCTTTGCCCGCACCTCGATTGAAATAGCCTTAATAAATTGCCGTGACGAAGTGCGGCAGGTGCTGTTGAATGCTCAGTTCGACAAGGTATTCACTGTAAACTAACCGCCAGAAAACCTCACTGTATAGCCTTTCGACCGTAACCATTCGGCACAGGCTTCCCGCTGGTCTCCTTGAATTTCAATTGCATATTCTTTTGTGCTACCGCCTACGCCACAGCGCTTCTTTAATTGTTTTGCTATGTCTTTTAGCTCGGCCTGGGTTACTCCTAAGCCTTCAATTACAGTAACACCGCGGCCTTTACGGCCTTTGGTTTCACGGCGAATGCGGACAATACCGTCGCCTTGAGGAACCTGCTCGGGTGCTTCTTCGGGAGTTATTTTGCCTTGCTCTGTACTGTACACAAGCTGGCTTAATTGGTCTTTTAAACTCATGTCCGCTACCACTTTTTCTTTGGCTGAAATAATTCGTCTATATCAGACTTTTCGTCCCGCTTGGCTGCATCTTTGGCATTGGCTACCCGCAGGGTTTCCATTATTTCCTTCAACTTTTGGTCAATATAAGCCAGCTTTTTTGTGATGTAGTCGTCACTGAAAGTGACTTCGTCTAAGGTTCGCTTGGCTTTTTCTAAATACTGTCGTGCAGAGCCTATCATGCCTGTACTGAAAGCAGCTTCACCACGTCGGATAAGGCTTTCGGCGCTAATGCGTATAAGGGCTTTTTCAATACGTCTGTCTTCTTCATGGAAGATATTGCTGTCGACTCGATTGCGGCCGTGTTCAGAGCGTAGCATTTTGCGCAACTTCTTCAGGCCTTGTAACATGACGACGATTTGTTTGTCATGAGCCGGTATGGAGAAGTTTTCAACTAATAGGCTTTTGTCGTTGGGATTGTAGCCCGCAATGGCCTCTTCATACTCTTCCAGCCGGGCTTTCAATTCGGCCACATTAGGCTGTACGTCAATGAGCAGCTTTAACGAGTCTCGGGCCCGACAACGGAGCACATGCATCAATGCTTTACCCACGGGAAAGTCGCTGGCGATGGTCATTAAGTCTTCCGTTTCCTCAAGTATATTGCGGTAACGGTGTATTTTTTGCCGCCTTTCTAGCTCAACGCGTTGCTTATGCTGCTGAATAGCATTTACACCGACAGCTAGAAGAGCTAAAGCGAAAATAAGAATAATAATGGCTAGGAGCATATTATGGTTTTACGTCCTTATTGTTATGCATATCACTGTACCTGACTTCCATTTATTACGGTAGTTGCAATGTAAACTTGCTGCCACCTAGAGGGCTATCGTTACTGAGCCAGATAGAGCCTTGTTTGTTGTTTTGCTGGTGCGCTTGGGCGATTAAGTGAGAAAAGTATAAGCCAAGCCCAGTGCGGCCGGCACTTAATACCATATTGCCTGGCTCAATCCCCATGCTGTCTATCATGCTTTGTGGGTACCCTTCACCGTCGTCGTGCACTTCAACATAAAAACGGTTGAGTACCGTGTCGACTCCTAGCTTTACTTGCACCTGCTGTTTGGCGTAGCGCAGCGCATTGATAACCACGTCGTTCAGCAAGACTAAAACTAAATGTTGATCGAAATACCAGCTGCCTTCATTTACTAAGTCCACCCGAAGCTCCACATGATGGTGGCGCGCATAAAACTGGTTATTAGCCACAAGTTCGTCGGCAATGTCGTCAAGAAACACTTCTTGCATATTCAAAGGCAAGTGGTCGTGACTTTGACGGTACAAACTGAGCAATTGCATTAAGCCCGTATTTAACCGTTGGGTTTCATAGTGAATATCGGCCAGGCGGCTGCGAGGTTGAGCACTTTCTACCTCGGCGGCTACCTGTTCGATAGACTGCAATAAGAGAAAGAGGCCATTTTTCATGTCATGCACGCTGGCGGCTAATACCGTGGCGAAGTCGATAGGGCTTTCGTTGTTATTTGTCGATGCGGGCATTATTCGCTCCAAGAAGATGTCTAGCTCAGCTTGTTGAGCTTATCGTTAAAAGACCGGAGTGTATAGATGCTTGCCTTGCGGGTTCATTTGGTCAGCGAGGGTTCGAATGATAGCAGCTGTTGCGCCCCAAATAAGTTGCCCCTGCCAAGGAATAAAGTGCACCGTCGGATACAGCGGGTCATTGCGCTTTACCTGTAAATGGTTGCGCTGATCCAAGAGCACGCGGAGCGGTACAGTTAATACCTCTGCTACTTCATCTGTGGCTAAATAGAAAGGGGACTCGCTTGTTACCACACCCAGGTATGGCTGAATCATAAAACGAGAAAGAACGGGTTGCTCGGGTAATTGCCCAATAATATCAACTTGCTGCGGTGCTAAACCAATTTCTTCTTGGGTTTCACGTAAAGCAGTGTACTGCAAGCAAGGGTCACTTGCGTCCATTCGTCCACCGGGAAAACAAATTTGGCTTGCATGGTGGCGTAAGTGCGGGGTGCGGCGAGTGAGAATAACTTCTAACTCGCTACGCCCCTGACGGACAGGAATTAAAACCGCGGATTTATGCCAAGCGAAATCAGGCCATGCCTGAGCTGCAGGCGGATGCAAACTAAACTGAGTTACAAATTCATTTAATTGGCACGACACAAACGGCTTAATACTCCTTCTAGATTATAAATAGGGCAGTATGCGAGCAACCTTGTCGAAGGTTTCTTGGTACTCCTCGCTTGCTACCGACTGGGACACAATACCACCGCCAGCCCAACAATGCAGCTTATCTTGGCTGTGGCACAAGGTACGAATAGTGACATTGCTATCGGCCGCACCGTGAAAGCTAAAATACGCTAGGCTACCGCAATACACAGAGCGTTGGTGTGGCTCGAGCTCGGCGATGACGTCGATGGCCTGCTGCTTCGGATGGCCGGTGATAGACCCCCCGGGCATGACGGCCCGCATTAAGTCGAGGGCGTCGTGGCCTGGCTTTAACTGCGCGACAAGGGTGCTAACCAAATGATGCACAGCAGGAAAGCTTTCTATGGCCAGCAGCTGCGGAGTTTGAATACTTTCAGGTACACAGACTGGGCGAATGTCGTCGGTTAATAGCTGAACCACGAGTAGGTTTTCATTGCGCTCCTTTTCCGAGGCGAGTAACTCAGCAGCAAGCGCCGCGTCTTTGCTGGGTACCGCATGACGAGGGCGGGTGCCTTTGATGGGCTTGGTTTGTAGCTCGCCAGTTTCACTGACACGCACAAAGCGTTCGGGCGATAAGCTAAGCACGGCTCCTTCTTCTAAGTTCATAAACCCGGAGAAAGGGGTGCCATTGGTTTCCCGTAAGGTGGTGTAAGCTTGCCAGCTGCTGCCGGTGCATTCCGCGGTAAAACGTTGAGCAAGGTTGATATGGTGGCATTCGCCCGCAGCGACATAGGCTTGGAAGCGTTCAAAACGTTCAATATATTCTGCTTCGGTGAGATTACTCTGCCACTCACTGTGGCGCTTAAAAGGCACAACGGTTGGAGCTTCTGCGCGCCAAAAAGCTTCCGCGTCGGTCTGGCTCATATGGCTGGGTGCAACGATGTAGCTTTGTTTGTCCTGATGGTCAATAACTAAGGCGTGGGTATAAATACCGACGGCAGCGTCGGGCATGGCAATGTCAGACGCGACCCCTGCTTTTTCATAACCTGCATTTTGTCCCGCATTGTAACCAAAGTAGCCCACAGCGCCACCGCAAAATGGGATATTCGACTGCATGTCTTGATAGGGTGCGAGGGCAGCTTGTATGGTGGTGAAGAGGTCTGTTGGGGGAGTGTTTGAGGTTTCGGGTAAGGGGGGCTGGCAGATAAGTTGTTGGTCGATAAGGCGGATGGTCCGTTCTGGTTTACGTACGATGATATCGTACCGACTGTCGGGATGATGGGCATTGGCGGAGTCGAGTAAAATGGCCCAAGGTTCGTCGGCAAAAGGAGCAAAAAGTGCCTGCGTGTTACTCCAAAGGCGATATTCAACGGGGTATATAGTTGTGTTTTTATTATTTTCTTTATGCATAGGTAAGTAGCCTGTGACTAGCGATTAAATCTGTTTAAGGGTATCATACGGCTCATATTTCGACACTTTTTTTGAGTCTGGGTGGCCATAAAAACACACACCTTTGACCAGTTTAAATGAGGTTCGCATGTCTGTAATTCGTCAACAAGATTTTATCGATAGCATTGAAGATGCGCTGCAATTTATTTCTTATTACCACCCCTTAGACTTTGTCGATGCACTCGCAGAAGCTTATGAGCGAGAGCAGAGTGAAGCAGCAAAAAACGCCATAGCGCAAATGTTGGTGAACTCGCGGATGTCAGCAGAAGGGCATCGCCCTTTATGCCAAGACACAGGCATAGTGACCTGCTTTGTAAAAGTAGGCATGGGAGTGCAGTGGGACAAAACAGACTTAACGGTGCAAGAAATGGTGAACGAGGGCACGCGTCGCGCATATAGCAACCCAGACAACCCGCTACGAGCCTCGATTGTAGCAGACCCTGCTGGAGCTCGAGTCAACACCAAAGACAACACCCCAGCTGTTGTGCACATTGACATGGTACCTGGCAATAAAGTTGAAGTGATGATTGCAGCGAAAGGGGGTGGCTCTGAAAACAAAACCAAAATGGCCATGCTTAACCCGAGCGACTCCATTGCTGACTGGGTCGTGGAAACCATGCCGAAGCTCGGTGCGGGCTGGTGTCCACCTGGTATGCTAGGAATTGGTATTGGTGGTACAGCTGAGAAGTCGGCCGTATTGGCAAAAGAGTCACTGATGGACCCTGTGAACATTCAAGAGCTGATTGATCGTGGCCCTGAAACGCCGGAAGAAGCCTTGCGTTTAGAAATTTACGAGCGTGTGAATAAATTAGGAATTGGTGCCCAAGGGCTTGGCGGCTTAACCACAGTGGTGGATGTGAAAATTAACTCCATGCCGACTCACGCTGCCTCGAAGCCTGTGACCTTAATTCCAAACTGTGCTGCGACACGTCACGCCCACTTTACACTCGATGGAAGCGGCCCAGCCGACTTGCAGCCACCGCGCTTAGAAGACTGGCCAGACATTACCTTGGAAGTGGGCGACAGTGCGCGCCGAGTGAACCTGGACACGCTAACACCTGCAGATATTGCTGAATGGCGTATGGGTGAAACCGTACTGTTGTCTGGAAAACTATATACAGGCCGAGACGCAGCCCACAAGCGCATGAAAGAAATGTTGGATAAGGGCGAGCCACTACCGGTGGACTTGAAAAACAAGTTTATTTACTACGTTGGCCCAGTGGACCCAGTGGGCGACGAAGTGGTTGGCCCAGCAGGACCAACAACGGCGACCCGTATGGACAAGTTTACCGACCAAATGCTGGAAGAAACCGGTATTTTGGGCATGATCGGAAAAGCGGAGCGTGGTCCAGAAACAGTCGCTAGCATTGCCAAGCATAATGCTGTGTATCTGATGGCCGTGGGTGGGGCTGCCTACTTGGTGTCGAAGGCCATTAAAAAAGCGAAAGTGGTGGCGTTTGAAGACCTAGGTATGGAAGCCATTTATGAATTTGAAGTGGAAGACATGCCGGTCACCGTAGCAGTGGACAGTTTAGGGAATAATGCCCATGAAGCTGGCCCGGCTATTTGGTCCGTTAAAATAGCAGAGCTTGACAGCAAATAAATGGTCACTGACACCTTTTCAAGTACATTCTGGATGGGGGCAGCAACAGTCGTTGCTGCCCTTTTTGTGTTGTTGCTGGTGTTGCTTTCGCGTGCCCATGCACGCAACCGCTATTTACAAGAGCAGCGGGTATTGCTAACCGCGGAGCTGGATAAGCAGCGGGCACTTGCTGGTGCGGCCCACCAACATATGCAAGACAAACTCACCAGTTTAAGTGAAAGTGAAGAACGCTTAAAAAACGAATTTGAACGCTTAGCCCAGCGTATTTTTGAACAAAAAGCGCAGCAATTTGAAACGGCAAACGAACGACGGTTAGCGTCTACTTTGAATCCTTTAAAACAGCAGCTGGAAGCTTTTCGTCAGCAAGTGGGTAGCCAATATGCTGAGGAAGGGCGTCAGCGTATGTCGTTGCAAAAAGAGCTGTTAAGCCTGCGTGAACTGAATAAGCAAATGACAGCAGAAGCCGAGTCGTTAACCCGTGCTCTGAAGGGCGATAGCCGCCAGCAAGGGGTATGGGGCGAAGTGGTTTTAGAGCGCATTTTAGAGCAGTCGGGGCTGCGGGCCGGTCACGAATATGAAGTGCAAGCTCAACGCAGAGCAGAAGAAGGCAAAAACTACCGCCCAGATGTCATTATTCACTTACCTGAAAAGCGCCAAGTGATTGTTGATAGCAAAGTGTCGCTAACAGCCTATGAACGTTACTTTAATGCTGAAACAGACGCGGAGCGAGAAAAAGCCTTGGCGGAGCATGTTCAGTCGTTAAAAAACCATGTGCGAGATTTGGGGCGAAAAAAGTACCAGCAGCTCGAAGGGGTGACCACCCTAGACTATGTATTGCTTTTTGTGCCAATTGAGCCTGCTTTTTTATTAGCCGTGGACAAAGACCCAGAATTAATTCGGCTGGCGCTGGACCAAAACATTATGTTGGTTAGCCCAACTAATTTACTGGTGGCACTGCGAACGGTGCACAACATTTGGCAATATGAACACCAAAGCCAGAATGCAAAGCGCATTGCCAGTGACGCGGCTAAGCTGTACGACAAGTTCGTTGGCTTCTTGGACGACTTGAGTCGTATTGAACATAGCTTAGCCACCACCAGCAAGCACTTTGATGCGGCAATGAATAAGTTGTCGACAGGTCGAGGTAACTTAATTAGCCGCGTTGAAAAGTTTCGCGAATTAGGCGTACAACCAAGCAAAAAAATCAGCCCTGAACGACTTGAAGACGAGGACGAATAAGGGCTTTGACCCGCGGCGAGGTGACCTGCCGGATAAACGCGCAGGTTAGTGGTTTGCCATTGATTGGCAGGGTGAGCCACAAGTAGCGGACCCACCTGCCCGAGTGGGCTATACGTAAAGTTACCTGCTGCGCTTTATGGGCCCGTTCACACTCAAGCATGGCGTACAGCAAACGGTCGCGCTGATGCGGTACATACCACTGTAAAAAATGTTGCATACTCAACTTGCTGTAATAAGGTGCAGACTCCTCATGCAAGCTCGCGGCATAGTCTGACCAATAACAGGCGTTGTCTTGTGGGTGATAGAGTACAAAACCCAGTTGTTGTTGGATGCTAGAAATGTCTTCTGCGTTTAAAAAGAGAGCCAGAACAAGCCCGGAGTCTTGTAGTTTGGTTGTTACTAAGCGAGCAGCTGTCGCCTTGTATTTGGGGTGCCAGTACACCACAGTTTGCCCAGAGTGAGGCCGAGGCCCTTGTGAGTTTAAGCAATGGTCTTGCCAATGACGTTGCCCCTTATGCAGCCGTACGGCTTGGCTTAATGGGTTATGTGCTAACACCCTTCCTTGATTGTCCATAATAAGTGCGGCCACATCGGCGGCGGCTAAATAATTTAAAAATGCATGATAATGTTGCATGTGCATAACAAATAGTTCCTTTCCTTGGATGCCAATGGAACTGATAAGTATGACCTTGCTTGCTCAAATTCCCAGCAAAAGGATGAAAATTCAGCATTTAACTCATCTTCACGTTTCACAGTGCAGCCAGGTGCTATGATTTTCATTCAAATAACTTTAAACTGATTCCATGCGACTAAAATACATTCGATTAACAGGATTTAAGTCTTTTGTAGACTCAACGAAAGTGGCGTTCCCCGAGCAGATGACCTGCATTGTCGGGCCGAACGGCTGTGGAAAGTCGAATGTAATTGATGCGGTTCGCTGGGTGCTTGGCGAAAGTAGTGCTAAGAACCTGCGCGGTGACGCGATGACGGATGTTATTTTTAACGGCTCCACGGCCCGTAAACCCGTGTCTCAGGCAAGTGTGGAGTTGGTCTTCGATAACACGGAAAGACGCTTGCAGGGCGAGTTTGCAGACTACAACGAGGTGTCTGTGAAGCGGCAAGTCAGCCGCGAAGGACAGTCCGTATACTTTTTAAATGGCACCAAGTGTCGCCGACGAGATATTACCGACTTGTTTTTAGGTACGGGGTTAGGGCCTCGTAGCTACGCCATTATTGAACAAGGGATGATCTCACGTTTAATTGAGTCGCGCCCCCAAGAATTACGTGTCTTCATTGAAGAAGCGGCAGGCATTTCCAAGTATAAAGAGCGCCGTAAAGAAACTGAAAATAGAATTGCCCGCACCCGCGAAAACTTAGAGCGTCTAACGGATGTGCGCGAAGAGCTGGGTAAACAGCTGGCTAAGTTACAGCGCCAAGCAGCATCTGCGCGTCGTTACCAAACCTTAAAAGCGGAAGAGCGCCGCTTGCGAAGTGAATTGCAGGCTCTGCGCTGGCTACATTATCAGCAGCAATGCGACCGAGTGGAACAAGAGCTCACCAGCCAAGAAGTGGAGCTGGAGAAGTGGCAGGCAGAGCAGCGCGGCAGCGAGCGTGGTCAAACGGAATTACGAGAACAAGAACAAGCGCTGCAAGATACGGTAGAGCAAACCCAAGCGCAATTTTACCAGGTGTCGAGCCAGGTCACGAGCTTGGAACAAGACATTCGCTATCAACGTCAGCTGGCACAACAACGAGCCGAGCAAGCGGCTACATACGCAAGAAATGCGACGCAGTTGGCAGAAGAGTTGGCGGCAGAACAAGCACTTTGTGACGAGTTGCAAGGAACAGGTGAAGATCTGCAGCAGCAGCTTTTGGTTGCGGAAGAACAATCCATTTTGGTGAATGAGCAACGCGAAGAAGCAGACATGCGTTACCAGGATTGGCGAGAGGACTGGCAGTCGTTGCGGGACACTCAGTCTCAGTTAACGGAGCGTAGTGCTGTGCTGCAAGCCGAGCGCCGTGCAACGACAGAGTTGATGACGCAAGGGCAACAACGGCGACAGCAGTTGGCTGACGAGCTTGCTACTTTGCAGCATCAAGACACCAAGGCGCTCGATGTATTTCGTTCTGAATTGGAACAGCAGCAAGCTTTGCTTGAAGAAGCAAACAGCCAGCTGGCACAGTTGCAAGAGCAGCAGCAAGGCTACGAGCAGGCGAGTCAAACATTACAGCAACAAGAACAAGCGCTTGCTGGCCAACAGCACCAGCTTGAAGGGCAGCGAGGCTCGGTAGAGCACTTACTGCGTAGCCAAGAGCCGCAGGAGCTCCCTGCATTAAAGGCATGGTTAGAACAGCACCCGAGCATAGGTGTATTGCGTGATTTTTTACAGGTGCCTAATGAATGGCTTGCGGCCACAGAAACACTATTACAACACTGGTTAGCTGCCCCGGTATTTTCTGAGCAGCCCAGCCAGTGGCCCGTGGCTGTTGACAGGCCTTTATTGGCTTTCACGCCAGGTTTAGAGTGGCCTACAGAAAGCTTGGCTTTGCAGCTAGGTGCCAAAGCACAGCAGCTTGCGTTGCTGCAAGGAGTCGCTGTCGCTACGGATGAAGCCACAGCGAAGCAGCTGCTGGAACAACCTGAATGGCATACAGTAGCGCTTACAGACGGTCGAGTACTTGGCCGCGGCTGGGTGCTCGGTCGCCCTGACGATGCCGATAGCCAATTGGTTTGGCAACAGGAAGCGGAACGTTTAGACGCTGCGCTGGCGGAGTTAAAAACACAGCGTTCGGCCCTTGCGCAAGAATTGGCTGCACACCAACAGGTACAGGCGGAAAACGCGTCCCGGCTGCAACAGGTTCAGCAACAGGTGAATACTGTTCAGCAAGAGGTTGCACGAAGCCAAGAGCGTCTTTTAAGTGCAGAGCGCGATTTCGCGCGTGAACAAGCACGCAAAGTGGCTTTAGAGGAAGAACAGCATACGCTGGAAGAGCGCTGGCTAGCACTGATGGCTGAACAAGAAAGCATAGAGCAGCGCCAAATTGAATTAGAGCAAGACGAGGCGGACTACGGCCCACGTATTGAAGCGGCCGAGCAACGTGGCGAAACACTCCAGCAGCAGTTGCAATCAGCGCAGCAGGCCGTGGTGGAAAGCCAACAGCAGGTGCATCGTTTGCAACTAGAAAGCCAGCAGGTGCAAAGCAAACGGCAGCACTTAGAGCAACAAATTCAGCGGCTGAAAGAGCAACAAGAACGATTGGCAGAGCAGCGTCAAGCACTGAGCCAAGAAACGGACACGGAAAGTGAAGTGCTATTGCTTGAAGAGCAGTTAGCGGAAGCCTTGCTGCAACGAGAAGACGTAGAGCAAAGGCTACTGCTGGAAAAGGAAAGCCTTGCCGCGGTACAAGAGCGGTTAGGCGTTTTACAAAAAGGTCAGTCGGCGGTGCTTGAGCAAATTGTGAAGCAGCGCGAGCGAGTGGAAGCTAGCAAACTTGAATTAGCAGCGTCTCGGGAGCGTGGCCATGCATTGCTCGACACCTTCAATGAGCTGGGTGTGTCTTTAAAGGACGTGTTGGCGAATTTGCCGGAAGAAGCGGAAGAGAAAAAGTGGCAGCAAGCCTTAGATACATGCAGCAGTAAAATAGCTCAGCTAGGGGCAATTAACCTTGCCGCCATTGAAGAGGTAGAGGCGCAAGCGGAACGCCAAGCTTACCTCGATGCCCAACATGAAGACTTACAGGCCTCACTCGATATACTAGAAGAGGCCATTAAGAAAATAGACCGAGAAACCCGGACGCGGTTTAAACATACATTTGATCAAGTAAATGCGGATTTACAGCGTTTGTTCCCTAAAGTCTTTTCGGGAGGTATGGCATACTTAGAGCTGACCGACGACGACTTGTTGGAAACGGGGGTGACTATTATGGCCCGTCCGCCAGGCAAGAAAAATAGCACTATACACTTGCTGTCGGGTGGCGAAAAAGCGCTGACTGCATTGGCGCTTGTTTTTGCCATATTTAGGTTAAATCCTGCGCCGTTTTGTTTGCTCGACGAGGTGGACGCACCGCTGGACGATATTAACGTAGGTCGCTTTTGCCGTTTGGTGCAAGAGATGTCAGAATCGGTGCAGTTTATTTATATTAGTCATAATAAAATAGCAATGGAAATGGCGACACACCTTGTGGGAGTGACCATGCAAGAGCCAGGGGTGTCGCGTTTAGTTGCAGTGGACGTAGAGGAAGCATTAGCAATTGCTGATGCCACCTAACAACAACGAACAAGGTATAAGTGATGGATGGTTTGCGAGTTTTGCTCATTATTGTTGGTCTTTTAGTTATTTTAGCGGCGTTAGCGCACGGGCTCTGGTCGATTCGTAAAAACAGCCGTAAACAACGGGTGGTTCGGAAAGCAGAGCCCTCATTGACACCGACTCAGTCCACTCCAGGAGCAACTGACAGTTCGGGGTTCGATGAGTTTGGCATTGGCGCGGTGCGAACCATTAAAACAGCAGACAGCAAGGCGGCAAAACAGCCCGCTAAAGCAGACACGGCCAAGAAAGAAGTGCAGCAACCTACCTTGTTTGACGAAGGGGGGAGCGAGCCTGCAAACGTAGCGACAAGTGCGAAAGCAACCCCAGAGCGCCAAGAGCCAGAAGTTGCTGTAGAGCAGTTGCCCATGAGCTTTCCTGAAGAAGAGCAAAAGCAACCAAGTATTAGCAGCGAAGCACTGCCTGAGCATGCGGAGGAGAAAACTCCCGAGCTTGGTGCCTTGGACCTAGAAGAAAGTGCTGAAGAGCCTGCCGAGGAAGCCACAGCAGCAGAACAAACAAACACACCAAACACAGAGAAAGAGCCACAAGTGATTAGCTTGTATGTGTCGGGTGATATTCAAGGGGCTATTTTATTACAAACGGTGACAGAGCTTGGCTTTAAGTTTGGCGACATGGACATATTCCACCGGCATGTGGACACAGCGGGTAAAGGCCCAACCCTGTTCAGTATGGCCAATATGTTTAACCCAGGCGTATTTGATTTAGACGAAATTGAAACCTTTTCGACCCGTGGCGTGGTGCTCTTTATGGAGTTACCAGTGCCTGGCGATGGTCATAAAGCCTTTACCATGATGTACAACGCGGCCAATAAAATAGCGGAAGCCATGCCTCGGGCTGCTGTGCTCGATAGCAACCGCAACCCAATTACCAAACAGTCGGTGCAGCATACTTATCAGCGCATTCGAGAGTTTGAGCGTCAGCAGCATGTGGCTGGCGCAGCCGGCATGGCACAGAAAAGCTAACGTCGCGTTTTAACTGGACTATATACCATGAGTACTGATCCTCTTTACCAAGAGCTGCTGCGCCTGCGCGAAGCACTCGATACCCATAATTACAATTATTACGTGCTGGACGCACCCAGTATTCCGGACGCCGAATACGACCGGCTCTTCCGCCGTTTGCAAGAAATAGAGCAAGCTCACCCTGAGTGGCTTTCTGCAGACTCACCCAGTCAACGGGTGGGGGCCGTAGCTCATGGCCAGTTACCGGAGGTTCAGCATGCAGTACCTATGCTTTCCCTCGACAATGCTTTTGACCATGACGAGTTGCAGGCGTTTCAACAGCGTGTGCAAGAACGAGCTGGCGTGAGCGGAGATATTGCTTGGTGCGCAGAGCCTAAACTAGACGGCTTGGCAGTCAGCTTACTTTACGAACAAGGCGTGCTGGTGCGAGGTGCGACGCGTGGCGATGGTTATCAAGGCGAAGACATTACCGCCAATGTGAAAACAATTCGCGCAATACCTATTCGGTTGCGTGGTGACTACCCAGAGCGACTTGAAGTGCGAGGGGAAGTCTTTATGGATATCGCTCACTTTGAGCGGATGAATGAAAAAGCCCTTGCCACGGGCTCTAAAGTATTTGCCAACCCGCGCAATGCTGCTGCAGGTAGCCTACGTCAATTGGACTCTCGGATAACGGCCGAGCGCGGTCTGAACTTTTATGCTTACGCTATGGGTGAGGTCTCACCTGCTCGTCAACTTGATAACGACAGTCATTACGGACGACTTGAACAATTGCGGGCGTGGGGGTTTCCTGTATGCCGCGAAACCAAACGCTTAACCAGCAACAAAGCCTGTGAAGTGTATTATCAAGACATTTTAGACCGCCGGGGTGACTTGCCCTATGAAATCGATGGAGTGGTGTTTAAAGTTGATGCCATTGACCTGCAAGAAAAACTTGGGTTTGTGGCGCGGGCACCACGTTGGGCGGTTGCTCATAAGTTCCCTGCGCAGGAAGAGTTGACTTGGCTACGAGGTGTCGACTTTCAAGTGGGCCGCACTGGAGCCATCACCCCAGTTGCTCGGCTTGAGCCTGTCACAGTTGGGGGCGTGGTGGTGTCGAATGCCACTTTACATAATGCCGATGAAATTGAACGCTTAGGCGTCCGCATTGGCGACCGCGTGATTATCCGCCGAGCGGGAGACGTGATACCTCAGGTGGTAGGTGTGGTGGCTGAAGAGCGACCTGAGGACAGCACCGCTGTGGTCTTCCCTGAGGCCTGCCCAATTTGTCAGTCGGCGGTAGAACGGGTTGAGGGCGAAGCTGTGGCACGTTGTACCGGTGGCTTATTTTGTGCCGCACAGCGGAAAGAAGCCATTAAGCACTTTGCTTCACGCAAGGCCCTTGATGTGGACGGCTTGGGCGATAAGCTCGTAGAAATGCTGGTTGATAGAGAATGGATTAAGCACCCAGCGGACTTATTTAAACTGAGTGTGCACCAATTAGCGAGTTTGCCTCGTATGGGGCAAAAATCAGCAGAAAATTTAGTCAATGCGCTTGCTCGAAGCCGAAAAACCACCTTTGCCCGCTTCCTATATAGTCTAGGTATTCGTGAAGTCGGGGAGGCGACAGCACAAAACTTAGCAACCCACTTCGGTGACTTAGATGCGCTGATGGCGGCCTCGGAAGAACAGCTTCAAGAAGTTAGTGATGTAGGGACTGTGGTTGCAGCTCATGTATATAATTTCTTCCGAGCGCCTCATAACCTCGATGTCATTCGTATGCTGACAGAAGGCGAGCGGGCGGTGCATTGGGAAGCAGTGGTTCCGGTAGATGAAGACGCACTTGATTTAGCGGGGCACACCTATGTGTTAACAGGCACCTTGACCCAGTTAAAACGTGCGGAAGCGAAGGCCATGCTTGAAGCGCGGGGCGCAAAGGTTGCAGGAAGTGTCTCGAGTAAGACCACAGGTGTGTTTGCCGGGGAGAATGCCGGCTCTAAGCGCACTCGGGCAGAGGAGCTCGGCATTCCTGTGCATACGGAAGAAGACTTACTGGCGTTACTCAACCCGGCGGATGGATAGGTCGCGAATAAAGCCGTCGGGACGAAACCCGGTAATACCATTCTTATCGAGCTGAATGCTTAAGGACGGCGTTCGGCGATCGAACAGTAAATATTGATTATCAATTCTTAATCGCAGGCCGTACTTAGCTTCAGATGTCGGTAGCAACTCAATAACATGTTTGCCCACGGTGACTTGAAAGCTACGCATGTAGCGGTCGCTAAACTCTGCTAAGTACGCCATATTGTCGGTAGGCTGTACGGCGAATTGCATATTGTATTGGCGCGGTGGCTCGCTAATGGCGACGCGCTGTTGGCCAGCGCGAAAGTACCAAATGTCGTTCACCTCTTCAAAGGCCAGTGGATAGTTAATATTCACCAAGGTGCCGTCGCCAAGAATGGCAGTCCCGACGATGGAAGTTTGAAAGCCTTGCTCTTCTTCTGCGGTGCTGACGCAACTGAATGTGGCCAGCAGCAGCGTGCACAGGAAAGCAAAAGTGCGTTTACCAGCAGTTAAAGAGTGATACATGTTTATCCTCCTTGAGCAACATTGACATGCAAGGTGAGACGTTGCCCGGGCTGCAGGTAACGCTCTCGGTTAATTTGGTTCCAGCGTTCAATGTCACGAATGGTGACGCGGAAACGGCTGGCTATGCGCGCAAGCGAGTCGCCCGAGCGTACCTGATATTGCACCGTACGGGTAACACCTGAGCTTGTTGTTTGGCCTTCGTTTTGCACCCAAATGGCAAGGGTTTGGCCAGGACGTAACATATCGCCAGGCGCCATATTGTTCCATTGCGCTATACGGCTTACACCGACATTGTATGTTCGGCTTAAGTCCCATAAAGTGTCGCCGCTAACAACCCTGTGATCGATGCGCTGGCCTTGATTAGGAGTACTTTGAGACTGGGCCAACCGTTGATCGGTCGACAGGCTGTAGTCACTTAGCGCTTGACTCGCTACCGGTATAAGTAAGTAGTCACCCGCGCGAATTAAGCTGCCTGAGATATTGTTCGCCTGCTGCAGTGCTCGAGGCGTTGTGTGGTAGCGGCGCGCAATGGTGATTAAACTCTCACCTCGCTTGACCTTGTGGCGGTTCCAACTTACCCAAGTAGCAGGGTCTGTTTCAGCTAACTTTTCTTTAAATTGCTCCGCTGCATGGCGAGGCAGCAACAAATGAAAAGGACCTTCAGGCGTAGTAGCCCAACGGTTATACCCTGCGTTGTAACGATGCAGCTCATCTAGCTCTAGTCCTGACATATTGGCGGCTAAGGCCAAGTCCATTTGTTGGCCTACGTCAATAACGTCAAGCACAGGTTGGTTAGGGACATAACGCCAACTTAAGGTTTGTTCGTGGCGCTCGTGCAACAAACTCGCTAAGGCAAGAATTTTTGGCACATAATTGCGGGTTTCTCGCGGCAGTGAAAGAGACCAAAAGTCAGTGGGCTTGCCTTGAGACTTGTTCTTTCTTACAGCAGCAGCGACACGGCCTTGCCCGCCGTTGTATGCAGCAATAGCTAATAACCAGTCGCCGTCAAAGGTTTTGTGTAAGCGGTCGAAGTAGTCAAGAGCGGTTTCGGTTGCAGCGACAATATCGCGGCGGCCGTCGTACCACCAATTAATATCAAGGCCGTAATGGATGGCGGTACTTGGGATGAACTGCCATAGCCCGCTGGCGCGTCCATGGGAATAAGCGAAGGTGTCGTAGGCACTTTCTACAATGGGCACAAGTACAAGTTCGAGGGGTAAGCCGCGCTTTTCAATTTCTTCTACAATGAAGTACAGCAGAGGGCCGGCCCGCTGAGATACGCGCTCGATATAATTCGGGTTGTTTAGATACCAATTCCGATGGGCTTCAATAAGACTGTGTTCAGGTATATCTAAGGTGAGCTGCAGTCGAATGCGGTCCCACAGATCTGCTTGCTGCAACGGCGACAGGTCATTGCGCTCAATAGGCTGAGGCTGTTCTGTGGGTAGCGTCATGGCATAGCGTTCAACCCCCTCTCGTAGAGGGATCTGCTCTGCTGTAACGGGCGCTTCTAATTCGTTTTGTGCAATAAGTTGACAGCCACTTAATAGTAAACCTGCGCCGAAAAGGGCGCTGCGCTGAAGGAACGAGTACTTCATTTATTATTATTCTCCTCACTTTAAGCAAACGCTTAAGTGGTTATGGCTGGTGAAATTCTAGGCACATTGTATGGAATTAGAAGGTGTCTTTCCACTCCCTGATCACAGCAAACACCTCTTCTTTTCGAGTTATTTGCCTTCCAGCCCGCTGTTCTGCTGCTTTTTGCACACTTGGTAGATGGGTGCGCAAAAAAGGATTCGTTTTTAATTCTATACTTAATAAGCTTGGCACTGTGGCTTCTTGGTTGCTGCGTTGCTTTGCCACAAGGGCGGCTCGTTCTTGAATGTCTTGGTTGTCTGGCTCGACAGCAAGAGCAAATTCCAGATTAGCAGCCGTATACTCGTGGGCGCAATATATCTTTGTGTCTGCGGGTAAAGCACGAAAGGTGTCGAGAGAATGGACGAACATGTCGGGTGTGCCTTCAAACATGCGACCACAGCCCGCAGCGAATAGGGTGTCACCCGAAAATAAGCGGGGTGCAGCATAATATGCAACATGGCCTAAGGTGTGGCCAGGGCAGGCTATGACTTGAAAGTTTGGAAAGCCAGGTGCAGGTGTTATGGTGTCTCCAGGATGCACTGGATGAGAATTGCATGGAATAGTTTCTGCTGCAGGGCCGTAGACGCGGCATTGTGTGGCGGCCACTAAGTCAGCGATGCCATCTGTATGGTCGTAGTGATGGTGCGTCACAAGAATAGCAGCGAGTGTGCAGTTGTGCTCTTCTAGCCAGGCCAGCACTGGGGCTGCGTCGCCGGGACAAAAAACAATACACCGGTTGTCTTCACTTTGCATGGCCCAAATATAGTTGTCATTGAAAGCTTTAATGTATGTAACGCGCATGGTGCTCCTAGAATAATTTATTCATGCTTCAGTATACGAGGGTTTGCTATGATTTTGAAATCAGCACGGCGTCAGCACATGCAAGCAGACGGAGTACAGGCGCCTGAACGCTGGTATGATATTGAGCAAGGGACATGGTGGCGGCAAGCGCTTGGGCAGTGGTTAGCAGAAGAAGACCCTATTATATTTGGGGAATATATGCTGACGTTGAGTGGGTTAGACGTGCCCTGGCCCGATGCACGTATTAAAGCTCATTTTCATATTCACCCAGGAAGCCAAAGCGATGTGCAAGCAGAGTTAACCGCTTTGCCAATTACACAAGACGCCATCGACTGGGTAGCCTTGCCTTTTGTGCTTGAGTACAGCAATGATCCTCACCAAGTGCTGCGTGAAGCCGACAGGGCATTGCGTAACGACGGGTATATGCTGGTGGCCATGAGTAACCCTTATGCTCTGCATAGCCTTGCGCGATTATGGCCGAGTTGGCGGCAGCGAGCACCTTGGCAAAGCCGCTTGTTTACGCCGGCGCGGGTGTTAGATTGGTTGTCATTGTTAAATTATCAGGTGCTGCATGCGGGCTATTTCGGCTATGCTGTGCCATGGCCATCGCGCCATGGCGGCTCTCCGAAAGGCCAAGGCTTGTTAAAGCGTGTACCCTTTTTAGCCGCTGGCTATGCCATGATAGTGCAAAAGCGTGAATGGCCAGTCACGTTAGTGCGTTCGCCGAGTTTTCAACCGGCACAGGTTAAAAACAAAGGGGTCGTGCCAGCAGGGCGCATTCAGTCGAATAAAGTTCACCCTAAATAATGAGTAGGAGTCATTATGAAAACAAGTCAGCAATTAGTAGCAGAAGCAAAAGCAAATATAAAAGAAGTAGATGTTCATGAGCTTGAAGCACAAGCAACGGCCAAGGATGTGATTGTGATTGATGTGCGAGAGCCTGCAGAGTATGCCGCAGGGCATATTGCACAAGCAGCAAACTTGCCACGCGGGGTGTTAGAGTTCCAATTAAATAGCTTGCCACAGGTGGCCAACGCAAGTTGTGCGCCTGAACTTGCCTTAGAACAGTTACGCGAAGCTTCGATTTACTTAATTTGTCGTTCAGGTGGCCGAAGTGCACTCGCCGCGCAGTCTTTGCAACACATGGGCTTTGAAAAGGTCTATTCGGTTGCAGGTGGTATGAATGCTTGGAATGAAGCAGGAAAGCCAACCCAAAGTTAGAAGTTGGCAAAACAACACTTGCGTTTAATATTATCAGGAGCTAATATTCAGTTATGGATATGAATGTCTTATCAATTAAGCAGATGCAGAAAAATGCTTCTGCAGCTGAAGAGCTCCTGAAATCGCTGGGCAATAGCCACCGACTGATGGTGTTGTGCCATTTAGTCAGTGGCGAAAAGTCTGTGGGTGAACTGGAACAACAACTTGAGCTGTCTCAGTCGTCACTGTCTCAGCACCTAGCGCGGTTGCGTAGCCAAGGCATAGTGACCTTTCGCAAGGAAGGGACTTCAGTAATTTATCGTATTGCTGATGAAAAAGCACTGCGTATTTTAGAGTCGCTCTACGACGTTTTTTGTCGTTAGCGATTCATTTTTTTTGCTTATAAATATTAAGCATTACTAATATATAATAGAGGTGGCACCATGAGTATAGAACGTATTGTTATGGCCTTTGCAGGCACAGTGGTATTAATTTCAGTTTTACTCGCATGGCAAGTCAGTCAACACTGGCTAATACTTACCGCATTTGTGGGGGCGAATTTATTGCAAACAGCTTTTACAGGCTTTTGTCCCTTAGCCATTTTGCTGAAAAAGCTTGGAATGAAACCAGGACAGGCGTTTAAGTAGTCAGCACTGCTGAACCTGAGGCATAAAAAAGGAGCCCACATGACGACAAAGAATAAAAGTATTATTGGCAAGGTACTGTCGAGTACCTTTCCGCCTATTTTTATTGTGTTAAGTTTGCTCGTGGGTGTTGCTGCGCTGCTTTTAACGCCTCGGGAAGAAGACCCACAAATCGTTGTGCCTATGGCGGATGTGGTTATTTCCGCCCCAGGCATGGCCGCCCAGCAAGTTGCAACGCAAGTTACAGAACCCCTTGAGCGGCTGTTGTCCCAAATCGATGGGGTAGAGTACGTATATTCTCAATCGCACCGTGACCAAGCCGTCGTAACCGTTCGCTTTTATGTGGGTGAAGACCGAGCAGACTCATTGGTTAAGCTGTATAATAAGCTGTATTCCAACCAGGACGCCATTCCCGATGTGGTAGCGCAGTGGCATGTAAAGCCGATTGAAATAGACGACGTGCCCATGCTAGTGGCTGCTTTATACAGCACAAATGCAGAACTAGTCGATAGTTTTGGGTTGCGCCGTATTGCCGAGCAGGCAACCCAAAAACTAAAAGCCATTGCAAACACCAACCAAGTTCAGGTCATTGGTGGGCAAGGTCGACGTATTCATATAGCCCTTGATAGCCAAGCTTTAACAGCGCACAACACCAGTATTGATGATATTGCCCGAGCCGTGCAAACCGGCAACACGCAAACAACAGCAGGTGATATTTATCGCCATGGTTTGCGTTTGTCGGTGGAAAGCGGAGTATTCTTTCGCTCAGCATCTGAGCTTGCCGCCACGGTTGTCAATGTCGTGAATGGAACCCCTGTGTATTTGCGTGACGTGGCTGAAGTCACCGACGGGGCTGAGCAGGCTGAACATTATACTTTCTTTTATCCTGGGGTTGCAGGAGAGGTTGAGAAGTATCAGCAGGCTCAGTACCCGGCGGTGTTTATTTCCGTTGCCAAACAACGGGGGGCTAATGCGGTTTGGGTTGCAGACGATATTTTGCAAGCCTTTGCTGAGCTTGAAGCAGACTGGCTACCAGCCGGTGTTGGGCTTGAAGTGATTCGAGACTATGGAGAAACAGCAGACGACAAGGTGGTAGAGCTTGTTTCTAGCTTGGCAGTGGCTGTGCTCGTGGTGGTGGTGTTTGTTGGTTTATTCTTAAACTGGCGAGCCGCTGCGGTAGTAGCTATTGCCATTCCCATTAGCTATGGCGCTACATTGGGTATGGACTTGGCCTTTGGTTACTCGATTAACCGAGTCACCATGTTTGCGCTTATTTTAGCCCTTGGCTTGATTGTCGATGACCCCATTGCCGCTATCGACAACATTGAACGGCACATGGCGGACCAAGGCAAGAAAAGTAAAGCAGCCATTGTTTCGGGCATGACAGAAATTCGCAGTGCGCTGCTGATGTCAACCCTGGCCATTATTATTGTATTTTTGCCCATGTTTTTTATTACCGGCATGATGGGCCCGTACATGGGGCCGATGGCGTTTAACGTGCCGGTCGCTGTTATATTTTCCACCATAACGGCTTTCTTTGTGACACCTTGGCTGGCTTGGAAGCTCATGAAAGTGGCTGAACGCCGCGGCGACTACAACCCAAAAACAACCCTGCTGTACCGTGGCTACCAAGCAGCGTTACGGCCTTTAATTCAGTCGCGCCGCCGTAGTAAAACATTTTTATGGTTCATCGCAGGGCTATTTGTGCTGGCTGCTGCTTTGCCTGCCTTGCGGTTGGTGCCTTTAAAGTTGTTACCCCACGACAATAAAGCGGAGTTCCAGCTTGTGGTTGACATGCCTGTGGGCACCTCCGTGGAGCAAAGTGCGGAGGTGATGCATGCCTTTGCCGAGTACCTACAAAGGGTGCCCGAAGTGAAGTCTGTGTCTACATTTAGTGGTATTGCTTCACCCATGGACTTTAACGGCATGGTGCGGCATTACTTCCGCCGTGGTTCAGCGCACCAGGGGGAAGCGCGGGTGGTCTTGGTGGAGAAAAACCAGCGCACCATGCAGTCGAATGAAATTGTAAGTCGATTACGGGATGACTTAGAGTCGCTCGCTGATTCATTAGGCGTGCGTCAGCTAGAAATTGTGCAAATGCCACCAGGCCCTCCTGTCATGGCGACCTTGGTAGGTGAAGTGTATGGGCAAGATGACACACCCTACACACGTTTAGAGCAAGCTGCAGAGCTGGTTTCACAGCGGTTATCGCAGGAAGACTTTGTTAGCCAGGTGGTGACGTCAGCTCCGAATGAAACCACTGTTATGCGTTTTGTTGTGGATCGTGAAAAAGCTGCTTTATCAGGTATAGCGGCTACGGATATTCATCGTACCCTAGTGGCAGCTACGCAAGGGTGGACCCTTGATTACTTGCAGGTATCTACGGAAATAAACCCGTTACCGATAGACCTACGCCTGCCAAAAGGGAGTCGAGAAAGTTTGAACGAACTCTTGTCTTTGTATGTGCGGGGCCAGCAAGGCACGGCACTTGTGGAGACAGGCCGTGGCGTGGCCGCTGCACCAGCTCCTTTAGTGCAACTGGCGGAGTTAGGGCAATTTGTAGAGCTTGCTGCTGATAGGCCTATTTTCCATAAAAATCTAAAACCCGTGGTGTATGTATATGGTGAAGTAACGGGCCGTGTTCCAGCCGATGCCGTTGTGGATATGATGGCCGATGAAAATAGCGAGTCCCATTCGTACCGACCCCAGTGGCTTCGTACCTACTTTACCAATGGCTCTGGCTTAGGCTGGTCTGTACCAGAAGACATTCAAGTGCTCTGGAGTGGAGAAGGAGAGTGGAAAATTACCTTGGATGTCTTCCGTGACTTAGGTATCGCTTATGGCGTGGCCTTGCTTGGAGTGTACCTGGTGATGGTGCTTCAAACAGGTCTAAAGGCTGTGTCGGGCATTATGATGTTGTCTATCCCACTGACAGTGATAGGCATTATGCCGGGCTTTTGGTTTTTAAATATGTTTGCCGCAGATATAGGACGGTACCCCAACCCTTCCTTATTCACTGCAACGGCCATGATTGGAATGATAGCGCTAGCGGGTATTGTTGTTCGAAATGCGTTGATTTTAATTGAGTTTATTCAACAAAGACTAAAGCAAGGCAGCACGTTAGAAGCGGCCTTATTTGAAGCGGGCGCCGCCCGAACGCGACCCATTTTGCTGACAGCGGGGACCACCATGTTAGCCAACACTGTGATTACTTTAGACCCCATTTTTAGTGGTTTAGCTTGGTCGGTTATTTTTGGCATTACAGCTTCCACACTCTTTACTTTATTGGTGATACCTGTGGTGTATCACCTGATATACAAAAACGTACCGGGACATGGCTTGAGCGCGCAAGCGTTGGAAGAAATGTCAGCGAAGCCTGTAAAAGCGAATGAAGGAGAAAATGTATGAGCAAGCAACGGATCATTTTACTTGTAATGGCTTTTACTGGGCTTATTTTAGTGTTTACTTTTTTGGCAGGCACTTGGACTGACAAAGTCGGCGAAGAGCTTGCAGCCATTGAGCCTCAAGCCGCAGAGCAGGTAAGTGCAGTGGTCAGCTTACAAACGGAAGAAACACGTCAGTTTAGTGGTCATATTCAACCACGTCGGCAAGCAGCCGTGGCTGCACGCATCACAGCACGTGTGGCTGAGGTGTTGGTCGAGTCAGGTGACCGGGTCGAGCAGGGGGATGTACTACTGCGCTTAGAAAGTGACGACTTAAGTGCGCGGGTGCGGCAGCAACAACAAGCTTTAGCTGCGGCTCAGGCGCGGGTGAATGAGTCACGAAGCAACTATCAGCGGGTGCTTGCCTTGGTTGAACAAGGGCTATTACCAGCGGCGGCTCTTGATGAAGCGGTAGCCCAACGTGACACAGCGCAGGCCCAGTTTTTAGGCGCCCGTGAAGCGTTGGCAGAAGCCGAAACCAGTGCCAGTTACAGTGTGATTACTGCGCCCTTTGCCGGCGTTGTCAGCGAACGCACGGTTTACACAGGTGACACCGCCACACCCGGCACGCAACTAGTCAGTTTGTATCAACCTAAAAGTGTGCGCTTTGAAGCCGCTGTCAGTGAGTCTGTGTTAGCTTCTATGCAGCCAGGTCGTCACTTTCAAGTTTATATGGATGCTCACGCTAAGGTGTACAAGGCCGTTTTAACGGAAGTTGTACCCATGGCGGACACAGGCTCTCGCAGCTTTAAGGTCAGGCTTGAACTACAAACGGAAGAGGCATTAAATCCAGGCATGTATGGTCGCTTAACCGTGCCGACAGGAACCCGTAATATTATCGCAGTACCAGCAAGCAGCGTGGTGCGTTTAGGCCAGCTCAGCTATGTCTATGTGGCGAAACAGCAGCGCCTTGAGCGTCGCTTAGTACGCTTAGGTGACACCCAGCTAGAGCATGCGGGTATGCTTTGGTTCGAAGTTCATTCAGGAGTCGAGGTGGGTGACCTTGTGGTCGTACAGGAGTAAGACGCGGCTTAGGTTTGCTCAGCGAGGTAGCCTGTGTCTTCGTGGACTGCTGCGTGGGTTGCCTCGTGTCGAGCTAGTTCGTCACAGCGCTCGTTTTCCGGGTGGCCTGAATGGCCCTTCACCCAGTGCCAATTCACCTTGTGGCGGCTTTGCGCTGCGTCTAGGCGCTGCCAGAGATCGACGTTTTTTACGGGTTTTTTAGCGGCAGTGCGCCAATTTTTTTGCTTCCAACCAGCTAACCATTGAGTAACGCCTTGGCGTACATATTGACTGTCAGTCCACAACTCCACCTGACATGGGCGGGTGAGGGTTTCCAGCGCTACGGCAGCGGCTAGCAACTCCATGCGGTTGTTCGTTGTTAGTTTATACCCTTGAGCTAATTCCTTGCGGTGTTTACCATAGAGCAAAACAATACCATAACCGCCTGGCCCGGGATTACCCAAGCAAGACCCATCTGTATATATAACAACTTCTTTTTCCCCGGCCATGGATACTGGTACCATAATTAAAATTGAACGTGCGAGTATACGTGGCAGGAGCCTATGACACAAACAGAGCAAACCCGTAAAATCATCCTGGATACAGAAACCACCGGGATTAGTTTGGCCGAAGGGCACCGTATTATTGAAATTGGGTGTGTGGAAATGATTGACCGTAAATTAACGGGAGAAAGTTTTCATGTGTACCTCAACCCCGGCCGTGTGATTGAGCAGGGCGCCATGGACGTACACGGCATAAGCAATGAGTTTCTGGAAGACAAACCCGTTTTTGCCCAAGTGGCCAAAGACTTTTTAGAGTTTATACGCGGCTCTGAACTGGTGATCCATAACGCGCCTTTTGACGTGGGTTTTTTAGAGATGGAGTTGGGTTTACTTAAGCCCTCCCTTGGTCAACTGTCTGACTACGCCACGGTGTTTGACACCTTAGCCTACGCGCGGAAAAAATACCCAGGCCAACGAAACTCCCTCGATGCCTTGTGTCGTCGTTACGACATAGATAATACGCACCGTGTTTTACACGGCGCATTATTGGATGCGGAAATACTAGCCGACGTTTATATTTTCCTAACAGGCGGGCAAAAAAAGCTTGGTTTTCAGTCGAGTCAAGACAAAGAGGGCCAGACAAGCGACGGGGCGCCGCAGTGGGTCACAAAAGACAGGCCAGCGCTAAAGGTTTTACCTGCAAATGCCGAAGAAGAGGCTGCCCACGAAAAGTATTTAAGCGACATGGCACAGCATGGAGAACCCATTTGGCAACAACTAAAACATTAATGCGTCAGCTGGTTACGGCTGTGGTTTTGACTAGCCTGACACTGGGGCAAGCATTTCCACAAGAGTCAGCGCTGCCTACGGAAACAGCAGTGACTCCTTTAGCTTCGCCCTTCGAGCAGCAAATACCCCTTGCCGACGAGCGCTTTCGTATTGACTATGCAGTCGACGAAGTGACTTTAGTGTTTTATCGCAAAATAGACACACCGCCTGTCATTCTTATTTTGCCCGATGGCCGCAAATGGTATTCCAGCCGATTTCCAACGGACACAGTGAATTGGCAGACAGGGGACGACTTTGACCTAATTCGTATTACCAAGCCTATGCCGGGCCCTTGGCAAGTAACAGGAGACATACTGCCGGAAAGCCGCGTTATGGTGTTAACCGAGTTGACCTTTCACCCAGAGCCACTGCCAGCGATGGCGTTTATTGGCGAAAAAATTAAAGTAACGGGGTACTTGCAGCAAGACGGTCATTCCGTTGAGCAGCATAATTTGCGTAGTATTGTGCAGCTCGACGTCATGTTTTACAGCACCAACAATGCTGAGTATCAAAACTTTGGGGTAGAGCCTGTGCATGTGGGCGAGTTTTTGGATGATGGCAAAGGGATGGATGAAGTGCCAAAAGACGGCATTTTTACTGGCATGTTAACGCTTGACATGGTGCCAGGCGAGTATGCCCCCCGTTATGTGGTGAAAACACCACTGCATCAACGCTTGGTTAAAGGCGACACGCTTGTGGTGCACGAACAGCCCGTGCAAGCCCATGCAAGGGTTGCGGAAGAAGAAGGTGCTCCGCACACATTAGCGTTTCATATGGATGAGACCTTAATTGACCCACAAAGTGTGGTTCTATCTGCGCAGTTAAATTACCCGAATGGCGAGCGACAACCCATTCATATCAGTACTGCTCAGGGAGATAGCCTAGAGGTCTCAGTGCCCAACTACAGCTTTGGGGTATTTGAACTGACGGGTACTTTAGCGGCGACGGATGTAACAGGGCGAGAGTTCGTGGCGACATTAAGCGAGTATGCATTTCAGGCTCAGCGTATTGTGCCGCCTGCTCCAGTGGTTGAAGAATTAGTAGCTGAGCAGGAACTAGAAGAAGCGCCACCTGAAGAGACAGGTATGACACACCAAACAAAAATATTGATTGTTGTGGCAACAAACTTAGCGATTGTGGCCATTTGGATGCTTATTATGCTACTGAGCAAAAGTCCCAAACGCGGCAGGCACGGAAAGAAAACACCAGACAACCTGTAAAAAGAGACTAAAAACGAACAGATTGCTGCAAAGATGAACAAACAGGCCATTCTTGGTTAAAAAGGGGTTGACTCCCATGCGCTGTACTCGTATTATCCTCGCCGCATTAAGCAAGACTTTGCCGCAGTTACTAGAAATGGAGCGGTAGTTCAGCTGGTTAGAATGCCGGCCTGTCACGCCGGAGGTCGCGGGTTCGAATCCCGTCCGTTCCGCCAGTAACTTAGGCTGACGTTTTGTGAATGTATTATTCCGCAGTGGAGCGGTAGTTCAGTTGGTTAGAATGCCGGCCTGTCACGCCGGAGGTCGCGGGTTCGAATCCCGTCCGTTCCGCCACTGCTGGAATAAAGTAAATACCGTTGGAGCGGTAGTTCAGTTGGTTAGAATGCCGGCCTGTCACGCCGGAGGTCGCGGGTTCGAATCCCGTCCGTTCCGCCAGTATTTACACTTTACCTTTCAAGATTACGTGCCAGTATATTCTACCGACTTGTTTTTCCCATCGCGCTTCGCTAAGTACATAGCCTCATCGGCTTGCTTAATCATAGTTTCAGGGCTGGTGTCTGAGCTTTTCGCATGCGTAATTCCTACACAGGCAGAAACGGTCACCATAGCGCTATCTATGACGACAGGCGTGTTAATAGCCGTACCTAGACGTTCGAGAATGCACTGATAGCCTGCCTTCGTGTCGCTGTTTACTAAGACAATAAACTCATCACCGCCAATACGTGACGCCGTGTCTGTGTCGCGTAAGCACTCGGTAATTCGCTTCGCAATGGTTTTTAAGACCATGTCACCGGTAGCGTGACCATACTTATCGTTAATAGGTTTAAAGTCATCTAAGTCAATGTAGATTAAACTGACATAGGTATGATTTCTGCGGCCAGCAGCGAGAGCTTGCTCTAAACGGTCGAACAGCAGCGTGCGATTTGGCAGCCCTGTTAAGCTATCGTGATACGCTTGATACTCAAGTTTCTGTTGTTGCTGTTTGAAGCCTGTAATATCAGAAAATAAAGCAATAAAATGCGTGGGGGCTCCGCTATTGTCATAAATGGCTGACACGGTTATTCGCTGACAATATAACGTGCCACATTTTTTCGTACCCCATGCTTCTCCTTGCCAAAAACCATTTTGTTCCAAACACTTTTCTACCTGATGATACAAAGCCTCGTCCAGAACACTAGATAAAAGAGCCGATACATGCTGACCGACTATTTCAGCAGCGGAATAACCGGTGATTTGAGTGAACATGGGGTTGATTTCGATAATCTTACTATCAGCATCTGTGATAAAAATTGCTTCATGCGTATGGGCAAACACGCTGGCGGCAAGTCGTTGCTTTTGTTCAGCGAGTACAGAGTCTGTTACGTCGGCGGTGTAGCCATACCAAACGGTGCTACCGTCGCTTTGGGGGATGAACCGAGATACGCCTTCCAACCAGCGTACCTCGCCACTTTCAGACATTAATCGGTACCTGTATTCCCAGTTCTCCATGTGGGCCGCGGCTTCTGTCCGGGAAGCGATTAAACTCGCTAGGTCGTCTGGGTGTATATTTTTGGCAAGCAGCATGGGGTTTGCCCGCGCTTCTTCCGCGGTCACGCCAAATAAAGCCGTTATTTGACCATCAATGTACGTCATTTCAACGTCCCCACTGGGGTGTAGGGTAAATTGCGAAAGCATGCCCGGTACTTGATGGGTTAATTGGTCGAGCATTTGTTTTTGCTGGTGTAACTCCAGCTCGGCCTGCTTTTTCTCGGTAACGTTGGTATGCAACCCCATCACTCGGGCTGGTCGACCGTCAGGGTGCCATTCCACCACTTTCCCCCTGACCAATACCCAAACCCAGTGGCCGGCTTGGTGTCGAAGTCGATACTCTATGTGAATAGAGTGTTTCCTTTGCTGGCAAATGTCTTGGATAGATTGTTCCACTGAGCAGAAATCGTCCGGATGGCAAAGGGATTTCCACAGAGAGGCATCGATCAAACCGTCGGATGTTGGTGTGAGCCCCAGCATATACCAGTTATTGTCTGTCCAAAATGAAGTAGCAGTGTCAGGACACCAGTCCCACATGCCGTCACCAGTGGCTTCAAGTGTATATTCCAGTCGTTCATGTTCTTGTTGCAGCAGGGCTTGTATTTCGCGCTCCTGGGTAATATCGCGCCAAACACCCAGGAGTTCAGTTTCATTTGTTGACTCACTTGGCATGACGCGAATTTGGTCACGTATCCAGTGGTATCTTCCGTCGGAAAAAAGCACACGGTATTCGTAGGTAATATAGCCTTGATGCTGCAACCGGCTCGTTACATCTTGCTCAACTTGGCGGTCTTCGGGGTGAATAATACTTTCCCACCAACCGGGCTGAAGTATTTGCGCAGCAGAATAGCCTGTAATGCTTTCCACATTTTCACTGACCCAAGTGGCCTGCGCATTGTTTTCCTTAACAAGCATGCTGTAGAGAACAGCGGCGCTTTCATCAATATTTAACCTTTCCATACAAAGGGTACCAGGGCGTGTAAAACTGACTCTTCATTGAATAGCTAAATGTACACGCAGCGCATATTCGCATATACATAGCTATGTGGGTTAGGTGTTAACTAAATAGTATATGCATTGTTAATTAAAGGCGAGTTTAATTTTTATCGCCCATTTCACACGCAGCCGGGTGTAATGTACCTTTTACCTGCCGAAGCTTTAAGGCACAATGAAGGTATCTAATAAATCTAACGAAAGACGAGTTAATGAGTCAGCCTGCATTTGTTCATTTACGTATTCATAGTGATTTCTCCATGGTAGACGGCCTACAGAAAGTAGGACCTTTGTGTAAAAGTGTGGCCAACCTAAATATGCCTGCCATGGCTTTAACCGATGAAATGAATATGTTTGGTTTAATTCGCTACTACCAGCAAGCACGTAAGCTGGGCATTAAACCTATTATAGGCGTTGACTTGCGGGTGCTGAATGAGCATTGGCCAGAAACGCCTTTACGTTTAACTGCATTGGCCATGAACATGGCGGGCTATAAAAGTATTACTGCTCTCATTTCGAAAGCTTATTTACGCGGCCATAAATTCGGAACACCTTGTGTCGACCAAACATGGTTAACGGACTTAGCAGAGGGGGTTATTCTGTTATCGGGTGGTCGTGAAGGTGACATAGGCCAAGGGTTACTGAAGAACAACAAAAGAGCGCTTGAAAGCTCCCTTCATTTCTACCAAACACATTTTTCGGACCGCTTTTATATTGAGTTAACCCGCACAGGCCGTGCACGTGAAGACGAGTATATTCATGAAGCGGTGGCTTTAGCACAACAGTACAACTTACCCGTTGTGGCTACGAACGAAGTGGTGTTTTTAGCACCAGAAGACTTCGAAGCCCACGAAATACGAGTGGCTATTCATGACGGTTGTGTGTTAGCTGACCCGCGTCGACCACAAAACTACAGTGAACAGCAATACTTACGCAGCACTGAAGAAATGCAGGCGCTCTTTGCCGACATTCCAGAAGCCTTGGCAAATACCGTTGAAATAGCGAAACGATGCAACGTAGAGCTTGAGCTTGGCACTTATTATTTACCGAACTTCCCTACGGGAGGGTTAGAAACCGGTGAATACTTGGTGCTGAAATCACAAGAAGGCTTGGAAGAGCGGTTAAACTTTTTATTTCCAGACCCCGAGGTACGGGAAGCAAAACGTCCCGCTTACCAAGAGCGGCTGGATATAGAGCTAAAAGTGATCAACGACATGGGTTTTCCAGGGTACTTCCTGGTGGTCATGGAGTTTATTCAATGGAGTAAAGACAACGGGATTCCCGTGGGCCCAGGCCGAGGCTCAGGGGCCGGCTCCTTGGTGGCCTATGCGCTTAAAATAACCGACCTAGATCCCCTTGAATTTGACCTGCTATTTGAGCGTTTTTTGAACCCAGAACGTGTGTCTATGCCCGACTTCGACGTGGACTTTTGTATGGACAGACGGGACGAGGTGATAGAGCACGTGGCAGAGCTATATGGGCGCGAAGCTGTATCACAAATTATTACTTTTGGAACCATGGCGGCAAAAGCTGTGGTGCGCGATGTGGGTCGGGTACTCAGCCACCCTTATGGTTTTGTTGATCGTATTTCTAAACTCATTCCGGCCATGCCACCCGGCATGACCCTTGAAGCAGCTTTTGAGGCCGAGCCACGGTTACCGCAGATGTATGCGGAAGACAATGAAGTAAAAGAGCTGATTGATATGGCGCGGCGCTTAGAAGGGGTGAATAGAAACGCGGGTAAACATGCGGGTGGGGTGGTTATAGCCCCCACCAAAATTATCGACTTTGCACCTTTATATTGTGATGAAGAAGGCAACCACCCCGTTACCCAGTTTGATAAAGACGACGTAGAAACAGCCGGTTTGGTGAAGTTTGACTTCTTGGGCTTACGCACCCTGACTATTATTCAATGGGCAGTGGATATGGCCAATGAGCGCCTGCAAAAGCAAGGGGCGGAGCCTATTCGAATTGAAAATATCCCGCTGGACGACCCTAAGTGCTATCGGTCATTGAAAAAAGCGGAAACTACCGCGGTTTTCCAATTAGAGTCGCGGGGTATGAAGGAGCTGATTAAACGTCAGTTGCCGGACAATTTTGAAGACATTATCGCCTTGGTAGCCCTTTTCCGCCCAGGGCCTTTACAGTCGGGCATGGTAGACAACTTTATTGACCGGAAACATGGGCGGGAAGAAATATCGTACCCTGATCCTAAGTACCAGCATGAATGTTTAAAGCCTATTCTTGAACCAACGTACGGCATTATTTTGTACCAAGAGCAGGTGATGCAAATTGCGCGAGAAATGGCGGGTTATACTTTAGGGGGCGCTGACTTGTTGCGTCGAGCTATGGGCAAGAAGAAGCCGGAAGAAATGGCCGCCCAGCGTGAACTTTTTGAAACGGGCGCACAGCAAAATGGGATTGACCCAGAACTGGCTATTAAGATATTTGACCTTGTAGAAAAGTTTGCCGGCTATGGGTTTAACAAGTCTCACTCGGCCGCCTACGCCTTAGTAGCCTACCAAACCTTGTGGATGAAGGTGCATTATCCATCAGAGTATATGGCTGCGGTGATGTCAGCGGATATGGATAACACGGACAAGATAGTCACCTTAGTTGACGAATGTGAACGTATGAAGTTAACCATATTGCCGCCGGATGTGAATACGGGGGAGTATAAGTTTACCGTCGATGAAAATCTCCATATTGTGTATGGTATAGGGGCTATTAAAGGGGTAGGGGAAGGCCCAATTGAGTCGATTATTCAAGCGCGCCAAGACGGCCCTTTCACCGACTTGTTTGATTTTTGCCGCCGCGTTGATTTAAAGAAATTAAACCGTCGGGTTATGGAGCGGCTGATTAAAGCGGGCGCGTTAGATAAACTGGGTCCGCATCGGGCTGCGCTTATGGCGAGTTTAGAGAAAGCCATGCGCCAAGCCGAACAAGCTGCAAAAGACGATGCAGCCGGCCAGGCAGACTTATTTGGGCTCATGCCGGTTGCTACGGAAACGGCTGAATGTGCCTTTGTGAAGGTACCCCATTGGCCAGAAGGCGTATGGCTTGAAGGCGAACGGGAAACCTTGGGGCTATACTTAACGGGCCACCCGGTGAACCGGTACCGTGAAGAGCTTAAGCATTATACTCGTGGGCGGCTAAGCGATATCAGCGAAACGGGCCGTGGAAATCAAGTGGCTATTGCAGGATTAATTCTTGATATCCGCTCTTTAGTGAATAAAAAAGGCCAGCGTTGGGGCTTAGTGACACTCGATGACAAGTCGGCTCGTATTGATGTACGTTTTTACGCCGATGTGTTTGAAAAATACGAAACCTTGCTGGCAAAAGACCAAGTTGTGTGGATTAAAGGAGAGGTCGGGTTTGATCACTTCAGCGGTGGGAATACAATGACCGCAAGTGAAGCCATGACACTGGAACAAGCCCGCGCACAATTTGTCAAATCAATTCAAGTGTCTGTACACTTAGACACGGCAGGCGACAAAGGGAAAAGTCGTTTGAGTGTGCGCTTGATAGAAACATTACAGCAAGCGCCTCGAGGGACTTGCCCAATACAGTTGGATTGTTACATTGAGGGAGCAAGCGTTAGTTTAATGACGCCAGCTCAGTGGTACGTCGAACCCACAGACGATTTACTTTACCAGGTAGAACAATTGGTTGGTGAAGGGAATGTGCGTCTGAACTTTGAATCTTAATCGGACACGTACAAATGAAACAGAGTTTTTTAGAGTTTGAAAAGCCTATTGCAGAACTGCAAGCACAAATCGATGAACTACAAGCGGTTGGTGCTAAAGGTGGTTTAGACATAGATTTAGAAACCGAAGTAAAATTACTACGGAAAAAACGTTCTGAGTTAACGAATAAAATATTTTCGAACTTAGGTCCATGGCAAGTGGCCCAGCTTGCACGTCACCCACAGCGTCCCTACACCTTGGACTATATTGAAGCTATTTTCACTGACTTTGACGAACTAGCTGGTGACCGTGCTTACGCAGACGATAAAGCCATTGTAGGCGGTGTTGCCCGTTTAAACGGGCAGCCTGTCATGGTCATAGGTCAGCAAAAAGGGCGGGAAACGCGCGAAAAGGTTCGTCGTAACTTTGGTATGCCGAAACCGGAAGGGTACCGCAAAGCATTGCGCCTAATGGAAATGGCAGAACGCTTTAACATGCCCATTATTACTTTCATTGACACGCCAGGTGCTTACCCTGGTATTGGTGCAGAAGAGCGTGGGCAAAGCGAAGCCATTGCCCGCAACCTAAAAGTCATGTCGCGCTTAAAAGTACCTACGATTTGCACCGTTATTGGTGAAGGCGGCTCAGGTGGGGCGTTAGCTATAGGCGTAGGTGATCGCGTAAACATGTTGCAGTACAGTACCTATTCTGTGATTTCACCGGAAGGCTGTGCCTCTATTTTATGGAAAAGTGCCACCAAAGCAGACCTTGCCGCAGCGGCTATGGGTGTGACAGCACAGCGTTCCCTTGAGCTTGGTTTAATTGATGCAATTATTGAGGAGCCTCTCGGTGGTGCTCATCGTGACTTTGCGACCACAACAGAGCGTGTAAAAGCACAGATTCTGGCGGATCTCGAGTCACTACAAGGTTTGTCAGAAGACGAGCTGATAGAAGGGCGTTACCAAAAGCTAATGAACTTTGGCTACTGTTGATCTCTATTCGACCTTTACCCATGAGCTGGCTCGGTTGCAACTGCAGCCGAACCAGCAAATTGTTGTTGCGCTTGGCGGTGGGGTTGACTCCCAAACCGTATTAGACTTGACCGATCGCTTCCGTCGCGAACATCCAGAATTTCGTTACCTTGCTATTCACTTAGACCACGCCTTTCACCCGAAGTCAGGCGCATGGGCCGAGTTTCTGGCAAGTGACTGCGAACGCCGACAATTTCCTTACCATATTGAGCCGTTAAATATTGTTCAGGGGGCCCGTGAAAGCTTGGAAGAGCTTGGTCGTGACGCCCGCTATTCCCGTATGGCTGAGCTGACGGAAGCAGACGCCGTGATTTTATTGGGCCAACATAGGTCGGATCAAATTGAAACCTTCTTTCTCCAATTAAAACGTGGGGCGGGGCCGAAAGGCTTGTCGGCCATGGCGTTTATTGCGCCATTTGTGGGGCAAAGGCGGCTTTGCCGGCCGTTACTAGGGGTTAGTAAGTCGGAACTGTATGCTTATGGTGAATCCTTTGGTGTGCAGTGGATAGAGGATGACACCAACTACGACACGCGCATAGAGCGTAATTTTTTACGCCACGACATTGTACCTCGGTTAAAGTCTCGATGGCCTGCTATAGAGCAAACGGTGCTGCGCTCGACGCAGCTGTGTGCCGAGCAGCACGCCTTGTTGTCAGAGCTGTTAGACACAGTGTTAAACGGCATCATGCAAGGGCAGGTGTTAGACCTAACCGGCTGGACAACCCGTTCTGTGCCAATGCAAAAAGCTTTGTTACGGCGCTGGTTTGAATTGAATGAGGCAAGAATGCCAAGCGCAGCGGTGCTTGCAGAGCTTATTCAGCAGTTGCAACGACTACCGCAAGGGAAGGTGGGGGTGCGTTGGGGCCAATGGCAGGTGCAGCGGGTGAAACGAAGCTTACACCTTAGCTGCAATTAACCTACACAAGGTGTGGCTTCGTTGTTGTCTTGTTTGGCAAACTTAACAACCCCTTTACCGCTCCGTTTTGCTCTATACAAAGCACTGTCAGCTTGGGCCATTAAACTGCGCTCGTCGCATGTATCGGACAGAGCAACGGCACCTGCACTACAACCCACCTTGTGCTTACTAAGTAGGGGGTCTTGCAGAACTGCTTGTTTTATACGCGTAAAGACGAGCTGAGAGCTCGATGCGTCCGCTTCCTGTAGCAGTACTACAAACTCGTCTCCGCCGTAACGGTAAAGACTGTCGTACCCACGTAGCTGCGCTTTGACCACTTCAACAAAGCGCTTAAGAATTGCGTCGCCGACTAGGTGACCGGCTGTGTCATTCACTTGTTTGAAGCCGTCGAGGTCGAGCAGGAGTAAAGTCGTGTCGAGTTTGGCTCGTTGCTTTGTGACAATAGCGCGCTGCAAAGTCTCGGTGAGTAACAAACGATTACCGGCACCTGTCATAGGGTCGAACATGGCTTGGCGTCGTAACTTTGCATATTGCAGTGCATTGCGCAGTGGAAACACAAGCTGCTGATGGTACTTGGCTAACCGTTTTAAGTCAGCGGCAGAGAAGCCTTGCTGCTTACTGTAAACCAGTTCACCTAAGTATTGGTTGTCCGCGTGTAAAGCTGCTTGGTGCTGTGGTTGCTGCTCAATATGGCCAAATACGGCAAATACGGTCTCTTCAGCGGCAAATGCCAGGCTGGTGACACCCATGGCTTGCCGCACTTCAGAACCATAGATGGCAAGCAGCGACTCTAACTCTAAGGTGGTTTGGAGACGCTCGGCCAACTTACCTTCTTGCTGTAGCCGCTGTGAATAGGCCATCACTTGAACGACGCTCCTGTCTTCTTGTTCAATAATATGCACGTGAATATCCTTTACTTGTGTGGTGCTTGAAGAGCTTTATGCAAATAACCTGCCATAATTTGTGTTATTTATTTGACGGCGCATGTGGTTAAATAGACAAGCTTTCTTTTGTTGTAATAGAAAGCAGAAATATTGGTAGGACGCTTTCTTATTTTGTCCAGACTAGAAAGGATGAGTACGTGATGGCACATATTCCATTATTGGATGTAATTGCTTTTGTTTGGTTTTTTACAATTTGGTTTGGCTATACCCGCTTTGCTCGTAAGCGGGCTAAAACCCACCATTGCTTGTCGAGTATTTTGTGCACGCTGCGTGTAGAGTGGATGAAGGCTGTAGCTTATAAAGAATTACATATTGCCGATGCTTCCCTTATTGGCAATGTTGAGCGAACCGTTACCTTTTTTGCTTCGTCAACTATTTTTGTATTAGCAGGGGTACTGACAGTCACCGCATCGAACGATGCCTTTGTACGTGTATTACATGAGCTACCCTTTGTCACCCAGCAAAGCCATACCTTGGTTTTAATTAAACTTGGCGTACTAGCCATGATCATGGTGTATGCATTTTTTAAGTTCACGTGGGCGGTCCGAAAGTTTGGTTTTGTTTCTATTTTACTGGGTATGGCACCCTCAGTGAGTAAGGCGGCCGTTGATGAAGAAGGGAAAATGCGCTACGCCGTGAATACGGCAAAAGTGATTGATCAAGCAGGTCATGAATATAATTATGGTTTACGCGCTTACTATTTTGCCTTGGGCTACTTGTGTTGGTTTGTCAGCCCATGGCTGTTAATGATAGCAGCCGTAGTGGTGATGGGCGTTTTGTTTCGTCGGGAATATCACTCGCGCGTATTAAAAGCATTATTAGCAACTCAAAACTATGTGCCAGGCCCAAAAGCGAAGGGCGATATCTAAGCGCACAATGAGGGAGATATTGGTTTGACATTAGTAAAAAATTTTTTGCGTTGGACACGCGACCACGAATGGTCAGCTCCGGCTCAGCAAGCTGTAACTTTGGACAATGGCACCCAAGTGGACATTTGGGATACAGGCGTCATTGTGTTTACGCCAGCACAACCGAATGAGCGCGATATTATTTTATCCTGTGCGGTGCATGGAGATGAAACAGCACCCATTGAAATTTGCGACGACTTGATTGAACGACTACGGGCAGGTGAGCTAGAAACAAAGTCGCGGGTGATGTTTTTAATTGCCAACCCAGGTGCAATAAATGTGGGTCGTCGGTTTGTAGAAGAAAACATGAACCGTTTATTCAGTGGGGAGCATAGCCAAGAGCCTGGCCTTGTGAATAAAGAACGAGAGCGAGCCAAGCAGCTTGAACAGTATGTGGCACGTTTCTTTGAAAGTGCCCCAAACCAAGAAGGGCAGCCTCGCGAACGCTTGCACTACGATATGCACACAGCCATACGCGACTCAGCCCATGAGAAGTTTGCTATTTATCCTTACACGAATGGCAAACCATACAAAAAGAAGCAGTTACAATTGTTACACGCCATGGGCGTGCCCGTGGTGCTTTTACATGACGGCCCCACCACTACCTTCTCTTATTTTTCAGTGAATGAGTTTGGAGCAGATGCGTTTACTGTTGAGCTGGGTAAAGTACGGCCCTTCGGACAAAACGACATGAGCCGTTTTGCGCAGGTAAAAAGCATGCTCGAGCAGCTACTAAGGGACACATTGGAGCTTGCGCCTTTGCAGCCTGAAGCACTGCATATTTACCAAGTGTGTCGCAATATCAACCGTACCGAAACCGACTTCGAGCTGAACTTTCCTAACGAAGTGGCAAACTTTACCAGTTTCCCTGTGGGATATGAGCTAGCGCGCGATGGCGAGACGCGCTACAAGGTGGAAGCGGAAGGAGAAGCGATTGTCTTCCCGAATGCTAAAGTAGCGCTCGGGCAGCGTGCGTTACTAACGGTTGTGCCCATAGCAGTCGACAGCATGAAGCTGGTCTGAGTTGTTGCTGAATGCTTGTAACAAACAGTGTTAGCCCGCAAGTGTACGCACAAATGAACAGTTTGTTATAGGTTTGTTTAATCGCGAAGTTTGCAACGACCTTTACGTAAAGGTAAAGTGCCCGCAAAGAATTAAGTGAGAGTATATTATGGCAAAGGAAACGACACCTAAAACTCAGATTACCTCCGAATTAACGGTAATCCCCGCACATGCGGTGAACATTCCCATGTTCCAGCTGCTTAAAGAAGACGGTACTGTGCATAAGGGCGCAGCGTTACCTGAGATCGACAAAGAGCTGGCGCTGAAAATGTTTAACACCATGCAATTCATTCGTTTACTTGACGAACGAATGTTTGCTGCCCAGCGACAAGGTCGCATCAGCTTTTACTTATCATCCCTTGGCGAAGAAGCCGCAAGTATTGGTTCGGCAGCGGCCATCGATTTTAACGACATGATCATGAGCCAGTACCGCGAACAAGGCGCCTTGGCGTTCAGAGGCTTTACCGTAGACGACTTTATGAACCAGCTTTTTTCCAACGAGCTGGACTTAGGTAAAGGACGCCAGATGCCGGTGCATTACGGTTCTGCAGCTTTGAACTTTATGACCATTTCTTCTCCGCTTGGCACACAAATACCGCAAGCAGCTGGCTATGCCTATGGGCAAAAGCTGGACGGTAATAAGAACTGTACGCTTGTCTATTTTGGTGAAGGGGCAGCTTCTGAAGGAGACTTCCACGCGGGCCTCAATATGGCGGCTGTGTATAAAGCACCGGTCATTTTCTTCTGCCGTAACAACGGCTATGCCATTTCAACACCGGCCACAGAACAGTTTGCCGGTGACGGTATTGCGCCGCGAGCCACAGGCTATGGTATGAAGGCCATTCGTGTGGACGGAAACGATATTTTAGCTGTGTATCAGGCGACTCAGGAAGCACGCCGCATTGCTTTAGAAGAGGGTGAGCCTGTGCTGATTGAAGCCATGTCGTACCGTATGGCGGGGCATTCAACGTCGGACGACCCTTCCGGTTACCGAACGAAAGAAGAAGAAGCCAAGTGGCGCGTTAAAGACCCTATGGCTCGCTTCCAGAAGTGGTTAGAAGGCAAAGGCTGGATGACTGAAGAAGCGGCCGCAGAGCAAATGGAAGCGCATAAAAAAGCAGTGCTTGCAGCGCTGAAAAAAGCTGAAACTGTGCCTGCGCCACATATCGACGAAATTATTACCGATGTGTATGACACGCCAACACAGCTACAAAAAGAACAGCTTGAAGCATTAAAAGAACATATTCGTAAGTACCCAGATGCTTACCCAGCAACTGCGGCGGGAGTAAAATAATGGCCAAGATGAACTTATTACAAGCCGTTAATAGTGCGCTCGACATTGCCATGGCTAAAAACGACAAAGTAAGCGTTTTTGGTGAGGATGTGGGCCATTTTGGCGGTGTTTTCCGTGCAACCAGTGGTTTACAAGAAAAATACGGGCGTGAGCGTTGCTTTAACACCCCCTTGGTAGAACAGGGTATTATTGGTTTTGCCAATGGTTTAGCGGCACAGGGTTCATTCCCTGTGGCAGAAATTCAATTTGGTGACTACATATTCCCAGCCTTTGACCAAATAGTGAACGAGACGGCGAAATTCCGTTACCGTTCGGGTAACGAATTCAATGTGGGCGGACTGACCATTCGGACTCCGTATGGTGGTGGTATTCACGGCGGACATTATCATTCTCAGTCGCCAGAAGCCTACTTTGCCCATACGCCAGGCTTGAAAATTGTTATGCCGCGTAACCCGTATCAAGCGAAAGGCTTGCTACTCAGCGCGATTTTCGACCCGAACCCAGTGCTTTTTCTCGAGCCGAAGCGTTTATACCGTGCAGCAGTGGGTGAGGTTCCCGAAGACGAATACACGCTGCCTCTAGGTAAAGCAGAAGTGGTAAAAGAAGGGACAGATGTCACCATTGTAGGCTGGGGTGCTCAGGTAGAAGTGATTGAAAAAGCCGTAGCCCTGGCTGAGAAAGATGGAGTCAACGCTGAAATTATTGACCTACGCAGTATTTTACCTTGGGATGTGGACACGGTGGCTGAGTCGGTCATGAAAACAGGCCGTTTGGTGGTAAGCCAAGAAGCCCCCCATACCATGGCATTCGGTAGTGAAGTGGCAGCGACCATTCAAGAAAAATGTTTCTTGTACTTGGAGTCGCCGGTCATGCGTGCGTCGGGTATCGACACGCCATATCCATTGGCCCATGAAAAAGAGTATTTTTCAGATCACCTGAAAACGTACGAAGCCATTAAACGTTCACTGAACTACTAACAGGAGCACCCATGAGCACAGACTTTATTCTGCCAGATATTGGCGAAGGCATTGTGGAATGCGAAATTGTTGAATGGTTAGTGAAAGAAGGCGACGCCATTCAGGAAGACCAAGTGGTTGTTGAAGTAATGACCGATAAAGCCGTGGTAGAAATACCTGCTAAATTCGACGGCACTGTAGCGAAGCTGTATTACAGCAAGGGCGATATCGCCAAAGTAGGCGAGCCACTGTTTGCCATTAACAGTGAGGGCGCTTCCGCACCCGCTGCACCAGCCGCGAGCGAGCCTGAGGTATCAGACTCGGCCACCGAAGCAGAAAGCAAAGCTGTGGTTGCAGCAGCACCCGGTAACGACTTTATTTTGCCAGACATTGGTGAAGGTATTGTTGAGTGCGAAATTGTTGAGTGGCGTGTAGCTGAAGGCGAGCAGGTGGTTGAAGACCAAGTGGTCGTTGAAGTGATGACGGACAAAGCGGTAGTAGAAATACCAGCTAAGTCCGATGGAGTTGTTAGCACCCTGTATTACAAGAAAGGAGATATTGCGAAAGTGGGAGAGCCCCTCTTTGCATTGTCTGGCACGGGCGAACCTGCGGCTCCGGTAGCGACAGAACAAGCCTCTGCAACCACCCCAGCGGCACCTACGACCCGCGCAGCGGGTGGCGCGTTTGAAGCACCGCAAGCAGCTGCACCTGGCAAAGTATTGGCCAGCCCAGCAGTACGCCGCTTAGCTCGGGAGCAAGACATTGACCTGACCCAGGTAAAAGGCTCGGGGAAAAAAGGGCGTATTTTAAAAGAAGACTTGGCTCAGGCTCAGTCACAGCCGCAAACAGCGGCGCAAGCGACGCCTGTGTCTTCTAAAGCAACCGCGGCTGTTTCATCAGGCGGTACGCGCACAGAGCCTATGCGAGGCGTGCGCGCTGCCATGGCCCGCTTAATGACCGAGTCGGTGCAGACGATTCCTCACTTCACTTATGCGGAAGAGTTTGACTTAACCGAGTTGCGCGCCTTGCATGCGCAGCTAAAAGCCCAGTATGCAGAACAAGGTATTCGACTCACTTTGATGCCTTTCTTTATTAAAGCCATGTCACTGGCGCTGAGCGAATTCCCTATTATGAATGCACAGCTAAATAGTGACGCAACGGAAATTACTTATTTCGACGACCACAATATTGGTATGGCTGTAGCAACGAAGGTTGGTTTAATGGTGCCGAATATTAAGTCGGTGCAAACCAAGTCGTTACTCGAAGTGGCAGAAGAAGTGAACCGACTCACCGCAAGTGCGCGAGAAGGCAAGGTAGCGCCTGCTGATATGAAGGGCGGTACTATTACCATCTCGAATATTGGCGTTGTGGGTGGAACAGTAACCACACCTATTATTAACAAGCCAGAAGCAGCCATTGTAGCCTTAGGCAAGGTGCAAAAGTTACCTCGTTTTGCGGACGACGGCTCTGTGGTGGCTCGTGAAATAATGACAGCGAGTTGGTCCGGTGATCACCGCATTATTGACGGCGCCACCATTGCTAACTTCAACAAACGTTGGCAGCAGTTCTTAGAGTCACCAATGCAAATGTTGACCGTGATGCGCTAATAAGGCGGGCCTGTATGGACGATATTACTGTCCATACAGGCAGTGTAATTTTACGAAAGTCAGGCATTGCCTTCTCCGTCAGGCATTGCCTGACCTACCGCTTAGCCACCATGCGGCGCACCAAACCAGGGAAGAAGCGTTGAAGTAACGGCGCCAACTTACTAACCCCTGAACCTATCACGGCTTCCGCTTTGTTTTTCTCAATGGCTATTATAATTTCCTTGGCACATTGTTCAGCAGAAATGCCCCCAGCGTTGTCAGGGTCTGCTTGATTGCGCTTATTGCCGTCGGCACCCAGTGCGTTGTGGGCCACTTGCGTGTGAATAAAGCCCGGGCAGATAGTGGTGCAGCGAATGTTTTTGTCGGCTACTTCTGCTCGGAGCGAGTCCATAAAGCCAATAACACCAAACTTAGCACCTGCATAACCGCTGCGTAATTTTGTACCTACCTTACCTGCAACAGACGAAACCGTGACAATATGGCCATGGCCTTGTTGTACCATGTGTGGCAACACACCCTTGGTGAGCGCCACAACGCTAAAATAGTTTATTTCCATTAGGTCGCGGTATACCTGGAAATTGGTTTCGAGCGCTAAGCTTCGCTGTGACACGCCCGCATTGTTAATGAGGTAATGGATAGGCTGGCTGGCAGCAAGCTGCTGTGCTTGCGCTAAGGCGGACTCAGGCTGCATTAAGTCCATGGGAACAACTTGGTGTTCACCAGGTAAGCGCGCGGCCAATGCATTGAGGGTGTCTTTTGAGCGCGCTGTTAATATAAGGCGTGCGCCCTTAGCGGCCAGGGCCTCAGCGAGAGCTAAGCCAATGCCTGACGAAGCCCCCGTTAACCAGACGGTTTTTCCTTGTAACATACTCATGCTTTTATTTCTCCGTGATCTCGTTCTAGCTGTCGTTTAACGGGAGCAAAGCTTTTTCGGTGAATAGGGCAAATACCATGCTCCTGAATAAGCTCTAAATGCTGCTTGGTAGGGTAAGCCTTATGTTGTTTGAAGTTATACTGGGGGTACTTTTCATGCCACTCCAGCATTTGTCGGTCGCGTTCTACTTTCGCTAAAATCGAGGCGGCGGCAATCGCCGGCTCGCTGGCGTCACCGCCAACAATTGCGTGCGCAGGTATGGTTAAACCTTTAGGTACATGGTTGCCGTCAATCAACGCGCGCTCTGCTTGCGGGCTAAGAGCATGTACTGCTCGTTTCATGGCCACTAAGGACGCTTGCAGAATATTTAACTGGTCAATTTCGTCGGCGTCGCATTGGGCAATAGCCCAGGCTAAAGCATTGGTTTTAATGTCTTCGCTCAGGGCGAGGCGTTTTTTCTCACTAAGTTTCTTAGAGTCGTTCAGTCCTTCTATAGGGGACGCGGGGTTTAAAATGACCGCTGCGGCAACCACAGGGCCTGCAATGGGACCACGACCGGCTTCGTCAACACCACAAATAAGGACTTCTTCACGAACTGTCATGAAACCTCCTGGGCTTGGTTAAAGCACAGTCGCTGAATCATTTGCTGCAACTTGTCTAAGGAAGGCTTAATTTCATCCAGTCGAATAAACTCATCGGGCTGGTGGGCTTGTGCAATAGAGCCTGGCCCCATCACAATGGTTTCACAGCCGAGGTCGTTAATAAAAGGTGCCTCTGTGCAGTAATTGGCCGGGGCAGCAGGGTGCCCACTAATCTCTTCAGCAAGTTTTACCAAGCTGGCGTCGGCTGGGCAGCTATAGCCAGGAATTGGTGGATGCATGGGGGTAATATCAATGGCGCCTGGGTATTGCTTGGTTAGTTCACTGAGCTGCTTGACCAGTAAATTGTCTAAGTAGTCGATGCCCATGCCTGGTAAAGGACGCATATCCATGTGCAGTTCACAGCAGGCACAAATTCGGTTGGCAGCGTCGCCCCCTTGAATATACCCCAGGTTTAGCGTGGGGTAAGGCACTTCTAGCGCGGGCTCATGGTAGTTGTCGCGTAGGTGCTGTTGTAGTTGTAGCAGCTCGTGGGTGACTTTGTGCATCACTTCAATAGCATTTAAGCCAGCGTCTGGGTTGGAGCTATGGCCACTGCGGCCGGTCACCCGAATGCTGTCGGTAATGTGGCCCTTGTGCATGCGCACGGGCATCATGCTGGTGGGTTCGCCAATAATGGCAAATTCCGGCTTTAAATTGGCAAAACGATGTAACTCACGGGCTCCTGACATGGTGGTTTCTTCGTCAGCCGTGGCTAAAATATACAGGGGCTTACTTAGCTGCGTTAGGTCCATGTCACGCAAAGCTTCCAGCACAAAAGCAAAGAAACCCTTCATATCGGCGCTGCCTAAACCATAGAGTTTGTTGTCGGCTTCGGTTAATTCAAAAGGGTTCTTGCTCCAGCGCCCCTCGTCCCAAGGAACTGTGTCTGTATGGCCCGACAGCAATAAACCACCGGACAGGTGTTTAGGGCCAATGCGTGCTAGTAAGTTGTACTTACCCGGCTGCGCTTCAAGCTCTTGAATGCTGACTTGAAAGCCAAAGTCAGTCAGCCATACAGCGAGCTGGTCAATAACGGCCTTATTGGAAATATCCCATTCAGGATTTAAACAGGACACGGAGGGGGTGGCCACGAGTGCGCGGTACATATCTAAAAATGCGGGTATCTGTGCCATAGGAGTCTCTTACTAAAACATGGAAGTACTCATAGTAGCACTTAGCATAAAAAAAAGGAGCCGCTAAGGGACTCCTTTTTGTTGAGAGGGCTTTGGTGTTGGGTTAACCCGCCATTGGGTATAAATAGTTGGCTTGAATACCTAATGGTAAGCCAATCAGCGAGCCCACAGTCCAGTACAAAATAAGGAAGGCGGACCAAGTTACCAGAAGCGCAATAGAGTAAGGCAGCATAATGGACACCAAGGTGCCAATGCCGGTGCCTTTTACGTAGCGCTGACAGTAAACCACGACTAACGGGAAGTAGGGCAGCAGCGGGGTAATAATGTTACTGGCTGAGTCACCTACTCGGTAAGCGGCCTGGGTTAAGTCAGGTGAGTAACCGAGTTGCATGAGCATAGGGACAAAGATAGGTGCAATCAGCGCCCACTTGGCGGAAGCAGAGCCCACAAACAAGTTAATAAAGGCAACCAAAAAGATAATACCCACCAAGGTGACACTACCAGGTAAAGCCAAGGCTTTAAGGAAGTTGGCACCATTAATGGACATAATAATACCAATTTTAGAGTCGCCAAAGGCCTTAATAAAGAGCGCACAGAAAAAGGCCATGACGACGTAGTAGGCCATCCCTTCCATAGCTTTGGTCATGGCTGCAATGACGTCGCGGGTTTCTTTAAAAACACCTGCCACATAGCCATGCACTATGCCGGGTATCCAGAAAAAGAGGAAAATGAGGGGCACAATAGACTGCATGAGAGGGGCTGTAAATGACGCCAACTCACCGTCCGCATCACGCAGGGCAGAGCCTTCTGGTATACTAATAGCCACAAGCAAGACAATACCGGCAAGCATAGTTAATACGGCTGCGCGGAACGCTTTGCGGTCTTGTTTGCTAACTTCTGCAATTTCAGGAATATCGTCTGTGTCACCGTCGATGGCGGTATTTTGCAAGCGTGGCTCGATGACCTTGTCGGTTAACCACCAACCGACTGCAACCACTAAGAATGAGGACGCAGCGGTAAAGAACCAGTTGTTGAGCGGGTTGAGCTGAATGCTTTCATCCATCATTTCCGCAGCAACCTGGGTAAACGACATAATCATGGGGTCGATAGCGCTCGGGATAAAGTTGGCGCTAAAGCCACCGGACACCCCCGCAAAGGCAGCGGCTATACCGGCTAGAGGGTGACGCCCAGCAGCGTAGAAGATCATACCACCGAGTGGAATAACCAATACGTACCCTGCATCAACAGCCGTGTGGCTGATAATGGCGACCAAAATGAGTACAGGTGTGAGCAGCTTTTTCGCTGTGGAGTCGATCATCAGCTTAATGGCGACATTAATAAAACCACTGCGCTCGGCCACTCCCACACCTAGCATAGCCACAAGCACCACGCCTAAAGGCGCAAAGCCGGTAAAGGTGGTGACCATGGTTGAAAGGAATTCGGCGAGACGATCGGGTGCGAGTAAGTTCACCACTTGCACGGGTTCCGTAGAGCCCGGTAGCGGTGACTTAAACGTGTAAAAGGAGAGGGCATAGCTTAGCCCCCAAATAATCAGTATCAGGCCTGCGAACATGACGGCAGGATCTGGAAGTTTGTTACCAGCTTTTTCCACTTTGTTTAAAATGCGATTTAAACGTGTGTTCTGGTTACTCCCTGTAACATTATTATCAGTGCTCATTGTTGTTCCCCGTGGTTAGCGCACGTGTTCTTATACATGAATAGTTAACATAACCGATTAAGAATACATTGAACAGTGCGCTAGGGGTAGAGCGAGTTGGTTAAAAAGTAGCCTGTTAGAACAGAATGCGTGCGCCAAAGCCCCACGTGGACTTGGAGTAGACGTCGTTAAAGGTAATGCCAATGGACATTTGGGGGGTGGGGTAATACCAAGCGGAGGCGACAATGCCTTGGTCTGCTTGTTGCCCTGAAAACTTAATATGGCGATAGCCCAGACGCGTTTCAAAGGCTTCAAAGCGGTTTCTAAAGCCTGTATTCAGGGTATAAAAGTTGTTGCCGCTGTCGAATAAGCTGCTGCTGGGCGTGTAGCGTCCCAGGGAAGCCGAGGCGTCGAGGGTGAGCCCGTCTGCTATGGTGAAATATTTACCTAAGCCTAAGTCGATAATAGATTCACGAGAGGTGTGCCCTTGCGTCGTGTATTTGCTGTTTTGAAACGTACCCGTGACATAAAATTTATGTTGCAGTTCGTATTCTACGTCGATAAAGAGGCCACGGGTATTGTTGTTACTGTTGGTATAAGCTGCAGACACATGGGTATAACTTGGCTGTGTCAACGTGATGGCTTGGCTGGTGATGCTAAAGGTAGCAAGTAAGCTGGCGGCGAGTGCGCCAAGCGAGCGTCGCGCATAAGTTTTAACCTGCATCGGAAAACTCCAAAGTAAAGCGTTCAAAGAATGCAGAAGTATAACATGCTTCTGTTTTAAGTGACGGGACTTACCAAAGGCTTACGTTCAGAGGGAGCCTTTGAAAGACCAGTGGCATACCCAAATTGTGTCCCTTTACGGTATGATGCTGTCAACGATATTGAAATAGGTTTCGGTTATGATAAAAACAAAAAAATCATTTTTAAAACGCTCTGCCTTGGCGGCAAGTTTATGGTTTGCTTTTTCTGCTGCGGCTGTGGAGCGTGACCACGTATGGGTGCAAAAGGTGCACACCAACTTGGCGGGTGTGGCCCTTGCCGATAGTGCTCAGACCCATGCTCTTCGTGACTCACTGGTGCAGCAGTGGATGTATCAATTGCCCACGGGGAGCAAACTGGCAGATGAGTCAGGTGAAGTACAAAGCGTGCCTGTATTGCAGTTGCCTATAGCAACCCAGCGTTTTACCCAAGGAAGTTTAAGCGTGGAAGGTGCAGAACAGGTAACCTTTTATGTAAATGGCGAGCGCATTGAAGCGAAAGGAACAACCGCTGAATTAGCGCTGCGCACGGGCGACCACCAAGTACTTGTGTTAGTGGAAGGAGCTAAGCGCTGGGATGACCTAACTTTGCAGTGGGAAGGCAAAGCCGAGCATGACCAAATTGACACACAGCGGCCTGATAGCTTGCGCTTAAGCCAAGAAAAAGTGTTTGATACGGAAACCACGACTTTGGTAGAAGCATCACCGAATGGCCAGTATCTCGTGTGGCGAAAAGCACACTACACGCCGGCTACAGGCAATAAAGCGCAAGTGGACTTACAGCTGTTTGATGTGGCGGCAAACCGTACTGTTTACCGTTGGGAAGGTGGTGACAGTCGCCGTTTCGCTTGGCATGGCAGCAGTGAAAAGCTTGCCTTTGTGCAAGGCAGCCACATTAAACTGCTTGATGTAGCAAGCTTAGAACTCACCACCCTGACCGCTGAATTGCCAGGCGTAGGTAACCTGCTTTGGGCCGACGACACCACCTTGTTGTTCAACTGGACAAAAAAAGGTGAGCAAGACGGTGACATGATCAAGCATTACCGGGCCTTAGAAGACCGTTGGAGTTATTTCCGCGACAACAGCCAAGTGTATGCATTGAATACGCGCACGCAGGTGTTGCAGCAATTAACTCAAGGTAGCTCTAGTGTGAGCTTACGCAGTGTGCATGCTAACGGTAAACAGGTGTTACTGAGCCAGCGCTTGCTAGACTATGCAGAGCCAGCTCATAGCTTAACAAAGCTGCAAGAGCTCAACTTAGAAACCGGAGAGTTGCTGGAGTTGGGTGAGCACCGTACATTAGGTGCTGTGACCTATGTGGGGGACGCTATTTATGTGGTGGCAGGCCCTGAGTTTGGAAACGGAGCGGGGCGCAATTTACCTGAAGGCTGGTTAGCCAATAACTATGACGGACAGCTATACCAGTTGCAGCGTAATGGCCAGGTTACTGCGTTGAGTTTAGACTTTGACCCTGCCATTGGTGGTATAGAAGCCCTAGCAAATGGCAATGTGTTGCTTTCAGTCACTGAACGCGACACCACGCAGCTGTATACTTATGAGGTTGAACAAGGCACCTTTCAAAAACTGGCCACGGGCTTGGATGTTATTTCAAGTTTTAGCGTGAGTGACCAAGCAGAGCCCCGGGTGTATTTTGCCGGCACGGGAGCGACGGCACCAAGCCGCATGGCTTATATGCCGGTAACAGCAAGCGAGCCGACTGTATTGTGGGACAGTGCTAGCCAGTATCAAGACTATAAAATTCACGACATTCGTGAGTGGAACTTTAAGAACAAAGCGGGTGACACCATATACGGCCGTGTGCACTTGCCGCCTAATTTTAACCCGGAAGCCAGCTACCCAGCTTTAGTTTATTACTATGGCGGTACTTCACCGGTGCAGCGGGCGTTTACCGGACGCTACCCGTTTAACCAGTGGGCGGCGCAAGGGTATGTGGTGTATGTTATTCAGCCTTCCGGAGCTACAGGTTTTGGCCAAGAATTTTCAGCTCGCCATGTGAATGCGTGGGGCGACTATACGGCGGAAGACATTATTGATGGTACTAAGCAGTTTTTAGCCGCCCACTCCTTCGTTGACGCAGACCGGGTAGGGCACTTAGGTGCTTCCTATGGTGGTTTCATGACCATGCTGTTAGCCACGAAAACAGACATTTTTAGTGCGTCTATGTCCCATGCAGGTATAAGTAATATCACCTCGTACTGGGGGGAAGGTTGGTGGGGCTTCTTGTATTCAGGCGAAGCAAGTAAAGGCTCATTCCCTTGGAATAACCCTGAACTGTATACGGAGCACAGCCCAGTATTCCATGCGGATAAAGTGACAGCCCCTATGCTTCTGATTCATGGCGATGCGGACACGAATGTGCCGCCAGGTGAAAGCCACCATATGTACACGGCATTAAAAATTCTTGGCAAGGAAGTTGAGCTGGTCGAGTTTAAAGGCGCAGACCACCATATTATTCCCCGCGACGCGCGTTTCCGCTGGTGGGATACCTACATGGCGTTTTTTGACAAGCACTTAAAAGGCCAGCCAGAATGGTGGAATTATTTACACCCAAGAAGTGAGTAACAGGTGCCGGACTTTTTAAAAAGCGTGCCAGTGGCAAAGCAATACACAGTACCACCCGTAGCGGTGGTACTTTTGTTGCTGCTGGTGTTTATATTGCCTGAGCCAGTCAAGCTGTTGTTGACCTACGAGCGAGACCTTATTGGACAAGGACAAGTATGGCGCTTACTAACAGGCCAGTGGGTGCACTGGGGGCTTGGCCACTTTGTGATGAATGTGGCGGGTGTTTTTTTGCTCTGGTTACTGTTTGCTGAATACGCCCAAGGCAAGCGGTATGTATTCGCTATTCTTGGTGTCGCTATGATGAGTAACCTGGGCATGTATTTATTTGACTCCCAGGTAGCCTATTACGTTGGATTTTCCGGCACTATCTATGGCCTTTTCGCTTGGGGAGCGGTGCAAGATGTGCGGCAAAAAGCTGCGTTTGGTTGGTTATTACTCATCGGTGTATGCGCAAAGGTGGCCTACGATATGTTTGTTGGGGCTGTTTCTTTAGGCGGTTCGGAGGTAGATGCGTTAGCTGTTTCAGCTCATTTTTATGGGGTGTTAGCGGGTGGAGTGTTGGGGCTACTGCAAAAGCCCGTCAAGTTAGCTTAACGTGTTGGACTCTTGCTTTTCTTGTTGCTTTCGCTTGCGAAAAGCTCGTACTTTTTGCTGGATAACTTTCAGTTTTTGTTCTTCACGCCAGCGCCTGTAAGCTAATAAACTGCCCATAACAAATACCGCAAGGGCAATGCTGCGAGCAGTGTACAGGGCGATTACTGTGCTCTCACGCTCTAGGTGAGGCTCCAACTGAGGAGTCAGGCTTAGATAAACGTCAAAGAGTAAAGGCAAGCCGAGAGCAATGATAAAGCTTGCGGCCAGAGACCAAGTAAAGGTCCGCACGGAGCTTGGTAACCCTGTGTTTTTTTGTTTCTTGGCTTTACTTTTCGACACCTGCCGCGTTCCTGTTGCCTGTTAACAATAAGTTAAGTTTAACATAATTTTCATTGTTTATTTATATAGCAGCGTCAACCTCCAAATAGAGACTCGCCCGTATTCATAAGCACCCAACTGGTCAGGATGTATTTGTCGTTACTGACCGGTGTAGTGCCCCTGTGAGTATGAGTAAAGTAAGCCGGAGCAATCACCATACGCCCTTGCTTAGGCTTAATTTGCTTGTCTTGGTAGTAGAAGTCGGTGGTACCTCCTTCTTCTACGTCGTTTAAATAGAACATAAATAAAAGGGTACGATGCAAGGCTTCTACTGAGCCTTTTTGCGGGTACACTTCGCAGTGCCAGTAGTTATAGTTGCCTTTTTCGGCGAGGTACTTTTGTGCTTGAATGGGGCCTAGTCGGTACAGCAAACGCATATACCCCTCTTCATTACCAGTGCCAAGCTCTGCAAAGTTTTCATGGGTTAAGTCGACCCCCTTGCCTGTTTGTGGGTGTTTTACCTTTAAAGCAACCGGCGCAATTAAGCCAAAGTGATAGGTTTTAAAGTACTCAAGCACATGGGTGCGGGTGGCATTCCGAATGACTTCGAGGTCTGCCTGATACTCAGGGTAATGCTCGAGATACAGGTCTTCACTGCGTTTTTTTGCCGGGTCAACACCGTGACCCGTTCGACCCGGTTGCCGATGAGGGCTAGCATTAAAACGCTGTATGAGGCCCTCGCAAAACTCGGGGGAAAGGGCGTTGTCGTATATACCTATAAAGTCTTTCATGGGTAGCTGCTCTAATGGGTTTGGGTGGCTTGAGGAACGCAAAGGCCTTGGTTCAAAATAACACGTGGGCGTGGTTGAATGCTGCAGTCAGAAACAAGCTGATGCTTTTCATTATAAGCTTGGCTAGCCGCATTATAATGTTCAATCAGTTCGAGTAACTTGCTCTCATCGGCGGTTTCTGTTGAATACACAATGTAGCGCTCAGGCCCACCACAAGGCTTTACGCCTACTTCTGCAAGCTTACAGCTGGCAGGGTTTTGTGCTCTAGCAATACCGGCGGTGGCGCGAATTTCTGCGAGCATGTCTTCTAGCCCTTCAGCAGCCGGTTGCACGGGAGCGAACACAGGCGTGTCGATAACGGACAAGTTTGGCGTTTCTTGTTTGGGTTGGGGAGCCTCTTGAGAGCAAGCAGCAAGAAAAACAAACGGGCTCAGCACACAAGCGGTAACAAAACGTCGTGTTTTTTTCATAATGAATGTCCTTTTATTGCAATGAAAAGGGGCCCCGTAAGGCCCCTTGGTTATATGACAATTCGAGCCGAATTAAGCTGTTAGCTTACGACGGCGACGAATAATTGCCAATGGTAATGCAAGTAAAGCTGCGAAAATTCCGAAGCTACCTTCGTACCACTTTTTGTCGCTCTTCACAGGGTTCACTTTCACGCTTACAGTGGCTGTGTCGGTGAGTTCACCGTCAGAAACCGTTACTGTAAAGGTGAGCGTGCCTTCTGTTTTCAGCGCTGGCGCTTCAAACGAAGCTGTGGCTGTGTCGGCACCTGTTAAGGTCACAGACGTACCGCCGGTTTGGGTCCAAGTGAAGCTGAGCTCGTCTCCGTTTTCGTCGGAGCTACCCGCTGCGCTTAATTGAACCGTGTCACCTGCGTTCACAGTACCACCGCCTGTTGCGCTTGCTACTGGAGCTACGTTACTCGACTCAACGGTTACTGTGACAGTACCTGTTGACGTGGTTGCACCATTGGCGTCGACAATGCGGTATGTGAAGCTGTCTTCGCCCACAAAGTCGGCTTCAGGCGTGTACACGAATGCAAACGGACCTGGCGCTTCTTCAGGTGCTTCTTCTTCAGCGGCTGGGCCTTCTTCACCTTCACCTGGTGCTGGTTCTTCTTCAGCTTGCGCCGAAACAACAGTACCATTCTCAGGCTGGGTCACGATTTCAACCGTACCTTCACCTTCTGCTTTAAAGGTCATAGGTTGCACGGCTTCACGCACGCTTTCATCGCCTGTTAAGCGAACTTGAGACAGGGTTTTCACACCCAGCTCAAAGCTTTCAGCGAAGTCAATTTCAACCGTTTCATTTTCAACCACAGTGGCCGTTACGTCACTGGCCTGGCCAATGGTTTCAGGGGTTACATCGTATGAGAACTCAACGTACCCTTTTTCACCACGGTCGAACATCACTTGCAGTGCGTCACCTGACATTGGCGCTTGGCCTTCACCGTCATAGTAAGCTGTAAAGCCTGCTTCACCCGCTACGTCTTCAAAACCAACACTCCCAAAGCCTAAGTCAGCAGGCATGTCGATGTAGTTGAAGTACACACGGTCGCTACCTAAAGCAAACCAAACTGCGAAGCTGTAACGCTTACCAGAGGTGTCACCCCATTGCGCAACGTCATTCCACTCAATAACAAGCCAGTCGTCTATATTGTCATTGAGTAGGTTGTACAACACGGTACCACCATCGCCACCACCAACTGCAAAGTCAGACCAGAATGGTGCTATTACTGCGTTCGGGTTAGCAGGGTGTGGCATTGGCTGGTTTATGAATGAGAAACCAAATGGTTGGTCAGCCGTGGTCATCCCGTTTTCACTGAAGTAGAGACTTTCGACTGGAGTACCGTCGTAAGTGAAACCACCTAAAGCGCCTATTGGTAGGCTATAGGTTACTTCATCACAGCCGGTATCACATGGTAGAGCAAAGTTCTCAACTGGTAAGTCTGTGAGAGACAAACCTGCATATGGGAACGGGTTGTTCGCCAAGGTAATATTGCTAGGCAAGTCATTGACTACGCCCGCCCAAGTCATGGAACGGCCGTCTTGCGCAACACTGAAGCCAACTTCACTTGAGTGACGAGCGTCAACAGTGATAGAGCTTGAGTCAAGAGCAGTGCCTTCCGGTACCAGCATCGTGAAACTTACAGGGTACTGATCGTCGCTACTACCTAAGCGTGAACGGACGGTTGCCGGGGCAGCCGTGGTTAGGTTCGCGTTATCTTCAACGGTGGTTGAAAGTACTTGTGCGTCAGCTGTGTGCTGGGCAACAAGAGCAATAGGCATGCGCGCGTCAGCGAACTGACCCGATGCGTCTTGCCAGAGTACTTCACCAAATACCCAGCCTGGCTCCGCGTAGTTAACATCAACAGCTAGCGTGAAGCTTGCTTCACCTTCAGCGTCGAGTGTTAGCGTTGGTTCACTTAATGTGCCGTAAACGCCTTCAGATGAGAAGCTAACGGTGCCGTTCCAAGTGCCTTCCGTGTCAAGCAAGTTGGTTACTGTGCGTTCGAACTCACAGCTAATCACACAGCTTACTGAAGCAAATGAAGGCGAGTCGAAGGTGATTGCCGTGTTAATTGCGTTGGCAACATTCAAGCGGCCTGCACCACGGTCGAAAGGACCTGCTGCAGTTTCTGCGTCTTGCATCTTAACGCCTGAGTCTGTCGAGCTCATAAGAACAGACTTTAACTGCTTAGCATCTAGGTTCGGCATAAACTGACGAACCAGCGCGGCAGCACCTGCAACGTGTGGGCTTGCCATACTAGTACCCGAGATAGCGCCGAAACCATCTTGCTCACCTTGCGGAACATAAGCAGATAAGATGTTAGTGCCCGGTGCTGCTAAGTCTGGTTTCAGGAAGCTAGCGTCGCCATTTGGTCCACGCGAACTAGTGGCAGCCATAATGTCAACAGAGCCTTCGTCAACGAAGCTCATTGGATCAGGCGATATAGTGGCTGTGTCACCTTCTTGCCAGGCGGCAACAATGGCCTCGCCATCTGCTTTCGAAATAGCAACAGAAGGCAGGGCTGCACCTGGCATGGACATACTGATAACGCCTGTTTCAGCATTGTCATATAGCACCATAGCTACGGCACCTGCTGCTTCTGCATTATTGGCTTTGTCGGTAAAAGCACAGGTACCACGTGAAATGAGTGCGATTTGCCCTTCAAATGCACCTTCTGCGAAAGCATTACAACCTTCTACGTTTTCAGCGTCAACAGCACCGGCAAAATTAATTTCTGCAGTAATAGCAATGCGTGGCGCGTTTTCTTCAACTTCAGGGTCTGTTGGCCAGTCGAAATCACCTGAGCCCATGATAGATGGTGCGCCATCTAAGCCGGGTGCTGTGGTGGTAAAGTCGGCAAAGAAACGACCCGTTTGTGTATTGGCTACCGCTAAACCAGATTCGGCACAGGCAGGGCAACCAATGGACGTGTCGCCAGGACCGTCGTTACCGGCTGCGGTAACCATAAGCACACCGGCTTCTTCAGCAGCTTCAAAAATAGGCGTGTAGGCGCTATTTGCAGGGTCTGCACCACCACCACCACCCCAAGAGTTGTTGATCACTTGGGCGCCGTCAGCTACTGCATCTTCCAGTGCTGAAACTAGCATAATGTTAGAACCACCACCTGGACTGGTAGGCGTTCTAAAGAGAGCCTTGTACACCATCAGCGTAGCACCCGGTGCCACACCTGAGATATTCACATCTACGCCTTGGTAGTTGGTTGCTACTGGATTACCAACGGCAGTACCCGCAACGTGCGTACCGTGGCCACCTAGGTCGAGTGGGCTTAAGTACTCATCCGGGTGTACCGCAAAGGTTGGGGTGTAATAACGGGCAAGCACAAGCTTGTCGTTACAGAAAGTAGGTTCAATAGTTGAACAGTAGTCGTCGTTTGGTAGACCTTCCGGACGAACATGTCCATTACTTTGGAACATAGCGTGTTCAGCGCGAATACCACCGTCGATAATGGCTACTTTTACACCTTCACCGGCCCGTTCTTGGCCGGCAACGCCCTCATTGATGGCTTCCCATACATCTGGTGCGTTAATGAGGTCGAGAGAGACGTCTGTGTTTGCATAGAACATTTCATGTTCATATACGCGCTTCACACCTGGGATGGCACTTAGCTGACTTTTTACGTCAACTTGGCCTGGAAGTGAAACAATAAGGCCGTTCATCAATAAGCTTAAGTTACGCTCAACGTTAATTTGAGGAAACTTCTCAGAAAGAACACTGACAAGTTCATTCTGACGGGCTTCTAGATAGGCGGCGTAAGACTGCACTTCAGCTGAATTTACGTCGAGTAATTCTGTGCCTGTAGCACTACGGTGAGTGGCGGGTAAGTTTTCAATACCCCCTTTATAGGTTGCAACGGGGGCGTCCTGCAGCTCAACAATATAGTAGGTTGGAAATTCTTGTTGGGCGAGTTGCCGTTTTACTTTTTCGTCAGCGTTTGCACGCTCGACCATGGAGGCTGCAAGCTCAGTTTGTACTGGTGTCAGTGTACTTGCTGAAACGCCGAGCGATAATGCCGACGCAACAACAGTAGCCACCAGACTGAGCTTATGCGAGCTCTTCTTAGTAGGTTTCATACTCTATCCTTCCCTTTAAAGAATGGCTGTTGCATTTGTTATGGTTGTCTTGGAATGCGGTTACATCTTGTCTACCGCAGTAGGTAATGTAGGCAAAACGCGCAGCAAAAGGAAGGGGTTGGTTGTTAGTATTGTGTTTTTTCTGCCTGATCTTGTAACAAATTGTAAATGTAGGGCAGATGCTTTAATGCAGTGAACACCGAAAATAGAGCTGAGTTTTCCACTCTTAGCGTAGGATGCGCTTGTACCTTACGTATCTGCGGTATAGGATCGTTTGGTTAACTTATGACTTGAAAGGTAGTAGCAATGAGTTCAATTCCTCACGTAGATGTGGCTTTATATGAAAAAGACTTTGCGTCTTTTGTACAAACCCTTGGTGAAGGCTATGAAGGGAATGGTTTTGTCGCCTTAACCAACCATGGTATTCCTGCAGATGACATTCATCGTGCGCTCGACATTACCGCACGATTGTTTGATTTGCCGGAAGATGTGAAGAAAAAATACCATCAAGAAGGGGGCGGTGGTGCGCGTGGCTATACCCCTTTTGGGACAGAAATAGCTAAAGATGCAGAACATGTTGACTTAAAAGAGTTTTGGCATGTTGGCCGTGAGCTTGAAGGTCCACAAACGGATCCAGCGTTACTACCGAATGTGTGGCCTGAAGAGCTGCCTGAGTTTAAAAATCAAATGTTAAGTCTGTTTAAGGCGCTTGATGCTCTAGGTAGCCGGGTGCTAGAAGGTATTGCAGTCTACTTAAAGCAGCCGCGAGACTACTTCAAAACTCGCACTAATATGGGGAACTCCATTCTTCGTCCGCTGCACTACCCACCCATTATTGATGAAGGCACGCCGTCAGTGCGAGCGGCAGCTCACGAAGACATTAACGTGATTACCTTATTAATTGGTTCGCGCGAGCCAGGGCTTGAAGTGCTGTCAAAGTCAGGCGCTTGGATTCCAGTGACCATTTTAGAAGGGGCTATTGTGTGTAACGTGGGCGATATGCTGCAGCGTCTGACCAATGGTGTGTTGCCTTCGACCACGCACCGAGTGGTGAACCCGCCCGCCCCTTATAGCAGCAAAAGCCGTTATTCTATTCCGTTTTTCTTGCACTTTAACTCCGAGGTGATGATCGACGCTTTAGACAGCTGTGTTACGCCGGAGAATCCGAAGAAAGACGAACCCATTACTGCAAATGACTACTTAATGGAACGCTTACGGGAAATAGGTTTAATTAAATGAGTTTACTAGGACGCTTAATTTGGATTTTGCTCAAACGGTCGCGCACGCCCCGTTGTAATCCTCTCGACACATTACGGGTTCAGTCACGGGCGTTGCCGCACGACTTAGACTTGAATATGCATGTAAATAACGGTCGTTATTTAACCTTTGCAGATTTAGGACGCATGGACTGGTTTATTCGCACTGGCTGCTTTCAGGTGGCTCGTGCGCAAAAATGCATTCCAGTCATTGGCGACGTGACCGCGCGCTTTATTCGGCAATTAAAAGCGTTTGACCGTTTTTATGTGGAGTCGCGTTTATTGGGCTGGGATCAGAAATGGGCGTACCTAGAACACAAAATACTCGACAAACACGACAGGGTCGCTGCCATTGTGGTTATTCGTGGCATGTTCTGGAATAAAAAAACCGGAGGTATGAAGCCACAAGAGCTATTAGACGCGACCGGCAATGGTCATATGGAAGCGCCAGAGTTGCCCGAGTGGGTGCAAACGTGGGCCCAGGGCTTAAGTGAACTTTCAGAACGGTCACGCCGAGAGCGGGCTGCAGGTTCTCAGTAAAAGCAACGCTTTAATATAAAAAACCGCTCACGTGCTTAGCAGGTGAGCGGTTTTTTTTCTTGCCTAGCTAGTGGTTAAGCGGCGATGTCTTTACCGTTAACACCGGCTTTAATGTAGTCAATATCAAAGTTGTCTACACTAATCACTTTAATACGACCTTGTTCAGCGCGTTCAAGCAGTTCTACTTCTTCATTGCTGAGCACGCCTAGTTCTTTGCCTTTAGCCGCTAGCTTGTCTAAGAAGACAAATGGCAAGCGTTCGCCGGCTGCCTTCACAATTTTAGCGTGCAGTGGTTCACAGGCAATAATATCAGCAAGTACACTTTCCACGTAGCCAAAGGCACTGTCTTTTGACAAACATTGACCTGCACCTAAACGTGAACGGGTTTCGTTCGGCTCCATTAAAATGCGTGAAATTTTATGTTCAAGCATATCAGAAGGAGCTTTTACAAAGCGCCCAAACGGATACATGATCAGCTTCATTAAACCGCCCACAGGAGCAAAGTTTTCGAATAAAGCACGCTGGCTTTCTTGTAAACGGTATAGGGTGTCTTGCATGGCCCAATGAACGAAAGGCAAGTCGCCTTTTGGGCGCCCCTCGTCTTCATAGCGTTTCAGCACGGCTGAACCAATATACAAGTAGCTGAGCATGTCGCCTAAGCGAGCAGAAACGCGCTCTTTACGCTTTAAGTCACCGCCATAAAGCCCCATAGCCACGTCGGAAAGCAGGGCGAGGTTGCTACTAAAACGGGTCATTTGTTTGTAGTACTTAGCGGTTTCGCCCGACACAGGAGCGCTAACAAAACGATAGCCACCTAAACCTAACCAAACGGAACGGAAGAAGTTGCTCATGGCAAAACCAATATGGCCAAACAAGGCTTTATCGAAGCGAGCTAAGCCTTCTTTCTGGTTACTTGAATGAGCTGACTGCATTTCTTCCAATACATACGGATGACAGCGAATGGCACCTTGGCCGTAAATCATCAGGTTACGGGTAAGAATGTTCGCTCCTTCTACCGTAATTGCGACAGGTACGCCTTGGTAGCCGCGCCCTAAGTAGTTATTTGGTCCTAAGCAAATACCTTTACCGCCGTGAATATCCATGGCGTCATTCATGCATGTGCGCAGACGCTCAGTCATATGGTATTTAGCAATGGCCGAAATAACCGAAGGCTTTTCACCAATATCAATCCCTGTGGTTGACATTTTAGTGACAGCGTCCATGAGGTAGGCGTTACCACCCATGCGGCCAAGAGCTTCTTCAACCCCTTCCATTTTACCGATAGGCGTTTTGAACTGGCGACGAATGCGTGAGTAAGCACCTGTTACTAGGGCAAGTGACTTGGCGCCGCCAGCACTGGTTGAAGGCAGAGTAATAGCACGGCCTACCGACAGGCATTCTACCAGCATGCGCCAGCCTTTCCCTGCCATGGCAGGGCCACCAATAATAAAGTCGAGAGGAATAAACACGTCTTTACCGAAAATAGGGCCGTTATTAAAGGGCACGTTGAGCGGTAAATGGTGGCGGCCAATGTCCATACCAGGAATATCTCGTGGCAACAGGGCAGAGGTAATGCCAATGTCTTCTTTGTCACCTAATAAGCCTTCAGGGTCATACATTTTAAAGGCTAAACCAATGACCGTAGCAACAGGTGCTAAGGTAATGTAACGTTTGCTGAAGTTTAGTTTAATACCGACAATTTCTTTGCCTTCCCACTCGCCCTTACAAACAATACCTGTGTCAGGAATAGAGCCTGCGTCAGAGCCAGCTTCTGGGCTGGTTAAGGCGAAACACGGAATTTCTAAGCCCTTGGCTAGGCGTGGCAAGTAATGGTTCTTTTGCTCGTCCGTGCCGTACATTTGCAATAACTCACCTGGACCCAGGGAGTTAGGTACACCGACGGTTGTGGCCAAAATAGTGGAATGCCCCGCAATTTTTTGCAGTACACGGGATTGTGCATAAGCAGAAAACTCTAGGCCGCCATATTCTTTTTTAATGATCATGGCGAAGAACTTGTTGTCTTTTAAGTACTGCCAAACATGTTCAGGTAAGTCTGCAAGCTCGTGGGTTGCTTCCCAGTCGCTGGTCATTTTGCAAACTTCTTCACAGGGGCCGTCTAAAAACGCTTGTTCTTCAGCGGTTAAACCAGGGGCTGGAATTTCGTGTAATTTTTTCCAGTCAGGGTTACCGCGAAACACGTCACCTTCCCACCAAACGGTACCCGCTTCGAGGGCATCACTTTCGGTTTCCGACATTTCCGGCATGATTTTGCGAAATGTCTTAAGAATTGGGTTGGTGATAAGTGAACGGCGAAAAGGGGTTATCAGCAAAGGCAATAAAACAACACCTGCAATTGCCCAAGGCACCCATTGGAATAGACCAACGGACGACCCAATAATTAGCATTACTAGGGTTCCGATGGTAAAGGTTATTAATGAAGCTCGGTGATAAATTAATCCACTTAATACAATAAAAGTGGCAATACACCAGAAAGTGACACTCATTGGTATTCTCCTAATTTCGAGGTCTGACCAGTCAGGTGCACGTTAGAACAATTACAATTCCTTTGCAAGTGTTTGTAGGAACTTAGGCTGTCGTTTCCTGTCTATATTTCTTTGCTAAGCTGTGGCAAGCTTTTAGCACACTAAGCGCTCGAGAAGCGCACACGAAAAGGACATCTTATGGCGCAGTTTTGGTACAAGGCCATTGTAATACCAATGGTTTTATTTATGGGGGCCCAAGTCATGGCAAGCCCACTAGCTACCGCACCAGACACGGAACAAGTGGCCCGTGCCGAGCGTCTGACGCAGGCGTATGAAGCCATGTATGAGTTAACGCGGCGTGGCACCAAGCGGGGTGAAGCAGGGCGAGCCTTGCGCAAAGAAGAAAATGGAGTGTGGGTGTACGACACCTATACAGACGCAGCCATGCTGTTTTTGAGTGATAGACGTGAGCACATAACGGAATTTATTCTAGAAGGTACCCAGGTGAAACCCTTGGAGTTTCATTACCAGCGTACCGGAACAGGCTCGAATAAGTCTTTAGCTATTCAGTTTGACTATCACAATGAAAGCTTACAACAGCTTGCAGGAGAGCCTATTAGCGCACCTTGGCAAGCGGGCTTACTCGATGCCAATGCGGTGTTGCACCAATTGCAGATAGACGTGGCATTGCGGCCGCTGAGCGGGTTGAATGAATGGACATACCCATTGATCGATGAAAGCGGGCGGCTCACAGAATATACATTTCGAGTGGTGGGCAAAGAAACCTTGGAAGTGCCATTCGGTTTGATGGACACGGTAAAAGTAATGCGTGTGCGTGAAACCAACCGCAGAGAAACCTATTTTTGGTTTTCGCCTTTGCACCACTTTACATTGGTCCAAATGCAACAGTTAAAAGAAGGGAAAGAGCAGGCGAAACTGGTGCTTCGCGCACTCAATTGGCAAGGTTAGTCGTCTTCGGCGGCGTAGCCTGAAGCGCCGAGCAGTTGCCCGTCTAGCTCTGCGCCCTGTGCTGTTAGTCGAAGTCGGTCGGTACAGAGCCAATGCACCACCAAGGGGTAAATACGGTATTCCTGTTCATGCACCCGTTGCTGAAGCTCTTCTTCCGTGTCGCCAGGGAAAATAGGGACCTTCGCTTGCAATACAACGGGCCCGCCGTCTAGCTCCTCGGTGACAAAGTGAACACTAACACCGTGCTCCGTGTCGCCATTTTCAAGGGCGCGGGCATGCGTATTTAACCCTTTGTATTTAGGCAGTAGCGACGGGTGGATGTTCAACAGCCGACCTTGGAACTGCTGGACAAAGTCAGCCGTAAGAATACGCATAAAGCCAGCCAGTACGACCACATCGGGTTGATACTCTTCAACCAAGGCTGCTAAGGCTTGGTCATAGCTTTCACGGCTTTCAAAGTCGCGGTGGGAAAGCACCGCAGTGTCAATGCCGAGAGCTTCTGCTTTTTTTATGCCCGCTGCACCTGCCTTATTCGCAATCACAGCAACAACCAGACCGGCAATGCGCTGATTCGCGCATTGCTCAGCAATGTTGACCATATTACTGCCCGAACCAGAAATAAGAATAACAATACGTTTCATTAAACGAATTCCACTGACTCTTCATGGTCGGCTTTTTCGGCGATATGGCCTAAAATCCAGGCTTGCTCGCCGGCATCATTTAAGAAAGCCACTGCAGCTTCAGCCTGGTCTGCAGGCACAGCAATAGCCAAACCAACACCACAGTTAAAGGTACGGAACATTTCGTCGCGTGCGATGTTGCCGTTTTCCTGTAGCCAGCTAAAGACATCTGGCCACGTCCAGCTGCTGCGATCTACAACCGCTTTTGTCCCTTCTGGTAATACACGTGGAATGTTTTCTTGGAAGCCACCGCCGGTAATATGAGAAATAGCATGGACAGGCAGTTGCTTAATCAATTCAAGCACTGGCTTTACATAAATTCGGGTGGGTGCCATAAGGTGTTGCCACAAAGGCTTGCCATTTAAATCGGCATTAACATCGGCATTGCTAACTTCAATTACCTTACGAATCAGCGAGTAACCGTTCGAGTGGGGACCACTCGAGGCAACGGCAATTAAGGCGTCGCCAGCGGCCACTTTACTGCCGTCAATAATTTCGCTTTTTTCAACCACACCTACACAGAAACCGGCAAGGTCGTAGTCGTCGCCTTCGTACATGCCCGGCATTTCAGCCGTTTCACCACCTATCAGAGCGCAACCTGCTTGCACACAGCCTTCGCCAATACCGCTTACAACAGCGGCGGCAACGTCCACATTGAGTTTGCCGGTGGCATAGTAGTCAAGGAAAAATAGGGGTTCACCGCCTTGCACGATCAAGTCGTTGACACACATAGCAACCAGGTCAATACCAACGGTGTCGTGTTGCTTCAAGTCGATGGCGAGGCGTAACTTGGTGCCTACACCGTCGGTACCCGAAACCAACACGGGCTGCTTGTAGCCTGTCGGTAGCTCACAAAGAGCGCCAAAGCCGCCAATGCTTCCCATCACTTCAGGGCGGTGTGTGCGGCGTGTCACATGCTTAATACGTTCTACCAGGGCATTACCAGCGTCAATATCAACACCAGCATCTTTATAACTTAACGACGATTTTTGTTCGCTCACGAGAAGTCCTCAATTAGCCTTCGCAGGCAGGGTGGCTTTATCGGATGGGCATTTTAACAGCAGTCGAGCCAAGCTTGAATGGTAAAGCGAAGATATTTTTTATTTCTATTGCCAAGCTTGCATTTCTAGCGTCAAATATTGTTGTTTTTAAGCCTGAAGGCGCCACTCTATGGCATATGTTCATCGTATTCTTCCCGGCCAGCTGCATCATATCGATGCATTGCAGTCTATTCATAAACGTGGGGTACCTTACGACGTTATCAGTCGCCGTAGTTTTAAGCGCTTTATTCAGCATGAGCAGGGGGCGCTGTTTGTGTTAGAGGTGCTTGTTGGTGAGCATTGGTTATGTGTGGGCTATGGTATTTTGCTGTACCGAAAAGGGTCACAGTTGGCACGCCTCTATTCCTTAGTTATTGACCCTAGCTGGCAGCAGCAGGGTCTGGGCTCTGCTTTGTTAGAATATGCAGAGCAACAAGCTCGTCATCAACATCGCGTGTTTTTAAGGCTTGAAGTGAGCATTCGAGAAGAAGCCGTTCTAGATTTTTGCCGCCAACGGAACTATGTGTTGCTGCGCTTGAAGCCTGCTTACTACCAAGACTTGTCCGATGCATGGGTTTTACAAAAGCAGCTGCATTTTTTTGATACGGCTTGCGTGCCACGTGTCGTACCACTCTTGACGCAAACCACCGGCTTCACTTGTGGACCTGCGTGCTTACTCATGGCCCTTGCTTATTATAACTTGCCTTGCGCAGAGCCTGGTCACGAAGAGTTAGAGATATGGCGTGAAGCGACCACGATATTTATGACCTCAGGCCACGGTGGTTGTGGCCCACATGGCTTAGCAGGGGCGGCAATTAAGCGTTTCTTGCAGGCAGAGGTTTGGGTTAGTCAAGCCGGGCCTGTCATGCTAGAGTCGGTGCGTAGTCAGGAAAAGCGTGAGGTGATGGCGCGTATTCAAAAGCACGACATTAAAAAACTTAAACTAGCAAAAGTGCCAATGTTTCAAGCTGCCTACAGTCTTGAAAGGTTACGCTCCGACCTAGCTGAAGGAAAGTTAGTGCTTGCTTTGATCAGCATGTACCAGTTTGATCGCACGAAGTCGCCTCATTGGGTGTTGATTACATCGGTGGATGACTATTTTGTTTATATCAATGACCCGGATGACGACCTACTTCCATGGCAAACTACAACAGAGCGGCAGTACATGCCTGTTCCTTTGGCGCGGTTCATGCGGGCGTTTAGCTATGGCACAAGCAAGTTACGTGCTGCAGTGGTTGTCTATTACAAGAAGGATACATAATGGCGAAGGTATTAGTTTTATATTATTCCAGTTACGGACATATCGAAAGCATGGCGCAGGCCGTTGCAGAAGGTGCACAGCAAGGCGGCGCTGACGTGGACATTATGCGGGTACCTGAGTTAGTTCCCGAGGACGTTATGGACGCTTCAGGGTACAAGAAAGACCAAGCAGCCCCGGTGGCGAAACCCGCTGACTTGGCTCGTTACGATGCAGTTATTTTCGGTACTCCAACGCGCTTTGGCATGATGGCGTCACAAATGAAAAACTTTCTCGACCAATGCGGTAGCTTATGGGCTAACGGAAGCTTGGTAGGGAAGGTCGGTGGTGTGTTCACCTCAACGGGCACCCAGCATGGTGGCCAAGAAGCGACCTTATTGAATTTCCACACTGTGTTATTACACTTTGGTTTTGTGGTTTCGGGTTTACCTTATAGCTTTACTGGCCAAACTCGTATGGACGAAATAACCGGTGGCACGCCCTATGGTGCAAGCACCATTGCAGGTGCTGACAATAGCCGTCAACCGAGCGACAACGAGCTTGATGGAGCCCGCTTCCAAGGTGAGCATATTGCCAAGCTCGCGGCTAAGCTTGCAGGTTAACCACAAAAAGTTGTTGTAGCTCTGTTTTATTGTCTGCGACTAAGTCCGCTACGGTAAACTGGCTTAAATGCTGGTAAAACAGAGCTTTTCCTTCCCCCACAATACTGTTGAGCTTACAAGCTGGCAGGGCGACGCACTCAGGTGTGCGACACTCAATCCATTCTTCATCACCTTCTAATTGCCTCACGACATAGTCTAGTCGAATCGACTCAATGGGCTTGGCTAAGCTAAAGCCACCGTGTTTACCCCGGCGGGTTGCAATAAGCTCTAGCTTCGCTAAGTGGTGTACAACTTTGTTGACATGGTTAGCCGACAAATTGAACACTTCGCAAATTAAGCGGACATTGGCCCTGTGCTCTTTTGGCTGGCACCCAAGGTACATTAAAACCCGGAGACCATAGTCGGTATATTTTTTTAATTGCATACAATTTCGTCAGCGCTAGGGGTTGAATTCTACTTAATATACATTAATAATGCGCAATATAAATAAACATTAGGAATGTATATTATGGCGAAAGCGAACAAACTTCTGATGGCAGCGAATAGTGCTATGGTTTTCACGTTACTGTGTTTCCTTGTAGCCGCTTACCTGGCATGGATACAAGGTGACGCGCTGCCGCTGCGAACAGTGGCTATTATGCACATGCTGCAAATAGTGTTCGCCGGCTTATTTAAACTTTCTTATGTGTTGCGCCTGATAGCCCAAGACGAACTGGGTCTAGCGTTAAGATAGGCCACAGCTGCAAAAAATAAAGAAGCTGCTAAAGTAAGAGCTATATATTTCAAGCGTTTACTTTATGAGGAGCGTCTATAATGCAAGGTGAAATGATAACCTTTGAAAGTCAGAGTGGGACTTGCCAAGGCTATTTAGCCTTACCTGAGAGTGGGAAGGGGCCAAGTGTCATTGTGTTGCAGGAGTGGTGGGGGTTAGTGGACCACATTAAAGAAATTTGTGACCGCTTTGCTGCTGCTGGCTTCATTGCCCTCGCTCCAGACTTATACCATGGTGAGTCGACGAGCAGCCCAGATGACGCGGGCCGCATGATGATGGCCATTAATATTGAGCGGACAGCGAATGACTTACGTGGCGCTGTACAGTATTTATTAAGCCATGCAGGCAATACCAGTAAAAGCGTAGGCACCGTCGGTTTTTGTATGGGCGGCCAGCTTTCGTTGTTTGCTGCATGCAGTAATGAACAAGTGGGGGCGTGTGTAAACTTTTATGGTATTCACCCAGACGTAACCCCAGATATTGCAAGCTTAGAAGCGCCAGTGCTTGGGTTTTTTGCTGAAAACGACAGCTCGGTACCGCCAAGTGCCGCCAAGCAGTTAGAAGCGGACTTAAAAGCGGCAGGGAAAAAGGTCAGCATCCATATTTACCCGAATGCAGATCATGCATTTTTCAATAACACCCGCCCCGAGGTGTACCACCAAGCTTATGCTGAGGACGCATGGGACAAAACCCTTACATTCTTCCGACAAGAGCTAAGCCAATAATCCATTAAGTACAGGAGCACAGCATGCCAGACCATATGCCTGAAGACCTTTCAGCTGTTGGCCGCGACTTAAGGGCCTTTACCGACGAGCTAAGAAGCCAGCATGCAGTGGTGAAAAACAACTTAGGGGAGTGGGTGCTGCTGCGTCACAAGGACGTGGTGGCAGCCGCAAAAGACGATAGCCGCTTTTCTAGTGCCGTGTCCCGTTTTTTACAAATACCCAACGGCTTAGATGGAGAAGAGCATAGCCGCTATCGAGCATTAATCGATACCTTCTTAACCCCCGCCGCCTTGCAACCCTTTGTTCCAGTATTCGAAGAAATAGCTGCAGAACTCGTTCAAGAGCTGATGCAGCAAAAAGGACCCATTGACGCTGTAAACGACTTAGGAGCTGTGTTTGCAGTGCGGGCTCAATGTGCCTGGCTTGGTTGGCCTAGTCACTTAGAGCAGCCACTTCTGCAGTGGATGAAGAACAACCATGCAGCCACGCGGTCGGGGAGTGATGACGAGAAAGCAAAGGTTGCGCAAGACTTTGACAACATGATTAAGGCAGCATTAGAGCACACAGCACAAAAGCAGGAAGCGCTTTCGGTTACTCAGAAGTTGCAACAGGCTTGTCTTGACGGTCGGTTGTTAACGGAGGCTGAAGTTGTTTCCATATTACGTAACTGGACAGGCGGTGACTTAGGCTCGATGGCTCTTTGCATTGGCGTTTTGGTGGCCTACTTGGTGCAAGCAAAGGAAACCAACCCCCATTTGTTTTCTGAAATAGCAGAGTTTTCATTACAACAGCAAGAGCAATTCATTAATGAAGTGTTGCGAATAGACTGCCCTTTTGTTTCGAACCGCCGTGTCACTCGAAGCCCCGTGCATGTTGCGGGCGTCCATATACCTGCTGGTGCTCGAGTTAAATTGAATTGGACGTCGGCAAATCGGGATGAGTCTGTTTTTGCAAAAAACGAATTTGACCCGAAGGGGCATGCTGCGAATAACCTTGTATATGGTGTCGGCAAACATGTGTGCCCTGGGCAAGTTTTAGCAACGTGGCAGTTGCGTATTGTCCTTATGCAACTGATACGCCAAACGCCCCAGCTGAGAGCAGACGACAGTTTACAGTGTATACGTGAAGTTGCTCCATTAGGTGGCTACGAACGGGTACCAGTCCATTTCATTTAGTTGGTTATTTCCACCCGTGAAAAAAGGTTGTGATGTGTTTGTGTATGACTAATAATATAAAAAGGCTTACACACATTGAGCAGGCTCAATGGATAGACGCAAGCATGATCGGGCGCAACAGGCAAAAAAAACCGTTACCACTAAACTTTTATTGCAAATTAGTGGCTGGGCATGTGTAGTCCTTTTATGTGCTTCAACGATTCATTTTTTCTTAACTTACGAGCGTGCAAAAACATCGATTATTCAAACACTTCAGTTTGACATCGACAGCCGCCTTGAACGCTCACAACTGTTCCTTTCGTATATTGAAAAAAATGCCGAAAACTTAGAAAAAGAGTTCTTACGTCGCTATGATATTTTTCTAGATCATCCGGATTGGGCAGAACGATTCGACGCTTGGTACGAAGAAACGTCGCCTGGTGTATTGCGCCTAAAAAGCGACTTTTACCACGGAGTCAGCTTTTACGAAGGGTATTTTCGTGGGGTTACTTCATTTATTGGTCCTCACCAACAGCCCTTAACTCAAGAATTTAAACTACGTATTCTTGCTGCGCAGCATACACTTAATAAACTGGGCCCAGCTTGGGAAGGCTTAGTGGCCGGTACGCATTTTTCATTGCCTGAAAACGCACTCATTCAATACTCCCTAGAACACCCATGGGGCTTGTTAGCCGACAAGAACCTAGTCATTACCGACTTTTCTGTGGTGAAGTCTACATTGCAATCAGAAAACCCAGAGCGTCGGCCGGGTTGGACCGGGCTATACCACGACACCACAGCAGGTTATTGGACGCTTACTTACCAAAAGCCCGTTGACCGTGATGGACAGCACTTGGTGAATGCGAGCTTTGATGTGCGTTTAGACTGGTTGATAAATAACTTAACAGCACGGCCAAAGCCGAATGCAGAGCACTTTGTGTTGAACAGCAAAGGGGAAGTGGTAGGGGCTTCAAACATTCGTTTTCAAAGCTTAAGCGTGCCGGTTATTGGTGAAGCGACAAGCTATAAGGACGCGCAAGCAACGGCCATGTTTCATGCCCTGGAGGCAGCGAATAAACTGAAAGAAAATGCCGTTGTGTATGGCTTTCTTTCCGAACAAATATTAATTGTGCAGCATATTGAGAATGCAGGCTGGTGGTATATCACAGCATATCCACTGGGGGAAATTCGCAGTAAAGCACTGATTGCGCCTCTGCAATTCACTATTGGTGGCGTTATTCTTGTGCTTTTTATTTTAGTCGTTGTGTACTGGCTGATTCGGCGCGACGTGTCAAAACCCCTGCGCTATTTATCGAAGGTTGCCAACATGGTAGACGCAAAGAACTACAACGAAGTGGTTCGAGAAAGTAAAGAAAAAGTGCATGCTCGGGGTGAAGTAGAGCTGGTTCTGCAAGCATTCCGAACCGTTGCAGCCCGTTTTATTCGAGCGCAAGAGCAGCTAGAGCATGAAGTGAAGGAGCGTACCGCAGAGCTTGAAGAAGCAAATAAAGAACTGGACCGTTTAGCTCACTTAGACGGGTTAACCTCCTTATTAAATAGGCGCTCGTTCGACCGTGATTTACGCAATCACCTGCGTGAAGAAGGTCATTATTGGTTAGTGCTTGGCGACATTGACGACTTTAAATTATTTAATGACAACTACGGTCATGAAGCAGGTGATGTGGCTTTACAAACCATAGCCGGTTACTTAAATAGTAAGTTTCATGGACATGCTTACCGTTATGGTGGCGAAGAACTAGCTTTGTTGCTACCGGTTAGTGACACACAAGCGCAGCGGGAAGCCATTTTAAGTATGATTCATGATATTGAGTGCTTAGAAATTCCCCATGAATTCAGTTCCCGGCCGCACCCGTTTTTAGGGGTGAGCTTTGGAGTGGCTCCTTTATTACCAGGAGACTCACCGGAAGATGTGATTCGCCGTGCCGACGAGCGTTTGTACGAGGCAAAAAATGCAGGAGGAAAGCAAGTTAAGTTTTGCCCATTTATTGCACATTAAAAAGAGTTTTTCTTCAAGTCTGTTGAATGCAACCCGATAAAGAGTTTACGAGTAAAATTTTTAAGCCTCTCGTCCTTTAATTGTGAGTAATACCATGAACAAATACACCTTACGTACATTATTTATTGCTTTTACAGCTATATCACTCGGGTTACTCACCTTAGTGTCCACAGTTGTGAATGTGTATAACTTCTCTGGTTTGTACTATGAACAAACGGAGTCGGAGTATATACCGAATAGCGTTGGACGGATCGCTGAGGAAGTTCGCAATGAACTTATGCCCGCTATATATACAGCTCAATATATGGCTCAAAATAGCATGCTGAAAGAATGGGTGCGTGAAGGCGAGCAGAGCTCTCGCCTGTCGAGTAGCGTAATGGAATACTTCAAGCAACAGAAGGAAGATGCGGATGCAGACACTCTTTTTTGGGTTTCGGCAAAAACCCAAAAATATTATACAGATGCAGGCATATATAAGCAGGTTTCACGAAGCGATGAGCGTGATGACTGGTTTTATACCATTGTCGATGGGAAGCCATATAATTTAGTCACGCTTGATCGCGATGAACGTACTGGCAAACTCACTTTGTTTGTCAATATGCCTGTTTACCTAGACGGCAAGATTGCCGCGGTAACAGGGATAGGAATCGATGTGTCTGATGTGACTGAAATGGTCACAGGGCATACGTTGGGCCAAAATGGTTATTTGTTTGTTGTTGATCAGAACAATCAAATAGTTGTTCACCCTAATAACTCTTATGCTGGCCGTATGTTGGGAGGTACGAATGCTTATGCTTCGATTAGTCATACGCAACAAAGTGGGGAACAAGCATTCTCGTTGATAAAGGCTGAAGTCGGTGGTGAGTCGGCTTATATTGCAACTCAACAGATTTCAAACACTGGGTTAAAGCTGGTCGCAGTGCAACCAGAACGTGAAATAAGCAGTACCATCAATAGCGCAGTGTCATTCTCTGTTGTTATCAGTATTGTGCTGGCGATTATTTGCGTATTTTTAGCTGTCCTGTTTGCAAACTCACTAAGTCAGTCGATACGCCGAGTTGGAGATCGTCTGGTAGAAATGTCAGGCGCTGGTGGGGACTTGACGAATCGGCTGGATGACAACCACGATAATGAGCTAGGGCAGCTAGCCAAAGGTTTCAATGCCATTCTCGAACGTATCCGAGAACTCGTTGCAGAAATTCAGAACACAGAAGCAGAAATGAAGGCAAGCATAGAAGAGCTTGCAGAGCTTGCACATAATACGTTCAATGCGACGGATGCACAGCGAGCTGAAACGGATTTAGTCGCTACCGCTATTACCGAAATGGGACAAACCATCCGTGAAGTGACAGGCATTGCTCAGCAAACAGCTACAGACACGGAAAATGCAGTAGAGGAAACGCATCAGACTAATGACCGGATGGAGCTAACATCAAGCACCATGCAGGAGCTTAACTCTGTTATGAGCGCTATTCAGTCAACTATTATGGACTTTGCAGAGCAAGCCGCAGCAATCAACTCTGTGGTTGAGGTGATTAACGACATCTCCGAGCAAACCAACTTACTTGCGTTAAATGCCGCTATTGAAGCTGCACGAGCGGGTGAGCAAGGGCGAGGTTTCGCGGTTGTGGCTGACGAAGTTCGTAATTTAGCGAAACGAACACAAGACTCTACCTTGAAGATTCGGGACCAAGTTGCGCACCTTCAAGAAACAGCACATAAGTCAACGCAAGCGATAGATGAAGGAACTGCGAATAGCCAACGAGTAGCAATAAGTACAAAAGAATCGGCGTTAGGGCTTGTGAGCATTAAAGAAAAGTTTGACAATATAAGCTCGAGTAACCACCAAGTAGCAGCCGCTACAGAAGAACAAGGCTCCGTTGTCGAACATATCAATAAATCGGCACAGTCTATTTCAGATAGTGCAAGTACAATCCATATGGATGCAGAGAAGCAGCTTGAAGCTATTAGCGCTCTCCAGCAGCGAGCAGAGCATTTGCGTGTATTGGTAAATCAATTCAAGGTATAAGATGAATAAAAGTAGTAAGCATGTTTCTTTTTGTTTTATGGCGGGTGTTATCGCAAGCTCGGCAGCTCTACCACTCAGTGCTGAGGTTCTATGGCAGGATTTCAGTGTAACGTATTTGAAAGGTCATCATTACCGTGTAGGAACACCGACTCAGCAGGTGTACACCATAGAGCATGCTGCAGCGACCAGCTGGGGCGACAGTTTTTTCTTTCTTGACCACGCGCGCGAAACCGATGGAAGCAGAAGTAACTATGCCGAATGGGCGCCACGCTTAAGTGCGTCGAAGCTCACAGGAAAAAGCTACAGCTACGGCTTTGTAGATGACTTGCTTTTGAGTACTACGGTGGAAATGTCCGAGTTACAAACCAATTTTCTATATGGCGTGGGAGCCGATTTCAGCGTACCTGGATTTCAATTTGCACAACTGAATGCCTACCGTCGAGTGAATGACCACCAAACCAATAACTGGCAATTAACCGGTGTTTGGGCTGTGCCATTTGCGCTGGGCCAACAAAGCTTTTTGTTTGATGGCTTTTTTGACTGGACGAATACCACCGCTGATCAGCGTTCAAGCTTCAATACCAACATACAACTGAAATGGGGTCTTCACCCATTGCTGGGACTGTCTCAGCCGCTTTATATGGGCCTTGAATATGTGTATTGGCGCAACAAGTACGGCATTGCTGACAATCCATTTTTCCGTACCAACGAGTCGAACATGAACCTTTTGGTGAAAGTTCACTTCTAAGCTTTGTACGGCTTTAGTTCTTGAGCTAAAAGCGCGGAAAGCGTATTATGCGGGCCGTACCAAAACCACGTTGATAGAACGAACCGTTTCTAAAGCTAGGCACTTGCCTGGCTTTTTGTCATGAAGGATTTTCATTATTAAAACCAGCATCCCTAAAAACAACTTGCCCTTTGCGGTCATTATTTTACTAGCTTCTTTAAGTGCTTTAGTTGCGGCCGCAATTGATATGTATTTACCTGCGTTTCCAACGGTTGCTGAAAAACTAGAAATAAGCGTTGGCCAAGTACAGCAAACATTAACTGTCTTTCTGATTGGTCTAGGGGTAGGGCAGGCTATTTATGGCCCCTTGCTGGACCGGTTCGGACGCAAAGCTCCCTTGCTTGGCGGTTTGGCTTTGTTTGTTATTGGCTCAATTGCAGCGGCCTTCAGTAATAGCTTTGAAACTTTATTGATTGCACGCTTTGTTCAGGCGCTCGGGGCTAGTGCAGGCTCGGTAGCTGGGCGAGCTGTGGTTTCTGATACCTGTGACACACAAGAGTCGGCACGGGTGTTTTCTATTTTAGGGCAAGTGATGATGCTAGCGCCCATATTAGCGCCAATGATTGGTGGTTTGGTGTTGATCTACGCCGATTGGCAAGTGATCTTCTGGGTTATGGCCGCGATTGGTGCGGTGAGCTTGTTACTGACCATGCGTCATTTACCGGAAACGCTGGCGGTGGAAAAACGTGTGCCCCTGTCGCTGGTGACCATTATCCATGGCTACCTTCGTCAGCTCATTCAACCAGGGTTCTTTTTCTACACAATGGCCATAGGCGCAACCTTCGGATTTATTTTTATCTATGTGGGCTCCGCCCCCTTTGCCTTTATCGACAGTTTTAACTTGTCGCCGACGCAGTTTAGTTTCTTGTTTGCTGCCAATGCCGCCACCATGATCGCTATGAGCCAGGTGAACATGCGCTTACTCAAACGCTTTAGCGCCAATCAGCTGCTGTATGCAGGTTTACTAGCCTTTGTCGCCTGCGGTTTAGCCTTATCGGCCGTTATTCAGTGGGGCCAGGTGAACCTCTGGAGCTACGCTTTACTGCTTGCTCTGAGCATAGGAACCACAGGCTTTATTACCGGGAATATGTTTGCTGCTACCATGGCCAGCGTAAAAGAAAACGCTGGTACCGCGTCTGCCTTGCTGGGCGTGATGCAGTTTAGCATTGGTGGTGGTTTAGGCTATGTGGTGAGCTTGTTCACCCCGCACATTATTTGGTTACCTTTGTCCTTCGCAGTACTGGGTTTTGCAGCTTTGGTGTTCTGCATTCTGGGTAAGCAATTGACGCCAGCAGATCCAGCTTAAGAGCTAAAGTGCTTCGGGCTGGCCCAAATGGTAAAGAGCGTGAGGGTGGCCACCACAAACAAGCCTGTATACAGGTCGTGGGTTGCGTTATACACGGCCTGACGCAGGTACTCTTTAACCGGTAGGCTTATACCTGCAGTATTGAGCACACTTAAAATAGAGTCGAGCTCAGCGGGTAAGCTGGTGTGTAAATGAGCCGGTGGGTTTTGAATTGCACGCTTTAAGCTGGCATTAAACAAAGCCCCAAACACAGCAACCCCCAAACTTTGCCCTAAAAATCGCGCAAACATATTCGCTCCGGTTACTACACCGCGCCGTCCCCAATCTACCGAGGACTGAGCGCCTACCAGGGTTGAAGTGGACATTAAGCCGAAGCCTGCGCCTATGAGCACTTGAATAGCGGCAACTCGCCACAAGGGCGCTTGGTAAGGCAACAAGAGAAATAGCAGGGCGGCAGTACAGGCTAAGCTGCTGCCAATAAGCGCTGTGTTGCGAAATCCAATGCGCAAATATAAGCGGCCCGACAAGGCGGAAGCCGTGGGCCAACTTAGGCTCATGACAGCTAATACCAAGCCAGCTGTTATAGCATTCACGCCATACACAGACTGAGCAAAGGTGGGTAAGTAAGCAACGGGGCCCATGACCATAAAGCCCATGCCAATCATGGAAATATTCGCCCCGGCGAGGGACGGGCGCCGCCACAGCCAGCCGGGCATAATAGGCTCGGCCGCTCGGCGCTGGGTCCACACTGCAAAAGCAATAAACACCAAAGCCAAAGTAAAAATGGCCACGCTCTGGAAGGACAGCCAAGGCCACGCTTGTCCGCCCTCTAATAGCGCTAAAATAAGGGTGCTAACGGCTGCTAAAATGGCGGCAGATCCTAAATAGTCCACTTGGTGTTGCTTTGGTTCACGCTGCTCATGCAGAAAGGCGACGAGCAAGCTGATCGCCACAATGCCAATGGGCACATTCACCAAGAAAATCCAACGCCAAGAAATAAACTCGGTGAAAGTACCACCAAGTAAGGGGCCAGCTATCGCGGCAACCCCCCAAACACTGGACAAAAAGCCTTGAATTTTTGCCCGTTCTCGCAAGGAATATAAATCGCCAGCGAGGGTGGTAATAGTGGCCACCATAGCCCCCGCACCTAACCCTTGAATGCCCCGAAACAAAATGAGGGAATGCATATTCCAAGCAGCGGCTGCTGCGGCAGAAGACATCAGAAAAACAACGCTGCCGGTTAGTAAAATAGGTTTGCGGCCATACACATCGGCGAGCTTTCCATAAATGGGGATAGTGACGGTTTGGGCTAAAAGGTAAATAGAAAACACCCAAGTAAACAAAGAAAAGTCGCCAAGGTCAGCCACAACCTGTGGTACTGCCGTAGACACTATGGTCACATCCATAGCGGCCAGCATCATAAACAACATGAGGGCGGCGAGTACCCAAGGCCTGTGCTTATGGGTTGTTTCTTGCTTTTGGGACACACGGACTCCGTAAGAATAAAAGTAGAAGGATTTAGCAGGCTCAACTTAACATACTTTCACCCCCATATGCCTGTACCCTTGGTTGGCTTTGGTGTTGTTCTGTGTACCATAGGCCCATTCCCGTGTGCCCGTTGTTCATATGAAAAAGGAATATTTGATTTTATGACATCTTCTGTCTTGCCCTCAACGGAGAAACTAAGCCCGCTTGAGGCATACCAGCAGGCCCTGGCGAGTGGTTTTAAACCAGACGCAGCACAAGCAGCCGCGGTTAAAAGCCTGCAGGCTTGCTATAAAGCATTACATTCAGGCCATGAACAAGTACAGGGTGTGTATTTATATGGCCCAGTCGGGCGGGGTAAAACCTGGCTGATGGACCGATTTTATGAAAGCTTAGCAGTGCCCGCGAAGCGCCAACACTTTCATCATTTTATGCGCTGGGTGCACCAGCGTTTATTTCAGTTAACAGGGCAGGAAAACCCGCTCACCGTTTTAGCTCACGAGCTTGCCAGTGAGGTTAAGGTACTGTGCTTTGACGAGTTGTTTGTGAGTGACATTGGCGACGCTATTTTGATTAGTGGTTTGGTGCAAGAGTTGTTTGCACAAGGGTTAGTTATGGTGGCCACCTCCAACCAACACCCAGACCAGCTCTACGAAGACGGTTTTAACCGCGAGCGTTTGTTACCAGCCATTGCAGCGCTCAAGCAGCATATGCAGGTCCTGTCCGTAGATGGCGGGGAAGACCATCGGCTGCACCCAGGTGAAGTGCTACAGAAGTATTGGGTGAACAATGCGGACGCCTTTGCCCAGCAGTTTTATGAGGCAGTGGAAAAGCAGCAAGAGCACCTGTTGCAAGGCCCTGAGCTCACACTGGGCCCGGTTGCTATAACGGTGCAACAACGGAGCGAACATATCCTTTGGTGTGAGTATTCGGACTTGTGCGAGCAGCCACTTGCTGCCGTTGACTTTATTGCGTTGTGCGATCAATTCAGCGCCATCTTTTTAGACCAGCTGCCGCAGCTCACCTGTGACTCAAAGTCCACCCATATAGCGCGTGGTACCGAAGACGGTGTGATGCAAGTGAAAGCAGGGGACCGCACCTTACCTCAGTTGTCGCGGAAAGACGACGGCGTGCGAAGGTTTATAGCCTTGGTAGACGAGTGCTACGACCGGGGCGTTCCTCTTTATATCAATGCTGCTGTGCCGTTGGACGAACTCTATACACAGGGTGCCTTGTTATTCCCGTTTCAACGGACGTATAGCCGCTTACAAGAAATGCAGCTGGCGCGGTTTGGGCGTTAAATAGGGTTAGGTAGAGTGAATTACTTTTCACTATGTTAAGCGCTGACAGTGGTATTTCGACCTTGTTCCTTGGCTTTGTATAAGGCTTGGTCTGCTACTTTAAGAACACTATGCACTGTGTCTGTAGGCCCCGTCCATTCCGCTACGCCAATCGACACGGTAACAGGGGCATTTAGCGGCAAGCTGGTTTGAGCTAAGTGTGCATGTAGCGACTGGGCGTGGGTGCAAGCCTCTGCTTTTGTGCTGTGCGGAATGAGCACAATAAACTCTTCGCCACCACTACGGCATAAGGTAATGCCTGCAACATCAAGCTGCTTTAGGAGTGCCGCGAAGGTAATAATGACCTGATCACCAATGTCGTGACCGTACGTGTCATTAATAACTTTAAAGTGGTCTAGGTCACACATCATCACGGCAAATGGTGTTTCATTGAGCTCGTATTGCTCTAATACATGCTGCATGCCGCGGCGATTCAATAAGCCTGTCATGGGGTCGGTTTGGCTGTCGTTATAGAGTTCTTGAATACGCTGGTTAAGGAGTTCCGTGCTTTTGATAATGGCCGACTTCAGTTGTGCTGCCTCAAAGTACCAAGCACGAATGACATTAATATGTTGGCGAGGGGTAGGGTCTTGAGGGCTGGTGCTTTTTGCTAAGTGCCAAAGTGGTCTAGAAATTAGAGTAGAAGCAAGCCATACACCTAAAAGAATTAGAAGAATTAAAGGGCTATTTTGCAATATCACCTGCTTCATGTGGCTATTTAATGGCGCTAGTGTTGCTGTTAACGGGCGCTGCGCCACAATACCCCAGCCAGCAAGTTCTACAGGGGCAAAGCCCGCCAACATATCAATGCCCTTGGAATTGACAATGGGGGTAGCGCCATGGGTGCCTTGTGTCACAGTATTAACAGCGTCGTTTATGGACACAAGTTCACCTACTCTGCTTGCCTCTGGGTGGTATATTATGGTGCGATTGCGATCGACCACATATAAGTAGGAACCGTCTTTGTAGTCGTGTGAACCAAGCAAAAAGTTGAGTATGTTTTGTTTCTCTAAATAAATAGAACCGGAAATGTAACCTAAATAGTCGCCTGCTTCTGAAAAGATAGGTTGCGACAAACTAACAAGGTAGTTGCCAGCGGGCGATAAAAAGGGGTCTGTCACCAAAGGACGTTTAGCATTTAAAGACTGGCTAGCACTGGGTGTGGACACAGTCAGGTTGTTCTCGGCAAACACCGCAGGTGAGGACGCAATAATTCGACCTTCTTTGTCGACGACCACGACAGAGTTAAATTGACCCGACTGCTTATGTAAGCGTTCCACCTCGGCAGTCAAACGCTGTCTGTTATCCATATTGTTGGTCAACATAGAGGCTGAATAGCCTAAATGGCCTAAGCTGGTTTTAACAAAGGTTGCGGCAACATTGGCAAGCTTGGCGGAATAAACTCGGTTTGACTCGAGAGTATTTTCAATAAGTAGCTGCCGCTGTACTTTATAGGCAGCGAGGTAACTACTTGCGAGAGTCAATAATATGCTTAATACCCCAAGAGATAAAATTAAGCTACGAAGTTTAATTTTTTTATACCAGTGGTGCTGCATATTCGAAAAAGACCATACCTATTAGTTGATATTTTGTAAGTCAGGGCTAGTCTACCACAACTTTCTCATGTTCAACCTTTATTCAGTTTAAAGAAGAAAGAAAAACTTGCACTGATACTGTGCGGCGTCTAGTATATTGCTATGCGATGCACAGTATGTGGCGCATAGTATGAGCGAAGAAACGAAAAGGGCAATAACATGACAGCGGCACAACTCGACAAAATACGATTGGAATTACGCCGGGGGGTGTTGGTGCTAGCGGTGCTGAGTTCACTGCAGCAGCCCCATTACGGCTATTCCTTGCGGCAACAGCTGCAGGCAAAAGGAATAGACATTGACGAAGGTACCTTGTACCCCTTGGTTCGGCGTTTAGCCGATCAAGGCTTGTTAGAAAGTGAATGGCGTCATGCAGAAGGCCGGGAGCGACGTTATTACCAGCTTTCTGCCCATGGCCATACGCTATTAGCTCCTTTAATTGAGGAGTGGCAAGGCTTGAATAGCGCATTAACAGATGTACTAAGTGAGACCATGGGGCAGCAAACAACGCCTAACGTATCATAATGGACTAAACAGCCTCGGCCAACCAATCAGCCGAAGGGAGAAGATGATGAATCTTGTGGAGCGATATATAGCAGCAGTACAACGGGAATTACCCGAGAAAAAACGTGACGAAATAGGGCGTGAACTGAAGGCCAATATTCTTGACGAGCTAGACGCTATAAAGTCTGAACAGAGTCAGTTAACGGATCAAGAAATAGCACGGGTATTAAAAAAACTGGGGCATCCGCGCGAGGTTGCGCATCAGTTTGTGCCGCCAAGCCCATTTATCCATACGGCGTATATGGGCCTGTACAAGAATACATTGGGCTTAGTGCTTGGTTTATTGTTTGTATTGCAAGTGTTCAGCAGCGCAATGGCTTGGACAAGCCATGACACCTTTAGCATTTTCAGGTTTATGCTCAGTGTATTGCAAGGTTTTCTTGAACAAGGGTACTTTGCGTTTACTGCTATTACAATTACCTATTGGTTGATGTCGCGGCAGCAAAAACAACCCACCTTGGCTTGTTCTAAGTCTTGGCAACCAACCGAACTGCCGGCAGTAGGGCCTGCTTGGCAACATATAAAGTTACACGATATCTTTATGAACTTAGCCAGCTATATTTTCTTTCTCGTGGTTATATGGTCCCCGCACTCCATGCTGTTTAGCGCCCAAGCATTAGCCGCTTTCTATTGGGCAACCCCGGTTATTTTGCTTGGCATGGTGGCTAGCGTATGGCAGTTGCGAACCCGATTATGGAGTCAAAAGAGTTTGTTCCTGAATGCTGTGGTCAATGTACTGCTAGGGGGTATTGCATTATACACGGCTCGTTTAAACCCGCTTTTGCTGCACCAGGCAGAAGCAGCGTCTGGGCTGTTTTCCGTGGCGCAGCTAGAGCGCTCGGCGACTGTGTTTTTAGTGGTTGTAGGGCTGCTCATGTTTTTTGAGGGCCTGCGGGACGGAAAACGAGCTCGAGTATTAACATAGTCACTAATAAGGTTCGTTATGGAATGTTTGCGGTTTTTTAAAAAACGGTGCTACATTAGACTAGTAGCTCAAATAAAACCGCCGTTATAGGCTAATAACTAAAACAAAAAAATGGAATGAAGAATGAAAAATAGTGACGAGGTATTTTGCTCTGAGTGTGGTGAAATTATTAAAGCGAAAGCTGAAATATGCCCCAAGTGTGGTGTGCGTCAAAGCCCGCCCCCGAATGTGTTTGGGCCAACTACGGCAAGTGGGAAAAACAGAGTAGCGGCAGCGCTCTTTGCCTTCTTTTTGGGTGGTTTAGGCGTGCATAAGTTTTACTTGGGGCGCATTGGCCAAGGAGTCTTATATTTACTGTTTTGCTGGACTTTTATTCCATCCATTATTGCCTTTATCGAGTTTATAATTTACCTGGTAATGAGCGACGAAGAGTTTAACCGTAAGTACGGGTAAAAGTAAGGAGCGCCTATGCCGGAGCTTGATATTTCGCTCATCATATTTAGCTTGTATCAAATTGGCATAGCCTTTGTACTGGCCTTGCCCATTGCCTTCAACCGCGAATTGCATGACAGTGGGGCAGGGCTGCGGACTTTTCCCTTGGTGTCCATTGCTACCTGTGCTTTTATGTTAGTGGGTATGGACGTGTACCAAGGCTCCGACGCCGAAGCTAGGGTGATGTACGGGCTAATTACCGGCATGGGTTTTATTGGGGGTGGGGCCATTTTTAAGCAAAGTGGCAGTGTCAATGGAACAGCGACAGCAGCAGGTATTTGGAATACAGGGGCTATCGGGGTTTCAGTGGCTTATTCCCGCTACGAAATAGCCATCGTCCTTTCTTTGGTTGGCTTTCTCATTTTCCAATTTTCAGGTGTGTTTAAAAGGAAGGCAAAGAATTTAAATTAAGAGTGGGCTTGGAGCAACAGACTGTTTATGACGAACACTTCCAGCAATAAAACACATGAGACACGTTTTCATAAGCTTTTTGAAGACACACAGTCCATGTCGATACAAGGTTATCGTATGGACGGTTCCGTTGTTTATTGGAATGCAGCGTCGGAAAGAATTTACGGCTACTCCATTAATGGAGCTTTAGAAAAAACACTATACGACCTTATTATTCCCGAAGAAATGCGTGACGACGTTAAGAAGTCAGTTGCTTGGATGTTTGAGAACCGCAAAGAGATCCCTCCTGCTCGACTCAGTTTAAAACATAAAGATGGCAGCATGCTGACATAGGCTCTATTCCCCCGAATGACTTTATTCCCATAGCGGAAGCAACAGGAAGCATTATCAGCATTGGCGAGTGGGTTCTAGAACAAAGCTGTCAAAAGCTGGCGCTTTGGCGTGGGCAAAGTGACAAACAACATTTACGCATATCTGTCAATGTAAGTCCTGTCCAATTTCGCAGTGTCGTCCTAGTGCCGCGAGTAAAACAAACCCTAGATAAAACGGGCGCACCAGCGAGTAAGCTCCGCTTTGAACTCACGGAAAACATGCTTGCGGAAGATATAGACTTTGTTGTACAGCAAATGAACAGGCTACGGGAACTAGGCGTGTCCATTTCGCTGGATGACTTCGGCACAGGCTATGCCTCTTTGGCCTATTTGACACGCCTGCCATTGGATGAGTTAAAGGTAGACCGAATGTTTATCAGGAGTTTAGATGTGGAAGCTGAAGAGGCTCTGCTAGCTCAATCGATTATAACCCTTGGGCAAAGTATGAACCTTGTAGCTGAAGGTGTTGAGACTGAACTTGCTGTCGCTACCATTCTTCCTTAAGGGCTACAAGCAAGTAGTGAAGAGCAGGCCTTTGCCTCGGACATTTTAAAAGCCAGAGGCAGTTTACGATTTATAGGGTGGGCGCTCCCCTGCGACAATTTGTCACATCTTCTTTTCTTTTTTATTTCGTAAAATACAGCACCTTTGTACCTAATTTGGGATGTAGTCATGGTTGTACGTATTTTATATCTTACCATTCCTATGCTTTATGTTGGCTCTGTGGTTGCTGCAGAGCCAGAAGAAACAAAAGAACAAAGCAAACAGTCTTTCGAGCGTATTCAAGTAACGGGCACCGTAATGCAATCGCCAAGTGTTGTGGTGGAAAATACAAAAGTGCCTCGTCAACCTCTGCCCGCACACGACGGTGCTGATTATTTAAAGGGTATTACTGGGTTTCAGGTGGTTCGAAAAGGAGGAGCTAGTAGTGATCCTGTATTTCGTGGGTTGGCGGGCTCGCGCATCAATATTTTGAGTGACGGTATGCCACTGCTGGGGGGCTGTGAGTCACGGATGGACCCGCCAACGGCGTATGTGTCGCCGCAAAGCTATGATAGCATTCGCGTCACTAAAGGGCCTTACAATGTGGCCTCGGGCCCTCCTGCAGCAGCGGCAACGGTTAACTTTGAACGCAATAAGCCTGATTTCACTGAACAACCATGGCACGGCTTCATTTCAATGACCGGTGGAAGTTTTGGGCGTGCAGAAACCAACGCTGAGTTACAAACGGGTACGGATGAAGGTTATTTGCGTGGTAACTATACCTTTGCTCGTTCTGACAACTATGCAGACGGTGAGGGAGCAAACGTACATTCGCACTATGAACGGTGGCACGCAGCGCTTGTAGCGGGCCTGTATGTAACCGACAAACAGGAGTTAACGCTTTCGGTTGGCTTAGGTGATGGAGAGTCTGCTTATGCTGACCGTATGATGGATGGTAGCTCCTTCTACCGTGAAAACCTGTCCTTGGTTTGGCAGTCCCAGGATGTAAGTACGCTGATTGCCAACATGCAGGGGCGGGTATATTACGGTTACATTGACCATATAATGGATAATTACTCATTACGAAATACTTCGGCGGTTGAGGCTGGCGTTATCATGCCTGCAGCGCATAACCCGGATCGATATACGCGGGGGGTGTCAGGGCGGGTTCGTTTTGAGCCATGGTATTCGCATGACGTTGAGGTTGGCTTTGATGGGATGCAAAGTACACACCGCGACCGAATGAGCATGAACGTCAATATGCGCCCTTTGCCTGAGCAGAAGCGCACTACGGACGCTAAAATTGAGCAAATGGGTCTTTATATTGAAGGTCAATCGAGATTGTCTGAAGCGCATAGGTTTTATTATGGTTATCGTGCTGATCGCTGGCGTGCTGAAGACTTGCGCAGCCACCTTGATATGCAGCAAACTCAAGTAAATCCAACAGCGAATGAACAACGTGAGGACACATTACACAGTGGGTTTATGCGTTTCGAAGTGCAAAAGGGAAGTGCCACCTATTATGCCGGTGCGGGGCAAGCTAGCCGCTTCCCTGACTATTGGGAAATGATAGCCCGTGGGCGCGAGTCGGAAACCAGTGCGAGTGCGCTATATATTAAGCCGGAAACGCTACGGCAGTTTGACATTGGTTGGATGAAAGACACCACGACGCAGGCAGGCCATGACCTTCGTTACGCGGTGAGCTATTTTTGGAACCACATTGATGATTATATTTTAATAGAGCAAACGCCTTCAACCGAGTTGAGCCGAAACATTGATGCACAAATTCAAGGCATTGAAATTGACACCAAATGGCAAATACGTGATGTATTGCAATTCACTGCGAGCTTAAACTATACCCGAGGGAAAAATAAAACGGACGGGTTACCTTTAGCTCAACAGGCGCCATTAGAAATGAAGTTTGGCGCTTCTTACCAGTTAAGTCATTGGCAATTAGGCGCCCAAGTCCGGGCGGCACAGGCGCAGTCGCGTATTGCGCCGCAACAAGGCACGATTGTTGGCTTAGACAATACGGAAACGTCCGGTTACGCTGTTGTTGCTTTGAATGCTTCTTGGCATGTGAATGCACAGTTACAGCTTCATCTAGGTATCGACAATGTGTTTGACAAACAATACGCAGAGCACTTAAGTCGCAATGCCAGTACTATTGCAGGCTATCCAAGCTTGATGAAGGTGCCGGAGCCTGGACGAAGTGGTTGGTTGTATATCAGTTATCGATTGTAGTGCCCCTAAGGAGCTAGTTTGCAGAATAGTGAGCAGCGTATAAATTTCCTACTTCGCGTACTTTTCATTGCCAGCGTAGCTGTTTGTTCTTTTGTCAGTGGCTACTTGGTATTTGTTGGCCCAGAAGTGCCGTCTGGATGGTTGTGGCTTACCGTTGCTGCAGCGTGTGCGCTGTTCACGAGTAATTGGCTTGAAACGCACGCGTTTCGTTATGCTTTAATCGTTCAATTTTGTTTAGCCATTACGCTATGGGGGCTTATGGTTGCGAAGGCCGGTGGCGCAATGAGCTCCGCCAATGCACTACAGTTAATTTTAGTTGCGCTTATTTATTTGGCGTTACCCTTGCGGCAAGCTTTAGTTACGTCACTGCCTTTGCTCGCTTTTCAACTTTATTATGTGGGTGACTTATGGCTAGAGACTAGTGCGCATGAGCACCAGGCACACTATGCCGGCATGTCGGTTAGTTTTTTACTTGCATCTGTTATTCTTGCTGTGGTTATTTATTTGTTGAAGCATGCTTTAGCAGACCAGCAAACAGAACTGGCACGGTTACGAGAAGAGCAGTTGCGACAAGAGCAGGTTATTGCATTGGCAACGGCAACAGTACAAATGACGCATGAGCTCGCTACACCGTTAAATACGTTGAGCCTTTGGGTTGATGAAATTACAGAAACCGGTGACGCTTCTCAACAGCAAGTAGCGGAGCTTGCACCACCGTTACAGCATATGAAGTACCTATTAGGTGACTTAAGGCGAACGACACAAGCCATTTATCAAGAGCGTGCAGAGAGCTTTAAAGTCGCTTCGATACTGCACACATTAAAAAACCAATTGAATTTACAGTTTCCACAGGCACACGTACGCTGGTTCGGGCTGGATGAGCACAGCGATAAAGTAATGTATGCCGACTACAGTTTGTTGCCGGCACTGTTAAACTTACTTCGTAATGCGATTGAAAATAATAGTGCAAAAGAGCCTTGGGTAAAGGTGCACAGTTGGATTGACACCTCGAAACACCAACACTGTTGGATTTTCACTATAGAAAATGAAGTAGTGAGTTTTCCGGAAGCACTGCTACAACAACTTGGTAAAACGGCAGTGAAAAGTACGCAAGGGCTGGGTATTGGTACCTTGTTAAGCCACGCTACACTCGAACGATTTGGTGGCTCGTTAGCGATGCATTACCAAGAGCCTATTTTGAAACAAACAGTGAGCCTCCCACTCCAATAAGCCGATGCAAAAAAAACACCTTATCCATATTGATGATGATGTCGCATTTAGTCGAGTATTGGCCCGCCGGCTGGCCCGGCATCAGTGGAGCAGTGAGCCACATGAAAGTATTTCCAGTGCCTTAGCAAGTAACACAAAATGCCATGCTGTTCTGTTGGACCTTCATTTAGAAAGCGATTCGAGTTTGAATGCTATTCCAGACATTCGTAACCGTTGGCCCCAGGCCCGTTTGATTGTGTTAACGGGCTACGCAAGTATTGCCACGACTGTGTATGCTATGAAAAATGGCGCCGATGACTATTTAAGCAAACCCGTTGAAATACATACGCTGCTTGACAGCTTAAACCATGCAGTAGAAAAACAGTGTGTGCCATCAGTAGAGCTGAGGCCACTTGCTCCGGAAACGTTGGAGTGGGAACTTATTCAGCAAACGTTGCTAAAACATAAGGGCAATGTTTCCGCAACAGCGCGTGCACTGAATATGCATCGCCGTACCTTGCAACGCAAGTTACAGCGAAAAAGCCCCTACGGCTCCCATTCTAATGAAAAGTAATACCCATGCCAGAAGAGCAAAACGCCCACCTTACTGTTCTCGACCTATCTAATTATTCGAACGAACCGTGCGAATAAACGCCATTTTATAACGACAAAATAGATAGTAAGCTGCTCCTTATAGTCAGCAAACAGTCCTAAAGGAGTTATTTGTATGCAACGCACAATTTCAAAGGTCATTTCTGCCCGTGCTGCCAGTGATGGTGCGGGTGTTAAAATTAAGCGCAGCCTTGGACAAAGCCAAGTAGCAAGGCTCGACCCGTTTTTAATGCTTGATCAGTTTTTCTCAGACGATGCCAACGACTATATTGCAGGCTTTCCAGAGCACCCGCATAGGGGCTTTCAAACGGTGACTTACATGCTGGAAGGCCATATGCTGCACCAAGACAGCTTAGGAAACAAAGGCGACTTACGCTCTGGTGATGTGCAATGGATGAATGCTGCACGAGGCATTATTCATAGCGAAATGCCACAGCAGGAAGAAGGCCGCATGCGTGGCTTTCAACTTTGGATAAACCTACCTAGCCATGAAAAAATGTTACCGGCCAGTTACCAAGATGTGCCCAGTAGCAGTATGCCATGGCAAACGGTTCGCCAGGGCGTCCAGGTAAAAATGATTGCAGGCAACCTGCAAATGGCCGACACCGAATTTTCAGGAGCCATTCAAGGGTTAAGTACCGAAGCTATTATGGCTGACGTTGACATGCAACAAGCCACACAGTTAAGCGTTGAACTCCCCGAAGGGCATAATGCGTTTGTATATTGCTACCAAGGCGAGTTAACCATAGAAGGTGAGGTGGCCCCCTTAGACGCTGTTAGCATCTTGTCAGAAGGGAGTACATTAACCGTTCAGGCAAACCAAGCGAGCCGCTTTTTACTTTTAAGTGGCAAGCCGATTAACGAGCCCATTGCCCAATACGGCCCCTTTGTTATGAACACCCACGCAGAGTTAGAGCAAGCGATGCGAGACTATCGAGACGGTACCTTAACGGAATAAGGCGGCTTCGCCTTGATACCAAAATGCTCCCGGCAATGTTTTAACGTAAGGCAATGCCTTACCTTGTATCTCTCAAGGTGACGTGTTTAGCTAACATTTCACCAGTGGAGTAAGTGTGGCTGAGCCTGACAGCTAATAAGGCCAAGCCTTTCCATCAGACGCCCAGCGCGATAACGGCTTTAAGGTACATCTTGAGCGGTCACCATCTCTGCTCTGCTGCGGTGAACATTGAACACCGTACACAGTTTCTTTACTGGGTAGCTCGTTTCATCAGAAGTCCTCATGCAAACCTGTATTATAGTGAATCTGTTGCATTGACCATTTGAATCTACAGTAGCTTTTTTAATATGTCTTTTTCCATCTCAATGTCGCGAATTCGCTTATCAAGCTCACGTATTCTAAACTGCTCTGGCTTCATTGGCGTGGCCTTAGAGCTTTCTCCGTCACGCTCCTTCGAGTCGAAATTCATGGCTTTAATTACGTTTTGGTCTTCTGGTCATGTTGTGTAACTTAGCTCGACAAGACTCATTTTAGGTCTTATAGTACCCAAAATGGGTCTTTTGGTTGGGGTGTTATGAGTGAACACAACAATTGGTGATGCGCTTTTTACCAAAGCACAACAGAAAGTTTTAGCTATGCTATTTGGTCAGCCAGATAAAAGCTTTTATTTGAATGAAATAGTGCGCTATGCAGATATGGGGCGTGGCGCTATAAGCCGCGAGCTGAATAAGCTTACCGATGCAGGCCTGTTAATAATGCAAAAGCAGGGCAACCAAAACCATTACCAAGCTAACAAAGCTTCGCCCATAGCGAGTGAGCTAATTGCGATTGTCAAAAAAACCTTTGGTGTTGTCGCCATAATGCAAAACGCGTTAACACCTATACTGGGACAGCTTGAACAAGCTTTTATTTATGGCTCTATTGCTAAGGGTACAGAGCATGCAGACAGTGATGTGGATGTTATGTTAGTTGGTGAAAACCTTAGCTATAGCGACATACTACAATTATTAGAGCCCGCCGAAGAACAGTTGCAACGCACTATAAACCCCACTATTTATACAGCCAAAGAGTTTGCAGCCCGGATAGCCGAAGGCCAAAACTTTTTGACTAAAGTATTGGCACAGGCGAGACTGGATTTGTTAAAGGATTAACACTGCAGGAGCCCACATGGAAGCGCTAAAAAATTTAGTAAGAATAAACCAGTTAAAATTAGAGCCGTTTGACGAAGTTGAATTTGCTGGCATGTTGCGGGCAGGCGATAACAAATTAAACGATGCATCGCTTAAAGAGCTAAGTGAAGATAGCCAGTTTATGCTGGCTTATGGAGCAGCATATACCTTTTCTTTAGCAGCGTTACGCTGGCATGGCTATCGTGCAGATAGTCGTTACATAGTGTTCCAGTGTTTACAGCATAGGCTAGCACTGGATAGGGTAAAGTGCCGTATTCTGGATCAATGCCATAATGCGCGTAACCTGGCAGAGTATGAAGGGCAATTAGATGTGAACTCTCAGCTACTAAATGAATTACTAAACATAGCTAGAGAAGTGCAAGGCTTAGTGAAAGAGCTAAAGCTAGAATAGTGGCGACGTTCATCAAAACCAAATGATGCATTAACGTAAGGCAATGCCTTACCTACGGGTTATGAACAAAAAGGCGTTACCGAAAGGTAGCGCCTTTTTTATTTGAATGTGGTGGAGCTGGGGGATTACGAAAGCCGTCCCTGGCTTTCGCCCTTCGGGTCTGCGGCTTCGCCTTGATACCAAAATGCTCCCGGCATTTTGGCGAACCCTTACGGGGGCTCTCATCCACCCCAGAAACAAAAAAACCCAAGCCAAAGGCTTAGGGTTATTTTGTTTGGTGGAGCTGGGGGAAGTTTAATTGACATGCTATTGCTTTGATATTTGGTGATTTGTTTTTATTAATGTTGCTATTGGAATACATGCAGGAATACACAGTAGTGCGCTCTGTTACAGTTGCCGTTAACAAAATCAATAAAACCCCAGGTCACAGAGCGATGAATTTGTGCGGTAGTGTTCAGAATTCTGTGTCATTTCGATAAACTAAGCAAAAACGAGATGACACATGACCAAACCAAACTTCGACATGGAAGCTGCCTTAGCGCAATTGCGTGAGGGCAAAGACCTTACCGGT
>NZ_PIPQ01000029.1 GCF_003987015.1 Aliidiomarina taiwanensis | reverse complement strand
AGTTATTCGTAGAATTAATGAACCGCTTGCGTTAATTGTTTGGGCGGAATGCCTCCGATGGCCGTGTTAGGCCGTTCGTTGTTATAAAGCCAAAGCCACTGAGTGGCAAGTTCTTGTGCATGTTCGACGCTATCAAATAGATGTAAATCGAGCCATTCATGACGGACTGTTCGGTTAAACCGCTCAACATACGCATTCTGAGTCGGTTTACCTGGTTGAATGTAGAGCATCGTAATTTGATGTTTTTCAGCCCAGTTAATCCGCTCGCTTGACAAATATTCTGGGCCATTGTCGCAACGAATCGCCGCAGGTTTTCCTCGCCATTCAATAACTTGCTCTAAGGCTCGAATAACACGAGCACTTGGCAGCGAAAGGTCTACTTCGATGGTTAACCCTTCGTGGTTGTATTCGTCGATGACGTTAAATGTTCGCAGTGAACGTCCGTCGGCCAAGCTGTCGGACATAAAATCCATCGACCAGACTTGATTCATTGCGGTTGGCACGCTTAAAGCGTCCGGTTTGTCACGTCGCAGGCGACGTTTGGGTTTGATTCGTAAGTTCAGCTCTAACTCGCGATAAATGCGGTATACGCGTTTATGGTTCCATGGAAACCCTTTCACGTTACGCAAGTGCAAGAAGCACAAACCGAAACCCCATCGTTTGTGCGCGGTGGTTAAGCGCAGCAACCAATCAGCAATTACAGCGTTTTCATCGCTGAGTTTGCTTTGGTAGTGGTAACAGCTCTCGCTAATGCCCATACAAACACAGGCAAAACGAACGCTAATACCATGACGTTGAATGGCAGCTCGCGCCATCTCTTT
>NZ_PIPQ01000028.1 GCF_003987015.1 Aliidiomarina taiwanensis | reverse complement strand
TGTAATCCCCCCATTTATAACCGAAGTTAAAAGTAGAGAGTTAAGCCGCGTCCAGTAAATACCTTGGCGGTACGCGACCAATGGCTGTGTTTGGTCGTTCGTTATTGTATGTCCAAAGCCACTCTGTTGCCAGGTATTGGGCTTGTTCAATTGTTTCAAATAGATGCAGCGCTAGCCATTCGTGACGTACTGTTCGGTTAAATCGTTCAACGTAAGCATTTTGTGTCGGCTTACCGGGTTGGATATACATCAGGGTAATCTGGTGTTTATTCGCCCAGTCAATCAACACCTGGCTTACATATTCAGGACCATTATCACAGCGTAGGGCCGCCGGTTTACCACGCCATTCGATCACCTGCTCAAGTGAGCGAATCACTCGCTGGCTTGGCATTGAGAAGTCCACATCAATGCATAAGCCTTCGCGATTGTAGTCATCAATCACGTTAAACGTTCGGATGCCTCGACCATCCTGTAATGCGTCGGACATAAAATCCATTGACCAGACCTGGTTGATGGCCATCGGTACGCTGAGTGCATCAGGTTTATCGCGTTTAATCCGGCGCTTGGGCTTAATCCTTAAGTTAAGCTCTAACTCTCGGTAAATCCGATAGACACGTTTGTGGTTCCATTCAAACTGTTTCACATTGCGCAGGAAGTCAAAGCATAGGCCGAATCCCCAGCCTTTGTGTGTGGTGGTTAAGCGCAATAACCAGTCAGCAATAACGGCGTTTTCATTCGCTAACTTGGGTTGGTGGCGATAGCAGGTTTGGCTAATACCGAAAATATGGCACGCAAGACGAATGCTGATGCCTTTTTGTTCGACGACCTTCTGCGCCATCTCTTTGCGTAAAGATGGCTTTACCACTTTCCCTCAAGTGCCTCCTGACGTATCTGGGACTTTAGGCATTCTTCGGCATACATCTTTTTGAGCCGACGGTTTTCATCTTCGAGTTCTTTT
>NZ_PIPQ01000027.1 GCF_003987015.1 Aliidiomarina taiwanensis | reverse complement strand
AGGCTGCAACTTACGGATATTGACCAACGAGATGCTGACCAAAATACAGCAGCGTATAAATCTCAGGCCGCGTAAGGTACTAGGGTTTAAGCAACCAGATGTAATTTTTAAAGAGCAATTGCAGTACGCGCAGAGCGAGTGTTGCAGTTATTAGTTGAATCTAGGAATGACTCTTTCATTTCTGATACTACTTATACGAAAAGTAGACACAACGTTTTAAACAAAGAACGTTTCAAATTTTGTGAGTCTAGAGAAATTACGAGTCCAACTTACATTTCTATGAAGTTTGATTGCGGATTCGAAGCTGAAGAAGTTGAGAAGTTTAGTACTAGCCTACTGCCAATGGTTGAAACCATATTTACGGGACTAGTGAATGACAACAGAGCTACTTGGATACTCTCTCATAACTGGTGCTTTTACTTTGTACAAGGGAACAAAGGTTTCGATAAGTCTAAGAGTACTAATCAATGTATATATTTTTATGTAAGTGAATCGACACTGAGACCAATTATGGATGTGGGCTCTAACAACGCAACGGTCGAAACAGAGCGACAAACCATTCAAAATAACTTCGGGCGTATGTTAGCTACCAGTGTCCATGAAGGTTGGCATGTACATTCTTTTTCCAACCATGACCGTTCAAAAATAAATCTGTTTATCAATGAGCTACAAGCCTATACGGTGGCTGCCTATGTAGAGCTGTATGCTAATCTTCATTTAAATACTCGAATATTAAACAGGAAAAGTCTTATTCCAATCGAGGATCAAGTGTATCTGCTGGAAAGCTGCGATAGTGAGACCGATTTAATTGACTTATTAAACTTAAACAAAGGTCATGAAAGTTATACCGCTTTTGCGGTGTTTTTCAACCGAGTTGTCCAAAAAGTTTGTTCTAAGCAACCGCTTTATTGCGCTTAATTTCCTCCAGCGAGGACGGGTTTAACGCCACATCGCCAGCAGGTCTCCAGTCTCGTGTACTGCG
>NZ_PIPQ01000026.1 GCF_003987015.1 Aliidiomarina taiwanensis | reverse complement strand
GGTCGAAGGGAGGTCAGCTACCGACATGTGGTAGTCTTACTTTTCGACCAAAAAAAGTGAGTTCCAACATGAGTTATCGGCAGCTGACCGAGGGACAACGATACCAGATTTCGTTGCTTCTCTCAGAGAAATTTTCACTCAGAAAGATTGCACAGAAATTAGACGTTTCACCATCAACCGTAAGCCGAGAGCTTCGGAGAAACTCTGTTACATCGGGTTGCTATGAGCCTGGCAAGGCTCATCAAAAAAGTGCAAAAAGGCGCGGTCATAGCAAAAAGAGAAGCATTTGTAAGCGTACTGTAGCCGCGGTTGAGTTGCTCCTTTCTGCTGACTGGAGTCCAGAACAAATCGCTGCGGTTTGTCGCTCTATAGGCCGCCCAGTAAGTCATGAGTGGATTTACAGCCACATCATTCGCGACTTTCGGCGCGGTGGCGAGCTTTACAAACACTTAAGGCATCGATTAAAGCGGTACCGAAAGCGAACACATAAGCAGCGCGGACGCATTGTCGATAGACGCTCTATTCATGACCGACCGGAGATTGTTGGAACACGCGAGCGTTACGGCGACTGGGAAATCGACACTGTTATTGGTAAACGCGGAACTGGAGTCATTGTAACCGCTCTAGAGCGAAAAAGTCGGTTCTATGTCACGCGTAAGGTATTTAGCAAAAATGCGAATGAGGTTGCTGATGCATTGATTGAAATGTTACAACCTTTTCAATCACTTGTGCATACGATTACGGCTGACAATGGTTTAGAGTTCGCAGAGCATAAGCGCATCACCAAGGCTTTGGATGCAGATGTTTACTTTGCAGACCCATATGCGTCTTATCAGCGAGGTGCGAACGAAAATGCTAATGGTTTGCTTCGTCAGTATGTTCCGAAAGGCTGCAACTTACGGATATTGACCAACGAGATGCTGACCAAAATACAGCAGCGTATAAATCTCAGGCCGCGTAAGGTACTAGGGTTTAAGCAACCAGATGTAATTTTTAAAGAGCAATTGCAGTAC
>NZ_PIPQ01000025.1 GCF_003987015.1 Aliidiomarina taiwanensis | reverse complement strand
CCTTGTATCTCTCAAGGTGACGTGTTTAGCTAACATTTCACCAGTGGAGTAAGTGAGGCTGAGCCTGCCCTTAGTCATAAAGACTGTAACGTAGATTGGCCCCTTACTCCATGTCCTCATTCAAACTGAATGGTATCTTAGCGCTTCGCACTGCGAATGACGCTGCATGTACAAGGGTAGTGAACGAGATGCGTGAATTTATTGGAGTTGATGTAAGTAAAAACAAACTCGACATTCTGTGGCTTAGAGACACGAAAGCCAAAAAAGTGAAATCCAAATGCCTGCCAAATAAAGACTTTAAAGCCGTGGCGGATTGGCTTTTAAAGCAAACAGACGTTAGTCCTGACGAGATTCTCGTTACGGTTGAGCCAACAGGTGTGTACCACGAAGGCCTGATTTACTTTCTAGCCGATGCAGGATTCAACGTGTTCTTAGCAAACCCCTCAAAAGCTAAGAAGCACGCGGAATCCATGAATATACTGCAAAAGACGGACAAGTCCGATGCGCGTCTTTTAGCAATATATGGTGCGTCCATGAGTCAGTACGATGACTTTACTTTATGGGTGCCAGAATCAAAGTCAGCCCGTGCGCTCAGAGCAATGCTTCGTCGACTCGATGCATTAGAAAAAGACAAACGCCGCGAGCAAAACAGGTTAGAGGCCGCAACGATTAGTGGTGCCTCACCCCGTGTGCTCGACTCCATAAGCGCCATGATTAAAAACTTAGAAGATGAAATTAAACGCCTTACTCGAGATGTGGATGACCACATTAGTGGTGATCCACATCTGCGTAAAAACAAGCAATTATTGATGTCTATCAAAGGCGTAGGCGATGTGATTAGCCGAGAGTTGGTGAGTCTATTTGCAGTGAAAAAATTTAAAACAGCCAAACATTTTAGCGCTTACCTTGGGCTTATTCCGAAGTTGCAAGAATCAGGGAATATGAAAGGTCATGTTCGCATGAGTAAAACTGGGCCGGCCAGGGTAAGGGCTAAAATATATATGGCAAGTGTCGCAGCAGGAACACATAATCCTGACATTAAAGCACAGAAAGAGCGATTGCTGGCTGCTGGTAAAGCGAAAATGCAGGCAGTTGGCGCTGCAATGCGTAAGTTAATGCAAATTTGTTTTGGTGTGATTAAACATCAACAAGAATATCGACCTCTAGCTACATAAAATAGAGCTAGAGATCGGTATTGAGAGATGGTATCTAC
>NZ_PIPQ01000024.1 GCF_003987015.1 Aliidiomarina taiwanensis | reverse complement strand
TGGAGTGTTCAATATTCTGTGTCAGCCAAGTTTTCATAGGTCTATATGATCATCCAGTCGACCATCGAAGTGGATGCTCAGTTGCGACAGCGTCAGGTTCCAGTTTTGCACCGGATGCGACCATCGCTCAGACGCCTTTAACATACCCGCGTAGAGCAGCTTGAGCAAGCTGTTCTCGTTGGTAAAACCGCCTTTGGTTTTGGTCAGCTTACGGAATTGGCGGTGCACCGCCTCCACGGCATTGGTCGTGTAGATGGCAGTGCGGACATAGTCCGGATATTTAAAGTACGCCGAGAGCGTGAGCCATTTGCTGCGCCAGGACTTGATGACAATCGGGTACTTCTCGCCCCATTTGGCTTCTAAGTCGTCCAGGGCGCTTTCTGCGGCCGATAAGGTGACTGCTTTATACACGCACTTTAAATCGGCCATAAAGGCTTTCTGGTTCTTGCTGGCGACGTATTTTAACGAATTTCGAATTTGGTGAATAATGCAGTGCTGGACTTCGGTCTTCGGATAAATGCTTTCGATGGCTTCAGGGAAGCCTTTTAAGCCATCCACACAAGCGATGAGGATGTCTTGGACGCCACGATTATGCAGGTCGGTCAGTACGCTCAACCAGTGATGAGCGCCCTCTGACTCAGACAGATAAAGACCAAGCAGCTCTTTTTTACCCTCAACATTGAGGCCAAGAATGGTGTACACCGCTTTGCTGATGAAGCGTCCATTTTCTTTGATTTTGTAATGAATGGCGTCAAGCCAGACAATGGGATAAACGGCCTCAAGCTGTCGCTCACGCCACGCCTGTAGTTCTGGCAACAACTTATCAGTGACCGCATTGATGGTGCCGTTCGAGACATGAATACCGTACAGGTCTTCGATGTGCATGCGAATGTCTTGATAGCTGGTACCGAGCGAGAACAGGGCAATAATTTTACGCTCAAGCTCATCGGTTAAATGGGTCTGGTGCTTCTTCACCAGTTGCGGCTCAAAGGTGCCGGCGCGATCACGCGGCGTACTAAGTTCAAAGCTGCCGGCTGGGCTTTTCACCGTTTTAGAGGTCGAGCCATTTTTACGATTGGGCTGCTCTTTATCTTTAAGGTGTTCGTCAAGCTCAGCCTGCATGGCCGCTTCAGTCAGTTGCTTGATGAGTGGTGTTAGGATACCGTCTTTACCGGTAAGGTCTTTGCCCTCACGCAATTGCGCTAAGGCAGCTTCCATGTCGAAGTTTGGTTTGGTCATGTGTCATCTCGTTTTTGCTTAGTTTATCGAAATGACACAGAATTCTGAACACTACCGC
>NZ_PIPQ01000023.1 GCF_003987015.1 Aliidiomarina taiwanensis | reverse complement strand
CGGGCAATATTTTACGGTTCTAAACAGCGACTCCGAATATGGATTATCGTTGCTGACACGAGGCCGGCTGTGCGACATGGCCATGCCTAAATCGGCTAAGCGTGTCTTCAGCGTAAATGATGTCATCGGCGCGCCATTATCCGAGTGCAGCACCGGCGGATTATGCCAGCACTTCTCGCGTATTAAGGTCCTCTCGACAAGCTCCCTTGCTAAGGCGCCTGATTCAGTGTCGTGAACTTCCCAGCCGACAATTTTGCGGCTGTAGATATCCAGGATTAAGTACAAGTACCAGAACACGCCCTTTACCTTCGACGGACAATAACTGATGTCCCACGTATACACCTGGTTTGGCCCATCAGCGATATATGTGGTCGGCAATGGCCGCTTCTGTCGCGGCTTTGCCTGACCTCGGTGTGTTAACTGCCGATGCTTTTTAAGTACCCGGTACATCGTCGACTCAGAGCCTAAGTAAACACCTTTGTCCGCTAGCAGCGGGACAATCTGTGACGGCGGTAAATCGCAATACTCCGGTAAATTACAGACCAGGAGAATGCGTTGCTCCTCTTCGTCACTCAACTGTCGTGGCTGTACCGGGGGCACTGCTGTTGGCCGCTTATCGGCTTCAGGAGTGGCCGCCCAGCGTTTGAGCGTGCGCTCGCTTATATTCATAACCTGGGCGGCGCGATAACGCGAAGCCCCACTAGTAACAGCTTCTCCAAAGTAACGCAGTAGCCTTATACGCTCGCTTTGAGGCGTTAGTCGTCCTCGTTGTCCGGTTCGTTCCCGTATAAGGCTTCGAGCTTTTTTGAGAGTACCAGCAAAGCTGTTGTTTCGGCCAGAGCTTTATCTTTGCGGCGCACCTCAGCCTTAAGCTGTTTGATTTCTCTTGCCGTTTTCTTGCGAGCCTGCCTGGCCTCACGTTCGCTCTCAGCCGTGCGACCAAAGCCTTGCAAGCAGTCATGTCGCCACTGCTTGATTTGCTCAGCGAAGAGGCCTTTTTCTCGACAATAGGCCGCCAGCTCGGCTTCCGACAAGCCTGCGGTTTCAATCACCACGGCCAACTTGTCGTCGGCGGACCATTGCTCAGATTGTTTTCGGTGTCCGGGCACTGCAACTCCTTGCTCTCGACATTGTTTAAGCCAATGATACAAGGTTTGAGGACTGATCCCATCCTCAACTGCCACTGAACTTACCGAACGATTCTGTGGCGGCAGTAATTTCTTGAGCGTAGATGCTTTACGCTCCTCTGAATAACGCGGCATACATCAACCTAAACCGCCCACTGTTTATTGAATAATGGCAAAATCGCCAACTGGACAACTAGGCTGACATAGTGGG
>NZ_PIPQ01000022.1 GCF_003987015.1 Aliidiomarina taiwanensis | reverse complement strand
GCGATGGTCGCATCCGGTGCAAAACTGGAACCTGACGCTGTCGCAACTGAGCATCCACTTCGATGGTCGACTGGATGATCATATAGACCTATGAAAACTTGGCTGACACAGAATATTGAACACTCCACAGTTCGAGATTATATATCAGGATCGGATTTAACAGTGAAACCAGCCATTTACACAAAATCTTTTACAGTCTCGCTTATGCCCCTATTTTTTGGCTTTACGCTGTTTGAAAAGTACTCAGAGAAATTTCTTTATTCCTTACTATGGGTCTGACTACAAGCTCTGTTGCTAAAACCGCATAAAGTAAAGGTAGTAGTGCAACCGCTAACTCAGCCACATTTAAGCTAAGCCCGTTCCAAGTTGTTCCTACCAATGCTAGCCCCAGTGCTGCAGTTACAAGCCCAGCAGAATAAAGTATTTTTATCTGTTCTTTCCATACTACCAGTCGACTCTTTGGTGATTTTAAGTCAATCGATTGGTTTCCTTTAATGAACAGCAGGTTAAATCCAGCCCACAATAAAACAAAAATGAGAAATGCCGGAACATTAATGAGATTCATCATATCGTGACTTTGACCAATTAAAGCTGCTACAACAGCTAAAATGACTATATAGATAACTGTATTCATGTTTCACCTCCATTAATTTTACGGCTCAGCCTGACTAGAGCATCTGCCATCACAGCGATCAAGCCAGAACCAACCACAGCCATATTTCTCAGTGCAAAACGAATTGATGCATATACCAGCAAAGCAGAATCTATTATTTGCTGCACTCAAACTGCAAGTACATTCTCCTTGGCCTGACGACGAAGAAATCTGCTGTTTCTGAACAATGTAATCTCCACCTAAGTCGTTTAAAAGCAACCGTTCTTCATACGTGAAATATGCATCCACTAGAGAATCTAAAGATTCCAAAGGAGCTTCTACCAGTGTTTCATGAAAAATTGAATCCTTACCTACTGCATGTGCCTTTTGAGATAAATCTGATAAGTGCTCAATTATTTTAGCTTGGTCTTGAGTCCAAAAATGACTTCTTTTTACTTCCTCAAAATGAACTCGCCACAACTCAGCTTTTCTTTCTTGAGTTAACTCTCCAACTACCAGTCTTCTTTGCCTCTGAGATATTTCCGAAAGTTGCCTGAGTGAATCTACTCCTGCAGCTCTTTGCGATAGATTCATGAGGACTTCCTCTCCTTGACTGGATAATGTCATCATCTCGCAATTACCAGAATTAGACTCGTCCACAATGTTTCTAGTTTCAGCAAATGTAGCAATGCTAATAAAAATGAGAAACGTAATAATGAAACAGCGATAAATGTTTATTTTCATACGAATCACCTTATTATAAAACATAACCAATTAATTACTGCATTGTTAATATTAGTTTATGGATGGAGTGGGGGCAAGTTTATTCGACATTGTGGTATTAATGTGATTAATGTTCTCTTCGATGGTTCAACTGACCGAAGAGAAGGTGTGAAGTTACGGGGAAGTTAGCCTAATGTTTTGCTATAACCATGCCATTCAGCAAGTTGATCCAAATAACGTATCACACGCAATGATGGCATGCTGGTCGCGATATCAATGCCGAGTATTTCGCGATTAAAGTCATCAATAACATTAAATGTCCGAAACCGGACTTTGTTGTGCAAGCTATCGCTCATAAAGTCAATTGACCAGCACTTACCCAGCGCTGATGTTTTTCAATCAACGCATTGAGTGCATCAATGATTGGATTATCATCGGCCAACTTAGGCTCGTAATAGTAAGCGGTACGGCTGATGCTAACCACATTACAGCACTTTACAATACTCGCGTTATACTGCACCTATAACTCCCGTGCCCAGATTTTTCGTTCTGCCACAGGTGCTAAAGCTTTTTTATAATATCCTCTTGCATCTGTGATTTCAGGCTCAACTCGGCATACATCTGCTTGAGTCGCCGGTTTTCTTCTTCAAGCTCTTTTAAGCTCCGTACATCGGACGCTTCCATACCACCATATTTTTCACTCCACTTATAAAAACTGGAATTGCCAATGCCATACTTACGGCAGATATCTGTTCTGGTCTAATTCAAATGGACACTTCAATAAGAGACAATAGAAGCTGTCGGTGTTTTTCAACCGAGTTGTCCAAAAAGTTTGTTCTAAGCAACCGCTTTATTGCGCTTAATTTCCTCCAGCGAGGACGGGTTTAACGCCACATCGCCAGCAGGTCTCCAGTCTCGTGTACTGCGT
>NZ_PIPQ01000021.1 GCF_003987015.1 Aliidiomarina taiwanensis | reverse complement strand
AGTTTGAATGAGGACATGGAGTAAGGGGCCAATCTACGTTACAGTCTTTATGACTAAGGGCAGGCTCAGCCTCACTTACTCCACTGGTGAAATGTTAGCTAAACACGTCACCTTGAGAGATACAAGGTCAGGCATTGCCTGACGCTGTACGGCACTGCCGTACGCCGCACCGTTAGTTATAAGGGGAATTGGTGAAATGCAAAGGAAGGAATCTTTACCATTACAACAAGTAAAACTCAATGGACTGATTTACGACTGGAGTTACCAGCGTTTAACCCCTGAGCAAATAACGGCATTAGCAGAACAACGATTACCAAAAAACTTTGCAGAGCAGCGTACTGCGCTCATGCAAGGCACTTATTTAAATATCAGTGAAAACCGCACAGTCAACCATGTTTTAAGTCGGGCGAAACACTCGCCTTTCCGCCAAGGAAATAATTCGCCGTTTGTGCAAATTGTGAATAAGCTTCGCAGCGGCAACTGGCTTGGCGCGACCGGCAAACCCATTACAGATATTGTGAATATTGGGGTCGGCGGCTCCGACTTAGGGCCTCTTATGACCAGCTTTGCCCTAAAAGAATTTGCCAGCGACACTCATACACACAAGTTAACGACACACTTCGTCTCGTCCATGGACGGTGGGCAATTATATGCCGTACTTCCGAAGGTAAACCCAGAAACCACCGCCTTCATTATTGCTTCAAAGTCATTTACCACGCAAGACACCTTAGCAAATGCGAAAACCGCACAGCTATGGGCGGTGGAACAGTTGAGTGGTCAAGGAGTATCAGGGCAAACGTGGCGTCAGCACCACCTGATAGGGGTGTCATCTCAACCTGAACGGATGACGGCCTATGGCATCCCGACTGCACATCAACTTATTTTTGGGGAAACAATTGGCGGCCGTTATTCCATGTGGACAGCCATAGGGCTTGCCATTGCCACCAGTTGTGGCTTGGAAGTGTTCCGTCGGCTACAAAACGGCGCCATTCAAATGGACCAGCATTTTGCTGAAGCCCCCCTCACTGAAAATATCCCCATGCTGATGGCACTGTGTGGCGTGTACAACCGAGAAGTCCGAGGCATTAATAATCTGGCCATACTCCCCTACGACGGCCGGTTCCGTCATTTGCCTTCCTATTTGCAGCAGTTGGATATGGAAAGTAACGGTAAGCAATATACAGCCACAGGTAAAGCCCTTGACACCCCAACAGGGCCTATTATTTGGGGCGGCTTTGGACCGAACGGGCAGCATGCTTTCTTCCAACATTTACATCAAGGCTATGATGATTTTGCCGCAGATTTTTTGGTGGTTCTACATAGAAATGCCCCAAGGTTCTCCGCCAAAGTCCAAGCGAGCCTAGCTGAACAACAAGAGCTTTCGGTAGCCAACTGCTTAGCGCACCGCAAGCTGATAACCTACGGGACAGATCGATACCTTAAAAATGTGGATATCAGCCAGTATTACCGAGGGGAACACCCAAATAGCCTCCTTGCGCTCGTCTATTTAACCCCAGAAACCTTTGGGGCTATTATTGCGGCCTACGAGCACAAGGTCTTTACTCAAGGACTCATATGGCAGCTCAATAGTTTTGACCAGCCAGGCGTAGAACTCGGCAAGAAGATAGCAAACGATGCCTTAACCGCAATACAAGATAAAGGTGGTCAATTTGACAGCAGCACTGATAGTATTATTGCACTAACAAGACATAAGCTACTTAAGGATAGTTAAGCCAGTGAGCAAGCACATTCGAAAGGTAATCATCCCGGTAGCAGGACTTGGCACGCGTATGTTGCCGGCCACCAAGGCTATCCCAAAAGAAATGCTGCCCTTGGTAGACAAGCCCCTCATTCAATTTATTGTGGAAGAATGTGCAGCCGCAGGCATGACAGACATAGTTCTGGTCACACATGCTTCCAAAGGCGCCATTGAAAACCATTTCGACACCAGCTTTGAATTAGAATCTACCTTAGAAAAGCGGGTGAAACGTCAGCTATTAGACGCCGTACAAAATATTTGCCCCAAAGGCGTCACCATTATGCATGTGCGCCAAGGGGAAGCAAAAGGCCTTGGCCATGCTATTTTATGTGCCAAACCTTTAGTAGGCGACGAGCCCTTTGCTGTGGTTTTGCCCGATGTGCTGATGGACGAAGCCAGTGCCAATTTACGCACAGATAACCTAGCTGAAATGGCGAAAAACTTTACCGCTTCAGGCATTAGCCAAGTCATGGTTGAAAAAGTCCCCATGGAAAATGTCAGTAGTTACGGTGTGGCTGACATTAATGGAGTTGAATTAACCCCTGGGGAAGAAGCGCCTATTCGCGCCTTGGTAGAAAAACCCAGCGTGGAAGAAGCGCCTTCTGACCTCGCCGTGGTTGGTCGCTATGTATTTACCAAAAGCCTGTGGCCGCTACTTGACAAAACGCCACCCGGCGCCGGCGATGAAATACAATTGACCGACGCCATGGCCATGTTATTAGAGCAAGAAGCCGTTCATGCCTATTATATGAAAGGAAAAAGCCATGACTGCGGCAATAAAAGCGGGTATGTTAAAGCCTTCATAGAATACGCCCAGCGCCACCCCGAGGTGGACCTGTAGGTCATGCATGGCAACGTCAGGCAATGCCTTTACCGTCAGGCAATGCCTGACCTTGTATCTCTCAAGGTGACGTGTTTAGCTAACATTTCACCAGTGGAGTAAGTGAGGCTGAGCCTGCCCTTAGTCATAAAGACTGTAACGTAGATTGGCCCCTTACTCCATGTCCTCATTCAAACT
>NZ_PIPQ01000020.1 GCF_003987015.1 Aliidiomarina taiwanensis | reverse complement strand
TCTTGCTGGAATTAGCGAAGGAAACATGCACCAGCAGTAGGTGAAGCATCAACCAGATAATCCGATGAGATGCCGGTCTGTCTCACTCTCATGCAAAGGTAAGATCAACCATTTAATCCGCTTACCCAAGAAAAAAAGCCATAGCGATTCGGTTGTCGCTGTCGTCTTTGATATGTGAATGGTTGTGCTGGTGCATTAAGACTCACCTATTTATTGCTGATAACAACTTAGTTGGTTTGACTAACGGCTTCATTCAATTGTTTTAAAATACCACAGTGCTCTACCGTGCGCTTCGAGTTGCAGCTAAGACGTAAAGCCTTTAGTTGTTTATTAAGCTGCGTTAAATCCGCTATGCGACGTTCTACCTGCTCGATATGCTGTTCAATCATCTGATTAACATCATCACACTGCGACATTGGCGAGTCATTCAAACTCAGTAACTGACGAATTTCTGCCAAACTCAGATCTAAACTCCGGCAGTGTTTAATAAATAGCAACCGCTCGATATCAGCGTGATCGTAGAGGCGGAAATTACCATCGCTACGTAATTTCGCCGCAAGAAGCTGCTCCTTTTCATAGTGACGGATGGTTTGCACAGAACAGCCAGAGATTTTTGCCAGCTCTCCAATCTTGATCATCTCGATACTGCCTATTGACTCTATAGTAACTACAGAGTTTAAACTAGGTTTCATATCAACCCAAGGTTTATCGGTTATGAATGCAAAATGCTGTTCCAATGATAAGTGTAGCGAAACGGGCAACAGTGAAAATAGCGCCGTTGATGCACCTGATAAGCATGCAAAATATGCCTACCTTAGTGAATTTAGGGTGCCTAAAATGGACTGCCCTGCCGAAGAGCGTTTATCCGTATGGCGCTGGAAACAGTTGAGCCCGGTGTTCTGTTACAGTTTGATATCCGACAAAGGCAGGTTCGCGTTTTTCACACGGTGAATGCCAATGAAATTACAACAAAAATGCACAGCTTAGGGCTGGGCGCATCGCTGACAAAGACCGGGCCGGTGAAACCCGAAGAGGTAACGCAGGCCAGACAATCCACAGCATCAGGTTCGCTGCGTGAGGAGTTAATTTTAAAATAGTTGCTGGGCATTAACGCGGTGATGTTTGCAGTAGAGTTTGTGACCGGTTGGCTGGCTCAATCAACCGGGTTAATAGCCGACTCTTTGGATATGTTTGCCGATGCAGCGGTATACGGGGTTGCGCTATACGCAGTCGGGCGTAGTAGCAAGGTTCAATTAAACGCCGCACAGCTTGCCGGCTGGCTGCAATTAATTTTAGCTTTTGGGGTGATCAGTGAGGTGATACGGCGCTACCTGTTTGGTAACGAGTCAGTGTCGACGTTGATGTTAATTATGGGCGCTATTGCTTTGGTTGCTAATGTGATCTGTCTTTCGTTAATTCATCAACAAAAAGAAAGCGGCGCGCATATGAAAGCCAGTTGGATTTTCTCTGCAAATGACGTTATCGCAAATGCTGGGGTGATTTTGGCCGGATTATTAGTCACCTGGACCGGGTCACGCTATCCGGATCTGGTAATAGGGTTCATCATTGGATTAGTTGTACTCAATGGTGCGCGCAGGATTTACAGCTAAAAGCGTAGCTTGTTGTTAAGTCGCAATAGCGCTACCATAGCGCTAACTTACTGAGGGATTTATGTTGGGTCGTACATCAGGCTTATTATTACTGTTGCTGATTATGCTGAATCATGCCGTGATGGCCTGTGATGCGTTAGTTATGCATTTGCCTGATCATGCCCATGCCTACACTGACCTGCAACATGAACACTGCCACTCAGATACCCTTTTCGACGTAAGCAGTGAGCAAGTCACTGCACATAACGTTGCAGATAACTCTGAGCATGATGCCGACGAACACAGTAATCATGCTCATGTGACCTGCTATATCGCTTTTTTTCAGAGCATGGAACTGCTTAACTTCCTTGACAGTGTTATAGCCGCTACCCAACCAGGGTTAAACCTCATTAGCTATCGCCCACCGGTGCCGCCGCCAAATATCTGATCCTGCTTGTTTATCTTTTTTTATTAACGATTAACTTTCAGGAGCATACCCATGCGTATGACACTAATGCTGCCAGCAATACTGGCGGCGGTATTTTGCGCGCTTCCGCTACGTGCAGAGCCGCAAGCACTGACATTACAACAGGCAATAGATAAAACGCTGCAACACAACCCTCAGCTGCATCAGTTTAAATTTACGCAACAGCGTCTGTTTGCAGAGCGTGATTTGCAAAGCCTTAAACCCGGTTATCAACTCGGTGTAGAGCTTGAGAATGTTGCGGGCACCGGAGAGGCCAGAGGGCTGGCCGGTGCTGAGCTGACAATCGCCTTATCTTCCGTGATAGAGCTGGATAATAAAGCCCAATGGCGCGCTGCGGTAGTAGACGCCAGGCTCAATACTCTTAAATGGCAGCAACAGGCGCAAACCCTGGATGTGCTGGCAGAGCTTACCCGCAATTATATTAATCTATTGGCCAGCCAGCAGGAATTGACACTGACAGAAGAGGCCGTAGCGCTCTCAGAAGCCCTGCTGCAAAGCGCTGAAAAACGTGCTGCCAGCGGTGCCTTGTCAGATGCTGAAATCATGCGGGCAAAGGCGCAACTGGCTCAGGTTCAGATCGGGCGGGACGCCCTGTTGCAGCGCATTGAGCGGCAAAAAATAGCCATAGCACGTTTTTGGGGTGATACCAGCGCCAACTTTAACGTTGTGGCAGGTAACTTGTTTGCTTTTGGCCAAAGCCGCCCTTTTGCAGAGCTGTATCAGCGGCTGCAACAATCGCCGGCGTTAACCATTTTTGCCTCTGAACGTCGGTTAAAAGACGCTGAAGTGCGACTGGCACAAAGCCAGAATCGCGCCGATCTGAGTTGGCAGGTAGGGGTAAGACGCTATCAGGCCAGTGATGATACAAGCCTTACCTTTGGTATCTCAGTGCCGTTATTTGCTGAACGTCGCAATAGTGCAGCCATCGGAGCTGCGCTGGCAGAGCGAAACAATGTCGAGTATCGACAGCAGGATAGCTTACTGATCCTGCATGAACGCTTGTTTGATGCGTACTCGCAACGACAGCAATTTATTACCAGTCACCAACAGTTGGCGCAGTACGTGATCCCCAACCTGGAACAAGCGCTGGATCTTACGCGTGATGCATACCAGCGCGGGCGCTCAAATTATCAGGATTGGCTTAATGCCCAGCAAGAATTGTTGCAGGCAAAAAGACACTTACTGGAAACCGCCACTGCGGTGCTATTGAGCCAGGCGACGATTGAACAGCTTACCGCCGAGCCGGTAACGCAGTAACTGACAAGATTATTGCCCCGCTGCCGCACTTCATTAACTGTGCGACGTGGCAAACAGAACATACAGGAAGATAGCATTATGAAACCACATGTAACACTGGCAATGTTTATTGCAGCCTGGCTGATGCCGATGCATGTAATGGCCGCCAATGAGCAAGAACAAGCTCACGTCCATGCCAAAGAACAAGCGGTAAAGCCGCAATCTGACACTAAGAAAAATGAAGAGCACGAAGAACATGAAGAACATGAAGAACACAATGAGCATGAAGGGCACGACGAAAACGACGAGAATGAACACAACGAAACCCTAAGCAGCCGCATTAGTGATGATATGGCTACGGCGGTTAATATTGTCACAGACCGTGCTGACAGCCAGCGATTACGCCAACATCAGATTGTTTATGGCAAGCTTAGCGCTGACCCAAACCGCATCAGCCATGTTAATGCCCGTTTTCCCGGTATTCTTACCTCGGTGAAATTCTCGCTGGGTGACAGCGTAAAAGCAGGCGATGTACTGGCCGTTGTTGAGTCAAATGAGAGCTTAAATACCTATGCCATTAAAGCACCAATTGACGGCGTTATTATTCAGCGCAGCGCCAATGTTGGTGAGGTCGCACAGCAGCAGACGCTATTCAGCATTGCTGATTTTGGCAGCCTGTGGGCAGATTTTCGCCTGTACCCGTCACAACAAGTTGCTGTCGCGACAGGACAAAACGTGGTCATTCTGGCCGCTGACACTGAGATTAACGGCGTAATTGCACATATCATCCCGTCATTAACCCAGCCCTATCAACTGGCCAGAGTTAAGCTGGATAACCGTGACGGTAAACTGTCGCCCGGGCAATTAATCGAGGGTGCTGTAATAAGCGGTGAATTCAACGTTGAGCTTGCCGTTAAAAAATCGGCCATTCAAATACTGGACAATCAAAGCGGTGTCTTCGTGAAAAACAATACCGAATATGTCTTTACCCCATTGCAGCTTGGCCGTAGCGACATGGATTATGTCGAAGTGATTGCCGGTTTAAAGCCCGGCCAGTTGTATGTCACTACAAACAGCTATCTGTTAAAAGCGGATATTGAAAAATCTGAAGCCGAGCATGATGATTAAGGGGGCACTATGATTGAATCCATGTTGCGCCTGGCTATTGCGAGGCGGTATCTATTTTTAACGCTGACACTGTTGATTATTGCCATTGGTAGCTGGAGCTACCAACAGTTACCGATTGATGCAGTGCCGGATATTACTAACGTTCAGGTGCAAATAAACACGGCGGCGCCAGGTTATTCGCCACTTGAAGCAGAGCAGCGTATTACCTATCCGGTAGAAACTGCCCTGTATGGCTTACCCAATTTAAGTTATACCCGCTCATTGTCACGCTATGGCTTGTCACAGGTAACGGTGGTGTTTGAAGAAGGCACGGACATCTACTTTGCCCGCAATTTAATCAACACCCGTTTGGGCGCTATCAAGGATATGTTGCCTGAGGGCATAGAGCCTGAAATGGGCCCTATTTCAACCGGTCTTGGTGAAATCTTTATGTATACGGTGCAGGCCAAGCCGGGCGCGCTGCAACAAAATGGTTCACCTTACGATGCCATGGCACTGCGGGAAATCCAGGACTGGATAATAAAACCTCAGCTGGCACAGGTTAAAGGTGTGGTGGAGGTAAACAGTATTGGTGGCTACAACAAGCAATACCATGTGTTACCCGATCCACTGAAACTGCTTAATTATGGCCTGAGTATTAAGGATGTTGAACTGGCCCTGCAAGCCAACAATGACAACCGGGGTGCCGGTTATATTGAACGTGAGGGCATGCAACTGCTGGTACGCTCGCCCGGTCAGTTAACCTCTCTGGATGACATTGCTAATGTCATTATTACGCAATACGACACCATACCGGTAAAGCTGAGTGACGTTGCCGATGTTGCCATTGGCAAAGAGCTGCGAACCGGTGCGGCAACCCAGGATGGTAAAGAAGCGGTGCTGGGTACAGCCATGATGTTAATTGGTGAAAACTCACGCACAGTGGCACGCGATGTCGCGCAAAAGCTGGAGCAGATCAAAAGTTCTCTGCCAGAGGGTGTTATTGCTGAAGCCGTATATGATCGCACCACCTTAGTGGATAAAGCCATTGCAACCGTCAGTAAAAACCTGCTGGAAGGCGCATTACTGGTGATCGTAGTGTTGTTTATCCTGCTGGGCAACCTGCGGGCGGCGTTAATCACTGCGGCGGTGATCCCGCTATCAATGCTGATGACCATTACCGGCATGGTACAAGCCGGCGTTTCTGCCAACCTGATGAGCCTGGGTGCGCTGGATTTTGGCTTAATTGTTGATGGTACGGTGATTATTGTCGAAAATGCGGTTCGACGCTTGGCGCAGGCACAACACAACGGCAGTATCCAACCGCTGAAAGAGCGCTTAAATACAGTGTATCTGGCAACTGCAGAGGTTATCCGGCCCAGTTTGTTCGGTGTGGCCATTATTACTATCGTGTATATTCCTATTTTTTCGCTGACCGGTGTCGAAGGTAAAATGTTTCATCCTATGGCAGCGACTGTGGTGATGGCCCTGTTATCCGCTATGGTGTTGTCGCTGACCATTGTGCCTGCCGCTGTGGCGGTGTTCTTAAATGGTAAAATCAGTGAAAAAGAAAGTGCGGTCATAAGAGGCGCTAAAACCCTGTACGCACCGCTATTAGCGCTGGCACTGAAATTTCGCTGGCTGGTGATTGGTTTGGCCAGTGCTCTGGTTGGTGTGTGTCTGTGGTTGGCGACCACGTTGGGGGCAGAGTTTGTGCCTCAGCTTGATGAGGGCGATATCGCTTTACATGCCATGCGTATTCCGGGCACCGGGTTAGAACAAGCCGTTGCAATGCAGGAAATTCTGGAGCAGAAGATCAAAACCTTTGCTGAGGTTGATAAAGTGTTTGCCAGAATTGGTACGGCAGAAGTGGCGACCGATCCGATGCCACCCAATGTGGCTGACAACTTTGTGATATTAAAGCCGCGCAGTGAATGGCCCAATCCGGATAAAACCAAAGCCCAATTGGTCACTGAAATGGAAGCTGCTTTGGCGACATTGCCTGGCAATAACTATGAATTTACCCAACCTATTCAGATGCGTTTTAATGAACTGATTTCCGGTGTACGGGCAGATCTGGGTATTAAGGTATTTGGTGATGATTTAGATCAGCTGGTTACAAGCGCTAATCAAATTCTGCAAGCCGTCAACAAGGTGCAAGGTGCTGCGGATACTAAAGTGGAACAAGTCACTGGTTTGCCAACCTTGTCGGTGATCCCCAACCGAACTGCGCTTGCCCGTTACGGCTTAAATGTGGTTGAACTACAGGATTGGGTAGCAGCGGCAATTGGTGGTACGTCGGCCGGTATTCTGTATGAAGGTGACAGACGCTTTGAGCTGATAGTGCGCTTGCCGGAAACCCTGCGTCGCGATCTGGACAAACTGGCAGTGTTGCCGGTGCCATTGCCAAATGGGGACTTTGTGCCGTTACAAGAAGTGGCTACCTTAGATTTATCGCCTGCGCCGGCACAAATTAGTCGTGAAAATGGCAAACGCCGGGTAGTGGTAACCGCGAATGTGCGTGGGCGAGACCTTGGCAGTTTTGTAGAAGAGGTAAAGGCCCAAATCAACCGCGACGTTGCATTACCAGCCGGTTACTGGCTGGATTATGGCGGTACTTTTGAGCAATTGGAGTCAGCAAGTCAGCGCCTTAGCATCGTGGTGCCTGTTACGTTGCTGCTGATTTTAGGTATTCTGGTGATGGCTTTTGCGTCATTAAAAGATGCGCTGATTATCTTCAGCGGTGTGCCGTTGGCGCTTACCGGTGGCGTGCTGGCCTTGTATTTGAGGGGTATGCCTTTATCAATCTCTGCTGGCATTGGCTTTATCGCCTTATCAGGCGTAGCGGTGCTGAACGGCCTGGTCATGCTGAGCTTTATTCGCGATCTCTGGCGTGAGAAAGGTGACTTGCTGTTAGCGATAACGGAAGGCGCGCTTACCCGGTTGCGCCCTGTGCTAATGACCGCTTTGGTCGCGAGCCTCGGTTTTGTGCCGATGGCGATTAATATTGGCACCGGTGCTGAAGTGCAGCGCCCGCTGGCGACAGTGGTGATTGGCGGTATTATTTCGTCAACCTTGCTGACATTGTTGGTATTGCCCGTGTTATATCATTGGGTGCACAAAAACGATAACCGCAAACAGCAAACGGAATAATCATTAACCTGCTTCGCTGCAGCATTGGGCTGCAGCGAAGAACGTTTTGGCAATAGTATGGGTGTTTATGCTAATACGATTAAAACGATAACCGCGTAAATAGTCAGGCGTATTAAGACGTCCCGCCAAATGGGGCTGTCAGCTAGCAAGGGTTGCAAGTCAGTTGGCAAGGGCACTGGCTTTAAAGCAGAGATATTCGCGCCTCCAGGATTTCCCCTTGGAACCCAACCAAATATAAAACCCGGAACCGTTGCTATCAAACGGACGATCTGACCAATAACCTCGCGATTATCATTGCGTTTAAGCCCAATTCGTAACATCTGCCAGTGCGTCGCTATATGCGGTATAAAATATCTCTGCCCTAAAATATGCGCTCTTTCAAGAGACTTAAACGCATTGTCTAAATCATTGATTTCTTCAGCCTCCTGGGCTGAGCGTATGCTGAGTTGGTACTCATATTTAATTTTTTTGGGTATACGGATTTAATGGTTGATGGGGCACCTTCACCCCATCAATCTGATACCACCCTCAGATGGTTGATAGATCGACTCCGTAGTTGAGTTCCTCTGCGAAGTCCGGCAGTCCGTAACCGATGG
>NZ_PIPQ01000002.1 GCF_003987015.1 Aliidiomarina taiwanensis | reverse complement strand
AGGCAGTTGGCGCTGCAATGCGTAAGTTAATGCAAATTTGTTTTGGTGTGATTAAACATCAACAAGAATATCGACCTCTAGCTACATAAAATAGAGCTAGAGATCGGTATTGAGAGATGGTATCTACGTTCGTTCAATTTTCACATTTGTAGGTCATGCACGGCATGACGCACAGATACATTTTGCACACTTCGCGTTACTTCAACCCAAAATGCACATAGGCCCGCTGGGTGGCGATGCGCCCACGGGGGGTGCGCTGAATAAAGCCTTGTTGTATTAAAAAGGGCTCGATGACATCTTCGATGGTGTCTTTTTCTTCACCGATAGCGGCAGCGAGGTTTTCAAGGCCAACGGGGCCGCCGTCGAACTTGTCCATAATAGCTTCTAATAGCTTTCTGTCCATATAGTCGAAGCCGGCGCGGTCTACGTCGATCATATCCAGGGCTTGGCCGGCCACGTCTTTGTTTATATGCCCATTCGAACGCACCTGGGCAAAGTCACGCACTCGGCGGAGCAGCCGATTGGCAATACGGGGCGTGCCTCGGGAGCGGCTGGCCACTTCCTGTGCGCCCTCTTCGGCCATATTCAGGTCGAGAAAGTGGGCGGAGCGGCTGACAATTTTGGTGAGGTCCGCCACATTATAAAATTCTAACCGCTGGACAATGCCAAAGCGGTCGCGCAAGGGGCTGGTTAAGGCGCCAGCTCGGGTGGTGGCACCAATTAGGGTAAAGGGCGGTAAGTCGAGCTTCAGTGAGCGTGCCGCGGGCCCTTCGCCTATCATAATGTCGAGCTGGTAGTCTTCCATGGCGGGGTACAGTATTTCTTCCACCACGGGGCTAAGCCGGTGTATTTCATCGATAAAGAGCACGTCGTTGGGCTCTAAATTGGTGAGCAAAGCGGCGAGGTCGCCGGCTTTTTCTAAAATAGGCCCAGAGGTGGTTTTAATGCTGCTGCCCATTTCATTGGCAATAATATTGGCTAAGGTGGTTTTCCCTAAGCCCGGTGGCCCAAAAATAAGCACGTGATCGAGCGCATCGCTACGGCCTCGGGCCGCTTCAATGTAAATGCTTAATTGTTCAACCACATGCTGTTGCCCGGTGTAGTCGGCAAGCTTGGTCGGCCGAATGGCGCGATCAATCACTTCGTCTTCCGTGCTGGCTTGGGGTTGGATCATGCGATCCGCTTCTATCATGGGTGTTCCTTTTGTTTGTCTTGCTTATTTTTTCTGGACGTCGGTTACATCATGGCTTTCAGCGCGTGTCGAATAATATCTTCGGCGCTCATGTCGCTACGTGCAACTTTCTTCACCACTTTTTCTGCTTGGCCTAGTTTATACCCTAAGGCCACCAGTGCACTCAAGGCCTCTGACTCGGCACTTGGCGCTGCCGCTGGCATTGTTTCGCTGCTTGGGAGCGCATCGCCGTAGTCTGCGCCGGTGAAGTCTTTGAGTTTGTCTTTCATTTCCACCACCAGGCGGTCGGCGGTTTTCTTGCCCACCCCGGGGATTTTTGTTAGCACGGCCATGTCGCTTTGCTGAATGGCCGCCACAAACTGCCCGGCGCTTAGGCTGGACATAATCGTCAGGGCTAACTTAGGCCCTACGCCCTGGGCACGAATGAGCAGGCGAAACAAGGCGCGCTCGTCTACTGTGGTAAAACCAAAGAGTAGCTGGGCGTCTTCCCGCACCACAAAGTGGGTCCAGAGGGTCACGGGCTGGCCGACTTCCGGTAGCTCGTAAAAGCAGGTCATGGGCAACTGCACTTCGTAGCCCACGCCTTGTACATCCAGTAATAATTCGGGCGGATGCTTCACCGCCACCGTGCCTTGTAAACGTCCTATCATTTAAATTCCTTCATTATCCTCAACCATGTGTGCGGCGTACGGCAATGCCGTACAACGTCATGCAATGCATGACCTACGATGTCGCATTTCATCCGCCCGTATGCCATGCATTTCACCCGCCCGTATATCATCGGGGCTTCGTTGCAATCACCACGGCGCGTTTGGGGGCTGGGTATCCTTCCACGGTAAGTGAGCGGTCACTTGGGTCGAGGAAGTCCGCCAATGACTGGCCTTGCATCCATTCGGTTTGGCGCTGCTCCTCCAGGCTGGTGACGTTTTCATCCACCACCCGAATATTCTGCATGCCCAGGCGTTCGAGCCAATGACACAGCGCCTTAGTGCTGGGAATAAACCACACATTGCCCATTTGGGCGTACCGCTCGCCGGGAACCAATACCCGCTGCTCGTCACCGTCGATAACGAGGGTTTCGAGTACCAACTCGCCGCCGGGCTTAAGTTGGTCTAAGCACTGCTGCAAAAAGTCGATGGGCGAGCGTCTATGATACAACACCCCCATGGTAAACACAGTGTCGAAGGCCTGTAAGGGCTGCATGTCTTCAATGCCAAGGGGTAAAAGCTCGACGTCGCGGGCCGTGTCTGCAGGTACATACTGCTTGATGGCCTGAAACTGGGTCATAAAAAGCTGGGTAGGGTCGATACCGACCACCAAGTCGGCGCCTGCGCCTTTCATGCGCCACAGGTGGTAGCCACTGCCGCAGCCTATGTCGAGCACGCGGCGGCCGCTTAAGTCGCTAATATGGGGAAACACACGGTCCCACTTCCAGTCGGAGCGCCATTCTGTGTCGATATGCACGCCAAATAAGTCGAAGGGGCCTTTACGCCACGGCATGAGTTGCGAAAGCAAGCCTTGAATGCGGGCTTTTTCGCCGTCGTTGGCGTCGCTTGCTTCACCAATACGCACCTGGCTGCTGATGTCTACACTGCTGGGCGTCAGCCTAGGTAACTGGGCAATACTGCGCTGCCACTTTTTTAGTTCGCCGTGCTGCTGGTGCTGCTGCCAGTGGCGCATGCGAGCGGGCAAGGTTTCGAGCCAGTGGCCCAGGCCCGATTCGGTTAAACGAGCATAAAAAGGAGTAAAGTCGTACATTTGATGAGGGCCTTATTTAATAGCGAACCAGGACATAAAGTTAAAGCAGCGGTACCAGTTTTGCACCGTGCTAAAGCCGGCGGCTCCCAAGCGAGCAAGGTGTTGCCCTGGGGTGTCGATGCGCATCACGTTTTCAATGGCCGCGCGTTTTTGCGATATTTCTAATTCACTGTAGCCGTTTTGACGCTTAAATTCGTGGTGTAAGTCCACCAAAATGTTTTCGGCAGTTTCATCCAGGTGGCGTACTTTTTCTGATAACAGCAACATACCGCCGGGTAACAGGGCGTCATAAATTTTTTGCACCAAGGCTTCGCGCTGGTCTGGGTCGATAAACTGCATGGTGAAGTTCATGGCCACCACAGAGCAGGGCTCCAGGGAAACATCGAGAATATCGGCACATTCTATATGCACCGGCACTTCACCGCGCCAGGCATTTACATGGGCCTGACAGCGCTGCACCATGGCTTCGGAGTTGTCCACGCCAATAATTTCCACACCTGCCTGCTTAATATGTTGCTTCATGGCAATGCTGGTGGCGCCTAAAGAGCAGCCTAAGTCGTACACCTTGCTGTTTTCTTGGGCGTATTGGCCCGCCAGCATGCCCATGGTTTGGACTATGGTGGCATAGCCTGGCACGGAGCGGCTGATCATATCGGGAAACACCTCGGCCACCCGATCGTCGAAGGCAAAATCCGCCACTTCGCCCTGGGGCGTGGCATATATAGAGTCGCGTGGTGAACTCATGGATGTGGGTTCCTTTTCTACTGTTTACTTTTTTAGCCTGAAGCGCATCGTGAATTGTACCTCAAGCGCCCTGTATCGTATACTACGGCTCATTCACAACTCTAACAGCGAAAACAGGAACAAAGAGCAAATGCGTAGTCACTATTGCGGGGAAGTCACCGAACAATTTCTTGGTCAGAACGTTACTTTAGCGGGCTGGGTTCATAAACGTCGTGATTTGGGCGGGTTGATTTTCGTCGATATGCGTGATCGCACAGGCTTGGTGCAAGTGGTGTTTGACCCAGAACACGCGGCCAGTTTAGAAGCGGCCACCCAGTTACGCCAAGAGTTTTGTATTCAATTGAAAGGCGAGGTGCGTGCCCGCCCTGAAGGTCAGGTGAACGAGCGCATGGCCACGGGTAAAGTGGAAGTTGTGGCCACGGAGCTGACCATTTTAAACAAAGCAGCCGCCCTGCCCATTGACTTTAATAGCCAAGTAAGTGAAGAGCAGCGCCTGCGTTTTCGTTATTTAGACCTGCGCCGCCCGGAAATGAATAAGAAAATCGTGTTTCGGGCCAAGGTGGCCAGTGCTGTGCGTCGTTTCTTTGATGCCCAGGGCTTTTTAGATATTGAAACCCCCATGCTGACCCGGGCTACGCCGGAAGGGGCTCGTGACTACTTGGTACCTTCCCGGACCCACGACGGCAAGTTCTTCGCCCTGCCCCAGTCGCCACAGTTGTTTAAGCAGCTGCTGATGATGTCGGGTTTTGACAAGTACTACCAAATTGTGAAGTGCTTCCGCGACGAAGACTTGCGGGCCGACCGCCAGCCTGAATTTACCCAAATTGATATTGAAACCACCTTTATGAGTGCGCAAGAGGTGCGCAACACCACAGAGCAGCTGATTCGTGAGCTTTTCCAAGAAATGCTGGAAGTGGACTTAGGTGCGTTCCCGGTGATGAGCTATGCCGACGCCATGCGGTTGTACGGCTCGGACAAGCCGGACCTGCGAAACCCCATGCAGTTAGTAGACATAGCCGATGTTGTTATAGACATTGAGTTTAAAGTATTTGCTGGCCCTGCCAACGACCCGAAAGGCCGTGTGGCTGCGCTGCGCATTCCAGGCGGTGCTCGTTTAACCCGGAAGCAAATTGACGAGTACACAGATTACGTGAAAGTGTACGGTGCTAAAGGCTTAGCTTGGTTAAAAGTGAACGACAAAGACGCCGGCATGGACGGCTTACAGTCGCCTGTGTTGAAGTTCCTTCCTGAAGACGTGGTGACCGAGATTCTAAACCGTACGGGCGCTGAAACCGGCGACATTCTGTTGTTCGGTGCCGACACCTTTACTGTGGTGAGCGAAGCCTTAGGTGCGCTGCGTTTGAAAGCCGGTGACGACTTTGATCTGGTGGAAGACAGCTGGAAGCCTTTATGGGTTGTGGACTTCCCTATGTTTGAAGAATACGAAGGCGGCTTTGCGGCCATTCACCACCCGTTTACCGCACCTGTGGGTGTAACACCAGAAGAATTAAAAGCCAACCCAACCGCGGCTATTTCAGATGCCTACGACATGGTACTGAATGGTTGTGAAGTGGGCGGTGGCTCGGTGCGTATTCATAACGCCGAGATGCAAGCCGCTGTATTTGACATTTTAGGGATTAACGAAGAAGAAGCGAAAGAGAAATTTGGTTTCTTACTTGAGGCTTTAAAGTACGGTACACCACCTCATGCTGGTTTGGCCTTCGGCCTTGACCGCTTGGTGATGTTAATGGTTGGTGCCAATAGTATTCGTGACGTGATTGCGTTCCCGAAAACCACCACCGCCGCCTGCGTCCTCACCGACGCCCCTGGCTACGCCAACCCCGAAGCGTTAAAAGAATTAAATATTTCCGTAAATAACGATTGAATGTGAAAAACACACCGTACCGTCATGCCGTGCGTGACCTACGGGTTATAAAAATACACCGCACCGTCATGCCGTGCATGACCTACGGGATATAAAAAACACATCGTACCGTCATGCCATGCATGACCTACGGAATGTGAAAAAACACCGCACCGTCATGCCGTGCATGACCTACGGAATGTGAAATACACCGTACCGTCATGCCGTGCGTGACCTACGAAATGTAATAAATGAACGAACGTAGGTCAGGCCTTGCCTGACGTGGCACCGCGTACGAAAATAACAAATGGAGGTTCAACCCAAATGGCAGGTCATTCCAAATGGTCGAACATAAAACACCGCAAGGCGGCCCAGGACGCCCAACGCGGTAAAATTTTTACTAAGCTTATTCGTGAATTGGTAGTGGCCGCCCGCGAAGGCGGTTCAGACCCAGACACCAACCCACGTTTGCGCGCCGCCATTGATAAGTCTCTTTCCAATAACATGAAGCGTGACACCATCGACAACGCGGTGGCCCGCGGCGCCGGTGAGCTCGATGCCGACAACATGGAAGAAATTCGCTACGAAGGCTACGCCCCAGGCGGTGTGGCCGTGATGGTGGAATGCATGAGCGATAACCGCAACCGTACCGCCGGTGACGTGCGCCATGCCTTCACCAAAAACGGGGGGAACTTGGGCACCGACGGCTCGGTAGCGTACCTATTCACCAAGCGCGGTGTATTAAGCTACGCGCCGGGTGCCGACGAAGACGCCATTATTGAAGCGGCCCTTGAAAGCGGCGCTGACGACGTGGAAACCCACGACGATGGCAGCATTGACGTGTACACAGACCCGTTTGAATTCGGTAACGTGGTGGACGCCATGAAAACAGCGGGCTTTACCCCAGACAACGCGGAAGTGGCGCAAATTGCTTCCACCGAAGCTGAGCTGGATGTCGAAACCGCCAAAGACGTGATTAAGCTGATTGATATGTTGGAAGACTTAGACGACGTACAAGAAGTGCATCACAACGCCAGCATTCCACCTGAGGCGTACGACTAATTGTCCATTATTTTAGGCATTGATCCGGGCTCGCGCATTACTGGGTATGGCGTTATACGCCAACAGGGTGCGCGCCTTACTTACCTTGGCAGCGGCTGTATTCGGGCCGCGTCCACCAGTGTCAGCACCCAAGCCGACGGCGAGCCTAGCATGGCCGAGCGGTTAAAGATTATTTTCGATGGTGTGGCCGAGCTGGTGGCTCAGTTCAATCCCGATGAGTTTGCCATTGAGCAAGTGTTTATGGCCAAAAACCCCAACTCCGCCTTAAAACTCGGCCAAGCCCGTGGCGTTGCCATGGTGGCCGCTGCCAAGCATGACTTAGCCGTTGCCGAATACTCCGCCCGTCAAATCAAGCAAGCCGTAGTGGGCACAGGCGCCGCCAAAAAAGAGCAAGTGCAACAAATGGTTATGCACATCCTCAAGCTCCCCAGCCGCCCCCAAGAGGACGCCGCCGACGCCCTCGGCGTCGCCATCTGCCACGCCCACACCCGCCCCTGGCGTTAATCCATACGCCATCCACATTCCCACGTACCGTATGTCATGCATTGGTGCGGCGTCAGGCGGTGCCTGACCTACATCCTTTCATTTTTCACATTCCCCGTAGGTCATGCACTGGTGCAGCGTCAGGCGGTGCCTGACCTACATCCTTTCATTTTTCACATTCCCGTAGGTCAGGCATTGCCTGACGTTGCCGTGCCTGACCTACATCCTTTCATTTTTCACATTCCCCGTAGGTCATGCACTGCATGACGTTGCATTGCCTGACGTTGCATGGCCTGACAAAAACATGGGTAATCACGGAATTGAATGGATATCTACACGCCCCACCCTATATTGATTGGTATTTATGGGGGTGATCATGGGAAATATGTTTCGGTATTATGAAAACGCTGGCTATTACTTTATAACGCAAAATACGTTAAATAATAAAAAGGTGCTTACCACGCCAACAATACGTACTGCGTTACGAGCTGCCATTCTTGAAACGCAGAAAACCCTGCCCTTTGAAACCCATGCTTTTGTGTTGCTACCCGACCACTTTCACTTGATTTTAAGTATTGAAGACAACCAACTTTCCAAACGCATAGGCACGATAAAGCGTTTAACAAGTAAATATTCAAAGTTCGGTCAGGGAGATGATTTAACAGACAATTACCGCCGCGAACGACGTTCAAGCCTTTGGCAGGCAAGGTTTTGGGAGCAAACTATTAAAACGGAAAAAGAGCTTCACGAAAATATTATGTATTGCTATGTGAACCCTGTGCATCATGGCTTGGTGAGTAAGGTAGGAGATTGGCGCTTTTCAACCTTCCACCGCGATGTGAAACGCGGCCTAATCCCCCCAGAGTGGGCCGGCATAAGCGTTGACAAGAAGTAACCATGAACGGTCATGCATGTTCCAACACCCCGTAGGTCATGCATTGGTGCGGCGTACGGCCGTGCCGTACCTACGGTAAATCATTGTCCATCACCCCGGACGTCATGCATTGGTGCGACGTACGGTCATACACATTCCCACATACCCGCACGTGCATCCATTTTTCACATTCCCGCACGATATGTACCCACACGCCATTCATTTTTCAAATTCCCGTACGATATGCACCCGTACGCCATTCATTTTTCACATTCCCGTACGATATGCACCCGCACGTGCATCCATTTTTCACATTCCCCGTAGGTCATGCATTGCATGACGTTGCATTGCCTGACGTTCAACCATCGGCGCGGCGTCAGGCGGTGCCTGACCTACGCCTTTCATTTTTCACATTCCCGTAGGTCATGCATGGCATGACGAACAAATATTGCACAATCTTAAAATAGATCTATAATTAGACCCATATTTAAGTCTATAACATGAGGTAAATATGAGTTCTATCTCTAAAGTGATGGCAGCTGTGTCGACCAGCATTACTGATTTTAAAGCAAACCCAAATGCTGTTTTAGAACAGTCTAATGGAGAAGCTGTTGCTGTCTTAAAAAGCAATCAACCGAGTTTTTATGCTGTTCCTCCAGAGTTATTCGAGTCGATGGTTGATGCGGTTGAGGACCTTGCGTTGCTTATGGAAGCAAATGCTCGGTTAAATGACGGACAAGAAGCTGTGTCGGTTTCGCTCGATGACCTATAAGTTAAAATTTCACCCTGATGCGCTTAAGGAGTGGCACAGACTAAGAGATACCGATAAAAGCTACTTCAAGAATAAGTTAGCGGAAAGACTTAAAGAGCCCCATATTCCAAGTGCAAAGCTCACTGGTGGAATAAACCTGTACAAAATCAAGCGTAAAAGACCACCGCTACGTTTAACCTACCATGTAAACGATACCGATTTCATTGTGATCACGACGTAGGTCAGGCATTGCCTGACGTTCAACCATTGGCGCGGCGTACTGCAATGCAGTACCTACGGTAAATCATTTTTCATCACCCCGTACGTCATGCATTGGTGCGACGTACGGTCATACACATTCCCACATTCCCCGTAGGTCATGCATTGCATGACGTACATTCATTTGGCCACGCCCACACCCGCCCGTTTCGTTAACACCACAAATCTTGCACGGGGGTGTCGGGGCTGTAATGGTAGGCGATTTGTGCTTGCAGGAGTTCGGCGCTGCTGAGGGCGTCGATAACGGCGTCGTGGGGGCGGTACCACGGTAGGTTGTACCGCTTGCGCGAGTCGGCAAGGCGGATGGAAACGGGTTTTACGCCGCGAAAACGCCGCCAAATAGGGCCGCTTTGGACTCGGTGTAAACGGGCTTCGAGCTCCATGGTGTCGATAACTGGGAACTCAATGCCTTCGCCAATGCGGTTCATCAAGGCTTCGTTAAAAAACGGCCGTTCGATGCCGCGGTAATGCACCACCATCACCCGCCCTGCCATTTCTTCTAAAATTTCCGGCACGTGTTCGAGAAAGTCGGGCGCGTTTTCAATTTGGCTGTGGGTAATGCCGTGGATAATCACCGACTCGTCCAGCAGCGGTCGGCGCGGCTTGGCCACCCAAAACTTACTCGCACCCGTTTGAATGCGGTTTAAGGTCATGGGCATGCTGCCCACACTAACAATGCCGTGCTTGGTCACATCTAAACCTGTGGTTTCGAAGTCCAGCGCCAGCATGGGCACGTCTTTAATGGGCGTGTCGGCGGCTGCAATACCTGCTTCATAGAAGCGTTTTAAGCGAGGATCGCGCGCTTCCCGCTCCAGCTCTTGGTAGCGGGCACGCCAGTCGGTGACGGTTTCAGAACCGTGATTCATTTTCTTTCTGTCGAGATAAAACATGCGTTAGCTAAGGCCCATGGGGTACTGAAAGCGCAAGAATTTTTGCGCATTACTCAGTATTTGGAAAGCGTCTTTTAAGTTATTACGCTCAAAGTCGGATAACTCGTCGGGTGCCACGTTGTTGTTGGGCTCTTCCCCATTTTGCAGCGCGGCCGCTTGGTGACGAATACGTACCATGGAAATAAACTCCAAGGCGTCGCGCAAGTCAGCAGCCCGGCCTTTCGGCAGGGTGTTGGCGGCGTGAATGTCTTCTAGGCGAGCAAAACTATTATGGCGCTTGGAGCCCACGGCTAAGGCGTGTACCCGAATTAAGTCGGCTAAGGGCGCTGTGCCGCGACGCTTGGTGTTAATGGACTTATTGTGTTTGCCGTCTTTTTCCATGACAAAGTCGCGGAAAAAACCAAGGGGCGGCGTGCGGTTTAGCGCATTTCGGGCCATGCAAGCGAGGAAGCGCTTACTACGCTGGGCCTTTTTCCGAATATGGTCGTTCAGCATATTGGCGTAGTCGGTGCGCCCCCACACGCCTTCGAGGTCAAAGAAGATGGAGCTATGCAACAAGCCTTCTGGCGTTGGGTAGTCTATCCATTCGCTAAAGTAGGCTTTCCACTTGCTTAAAGGTTGGCGCCACTCAGGGTTAGTGGCCATGATATTGCCCGAGCAATAAGGGTAGCCACAGGCGTCGAGCCCGTCGCTGACAAACTGGGCCAGTTTACGAAAGTACTCGTCGTGTTTTTCTGGGATAAAACGGTCGCTGAGCACCAGCGCGTTGTCTTGGTCGGTGACAATAAGCTGCTCGCCTCGGGCCATGGAGCCTAAGGCCAAGAAGCAATAAGGCACAGGTGCTGGGCCGTACTTTTCTTCTGCCAGCTCTATCAGGCGCTGCTTAAAGCTTCGCCCTATCACGGCCATGGCCGAGCCTATCATGCGTGAGTTGGCGTCTTCTTCTACCAGGCGAATAAAACTGCCACGTACGTCGTCTACCAAGGCGGCTAATTCTTCTTGGGTGTTTTGTTTGAAAATATTACTGACCACATACAGGCTGCTTTTGGACTCGTACTGCACCAAGTCGGACATGGTCAATACACCAATGGCTTTGTTGTTTTGCAGCACGGGCAAGTGGCGTACTTTCTTTCGCAGCATAATCAGCATGGCTTCGAATATGCGCTGTTTGGCTTCGATAAACACCAAGTTGGAGGACATAATGTCGGTAACCGGCGCTTGGTCGCTTAAACCCACGGCCAGCACCCGGCGGCGTAAGTCTTTGTCGGTGACCACGCCTTCGGGTAAGTCTTCTCCTTCAGCTTGCACAAACACGGAGGACACATCTTCTTCTGTCATGAGTTCCGCGGCTTGCCGCACAGTGCAGTTTGGGCTGATGACAATGGGGTCGCGCTGAATTAAGCTGGCGATGGTGCTGGTCATGAGATCACTGGCTTGACGGCTGCGCGAGACCGTCCGTTTTAAGCGTTCTCTGTCTTCAATTTCAACGGCGTCGGCGAATTCTTCGTATTCATCGTACAGGCGATTAAATTCCCGCCCGGGGATGTAATAAATAAGGGTGTCTTCTAAGGCGTTGACCGGGTAGCGCACCCGGCCATTCCGTAACAAGCCCCCTTCGGCGAAAAAGCCGCCTTCGCTCAGCCGGTTATGCAAGTCGCCGGTGCGCGTGAGCACCTCTACGGAGCCGCTGCGCACCACGTGCAAGTCACTTACCCGTTGGTTGTAGGCGAGTATTTCACTGCCGCGCTTAAAGTAACCTACATCCACCACTGTAGCTAAATGCTCGAGCTCTTCAGCGGGCAACTCGCGAAATGGCGGGTATGGGCGTAAAAAGTCGAGTATTTCTAAGTGTTCTGCTTGCATAGTGTTGGTTTATGCTCCTTTTTTCTTCCGTGGCTCTTCCAGTAAGCCTTTTACCAAGGCGATACAGCTTAATAACATAACAATAGCGAACGGGAACCCGGTAGACACGGCCATGGCCTGTAAGCCCACTAAGCCGCCACCCAACATGAGCACGATGGCCACCAGCCCTTCAAAAGTACACCAGAACACACGCTGTGGCGTGGGTGCGTTTACTTTGCCGCCTGCGGCTATGGTGTCGATAACCAGTGAGCCTGAGTCGGACGAGGTGACGAAGAACACCACCACCAAAATAATACCAATCAAAGAGGTGATTTGAGCGATGGGCAGTTCGCTTAACATTTCAAATAACTGCACAGGTAAGGCAGCGGTTGCGGCATCTGTAAAGCCACCTAGGTACTGGGTAATACCTGTGCCACCGAAGACGGTCATCCATAAAATACAAGCGAGGGTGGGCACCAAGAGGACAGCGATTAAAAATTCCCGTACGGTACGGCCGCGAGAAACCCGCGCAATAAACATGCCCACAAACGGTGACCAGGAGATCCACCAAGCCCAGTAGAAAGTTGTCCAGCCGTGCATGTAGCTGGTGTCTGTGCGCCCTACGGGGTTAGATAAAGCGGGCAACGCCTTGATGTAGGAGATTATATTATCGAAAAAGCCGGTAAAAATAGCCAACGTAGGCCCCACGATTATAACAAACAACATGAGCAGGGCCGCTAGGGCCAGGTTAACTTCGGATAAGCGTTTGACGCCAGCGTCGAGGCCCGCCATAACAGACACCAAGGCAATGATGGTAATGCCTATGACCAAGAACACCTGCATGCCCACACCGTCGGGCGTGTTGAATAAGTAGTTCATACCCGCGGATGCTTGCGATGCTCCAAAGCCTAGTGAGGTAGCAAGACCAAACAAGGTTGCTAACACGGCTAAGATGTCGATGATATGCCCAGGCCAACCCCACACGCGCTCGCCCAGGATTGGATAAAAAATAGAGCGCACCGTAAGGGGTAAGCCCTTGTTAAAGGAAAAAATGGCCAGACCCAAGGCTAAAATAGCGTAGGTAGCCCACGGGTGTAAGCCCCAGTGGTAAATGGTGGCGGCCATACCTAAACGGCGTGCGCCTGCAGCGTCGCCTTCGGCTCCACCAAGGGGCGCAGCGGCTGTACCATTAAAAGACTCAGTAAAGTGGGTTAATGGCTCGGACACGCCGTAGAACATAAGCCCGATACCCATACCGGCGGCAAACAGCATGGCAAACCAACTAATATAGGAAAAGTCGGGGTTGGCTTCCGTGCCGCCTATACGCACCCGCCCGAGGGGTGAAATAATAAGCACCAAGGCAAGAATAACGAAAATATTGGTGGCCAACATAAAGAACCAGTCGAGGTTCGAGGTAAGCCAGTTACGGGTGCTGGTAAATACAGGCTCGGCTTGGGATTTAAACAGGAGGGTAATAGCGACAAATAAAACCACTGCAATAGCAGAAATGAGGAATACACGGTTGTGTATGTCAAAACTGAAGGGGCCTATTTGATAGTCGAGGTTGTCTTGTCCTATTTGGTAGTCTGTGTCAATGAGTGTTACGTCACCTTCGGGTTTAATAGAGTCGTTCTCACGATCTTTTTTGCTCATGGTTCGTCCCTTACTTTTATTGTTAAGAGTATCTTAGCAAAGATATGAATAAATATTTAGGGGACAGTAATTTAGTGTAAGATAGCCCGCATTGTTTTTGAGGAGTTGACCATGTATTTTTCATCTAAAAATATTCAGGTGCTTGCGCCCTACTCACCTTCGGAGCGGGTTGCTATTGTGCAAGACGCGGCAAAGAATATGCCCTTTGCCCGCCGTGCTGTGGCGGGCGCTTTGAAGCTGCTGATTTTGATAGCGCTGTTTTGGTCGCTGTTGTATGTACCTGGGGTTGCCTGGAAGGTGGTGAGTTTATTGGCGGCGGGGCTACTGTACCCCCTGTTGCTGATGCCGGTTACGTTGAACCTGGCGCTGCCTTATTTGGCCGAGGAGATTGCTCGTCGGCAAGCAGCGGAGTCAAAGCAATAGACACGCCTGCTCCGTTCAGAGTGATGGGGGCTTTGCCTAACTGCCCCTGTTGCTCGTGATACTGGGCTTGTGCCCAAATACCGATGGCCAGCCCTGGCCGCGTTTGCACATTAAACCGAATATGTTCGCCACTTAATGCCCAGCACACCTCGCCTGTATTGCCGTTTACCCAGAGGGCGGCCACATCGAAGGCCGAACGAATTCGCGAATTGCACAGCTCTTGATTGAGCAGTTGCAACAGCTGTGCGGGGGTACGCAGGACCGCAGCATGGGAGCTGTAGCCTTGGCGCAAAAAAGGGTTCAATAAGCTTCTGAGCACCAGCAACGCAATAATGTCTTGTTCTTTTAATGCTTGGGACTTGGCCACAAATAAAAAACCTTGGTTATTGGGAAAACGCTGCTGCACCAGCAGCACCTGCGACTCCATACCTGGCTCGATCTGGTGGCTTACTTCACACACGGGCAAACGTAAGTTTTCTTGTGGGGCAAATTCTTCCACCAAGTGATCGCGCATACTTTCGTTACCAAACAACACGTCGATATGGTCGTTCAACTCCCATTGCTCTTGCTCCCAAGCAAATTCGTAGTTGTTGCGGGTTAAACAGTTTCGGATGGCCGTGTCGAGTACGTGCAGTTGCTGGATGGGTTTGACTAGGTAGTCGCTGGCCCCAAGTTGCAAGGCTTCGCGTACGTCCGCAAGGCGTTCAGAGCCTGAGATGACAATGACCGGCGTGGTGGCTGCCGCCTGCACCAATTCTTGCAACACTTGCAGCCCGGAAACCTGCGGAAGCTCTAGGTCGCACAAGACCACGTCGGGCTGCTCTTGATGGTACAGGGCCAGCCCGGTTTCGCCGTTGGTGGCAAACAGGGTTTGGTAGCCCCGCGCCGACAAAAATTTATCAATAACGGTACTAAATACGGCGTCGTCTTCAATGACTAACACTTTATTGGCGAACATGGGTGTCTCCGATGCTTAACCTTCTTTGAAAGCATTGACCAGAGAACCCTATTCGTCAACCCGAGGCTTGGCAGGTGGCTGTTCTTTTGGCAATTCTTCTTCCCAAGCCTGATCCCACTCGTTGGCCCACGGGTCGTTCCATTCGTCGTCCCATAGGTCTTGCTGCGGGGCTTTGCCGTCAAATACTTTGTCTTTCCAGTAGGAAAAATAGGTTTCCCGAACAAAGGAGTATTCGTCGATGGAGTTTTCCAGCATGGGTTCAAGCTGTTTTAGCTCAATACGCTGCTGTAGCCCGCGCAAAGTGTACTTAGCCACGGTGAAGGGCAGACCATAAATAAGGCTGGGCCAAAGAATTGAGTCGGCTACGTCGCCGCCGCGGTCAATCAGCACCGTAGGGCCAGCGCCAGGCAGCATAATATAAGGGCCGTCGGGCACCCCATAGGTGGCGAGGGTTTCACCGAAGCTTTCTTTTTGCTCGTGCAAACCAATGCTACTGGCCACGTCGAAAAAGCCAAGAAAGCCAAAGCCAGTGTTCATGAGGAAGCGGCCTACGTTCACACTGGCGTCGCGCATTTTCAGCTGCAGCAAGTTATTAATAAAACTCACCGGCTCGTCGAGGTTGTCAGTGAAGTTGTAAAACCCTTGCCGAAATACGCCTGGTACCTTTTCGTAAGTATTTGCTAGAGGTAATAAGATATATGGGTCTAGCGTTTCGCGGTTTAAGTCCCAAAAAGCGCGGTTAAACTGTTCAAAAGGGTCCCGTGGGTCGTGAAAGTCGAACTCAGGCTCGTTGGTTTGCGCTGTGTTTTTTTCCGGGTTGTCCGGTGCACTGGAGCAGGCAGCCACACTGAGTGTGACCGCCAACATAAAGCCGAGTCGAGCCGTTCGCGTGATCATTGGCGAATTTCCGTAATACGTAAGGGCACGGTCAGGTTTGGTTCGGCGGCCATGACCACAGGCCGGGCTTCCATGTCGCCTTTTTGCATTTCAATAGTGCCACTGCGGGTAATGCGAGCACCTATGAGCCAGTTTTCGGCGTCGGACAAGCCGGTGTCTGTCATCACAGCGTCGGCGTCGGTTAGGGTCACTGTTATGGGGAAGTCGCTAATGGTGCGACGGGCCACGGCAATGGGCGCACGGCCACCGTCGGGGTCGCGCACGAACACAAACAAAGTGGAGCCATACACAAGTTCGTTGCGCATGGCTTCGCTGATGTCTACGTTGACGGTTAAAGTAAGCACGGAGCCGTCGCTGCGGGCTTTGGCATCTTCAATTGAAGATAACAGCGACGCGCGGCGCGGGTCGCTTTCATCGAGCAAGCGGACTGTGATCTCCCACGCTTGGGCAGCCCGTTCAAAGTCGCCCCGCTCGTACGCTATGACCCCGAGTAAACCTAAGGCTTCTACGTTGGTGCGATTTTCACGCAGAATGTCGCCGACAAAACTGCCTGCTTTGGCTAGGTCTGCGTCGCTCCCTGATAGAATAAGGGCTTGGGCGTAGTACATTAAGTTGGAAACGCTATTGGGTGTGATGCTGCGGGACTGCTCAAAGGCCGCGAGGGCTTCGTCGAGCTGGCCCACTTGCAGCATTATTCGGCCGTATAAACTCCAGGCACTGGCGTTGGGCTCTTGGGCTAACCGCTGACGTAACCCCAAAGCGAATAGCATCATTTCTTCTGCGTCTGGCTGCACATTGGCATTATTAAGTAAGCGCGCACTTCGCTGCTCGAGCTCGGCAAGGGCGGTGTCCGCTTGTTGCTGTTGTTGCCAAGAGCCGCCCCAGACATACAAAGCCGTAGCCGCCACTAAGGCCAGCAGCGCCACCCAGGTAATGCGGGCGGGCTGCATGCGTACTTCTTCGTCAGGGTTGTGTACGTCGGTAACAAAGGTTTTTTTCAGTTCCCGTTGAGCATTGGCGAGGTCTTTGTCGTTTAATAAGCCTTGGGCTTTGTCTTCGTCTAGCTCTTGTAAGCGTGACTCGTACACGGCCTTGTTCGCGTGCAAGGTGGACAAGGTAGACAACTGCTGGCGACGGGCTAACAGTAAAATGACTACGGCGAAAACCGCTAACAGAGCTAATGCGAGGTACCACATAAGTTATTTTTGTCCTTTTTGCGTGTGCTCGCCTAATACCTTGGCAAGCTGCGCTTCTTCTTCGGCGGTGAGTTCCACGTCGCCTTTGCGTTGGGTGCGTACTTGCACCAAAATAAACAGTGCACCGAGAACCACAGCAACCGCAGGTGCTATCCAGAGTATAAGTGTACTGGCTTTCACAGGCGGCTTATAGTGCACAAAGTCGCCGTAGCGCACTTTCATAAAGCTGATGACGCCTTCGTAGGTGTCGCCAGCCAGCACCATTTCATGCACTTTTTTCCGCATATCTGCGGCTAAGGGCGCGTCCGAGTCGGCAATGGTTTGGTTTTGGCACTTCGGGCAGCGCAACTCTTTGGTGAGCCGGTTGTACAAGGCTTCTTGCTGGGCTGTTTCAAAAGCGTAGTATTCGCCTTGCCCGTACGCTGTGGTTGGCGTTAGCACAGCAGCCACGCACAGGGTGAGCACCAAGCTAAGCATTCCTACAAACTGTTTCATGGCAGCCCCCATTTATTGCTCGAACAAACTGTAATAGATAGGCCCGACCGTTTCGTGCCAGACCCGTTCATTTAGGTCGCCCACATGGCGGTAGCGAATAATGCCTTGGGCGTCGACTACAAAGGTTTCCGGAGCACCATACACGCCTAGGTCCAACGTAAGCAGGCCACTTTGGTCGAATAAATTAATCTGGTACGGGTCGCCCAACTGTTGCAGCCAATTCACGGCTGCAGCGCGGCTGTCGTCTTTATAGTTGAGCCCAATAATGTAAATGTCTTCTTCCGCTAGGAGTTGGTTTAAGAAGGAATGCTCTTGATAACAGGTGGGACACCAAGTAGCCCACACGTTAATGAGCATGGGCTTGCCACCGACAATGCTTTGGGTGTGGCTGCGGTCGGGGTTGTATAAGTCCGGTAGCTCAAAGTTGGGCACAGGTTTGCCCACTAAAGCCGAGTCGAGTTTGGTGGGGTCGGAAAACAAACCGCCCACCAAAAAGCCACCCAGCACCACAAACAGAAGCAGCGGGCTTAAAAATAACATGAGCCGGAGTTTGCTGTTCATAGGCTGGCCTCCTGCAATGTTTGTTGCTTGCGTTTCAGGCGGTAACGTTTGTCGGTCATGGACAAGAGCCCACCAATGGCCATTAACACGCCGCCGAACCAGATCCAACGCACGAAGGGCTTCACTTGAATGCGCACGGCCCAACTACCGTCGCTGAGTTGTTCCCCCATGGCGATATATAAGTCGCGCAGTGGGTTTACTTGCAGCCCGGTTTGGGTTTGCACTTGGCGCTGTATGGTGTACATGCGCTTTTCGCTGACCACGCTGCCAATGACCTTGCCGTTGCGAGCAATTTCAAAGGTGGCGGCGTCGCTTACCCAGTTCGAGCCTTCCCGGTGGTTTAAATGCTTAAAGGTAAAGCTGTAAGGCGCTTGCACAAAGGTGTCGCCTTCGGCCATGCGCACGGTGCGCTCTACTTCATAGTTTTGCACCAGGGCAATACCGATAATAACCACGGCAAAGCCCACATGACCAAACACCATGCCCCAGTGGCTACGCCCCAGTTTCACCAGTGCCGGTAGTTTTTGTTCGCGGCTGGCAATGCGTAAGCGCAGCTCTTGCACTGTGGTGATGGCAATCCACGCGGCCATAATTAACCCGATAACGGCTAAGCCTGCCACGTAGTCGGCAAAAATAACTGGCAGGGCTATGCCAATGGCCACGGCGAGTACCAGAGCCAAGAATAATGGCTTAGCTAATTCGGCCATTTTTTGACGGCGCCAGCGCACCATGGGGGCAATACCAATGACCACCACAAAAGGAATAATGAGCCAGAAAAACACCGAGTTAAAGAAAGGTTCACCAATGGACACGGAGCCTAAACCAAGCTGCTGGTGTACTAGGGGTAATAAGGTGCCCACCAACACCACCACAGTGGCGGTAACAAGCAGCACGTTGTTAATCAGCAGCATGACTTCCCGTGAAAACAACTCATAGCGGGTATGACTGACTACTTTCGAAGCCCGTAAGGCATACAACACCAAGGAGCCGATAATCACCACGGCTAAGAAACCGAGTAAGAACAGTCCGCGTTTTGGATCGGCGGCAAAGGAATGCACCGACACCAACACGCCGGAGCGCACCAAGAAGGTGCCGAGCAAGCTTAAGCTAAAGCCGGAAATGGCTAGCAGCACAGTCCACGACTTAAAGGTACCGCGCTTTTCGGTAACCGCCAGCGAGTGAATCAGGGCGGTGGCAATGAGCCACGGCATAAAGCTGGCGTTTTCCACTGGGTCCCAGAACCACCAGCCGCCCCAACCGAGTTCGTAGTAAGCCCACCAACTGCCCACCATAATACCCAAGGTCAGGAAAATCCACGCGGCTAAGGTCCAGGGGCGCGACCACCGGGCCCAGGCGGAGTCGAGCCGACCACCTAATAAGGCGGCGATGGCAAAGGAAAAAGCCACAGACAAGCCCACATAGCCAAAGTACAAGAGCGGCGGGTGAATGATCATGCCGGGGTCTTGTAGCAGTGGGTTCATATCGCGGCCGTCAATGGGGATGAGCGGCAAGGTGCGATCGAAGGGGTTCGAGGTAAGCAACATAAATAGGTAGAAGCCCACACCGATGATTCCCATAACAGCCAACACGCGGGCAGCAAAGGTCAGGGGCAAACGGGTGGAGTATAAGGCTAAGGCCGCAGCCCAGCCGGCTTGCACCAGCATCCACAACAAGAAGGACCCTTCATGGGAGCCCCACACGGCGGTAATGCGGTAGTACCAAGGCAGCAGCGTGCTGGAGTTATTGGCCACATAGACAATGGAAAAGTCACCCGTGAGAAAGCCTGTGGTAAGTGCTATGTAGGAAATGGCGGTAAAAATGAACATGCCATAGGTGAGCGGACGCGCCAACGCCATGTAACCGCCGTGCCCGCGGTACGCCCCGACCATAGGAACAATGGCCAACAGTAACGAGAAAGCAAAGGCCAGCGCTAGCGAAAAATGACCGATTTCAGCGATCATAATGCGCCTCCATTGCCGGCGTTATTGTATTTTTGCTGCGACGGCGGCACATGCTCGATGCCTTTAAGTTCTTTCGCAAGCCCCGGCGGCATGTATTCTTCGTCGTGGCGGGCCAAGACTTCTGTGGCCACAATGCGGTTGGGCTCGACCAGCGTGCCCTGGGCCACAATGCCCTGCCCTTCGCGGAATAAGTCGGGCAGAACGCCTTCGTATTCCACAATGACTTCTGCTTCGCCACTGCCCACCAAATGAAAAGCCACGTACAGGCTTTCGTCGTTGCGCACCACGGAGCCGGGAACCACCAGCCCGCCCACACGCAAGCGTTGGCCAATTTCTGGCAGGGTTTTCTCAGCCCCTTTGCCTTCCACTATTTCCGTGGGGGTGTAAAACAAGTCGATGTTTTGCGACAGGGCGTACAGCATTAACCCGGTGGCGATAGCAACGGCCCCGACAATACTTAAGGTAATGGTGAGTCGTTTTTTACGTCTTGGATTCATGGTTATGTTCTACTGCGTTGAAGCGCGTTTAGCGCGCTGAATGCGTTGTGCTCGTGCTTGTTGGGCTTGAGCTTCTCGTTTTAAAGTGCGGCGTACCCACTTGGCCTCGATCGCCAGCGCACCTAAGCCAATAAAGGTGACCAACATGGAAGACCAAACGTACATGCCATAGCCGCCCATGGCAATGAAGCTACTAAAACTGTCGAACTGCATTAGTGCTTCTCCTCTAATAATTCTGCCTGTGCCCAGGGCCTGCGTACTTCCCGCTTCAGAATTTCATTGTTTAAACGCAGAAGCACCAGGGCGCTGGCGACCAGCATAAAGGCGAAAATACATACCACTAAGGGCCACAGCATTTCCGGAGCCATGCTGGGCTTTTCCAAGCGGGTAATGGCTTTACTAATGGTGGACTGCTGATGCAGGGTGTTCCACCAGTAGACGGAGTAGTGAATGATAGGGATATTCACAGTCCCAATAAGGGTGAGAATGCCGGCTGCTTTCGCGCCGGTACGTTCGTCTTCAAAGGCGGCGTACAAGGCCAGAACGCCTAAGTACAAGAAGAACAAAATAAGCTGAGCGGTGAGGCGTGCGTCCCATTCCCACCAAGTACCCCACATGGGCTTGCCCCAGACAGCGCCGGTGAATAAGGAAATAAAGGTGAGCACAGCCCCTATGGGTGCAATGGCCAGAATGGCCCATTCCGCCGTACGTATTTGCCACACCACAGCGCTTAAGGCGGCGATGGCCATGCCCATATAAAAGCCCATGGACCAGAATGCAGCTGGTACGTGCACAAAAATAATGCGGTAACTTTCCCCTTGCTGATAGTCAGCGGGGGCAAACAAGAGAGCCCAGACCATGCCAATAACTAATAACAGAATGCCAGGCACAGCAAACCAGGGCAGTAATTTTTGGTTCAGCCGATAGGTTGCTTCCGGCTTTGCATAAGGGTGTAACCAACGCCACATATTAATTTACACTCACTCGTAAAGCTGCATGCACAGCATAAGGTGATAAAACAACGGCCAACACAGTGATGGCACCCATTAGTGCTAACGGCCCAGCCGGTGACAAACCATTGGCTGCCGTTTCAACAGCGGCCGTTGCGAAAATAAGTAATGGAATTAACAAAGGCAATAGTAACAAACTCAGCAGCGCTCCGCCTTTATTTAAACTCACAGTTAAGGCCACGCCCACAGCGCCAATACTACTTAATACGGGCGTACCCAGTAAAAGACTCAACCACAAAGCACCCCAGGCTTCGCCGGGTAAGTTTAATAGCAAGGCCAATAAGGGCGCAAGCACCAGTAAAGGCACGGCGGTCAGTAACCAATGCACGGCTATTTTGGCTAATACAGCCCATTCCACTGCCAGTGGCATTAGCAGCATTTGTTCTAAGGCGCCGTCACGAAAGTCGTCGCGAAATAAACGCTCTAAGCCCAGTAAGGCGGACAACAGCGCCGACACCCAAATAACGCCGGGGGCGATGCGGGCGAGCATATTCATTTCGGGGCCAACCCCTAGCGGGAACAAGGTCACCACCACCAATAAAAAGATAATGGGGTTGAGTAAGTCGCTGCGCTGTCGCATGGCCACACGCAGGTCGCGCTGTATGAGCGCTTTCATGTGCGTACGAATAGAAACTGCCGGTGTCATTCGAATTGGTACTCCAACGCCAAAGTATGCACCTGCACAGGTAAGTCGTTCAAGGCTTGGTGCGAGGTCAAAATAACGGCGCCGCCACTGGCTAAATGTTGCTGAAACCTTTGATGCAATAAGTCGATGCCGGACACATCCAGTGAGGTGAAGGGCTCGTCGAGAATCCACAGGCTGGCAGAGTTTAACCACAGGCGGGCTAAGGCAATACGTCGCTGCTGCCCGGCAGACAAGCGCTGAGCGGGAATGTCTTCTAAGCCGACTAAGCCCAGCTGTTCTAATAATTCATAGGGCGGTGCCGTTAATGGGTGGCCTTGGATGGCCGCATAGAACTCGAGGTTTTCAATAGCCGTCAGTTCGGGTTTAATGCCGGCTTTATGGCCAATAAACAGCAGTTCACTATGGTATTGGCTGCTGACGTCGGCAATAGACTGGCCGCGAAAATGCACCTGCCCTGCTTGGGCGGGTAATAGCCCAGCGAGAATGCGAAGGAAGCTTGACTTGCCGGCGCCATTTGGGCCTTGCACCTGCCATAGCTGGCCCGGCTCAACAGCTAAGTTGAGGCCATTGAACAGGGTTCGTTCGCCACGGACAGATACTACACCATTCGCCTCTAACAACACGCTGAGTGCCTCTTGGGTTAACTACTTTAGATGAAGTGCATATTAACACGAAATACCTACCTGTTGCGACCGTTCAAAATGCGGGTATAGTGCTGTTATGGACAAACTTTCAAGCGGACAAGCGCAGGCCCTTTTGCGGCAGCTATTGCAAGCACCGCCGAGTAGCTTGCTAACCACGGGGGCTGCGGCGGCAACCACCACGGGAAGCTATAGCCCAAGTGCAGCTGCGGGCCATTCTTTGGCATCGAGCCTGTCCTTGCAACTCCCGCCGGCCTTGCGGCAAATAGTGGCTCAGGCACAAACACCTACGGCCCTGCTGCACAGCCTACTGGCATTGAAAGACAACACGGATTTACCGCCGCAATTGCGCGCGCATATTCAGGCCCTGGTGCAGCAAGCTTCCTCAGCCGCAGAGCAGCCAAAGGTGACTCCGGCTTTGGTCAGTGCTTGGTTTCGTTTGAATCCGGCCGCGGCTTTATTGCAAGCGCCACAGGCGCAAACCACTCAAAGCCCAGGCGCTGGTTTATGGCTACAGCAAGCCCTGCCCTTATTGCTGCTGATGCTGCGGCCACACGCCGGACAAGGCCGTTTAGGCAGCCTACTAACCCAGGCGTTCACTCAGTTATTTGGGCAAGCGCCGAATGCGACGACTTTAGCCGCCTTGAGCCCCATGCTGCGGGACTTGCAAGGTGCTCTGCAGCATGTGCGGCTTAGCCAAGTGGTGTATGCGGATTCTTCCGCCCGCAATGAGCCTGATTATTACTTAACCCTGCCCTGGCAAGTGGGCGAAGAAAAGCGCACCTTGGAGCTTTTACTCAAGCGCCGCCAACAGCAAACGAAAGAGCAGCAAGACGCCCGCGATATTTGGCTGCTGTCCATGCGCTTGCAGCTGACCCGGATTGGGCCTATTTTGGCGCGGGTGCGCTGGAACGGAGAGCAAGCCAGCATTATGCTCTACACGGACAACGACGCGGCCAGCCGTTGGCTAAGCAGCAAAACCGCGCGGCTGCAACAACAGTTGGTGGCCAATGAAGTGCAGGTGCATAACCTAGAGGTACAGACGGGCCGTATTCCCGCTACTCTGGCACCTGAGCCAAACCAGCTGGTACGGGTGCGCGTATGAAAAAAGCGATTGGCTTAAAATACGACGGCACGGATGCGCCCAAAGTGGTGTCGCGTGGCTTTGAAGAGCTGGCGGAGGAAATTATTGCTGCGGCGAAAGACGCAGGTGTTCTGGTGCATGAAGACCCAGAGCTGGCCAACTTTTTAGCCAAGCTGGATGTTGGGGAAGAAATACCCCGCGAAGTCTATGTGATTATTGCGGAGCTTATTTCGTTTGCCACCTGGTTAAACTTAAAAGCGTAACCAGGGGCAACGGCTTTTATTTTTTATACAGGTTATACAAAAGTTCAGCTTCGGCGCGCGGCAACTCACAGGCTTCCATAACTTCTTCCAAAGTCGCCCCCTGCTGCACTAAGCGTGCGGCACGCTGATAAAACTTACTTTCTAAGTCTTGTTCTGCCACTTCTTGAATGGCATTTTGCTGTTCGCTTAATTGTTGCTTCACGTGCTCAGCAAAATTGGCTTGCTGCTGCTCTAACTGAGTCTGAGCTTCTGCCACACGGCGTTGCAGTTGCTGTTCGAGAGTCCCGTTAAATTGGGCCTGTTCCAGTTTCAGTTGGTCGAGTTCGTCAGCCAGGGCTTGCAGCTGGCTGGCCGACACCCCTTCCCCTCGTATTTTTTCGAAAAGCTGGAGTAGCTTGGTTTGATCGTCGCGGCTACGCAAGGTGGCAATAAGCACCACCAATACGCCCACCAACGCTGCTGAACTTAAACTGAAGGGCAGCCAAAAAAGGATGAGTTCATTCATTATCGCCTACTATATTTGTGAGACTTCGTCCCATTCATCGTCGGTTAGAAGTTTGTTTAAGTCCACCAGGATAAGCAGTTCATTGTCGCGGTTACTCACTCCTTGAATAAAGCGTGCGCTTTCTTCCGTGCCCACGTTCGGTGCACTGTCAATGTCTGAGCTGCGCAAGTACACCACCTCGGCCACACTGTCCACCAGAATACCAATAACCTGTTGGTCCGATTCGATAATAACAATACGGGTGCTGTCACTGACTGCCGCTGGCTCGAGGCCAAAGCGGGCGCGCGTGTCGATAACAGTGACCACGTTACCACGCAGGTTAATAATACCGATAACGTATTCAGGGGCACCGGGTACAGGCGCAATTTCACTGTACCGCAGCACTTCTTGTACCTGCATGACGTTAATTCCATAGGTTTCTTCAGCCAGTTGGAAGGTGACCCACTGTAGAATAGGGTCTTCCGCGTCGCGGGCGGCTTCGTTGTTGGCCTGTTCACGGCTTGTTTTTGTCATTCTTAGCTCCCTACGCTGTTATCTAACCCTTGCTCGAGTAAAGCAATGAGTTCGTTTACATTTAATAAAGCACACATTTTGTCTTTTACAATACCTGCTAACCACGGGCGTTTACCAGCACTTGTGCGCCACTGCACTTCATTTGGGTGCAAAGCCGTGGTGGTTACCAGCTCTTCACAGGCTAGCCCCCAGTGGCTTTCGCCCAACATGACAAGGTATTGGTAGTCTAAATTTGCGGCCAATTCGTCTGTGTATTTTTCTGGCATGACCCAGCGGGCCGAGTCAACGACGTTTAGTTGCTCGGTCCGATGCGGCATGATGCCTAAATACCAAGGGGGCCTGCCAAATAAAGGCTTGGGCGTTTCCCAATTATGAATGCCGCCCAAGCTTTTTAATGGCACGGCGAGGTTTAAGCCGGCCACACGAAAGAACAAGGCTTGGAAGGGTTCTTGTTGGAACTCGTCCATGTCGGTTTTGAGTTCTTCGGCGTCGGGCAGTGCCGTTTTAACGTACGGCAATGCCGTACCTACGGGATCGGGTGCCGGTTCCACAGGGGCAGGTGCCGGTTCCGCGGGGGCCTCCTGTGGTGTGGCAAGTAAGCGTTCTAAGGGCGCGCGGGTTAGGGTGTCCAGCTGGCTTGGCTGCTCTTCTTCTAACAGGGCGCTGAGGTATTCGCGCATAGCGCGATCACTGGTTGAATGCTGGCTCATACGTTAATGTCCCCCGCGCTGGCTGAGGGTGAGTAAATGCTGTAATAACTGCTGGTACGCCACCACACCCCGCGCATTGGGCGCGTGAAGCGAAGGCGGTGTATGGGCGGCACTGGCGTCGCGAAACTTGGTGTCGATGGGGATCATACCTGTCCACACTTTCGAACCATGCTGGGCTAATAAACTTTTGTATGCTTCAAGGGACGCCCGGGTACGTCTGTCGTACATGGTGGGCACCACGGTCACCTGATGGTGTTTCTTGAGGGAATTTTGCACCAAGGTCAGGGTTTGCAGCATACGTTCGAGCCCTTTTAACGCCAAGGCTTCCGTTTGTACCGGCACCACCACTTGCTGGCAAGCCGCTAAGGCATTCACCATAAGTACGCCTAATACGGGAGGTACGTCGATAAGCACTGTGTCGTATTCTTTTTGCAGCATGTCCAAACCGCGTTTTAATACCAGCCCCATACCGCTGCGGCTGCCTAGCTTGCGGTCGAGGGTGGCCAGAGCCATGGTCGAAGGCAGCACATGGATGCCCTCGAATGCCGTGGGCTGAATCGCTTGGGTAAGCAGATTTTTGCTGAGCTCAGCGCCAGCGAGCAAAACATTGTAGGCGCTGTGCTGAATGCTTTCCGAGTCGATATTGAAGTAATAGGTTAAAGAGGCATGGGGGTCGAGGTCGATAAGTAAGACCTTTTGTTGACGCTCAGCCAGCAAACCACCCAGAGCGATGGTACTGGTGGTTTTGCCAACGCCCCCTTTTTGGTTTGCGACTGTCCATATATTCATAGCCTGTCCTATTTACAATCGAACGCACGCAGAATATGCCGTGAAATGTCGGGCAGGGCCAAGTCACGCTCGGCTAAACCTGCACTGGCCACAGCTTGTGGCATGCCATACACCACGGAGGTGTCTTTGTCTTGTGCCCAAATAGTCGCGCCCCGGCCCTTTAACATACGGCAGCCTTCGCGGCCGTCGGCCCCCATGCCTGTGAGTACCAGTGCGAGGACGTCACCGCCATAAATGCGGGCGACGGAGCCAAAGGTGAGGTCGACGCTGGGCTTATAAGTGAGCTTTTCGCTGTCGTCTTCACGGATTTGCAGCTTGGCCGAGCCTGGCCGACCCGCCACCAGCATTTGTTTGCCACCCGGCGCTAAATACGCCTTGCCTGGCTCCAATACGTCACCGTCTTCCGCTTCTTTGACGTCGATGGCACACAGACCATTCAAGCGATTGGCAAAGGCCCCGGTAAACGCTGCCGGCATGTGCTGTACCAGTACAATGGGCACAGGGAAATGCTTCGGTAAGCTGGTGAGTATTTTTTGCAATGCCACGGGCCCCCCTGTGGAGGTGCCAATAGCGAGTAATTTATAGTTGCCTGCTTTTACCGTGTCGCTGGCTGCCGAAGCCGGCTTTGCTGCTGGCATAGGTTTGAGTGCTGCAGCTCTTGCTACGGCACTTGGTTTACGGGCAATTTGCACCACCCGCTGCTGAAGCACCCGACTTGCGTCAGATCGGCTGCGGGCTATGTCTTCAAATTTCTTCGGCAGAAAGTCCACAGCACCCGCGTCGAGGGCGTCTAACGTGGCTTTGGCCCCTTCGTGAGTCAGCGAGCTGAACATTAAAATAGGAATGGGACGTTCAGCCATAATGCGACGTACGGCGCTAATGCCGTCGAGCACGGGCATTTCAATGTCCATGGTAATCACGTCAGGCTGGAGCTTGCGTGCCTTGGCAATCGCGTCTTCGCCGTCACGGGCTTGGCCTATTACTTCAATATGGGGAGATTCATTTAGAATCTCGGTGACGCGACGACGAAAGAAGCTCGAGTCGTCGACCACTAATACCTTGACTGTCATGTTTTCCTTTACCGATTTACGTAGCGTTTGGCGTACTGCTTTAACAGACTCGGGGTGTCGAGAATTAAGGCAATACCGCCGTCACTGGTAATGGTAGCGCCTGCCATACCTGGCGTGCCTTGGAGCATACGATCCAGTGGTTTAATTACGACTTCTTCTTGGCCCACCAAAGCGTCTACCACAAAGCCCACATACTGGGTACCAAGGGTGACCACGACCACATGGCCCGCGGCTGGGTCGAAATTCTCTGGTTGGGTGCGATTTAGCCATTTATTGAGGTAGAACAACGGGATGGCTTTTTCCCGAACAATCATAGTGAGCTGGCCGTCGACCCGGTTGGTCAGCTTGGTGTCCATGTTAATAATTTCACTGACGGACGCCAGCGGTAAGGCGAAGGACTGTGTCCCCACGCGCACCATTAAGGTAGGCAGTATGGCTAAGGTAAGGGGCACTTTAATTTCTAAACGAGTGCCTTTACCTAGCTGCGATTCGATACGAACAGAGCCATTGAGCTGGTTAATTTTAGTTTTTACCACGTCCATGCCCACACCGCGGCCGGACACGTCGGAAATAACTTCTTTAGTAGAAAAGCCCGCAGCAAAGATCAGGTTGTAGGCTTCTTCGTCGCTCATACGGGCGGCGTTTTCTGGGTCTAGAATACCGCGACCAATGGCGATATTTTTTAGTTTTTCCGGGTCCATACCGGCGCCATCGTCTTCAATGGATAGCAAAATATGGTCCCCTTCTTGGGACGCAGACAGCTTTACCAAGCCAGTACGCGGTTTCCCCGCTTTTTCACGAACGTCAGGCATTTCTATACCGTGGTCCACGGAGTTCCGCACCAAGTGCACGAGCGGGTCGGCCAGGGCTTCCACCAGGTTTTTGTCTAAGTCGGTGTCTTCGCCTTCAAGCTCGAGGGTAATTTCTTTTTTCAGGTTTCGGGCCATGTCGCGCACCACCCGTGGGAAACGGCCGAACACCTTGCGTATAGGCTGCATGCGGGTTTGCATGACCGAGCCTTGCAAGTCACCGGTTACCACGTCTAAGTTGGCGATGGCTTTACCGAGCTCTTCGTCGTTGGTGTTGCTGTTGAGCAGTAATAAACGGTTCCGCACCAGCACCAGTTCGCCCACCATGTTCATAATTTCGTCGAGGCGTCGTGTGTCTACCCGTACTGTGGTTTCAGCCGGTGGTGCTCCTCGGCCTGCAGCGCTTGGCTTTTTACTTGGGGCTTTGGCTTTCGGCGCTGGCTGGGCTTTCGGCGCTTGCTTCGGCTCGGGCTTCGGTTCTGGTTTTGACTCTGTTTTTGGTTCTGGTTTGGGCTCTGGTTTTGGTTCCGGCTTGGCAGCAATTGGCTTTGGTGCGTCATTACCATGCAACGCGTCGAGCAGGGCTTCAAATTCGTCATCGCTCATTTCGTCGTTGCTTGCAGACGGCTGTGGCTCTGGCTGTGGCTCTGTTTTTGCTGGTGCAGACTTAGCCCCTTGCAATTCGTCCAGCAAGGCTTCGAATTCGTCGTCGGTCATTTCGTCGCTGTCGCTGCTGTTTGGCGATGGCTCCGAGGGCGTTGGGGCTGCTGGCTCTGGCTTTGCGACAGTGGCCGGCCCATGCAGCTCGTCGAGTAAGGACTCGAATTCATCGTCGGTCATTTCGTCGATACCGCCTGCGGAGCTGGGCGCTTGCTCTTGTTCTGGCTCAGGCGCTGGTGCTTCTGCTTCTGCTTCGGGCTCTGTGCTGGCTGTATCTGGCAAAGCGTCGCCTGGCTTGCTGAGTTCCTCTAAAGCGGCCAATAATTCAGGGTCGGCTGCGGTCATGTCTTCTCGGGCTTGTACCGCGGCGAATTGATCATTAATGGTGTCTAAGGCCTGTAAAATGACATCCATCAGCTCGGGGGTAACTTGGCGGCCGCCATTGCGTAAAGTGTCGAATACGTTTTCAGCACCATGGCAGGTGTCTACTAAGGCGTCGAGGGAAAGAAAACCAGCACCGCCTTTCACCGTATGGAAACCACGGAATATGGCGTTTAATAAGTCGCTGTTATCTGGATCGTTCTCCAGCTCTACGAGTTGCCCAGAGAGCTGCTCTAAGATTTCTCCTGCTTCGATTAAAAAATCTTGTAGGATATCTTCGTCTACATCAAAACTCATTCTAGCAGCTCCTAAAACCCTAAACTCGACAGTAAGTCGTCTACGTCTGTTTGTCCGCTGACCACATCGTCCCGTGCTTCTGGGTCTATGATGGGGCCTTCGACACCTGTTATTTTCTTCTTATTCTTGCTATCGGCATCTGTTGCGGCTGCTTTATCAGTATCTTCACCAAACAGGGTGAGCAGGGAAACCAATTGCCCTTCAACCTCTTGCACTAAGTCGATGACGCGACGAATAACCTGACCTGTTAGGTCTTGGAAGTCTTGTGCCATAAGCACTTCGGTTAACTGCCCATGCAGTTTTTCACTATGACTGGAAGCGCGCTGTAAAAAGCCGTCGACTTGGTGGCACAACTCTTTAAACTCACTGAGTTCTAAGTTTCGTTGCATGAGCCTTTCCCAAGTTGGCCGCATGGCCGCTACCTCGGTGGCCATTTCCTCCACGAGGGGGAGAGAGCCCTCGACTGCGTCCATGGTCCGGTTGGCAGCGTCTTCTGTACGTTGAATGACGTATTCCAGCCGGTTTTGCGCATCGGGTAATTCATCGGCGGTTAGCTTGGCAAGACGAGGGTCTTCTAAAAAGGCCTGGAGGGAGTCGTGCAATTGTCTTGTCAGCTTGCCAATGGAGTCGAACAGCTCACCCTGCTCGACTTTGGCGATGTCTTGCACCAACTTGTCGGCTTCGGCTTGCAGCCCTGTTTCCAGCAACCGCACGAGCAGTTTTGCTTGTTCCAGTGTGACCTGACCAACCGAAGGCGCCATGTGCTACGTCCCTATATGTTTAACCTAAACGCTCAAACACTTTGTCGAGCTTTTCTTTTAATGTCGCTGCAGTAAAAGGCTTCACAATGTAGCCGTTTACGCCTGCTTGTGCTGCTTCAATAATTTGGTCGCGCTTGGCTTCCGCGGTCACCATTAACACAGGAATATGGCTCAAGCTTTCATCGGCACGAATAGCACGCAGCAAGTCGATGCCTTGCATTCCCGGCATATTCCAGTCGGTAATAACAAAGTCAAACTCGCCGTTTTGCAACATAGGCAAGGCGGTGGTGCCATCGTCGGCTTCCGACACGTTCTGCATGCCCAAGTCGCGAAGCAAGTTTTTGATAATGCGTCTCATTGTGGAGAAGTCGTCCACAACAAGTATTTTCATGTTTTTATCCAAAGTACCCTCCGGTGAGGTAAAGACCTAAATAAATACTATTACTCTGTCCAGCTGCGCATGCGACCCTTCAGACGCACCATAGCTTGACTGTGAATTTGGCTGACACGTGACTCGCTCACATCGAGTATTTGTCCTATTTCCTTTAGGTTCAGCTCTTCGTCGTAATATAACGAAAGCACCAAGCTCTCACGCTCGGGTAAGCCACGTATTGCTTCTGTTAGTGCACGTTGAAACGCGCTTTGCTCTACATCTGCAAAGGGTTCGTCGTGCGAGGTGTCTTGCGTACCGGCCACAATAACGTCGTCGGACACGCCTAAGTCTTCGATGCCGATTATACGACCTGATGAAACATCATTCAAAATATGATGGTATTCCGACAGACTCATGTCGAGCTTGTCTGCTACCTCTTGGTCGCGGGCGTCGCGACCGGTTTCGTTTTCCACTTCGCGAATGGCATTGGCAATAAGGCGGCTGTTGCGGTGGACTGAGCGCGGGGCCCAGTCGCCACGGCGTATTTCGTCGAGCATAGCGCCACGAATACGAATGCCAGCAAAGGTTTCAAAGCTTGCGCCCTTGCCTGTTTCGAAGTTTTTTGAGGCTTCCAGTAAGCCTATCATGCCCGCTTGAATTAAGTCGTCTACTTGTACACTGGCTGGAAGGCGCGCCACCATGTGGTGGGCAATGCGCTTCACCAAGTTGGTGTGCTGCTCGACAATTTGTTGCTGCTGACGCGCTTCTGAGGCATAGGCTGCCACTTTATTCATTCGTAGCCTCCTGTTCCACTGTCGGCTGGGCTACCAGCTGTTCAATAAAGAATTCTAAATGGCCGCCCGCATGGGCTGGAATGGGCCAGTTTGCGGCCCGCTTGCCTAAGGCTTTTAATGCTAAGGAGCCGGGCGAGCGTGGGTACGCTTGCACTAACAGCTCTTGACGGCGGACGGCTTTGCGTAAGTTCTCGTCGTAAGGAATAATGGCAGCAAGCTCTAGGGCCACGTCGAGGAAGCGGTCTGTCACCTTGGTGAGTTTATTAAACAGCACCTGGCCTTCTCGCATGGTGCGCACCATATTCGCTACAATTTTAAAGCGAAACACATTGTGTTCTCGGCTTAATACTTTAATGAGGGCATAGGCGTCGGTAATGGATGTAGGTTCGTCGCAAACCACCACCACCACGTCTTGCGAGGCACGGGCAAAACTAAGCACCATATTGGAAATTCCCGCCGCAGTGTCCACAATGAGCACGTCGAAGGGAGTGCGCATGTTGCTAAAGGCTTGGATAAGCCCTGCATGCTCTTGTGGAGATAGCTCGACCATAGAGCGTGTACCCGAGGTGGACGGCACAATATAAATGCCTTTCGGGCCTTCCACTAAAATGTCGTCAAGGCTGCACTCGCCCGACAACACATGAGATAAATTCTTTTCAACACGCAGGCCTAAAATAACGTCTACATTCGCCAACCCTAAGTCAGCGTCGAGCACCAGCACCCGCTTACCTTGCTCGGCCATGGCCAGCGCCATATTTAGCGACACGTTGGTTTTGCCAACGCCGCCTTTGCCACCTGTCACTGCAATTACTTTTATCTGGTTTGCTTTCATCATTCGCCTTAAACCGCTCGCTTGATCCTTCACTACCGAATTCCTACACCCTTAGTTTACACCAGTTGCAAAATTTTATTTCTTATTATGCATACGCAAGGTTGGTTTCGGCAGCAAATGAATGCTCAGATGCTGTGGCAGACGCCATTTCTTCAGCTCGAGCCATTAAGTCGCCCGCATCTGCAATTTTGATGTCTTCGGGTACGCGTTGCCCATCTGTAAGATAACTGATTGGCAATGAATTTTGAATGCTAACACTTAAAGACTCACCAATACTTAGACATTCGTCAATTTTTGTGAAAATACAGCCACTCAAAGGCAACTTTTTAAAACGACGTACGATTTCTTCTTGTACCGCACCTTGGGCTGTAGCGGCAAGCACTAAATACGGACGAATGCGTAAACGGGTATTGCGCATGAGGGCTTCTAGTTGGTCTGTAAGACGCATGTCGCGCTGGCTCATGCCCGCCGTGTCAATCAGTACCAACTTGCGTTGACGGAGCTGGGCTAGCACCGCGTTGAGTTCGTCGGCGTCTTTGGCGACCTTCACTGTACAACCAATAATACGGCCATAGGTTTGCAACTGTTCAGACGCGGCAATACGATAAGTGTCTGTGGTGATCATGGCAACACTGTCGGGGCCATGACGGCGCGCAAAGCGAGCTGCCAGTTTGGCCACAGTGGTGGTTTTACCCACACCCGTTGGGCCAACTAAAGCCACCACACCGCCTTGCTGCAATATGTCGTTGCTGGTGGTTTGCAGTTGGTTTTGCATCAGGTTTAAAGCTTGTTCCCAGGCTTCGTTTTTGGGCACACTTTCTGGGATAAAGCAGGAAATTTGGTCAGCGATTTGGGCGGAAAAGCCGAGGCTTTTAATTTTGTTCATAAGTAAGGCACGCATGGGTTCGCGGCGGGCAACCTCTTGCTCCATCAGGCCTGACACTTGGTGCTCGAGCAAGGCACGAATAGCGGCCATGTCGTCGCGCATGGTTTGAATTTGCGTGTCTTGGTTCGACAAACGCGCCGCTACTTCGGCGTCGTTTAAAATATGGGTTTCAGGCACATGCTGCCCCGCGACCTGAGCCATGGGCTCTTGCAAACTTGCAGCTTGTGTTTCCGCCGCTACCTGTGGTTGGTGGACTGGCTCGGCCATGGTGTGCATGGGCGCAGGTTGCACCGGCGCTTGCGGTTGTGACTGAGGAGCAGCGGCAGGCTCTTGCTGCTGACGCTCGAGCAGCGCTTGGAGCGAGTCGGCGATGGCCTGCTGCTTTTCTGCCCCACCGGTCAGTTCTTCTGCTGGGGTGACAGTATTTTGACGACCGGCACTCGGCGCCGCAGGCTGCGGTGCACTTTCTGGGTCGTAGGCGGCCACTAATTCAATACCACCCGACACGGTTTTGTTCGACATAATGACTGCGTCTGGCCCTAAGGTGCGCTTCACCTCATTTAATGCTGACCGCATATCTTTTGCAAAAAAACGTTTTATTTTCATATTGCACTCTCCGCCAAGCTAGCTCAGCTGCCCATTACTGACCGATTGAGCTGACGATTCTAATTTGTTTGTCGTCCGGTACTTCCTGATACGACAACACGTGTAGTCCGTGCAGGGTGTTGCGGGTGAACCGCGACAAGGTATTACGTAACATACCTGAGGTAAGCAAGACGGATGGTTGTCCGTTCATTTCTTGCTGTTGGTGCGCTTCTTTTAAACTGGTTTGTAAGCGCTCTGCCAACCCAGGCTCTATGCCTGCCCCTTCATTTCCTGCCATCTGTAGAGACTGATGCAACATCTGTTCCAACTCTGGCGCCAATGTTATGACAGGGAGTTCCTCCATACCGCCAGCGGCTTCTTGCACAATTAAGCGGCGCAGGGCAATACGGACTGCTGAGGTGAGCACGTCTGGGTCTTGGCTCTTGCCACCGTATTCCGCCAAGGTTTGCACTATGGTGCGGAAGTCGCGGACAGGCACGCCCTCTTCCAAGAGATTTTGCAGGACTTTGGCAATAATCGACAAGCTGAGTACATCGGGTACAAGGCCTTCAACTAACTTAGGTTGCTGTTTCGCCAACAAGTCCAGTAACTGTTGAGTTTCTTCGTGGCCCACCAGCTGTGCGGCGTTGTTCGTTAGTATTTGACTAACATGGGTGGCGACCACGGTGGCTGCGTCCACCACGGTATAGCCCAAGGTTTGTGCGTGTTCACGGTCTTCTTTCTTAATCCAAATAGCGTCGAGGCCAAAGGCTGGGTCTTTCGTGGCTTCCCCTTGAAGTTCGCCAAACACTTGCCCTGGGTTAATCGCCAACTCCCAGTCGGGGCGTATGTCGGCTTCGCCAAAGGTCACACCCAGTAAAGTAATACGGTATTGGTTAGGGCCTAAGTCGAGGTTGTCGCGAATATGCACCGAAGGAACCAAAAAGCCCAGCTCTTGCGACATTTTCTTACGCACGCCTTTAATACGCGCCAGCAATTCGCCGCCTTGGTTTTTATCTACCATAGGAATTAAGCGATAGCCCACTTCCAAGCCAATGGTGTCCACTTGATGCACGTCGTCCCAGCTGATCTCTTTGCTTTCGTGGGCTTGGTGTTGTGCCGCCATTTCAGTACTTTCACGAACCAAGGTGCCTTCTTTTTCGTCCTTCGCTTGGCGTAAGCGCCAGTAGGCAATACCTAAACATAGGCCTGCCATACTTAAAAAAGCTAGGTGCGGCATGCCTGGCACAATACCCATAACAAACAAAATAGAGCCGACAATAATCATGATGCGCGGATTGCCCGACAGCACCTTGTTCATTTGCTCGCCTAAGTCTTTGTCGGCGTTTTCACGGGTAATAATAATGGCCGTTGCCACTGACAGTAACAGCGAAGGAATTTGTGCTACGAGGCCGTCACCAATACTTAAGGTGGTATACACTTCCGCGGCTTGGCCAAAGCCGAGGCCGTGTTGGAACATACCAATTAAAATACCGCCAACAATATTAATGGCGAGGATAAGCAAACCAGCGATGGCGTCGCCTTTTACAAATTTACTGGCACCGTCCATGGAGCCGTAGAAGTCGGCTTCTCGGGTAACGTCTTCGCGTTTTTCTTTGGCTTCTTCTTGGGTAATCAGGCCTGCGTTTAAGTCTGCGTCTATGGCCATTTGCTTACCCGGCATAGCGTCGAGGGTAAAGCGTGCGGTTACCTCTGAAATTCGGCCCGCACCCTTGGTAATAACCACAAAGTTAATAATGATAAGAATTAAGAAAACCACCATACCCACGGTGTAGTTGCCGCCAATCACCACAGAGCCGAAGGCTTCGATAACTTGCCCTGCCGCGTCGGTGCCGTCTTGCCCGTTTAGCAGTACCACGCGGGTTGAAGCGATATTCAACGCCAAGCGAAAGACGGTCGCGATTAACAAAATAGCGGGGAAGGCTGCGAACTCTAAGGGCCTGCGGGTGTACACGGCCACCAACAGCACCATCATGGACAGGGTAATATTAAAGCTAAACAGAATATCGAGCAGGATGGGCGGCATGGGCAGCACGACCATGGCCAAAATAGCTAGCACACCAATAGGCGTACCAATGCCAACTAAATGACTTTTATAGTTATTGTAAAACCCCTGCAAGGCGGCGAGTTGTTGCATGTGGCTGCGCTTCCTGTGTTTAGCTGCTGTGTAACGTGCCATATTCCCGACACATCACTCTTTTCACAGGGAGTTAATTCAAGAAACATACCAAGATGCAAAAGCCTACTTTTCTTCACAGCCGGACGCTTGCTGGCCCTTCCCTTGCCAAGTGCCATGCCAAAGCACCGGACCAGCAAACCCCTGAAACTGCAGCTGCCAAGTAAATTGAGTTGGACTGCTAGCGTGGCTGTATAGATGGGCTTGCCCTAAGTTTGCTTGGCCTGCGCTGGGGGCCTGCTGCCACTGGGCCAGTAGTTGGAGGGCGTCGGCCCGGGCTTGTTGCACCTGTTGCTGCTTTTGGTATAGCTGAGCTTGGTGCAGCCAGGTCTGATGCAAACCTAACACGCCCAGCACGCCGATATTCATAGCTAATACAATATCTGTCAGGGTCATGCTACTCCCAGAGCTGGCCACAGCCCGCTTCCGCCCAGTAGTGTCGGCGGCGCTCTAAGCGCGTGCCAGCACGCCCTTCGAGTATCAGCTCCACCTGATAACAGCCCGGCTTTTGGTCTGGGCAAAGGCTCTCCTGCAGCGCCAACGACACCTGAATGGCGCTGGGCAATTGCCACGCCGCCTGCCATTGCTCTGTGTCCTTGTGCCCTTGCTCAAGCATTACGCCTGCGTGTCGTAAAATACTGCGGGCGTACACCTGCAATTCTGCCTGATGGGTGTCGTACACGGTTGCTTGCAGTTGCTGTTGCTGCACTTGCGCCCCATGCAATAAAGCCAAGGTACTGATACTGAGCAAGGCCAACACGCCCACTAAAACACTGCCTTTTTCCGTTAGTGTGGCCATGGCAAGCAGGCCTCGTGGTTCGGTTGTCCTTTCAAGCTGGCCGTAAGGCACAATTGCTGCTGGTGCAATGTTAACTTGCTCATACGCACTTGGCTTGGATCGGTTAATGCTTGCCAGCCAGGCGTGTTGCAACTGGCATCGGTGGGTCGCCATTGTAAGGCACCTGATTTGACCCGCACCCCCACGTCGCCATAGAGCAAACAATGCGCTTGAGCCTGGTACTGCCAGTCGCTGGGGTTGTCGACGAGGGTGTTCTGTACGTCGCGCCAAAGCCAATGCAACCAATGATGCACAGCTTGTACCGCCGCTTGCTTGGCTTGGTGTCTTTTCAAGCTGTTATGAAAATGCAGATGCCAGCTGACGAGGGCGCTGCCAAATAAAGCGGCCAAGGCACTGGCCAACACCAGTTCCACCAAGGTAAAACCTGTCGTTGGTTTTCTTCTCAACATAAAGGGACCCCACTTAGTAAGCGGTCACTTTCGCACAGGCGCACTCGCCCCAGGGAACTCACCACCACGGCAGCTTCGTGGGTGGCAAACTTGTGGTGTTGTATTCGGATGCTGCCTGCGCCAAAACCCGACAGGCCTCGGCCTGCCATAAAGCGCAACTGCTTGCCTTGGGTAAATTGGGCTTGCCAGCTGATTTCTGGAGGAGCCCTATACACCCCGTGGTGTTGGCAGTTGCCTTGGCTACTGGTGGCGAGCCAAATACAGTCTGGCTCGACGCTTAACCAATAGTCTTGGTGGTGTCGCTGGGCGAAGGCTTGTGCCTGCTTCACTGCTGCCGCAACAGCACTGACACTGTGGCCATATTGTAAGCGCCAACGCCACTGCACCCAGGTGTTCACACTGATGCTGGCGAACACCGTCAGTAAGCCTATGACCATAAGCAGTTCGAGCAAGGTGAAGCCTGCGCCCCACTTGAGGTGATGTCTACGCATAAAAAAAGCCCTACCAATGATGGAAGGGCTTAGTATGGAAAACGGACTGCTTCGCTGCCAGACAATTAGCTGTTAGCCTACGTTTTGAACCCGTAGCTCTGGTGGAATCGAGAAGGTGACGTTTTCTTTGCGACCTTCACGCTCGTCAATTTCCGTGTCGCTTCCAAACCATTCTCGAATACGCTCGATAACCTGCTGTACCAGTATTTCTGGTGCAGACGCCCCAGCGGTTACGCCTACGGTAGTGGCGCCTTCTAACCAGCTGCGGTCTATGCCGTCGGCGTTGTCGATGAGGTAAGCACGAGGGCCTATCTTTTCAGCCAGCTCGCGTAACCGGTTACTGTTGGAGCTGTTTTTAGCTCCCACCACCAGCATGACATCGGCTTCGCTGGCCAGTTCACGCACAGCGTCTTGACGGTTTTGCGTGGCGTAGCAAATGTCGTCTTTCCGTGGGCCCTGAATATTTGGAAAGCGTTCACGCAAGGCGTCAATAATTTCTGCGGTGTCGTCTACGGACAAGGTGGTTTGGCTCATGTAGTGCAAGTCGTTAGGGTTGTTTACTTCTAACTTGGCCACGTCTTCCACGCTTTCTACCAAGTAAATACCCCCGGTTTCACTGGAGTATTGGCCCATGGTGCCTTCCACCTCTGGGTGACCTGAGTGGCCTATCAGCACGCATTCGTTGTTGCGACGGCTGGCACGGGTTACTTCCATATGAACTTTGGTCACCAATGGACAGGTGGCGTCGAATACTTTCAGGCCCCGCTCTTTAGCGGCCTCACGCACAGCACGCGACACGCCATGGGCACTAAAAATAACAATGCTGTCGTCGGGTACTTGATGTAATTCTTCCACAAACACAGCGCCACGCTCTTTTAAACCGTCCACTACGTGTTTGTTATGCACCACTTCATGACGCACATAAATAGGTGGCTCAAACAATTCCAGTGCTTGCTCTACGATAGTAATCGCACGATCGACACCAGCGCAGAAGCCGCGTGGGTTCGCCAATACAATTTTCATCTTTACTCCACACTTAATATTTCGACGGCAAAGGTAACCCGCTGCCCTGCCAGTGGGTGATTAAAGTCGACGGTGACCACGCCGGCCGAGATGTCACGAATAATACCAGGTAGTTCGCGTCCATCGGGCTGGGTGAAGGCAATAATGTTCCCCACTTCTGCAGGCGTTTCAGCGGAGAAACGGCTCTGCTCGACTTGATAAATGTTCTGTGGGTTCGGTTCGCCAAAGGCCTCCGTAGGCTCCAACGTGAATTCCCGTTCGTCACCTGCCTTTAACCCAAGCAAACAGTTTTCAAAGTTTGGGGTTAAATTGCCGTCGCCTATGGTAAGGCGTGCAGGTTTGCCATGAACACGGGTGCTGTCGGCGGCAGAGCCGTCGTCGAGCTTTATAGCAAAGTGCATGATCACCTTGCTGCCTTGTTCAATTACGGCCAATTCACTCATTGCTTTTTCCTTGTTGCTGTACTGCAAAAAAACTATCCACCACCATAGTAATAGCGCCGAGTACAATAGCACTGTCGGCGATATTAAAGGCGGGCCAGTGGTAGTTACCATAGTAGAAGTCGAGGAAGTCTACCACAGAGCCTAGCATGACGCGGTCGATGACATTGCCAATAGCGCCGCCAATAATAAGGGCGAAAGCAATATTCACGCGCTTCATGCTTTTGGGTTGCCGCCTGAGCATTAGGCCAAGGCCGGCACTAATAAGGAGTGCCAGGCTGACAAATAAAACCTTTTGCCAGCCGCCTTGGTCGCTTAAAAAACTAAAAGCGGCGCCAAAGTTGCGTACATGGATAATATCAAAAAACGGTAGCACCTGAATGCGCTCCGACATGTACGCCACATTGTTTAAAATCCACTGCTTGGTGACCTGATCGAGCAGAACCACCAAGCCGCTAAGCCACAACATGGTCAGCCCACTTTGCCGCCAGCTGCTAGGTACCTGTTGTTTGGTCATTAGGCAAACGCTCGCTGTTCACCGTCGCCGCTGACGTTGGTGACGCAGCGACCACACAGGGTTGGATGCTCAGCATGGCTGCCGACATCTGAGCGGTGCTGCCAGCAGCGACTGCACTTTTCATGCTCGGTACGGCGTACCAATACACTTAAGCCTTCGATGTCCGTGTCGAGGGCATCGGCAGGCACTTCTGTGTTCGGTGCCACCACCACGTCTGACGTGAGCAAAATAAAGCGTAGCTCTTGCTCCGGCAAAGTCAGTACGCTTTGCAGCTCTGGGCTTGCAAACAGGGTGACTTCAGCTTGCAAGGAGCCGCCAATTTGGTCGTTATTTCGTGCTTGTTCTAGGGCCCGGTTCACTTCCGCACGCACTTGCAGTAATTGCTGCCAGTTGTCGTTCCCAATGCGGTCGCTGTTTTCAATGCCGGCTGGCCATGCGGTGTACCACTCAGCAGTAAACACGTACTTGTCGCGGTTGCCTTCAGCTGGTGCTGGCAAGAGCTCCCAAATTTCTTGAGCGGTGAAGCTCATAATCGGTGCCATCCAGCGCACTAAGGCTTCGGCAATATGCCACAGGGCCGTTTGGCACGAGCGCTGCGCTACACTGTCGAGCTTGGCTGTGTATTGACGGTCTTTAATAATGTCTAAGTAGAAGCTACCTAGCTCCACCGAGCAGAACCGCATGAGTTTTTGTACCACAGTGAGGAACTGGTAGTCGTCGTAGGCGTGGGCTAGCTCTTCTTGCAGTGCCCGAGCACGGTTTACAATCCAGTGGTCTACCGCCACCATGTCCGCCACCGCCACTTGGTGCTTGCTAGGCTCGAAACCATTCAGGTTGGCTAACAAGAAACGCGCTGTGTTGCGGATACGACGGTACGCGTCGGCAGAGCGCTTCAAGATTTCATTTGAGACGGTCATTTCTGCTGTGTAGTCGGTAGAGGCAACCCATAAGCGCAAAATGTCGGCGCCCATTTTGTTCCACACCTCTTGTGGCGCAACCACGTTGCCCAAGGACTTCGACATTTTGCGGCCTTGGCCGTCTACGGTGAATCCGTGGGTCAGCACTTGCTTGTACGGTGCTTTCCCCTGGGTTGCCACACCGGTTAAAAGCGACGACTGGAACCAGCCACGGTGTTGGTCTGAGCCTTCTAAGTAAAGGTCTGCCGGCCAGGCTAAGTCTTCATTTTGTGCCAATACCGCGTAATGGGTGACGCCCGAGTCGAACCATACGTCGAGGGTGTCGGTGAGCTTACGGTATTGGTCTGCTTCTTCGCCCAACAATTCAGCAGGGTCAAGATCGAACCAGGCTTGTATACCTGCTTCTTCAATTTTTTGCGCTGCGGCTTCTAAGAGCTCCGCAGAGCGCGGGTGCAATTCGTCGGTTTCACGATGCACAAATAAGGTCAGCGGCACACCCCACGTACGTTGGCGTGAAATACACCAGTCTGGACGGCCGTCTACCATGCCGGCAATACGCTGCTCGCCCCACTCGGGGATCCAACGCACTTTGCCGACTTCTTCGATTGCTTGTGCTCGTAAGCCCTGTTGGTCCATGCTCACGAACCACTGGGGCGTAGCACGGAAAATAATAGGTGTTTTATGGCGCCAGCAATGCGGGTACGAGTGTTCGTAGGCCTCGTGGTGCATTAAGTAGCCCGCGGCGGTTAAGCTGTCAATAATTGGCTGGTTTGCTTTAAATACGTGCTGGCCGGCAAATTCAGGGGTGTCACTTTTGTACACGCCGTTGTCGTTCACTGGGTTGTAGGTTTCAAGGTTGTACTTTTGACCTACATTGTAGTCGTCCACACCATGGCCAGGCGCTGTGTGAACACAACCTGTACCTGAGTCGGTGGTCACGTGGTCGCCTAAAATAACCGGCACGGTGCGCGCTTGTAATGGGTGTTGCAATTCCGCTAATTCAAGGGCGGCACCTTGGCAAATGCCGAGGCTGCTGTATGCGCTAATGCCATAGCGGGCCATGGCTTGCTCCACCAAGTCGGTGGCAAGAATTAAACGCTCGGCTGGACGTTCACCTTCGGCTTCTACTTGTACTAAGGAGTACTCAAGCTCGGCGGCCACAGTGACCGCCATGTTGGCTGGAATGGTCCAAGGCGTGGTAGTCCAAATAAGCATGCTAACTGGGCCTTCACCCACCTGGTCGCTGAACTTGCTGGCAACGACATCCGCTTCGATCACAGGGAAACGTACGTCGATAGCTGGTGAGGTACGGTCTTTGTATTCCACTTCGGCTTCCGCGAGGGCTGAGCCACAGTCGGTACACCAGTGCACGGGCTTAAAGCCTTGTTGCAAGTGGCCACGCTGCATAATGGCGCCAAGGGCACGCACAATATTGGCTTCTTGCTTAAAGTTCATGGTGAGGTACGGGTTGTCCCAGTCACCGAAGACCCCCATGCGCTTAAAGTCTTCCCGCTGAGCGTCTATTTGTGTGGCAGCATATTCACGACATTTGGCGCGGAACTCGGCGTCGGTCAGCTTCTGACCTGGCTTGCCGTACTTCTTTTCCACGACCAGCTCAATGGGCAGGCCATGACAGTCCCAGCCGGGTACATAGGGTGCGTCGAAGCCGCTGAGGGTTTTCGACTTCACCACGATGTCTTTCAAAATTTTGTTGACCGCATGGCCAATATGAATGGCACCGTTTGCGTAGGGAGGGCCGTCGTGCAAAATAAACTTATCGCGCCCTGCCCGTGCCTGACGAATTTGACCGTAGAGGTCGTCTGCGTACCAGCTTTTCAGCATGTCTGGCTCGCGCTTGGCCAAGTTACCACGCATAGGGAAAGGTGTATCAGGTAAGTTTAAGCTTGCTTTGTAGTCACTCATGGATGCTGCCCGTTGGTTGTCGCTTGAATACTGAATAAATGGGGACGCTGTGCAAACCACTGGCGCCCCGCTGCTTCGTCTTGTGCTAGTTGCGCTTGCAGCGCAGGTAAAGAGTCGAACTTCTGCTCTTCACGAATATGGTACTCGGGGTAAACGCTTAAACGCTGACCGTATAAGTTGCCATGAAAATCGAATAAATGAACTTCTAATTGTAACTGTTCACCGCCAAAAGTGGGCCGTTTACCAATATTGGCAATGCCCTGCCAGTGTTCTTTGCCATTACTTACGGTGACGGCAAACACCCCATGCAAGGGGCTGTGTAATCGCTTTAAGGCCAAATTTGCGGTTGGGTAACCTAGTTTGCGCCCATTCTTTTCCCCATGAATGACCCGCCCGCTAAAATGAAAGGGCTGGCCGAGCATGGTGGCGGCGTCGACAAACTGGCCCCGCACTAAGGCTTCACGAATTAAGGTGCTAGACACCCGGGTTGCCGACTGGCGGTAACTTTCCGTATTGGTTACGGTAAAGCCAAATTCAGCGCCCGCCTGCTGTAATAAATTAAAGTCACCTTGGCGGTTGCGGCCAAAGCGGAAGTCGTCGCCCACCACTAAATGTTTAACGCCAAGCTTTTCGACCAGCACCTGTTGAATAAAATGTTCCGCCGGTTGCTGGGAAAATTCCGCATTAAAACGCGTACAAATTAAGTACTCGAGGCCCAGCTTTGACATTAGGGCGTATTTTTCGCGCCACTGGCTTAACCGAGCCGGTGCTTGCTCTGGCCGAAATAGCTCTAACGGCTGTGGCTCGAACACCATAACCGCGGCAGGCACATTTAAGTCTTGCGCATATTGACGCACACGGCGCAGCACAGCTTGGTGCCCTAAGTGCACGCCGTCAAAGTTGCCTATAGTCAGCACACAATGGCGGTGCCGAGGGCGAATATTATGTAAACCGCGAATTAACTTCATAAGCGCGCGAGTATAGCGAAATTAAGCATAGGAATCAGCACCTGTGTAACTAATGTGCAGTTTTTAACTGACTCGGCCGACCACCTAGCAGTAAAAAACTGGCAACAAAGGTAACCCCACCGGTAGCAATTAAGCCAGTCAACCACAGAATACGCTGCATTAAGCTGTTGTCTATCCACAGCTCACGGCTTGGGTTCAGCCAGACAACAAGCAGGGCCATCGTTACGGCTGCCAGCACCACCCGGGCAAAAAACAGCCAGGTCGCTTTTGGTAAAGTTAACACCCCTTCTCGGTACAAAACACTGCCCAATAACAGAGCATTTAAGGTTCCCGACAGCGCTGTGGCAATGGCCAGCCCCACATAACCATAGGGGATAGCGAAAATGATATTGAAGCCCATATTGGCCACCATGGCGATAATACCGTATTTCACCGGGCGCTTGGTGTCTTGCCGCGAGAAAAAGCCCGTGGCCAATACTTTCACCAACATAAAGCTAAGTAAGCCAGTGGCATAGGCCGTTAAGGCCCAAGAGGCAAACAAAGCGTCGGAGGGGTCAAATTCACCCCGCATAAACAGCACCATGAGCATGGGTTCAGCAAGCACAATAAGACCCGCCATAGCCGGCACCCCAAGAATAACCACCATGCGCACGCCCCAGTCTAGCGTTTGCTGAAAGTCGTTCGCCGAGTCGTTCACATGGCGCGCCGACAACGCCGGCAAAATAACCGTGGCAATGGCAATGCCAAACAGGCCCAGAGGAAATTCGAGGAGGCGGTCGGCGTAATATAACCAACTAATGGAGCCGGTTTTAAGAAAACTCGCAATAAGGGTGTCGAACAGCAGGTTGACCTGGCTCACGGACACGCCAAATAAAGCGGGGATCATGAGGGTGCGAATACGAACCACCCCTGGGTCGCGCCAGCCCCAACGGGGGCGAACCAGTACGCCGGCTCGCTTTAAAAAGGGCAGCTGAAACAGCAATTGCAGCAAGCCACCAAAGAAAACACCTAGGGCCAAGCCAATTTCAGGCTGCTGAAGTTGGGGGGACACATACAAGGCCGCTACAATAATGGCCACGTTTAACAGCACTGGGGTAAAGGCGGCCACCCCAAAGCGCCCCATGGTGTTGAGCACAGCGCCAGCTAAGGCGGTGAGTGTGACAAAGAATAAATAAGGAAAAGTAATTTTGAGCAGTAAGCTAGCCAGTTCAAATTTCGCCCCGTCCGGCCCCCCTTGGTACCAGTCGAGAAACCAGCCCATACCAAACAAGGCCGCCACCACGGGCGAAAGCACCACAGCGGCAATGGTGACTATGCCCACCAAAGTACCTAAGGTCCCTGCTGCGCGTGCAATGAGTAGGCGCGTATCGCTTAAGGACTTGCCATGATGGTATTCGGTAAGTACCGGCACAAAGGCTTGGGCAAACGCGCCTTCGGCAAAGAGCCGACGTAAAAAGTTCGGTATTTTATTGGCAAAAAAGAACACGTCCGCCGCAGCGCCTGCCCCCATCAGCCCGGCAATCACAACATCTCGCAACAGCCCAAGCACACGGGACAGCAAGGTCATAACACTAACAATAGCGCCAGAGCGTAATAATTTAGGTGCTTTCGGAGCAGCAGGTTCAGGTTGTTTTTGCGCAGAATGAGCCGTGGTCACTGTTTGATTCCAAAAAATGAAAAGAACGTCTACTAGCTAGGAGATTACCACGCGTTGACAGCCCGCGGAAGCCTTGCAATAAGGCCATTTTCATTGGGGTTTGCAGGGGGTTTAAAAATCGACTTGATTACTTACCCCATTGTAAGCGATAATTTGTGCAAATAAATGTCGATTTTATTGACTTTTTCACTTGGTATAGGCATAGTCCTCGACCTTAAAATCAGTACAGTTTTTTACGTAATATTTCAGGAGTCCACCTTGGCTAACATTAAGTCTGCGAAAAAGCGTGCAGTACAGGCAGAGAAAAGCCGTCAGCACAACGCCAGCCGTCGTTCTATGATGCGCACATACATGAAACGTGTTGTTGCAGCTATTGCTGCCGGCGATCAGGAAAAAGCAAAAGCTGCTTATTCTGATTTAACCCCTATTTTGGATCGCTACGCCACGAAAGGCCTGATTCATAAAAACAAAGCAGCTCGTCATAAGAGCCGCCTAGCTGCACAAATTAAAGCTATCTCAGCTTAATTTTATTTTGCGTCTGGCGATGCCTGGCCTACAAAGGTTCTAACACCACAGTAGGTCATGCATTGCATGACGTTGAATGCATTGCATGACGTTGAATGCACGTTTGCTCCCCTGTTCTTCTCTTCTTTAATACACTTCATCCATTCGTTTATAAGCCAACACTAATTCTGCTAGTGTGCCTGGCATACCTTCAAGAGATTCTGTTTGAAAAGGTCGACTGCCTAAGCGCTCGTCCATTCGCGCTATCACCATAGCCATGGCAAGAGAGTCGAGGCCCGATTCCACTAAAGCCGTGTGGGGGTTTATTTCTGCGGCGAGTTCTGTGCCTGTTTGTGCTGCTACCTCTTCCATGCACTTAAACAGTTCACGTTCTATTTGTGCTTCACGTGTGGTCACTTCAACTTTCCTACAAATTAAATACAAGAAAATAATGATTTCTCAACATTCACTAACAATAGCACGCTCGGCGCAACTGTAAAATATGTGTTTCGTGGTAGTATGTGCATGGAAATTGCTTTAACACCGCAGTAGGACTGCAGCAAGACTGCAAACGCCATACTTTTGGCACGGGTGAAGCTGGTGGAAAGCCTGTACAGCTGATATAAAAGATGAAACGGACACGGTGAGCTCAAACCTATGTTTAATAATAAAGTTATTCTCATTACTGGCGGCACGGGGTCTTTTGGCCAGCGTTATACTGACACCTTACTAAAGCGCTACTCTCCTAAAAAAATAATTATTTATAGCCGCGACGAACTAAAACAGTCAGAAATGCAGCAGCACTATAACGCCCCATGTATGCGTTACTTCATTGGTGACGTACGAGACCGGGAGCGTTTGAACCGGGCCATGTATGGGGTGGACTATGTCATTCACGCGGCCGCTTTAAAGCAAGTTCCAGCGGCTGAATACAACCCCATGGAATGCATTCGCACCAACATTGATGGCGCTGAAAACGTGATAACCGCCGCGATTGATAATGGCGTGCGACGGGTGATTGCGCTTTCCACGGATAAGGCCGCAAACCCAGTTAACTTATATGGTGCCACTAAGTTATGTTCCGATAAGTTGTTCGCTGCAGGTAATAATATGGCCGGTAGCCGACCAACCCGCTTTTCAGTGGTGCGCTACGGTAACGTGGTGGGTTCGAGAGGCTCAGTCGTACCTTATTTTGAAAAACTGATTGCCGAGGGCGCCACCGAGCTGCCTATCACCGACATTCATATGACCCGCTTTTGGATTACCCTGCAACAAGGCGTCGACTTTGTATTGAAGAACTTCGAACGCATGCACGGCGGTGAAATATTTGTTCCGAAAATCCCTTCCATACGCATTCGTGACTTAGCTTCGGCTATGGCACCACACCTTAAGCATAAAATTATTGGTATTCGCCCAGGAGAAAAGCTCCACGAAGTCATGTGCCCAGCCGACGATAGCTATCATACCTTGGAGTTTTCTGACCACTTTGTGATTTCGCCAACCATTCAAATGTTTGAGCGCAACTTAACTTACGACATAAATGGCCTTGGGGAAGTAGGTAAGCCGGTGCCTGAAGGCTTTGAATACAATTCAGAAACCAACCCAGAGTTTTTATCCGAAGAGCAAATTCGGCAACTGAATAATACGGTATCGCTATGATTCCATACGGCCGCCAACTTATTTCTCAGACCGATATTGACGCTGTTGTTGAAGCACTGCAAAGTCCTTTAATTACGCAAGGGCCGCGTGTTTCAAACTTTGAACAAGCCATAGCTGACTATTGCGGTGCCCCTTATGGCGTGGCTATGTCGTCGGCCACCGCAGCCTTGCATTTGGCCTGTTTGGCGCTGGGTGTGGGCCCTGGCGATAGGGTTTGGACCGTGCCCAACACCTTTGTGGCTTCAGCTAACTGCGCTCGCTATTGTGGCGCAGACGTCGATTTTGTTGATATAGACCCAAACACTGGAAATATGTCGATCACTGCCCTTGCCACCAAACTGACCGAAGCCCAAGCAAGTGGGCACTTGCCGAAGGTCATTATTCCTGTGCACTTTGCTGGGGCTAGCTGTGATATGGCGGGCATTGCTGCATTAACCAAGCCTTTGGGCATTCATATTATTGAAGACGCAAGCCACGCCATTGGTGGCCAATACCAAGAACAGCCCATAGGCAATTGTGCCTACTCGGACTGCAGTGTGTTTAGTTTTCACCCAGTAAAAATGATTACCTGTGGAGAAGGCGGCGTGCTCACCACGCAAAATGCCGAGCTTGCTGAGAAGGTAGCGACCTTACGCAGCCACGGCATTACCCGAGACCCTGCGCATATGCACGCAGACAACCCAGAGCCCTGGTACTACGAACAACACGCCTTGGGCTTTAATTACCGCATGACAGATATACAAGCAGCGTTAGGCTTAAGCCAACTAAGTCAACTGGACCGCTTTACACAGGTGCGCAACACGCTAGCGAAACGCTACCATGATGCGTTTGCTGATAGCCCGGTAAGCACCTTACAGGTGCCTGCCGATATGTACTCAAGTTACCACTTGTTTGTTATTCAAGTACCTGCGGCACACCGACTGGCTACCTTTAATGCATTACGGGAGGCGGGCATTGGCGTGCATGTGCATTATATTCCTGTGCACTGGCAACCTGACTTTGCCACCCTTGGCTTTCAGCGCGGCCAATTCCCTGCCGCCGAGTATTATTACAGCCAAGCCATTACGTTGCCCTTGTATGTTGAATTAACCGAGGCGGAACAGGACTTCATTATACAGCAGGTACTTATGCTCGCGCGTCAATGGTCGTAATATGTTTTTTAGAGACTTTCGTCACCAAATAGAACCTGACGAAGATAAGCAGCGGCTTTTTTTACAGGCTGCCCGCGAGCGTTTTTACGCCAATTTAAGTTTGTTGCAACTGCAGTTACCCGAGTTGGCCGAGCAATTACGGGCGCTGCAACCAAGTCAGTATACTTTGACATGTGACCGCTCAGGGCACGGCAATTGCGTGCACCAGCATTCCTTTACTATGGCTTGGCCGCCTGCTGCTTTCGAGCCTCCCTATGGTTTTCGCTCTCTTGAAGGCGCAAAACCCGTACTAATAGCCGCCGAGTTACATTATTCAGGTCAGCAGCTAGTAAAGCAGTTATGTCAACACCCTACTCCTTTTGCACTTTTGTATATCCCGAGTTTGGAACTGTTTCATGCCAGCTTGCATGCTGTGGACTGGCTACCCGTGCTGCACAATACGCAGCTCGTTGTGCAGCTTGAGTCACACGTACCTGCTGCAAAACGCTTTAGCCAAGACTTGCAAACCTTAGCTGAGCATCGGGTGGCGGTGGAGCCGGCCTGTTTTGCCGCCATGGAAGAAAACCCTGAACAGCTTGCTGCAGAGCGCCTGTGGCACTTCCAACAGTGCTTACAATACAACCACGACTGCGACCCTGTGCTGCGCCTGCATACCCACAAGTATAAATGGCAGCATGAGTTTCGGCTGCAGAACCTCTTAATTGAAAAACTGCGCCAGCGCCCCATGCCTTCCAAACATGGTTTTACCACCCTGATTTTATGTGGTTATACTCCAGAGATTTTAAGTGAAGCGACTGAAATTCAAGGCCTCAAGCGGGTAATTTTGCTCACCCCACACTCGGTTCCTCAACAGCTCCTTCGTCAGCTTCTCGACAAGAAGGTGCAGCTGTATATGTGCACGGGGACAACCTCAGAGGTGATTGAGCAATTTGTACAATTGATTCACCAACTACCAGGTAAAGCGTTATGGCAGTGTCGTGTGTACCAAGCCGACTCAAACAACGCTGCCAAACAAATACGCCAAAATGTCGAGCTAGAGCTTAGATACATAGTACAGCCTGCCATGGGGGTTCGGCGCTGTTTAGATGCAGCCCACCAAGTGTCAGCTGTAACCCAACACTTAATAACTCGCCGCACTGAGCTACCGAACAACCCCATTTTACTACTGGGCAATGGGCCTTCTTTAACAGCCACCTTAGAAGCCATTCAGGCCGGGCATGCGGAAGGCTACCTGTTGGTGTCGTGTGGAACCACTCTGGCTACCTTGCATGCACACGGCATTACGCCACATATTCATTTGGAGCTTGAGTTCCATTCAAAAGCACTGCTAGAACTAAATAAGGACTACCTAGCCAAAGTCCACTTATGCGCACCTCTTGGCTTTCAACATGGTATTCGTACTCTGTTTGGCTCTCATAGCAGTTTTATATTGGCTGGGCATGCCTTTGACGAGCTAGTGCCCGGTTTACCGGATGACACGATACAAGTGCACGACGCATTCCCTACCGTACTCAATTTGGGTCTTGCGTTATTTGCTCAGCTTGGGGCGAAAGAGCTTTGGATAGCTGGTTTCGACTTGGCCTTTGTTAATCATGATCAGCATCACGCTATAGGATCTATCTATGATCAGCAAAATCCACAGCATTATTTTCGTGCGACTGGGGAGCTTCTAGAAGTAACAACGATTCATAATATGAAAGCGCATACGAAGCGTGAGTTTCAATTTTCTGCTTTGCAGGCACGACTTATTATTTCGCGTTTCCCTCGTATGCAGGCGTATCAACTATCTCCGGGATTGGACTTAGGTGCCCGCTATCGAGAAAGCATAGAGCCCTACAGCGGGACAGTCCGATGGCCGCTTAAACGCTGGTCCTTATCTAGCGCCCAAGTAAACTGGCAGCGTCCACAGCATTTTTACCGCTGCAGCGAGTTGTTTGCCCCCTTAGCCACTGCCACAGCTGAGGAATTAGAAGCCGCTCTTGAGCAGCACTCATTCAAACTAAGCTTGGCTAAACTAGAACACCAACCTGCAGTTTATTGGTCCTTAAGCCTTCGCCGTACTATCGCGGCTTTGTTACTCCGGCTACAAGTGGGGCCCCTCACTGACCTGCAAGATGCCCACGAAGCGTTTCAGCTCATGCTTGAGGACTTCATCCAAGCAGAAGCTAAAATTTAACTGAAATCTCGTCTAACTTGTGCGGGTTTTCGAGCCAGCTGTCGATAGCTTCTTGCAAATAAGAAATCCAAATTTCATTGGCTTTTCGGAAGTTATCAAGGGCTTTTTCTTCATCTCCATCAAGAAATAAGAAACGCACTAAACAGGCACTGGCAAAATGCGAGCTGCCAAAAATAAGATAAAACCAAAGGCTTTTACCCTCTTTATGGAGAGCCAGTATATTGTTTTTTTCATCTTCTAAGCGAGTTAAGGCTTCATCGATAGAATGAACCGGTCGCTTAGCTAATGCCAACATGTTTTCCGCTTCTTCCTGCATACGCTGATTGTCAAAGCCGCGACGATATACTTCTAACATGGCCTCCCGATGTTCGTCCGTAAATAGTTGTGTCCGTAAATGTGTCAGCAACGCCTCACGGTCAGCTTTGGGGTAAGCGGAGACTTGTTCGAACGGACTCGGTTCTGTGCCTTGAATATACGCACCATCACTGCAGTTAAACACCTGGCTTGCCTGCATGCCCGCATCAGCTTGTACTCGCTGGGCCTGCTCGGATAATAACTGTTCCATTATTCGACGAGACAGTTGAAATTCGTACTTGGTGAGCACCACAGGGCTAAAGTTTCCTCTAACGGCAATAGCTTCCCCCGCTGATTTGCGGAAATTATGCCAGCTCTTTTCTTCACCTTTTTTATAGTAGGCAGAGCTTTTTGAGTGATGGTGGTCCATGTCTTTAAAGCCTAGGTCGACCCCCAACAAATAAATGTTTTTAAAGCCAAGGGTAACAGCGATGCTCAAGGCTAAGTTGGTCACCGTTGGATAGCAAAAGTCGACCGCGGCTAATTCACGCTCAAGCTTACTGCGCCGTAGAACAGCTGAGGTACTGGCTTCGCCTTGTTTAAATACAGCGAAGTGCTCTTTAAATAAATCCACACTGTCTGGATGTGTGGCGGTTAGAGACAGTAAAGTAATTTGTTTTAGCCAAGCAAGGTCATTTACTTGTGTGATCCAGTGATAAGTTGCCCTGTTTTGCTCGACTTCAGCGTGAAAGTCTGGCTGTATGCCTGCCACGTACAATGCTTTAAGTGCTGTCCCACAAGACACCACAATAAACTCATCTCGCCGCTGCTTTAGCAATTGCAAATTACTATCTAAAGAGGGGCCGTTCCCTACCAAGACCACGGGCATCTGGGCTAAGTCTTCAGCAACACGCCCTTCATATTTTAAAATGCGCATACGGCCACGTTGAATATTTTGCTCGATATTCCGAAACGCATATCGATTGTGGTCAAAGTTATCACCTAGCATTAAGTAACTTTGCAAGTCTCGTTTCAATTGGTTGATATGAGGCTGCATGTGGGGCGTAAAGCGTGGCACATAAAAGTAAGAGCTTGCCGTTAAATAACCACCGGAAGACTGATACATTTCAAACATATCTTGATGCAAGTAGGTGCCGTCGTCGCCTATGTTTATGGCCAAATGTAAACCTGCCTCACGCTGCGCAGGTAATATTTCATGCCAAGGCACCGTCATGAGTGACCAATAAAAAAAGTCAGGGTTTGGTTCAAAAATATATAATGACTTGATGTCGTACTGACTGACCAGCTCTTGTAGCTGGTAACCAAGCTCTAAGCCAAACCAAATAAGGCTGCTTAATGTTTTTGGTATAAAATGCCCTTTTTCTTCAAGCTCTGTGAGTAAGGCACCAAACTGCCGCGCTTTTGCAAAATGTAGGTAGCTCCACAGTTTTCCGCCTCGATAACCTGTAAACATATCGTTTCTATTGGGCTCGTCGGCAAATAACTGGAGGGTTTGTTGGCACAGCTCGTTTGGCCGTTCATGGTACAAAGCGCCAAGCCGTTGCTCGTGATACAGATTCACTTCGCCATGGTCGTCTAAAAAAGCCTGCCACTGGACTGGCTGATAGTCTTTAAATTGCTCGTATATGTCTGGGAATTCTTGCGCAAAGGCAGCTAAATTCTTTTCTTTTAGGCTTTTTAGCTCAGCCATTCTCAATGCTGCTTGTTCACGCTTAATATTGCTGCGTACTTTCCCTGCTCGGGGAATCAGGTATTGGGTGACATGGCTTAGTGGTTGAATACTTTGCTCACCATAAGCCAAGGCTTTTAAGTTGAAGCCTGGCTGTACCAGCGTGTCGTATACAGCGTCCATAATAGGGTCATGGTAGTGCTTATATAAATAAACATCTTGTGCTTTAAATGCTTGCTGTAACTCAAGTAAGTCTTGGCCTATTTGTTCACCGGTTTGCCCTATTTGTAAAAACAAACGAATACCGCGCTCTTGAGCCGTCTCTAAAATAAAGTGCCAGTCGGCTACTTGCGCACTGGCGCGGAAAAAGTCGAGGGTTGGCTCGTATACCAAAATATTTTGTGGCTGTACTTGTGGCGAGCGAAGTAAGGCTTCTAGGGCATGCCCTAAGCCTAACCCGAGCATGACGACTGTGTCCGCTTGCGCCGGTACTGGGCTTAATGGCAAGGCGGGAACAAACCCTTTCGACTCTGGCATTTGGTATGCGCGTAGCAGAGGCACCTGTTTAACAGGCGTACCGTTGAGCTTTATATGGGCAGCGCCTTGGAGGAAGTCGGCAATGTCTTGTTCACTTTCAGCTTTTGGGTCGAGTCCATAAATGACTTGGCCAGAGTTCTGACTCGCTAAATTCAGGTGCCCTTTTTTATTACAGAACAACCCTAAGTCGTCGATGATGTTTTCTTCAAACACCACGGCCAGGTTCGGCATATAGGCCTGAAATGCCGTTCGATTCAATTGGGTTCTGTGGGAAAGGGGTTCTGTGAGTTGCGATTCAAGTTCGGTTTGGGTAAGGGAGCATGGGGCCAGATGTTTCTTTATTGCTTTTATCATGTGGATTACTTCCCGGTAAACTAATATTGGCGCCTCGCCTTACGGCCTTGTGCCAGCTTAAGTAAATTCTGCCGTGTTTCGTCACGCGCTTCAATGGCTTGCGTGGTCCAGTTGGCAATTTTACTTTGCGTAGCTCTTAAAAAAGTAAGCGTCTCTGGGTCTATTTCTTGGTTCAATTCTTCAAAGTGGGCAAACAACCGTGAAAGCACATCATTGTGTTGGTCGACCTTGGCTGGCAAGGTGTCAAGTGGGTTGTCTGAGTCTGCGAGAAGGGCGTCGATCTCCGCCTGCAAAGCGCGGAGATCATTGATAAAGGAATGAAGTATTTCGGTCATTATGCGCCAGCTGCCTGACGTTCCGCCTGCATGCGTAGGCCTTCTTCACGAGCAGACACTGGAATAGCGTCCCAGCCTTCTTTAATTTGGCGCAACACAAACATGGTTTCTTCCAGCTTGGTAATGTCGTTATCAACACTGACGTCTGTTAACTGGTCAATAATAAAGCTATACAGGTCAAATAAATTATTGGTTACTTCTGCTTTCACGTCCATATCCAGTGCGTCTTGCAGTGCATTGACAATGGCTACGGACTTGGTGAGGTTTTCTGCTTTTGCAGCAAAGTCTTTCCGTTCAATGGCGCCTTTTGCATAGGCCATTTTATCGAGCGCCCCTTGCAGCAACATTTGGATCACACGGTATGGGTCGGCGGTGACCACTTGGTTACTCACCCCCACTGATGCGTAAGCTTTTAAACCTTTGTTGTACATGGAATCACCTTTATCTATTAGTTCTTTATTAACCGTATCCTAACTGTGCAAACATCAGGTTTGCGCCGTTTTGAAGGCTTGATATGGTTTTATCTAACCCTGCAAAACGCATGCGCTGTGTTTCTTCATAGGACTCTAAGTAGCGTTCAAATGCTTCGCGCTCATCACGTATCAATGTTTGCTGACTCTCGACCGCTTTTGTGCGCGACTGCAGCAAGCCACCGGATTGACCATATTCATCCACCAGCGAGCTCAAACGTGTGGCTATGCCGTTTTCACCTGCAAACATTTCGCTTACAGCGTCGAAATTAGATGCCAGGGTTTCTTTTAGCCGCTCTTTACCTGCATCAAGCTCACCACTGGTTCCTTTACTCCACTCAAGTTTACCGTCTTTATCGAAGGTTAACCCTAATTGGAATAGGTTATTGATTTCGCCGGTGCCGGCACTCCCAGCAACAATGTTAGAGAAAGAGCCCTGAATTGAACGCACCATACCGTCGCCAATTAAAGGGCCGCTTTTACTTTTACCGTCTTCGTCTGCGGGCTTGTATTGGGTCGAGCTATTTATCTTATCGACCATTCCATTATAAGCTTTAACAAAGGCTTCAATTGCTTCTTCAACACCTTTTGTGTCGAAGTCGACACTGGCTTTAATGGGCGTATTAGCCTCTGTTTCTCGCAATACGGTAATACTCGAGTTTTGAATCACATTCTCAAAGGTGTTGGTGCTGCTGTAGGCATCAATTCCATCAATATTGATATGGGCGTCAGCGGCTTGGTCTTCAAGCTTTATGGTCATACCCGCTGGGCCAACTCCTGTGGCAACCGTTGACACCGAGTCGAGTTCAGCATTGTCGTTGGTCACAGACAGCTCGCTATTGGCACCGGTAATATCCGATGTAAACACTAAGCGTGTTTCTGGAGAACTACCACCCGTGTTAATAATACTGGCGCTAACACCGAAGTTATCTTTAGACTCATTCACTTGACGAGCAATGTCTTCTAAACTGGCATTTGCGTCTACGGAAATAGAAAAAGCGTGTTCGCCGTCAGCTGTAGCAAAGTTCAAGTTACCAGCTGTGGTTGTGACTGTGTCTTTAGCGCTGGTAAAAGCTTCTGATTGAGCCCGAGTGCCTCGTGCAAGTGCCAGCACTTCCACCATGTAGTTGCCTTTGGCAGCACTCCGGGATGACTCCATGGTAAAGAAAGGCTCACCGTCTTCTGGGTTATTTACAGTGGCTGCTCGGGCTTGCATACGGTCTGTGTCGGAGAGAGTACGAAGTGGGTCTTTTAACTCATTAATAGCTGAGCGCAATGAACCAAGCGCAGAAATTTGCACCTTGGTTTGTTCTTCTCGTTTATCAAGAACAGCCATGCGCGGCCCACGCTCCGCTTGAACAAGCTGCTTCACTAAACTGTCTAAGTCTAGGCCAGAGCCTATTCCAAGTGATGAAATACCCATACGTCCTCCTGCTATACCATACTGTTTACAAGCACACCAATGGCCTTTTCTGCGCCTTCTTGTTGCTCTCGCAACCGCTTCGCTAACTCAAGCGCTTCTTCACTTGGAAGCTGACGAATAACTTCACCTGAGTCCTGGTCGATGACAGATACAACGGTGCGATTCGCAGCTTCGTCAACCGTGAACTTCAATTGCCGTGCTTCTAATGGTATTGCTTCATTTAGTTCTTGAATAATATCAGCTAACGCACTCAGCGGTTGCTCTTTCGGTTGAGCTTTTTCCGGTTGCGTTACGCTTTTGGTATCTTGCCGTGGCAACGAAACCGTTGCGACAGAAATCGAAACAGCATCCTCTTTGGCAACGTCCTGTGCTTGACGTTCAGCCTGCTGGTTGCGCTCCGCCCCCATGGACAAGTTTGTGGATTCAACTTTCATACCAATAAACTCCCACCTCTTCAACAAGCGAACTTGCTTGCTCATTTACCTGCGAGCTACAACCCTCGCAAGCTACCCCTACATGTAGCTGTATCGGCACCATACTTCATTACTTTAGATTTTATTGTGGCAAGTTTATTTGGTATTGCAATTTTATCCACTTGTAAAGTGTTGGCATGATACCTGCTTTGCTAATACTGTGTTTCAGTGAACACGCTATTTTGACAACTTTTTGACGTTTGTCTGCTGGCTAACCCGGGTGCCCCCCTACAACCTCTTACTCGGGTTAGCCAGTCTTTCCTACAAACTACAATATACTCTTACTTATTTTCTGTATCGGACCCAACTGGTTAAACTTTAGCCACACCGGCAAAAAATTGCCACCCCACCCAGTTTTTATTGATGCATAAAAAAATACCGAGCAGCTGCTCGGTATTTTGAAGTCTTTGGCTTGCCGATTATTAACGTAAAAGCGATAGTGCCGCTTGTGGACGTTGGTTGGCCTGTCCTAAGATAGAGGTACTTGCTTGCTGAATAATTTGGTTACGTGTCAATTCAGCTGTTTCTTTTGCAAAGTCTGTGTCCATGATGCGTGAGCGCGCGCCCGAAACGTTTTCAGAGATGTTCGTTAAGTTACGAATGGTTGACTGAAAACGGTTTTGGATAGCACCTAAGTCGGCACGCTGCGCTCCGATAGTGGAAATAGCACCATCTAAGCTTTTTAATGCTGTCGCGGCACCTGCCGCACTTGAAACAGACAATGAAGCAATTCCTAAGCTTCCTAGCGCAACACTTTTGAGCGAGATGGAAATGTTTTGATCCGCATTTGCACCCACTAGGAAGTTTATCCCTTTGTAGCTACCACTTAATAAGTTTTGGCCTGCAAATTCAGTCGTTTCAGAAATACGCGTGATTTCTGTTTTAAGGGCTGATACTTCTTTTTGTAGCGCAGCACGGTCGGCTGTGGTGTTAATGCCGTTCTGTGATTGTACCGCAAGCTGACGCATACGCTGAAGTGAATTAGTTACTTCTTGCATGGCACCTTCCGCTACCTGTGCTACAGAGATGCCGTCTTGCGCATTACGTACCGCTTGATTTAGACCTTGAATTTGCGAGGTCATGCGGTTGGTGATTTGCAAGCCCGCAGCATCATCTGCCGCACTGTTAATGCGGAAACCAGATGATAAACGCTCGAAAGAAGTATTTAAGGCATTGCCTGAGTTCAGCAATTGACGTTGTCCATTCAATGACGACACGTTTGTATTTACATATAGAGACATAAGTCCCCCCTTTTATATTCCGAATCCTCAACAGGAAACGTATTTCAGTGTTTGCTATTTTGACACCTTTTTAGGTGCTCAGATCCTTATCGGATGAAAGCGGCAAACCTTTAGGGGGGATCGGCAATTATTTGCCACCTGATGAAAAAAACCACCAGACAATAAAAAACCGGCTCAAATTGAGCCGGTTTCCCTTATTTTGCTGCTTACTAATTAACCTAGCAGTGAAAGGGCTGCTTGTGGTCTTTGGTTGGCCTGACCCAAGATTGTTGTACTGGCCTGCTGAATTATTTGGTTACGTGTTAACTCGGCTGTTTCTTTCGCAAAGTCTGTATCCATAATACGTGAGCGAGCTCCCGTTACGTTTTCAGCTATATTCGTTAAGTTACGAATGGTTGACTGGAAGCGGTTTTGGATTGCACCTAAGTCGGCACGCTGCGCTCCGATAGTGGAAATAGCACCATCTAAGCTTTTTAATGCTGTCGCGGCACCTGCCGCACTTGAAACAGACAATGAGGCAATTCCTAAGGTTCCTAAGGCAACACTGCCAAGTGTAATAGAGATATTTTGATCTGCATTCGCACCCACTAGGAAGTTCTTTCCTTGATAACCACCACTCAATAGTACTTGTCCAGCAAACTCAGTGGTTTGAGAAATTCGCGTGATTTCTGTTTTCAGTGCAGACACTTCTTTTTGTAGTGCAGCACGGTCGGCCGTGGTGTTAATGCCATTTTGCGACTGAATAGCCAGTTGACGCATGCGCTGCAAAGAAGTGGTGACCTCTTGCATGGCACCTTCGGCTACCTGGGCCACGGAAATACCGTCTTGGGCATTTCGCACCGCTTGGTTTAGACCTTGAATTTGCGAGGTCATGCGGTTGGTAATTTGTAGGCCTGCTGCATCGTCTGCCGCACTGTTAATACGAAAGCCAGACGACAAACGCTCAAACGACGTACTCAACGCATTCGAAGAGTTCATAAGTTGGCGTTGGCCATTAATTGATGAGATGTTTGTGTTTACATATAGAGACATAAGTCCCCCTTCTGTTTAGTCCGGCTTCCGCTTTGGAAGTTTATGAGTAACTGATTAATCCTACACAGCATGACTGTGTCTAATTACCTTATCGGACACCTTGGGGAATTCTTGAGCAAAAAACCGACAAGTTTGTCGGTTTTTGTTTGAGTTTGATACAAGCAATTGTTTATTCTACGAAAGTTTATTGCTTCGGTACTGCGTTAGTGACCGCTTCTTCGTAATATCGACGCACACTTAAGGTTTGGTCATTGATTAAGCGCTGGTAGATAATACCTGCAAAAGCAAACGTATATTCACCCTTTTGCAAAAAGACTGAGGGCGCTTGGTTATCTGACGCATCATACACCCAGGTACCACCATATTGGTTCCTGAATATTTCTCCCACATAAGCACCAAACATATTGCACAGGGTAAAAATAATTTCGCTATTGTGGATGTCTTGGCCGTATTTTTCCCGGGCTTGCAAAATAAGTTGGTCGACGGTTTCTAGACTCTCCACGCTTTGGTCGAGGGTCGCAGCAAACTCTTCCGCCGCATAGGCACTGGCATCGGCTGCTGTATCTATCATGAGTTGTTTTAGTTCTGAGCCTGAAACTGACATACGCTGCCCTTTTTATAAGTGAGTTAAAGCTAGTTTATGGCGTTCATAGAACGATAGCAACCAGTCGCTAGCTTTAACAAAAATGCCGGACCCGAGGGCCCGGCAACTCTTGCCAAAACAAGAGAGAGTCTTAACCTAGCAGTGAAAGCGCTGCTTGTGGTCGTTGGTTGGCCTGACCTAAAATGGTCGTACTCGCCTGTTGAATAATTTGGTTACGGGTTAGCTCTGCTGTTTCTTTGGCAAAGTCTGTGTCCATAATACGTGAGCGGGCGCCTGTTACGTTTTCAGCAATATTCGTGAGGTTGCGAATAGTAGACTGGAAACGGTTTTGAATAGCACCTAGGTCTGCACGGGACGCTCCAATCGCTGAAATTGCAGCATCAATTTTTGTCAGTGCCGCTGAAGCCTTTGCTGCAGTATCGACACTCACATCACTGACAGTAATGTTTAAGTCGCTTGTTGCTACACTGTTCAATGTAATAGAGATATTTTGGTCGGCGTTTGCACCTACTAGGAAATTTTTATTTTCATAGCTGCCACTTAACAGGTTTTGACCTGCAAACTGCGTCGTGGTTGCAATACGGTCAATTTCAACACGCAGGGCAGACACTTCTTTTTGTAGTGCTGCGCGGTCAGCTGTTGTATTGATACCGTTTTGCGACTGTATTGCGAGCTGGCGCATACGCTGTAGTGACGTGGTCACCTCTTGCATCGCACCTTCAGCAACCTGGGCTACGGAAATACCGTCTTGGGCATTTCGTACTGCTTGGTTTAGACCTTGAATTTGTGAGGTCATACGATTGGTAATTTGCAGACCGGCCGCATCGTCTGCCGCACTGTTAATGCGGAAGCCCGATGACAAGCGCTCAAAGGATGTATTCAGCGCATTTGATGAGTTCATAAGTTGGCGCTGGCCATTCAATGATGAAATATTTGTGTTTACATATAAGCTCATTGTTCTCTCTCCTGATAAATATTTGTCAGAGTGATGGCTCTTACCGGCCTTTTATTATCAATCTGTGACATCTTCTATTAAATGTATCGGAGCGGAGTCTGTTTTCTTTAGCCTAATTTAAGATTTTTTTATTTGTTTCGGCCATAAAAAAAAGCTAACGAATATGTCGTTAGCCTTTCTTCAATACTTCCCTGCGTTTATCGAATAAAGTCAAATAAGCTCAGTCGAGTAATGCGTGTAAACGTTGCTTGTGCAGCTTGCAACATCACGTCTTGCTTGGTGAGTTCTGTCATGGCTTCCGAATAGTCCACGTCGGAAATATGCGATCGCGTTTCTCGGTTAGCAATTTCCAAGTCAACATTACTATTAAACGCATGATCAAGAACATTCAAGCGACCACCAGTTTGCGCCCGCACGGAAGACAAGGTGTCTTGCGAACGGGTGATTTGTTCAAGCGCATTGGTCAGCTGCTCTGAAAACATCTCAGGCGGCATGGAGCCGTCTTCCAATGCAGTGACAAAATTGTCAATGGTGGTGACGAGGTTTTGGGTGGGTTCATTTAAACGAAGCTCCACACTTTCCCCAGCTCCAAAGGTGCCTTCAAACTCTATTTCTATGCCATTAAAACTAAAAGGCTGGCCGGGGGTATAAGGGATAGGCCCTGCAACTAATGGCTCCCCCGCTTCATTCAGCCTATGGACATTGATATTGGTTCCGTCAAAGTCAAACCGGAGGCTATTGAGCTCTGGCGCTTGCACTTTATTAAACTGGGCACTGTGAAACGCATCAAAAGTGGCTCTGTCTGTTACTCGCGCATAGGCTCCTGAAACGCCACCTGTGCTGTCAGCGAATTTCAAGGTACGGTTGGCGGCCACATTTTGAAATGCGGCACTGCCCGGCTCCACACTGGTCACCTGCAAGGAAGGTGACAATTGCACTTGGTTACGGCCGTCGTCACCATTGTAATTGTAGTGGCCGGTTACTGGGTCTTTGCTAAAAGGCTGCGTACGCTTTTGAAACCCTGCAAATAGATAGTCGCCGTTTTCGTCTTGCGAGTTCATCATATTCAGCATTTCGTCGCGAATACCGGCAAGCTCTGCCGCCAATGACTTTTTGTCTTGCGCTGACATAATACCATTGCCCGACTGCACCATAAGGACCCGCGCTCGGTCTAACCCTGTGGTCATATTCGACAACACGGAGTCGGTGCGCTGCAGACGGTTTTTTAATAGGGTGGCGTTGCGTTGAAACTGCTCGTTCTGACTAATTTTGTCGTCTAATCCGAGTACCTGCGCTTTACCTACAGGGTCGTCTGCGGGTGTCAGTATTTTGGTTTCACTGGCAATTTGGTTCTGCACTTTGAGTAGCCGCTTTTGCGCGTCTAGCACAGCATTTAAGCCGCGGCTATATATTTGGTTTGTTGGTATACGCATGGCTTACACCTTACCTTGTGGCATTAAACAAGGTGTCGAACACCTGTTGTGCCGTACTAATTAAACGGGCCGCTGCATTATAGGCCTGCTCATATTGAATTAAGTTTGCTGCTTCTTCATCTAGGCTAACGCCAGATACAGAGTTATAAAACTCTTCCGACTGTTTTAGCATGGCGTCGGATACTTGTTCGGCGGTACGAGCTTGCGACACTTTGTTCCCCACATCCGACACCATGCGGCCATACCCTTCTGTAAAGGTGAGGGTGTTTGCGTCGGAAGGTGCGTCCGTATTGCGACGCAACATTTGCTGGCGTTGCAACTCGGCAATAGCTAAGCCATTTTTGTTGTCATTAATAGCGCCAGCGTTGTATTCCACACTAAAGACATCACCCGCGGCCGGCTTTCCTGTCAAGCTGACGTCATAGTCGGCTGGGTCTAACGCAGGGATTTGGCTAAACACATTGTTCATGTCCGACGTACTGTGGTTCAACACAGTGCCGTCGTTCAGGGTAATTTCTAAGTTATGCTGGCCTGCACTAAATCCTTGGTAGGTTACTTGAACGGGGGCATTGTTACTGAGTGCGTTGCCATTAAAGTAGTTGCCTAAGCCTGAAACCCCTTGAAGCTGCAAGTCCCCTTGCCCTTGGTTGTTGCCGTTATTCCCTACGCGTACCGGGCTGGCAAGGGCCAAGTCTTCTGGCCGCTGCATGGCCACCTGAATATTATCGGCTGCATTTTTCGTTGGCTTTAATATAAACCGGTCTCCGGCTACAAACGTGCCGGAAGCAAAGCTCAGTGTCAGCCCATAGTCTTCGCCACCGCCGTTGGGCGGGCTGATGTCGTATACCGGGTAGTCGTTGGCGTTCCCAATCACTTGTCCTGACGCATCGAGGGGCATAATCCGGTAGGTATTAGCAGACAACACTTCCACTTCAAAGTTATTGGCTACCATACGGTTCATTTCGCCAGGGACTAAACGAGCTTCAATGCGTTGGTTTGTGCCCTGGTTTGATGATGCCGGCAAACCATTCACCATAGAGCCTGAGAAACTAAAAATGGGTTGCCCTAGCTCGTCGTCTAAGTCGAGCCCCTGCTGCTGTTGTTTATTCACTCCGTCAGCAAATGCTAAAGCAAGCTGCCCCATGCGCATTTGCGTGGGTTCGAGCACCTCGGAACGGTAGGCTAATAAACCACCTAAACGCCCGCCAACTTTTAGCTCGTCTATGCCTTGGCTAATACTTTGTCCGGCACTTTGAGTTATAGCAACCAGCTGCGGGCGGTCTGGGTCTGGGTCACCCTGCATACGCATCAGGTTATAGGTACCGTCTTCTAGCACCAAAGCTTGACCACTCGATAGGTTCACACGCACCCGACCGTTCGCGTCTTCAATGGTAGAAATGGTCATGTACTCAGACAACTCGCGAATTTTTTCGTCTCGCTGGTTTAACAAAGTGTGACGCTCACCCGAGGCATCGCTTTGTGGCATCAGGTCGAGCTGACTATTAATGTCGCTAATGCTCTGTACAATGCTGTTGGCGGTATCGACAGTGAGGTGCAACTGTTCGTTTAACAGCCGCTCTTGGTTGCTTAAAAAGTTCGCCGAGTCTTTCATTTGGGCAATGGTTGCATTGGCTTGCCCCAGCACCAACTCACGCTGAGTGATGGAAGCAGGGTCGTCGTTCAAGTCCTGCATCATGCCAAAAAACTTCGTGATAGCACTGTTAATGCTCGAGTCGCCACTGCCAAACATGGAGTCGATTTTTGACGACTCATTTAAGAAGGCCGTGGTGTAGCCATGCCGTGAGGTGTCGGTCCAATATTGGCGCTGCGTAAACTTGTCTAGCAAGCGTTCAACTTCCACACGGGAAATTCCTGCCCCGTAAGGCGCTTCCGTGTAGCTGCTGCGTTGGCGTACATAGCCTGGGGTATTAATATTGGTAATATTATTCCCTGTGACTTGCAAAGAGCGCTGGTGCCCTTGGGCAGCCTGGCTTCCTACTCGGAGTAAATCGAATGTCATAAAGTCACCTTATTAAAACCCAAACTGTTGACGTATTGCTTGCATAGCGTCACCACTTAAAATACGTTTTAGTTTGTTTGCGTATTCAGGGTCTGTTGCATAGCCAGCTTGCTGAAGTTGCTCCGCAAACTGGATGGCGTCGCGACCTACCTCTAACGCCTGCTGATAGCGCGGATTTGACTGCAAAAAGCTTACATAGTCATGGAAGCTTTCTGCCACCGAACGATAAGCCCTGAAGTGAGCCTGCTCTTGCTTGCGCTGACCGTCTTCAAACTCGTGAGTTTGCGTACTTACTGTGGCCCCTGTCCATCTTGTATCGGCCTTAATGTTGAAAACATTATTACTAGATTGCCCTTCTGGTGTACGAATAACATGCTGCCCCCAACCGGTTTCAAGAGCGGCTTGTGCAAGCACTGTGGCAGGTGACACACTGGCTTGCTCTGCTGCTTTCTGCGCATAAGGTGCCAACCGTTGTAAAAACTCTAATGGGCTAGCTGGGCGCCAGTCCTGATCGTCCGTGGCCATACGAAGGGCTGGGATGCGTTCAAGAATGCCAGCGGGTGCTTGTTCCTTTGGTGTTTCTTCGCGCACCACACGAATGCCGCGCTGCGCCATGCTGGTGTCTAAGTTCGCAACCGGCAATAAACTGGCCGGCGTATAATTCGACGTCCCCGCAGGACTTAATTGCTGCACAATCAAGTCCGCCAAACCTAAGCTGCCGTTTTTCGCTAATTCCGAGCTAAGCTGTTGGTCGTGCATGTCTTCATAAAACTTGGTGTACTGGGTATTCAACGGATTGTCGGCACCAAAGATTTCGTTGGCTTTACGCATGCTCGACAATAGTTGGCTCATAAAAATAGACTCAAAATGCTCGGCCGCTTGGCGTAGGGCTTTTTGCTCCGCTTCTTTCCCTTGCATCCCCTGACGACGTAGTGCGTCCAGCGACTGCAAGTCCAACACAGACGTTGACTGTGCATGCTGCAGCATTTGATGTCCGTAGTTATTGTCCATGGCCTTCCCTTCGTTGCTATTGCCTACCCAGTTAAATAATGACGAGCTCGCCGTCGATAGCACCCGCATGTTTTAGCGCTTCGAGTACCGCGATAATGTCACCGGGGCCTGCCCCAATTTGATTAATCGCGTTAATCAAGTCGTTCATGGACACGCCTGGGTCAAAATGGAACATGCGTGCATTCTCTTGCCGCACTTCAATACCAGAGTCTGGGGTCACCACAGTTTCGCCTTCACCAAAAGGGTTTGGTTGAGACACATTAAAGTTTTCAGAAATGGTGACCTGCAAGTTTCCGTGGGCCACTGCCGCCGGATGCAAGCGCACATTTTGCCCGACCACAATAGTGCCGGTACGGCTATTAATAATAATGCGTGCCGCTGCTTGCCCTTGCTGTACGTGAATATTTTCCAGCGTGGATAAGTAACTAACCCGTTGGCCCGGGTCGCGGGGCGCAATGACTCGCACGGACGCGGCGTCTACTGGCACGGCAGAGCCTGGGCCAATTAAGTTATTAATGGCTTCCGCCATATGGCGCGCCGTCGTGAAGTCCGGACGGTTTAGAAGGAAAGTAATAAATTCACTGTGAGCAAAGCCGGTTTCTACTTCTCGTTCGACCATAGCACCATTGGGAATACGGCCTACGGTGGGTGTATTAATAACAATGCTAGAGCCGTCTTGCCCTTCAGCGCCTAACCCGCCTACAGCTAAGCTGCCTTGTGCAACGGCATAAATTTCACCGTCGGCACCGCGTAAGTAGGTTTGCATTAAGGTGCCGCCCACCAGGCTTTTGGCGTCGCCGACTGAACTGACGGTCACATCTATTTGTTGCCCCGGCTTAGCAAAGGCGGGGAGTTCTGCATGCACAGCAACCGCCGCCACGTTATTAATTTGGGGGCGTTGGTTGTCGGGTAAGTTAATACCAAAATTACCCAACATGGTGCGGAAGGTTTGGTCGGTAAAAGGTGTACGTTCACCTGTTCCTGGCAAGCCCACCACTAGACCGTAACCAATTAACTGGTTCGAGCGAATGCCCGCTACCGAAGCCACATCTTTAATTCGCTGTGCTTCTGCCACCGGGATCGACCAAGCCGACAACAGTACCAGAACACCTAGGAGTCCAATCAGTTTGCTTTTCATCTTTCTCTCCTTTGCGGCTCTTAGAAAGGCCAAATAGGGCCGTTAAAGAATCGCGTCAGCCAGCCTTGGCGTTGGGTATCCGCCAAGCTGCCCGTACCTGAATACTCAATGCGTGCGTTCGCTACTCGGTTCGACAACACCGTGTTGTCAGAAGAGACATCCCGCGGTCGGATCATGCCAGTTAAACGTACATATTCTTCGCCGTTATTAAGGGTTAACCATTTCTCACCCCGAACAATGAGGTTGCCGTTCGGTAACACACGTATAACTGTTACGCTGATTTCACCACTTAATCGGTTGCTTTGGTCGGCCGAGGCATCGCCAGAAAACTCGGTGCTGCCTTCTAAGTTTGCCGACAAGGAGTAGCCTCGGAAACTTAAGTCGCGCCCCAGCACCGTGGGTGTGGGCAAGTTAACACTGGTGCCTCGGGAAGTCCCTGTGGTAGCACTTTTCGAGGCCGAGGTATTTTCTTGTAAGCGTACAGTAATGATGTCACCTAAGCTGCGCGCCCGAATATCCGAATACAAACCGTTAATTTCACCATTAAACAAGGAACCATTTGGGGTTGCTTGCTGTGTGGGTTGTTCGGGTATGGCCGGGGCGTAATAAGGGTCGTCTGGCACGGGCCGTGGCGCAGGCTGTGCCGCGCATGCTGTTAAGCTCAGTGCGAGAACAAAAGACACGCCGTGTTTTAAAGTACGCATAAGGTTACCCCAACTTAAAGTTGCTGAATGGCAAAACCAAGCATTTGGTCGACGGACGAAATAACCTTCGAGTTCATTTCATACACCCGTTGCGACTCAATCAGGTTCACCAATTCTTCGGTTACATTCACGTTCGAGGTTTCTAAAGCCCCTTGGTGCAAACTCCCCATGCCATCAACCCCTGGAATACCTTGTAATGGCGCTCCGCTCGAGGCACTTTCCTTAAATAAGTTTTCGCCAATAGGTTCAAGGCCCGCTGGGTTAATAAAGGAAGCTAAGTTAATTTGCCCCACCACTTGGTTGCCCGCTTGACCTGGCATGGTCACGGCCACTTCACCGTCTTGACTGACCGTCACCGACAAGGCGTCATCAGGTATGTTAATGGCTGGCTGCAAAGGATGACCTGCCCCAGGTGTAACAATTTGGCCGTCGCGGTCTAGGGTGAATTGTCCGTTTCGGGTATAGGAAACAGAGCCGTCGGGCATAAGTATTTCGAAAAAGCCTTTCCCGCTGATCATGATGTCTAGGGAGTTTTCTGTGGTAATTAAGTTACCCTGCGAAAAGTTCTTTTGGGTCGCGACCACACGCGTACCTGCCCCTAGCATTAACCCAGAAGGCAATTCCGTTTCTTGCGTTGACTGGCCACCTGGTTGGTTAATGTTTTGGTACAGCAAGTCTTCAAAAATAGCTCGGCTTTTTTTAAAGCCAATGGTGCTGGCGTTTGCTAAGTTGTTCGACGTCACCGCAATGTCGCGTTGCTGGGCGTCAAGGCCGGTTTTACTTATCCATAGAGCGGGATGCATACATCACCTCATTCACTGTGTGTTGATGGTGTTTTATTAAACAATGCTTAATAAGCGTTCTGAGCGCTGATCGTTTTCTTGCGCTGTCTTCATCATTTTCACGTTCATTTCATAATTGCGTTGTAGGGCAATCATTTGCGTCATTTCTTCCACAGGGTTCACGTTGCTGCCTTCTAAGGCCCCCTGCTCAATACGCACTAATCCGTCGATTGGCGCTAAGCTGTTGTCTTTCATACGGAATAAACCGTCTTCGCGACGTGTCATGTCACGGTTCACAGGGTTCACAAGCTTGATGCGGTCGACGGTTTCAATCACATTCGCTTGGGCTCCTTCAGGACGGACCGACACGGTGCCATCTGCACCGATAAACATATTAGTAATGGGAACGGGTAAGAAAATGGGTCCGTTATTGCCCAGCACCGGCTGCCCACTGCTGGTTTGCAACATACCGTTTGCGTCCATTTGTAAGTTACCATTGCGAGTGTAAGCTTCGTTGCCATCCGCATCGGTAACCGCTATCCAACCTGGGCCGCGCACGGCAACGTCTAGGTCGCGACCTGTCGTGCGGAAAGCCCCATCGGCATAGTTTTGCCCCGGTGTTTCCGTCATGGCAAACACGCGCGTTGGCAAACCTTCGTTATAGGCTTGCATGGCGCGCGCCTGCTGCAGGTCGGCTTTAAAGCCCGTGGTATTGGCGTTCGCCAAGTTATTTGCCCGTACCGCCATGGCGTTCATGCTTTCTTTCGCGCCGCTCATAGCAATAAACAGTAAATTATCCATGCTTTGCTCCTCGACAAAAAATTGTCACATACAGGATCTCTACCTGAACTAATGCATGAAGTATGCCAAAGCTTGAAAAGTGAACGGTGAAGGGTAAGAAGGTAAAAAAAAGCGCGACCGAAGCCGCGCCAAGTCACAAACCCGCAGGGGTTATCGAACCTGTAGAATTGTTTGTTGTAATGTCGAGTTCACTTCCAGCGCTCGGGAGTTTGCTTGGAAGTTTTTCTGCGCCACTATCATGTCCACCAACTCTTGGGTGAGGTTCACGTTCGAGTTTTCAAGAGCTGACGACTCGATAGCACCGAACACACCACTGTTTGCTTCGCCGGCAATGGCTTCACCGGAGTCAATGGTTTGCTGCCATTGGGTGCTGCCTACTTGCTGCAAGCCCTGTTCATTGGCAAAGCTGACTAAGGCAACGCGGCCTAGGAACTGAGTGTCGCCATTCGAATAAGACGCCGCCACTAAGCCCGACGAGTCCACTTCGACCCGCGTTAACCGACCAACGGTTGTACCGTCTTGGTTTAAGTTGGTAATTTCAAAGTTTGACGCATATTGGGTTGGGATATTGGTACCCGCTTCATTTTGGAAGTTCAACTGGATATTCTGTGTTGCGTCCGCACCATTCCCTAACAAGGCTGGCGTTAAACTGAAGTCGACGGGTGGGAAGGTTAAGTTGGGCGCCACCACGTTTGGGTTACCACTGGCGTCGAAGGTGACACGCGTACTGGTTGAACCCGCAGCACTTGTAGCCCCTGCGTTTGCTGTGTTCAAACTCACTTCTTGACCATCAAAGGTGGCGTACATGTCCCATTCATTTGGCGCACGTTTTACAAAGTACATATTTACAATGTGTGATTCACCTAACGAGTCGTACACGGTCGTGGATGTAGACGAATGGTAAGTGGACGGGGATGCTGGGTCAAAGTTTGACGCACCCGGTGCTGTTTCAATAATTGGCGTTACGCGCGCATCCACGTTAAAAGACGCAAACACGTTGCTGGTTGGGCTAGGTGCACCCGCTACATCTGGAATACGAATAGGTTGCATGGTGCTAAGCGCCACCGACGACGTAGTACCCGAGTTACGGTCGACTGGGAACGACTGTAAGTAGTTTCCTTCATTGTCGACAATAAAGTTTTGACGGTTTAACTTGAAGTTACCCGCCCGGGTATACGACAAGTCTTGCGAGCCAATAGAAGGTGCTGTGGTGAAGAAGCCACCGCCTTTAATGGCCATATCCAAGGAGTTCTCAGTAAAGTCGAGAGTACCTTGTGAAAACTGCTGGGCCACCATAGAGGTAAGCGCACCGTCACCGGTTTTAGTGCGGTTGTTGGAGAAAATAGAAGATGCATACACATCGGCAAATTCAACCCGGGACTGCTTAAACCCTGTGGTTTTTACGTTGGCTATATTGTTGGCTGTCACATCGAGATCTTTTTGCGACGCTGCTAAGCCACTTAGTGCAATATTAAAAGACATAAGTCACCTCTTGTTGTAGTCGTTTACGGGGCTTAAGCGCCGCCGCTCGTAATTTGAATAACGTCGCGTAAGTCGACGCGGCCAATCGATTCAAGGTTCAGTACAATACCGCCCTGTCCGCCCATACTGACACTTTCCACAAAGCCATAGGTAAGTGCCGGTAAGGCTTCAGTTTGTGTACCCATGCTACCGGTGGCTTCAATAACATAGTCACCGTTTGGCGCTTTACTGCCATCGGCAAGCGTGCCGTCCCAACTAAAGTTATGTTGGCCTTGCGGTAGGGTTCCCATGTCAATGGTGTGGACAATTTCGCCCGCTTCATTTTTTATTCGTACTTGCACGTTGTCGCCACTTTGTGGCAACGACACAATGCCGTCGACAGGTCGTGTGCCGTTAAAGTAGGAAACATCCGATGGGATAAGTACCTTTTGCCCCACCATGGACGAAGCCTGCAAAGCTTGGTTCGACGTCATATTGGCAGCAAACTGCTTAAATTCATTTGACAAGTCGCTGATACCTTCCGCCATGGTGAAGTTGGTCATCTGTGCGATCATTTGATCGTTGTCCATGGGCTTGGTGGGATCTTGCATACTCATTTGCTGGGTCAGTAAGCGGAAAAAGTCTTCCTGCCCTAACTTGCCGTCGCCTTGATCCTTGCCGACTTGCTTTTTATCACCCCAATACAGTTGTTCTGTAAGTGAGTTGGTTACATGTTCCATCGGAAACTCTCCCGCTTAATCATTAAGTACCTTGCCCCATACGCAAGGTTCGGCTTAGTAACTGTTTACTGGTGTCGGCCAGTTGCACGTTGGTTTGGTACGAGCGTGAAGCCGACATCATATTGGCCATTTCTTCCATAACATTGACATTGGGCTTGTAAATGTAGCCATTGTCATCGGCCATGGGGTGGTTTGGTGCGTATTCCATGACCAGCGGCTTGTCGCTTTCGACAATGCCTAACACTTTCACGCCCATGCCGGCATTTTGCTGAATACTGGCTTGCCCTGGGCCACCATGCAGCGCCGTTTGTAACTGAGCGGCAAATACTGGATGCCTGGCTCGGTAGGTTTCCCCCGACGAGCTGCTCACGGAGTTGGCGTTCGCCAAGTTACTGGCCGTCGTATTTAAGCGCACGTTTTGTGCACTCATGGCACTACCGGCGATATCCATTACTGTATAGAGGCTCATTATTATTGTCCTTTCAGTGCTTTTTTCATGCCTGAAATACGACTATTCAAAAATGTCAGGCTTGCTTGATACTCTAATGCATTTCGTAGATACAAGTTCCGTTCCACATCCACATCCACTGTGTTACCGTCACCTGTATCTGGTTGATTTACATTGCGATATTTTTCACCTTCAGCCCCCTTCAGAGTTACGCTGAAGTGGTCTTTATTGGTCGCTTCAAGGGAAAAGTTTTGCCGCTTTTGCACACTGTTAAGGGCCGCACGGAAGTCAAGATCACGGGCTTTGTAGCCGGGTGTGTCGGCATTGGCGATATTACTTGCAAGCACTTCTGCGCGCCGCTCTCGGGCTAGTAGCGCATAGGGATGAATGCCCAAGCCATTCTCGATGCTAATTGACGACATAATTTTGTCTCCTATAAAGTCTTACAAGAGACAAAGCAAATTATGTGCCATTAATTATCGGCAAGGGTTTAGCAGAGGAAAGCAGGAAGTTTAGTTTTTACGCTGGTAGACAATGCCTGGGTTGCAGCGGACCATTTGAAAGTCATTCGTGAGGCCCGATATAGATTCAGACGCACCCAACAGTAAGTAGCCTTCTGGTTGAAGGGCCATACGCACTTGGGCAAGAATTTTCCGTTTCACTTCCGGTGAGAAGTAAATAAGTACATTTCGACAATAAATAATGTCGAACTTGCCAAGCAAGGTGTAGCTGTCGAGCAAGTTTAAATGGCGGAATTTGACCAATGACCGCACTTCTTCCTTTAACCGCATAGTGCGGTTATTTGGCAAGGCTTCAAAAAAGCGCTGCTTACGCTCCTCACTCAGCCCACGGGCGAGGGAAAGTCCGTCGTACTCGGCTTGTTGCGCTTGCTCGAGCACCCGGTTAGAAATATCGGTCCCTACTATTTCAATGCCATGAGGTAATGCACCTGGATTTCGTGCCCGCCACTCTAAATAACTCATAGCAATTGAATAGGCCTCTTGCCCTGTTGAGGAAGCAGCTGACCAAATACGTAACGGCCGTTGCAAATTCCTGTGTTCAGGCAATAGCTGGTTTTTTAATACTTCAAATGGGTAGGTGTCACGAAACCACAAGGTTTCATTCGTTGTCATGGCGTCAAGTACGGCAGAGCGTAAAGCACGCTCTCGCACTTGCATGGACCGTGAAACAAGATCGGTAAGCGAGTCGATGTTAAACTGCCGCATCAGCGGAGCTAATCGACTTTTCACCAGATATAGCTTGTTGTCGCCCAGCACAATGCCGCTTTGCTGTTCTAAAAACAGGCAGAACGCATCGTATTCTGCACGCCCTAACTCTCTATTTGTCACGAACTAAAAACCAACCTTATCCATATGAAGAATGAGCTTAAGCGTCTGCTTGCAGCCACTTGCGTACAGCACCCGCCAGCTCGTCTGGGTGAAACTTTGCAATAAAGTCGTCTGCCCCTACTTTTTTGATCATGGCTTGGTTAAACACACCACTTAATGATGTATGCAAAACAATCACCATATTTTGTAAGCGCGGGTCGGCTTTAACCTCTGCTGTCAGGGTGTAGCCGTCCATTTCTGGCATTTCAATATCGGACACCATTAAAGGAACCGTCCGGCTAATATCATCGCCCACTTCGTCTGCTTTGTCTTTTAGCCAGTTGAGAGCTTCACGCCCATCTTTGACGGTCACTAATGGAATATTCAAGGGCGTAAGTGCCCGCTTAATTTGATTGCGCGCCACGGTCGAGTCGTCGGCAATCAGTAAGGTACAGTCTGACCAGTCGCGGTGGTCGGGTGCGCCATGTAACTCGGCACTGACCTGCGTATTGGCTGGGGAGATTTCTTCTAAGATTTTCTCCACATCAATAATTTCAATCAGTTCGTCATCGACTTGTGCTACCGCTGTTAAGTAGCTACTTCGGCCTGCTCCTTTGGGGGGCGGCATGACATTTTCCCAGTTCAGGTTAATAATGCGCTCGACCCCGTCCACCAAGAAGCCTTGGATACTGCGGTTGTATTCCGTAATAAGCACAAAGTGTTCGTGAATGTTCTGGATTGGACGACCTCCAGTAGCCAAGCTTAAGTCGATAATGGAAATAGCTTGGCCACGAATATGTGCCACTCCGCGTATATACTTATTACTATGGGGCATAGTGGTGAGCTTAGGGCATTGCAACACTTCCCGTACTTTGAACACGTTAATGCCGAATCGTTGACGGCCATTGAGCCGAAACAATAAAAGCTCGAGTCGGTTTTGTCCCACAAGGTCTGTGCGCTGATTCACGGAATCTAAAATACCAGCCATACATGCTCCATCATTCATTTTGTAATACGGCACAAGCCTTGCATAACTCATGCTTATACTTATTTCGGCTGTCACGACGAAAACTTGACGCTCTTATAACAGTATACTGAAGATACTTTAAAAAGCTTACGAGTTTATTTGTTTCGGTTGCTAGAATATTGAGGTTTATTATGCACTATTTCCGCACGCTATGCGCTGCCCTTGTATTATTTGCAAGCCCTATTGATGCAGCAAACTATACTCACAGCCAACTTTCTGAACAAGCAGAAACCTTTCTAGCAAATCAGCTAGGTCACTTAGATGGTGATATACAACTTACTGCTAGTAGCTTAGATGCTCGTATGCCTGCTCGCCAGTGCCAACAGCCGTTGCAATTTTCCTTAGCGGGAAGCCAAACGCCTGACCGGCAGGCAACCGTGCAAATAGAATGCTCTGACGCGGAGGCGCCGTGGCGTTTATTTGTACCCGTCCGTATTCAACGCATGCAAAATGTGGTGGTAGCGGCTCACAATTTACCTGCAGGGCATGTTATTAGTGCCAGCGACTTAAGTGTTAATAAAGTCGACGTACAGCAAGTTCGCGACTCGGTGTTTAGTCAGCCAGACGCCTTAATTGGTGCTAGAATTAAACGACGCGTTGGCGCACTACAAGCAATACAGGCACGGCACACCTGTTTTGTCTGTCGTGGTGAAAATATCACCATTATTACCAAAGTCGGGAATTTGCATATTCAAGCCACGGGCATAGCCCGCAGCGACGGCCTGTTAGGTGAGCGTATTGTGGTGACGAATGCTCGCAGCAACAAAGACGTACAAGGGGTGATTAGCGCAATAGGTGAAGTCACCGTCAGTCAGTAGTACACTAATGCATAATTCCATTAAAGTATTTACTTTTGTGGCCGATACTGTGATTGTAGAGGATATTTTGTAGGGGCAAAACCATGAGTATTGATAAGTTAAATTCAACAATGAACCAAGCGTTAAACAACCGCACGGCACGTACCGAGCAACAAGCACCTGCGTCACAAACCCAGGTGGCCAATACAGCGGCTGCTCCACGTCAAGACGCCGTGTCACTCACGCAACAGGCTCAGCAGCTTAATAAATTACATCGCCGTGCAGAGCAAGACTCGGGCGTTGACGCTGAAAAAGTGGCTCGTATTAAAAAAGCCATTGCAGATGGGTCGTATTCCGTCGATGCAGAGCGCTTAGCGGCGAAAATCGCACACTTTGAAAGCGACATGTTTGGAAACATTTCAGGCAGCGGTCGTAGTTAATTGGTGCGTCACCACTCTATGAAGAGCGAAAGCTTAAACCAGCTGCTGGATCAGCAGTTAGCCCAGTTACAGTCGCTATACGACACCCAAGCCCTTGAACTCCAGGCTCTTGAACAGCGTAATGCCCCAACGCTAGAAGAGTTAACCGAGCGCAAGGGTTCTTTGCTTTCTGCCATTGAACAAACCGACAACAGCCTGGCACAGCATCCACAAGCCCAGCAGCTTTCTCAACCCGAGTTTTTAGAGAAGCGTGAGCGTATAGAGCAACTTCTGCAACAAGTTCACGAGCAAAACCAAGTCAACGGCCAAGTTCTTCGTCTTACCCTAGGCCGCATACAAACCCTCAAGCAAAGCCTGCAAAACATGCACGGCGAAAACAGCATGACCTATAACGAAAAAGGCCACACGCGTAGCGGCCTTTCTGGTAAAGGTATTAAAGCTTAAACAACCCCCACTTAGTAAAAGTGAATGCTTTTCAATTTCGTTGGCTGTGCAGTACTTATGTACACGTTATGCAAGCGCTCAAAGTCTACCTTTAACTCAGTCGCATAATACTCACCCACAGGGTAGCTACGAACCACTTCCGCACCACGAATAAGGCCCGTTACTTCACTTCGGAACTGATCGCTTTGTAGCATCATGTCGGCCACTCTAGTTTCACCCGTTAAGTAAGCCCCTTGCACCTGCTCGGCTAGCTCTCGATAAGCTTCCAGCCGTGAAGCACGCATGGCTTGCAGAATGCGTGTCGCCTCCGTGTCGCCCTGCTGGCTGGCAACTGGCGCATACCCTGTCGCTGTAATAACAGGGTACTCATCGGGTGCAATGGTTTGGTACTCAATGTGACGCTCCATACTTGTACAACCCACTGCGCCTAGCAGGAAAGCCGCACAAGCGATACCCTGTAACGGGTGGCGAACAAATAACTTTGCCATGTACTCTGTCCTTTCTCTTTTTCTCTTGCTATCTGTATCGGCACGTATTCTGCATAGTTAAGGGTGAAAATAGTTTTCATCAGCAAAGGTGTCAAAAATGTGGCGACTTACCCTATTCCTTCTTGCGCTTGTATATGCAGGCACAGGCTATACCGCTGACTGGTATGAAACCCGTGGCTGGGCTCCTATTATCAATGGAAATGTGGAGGCGGCCCGAGAGCGTGCCATTGAAAATGCGCTCAGAGAAAGCCTAGACCTTGCAGGTGGAACCGTGCATAGCGTGGAAGACGTCGTAAATGGCGTATTAACTGGCCAACGCCTTCAGTGGCGCAGCAACGGCGCGATTGAACACGCTTCCTTAGTACGCGAGCGCACAAACGGCCAACGTCATGAAGTCACCTTGCGTACCCTTGTTCGGCCCAATGTGAACGCCTGTGAAGACCATGGTGTGAAACGCAGTGTGCTGATTACTCCCTTTGCTGTAGCACAACGGGAGCACTTAGCTCACGGGCAAGTGTATGAACTCGATGCGGCCAGCTCCTTCCGCTTTAGCCGCCTTGTGGGCCAACACAGCCAGTCACTTATAGTCAGCCAAACGCTGCCAAGCGACCCTGGGCTTACCCGCTACCTGACTGGAAACCATACGGAACAGCTTGCCGACTTTACCCGCCGACAAGCCCGCGAATTCAATAGTCAATACATTATTGCTGGGGTGTTTCACGACATCAGTGCCACACCGCAGCCAGGACCTCGCCTGCTTTTTTGGCGCCACCCCAAATACAACCGCCAATTTGAATTAAGCTTATACCTGCTGGACGGGTATAGTGGCGAGCGGATTACCACCGCCAGTATTACCGGTGAGGCGGACTGGGACTACCCTTATAATGCCGCAGTAGATGTACATAGCGAGCTATTCTGGCGCCAAGGGTTTGGCCAGGAGCTAGAAGCGAAGATGCGAGACTTGGTGTATGGCTTAGAGCAAAAAGTGCAGTGCACGCCGGTGAAAGGGTTGGTGGTCCGCGCCAGCGACGGGGCTATTCACAGTAATTTAGGCGAACGTCAGCAGCTTAGTATTGGCACTCGTGCCCGTATTTTACACCGAGGCGGATTTTTAGATGAGCTTGGCCAATACCGTGAGCAGTGGGTTCTAAACCCCACTGAACTTGAAGTCACCCAAGTATATGCAAGCTCCAGTGAGCTACGCAGTGTCTCGGGCGAGCCGTTAGTAGGCATTCAAGCCAGGGACATGGTCATTCTGCAATAACACTTCGCCATTGCTCCCACACTCGGTAATATTTGCTAGACTAGGCAAGCTGGCGGTGGAGGTGAACAATGGCCAATAAAAACCAACCCGGGTTTAATGAACTCTTAGGTGAACTAATGCCTGACTTTATGGCAGAAGTGAAGCCTATAAAAAATGATCCTGTAGCCATACAAAGCTTTGGTTCGGAAAAAGGTTTAGCCCATGCGCTGCGGCGAAAAGCGGCGACTTCGCTAGCGCAAACAGACCCAGGCGCAGGCCTGACGGACGAAGTGCGCGAGTGGGTTGAACCTGAAGGTATTCTGGAGTGGTGCGACGCAGGCATTCAAAAAGCCGTTTTTAGAAACTTCAAACTCGGCAAGTATGGCTACGACGCATCCATCGACTTGCACAAAATGCGTGTGGCCAAAGCACGTGTTGAAATTGCTCACTTTATTGAGCAATGTCACCGCCGCGATGTGCGGACCGCCTTAATTATTCATGGTAAAGGCAGCCGCAGCAAAGACCGCCCCGCCCTCCTCAAAAGCTTATGTTACCAATGGTTAATAGACTTACCTTTGGTATTAGCCTTTCACACAGCTCAGAAAAGTGACGGCGGTGCAGGTGCCACCTATGTCATGATTCGGAAAAGTGATGCCAGTAAGATAGAAAACCGAGAACAAAACCGACGTCGTTAATTTTTTATTGAGGCTTTAAACTATGCGTATATGGCTCGTAACGCTGCTTACTGCAGCAAGCTTGATGTTCAGCCCCTTCAGTCAGGCTGAAGAAACTCCTGAGAATCTTATTTTAATTATAGGCGACGGCATGGGTATGCCCTACCTGTCGGCTTACCGTTATTTTAAAGACGGCCGCGCCCATACGGATGTGGCAGACGTTGAGCGTACCCTGTTTGACCGTTACTTTGTGGGTACCGCCAGCACCTACCCTGCCGACGACACCTGGGTTACGGACTCTGCAGCCGGTGCAACTGCTTTAGCCACAGGCATTAAAACTTACAACGGTGCCATTAGCGTGGATGCCGACCACAAGCCGTTGACCACCATGATGGAAATTGCAAAAGACAACGGTTACTTAGCCGCAACCGTGGCCACCACGCGTTTAACCCATGCTACCCCTGCAGGCTTTTTCACCCATGTGCCGAGCCGCCGCATGGAACATGACATTGCCCGCCAGTTCGCCACACCGAATACCAAGGGCGAGTATGTATTCGACCTGATTGTGGGCAGTGGGAGTAACAAGTTTCGTTTTACCAATGACGACGGCGAACACGTGGACTACCTAAGCGATATGCAAGCCGGTGGTGTGAATGTCGTGGAAAGCTTCGCTGAGCTAACACAACAGCGTCAATTGCCGGTCGCTGCGTTCATGCACGAAAATAATTTCCCGTATGTGATTGACGATAAGCCACGCTTAGCGCAAATGGTGCAAGAGTCGCTGCGCCTATTAGCCACCCAAGACAAGCCTTATGTGCTGATGATTGAAGCGTCCATGATTGACTGGTGCGGCCATGGCAATGACATTGCCTGTGCTATGCACGAAATGAAAGAGCTAGAGCTGGCTTTAGCCTTTTTAGCCGACTATGTGGATGAGCGTGGTGATACGGCACTCGTACTCACCGCCGACCATTCTACCGGTGGTTTAACACTCGGTGCTGACGGTCAATACCAGTGGCGCGCAGCTAAAGTAAACCGTATTAACCGAAGCTTACGCTCTATTGCTACCGAGCTCGCAGATATGCCTCTGGTGGACTGGCAAGACTTTATTAGTCAGCACATTCCGTTTCCACTAAGCACCGAACAACAAAGCCAATTGAATACGGTCGCGGCGCTAACCAGTAGTGACAAATGGCGTGAAATTAACAAGATCCTTGTGGACATTGTGCGCTTTCATACGGGCAGCGGCTTTACCACGGGTGGTCACACCGGGGAAGACGTTCCTGTCATTGCCATTGGTCCATGGGCCAGCCACTTTCAAGGCCAGCAAGACCACACGGATATTGCCAAACAATATATTGACTGGATCAAAAAAGCCCACAACTAAGGTGGGCTTCCTTTCATACACTCGCGTTACCCGAGGGTAACGCGTGCATTTCTAAATAAGCGCATCCAAGCACCGTCTTCGCCCCAGGTTTCTGGGTACCAGGAATTCGCGACACTTCGGAACACCCGCTCTGGGTGAGGCATCATAATGGCAACACGGCCGTCGGCACTGGTGACACTGGTCACCCCTTGGGCTGAGCCGTTCGGGTTCGCAGGGTACTGTTCCGTTACCTGGCCATAGTTATCTACATACCGTAACGCAACACCCGCACGCTCATTAAGGGCCATGGCGTCTTCGGTTTGGCGGAACTGAGCACGACCTTCACCATGGGACACAGCGATAGGCATACGTGAGCCTGCCATTCCTTGGAACCAAGGTGAGTTGGTTTCTTGCACTTCCACCATAGCCACACGAGCTTCAAAGCGCTCGGAGCGGTTGGTGACAAAGTTCGGCCAGTCTTCCGTACCTGGAATAAGCTCATTCAAGGTGGACAGCATTTGGCAACCATTACAAACACCTAAGCTTAAGGTATCCGCCCGGTTAAAGAAGGCGCTAAATGCGTCCCGTGCCCGCGGGTTATACAGGATAGACCGCGCCCAGCCGCCTCCAGCACCTAGCACGTCACCATAGGAGAACCCACCACAGGCAGCGAGCACCTGCATGTCGGAGAGGTCTTGGCGGCCCGATAGAATGTCGCTCATGTGCACGTCGATGGCTTTAAAACCAGCACGATCAAAGGCGGCTGCCATTTCATAATGGCTGTTTACGCCTTGCTCACGCAGAATAGCCACTTGCGGTGCTGCGCCTTTTAAAATATACGGTGCAGCAACGTCGTCGCTGCTATCAAAGCTAAGCTCTGCGTGTAAGCCTGGGTTATTCACGTCGGCTTTTATGGCCTTTTCTTCGTCCACACAGGCTGGGTTGTCGCGTAAACGCTGCATTTGGTCTGTGGTTTCAGCCCACACAGTGCGTAAACGTGAACGCTGTGCTTGATAAATTGTTTCGGCGCCTTGGCTAATCGTCACTTCGTCTGCAGAAGTTACCTGACCAAGTTCAACCAACATGTCACTGTAGCCCGCGTCCGCAAAGACTTGTGTGAGCCTTTCAGCTGTCTGCTCCGACACCTGAATAACGGCACCTAGCTCTTCACTAAATAAAGCTGCTTTTGCATCCACACCTTCTGGCAAGGCTACGGACACGCCACAGTGACCCGCAAAGGCCATTTCCGCCAAGGTGACAAATAAGCCACCGTCGGAACGGTCGTGGTAAGCAATCAGCTCTTCTTTGGCTACCAGCGCTTGTATTTGCTCAAAGAAAAACGCTAAATGCTCTGGTGCGTCAAGGTCTGCGGGCGTTTGCCCTAGGCTACGATACACTTGTGCAAGTGCCGAAGCACCCATGCGGTTTTGACCACGCCCTAAGTCGATAAGAACAAGCTTACCACCTTGTTCCGGGCGCAACTGTGGCGTAACCGTTTGACGTATGTCTGTTACCCGGGCAAAGGCGGTAATCACCAAGGTCATGGGCGAGGTAACCGCTTTTTCTTCACCGTTTTCTTGCCACTGGGTTTTCATTGACATGGAGTCTTTACCCACAGGTATCGTAATACCCAGCGCAGGACACAGCTCTTCACCTACGGCTTTAACCGCTTCGTACAAGCCGGCTTCTTCGCCCGGGTGGCTGGCGGCTGACATCCAGTTAGCAGACAGTTTGATCCGCTTCATGTCACCAATAGCCGTGGCTGCAATATTGGTAATGGCTTCCGCCACTGCCATGCGTGCCGAGGCACCGTGATTTAACAAGGCGGTGTTGCTACGTTCACCCATGGCCATGGCTTCGCCTGCGTAGCTGTCGTAGGAAGCTGCTGTCACGGCACAGTTGGCTACAGGTATTTGCCACGGGCCAACCATTTGGTCGCGGGCCACAAGGCCCGTTACTGAACGGTCCCCAATGGTAATTAAGAAGGTTTTTTCGGCAATGGCCGGTAAACGCAACAAGCGCTCTACTGCGTCGGTCACGTCCACCCCTTCCACTGCAAAGTCGTCGCCTTTGGCTTCTAGGCGTTCGGCAATGCGGTGCATTTTTGGGGTTTTGCCAAGCAGTACATCCAGCGGCATATCCACTGGATTATTATCAAATACTTCGTCGTATAAACGTAAGTGGCGCTCTTCTGTAGCTTCACCTACCACCGCAAACGGTGCGCGCTCACGCTTACATAAGGCTTCAAAGGTGGCCATACGCTCCGGCACCACAGCCAGTACGTAACGCTCTTGTGACTCATTACACCATACAGCCACAGGCGGCATACCCGGTTCGTCGTTTGGAATAGCGCGTAATTTAAACTCACCACCGCGCTCACCGTCGTTCACAAGCTCTGGTAAGGCGTTCGAAAGACCACCTGCGCCCACATCGTGAATAAAGGCGATGGGGTTGTCTTCTCCTAGCTGCCAACAGCGGTCAATCACTTCTTGGCAACGGCGTTCCATTTCAGGGTTTTCCCGCTGTACGGAAGCAAAGTCGAGGTCTTCTGCCGACTCGCCCGACGCCATGGACGACGCGGCGCCTCCGCCTAAGCCGATATTCATGGCGGGGCCACCCAACACAACCAAGGGTGCACCCACTGGAATGTCACGCTTTTGTACGTGATTCTCACGGATGTTTCCTAAACCACCGGCTATCATGACGGGCTTGTGGAAACCACGGACTTCTTTCCCGTTAAAGCTCACCACTTCTTCTTCGTAAGTGCGGAAATAACCCAGTAAGTTCGGACGGCCAAATTCATTGTTAAAGGCGGCGCCGCCTAAGGGGCCTTCCACCATAATATCGAGGGCGCTGACAATACGGCCTGGACGACCAAAGTTTTGCTCCCAAGGCTGTTCAAACCCTGGAATACGTAAGTTCGACACGGTAAAGCCCGTTAAGCCTGCTTTTGGTTTCGAGCCAATGCCGGTAGCGCCTTCATCACGAATTTCACCGCCAGACCCTGTAGCCGCACCTGCGTAAGGAGAGATAGCCGTTGGATGGTTGTGAGTTTCCACCTTCATTAAAATATGAATGGGCTCGTGATGGTAATTGTATTCGTAATTTTCGTTCGGGAAGAATCGTCCCGCTTCGCTGCCTTCCATGACCGCCGCGTTGTCTTTATAAGCTGACAACACATAGTCTGGCGTCACTTCGTTGGTGTTCTTGATCATTTTGAACAAGGACTTAGGCTGCTTCACCCCATCGATGGTCCAGTCCGCATTAAATATTTTATGGCGGCAGTGTTCCGAGTTGGCCTGCGCAAACATGTACAACTCCACATCGGTGGGATTGCGCTGCATGGCACTGAAGTTTTCGAATAAGTAATCAATTTCGTCTTCGGCTAAAGCTAAGCCCATTTCTTCGTTGGCTTGCTCAAGGGCTGTTTTGCCTGCACCTAATATATCGATGCTAATCAGGGGCGCCGGCTGTTGCTCTGCAAATAACTGCGTAGCTGCTGCCATGTCCTGCAAGACACTTTCGGTCATACGGTCATGAAGTAGCGCCGCTGCTTGCTGCATATCGTCGGCACTGAGGTCGCCTTCCACATGCCATAAAACTCCACGCTCAAGGCGCTTTACCGCCTGCAAACCGCAGTTATGGGCAATATCAGTAGCCTTTGAAGACCAAGGTGAAATGGTGCCTAAGCGGGGTACGACTACAAACTCTTGCCCATGTAAGCTCGGCGTCGGCACAACGTGCCCGCCAATCAACTTGGCAAGTTGAGCTTGCTCTGCATCTGTTAAGTTTGCGCTGAGTTCAGCAAAATGAAAGTAATGGGCTTCAATGCCTGTGGCTTGAATGCCCGCGCTACGTAGTTGTTGCAAGCGCTTTTCAGCGCGAAAGTTTGAGAGTGCAGAAGCACCTTGAAGTATAATCACAGGTCCGGCTCCAGGTAAATTCTGGGATACTTTAGATGGCGCAATAGTATACTGATTTCTCCAACACTTTGCGACAACAAACATTGTGGCAAATATGCAAGCAGATAAGCCTGCACTTCTTTCGCTTAAATGGTATAAATATTGTAAATGAAATGATTAACTGAGTGTGTATGGCATCTGATTCTTCACCTACTAAGCAAGGTCTACAACCAGCGCATCGCGTTGTTTTATTTAGAATTCTTCGCGCTGCTACCGTGCTTGGCTTGGTCATGATCATTCCTTTGTGGCTCAATATTTTCGCGCCTGAGCCCATTGAGCACAGCCGCTTGCGCCACGTGCTTGAGCGCGGTGAACTCCGCATTGGCACCCTGATGACCCCAACCAACTTCCAAGAGCGTAATGGTCTGCGCGGTGGCTTTGAATATGATTTAGCCAACGGCTTGGCAAAGCAGCTGGGCGTACAACTAGAAGTTACGCAGGTGCTGGACATACGCCAACTTTGGACCTTGTTAGAACACAAGCAAGTGGACTTTTTAGCGGCAGGGCTCGATGTCACCGCCATGCGTCGTGACAACTTACGCTTCAGCCCTCCGTACAACTTTATTGAACAAAAGCTGGTATATAAACAAGGCACCCGCGACCGCCCCCGCGACTGGAGCCAGGTACAAGGCCGTATTCGGGTGGTGAGCGACAGCAGTCACGAAGAATTGTTACGTCGTATTAGCACCCTACACCCTCATTTAAACTGGTCCAGCACACATTTATATGACGCCGACGAGTTACTCGACCAAGTGATGGCCGAAGAAATAGATTTTGCCATTGTGGACTCGCACCATTTAAATATTAGGCGCAGGTATTATCCCGACTTAAGTATTGCCTTTACAGTCCGCGACAAGGTGCCTCTGGCCTGGGTGTTCCCAAACGAAAGTGACGACAGCCTCTATGCTTCGGCCATTGAGTACATTGGTAGCCAACATAACACGGGCCATATCGCCAAACTGACCGACCGCTACTTTGGCCATGTGCAAGAGTTTAACTATGTAGACACGCAGCTTTTTATTGCTGCGGTAGAACACACCTTGCCTAAGTATTTGGACATGTTTCAACGCTATGCAGGTGGCCTCGACTGGCGTTTACTCGCCGCGGTGAGCTATCAGGAGTCTCTGTGGGACCCTTGGGCACGCTCGCCAACCGGCGTACGAGGATTAATGATGCTCACCCTCCCTACTGCCCATGCTATGGGTGTGCGTAGCCGCCTAGACCCGGAGGAAAGTATTCGTGGTGGTGCCCGCTACTTGGCGCTTTTGCACCAGCGTATTCCGGCCCGCATTACCGAGCCAGATCGCACCTGGTTTGCCCTTGCTGCCTATAACGTGGGCATGGGTCATTTAAACGACGCCCGTATTATTACCGAACGCCAAGGCGGCAACCCCGACTACTGGATAGACGTGCGCGAACGCTTGCCGTTACTGCGACAAAAGCAGTTTTACCGCACCACTCAATACGGCTATGCACGCGGCGACGAACCAGTTCGTTATGTAGGGAATATTCGCCGCTATTACGACACCTTAAAGTGGCTCGATGAACAGGGGCGTATTCCTTACCCTGAGGCTGCCTCTGGTGTGTTAGCCGATTAAGCTTCACCAGCACTTTTTGTGCTGGCAAATTGCGGAAAGACTTGCTAGAACTACACATACAACATGCGGCAAATAGGTACCTTTCATGCCTAAAGCAGGACATCGGCCTTTGTATAAGCAAAAGCGGAATGAGCGTCGCCACCAAAAACTTCGCGCTTTAAGTCACCGGGTTATGGAGCGAAAGCGGAAGTGGTTTTACTTGAATGAAGTGCACGAAAGAAGCCACACGGGTAATGTATGTTTAGACCCAGACTACATTAACTTTGCTGTTGACGAAGACGCTTCTTAGCAGCACGCCGTAGCCGGAAAAACTCGCTCAGCATGTTGGAGCATTCCTCTGCAAACAACCCTTCGGTTATGTCTACCTGATGGTTTAGCTTTGGGTGTTGGGTAATACTGAGCACACTGCCCGCTGCCCCTGCTTTCGGGTCCCGCGCGGCAAACACTAATCGCTGAATGCGACTATGCACTAACAACCCGGCACACATAGAGCAGGGCTCTAAGGTGACATACAAAGTGACGTCACCTAGCCGGTAATTACCCAAAGCTTTCGCCGCAGCACGTAGGGTCACCATTTCCGCATGAGCAGACGGGTCGAGGTCGGTAATAACTCGGTTATGCCCCCGCGCAATAATCTCCCCTTGATACACAGCCACAGCCCCAACCGGCACCTCGCCAATGGCTTCTGCTGCTTGTGCTTCCGCCATGGCTTGTTGCATAAAGTATGCGTCCGCTTGCGCTAGGCTGTCTGTTGTCTGTTTGCTGTTCATTCCCTGATGTTCCTAGCTTGCCACACGGGTCACTTCAACAAACATACCTGCCAGCAAGTAAAACACTATGGTCGCTGCGGCGGCCAGCAGCGCATAGGGTAGCTGTGTGCGCACATGGGCAATATGGTCAGAGCCTGAGGCCAAGGACGCCATGATAGTGGTGTCACTAATTGGCGAAGCATGGTCGCCAAAAATTCCCCCAGCAAGTGCCGCACCAATCAGTAAAGGCACCGGAATGCCTAATCCTAACGCCAAAGGGACGGCCAACGGAATCATTAAAGCAAAGGTGCCCCAGCTCGAGCCAATGGCAAAAGCCGTTATACCCGAGAGAATAAACACTAAAACAGGGATAAGCATAAAGGGCACGGATGTGTTTAGCAGGCCTGTTAAATAGTCGCCCGTGCCGAGGCTTTTCGTAACATCGCCAAGCGCAATCGCTAGCCAAAGAATAACAGCCAGCGGCAAAATGTCTCGCGCTCCGCGTACTATGCCTCGCACGACATTTCCCACAGAATTTGGAATCGACACTAGGGTGCCCACGATGGCTATAAAAAGCGCAGCATAAATAGCCACAAACACACTGAACATGCCGCTGCCTGCCACCAATTTGCCGTCGCCCGTATACACCAACATGGCCGGCACCAGCACAACCATACTGACAAGGCTTAGAATAACGGTGGCGACAGCCCCTTTATTCACTGCATCAGGCGCTGCTTTGGTGGTACTTTGACGCTTAGCATAGTCGTCTTGTGCGGTTAATTCGTAGGCTTTCATGGGGCCTATGGTCCAGCCGGTCCACGCCACCCACAGGGCTAAGAATAAGGCAAAAATAGCATAAGCATTTAGGAGTACAGAGCCCGCAAACACCATAAGCGGCTGCTCTACTTCCTGCTGGCCAATGAGGCCGAGGTTAAACGCGCCCCAAGCATTAAGCGGAATCAGAATACAGACAGGCGCACAAGTGGAGTCGATAATGTAGGCAAGTTTTTGCCGGGAAATACCCAAGCGGTCGTACACAGGGCGAGACGTGGTGCCCGAGGTCATAATGGACACGTTGGATTCGATAAATACAATCACCCCCAATACCCAAGTAAACAAACGAGCGCGCTTGCGACTATGCACCCATTGTTTATTTTCCAGCGCCTGCACAAAGCTACCGAAGGTGCCGCCTTGCTCTAGCACCCCAAACAGGGCGCCAATCGCTAAAGTAAACCCCCACAGCATGAGGTTACCTGGGTCCACCAAGGTACCGTATAAGCCTTCACCCGCAGCTAGTGCGGCTGTGCTTAGGTCTGGGCTATATAGTAAGCCATACGCAAAAATAACACCGCCTAGTAAGGCCCAAATAACACGCCGGCTTATAATAGCCACTAAAATGGCCAATAAAGAAGGCAATAAGCTAAGCCAACCTAGCTCTGCATTCATCTGCATTTCTCTCAATTAATAGTAAGTTACCTAATAAAGTACAGGAACTGCATGCAAGATAACAGTGTTCTTGGCAAGCAGTTCCTATGGGTCACTTACTCCCACTCAATGGTGGCAGGTGGCTTGCCTGAAATGTCGTACACCACCCGTGAAATGCCGTCGATTTCATTGATAATGCGGTTAGAAACGCGCTCTAATAGCTCGTACGGTAAGTGGGCCCAACGTGCTGTCATAAAGTCGATGGTTTCAACCGCGCGCACGGCAATAACCCAGTCGTATTTTCGGGCATCGCCCATAACGCCCACACTTTTCACTGGCAAGAACACAGCGAAAGCCTGGCTGACTTTGTGGTATAGGTCGGCTTTGTATAGTTCTTCAATGAAAATGGCGTCGGCACGGCGTAATAGGTCGCAGTACTCTTTCTTTACTTCCCCTAATACCCGTACACCTAAACCTGGCCCTGGGAAAGGGTGGCGGTACAGCATGTCGTAAGGTAAGCCGAGTTCAAGTCCAATTTTGCGCACTTCGTCTTTAAATAGCTCGCGCAGTGGCTCTACCAAGCCCATTTTCATGTCTTCTGGAAGGCCGCCCACATTGTGATGCGACTTAATCACTTGCGCTTTCCCTGTTTTCGAGCCTGCTGACTCGATCACGTCGGGGTAAATGGTTCCTTGCGCCAGCCAATTCACGTCTGTGAGCTCTTTGGCTTGCTCGTCGAATACTTCGATAAACACACGGCCAATAATTTTACGTTTGGCTTCTGGCTCGCTGGTGCCAGCAAGGGCCGACAAGAAGCGCTCTTCTGCGTCGACTTTAATAATGTTTAAACCGAAGTGGTCACCAAACATGTCCATAACCTGTTGGCCCTCATTCAGGCGCAGCAAGCCATTGTCCACAAATACACAGGTAAGCTGCTTGCCAATGGCACGGTGAAGCAACATGGCGGTAACCGAGGAGTCTACCCCACCCGATAAGCCAAGAATGACTTTACCGTCGCCCACTTGCTCTTTAATGCGGGCAATAGCGTCGTCAATAATGGAAGCCGGAGTCCAATGCTTTTCACAGCCACAAATGTCTACAACGAAGTGCTCTAGCATACGCAAGCCCTGCTTGGTGTGCGTTACTTCTGGATGGAACTGCACGCCGTAAAAACGCTTTTCTTCATTGGCTATTGCCGCATGGGGGCAATGCTCAGTTTTCGCAATGGTGGTAAAACCTTCCGGAATTTCAATGACTTTGTCGCCATGGCTCATCCATACGTCGAGTAATGGCGCACCCGACTCGCTTATGGCGTCTTCAATGTTGGCAAAAAATGCGCTTTCGCCCATACGCTCTACGCGGGCATGGCCAAATTCACGCTCGGTGGAGCCTTCCACTTTTCCGCCTAGTTGTACCGACATGGTTTGCATGCCGTAGCACACGCCTAGAAGCGGTACGCCGGCGTTGAATACGTACTGCGGCGCGCGCGGCGAGCCTGCTTCTGTGACACTTTCAGGGCCACCCGACAAGATTATTCCGTCAGGGTTGAAGCTGCGTATTTCTTCTTCGTTGGTTTCCCAGTCCCAAAGCTCACAGTACACACCAATTTCGCGCACACGGCGGGCAATAAGCTGCGTAAATTGAGAGCCAAAGTCGAGAATGAGAATACGATGCTGATGAATGTCTTGTGTCATGGTGTCCACTTTAAAGTAAGCGCGGCCAGAAACTGGCCGCAGATAACAATTAACCTAAACGATAATTCGGTGCTTCTTTGGTAATTTGCACGTCGTGTACATGGGACTCACCCATACCTGCAGCCGTCACTTTTACAAATTCTGGCTTGGTCCGTAAGGTTTCAATATCGGCGGAGCCTGTCAGCCCCATCGCCGAGCGCAAACCACCCATTTGCTGGTGAATTATATTGCTAATAGGCCCCTTATAAGCCACACGTCCTTCAATGCCTTCAGGAACAAGCTTGTCGGCTTGGTTTGAAGACTGGAAATAGCGGTCTGATGAGCCGTGGCTTTGATCCATAGCGCCTAAGCTGCCCATACCGCGGTATGACTTGTAGTAGCGGCCTTGATAAAGCTCGACTTCACCCGGTGCTTCTTCGGTACCGGCTAACATGCTACCCACCATGACACTGCTAGCGCCAGCGGCTATTGCTTTTGCAATATCACCGGAGAAGCGGACGCCACCGTCAGCAATAACGGGGATGTTCAGGCCTTCAAGGGCTGCCACCGCATTGGAAATAGCGGTAATTTGTGGCACGCCACAACCGGTTACAATGCGCGTGGTACAAATAGAGCCCGGGCCAATGCCTACTTTTACGGCATTTACACCGGCATCGGCGAGGGCTTTAGCGCCTTCGCCCGTAGCCACGTTCCCACCCACAATTTGCATGTCTGGGTAGTTTTTCCGCACCCACTTCACTCGCTCGATTACGCCTTCTGAATGGCCGTGTGAGGTGTCTACAAGAATAACGTCCACGCCCGCTTCTACCAGAGCCGCAACCCGCTCTTCTGTGCCAGCACCTACACCAACGGCGGCACCTACACGCAAGCGGCCTTGGCTGTCTTTACAGGCATTGGGTTTGTTGGCTGCTTTTTCAAAGTCTTTTAGGGTGATCATGCCTTTTAGCGCGTGGGCGTCGTCGACCACAAGAATTTTTTCAATTCGGTGCTTATGCATCAACTCAAGAATGACGTCGCTTTCTGTGTGCTCTTTGACGGTAATTAAGCGCTCTTCCGGGGTCATCACGTCGGCTACTTTTAAATGCTGGGAGTGCTCTGAACGTGTGTCGCGGCCTGTCACAATACCAACCAAGCGACCATTTTCTACCACTGGAAAGCCGTGAAAGCCGTGCTCTATGGTGAGGGCTTTCACTTCTTGCAAGGTAGTTTCTGGGGTCACTGTGACTGGGTCAGACACGGTGCCGCTTTCGTATTTTTTCACACGGCGTACATGCGCAGCCTGCTCGGCAATGCTCATGTTTTTATGAATAAAGCCCATGCCGCCTTCTTGCGCTAAGGCAATAGCAAGACGTGCTTCGGTTACTGTGTCCATAGCAGCAGAAACCAAAGGTATTTTTAATTCAATGTCTTGGGTTAGCTTTGTGTTTAAATTTGCTTGGTGCGGCAGCACAGTGGAATGTGCAGGCAAAAGTAGTACGTCATCGAACGTTAAAGCTTCTTGGGCAAGTCGTAACATGGCAACATCTCTCTCTTTTTGAACCACCTAGAGGGCATTGCAGGTGGGTACAATGTTGCGGCGGTATTTTACTCACTCCGACGCATACAGTAAACTAAAATTTGAAAATTCTTCGTATAAGGGTCGTAACACCATGATAACCACTCCCCCCGCTGCTGCACAGCGCGACATATACACGGTCACGCGGTTAAACCGTGAGGTGCGCCATTTGCTTGAGCAACAATGGGGTCAGGTTTGGTTGGTGGGCGAAGTATCCAACTTTTCTCGCCCAGGCTCTGGCCATTGGTACTTCAGCTTAAAAGACAATGACGCGCAAATTAGCTGTGCCATGTTCCGGGGGAATAATCAGCGAGTGCGTGTACCTGTTAATGCCGGCATGCAAGTCATGGTGCGGGGTCGCATTAGTTTGTACGAGCCCCGCGGCAATTATCAGCTGATTGTAGAACACTTAGAGCCCGCCGGTGAAGGCTTACTGCAACAACAGTTTGAAGCATTAAAACGTGCTTTAGCGGCAGAAGGCCTGTTCGCCCCAGAGCGAAAAAAGCCGTTGCCTGAGCGCGTCCGCAGACTAGGTGTTATTACCTCGCCTTCCGGAGCAGCTTTGCATGATGTGCTGTCGGTGCTTCAGCGCCGCGACCCGAGCTTGCACGTCATTGTATACCCGGCCCAAGTTCAAGGGCAGGAAGCCCCTGGCGCTTTACGCTACGCCTTATCACGGGCGGTGCAGCGCAACGAAGTAGACGCACTGCTGATTACCCGTGGCGGCGGTTCGTTGGAAGACTTGTGGGCTTTTAATGACGAAGGCTTAGCCCGGGATATTGCCGCCTGTCCTTTACCGACAGTCAGTGCCGTGGGCCATGAAGTGGACTTTACCATAGCCGACTTTGTAGCAGACTTACGCGCGGCCACTCCTTCTGCCGCAGCCGAGCTATTAAGCCAAGATATGCAGCACTATGCTCGCCATTTACAACAGCTTGAGCAGCGGAGTGTCAGAGCTTGGCATACTCAGTTTCAGGGGAAGCAAACCTTGGTTCGGCACTTACACGCGCGTTTACAGCCCTTAAACCCGCAACGCCGGATAGAACAGCAGTCGCAGCAGCTCGACGGCCTGAATGAACGCTTACTGCGCAGTATGCAACAACGCCTACGCCAGCAAACCCAACAGCACCTCAGTTTGTTGCACCGTTTGCAGCAACAACACCCTGAGCGGGACATTCAAAGTTTAAAGAGCAATTTAAGCCAACTGCAAAACCGCTTACAGCACGCCATGCGGGCCTTTGTCCGAAACAAACAAAAGCACTTTGTGGCCCAGCAGCAAGCCTTGCATATTGTTAGCCCGCTCAACACCTTAGCCCGCGGTTATTCGATGACATTCGACGAGCAGCAGCAACTTGTACGTGACGCGACCGAAGTGAAACCAGGTCAGCTCATTACCACTCGGCTGGGCCAAGGGCATTTGGTCAGCCGAGTGGAGCAGACACATAAAGACTAAAGCTTATTTTTCTTCGCTTTCTGCACTACTGTGATGCATATGAACATCCATTTGCGGGTATGGAATACCAATGCCCGCCTTGTCGAGCGCGTCTTTGAATTTTTCCATCGAGTCCCAGTACACGCCCCAGTAGTCCGCACTGTTTACCCACGGGCGCACAATAAAGTTCACCGACGAGTCCGCCAACTCAGACACTGCAATCGTGGGTGCTGGGTCTTTTAGTACCCGATCATCCGCCATCAGCAGGTCGTGAAACAGCTGCTTCGTTTCTTGCAAATTAGCGTCGTAAGACACCCCAAACACCATGTCGACGCGGCGCGTTGGGTTGTGCGAAAAGTTAGTAATAGCCGCTGAAGTAATACGGGCGTTCGGTACGACGACTTTTTTATTGTCCGGTGTTTTTAGAATGGTGGTGAACAATTCGATGCGCTGAACGGTTCCGGCAATGCCGCCCGCGTCCACATAGTCGCCGGACTTAAAGGGGCGATAAATCATAATCATTACACCGGAAGCAAAGTTCGAAAGGGAGCCTTGCAGGGCTAAACCTATGGCTAAACCAGCGGCACCTAAAATGGCAATAAAGGACGTAGTTTGCACACCCACATGGGACAGCGCCATAAGCAGCGCCGCAATAATAATTAGGGTTCGCACAATACCTGCCAGAAAGGACACCACCATATTGTCAATGCTGGTTTTGTCTAAGCGTTTGATCATACTGCCCGAAATGACGCGGGCTAGAATAAAGCCACCGATAACAATGAGCACAGCCACACAGGCTTTAATACCAAACGCGATAAGCATGTCTTGGTTTTCGCTGAACCAGGTTAGTATTTCTTTCATGGTTTGTTCACCTTTTTGTTATGAACCTAAGTGTGTAAGGGTAAGCCTAAAGTTGAAACCTAAAACTGTATTGCCCTTGTTGGTTTGGTCGACCCACCAGCTGCAACAAGTCGTGAATGGCGGTAGGTGCCATGGCTGTAGGCTGCATGGTGACAGCCAAATCCACATTACCTGGTGCAAAGTCACCTTGCACACGCAGGCCAAGATAATTGCTTGGGTCCATGTCTACTTGTACTAAGCCATTGCTACACGCCAGCTGCATTGAATAGTCACCCAGCGCTTGCCAACGAGTTCCCATAAGGGTTTCCACCTCATAAGCGGCTAGCCGCGCATTTAAATGAGAACATATCGGTTGGCCGAGCGCAAACTCGGTTACTCCGAGAACCACCTCGCCTTGCAAAGGAACGAGGTCGGGTATGTCCAGCCAACGGGCTAAATGCCCTAATTCACCTTGAAAGCGTGCATCGGTGAGCGTTAGCTGCTGACCGGAAAGGGACATAACCACGTGGGCTTGCCCCCGCACCGGGTTGACCGGGCTTTGCCCTATCTGGATATCTGCTGCTAGCTGCCCGGCAAGCAGTGCGAGCGGAAACACATCCCATGAAACCTGCTCCATATACTGATGCTGGATGCGTATTTGCTGTGCCTGCCCTTTCCACAAAGTGCCTTGCACACCTTGCAATTGCACATGCTCCGGCAAGGGCGCCAGCGCCATGACCAGACGAGCCGGTAAAAACACCAGCAGCCCCACCAAGTAAACACTGATCACCAAGGCTAGGCCGATCCGATTTTTTCTCTTGTTTTGCTTCACCATGTTAAGCTTCAACCCTTACTTGTAAGCGACGGACACGCACCACACCCGGTGTATTAGTTTCCGACACATCAAGGCTTTCAATCGCAACGCCCCGAGCGACCAAGCGCTCTATGAGAGTCAGCAGGGTCGTAAAGTGTGCTTCGTCAAACACCAGCACTTGCGCGTCGTTCTGTGGCTGAATTCGGGTGATGTTTAATTCCAGCTCTGCCGTGGTACGGCTTAAAAAAGCCGACAGCTCCTGCTGTTGCAAAGGCTGTACCCCTGCTTGATGCGTGCTATCAGCTTGCTGTTGGTAAATACGTGCTGCTTGTCGCTCAAACCACGCCTGATAGCTTTGCTGAGAACGCAGCTGCTGCTCTGCCCGTTCCACCCCTTCATGCAAAGGCTTCCAGACGCCAAGCCAAAGCGTGGTAAAGACCAGCAAGGCCGCAAGGCCTAACAGTAAACGTTGCTCACGTTGTTGCAGCCCTTGCCAGCGCGCGATGAAAGGCTGCAGGTGAGGTTGCAAACGTTGTCTCAATTTTTTCATGATGGTTTCCTTACCGTGAGTCGCCCCGCTATTTGACCGCTGCGGCTCACCAACTGCCCTTGCTCTATGTCCAATGCTTGTTTTCGTGCTTCCCGCTGGAAACGTTCAAAAGTATTAAAATTTTTGCCTGTTGCTTGTATTCGCAGTTCGCCACGGTTGCCATCGAACTGTAATAAGCTCACTTCCAATGCTGCTTCTTCAAAGGCCGGTACCAGGTCGTTTAGCATACTTAACAACAAGGCGCCGCCCTCGCCGGTATGGCCACTGGCCAATTGCTCCATGCGGCGGCGCACATCTGGGGGCACACGGTGCTGCTCAGGGAATAGTTCCAAATAACGGCTTTCAATGGCTTGTTGGATGTGTGCCGTTTGCTGGTTTAGTTGCATCCAGGTCACACCTAGGTTGCTTATGTAAGCCAGCATGAAGAGTGCTGCAGCAGCGGCTGGCCAACGCAGCATGTCCCAGTCCATAGACTGCCGCTGCTCTTGCGTAAAAGCGCCTTGGCATAAGTTAAGGGTGGCTGTGTCCCATTGCTTTAATAGTGCGAGTAAGGGCAAGTCCTGAGCCAAAGCCCGTGTGGGGGCCGGTACAGGCACGTGCTCTGGCCAATGTACTTCACCTAAGGTAAGTAACTCTGCAGGTAGCTCGTCTTCTGGGTACGCCAGGTGCTCAAGCCATTCAGGGTCTAGCTGCACCCCTTGCCAGGCCCCTTGGCGAATCAGCCAGTGGCTGTCAAATGCAGCCACCGTCCAGCGGTCTTGCTCATAGGGGAGTAAGAGCACATCGGGGATTAAGCGGCTTACTTGCAGCCCTGCTTCTTGCAACGCATCGAGCCAAAAGGACATGCGTGATTTTGCTACCACAGCAACAGGTATGGGCTGATTCGCAGGCGTGTGACTCGGCCAAGCAAAGTGCAGCTCGTCTATATCCTGTGCAACGTCGTCTTCCAGCGTGAAAGGTATTATGTTTTGCAGGTGACGACGTGACTTCGCAGGTACAGCAGCTTCTAGCAAGCTTATGCCGTTACTGGCTACAGTGACATACAAGCTGCGGTTGCTGGCCTTCTCCGTTAGTTCTGATAAATGCTCTAGGCTTGGCAGCACGCCACTGGCTATCACCTCTTCTGCTGTGGCGTCTGCTATCAACCAGTGTACTTGTGCGTCCCTGGTGGTTGGTAGCCGTATTATTAGTTTTTCACTCATCTCGCTCATAGCCTCCACGGGAGCGGTGGAGTACCCACGCCTTACCGTCTTTAATGTGTAATTGCGAAGTGCCATACAACTCTAAATCACCATACTTGACTTGAGCATTCAACTCAAAATATTGGCTGTTCAAAGTCAAGCCTTCCACGTCGCTATTTAATTGCCCTTCTTCGCCAAACCCTTGAATGGCTGGCTCCGCATTTATACTTTCTAAAGTTTCATACCCGTTGCTTGGCCGACCGCTGAGTAGGTCTTCAGCTGCATGCCTGTCAAGCCGCCCACGAAAATAAGCCATTACAATTTCGGGCTGGTCTGCATCGACCGTATTTAAATTTAAAGGCCAGTCTGTAACGCCCGGAATGACGCACACAAACGGCTCTATCCGCTGATACACCGCCTGGCTGTACCCTGCCACCTGCCGCAATTCAGAGCGGTGCACCAATAAGCTGTTTGCCGCCACATAGGGTTGCGCCAAGGACTCATAGTCTGCGTCCTCTGCTCCCATACTGTCGTGCAACTCTCGGTCTGCATCTAGCCAGTCTACGAGCGTGGCCGTGAGTCTTTGCGCTGTGTACTCGTCGAGCTCTAGGGCCGAAAGCAAACTTTGGTAACGCTCCACAGCGGTCGCAAACGCCGCTGTATTGTTTGGGTCTTTGTGCAGACTGTTCAAGTTAAAGCAGCTGTGCAAGTCGCGGACGCGGCCACCAATGGCCCCGCCGCGCACAGGGAAAGGTCCTTGCCGCGACGCCCACGCTTGCTGCAAGTGCGTGCGTCCTTCCGACGCTTCATGCTCGCGCAACAGCACTTGCCGTAGCAATGCCTCCGCACTAAGCCAATGCCAATAGGCTTGTTCCGCATGTTCGCTGCCGCTGACTCGGGCTATCTGCATGCGTAAGTGGCCACTCATGCGGGTGGCTAATACGGTCACCACCGCGACAATAAGCAACACACTGATAATGGCCACCCCCTGGCTGCGCTGCTGGCTACTCATTGACAAGCTCCAAGGGCTGCGCACCACTGGTTAACAACACCCGTTCAATCACCCCCAGTTGTGCATGCTCAATACGAATACGCACTTGTTCCGGCAATTGTTCCGCCTGTTGCCAACGACTTACCTGAGTGCCTGTGCCTGGTGTGGTAAATTGCACTTCAAAGTTTTCCACCCCCGTAAGCAAGGCTTGCACTTGGGGTTGCCCGCTGACAGAGTCGACAAAAGGCAGCGACAGCCGTTGCAACACCTGATCTCGCACCCGGTACACCACAGGCTGAAGCTCTGAACGAGGCAAGGCCTGTTGCGGGTTCACCCACCCCGCACGGACAAAAGCTAGGCCACCGCTGTCGCTTTCCAATAAGCGGCTATCATTACTAATATAAAACGATTCTTGCTGTCCCTCTGCGCGACGGTTGCGAGCTACCAGTTGCCGCACGTCCCGGTCGATAATCAGTAAGGCAAACTGCAACTCGGCTAATAATGCATGGCGCTCGCTTGAGCGGCTTTCTGCCTGTGTCATTTGCTGAAAAACAGAAGCGCTGGCCATGCCAATAATAGCCAACACGGCCATGGCCAACATTACTTCAATAAGGGTGAAGCCTCGTGCTTTCAGCTGTATGCAGTCTGTGCCTCGTTTCATTAACGCCGCCCCACAAAAGTACTAAGCTCAGCCACCACAGGGCCATTTTCTTCGGTGCGAACAGAAATGGTTACTTCTCGCAAGTCGTCGGTGACGGTTTCTAAAACCCGCTGTTGCCAGTACCAGGTTTGGCCCGCTAGCTCGACACTCCCGCTGTCATTGTTTTGCGGAGGCCATTTTTTGCTAAGCTGGCTTGGCGCCGCTGCTTCGGCCAGCTGGTTGCTGGCTACCAGCTGCGCAAAATATCTTTCTTGTAGGTATTGGGTGCTATGGATTTGCTGTGTGGCTACCATTAGCGCTGCCAGTGCAGCCAAGCCAAACACGGCCAAAGCAAACATCACTTCCACTAAAGTAAAGCCACGAGCTTTTTTGACTGTGAATGCTTTTACCATAGTGCCCCCTCAACCCGTTTTAGTTGTACCCCGTCGCTGGCATCTAACTGCATTATGGGGCTATGCAGGTCGTCCCATTGCAGCCGAAAAGGAATAAACTCGGTGCTTTCAAATATAATAACTTGCGGCTGGGGTGCTGCCTCGTCTTCGTCCCTTTCCGTTTGCTCCGACTGCAAAAAGCTGTCGTCTTGTTGGCGGTTGTCCAATAAACGAAATTCGCCTGGCAGAAACGTCATGTCTACCTGTTCGGGCATGCTAACCGGCAACAGTGGCTTTTCCGTAAAGGCTTGCCAGCGGTCTTGTTGCCAGCGGTAAAAACGGTATTCTTGCTCGCTAAATTCAACCCCTATCACCCAATGGCGTAATAACGCCTGTTCCCGTGCATAATGAAACTTAAGTTCAAATTGTTGGCGCAGGTCTTCACTGCTTTCTCCATGGGAACGGCTCGGCAATTGCAGCACTATGGTAAGGGCTGCAACGCCAATAATAGCCACCACCAACAGCAGCTCAATTAAGGTGAACCCCTGTTGTTGTGGCTGCAAGCGGTTCTCACTCAGCAGCGGCATAAGGCTTCCTTATGGGTTGCCTTCGTCATGCATGTTCCAGGTCCCTATGTCGTCTTCAGTGCCTGGTTGACCGTCAAAGCCCATGGTGAAAATATCGTAGCGATTGTATTGGCCCGGGCTTAATAGCTGGTATGGGTTGCCCCATGGGTCTGCAGGCAAGCGGCGTATATAGCCAGCTTCAGGGAAGCTACGTGGCTTGGGGTCGAGCTGACTTTCTTGCACGAGGGCTTCTAAGCCCTGCTCTGTGGTTGGGTATACGCCGTTATCTAAGCGGTACATTTCCATGGCGTTTTCCAGTGCCGTTAAGTCGGACACAACTTTTTGCCGCTCCGCTTTGTCTCTATTACTAAACACATTCGGAATCACCATAGTGGCGAGAATGCCTAGAATCACTATCACCACCATAAGTTCTAACAGCGAGAATCCTGACTGCTTACTTCTTCCCATAACTACAATCCTATTTGTTGGTTCAAGTTCATTATTGGCGTAATAATCGCCAACACGATAAAAAGTACTATGCTCGACATGGTAATAATCAGTACCGGCTCAAACACTTTCAAGCTAACACTGACAATGGTCGAAAATTCGTTGTCTTGGTTGTCGGCTAAGCGCCGTAGCATTTGTTCTAGCTCACCACTGCGCTCGCCAGACGCTATCATATGCAGCATCATGGGTGGAAACAGCTTACTTTTTCCTAACGCAGCGCGCAGGCTCGAGCCTTCGCGCACATCGTCGGCCGCTTCCTCAACCACTTCTCGCATGCGCTTATTGCCCATCACTTGCGCTGTTATTAAAAGCCCGTCCAGCAGCGGAATGGCCGACGCCGTTAAAATGCTTAAGGTCCGGGCAAAACGCGCGGTGTTAATGCCACGCACCAGTTTCCCCACAAAGGGTAAGTGCAATAACCGACAATGCACCCGGTAACGAAACCGTTCGTTTTGCATAAGCCGGCCCCACACCACCAGTCCAATAGCAAGTGCCAACAAAGTGTACAAGCCATAGGCCTGCATCCATTCACTGATATGAATTAACACCCGGGTCACCAGGGGCAGTTCCGCCCCCATATCAGTAAACTGCTCAACTATTTCAGGCACCACCACAGCAAGTAAGAAGCTCACCACCCCTAAGGCAACAAGGGTCAGGACGATCGGATACACGGCCGCCTGCAACACCTGACTTTTCATCATTTGTCGCTGCTCTGTGTAGTCAGCTAAACGTTCGAGTACTTCGTCTAAATGACCTGACTTTTCACCCGCAGCCACCATGGCGCAATATAAGTCATCGAACACCGCTGGAAAGTCGCCCAGCCCTTCCGCCAAGCTGTAGCCTTCCACGACTCGGCTGCGTACTGCCATCAGCATTTTTTGTAAACGGGGTTTTTCCGTTTGATCGGCAACCGCCAACAAGGCTTGTTCAATGGGCAATGCCGCTGTAATCAAGGTGGCTAGCTGCCGGGTAATCAGGGCCAAGTCGGGCGTGCTAATACCTCGCTGAAACAAAGGGCGTTTGCGTTGGTTTGTTTGCGGCTCGGCAGCGGCTCGCTCTACCTCAATAGGAAATAACCCTTGTTGGCGAAGCTGCTGGCGTATTTGCCGCTCTGTGTCTGCTTCGAGCACGCCTGTTTTCTTTTTGCCTGCGGCATCGAGGGCTTGGTATGAGAAGGCTGGCATTATTCCTCCCGCGTAACCCGCATAACTTCTTCTAAGCTGGTTTGGCCTAGCAGAATTTTATCGCGCCCATCTTGGCGAATACTGGGGAACTTGGTTCTGGCATAACGTTCAATGTCTTGCTCACCTTGTCCATTATGCACCAGCTCGCGCACCCGTTCGTCCACCACCAGTAATTCATGAATACCGGTACGACCGCGGTAGCCTGTCTGATTACAATGTGCGCACCCTACCGCCCGGTAAATGGTTGGCCGGTCTTGTTCTTGTGCTGGTACAGGCAAATCCAGCAGAGCCAGCTCTTCGTCGGTTGGCATATGGGCCGCCCGACACTCTTGGCAGAGAGTTCGCACTAAACGCTGCGCTAACACGGCTAATAAACTCGACGACAGTAAGAAAGGTTCTATGCCCATATCTTCCAAACGGGTCAGTGCACCCGCGGCCGTGTTGGTATGCAAGGTAGAAAGCACCAAGTGCCCGGTTAAACTGGCCTGCACCGCAATTTGCGCCGTTTCACTGTCGCGTATTTCACCTATCATGACCACGTCGGGGTCTTGTCGCAAAATAGCCCGTAATCCCCGAGCAAAGGTCATATCCACCCGCGGGTTTACCTGGGTTTGGCCAATACCTTCTAAAGCATATTCAATGGGGTCTTCCACGGTAAGTATATTGCGGTCTTTGGTGTTTATTTCCGAAAGGCCCGCATACAAGGTCGTACTTTTCCCCGAGCCCGTTGGCCCTGTGACCAAAATAATGCCGTGTGGCTTATGAATAAGTTCACTGAATGTGGCCCGTATTTTTTCTGCCATGCCCAGTTGCACCAAGTCGAGGCGGGCATTGTTTTTGTCGAGCAAACGCAGGACCACGCGCTCGCCATGGTTCGAAGGCATGGTGGACACGCGCACGTCTACGGCTCGGCCGGCAATTAACAGGGAAATCCGGCCATCTTGAGGAATTCGCTTTTCGGCTATATCTAACTGAGCCATCACTTTAATACGGCTTACCAGCAGCGAAGCGAGTTTCCGATGGGGCCGTAAAATTTCCCGCAGCACACCGTCAATACGAAAACGAATAATCAGGTCTTTTTCGAAGGTTTCAATGTGTATATCGGACGAGCCTTCTTTAATGGCTTCGCTCAGCATGGCGTTGATGAGCTTGATAATAGGCGCGTCGTCTTCACTGGCTAACAGGTCTTCTGTTTTCGGCAGCTCTTCGGCTAAGGAAAACAAGTTCACCTCATTGCCTATGTCTTCCATGAGTTGTTTGGCTTCCGACGAGTCGCGCTGATAGGCCAAGCCTAGAATACTGTCGAACTCGGCACTGGGGTGCGCTTGGACTTGAAAGCCATGCCCCAAAAACCGCCGTACTTCATGCAAGGTTTGCGCACTTGCCTGCTCACGAATATGCAGTACCGGCTGTTCGTTTTCCCATACCAACACCACACCAAACCGCTTGGCAAAAGCAAAGGGAATGCGCACCGGCTGGGCTTCCAATTGCGGCTCCAATTCCGCCGCAAGGTCTGGGCTTATTTCTTCCTGTGTAGGTTTAGTTGTCATTGCGCTCATCTACCGATTCATGCTGACGTTCACGTAATAACTCTTCAAAGCGTTCTGGCAGGGGGGTTCCTTCTGGCCACTCTGGCAGCACAGGAAGTACATCGGAGCTACGCAGTGACACGCCACGCTCTTGTTGCACCAACTGTTGTGCACGAATATAGCTGTACTTTTGACGGCTCAAACCCGCCATGGTGTTGTCGTCTCGAATAATGGTTGGGCGAATAAATACCATCAGGTTTCGCTTACGCGTGGTCACATTCGTCGACTTGAATAAGTGCCCTAGAATTGGAATGCGGCTCAGCACAGGTACCCGTGACAAGCTTTCTTGTACATCTTCGTCAATTAAACCGCCAAGCACTATGGTGTCACCGTCGTTGGCAAGTACTGTGGTTTTCAGTTCACGCTTATTGAAAATAACGTCCACACTGGTGGTACCGGCAACGCTGGACACTTCTTGCTCTATCATTAACTGCACCGAGTCGCCTTCGTTCACTTGCGGCGTTACCCGTAAGCGAATACCCACTTCTTGTCTATCCACGGTTTGGAAAGGGTTTGAATTATTCGAGCTGGCCGTGCCACCGGTAATGATGGGCACTTCTTGCCCCACCAAAAACACCGCTTCTTGGTTGTCTAAGGTGGTAATACTCGGTGCCGAAAGAATATTGGAGTTGGTATTCGTGGCCACTGCTTGCACCACGGCGGCCCAGTTGTCTTTTACTGTCCCAAACAATAGTCCATTCGCTGAGCCAAGTAAGTTTGCTAATAGTGAGTAGTCACCTGGCTTGTCCGGCTCGCGGGTGGTGTACTCATTGCCTGCGTTATCCACTCGGGTTACTTCAGAGCCTTTCTGGGTACGGGCTTGTTCCGCAGCAACCGCAAGCTGGCCAAGCGGTACCATGCCATTACCCGAGTACTGAGTCATGCCGTATTCTTCGCTAATCCACTGAATTCCAAACTGGTTACCGTCGCCTTCAAACACTTCCACAATAATGGCTTCCACCAATACTTGTGCACGGCGAATGTCGAGCTGACCGACCACATCGGCAATGGCACTGAGCATGTCTGGCTGTGCGGTGACCACTAAGGCATTGGTTGGCTCATGGGCTTCTATACTAATTTCTGCTCCACTGCGACGGCTGCGAGTTTGGCTGCCCGTGGTGCCACCTGCCGCACGTCCTTCTTCAGCAATCAGGGTTGCTGTCATGCCACGCAATAGCTCCACCATTTCTTCAGCTTTGGCATAGCGCAGGTAAAACACTCGAGTATTGCCGCTGGTCTCCATTTCTTGGTCGAGTTGTTTTATTAGGCGCACCACGCGTTCCCGCGCGCGCTCTTCGCCACTAACCAACACACGGTTGGTGCGCTCGTCGGCCACTAATCGCGGCACGAGCATTTCCGGCGTACTGCCACCCGACTGGACAAAAACACTTTGTGCTATGCGGACCATTTCGCTTGCTGAAGCATACTTCAGGGTGACTATGTCCACGTCCTTATTGCCAACTCTGTCGACCCGGCGAATAATTTCAGCCAAGCGGTTCACGTTCGCCGCCCGCCCGGTGATCATAATGACATTGGACACGTCATAGTTCATGACAGCGCCGCCAGCGGTTTGGTCGTTCAGCTGACGTAACAAGGGGGCCAATTCACGCACCGACACATTACTAACAGGCACCACGCGGGTTACCCACTCATCGCCGCTATGTTCGTCGCCTTCTGTGACTTGCGAGGGGGCGTTCTTAGCGTCTCTGTCGCGAATGATCTTCAAGGTGCCCGAGTCCATTTCAATGACCGCATAGCCATACACGGACAACACATTTAAAAAGAACTGATAGTATTCTTCCCGCGACATCACATCGTAACTGCGCACATTCACGCGGCCCCGCACTTCTGGGTCGACAATAATAGTGCGCTCCAGGTTCCGGCTCACCACTTGAATGAACTCGTTCATGTCTGTGTTACGGAAACTGGCTGAAAACTCGTCGCTTTGCGCCTGCACTGGCAGCACCACAAGGGCCGCAGCTAGCGTTATCCAAGAAAGCTTTTTTAATACTTGCATCGGTTCACCTATTCTTCCGGTATGTAGACATCGATATCTACATACTCACCATCTCGTAAAACGCGGATTTGCGCTTGAGTTGCCCCTTCTAACTGACTTATAAGGGCGATTGCGTCGGCCATATTGGTTAAGTCATAACCATTCATAGCAACCGCTAAGTCGCCCGGCCGTAAGCCAAGTTCACGGAATAATGTGCTGTCCCCTTTGGGGGCTAAACGGTAACCAATAAGCCCCTGTTCACTTTGCTGTGGGGTAATACTTATTAGCTCTAAAATTTCCATTTGCTGCGAAGTCAGTTCTGGCTCAACCGCCTCCTCGCTTTCTTGCGCAGCCGTGTCCGGCTCTGTCACTAGGGTTAATGGGGCTTCGCCACCATCACGCCCTTCTAACCAAAGAGTCTCTAATCTGTTGTTATTTTCCAGTAACACCCGGTCGCTTAAAATTTGTTTCACCACGGCTCGGCTATTGGCAATGATGTCACCGGGAATATACGTGGTTTGTGTACTGCCTTGTTGTACGATGGCCGCGGACAAGTTTGGGTTAGTACTGGCGGTCACCCCCACCAGACGAATGTTTAATTGGGTGACTGGGGCGTCTTGCACGGGCGCCGCTTGTTGTATGGCGCCTTGTTCACCAAATAAATGCAACGACTTAATCCGGCGTGTGTCAAGCACAGGCTGGCTTACAGTAGGAACAGCAATAGCACTGAGGGGTGTTAAAGGGGCTGGGCTGTCAGGCACGGCTAAACGCCAGGTGAGCTGTGCCAACGTCCATGCGGCAAACACCAAAAGCACCAGGCTTACGCTGGTAAAAACAAATTGCATCAGCCGCGGAGAGCGCAGCCACTCAAGGAGCCTATGGAGGTACATCACGTTTATTATTATATTCCTTGTCAATGGAATCTCATTCTATACTGCACAGCTTATAGCAACAACCGGTCAACATACCATTAACATCAATTTTTGGTTAGTCGCTTAGTTTTTCTGCAGTTTCAATTCCCTTTTCTGTGACTGTGATACACTTTTTCTTTGCTTGCACGCATAATACGCTGTATTAGGTTATTAAATGAGGGGTTCGTTCACTTTATGTCGAAACAAAATGTTTCAGAAACCTCTGTACGGCTCGATAAATGGTTATGGGCCGCTCGCTTTTTTAAACAGCGCAGCTTAGCACGTACCCATGTACAGGCTGGCAAAGTGCATTACAATGGGCAACGTACCAAACCAGCCAAGCTGGTTGAAGTGGGTGCCACTATTGAATTACCCCGCGGCTACGACCGAATGACAGTGGTTGTCAAAGCCATTAGCGGTCAACGCGGTAATGCAACTCAGGCAGCCACCTTATATGAAGAAACACCAGAAAGCCTCGCCAAACGGGAAGCCAATGCGGCCGCTCGTAAGGCGAATGCACTGTATAATCCACACCCAGAGAAGCGCCCGAACAGTAAACAGCGGCGTGATTTAATTAAATTTAAGCAGCAATAGGTTGTCTCTTATGTCTGAATCAACAACGTCACCTTCGTCAGCACAACACAACAGCATTTATCGGTTCACTTTTGCTGAACACGACGTGCGCGGCGAACTTGTCCAGCTTAACTCCAGTTATGCTGCTTTATGTGACAAGCATCATTACCCGGCCCCCGTTGCCAAGTTGCTTGGTGAATTGCTTGCAGTGACCAGCTTACTCACTGCAACATTAAAGTTTGAAGGCCATATTAATGTGCAGGTGCAAGGGAGTGGTCCGCTTAACTTTGCCACAGTGAATGGCCGTCACGACCAAAAGTTACGCGGTTTAGCTCGCACTCGCGCTGAGCTCACCGACGACAGCTTGCTAGGCATGTTAGGTGACGACGCACTATTAATTTTAACGCTAACGCCTGAACAAGGTGAGCGTTACCAGGGCATGGTAAAAATTGAAGGGAATAGTTTGGCCAAGGCTTTAGAAACTTACTTTGACCAGTCTGAGCAGTTGTCCACACGTATTTGGCTGCATGCAGACCCAGAGCGTCACCAAGCTGCGGGCTTTATGCTGCAAGTACTACCGGTTGCACAAAATGCGCCTAGCACGGCCAAAGAAAAGCAGCAGGAAAGCTTTGAGCATTTTACGACCCTTGCCAGTACTTTAACGCAGGAAGAAATTTTCACCTTGCCGGTGGAAGACATTCTGCATCGGTTATTTCACGAAGACGATATTCGTTTATACCCTGAGCAAGAAGTCGCTTTTTATTGTGGTTGTTCGCGGGAGCGCACCGCAAATGCGTTACGCTCGGTAGAGCGCAGTGAGTTACGAGAAATATTAGAAACCGAAGGGCGTTTGGTGCTGTCTTGTGACTACTGCTTAACCGAGTACAGTTACGACGCCATCGATGTAGAAGCCCTCGACAGTCCAGAGGCTCCTACACAGACGCAGTAAATTACTTCTTCTTCACGTGGCGTAGCATGCGCTTACGTTTGCGCTGCTGCGACAAGCTAAGCTTGTTGCGGCGGCCTGAGAAGGGGTTATCGCCAGAACGAAACTCTATCTTCACTGGGGTACCCATAAGCTGCAAAGACCGACGAAAGTAGTTCATCAGGTAGCGCTTGTAGCTGTCTGGCATATTACTCACCTGATTGCCATGAATAACAATAAGGGGTGGGTTGTATCCCCCAGCGTGAGCATACTTCATTTTTACGCGGCGGCCACGTACCAGTGGCGGCTGGTGTTCATCAATAGCCGACTCCATAATACGCGTTAACTGAGACGTACCCACACGTTTCGTGGCACTGGCATAAGCTTCTTGTACTGACTCAAACAAGTGGCCCACATTGGTGCCGTGTAATGCCGAAATAAAATGGATACGGGCAAAGTCGACAAAGCCTAAGCGGCGGTCAAGCTCTTGCTTTATCCACTCCCGTGCATCCGACTCGAGGCCGTCCCATTTGTTAATAGCCACCACCAAAGAGCGGCCCGCATTCAAGACAAAGCCAAGAATGCTTAAGTCTTGATCGCTAATACTTTCCCGCGCATCTATGACCATAATCACCACGTTGGCGTCTTCAATGGCTTGCAGGGTTTTAATAACAGAATACTTTTCAATGGCCTCGTCGATACGGCCACGACGCCGAACTCCGGCTGTGTCGATCAGGGTGTAGGCTTGGCCGTCACGCACCATGGGAATATACACGCTGTCGCGGGTGGTACCCGGCTCGTCGTACACCACCACCCGCTCTTCACCTAGAATACGGTTGGTTAAGGTTGATTTGCCCACATTAGGGCGACCCACAATAGCAAGCTTAATGGGCGTGGCTGGGTCGGGTGCAACAAAGCCTGTGTCTTCGTCAATATCGACTTCTTCAGCCACAGGGGCAATAACATCGGGGAAGTCTTCAAGCAGCGGCTTAAAGGCTTCCTTCATTAACTTGCTCACACCACGGCCTTGGGCCGCTGCAATTTGCCATACCTGGCCAAGCCCAAGCTTATAGAAGTCGGAGCTGGCCGAGTCACCGTCAATGCCGTCTACCTTGTTGGCCACCAAGCGAATTTCTTTCTCTTGGCGGCGTAAATAGTCGGCCAGGTGTTCGTCCGACGCGGTTAAACCGTCCCGAGCGTCCACCAAGAACAAAACTAAGTCTGCTTCATGCACCGCTTGCAATGACTGTTCAGCCATGGCGCGGTCAATGCCTTCTTCATCGCCTTGAATACCGCCTGTATCCACAACAATAAACTGGTAACCGTCGTAACGCGCCGAGCCATACTGGCGGTCGCGCGTTAAGCCCGGGAAGTCAGCCACGAGTGCGTCGCGGCTGTTCGTTAAGCGGTTAAATAATGTGGATTTACCCACATTGGGGCGGCCGACGAGGGCCACAACTGGCAACATGAAACGTCCTTTTGCTCAGGGGGTGCTTACTCAGCACCCACCAATTTAATTGAATATAAACGACCCGCAGCGCTTTGTACGAGTAAGTGCTCGCCAGCTACTACAGGCGCCGTGCGAATAGCGTCGCCTTCTTCTAAACGAAGTCGACCCACCAATTCACCTGAATTTCTGTCCAGCCAATGAACATAACCAAACCGGTCGCCCACAACTAAGTAGCCTGCATGCTCAGTCACGTCGGTCAGGCTTCGGAAGTAAAGGTCGCTGTTGCGCCACAGCTCAGTACCCGACACACGGTTTAGGGACACCACATGGCTTTCTTGAGTGACCAAAACCAATCGATTACGAACCAACTTAGGTGCACTGGCGCTTGGTTGATCGCGCTTCCACAACACTTCACCCGAGCGCAACTCCAACGCTACCGTTTGGCCATTATAGCCGGAAATATATACAGTACTGCCCACAACCAAAGGGGTACCATCCACGTCGGTAATACGCTCTAGGTCAGAAGAGCCTTGCGGAGCTGCTACGCGAGCTTCCCAAGCGAGGCGGCCACTTTCTAGTAGCAGAACTTGTAGCTTACCTGTGCCTGTACCCACAACAACACCACCGCTGGTAATAACAGGACGCGACACACTACGTAATGAAAGCAAGCCTGTTTCGTCTTCAAAGCTCCATACTTGGCTGCCGTCTTCTTCGTTCAGTGCCACAATAAAGCCATTGCTTAAATGCACCACCACAAAGCCTTCGGCCACGGTTGGGGCGGTCATCACTTCACCCTTCACCTTGCCTTCCCACAGGGTTTCGCCTGTGTTTTTGTCAAGCGCAAAGACAATGCCATTTTCTGAGGACACGTACATACGCTCGCCAACAATCACTGGGCCGGCAGAAAGCCGAGCGGACTCACCTCGTGGAAAGTGCTCAAACCAACGTTCAACACCACTCAAGTCGCGCTGCCATATGCGCTTTCCCGTGTCAGCATGATGCGCCACCAACAAACCGTAGCGGTCTGCTGCATACACCACGCCATTGTCGTACGCTGGCTGTAGTTCTGTATAGTGTTCTTCAGTACCCAGGCCGACCCGGGTTTTCCAGACAACTTCAGTTTCTACGCTTGGCGTAAAGGCTGTGAGAGCTGCATAGTTCGGCTTGCTTTTTGAGGAGCAGCCGGCCAATACCAAGGCTAAAGCTGCAACTGAGAGCATCGACTTGAAGGTTTTATTCATTAGTTCGCCGCCAAATTGTCGAGTTTCATTTGTAAAAACGGGTGAGCGCCTTGCTGCGATAATGCAATTGCGTTTTCATAGGCTGCTTTAGCCTCAGTCAGCTGGCCTTGCGCAACAAAAATGTCGCCTTCAACTTCCGCTTTCAAGGCCGCATAACCTGGTGCCGTTACAAGGGCTAGGGCTGAAGTCGCTGCGCTGAACTCTTCCCGCGCTAACTCAACGCGCGCTAGGCGTAAACCAATGACGCCTTGTAATTCAGCGCGAGACGTTTCAGCTAACGCCTTGCGTAAGTGTTCAGCTGCTGCTTCTAGGTCGCCCTCTTCGACTGCTGCGCTGGCTAAGTGCAAGCGGGTTAAGGCTGCCTGTGAACTACCTTCTAAAGTATTGAGCAGTTCATCAGAAAATGCCGTTTCGGGCGACTGTATTTGTTCCAATGCTTGTTCGTAAGCCGCCGTTTGTGCTTGCGCTGATTCTTGCTGTGCACTTTGGTAACTGCGCCAACCAAACATAGAACCAAGGCCAATCACCAAACCGGCAACAATCCAAGGTCCGTATTCGCGAATAAAATTCTTTACTAATTCTACTTCTTGTTCATCGTTGTTAGCCACGTGCTATTCCCCTTTATTATTTTAATTCTAAGCCGCTGATAAGCGCTTGCAGGCCGTTCCAGTCGAGTGTCGTTTGCTCGCCTTGGCCTCGTAAAAATTTCACCGTATAGGTATTGTCCGCTACTTCACTTTCTCCAAGTAGGATTGCAATATCAGCGCCTGACCTATCCGCACGTTTTAATTGATTACCAAACTTTCCACCACCACAGTGCTGGTGTACACGCAATGTAGGAAAGGCGTCTCGTAGCTTTTCGGCAACAGCTTGCGCTGGAAGTTCCGCTTGCGCGCCGCCAACCACAATAAAGACATCCACAGGTTTCGGCACCCGCAGGGTGTCGGCGGCTTCCAACATCAGTACCAAGCGTTCAAGCCCCATGGCAAACCCAACAGCAGGGGTGTCTTTGCCACCTAATTGACCCACTAAACCGTCGTAGCGGCCACCGGCACACACAGTTCCTTGCGCACCTAAACTGTCGGTGACCCATTCGAACACCGTTCGGTTGTAGTAGTCGAGACCACGCACTAAACGTTCGTTCAGCGTATAAGCAACGCCCGCTGCGTCTAACCGCGCACACACACTTTCAAAGTGCTCGCGCGACTCTTGGTCCCAATAGTCGGACAGCTTAGGCGCTTGGCTCAACATATCCGCCATGGCTGGATTTTTTGAGTCCAGAATACGCAAAGGGTTGGTTTCTAAACGGCGAACACTGTCTTCGTCGAGTTGGTCCATGTGCTCGCGCAAATAGGCTGTCAGTGCGTCCCGATAGTTCGCACGCGCCTCGTTCGAAGCCAGCGAGTTCAACTCCAACGTTAAGTGCTCAGCAATGCCAAGGTCACGCCACAAACGGGCTGTCATAATAATAAGTTCAGCGTCAATGTCGGGACTAGCAATACCAAAGGTTTCAACGCCCACTTGGTGGAATTGGCGGTAACGTCCTTTTTGTGGACGCTCGTAACGGAACATGGGCCCCATATACCATAAGCGTTGTTGCTGGTTATACAGCAACCCGTGCTGGTTACCTGCGCGCACACAGCTTGCCGTACCTTCTGGACGTAAGGTGAGGCTCTCGCCATTCCTGTCGTCGAAGGTATACATTTCTTTTTCCACAATATCGGTGACTTCACCGATAGAGCGTTTGAATAACTCCGTATGCTCCACAATAGGCATACGTATTTCACTGTAGCCATAACGTGCAACGAGCTGGCGAATAACCTGCTCAATTGCCTGCCAGCGACCGGTTTGGTCCGGCAGTATGTCATTCATTCCACGAATTGCTTGAATTTGCTTTGCCACTGCAACAGCCTTCCTAATAGTAAAGTGTCGGCATTATAGGGAGTTTACACAGGTAGGTAAAACGTTACGCCCACGATTAATTGGTCTCTGTTGCGTCAACAACAGGTATTTTATTGGTTTCGTCAACACGCGCCACATAGGCACGAATACGCTGCTCCAACTGATCGACTAAGTCGTCGTTGTGGAGTCGTTCCCGTTGACGTTCGCCGTCTATATAAAAACCGCTGCGGGTTTTTGCCCCTGCTAAGCCAATATTGGAAATATTTGCTTCACCCGGTCCATTCACGACACAGCCAATAATGGACACGTCAAGGGACGTAGTAATGTCTTCGAGACGTTGCTCAAGTGCGTTCACTGTTCCAATGACGTCGAACTCTTGTCGTGAACAACTCGGGCAAGCAATAAAGTTAATGCCACGAGAACGAATGCGCAGCGACTTTAAAATATCAAAGGCGACTTTAATTTCTTCCACCGGATCCGCAGCTAACGACACCCGCATGGTGTCGCCAATGCCTTCTGCTAATAACATGCCAAGGCCAACCGCAGACTTCACCGCACCGCTACGAGCGCCACCTGCTTCGGTAATGCCCAAGTGCAACGGCTGTTCAATTTCTTTCGCCAGCAAGCGGTAGGCTTCTACCGCTAGAAATACGTCCGAAGCTTTGACACTGACTTTGAAGTCATGAAAGTCGAGGTCACGTAAAATATTCACATGGCGCATGGCCGACTCCACCAATGCTGCGCCATTGGGCTCGCCATATTTTTCTTGAATATCCCGCTCGAGGGAGCCAGCATTGACGCCAATACGAATCGGAATATTGCGCTCGCGAGCAGCATCAACCACCGCACGAATACGGGTTTCATTGCCAATATTGCCTGGGTTTATACGCAAGCAGTCCACACCATATTCGGCAACCTTAAGCGCTATACGGTAGTCAAAGTGAATGTCGGCAACCAAAGGTACTTGGGTCTGCTCTTTAATTTGCTTAAAGGCTTCGGCGGCATCCATGGTGGGTACGGACACCCGCACAATATCTGCACCGGCAGCTGCAATAGCGTTAATTTGCGCCACGGTTGCCGCCACATCGGTGGTTTCAGTATTTGTCATGGACTGTACGGCAATGGGTGCGCCGTCACCAATAGGGACGTCGCCTACATAAATGCGGCGACTCTTACGTCTTGTAATGTTCGCTGGGGTACTCATGTACAACTACTCAATAATGGCCGGTTATAATTCTGGCACGCGAAATGGAACCACTCGGTTCGTTGGCAGTGCGCTTAAGTCGACACGCTCACCTTGATAATATACTTCAACCGCGGTTGGAGCGCCCAAAATAACATTATACGCACTCACGCCGCCGAGGGGCATATTATAACCTTTTCGCTTTGTACCTACTGCTAAAATGTTTTCATTATTTCCATGCTCGCTCACCTCAACCCAGCTGTCACCCTTGAAGTACAGCACGAGCTCGCCAGCATTCGGGTCGGCTGCATCTAAAAAAGAGCCAGTGCGAGTCACTGGGGTGTTTTCGGCCGTCGCTTCTGCTGTTGTTTCATTATTCATTAACGGCTCACTCAGTGGTTCTTCCGCTTGTTCTGCACCTGCTTGCTGAGGGGTCGGGGTTTGTTCTTCACCAGCTGCCGGGCTTGTCAGGTCACGGCTTTCAGAAGTTAGCTCTTGCGGTGGCTGGCTCAATTCGTTTTCTAAGGCTAGGCTTTCACCGCCTCGATTTGCGCCGTCTTCAAACGGCTGTGCCGTCTGCTCTGCGCTTTGCTCCGATGCTGCCGTTATGAAGGCATCGGAAGGAACAGCGTTTGCAGCTTGCGCTGACGCGTCTTGTGTTTCAGACGGCATCGCTTGGCTTGCTTCCGGCTCCATTTGCTGCTCCGTCTGCTGCTCTGACGTAGCCGGCATGTCCGTTGTTTCCAAGTCGTTGGTTGTGGCGGACTGCTGCCAGAAGAAGAGCACCACGGAAGCAATTAATATGGCCACAATAACGTAGGTAATCAGCATCAAACGGTTGTCATGGGTTTCCATGGTTTTTTTGCGTGAAAAGCTACGCATATCTTTTGGCTGCGGTTTTTCGTCAATTAGGTCATGGTACGCATTCAGTACATATTCTTCCGACGCTTCCACATGCTTGGCATAAGACCTTAAGTAACCTCGGGTAAAGGTAACCGCCACTTTCGGGTCGAACTTGTTCGCTTCAAGCTCTTCAATAAGCTGCTGCCGCAGACACAGGCTTGCAGCCACATCTGCGGTTGATAATCCTTTCGCTTCTCGTGCGGCACGTAAAATATCACCAGGAAAAAGGCGCATGTCGAGCTGCGCTTCTTCACCGCTTTGTTTTTGTTGTATGTTTTCGTCTTCTACTGTCATGAGAGCCTGATTTATACGCGTTACCAGTCCATGGTGCGTGTGTTACGCTCCTTGCTTGCTAGGTCGTTGCTTTTACAGCAATTGCCTGGCCACCCTTTTGTCGTTGTTGTCGTTTTAATAGGCGCTTGGTTCTATCTGCGACATCCCCCACGAGCTGCCCACATGCGGCATCAATATCATCGCCTCGTGTTTTTCTAACCATAACGACATATCCGTGTTCCATCAATACCTTTGCGAACCGATCAATACGAGAATTGCTCGAACGACCATAGTCACTTCCCGGAAATGGGTTAAATGGAATCAGGTTGATTTTGCTTGGTGTACCTTCCAGTACCTTCGCCAATTGATGCGCTTGCTCCATCGAGTCATTTATATGGTCAAGCATTACATATTCAACGGTTACTTTGGTTTGCGCTTTTGAGTTTTCCACATAGCGGCGCGCCGACTCTAAAAATTGCGCTATCGGGTACTTTTTATTCACGGGAACAATTTCGTCACGCAGCTCGTTGTCCGGCGCATGCAGCGATATAGCAAGGGCTACGTCGATTTGGTCACGCAATGCGTCAAGGGCAGGCACCACACCTGAGGTACTTAAAGTGACACGGCGTTTCGACAAGCCGAAGCCAAAGTCGTCGAGCATGAGCTCCATGGCGGGCACGACATTTTTTACATTCAGCAAAGGTTCGCCCATGCCCATCATGACCACGTTGGTGACAGCCTTTACATTGGTTTCACCAAAAGCACCTAAAACCTTGTTCACACGCCATACTTGGCCGATGATTTCAGACACACGTAAATTTCTGTTAAAGCCTTGCTGACCTGTCGAACAGAAGGTGCATTCAAGGGCACACCCTACCTGCGACGACACACATAAGGTGGCGCGGTCGGCTTCTGGAATCCAAACACTTTCGACTTCTTGGCCATCGCCTAAGTCCATTGCAAATTTAATGGTACCGTCGGCGGACTCTTGCTGGGTTTTAATTTCTGGCGCTTTAATTTCAGCAAGCTCACTTAACTTAGCCCGTAAGGCTTTGTTTAAGTTTGTCATTTGCTCGAAATCGTCAACACAATAGTGGTAAATCCACTTCATTACCTGGTCGGCTCGAAATGGCTTTTCACCGATATCGGCAAAAAACGCTTTCACGCCTTCTCGGTTTAAATCAAGTAAGTTCACTTTCTTTACGGTGGACATAACAACCTCATACTGTGTGGAGAACAAGCGGCTTAATGGTGAAAAAGGGGCCGAAGCCCCTTTTACAACATGCTTGCTTAATGCGACTTGCTATAGTTTAGCGTGTACGCGGGCAAATTTCTTCATCGCTGAAGAAGTAAGCAATTTCACGTGCTGCTGACTCTACTGCGTCTGAGCCGTGCACTGCGTTTTCGTCAATGGTGTCTGCGTAGTCTGCACGAAGTGTACCGGCAGCTGCTTCCTGTGGGTTTGTTGCACCCATGATTTCACGGTTTTTACGCACTGCGTCTTCACCTTCAAGAACCATCACAACGATAGGGCCTGAAGTCATGAACTCAACAAGCGCACCAAAGAAAGGACGCTCAGAGTGTTCAGCGTAGAAGCCTTCTGCTTTTTCTTTGCTTAGGTGCATCATTTTCTGACCAACAACACGCAGGCCAGCAGTTTCAAAGCGGTTAATAATAGCGCCAACAACGTTTTTTGCTACGCCGTCAGGCTTAATGATGGAAAGGGTACGTTCCAAAGCCATGTTATATACTCCAAGTCGATAGGCCCACTTGGCCAATATGACCAAAGTGATAAAAATTCGCGCGAATTATACGTGATCTCCGCGTTAATTCCCAATGAAAACTTTTCACTCGCTGGCAATTTAAAGTTTTTTAATGCTTGCAGTGCTGGTAACTCTTCATCTAGTATGGACGTCTAAACACCTAAACAGAATTGAGGTCATATGTCTGAATTATCTATTGCCACCTTTGGCGGTGGCTGTTTTTGGTGCACCGAAGGGGCATTTCAGCAACTGCAAGGAGTTCATTCGGTACAATCTGGGTATGCTGGTGGCCATACAGAAAACCCGACCTATGAAGCTGTATGCACAGGCAACACAGGCCACGCAGAAGTCGTGCAAATTCAGTATGACGCGTCCGTCATTTCTTACCGAGAGTTACTGGAAGTGCTTTTTGCTATTCACGACCCAACCCAACTGAACCGCCAGGGGAACGATATTGGCACCCAATACCGTTCAGCTATTTTTTACCATACGGAAGCGCAGCGTGAAGTGGCTGAAGCATTTATTGCAGAAGTGACAGCAGACGAGGTGTTTGACCAGCCAATAGTGACCGAAATAAGTCCGCTGCAAAATTGGTACCCCGCAGAAGACCACCACGAGGACTATTTTAACCGAAACCCGGAGCAACCCTACTGTGCAGCTGTAGTTGCCCCGAAGTTAGCCCGCTTTCGTAAAACCTTTGCGGACAAGTTAAAGAAATAACGCTACAACCATAAAGGCTTGCTGTTACGCAAGCGCGGGATGGCTTCATTCAGTATATCTTCTACCGCCGCTATATCTTCTTCTGTGGTATAGCGGCCCACACTAAAGCGAATAGTCGCAAGGGCCAACTCCCGCTCACGGCCAAGAGCGAGTAACACGAAGGAAGGGTCCACAGTAGCCGAATTACAGGCCGAGCCCGACGACACAGCTAAGTCACTCAAGTTCATGGCCAAGGCGTCGGGGCACAAACCACCAAAGCTCACATTCAGCAAGCTACCTACGCCCTGCTCTAAGCAGCCGTTCAAGGTCACATCGCCTAATGCCTGAATGGTATTCCATAAACGGTCACGATACCCAGTAAGCCGTTCCATCTCGGTTTGACCTTTTTCTTTAGCGATACGAGCAGCTTCGCCAAAGCCAACGATTTGGTGAGTGGCTAAGGTTCCCGAACGCATGCCACGCTCGTGACCACCACCATGTATTTGTGCCTGCAGGCGAACCCGAGGGGTGCGTCGAACATACAGTGCTCCTATTCCTTTTGGGCCATACATTTTGTGGCCAGAAATAGACAGCAGATCAATATTCAGTGCATTCACATCCACCGGTACTTTGCCTACGCTTTGAGCACCATCCACATGAAAAAGTACATCACGCTCCTTACACATAGCACCTAACGCCGCTATGTCTTGGATAACACCAATTTCATTGTTTACATGCATAACGCTAAGCAAAATGGTGTCGTCTCGAAAGGCTTCAGCAACTTGATTTAAATCCAGCAGGCCGTTGCTTTGTACGGGCAAGTAGGTGATGTCAAAACCACGTCGTTCGAGGTCAGCGCAGGCGTCGAGCACTGCTTTATGCTCGGTGCACACAGTAATAATATGCTTACCTTTGTCTTGATGAAACTCTGCAACCCCTTTAATAGCCAGGTTATCTGATTCCGTTGCCCCTGAGGTAAATACAATTTCACGAGGGTCTGCAAGAATAAGCTCAGCAATTTGGTGACGGGCTTCGTCTACCAGCTCTTCCGCTTGCCAGCCTAAGCGATGGGACCGCGACGCAGGATTACCAAACACCCCGTCATAGGTTAAGCATTGCATCATTTTTTCTGCAACAGCAGCGTCAACAGGGGTTGTGGCAGCGTAATCAAGATAAATAGGTCGTTTCATACTTCAAGCTCTTTCTCTTCGGTAAGATTATTTCTTAACATGACGTTCGAATGAAGTCAGTATGCCACGTAAAATATTTAATTCATTCTTATCTGGTCGTGTTCTTGTATAGAGTCGCCGCAATTTACTCATTACCTTGCCCGGGTGATTCTTTACAATAAAGCCGGAGTCGGTAATAGCACGTTGTAAATGGGTAAAAAAGCCCTCCATTTCACCCGCTGTAGGGTAGTCACCTTCGGCCTCTGGGTAACCTTGCTCTTCTGCGGCTAAGTAAGCAACCCGCACTTCATAGCATAAGGTTTGCACCGCCATAGCTAAGTTGAGGGAACTGTACTCCGGGTTGGCAGGTATATGCGTGTGCATATGGCACTGCTGTAATTCTTCATTGGTTAGGCCCGAAGCCTCCCGTCCAAAAACCAAAGCCACTTTACCACTTTGGCCTTCTGCCATGATTTTAGCACTCGCTTCACGTGGTGTGGTCATGGGCCAGTCCAGCGTGCGGCTTCGCGCACTGGCGGCAAACGTAAGTTGACAATCGTCAATGGCTTCCACCAAGGTGTCGACAATACGCGCATTGGCTAAAATATCGGTAGCTCCTGCAGCTAAAGCAGCGGCTTTACCCTCGGGCTTCTCTTGTGGGTCCACCAGCACTAAGTCGGTGATTCCCATCGTTTTCATGGCTCGTGCGGCCGAGCCTATATTGCGTTGATCTGACGTGTTCACCAGCACAATTCGAACGTTGTTGAGCATAATATACGCACCTTTTTTATAGGTGCGCAATGCTAGCACAACATTGCTTTGTGTGCCTATATGTAGATTCATTGCGCAATAGCCATTGTTTGTTTATACTGCGCCTGAATAATACGTTCTTTGCCAGTACAGGAAATCAGCATGCACGCAATGTTAAACATTGCCGTTCGCGCAGCGCGCGCGGCCGGCCGGGTGATCACTAAATCGTATGGTAACCCACAACACTTAGAAATCGAGTCGAAAGCACACAACGACTTTGTCACCAATGTGGACAGAGCCGCTGAAGAGGCTATCATTGCGACTATTAAAAAGTCTTACCCAAAACATAGCATTATGGCGGAAGAGTCAGGTGTTATGGTCGGCGTAGATGCTGATTACCAGTGGGTGATTGATCCACTCGATGGCACCACAAACTTTATGCGCGGCATTCCACACTTTTGTGTGTCGGTTGCTCTTACCGTTAAAGGGGTCCCACACCACGCCGCTATTTACGACCCACTACGTGACGAGCTGTTCACAGCCAGCCGCGGTGCGGGCGCTCAATTAAACGGTTTCCGTACACGTGTAACAAGCCCTAAAAACCTTGAAGGTACTTTGCTTGCTACAGGTTTTCCATTCCGTATGAAGCATATTCTTCCTGAGTACCAAAAACTTTTTGGCGCCTTATTTGAAGACGCTGCCGACATTCGTCGCGCTGGTTCTGCTGCTCTCGACTTGGCTTATGTGGCCTGTGGACGTATGGACGGATACTGGGAAGCGGGTTTAAAACCATGGGACACAGCCGCAGGCGAACTGCTTGTACGTGAGTCCGGAGGTATGGTGACAGACTTTGCCGGTGGCATGAATTATCGCACATCGGGCAACATTGTTGCTGCTAGCCAAAAGGTTATTCAACCTATGCTCGTCAAAATGCGCAACGAGTTACCCCAGTCACTTCTCGACTAAAAAACAAAAACGCCGGCATCAAATATGTCGGCGTTTTTCTTTATTAAATCTCTAAGTCTTCAATGTCATAACTTGACGTGTAGTCAATACTTTCAAGTTCTTTTAGCAAGTTATGGCGCTCTTTTAGCATTTCTATTTCTCGCCACTTACGCTTAGCGCGACGTCGTTTGGCTGGCCGTGCTTCCGTGTTTTTTAGCTCTTCTGAATGATCCATAGAAAGCTCCTTACTATTTTATTTTTATAAGAGTGTTATCTATATCATGCGAACTTGGCTTCCTTGCCTGCTTGCATACCCTCTTTATACCACAAAAACACAAAAGAGCACACAATTAATTAACATTCGAACAAAAAGCATCACGCAAGTGACCAGTTTATCACCCCCTTCCCTTGCGCCGTTAAAAAGTCGTTGGCTTTTCTAAAGTGCTCCTGTTCAAAGAAACCTCGGTAAGCGGATAAAGGCGAGGGGTGCACGCCCGTTAATACACAGTGTTTGCTGGTGTCTATCCCCTTCAAGGCATTCTGTGCGTGCTTCCCCCACAGCATAAATACCACCGGTGGACCCGCCGCTATATGTTTTAATATTGCTTGGGTTAGGGTTTGCCAACCTAATTGCTGGTGGGAGCCTGCAGCGCTGTCCCTGACAGTGAAGACTGTATTGAGCAACAATACCCCTTGCTCAGCCCAACCTGTTAAACAACCATGCTCTGGCGTTTTAAACCCTGGGTAATCCACAGCGAGGGCTTTATACATATTCCGAAGCGAAGGCGGCACTTTTATACCTTTCGGTACTGAAAAAGCAAAGCCATGGGCTTGCCCTGCTTGGTGGTATGGGTCTTGACCTAAAATCACCACACGCACGTGTTCAGGTGCTACCGCTGCTAAGGCAGCAAATATGTGGTCGTTATCAGGGTAAATGCGTATTCCTTGCGCACGCTCTTTTTGCACGGCCTGCCAGCAAGCCTCAAGCTCTGCTGTTATGTCCGGCTGTGTTATTGCGGCACGCCACGAACGAGGAAAGTAATCGAATAGTTTGTACATTGTGTATGTCTTGCTAAATTATTTGTTACCAAGAAAAAAGGCCAGCAATGGCTGGCCTTTCATTATTTGTAACCCTTTGTTTAAAACGAAACTGCAAAGCTCGCTGAAACAAAGTCACGGTCGTGAGTTGGGTCGTAGTCAGCACCGTCAAAGCGGCTGTACGACACATTAAAGTTGTACTTGCTCATGTAGTTACCACCCATGATTAAGGACAAGTTACGGCGACCTTCAATAAAGTTGGTATTCGGCGAGTAACCGCTAATGTCATGACCGAAAGCAATCGCTGGCGTTAAGTTCCACCCCATGAAGGCGTTTGAGTACTCAAACTGTACACGGGTACGGTAACCATAGGACGTACTGGTGACAAAGCCTTCACAGTTGCCTGCGCTAATACCTGCAGCAACACCAAGAGCTGACTCTGCATCTGCTTGGGTGAAGCATTTACCGTATACAGGGTTACGACCAAAGCGTTGCTCGTTTAAGCCTGGTAAGTCCGCCACATGGCTTAAGGCCAATTCGGCAATAAAGGTTACGCGCTGAGCTCCAAGTACTTGGTCAAAGAACTGCAAGAAAGTGGTTTGTGCTTGCCATACTTCCAGCTCTTCGTAACCTGCTGCGTGTCCGCCCACAGGAATACCGTCTGGACGTACTTTGTCGAGACGATCTAAGAAGGTGCTTGGAATGTTCGGCTGCAAACCCGCACTTAAAATTTCTGTGGTGTTAATTTGTACGGCTTGAGCCGGACGATAGCTTACTTCACCACTCCACGACCAAGTACCTAGCGTGGTACTAAAGCTAGTACCGTAAATTTTGTTGTCTTCTGGCCACTCTACAAAGTACTGAGGACCTAACGTTGACACCACGTTATTGCTTGGAGCAGGCGTACGCCAGTCGTAAGCAGAGATAATAGGGGCCGTGTTATGGACGTTTAAGAAGTAAAAGCCGAACTCTGTGTCAAGCGCCATCGAGTAGTAACGCATAGACACACCAAACTGACCGCTGTCACTGGCTTTTAAGTCGTCTGCACGGGCTACATATAAGCCGGCTTCAACAGACTCTTTGTCACCAAATATTGTATTTGGCCCTACTTGTGGGTTTAAGGTTACCTTGTTACAACCAGGCCCGCCGAGAATGTCAACGGACGAGAAGTAGGTACCACAGCCGTCAAGCTTGGTGTTGTCCCACTCATACATGTAGAAGGTGTCCAGGCTTAAGCTTTCGGTTAGGCCAAGGGAAAAGGTCACCATACCCACTGGTAAAAGTGCTTCCCGAAGTTCTGCACCTGGGCGACGTAGGGCGTTTACGTCAGCTGGGTTAATCGCGTTTACACCGTTTTGAATAAAGGTGCTTTCACCCCAGCTAAGTACTTGGCGACCCACCCGTAAGTCGGCAGGCATATTGCCAATGTCAAAGCTGGTGTATACAAAGGCGTCAAGCAAGTTAATGCCTTTGCCTTTTGAATATTTGTCAAAGGCGTCGTTATTTAAGCGCGCGTCCGATGCATAGTTATTTGCTGTATGTCCATGCGGGAAGCCTTCGTTTTGTAGTACGTCGTCGTACCAATAATTAAAACGAACAAATGCACCTGTATTACCACTGCCCGTAATGCTGATGTCGTGCACACCACGGAAAACAAACGAGGTCATGTCGCCTTTGTCGAAGTTCAGGTTACCGTCGTCTGCTACGGACGAGTGGCCACCGCCACCTTCCATATTCCCTGGGTGAATAATTCTTAAGTCTCTGTCTTGTACACGCCACTGTGCACCAAGGGAGAATGTTGAGTCGAAATCAATATTCACTGGGCCGAGATCGAAATTAGCAGCGTTCGCTGCAGGCATAGCAACAGCAAGCGCTACGGCCGAAGCGAGAGGAAGTTTTCTGAATACAGATGTCATTTTTTTCATTGTTGTTGCCACCTATCCTGCGTTACCGAGAACTAGAGTCCTAGGCTATTAATTATCAAAAATCATGTCTGATTCGCTGCTCAAGCGCAAGCACTAATAACAATTCAAACATAAATATTTGAGTTTTTATATAATCTTGTTGTTTTTATTAACCCGTTAATAAAGCAGGTTAGCAGACCACTAACCTGCTTGTCACCTTATTAGGCTTTCTTATCACTATAGTGCGTTTTCTAACGCGGGTAAAACATCAAATAAGTCGGCAACTAACCCATAATCAGCAACTTGGAATATAGGCGCCTCTTCGTCTTTGTTAATAGCAACAATAACTTTAGAGTCTTTCATACCCGCCAAGTGCTGAATTGCGCCGCTAATACCGACTGCAATATATAATTCAGGTGCAACAATTTTACCCGTTTGACCCACTTGCATGTCGTTCGGTACAAAGCCCGCGTCTACAGCAGCACGCGAGGCACCAATGGCTGCACCTAGCTTGTCAGCAATACCTTCAAGCAAGGCAAAGTTTTCGCCATTTTGCATACCACGGCCACCCGAGATAACCACACGAGCCGAAGTTAGGTCTGGACGTTCACTTTCAGCAAGCTCTTCGCCCACAAAGCTGACTTTGTCAGAGCTAAAGACTTGATCAACGGCTTCAATGGCCGCCGAACCACCTGTCGCTTCTACACTATCAAAGGCGGTAGCACGCACTGTCACAACCTTAATGGCTTCATTGCAGCGCACTGTGGCAATGGCATTACCTGCGTAAATTGGACGGCGGAAAGTGTCGGCACTTTCCACGGCAATGACGTCAGACACTTGCGCAACATCAAGCAACGCCGCAACCCGTGGCATAAAGTTCTTACCTGTTGTGGTTGCTGCTGTCACTATGTGGCTATAGTCTTTGCCTAAGTCCGCAACAAGGGCAGAAATATTTTCAGCTAAGAAGTGGCCGTAGGCTGCGTTATCGGCACAAAGCACTTTACTAACACCTGCAACCTGTGCTGCTTCTGCTGCCACCGCTTGGCAACCTTCACCAGCCACTAGCATATGAATGTCATCACCCATCGCCTGCGCCGCAGCCATGGTTTTTAGCATCGCTGGATTTAAGCTTTGGTTGTCATGTTCGGCAATTACTAAAATACTCATAAAACTTTCGCCTCATTTTTTAACTTTTCAACTAACTCTGCCACATCGGCAACCTTGACACCTGCACTGCGCTCGGCTGGTGGTTCAACGCTTAGCAATTCGATGTTATTGGTTAGTTCTACACCCATGTCACTGGCCGCTTTCACATCCAGAGGTTTACGCTTCGCCTTCATAATGTTTGGCAGTGAAGCATAACGGGGTTCATTTAAGCGCAGGTCTGTGGTGACAATGGCTGGAAGTGTCAACTTCACCGTTTGCAAGCCGCCGTCTACTTCACGAGTTACCTGTACGCTGTCGCCTTCTACCACGACCTCTGAGGCAAAGGTACCTTGTGGCATATCGGTTAGGGCGCCCAACATTTGACCCGTTTGGTTGTTGTCTGAGTCAATGGCTTGCTTACCAAGAATAACCAGTTGTGGTGCTTCTTCTGCAACCACTTCCTTGAGTAGTTTCGCAGCAACCAAAGAGTCTGGCATTTCGTCGCATTCAATATGCACACCCCGGTCGGCTCCAAGGGCCAGTGCGGTTCGGATTTGCTCTTGGCAGGCTTTTGGCCCGATAGAGACTACCACCACTTCTTCAGCGACGCCTTTTTCTTTTAGGCGCACAGCTTCCTCAACAGCAATTTCACAAAACGGGTTGAGAGCCATTTTTACGTTACTTAGGTCAACGTTGGACTGATCTGCTTTTACGCGTACTTTCACGTTGTAATCAATCACTCGTTTAACCGCGACCAAAATTTTCATAACTACTTTCCTTATCCTATTAGGTCTTGGACGGTATAAATTCGCCTGCCATTATGTAAAAGCAGCCTGCATCCTACAAGGGAAAACGCTATAATAGACGAAATTTTGCTATCAATCACGACCATTCGCGTATTCTATTGGGGTAATTTGTACCCCATGCGTTACAGTTTCAAAGGCCTATTTCGTTATGCAAACTTCTCTCAATTCAGCTGCCTACGCCTTACAACAGACGCTCTGTGCGGCCCGAGGCTGGGAGCAGCGTTACCGTGAATTATTACAAATAGGCAAACAAGCCCCCAACAATGAGCATATACGCACCTCTGAGTTTCAGGTGCAAGGCTGCCAAGCAAAGGTGTGGTTACAGGTAAATGTGCAGGAAGGTGGCATGCAGGTGCTGGCTGACAGCGACGCCCGCTTAGTGAAAGCCTTACTGCAGGTCATGATAACGCCGCTACAAGGCCAACCCTTGGAATATTTAGCCCAGTTTGATTTTTCGGCTTGGTTAGCACAGTGCCAACTGGCAGACCATCTCAGTGCGTCGCGGGTGAATGGCTTGCACCAAATGGCCTTGGCCTTAAAAGCCCATGCGCCTTTAGCCTAGCATCTTTTTTAATAGCCGAGCCGCAGCAAAAAACCCGAAGCTGCCGGTGACCATTAAAGAGGCACCAAACCCTGACGAGCAGTCTAAGCGACCTTGCTGTTTGCCTGGTTTTTCGTAGGAGACCGTACCGTCACTTTGTGGGTAACGTAGCTGTTCTTCCGAATACACACACTCGATACCAAATTTGCGCTTTGGGTTTTTACTAAAGCCATGGTGTCGGCGTAAGTCGTAGCGCACTTTCGCCATCAGTGGGTCTTGTTGTACGCGGGCTACATCGGCCACCCGAATTTCCGTTGGGTCAATTTGCCCCCCTGCCCCGCCAGTGGTGACCACAGGCAGCTTGTTGCGCACGCACCAAGCAAGCAAAGCAACCTTCGCCCGGACACTGTCAATCGCATCCAACATGCCGTCCAGATCTTCAGGCAAGTCGGCGGCTGGCTCTTCAGCCCGAATGAAGTCGTCCACTATGGTGAGTTTTATGTCTGGGTTAATGTCTTGTAGTCGCTCAGCCAGCACTTCTGTTTTTAAGCGACCCACAGTGCCGGTAAGAGCATGGGACTGACGGTTCACATTACTTAAGCAAATATCGTCCATGTCTATTAAGGTCAGTGCGCCTACCCCGCTTCGCGCTAAGGCTTCAGCGGCCCAGGAGCCAACCCCACCTAAGCCCGCTACGGCTAAGTGCAGCTGTTGTATTTTTTTCGCTTCATCGTGGCCATACAGGCGCTCGATACCACCGAAGCGACGTGCGTACTCTGTCATTAAAAGGTATTCCAATTGGTTTGTTTGTTCATGCGTTCGCGCAGCTTCGCTTCAGCCAATGCTGACTCCGCCATATCTGTCACGTCGTACACAATAATGCCTAAATGTTCCACCTGGCCCCGTGCATTGGTCAGGGGCAACAAGGTCACGTTTTGGTACATATAGGTTGATGCGCCCGTAACGGGGCGGTACGAAGAGAATTGAAACAAATAAGGCCGCTGCTCCCAAATAATAAAGGCTCGACTACCTAATTGAAAGGTACGCTCGGCTTTCCGGAGAAACCAGTCTTGGTCTATTTCTGGGGCAACCTGAAATAAACTTTGCTGCTGCACTTCACTGGCGCGCTTCCCACTGTGATTTGCCATAAACTCGTTCCACAGCGACACTGTAAAGTTGCGGTCGATCACCACAATGCCCACATCAATAGCGGCTAATAGGCTCATTTTGGTGTGTAAGTCGTCCATTTCCTCTGTATTCAACATACTGAGTCACCATCTAATAAATAGGCCAACTGACGATTCATGGCCGGCAACGCCGTGCTTGGAAATAACAGCAACAAGTCGAATTCAATATCAAAACCTTCTAACTTGTAGCCAATTTCGATTGCCAAAATTTCTTGCCAACGCTTCGCTGCACCTTTGAGTAACTCAGGCACAGACACATTGCGCCCAAGAATAACGGGGTGCGCTTGGTTCATGCGCACATACAATTGTTCACCAATTCCTTGCAAACAAGCGCCTATCAGCAAGTTACTAATGTCTAATAACGCTTCAATGTCATAGTCTTTGTCGTGCGTGTCGTTACCAAGTAAGCGGCTCACGTCTTTCATGTTGGTGTCATTAAAAATCACCATGGCTTCGCCTGTAATACCGTCACCGGTAAAGCCTTGAGTGACAGCAGAAACCGCAGCAGATTGGTCCACCGAGGTTAACACCATGTGCAGTTCCGAAGGCGCTATCTGGTTCACTGTGGGCACTGGCAGCTGCACAAAGACATCCAGTGCTCGCGCCAGCAATTCACCCGCTCGGCCCATGGCCACATTCGCCACTTCTTGGTACATGTCCCTGTGGCTAACCTGCAGTTCTGCGCCACGGTCAGCGGCTTGTTGCGCTGCTGCAGCGGGCGGCTCTGCGGTTGCGGAAAAGAAGCCATATTCTTGTAAAACCCGTTCTAGGACTGCCACTTCGGTTGGCTTTTTAATAAATTCAAAGGCACCCAATGCCAGCACCCGTGCTTTCGCTTCGGGTTGAACGTCTCCCGACACCACCAACACCATGGCCGGCAAGTCTCGCCTGCGAATTTCTTCCAGTGTTTGGTAGCCGTCCATGACCGGCATGTTCAAGTCTAAAAAGGTAAGCGCACCTTTGCCTTCCGCAATCAGCTCCAGGGCTTCTTCACCATGTTCAGCAAAACTAACGTCTACATCCCATGCAGCGGGAAGAATCCGCGCCAGCTGCTTACGCGCTAATGCGGAGTCGTCACAAATCAGCACAGGCAATGGCATAGCTAAATCGCCACCGGTGCTTTAATATGTGGGTGGGCTTGGTAGTTCACCAACTCGAAGTCTTCAAATTGAAAGCTAAAGATGTCTTTGACCTCTGGGTTTATTTTCATCTGGGGCAAGGGCAGCGGTTCGCGACTGAGTTGCAGCTGCGCTTGTTCTAAATGGTTTGAATACAAGTGCGCATCGCCGAAGGTATGAATAAACTCACCCGGCTCGAGACCACACACTTGCGCCACCATTAAAGTAAACAAAGCGTAGCTAGCAATGTTGAAGGGCACCCCAAGGAATATGTCGGCGCTACGCTGGTACAGCTGACAGGAAAGCTTTCCGTCCGCCACATAGAACTGGAACATGGTATGGCATGGCGGTAACGCCTGTAAGCCTTGCTCTGCATTTTCTTGTGGCGACAAACCTGCTTTAGGGAGCACGGCAGGGTTCCACGCACTGACCAGTAAGCGGCGGGAGTCTGGGTTTTGCTTGATTTGCTCAATCAGCTCCGCAATTTGGTCGACACTTCCCCCTGTCGGAGTTTGCCAACTGCGCCATTGAGCTCCATACACAGGCCCTAAGTCCCCGGTTTCAGTTGCCCAGCCGTCCCAAATAGACACACCGTTTTCTTTTAGGTAACCAATATTGGTGTCGCCTTTTAAGAACCACAGAAGCTCATGAATGATGGAGCGTAAATGGCATTTTTTTGTGGTGACCAGTGGAAAACCGTCGGCTAAGTCAAAGCGCATTTGATAGCCGAATACGCTGCGTGTTCCTGTACCGGTTCTGTCTTCTTTTACGGTGCCGTTCTCAAGCACATGGGCCATCAGTTCCAAGTACTGCTTCATACGTTTGCTCCTAGAGGTTTTGCTGTTGCTAAGCCTTTCTTCTTATATGCCAGATACAAAATACCTGCGCCCAATAATACCATAGGTAAAGAAAGCCATTGGCCCATACTAAAGAAGCCAAGTAAGCCTAGGTGAGCGTCTGGCTCGCGGAAGTACTCCACGGCAAAACGTGCCACGCCATAGCCGAGTAAAAACAACCCACTCACGGCCCCGACAGGACGCGGCGAGCGGCTGAACCACCAAAGCACCAGAAACAGCAACAGCCCTTCACCCAGGGCTTGGTATAGCTGTGAAGGGTGGCGCGCTATCGGCCCGGCGTGCGGAAATACCATGGCCCAAGGCACGTCACTAGCTCGGCCCCAAAGCTCACCATTAATGAAGTTACCAATACGACCTAAACCTAACCCGACAGGTACCATAGGCGCGGCAAAGTCACCTACTTGCCACAGGCTCACCTTTTGTTTGCGGGCATACACCACAAAGGCCAGGATGACACCCAATAACCCGCCGTGGAACGACATGCCGCCGGACATAATGTTAAACAGGTACAGCGGGTTTTGTAGGAAGCTACCAAACTGATAAAACAGCACATAGCCCACCCGGCCACCAATAATAAGCGCGAGGAAGGACCAAAACAGGAGGTCTTGCCATTGCTCTTTTTTCCAGTTGGCATCGGCTGCGGCACGCTTGCTACCCCACCAGTAAGCAAACACAGCGCCCAGCAAGTACATAACACCATACCAATGCAGGTCTAACGGGCCTAAGCTAATAAATACGGGATCGATGTGCGGATACTGTAAAGGTTCCGAGTTCATTTTTTATCCTGAAACGAGTAAGTGGATGGAAACAACAATCAGCAGCCCTGCAAATGCACGCTGCAAATAACGTACGGGTAATTTCGTGGCAAGTTTAGCGCCCACTGGCGCAAACAAAACCGAAGTCGCTGCAATACCAAGCCAAGCAGGGATATATAAAAAGCCAATCAAGCCTTTGACCTCTTCATGTACCCCGTGGCTGGCCAAACTGGCATAAAGCAAGGTACTTAAACTTGCCAACGTAACACTGCACACGGAAGCAACGGCCACAGCACTGGCCATTCGTAATTGATAGTAATGCAGTAAAGGCACCACTAAAGCACCGCCACCAATCCCTATCAGCGAAGCAATGAGCCCTATGCCCGTGCCCATGCTATAAATTTTCCATTTTTTAATGGCTTTGTCTTTATTGCGCGGCTGCCGTTTCCAAATCATACGCAATGCCAATAGCAACAACATCACAGCAAACACGCGCTGCAAAATAGCGGGGTTTAACGACACGCCAAGCCAAGAGCCTAAAAAGGCACCTAGCACAATGACCGGCACCAGCCAGCGCACCCAGCCCCATTCGATATTCCCATGGCGGTAGTGAGCATAGGCACTGGAAAAAGTTGTTACGGCTATCGTGGCTAAGCTTGTTCCTATCGCTGTTGGCACAACAATGTCTGCGGGCAACCCCATGATAGGCAGCAAATAAATGAGTAAAGGCACCACGAGCACGCCGCCACCAATACCGAGCATACCCGACAACAAACCGGCTGAAACACCACCTAGAAGTAAAATAGCAAGAAGCGACATGGTTATTTCCCTGCTCGAATAAAGCCACCTAAGCCTAGGCGCTCTAGTTCCATGCGTACATGCCTGCGCACATCGTCGGCCCGGCTCGCTTGCAGCACGTCTGCTCGAAGCTGGCCCAAACGCTGGCTATCCATTTGTCGCACAGCCCAGCGAATTCTGTCGAGGTTATGCCCCCCAACACTTAAGCTGCGGTAGCCTAAAGCCACTAACAACATAGCCCCGCCTGGGTCTCCGGCCAGTTCCCCACACACACCCACAGGTTTCTCTAAGCGTTGGCACACCTGGATAATAGAGTCTAAGGCCAGTAATAGGGATGGGTGATAGGCTTCATATAAACGTGTGACGCGCGGGTTGTTGCGGTCCACCGCCAGCAAATACTGAGTTAAGTCGTTGGTACCAACAGAGAAAAAATCAACACGCTGCGCTATTTGTTCAAGCTGGTATAGCACCGCCGGCACTTCTATCATAATGCCAATCTGAGGACGCTTTAATTCAAACCGCTCCCCTTCTTCTTGCAGTTCATTGCGCACTTCAAAATAAGCTTGGTTCATCAGACGAATGGCATCGTCCACTTCGTCAATGGAAGTCACCATAGGCAGTAAAATACGCAAGGTATTCAGCCCTACATTGGCCCGCAACATGGCCCGCACTTGCACCAGGAATATATCGGGGTGGTCTAGGGTAATCCGAATGCCGCGCCAGCCCAAAAAAGGGTTTTCCTCTTGTATAGGAAAATACGGTAACGGTTTGTCGCCGCCCACATCCAAGGTCCGCATCACCACGGGCTGGCCTGCGTAACGCGCAAAGATATCACTGTATAACTTGACCTGTTCCGTTTCTGTAGGAAAACGGTCGCGCAACATAAAAGGAATTTCAGTGCGGTATAAACCAATACCATGGTGAGCGCCTCTGTCTTCCGTGTGGTCTATCACCAACCCCGCGTTCAGTTGCAGCTCGACTACTTGGCCGTCTTTGGTTTCAGCGGGCAAGTGGTTTTTGCTTTGCACCACTTGGTCCAGCTCAAGCTCTTCTTGGTAAAGGGCTTTGTATTCATTCACCACTTGAATCGGCGGGTTTATATAGACATCGCCACTATAACCGTCCACTACAAGGTATTGTTCTTCAAAGTAGCTCAGTGAAACATCGTCTAGGGAAAAGACCGCAGGCACACCCATACTGCGAGCCATGATTGCCGCATGACTGTTTGGCGACCCCCGCAACGACACTAACCCCGCTAAATGCTCTCGTGGTATGGAAGCAAGCATACTGGCTGTCACTTCCTCTGCTACCAAGATAGCCTGGTCAGGAATGGCCTCGTGTTGACTGCTTTTGTCTAGCAAGTTGGCCAGCACTCGCTGTCCGAGGTCGCGCACATCCACAGCTCGCTCGCGTAGGTATGAGTCTTCTATGTCTTCAAACTGACTAACAAAGTCTTCCACCACCAGTTTTACGGCGGTTTTTGCCTGCCAGCCTTCTTTAATTTTTTCTTCAACGGCATTGCCCAGGCTGGCTGCATCTAACATGCCTTGGTACACATCGAAAATAGCCAGGGTGTCGGCGGCCACATACTCCGCCACTTGATCAGCCAAGGCTCGCAAGTCTTGTCGGGTTTTTGCCACCGCTTTGCGGAACTTGTGTATTTCGTACCAGGGCTGCTCTGTTCGCCTTGGTACAACGGCACTAAGCTGTGCAACAGGCTTGCCAATATACACAGGCCCTAAGGCAATACCTGGAGCGCCAGCAATAGCCTTTAAGCTGCGTAACCAAGGCGACCGCTGGTCCGACACAAGGTCTTTGACTTCTGCATGGGAAATAACAGCGGCTAATTTCGTTGCCAAGGTAACAACAAAGGACTCTTCGTCGCTGGTAAACTGGCGAGCAGACACTTGCTGCACGGCCAACACACCCAGCACTTGCCGCTGGTAAATTATGGGGGCCACGAGCATGGACAAGAAGGGCTCTTCGCCAATGCCGTCCACAGGTTTGAAATGGGGGCTTTTACGCACATCGGCGATATTGAGGGGCTCTTCTCGCTCGGCCGCTAAGCTGATAAGGCCTTCACCAAAGTTCAGTGCGACACGCCGGTTTGGCTCGACATCTAAGCCATCGGTGGCCATCAGTACAAACTGACGTACTTCATGGTCGGTTAAATAAATTGAACACACGTCGGTTTCAAGGGCCGACTTCACTTTACGCACCATAGTGTCGAGGGCCGCATCAAACTCAGGCGCTTGATGAACCGACTCGACTATTCGTTGGAGCGTACCTAACATCATACTTACCGCCTACGTCTGCGTTTCGCTTTTTTATGTTTAAACGGCATCACTAAGGGCGCAAACTCTTTCATTGCTCGACGGTATACGTCGCGTTTAAAGGAAACAACTTGTCGCACTGGGTACCAGTAAGAAACCCAGCGCCAACCGTCAAATTCCGGGTGGCTCGATTGCAATACATCAACATCAGACTCTGGGCAGGTAAGCTTGAGTAAAAACCACTTTTGCTTTTGACCTATGCATAATGGCTGCTGCCCTTTACGCACCATGCGCTTTGGTAGCCGGTAACGAAGCCAATGACGGCTCGTGTAGACAAGCTCAACTTGATCTTTGCGCAGTCCAACTTCCTCGTAGAGCTCGCGATACATCGCCTGCTCTGGCGTTTCTCCTGCGTCTACTCCCCCTTGTGGGAATTGCCAACTTTGCTGCCCGAAGCGTCGGGCCCAGAATACCTGACCATGCTCATTGCAAATCACTATGCCGACATTTGAACGATAGCCTTCGGCATCTATCACGTGAGCATCCTCAATTCATTTCTTAATGAATCAATTCAACCACAAACAAGGCCTACGGGCAATCAGATATCGTTGTTGAACCCTATTTCAACCCCAGTTAACATGAGGAGCCATCTGTAACCTGTGAGCAAAGTATGCCAAGCAGTCATTTTCCTCAACCCGCAAGCACACCGCCAGCAACTGAAGCAGAGCTTCTTGTCCGTGCGCAAGCACTTGCTGGGTATTCGTTGGGGCAACTAGCCGAACAAGCCGGCTGGATTACGCCCACTCACTTGCGGGCAGCAAAAGGTTGGGCGGGGCAACTTATTGAGCTATACCTTGGCGCTACGGCAGGCTCACGCCAAGAACAAGACTTTCCTGAACTCGGGGTCGAGCTTAAAACCATTCCTATTAACGAACAGGGCATGCCCCTTGAAACCACCTATGTGTGCATTGCCCCGCTACTGCATTTAAGTGGCGTGCAGTGGCAGCAAAGCAATGTGCATAACAAATTGCAACGGGTGTTATGGGTGCCTTTAGATGGGCGCCGCCACATCCCGCCAGGCGACCGGCTGATAGGGCCTAGTGTTCTGTGGAGCCCAACCGCCGAACAGAATAGGCAGCTACAGCAAGACTGGGAAGAAATTACCGAGCTCATTGTACTAGGTCAAATTGAGCAAATAACGGCCCGTACAGGTACTGTGTTGCAGTTACGTCCAAAAGCGGCAGACGGCAGCGTGTTGACCGACGCTATCGGCCCGGAAGGCCGAACCATTCAAACCCGACCACGCGGTTACTACTTGAAGAAACCTTTTACCCATCAACTATTAACCGAGGCACTAGGTATCTAAATGGCCAACAAACCCCCATGTCCCTACTGCCGCCGGTTGCGCTTTATGGTTATTTGGATGCTGCTTATGGCGCTTTTTTATTTTGGCTTCTGGTCGTAATCAGAGTATAACCTTGTTCTTGTATATGTTGTTGGTTTGCAAGGAATCATACATTGACAGACACACTAAGAACACTTGGTTGGCGCGAATGGCTTGCCTTACCCGACTTAGGCATACCTGCCATTAAAGCAAAAGTAGACACAGGTGCGAGAACATCCTGCCTGCATGCTTTTAAACTTGAGCCCTTTACAAAAAATGGGGAAGAGTGGCTGAGAATTTGGTTGCACCCTCACCAAAACGACTGGACCGAGCATGTTTGCGAAGCCCCTATTTATGACCAACGGGAAGTCACCGACTCGGGCGGGCACAGGGAACAGCGGTACGTGATACAAACTTCCATGGATGCCGCAGGTCTACGGGCCCCTATTGAGCTGACTTTAACCAATCGAGACACCATGAAATTTCGCATGCTACTAGGCCGAGAAGCATTAAATGGCCGATTTTTAGTAAACCCTAGCGCTTCATTCTTACTTGGAGTACCTCAATGAAAATTGCGCTTCTTTCACGGAATCAGAACCTGTATTCCACTCGCCGCATCGTCGAGGCTGCAGAGCAACGCGGGCATCAGATTTCTGTGTTAGACCCTCTTCGCTGCTATATGAATATAAACGCCAAAGAGCCTGAAATTCACATTCGCGGCAAAAGGCTCGAGCCCTTTGACGCTATAATACCGCGCATAGGTGCTTCTATTACTTTTTACGGCACCGCCGTGCTACGGCAGTTTGAAATGATGGGCACCTACCCCCTCAATGAGTCTGTGGCCATTAGTCGTAGCCGCGACAAACTGCGTTCACTGCAATTGCTGTCACGTAAAGGTATTGGCCTTCCTATTACTGGCTTTGCCAGCAAACCAAGTGACATACCCGACCTGATTGAAATGGTAGGCGGTGCGCCTTTAGTCATTAAACTACTGGAAGGGACCCAAGGCATTGGCGTGGTGTTAGCAGAAACGCGTAAAGCTGCAGAAAGTGTCATTGAAGCCTTTATGGGTTTAAACGCCAACATTATGGTTCAAGAATATATCAAGGAAGCCGGCGGTGCCGACATTCGCTGTTTTGTATTAGGCGACCGGGTTATTGCAGCCATGAAGCGCCAAGCACAACCGGGGGAGTTTCGTTCGAACTTGCACCGCGGTGGCAGTGCCACACTTGTGAAGCTTAGCCCTGCTGAGCGCGCTACAGCGGTGAAAGCTGCCAAAACAATGGGCTTAAATGTTGCGGGTGTCGACTTATTACGCTCTGACAACGGCCCATTAGTCATGGAAGTCAATTCATCTCCGGGCCTTGAGGGTATTGAGCAGGCTACTGGCAAAGATATTGCCTCAGAAATCATTGCTTTTATAGAGAAAAATGCCAAGCCTCATAAAACGCGCACTAAAGGGAAGGGCTAATATGGCACGTTCACAACCGACACCTTTTCGCCTAAACACCAGCAACATTGAAGCAGGAACGCAGCAAACAGTGCGCATACCTGCCGCTCGTTTATACAACGACACCCCGTTAGATTTACAGGTAGAAGTTATGCACGGGGCCAAGCCTGGCCCAGTGCTGCTCGTGTGTGCTGCCATTCACGGCGACGAATTAAATGGGATTGAAATATGTCGCCGACTGATTCAAAAGGTAGACGCCACCGAATTAGCGGGCACTTTGTTGGTGGTTCCGGTTGTAAACATGTTTGGTTTTATTCAGCAGTCTCGTTATTTGCCTGACCGGCGCGACTTAAACCGATGCTTCCCTGGGTCGGAACGAGGCGCGCTCGGCAGCCGGCTCGCTCACTTGTTTCGCACACAACTGGTGGAGCGAGCAACCCATATTATTGACTTACACACAGGGGCGATTCACCGCAGTAACCTCCCCCAAATACGCGTTAACTTAGACAACGAAAAAGCCACTGCAATGGCAGAAGCCTTTAACTGCCCTGTTATTATGAACGCAAAAGATCGCGACGGCTCTTTACGGGCGCAAGCTACAGAATTAGGCATTCCACTTATTCTGTATGAAGCAGGCGAAGCTTTACGCTTTGATCATGCTGCCATTCAAGCCGGCTTAAATGGTGTTTTGAACGTCATGAAGATGCTAAAAATGCTAAAAGGGCGGCGTACCAGAAAGCGGGTTAAACCCGTTATATCTCAACGTTCTCTATGGGTTCGCAGTAGTCGTGATGGCATTGTTTTAGTGAAAGTTGAACTTGGCCAAACAGTCACCAAAGGACATATATTAGCCGAAGTCGCTTCGCCCCACGATCAAAGCACAGCCAATATCACTTCACCTATTCATGGCATTATCATTGGCAAGAGCAACATACCCGTTACAAATGAGGGAGAAGCCTTGTTTCATATTGTTTCTTTTGAGCGCGAGGAAATTCCGCTTGCCACCGAAATGGTGGACACCTTTGTTGAAGCTTACCCCGCAAGCCCTTTGTAACACTCAAGTTTCACGAGTTTGCGCCGAAAGATAAGAAAGGAAACTACCCTTTTTGCGCTATTCGTGTCATAACATGTCGTTAATAAATTGAGTATGCAATATGGCCTTGTTCTATAATGAAAAATATAAAGCTCAAGCTTGAGCGTCGAACACTAATACTTGAAATTCCGCGTAATACGGCGGGAGACGCGCTAGAGGCCTCCGTTCTTGAAGCGCTCTTTCTCCAGTCGGACTTTAAAAACTGCTTTGTAGAGCCTGATGTTTGGGCCTATGTTTTTCACCGTTACACAATAGAACAAGCCAAAGACGACAACCCAACGATCACGCTGCAAGTCGGCGAAGTGCGCCCAGCTCAGCTAACCCTCACCGTTTCAAACGACAAAATGGAAGCCGAAGCTTTAGTTGAAGCGCCTTATGGTGGTAGTCCCCTTGCCACTGAGCAAGTGCTAAACCACCTGCGCAACGCCAATGTCACCAACGGTATTCGCAAACAAGCTGTGAAGGCGATTGTCACCCATAGTAAACAGGCCGCCCCGGGAGCAAGATTTAAAATACTTATCGCCAAAGGTAAGAAACCACAAAATGGTACAGACACTTGGTTTCAACCCTTAGTGGAAGATGCTCGCTCTCGCATGCTAAAGCCCCAAATGAAAGACAAACACCGAGTAGACATGCGTGATCTTGGCTCTCTGATTACCGTGAAAGCTGGCACACCTATGCTTCAGCGCATTCCATTCACCGAAGGGGTTCCTGGTTACACGGTTACCGGCGAGCCCATCGCTGCAAAAGACGGTAAAGATAAAGCAATCAAACCGGGGAAAGGCACTGAAATTTCACCCGACGACCCCAATACGCTGATAGCCAATGTAAGCGGCTTACCCATTTTCATCGACAACTCAGCTTATGTAGACGACGTATTAAGTTTAGGTGACGTCACCGTCAATACGGGGCACATTGATTACGATGGCTCCGTTATTATTGACGGCAATGTTGCCCCTGGCATGCACGTACAGGCAACGGGTGACATTACTATAAGTGGCTATGTCGACTCGGCTACGTTGCACGCTCAAGGAAACATCACTGTTGCCAAAGGGGTCATTGGTCGCCAACTAGAATCGCATGAAGTAGACCATCTGGTTCCCACTGAGCTTTCAGCGCGTCTGACTTCAGACGCTACCATTTGGGTTGCCTATAGTCAGTACGCCGCTTTAAAGGCCAAGCTTGGCGTGCATGTGGAGCGCCAATTAACCCATTGCACTTTAATTACCCCTGGAGAAACCCATATAGGGGGGGAAGGCGAAGCGGCCATGGGCAAAATTATTGGAGGGCATACGGAAATTGCCGACAATTTATATGTCGGGCAAATGGGGGCACCTGCCGGCACCCGAACCCGCATTTACTTTTCCCAGCCAGCGAAAAGCGAAGAGCAACTACGCGCTGAAGAAACATTAGCCGCCGTGTTACGTGAGCACCTGCAGCAACAGCAAAAGCTTCTGAATGCGAAAAAACAACTACGGGAATCGAAGCAAGAGCCTGCTCCTCATCTGGTAGACAACCTCGACACGTTGCTCGCAAAAACGCAAGTGGCTGTCAAAGAGGCACAAGCCAAACTTAATGAGCTTCATGAAAACGAGCTGCATCTCCTGCCACCAGTGCGGATTAAAATTAATAAAGTGGCCCATTCAGGTGCAGAGTTTATGTTTCATGATAAAATATTCAGAATCGAGCAAACCCGAGGTCCCTGCACCGTAGTATTAAAAGAAGGACAAATTAAACTTGAGTCTTGATTCCACCTGGCGGCTGCTGCAACGTCAGGGTATTTTTGAACATCACCCGGCATTCCTTTTTGTGAACCCACCCGCCGACGCCCTTGTGCAATCGCCTCATTCCAGCTGGCGCTTGTATGCACATGAACGAGCTTATCAGGCGCCTGGAACCCTTTTACCATCCGAACAAGTGAGTGCCCACTTCGAGTATACAACCCAGTGTGACGCTGCTGTTGTCTTTTTACCGAAAGAAAAAAAACTGTCCGACTTTATTTTGGCTCAGTTAGCTCACCAGCTTCCGCTACATACTCAGGTTTATATAGTTGGGCCGAATGACGGCGGCATCCGCTCTTTCGCCAAGAAAGCTATTCCTGGTTTTGCCCCCTTACAAAAGGTTGGCAGCGGGAACCATTGCCAACTGTTGACCACAGAACTAGTTCACCAGCAAGACTTTGTTGCAGAGCAGCACTTGAAGAAGCAGAACATTGTTTTTCAAGAGCGTCAGTACCCCTTGGCTTTTTTACCCGGTGTGTTTGGTGAAGGAAGGCTCGACGCAGGCACTGCGTTCTTTCTAGAGCACATGCCTGCAAGTGTGTCGGGCCGGGTGCTCGACTTTGGCTGTGGCAGCGGCGTTATTTCTTACTGGTTACAACAACACAGAAACTTAGAACATATGATGGCTGCGGACCTAAGCACGCTTGCAACAAGCGCAGCGGCCCACACCCTTGCAGCTTGTCAAACCCCATACGAAGTAAGGTTGTCTGACGGTTTTTACGCTATTTCTGAAACCTTTGACTGGATAGTGACTAACCCTCCTTTCCACCAAGGCAAAGCAACAGACTACGAAATTACATCTCGTTTTATTGCCGAGCTGAAACAACATTTAAACCCAGGTGGGCAGGTTGTTATGGTGGCCAATAGCTTTTTACCTTGGCCTAACTTGCTGCAAGCGTCCTTTCAGCATGTTCAAACCTTGGCAAAAAACAATCGCTTTACCATAACTTTAGCTCGTTAGCTTTTGCTTGTGTTTAGCGTAAGACAAAGGCAGTATAGGGCTATAACAATTTAACTACATTTGGCTTGGTACATGGCGCGGGTTTTTGTTAACTCCTTACAGCAAAGGTTGCTTTTAATTGCCGTACTCGCAGTTACTGTCACCCTTTGTGCTGCCTTTTTTGTCACCATTTCAACCCAGCTTCAGGTTCAGAAAAAAGACTTAGTCAGCCGGACTGAAGCCATTTTACACGTGCTAGCTACCAGCTTGAAAGCCCCGCTCGAAAAAGGGCAAACGGAGCAGGTGAACGCTGTTCTTAGTGGTTTGCGTGAAGCCCAATTCATTCGGCATGTGCATGTTTACCGTGCTGCGCTCTATGAGCAGCAACCGTTGTACTTCGCTAGCTATAATCGGCCGAATACTGCACCGCTCCCCATGCGCACTACGCAGCTCGAGGAACTCATTAGCCCACGCGCTACGGCCGACTATGTAGAATTGGCCAAGCCTATATATAATGACGACCGTCACCTAGTGGGTCATGTCTATATACGCACCTCGGCCACCAATATTTACCAAGAGATGTGGCGGGCCATTGCGATTGCCATCGCCAGCCTTCTTGCTGCCATGGTGTTGGTCACACTTCTTCTTAAATTGATGTACCACAGGGCCACACACCATATTTACCGCATGAGCCAACGCTTGCGTAATATTAACCAGCAACAAAACTACTCCTTGCGCTTAGTACCCTCCGGCTACACAGAGCTCAACCAAGTGAGCATTAGCGTCAATGGAATTCTCGATAAGCTACAGCGGGTTATGCAGTACAATGAGGAATGTGAACAGCAGCATAAAAAGCTCACCCAAGAGCTAGAGCAGGATATACAACAGCGGACCACGGCTTTGCGTAAGGCCAACACACAGCTCATTGACACCTTAGAGCAGCTCCATGCCAGTCAACAACGCCGAATTGAAACTGAACGGTTAGCTTCCATGACGGATATCGTCAGCGGTATCGCCCATGAAGTGAACACGCCCCTGGGGCTGTCTGTGACAGCAGCGAGCATGTTGGAAGACTCGTTTGTTCACTTTGCTTCACACTATCAAGAGTCTCTGTCTCCCGAGGTGGATTCACAGCTGAACGATATGCGCGAACACCTGGATATTGTCCTGCGGAACTTAGCCCGTGCAGACGAGCTTATTGCCCGGTTCCGTAGCCTAGCCTTTGAGCACGCTAAAGAGCCTAGCGAAACCCTTAATTTAAAGAAATTGGCACTCGCCGCCGGCGAGCAAGTACGCCCACTCATTCAACACCGGCAAACACAAGGTATAGTCGTGGATGCTCCGGACCAATATATTAGTATGCGCAGGCGTCCGCTGGAGACGATTCTAAAAGAATTATTGGAGAACGCCGCATTACATGGATTTAAGGGGCAAAAGAAAGGTATAATAAAGCTCAACGTAAGCTGTAACAGTGAAACACTACATATTTCATGTAGTGACAACGGCGTAGGTATGACAGAAGCAATGCAGCGCCGTGTTTTTGAACCTTTCACCACGTCTAAGCGAATAGACGGCCATCCTGGCTTAGGCATGCATTTAGTCTATAATTTAGTACGTTACATTTTGAAAGGCACAATTCACTACGAAAGCCAGCTAGATAAAGGGACAACCATTTCGATTGAGATCCCACTAAGCGATTAATATGATTTTCAGCTTGTTTCCTGTAGCTTTCAATCATATCCTTATTTAATAACGACTTTTATTTTAAGCATACCATCACTTTGTATGCTTACGAGCGGCCACATGGATGCAAATATGACTGTAAAACTGCTAATTGTTGAAGACGAGGTTATTACTCGGCAAACTCTTTCTCGCCTTTTTCAAGAAGAAGGCTATGAGGTATTTGACGCTGCAGATGGGCGCCAAATGGAACATATCATGGCTCAACAAGACATCGACATTATTATTATGGATGTTAACTTGCCCGGTAAGAGCGGGTTAGAACTTGCTGAGTCTTTGCGTGAGCATAAAAACATTGGGCTTATTTTCTTAACCGGCCGTGACAGCAGTGAAGACCGTCTGCTCGCCCTTGAACTAGGCGCTGACGACTATTTAATTAAGCCATACAACCCGCGCGAACTCACCATACGTGCACGCAACCTTTCACGCCGAATTGAGCAAATTAATTCTCCGAAAGAGTTTGCCGTTGAAGGTAGTCGCCAATACCACTTCAGTAACTGGATACTTGACTGCGACAGTCGTTGCCTGTACTCACCTGAAAACAAGGTGTTTCGTTTGCCGAAAAGTGAGTTCCGTGCACTTGAGCTATTCTTAACGCAACCTGGCAAAATACATGACCGTGAAACCTTGGTCAGAAAAATGCTCGACCGTGAACTACGCCCGAATGATCGTACCGTAGACGTAGCCATTCGTCGCATTCGTCGCCACTTTGAAGCTCACCCAGAAACACCGAACTTAATTACCACCATTCATGGTGAAGGCTACCGCTTTGTAGGCGACGTCGAAGTAAAAGTTGCTACCTAGCGTCTAACCAGGCAGTGGCTTGTGCAATATCCTGGCTCAATTGATTGGGCCAGGATTCAAGCAACTGTTCCACCTCTTCCCATGTCCAGCGGTTCTTTTCAATATGCTCCATTGGCTGAGCTAAACCACTAAAACCTAATGAACGACAAGCGCCCTTCATTTTATGGGCCTGGCTGCGAGTTGCTTGCTCGTCCCGTGCATGCACTACGCTATCCAACTCCTGCATATATTCCGGCATTAACTCTATAAACATGTTCAGACTGTCGCGCAGTCCTTTTATACCTAACATATCCGTGTATTGTTCTAATAAATTGGTATCGAGTGCGCTCATATATGCCCTTTTGGTTTGGTTGCTTTTTGTTCGCCCCCACGACTACTCGTTAAGGGGTAAATTATGATAACCTGTTCAATATAGAATAACAGCGGTTGCAGGATGCGGCGAGCCCATCTGCTCTCAATCCACGTAAGGAATAAAGTCTATTTATGTATAAAGTCCCTACCCCATCCGATGGAGTTATAAATACCATGTCAACCACTATGCCCGATATAGCCGCCGAGCTTAGTACCCAACACTTAGGTACGCTTGATTGGGTTGGAATGAGTGAAATTGACATGCCCTTGATGCTCCTTGACGAGCAAAATAACGAACATCGCATTAGCGCTCGCATTGACGCCTATGTCAGCTTAGATGTAGCAGACGCAAAAGGCATTCATATGTCGCGTTTGTATTTAGCGCTCGAGCAATTGTCTGCAGAAGGTCATGTCAGCATATCCAGCTTACGTTCCTTATTAGAAAGCTTCCTGGCAACCCACCAAGGTTTAAGCCAGTCCGCCCGTGTTGTGTTGCGCTTCGACTACCACTTACGCCGGCCGTCCTTATTAAGCGGCAATGTGGGATGGAAAGCGTATCCTGTCGAGCTGAATGCTGAAATGATCGAAGGCCAATTTCATTGTGACCTGTCCTTAGATGTTACTTACTCGTCGACCTGCCCTTGCTCTGCAGCTTTAGCTCGGCAACTTATTCAAGACGCTTTTCAGCAAAAGTTTGCCGACACAGCTCAGCTCAGCAAAGAAGATGTGACCGAGTGGCTAGGCACCACCGAAGGGATAGTCGCCACCCCTCACAGTCAGCGCTCTGTGGCTGAAATGAAGGTTCGGTTAACAGAAGACGCTCAGCAGTTGCCTCTGGTTACCTTAATTGACAGTGCAGAGGAAGCCTTAAAAACACCGGTACAGGCGGCTGTAAAACGCGAGGACGAACAAGAGTTTGCTCGTTTAAACGGCCAAAACAATATGTTCTGCGAAGACGCAGCACGCATATTGAAGCACCGTTTAAATAATACGGACTTCGTTGCTGACTTCCGCGTACGGGTCAACCATTATGAGTCGTTACACGCTCATGACGCTGTTAGCATTGTCACCAAAGGCCTTACAAACGGTTTTAAACCCTAAGTAGTCATTTTGGCACGTTAGCTGCATACCTCATGGTAAAGGGCGCATTCCTTTTGAATGCGCCAGATTTCCGACACTGAGGTAATTGCTATGGAATACGTGCTGATTCTTTTCATTGTTGCTTTAATTGCCGTTGCGCTTTTGGCCGCACGGGTTTCTGAAAGCTTCGCTCCTTACCCCTATCAAAAGCGTACCGATAGTTTTTACAGTGCAACAGAAGAGTCCTTTCTCTCGCTACTAGAACAAGCTTGCGGTGACCGCTACCGAGTATTTACGAAAGTTCGACTTGGCGATGTGGTTGCTGTTCGCACACAAGGTTTGTCTGCTGCTGCAAAGCGTGACGCCCAGCAAAAGGTGAATAACCGCATACTCGACTATGTGCTGTGCGACAAAACCAATATGCGTGTGGTGGGTGTTATTGAGCTAGAGCCCGTAGATCCTTCAAGCCATCAGCTAAAACGAAACTGGTTTTTGAAAAATACACTCGCCGCAGCCGGCTTGCCTTTCTTGCGTTTTAAAGCTCGCCCTGGCTACCGCCCCGACGAGCTTGGCGAATTTATTCAAGCGAAATTACGCCAGTCCGACTATGTAAGGGCAGCAGGCCCAGGCCGCAGCAAGAACAACCAAGGTGACGCAGCGCTTGCTAGCTGATAACCTATTCCTTATTCACTGACAAGTAAGTTGGGCCTTTCTTGGAAAGCCTTTGGCAAACTCTTATAGACCATGAACCTTTGGTTCTTTTTCTCAGTGCGCTCATACTTGAGCGCACCCTCCCGATTCCTGCTCACCTCCACCCCTTTGTTGCCTTACGCCATATGGCTTTATTGCTAGCCAAACGGGTACACCCATCGCTGCAAAGAGCGCGTTCCCAGCAGCGTATTTCGGGCTTACTTGCTTTACTTTTAATGCTGTTACTTTGGTTTTGTGTGCCGGCTTTATTGTATGCACTGGCAGAATTGAAGCGCTGGTTTGGCGCTATTATTTTATGGCTCTGCTTGTTTAGCCAGCCCTGGTTAACCACAGCAACACATATTCAGCAGGCCGTTCTGCGTAAGCAAAAGCAACTGGCTCGATCGCGCGTGCAGTTTTGGTTAAACCGAGAGTGTATGCAGCTTTCTTCTCTTGGCATCGAAAAAGCAGCCAGCGAGCACACGGCCCTGCGCCTTACGCAAGCTTGGTGGGGTGTATTGTTTTGGTTTGTGGTGGCAGGGCCTTTAGCGGCCCTGGCGTACCGCTTAGTGTACGAGCTACGCTATGCCTGGCCCGCTGAATACACCCACTGGCGTGACTTTGGTGCCGCGGGCTTTGGTCTTTTTACCCTAGTTAATGGACTTCCTCACGCCCTCTTGCGCATGATATTGCAGCTTATTGCTAAACCGCTAAGAACACGTTCTACCCACACAGCTGTGCCCATTTGGAGTAACCCTTTTTCCCCACATCAAAACATGCAGCTATTTGCCTTACTAACACAGGTGTTCCCCCTTGCCTTGGGCAGCCCAGTTAAATACCAGGGGAAGCGTTACCCGCGAACCCGTTTCAGCCACCCCAATGCTCCTGTACAAGGACTTATTCAACAGAGCATTCGGCACCTCGCTTACTTACAGTGCTTACTTTTCTGTGTGGTATTACCCGCCTTTGTTTTACTTAGGTACTGAAATAGCTAAAGCATCGATCCTCAGCCTAACTTGCGCTATAATGCGCGGCCCCGTATTGACGCAATGACCTATTTAAATGAAAAAATATCACGTTATAGGGCTCGGAAACGCCCTAGTCGACCGCGAGTTTAAGGTCACAGACTCCTTTTTAGGTAAGCACAAGGTTGAAAAGAGCATTATGACCTTGCTCGACGAAGCCCAACAACAGCTACTGCTTGACGAGCTTGGCAAAGAGTTCGAGCTGGAAGCGAAAGTAGGTGGCGGCTCCGCAGCCAACAGCTTAGTTGCCTTGAGTAAGTTCGGCGGCAAGGCTTTTTACTGCTGCAAAATAGCAAACGACGACGACGGCAAGTTTTACCAAAAAGACTTACAGCATGCTGGGGTTGAAAGCCGTTTACATGTACAAAATAACGACGGGCATACGGGGAAATGCGTCGTTATGGTGACACCAGACGCTGAGCGCACCATGTGCACTTTCCTTGGTATCACCATTGACTTCTCGCTCGATGAGCTGGAGCAAGATGTTATTGCTGAAAGTGAATTCCTGTATATTGAAGGCTACCTCGCGACATCGGAGATAGCTCGCAATGCTGTCGCCCACGCACGCAAGAAAGCAGAAAAAGCAGGCACCAAAATTGCGCTTACCTTTTCTGACTCCTCCCTGGTAAAGTATTACCGCGAAGGCCTCGACGAGTTTTTAACTCCTGGCGTTGATATTTTATTCTGCAACAGCGAAGAAGCGGAGTTGTATACGGGCAGCACAAGCTTAGAGGCCGCTGTAAATAAGCTTCTTACTTACGCTAAGGAAGTTGTCGTAACATTAGGGAAAGAAGGCGCTCTTATAGCAACCCGCGAAAAACGGGTTTTGGTACCGGGTGTTAAAGTGAAAGCCATTGACACCAATGGTGCTGGCGACATGTTTGCAGGTGCTTACTTATACGCTATTACCCAGGGTTGGAGCGTGGCCCAAGCAGGAGCCTTAGCCAGCCGCTCAGCTGCAGAACTTGTAACACAGTACGGCCCCCGCTTAAGCCAAGAAGACCACCAGCGTATACTAAAAGAAATTCGCGGTTAGTTATTAGCCCATGAGCAAAACAAAAAAGGCAGCATCCCAAGGGGAGCTGCCTTTTTTCTTGCTCAAACATATTACAAGCCGAACACAGCCTTTTCACTACGTAGCCGCAATTGCACAGCAATCAGAAGCAACCAGGCCAATACCAGGGTGCTTAAGGCGCCAACCACGATAGGAAATAAGCCAACGGGCTCTCCATTAATGGAACCAAGCAATACTTGGTGCTGCGATGTCACCGGCAGATAGTCTAATACCCAATGGGTAAAACGGCTAAACTCTAAAACAAAAACAATGGTCATAGGCGCAAACATCACAAAGCTAATGTACGTTTGGGCTTCCTTAAAGCTTTTCGCCATAAACGACACAAACAGCTGCAGGCCACTGGCCAACAAGGCAAGGGGTACTAACACGAGTACCAACACAAGCTGCTGACCCAGGCTAAAGGTAATATCGATACCCAGCTTTTCCAGCGGCACAAATAAAAACACCATAGGAATCATAGCCAGGGTGAGTAGGCTACCCAATACGGCGAAGGTACTCGCTGCCAGTGCTTTACCGGCAACCAGATCAAACACACGCACGGGCTGGGCCAATAAAAACTCCAAAGAGTTTCGTTCCCGCTCACCAGCACTGGTGTCAATGGCCACGTTCATACCCGAGAAAAACACTGCCATAAGCACAAACACCATCACAGTGCCCATAATAACCGCTGCTCGCGACTCTTTTGTTGCTGTGTCTTGCTTCTCGGTAACCACCGCGTACATCACTTCGGGACTAATACCCCGTAAGGTTAAGCGTGCACTGGCGATGGTTTGGTTGTATTCCCGTAGTGCACTGGAAACTCGCTGGCGGCTGCTACTGTTTTTGCGTTCTGAGTAGTCAGCGCGCAACACAATCGAGACCATTTTGCCGCTGGCCAGTAAGCTTTGGTAGTCCCGCGGAATGGTTAGCTCGATACCTGAGTCTGCCTCCTCTTTGGCAGTAGCAACAATGCCTTTTTGTTGAAGGAAGGACACGAGTTCCGGAGCATACTCTTGCCCTTGAATATGAACCTTTACGTCGCTTTCGGACGTGGCTTCTTTCACCACAGCAAAAAAGGCCACAGCCATCAGCATTGGCCCAAAAAATGCGTATGACATGGCGGCCATGAGTGAACGTTTGTCGCGCAGGGCGTCTTTTAATTCCTTTAGCCACACGGTAAATAGTGCTGCGCTCATGCCATTATTCCTTCATCTGTCCCAATTAACTGTACAAAGGCGTCTTCAAAGCTAGCTTCGCCTGTTTGCTCGCACAATGCCGCAGGTGTGTCGTTTGCCACCACCTGTCCTTTTACCATAATCACCACGCGGTCACACAAAGCTGCAACCTCTTGCATGACATGGCTGGAAAATAAAATGCAGCGCCCTTGCTCACGCAGCCCGAACATGAGTTCACGGAGTATACGCGTACTCATCACATCTAAGCCTCGGCTTGGCTCGTCGAGAATCAAGTTTTTCGGCTGATGTACAATGGCCTGTGCTAAGGCAACTTTCATGCGCTGCCCTTGAGAAAAGCCTTGCGTACGACGGTCCACAATGTCCGCCATATTCAGTTCGGCGATGACCCGCTCTACTTGGGTGTCTAGGACTTCCCCTTTTAAACCATGGAGCTGCGCTATATAACGAATATGCTCACGCGGCGTTAAGCGTTCATGTAAACCAAATTTATCTGGGAAAATGCCTATCCGTCGGCGCACGTCCAAGGCCTGTGTTTTAGGCGTTAAGCCATCTACTTCCACGCTTCCAGAGTCGGGTTGTATTAAGCCGTATAAACTACGTAAGCAGGTGGTTTTCCCTGCCCCATTCGGGCCCAGCAAGCCCGTTATTTCACCGTCATGCGCTTGAAAGCTTAAGCCATTCAGGGCTTTCACGTCATTGTAGGTTTTCATTAAATCCTGAACGTTTATCATAAGTTGCTCCTACATGCCCTGGCCATTAACGTTTAACAAATAAGGGAGTACTTGGGTTTCAGCAAGGCACGACGTGTCCAGCTCAGCGCTTGGGTCGGCAATAAAAGCGGCCACCAGCTCATTTGCGCAGGTGTGGGTGGCAATGGTGTGTCCGCCAGCTGCTGCTACCACATGCGTGGACTGCGTGAGTGTTTCCGCTGCCAACTCTGCCCATGCGGGCGGTGTGACGGGGTCTTGCTCACCGGACAAAAGTAAACTGGGCACATCGCTCTGCACTGGTTGCCAAGCGTCTGCTTCTGTTACCTGCACTGGCCACACTTCACACATGGCAATATAGTTTTCCATCATAGCGCTCCCTAAATAGCCTGACTGCGCTTCCCGTTCAAAGTCTGTGGCCACTATGCGTGGAATATCCTCTTGGCAAACCACAGACAAATGCAGCCCTAAATAAATAGGGGACTCCGCGTCTAAGGGGCCAGACACGCCTAGTAATGGGCTGTAATTGCCTTGTGCCGCTTGGTCTATTGCAAAAGGTAGTAACTGGCGGCTACGCGGACTATATAAGGCAGGGAAAATCATTTGATTCACTCGGTTTGGGGTAAAGCGGATGTCCGTCGGCCTGTGGCTACGAGGATCCGGCAAGGTTTTTACCTCCGAGTCAGTTGCTAAGCGCTCAACCAGCGCTTGGTAGTCTTGTGCTAAATTTGGAAACGCCTGCTGACAGGCTTCCTGTTCGGCACAGTCCCTGAGCATCCGCTGGAATGCCGCCGAGGCAGATGCGCCAAACAATCCTATTTTCACTTGTGGCGGCGCTACACCGTCAAGCACTGCGGTGCGCACGCGGTCAGGAAATTCGCGCATATAGGCTAGCCCAGAACGGGTTCCATAGGATCCGCCATATAAGTTAACCTGCTCATAGCCTAAAGCGGCACGCACTGCGTCGAAGTCACGCACCGCGTTTAAGGTGTTGTAGTGCTGAAGGTCCGCGTCGAGGGCGTCTGCGCAGGCCGTTATCTCTTTGCGTATATCAACTTCGTCGTCTTCTAGCAGAAGTGTGTCCCAAACGGTTTCCATGTCACCCATTTCACAACTGAGTGGGTTCGACTTACCAGTACCTCGCTGGTCAATCAGTAAAATATCCCGGGTTTGCCGCACATCTCGAAATACTGTATTTAAAAGCCCTGTCAACTCTGTGGCTGCTTGCCCAGGCCCACCCGCTAAGAACAACAGCGGGTCTTTTTCGGCTGCCGCAGCAACCGCGGGTAACAGCACCACATGAATGTTTATTGTTTTCCCTTCAGGCTCTGCATAATTCTCTGGCACAGGCAGGTAGCCGCACTGCACTTGTTCAGAATGGCCTTTCACATGACATGGCGTTAACGACAAAGCAGACGCTTCAATTGCAGGTGCAAAAGCGGAAAGTGCAATAAAAGCACTACCTAAACAGAGACTTAACAATCGCATATACACAACCCCAATAGTAAGTAATGTATTTTTGTACACAAGTACAGTAGCAAACACAAGGCAAGCTTTGTTTCAAGATGTGTCTTCTAAGCAAAAAAAAACCGCTGTAGCCTTGGAGGGTTACAGCGGTTTTCACGATTTTCTTGTGTTGTGACTACTTAGCCACCAATGCGCGCGCGAATCGCATCTGCAATGGCACTGCTGCCATAGCCGTTGCTTTCAGCCCACTCGAGGTCACCCGACTCTTCTAATACGGAGCCAGGCAATTGCGAGCTAATAAACTCGCCAATGTCACTTGAGCCGTTTTCCATGGCAAACTGAAGGAGTGTTTTTCCATTACACACTATCCCCGTGTAGACGCGGCGCAGTTGCACACGGTCTTCACGCAGCCGCTGACGCATACGTAAACGGTCATCACCTTCAACATAAGTACATAAGTTTTGTGCGAGGGCGGTAGACGCCTGTGCCGTGCTCATGAAGCTTACGTTAGTTACTGTTGCGCCAACAAAAATGGTTGCTGCAGTTACAGCGAAAACGAACAACTTTTTCATACAAGCCCCCCAAGGCTTTATTACTTAAAAAGAACCCGCCTATCATACTCAATTAAGACCTCATTCACAAATGAGGCCCTATGAGTATGCCTTATTTTTAGGGCTGTTCAACTGCTTTTTCATACAAGCATGCTTGATAGGCCGGCTGCTGTGCTGCCGCAGGAATATCTCGCAGCACCTGCTTGTTCCAGCAAGCTTTTGACCAGTCAGGAAAAAACGTGTCACCTTGCACGTCTACGTCAATGTGCGTTAGGTACAAACGAGTGGCCTTCGGCATAAAGTAGTTATAAATTTGCCCACCACCAATTATCATGACTTCCGGACTGTCTTCTACTAAAGCAAGGGCTGCTTCCGGCGAATCCACCGCCTCGACCGTGTCCGGCAGTAATGCAGGGTTGCGGGTAATAACAATATTGCGCCGGCCGGGCAATGGCCGCCCTATCGACTCAAAGGTAGTACGCCCCATAATCATGGGTTTACCCATAGTGGCTTCTTTAAAGTACTGCAGTTCACTTGGAAGGTGCCAGGGCATGTCACCGTTCTTTCCTATGACACGGTTATGGGCCATAGCTGCAATTAAAGATATATGCTGAGCCATTCGTTTACTTCTCTTTATTAACGCTCGTAAATAACATGGCCGTCGTCTGGCTCGTCATCGTCGAAGTCATCATCGTCGTCGTCAAGCTCATCGCCTGCTTCAAACGAAGCCAACTGCTGTTCATGGTGGGTCACCCACTTAAACTCAACAGGCTCTTCTTCGTTTGCCGTCTCTTCCGGCTGTTGCGCCCACAGCTCTTCTAAGTACTGCATGATGTCATGCACGAGCGTTTTACAGTCTTTACCTGTTAACGCAGAAAGCTCAAATACAGGGCCTTCCCATTCTAAGGCTGCAACCACTTTTTCGCGCTGCTCGGCCAAGGCGTCTGCGTCGAGTAAATCGGTTTTATTCAGAACAAGCCAACGCGGTTTAGCTGCAAGTGTTGGGCTATATTTTTCTAATTCTTGAATAATAATTTGTGCGTTTTCTGCCGGATCCGTTCCGTCAAATGGTGCTACGTCCACTAAGTGCAGCAGTAAGCCACAGCGCTCAAGGTGCTTTAAGAACTGAATACCTAAGCCCGTACCTTCGGCGGCGCCTTCAATAAGACCGGGTATGTCTGCCACCACAAAACTTTGATGGGGCGACACACGAACTACACCTAAGTTTGGTGTTAGCGTGGTAAACGGATAGTCTGCAACCTTCGGACGTGCTGCAGAAATAGAACGAATTAAGGTGGACTTCCCTGCGTTTGGCATACCTAATAAGCCAACGTCAGCTAACAACATAAGTTCAAGCAGTAAAATACGGTGCTCGCCCGGTGTACCATCGGTTTTTTGTCGCGGAGCACGGTTAGTGCTGCTTTTAAAGCGCGTGTTGCCCAAGCCATGGAAGCCGCCTTTCGCCACCATCACTTTCTCGCCGTGTTTGGTGAGGTCACCAATCACTTCATTGGTATGCTGATCACGAATACGGGTTCCCACAGGAACGCTTAGGGTAATGTCTTCCCCCCGCTTACCCGTACAGTTACGGCTTTTACCATTTTCGCCTCGGCCTGCACGGTGGGTACGTTCGAAGCGGTAGTCAATGAGGGTGTTTAGGTTTTCATCTGCAATCAGATAGACGTCACCCCCGTCGCCACCATCACCACCGTCGGGGCCACCTTTTGGGATATACTTTTCACGTCGAAAACTAACGCAACCATTACCACCGTCGCCTGCTTCAACGCGAATATCAATTTCATCTACAAATTTCATGCTATTTTGCTACCTGCTGCGAAAACTCATTCATACACAATTTACTGCACCCGCCCGCAGGATACAAATCCAAGGGCTTGGAACAAAAAAACCCCGCATAGAGGCGGGGTTTTTTAAAATCGTGTTCTGTCTTATTCAGCTTCGATGCTGATGTACTTACGATTTTTTGCGCCGCGTTGTGAAAAGCTAACCTTTCCATCAACTTTTGCGAACAAGGTGTGGTCACGACCAACACCCACGTTTTCCCCTGCGTGGAACTTAGTACCACGCTGACGAACTAAGATGTTACCTGCAAGTACTGACTCACCGCCATAGCGCTTAACACCTAGGCGTTTAGCTTCTGAGTCGCGACCGTTACGGGTAGAACCACCAGCCTTTTTTGTTGCCATTTGTCGTTACTCCTCTATTTACGCGCCAACACTTGTGATTTTCACTTCAGTGTACCACTGACGGTGACCCATTTGCGTACGTGAATGCTTCCGACGACGGAACTTCACAATTTTAACCTTATCACCACGACCGTGAGCAACAACTTCAGCTGTTACTTTACCGCCAGCAATAAAAGGTGCACCAATAGTTACTTTATCACCATCAGAGAGCATGAGAACATTCTCAAACTCAACGGTATCACCGGTAGCTGCTTCCAGCTTTTCCAGGCGAACGGTCTGGCCCTCGGTGACACGGTGTTGCTTACCGCCACTTTGAAATACCGCGTACATAGTTATTCTCCAAAATGCCCTTCAGGGCGCTTTAATCTAAATTAGGTCGCGAATTTTACGTAATCCACCCCGCAAAAGCAAGACGAATGCCTATAAAAAATACGTTTTATTTGTTCGTAGCGCATCTATGCCCTACTTCTAAGCTTTAGTATACACGATAGAGACGACAAGGGCTGGCAGAATTTACTAATTTCGGTAAAATACCTGCTCAACTTAAATGATCCGAAAAGGGTTATTCTCTATCATGAATCTTTCCGCCATCCAATCTCTCAGCAAACACGACATGGATGCTGTTAATAAGCTTATTAACACGCAGCTTAGCTCGGACGTTGTGCTTATTAATCAGCTTGGCTTTTACATTATCAATAGTGGTGGCAAACGCTTGCGCCCGTTGTTGGCCGTGCTTGCTGCGCGTGCTTTTGGTTACAAAGGCCAGCTACACCATGTTATAGCAACCATTATTGAGTTTATTCATACCTCCACTTTGCTGCACGACGACGTTGTGGACGACTCCCATGTACGTCGTGGCAAAGAAACTGCCAATGCGCGTTTTGGTAATGAAGCCAGTGTTTTAGTAGGTGACTTCCTGTATAGCCGCTCGTTCCAATTAATGGTGACCACTGGCTCCATGCGCGTGATGGAAATTTTAGCGGACTCCACCAACGTGATTGCGGAAGGGGAAGTGATGCAGCTTATGAACTGCAACGACCCTGATACCACAGAAGAAAGCTATTTCGAGGTTATTTATAGTAAAACAGCGCGTTTATTTGAAGCGGCCGTACAACTTGCAGCGGTTATAAGCGAACAACCGGACGAGCTCGAACAGGCTGCAGCTCGCTATGGTCGCTTTGTGGGGACTGCTTTCCAATTAGTAGACGACCTGCTTGATTACACTGCCGACGTAGAGACCATGGGCAAAGACCCAGGTGACGACTTGTCGGAAGGCAAGCCCACCCTGCCTTTGCTGTACGCCATGTGGCATGGTACGCCTGAGGAAGCCAAACTGATTCGCCACGCCATAGAGCATGGGGGTGAGCGTGACAAATTACCCCAAGTCCTCGCCATTATGGAACGTACCGGGGCGCTTGAGTACACCAAGCAAAAGGCTCTTGAGCAATGCGAACGTGCCATTGCAGAGCTAGCACCCTTACCAGACTCCGACTACAAAAAAGCCCTTATAGCCCTTGCGCGCATATCTGTCGAACGCGTCGCTTAAGTTTTTCGAAGTCACAAAAAAGGGTTGGCTAAGGCCAACCCTTTTTATTGTCTGGTGTTCTTCTTGGCTTATTCGCCGTGTACGAAGTCTACACCCATTTTAATGTCTTTCTTTAAGCCTTCAAGCATGTCGTTTTTCGACTGGGTTTCAAAGGCGCTCAACGCGCCGTATGGCAGTATTTCTACCACGCCCTCAGTACCTAAACGGACGGCTTGAGCAAAGTAGTCTGCTTCGCCACCTGTGCTTTCTACATAGGCGTAATCAACCACTTCTTCGCCCTGCTTGGCTTTTACCAGCGACATACAGAAACGCGCGGCTGCATAGCCCATAGACAAGGTAGCTGAACCACCGCCGGCTTTCGCTTCAACCACTTCGGTTCCAGCGTTTTGAATGCGGTGTGTCAATGACTCCACTTCATCTTGACTAAAGCTTACACCTTCCACTTGTGACAACAGAGGTAAAATAGTGGTTCCGCTGTGACCGCCAATAACAGGCACTTTTACGTCAGCAACGTTTAAGCCTTTCAGTTCAGCAATAAAGGTTTCCGCACGTATCACGTCCAGCGTGGTCACACCGAACAAACGGTTTTTGTCGTACACGCCTTTTTGCTTTAACACTTCAGCAGCAATGGCCACCGTAGTGTTCACAGGGTTGGTGATAATACCAACAAAGGCTTTCGGGCACGTGTCCGCAATATGCTCCACTAGGTTACGAATAATGCCGGCGTTCATATTGAACAAGTCCGAACGATCCATACCTGGCTTACGTGGTACGCCCGCTGGAATAAGTACAATATCGGCACCTTGTAATGCGTCGGTTAAGCCGTCTTGACCATAACCTTTGACAGTTACAGCCGTTGGAATGTGGCTTAAGTCAACAGCAACACCTGGAGTAACCGGCGCAATGTCAAATAGGGCCAGATCCGATCCTGCTGGTAATTGGGTTTTAAGAAGAAGAGATAACGCTTGGCCAATACCGCCGGCTGCGCCTAATACTGCTACTTTCATGTCGTACTCCGTTAGTCTGTTGCAGGGCTCAAACACTATATTATGTTGCCCTAAAATACAACTTTCAGCGTATTCGTCTACTAGGGTTTAGCAACATAATACGGTACAATTAGTTTACATATACAGTTTAACCTTTGAGCTTATGAGTATTTCACATCAAGATCCGCTAACAGAAGCGTTTCATATTTTACTAAAAGAAGAGCGTTACTCTTCCCAAGCTGAAATTGTTGAAGCCTTGCAAAAGCAAGGCTTCGCTTCAATGAATCAGTCGAAGGTGTCGCGCATGTTAAGCCGCTTAGGTGCAGTGCGCGCACGTAATGGTAAAGAGGAAATGGTGTACTGCTTGCCACCCGAGCTTTCCATGCCCACCGCCCGCAGCTCACTCAAGCAGTTGGTACTCGATGTAGAGCATAATCATGTCATGATTATTATCCGCACAACCCCTGGAGCTGCCCAGCTTATTGCGCGCTTACTCGACTCGGTAGGGAAAAAAGAAGGGGTATTAGGCACCATTGCAGGCGATGACACGATATTTATTGCCCCTGTCAATGTGGAGCACATTGAGCAGACCATAGAAAACGTGCGCTGTCTTTTTGAAAACAACTAGTGCTATAAGTCCGCTAGCCAGGTTCTCGAAGGGGCAAACATAATGTCATTGCGCTCTGCGGTTTGGTAGTCCAATAATGGGTCTGCCTCACCGCAGTATCGCTGAGCCATAAAGGCTTCAATGTCCTTTTGCGAACGACTCCAATGCATGACCATTTCGCCTGAGGTCTGCATACTAGCCACTGGCATTTGCAAGCGCCACAAGGCTAATTCTTTCCCGTCGGCCAACACCCTGCTGGTTTTATCTCGGTGACTAGGCTGCGCGCTTGGCCATGGCTCGCCACTTACTTTTTCTCGCCCCATCAGCTCGCGCTGCTGTTCTACATCCAGTGCATGCCAACGGTTTACATCCAGAAAGTTACGCTGAAACCACAGATAACTACCCCCCGCAAACTCACGGCTCACCGACTCAGGTATATAGGCAAAGTCACGTCGCTGTTGCCCGTGAGGCATATTGGGCTCTATTTTAAAACCAAATAAGTCACGGCCGTCTAAGTAACGAAACCCGTCAATTTCTTCGTTGAGCACCACAAACTCTTGCAGCCATTCCAACATGACCCGCCCAGCAAAGTAGGTTGCATCCATACGGTCTGCACGGAAAATAAGGGCCAGGTCCGCATGGCTCGAAGGCAAGGGGTACTCTGAGGTCATAAACACAGGTTGCGGGGCTAGTTCACGGGGACGTGTTGAAGAAAGAATATCCCAATAGCCTTCTCCAATGGCCAACACACAACTTAATTGAGCTTCCGAAAAGCGTGCCGCGAGTTCATCAGCAAACTTCGGAAAACGCTTCAGTTGTTGGCGTACACCGTCCACATCGTCAGAGGTTACATCTAACAGCAGAACCCAGCTATGAATGCTGGGCTCTGCGCAAATGCCTTCTTGTGGTTTGTGCATGTACGCTCCTTTCTTAGCTTCTATTGTTCCCGTGCTGCGTCTTGCACTTTACGAATGGTTTGACGCATTTTGGCATTGGCCTTACTACCGTGGTAGCGGCCTTTTTCAATGTGACGAATACGATATACAGAGTCTACTTGCACCGGCACACCATGGGTTCCCAATAACCAGCGAAAGGCTCTGTCTTCAAAGGTTTTCTTCCAGCGGTCTGTTGGTCTTTGGTAGGCCCCTATATCGTCACAGTACCCCATAGCCCGGCATACATCACCATGCACTATCTGGTATGCCCCCACCGCCCGTTCGAGCGTACGGAAGGTAAAGTCAGACGCGTTCACACTCACCAGTTTGGGCTCTTTGGCCGCCTTTAACATGGGGCTGTCGTCGGTTAATAACGGGGTAATACGCTCTTGCGCCGGGAACACCAACATATCCGTACGTCCCTGCAAGGACTCGGCCAAGCTATCTAAGCAACCTTCACCAAAGACTAAGTCGCAGTCTGCAAACCAGACCCAGTCGGCTTTCGTGTTTTTAGCCACACGGTTGCGACCAATGGCCCGGCGAAACAATTCTGGCGCGGGTATTTTTTGCCAGTTCCAGGTGACATTCTGTACTTGCTGCTCGGCAAAAAAAGCTAACAACTGGCATGTGGCCTGGTCTTCTTCCGCATGAAATACCGTCATAATAACGTCCACATGCTGAGGCGCATGCTGCACCAAAGAGCTTAATTGATAGGCATGTAAATGCGAATAGCGCCAGCAGTGGCTAACAATTTCAAGGGTTAAACGCCCTGTTTTCGCGCTCCGTTTCGCAGGAGGTTTGCCGTACAAAAAGCGCATAGGCAATAGTTTGCTAACAGCAAGGCGAATGGCCGTTTCTTGAGTCTTCTGGTACCAGGGCTCATGCACATCGTAAATTAGCTTTTCGCTCATGTTCGGTTCCTTTTATTTCCGCAACGTTGCCGCTATAAACGCCAGCTTGGCTTGGGCACAATACCCTTCACATCAACCAGAATAGGCGTACCGTCACACAGACTTTCAAAGTCTGCTTGGCTATAACTGCGGTATTCTTTATGCGCCACAGCAACGACCACAGCGTCGTATTGCTTTTTGTCTGTTAATGGGTTCTTGGCAACTTCAAAGCCTCCTATAGCGGCCAGGGTCTCTTCACCGACGCCACTGTCGTGCACCGTCACTTCCACACCATAGTCTTGCAGTTCGGTCACAATGTCCGCAACTTTAGTATTGCGAATATCGGGGCAGTCTTCTTTAAAGCTAAATCCAAGCACCAGCACCTTGGCCCCTTTTATCACTAAGCCGTCGTCTATCATCAGCTTAATCACTCGCTCTGCCACGTACTTGGACATACCGTTGTTAATATGGCGCGAAGACAAAATTAAGTTCGGACTGTACCCTAATTCTTCAGCTTTAAAGGTCAGATAATAGGGGTCCACGCCAATGCAGTGTCCACCGACCAAGCCTGGGAAGAGTTTAATAAAATTCCATTTAGTGGCTGCCGCTTCAATCACTTCTCGCGTGTCTATTCCCATTTGGTTAAAAATAAGCGCCAGCTCATTCATTAAGGCAATATTGACGTCGCGCTGGGTATTTTCAATCACCTTGGCTGCTTCGGCCACACGAATACTTGAGGTTAAATAAGTGCCTGCTGTCACCACCTGCTGGTACAGTTTGTCGACGCGCTGGGCTATTTCCGGAGTCGAGCCCGAGGTGATTTTCAAGATGTTTTTAAAGGTTCTTTCCTTATCCCCTGGGTTAATACGCTCTGGTGAATACCCACAGTAAAAGTCTTGGTTAAACACCAACCCAGAGGCTTCTTCTAACTCGGTCACACACACTTCTTCGGTAACGCCCGGGTAAACCGTTGACTCGTAAATAACCAAGTCGTCCTTATTCAGAACCGAGCCAATGGCACGTGAGGCAGAAATAAGCGGACTTAAGTCTGGGCGGTTGGCACTATCAATAGGCGTGGGCACGGTAATAATATAAATCGTGCAGTCTTTACTGTCCGCCACATTGGCACTAAAGCGCAAGCCTGTGTCTGTGCCGTTTAATGCGGCTTTTAATTCTTCTGGGTTTACTTCTTGTGTGCTGTCAATGCCTTGGTTGAGCTCAGCTACACGCTGTTGGCTTACGTCAAAGCCGAGTACTTGGTAGTGCTCGGCAAAAGCAACGGCAAGGGGCAAGCCCACATAACCTAACCCTACGACACAAATTTTATCGCTCATTCTGTCCCCAGTTTACCTGTTCAAAAATACGGCTGAATTCGGGCGCCAAAAAGTCAGCCCCGTATTCACTTAAATGATCATCGTCATAATAAATTGGCCGCCCCTGTTTATCACCCCAACACGTTTCTTCATCGCAGAAGGTGTTGGTTACCTCAAGCAACTTCACACCACATTGGGCTGCTGCTTGGTCTTGCGCAGCTCGCACCTGTGCTTGACGTTCATTGTACACAGATAAGGGTATGCCAACACGTGCTAAGCTGCCACCAAACAATAAACTGCGTGACATGTGTTGCGGCACATTCACCGGCATTTCGGGAATAGGCCGCAACATAAATACCGGGCGCTGCTGGGCAAAGGCACAAGCTGTCGCCACAATGCCTTGGCTCATTTCTTCATAAAAAGCCTTGGTTCGCTCCGCATAAGGCTTTTGGATATAGTATTCAGGCGCAGTGGCAGCGTCAGTTTCGCCTCGAACATATTGAGCATAGCGACTGACTATCAGCAGCGGCACATCAGAAGGTAAGTCTGCACTCCGTGCTAAAGTGTTTTCAATAAAATCGGCGCAGGCATAATCCCAATCACTTTTTGCTTGGATGCCACGGATCATGCCACAGCCGCTCATAGTCCAGTCAAGCACATACAAATGGTCTTGCGGCAAGGCCCGCTCCACGGCTCGCACTACCGACGCAGCATGACTATCCCCGAGAACGATGGCCCCTAAATGGCTGTTTTCACCCGGTGTTGCCCCATAGGTACAACCGACCGGCTCCCCTCTCGACTTATGAGCTAAGCAGCGGTCCCGCAGCGGGTTTGAATTTGTAACCTCCGCAGCTATCACGTCAATATCAGGTGCTAAGCGCCCGGTAAAATGAGACTCTTTAATGATAGCTGCTACCGCGTATGTGCCAAGCAAACTGAGCACGACTGCAAACGAAGCTTTGGGCACGCTGACTTTATTTAGGCCAGTACGTGTCGGATTTTCAATATACTGAAAAGACAAGTGCCCTAGCAGCAAGCTTAGGGCCATCATACATAAGACCCAGCCCACATGGTGCTGTTGCTGTATAAAGAAGAGGAATACCGCAAGGGGCCAGTGCCACAAATATATACTATAAGACCGTAAGCCTATCCATTGGGCAAAAGGGTGACGAACAAGTGGGTTTTCTTGCCGCTCCGCAACAAAATCAGCATAGTTCCTAGCACAGCAAACACTGCCCAAGGTCCGGGCCACTGAGTTTCGCTGTTGACCAACGCAAAAGTACCCAACATAAAAAGCCATCCCAGCCCGTACAACCAGTGCGGTACTTTGGGCTTTTTTTGCATTTTGCTGAGCATAAACACCACACCGCCAGCGGCCATTTCCCATGCTCTTGTTGGCAATAAGTAAAAGGCGTCCGTCGGCGCACGAGCACTTAACCACACGCTATACAAGAACGAGCTAACCACAAGCCCTACAAGCGCCGCAAATATCCAGGGTAGCCGCCCGCCAGTGAGCTTAGCCACTAACATTAAAAACAGTGGGAACGCCATATAAAACTGCCACTCGGCCCCGAGCGACCAAGTATGCAATAACCATTTCTCGTGGGCGTTGCTATCGAAGTAGCTGTCTGCCCGCGCAAAATCGATGTTGGAAATAAAGCTTAGGGCATAACCCGATTGGGACCCCAATTCTTGGTAGTCGGGCGTAGGCAGCACAAACCAACCGGCGCCTAGCAGGACCAGTACTAACACAATGAGGGCTGGGAATATGCGCTTTGCCCGGGAAAGGTAAAAAGTCCCAAGCCGAAAGCGTTGTTGATGCAGGCCACTGACAATAATATCTGTCATTAACCAACCGGAAATGACAAAAAAAACATCCACCCCAGCAAAGCCACCTGAGAAGCCAGGGACAAGGAAATGAAAAAGCACCACAGACAGCACAGCCCACGCTCGTAAGCCGTTAATATCGTATCGAAATCCTGATTTTTGTAAGGTGAACAAAGCGTCTTTCCAAGCTAATTTATAGTCTAAAATAATGATACCCAAAGCAGCGCTGAGTGTATATGCAAAATCCCGCTTGCTGTTACTGTACCAGTTGTGTAAGATTGCCCCCGAAAATAAACGGACTGACCAGTCCGTCCTTTATGTAATAAAGGTACAGTTTCCTGTTGTGCGAGGCAAAACATCACGATGACACAAGCAGATAAAAAGAAACGCGTACATAAAACACCTGAGCTGCGGCAAGCAGAAATTTTAGCCGCAGCCACCAAGGTGTTTGCCGCGCGTGGTTATCAAGTGGCTGACACACAGGCCATTGCAGATCTGGCCGAGGTGGGTAAAGGAACCCTATATCGCTACTTCCCTACCAAAGAAGCCCTGTTTAAAGAAGCTTTGAAACGCCAGCTCGATATTTTAAAAGAGCGACTAGAAGCCGCTTTTCATTTGCCAGGCAGCCCTTTTGCTAAAATCAAAGCTGTCATGGGGGCCTATTTTCTATTTTTCGACGAGCACCCAGAAACCATTGAATTGTTCGCGCAAGAGCGTGCTGAATTTGGGCGCGACAATACCCCACTTTATTTTGAACGCATTTATACCTGTAATCCTGGGTGGGCCGCCCTTTTTGAAGAGATAAAAGCTCAGCATCCGGCACGCAACCTGAGTATCGACGCCATGATGGCACGCTGTAGCGAAATAATGCATGGCGCCGTTTATATCAGTTTGCGCAACGCCACAGGCTTAAGCGCCTACCAGCAGCTCGACGATATTTTTGAGTTTTACTTGTTTGGCATTTTAGACACACAAAATCCCACACAGTATGTGCAGGACCACACATAATATTTTTTACTATTTGAGTATCTCACGGAGAACCCTTTGTATGGCAGTATCAATTATGTCTCGAATAAAATATGGCAGTTTAGTCACTGGCTTGGCTGTTTTTTTAAGTGCCTGTGGCGGCGAGACACCGCAACAAACAGGCGGCGGCATGCCACCTCCTTTAGTCACTGTGGAAGCCGTGAAATTACAGCCTACCCAGTACACCATTGAGTTACCCGGGCGCTTAGAAGGCTCTCGCGAAGTGCAAGTCAGTGCGCAGGTCTCCGGTATTTTACTTGAGCGCCGTTACCATGAAGGCGACTACATTAAGCAAGGTGAAACCCTGTTCTTAATAGACCCTGAGCCCTATGAGCTAGCCCTTGAAAACGCGAAGGCTGAGTTAGCAAGCGCGCAAACCTTGTACGCTCAAGCAGAGCGTGACTGGTTGCGTATCAAGGATCTATACCAAACCGACACGGTCAGCGAACGGGAATACGAGCAAGCGCGGGCCACCTTTGAAAACTCTGAAGCGCGTTTAGCGCAAGCTGAAGCTGGGAAGCGAAATGCTGAGCGAAACTTGCGCTTTACCCGCGTAGAAGCCCCTATCAGTGGCTATACCGGCAGTGAACAAGCGTCGGAAGGTAACCTAATTCAAGCAGGCCAGTCGTTAACCTACCTGGTGCAAACCGACCCTATGTACGTGCAGTTTTCTATGGGCGAAAAAGACCTGTCCATTTATCGCACGTCCCTACGCAATGGCGATGACATTGAAGACATTGCTTTAGTGACCGCCGGGGGCGAGCGCTATGAGCACACCGGCAGCATTAACTTTATCGACAACCGCATTAATGCCAGCACCAGCCGCATTGGTATGCGCGGTGTGTTTAAAAACCCAAACCAAGTTCTAAGCTCGGGTGAATTTGTCCGGGTTGTTGTCACCCTTCGCACTTACGACGACACCATAGTGGTTCCTCAAAGCGTTATTAGCCAAGGGCCTAATGGACCACAGGTGTTTGTGGTGAACGAGCAAAACCTTGCCCAGGCACGTCCCGTTCAGCTTGGTCCCATCGTGAATGGTGGACAAGTTATTCTTGAAGGGCTATCGCAAGGCGAGCAACTTATAGTGAATGGCCATGTGGCCGTTCGTCACGGTGCTCCTGTTCAAGTAACCAACCCATAAGAGGCGACCATGCTACGATTTTTTATTGATCGACCCCTATTTGCGTCGGTTATTTCCATTATTATTATGCTCTCTGGCCTGGCGGCTTTACGCTCCCTGCCTGTCGAGCAATATCCAGATGTTGTTCCCCCGCAAGTGGTGGTATCTGCTATGTACCCGGGCGCTTCTTCAGAAGTACTCGCGAACGCTGTAGCTGCCCCCCTCGAGCAGGAAATTAACGGCGTGCAAGACATGCTGTACATGGAGTCCACCAGTACCGACTCAGGCATGCTGCAAATCTCCATTTCTTTTGCCATGGGAACAGACCCAGACCAAGCCACTATTAACGTGAACAACCGTGTGCAAGCAGCTACCGCTCGCTTACCGCAAATAGTCCGCGACCTTGGTGTTCGGGTTGAGTCTCGTTCCACCAATATCTTAATGGTCCCCGTACTGTTTTCGAGTACGGGTGCCTTAGAAACCTTGGAAATTAGTAACTACGCCTTAATGAACGTACTCGACGAGCTCGTACGTGTGGAAGGTGTGGGTGACGCTTCCTTGTTTGGTGCGCAAGACTACTCCATGCGTATTTGGACCGACCCTGCAAAACTCGCCGAGTTCAACTTGAACCCGTCTGATGTAGCCAATGCGATTCGTGAACAAAACGCACAGTATGCCGCAGGGCGCTTTGGTGCGCAGCCTGCCCCAACAGGCCAGCCATTTACCTTTAGCGCCACTACGCGGACCCAGCTAACCACGCCAGAAGAGTTTGAGAATGTCATTATTCGCTCGGACGGTACCGGAAATGCCTTACGCGTAGGGGATGTGGCTCGAGTTGAGCTTGGCGCTCAAAACTCCGACTTCTCAGCTATTTATAATAGCCAGTCGGCCGTACCTATGGGTATTTTCTTGCAACCCGGTGCCAACGCCCTAGAAACCGCAGAAAACGTAAAACAAGCCCTAGCAGATATGTCTCAGTACTTCCCTGCTGGCTTGGAATACTATATTCCATACGACACCACCAAGTTTATTGAGATTTCCATTAAAGAAGTGGTGGTCACTTTATTTATTGCAGTGCTATTGGTTGTGCTGGTGACCTTCTTGTTCTTACAGAGCATGCGCGCCACTTTAATACCTATCGCGGCTATCCCTGTGTCGTTGATTGGTACCTTTACCGGTATGCAGTTACTGGGCTTCTCCATTAATATGCTCACCCTATTTGGGCTTGTACTTGCCATTGGTGTGGTGGTGGACAACGCCATTATTATTATGGAAAACGTGGAGCGCTTAATTGAAGAGCGTAGAATGAAGGCGAAAGAAGCCTCCATTTTAACCATGCAGCAAGTTACAGGTGCGGTGATTTCATCGACCCTAGTGCTTGTGGCAGTGTTTGCGCCCGTCGCGTTCCTCTCTGGCCTAAGTGGTGAGCTCTACCGCCAGTTCGCCGTCACCATTGCCGTGTCTGTGGTGGTGTCAGGCATTGTAGCTCTGACTTTAACCCCTGCCATGTGTGCTTTATTGCTAGGTAATAAACGCCAGAAAGTTGCCAAGCCCTTCCAGTTGTTCAACCGTGGTTTCGACAAGCTAACCGACTGGTTTACCGCCGCCGTTAGCTTTCTTATTCACCGTTGGATACTGGGTATGGTGCTGTTTGTTGGCTGTACTGTTGCAGCGGGTGTACTCATGACACGTATGCCGACCAGCTTGGTGCCAGGTGAAGACCAAGGGGTCGCTCTTGCCGTAGCCCAACTGCCTGCTTTGTCTTCCCTCGAGCGCAGTGAAGAAGTACGAAACCAACTGGCAGATAAAGTTTTAGCACTACCGGAAGTAGCCGACTTTACGGCTTTCGCTGGCTTCGACATTATTGCCAGCTCGCTTCGCAGTAATGCTCTGGCCGGCTTTATTAGCTTTGAAGACTGGAGTAAGCGCACAGGTGCCGACCAAACCGCACAAGCCATGGCCCGTAAAATCATGGGCATTGGCTTTGGCATGCAAGAAGCGAACGTGTTCGTGTTTGTACCACCACCCATTCAAGGGTTGTCACTAACAGGTGGTGTTGAAGGCTACATGCAGTCACGCGGTACCTCCGACCCTGTGGAAATTGAAGCCATTGCCCAGCGTATTGTGGCTGCAGCTAATGCTCGGCCGGAACTTGTCGGTACCCGCACCACCCTGGACACCAGCGTACCACGTTATCTGGTCGAGGTAGATCGGGAGAAGGCCAAGGCCATGAATGTGGGTCTCGACCAACTGTTTAGTACCTTAGGTGCCACCATAGGCGCGCAGTACGTTAACGACTTCACCTACCAAGGGCGTTTATGGCAAGTAAACTTGCAAGCGGAAGCTAAGTACCGTGCCACACCTGAAGACTTACGCCACGTATTTGTTCGCTCGAATACAGGCGACATGGTGCCGGTCAGTTCTCTGGTAACCCTAGAGCGTATTCCGGGTGCGGATATTTTAAACCGCTTTAACCTATATAACTCGGCTAAGATCATGGCCGATCCAGCACCTGGCTACACTTCTGGACAAGCCAAGCAAGCCTTGGACGAAGTGATTCTAGCAGAGCAAGGCAATACCAATATCCAAATGGGCTGGATTGGTGAAGCCTATCAGTTAGACGCTGCCCAAGGAGCTGCTAGCTCAGCCTTTGCTATGGGTCTACTCATGGTTGTACTTATACTTATCGCCCAGTACGAACGTGTCACCTTGCCATTTGCTGTGGCGACAGCGGTTCCATTTGGTGTGCTAGGTGGTGCAGTAGCTTCGTTGTTTAAAGGCTTCCCCAACGACGTGTATTTCCAAGTTGGTTTACTTGTGTTGATAGGGCTTGCGGCTAAGAACGCCATCTTAATTGTGGAATTCGCAGCACAAAACCGTAAAGAAGGCATGAGCTCAACCGACGCCGCTGTTACAGCTGCACGTCAGCGTTTCCGGGCCATTATTATGACAGCTGCCACCTTTGTGATTGGTACTTTACCTCTGGTTTTTGCCACAGGTGCAGGCGCCATTAGCCGCCAGGAAATTGGTACTGTGGTCGTTGGTGGTATGCTCGCGGCCAGCTCCCTCGCACTCCTGTTTGTGCCGCTCGCTTATAAGTTGCTGGAAGATGTCAGCACCTGGTTTAGCCAGCGCAAAGAGAAGAAAGCCGCAGCTTAACTTTCTTGCTAAAAACAAAACCCAGCTTCGGCTGGGTTTTTTATTGCTTGCTTCATTACGGGCTTTCCCCATAAAAAAACCCGCTCATGTGAGCGGGTTTTTATGCATTAAGCAACGAGCGCCGTATTAGCCAACGTTTAGTGTTGGAATAATAGACTCTTTTGCTTTCTTCTCGGCTGCCTGGAAGTCTGGCATTTCGTCGAAGTTTAAGTACTTGTACACTTCACCGGACATAGCGTCGAGGCTTTGTGCATACTGCATGTACTCTTCACGCGTTGGAATCTTACCTAAAATAGCACCAACTGCAGAAAGCTCTGCCGATGCTAGGTAAACGTTCGCGCCGTCACCTAAACGGTTCGGGAAGTTACGTGTCGAAGTGGAAAGAACCGTAGCGCCTGCTTTCACACGTGCCTGGTTACCCATACACAGTGAACAGCCTGGCATTTCTGTACGCACACCATTTCGACCAAAGATGTTGTAATACCCTTCTTCCATCAGCTGGGCTTCATCCATCTTCGTGGGTGGGGCAATCCACAGGCGGGTTTCTAGCTCTGCCGTGTTTTGCTCTAGCAATTTACCAGCTGCACGGAAATGACCAATGTTAGTCATGCATGAACCAATAAATACTTCGTCTACTTTGTCACCAGCAACATCAGACAAGGTTTTCGCGTCGTCTGGGTCGTTCGGGCAACATACAATCGGCTCAACAATTTCGTTCAGGTCAATTTCAATCACTTCTGCATACTCTGCGTCTGCATCCGCTTCCATTAACTCTGGGTTGGCAAGCCATTCTTCCATCTTCTTCGCACGGCGCTCAAGAGTGCGTGCGTCGCCGTAACCTTCTGCAATCATCCAGCGCAGCATGGTTATGTTCGACTGCAAGTATTCCGCAATAGACTCTTCTGAAAGCTTGATCGTACAACCTGCAGCTGAACGCTCGGCTGACGCGTCAGACAGTTCAAACGCCTGCTCTACGGTTAAGTTCTCTAGGCCTTCAATTTCAAGAATACGACCTGAGAAAACGTTTTTCTTACCGCGTTTCTCTACCGTAAGTAGACCTTCTTTAATGGCATATAAAGGAATCGCATGAACCAGGTCACGTAAGGTAACGCCTGGTTGCATTTCACCTTTAAAGCGCACTAATACCGACTCTGGCATATCCAGCGGCATCACCCCTGTTGCGGCCGCAAATGCAACCAAGCCTGAACCCGCTGGGAAAGAAATACCTAATGGGAAACGCGTATGCGAGTCACCACCTGTACCAACCGTGTCAGGTAGCAACATACGGTTTAACCAGCTGTGGATAATACCGTCACCTGGACGTAGAGAAACACCACCACGGTTCATAATAAAGTCAGGCAGCGTATGCTGGGTGTCAATATCAACCGGCTTCGGGTACGCCGCTGTGTGACAGAACGACTGCATCACTAAGTCGGCGTTAAAGCCCAAGCACGCGAGGTCTTTTAGCTCGTCACGGGTCATTGGCCCTGTAGTGTCTTGCGAGCCTACCGTGGTCATGCGTGGCTCACAGTAAGTACCGGCACGGACACCTTCCATACCACAGGCCTTACCTACCATTTTCTGTGCTAGCGTGTAACCTTTGTTGCTATCGCCTGGCTGCTCTGGTGTGCGGAATAAGTCGGAATGGCCTAAGCCTAGTGACTCACGCGCCTTGGTTGTTAAGCCACGACCAATAATCAGGTTGATACGGCCGCCAGCGCGCACTTCGTCAATAATAACGTCCGAAGCATATTTGTACTCAGCAATCACTTCGCCTGCTTCGTTTTCAATTTTGCCCGCGTATGGGTAAATATGAATCACATCACCCATGTTCATTTTTTCAACGTCCGCTTCAAACACAAGGGTTCCTGTGTCTTTCATGGTGTTGAAGAAAATAGGGGCTACTTTACCACCAATACAAATACCGCCTGAACGTTTGTTCGGCGTACCTGGCATGTCTTCACCAATGTACCAAAGCACTGAGTTGGTGGCCGACTTACGAGAAGAGCCTGTACCTACCACGTCACCAACAAAGGCAACTGGGTGGCCTTTTTCTTTCAGCTCTGCAATTTGTTCTGCCGCATTGGTAATGCCTTCACGTGGCATTTTGTACATGGCTTTCGCATGCAATGGAATGTCCGGACGTGACCAAGCGTCTGGCGCAGGAGACAAGTCGTCCGTGTTGGTTTCGCCTGTGACCTTGAATACAGTTGCGGTAATTTTTTCAGGCATTTCTTTGCGGCTGGTGAACCATTCCGCATTGGCCCATGACTCAACCACTTCCTTGGCAACAGCGTTGCCTGCTTTCATGCGCTCTTCCACGTCGTGGAAAGCGTCGAACATTAAAATGGTGTGCTTTAATTCTTCACCTGCTGCTTGCGCTAGTTCAGCGTCGTCAAGCAATTCAACCAAGGTGACAATGTTGTAACCACCGTGCATGTTACCTAGCAGTTTAACCGCTGCTAGCTTGTCAATAATTGGGCAGTCAATTTCGCCTTTTGCTACAGCGGCAAGAAAACCCGCTTTCACATAAGCCGCTTCGTCTACACCTGGTGGTACTCGCTCGCTAATAAGCTCGAGCAAAAAGTCTTCTTCGCCGGCTGGCGGGTTTTTTAGCAGCTCAACTAACGCAGACACTTGTTCTGGGTTTAGTGGCTTAGCTGGGATTCCTTCTGCGGCTCGCTCGGCCACATGTGCGCGATATTCTTCTAACACTAATTATTCCCCTTTAGTAAGACGCCCCCGAACTCTGCTTTAACAGAATAGGTCGTGAGCTATTAGAAACGGCTGAATTATACGCTATTTAGCCTTTAAATTGAATGCTTAGCCATGACACTTCCCCTATATGCGCCATTCACGCTATCTATGGCTCGAATAGCCCAGCTAAATACATGGCTTTTAACTTTCGCCTGAAAATAGGCTAAGGTGCTTAGCTCTCGCCGCCCAGATAGCAGCTACCCTTTTATCTATTTTATAGCAAGAAAACCCAGTGATCTTCAGTCGCTGGGTAGTTCACTTATAAGCACCACAACTTTGCCGCAACGGAAGAGCACTTTGGTGAAAGGTTAGTTCGTAATGTGTATTTCTCTGAGCAAGCGAATAATAGCCTGCTGAGAACTGTCGCTACTGAGCCGGTGACCGTCTTGCACGCCTGTTAATGGCAGCGCAAAGCGCTGGCAAAAAGCCGCAACTTTGTCGTAGGGCACCACATCGTCGTCGTAGCCTTGTAAAACGCGCACCTGACCTGCAGCGGGCATGCGTGTCACCTTGTCGCCTTCCTCCGTATGCACCGCTGGCGCAAGCAGCAGTAGGTTGTCTATACGCTCTGGGTACAAGGCATACAACCGAGCGGCTAATAACCCACCAAAAGAAGAGCCCACCAAGGTGAGTTGACTTTGCCCGGCGGTGATTGCAGCTGCTGCATCCAAGCGTTGCTGTAGGTTCATCCCTTGAAAGTCGGGCGACTTTAACTCTGGGTAATGCTCTCGTATCAAATGGTACTTTGCACCATGGGGCCCACTTTCAAGCCCATGAAAAAAATACAACATGCCCCAACTCCTTACACCGTTTTTTGTTCCAGTCGCTGTTTCACGTGCTCTGCCAAACCTACACCCGCTTCAACCATGGTCAGGTACGCATGATCAGCACCTGCGGCAATAATCCGTTCGGCTTCATCTTCGTGCATACTATGGGCAATCACAACACCTTCAAAGCCACGTTTGCGTAGTTTTTGGCACGCGGTAATGTTGGCTTCTACTTCGCTCAAACACAAAATAACGGCCTTCACACTGCCAAAATTCAAGCTATCCCAAAACACTCTGTCTTCCGCATCTGCATAAAGTGCATGAAAACCTGCGGCCCTACGCTGCTCTACCTTGAAGGGGTCGGCGTCCATTGAAATAACTTGGTTGTTTTCTTTTAAGTATTCATAAGCAGACGTACCCGTTCGGCCCATTCCCATAATCAAAATATCCGCCTGTCCTAGGTGCACTGGCTGCTGGTCTGGGTGGCGCGTATTGCGTTCAAACTTAATTAAAAAGTCACTTAACTTGTCATAAATTGGGTGCGCTAACGCATTCAAAGGTGCCGACACCACAAAAGACAAAGACACCAAGAGCGCCAATGGAATAAGGTATTCGGGCATAATAACGCTGGCTACAATAAGCCCAAACTCTGAGTAGTTCCCTAAACTTAAGCCCGACAAAAACGCGCTGCGGGCCCGCAGTTTGAAGGCCAGCAACAAAAAGAAAAACAAGACAATTTTGAAGGGGACAAAGAGCAGCATAACACCGGCAAAAACCCAGTCGGAGGCTTCGGGCAAGCCGCCCATACCTATGCTTAAAAAGAACCCCACTAAAAAGAACTCTTTAATGCCCCACAAGGCTTTTGAAAGCTCGCCAGCTTGCGGGTGCTTCGACAGCAAGGCACCAAAAGCCAATGCGCCCAGTTCCGAACTGAGCCCCACCATTTCAAAACCGTGCCCACCGATGACCAGCGCCAGCAATAAGCCAAACAAAATAAACAAGTCGTCGTGACCTATTGAGTCGAGAAGCTTGTATAGCAGGGGTCGCAATAAAGGCAGGAGTAACACCAGCAAGGCGTATGGTGAAGGACTTACCCCTTGAGCCAAGGTCATGACCACCAACGCAATTAAGTCTTGGACAATAAGAATACCTATGGCCACACGACCATGAAATGCCCCCAGCTCACGCTTACTTTCTAATACTTTAGCGGCTAATACAGTACTCGAAAAACCAAGGGCCACGGCCACTATCAGTGCTTGGTAGTGGGCGAAGTCAAACACCCAGATGCCAATGCCATAAAATACACCGACCGTCACCACAAAGTGTGCCACACCAGCACCTAGCACTTCCGGTTTAATCAAGCTGCGTACGTTGAGCTTTAAGCCAACACTAAATAACAGCAGTAAAACACCAAGATGCGCAACATGCTGAATAATGCCTTGACCATTTGCGGGAAGCGACAAGAAGGGACTTATAGCCGCTATGGCAAAGCCGGCGGCTAGGTAGCCAACCAGTGTCGGTAAGCCAATGGAACGAGCAAACAGCCCGACCACGAAAGCAAAGCCTATCCAAACAGCTTCTAACATAGGGCAACTCTGTAGGTGATGAATAGGCCTATCATACCTGACAGCTTTCCTGAAGGTGAAATATTGACGGCTTTTTTATGCCAATTTATTAATGTGTTGGTACAAGTTCATGGCACGTTGCACGTGGGTGTAGCCATTCACATGGGCACTGAGCTGCGACCAGTTTGGCGCGCGCCCTGCTCGGCCCGGTTCTTTGTTGTTTGTTTCTCCAGTCGCACTTACCGCAGCCGTTTGCTTCACGCTTGCAGGCGCAGTCGTCGGCGCAGCTGTCGCCTCGTTCCCACGCGCCTGATATTGGGCCACTTGATTGATCATGCCCTGCTCTTTTAGCATTTCCTGCTGTTCAGCTTCAGCTCCGGTTTGCCGTTCCCCTTGCTGGCTAAGCCCGCCAGAGGATGTATTGATTGGTGTCTGTGGTCGCGCCACATGATTTGTTATTCCGTCCATACTCACTACCCTTTATACACTACAATGCGTTCAGGTTTAGAGTAGAGGATGCAACCTTTATGCCACGGCTTAAGTCAATCTTTTGGCGTCGGCTTTTTAAACACATTAAATATAACTTTCAGCAGGAACTGCGTATAATACAAACATTCAAATAAATCAGCTTTCTTCGAAAGAATTGAGGACTCCACCATGTCGCGTTCGGTGAAACACGCACTACTTATCGGTTTGTTTAGCATCTTTCTTATGACCGCTTGCAGTGAACAAGCAACGCCTGATCAGACTGCAACTGACGACATTCGCCCGGTGATGCTCGCCCAGGTAGCGTCTGGAGCGCCCCTGCAAACACGTCGCTTCCCCGGGACGGTTGCCGCTACCCAAACTGCGAACCTCACCTTCCGAGTGGGTGGCGAACTTGTCATGTTGGCTGCACGCCCTGGTCAAGCGGTTACCCAACAACAAGTAATTGCCAAGCTAGACCCAAAAGACTATGCCCTTGCAGTGGAGCAGGCAGAGGCTCGAGCCGAACTCGCCAAAGCACAGTTTACCCGCACCCAACAACTACTACGCGACGGCATTGTTTCTCAAGCAGAATTTGACCAAGCCAAAGCGGAACAACAAATGGCCCTAGCCGCCTTAAACTCTGCACGCACCAACCTAAGTTATACGGAGTTACGGGCCCCCTTTACCGGTGTTGTGGCCGCCTTACATGTGGAGCCCTACGAAAACATTGCTCCGCAGCAACCTGTGCTGACCCTACAAACAGACACGCTCATTGATGTATCCATTCAAGTGCCCGAACGCCTATTTGCCCGTGTTCATCGTGACGAAAGTTACCAACCAGAAATACGCTTCGACAGTATTCCCGATAAGGTTTTTCATGGCCGGGTGAAAGAGTGGAACCGCATTGCCGACGCAGCAACCAATACTTACCAGGTGGTGTTTACCTTAGCCAAGCCTGAGCATGTCAATATATTACCCGGCATGACCGCCCAAGTCTTTGTCGACAGCGACCGCTTACTCACGGGTTCAAAGCAGGTCGTGCGTGTGCCTATTGGCGCTGTCTACTCTCCCCCGGAGCTCGCTAACACGCCAAGCCAACGGTATGTTTGGGTGTATCAGGCCACAGGAGACGACATAGGCACTGTGCACCGCCGCCAGGTCACGATTGGCCAAGCTTTTACTCATACCATTTTAATTGAAGAAGGCTTAACGGCGGGCGAGCGCGTTGTTGCCGCTGGAGTGCATCAGCTGGAAGAAGGGGCACAGGTTCGCCCTTGGCATCGTGAGCGAGGCCTTTAATCATGGACATTGCTCGCTATAGTATAAAACGCCCCACCAGTAGCTGGATTTTTCTGCTTATTTTACTTATTGGCGGCATCCTGGCCTTGCAACAAATTGGCCGCTTAGAAGACCCTGAATTCACCATTAAACAAGCCATGGTGATTGTTCCTTACCCGGGTGCTTCTGCAGAGCAAGTGGAAGAAGAAGTGACTGTGCCTCTGGAAAACGCCATTCAAGAGTTAGCGTACATTTACCACATCACCTCTATTTCTCAGCCAGGCATGGCACAAATTACCGTTGAAATGAAAGACCAATACCGTGCCGATGTGCTTCCGCAAATATGGGATGAGCTGCGCCGCAAGGTGAACGACAAAAGCCGCGAGCTGCCGCCGGGCGTGGGCCCTGTTATTGTAAAAGATGACTTCGCCGACGTATTTGGTATGTTGCTGGCGTTAACCGGTGACGGCCATACGCTGCCCGAGCTACTTGACCATGCCAAGTACTTGCAGCGAGAGCTTTCTTTGGTACCCGGCGTGGCGAAAGTGGTGATCAATGGTGAACTAGAAGAGCAAGTAATGGTGGAAGTGTCCCGCGCACGGCTCGCCAACCTAGGTATTCCACCATCTCGTATTTACCAACTGCTGGCCACACAAAACACGGTGTCGAACGCTGGCCGGGTAAAAATGGGCAACGACGCAGTGCGCTTTTCCACCAGCGGTGAGTTTACTTCCGTTGAGCAGCTCGCTTCTTTGGTGATCAGTAACCCTGGGGCTCGCGAACAACTTTATTTGGGCGACGTGGCAGACATTTCCCGTCAACCCGCGGCAATTCCTCAACATTTAGTGCGCTTTCAAGGTGAGCCTTCTTTGTGGCTGGGTATTTCTTTTGCTTCCCATGTAAATGTGGTCAAAGTAGGTGAACAGGTCGAGGAAAAATTAGCCGAGCTAACATACGCTACCCCTCTGGGTATGCAGCTTGGCACTATTTACAACCAACCCGCCGAAGTAGACCGTTCAGTGTCGGGCTTTCTCTGGAACCTGGTGCAAGCCGTGGTGATTGTCATTGTGGCCTTGCTCCTAACCATGGGGCTGAGCAGTGGTTTCTTAATAGGTTTTGTGCTGCTAGTCACTGTACTTGGTAGCTTTATTTTTATGCTATTTGCCGGCATTCAACTGCACCGTGTCTCCTTGGGGGCCCTCATTATTGCCTTGGGTATGCTGGTGGATAACGCCATTGTTATTACCGAAGGAATATTGGTGGGTGTGCAGCGTGGGAAAACCCGCCTTGCCGCAGCGCAAGAAGTGCTAAAGCAGAACCAGTGGCCGCTGTTTGGTGCAACCCTTATCGCTATTATCGCCTTTGCGCCCATTGGGCTGTCGTCAGACTCCACCGGTGAGTTTGCTGGGGCTTTGTTCTGGGTGTTACTTATTTCCCTTGGTTTGAGCTGGGTCACAGCACTGGTGCTCATTCCGTTTTTGGCCAATATGCTGTTCCGGAAGAACATTCAGGTGTCCAGCAGCGACGAAGCGCTATATAACAAACCCTTGTACCTTGGCTATAAACGGTTACTAGCGTTTGCTCTGCGCTGGCGGATAGGCACCATGGTGCTGATGGGAGCGTTACTGGTTTCTGCTGTACTCGGCTTTGGCTTGATTCGCCAAAGTTTTTTCCCAAGCTCCACCACTCCTATTTACTTTGCCAGCTTGTGGTATCCACAAGGGACCGATATTCGGGCAACCTCTACAGATATGGCACGCATCGAAGACTACCTGCTATCTCAGCCAGAAGTAGAACAAGTGTCTAGCACCATTGGTCAGGGCGCACCTCGCTTTACTCTGCCCTATTTGGTGGAAAAGTCTTTTGAAAACTACGGGCAATTGATTGTGCGCACCCACAACCCAGAACAGCTGCCCGCTATGATGGCCCGGACCCGTGACTACTTGGCCAACCAACACCCGAATGTGCGCCCACGCATTAGCCGCATGGAAATTGGCCCTCCTGTGAAAGCCGCCATTGAAGCGCGCTTTAGCGGCCCAGAGCCCGAGGTGCTGCGTCAGCTGTCGGCCCAAGCACAGCAATTGCTAGCCCAAGACGCGCGTTTAACCAATATTCGTGACGACTGGCGCGAGCGTAGCAAGGTACTGCGCCCACAGTTTAATGAAGAACATGCGCGCCGTGTGGGTATTACCAAACAAGATGTGGACGACCTGCTGTTAGCCAACTTCCATGGCCGCACTGTGGGTGTTTATCGCGACGGTACGCAACTGCTGCCTATTGTGGTGCGTGCACCCGAGCACGAACGAGTGCACTTAGAACAATGGCAAGACATGCTGGCCCATAGCGCCGCTTTAAACCGTTATATTCCTTTGACGCAGCTTATTGACAGCATGCCACTCGACTGGGAAGAGTCGCTGATTCAGCGTCGAGACCGAAAGCGCACCATGACTGTCATGGCAGACCCCGATCCTTTAGATGACGCCACGCCGGCGGATATTTTCAGCCAAGTGCGCGGGCCTCTTGAAGCCATGCCCTTGCCTAAAGGTTATACCCTGTCTTGGGGGGGTGAACACGAAGCGTCGAGTAAAGCGAAAGCCGCTGTGTTTAGCTCCATTCCAATTGGCTATTTAATTATGTTTATTATTACGGTGTTGCTGTTTAGCTCGGCCCGTAAAGCAGCCGTTATTTGGACCACAGTGCCCCTTTCTATTGTGGGTGTAAGCTTTGGTTTACTGCTGACTCAGCAAGCCTTTAGTTTTATGGCGTTACTGGGTATTTTAAGTTTGTCCGGTATGCTTATTAAAAACGGTATTGTGCTGCTAGAGCAAATTAAAACAGAAGAAGACGCGGGCAAGACAGGTTATACCGCCCTTACGGATGCCTCCGTAAAGCGGGTACGTCCAGTGACGATGGCGGCGCTTACCACCATCCTTGGTATGATCCCGCTTTTATTTGACGAGTTTTTTGCCAGTATGGCAGTAACCATTATGTTCGGACTTGGCTTTGCCACCTTGCTCACACTCATTGTGGTGCCCGTTATGTACAGCTTGGTGTTACCTATTGGCAAACCAACAACTAGTCCGCCGTCTGATTCCGAACCCGCAGAGTCGTAAACGCAGACTTGGGATAGTTGTGCGCCATTTCAATTTGTCGCCCATCGGGTAAAAACATGATGGGCGTAAATTCACGCCGACGCGGGTTCGAGGCAATCACACTGGTCACTTGCGAACGAATGTCGAGGCGCTGTTGTTCGTTTTGCACCCCTTGCAGGCGTAAAAAGTAGCGCAACAGGGCATTAAAAGAGTCTTGGTGGCCACGACGAAATTCAAGCTGGGTAAACAATACCTGCTGCTTGTTTTGCGGGTTCAATACTAAAGCAAACTCATAGGGGTAGGAGTTCTCAAACACCCCGCTGCATTCCCAGAAAGGTAACCCGGCTGTACCATCGAGCATTTCGTCGGGCCGTACCGACTGCTGCATCGTTTGATTACAACCACGCCAAGCGCTGGTTTGAAAATCTTCCAGTTTCGCCACAGCTTCTGGCGCATCTAACACTTTAAGCGGCGCTGGCTCATCTGCTTGGCAGGCCGCTAGCAGGACCCCACAACTCAAGACTAGGGCAAGTCGCTTTATCGCCATGTACACTTCTCCACTGCTAATAACTGTTTTTTCCGAGGCAAACCACCACCATAGCCACCTAAACTGCCGTCGGCGGCAATCACGCGATGGCAGGGTATTAGGATCACTATCGGGTTTTTGCCGTTGGCTTGGCCGACGGCCTGGTATCCTTTTGGCCTACCCACGGCTTCTGCCAAGGTTTTATAAGACCAGGTGGTGCCGTACGGAATGGTTTCTAAAGCGGCCCACACAGCCTGTTGAAACACAGTGCCATGAGGGCGCAGGGGCAGGTTAAATTGGGTAAGCTCGCCAGCAAAATAGCGCTCTAACTCCTGCTGTAGCTGCACGAAAAGCTTGTCCGAAGCGGCGCTTTGCCCACTTCCCTTTGGCAAAGGGGCCTCTTGGGCAGCAAACTCCAATACAGTCAGCGCGCCGTTTTCTACGCAGGCATGCATCGCCCCGATAGGGGCGATATGAAGACGTTGCCAGTGTTGCTGTGCTTTCATTTATGCTGTTTCTGCCTTTTTTATTCGTCGCTCTTCGCGCCAACTCCATAACACGGGTACTAAAAACATGCTAAATCCTACACACAATAACCCACCTACGGTAGGAATTGCCATAGGCAACATAATATCAGCACCGCGGCCAGAAGCTGATAGCACAGGTAATAACGCAATAATGGTGGTCGCACTGGTCATTAAGCAAGGTCGAACCCGCTTTTGTCCTGCCTCAATCACCGCCTGATGAATGGCTTCCCGCGTAGGCTCAACGTGTTGATCAAAGCGCTGTTTGAGATAACTGGCCATAATCACACCGTCATCTACAGCAATACCAAACAGGGCAAGAAAACCCACCCAAACAGCAATACTCAGGTGCACTGTGTCTACTTGGAACACCGACTGGAAAGTTACCCCCTCCATCAGCCATGGAATACTCCAATTCATAAACCATGACTGGCCGTACAAGTACAGTAGAATAAAGCCACCGGACCATGCTACTGCAATGCCACTAAACACCATAAGTGCCGTAGACAGCTGTTTAAACTGCACATACAGCACAGCGAAAATAAGCAGCAAGGCCAAAGGGAGAACCCAGGTTAACGTAGCGCTAGCACGCTGTTGCTGTTGGTAGCTGCCAGCAAAGCTATATTGCACACCTTCTGGTAATTGCAATTGCCCTTCGGCAAGGGCGGAAGTCAGCAGAGCCTGAACCGACTCCACCACATCTACATCGGCCATCCCAGGTTTTGCACCAAAGGTTACATAGGCCGTTAAGAAGGTGTTTTCCGAGCGGATCATTTGCGGTCCACGGGCATATTCAATGTCCGCTACATAATGCAGTGGAATATATTGCCCTGCGGGCGTTGCTAACAACACCTGCTCCATCGCTTCTATACTGTCCCTCTGTTCACGTTGGTAACGCACCCGCACACTGTAACGCTCTCGCCCGGTCACGGTTTTTGTTGCTTCCACGCCCCCTATGGCCGTGCTAATGGTGTGTTGCACATCATTAATTTGTAAGCCATAACGGGCCAGCTGATCGCGTTTCAAGTGAATTTCTAAATAAGGCTGCCCAACAATACGCTCGCCATTCACCGAGCCAGGGCTAACCACAGGGGATGTGCGCACCAGCTCTTCAATGGCTATCACACTTTGTTCCATGCTGGCTAGGTCCGGTCCCTGCACCTTAATCCCCATGCTGGCACGCATGCCTGTTTGCAGCATGATTTGACGGGTTTCGATAGGCTGTAACTTAGGCGCAGAGGTCACTCCCAACACCTGCGCTGCAGCCACAATTTCCTGCCAGATGTCATCTGGCGACTGAATATGGTCTCGCCACTGGCGAACTCGCTCACCGTCGGCATTCACACCGTACTCTGGTTTATATTGAATAATGGTTTCAATCATAGACACGGGGGCAGGGTCTAGTGCCGTTTCTGCGCGGCCCAGCTTGCCCACCACGCGATCTACTTCTGGAATCGCGCGAATCGCTTTGTCCTGTTCGCTCAGTACTTCTAGCACCTCGCCTATGGAGGCGTGGGGCATGGTGGTTGGCATATATAAAAACGTGCCTTCGTCGAGTGCAGGCATAAACTCTCGGCCCAAGCGCGGCACAATAATTAATGCCACCACCACGAGCACCAAAGGTACTAACATAGCTGCGCTTTTATAGCGCAAGAGCCACGCCAGTATCCGTCGATAATAATGCAATAAAAGCCATACACCACTGGCGACTACAGCGAAGATAAGCCCGACAAAAAGCAGGTTCTTAAACGCACTGTTCGGGCCAAGTGGCATCCAAGCTTGACTTAATGCCCATACCACCAGCAGGAGCAAACCAATAAACAAGCTGCGCCGGGCTGATCGAAAGCGAGCTATGCTTTCAGACCATGCATTCAACCGTGGGTTTAGCACCAACTTTAGTAATACGGGCAAAACAACCAAAGCTAATACCACAGAGCACAGTAGCACCAAGGTTTTGGTGTAAGCCAAAGGCGAAAATAATTTGCCTTCAGCTCCCGTTAAAGCGAATACCGGAAGGAAACTAATGACCGTGGTGCTAATAGCTGTGACCACCGCAGGAGCCACCTCCTGACAGCCTTGTTTGACCTGCTCAAAGCTGGACCAATCAGGGTGTGCCGCGCGCTTGCGCATAACGTTGTCGGTCATAATAATGGCCATGTCCACTATGGTTCCTATGGCGATTGCGATGCCCGCAATGGCCACAATATTGGCTTCAATGTGCAGCAAACGCATGGCAATAAATGTCATTAACACGGTTAACGGCAGCATCACCACAACCACCACAGCCGCCCGCAACCGCACTAGCAGCAACAGAATAATGGCTGCGGTCACCAAAATTTGCTGGTACAAGGTTTGACTTAATGTGCTTAGGGTTTCGTCAATCAGCACCGAGCGGTCGTAGAAAGGCACAAGGGTAAGCTGGCTTTCCGTTAACCATGCAGGCCATAGCTCCACTGGGTGCTGTGCTAACCACTGTCGCCAAGCTTCATTTGCCGTTGCCGCCATGTCCACCGGTGCGCCAGCTTGCCAAGAAGGCAGACCTTGTTGCTGAGCAAAGGTTTCTACCTGCCCCTGCTCGACACGGGACCAGTCAATCACGGCCTTACGAGGCAAGCTAGGGGCTAGCTGTTCTATTTTCTTTTGCACCCGCTCAATCACGTCCAGCGCGTTGGCCCCTTCGCGAATGGTCACCACGCCGCCCACGGCTTCCACTCCGTCTACATCCAGTGCCCCACGGCGCGTTGCTGGGCCTATACTAACTTTTGCCAGATCGGCAACACGCACTGGCGTTTGCTCTCCTCGGTACGCCACCACTGCTTGTTCAATGTCCGTGGTAGACTGAAGGAAGCCAACCCCCCGCACTAAGTATTCCGCTCGGTTAATCTCAGTCGTTCGTGCACCTATGTCTAAGTTTGCGCTGGCCACCGCTTGTACAATTTCGGCCAAGGTCACTTGGTAAAGGCGCAGTGCATTGGCGTCTACGTCTATTTGGTACTCTTTCACGAAGCCACCCACAGAAGCCACTTCCGTGACTCCAGAAACACCGAGCAGTGCGTAGGACACCAACCAGTCTTGAACACTGCGAACTTCCTCTAAAGACCAACCACCTACGGGAGCCCCCGTTCGGTCACGCCCTTCTAAGGTGTACCAATAGACTTGGCCTAAACCTGTTGCATCGGGACCCAGGGTTGGCTGCACACCCGCGGGTAAGGTGCCCGCTGGCAGCGCGCTGAGCTTTTCCAACAAGCGCGAGCGTGACCAATAAAAGTCGACGCCATCGTCGAAAATAACGGCGATACTGGAAAAGCCAAACATGGACAAGGTGCGCACATCGCGTACGCCTGGCACCCCCATTAAAGCCAAACTCAAGGGATAACTAACCTGGTCGTCCACGTCTTGCGGTGAGCGCCCAGGCCATTCGGTAAACACAATTTGCTGGTTTTCACCTAAGTTGGGTAAGGCGTCCACCGCCACAGGAGAACTGGGCAGCCCTTCTGGTGACTGGAAAGGTGTCGTCACAAGCCCACCGGCTATCACAAGAGTGACTGCGGCCACCGCCAAAAATGGGTGGCGTAACAACCAACTGATCATTGTGTGTGACCTCCTAAGTGTTCTTCCACGCTGCCACAACGGAGCATGGAAGAACCGTAATAAGGATTGAGTAATTCGTTGGTTGGTTGCAGCCAGTCGGCTCCTTGGTTTGCTCGCGCCATCGGGCAATGAGCACGGTACACCTCTCCCTCATGCACGCCCATACGAGCAAGTTTGATCATGCCTTTTGAGTGGATAAAGAACTGATCCCGTGCTTGTGCAATGTCTGAAACATGATGTAAGTGCTCACGAGCGTACAACAAGTCCGCTTGAATAGCCGCAAGCTCCGTTGGCCATTCAACCGTCTCAACCGCGGCAAAAAAGTCTGCGGCAGCCTGATGCCAAGCGTCGAGCTGATCACTTTTCAGCGCCTCCCACATAGCAAAGTAAGGTGGAAAAATGTGGGCCGCTTCATGGTCAAGCATAACCGTCTGGTCCATGGCAGGCATGTCCATGGCGTGCATTACATGCTCCGCGTGTTGGTCCTGTTTATGCAGGCTATGGTCATGTTGAGCGGAGCCCGCCGCTGTTTGCGACATCATGCTTTCGTTCCCTTGCAGTTGTAGCTCACTGTCAATGCGGAAGTTACCTTTGTTCACCACGAACTCCCCTTCTGCAAGCCCTTCTACCACTTGGTAATAGTCGTCAAAGCGTGCGCCTAACACCACTTGGCGCTGAGCAAACACCCCTGGCTGGTCAGGGTCTGCCACATACACTAAAGAACGTGGCCCGGTGAAAAGTACGGCACTGTGTGGAACAGCTAGGGTCTGTTCATCTTCTACCACAGCTATTTCGGCGGTCACAAAGCTACCCGGTCGAACAGACATGTCACGGGCATCAAACTCAACCCGCACCTGACCAATTTGCTGACCATTCAGTTCAGGCAAGACCTCCACCACGTTCGCTACCACAGGTTCACTTTGGTGAGGCAGCTGTAAGCGAACCTGCTGGCCCGTATGCACCCATTGTAAGTCGTGCTGAAACACATCCAATACCACCCACATAACACTGGGGTCAGCGACTGTCGCAATAGGCTCTCCGGTTTTTACATACTGGCCTTCACGGACAAAGGTTTCTGTCACAACGCCCGCCAAAGGGGACTGGATATCTATATGCGTGCTTACGTGCGGCTGCTGTGCCAATGCCTGAATATGACTTGTTGGTACACCGAGCAACGCCAAACGGCGCTCGGCCGCTTGCAAAATACGCTGCGCCGACTCAGAAAGCGTTGGTTTATCGGCTACCTGCTGTGTTTGTCGCAAGGCGTCTAAGTATTCTTGCTGAGCGGTAATTAATTCCGGGCTATATAGCTGCGCCACTGCTTGCCCTTTGGTCACCTGGTCGCCCACCGCATTGATATACAAGGTGTCTAAACGGCCATCGGTCCAGGCCGACAGGGTACGCATGGTGCGGCTATTCCAAGTCACTTTGCCTACGGCTGTAAGCACTTTGCTCAGGTTTCGTAATTGCACCGGTGTAGTGCCCACATCTGCAAGTGCTTTGCCACGTTGGCTTAAGTCTAGTTGCACTTCAAGGTCATGGCTGTCAGTGGCCACACTGGTTTGCACCGGTATCAGGTCCATGCCACAAATGGGGCAGCGGGCATTTGGGTCGGTGGTTCGCACCGAAGGGTGCATGGAGCAGGTATATTCATTCACACTGGCCCTTTCCACCTGCTCAGCAAGGGCCGTCTGTGTGCGGGTTTCACCACAGCCAGTTAAAACAAACAAAGAAATACTTAAAACGAAAAGAAAACGCACAAGGGTCGCCATACAGGCACTCCTACCATAAACAGAAAGCTAATAAGAAATATAAGAACGCGGCCAATTTGGCCCTAGCTAGGTTTTGTTTAGGTTGCGTTTGGCGGTGGTGTGTGTAGCGAAGGCGCTACCACTTGCAACGAGAATTGATAAGGAGATAGTGCGCCGGCAAGAGCTAGCGGTACGGCAAAGCTAAGCCCTTCGAGCGTGGCAACACTGGTGGCAAAACAAGGCGTACAGCTTTGTTCACAGTCCATGCTTTCACACAGGTCAAACAGGCTGGCGGGCATGGTTTGCCCATCACAGCAGTCATGCTGCATGGCCATGGGCTCGGCTGTTTTCCCATGCATTGGACAATGACTGGTGTGGCCTGAATGGGCTTGGTTCATGTCCATGCTAAAGGCCTGTCCCGCCGATAAGGGGGCCAGCAAGAGCGCGCATAATGTGAACCATACCCAAAGTTTTTTCACAGGTCTCTGTATACCTACAACTTCACCATTTGATTTAAGCGGGCTATAAATAGCACTTCCCCTGCACTAATGCAAAGTCTGGTTACACTTTAATACTGGTTTTTTTTGTCAACAGGTCTGAAGTGTGTATAGAATCGAACGGTATTGCTAACTTACGAGGAACCCTCATGTTTAAAAAAATAACCGTGAGCGCTGCTGTAGCTTTAGCGCTCGGGCTTACTGCTTATAGTTCGCCTATGCTTGCAGACGAGCCAGAAAATAAAGAAGAGGAAGTCACCTATGCGTCGCTCATTGAAGACCTACAGGTGCAAGAAGGTTTGTTTAATCTTTACCGCAATGAAGAAGACGGCGCTCTTATGATGTCCATCGAGGAGTCACAACTCGACACGCCTTTCTTATATTTTGCTCTCTCAACAGACGGTGTACTCGAGGCCGGCCACTTCCGTGGCAGCTATCGCGATGAAAAGATTATTGAGTTCCGCCGTTATTTCGACCGGATCGACATTATTCAAAAGCCGATTCGTTATCAATTCAATGAAGACAGTGCGCTTAGCCGTGCCGCTGATGCCAACATGAGTACTTCGGTGCTCGCCAGTGTAAAAATCAAACATGAAGAAGACGGCCGCATTGTTTTTGCTGCCGACGACCTGTTTTTAAGTGAGTCTCTGCATAAAGTTTCTCCATACAGCCGCCCAGGCTCAGAAGGCTTTAGTGTGGGTGGCTTTAAAAAGGACCAGTCGCGCATTGTCAACGACCGCGTATACCCGGAAAACATTGACGTCGTTGTTAATTATGTTTTCAATAACCCGAACCCAACCGTAGGTGCTAGCCCAGCTGTTGCTGACGCACGCTCTACCTCTGTTACTCTGCAGCACTCTTTTATACAGCTGCCTGATAATGACTTCCAGCCGCGCCGTGACGACGCTCGCGTCGGTTACTTTGGTAGCCAATATGACGACATGACGTCGGCTGACTGGGCCCCATACAACGACATTATTAACCGCTGGCACTTAGTGAAAAAAGACCCTTCGGCCGCTATTTCCGACCCTGTCGAGCCCATTGTTTTCTACTTGGAGAATACCACGCCTGAGGAATGGCGCGACGTGATTACAGAAGGTGTACTTGGTTGGAATAAGGCCTTTGAAAAAGCAGGCTTCAGCAATGCCATTGAAGTACGCATTCAACCAGACGACGCCGACTGGGATGCTGGTGACATACGCTATAACGTCATTCGCTGGACCTCGTCACCGAACCCGCCTTTTGGTGGCTATGGCCCGTCTTTAGCAAACCCACTCACCGGGCAAATTATTGCTGCCGACATCATGATGGAATATGTCTATATGACAAACCGTTGGATAGAGGGTGAGTTATATGACGCAAACGGTATTAACCGTCACGACACAGGCGCAAACGACGCTGTGTACTGTAGCCAAGGTTACATGATGCATGAAGGTCTCGTAGCCGGTAACGCCATGGCTGGCTTGCTTGGGGTTGAGTCGATTGACGACAATGAGCTACTACGCCAAGGCATGATCCACGTGATCTTGCACGAAGTGGGCCATACTCTTGGACTAAACCACAACATGAAAGCTTCTATTTTGTGGGACCACGAAGAAGTGCATAACCAAGCGCTCACTCAAGGGGTCTTAACAGGCTCTGTCATGGACTATGCGCCAGTGAATATTGCGCCACCAGGTTATGAACAAGGCGACTATTATCAGTGGGTGGTAGGTCCTTACGACGAGTGGGCCATTGAATATGGCTACAGCCCTGCAGCAGAGGACGCAGACGCTGAGGAAGCGCGTTTAGAAGCTATTTTAAGCCGCTCCCACGAGCACGGCTTAGCCTTCGGTAACGACGCCGACGATATGCGTGCACCCGGTCGTCATATTGACCCACAAGTGATGATTGGCGATATGTCGTCGAACCCTGTGGCCTATGCCCGCGGTCGTTTTGAAGTAGTGAATAAGACCTTTGGCACCCTGCTCGACGACGCGCGCCAAGACGGTGACTCGCACCAGAAGCTCACCACCCTTGCCAGCCGTTTATTCGGCACATATTACGGTCAGGCCGGTGTAATTTCTCGCCAAGTGGGCGGTGTTTACGTTGAACGCGCAACTGTTGGTCAAGGCTCTGATAAAGCGCCCTTCACTCCTGTGCCGCTTGCGAAGCAAAAAGACGCCATGGAAACCCTAGCGAACTTTGTTTTTGCCCCGAATGTGCTTGAACAAATGGAGCCTGTGCTAGCTTATATGCAGCGCCAGCGCCGTGGCTTTAACCACTACGGAAATAACGAAGATCCTAAGTTCCACGACATGGTACTCATGATGCAGGGCAACGTGCTGAACCAATTAATGCACCCTGCAACGGTGAAACGTATTACCGACTCGACCCGTTATGGCAACGAGTATCCACTCCACGCTGTCATGACGGACTTAACAGATGCGATTTTCCCAAGTGCGAAAACCCTCACAACAACCAGCCAGAACCTTCAGGTTGAGTACGTGAAGCGGTTAATTCACATGACAGGATTAGCGGAAGAGTCGTCTTACGACAACGTGGCCCGTACGGCTGCTTATGCTCAACTTGAGCGTATTAAAGCCATGCGCGCACCGCGCCGTTCTGAGTTTGCTTTGGTAGCCCACTTCGACTACTTAAAGCGAATGATTGAAAATGCCATGACCCAGTAATTCAGGCATTGTTCCGTAGGTCATGCATTGCATGACGTTGAAGGCATCGCCTGACGGTGCCACACCTACGGAATATAATAAAAAGGTGACGTTTTATTCAAAACGTCACCTTTTTTATTACCACATTAAGTCGTCGGGTATTTGATAGTCTTTGTACGGGTCGTCCTCGTCGGGCTCTTGCTGGCTGTCGTCAGCTATAAAAATAACCGACGCGGCATAACGCTCCGCAACTTTGTCTGCCACATGAACGGGCACCACAAAGTAGCTGTCTTCATAGGCACAAATAGCAAGCTTGCCATTGGCTAAGTGCTTTTGCATGGTCGCGTCCACATACAGGCTTTTTATCACGTTGCTGCGTGGGTCGTTAAAGTTAAAGCGAATATCGCCTTCAGTCGGCTGTTGGCTTTGCTGCAGCATTTGCAGCACTTGCGCCATACGCGCTCTTTCATCCGCTTGCGCCTGCCTTTCAAGGTTCAGTTGGCGATCGCGTTCACGCTGCTCTTCTCGCTTCCGTGCAAGCTCTTCTTGCTGGCTGGTGTCTTCCACAGCTTGACCACTTTTAATTTTTTTCTTCTGCTTACGTTTTTCTTGGCGGGCTTTCTTGATTTTTTTTTCATCCACCAAGCCAGCACCAAGAAGTTGTTCTGCTAATGACTTTGACATAAAGGCTCACTCATTATCTGTGCCAAAAAATACATGGGGGTATTATGCGGTAATCCTGCAAACATTGTAACCATGCCCAGACCGCTCAAAAAACAAAACCCCCGCTGTTTTCACAGTCGGGGGTTTTCATCCAACTTTGCCTATAGGGGCGGCTGTGCCGAACCTAGGGTCATATTACCAAAGCACCACTCGGTCTTCTGGCGCTAGGTACATGCCGTCGCCAGGCTTCACATCAAAGGCTTCGTAGAAACCTGGAATGTTACGTGGCGCACCTAAAGCACGGTACTGACCTGGCGCATGGGGACCACGAGCCAGTTGCTCACGCATGGCGTCGTCGCGGAACTTAATTTTCCAAATCTGCGCCCAGCTTAAGAACAGGCGTTGCTCACCGGTGAAGCCGTCCATTACTGGCGAAGGCTGGCCGTCAAGAGACTGCTGATAAGCACGGTAGGCACTAATTAAGCCCACATGGTCACCGATGTTTTCACCAAGAGACACCTGGCCATCAACATGCAGGCCTGGCAGGGGTTCAAACTGATTGTACTGTTCTACCAGCATGCCTGTGCGAGCATCAAACTGCTCACGGTCTTGCTCGGTCCACCAGTTACGTAAGTTACCGTCACCGTCGTAGCGTGACCCTTGGTCGTCGAAGCCGTGGCCAATTTCATGACCAATAACCGCACCAATACCACCGTAGTTCACGGCGTCTTCCGCATTCATATCGAAGAATGGTGGCTGTAAAATACCAGCCGGGAACACAATTTCATTACTGACTGGGCTGTAGTAAGCATTCACTCGCTGCGGGTTCATGCCCCAACGCTCACGGTCAACCGGCTGGCCAATGTCGGCAATGTTTCTGTCGTAGCTAAAGTTTGCTACGCGCACGCTATTCCCGAATAAGTCACCTGGCAACACTTCAAGGTCTGAATAGTCACGCCATACATTCGGGTAACCTACCTTAGGAGTAAATTTGCTTAACTTGTCCAGGGCTTTTTCTTTCGTGTCTGGCGTCATCCAGTCTAGCTCTTTAATGGAGCCTTCAAATGCAATGATCAGATTGTCAATGAGCTCTTCCATGCGCGCTTTGGCTTCTGGTGGGAAGTACTGAGCCACATACTCTTGCCCTAACACCTCACCTAACGCACCGTTAGTGGCTTGTACTGCACGCTTCCAACGCTCTTGCTGCTCAGGAATACCGTTCAAGGTTTTTGAGTAGAAGTTGAACTGAATGTCTGCAAAGGTGCTTGATAAACGTGAAGCCGCCGACGACATGACACGCAAGTGCATGTAGTCTTTCCAGGTTTCAATGCTTACGTCCTCGAAAATTGCACCAAAGGCTTCAAAGTAAGAAGGCGTCCGCACAATCAGCTCTTCAGCTGCGGTAATACCTGCCTGCTCGGCAAAGGCTGCAAAGTTGAAGCCACCCAGTAAGGCGTCGAATTCTTCAGCGGTCATTTTATTGTAAGACGCTTCTGCGTCACGCCGTTGGGCACGCGTCCAGTGGTGCTCTGCAAGCGACTCTTCCAAAGCATAAATACGCTTGGCTGCATCTTCTGCATTGTCATGGCCTGATGCGGCTAACATGTCTGCTATATACTTCACATAAGCCTGGCGGTTATTTTCAAAGGCTTCGTTGTCGCGGAAGTAGTAATCACGGTCTGGTAAACCTAAACCCGCTTGCCCTACGTATAGCGCGTAAAAGTCAGGGTTTTTGGCATCTGCATAGGCATAGAAGCTTAACGGAATGCCCACACCGTCACGACGCAAGGTCGCCGTCAAAGCGGTGAGCTCTTCATGGTTCTGTACCGCTTGTACTTTTGCAAGGGTCGCTTCAACGGGCTGCATGCCCAGTTCTTCAATGTGCGCTTCGTCCATAAAGCTGTTGTAGAAGTCGCCAATTTTTTGGTTGTTTGAACCAAATTCTGCGTCTTGCTCTGCAGCTGTTTCTATAATAGTCCGCAGACGACGTTCGTTTTCTTGTGCCAACAAGTCAAAGGCACCAAAACGTGGACGATCGGAAGGAATTTCCACATTTTCATACCAAGTACCGTTTACGAACATAAAAAGGTCGTCTTGCGGGCGTACACTTCGGTCGAAGTCTTGTAGGTTCAAGCCCGACGTCAGTTGTTGCTGCTCTTGCGCCACCTGCTGTGTGCTGGTGTTGGTTTCTTGGCTACAGCCAACTAGGCTTAACGCCATAGCGACACTTGCAGCTGCGAGTTTAATTTTTAACATGAAGCTTGCCTCGTTCTTATTGTTGGAAAGAAAATCAGTGTAAACCCTTCTAGCTACTCTGACCAGAAAGCTTAGAATAAGTGACCGAACTTCGCACTTTTTGTCGCTAAATAGTGCTTATTATGCGGTGTACCTTCGGTGGTGTGCTCAACACGTTCCACCACGTGCACACCCAGTTCGCTTAACGCTTCTAGTTTTTTCGGGTTGTTGGTCATTAACCGTACTTCGCGCACCCCAAGGGCTGCAAACATGGCCGCCGCAATGTCATATTCTCGAGCGTCCGCAGCAAAGCCCAATATTTCATTGGCTTCTACTGTGTCTAGCCCTTTGTCCTGTTCGGCGTATGCACGTAATTTATTGATCAGGCCAATACCCCGCCCCTCTTGTCGCAAATACACAATAACGCCACGCCCTTCATTGGCTATTTTTTGCATGGCGGCTTCGAGCTGTGGGCCACAGTCACAACGTTGGCTAAACAAAGCGTCGCCCGTCAAACACTCAGAGTGTACCCGCGCTAACACAGGGGCCCCATCGTCCACTTCACCTAGCACGAGCGCCACATGCTCTTTCCCAGTGGCATCGGTAAAGCCGACCAGCTCGAACTCGGCAAATTGGGTGGGTAATTTCGTACGTGCAGCTAGAGTTACATTCGCATTCGACATCAGACTACTTCTTTGGTTGAGGTATGAATAAGAGATTAAAAACGATTATATCACTTAGAGATTGGGCTTGAAGCTTCAATTTCAACCAGCGAACAAAAAACAGGCACAAAAAAACCCTTGCACTCAGCGAGCAGCAAGGGTTTTTATCAGCAACTTAAGCAGCTATTACTTCTTCTTTTTCACTGCTTTTTTGTTCGGAATGTCGGTAATTGAACCGGCATAAACCTCAGCCGCCTGACCAATTGTTTCGTATAAGGTCGGGTGAGCATGAACTGTGAGTGCGATATCTTCCGCGTCGCTGCCCATTTCAATGGCGAGCGAGATTTCACCAAGCAATTCACCTGCGTGTGAACCAACAAGCGCACCACCAATCACACGGTCTGTGTCTTTGTCGAAAATCAGCTTGGTAAAGCCGTCGGTAGCACCTGAAGAAATGGCACGGCCTGAGGCAGCCCATGGGAAGGTCACTGCTTCATAGTTTAAGCCTTGCTCTTTCGCTTCTTTTTCCGTTACACCTGTCCAAGCCACTTCTGGGTCTGTGTAGGCAATGGAAGGAATCACTTTCGGGTCAAAGAAGTGCTTCTTACCCGCAATAACTTCTGCAGCTACGTGGCCTTCGTGAACCGCTTTGTGGGCAAGCATTGGCTGGCCGACAATGTCACCAATAGCGAAAATGTTTTTCACGCTGGTACGCATTTGTTTGTCGACTTCAATAAAGCCACGGTCTGTTACTTTCACACCGGCTTTGTCAGCGCCTAGCTTATTCCCGTTTGGAGTACGACCAACAGCAACGAGTACTGCGTCGTAAACCACAGGCTCTGCAGGTGCTTTCTTGCCTTCAAAAGTAACGTGAATACCGTCTTTCTTGGCTTCTACCTTGGTCACTTTGGTTTCCAACATAATGTTGTCGAACTTCGACTTCATTGACTTGTTGAACACACGAATAATGTCTTTGTCGGCAGCTGGAATAAGTTGGTCCATAAACTCAACCACGTCCAGGCTAGCACCAAGCGCTTTATATACGCAGCCCATTTCAAGGCCGATAATACCACCACCTAATACAAGCATTTTCTTAGGAATAAAGGGTAGCTCAAGAGCGTCGGTTGAGTCCCAAATGCGCTCGTCGTCGTGAGGAATAAATGGTAGCTTCACTGGCTGAGAACCGGCAGCAATAATGGCGTGCTCAAACTTTACTGTGGTTTCTTCTTCGCCCGTTACCTTCAGTTCATTGGCGCTGACAAACTCACCTAAACCATTCACAACCTTGACTTTACGCATTTTCGACATTTGCGATAAACCACCTGTTAGCTGGTTGATCACCTTGTCTTTGTGGGCGCGAATTTTGTCGAGGTCAATTTTCGGCTTGCCAAACTCTACACCTGCAGCTCCCATAGTGGCTGAGTCTTCGATGGTTTTAGCGACGTGTAAAAGTGCTTTTGACGGAATACACCCAACGTTCAAGCACACACCACCTAAGGTGCTGTAGCGCTCAACAATGACCACATCTAAACCTAAGTCGGCAGCACGGAATGCAGCTGAGTAACCGCCTGGACCACCACCTAATACAACAACCTGTGTTTTCACTTCGTTGCTCATTTTGACCCCTGTTTTGGTTCTGTCTGTTCAAATAACCGCATATCTTGGTTTTTACGTGCAGTTATTGTAGCGAGAAAAAGGCAGCGCGTCTTGTGAAAACGCGCTGAGTTTTATTACAAAATTAATTTGCGAATGTCTGAAAGCACTTGGCTCAAGTACACAGTGAAGCGCGCCGCTACGGCACCGTCAATCACTCGGTGGTCGTAAGACAGGCTCAACGGTAACATTAAGCGTGGCTCAAATTCGCTACCATTCCATACGGGCTTCATGTCACTTTTCGAAACGCCAAGAATAGCAACTTCAGGTGCATTCACGATAGGTGTAAAGGCTGTACCTCCAATGCCGCCCAAGCTCGAAATAGAGAAGCAGCCACCCTGCATGTCGGTTACTTTGAGTTTACCGTCACGAGCTTTTGCACTCATTTCTGTCAATTCGTAGGACAGCTCCACAATGCCTTTCTTGTCCACATCGCGAATAACCGGAACCACCAAACCATTCGGCGTGTCTACGGCAATTCCAATATGCACGTACTTCTTCATGATCAGGTGCTCACCATCTTCACTCAGTGACGAGTTGAACACAGGGTATTCTTGCAGTGCTTTCGCTACGGCTTTCATAATGAAGACCAGTGGCGTGAACTTCACGTCGGCCTTGCGTTTTGCAAGCTGTGCGTTTTCGGACTTGCGGAAGGCTTCAAGCTCGGTAATGTCTGCTTCGTCGAATTGGGTTACATGTGGAATAGTGACCCAGTTTCTGTGCAGGTTCGGCCCAGAAATTCGTTGAATACGGGTAAGCTGTACTTCTTCAATTTCACCAAACTTACTAAAGTCGACCTTCGGCTGAGCAATGACTTGCAAGCCACCAGCACCACCCGACATAGGCGCTGCCGACGCTTTCGGACGTGACAATTCATACTTCACATAGCTTTGTACGTCTTCTTTTAACACGCGCTCTTTCGGACCTGAGCCTTTCACTTGGGCTAAGTCAACACCAAACTCACGGGCTAAACGTCGAACGGCTGGCGAAGCATGGGCCGCTTGTCCACTTGGGCCTTTTTTGTCCAGTGGGTGGTCTGGCACCGGTGGTTGGCGCTCTTCCGTTGGTTGCGGTGCTGCCCGCTCAGCAGCAGGCTCTGCCGCTTGCTTAGGTGCACTCTCCGCTGCCGGCGCTTCTTCCGCTTCACCTTCAAGCGTTATTTCTAGCTCAACCAGCTTGCTGCCTTTGCGCACTTTGTCGCCCACCGACACACTCATGCTTTTAATCACACCCGCATGCGTGCTGGGCACATCCATGGTGGCCTTATCCGTTTCTACGGTAATTAAGCCGTCTTCCACTTCAACGCTGTCGCCTTCGCTTACCAACACTTCAATGACGTCAACATCGCCGTCTTCCCCTAAGTCGGGCACTTCGATGCTAATAACGTCCGTGCCACCCGACTTTTTCGCAGCAGGTGCAGGCTCTGCTGCTGGCTCTTCAGCCGGCTTTTCTTCTTGTTCTGGTTCTTCCGCAGGGGCTTCTTCCGCAGTTTCTTCTTCAGCTTCAGCGGCTGAGGCAACCAAGGCGAGTAAATCGCCTTGGTTTAACTTGTCGCCTACGGCAACTTTTAGCTCTTTCACGGTTCCTGCAATGGGCGAAGGAATATCCATCGACGCCTTGTCGGTTTCTACCGTTACTAGGCCGTCTTCCACTTCAATGTCGTCGCCTGCACTTACCAGTACTTCAATTACTTCTACTTCGTCCCCACCAACGTCGGGAACTTTGACTTCTGTTACATCGGCCATCGTTTGCTCCTTACGCGTACAGTGGGTTCAGTTTATCAACTTCAATATTGAAGTCTTTCAAAGCTTGTGCCACTACTTTTTTGTCTATGTCGCCTGCTTTAGCAAGCTCTGCAAGCGCTGCAATCACAATGTACTCTGCGTTCACTTCAAAGTGACGGCGCAGGTTTTCACGGCTGTCAGAACGGCCATACCCGTCGGTACCTAGCACACGGTATGCACCTGGCACCCATGCGCGTACTTGGTCTGCGTACAGCTTCATGTAGTCAGTCGCTGCAATCACTGGACCTTCGCCTTGTTCTAGCACACCCGTAATGTAGGCTTTTTTCTCTTTCTTCGTTGGATTTAGCATGTTTTCACGCTCAACGTTCAAGCCGTCGCGGGCCAATTCGTTAAACGAGGTGGCGCTAAAGACCGTTGAAGAAATACCAAACTGGTCTTTTAGAATTTCTGCCGCTTTACGTACCTGCTGTAAAATAGTGCCCGAACCCATTAAGCGTACCTGGCCTTTGGCTTTACTCGCTTTCACTTCGTCTAGCTTGTAAATACCACGCAGAATACCTTCTTCAACGCCCTCTGGCATTTCAGGTTGCTTATAGTTCTCGTTCATCACCGTAATGTAGTAGAACACGTTCTCTTGTTCAGCAAACATTCGGCGCATACCGTCTTGTACAATAACGGCGACTTCATACCCGTAGGTTGGGTCATATGTAATACAGTTAGGCACCGTGCCAAAGTGTAAGTGGCTGTGGCCGTCTTGGTGCTGCAAGCCTTCACCGTTTAGGGTGGTTCTACCTGCCGTACCGCCCACTAAGAAACCACGTGCATGGCTATCACCGGCGGCCCACACTAAGTCACCCACACGCTGGAACCCAAACATGGAGTAGTAAATGTAGACAGGTATCATCGGCTCGTTGTTCGTGGAGTAACTGGTACCCGCAGCGACCCAAGAAGCCATAGAGCCTAGCTCGTTAATACCTTCCTGAAGTACCTGACCCTTCTTGTCTTCGCGGTAGTAAGCAACGAGGTCGGCGTCTTGTGGTGTGTACTTTTGCCCTTGGCTCGAGTAAATACCTACCTGACGGAACAAGCCTTCCATACCAAAAGTACGGGCTTCGTCTGGAATAATAGGTACCACACGCTTACCAATTTTCTTGTCACGCAACATGGCTGTAAGAACACGTACAAAGGCCATGGTGGTTGAAATTTCACGGTCGCCTGAGCCTTTTAGCACTGCGTCAAAAGCGCTTAGTGGAGGCGTTTCAAGCTCCACCGACGTTTTTGCGCGGCGCTGTGGCATAAAGCCACCTAGCTTTTCACGACGCTCTTTTAAGTACTTCGCTTCTTCGCTGTCTTCTGGGAAGCGGTAGTACGGAATATCCGCAATATCTTCGTCAGAAATCGGAATATTGAAACGGTCACGGAAATACTTAATGTCGTCTAAGTCCATGTTTTTCACGCCGTGAGCAACGTTCTTACCCTCACCCGCTTCACCCATACCGTAGCCTTTCACGGTTTTCGCAAGAATGACTTGCGGACGTCCTTTCGTGTTAATCGCACGATCGTAGGCTGCGTATACTTTTACAGGGTCATGGCCGCCACGGTTTAAGCGCCAAATGTCGTCGTCAGACAGGTTGGCCACCATGGCTTTGGTTTCTTCTGTTTTACCAAAGAAGTGTTCACGCGTGTACGCACCACCTTTGGCTTTATAGTTCTGGTACTCACCGTCAACGCTTTCTTGCATAATTTCAGCAAGCTTTCCTTCCGTGTCGCGGTATAGCAATGGGTCCCAATAGCGACCCCAAATAACCTTAATTACTTCCCAGCCAGCGCCACGGAAAGTACCTTCCAGCTCTTGGATAATTTTGCCGTTTCCGCGCACAGGACCGTCTAAGCGCTGTAAGTTACAGTTCACAATAAAGGTCAGGTTGTCGAGCCCTTCACGGCTCGCCAAACCAATAGCGCCTAAGCTTTCTGGCTCATCCACTTCACCGTCACCGAGGAAACAGTAAACACGCTGCTTCGAGCAGTCCTTAATGCCACGGTCTGTGAGGTACTTTAAGAAACGGGCCGTGTAAATAGCTTGCATTGGTCCCAAACCCATGGACACGGTTGGGAACTGCCAGAAGTCTGGCATTAAGTGTGGGTGCGGGTAGCTTGAAAGGCCATTACCATCAATTTCCTGGCGGAAGTTGTTCAGTTGTTCTTCCGTTAAGCGCCCTTCAAGGAAAGCACGGGCATAAATACCTGGCGAACCATGGCCTTGAATAAACAGGAAGTCGCCACCGTCTTCGCCTGGCGCGCGGAAGAAGTGGTTAAAGCCAACGTCGTACAACATTGCTGAAGAAGCAAACGTGGAAATATGACCACCCAGCTCAAGCTCTTTATTAGACGCACGCAATACCATAGCCAAAGCGTTCCAACGAATGGCTGCACGCACTCGGTTTTCTATGGTTTGATCGCCAGGCATAACCGGCTCTTGACTAACCGGGATGGTGTTTAAGTATGCGGTGGTGGCTTCATAGGGTAAATACGCACCGCTGCGACGCGCTTTATCTATCAGCGTTTCGAGAATAAAGTGGGCACGTTCTGGTCCACCAGCGTCGAATAAGGTTTCTAAGGAATCAAGCCACTCACGTGTTTCTTGTGGATCGATATCCATACGTTCTTGTTCTGCCATAATGGTTCCCTTCACTTACTACGTGTTGAATATCTTAAGCATCGGCCTTTTCTGTGCGTCGTAACGCTCGCTGAATTCGGCTTTGCTCCCGATTAAGTTGCAATAAAATATTTTCAATATAGGCCAAGTGTTCATGGCACGCTTCCCGCGCTTGTTCCGGCTGCCGTTCCATAATGGCATGAACTAAGGCTTCGCGATGCACTTGCATTTGCGCCAGCACGTCACTTCTGTCTTTCAGTTGGTCTAAATTTTTCTTGATGTTCTCGTACAGTAAGTCGTTCATCCCACGCACGAGGTGCAGCAACACTAAGTTATGAGACGCTTCCGCCACGGCCACGTAAAAAGTAACCAATGCGTGTGCATGCTCTGTGGTTGTTAAACCTTTTACTGATGCTGCTTCAAAACTTTCGCCAATACGCGCAAGGTCAGTGTCTGTCCCGCGTAATGCCGCAAAATAGGCCGACACACTCTCTAAGGCGTGCCGAAACTCCAGTAGGTCAAACTGCGACTCGGGATGCCGGGCCAATAAATCAAACAAGGGGTCTACCACTTGTTTGTCGAGGGCACTAGCAACAAAAGTGCCGCCTCCTTGGCGTCGGGTCACAAGTCCTAAAGCTTCCAGTTTTTGTATGGCTTCTCGCACGGAAGGGCGTGACACCTCAAAACGTTTGGCGAGCTCCCGCTCCGAGGGTATGCGTTCACCCGCTGCCCAACTACCGTCAATAATCAGCGCTTCTATTTGCTTGACGATAACATCCGACAGTTTGGTGTGCTCCACTCGACTTAGCGTGTTCATTCCTCAACCCTACAGTGGTTATTTGGTCAGACCAATTTGACTCTACCATATAGTATAACGTGTCGCTTCTTCACTTCCTAGCAGAGTTTATCAATCTATTGGTAATACCACTTAAGCTATACTAACCAGCCCATCAGTGTGGCCACGGCCACAGCGACGAGCAGAATAATAGTGGCGCGACGCGCTAGGCCAAGCATTGCTTGCGGCTCAGCCGACTCTTCTTCGCTGTCGCCAGGAAAAGCTTCCGCAGCCTCTGCTAGGCTCAGCAGAACGTCTTGGTTATCCGGCGTGGCCTTTAAACTACTAAGCCAAGGCTGCAACGCATTACTAAAATGCCCCACAAGCAAAAATGCCACCCCTGCAATTCGCACGGGCAACCAGTCAACCCAGCCCATAAAGCGAGAGATGCGCTCCGCATTGGCTCGCAAGAAAATGTAACCTAGCACGCCCGGTGCACCGAGCAGGATGAACCACACAATCACAGCAAAGAAATAACGAAAGTTGAGCCAAACCAATTGTTGCCCCAAGCTCAAGGCGCTGTCATCTGGCAATAGCTCTCGCCGCGCTGTCGCTTGGCTTTCCGTGTCATCTCGCTCCGTTGCTAAGTACCATCGCTTCAGTGCCTCTCGGTATGGCCGGCAATTAAATGCCAACGTTAGTACCAGAATATTCAGCAACAATATTGCAAAGCCACTGATATTAAAAAGCATCAGAACTGCCAGCAAAAATGCGGGAAGCAACAATAAAAAAGGGCCGAAGGTTGCATGCCCGCGCGCTTTCCCATAGGTTTCGTGCTCGCTTAACCAAGTGTCAAAACGGCGCGCTGCGTCATTTACTTGCCAACCTTCAGGCGTTATTCGTAACCGCTCAAGTACCAGTGCAATAAATAATGAGAACACAATCATAGTTGTTTCCTAATGTGGTGCTATGAACACTCCAACGAGTGCGTTAACCGTTGCTTAAACGTATCCCAATTGAATGCCGGGCCTGGGTCTGTTTTACGCCCTGGCGCTATATGCTCGTGGCCCACAATGCGGTTGGTTGTAATGGCCGGGTAACTGCCCATTAACGCTTTACTTAAAGCTACCAATTGGGTGTATTGTTCTTCAGTGTAGGGTGCATCATCGGTTCCCTCAAGTTCGACCCCAATCGAGAAGTCGTTGCACCGCTCTCGCCCCTGCCAGCTCGACACGCCAGCATGCCAGGCACGTTGGTGAAACGGCACATATTGAATGAGCTGGCCATCTCGACGGATAAAGCAGTGCGCTGACACACGCAGCCCTTCAAGCGCAATAAAGCTAGCGTCTGCCTGACAATCTAAGCAGCCCATAAACAAGTCATGTACATAAGGGCCTCCAAATTTCCCAGCTGGCAAGCTAATGCCATGCACAACCAGTAAACTAATATCCGTGGGATCAGGGCGGGCGTCATAGTGGGGAGAAGGGTGAAATATCACGCCATTTATCTTATCATCGCTAATACTAAGCACAGGGTGTACCTTCTTTCGCTTGTCATAGCACGATATTACCCCCGTAGCCCAAACAAATACACCCTTGGCCAATATGCTAGGAACTGACCATGCAAACTCACCGCGATAGCAGCCAAACCCTGGGGCGCTTTTTTATCTGGTTCGCTTGGGTCGCAGCTCTCGGCCTTCTGTATTATTTTTTCGATGGTGCCTTAAACAAGCAGCTGAACCCCAACCAACAGGTGACAAGTTATCACCAAGGGGGGCATGCTGTGGTAGTATTGCAACAAAATCGGGCCGGCCATTACCTTGCCAATGGTGCTATTAATGAACGCCCTGTGACCTTCTTACTCGACACAGGCGCTACACAAGTTGCTATTCCGGGCTCGATGGCGAAGTCTTTGGGGTTATCCCAAGGCCGCCAAGTGCAAGTGCGTACTGCCAATGGGATTGCTGTGGCTTATCAAACCCAGCTAGACCATTTACAATTAGGCGACATTCACTTGTATCAAGTCGCCGCAACCATAGTGCCCGACTACCACAGTGAGCATATTCTATTGGGCATGAGTGCCCTAAGAGCGTTAGAATTCACCCAACGCGATGGTCAACTAACCATTCGCCAATAATCCAATTGATGTTTATAAACCCTAAAGAGAGTATGTAATGACCACCGAGACCCCACCCTACATGGCGCCTGAGCTACTGCAACGTATCCCCCTAGACGTAAAATTGGCACTTGAGGAGGACTTAGGTGGCAGCGTTGGTGTAGAGCACGATGTAACCGCCATGCTGATAGCTGCAGACACTATGGCTCACGCCCATGTTATTACCCGCGACGCGGGTGTCTTCTGTGGTCAAGCATGGGTCAAAGAGGTCTTTCATCAGTTAGACCCGAACATTGAAGTGACCTGGCACGTATCCGACGGTGACAAGGTGCAGCCCAATCAATCCTTGTTTGAGTTACGCGGCGCAGCTCGTGCTCTTCTAACAGGCGAACGCACTGCTCTTAACTTTGTTCAAACCCTGAGTGGCACGGCGACAGCAACGGCTGCTGCTGTGGCACATTTAGCTGGTTCTACAACACAACTTTTAGACACCCGTAAGACCATTCCAAACATGCGTTTAGGACAAAAATACGCGGTGCGTTGTGGAGGTGGTACCAATCACCGTATTGGTTTATACGACGCCTACTTAATTAAAGAAAACCATATCACGGCCTGTGGTGGTATTGCTGCTGCTGTTGCGCAGGCGCGCAAATTGCAACCTTCCCGTTGGGTAGAAGTAGAAGTGGAAAGTCTGGATGAACTCAAGCAGGCGGTTGCGGCGGGCAGCGACATTATCATGCTCGACAACTTCAGCGACGAAGACATTAAAGCAGGCGTTGCCTTTGCAAAAGGAAAAGCCAAACTTGAAGTGTCGGGTAATGTGACGGCCGACCAGCTAGCCCATTACGCCAGCATGAATGTAGACTTTATTAGCTCAGGCGCGCTGACCAAGCATGTTCACGCTATGGACCTGTCCATGCGTATGCGCACGCTTTAACTAATTTATGGGGCAATCTCTGAATTGCCCCCTTTCCCCTCGCCTAACCTAACTTCTTCCTCTATACCTCCTTACGTGTTTTGCACATCACAAGGAGGCAGCATGCGTTATTCTGTTTTTTTATTTCGTGGCTTTAGCTTAATTGAGCTCATGATAGTGGTCGCTATTCTCGGCATTTTAAGTACCCTTGCGGTGCCGGCCTTTACCGACTACACCCAGCGAGCGCAAGCCACAACGTCCTACTTAGCCTTACAGCCGTGGCAAACGGCCATTGCCTTATGCTGGCAAGAGCAAGGCAGCTTAGACCCATGCAACCAACTTGGCAGTGCTGGTATACCGCCAGAGCCCAACCCTTATCCGCAAGGGGTTGAGAAGCTCACCATGGGAAACGTGTCTGGAGCATTACGGGCGAACTTAAGCGCACGGGATAGCCAAGGCAACCTGCTTACCATAGAAGTACAGCCCGTGGTTCAAACCACGCAGCTCAGCTGGCAGTTGCTTTGTTCTGACTACGCCCTTGGCTCCCGACTAAAGCATTGTGCCGGGCCTTTACCGGCTTCCACCTAGTTTAGGGGCTGCTATGCGAACGGAAAGCGCCAAGCTCCCTGACGAATTGCAAACCCTCTTGTACAGCTTTGCTCACCAGCAAGTATCCGACGTGCACTTTGAGGCGCAGCCAACCCAATACCTTGTTCGGGCGCGTCGGTTAGGGTGGTTACGTGAACATCAGTCGCTCGCGTCACACCGAGCTGAGCAGTGGATTGCCGCTTTGAAAAACGCCGCTGGGGTGGATATAACTCAGCGCCGTATCGCCCAAGACGGGCGCTTTCATCTGCAAGTGCAAGAAACCAGCATAGACTGTCGGCTTAGCGTGTTGCCTACGCTTTGGGGAGAAAAAGTGGTACTGCGACTATTCAACCAACAAAGCCAGGCTCTCAAGCTGAACCAGCTTGGTTTTTTACCTGAGCAGCAGCAACAAGTCACGCATGCCCTGCAAGAAAAGCACGGGCTTATTCTAGTCACTGGCCCTACGGGCAGCGGCAAAACTCACACCTTGTACGCTATGCTAACCCACTTAAACCAGCCGGACATAAACATTAGCACCGTGGAAGATCCAATCGAAATTCCCCTACCTGGTATTAACCAAACCGCTGTGGGTCAGTCTGGCGGCATGCGCTTTGCTGACTGCTTACGCGCCTTATTACGGCAAGATCCTGACGTTATTATGGTGGGTGAAATTCGCGACGCAGAAACAGCCCAAATGACAGTGCAAGCCGCCCAAACAGGGCACCTCGTTTTAGCCACTCTTCACGCCAGCCATGCCATGGCAGCCCTGATTCGGCTGCAGCAGCTTAATATAAGCCACGCCCAAATTGCCGGCTCTCTTAGCTTACTGATAAATCAGCGACTTGTGCTGGTAGGTGAGCAGCGCCGTGGAGTATTCGACTTAAATCAAGTGGATGAAGCTGCCCAACAGGTACTGCTTGGTTCGCCACACCAAGCGGATTATTGGCAGCGTACCGCGCAACTTTTAAAACCGAAACATATCACCCCATGAAGCTTACTTGGTACTATTGGCAAGGCCACCACCTGCATGACACGCACCAAGTTTATACCGGCGTTCAGCAAGCGCGGCATCCTCACTCTGTGGCCTTTCAGCTGATTCAGCGGCACATACGAGCACGCAAAGTGAAGCCTTTACCTAAGTTGGGCCCATCTCGGCAGGCGCGTACTCGTTTCTGGGCCCACTGGCTCACGCGTTGGCATGCGCTGCTAGACAGTGGTTTTGACTTAGCCCAAAGCCTTCAGCAACTTATACAGCAAAGTCGTTTTCAAGAAGAAGCAAGCTTGTGTCATGCTTGTTTGCTTGCCCTGCAACAAGGCAAGCCCTTGGCCCCTCTTTTTCAACAGCCCCCTTTGCCGCTGCCATCACGAAGCCATCACTTACTTGCTTTTGCAGAGCAAGCCGGACAACTCGATGTCATGGTGCAGCAATTAAGCGAGACAGCCCAGCAGTCTTACGAGCAAACAAAAGTGCTACGTCAGGCCTTACTATACCCAGTGGCTGTGCTGTTCATGGTGGCCATACTGGGTGCGGGGTTAAAGCTATTTATTCTGCCTAAATTTGCCGCTCTTTACGCCAGTACAGCCGCAGAGCTACCTGCCCTCACGCGTTTTTTGCTAAGCCCTAGCGCTACCATTTCCGGTGGCCGCCTTGTTTTAGCTGGGGCATGTCTGGTTACGCTTCTGTTTATCACGCGGCTTTGGCTGGGTCCTGCCTTGCGTTGGCACCCATTGCGTCAGTGGCTAGGCCGGGTGCCCCTTTGGTACTCTTGGTACGAACGCCCTTTGGTGCAACAAGACATACATGCCTTGGCACTGGCCATGCAACATGGCATGACCTTACAGCAGGCCCTGTTAAGCGTGGCCCATACCCACCACTGCACCTTCCGCCAGGCTCTTTGGTTACAGGGGTTGCAGGCATTACAAGCGGGCCAAGGAAGTCGCGCCATTTTTGCAGGGCAAGGGCTAACCCCTGCAGAACAAGCCCTCATTCAAGTTGGCGAGCAAACTGGGCGCCTTGACACTAAGCTGTTTTATATTGCTCAACAACAGCAGCAGGCCATATCACGCCGCCGGGCTAACTTGCTGGCTTTGTTACCTAATATCATTCTTATTCTGGTGAGCATTGTGACAGCTGCTGTTATGATTGCTTTATATTTACCACTTTTTCAACTGGGGCTGGCAGTAGCCTAGCGAATTTAGAAGGACCTTTTATGCTCGAACTCATTCAATCTTACCCGGCTCTAGGCCTTAGCCTCGCTGCCTTCATTGGCTTGCTTTTTGGCAGCTTTGCCAATGTGGTTATTGCCCGTCTACCCGTTATGATGCAGCGCCAGTGGCAACAAGAATGTGCAGAGGCTAACAGCAGCGAGGTATCCGAGCAGGCTCGGTTCGATATCGCTTTTCCCGGCTCTCACTGCCCTCACTGCCAAACCCCCTTACGTTGGTATGAAAACATTCCACTACTCAGCTTCCTGTTGCAAGGCGGGGCCTGTCGCCACTGCCAACAGCCTATTTCATGGCGCTACCCGGCAGTGGAAGCAGGCGCTGCTTTTCTAACGGCTCTGTGCATATATTTCTTTGAGTTTTCGCTGCTGGGCTGGAGTTATGCTGTTTTTGTCTACCTCCTGCTCATTTTAACCTGCATCGACAAACAGCACATGCTACTACCCGACCAGCTTACCTTGCCTTTGGTATGGCTTGGCCTACTTGCGAGTGTCTGGGTAACCCCGGTGACGCCGACCGACGCAATTATTGGTGCTGCAGCAGGGTACTTGTGCCTGTGGTTGGTGTTTTGGCTTTTTAAACTATTAACCGGCAAAGAAGGTATGGGCTATGGCGACTTTAAATTGCTCGCCGCCCTTGGAGCCTGGCTTGGTTGGCAGATGTTACCCATGATCATTTTGTTGTCATCGGTAATAGGTGCTGCTTTTGGCCTTATTATGATAGGGTTTCAACGACACCAGCAGGGCAACCCAATGCCCTTTGGTCCCTTTTTAGCATTCGCGGGTATGGTCGCTTTATTTTTTGGCGAGAGCTTGTACCATGCTTATTGGCAATGGCTTGGGCTTTAAGGAGGCTGCATGACTGAAGCACAATTTGTAGTAGGTCTCACCGGCGGCATAGGCAGCGGCAAAACCACAGTGTCTGACTTATTTGCTACCCGACAAATTGTGGTGGTTGACGCCGACCTTGTTGCCCGCGAGGTTGTCGAGCCGGGCGAGCCTTTACTCGACACACTCGCCGATACTTTCGGCACAGACATTTTGCACCCGAATGGGCGCTTAAACCGAGCGGCCTTGCGGCAATTGGTTTTTTCCGACTCCAGCAAAAAAGAGCAACTGAATCAGCTTATGCATCCAGCCATTCGGGCGCGTTTACTCAGCCAGCTTGAAGAAGCACGTTCCCCTTATGTGATTCTTTCTGCCCCTTTATTATTTGAAAATCAGTTAGACACCTACTGCTTACGCACCTTGGTTGTGGATGTTCCCGAGTCAGTGCAAATAGAGCGTACCATGCAACGGGACGATGTAGATTTAGCGCAGGTGCAGGCTATTATGCAAGCCCAGTGGTCACGCCAACAGCGTTTAGACAAAGCCACAGAAGTCATCGACAATAGCCTTCCCATCGACACCCTCGATGCCCGAGTTGAAGCCCTGCACCAGTTCTATTTGCAACTAAGTGAACAATGAACCTTGAAGACAAGCTTGTCTCGCCCTTATCATAGGCGCGCAGCCATTTAATAAAAGAAGTAGAGAGTATTATGAGTCAGTCGGTTACACGCGTAAATTGCCCCACCTGCCAGAAGCAAGTTGAATGGCTACCTAGCTCCACCTTTCGGCCGTTTTGCAGCGAACGTTGTAAGCTAATTGATTTAGGCGAATGGGCGAACGAAGAAAAGCGCATTCCTGGAGAAGAGTTACCTATGAGCGCCAATGAAGGCAGTGACGAATGGGGCTACTAAGGGCCTGTCAGGCCTAGTTTCTTTTCAATGGCACGAAGAATGGGGGTGTTTGCGTCTGGGAACTGGTATTGGCTAAGGTCCTTTGCTGGTACCCAGCGCCACGCCTGACCTTCTTTCCCTTCCACGTCTCCGCTAAAGCCTGTTACCCACCATACATTTAACGCTACCTGTTTTTCTGGGTAGGTATGAGTAATACAACAAAGGGGCTCGGCAGACTGCACCTGCACCCCTAGTTCTTCATGAAGCTCGCGGGTTAATCCTTGCTGGGGCGTTTCATGGGCTTCTATTTTACCGCCCGGAAACTCCCAACGCCCGCCCTGGTGCTGATGGGCAGCACGTAAACTCAACAGTATCTGCTGGTTGGCGTTTATCACAACGCCAACCGCTACCTGCACAAGTTGACTCACTTAGGTTAACTTACCGTGGCAGTGCTTATACTTTTTACCTGAACCACAAGGGCACGGGTCGTTACGACCCACTTTTTCGCCTTCACGTACCATAGGCTGGCCATCCGCTTGAGGTGCGGCTTCTGCCGATGCATGGGTGTATTGGTGAGGTACTTGATCCGCCTTACGACGCTGTTCCTCAACGGCTTCCACATCTTCTTCAGCCCGTACCTTCACTTTACTTAATACGCTAATCACGTCGACTTTCAACGACTCCAGCATATCCATAAACAATTCGTAAGCTTCACGCTTATACTCTTGTTTCGGGTTCTTTTGCGCGTAACCACGTAAGTGAATGCCTTGACGTAAATGGTCCATCGCCGCCAAGTGTTCTTTCCAGTGCGTGTCTAAGCTTTGTAGCATCACGGCTTTCTCAAAGTTCCGCAGAACCTGCTCACCCACTTGCTGTTCTTTTTCTTGGTAAGCTTTCTCAGCTTCTTCAATAATGCGTTCACGCAGCAGTTCTTCGAACAACTTGTCGTCTTTCTCTAACCACTCTTGCAATGGCAAGTTTAGGTCGAAGTCGCTTTGCAAACGTTTTTCTAGGTTCGGCACATCCCACATTTCTTCTAAAGACTCTGGTGGAATGTATTCAGAAATAACGTTATTGAGTACGTCTTTGCGAATCACTTGAATGGTTTCTGCTACGTCCCCTTCATCCAGCAACTCATTGCGCTGGCTGTATACAACCTTACGCTGGTCGTTGGCAACATCGTCATACTCCAGCAGCTGTTTACGAATATCGAAGTTACGCGCTTCCACTTTACGTTGTGCGTTTTCAATCGCTTTGGTTACCCACGGGTGTTCAATTGCTTCACCTGGCTTCATGCCTAAGCGTTGCATCATGGCACTCATACGCTCGGACGCAAAAATGCGCATCAAGCTGTCTTCAAGCGACAAGTAGAAGCGTGAAGAGCCCGGGTCACCTTGACGGCCCGCACGACCACGAAGCTGGTTATCAATTCGACGTGACTCGTGGCGCTCAGTACCAATAATATGCAAACCGCCAGCCGCTATAACCGCGTCGTGACGTTCTTGCCATGCCTTACGCACACGCGTTATTTGTTGCTCGTCGGCTTCACCAAGCTGGTCAAGCTCGGCCTGCAAGTTACCGCCAAGAACAATGTCCGTACCACGGCCCGCCATGTTTGTTGCTATGGTTACAGCTCCGGCTTGACCTGCTTGCTCAATGATTTCTGCTTCCTGCTCATGGAACTTCGCATTCAGTACTTTGTGCTTTATTTTTTCTTTCTTTAACAGGCGAGAAACAAGCTCAGACGTTTCGATAGAACTAGTCCCCACAAGAACTGGACGCCCAGCGTCACGTTGCTCGCGAATGTCTTCAATAATGGCCTTGTATTTGTCTTCCGCTGTAATATAAATAAGGTCGGCACGGTCGTCGCGAATCATTGGCTTGTTGGTGGGTACCACAATGGTTTCCAAGCCATAAATTTGCTGAAACTCAAAAGCTTCCGTGTCCGCAGTCCCTGTCATTCCTGAAAGCTTTTCGTACAAGCGGAAGTAGTTCTGGAATGTAATAGACGCCAATGTTTGGTTTTCGTTTTGAATGGGCACACCTTCTTTTGCTTCAACAGCTTGGTGTAGCCCTTCCGACCAACGACGACCTTCCATTGTGCGTCCCGTGTGCTCGTCTACAATCACGATTTGTTCGTCTTTGACTATGTAGTCTACATCGCGCTGGAACAAGTGATGCGCACGTAACGCCGCATTGACATGGTGTAATAATGAAATGTTTCCTGCAGAATACAGGGAGTCCGCTTCTTCCAACAAGCCTGCTTCACGCAGAATGTTCTCAATGTTCTCTTGGCCTGCTTCTGTTAAGTGCAACTGGCGCGCTTTCTCGTCAATGGTAAAGTCGCCACTTTCGTCGCCTTCTTCCTCTTTACCGTCTTCATGGGTTTGACGTGTTAAGCGCGGTACTAACGCATTAATTTGACGGTAGAGCTCCGAAGAGTCTTCCGCAGGGCCGGAAATAATGAGCGGGGTACGGGCTTCATCGATTAATATCGAGTCTACTTCGTCTATCACAGCGTAGTACAAGTCCCGCTGTACGCGTTCAGCGGGTGAAAACGCCATATTGTCCCGCAGGTAGTCAAAGCCAAACTCGTTGTTTGTGCCGTATAAAATGTCTGCTTGGTAGGCTTCTTTTTTCGCTTGTGGGTGCATACCGGCAATATTGCAGGCTACTGTCATGCCAAGGAATTCAAAGAGGGGTCGGCTCCAGTCTGCGTCACGGCTGGCTAAGTAGTCGTTCACCGTAATAATATGTACGCCACGCCCTGTGAGTGCGTTTAGGTAGGCCGGCAAAGTGGCCGTTAACGTTTTACCTTCACCGGTGCGCATTTCAGCAATGCGGTTGTCGTTAAGAATCATGCCGCCAATCATTTGCACGTCGAAATGGCGCATGCCAAACACGCGCTTACTGGCTTCACGTACAACAGCGAATGCTTCTACAACCAAACTATTAAGTTCTGCACCTTCTTCTAGGCGCTGTTTGAACTCTGCTGTTTTCGCCTGTAACGCTTCGTCAGATAAGGCTTCAAATTCTGCCTCAAGCGCATTAATGCGCTCCGTTTCTTTTGTTAATTTACGAATTATGCGATCGTTACGGCTACCAAATATGCGTTTAACTAAACTACCAATCATTTACTTAGAATTCCTGAGTTTAATTCCGGTGAATTGCCTGCGAATGAGCCGGACAATAGTATATTAAAAAAAACAAAACGGCACCTATCTAGGTGCCGTTTTTAAAAATGCTGCGCCTAACGTTCAGGTGCACGGCGTAATACGTAATTTACAGGGTTTATATGACGCCCATTTTCCAGTACTTCGTAATGCACATGTGGCCCTGTTGCTCGACCTGTTTGCCCAACTTCACCAATGACTTGACCCCGCGTAACAACGTCACCCACTTTAACTTGGTAGCTGTCTAAGTGCGCATAACGGGTTCTTAGTCCTGCACCATGGTCTACTTCTACCAAGTAGCCATAGCCGGAGCGACGGCCAGCATGTGTCACAATACCTGCGCCCGTAGCAGCTACAGGGGTTCCTAAGTCCGCAGCATAATCTATACCGCGGTGCATGGTAGGAGTTCCGGTAAATGGATCACGGCGAATACCATATTCAGAAGCTAGCCAACCCGTGCTAATCGGACGCCCTGCAATGAAGCGTGCATCATCTATATGGTGATGAACCATCACAGACTCAAGGACCTGGAGTTGATTTTGTTGCTCTTTTATTTGCGCCAGCATGGCGTCTAGTTCATTCAGCAAGCTATGGTCGGTGACTAAAGGCCATTCATCTACATTGCTTTCGGGGCCACCCATAGGCACAGACTGCGCCAAAAGGGGCGCTTGCTGGGCACCTTCAACAGAAGCACTCAGCTGCTTGCTGTAAGCTTCTAGGCGGCGTAGCTGACCCTGTAATTCACCCATTTTCATGGTTAAAGCAGAAAGCTCGCGCTGAACCTGACTGCGCACCTGCTGTAATGCAGCCGACTCCATCGCCAGTTCTGTTTGTTTTTGTTGAATACGCTCTTGCGCATAGGCAGGTGGGACACCTTGGTCTTGCCAAGGTTGGTAGTAGCTTGTAATTAGGAACAAAGTAACGCCTAATATAGTGAGTAGACGCCGCCTAGAAAGGTTTACCTTATAGGTGCCCTTCCGGCTTTTAATTTGGATTGCTAAACTCATGCAACATTCACTCACTCAGTTGGTTATTTTACATGCTAAATAAACCGCCAAAAACACTCCAACAGCTACTGGCTCGCGGAACGCTTGCTGAATTGAGTCAACGTTCGAACAAGGCCGAGCATCTTAGCGCACTCTGGCAGCAAGCCATTTCCAAAGAACTTGCTGCGGCCTCACGATGCATAGGGCTTCGTGATGGGGTACTGTCAGTTGCCGTAGCAAGTGCTGCTTGGGCTACGCGCTTGAAACTGACGGAAAAAAACATACTTAAGAATTTCAAGAAAACACCTGAAATTCAAGTAAAAAGCATCGACATACGTGTCGACCCTTCCCTGTTTAAGCAATAACAGGGCTTAAGTAACTAATTGGAGCCTCAGCTGCAGGCTCCTCAAAGGTTACAAACTCCCACGCTTCCTGTTCTTGCATAAGCGCAACAAGAAGCTGATTATTCAATGCATGGCCTGACTTGAAGGCACGCAAATGGCCCAGAATACTGTGGCCCGCCATGTATAAGTCGCCTACAGCGTCTAATACTTTATGCTTTACAAACTCGTCGTCGTAACGTAAGCCGTCGTTATTTAACACGCGAAACTCATCGAGGACCACGGCGTTGTCCATGCTACCACCAAGGGCCAAATTGTTTGCACGCAACAACTCTATGTCTTTCATAAAGCCGAAGGTACGTGCACGGCTAATGTCACGGATAAAGTTCTGGCTGCTGAAGTCCATAGACACCATTTGGTTCGAGCCGGCAATAACCGGGTGATCAAACTCAATCGCAAAGTCGATGCGGAAACCGTTATGGGGTAACAATTCGGCCCACTTATCGCCCTCTTCTACACGAATTGGCTTTTTCACCCGTATAAAGCGCTTTAGTTTTGACTGTTCTTGCACACCAGCAGACTGTAACAAGTAAATAAACGGATGCGAGCTACCATCCATAATAGGAATTTCATGGGAGTCTATTTCCACGTACAGGTTGTCGATACCCATAGCCGCCACTGCAGCAAGCAAGTGCTCTACGGTGGAAACGCGCACATTGTCGTCATTAATTAAGCAAGTACACATACGGGTGTCACGTACTAGTTCAGGCGACGCTTTAATCTCGACTACAGGATCGAGATCGGTGCGGCGGAACACAATACCCGTGTCTGGGGCAGCCGGACGCAACATCAAGTTGACCTTATTTCCCTTATGGAGGCCTACACCAGTGGTTGCAATCGCTTCTTTTAGTGTTCGTTGCTTAATCATTACAATATCCCCTTGCTATGGCGCATAGTCAGCTCGTGCACCAATCGCTTACCTGCCTTTTACTAGGTTATGCTTTACCCTTTCGGCAATAAAAAATTGTCAAACGGCAAAAATCATAACAAATAGCAGACCACTGGTCAAGCCAGTGGCTATTTTTTAGCCTAATCTGCCTGCCGGCGTAAAAACGCAGGAATGTCCAAAAAGTCTTGGTCTGGGTTCCCTTTTGTACGCGGTGCTGTTGCCGGCTCTTCCGCTTTTTGTGGTTCTTCTTCTAGTTTAGGCGCTGTCGCTGTATTGCCCTGGTATGTGCGTGGGGTTTGCTGCGCACGTGTTCCTGAAGCTTCTGCTTTGCGTGGCTCTACTAGGGAAATGTCAGGCTTACGCTCTGCACCAATACCTGTAGCAACAACGGTTACACGCATTTCGTCAGACATGTCTACGTCAATAACAGCACCAATAATAACGCTGGCATTGTCGGAAGCGAAGGCGCGAACCGTCTGACCTACGGTGTCAAACTCTTCCATGCTCATGTCCATACCTGCAGTGACATTCACTAGCACACCACGAGCGCCGGACAAGTCAATGTCTTCAAGTAACGGGCTGTTAATCGCCATTTCAGCGGCTTCTTGTGCACGCTCTTCGCCACTGGCTATTCCGGTTCCCATCATGGCCGTGCCCATTTCACGCATCACCGTTTGCACGTCCGCAAAGTCCACGTTAATTAAACCTGGGCGGGTAATAAGTTCTGCAATACCTTGCACCGCACCTAACAGGACGTTGTTTGCCGCACCAAATGCGTCAAGCAAGGAAGTGCCTCGGCCAAGTACTTTTAGTAGTTTTTCGTTTGGAATGGTAATCAGCGAGTCCACATGTTTTGCTAACTCAGCCATACCCTCTTCCGCTGCAGCCATGCGCTTCTTCCCTTCAAAGGAGAAAGGCTTAGTGACAACAGCAACGGTGAGTATGCCCATTTCTTTGGCAATTTCCGCAACAATAGGTGCAGCACCAGTACCTGTACCACCGCCCATACCTGCGGCAATAAAGACCATGTCCGAACCCTCGAGGTAACCGGCAATTTCTTCCCGGTTTTCTTCCGCTGCCAAACGTCCCACTTCTGGGTTTGCACCGGCTCCGAGGCCCTTGGTGATCTCACCGCCCAATTGGATGGTAATTTCCGCATCGTTACGACGTAATGCCTGCGCGTCTGTATTCGCTGCTAGAAACTGAACGCCTTCAATGGACTGCGCCACCATGTGTTGTACGGCATTACCGCCCCCGCCACCAACACCAATGACCTTAATCACCGCGTCTGTTTCAAACTGTTCCATTATCTCGAACATGTTCATAGTTTTTACCTCTCCACTTTCCTGTAGTTCTTCTTGTTACCCCAACGTTCTAAAACTCGCCTCGGAACCAGCTTTTCAGTCGCGTCCAAATGCGCCCTTCTATTTGTCGGCTTCTCTCTTTTTCTTGTTCTGCCAACTCAAGCTGTCCGAATTTTAACAGACCAACCGCTGTGGCATAAACAGGATCGCTCACATAATCTGTTAATCCTTTCACACCTAATGGGCCACCTAGGCGCACCGGCATTTGAAATACTTGCTCAGCAAAGTCGACGGCACCTTCCATTTTGCTTGTACCACCTGTTAATACAACCCCTGCTGCAATTTGATTGTCTAAACCTGTGCGTTCAATTTCGTCTCGCACTAGTTCAAACAGCTCTAAATATCTTGGTTCCACCACTTCTGCTAGGGTGTGGCGGCTCATAATGCGGGCGGCACGGCCTCCGACAGAAGGCACTTCTATGGTGTCTTCGTTGCTCACCATTTGACGCACTGCACAGGCATACTGCACTTTAATGTCTTCTGCATTACCCAACGGCGTGCGGAAAATTTTGGCAATATCATTGGTCACCTGGTTACCGCCAACTGGAATAACCGCCGTATGGCGTAATACGCCTCCTGCATATATGCAAATGTCGATGGTGCCTCCACCCATATCCACAAGCGCACAACCTAACTCTTTTTCGTCGTCCGTTAATACCGCATGGCTCGATGACAAGGCAGAAAACACTAAGCCTTCTACTTGTAATTCGCAGCGCTCCACGGCCTTTATAATGTTTTTAGCCATATCGTTGGCACAGGTAATAATGTGTACCAGGGCTTCCATACGCACGCCCGACATACCAATCGGGCTTTTAATGCTTTCTTGCGAGTCAATAACAAACTCTTGTGGTAACACATGCAAAATTCGACGCTCTTGGGCAATAGGCACCGACTGAGCTGCGTGAATCACGTTTTCCACATCTTCCTGGGTTACTTCCACGTCGCCTATGGGCACCATGCCGCTTTCATTCTGGCAGCTAATGTGGCGACCTGAAATATTCAGGTACACTGCAGAGGCTCGGCAGTCTGCCATAAGCTCAGCTTCATTGACGGCCGTTTGGATTGACTGCACCACAAGGTTGAGGTCGTTTACGCCTCCCTTGTCCATGCCACGCGAGGGCGTTACCCCTACGCCAATCACACTTAACTCACCGTCAGGGAGTATTTCGCCAATTAATGCGGTCACCTTACTGGTGCCAACATCCAGGCTTACGATCATGGTTCCTTCTTCATTTTTTACTATCACGTTATTCACCTGGTTGTGTGTTATGCCAACCGACAGCAACGCCGGTGTCATAGCGTAAATCCACGTAAGCAATGTCTCGCTCACTCTCAGCCCGAATCGTGGGCAGTAAGTCCATAAAACGTTGCGTTCGCTCTAGTCGAGCTTCCCGGCCGAGTCTTAATTCTATGCCCGACTCAAGCCATAACTGCACCGCAAAGCGGTCTGTCATGGCAAACCGAATAATGTGGTGGTCTCCTTGCGCTAGAAGTGCCTGAATGCGCTGAAACTGAAACACAACTTCGTCTGCGTCACCTTCTGGCCCTTCCAGCTCTGGCACAGTCCCCACCACATAACTTGGGTCTGCCGCGAATAACTCACCCGAGCTATTCAATAATTGTTCTTTATTCCAAATGGCCAAGGGTTCCTGCTCGACCACATAAATACGTAGGGTGCTTGGCCATTCTTTCCTGACCGAAGCCGAATACACCCAAGGCAAACCTTCTACCCGCTGTCGAATTGCGTCGCTATCGGCGGCAAAAAAACTACCCGTTGGCTCTGCCACTATAGCCTTTACCACATCTGCATTCGTGGTATAGGTGCGTTCGCCTTGAATAATCACACCCGTAATAGGCAACTGCTGTTCATCCACCAAGGTTTGATACAGCCAAACACAGCCCACTGCAAGACCAAGCAAAATAATAATAAAGGCGCTTAGCCCTGCCAAAAACTCGTAGCGCTGCTTTTTCGTCATTCCTTTCACGGCGCTGCTCGTTTCCTACTGGTCGACGGCAGATGCCAAAATGCGCATCACCAACTGCGAAAAGCTTAACCCATGCTGTTTCGCGGCCATAGGAACCAGGCTTTTCTCTGTCATTCCCGGCACCATATTCACTTCCAACAACTGGGCATGGCCCTGCTCGTCGAACATCAGGTCGACCCGGCCCCAGCCTTTTCCGCCAACTGCTTGGAACGCCTGCAAAGCGAGCGCGCCTAAGGCTTGCTCTTCAGCTTCACTCAAACCAGCGGGGCAATGGTATTCCGTGGTATTGCTTTCATATTTCGCTTGGTAGTCGTAAAACCCGTTCGGGGTATGTACGCGAATACTGGGTAATGCCTCATCCGCTAAAATACTTACCGTGTATTCTGGTCCTGCTAACCAGCGCTCCACAAGCACTTCTGCGTCAAATTTTGCTGCATGGCTCAATGCCTGGGCAAGCTCTTGCGCCGACTCGGCTACCGCCATACCAATGCTTGACCCTTCACAGGCAGGCTTTACCATGACTTTTCCGCCCATGCGCTGCAATAGGGCGCTGGTGTCTAACGTGGCCAAGTCTTTTGCACGTACCGTGAATGAGGCCGCCGTTGGTAACCCCATGCCTTGCCACAAATACTTGGTACGCGACTTGTCCATAGCCAAGGCACAAGCCAATACGTCAGAACCCGTAAACGGAATACCCAAAGTATTGAGCACAGCTTGCGCTTCACCGTCTTCGCCACCACGGCCATGGAGGGCAATAAATGCCGCCTCTACCCGCTGCTCGGCTAGTTGTGTAAGCGGCTGTTCTGCCGGGTCAAACCAAAGCACATCCAAGCCTTGCTCTTGCAACGCCTTAAACACAGCTTGGCCTGAACGTAAGCTCACCGCACGCTCGGCCGAATGTCCCCCAGCTAATACTGCAACCCGTTGTGGCATGTGCACTGTCTTTGTCATGAGTGCGCCTCCGCAAATTGCAACAAGGCGGTACGGTCTAGTTTCAATTCCGCCAGCTGTTTCGCCAAAGCTCCCACGTTTCCGGCCCCTTGTGTGAGAACCAAGTCGCCCGGCTGAATAACCCGCGCCAAAATTTCTGGCAGCTGCTCAGGCCCTTTGACATACAGCGGCTCTACTTGTCCCCGTTGACGGATAGAACGGCATAAGGAACGGCTGTCGGCTCCTGCAACAGGCTCTTCCCCTGCGCTATACACTTCCAACATTAACAATTCATCTACTTGCGCCAGCACGTCCACAAAGTCTTCATAGAGATCGCGCGTGCGGGAAAAACGGTGTGGCTGATAGCACATCACTAAACGACGCTCGGGCCAGCCAGCACGTACCGCAGCAATCGTGGCTGCCACTTCTGACGGGTGGTGCCCATAGTCATCCACCAGCATGACATCGCCGCCGTCACATGGGTAGACCCCGTATTGTTCAAACCGGCGACCAATGCCTTCAAACTTTTCCAACGCGCTGACAATGGCCGCGTCGTCCAGCCCTTCGTCCGTTGCTACAGCGATAGCTGCTAAGGCATTCAGCGCATTATGTTGGCCAGGCAAATTTAAGCGAATGGCCAAGTCTGGCATGCCTTTGCGTACCACAGTGAACTGACTGGTGTTCCCCACTTGCTGGTAGTTTTTGCCACGCACGTCTGCTTCTTCATGGAAGCCGTAGGTAATCATAGGGCGAGCTATGTCCGCCTGAAGTGCTTCTAACACTGGGTCGTCAATACACAACACCGCCAGCCCATAGAATGGTAAGTTATGCAAAAACTCCATGAAGGTTGCTTGCATACGGTTAAAGTCGCCTTCGTAGGCGTCCATATGGTCTGGCTCCATATTGGTCACCACGGCCACCATAGGTTGCAAGTGCAAGAAAGAAGCGTCGCTTTCGTCGGCTTCTGCAATTAAGTACTTACTATTGCCCAAGCGCGCATTTGTGCCCGCACTGGTTAGCAAACCACCAATCACAAAGGTTGGGTCACTGCCTGCTTCGGCAAATATACTAGCCAGCAAGCTGGTGGTCGTGGTTTTCCCGTGGGTCCCTGCAACGGCAATACCGTGTCGGAAGCGCATAAGCTCTGCCAACATTTCTGCTCGGCGCACAATTGGAATGAATTGTTCTTTCGCTGTTTGTATTTCAACGTTGTCTTCTTTTATGGCACTGGACACCACTACAACGTTTGCGGTTGCCACGTTGTCAGCCGCATGGCCTAAGGTCACCTTGGCACCCAAGCGTTTAAGGCGCAACGTATTGGCGTTTTCGCCCATGTCCGAACCAGACACCCGGTAACCCTGGTTTAGTAAAACCTCGGCAATACCGGCCATACCTGCACCGCCAATACCCACAAAGTGAATGCAACGGACTCGGCGCATTTCTGGCACGTTTACAATTTTAAAAGGTTGCTTGGCGACCTTGCTTGTCATTATTTGTTCCCCACTACTAATTCATTACATCTATGCACGACGGCTTGTGTCGCGTCGGTCACAGCGGCTTTACGCGCATTTTCCGCCATTCCTTGCAAGTCTGCTGGGGCTTTTACTAACCTTTTCAGTTCTTCCGCTAACCGTGCTGCAGTGAACTGCTGTTGCTCAATCACAATGGCCGCACCGACTGCTTCCAGCGCTTTCGCATTGAGCAGCTGGTGGTTGTCTACCGCATGCGGGTAGGGCACTAAAATACTCGCCCGGCCCACACAAGCCAGCTCGCTGCAGGTTAAGGCGCCTGCTCGACAAATAATTAAGTCGGCTTGCTGGTATGCCTCGGCCATGTTGTCTATAAATTCTGTCACCTTGGTTTCTGGGCGATCACCATAGCCTGCTTGCACTGTGGCCAAATGGCCTCGCCCTGTCTGATGCCATACCTGGATAGGGGCATCGGTCCATTCCGCCAGCGCCGTCGGCACCACTTGATTCAAGTGCGCTGCACCCAAGCTGCCACCTACTACCAGTACGCGCAAAGGGTGCGCTGGCGGCTTGATTGGCAGCTGACTTAGGGCTTGAATACTTGCTCGTACTGGGTTGCCAACGTACTCACTCTGCTTAAACTGCTGTTGTGCAGCGTCAAAACCAAGCAACACTTTATTCGCTATGCGCGCCAGTAATCGATTGGTCAGCCCCGCCGCAGCATTTTGCTCATGAATTATCAAAGGAATGCCCTTGCTCCATGCAGCGACCCCTGCTGGTCCAGCCGTATAACCACCAAACCCCAGTACCAAGTCAGGCTTGAGCTTTGTCAAGTGGCCGCGCATTGTAAACACTGCGCCCACTAAACGAAAGGGGGCCGTGAGCCAACCGAAGAAACCACGCCCTCGCAAGCCTTGTTGTGTGACCCCAATAAAGGAAAAACCTGCCTTAGGTACCACGTCTGCTTCCATTCTATTGTTGGTGCCTAGCCAGCTAACCTGCCAGCCTTCGGCTTGCAATTGTTGCGCTACGGCCAAAGCAGGAAACACATGGCCACCTGTGCCACCAGCGGTAATTAATACATGCTTCATGGGGCACCCCCTACCGCTTTTTTCTTATCACTTTCTGGCAACTTATAACCTGTACGCACTTCATAGTCGACGCGTAATAAAATGGCGACGGCCGCTGTCATCACCATCAGGCTGTTGCCGCCGTAACTAACTAGCGGCATGGTCAGCCCCTTAGTGGGAATTAAGCCTGCGGCAGCCCCCATGTTGACCGACGCCTGGAAGAAAAACCAAATGCCAATACCATGGGCTATGTAGCCACCAAAGGCCCGCTTCTGACGCAAAGCACGCTGCCCTAAAGTGAGTGCTTTCACCACAATCACCATGACTAAGCTAAGCGTGAGCAGTACGCCCATAAAGCCAAGCTCTTCGCCAATCACCGCAAGAATAAAGTCCGTATGGGCCTCGGGCAGAAACTGTAGCTTCTGAATACTGTTACCTAAGCCTTGGCCCGCAATATCGCCCCGGCCAAACGCCATCAGTGACTGGGTTAACTGATAACCACTGCCAAAAGGGTCTTCCCATGGGTCCATAAACGAGGTGACCCGGCGCATTCGGTACGGCTCTACCACAATCAAAATGACAAACAGCACAAGAAACGTCAGCATTAAAGCAATAAAGTGCGCCATACGCGCACCAGCAATAAACAGCATTCCCATGGCAGTAAAGGAAAGCACCACCACGGTTCCTAAGTCAGGTTGGAGTATAAGAAGCACACTCATAACCCCCATGACCGCCAGCGCTTTCATAAACCCACGAGCGTTTTTCCGTACTTCGTCGTAGCGCCGATTTAAGTAACTCGCTAAGAAGATGAAGAAGAACAGCTTAGAGAACTCCGCCGCCTGTATGGTAATAGGCCCTACTTTTATCCACCGCGTTGCACCATTCACCTGGTGCCCAATAGCTAACACCAAGACCAACAAAGCAATGGCTAACACACACAAACTATAGTTGTAGCGGTCTAGCAAGGCGGAAGGCACCATCAGCAACGTGGCCCCAATAATAAAACTTAACACCAGGTAAATGCCGTGGCGGGTAATAAAGTGAAAGGGGTTACCCACCAAGCGCTCAGCGATTGGCATAGACGAGGACGCCACCATGACAAAGCCTAAGCCAAGCAGAAAAAGTGCGCACCATAACAGCATGCGGTCGAAGGCTTGCTGTTCAGCACCACCATTCCAAAAATTCACCAGCCCCTGCTTTAACGACTCGCTGCGCGGTATGGTCAGTTCAAGTTGCTGTTCATGAGACTGCATGCACCACCTCCACAGCTTTTCTAAAGGCCATGCCGCGGGCTTGGTAGTTTTCAAACATATCCAAGCTCGCGCAAGCTGGTGAAAGCAACACTAAGCTGCCGGGCGTAGCATGCTCCAAAGCTACTTGTACTGCCTCTGTCATGCTTGCCACCTGAATGGCACCGTTTTTTAACGCTGCCACCCGGTGCCCGTCGCGGCCAAGGGTAATAAGTACGTCCACGGAACTTAAGGGTGCTTCTAATTCTTGTAAATCGCTGCCCTTGGCGTCGCCACCCGCTATCAAAATCAGCTTTTCTGGCACATCAGGACGCAAGCCAAGAATGGCGGCTTCCGTAGCTCCTGGGTTCGTGGCCTTTGAGTCATCAACCCAGCGCACATTGAAGCGATTGGCTATCAGCTCGCACCGGTGCGGCAAGGGTTTAAAACTGCCTATATGCTTTAATGCCTTGGCGGGTTGCAGGCCTAGCTGCAAACACAACCCTAAAGCAGCCATCACATTTAACCAGTTGTGCACCCCAACCACAGGTAAATCTTGGGTTTCAATTAAACGTGTGCCGCGCCAGCAAATCCAATGCTTTCCTTTGTTGCGCTGTAAGCAAAACCCTTCCGCCGACATGTTCTTGCCAAAGGTGGTCGACTTTTGCAATTTGCGCACACCAGGCGCAGTGCCCTGGGGCCGTGTTCCTATGTCGTCTAAATTCCAAACCATGTGCTCTGCATGAGCATAAATGCGATGCTTACTGCGGCTGTAGTCGCGTGTGTCGTCGTATCTGTCTAAGTGGTCTGGGCTTATATTTAAAATGCAGGCCGCTTTTAGTTCTAATTGGTACGTTAAGTCAAGCTGAAAACTCGACAGCTCCAATACGACACAGTCGTGCTCTGTGCTTAACAAGTCCAGTGCTGGCGTGCCAATATTCCCGCCCATGACAGCCTTCCGCCCAGAAGCGTTTAAAAGGTGGTAACACAACTCGGTTACCGTCGACTTGCCATTCGAACCGGTAATACCAATAACAGGGGTCTGTACATACCAAGCAAATAACTCAATATCGGAAATCAGCACCACGCCTGCGTCTCGCGCCATCCGCAGGGCCCCCTTGCGCGTGTCTAGCCCTGGACTCACAATAATTAAGTCCATGCTTAACAGCAGCTCTACACTGAGCTCACCAAAGTGGCACTCGCTCTGCGCTACTAACTCGGCATGCTGCGTCAGTGCGGGCGGCTCCTGTCGCGAGTCCACAACAGTTGGCGTAATACCTTTACTGAGCAGGAAGCGCACAGCAGAAACACCCGTATTGCCAAACCCGGCAACGGCTATGTTTGTGTAATGCTGTAAGTCGCGCTTCATCTCGTCCATGGTTTCCTTCGTTATCTAAGTTTCAAGGTGGCCAACCCAATCAGCACCAGCACCAATGAAATAATCCAAAAGCGCACGATAACACGGGGCTCGGGCCAGCCTTTTAATTCATAGTGGTGGTGAATGGGTGCCATTCTAAAAATGCGCTTGCCCCGTAGCTTGTACGAGCCCACCTGCAACATAACCGACACAGTTTCTAGCACAAACACACCACCCATAATAAGTAAAACCAACTCTTGTCGAACGAGTACGGCAATAATGCCGAGTACGCCGCCAAGGGCCAGAGAGCCTACATCGCCCATAAATACTTGTGCCGGGTACGTGTTAAACCACAAAAAGCCAAGCCCAGCCCCAACAATGGCGGCGCACACCACAGTTAGCTCCGCCGCTTCTGGAATATACGGAATATGCAAGTAGGCAGAAAAATTCACATGACCCGTCACGTACGCAAAGACAGCTAAAGCCCCAGCCACCATAATGGTCGGCATAATCGCTAACCCGTCCAAACCGTCGGTCAGGTTTACCGCATTGCTTGTGCCCACCATCACAAAGTAAGCAAGCACAATATAAAACAGTCCAAGTTGCGGCATCACGTCTTTAAAGAAAGGAATTAACAGCATGGTTTCTGCCGGTTGCGCTGCGTGGTAATACAAATAGGTTGCAACACCTGCGGCAATTACCGACTGCCAAAAATACTTCCACTTCCCTGGCAAGCCCCGTGTGTCTTTGCGCACCACCTTTCGGTAGTCATCAATAAAGCCAACGGTGCCAAACCCAAGTAGCACAACAATCACTGCCCAAATATAACGGTTATTTAAGTCGGTCCACAGCAGCACCGACAGCATTACGGCACTCAGAATGAGCAAACCACCCATGGTCGGCGTGCCGGTTTTGGCTAAATGGGTTTGCGGGCCATCGTCGCGTACCACTTGACCCATTTGCAGCTTTTGCAACCCACGTATTAAACGGGGCCCCAGCCACAAAGACACAGTGAGTGCGGTTAAAATACTTAATATCACCCGCATGGTGATATAGGTTAAAACGTGAAAGCCCGTTGCCACTGTTGCTTGTAAGTACTCTGCTAGCCAAATTAACATACAGTGTCTCCTGCTTGTTCGTTTGTATGTGTGGAATTGGCAAGCAGTGCTGCAACAACTTGCTCCATATGGGCACTGCGTGAGCCCTTCACTAAAACAGTGAGCGCTGGTCGTTCTTGCACAAGCTGCAGCAGTGCTTTCGTTAAACTGACTTTATTGTCAAAGTGTCGCGCTCCATGCTCGCCCGAAAAGGCGTCGTTGGCGCTTTGGCTTAATACGCCTACCGTGTACAGTTCATTCACGCCCGCCTCACGGGCATACACGCCTACTTCTTCATGATAGGCTCGAGCGTCGGTACCTAATTCACCCATGTCACCCAGCACAAAAATGCAATGACCCGGCAAAGTGCTTAATACGTCTATGGCAGCCCGCACTGAACCAACATTTGCGTTATAACTGTCGTCTATCACTGTCAGTCCATTTTCAAGGCGATGTACCCACATACGGCCAGGCACTGGTTGTAACTCACTTAGCCCTTGCACAATGCTGGTCATAGGTATTTCAATAGCCAAACAACAGCTTGCAGCAGCTAAGGCATTACTTACATTGTGCAAACCAGGCATGGCTAACTGCACCCGATCGCGGCTTTTTGCCGTGCAAAGGTCAAAGGCAGCACAGCCTTGAGGGTCAAGCTCAATGTGTTCCGCCCAGACTGTCAGGCCCTGCTTTGCAGGCTTCTCAACGGCCCCTTCATAGCTAAATAACCAGTGCTGCTTCCCTTCTAGTTCACGCACAAACAGGTCATGAAAGTCCGAATGTGCGGGGGTAATCGCTACGCCTGTAGAAGAGAGCTCCCGAAATATTTCCATTTTGGCCCGGGCCACACCCGCAATACCGCCAAAGCCTTCCACATGGGCAGGTGCAATATTATTAATCAGGGCCACATCGGGCTTGGTCAGCCCTGTGGTGTAGGCAATTTCACCTCGGTGGTTTGCGCCAAGCTCTACCACGGCATATTGATGCGCATGGGTTAACCGCAACAAGGTTAAAGGCACTCCAATGTCATTATTAAAATTGCCTTCTGTAGCCAGCACTTCACCCCGCCCTTGTAAATGCAGGGTTAGAATGCGCGCCAGCATTTCCTTCACTGTGGTTTTGCCACTGCTACCGGTAATACCTATGGTTACAGGCGCTACTTCACGCTTCACAGCGGCCGCCAACTGGCCCAACGCATAGCGAGTGTCGGGCACCACCAGTTGCTGGTCGCCTAGCTGCATATCTCGGCTAACAACCACAGCAACAGCACCCTGGTCAAGGGCTTGTTGTGCATAATTGTGGCCGTCAAAGCTGGGGCCTTTTATGGCAATAAACAAGTCGCCTGGGCTTACTGTGCGGCTGTCAATGCTTACTCCGGTTATTTCGGGCGTTGGTTCACCTGCACCCTGCCAGTGGCCTTGAATGTGTTCATTTACCCAGTTTAAAGACACTTTAATCATGGCGCAGCTCCTCGGCTAAAGAAGCCACATAAGCACGTTCGTCGTAGTCGTAACTACGGGTGCCAATAATTTGATAGGTTTCATGCCCTTTCCCAGCGCATACAATGACATCGTTTGGACCTGCTTCGCTCATCGCATGGCGAATAGCGTCCGTACGCCCTGGCATACGCTTATACTCAGTGCCATGGGGCATACCGGTCATAATGTCATCTATAATTTGAGCTGGGTCTTCCGTGCGTGGGTTATCGTCGGTTACCACTGACACATCAGCATATTTGGCTGCTGTTTGGCCCATTTGTGGGCGCTTACCCCGGTCTCGGTCACCGCCACAACCAAACACACACCACAGCTTACCTGTGCAGTGGTTACGTGCGGCCAGCAATACATGCTGCAAAGCGTCCGGCGTGTGCGCGTAGTCGACAATCACTAAAGGACCTGACGGTACCCGGAAAGTTTCCATACGCCCTGGTACAGACTGCAGTTGGCTGATTAAAGGCGCAATGTCTTTTAAGCAGTAACCCGCTGCTAATACTGCTGTTGCCGCGGCCAGCACGTTGGCAATGTTAAATTCGCCAAGCAAAGGGCTGGCCACTCGCAGGCTTTCGTATTCCCAGTTTAACGTCATCTGGGTGCTGTCTTGCTGAAACTGCCAGTCGGAGGCCACTAATGTATGGGGGCGCCCCATATTCTGTGGCTTTAAACTAAACCAGTAGTCGTCTTCTGTGCCCCACTTCGCCGTCACCTTGTCGTCGGCATTCAATACCCGGTGCAGGGCTGGAAAGTCTGTATACAAACGCTGTTTGGCTTTGGCATACGCGCGCATACTGCCATGGTAGTCAAGGTGGTCTCGGCTAACATTGGTGGCTATTACCGTATTAAACTGCAGGCCTTCTACTCGGCCTTGTGCTAACGCATGGGACGACACCTCCATGGTCACCGAACGCGCGCCCTCAGCAACAAAAGCTGCAAGTCGCTGTTGCAAGGTGACTGGGTCCGGCGTGGTTAACTGCTCTGGTAACAACTGGCTCATTAAGCCACTTCCCGCGGTGCCAATAACCGCAGCAGGCGGCTCGAGTTGCTGCCAAAGCTGACCCAATAAATGACTCACAGTGGTTTTGCCGTTGGTGCCGGTAATACCGGTCACGCGAATATGTTTTGACGGGTTGTTAAAGAAGTGGCCCGCAATACTCGACACCTGCATTGCTAGTTTTGGAATATACACAATAGGTACAGGGCCGTCGGTGTCGACTCGAAACAAACGACCTTCAGCTAATATCACGCTGGCACCAGCAGCAATCGCAGCGCTAATAAACTCGCGCCCGTCCACAGCATGCCCAGGCACCGCAATAAACGCATCGCCAGCTGCCACTTTGCGGCTGTCCAACTTCAGCCCGGCCACTTCAATGTCTGGCAGTGGGGTTTTTATAAAGTGCAGTAGTTGCTGTAACTTCATTACTGCGCCCCTCCGCTAAAACCAGCCACGCGCATTGCGCGCTCATCTATATTGTCGGGTGTTAAATTCAAAATACGGGCGGCCTGCTCGGCTACTGCTGAGAATACCGGCGCGGCGACTGAGCCACCATGGTACCTATCACCCGCTGGCTCGTTGATCATCACGGCCATGGCAAAGTGAGGGTTTGACGCTGGCATAACCCCTGCGAAAAGGGCCACATACTCGTCGCCATACCCACCCGCAATTGCTTTTCGTGTGGTACCTGTTTTACCTGCTACGCGGTAGCCTGGTACACCTGCGCGTCGACCGGTTCCATTTTCGCCGGTCACGCTTTCAAGCATTTTCACCACACTTTCCACATACTCTTGTTCAAACACTCTTTCGCCTTCTACTACTTGATCTTGTGCTAATACTGTTAAAGGACGCTTAATACCGCCGCTACCAAGAATGGCGTACATTTGAGCTAACTGAATAGTTGTCGTGCTAAGTCCATACCCATACGACAAGGCAGCTACTTCAAATTCATACCAACGGTTACGGTGGCGCATTTGCCCCATGCTTTCGCCTAGCAAGGGAACTCCCGTGTCTGTTCCAAAACCTACCGAGTAGTAATTCTCAAGTAGTTTGTTCACACCGATATGCAGAGCTAGCTTAGACGTCCCTACGTTACTTGAACGCGCCAAAATACCAGCCAGGTCTAGCTCGCCTTCATTGCGGCCATCTTGAACCCGGCGGCCCCCTACGGTCATCCAGCCCGGGCTGGTGTTTAAGGTGGACTCTGCGTCAAAGTCACCACTTTGCAAGGCGCCTAAAATGACCAAGGGCTTCACGGTAGAGCCTGGCTCAAAACTGTCTGAAATTGCCCGGTTACGCAACTGGTGCGCTTGCACATCGGTTCGGTTATTTGGGTTGTACGAAGGGCTATTCACCATGGCAATAATTTCGCCCGTATGTACATTCACCATCACCAAAGAGCCAGACGTTGCCTGGTGGTAACGAACGGCTCGCTTCAGCTCTGTGTACGCCATCGCTTGCACACGCTGGTCGATGCTTAATCGAATGGACTGTGGCAATTCTGACGCGGTTACTTCGAGTTCTTCAACCACGCGCCCTGCGCCGTCGCGGCGGTATCTGCGCTGACCGGACGTACCCGTGAGGTACTCATCAAACACAGCTTCTATGCCGTCTAAACCTTGCCCGTCAATATTGGTAATACCCACCACATGGGCCGATATTTCCCCTGTGGGATAAAAGCGGCGTGACTCTTCTTTAAGTGACACGCCCGGTATTCTTAATTGCGCCACGTAGTTGGCCACGCCTGGTGTTACCATGCGCTGAAGGTACACGAACCGACGGGTTGGATCTTCCACTTTACTTAATAATTGCTCTACCGGTACATTAAACACTTCCGCTAACGCCGCCCAGCGACGGGTGTCAGCTAAGCTACCGCGCTCATGAATAACCTTCGGGTCAGCCCATACCGTATGAACAGGCACACTCACTGCAAGCTCAACCCCGTTGCGGTCGGTAATATTCCCCCGTTGAACTCGGTCTTCGCTCACCCGCACCGTCCGCAAATCACTCTCATGTATCAGCCGGTCTGGCGACACAACTTGTATATAGGCGGCACGCGCTACCAACATAGAAAACATCAAGCCCAGGGCAACACAAACCACGACAAAGCGGCCATGCAGTGCTTCTGGACGTAATATTTTCTGGTTGCGCTTTATCGCCATGGCACAAGCACCTCCTGCGACTCTTGAGCGGGCTGTAAGCCCAGCTCTTGGCGGGCTAACCGGTCGATGCGACTATGTTCTGACAGGGCATTTTGCTCAATTATTAAGTGCCGCCACTCTACGTCTAGGGCGTCACGTTCTGAGAAATACACCTCGCGCTCGGCCATTAACTCGCGGTACAAATACGTTTGATACACAATGACAAAAGCGCTGAACACGGCCAGCGCTGTCCAAAACAGTAAGCCTTTAAACCGCAGAAGGTCTTGGCCAACCTGTTTCAACAAGTGTGTATGCAAAGGTAAATGTTTCATGGCAAACGCTCCGCAACCCTCAATACCGAACTGCGGCAGCGCGGGTTTTGCTTTATTTCCTCGGCACTTGGTTTAATTGCCTTGCCCAATGTTTTAAGGGTTCTGTTATCAGCAATTTGGTCTTCACGCAGCGGCAAGCCCGGTGGCAGTTGTTCCCGCTGGCTGCACTTCCGCATAAAATGCTTGGTCAGTCTGTCTTCTAAGCTATGAAAACTAATTACCGCCAAACGTCCGCCTGGTTTGAGCGCACTTACGGCAGCTTCCAGTGCGTTTGTCGCTTCCTCTAGCTCATGGTTTACATGAATACGCACCGCTTGAAACACGCGGGTCGCCGGGTGCTTATTTTTTTCTTTGGCTGGGCTCACCTCTTGAATTAGTTTGGCCAACTCAGACGTACGCGTAAGTGGTTGCTCACTTCGGCGCTCGACAATAACGCGAGCGATACGTCCGGCATAGCGCTCTTCACCGTACTGGCGAAAAACATCGGCCATTTCGTCTTGGCTTGCATGGGCTAACCAGTCTGCTGCCGACTCGCCCTGTTCTGGGTTCATGCGCATATCTAACGGACCGTCATTCATAAAACTAAATCCACGCTCGGCGTCGTCTAATTGTGGGGAAGAAACACCAAGGTCGAATAGAATACCGGCCACTTTGCCTGTTAAATTGCGCTCTGCAATGATGTGGGGCAATGCAGAAAAAGGAGTGTGAATAAATTCAAAACGAGGATCGTCGGCAAGCTGTTCGGCAGCCTGCGCAGCAGTTGGGTCGCGGTCGAGCGAAATTAAACGCCCATTTTCACCTAAATGTTCTAAAATAGCGCGACTGTGCCCACCACGTCCAAACGTGGCGTCAATATATATTTGGTCCGGCTGTATTGCTAAGCCCTGAATCGACTCGGTCAGTAACACCGGTATATGCTGTTGAGTTTGCGCCATTATAATGTGAATTCTTGTAGTCGTTCGCTCAAAGTGTTGTCGTCTGCTTGCTCTGCTTCCATGTCTGAGGCTATTTGCTCATTCCAGGCCTGCTCGTCCCAAATTTCAAACTTATTTAACTGACCCACCAACATAAGCTTTTTGGTAAGCCCTGCGTGTTGACGCAAGGTAGGAGCTATTAACACCCGACCGCTTTTATCCATATCACAGTCTTCGGCATAACCTAGAAGTAAGCGCTGCATACGGCGCTCGGCAGGGATCATGCTTGAAAGGCCAGCCAAACGTTGTTCAATGACTTGCCATTCAGGCAGTGGATATAAAAGTAAACAGGGTTGTTTCAAGTCAATGGTGCACACTAATTTGCCTTCACAATCTAAAGACAGCAGGTTGCGATACTTAGCTGGAATAGCTAAGCGCCCCTTTGCGTCTAAATTGATTAAGCTGGCTCCACGAAACATAGCGATCACTTTTCGGGATCGTCATCCGATCCACTTTTCTCCACTTTTCCCCACAATGTTACAGTCTAGGTGTCTACATGAACAACTGTCAAGACAAAAGCAGAACTTTCATGCCGCAAAGGTGCAGCTCTGCCAAGTGGAAAAAGTACGAAGGTAAATTAAGCAATGGAACTGTTTGATAACACGGAGTAAAGCGAAGAAATTAAAAAGAAAGGTGGAGTCAGCCAATAAGCCGGGTTCTGTCGTGGACAATCATTCATCTAGGGCTATAGTCGCCTATAGCCTCATGCAACCTACCCGGATCCGAAGCGGGCCGCCCCAAGGATCCCTATTTGGTCTTGCTCCGAGTGGAGTTTACCGTGCCATGAACTGTTTCCAGCCACGCGGTGCGCTCTTACCGCACCCTTTCACCCTTACCTGTGCACACTTCCGAAGAAGCGGCCATCGGCGGTATACTCTCTGCTGCACTAGTCGTCGGCTCGCGCCGCCCAGGCGTTACCTGGCACTCTGCCCTATGGAGCCCGGACTTTCCTCCCCTTGCTGCCTTAGAAATTCTAAGGAAAGCAAGCAGCGATTGCCTTGGCTGACTCCGCGAAGGAGTATACACCAGCCCCGCTACTGGAGCTATGCTTTCAGCGTAAGTTTATACAAGTCATTGGCACGCAAGCCATAGTGGTTCGCCACCACTTTTGCCGCTTTCTTCGGGGGTAACAAAGCGGTTAACTCGGTGAGTAGCTTCAAAGCCTCTGCTGGAATATCTGACTTATTCAGCTGCTTGCCTGCCACTATCAGCACTATTTCCCCCCGTTGCTGATTCGCGTCCGCTTGCACCTTAGCCAGCACGTCTGCCGCACTGCCATGCAAGTATGTTTCGTATTGCTTACTAATTTCCCGCGCTACCACCACCTCACGCGCTGCGCCTAATACCTCGGAAATAGCAGAAAGTGACTCTGCGATGCGTCGCGGCGACTCGTAAAACACCATGGTGCCCGTTTCGTCCGCTAAGGCTTCTAATGCAGTCACCCGTGCTTGTTGCTTCGCAGGTAAAAAACCTGCAAATAAAAACTTATCGGTAGGTAACCCGCTTGCAGACAAAGCGGTAATAACCGCTGAAGGACCCGGCAATGCGGTCACTTGCACGCCTGCTTGGCGGCACGCCCGTACTAATGGAAACCCAGGGTCGCTGATTAGCGGCGTTCCCGCGTCGGAAATTAAAGCAATAGACTCACCCCCTTGCAGCCGCGCCACAAGCCCCGCCGCTTTTTCTCGCTCGTTATGCTCGTGCAAAGCAAACATAGGCGTGGTTATACCGTAATGTTCCAGTAAAACCCGTGAGTGCCGTGTGTCTTCTGCGGCAATGGCAGAAACACTCGCCAGCACCTGCTGCGCCCGCTGTGTCATATCGTCTAAGTTGCCGATAGGGGTTGGAACTATATACAAAATACCCGGCTTCATTACGTACCTCTGTTTGTTTGTAACCGCAGAGCGGTTTATAGTAGAGCCTAGCTGATAACGGAAGAGAGTTGCATTGTGCCAAAGAAGCTACTGATGTGCATTGCTGTATTGAGCCTTTTAGGTTGTGGCAGCACCCCCGAACAACAAACACCCGCGCCTGTTATACAGGCAGAGCCGAGTTCTGTACAGGCGGCACCAACCGCTGAAGAACTGATAGCAGCTGCAGAAACTGCAGCTACGCCCGCCACTATGCGTACTTATTTATTGCAAGCAGCGGCCGCCTACCTCGACCAGGACCAACCCCAACATGCGGGCGCTATTCTAGTTGAACTTGAGGCGGAGCAGTTTGGCGCACATGAACAAAGCCTATTACGACTTCAACGCGCTCGCTTTTATGCCGCCTTGGGTGACTGGGCGCAAGTCGTCAGCCTGCTACAAGACCTGGACCAACGCTTTACTCAACGCGAACAGCGGGTCCAAGTGCTGGAGCTTAATTATCAGGCGGCGGTGGCCCAACAGCAACATTTACGTGCCGCCGACCAATTACTTTTATTACAGCCCTATCTAGAAACGTCACAGACCGCGCTTATTTGGCAACATATGCGCCAAGTGCCGGCCGACGTTTGGCGCAGCAACCCACGCAGCGTGCACCCGAACGGTCCAGGCTGGTATAGCTTGCTCAACCGGCTCACCACGGCCATTGACGACCAACAAAGCATAGAAGATGTTTTAAGCCAGTGGCAAAGGGCGTTTCCACAACACCCTGCACAACCCATAGTGCAGCAGCTGTTGGACACCCCTTACTTTGCTAACCCTCCGCAACAAGTGGCCGTGTTATTACCTCTCACGGGGCCATTAATGAAGCAAGGGAACGCCGTGCGTTATGGTGTGTTAGCTGCCCTCGCCGAACAAGGTCAGCAAGATGTGCACTTTATTGACACCAATACCTATAGCGACGAAGACATTCTTGCTGAGCTTGAAGCACTGAATATCGAACTTGTTATTGGCCCTTTGCAGCGTGAGCGTGTCGACAGTTTGGCCAGCCACAGTGTACGACCTTGGTTGCAGCTTGCTTTAAACCACCCGCCACAAGCAACCAAGCCTGCTGGCAGTAGTTACTTTGCACTCGATATAGCAGCTGAAACTCAGGCCGCAGCGAAAGCCATGAAGGACAAAGGGTACCAAGGCATTTTGCTCCTCGGGCCAGACAATAATCGGGGCCGACAACTGTCCCGTTTGTTTACCCGCTACTGGCAAGTACAGCAACCAACAGGGCATATACGCACAGGGTTTTATAATAGCAGTGCCGACATGCGTTCACTGGTCAGCGACCGTTTAAAGGTAGCCCACAGCGAAGCGCGAAAAGAGCGGCTAGAGCAAGCCTTTCCTGGTACCGATATTGAAATGCAGTTTCGCAATCGACAAGATATCGACGCCATTTACTTATTGGGCGACGCAACCCAAGCGCGCCTGTTAAAACCTTATATTGACGTCAACCAAAGTGCCTTTGGCAAGCGTATTCCTGTGTATGCCAACTCCATGGTCAATGAACAGACCCAAACTCAAGGAGAATCCGACCTTTCTGGCATTTCCTTCGCAGACGCACCTTGGCTGCTCCCACAACATGCCAAGCAGCCGTTACACCAACAGTTAAGCTCGTTGCTGCGGGGTTGGAGTTTAAGCGAGCAGCGCCTGACCGCTATGGGTTATGACAGCATGCGGCTCGCTCCCCTTTTGGCGCGCATGCAGCAACTGCAAGGTTATAGCTACCAGGGTTTAAGTGGGCAATTGCGGATTGATGAACAAACACTGGTACGAGAGCTAACCTGGGCTATGTTTGATGGAGACCATATTCGTTTGGAGCCATTAAACAATGTCGACACGCGCCCTAGGAACTAAACAAGAAGACACCGCTTTACGCTTTTTAACTCAGCAGGGCTTACGCTTACTCGCTCGCAACTACCGGCTGCGAGATGGTGAAATTGACCTGATTATGTATGACCAGGCATATTTGGTTTTTATTGAAGTTAAATACCGTAAGAATGGCCACTTTGCTGATATTCTAGAACAAATAGATCAGAGGCAACTCGTACGCATAAGGCGCTCTGCCCGAATTTTCATGCATCAACATGGTATGGTAGAGCACCAAACCCTTTGCCGCTTCGATGTTGTGGCAATAACCGGGCAGCCCTTTCACATTGAATGGTTAAAGGACGCATTTTAAACATGCAAGAAACAGTTCAAAATCTTTTTAATGAAAGTATTCAAATTCAAGTTGCCGCCGCAGACAACATAGGAACACCTGTTCTGTCGGCCATTGATAAACTAGTACAAGCCTTGCTTTCCGGTAATAAAGTGTTTACCTGTGGCGATGAAACCAACCGCTTTGTGGCCGCGCACTTTGCCGAGCTCTTACTGCATGGCTGTGCCCTAGAACGGCCACCCTTCGCCGCTATTCATTTAACCGGTCAAGCCCGCGACGAACTTGCGCAAGAATGTTTTGCTCGTCAGGTCAGTGCATTAGGCAATGCAGGTGACATACTGGTGGTGTTTGTTACCCAAACCCATAATGAACGGTTACACCAAGCAATGGCTGCAGCCGTTTCTCGCGATATGACCATTATTACCATTACCGGAGACGACCCGGGGGATATTGCGGGCCTGCTGGGCGCTAACGATATTGAAATACGGGTTCCTTCCAATGTCCGGGCACGTATTATTGAACAACAATTATTTTTAGCACAAACCTTTTGCGACGCTATTGAAGCGAGTATTTTCCAGGGAGTTTAGTCATGTTGTTGCGTCGTTTATGTATTTTGCTATTGGCTTTAATACCTTTAACAGGCTGTACTGTGCTTGCCGTCGGCGGCATGGTGGCAACGACATCCGTTATTTTAGACAGTCGTCAGGTAAATACCCAAATTGACGACTCGGGCTTACATTTACACGTGGTGCAGGGAATTCAAAGCGACGAGCGGTTGAAGAACCAGCGCATTCGCGTGGTGGCCTACAATGGCGATGTGCTACTGGTAGGCCAAGTGGCCTCTCTTGAGCTTAAACAACGGGCTGAACGGGTTGCAGTGGAAAGCGCCACCATACTCACTGTGTTTAATGAATTAAAAGTAGGTGACCCGAAAGGCTTTATTGACCGCTCAAAAGACAGCTGGATTACCACCCGTATTAAAGCCAACCTTTTAAGCAGTAACGAAATTGACACTTCCGGTGTTAAAGTTGTGACAGAAGCTAGTGAGGTGTTTTTACTCGGCATTGTGGACGAACCAGCAGCGCAACATGCCGTTCGTGTTGCCCGAAATACCCCTGGGGTAACCCGTGTTGTCCGTGCATTTTCATTATAAAAAACGCACAAAAAAAGGCAGCCATTTTTGCTGGCTGCCTTTTTCATACAAGGTCTTATTACTTAATGACTTTTAAATGAGGCCGACCACGACTTCTGGCGCTTTTTCCTGCTGAGTCACCCTCATTCTCGGGTGTGCCTTCTGGTGTTTCAACAGGCTTTAAATCAGCAGGGTTTGGCTCTTCCGGTATGAAAGCAGCTTCTGGATCTTCATAAGCAGGCTCAGGCTCAAAAATAGAACCCGCACCATTCTCTCGAGCATAAATAGCAAGCAAAGCACCATAAGGCACTGTAATACGCCGAGGAACACCCCCAAACCGTGCTTGAAACTGCATGTCTACCTCAGCCATTTGCAGGCCAGTGGTAGCGTCCGGATGAATGTTCAATACAATTTGACCGTCTTGAACGTATTCAGCCGGCACTTCCGTGCCAGGCCAATTTGCATCAATCACCACGTGTGGCGTGAGCTCATTGTCCAATAGCCATTCATACAAAGCACGGACTAAATAAGGGCGTTTAGGAGTCATCATAAATACCTAACTTACGCCTTACCCATTTCGCGTTCTACATCCGTTAATGAGTCTTGGAATGACTCACGCTCGAACAAGCGCAGCATATAGTTTTGAATGTCTTTGGCGCCTGCACCAGACAGTTCAATACCGTAAATAGGTAAGCGCCATAACAAGGGCACTAAATAGCAGTCTACTAGGGTAAACTCGTCACTCATAAAGTACGGTTTGTCAGCAAACGCAGGAGCTAATGAAAGAATGCTTTCACGCAGCTCTTGGCGGGCTTGGTCCGCTTCTTTCTTGGTGCCGTTAAGAATGGTATCGGCTAACGCATACCAGTCGCGCTCTAAACGGTACATCATTAAGCGGCTGTAACCACGGTTCACCGGGTAGACAGGCATTAACGGTGGATGTGGGAAGCGTTCGTCAAGGTATTCAATAATAATACGCGAGTTGTACAGCACAAGCTCACGGTCCACCAAAGTTGGAACATTGTCTGGATACGGGTTTAATTGCTGCAAGTCTTCCGGAATATTTCCGTCGTCGATAAAACTAACTTCATAAGAAACGCCCTTCTCAGCCAACACAATACGTGTTTGGTGGCTAAATAGGTCGTCACGTCCTGAGTACAGTGTCATTACTGAGCGTTTATTGGCAGATACAGCCATCTTTTTCTCCACTTTAGCAAACAGCAAAGGGGGCACAAGTGGCCCCCATCCATTCCAAATTAATGAACAGCTTGGAATGCTTTACTTAACATCTCTCCAATACTCTTTCTTCAATAGTATTGTTAAGACTAATAGTACAAATAAGAAGCCTATTACGAATAAGCCCATACGCTGACGTTCCAGTTTTACCGGCTCGCCCACGTAAACAAGGAAGTTCGTAAGGTCAAGCATCGCCTGATCAAACTCTTCTGCATTCAAACGGCCGTTACCGTCCGTTGTCAGAACAGTTACTTCTTGTTCTTTGCCATTCACAACCTTCGTTTCTGTTACCTTGCGTGGGGTACCTTGTAACTCTTCCAGCATCCATGGCATACCAACGTTTTCAAATATAACGTTGTTCACACCAAACGGACGCGACTCATCCGCATAAAAGCTGCGGAAAAAAGTATAAAGCCAGTCGGCACCACGAACACGCGAGACAAGTGTTAGGTCGGGCGGTGTTAAGCCAAACCATTCAGCCGCAGCTGACTTGTCAATTGCAGAAACCATATGCGAACCAACACCGTCACCGGTAAATTGCAATAGCTCTTCACCTAAGTCGACAGGAATACCAATGTCTTCAAAGGTACGTTGGTAACGTTGATACTGAGCGTTATGACATCCCAGGCAGTAGTTCATAAAAATCTGAGCACCGCGCTGTAATGAAGCATTGTCGGTTAAATCGTAATTCGCTTTGTCTAGGGGCATGCTAGGGCCGGCTGCAAATACAGCCGACGGAATTAAGAATGCCACCGCAAGAAGAATACGCTTCATCATTTCGTCAACCTCTCCGGTAATGGCTTGGTTTTCTCATTCTTACTGTAGAACCATAGGAACACGAAGAATGCGAAGTACAAGAAGGTGAATATTTGCGCCATCATCGTATAAATGTCGGTTGCAGGCTTCACACCTAAGTAACCCAACACAATAAAGCTAATGACAAACTGGAAGATATTCAGCTTATGCCAAATGCTACGGTAACGCATGGAACGTGTGTTGCCACGGTCAATCCAAGGTAGCAAGAACAACAATACAATAGCACCGAACATCAGAATAACACCCAGTAACTTAATGGGTACTGCACGCAAAATGGCATAGAAAGGCGTGAAATACCATACCGGCGCAATGTGTTCTGGCGTACGCATTGGGTCTGCGGCTTCAAAGTTTGGCGGCTCAAGGAAGAAACCACCCATAGTTGGCGCGTAGAAAATAACCAGCGCAAACAGAATTAAGAAACCTGCTAATCCAACTAAGTCTTTCACCGTGTAGTACGGGTGGAAAGGAACCGAGTCAACAATGTCGTATTTGTCTGCGTAGTGCTTATGGAATTCAAAGGGCGACTGCTCTTCTTTTGGCACACTGCCTTTCTTGCGCTTCGTGTCAATACCGTCTGGGTTGTTTGAACCCACTTCATGCAAAGCAATCAAGTGTAAGAACACAAGAATAACCAGCACTAATGGCAAGGCAATAACATGCAGAGCGAAGAAACGGTTTAGCGTAGCGCCTGAGATAACATAGTCACCACGAATCCACGTGGTCAACTCGTCACCTACAATTGGAATAGCACCAAACAAGGAAATAATAACCTGTGCACCCCAGTAAGACATTTGTCCCCAAGGTAGCATGTAGCCCATAAAGGCTTCTGCCATTAGCACAAGGAAAATAAGCATACCGAAAATCCACAGCAGCTCACGTGGCTTTTGGTATGAACCATACATTAAGCCCCGGAACATGTGCAGATAAACAACAACGAAGAATGCTGAGGCGCCTGTGGAGTGCATATAGCGCAGTAGCCAGCCGTACTCAACATCACGCATAATGTATTCAACCGAGGCGAATGCGCCTTCTGCTGACGGTACATAGTTCATGGTGAGCCAAATACCGGTGACAATTTGGTTCACTAACACAACCAGTGCTAACGAGCCCATAATGTACCAAATATTAAAGTTCTTCGGTGCAGGGTATTGGGTTACGTGGAGCTTCATCGTATTCGACATTGGAATACGCGCGTCGATCCACTCAATAATACGGTTCATTAAGCTGTCCCCTCGTCTTCACCAATGATGACGGTGTTGTCGTCAACAAAGTAGTATGGCGGAATGACTAAGTTCGTTGGTGCAGGTACCGACTGGAATACCCGTCCAGCTATGTCGAAGCGAGAACCGTGGCACGGGCAGAAGAACCCTGACTCAACGCCTTCAGCAACCGAGAAGCTTTTTGGAATAAACTGCGGTGAACAGCCTAAGTGTGTACAAATACCAACAGCAATAAACCATTCAGGCTTGATAGAACGGTGTTGGTTTTGCGCATACACAGGCTGCTGTGCCACTTGTGAATCCGGGTCTCTCAGGTTCTTTTCGGTTTCATTCAAGCTTGCTAACATTTCTGGTGTGCGGCGAATAATCCATACAGGACTGCCACGCCACTCTACACGGACCAGTTGACCTAGCTCTATTTTATCTATTTTCACTTCAACCGGTGCACCCGCAATTCGGGCTTTTGCACTTGGGTTCCATGAAGCAATAAAAGGTACGGCTGCCCCGACTGCACCTGCCGCACCTACAACGGAGGTGGCAACAGTTAAAAATCGGCGACGGCCCTTATCTACAGGCGCATTGCTCATCCATCTTTCTCCAGTTTTGGACGCTGTGCGGAAAATACCGCAGCACAAGTATGAATACTCGCGACTAAAAAAAATGCTTTCTGATAATAATGAAAACCCTTGCTATTTACAAGGTCTACACCTAGATAGCAGCAATAAAAAACCCAGCAAAAGCTGGGTTTTGTGTCGGTAAAAATAAGCGTTTAACGTTTTGAGAACTGTGGACGCTTACGTGCTTTCGCAAGACCGACTTTCTTACGCTCAACGCGACGCGCGTCACGAGTAACATAACCCGCTTTACGTAAGTCGCTACGTAGCGCTTCGTCGTACTGCATAAGTGCACGTGTAATGCCGTGACGGATTGCACCCGCCTGACCTGTGGTACCACCACCAGAAACAGTTACGTATACGTCGAACTTGTCTGCCATTTCTAGCAATTCAAGTGGCTGACGTACAACCATACGTGCTGTTTCACGACCGAAGTACTCTTCGATTTCGTGGTTGTTGATCTTTATCGCACCGCTACCCGGACGCAGGAAAACCCGCGCTGTAGAGCTTTTGCGACGACCTGTACCGTAGTATTGAGTATCTGCCATAGTCATCTGCTCCAATTAAATATCAAGGGTTTTAGGTTGCTGTGCTGCGTGGTTGTGCTCAGGTCCTGCGTAAACTTTTAGTTTACGGAACATGTCACGTCCAAGAGGACCACGAGGTAGCATACCTTTCACGGCGGCTTCAATAATCATTTCTGGCTTTTTCGCCTGTAGCTTTTCAAAGCTCATCGACTTCAAGCCACCTGGGTAACCACTGTGCGAGTAGTATATTTTGTCTTGTGCCTTGTTACCGGTAACAGTAACTTTTTCAGCATTTACAACAATAATATAGTCACCCGTGTCAACGTGTGGTGTATATTCAGGCTTGTGCTTACCACGTAAACGGGTAGCAATTTCAGTCGCGATGCGACCTAGTGTTTTACCTTCAGCGTCAACGACATACCAGTCGCGCTTGACGGTTGCTGGTTTTGCAACAAATGTTTTCATGTTTATTACCTAGAATTCATGAACTTAGCCGAGGCTTCTCCGGGCTTCCCCGCGAGCATGCCGAATAAATTTCCCGAGGCCCTTTGGCCGACTGCGCTGGGATAACGCAGGGGAAGTAACGTGGGCTGCGCGAGATTATACTGAAAGCTGGTTAGAAGATCATCCCTTTTTATGATTTATATTCCATCGCTAAATACTCGCGCGACTGCATTTCAAGTAATCGACTTAAACAACGCTTAAACTCAAAACTTAACCGACCGCCTGCGTATAGTTTTTCTAGGGGAGCTTCCCCAGACATAATAAGCTTCACGCGGCGCTCGTAAAATTCATCCACTAACGCAATAAAGCGTCGGGCCGTGTCGTCGTTATTACCGCTCATTATGCTGACATTGCTGACCAGTACCGCCTGGTATTTTTCAGCTATGGCAATATAGTCATAAGGGCTTCGTGGCCCTTCACACAGCTCTTTAAAGTCAAACATCACCACATCTGCCGCGGCCATTCGCGCCTGAAGCGGGCGCTTGTTAATGGTCAGCTCAACAGGAGTACACGCCGACTCTTCTTCACCGGCCAAACTACAAAAGTACTGCTTCAAATTGGTGTCCGCTTGTTCGTCCAAAGGCCAGTGGTATATTTCAGCTTTTTCTAAGGTGCGCAGGCGGTAGTCAATGCCGCTGTCTACGTTCACAACTTCACAGTGCTGCTTAATTAAGTCGATGGCCGGTAAAAAACGTGCCCGCTGCAAACCGTTTTTGTATAAGTCGTCGGGGACAATGTTCGAGGTAGCAACCAGTACCACGCCGCGCTTAAACAGCTCTTGAAACAAGGTGCCAAGAATCATAGCGTCGGCAATGTCTTGCACAAAAAACTCGTCGAAACAGATGACCCGTGCATCTTTAGAAAATTGCTCAGCAATAATCGCCAGAGGGTCTGAACGGCCTTTCAGCTTCTTTAGCTCCTCATGAACACGCTGCATAAAGTGATGGAAGTGCACGCGCCACTTTCGTTCAAAGGGCAAGGCATTGTAAAAAGTGTCGACCAGGTAGGTTTTCCCTCGACCAACGCCACCCCAAAAGTAAAGGCCGCGTATTTGCTGCCCAAACAGCTGTGCCCTGCCGGTTAGCACGCGCTTTAACTTGCGGCGCACACGCACACGGCGGCGGGGCTTTACTAATAAGTCGTCAAACAGCCGCTGTAAATGGCGCACTGCATTTTCCTGCGCTTCATCGTAACTGAAGCCTTCTTTCTTTAAATCTTGCTGATACAAGGCCCACGGAGTAAGCTCACTGGGTGGGGGTGCCTGCGTCACTGGTTTATTCATGAAAAAAATACCCTGACATCTGACGACTGAAAACAAAAATACATGATACCATTATTCATAGTAGACGAACTACGTTACCAAGGAGATTTTTAAATGGGCTGGCTCATAGGTATTCTTTTAGTCATTATTGGCGGAGTTATTGGGTTCTTCCTAAGCCGTTATGCATTTCCTGGCGGCCGTAACTCCTCGGCGCTTGCGTCGCAATTGGCCGACACACAACAGCAGTTCGACGCCTATCGGCGCGATGTGGCGGATCATATGGCAACAGCTCGACTTCTTTCCGAACAAGTGGCTGAAGTACAAAGCAAACTCGACACTTTTTTAGGGGACAGTGAACAGATTCTGCAAAGCGACAAAGAATGGCAGGAGCCCTTGCCATTTTTCGCGGAAGGCACCATGCAAGAACTCCGGCAGTCGAACCTGCTGGAAACAGAACGCCGCCGCAGCCGCAGCAATGAAACCAAGCCCCGCCTAGACGAAGCGCCTCTCGACTATTCCGAGCCCGGCAGCGGCATCTTCTCGGCGCCAGACAAAGAAAAAAGCTAACTTCCCCGCTATTCCTTCCACCCGGCCTTGGCGCCGGGTTTTTTCTTCGTGCTGCTTGAAATTCACTTTTTCAGAACTTATTTAGTATCAATGAGTCTGTTTATATGCGACTCGTCTACCCAACGACAGGGTCTGCTCCTGAATGTTTTACGTCTAACTTAACTGTGGGGTACTTTATTCCATGAAACGACTTTATATTCTCATGGCCCTTTTGGCCCTTTCTTTGACTAGTATTACTTCGTTTGCTCAAGTGCCGTTTGCCCAACTCGAACAGCGCATGGGCACTCCCACACTAGCGCCCATGCTGGAGCAGGCCACCCCTGCTGTAGTAAACATTTCCGTGGAAGGTGTGCGCGTTACCCGCCAACGCATTCCCGACGCTTTCCGGCACTTTTTTGGCCAACAAGAACAAACCCGGGAACAGCCATTTCAAGGCTTGGGATCTGGCGTTATTATTGATGCCCAAGAAGGTTATGTGGTCACCAACAACCATGTGGTGGAAGGCGCCTCCGATATCACCGTCACCTTGAACGACGGCCGCACTTTCTCGGCCACCATTCTTGGCACCGACCCCGAGTCCGACATTGCCCTGCTCAAATTGGACGAGCCTTCAAACTTGAAAGAACTGCCCCTAGCCAACTCTGACGAACTCCGTGTGGGCGACTTTGCGATTGCTATTGGGAACCCCTTTGGCTTAGGTCAAACGGTCACCTCTGGTATTGTTTCAGCCCTTGGTCGTGGTGGTTTTGCCGGTGGTCGCCTAGAAAATTACATTCAAACCGACGCCGCTATAAACCGCGGAAACTCGGGCGGTGCTCTGGTTGACTTGAACGGCCGCCTCATTGGAATTAACACTGCAATTTTAGGGTCAACCGGAAACATAGGCATTGGTTTTGCTATCCCTTCTAACATGATGAAAAACCTGGTGGACCAAATTCTTGAGTTCGGCGAGGTACGTCGTGGCATTCTGGGTGTGCGTGGTCGCGACCTAGACCAACAATTAGCCGACGCCTTAGGCATCGACCGCACCCAAGGTGCTTGGGTCAGTGAAGTTATACAAGACAGTGCTGCCCAGCAAGCAGGCCTGCAAGCGGGCGACGTAATTGTTAGCATCAATGGCACCCAACTCCACTCCATGACGGAGCTTGCCGCCAAAGTCGGAGCCGCAGGGGCGGGTCGTGAAGTACGACTAGGGATTATTCGTGACGGTCGCGAACTAAGCCTGAACGTCAAGTTAAGCGAAGCTGAAACCACAGTAACAGCTGCAACAATGCACCCTGCTCTACGCGGAGCTACCTTGCAAAACAATGGGGGTAATGGCCTGCGAGTTACAGGAATTGAAGTCAAGTCGCCGGCGGAGCAAATTGGACTGGCAGAAGGCGACGTTATTGTGGCGGTGAACCGTCGCCCCGTGAACTCGGTCACTGAGCTACGCAGCCTGTTAGAGCGAAGCAAAGGGGTAACGGCCCTGACGATTACTCGAGGCAATCGACAGCTTTATTTACTCTTACCCAACTAAAACCTGAGGACCCTTCCTAGAATTCGAGGGCGGAGAACTACCTCCGCTCTCTTTTCAGTGTTAAGATCGGTTTATAATTCACCGACATAAAGACACTGCATGGCTAAGCAACACGCTTCATTACTCACGCAATACCTTATTAAGCCCGCTTTGCTTGGCTTTATTGTTGCCGCCTTAGTGCTGGCCGTTTTGCCTTTGGTACAACAGCCAACCGAATCCAGTCGGGTCGCCACAGCCAGTGACTTGGTCAGCTTTGCTGACGCTGTCGAGCTTGCAGCTCCTGCCGTGGTGAACATATACACGACCCAAAGCAGCCACCCCAATGCCCACTTGCAAGGTCCGCCCACTCTTCGCTTAGGCTCTGGGGTGATTATGAATGCCAAGGGCTTTATTCTGACCGCGCGGCATGTGGTGTCAAACGTGGACCAAATACGAGTGGCCTTACAAGACGGCCGCGTTTTCGGCGCCCAACTCATTGGCAGCGACAGCCTTACCGACCTTGCCGTACTGCGTATTGCCGCCGACAACCTTGCCGTTATTCCACGCAACGACAGCTATACCCCGCGGGTGGGTGACGTGGTGCTTGCCATCGGCAACCCTTACAACATTGGACAAACCGTAACCCAGGGCATTATTTCTGCGACCGGACGTAACAACCCCGACAATGCTTACTCTGAATTTATAAGAATGGACGCAGCCATTAATGAAGGTAACTCAGGTGGGGCCTTAGTCAATTCGCGTGGGGAATTGGTGGGTATTAATAGCGGTCGTTATTTGTCGGAACAAGGTGAAGAGCTGACCGGTATTTCTTTCTCAGTTGCTTACCATTTAGCTGAACGTGTCATGGAGCAAATTATTGCGGAAGGCTCAGTAACCCGTGGCTACTTTGGCGTAGAAGCGCGGCATGCCTTCCACCCCGAGCTCAACATTCCAGGTGTGGTTATTGAGCGCATAGAGCCGGAAGGCCCAGCTCACTTGGCAGGCCTGCGCCCGGGCGACTTCTTAGTTCGTATCAATGGGGTAGAATTGAAAAGCCTAAACCAAGCGCTAGACATGGTTGCTGCAACCCGTCCGGGCACCAGCATTCGTATCGACTTTGTGCGCCAACAGCAGTATTTAACCACTGAAGCTGTTATTCAACATTTGCGCGTACCGGAAGAGTAACAGCACAGCAATACAACGGGTTTACATAGAAACCCGTTGTATGTTGGCGCCTAAAGCCGTTAGTTTTTCTTCTATTTTCTCGTAGCCACGGTCTATGTGGTAAATACGCTCTACTTCCGTTTCGCCTTTTGCCACAAGCCCCGCAATAACCAAGGAAGCAGACGCACGTAAATCGGTACACATTACTTGTGCACCACTTAGTTCTGCTGCTCCACGGCAAATGGCGGTATTGCCGTCTAAGTCGATGTCCGCTCCCATGCGCTTTAATTCTGGTACATGCATGAAGCGGTTTTCAAAAATAGTTTCCCGCACCCAGCCTGTGCCTTCGGCAATGGCATTTAAGGCCGTAAACTGTGCTTGCATGTCGGTAGGAAACGCAGGGTGTGGTGCAGTTACAATATTTACCGAACGTGGTGTACCTGTACTGCGCAGCTCAATAGTGGTCTCGCCGCGGGTAATGTCCGCGCCAGCGTCGCTCAGTTTCTTTAATACCGCATCAAGTAAGCTTGGGTCTGTGTGGGTACAGCGAATGTGCCCGCCTGTTGCAAGCGCTGCCACTAAAAAGGTGCCTGTTTCTATCCGATCAGGCATCACTCGATATTCGCCGCCGTGTAATCGCGACACGCCTTGAATACGAATGGTGTCAGTCCCTGCACCGCGAATGTCCGCGCCTAAGGTATTTAAGAAGTTCGCCAAATCAACCACTTCGGGTTCGCGAGCAGCGTTTTCAATAATGGTTTCACCCTTCGCTAGGGTGGCAGCAGCCATTAAGTTTTCTGTACCTGTCACACTGACCAAGTCTAAAATAAGGTGTGCACCCTGCAAGCCATTGGGTGCTTTTGCTTTAATATAACCTTGCTCGACGCTAATTTCCGCGCCCATTTGGCGTAAACCTTCAATGTGCAAATTGACCGGGCGAGCACCAATAGCGCAGCCCCCAGGCAGAGACACTTCAGCTTCACCACACTTAGCAAGCAAAGGGCCAAGCACCAATACAGACGCTCGCATGGTTTTAACTAACTCATATTCCGCCACATGCCCATGCTTTACCCCCGGGTGAATTTTGTAACTGTCTTGGCCTTCACGGCTGTGGGGAATGCCTAACTGAGCCAGAAGTTTTAAAGATGTTTTAACATCTTGCAAACGAGGCACATTGTGCAACGTCACCGGCTCATCTGCGAGTAAAGATGACAGCAAAATAGGAAGTGCTGCGTTTTTAGCACCCGAAATGCGTACGTCACCACTTAGCTTTGCACCACCTTTAACAATAAACTTTTCCATTTCTTAACGCTCTAGCTTGGCATGTTGAGCATTTTCTCGCGGCGCCATTGCTCCGGAGTAAAGGCTTTAATTGAAAGTGCATGAATTGTGCCGTCGGCAATTTTGTCATTCAGCGGTGCATAAATGAACTGCTGCTGCTTCACACGGCTCATATCAGCAAACTGTTCACTCACTGCAATCACTTGATAATGTGTGCCTTCCGACTTCACATGTACTTCATCTAGCCCAAGCTCATTTTTTAATAACTCTTCAACTACAGACGGTTCCATCTGACTCCCTTTTACAATTAACTGCTTAAATTTATTCGACGCCTTAGGTTAACGAAAGCAAGGCGGTAACACCACTTACTTCCGCAAAGGCGAGTAGCTGTTTGCTAACGTCTTGTAAAGCCAGCTCTCGGTTTTGCCGCCCTAGTTCGGCCTTCAATTGGATAAGCATGGCCAAACCCGCCGAGTCCACCTTTTCTACCCCGGCTAGGTTGAGCGTTAGCACGCCTTCACCAGTAGCCCAGTCACGGCGTGTGTGCCACGCCTGGGGCACAGTGTCGCGGTTTAAACCACCCTGTAAAAACACCGCCCCTTGTTTATGCTCAAAACTAAGCGCATCGTTTTGTTGTGTCTGGTTCATAGGCAACTCAATTATCACCTTGGCTAAATAAGAATTGGCCAATAAGATTTTCCAATACCATGGCCGAGTTGGTATTGATGACTTCGCCACCGTCTCCAAGTATTTGCACATACTCGTCAATAAACCCAGGCTCAAGCCCTATATATTGTTCACCAATAATGCCCGAGGTTAGCACCGACGCTGTGCTGGTTTCTGGGAAGCGGTTATAGCGGCTGCTAATCTTCATTTCCACCACGGGCTCGTAGTATTCACCCTCTAAACGGATAGCCGACACACGGCCCACCACAACCCCCCCCACCTTTACGGGAGAGCGAACCTTCAAGCCGCCGATATTATCAAACTTGGCAATCAGGGTGTATGTGTCACCACGGGTGGTGTCACTGGTATTGGCAACTTGTAGTGCCAGAAACAACACAGCCGCAATAGCCGCAGCAGCAAAAATACCAACCAATAATTCCATTGTACGTGTGGTCATAAATCACCCAAACATAATAGCAGTTAAAATAAAATCCAAACCAAGAACAGCAAGTGAGCTATACACTACCGTTTGTGTGGTAGCAGCGCTTATTCCAGGCGACGTTGGTGTGGCTGTGTAGCCCTTAAATAAAGCAATCCAAGTGACAACTACGGCAAACACCAAACTTTTAATGACACCGTTCATAATATCGTCTTGCCAACTAACACTTGCTTGCATAACCGACCAGAAGGCGCCGTCGTCAACCCCTAACCATTCAACCCCCACCATAAAGCCGCCATAAATACCTACGGCATTAAACATAAGGGCTAACAAGGGCATGCTAATTACCCCAGCCCAAAAGCGCGGGGCTACAACGCGACGCAATGGGTCCACCGCCATCATTTCTAAACTCGACAGTTGCTCGGTTGCTCGCATTAAGCCTATTTCAGCGGTAAGGGCTGAACCTGCGCGGCCCGCAAATAATAAAGCGGTGACCACAGGGCCTAGCTCTCGCAGTAAGGACAAGGCAACCATAGGCCCAAGGGCTTGTTCGGCACCAAAGTCCACTAAAATAGTGTAGCCTTGCAGGCCTAGCACCATGCCAATAAAAAGCCCGGATATAATAATGATCAGCATCGACTGCACGCCCACAACATACAGTTGACGTATTAACAGCGGAAAGCTTTTCCGTGGCTGTGGTTTTCCTATAATGGCTTGCGCCAGCATAATGGTGGCTTGACCTATGCCCTGCACTGTCTTTATTACTTGCCGACCTAAGGCATGCAATACACTCATGACAACTCCCCTAGCAAGTCTTGGTGGTATGCAGTTGCTGGTAAATGAAACGGCACGGGGCCGTCTGCTTCCCCTTTTAAAAATTGCCGTACCAGCTCAGAGCCGCTGTCGCGAAGCTCTTGTGGCGTACCCTGGCCTACTACTTTTTTATTCGCCATCACAATCAGGTGGTCTGCAATACTCATCACTTCTTTCACGTCGTGTGACACCACAATACTGGTTAAGCCCAAGGTTTTATTTAATTCGTCAATGAGCTTGACCAAAACCCCCATGGAAATAGGGTCTTGTCCGGCAAAAGGCTCGTCGTACATAACCATTTCAGGGTCTAGAGCAATAGACCTAGCTAAAGCAGCGCGGCGCGCCATACCCCCTGACAGTTCACTCGGCATAAGCTGGCCTGCGCCTCGTAAGCCCACGGACTCCAGCTTCATTTTAACAATGGTTTGAATAATATTGTCTGGTAATTTGGTGTGCTCACGCAGGGGGAAGGCCACGTTCTCAGCGACTGTTAATTCCGCAAACAAGGCACCACTTTGAAACAACATGCTCATGCGCTTACGTGTTTCATACAGTTCGCGCCTGCTGAGCTTAGCCATGTTTTTACCAGCAAAGTGCACACTGCCTTTTTCAGCAATGAGCTGGCCCCCTATAAAGCGCAATAGCGTGGTTTTCCCACACCCGCTTGGGCCTAACACGCCGGTTATTTTACCCCGCGGAATATGCAAGGTAAGGCCTTCATAAATAAGGCGTTCACCCCGTGCAAAATGCACATTGTCTAACTCAACCAAGTTTCCCACATTCACTCTCGCTTTCTTGTGAAACTAAAGGCGCTGCTAAGTCACAGCGCGCCTCTAAATAGAGCTGAATAAAGTCATAGTGTAACGTAATTCAGGCAGTAAGTATTAATCACTTTTCTGAGTGGCAGGAACTTGTACTAAGTCAAGTAAAGCTTCAGCAAAAGCTGCTTCGTTTTTTTCTTCACCCGTGGCTAAACCAAACTGTTGGCACAACCTGTGGCCAAGTACCGCATACCAGGCAATACGGGCTTGCATAGGGCCTGCGCTGCTATTATCCAGCAGCTCAAACAAGTCCAGCTGTCGCTGACGAATAATCGACATAAGTTGCGGGTTGCTAGCCGCAGCAGCAATAATGGCACTGTCCACGCCAAGTTTACCCTGTTTATTGTGGTTTAATTCTGTTTCCAATAGCGCCTTAATTTCCACGTCCGGGGTACGCTCAGCTTCGCCAATCAAGTCGTCTCGCGCCTGCTGACGTCTATCCACATAACGTTCTAGCATGGCACTAATTAATGCGTCTTTGCTTTCAAAATGGTACAGCAACCCGCCTTTGCTTATTCCTGTTGCAAGTGTCAGGGCGTCAAAGGTTAAGTGCGCTGCGCCTTTTTCTTGTACCAGTGCTTCTGCACATTCCAAAATAAATGAACGCTTACTTGGTCTACCACCGCGCCCAGTGGCTTTTACTACAGTCATTTCCTACTCCTTAAAACTCGGCAGCAGCACCTTGCCACCAACCGACCATCCGGTACAGTAACCTAAGCATGCGGTGAAGTAAATAGCGCAGCAAATATTCATGTTCTTCAACCTAACAAGCTACAAAGTGATATACTTCAAGGAAGACACAGATAGAGTTAGGAACCTCCTTATGTCAACAACGGATTATCTGACCCAAGGCCGCCGCGTCCTTGAAATTGAACGCGCCGCATTAGCGACCTTAGAGAAGAATTTAGATGCCCAGTTCAGCCAAGCCTGCGAGCTTATGCACTATTGCCAAGGCCGCGTGGTTGTTACCGGTATGGGTAAGTCAGGCCATATTGGCGGTAAAATAGCGGCCACCCTTGCGAGCACGGGTACTCCCGCCTTTTTTGTTCATCCGGGCGAAGCCAGCCACGGCGACTTAGGCATGATCACCAAACAAGACGTGGTGCTTGCCCTGTCAAACTCCGGCGAAACCGGTGAAGTGGTAAGTATTATCCCTGTTCTTAAGCGGTTAAATGTTCCTTTAATTGCCATGACAGGGCGTCCCGACTCAACCCTTGCAACCCTGGCCGACGTGCATGTATGTGTTGCCGTAGAGGAAGAAGCATGTCCATTGGGCTTAGCTCCTACAGCCAGTACCACGGCCACTCTGGCCATGGGCGACGCCCTCGCTGTATCCCTATTGCATGCCCGTGGTTTCACAGCTGACGACTTTGCACTATCCCACCCAGGTGGTAGCTTAGGGAAACGTTTGTTGTTGCGGGTGGCCGACATCATGCATACAGGCGCACGTATTCCTATGGTGCCTACCGGTGCTATAACCACAGACGCTTTGCTTGAAATGTCACGAAAGGGGCTGGGTATGACCAGCATTGTTGACGACAACAACAAATTGCTTGGTATTTTTACCGACGGTGACTTGCGCCGAATACTGGACTTACGCACCGACGTGCACCAAACCCCCATTGACCAAGTGATGACCGCTGGCTGTATTACAGCAACCGCTGACATGCTAGCTGCAGAAGCCTTGCAACTGATGGAGTCGCGTAAAATAAATAGTTTAATTGTGGTCGATGCGCAGCAACAGGTGATCGGCGCATTCAATATGCACGACATTTTACAGTCGGGAGTTATTTAATATGGTGTCTACTTGGTACGGCAACCTACCAGACCACCTTATGCAACGCTTGGCACAGGTGAAAGTGGTGGTGTGCGACATCGATGGCGTGTTTTCCGATGGTCGCATTTATTTAGGTAATGACGGTGAAGAGTTAAAGGCTTTCCACACCCGCGACGGCTTAGGCGTAAAAGCCCTACGCTCGGCAGGTATTGAAGTAGGCGTTATTACGGGCCGCACATCGCACATTGTTACTCAGCGCATGCAAGCGCTTGGTGTGCCTTATATTTATCAAGGCCGGGAGCAAAAACAAGCAGCCTTTGACGAGATTTTAACAGCACTTGATCTCACATCAGAACAAGCCGCCTATATAGGCGACGACAGCCCCGACTTGCCATTGATAAAAGCTGCGGGCATGGGCGTAGCGCCACAAGACGCACACCCGCAAGTGCGCCTTGCTGCAGACTATGTTACCACCTGCCCTGGCGGCTTTGGCGCTGTCCGCGAGCTGGCCGACTTAATTCTTCAGGCCGCAGGTAAACTCGAACAAGTGACAGAGAGCAGCACGTGAATCAGCGCACCTTATTCATCATCGCCTTGGTGGCAATCATGGCAACCTTGGTGTTATGGCAACCCTGGCAAGATGAACAGCAAGCGCCCGGCACAGAGGCGCCACAGCAGGCGATGCCCGACTTCACCGCTGAAAACCTCGTGTCACAAGTGTTCGATGCCGACGGACGCCTGACACACCGCATTCAAGCGTCGCAAATGGCACACTTTAGCAAACGTAAGCTAACCGAGCTAAACAACCCCATTTATGCGACCTATTTAAACAGTGTAGGCAGCGAAGACACGGCCGAATTATGGCAAGTCACCGCGTTAGAAGGCCACCTGTATGACGACGAAAAATTAGAGTTACTAGCTGAAGTTGAAGTAACCAACTTAACGGAAATTGGTTATATTCGGCATATCGAGCTAGCCGACTTAACCATTGACCTTGTTAAGAAAACCATGGTGAGTCAGTCGCCTGTGGTTATTTCTGGACCACAGTTTACAATTCGAGGCATTGGCCTCACCATTGATATTGAAACGCAACAATTGGAATTAATGAAGCATGTTGAAACCATTTACTACCCTGCTCGTACTTTGCCTTAGCCTGTGGGCAAGTGGTGCTGATGCAGCCAGCACCTTAGAGCGCGACTTTGAGCAACCCATTAATATTGACGCCGACAAAGAGTTTTTCGACTTGCGCAACAATATATTTCGGGTTGAAGGCCATGTCATTGTTACCCAGGGCAGTCTCGTCATACATGCTGACCAATTAGAAGTGGAAGGCTTTGGCAGCGACGAAAACCAAGCAGAGCTTTTTATTGCTACCGGGAGCCCCGCCACATATAGCCAGCAAGTGGAAGAAAATGTCACCGTCACAGCGAGTGCCCAGGTTATTACCTATGACGCCGCCACACGAACACTCACCCTTACGGGCAATGCAGAGCTGGAACAAAGCGGAAGCTTTTTAAAAGCTTCTGAAATTACCTATGACTTAGAAAACCAAGTCATTAGCGCGAAACGTGGTGACGAACCGGGTCAGCGTGTGCGCACAAGCTTTCAGCCACGCGAACAACAAGCGGACCAAGGGAATAATTAAGCATTATGGCGCAGTTACGAGCAGAACATTTAGCAAAGTCATATAAAGGCCGTACCGTGGTAAGCGACGTGAGCCTTAGTGTTAAGGCGGGGCAAGTGGTTGGTTTACTTGGCCCGAACGGCGCGGGTAAAACCACGACCTTCTATATGATCGTCGGCCTAGTGAGAAACGACAAAGGCGGCATTTTTCTTGATGACGAAGAAATTACCTTACTGCCCATGCATGAGCGAGCGCGTCGAGGAATTGGCTACCTACCGCAAGAGTCTTCCGTGTTTCGTACCCTGTCGGTACGGGAAAACATTATGGCCATTTTGGAAACCCGAAAAGACCTAACGGCCGACCAACGTGAAGACAAACTCGACAGCTTGGTGAGCGAATTTAGTATTGGTCATATTATCAACAGCGCCGGAATGGCATTGTCCGGTGGTGAACGCCGTCGTGTCGAGATAGCTCGTGCCCTAGCGGCTGATCCTGAGTTTATATTACTGGACGAACCCTTTGCTGGGGTCGACCCAATTTCTGTCATTGATATAAAAAAAATCATCCATCAACTACAACAACGTGGTATAGGTGTACTTATAACAGACCACAATGTTCGCGAAACATTGTCCGTATGTGAGCACGCCTATATTGTAAGTCAGGGCCACTTGATTGCCCAAGGCACCCCACAGCAGGTACTAGCTAACCAAAAAGTGAAAGAGGTGTATTTAGGCGAACAGTTTTCCTTGTAATTCCCTATAAAAGCGCAATCATATAAGTATACGTATTATTCAAGGAGCTTGAGTTAACGCACTATGAAGCAAAGTCTGCAGCTTAAAATTGGTCAACAACTGACGATGACACCTCAGTTGCAGCAAGCGATCCGACTTTTGCAACTGTCTTCCATGGAGCTAGCCCAAGAAGTCCAAGAAGCACTTGATAACAACCCCTTGCTTGAAGTTGCTGAAGAACAAGAAAGCCACGAACAGCCGAAAGCAAAAGACACCGCTGAGAACACCGTCGACGCAAGCGAAGTGGACACGGCTGACGCCTTAACCAACCAAGACATTCCCACAGAGTTACCAACCGATAGTACCTGGGACGACACCTTTACTGCAGGCTCAAGCACCGGTACAAGCTCTGGCAGTGGCTCGGGCGCAGGCATGGCTGCTGAAGACGACTACATTTACCAAGGTGAAACCAGCGAAAGCCTGCAAGACTATTTACTCTGGCAAATGCGCTTGTCTCGCTTTTCCGACGCGGACCAGTTCATTGCTGAAGTTATTATCGACGCTATTGACCACGCAGGCTACCTAAGCCTGCCCCTCGACACCATTTTACTGGCCGTACAAAAAGAGTACCCAGACATCGAGGCCGAAGAAGTGGCTGTGGTATTAAAACGTATTCAGCATTTCGACCCCATAGGCGTGGGGGCGCGTGAAGTAAGTGAATGCTTACTGTTACAGCTAGAGCAGCTTGCGCCTGACACCCCGTGGCTTACAGAAACAAAGCACATCATTACCGAGCATATCGACTTGTTAGGTAATCGCGACTACCGCACCTTGGCCCGGCAAACAAAGCTAAAAGAAGACCAGTTACGCGAGGTCATGCGCCTTATCCATACACTCCAGCCACGGCCAGGCGACAGCTTTATGCCCAGTGACGCAGAGTATGTCATACCCGACGTGGCCGTTCGGAAGCACAAAGGCCGTTGGGTTGTCGAGCTAAACCCCGACGCATTGCCTAAGCTTAGAGTAAACGAAGAATATGCGGCCCTTGCACAACAGGCAAGAAATGCCGAAGATGGTCAATATATACGGCACCACACACAAGAAGCGCGATGGTTTATTCGCAGTATTGAAAGCAGAAATGAAACTTTATTGAAGGTAGCTAATTGTATTGTGCAGCGACAACAGGCATTCTTTGAATATGGAGAAGAAGCCATGAAGCCGATGGTGCTGAATGATGTCGCGGAAGCTATTGAAATGCATGAGTCGACGATATCACGCGTGACAACACAGAAGTTTATGCATACGCCACGGGGCATTTTTGAACTGAAGTATTTCTTCTCTAGCCATGTCAGCACTGAAAATGGCGGAGAATGTTCATCAACAGCTATACGTGCCTTAATTCGAAAAATCGTGGCGGCGGAACCCGCAGCAAAACCCTTAAGCGACAGTAAAATAGCTGAGCTTATGGCAGAGCAAGGAATTAACGTCGCTAGAAGAACGATTGCGAAGTATCGGGAAGCTCTCAACATCCCGCCTTCCAATCAAAGAAAAAGCCTTTTATAAAAGGCGGCAACAGAAGGAAGAGGTAATATGCAAATCAATCTAACTGGACACCATGTTGACATTACTGATCCACTACGTAGCTTTGTAGACACTAAGTTCGCCAAGTTACAGCGACACTTCGACCACATTACCAATGTTCATGTTGTACTCACTGTCGAAAAACTTCGTCAGAAGGCCGAGGCAACCATACACCTTAGTGGTGGTGAGCTCTTTGCTACGTCGGAACATGAAGATATGTACGCCGCAATCGATGGCCTCATCGACAAGCTCGATCGCCAAGTTATTAAACACAAAGAAAAACTTAGAAAACACTAACATTTATGGATTTACGTGAAATCTTGAGCCCGGACTGCACCCTAAGTGCAGTTCGGGATACAAGCAAAAAGAAAGCCCTAGAAACCATTAGTAAGCTGATAGCCCCTAAATTAGGAGGTGTTAGCAGCGACGATGTTTTCGACAGCTTAATTCAACGGGAGCGTTTAGGCAGCACAGGAATTGGCTTAGGCATTGCCATTCCACACGGACGTCTCAGCCATGCCAGCCACCCTGTCGCCGCATTAATCACCTTGGAAACTCCCATCGACTTTGACGCCATAGACAACCAACCTGTAGATATAATTTTCGCTTTACTGGTCCCAGAAAACGAACCAGAAGCCCACTTAAAAACCTTATCGGAAGTCGCCCAGCGCCTAGACAGTAAAGGTTGCTGTCGCAAGTTTCGTGCTGCCACCAGTCACGAAGAACTCTACACCTTGTTTACAGAAGCAGACGCCCCATGCAATTAATTATTGTTACCGGCCGTTCAGGCTCAGGTAAAACCATCGCCCTGCGGGTACTTGAAGACCTTGGCTTTTATTGTGTAGACAATTTACCCATTCATTTATTGCCCGCGCTTATCCACTCACTGCCTGGTTACAACTCCATAGCGGTCAGCATTGACGTGCGCAATATGTCGGAAGATGAAGAAAACCTAAGCGAGTCCATCGAGTTTTTACCCGACAACATTAAACCTGAAATTCTGTTTATCGATGCCAACGACGACGTGCTTCTTCGCCGCTATGGTGAAACCCGCCGCATGCACCCATTGTCACGGGTTGAAAGTTCGTTACCCGACGCCATCGCCATGGAAAGCAGAATTTTAAGCTCGCTGAAAGAGCTCGCCAAATGGCACATCGACTCAAGCGGTCTCAGTGTGCATGAGCTTAGCGAACAAGTACGTGAATTGGTTCTGGGGCGTTCAGACAACAACCTCATCATTACCTTTCTTTCCTTTGGGTTTAAGCATGGGGTGCCTAAAAACGCCGACACAGTATTTGACGCGCGTATTTTGCCTAACCCTCACTGGGAGCCGGAACTAAAGCCCTTTACTGGCCGCGACGAGCCTGTCATACGCTATTTATCAGCACAGCCATTGGTCACGAAATTTGTCCAACAAGTGGAAACTTTTACCGACACTTGGCTACCCTACTTCCAACGCAGTAACCGAAGCTATTTAACCATTGCAATCGGCTGTACCGGTGGGCAGCACCGCTCTGTGTATATTGCAGAAACCCTTGGCAAGCGTTTTAACGACATGGGTATCGCCGTTCAAGTTCGTCATCGTGAACTCGACAAAAAAGAGAGTTAACCGAGAGCCCTATGCCAGAAATACGTCGTACGTTAACCATACGTAACAAGCTTGGCTTGCATGCTCGCGCTGCCACTAAATTAGCTAAGCTTTCTCATGAGTTTGCCGCCACCATTCATGTACGGCAAGGCGATAAGGAAGTAGACGCCAGTAGCGTAATGGGCTTGCTGCTGTTAGCCAGTCAGCAAGGGCGCGACATTGAAATCATTGCCTCAGGCGACGAGGCGGAAGCAGCATTGGATGCTATCGAAAAGCTTATTCAAGACAAGTTTGACGAGGAGGCTTAAGCGCCTCCCGTCACCTGCCCACTTATTCTCCGGCAATTTTCATTTCTTCAAGTAAAATTGAACCTGTTTGAACCCCGTGGCGCATATCCACGTCATTCCCTATCGCCACAATCGACTTCAACATATGGGCTAGGTTGCCGGCGATCGTGACTTCCGTCACTGGAAACTGAATTTCGCCGTTTTCAACCCAGAAGCCGCCCGCGCCGCGGCTGTAGTCGCCGGTCACAACATTCACGCCCTGACCCATTAGCTCGGTTACCAATAATCCGGTGCCCATACGCTTACACAGGGCGTCTAAGTCATCAGAGCCATGCTCTACTAGCCAGTTATGAATTCCACCCGCATGACCTGTTGCCACGCTATTTAGCCGGCGTGCGGCGTAGCTGGTGAGTAGATAGGTTTCAAGCACTCCTCCGGAAACAATTGAACGCGGCTTCGTCGCAACCCCTTCGTGATCAAAGGCGCTCGACGCTAAGCCACCTTTTATCAAAGGGTCTTCGTTAATATTAAGCCACTCAGGCAGCACTTGCTGGCCTAGCTTGTCTAAAAGGAAGCTACTTTTCCGATATAAGTTACCGCCACTGATGGCACTTACAAAGTGGCCAAACAGCCCATGGGCTACGTCGCGGTGAAAAATAACCGGTGCTTTGCGCGTGGTTAAACGCTGAGCGCCAAGCCGCGACACAGTATTTTGCACTGCCTCTGCCGCCACCTGCTCCGGTGCAGTTAAGTCACTAAATTTTCTGGCGAGCGTATACGCATAGTCGCGCTCCATGCGGTCGCCGTCTTTAGCAATCGGCATGCAGCTTAAACTATTTCGTGAACTCAAATAGTGACCTAAAAAGCCATGGGTGTTGCCATACATTCGAAAACCACAGTGCGTGGCATAGTTGGCACCATCGGAGTTTACAATGCGTGGGTCCGCTGAAAGCATTGCTTCTTCACACTTCAGAACCTGTGCACTGGCAAACTCAGCGGTTTGGTCCGCTTCATAAAACAGCTCAAGGTCTACCGGTTCCTGCGCCATTAAAGCCGCATCGGCTAACCCCGTGTAGGGGTCCGCTTCTGTGTAGCGTGCAATTTCACACGCTTTTTCAACCGTTGCCGCCACCGCTTCAGGCGACAAGTCTGCTGTACTGGCATTCCCTTTGTGCTGCCCACGATACACACTAATACCCAAGCTACCGTCTTGGTTAAACTCCACGGTTTCTATGTCGTTCATGCGTGAACTAACCGACAACCCTCGGCTGTAGTTAATAGCGCATTCGGCGGCGCTGGCCCCTAAACGTTTGGCGTGTGCTAAGGCATTGCTTACGGCTTCTTCCGCACGCGCTACTTCTTGCTCTAACTGTTTCCGACTTGTCAAAACGTAAACCTCTTATCTCAAGGAAAAACACAGATACTGCAGCAAACGTACCACAGCAGCGCCCTTCCTGATAAACTATGTAGCATTCATACCCAATTGCTGCACGAATGACGGAAAATTATATGTCTGAAGACAAAACTCTAATGGATGACGATTTGCGCCCAAGTAAGTCGGAGCGAAAACGTGAAGTGCTTGCCCTAACCGACTTAGGTCGGCAGTTGGTGGACATGTCGCCACACGAGTTGGCCGGCTTACCCATTTCAAGCTCCTTAATGGAAGCCATTAAGCTTGCCCAACGGGTACGCAACAAGCACGCTGCGTTTAAGCGCCAAATTCAATACATTGGCAAACTCATTCGCTCCAGCGACGCCCAAGCTATTCTCGACGCCATGGACGCACGCCAGCAAGCGTACTTGGTAGAACAAAAGCATTTCCATGCGCTCGAGCAGTGGCGCGACCGGCTTATTAGCGAAGGCGACGCCGCTTTACACGACGTGCTAGAGCAATGGCCCCATATCGACCGCCAGCACCTTCGCCAGCTTATTCGCACGGCGCAAAAGCAAGCTGAAACCAACAAGCCACCTACTGCCGCGCGCGAGTTATTCAAGTACCTTCGCGAGGTCTCTCAAGCCTAGTCGGTACCACCCACTGTCATACCATCTATCTTCAATGTCGGTTGGCCCACGCCAACCGGCACACTTTGCCCATTCTTACCACACACGCCTATGCCCTTATCAAGCGCTAAGTCGTTACCCACCATAGACACTTGCGACATGGCTTCTGGGCCATTACCAATCAAGGTTGCCCCCTTAATCGGTGTGGTTATTTTGCCGTCTTCAATTAAATACGCTTCCGAAGCACTAAACACAAACTTACCCGAGGTAATGTCTACCTGACCGCCCGAAAACTGCGGGGCATAAATACCCTGCTTGACGCTGCTAATAATTTCTTCGCGATCATAGTCACCCCCAAGCATGTAAGTGTTGGTCATGCGTGGCATCGGTAAGTGTGCGTAAGACTCTCGGCGGCCGTTTCCGGTCGCCGCAACGCCCATAAGGCGCGCGTTCATTTTGTCTTGCATATAGCCCACTAAGCGCCCGTCTTCTATTAATACGTTGTGGCCACTCGGTGTGCCTTCGTCGTCGACACTCAAGGAGCCTCGGCGGTTGGCTAAGGTGCCATCGTCTACTATGGTGCAGCCTTTTGCGGCCACCTGCTCACCAATACGGCCGGAATAGGCAGACGCGCCTTTGCGGTTAAAGTCCCCTTCTAAACCATGCCCTACCGCTTCATGCAGTAGGACACCCGGCCAGCCGGCCCCTAGTACCACAGGCATGGTGCCCGCCGGCGCTGGTTGTGCCTCAAGCATCACTAATGCTTGGCGCACAGCTTCTTCCACCATGGCCACATAACGCGGCTTACCGTCGCCTTCTGTTAGTAAAAAGTACTCATAGTCGACGCGGCCACCCCCGCCGGCACTGCCGCGCTCGCGGCGACCGTTTTGTTCAACCAGCACAGTGCAGTTCAAGCGTACCAAGGGTCGCACATCGCTCGCGAGGGTGCCGTCCGTTGCCGCCACCAGCATGTGTTCCCATACGCCGGTCAAACTAACAGACACCTCACACACACGCGGATCAAGCTTACGTGCTTGTTTGTCCATACGTTGTAGCAGGTCTATTTTCTGGGCTTCTGCCAGGCTTTGTAGCGGGTTCTCCGACAAATATAGGGGCGAAAACTCCGTATTGGTGAGCACCTTCACTTGGCGCTCTTGGCCTGCTTCCGTAATGCCGCGCGCAGCTGCCACGGCGTCGCTAAGGGACTGGTTTGAAATCGTGTCCGCATAGGCAAACCCCGTTTTCTCACCGGTAATAGCACGCACGCCAAGGCCGGCTTCAATGGAGAAGCTACCCCCTTTCACAATACTGTCTTCAAGCGACCAGGTTTCATGCACACTGTTCTGCAAGAAAATATCCGCAAAGTCTAAACTCCCCGAATACATGGACTGCAAGCCCCGCTGCAAGCCTGCTATGTCTAAGCCATGGGGTGTCAGTAGCGTCTCGGCTACTTGCTCTTCTATGTGCTGTTGTTCATTCATGTATAAACCGTACCTCAAATCGATTGTGCGCTAATACTGGCATATTTGCCCGCACTGCCTCTAATGCTTTCATATCTAGGGTCGCCGAGGCAATACCCTCCCCGCTGCTTTGCTGCGCAACGACCACGCCCCAGGGGTCGACAATCATGGAGTGTCCCCAGGTTTCTCGGCCATCGGCATGCTCACCCCATTGGTTTGGCGCCAGCATATACACTTGGTTTTCAATCGCCCGCGCACGAATCAGAATATCCCAATGGGCCTTGCCTGTGACCTTGGTAAACGCAGAAGGTAAACTAATTAACTCAGCACCTTCAGTACGTAGCTGCCTGAATAACTCAGGAAAGCGCACATCATAACAAATTGCCATACCTAAACGACCAAAAGGCGTGTCTACCACACGCACCTGCGAACCAGGTTGTGTATATCTAGACTCCCGGTACTGCTTGGTGTTATCTGCAACTGCCGCATCGAATAAGTGCAACTTGTCATAGCGCGCGCATTGCGCCCCTTGCGCATTAAATAGCAGTGATGCAGCCGCATACCGAGTGCCCGACAAAATAGGTAAGGTTCCTGCTAACACCCACACATTATGTTGCTTCGCTAGGGCTGACAAATACTCTTGCACGGGACCTTGCCCCAAGGGCTCGGCGTGTTGGCGTATATTCGCTTCACCCGCACCGAAACATGAAAACGCTTCCGGAAGTAACACCAACTGGGGCCGTGCTGCTGGAAGCTGTGCAAACAAGGCTTCCACTTTGGCTTTGTTTTCTGCCCAGGTGGCGCCTGAATTCATTTGCAACACACTAACCGTTGCCATGCTCTTGCTCCTCATCCATTGTCTCGGGAAGGCCTTGCGTTTCATCTGGCTCAGGTTGCTCTAATGTTTCTTCTAATTTACGCAACTCTTCTTCTGGCAATTCCACGTTTTTCGCGTCCCGCTTCACTTCTGTAACCACAGGAGCACTGACTGTACCCGACACCTGATACTCCAAGCGTGAAATAACCTTGGCTTCATGCAGTACCCGGTCGATCACCAAGGCGGCTAAACCACTGGGCGGGTTAATCATCCAAGCCAATAACACGGGTAAACTCGAGGTGACTTTCGGCGTAAACGAGAGCTGGTAGTCCAGCGCTTCGGTCACCAAGTCTGTGGTGCCGGCTACGGTTAAGTCCCCTGCTGCGCCTATCATTTCTGTGTCTGAGGTGCTGACAGTGCCCTGGTGAATATCGAGGGTGCCACCAAAGCTGGAATAGAACATGCCGCGAGCGAATATGTCACGAAAATCCAAAGTTAACTTACGCAAAATGCTTTCTAAGCTTAGAACCGAAAGAAGCCGAGCACCACCGTCATTCACGTCCCGTAGGTACCCAGCCCCAAGTGTGTAAGTTAGGTTACCGTTCAGGGTTTCGCGGTTTAGTTCAACTAAGCTGCCACTCCAGCCTAGGCTCCCTTTCACGTTCACAGCCGAGTCTTGCACCACAGAATTTGTGCCCCATCCTAATAGCAGAGCACTAATATTGCTGGTATTAAATTCCCCTTCAATGTGGCTTGCAACCCGCTCATTCTGCACCGTCCAGCCCCCTTTTAGGTCCAAGCGCGTGCCCGACTTCAGCAGCCGTAAATGGCGCAGTTGCTCGCCCTCAAACCTACCATCTAAGCCAAAGGTAACGCGACCTAGGTCTTTACCATCGTAGCGACAAATACGGCAGGTCATTTCAATGGCGGGTATGCGCGCCAACCAATTGCTTTCCACCAAGCCCCGCTCAGGTACTATTGGCTTCTCCTCGTTTGCAGCATCATCCTGCTCGCTGGTAAAGGCTGAAAGCTCAAGGAAGTCCGCATTCACTCGAATGGCGTCGCTGTGCTCTGCATAGTCCAGCGTCATACGGGTTTCGTCTGCATTGAGCTGACCAAACCAATGACTATCTTGCTTCGTTAAATCCACATCCACCGTATGAAAACGCTGAGTCCACGCATTTAAGGTCGCAATATCCGCTGTAAACTGACTGCTTTCAGGTAAGTAACTCAACAGGCTCGTGCTCGGTGTGTCCGCTGCGGGTAGTGCCTCTACCGTTTCTTCCCAACGATTGAAAAGGGTCAGCCACTGGGCTATATCCACTTGTTCGCTTTTTACATGCAGAGCTAACCCTTGCTCCGGCAAAGGTTTCTCCGGCACTGGGCCTACTCGCACTTGAGCCGCATGGAACCCCTTTTCACCCAAGGTTAAACGCCCTTCAAGGCTAACTACATTTTCAATGCCCGTGGTTAAACGCAAACCTTCGTTATCGCCTGCAAGCTGGGTTTGCCAAAACCAGATTTCCCCCGGCTGTTTATGAAATGGCTCTGGCAGTTTGCTTTCAACCCCGGTTAAGTTTGTGCGCATATCCCACAGGTAATCGAACCCAGTTTCCTTATGTAGGTTCATCTCAAATGTTGCCGTTGTGGCTATTTCTCCAGACATATGTTGCAACACAGGTGCGGCTGGGAACGCATCGGCAACTGCAGTCATGCCCCATTCGCCACGCACGTCTGCCGCCACCTGGTAGCCCTGTTCAGTTGGAGTCCCGGTTACTGCAAGTGTGAGCGGAATACCATGCCACTCAGCCGTTTCTGGCTGAAAGCTCAGGCCCCCATTACGAATGCGCAATAGTCCTGAAACGTTCTCCAAATCTGTATTGATAGCAGCAAAATGTATTCGTTGAGGCATCAAAGAAACACTGGCTTCTAGCTGCGTGTCGGCGCCATCAAAAAAGGGCACGGAAAGCTGAAACTGGCCACTGATGTCGCCATGGGCTACCACCTGCTCTAAAGCAGCGCCCACCGAGTCTTTTAACGAACTATGGGCAAATACCTGCTGCGCCGCCGCAGCATTGCCCGCTACTTCAGCGCTTACATGCATCCAACGCTCTGCTGAAAGGAGTTCTGGCAAGCGCACTTGCACATTGCGTGCCGCCACACCGCCAATACTTGCTTGCGCTGCATTAATACGTAAGGTCTCATTTTGATAGTAAACAACTGCCCGGTCCGCCTCTAGGGGTAGCCAGTCGGTTCGAAAACTAAAGTTCAGGTTGGTTAATGCCGCTTTTGCTTGGAAGACCCCTTCCCCCGCTTTGTAAGGAAAGTCCACTAAGCTTCCGCGCCAGACCATACTGAGTTCGTCAAGCACGCCTTCGTTAATTGCTTGTCGCAAGTATCCATTGAGTTTGTCCCCTAGCTGTAACGGCAAGTAAGCCAAAGCATTAAGGGCTGGCATATTGCGTGACGAGGTACCCACGGCCCATTCTACTGTCGGTGTTTTGCCCTCTCCGCCCGCTAAACGAAAGTCTTGAATTAAGTCGAACTGAGGTAAACTGATCCGTGCGTTAGGTATGCGTAAGCTCCAGCCACTGGCGTCTCGCTCCCAATAACCGCTCCACTCCAACCGGCTTAATTCTTGCGCCTGCTTGAAGGTACTTGGAAATAATAAAGACACATCCTCGCCTTTTATTTCAAAGCGGCCACGCTGGGCGTCGCTCCAAAACTCAAAGCTTAATCCGGAAACTCCTGGTATACCTCTATGGTGCTGCCAGGAAAGGTCGTTGGCTTGCACATAAAACTGCCACTCACGCTGTGGCGACAAGCGCACCTTAAAGGCTTCTATATGGCCTTGAGGCTGTAAACCCGACGACCACTGCCGAACTTCTTCACCGGGCGAACCAAATAAACTCCACACAGGCCCAAAGTTGCGTATTTCTAGCGTGTCGAGGTTCCATAGGTGCTGCCCGTCTTGGTATTCCCAAGCCACCGCAGCAATGGGCCACGCTTGTCCGTCAATCGTTACTTGCAAGGGTTCAGAGTTCATCAGCCAGCCCCCTTCTTGCGGGGTTAATAGCCAGGTGGTGGCGCTGGTGGAAAGGGTGTGCGTGTCCGTGCCTCGTTGCCACTCCAAGTGGTTTTTGTCGAAATGCACCTGCCCATGAATAAAGCGTGCATTTTCGAACTCAATCCAACCGCGCAAGTTAAATTCTGCTCGGACAATGTCGGCAGTTGAGGTGAGCTGGGCTATCCAAGGGGAAATATCAAGACGGCTGGCTTCAACGTATAAGTTGCCCGTTAGTGCGTGCTCACTTTTACTGTCAAATTCAGCTATAAAGTTTAAGTGGTTTGCGGTGACATCGGGCACACTAAAGCGGCCCGTGGCTTGCCGCATACCGCTGCGGTTTAGCCAGCGCAAGCCTTCAATATGTATGGTACGTTCACGGCCGTCTGCCGTGTGTAAATTTAAAGTACTATTGCGAACCTCAAAATGCTCTAACTGGTTTAGCAACAAGTTTTCCAGAGCGCGAATAATGGGCAGGTTTCCTGTTTGCCGCTTTTGGGCATATATGTCTACCACCACATCGTCTAATTCGAACTCTTCGAATACCAACTGGCGCGCTGCTAGGCTTTGCCAAAAACTAAGCACCACCTGCACTTCGCCCAGCTCTAGTTCAAAAGGCAGCGACTCGTCTGTCACCAACGCCATTTCTTCAAGCACCAAAGCGGGGCCAAAGTGAGTCCAGCGGGCATTCAGTGCGCCTATTGTGACCTCTTGGCCATAGTGTTCTTGAATAAAGAGCTCAATATCCGTGCGGTAATGGTCTAGGTAGGGCAGAGAAAGGCGCACAGCAGACAGTAGCAAGGCCGCCGTGACCAGAAGTATTGCCAATAGCAGCCACAGTTTGTTGACACAATAAGCCAAAGCACGCCATGCTTTCACTACATCATCACCACATCAAATTGCTCTTGGCTATATAAAGGTTCTACTTGCACCTTCACTTTTTTTCCCACAAACATTTCTAACTCAGCCAAGGCATGGGTTTCTTCATTTAGTAAGCGCTCAGCAACCGCCGACGAGGCATACACAATAAACTCGTCTGCGTCATACGCACGGTTTACGCGCACAATTTCGCGCATAATTTCGTAGCTCACAGTTTCGACGGTTTTAATAGAACCGCGGCCATGACACACCGGACATTCCGAGGCCAGCACATGCTCTAAGCTTTCACGGGTACGCTTCCGGGTAACCTCCACCAAGCCTAATGAGGTAAAGCCACTAATGGTGGTACGGGCTCTGTCTTTGTTAAGTGCTTGCTCTAAGCTATGCAACACGCGGCGGCGGTGGTCTTCGTTCTGCATATCAATAAAGTCGACAATAATAATGCCGCCCAAATTGCGCAGTCGTAACTGCCGTGCAATGGCCTGGGTTGCTTCAATATTGGTATTAAAAATAGTGTCGGCCAGGTTTCTGTGGCCCACAAACGCACCCGTATTAATGTCTATGGTGGTCATGGCTTCCGTTTGATCAATAATCAAACTGCCGCCCGACTTCAGCGTAACATGGCGGTTTAACGCCCGCTGTATTTCGTTTTCAACATCGAACAAGTCGAAAATGGGCCGCTCCCCATCATATACCTCAAGCTTGCTGACAAGCTCGGGAATAAACGACTCCACAAAGTCTGTTAGTTCTTGGAAAGCCAAGCGCGAGTCAATACGCACCCGCTCTACGGTAATACCCACCATGTCCCGTAATACCCGCGCAGCCAACCCTAAGTCTTCGTAAAGCACACCACCCTTGCTTTTCTTTTTGCGTCGTTCTTGAATTTTAGCCCACAGCCGACGTAAAAACTTGGCGTCTTCTGCTAGCTCTTCTTCCGTCACCTTTTCTGCTGCAGTGCGTACAATAAAACCCACGTCGTTGTCAGAATAGTCCGTGGCCAACGTACGCAGCCGATCGCGCTCTTCTTCGGTTTCAATTCGCTGCGACACGCCCACATGCTCCGAACGTGGCATAAGCACCAAGTAACGCGATGGAATAGAAATTTCAGTGGTTAAACGTGCACCTTTGGTACCGAGCGGGTCTTTTAGCACCTGCACCATAATGTATTGGCCTTGGCGCACAAGCTGGGTAATGTCTTTGGCGGGCGCACCTTCGTCGGCGCAGTCTTTTTGGAAAATGTCAGAGGCGTGTAGAAAAGCGGCTTTCTCTAAGCCAATATCAACAAAAGCAGCCTGCATGCCTGGCAGTACGCGGTTTACCTTTCCCACGTAGACATTGCCCACCAAGCCGCGGCGTGACTCTCGTTCAATGTGTATTTCTTGCAAAATACCGTTTTCTACAATAGCAACGCGCGTTTCACTTGGTGTTACGTTTACCAATACTTCTGCGGTCATTCCCACTCCTCATCTACAGCTTACATAGACGTTCTAAATCCAGCCTGATTTAGCAACGCTTCCGTTTCGCATAGGGGCAGCCCCACCACGCTGGTATAACTGCCCGAAATAGAGCGCACAAACCGTGCAGCAAGCCCTTGAATACCATAACCGCCCGCTTTGTCTGCAGGCTCGCCGGTTTGCCAGTACGCTGTTATATCAGACTGCGACAAAGGCCGAAAATTCACTTCTGTTACCACACAAGCATTCAGCACACGCTCGGTATTACGCAAGCATACAGCGGTCATCACTTGGTGCGTGGCCCCAGAAAGTCGCCCCATCATGCGTTCGAAGTCTGCTTTGTGCTGGGGTTTTTCTAATATGGCTTCGCCACTCACCACAATGGTGTCCGAGCCGAGCACCCAAACCTGCCCATTGTCCGCCGCAAACCGTTCTACTCCTGCGGTGGCTTTTTCATAGGCCAAGCGCTGCACATAATCCCCTGGCTTTTCAGCAGGCAAAGCCCGCTCTTCTATGCCTACAGGGCAGGCTTCGAAGTCTGCATAGAGGCTGGCTAGCAGCTCTTTGCGTCGGGGCGAAGCCGACGCCAATATTAAACGACTCATCGAATATGAAACCTGTGGCGAATTTTTCGTAGTATTAAATACAACCAAGGCCACACAAACGCCGAACTGAGTACTGGCCAAAAGTAGTTGCTCAGCAGTGTGGCATTGTTTAAGTAATGTTCAATAATAAAGGTAATGGCTCGCGCCAGGCCTACTAACACGCCAATAAGGCTCGACTGCTGCAAGAGTGAAAAGTGGCGCAAGCGCTGATAATGGCGGACCACAGGGTAAGCTACTAAAGAGTACGCAGCTGCGTGTATGCCCAGGGTGGTTCCTAGCAGAACATCCACAATGGCGCCCAAAATAAACGCAACGCCTATATTCACCCGGTGCGGCAAAGCCAACAACCAATAAAATAATACCAGCAGCTGCCAGTCAGGTCGCCAAGCGGCCATGCCTAAACTCATGGGCATTAACGACAGCACTAATCCAATCACTAGGGTGGCTAAAACCACCCCACGCTGCCCTAGACTAATAGGCTCAACTATCATTTTCACTGTCCTCGCCACGCATGCGCTCGCGCAGTTGTTGCACGGGGTTGTACACAGGTTGCTGCTCTGCGCTTGCTTGCCACACCAATAGGAGCATACGAATACGGTCTAAACTAGCCACAGGGCGGGCTGTTACCTGTGCAAAAGGGAGTGTCAAGTCGCGGTCAATGTCTTCAATCACCGCCACCGGGTAGCCTTCTGGAAAGACCCCTCCTAACCCTGAAGACAGCAACAAGTCACCTACCTCTAATTCTGTGGAATGAGGCACATGCATTACTTCCAGCGCATTTGTTTGACCAACCCCTTGCACCACCACGCGAATACCACTGCGCTCAGAGCGAGTCGGAATAGCATGGCTTTGATCGGAAATAAGCAAGACTCGGGCGGTGGTTAGGCCAACACTACTTATCTGCCCTACCACCCCATTTTCATCCAGCACTGGCTGACCAATGAACACGCCGTTCACTGTGCCTTTGTTCACCACCACTTCATGTAAAAACGAGTCGCCGTCAACAGCAATGACCTCGGTCACCATACGCAAACTGTCTTCACGAGCATCGGAGGCGAGTAACCGACGCAGTCGCTCGTTTTCCAGCTTTAAAAACTGATAGCGTTGCATTTCACCCTGCATATCCAGCATTTGCGTGCGCAGCTGGCTTAGCTCATGGCGCATTTGTCGCCGACTTTGCAGGTTTTCACTTAGTCGCGAAAAGGTTTGTTCCGGTAAGGTGGCAAGGTACTGAACTGGGCTTACAATGGAGTTCAGTACCATGCGCGTTGGCTGCATGACCGACAACCGGTGGTCTAGCACAATAAGAAAAAACGCCAGCAATAAAGCTAGCGTTAAGCGAAGCCGCAGTGAAACTGTACGAGCAAAAAGCGGTGTCACGGCTTAGTCTTCGCTAAACAGGTCACCGCCATGCTGGTCGATAAGCTCTAACGCTTTACCGCCACCGCGTGCAACACAGCTCAGTGGGTCGTCAGCAATAATCACTGGAATACCGGTTTCTTCCATCAACAAACGGTCGATATCTCGTAGCAAGGCGCCCCCGCCGGTCAGCACCATACCGCGCTCGGAAATGTCGGAGGCAAGTTCTGGCGGCGCTTTTTCAAGGGCGACCATCACAGCACTCACAATACCCATCAGCGGCTCTTGTAGCGCTTCTAAAATTTCCGTACTGGTTAGCGTGAAAGAACGTGGTACACCTTCGGCTAGGTTACGACCGCGCACTTCAATTTCAAGAATTTCGTCGCTGGCGTAGGCCGTGCCTATTTCTTGTTTAATTCGCTCGGCTGTTGCTTCACCAATCAGAGAGCCGTAGCGGCGACGGACATAGCTAATAATAGCTTCGTCGAACTTGTCACCACCAATGCGTACAGACGAAGAGTACACCACACCGTTTAGAGAGATAATACCAACTTCCGTGGTACCGCCACCAATATCCACCACCATTGAACCGGTAGCTTCCGAAACAGGCAGGTCGGCACCAATCGCTGCAGCCATGGGCTCTTCAATAAGTAACACGCGACGTGCACCAGCCCCTAACGCTGACTCACGAATAGCTCGGCGTTCAACTTGCGTTGCACCGTAAGGAATACACACCAGCACCATAGGGCTAGGGCGTAATAAATTATTTTCATGCACGGCTTTAATAAAGTGCTGCAGCATTTTTTCAGTCACATGAAAGTCAGCAATCACGCCGTCCTTCATGGGCCGGATGGCTTTAATATTGCCTGGCGTACGGCCTAGCATAAGCTTCGCTGCCTGCCCTACCGCTGCAATGCTTTTCATGCCACCAACACGGTCTTGCCGAATAGCAACCACGGAAGGCTCGTCAAGCACTATGCCTTTGTCTTTCACATAAATAATCGTATTTGCCGTACCGAGGTCAATCGATAGGTCATTCGAAAATACGCCACGCAGCTTCTTGAACATACGGAAGGGGTCCCATAAATTATTTTATCTTTAAAAACAGTTAACTTAACAACCACATGGTGTCGGAGCAAGCGGTTTTACTGTGGTGAACCTTAAAAGTATACCACTTACTAAGCGCACTCTGCCACCAGTACCTAACAGGCACCCGGGCGAATATAACCCTGCGATTGCACGCACACAGAACGGCTTTGAGCGCCCGAGTCAAAGGTGAGCTCGACTGCGCCGACACCACACAACCCCGTGGTGGCTGGCCCTGGGCAACCTTTACTATTAAAGGTAAAGCCAGTGTTTACTCCCACAATACTCGAGGTCACCGTTAAACTGGCGTCGCCTAAGGGAATCACACGGTCCGCTTCTGCCGTCAGCGACACCCCAGCAGGCGCCGACAAGGTTATGGCATTCGCATCGTAGGTAACGCCATAACAACAGCTCGCACCGTCTTGCATCGCTCGCTGCTGCTGCAACCGCAGCAGCCCCATAAGCCGCGCTTCCAGCGTCGCCAGTTCAGTACTCGGGTCGTTTGCCATAAAGCGTGGCACCGCCGTAACAGCCAGAATACTAATCACCACAATGACAATAATCAGCTCGACTAAGGTAAAACCGGCAGACTGTCTTTTGCTTCTTTTCATCTGATTACCCTAGCTTGTAACATACTGACAAATATAAGAGTCGCTCGCCATACCGTACAAGAATTAACCACACTTGCAATATGAATTTGTTCATTTCCATTGTATGCTTGTCATAGACAATGTTCATATTGAATACGGAATAGCACCATACCTATGCAGACACACAGCATAACACGAGAAAAAGGTTTTACGCTGGTCGAAATCATTATCGGCATTGTGACGCTGGGAATTGCACTTTCTTTACTTTCTACCCTGCTATTTCCACAGGCAAAGCGCAGTGTCGAGCCCCTCATTGAAATGCGCGCCGCCGAACTTGGCATTGCGCTGATGAATGAAATCACCAGCAAAAGCTTCGACGAAAACAGCGACCACAGTGGTGGGGCTGTTCGTTGTAACGAAATCAGTGCTCCACCCTGCTCCCTCGTGCTTGGGCCTGAAAGCGAGTCCCGCGACAACTATAACGACGTAGACGACTACCATGACCTGTCGAACATGACCAACAGCCTCGGCGATGACCTTAGTGCCCGTTATCCTGGGTACTCCTACAGCATTAGCCTGTGTTATAGCGATAACCAAGGCACGTGCGTAGCAGCCGGCACAAGCTTATTTAAGCGCGTGGATATTGCCGTAACAGCACCCACAGGCCAAGTTTATAACTACAGCGGGCTCAGGGGGAATTACTAATGGTCTCCACTCACCGCAGTCAAGGTTTTACCCTCGTTGAGCTTATTGTTGTCATTGTCCTGCTCGGTATTGTAGGCACCTTTAGCTTCAGCTATTTAGGCTTTGGCGCCAAAATATTTTCCGATGCCGTCGGCCGAGACCAGCTCATGAGCCAAAGTCGCTTTGCTGTAGAGCGTTTAAGCCGAGAGCTGCGCAATGCCCTGCCCCGTAGTGTTCGCGTGGATAGCAATGTCAATGGCAGCTGTATTGAACTGGTTCCCATTATTAGCAGCAGTAGTTATGTACAGTTACCGCAACCCGGGGCCTCGTCAGACAAATTCTTTGAAGGGGTAACCCCTATTGCCGAACCCGGCAGCGTCATGGTTGGCCAGTATTTATATGTGTACGCCACCAATGCAGCCATGGTCTATAACAGCAATTCGCCGCGCCGGAAGGTTATCGACACCATCACCCCCCACAGCAGCAATAGCAACCTGTCTGTTTTTTCCTTTGTGGGCAACCCGAAGTATTTTCCCAAAAGTAGTCCCGCACGCCGCTTCTTTATTACCGAGCAACCGGTGAGTTGGTGCGTTACTCCCGCAGGGGAATTACAACGCTTCAGCGACTATGGCTTCCATAATAACCAGCGTAGCTTAAGCCAGTTAGTCAGCCTAGGCGGGCCAATGGAAGTGATGGCCAAGCAGCTGAATAATAACCTAGCCGACTCTAGCCAGGCTCCTTTTACAGCTTCCGCTTCCACCTTACAGCGCAGTAGCTTAGTTCTACTCGACTTGCGTTTCGGCCGTGCCAATGACACCGAACCATTACGCATACAACACGAGGTGTTTGTTCCCAATGTGCCATAAGCAAAAGCAACAACAGGGCAGTGCCCTCATGGTCGCTATTTTTATTATCGTCGTGATGAGCGTGATCGGTGCTGCACTTGTGCGCGTACTTAACGACAGTGCCACCGCAGGCGTTACTGAAACCTATGGCGCCCGTGCTTACCACGCAGCCCAAAGCGGCATCGAAGTGTTTTTAACCGAACTTTTCCCGCACGACGCTCCCGTCGATAGCTGCCCCGCACGGGTTGGTCACATTAAAGACACCACTGCTTATCGTGTGTATACGTTTACGGCGCCGGCACTGGCCAACTGCACCACCACCATTCGCTGTGACCAAACCGACGTGACACCTTATGTTGGGCGGCATTTCCGCATTTTCAGTACCGGCCAATGCGCCATAGGCAACCAGCGCTTCACCCGCCAGCTACTCGTGGAGGCACGTGATGAGAGTTAAATTAAAGTGGGTTTTAGCCTTGGTGTTTTTGTTTGCAGGAGTGGCAGAGGCCGCAACTTATGCACTGCCAAATGGCCCATTACCTAATAACTGCTCTAGCAGCGGGCAAACCGTAACGTGCAGCAGCCTAAATTTAAACTGGGATGACAAGGTAATTATTCAAGGTAGCAGCCATGTCACTCTAAAAGTAAATAACGATGCAAAGTTCAGTAACGCAGAAGTGAACCTAGGTGGCGGCCCCAACAAGCTTTCAATAGAAGTTGGCAAAGACTTTATAAGCAATAGCGGTGTGGACATAGAAGCGAATATTGTCGTTTCAAATAAGTTTGAATTAGCCCATCAAGGTTCGCTGAAAGGAAGTGTCGAAGCGAAAGAAGTTTCTTTAGGTGGCGAAAGCAGCATACACGGCAGCGTAACGGTCCAGGAAAAGCTAACGGCTGGTAGTGGAGTCACCATCGTTGGTGACATCAATGCAGAAGAAATTAAAGTAGGCAGCGACTCGACTATTACAGGCGACATTGTCGTTAGTGATAAAACGGAGTTCGGATCGCGCAATATTATTCAAGGTGGTATTTCTGCAAAAGAAATCAAGGTAGGCAGCGACTCGGCTGTTACAGGCAACATTGCTGTTAGTCATAAGGCTGAGTTCGGCTCACGCAATATTGTTCAAGGTGACATCAGTGCGAAAGAAATTAAGGTAGGCAGTGACTCTTCAGTCACCGGTCATTTGGCGAGCGCAGAAAAAACCACCATTAACGCAAGCAGCCAGATCTCTGGCAATATTATTGCTAAAAAACTAGAGCTAAATAGTCACTCCACTATAAACGGTAACATATTTGTTTCTGGCGAAGTCGATATCAAAGCGCATAACACGATTGCGGGCAACATCATTGGCCACGATATAGACATTGGAAGTAACAGCAGTGTCGAAGGCGATATTGATGGTTATAAAGTCAAGCTTTCAAGCAGCTCTGTGGCAGTCACTGGGAATGTTACCGCAACCACTGAAATTGACATAGGCTCGGGAAGTAGCATCAGCGGCGACGCCACCGCCGATAAAATAAAAAATAATGGCGGCAACAATGACTCCGCAGTGGCTGGCGATATATATTGCAATAGTAGAACGAACTTTGCTCGTCAGTGCCAACCTTTATCAAGCTCAGGCTCGGCCCCTGGCGGCTCTGGCGCATTTGGTATTGCTAGCTGCTCGGCCGAGTTCAGCACCATGCTTGGCTACGGTGTGATAGGCGACGCCGACTTTGAATACGACGATAAAGCCAAAATAAATAATATTAATATTACCGGCAGCAATGGGAACACGCCAACACCACAAGGGGTTGTAGACACAGTTCCCACCACTTTTCCCGCCTTAAACCCGGCAACTTTTCCTGCTTTCAGTACTGGCTCAATAAATAAAACGAATGAGTCGAATATCCCGCCAGGTAGCTACAACAAAATAAAGTCAACCAACAATAGTACTTCAACCCAAGGCGGCACATATTTCATTGATGAAGTGGAAGTGGGTGAGAACGACAAACTCTACCTCGCTGCTGGAGAGTATTATATTAATACGCTTGAGCTGGACGAAAAAGCAAAGTTAACCCTCGGCTCGGGCGACTACTTTATAAAAACAGCAGATTTAGACGAAAACGCTGAAGTCATCATAGAGCCCGGTGCCACCGTGCGTCTTTATATTAAGGACGAATTCGAAACGGACGAAAATGTAAAAATAAATCATAGCAACGGCTCTGTTGCTAGCTTGAGCATTTTTCTCTACTCAGATGCAGAGCTCGAACTAGGTGAAAAGAGCAAGTTTACGGGATTTATCTATAGCCCCTTTAGCAACACAGATATCGAGCTTGACGAAAAAGTACATTATGAAGGCGGCATTATTAGCGCCGGCGAAGTCGAGTTTGATGAGAAAGTTAAAGTCACGTTTGACGAAGTAGACACCTACGAGCAAATACTGGAAGCCTCAGGCTGTAATATTGCTCCACCAGACCCCGAAGTACACCACTACCGCATTGTGTTGCCGCAACAAGAATTAGTCAGCTGTTATGCGGCGCCTGTGACAGTAAAGGCGTGTGCAAATGCCGATTGTTCTTCAGTGTATGCCAACACCGTTGAGGGCACACTGCAGTCTAATGTGGCAGCTGCCGTTTGGAATGGCACAAACTCAAACACTGCGGCTGTCACCTTTGCTACGGGCGAAAGCACCTATGGTTTAAGCTTAGTCCCAGGCGGAAGCACGACAGTTTCCTTAAACAACCTAGTGCCTTTAGCAGGCAACACAACCCAATGCGTGGACGCCTCGGGAACAGCCACCTCTTGCGATATATTATTTAAAACTGCTGGGCTATTAGTAAGCGCTGCTTCACCAACCGCCGGTGTGGATACGGCTGTCACTGTACGTGCAATAGAAACCAATACCACTACCGGGGCCTGCATGGCCCGTGCGACTGGCACACAAAGCGTGCGCTTGGGTATGGAGTGTAGCAACCCAGGCTCCTGCGCAGCAGGACAAAGCTTTACCGCGAATGGTCAACCGCTCAGCATGTATAACAACACGGGGAACGGTGATATTTTTGATGACAGCATAGCGAACACCAGTGTTGCGCTCAGTTTTGATAGTTCAGGTACGGCAACCTTTAATGCCAATTATACGGACGTGGGCCAAATTCGTATTCATGCCGCCCTCGACTTAGACGAAGCCCCTAATGCAGGCGAGCCAGGCATTGACGACCCTGACGTTACGCTTTCAGGCACAGGCTCTTACGTCGTGCGACCACACACACTGACTGTTCAGGGGCTAGACGATGACGGTAATCCAGTGGCTGCCACAACGGATACAGGCCACGGCTATAAAGCCGCTGGCGAGCCCTTCAAAGTGGCTATCCAATCGCTGAATGCAAATGGCGATATAACACCGAGCTTTGGCAAAGAATCAACACCTGCAAAAGGCTCTGTGGCTTTCGATTCGGTTGTATTTCCAAATGATGGCTATGGTGAACCTAGCGACCTGGATGTAGAAGACTTAAGCACCATTCCAGACCAAGATAATCCTGGTAGGCTTATTGGCGAAGGCGCTGTTTGGAATGAAGCTGGCACGGTAAACATAACCGCCGCATTGAAGGGTGGTAAGTACCTGGGAGTTGTTGATACCGCTATCAAGCCTGCTTCCACCGTCGGTCGTTTTTACCCGCACCACTTTATAGTTGCCAGCTCTGCGGTAACCAATAGTTGTGCCGCAAGTGTCGCAGAGTCTTTTAGTTATTTAGGGCAACCTGAAATAGGCATTGATTTCACCGTACATGCCGTGAATGCGAGCGGTGACTTGGTGCAAAACTATGGCCATGCAAACTATGCGGGCGTCGCTGCTATTAGCGCAGCCGCCGTCGACACCACCAATGGCTTACCTACCGGCCGATTGATAGCCGATGTCAGCGCAACTTGGGTTGACGGCGTTTATGAAGTTGCCCTAACTGATGCAGAAGTCACACGACGTGCCGACAATACCCCCGACGGGCCTTTTGGCGACACCCGCATTCAACTAACCATAAGTAATGCTGAAGACAACCCATTTACCGACGCGACTGAAGACCTTTCCGGTGTACTTAGCTTACGCTATGGCCGCATGGTGTTAGAAAACATCTACGGCCCAGAAGACGAAAACCTCAACGTCCTATTACGCTCCGAATACTGGGACGGTGCCTTTTTCGTGAAGAACTTAGCAGACAACTGCACGCCTATCAGCGCCAGTAATTTAGCTCCGGTCGGGGCGAGTAGTATCGTCTCAACACCAGCTAGCGCGCCCGGTGCCACACTCGTCAATGGCGACGTACAACCCGGCGATTTATATTGGCAAGCCCCCACTGCAGGCGATACCCCTGGCGAGTTTGAGTTTGAGTATCAAGCGCCCGGTTGGCTACTCTACGACTGGGGCTCTGGTGGAAACGAGAACCCCACCGCCACAGCCGGCTTTGGGGTGTACCGAGGAAACGACCGAATTATTTTCAGTTTAGAAAGGAATTTTTAAAGAGCGTGCTTATTGCACGCTCACATCAATAACGCGCTCTTCAACAGAGCTAGGTAACACCAGGTTTTCTGCACTTTGCAAAATTAATCTGAACGTTTTCCCGCTCGCAGAAGGCTCTATTTCAAGCTCTACCACAACTTCTTGTGCACCTATAGTAAAGCTAGGCGACGCACTTGTTAGCGTAAAGTCTGTGCCCTCAAGTGCCGTACCATTTTCAACAAAAACCGTAAGCGTTCCTGCTAAAGGTGCCACATTAGTGAATGGGAGAACAAGCACTCGCTCCGCCGGCTCGCCTGCACTCGGCGCTGTATACCCTACAGTCCCACTAGGGGGAATAAGCTCAGGTAACGTCGGTGTATCGCGCGGTTCAATTTGAACTGTTACCATGCGGCTTTCTGGGAGCGTAAGTCCATTCGCTTGGGTAAACAACAAGTCAAACTCCTTAGGTTCACCGCCTAAGTCTTGTGGCAGTAGAGTCACGTCTACCGTTAGCTGGTCACCATTCACTGTGGCTTGTATATTCGGGTCAAAGTCGACACCCGATAAAGCAGTGCCATTCCGACCTTGCACCTGCACACTTGCGCCAGTTGCCTGATCACTTAATGGAAAATATAAACTGATATTTTCTGATACGTTCCAACGAGGCACAGGCACCTTAATTAACTGTGGGCTAAGCGTAAGGTATGGCGCCGGAGCAGGGGCCCCGTTGTCCACAATAGCGACTGTAATAGCAGGCTCGCTTGGCAAGTTCAGGTGAAGTGGGCTATGCAGCTCAACTTGGAAGTGCTGAGTGCTTGTTTCTGCTGCATTTACAAGTAAACGAAGGGGCACCGAAATAACACCCATGCCTTTTTCGACCACGAATTGCTCACTGACCACTGCGTAGTCTGTGTCCACCGTTGCAGAATCGTCAATGAATGTAACGCCAAGCTCAGCAACTTCCGATAAAACCTCTGTTAAGGTCAAGTTTAACCGCGCGTCTTTCGCACCTGCTGCTGGTTCATGCACAGTCAATGTACTCGGGGCAGACACCCGTGGGTAAGCCGATGTATCTTCATTACTATGGGTAATGGTTACATACACAGACCGTTCGGCTGGCAGTTTAATACCTTCAGCAGAAACCAACTGAATCCAAAAGCCTACGTCTTCTTTCGTGCCTTGGTCATGCATCAGCACAAGCTCTATTTCCACTTCACGCTGCCCAGCATTCACGTTCACTGCACCTGCACCCGTCGCATCAACAGCTTGATAGTGCACACCGGCTACGGCCGTGTCATCCACCGTTCGCCACTCCAACGTGGCACTTTGTGACAACATATCGCTCAAGGTAAAAATGATGGGGTAAGCAGTAGACTCGCGCTCCACTGAAGGCATACGCAAGTTAAGGCTACTGGGTACATTTAAATCAGGGACTTGCACGCTGGCGTTATAGTTTAGTACCACTTCCATTTCTCGGTTGCTACTAAGGTCTAGCCCTTCAGCACTCAAGAATTGCAGGGTGAAGCTTAACGCATCATCAATCGCTAGGCCTATCACAGGAACAGAAAACACCAGCTCTTGAGCTCCGGCGGCTATACTACAAACACCATTTTCACACTGACTTCCTGTCAAGCTGCGGAAGTGCGTACCTTCTTGAGCAGTACCAGCTAACATATGAATGCTCACGGTTGCGTCTTGTCGCAACCGCTCTGTTAAAGGCAATACAAATACGTACTCTTCTTCGCCACTGGTTGGAGCAACCAAGGTTCGTTGTGTAGGAATGTTCAGTACACTCACCGCATCTGGTTGCCCACTAACATCCACAGGGGTTATGCTGACTGTTTGAACAACGGTTGAACCTAAGCGGGCATTTACAGAAGGCAGAAGCTCCACGCGAAACTCACGAGCCTGCGTTCGAGCAGGATCGTTTAATAAGGTTACTTCTATATTAGCCTGACGCTCCCCCTCGTTAAACGGAACCGCACCAGAGCCTGCAACATAATCTCGCCCTTCAATCGCCGAACCCGCAACCAATCGAAATTTCACCTCACCCGCAATGGGGGCCGCTAAAGAAAAGTTCACAGGTATGGAATACACCATAGACGCATCCGCCGCATCCATAGTCACTGTTGAAGAACCAGCAAGGGTAATTTCAGGGAATGGGTTATTCACAGCACCCGGCACATTATCTGGGTGCTCTTCATTGCAGCCGCTTAATAAAGCAATGCTAAACAGAAAAAACACAACAGCAGCTTTCGCTTTTGCCCATAATATCAAACGATTCATTCCAGCTCCTTTGGACAACGAACGGCTGCCCTCACCAACCCACTTAAAACAACCTAATTACAACAATCTATTATGTGTTAATTTAGCTGCAAATGGCACCCTCAAGCAAAATAATAAACCAAGAAACTTGGCTAGCAGCCTGAAGTGACCACCTCGAATGTCGGTGGATCTTTGCGAGCAGCATCCATGTTGTATTTTACATAGCAGTTATCACGCTTTGAAGAGGAGCTTTTACGAACACTAAAAGTAACCGACTCATCAAGCACAGTTTCAATAAACCATTCGCTACCGTCTACACCCGCTGCGTCTATTATACTTTCCCGCTTCGTACCACCTTGCGCATCACGCGACTTTGGATATAAAGCCTCACCTTTAAGGGCCGTGCGAGCGTACTCGATGGTTGCCGTTGACTGTAACTGCGCCTTAAGCCCTTGCAAGGTACTAATGCGCGCGTCTTTAGAGAAATCAAAAAACTTTGGCGCCGCCGTTACCGCTAAAATACCCAGAATAACAATGACAATAATAAGCTCTATCAGGGTGAAACCTTTTTGTTTATACACTTTTAAATTCCTTTACTTACACGCATACAATTTCGTGCATTAAAACGGGTTATATGTTCTTACTCTCTAAGCAGCTAACAATGGTCTAACCGCACACCAACCTCAGGCGTTGCACCAGGAGACTCTGCCGCACGGTAAAAGGCATAACAGTCTGTGGCTTGAATGGCTGCCCCTTCTTTCTTAAAGCTTGCGTGTGTTATGTAAATAAGCCCCGTTGCATGGTGGTACACCCAGTCACTATTATTAACTAACGTTGTGCTTTTCTGTAATTCAACCGCTTTTAAAATACCATCTGGGGTCGCCGTTGGGTATCCATACACAAGGTGAACACCTTCCACATACACATTGTCAGCAATGATGGAGTTGGTTTTACCTTCAATAGCCGCCCGTGCATTAATTAAATGTGCTGCACTTTCCATAGCGCCCCTTAACCCATTTAAACTGTTTTTACGGGTTTGACTAGTGAAATCAAAAAACCTTGGTGCTGCCATAACAGCAAGTATGCCCAAAATAACGATAACAACAATGAGCTCTACGAGTGTAAAACCTTTTTCTACTTTCATTTGTGCATTCTCACAAGAAGACCTGACCTTTTTCATTCTCAGAAAAGGCATCATTCTCTAAGCTATATTATCAGCACTCCGAGTCTTCAACTTCAATTTCATAGGAAGCTGGGTTCGAGCTTGTCGGTTGCACTCGCACATAAGTTACGTAACATTGTTTTATGTTTGTATAAGTGACAGTGCTTGGTATGGGGTCATTATACCCTTTGGGTGCAAAGCCAATAATAGGCTGACCAGCAGCGACTGTTTCTACAAAGTCCCAGTCTTGGCTGCTAACCCCTGCAGCCACGCCTATGCCGGCAAGTGTAGCTTCTGGGTATTCTAATGTTTCCCCCGCAATAGCTTTCTTTGCATACTCAATATTAGCCGCACCTTCTAGTGCCGCCTTTAAGCCTTTTAAGGTACTTTTCCGCGCATCACTACTGAAATCAAAAAACTTCGGCGCCGCTGTCACAGCTAAAATACCAAGAATAACAATGACAATAATCAACTCAATAAGGGTAAAGCCATTCTGTTTTTTCATCCGAAGTTCCTTTTCAATTCCTTTTATAGGATAATTTGTATCCGATTTTAACCACCATACGAAGAGTCTGTAAGTACACTAATTGTACTTTTAAATTGATTTCCTTTTGTAAAGTCATAGGAACGGCTGGCCATGCCTGCCCTACGGGGTTGTACGTAATAATTGGCTACAACACCATGGGTATAAAAAAAGGAGCCGAAGCTCCTTTTTTAGCCGTCATGCAGTGCATGACCTACTGTTAATTAACAGCCATTGGTTTCTATCGAAATCACTGGAGGCGTATTAGCATCTGCTCCGCTTGCATTATACTCTACATAACATTTATCAATAGTTGTGTGGTCCGCAGCATCAAGTGCAGCTGTTTGAGTCGTTGATGCAGGCGCTACCCGAGTTATTGAAGAAGCGGCTGTAGTAGCAATTAGCCAATCTGACGTCGACATACCCGCATCAGTAGCTATATTGTCTGCTGTTGGGTAAGCAGGGCTACCACTAATAGCACTCTCAGCATACTTCACTTGCATTGCCCCTTGAATCGCTGCTTTTGCGCCTCCTAGGGTACTTTCACGCGCATCACTCGAAAAATCAAAAAATTTCGGTGCGGCGGTAACGGCGAGGATGCCGAGAATAACGATCACGATGATCAGTTCGATAAGTGTAAAACCTTTTTGCTTTTTCATGGTGTATACCTTTGTTGATGTTTTAAAAAATGTATTCCTGCATAGTGCACAGCAAGGTTTAAACATTGCTGCTGGAATTCTTAGTTTCTATTCAAATTTACGCTTACGTTACCTGTGCGTGGATTATAAACAAAATTATTTCCTACGGTAAGGTAATCATTACCACTTGGGGCAGAAGTGAGCCCTTTTATTGTGTTTGTTTGATAATAAACACAAATATCATTGGTGCCATTATTTTCTGCAGTTACATAAAAGCGAACTTTACTCGCGTCAGTAAAGTTTATACTTGCCGTAGGCGCGCCTTGCAGTATGGCTGCAAATAGCGAACGACAGTCGTTCGCATTCATGTTCTGGTCGTGGGCGGTTTCGTTCAGGTTGCCGCTTACCGGATAACCTCGGTTGCCGTCCACATTTACGCGCACCATATCAATAATAACAGAAGCACCCGCACCTGTGGCTGGGTTGGTGCCGCTTGGTCGCCCGTCCAGCTCCCATTGGCCGCGCACTATACCGACTGCGCTGGCAAAGCCCCCGGCAACGCCTTCCACCGAAGCGTCTTCCGCTTCACTGGCCACGTTAGTAAAGCGCGGCAATGCGGCGGCGGCAAGCAAGCCTAAAATAACCACCACAATAATAAGTTCAATTAAGGTAAACCCTCTTTGTTTTATTTTAATCATCCAATGTTTCCTTAAATACCCCTTGCATTTATATGGTAACACTCTATTTAGTATATATGCTATGCGCCAGTCCAAATTTAGTACAACTTCTCAACCTGCCCACGCGCGGGGTAAAAGTGAAAGACTTCTGTCCCTGCGTAATAAAAGCGGCACATGTCTTGTGCGGCATCGTATTGCGCACTTAGTTCCCGCTTTAGCTGTTCACCTGCAGCAAGTATGCTCCATAGCTCAGTACAGCCTTGCACCCCTTGCTGCGCAGCCTGTGGCCACCCTTCACGGCTCATAGCTATGGGCACCTGCACCGTGTTGTTGCTGCCGTCCCTGTCGGTTAAAGGCAGTAATAATACCTCTGGTTCCCCTTGCCGCATCCATTCAACCCGTGCCCGCATCAGGTTTTCCGAAAACCGGGTCATGGCGGTTTGTAACTCTGCATTTCGCCAAGCGGCTTTGGGGCTAAATGCAATACGCACCAAGACAGTTGCTAATAAAACCATCACAACAAAAGCGGCTAAGAACATAAGTAGGCTCCGGCTTCGCTCTGGTTGCTGTTCCATTTATAAGCTTCCTGTCATGTCCATCATGCTCCACATGGGGAGGAATATACCCATGGCTAAAAAACCAACAATAAGCGCTACGCCACCAATGAGTATGGGCTCTATTTTGGAGAGCAAGTTCTTTAAGTCGTAGTCTACTTCGCGCTCGTAATACTCCGCCGACTCCAGCAATAAATCGTCGAGGTTACCGGTTTCTTCTCCGACGGCTATCATTTGTAACACCAGCGCACTAAATAGCTGACTCGAGCGGCTTACCCGGCTTAGTGACTCGCCTCGTTCAATGCCTCGACGCATTTCAATAATGCGTGTGGCCATATGGCGGTTGTCCAAGGCCTCCGACACGAGGTTCAGGGCTTGGGTTAAGGGAACGCCTGCATTGAGCATGACACTGAAGCTGCGGCAAAAACGCCCTAGCAGTGAACGTTCAATAATGTCGCCCATAATAGGCAGCTTAATTTTCCAGTGGTCCCACTTTGCTCTGCCATGCTCTTGGCGAACCCAGTAACTGACCCACGCTACGGTACCTGCCACACCCAGCAGCAATAGGTGCCAGTAATTCACAAAAAAGTTGGAGCTCGCTAAAAGCATACGGGTCACCAATGGCAGTTCAACGTTCATGCTGGTGAACATGGAAACAAAGTTCGGAATAACAAACATATTCAGCACAAACACAGCAATAATTAAACTCACCACCACAAAGCTAGGGTAACGCGTGGCCTGCTTTATACGCTTTCTCGTTTCCTGCTCATTTTCCAAATAAAAAGCTAACTGCTGAAAACTTTCTTCTAGCCGTCCTGTGTTTTCCCCTACATGCACAACCGCTACCACAAGTCGCGGAAATACTTTCGGGTAGTCGGACATAGCAGCCGACAAACTACGGCCCCGCTCTAGCTCGTCGCTAATGCCTTGCAAGGCTGCCCCAAGCTGTTTGTTACTGGCGTTTTCAGCTAAGCCTTGCACGGCCCGCAGCATCGACACCCCCGCTTTAGTCAGCGCATACATTTGGCGTGTAAACATGACCAAGTCGGGCAAGGGTAACTGCCGAACCAGCAGCTCTTTCATGTTGATACTGCCGAAGCTACTGCCACTTCCTTGAGTACCAGCAATAATTTGCACGGGCACAATGCCTTGGCGCATCAGTTGTTCAGCCACGGCACTTTCATTTGCGCCATTTAGCGTGCCTTTTACCATATTGCCTTGGCGGTCGCGGCCTTGGTAACGGAAGCTACTCATCCGTTACTTCTCCAGCTTGCTGTTGCAAGGCTTCCTGTGCGGCCATTTCTTCGTCATCTAAATAAGGCAGTCCAGCCACCAAGGTCATCACCTCTTCAAGGGTGGTGAGGCCCTGCGCCGCATATTCAAGTGCTGTCTGCGCCAAGCTCTTAAATGACTTGCTTTCCTTTACTGCGGCTGCAAACGCTTCCGTGTCGCTGGTGCGCAACGCGGCCATCATGCGCTCGTCAATTTCCAGCAATTCAAACACACCCACACGGCCACGATACCCCGTGTAGTTACAGCGTTGGCATCCTCGCCCTTTTTTTAAGGTGGCGTTTTCAGGAATTGGGCCAATCATGACTTTTACTAAATAAGCGTCTTGCGGATCTACCTGAGCCGCTTGGTCACAGTGGGTACAAACACGCCGTAAAAGACGTTGCGCCAGCACTGCTCGCAAGGCACTAGCCACTAGGTACGGGGCCGCTCCCATGTCTATCAAACGCATGGCGCTGGTGGCCGCATCGTTGGTGTGCAACGTCGAAAGCACCAAGTGACCGGTAATGGAGCCTCGTAGACCAATTTCCACGGTTTCTTGGTCTCGCATTTCACCCACCATAATAATGTCGGGGTCTTGTCGCAACGTGGTGCGCAGCACACGCGCAAAGGTCAAGCCAATATTGCTGCTCACCTGCACTTGTGAAACCCGTGGTAACCGATATTCCACGGGGTCTTCTACGGTAATTATTTTCTTCTCTGGCTGGTTTAACTCACTGAGCGCCGCATACAAGGTGGTGGTTTTACCCGAGCCCGTAGGCCCTGTGACCAGAATAAGCCCGTGGGGCCGATGCAGGTGGTGGCGGAACCGCTTTATCATAGGCTCTGGCATGCCTGTTTGCTCTAGTTGCAATAGCCCCGACGACTGATCAAGCAATCGCATAACACAGGCCTCACCATACTGGGTGGGCATGGTCGACAAACGCACATCGATAAGTTTTTTAAGCACCCGCATTTGAAAGCGGCCGTCTTGGGGCAGGCGCTTTTCAGAAATGTCCAAGCCCGACATCAGCTTCAGTTTAAGTACAACCGCACCACCAATGTTTAATTCGTTCAGCATGGTTTCTTGCAGCTGGCCGTCTACCCGCTGCCGAATACGCAGGCCTTTTTCATCCGGCTCAAGGTGAATGTCTGAAGCGCGCACCTGCACCGCATCAGAAAATATCGACTGCAGTAAGCGGGCAACCGTGACATCCCCTTCGTCGCTTTCGTCTGTCAGTTGCTCAAGTGAAAACTCGTCATCACCCCCGCTCTCTTGCTGCAGTTGCTGGGCTAGCTCGTCTATTTCTTGGGTGCGGCGGTACAGGTTGTCAAACGACTCAATAAGCTGTTGTTCGGGCACCACCGCAAGGTTTACCTGCCGTGGGGAAAGTAATGCGGAAATAGCATCTATTGCCGTAAGGTCGGCAGGATCACTCATCCCCACGGTGGCCGTGTCATCGTCGGCCTCAAGTACTATGGCTCTATGTCTCCGGGCCTGTACTTCGGGTAACAAGCGCACTACGTTAGAGTCAAGCCGCAGCTCGCTAATATCCACCAATGGCACGCCGAGCTGCTGCGATAAAAACTCTAACAGCTCTAATTCTGTCACAAAGCCTAAGTCGACTAAGGTATGACCGAGCTTACGCCCCGATACACGCTGTTCAGACAGGGCCTGGTTCAGTTGGCTTTCAGTAATGACTTGTTCGTGAACCAACAAGTCGCCTAATCGCATGCGTAATCGAGGACGTGTCATGGCTGTAACTCCTCAATTCGTTGATGAATAAAGGTGCGCGTGGCAACCGACAAAGACGGGTCTGTTAAAGCGTTTCGGTAGGCCTCAATGGCAGCACTTGGGTGTGCTAACTCTTCTTCTGCCATAGCCAGCCCCAGCCACCATCGACCTTCACTTGCTCGCCAAGTCGTTAAAACTTGGTAAGTACTGCGGGCTAGTTCAAACTGCTCAAGCTCGTGGGCCAATGCCCCCCGTAAAATAAGTAAGTCCGCATACTCAGGCAGGCGATTGTCTACCCGCTCTAGTAAGCGTAGTGCCATGTCTTTTTGTTCTGCCCGCTCGAGCATACGTGCTTGCAATAACATCAGCCGCGGCGTTTGCGGAAACTGTTCCAGCCCTTGTTCAAGTACGTTTAAAGCGTCACTTAAAAACCCTTGGCTAAAATAGTACACCGCCAGCTGCTCACGGGCTTCATGGTAACTCGGAGCTAGCACCAGCGCCTCTTGCAGGTCCTTGGCACCTGCTTGACGGTCCCCTTGTTGTAAAGCTTGCATGGCCTGCTGAAAGCGCTGCTCGGCTAACTGCTGTGCCGACACCTGGGTGCGCTCAATTTGCATGTGTCCTGCAGGCGCTTTAGGCGGTTGCTCAGCGGTTTGAACGGGCGCTCTCTCTTCGCCTACCGGCTCTTCAGTCTCTTCTATCGTTATTTCTTGCTCGGCGGGAGCTGCTGGCTCCGCTGCCGCTTGTGCAACTGGGTACATTTGGCTGGCATGAATGGGCTCTGCCTGAGGCGGCTGTGGCTGCTTTTCGGCTGCCACCAGAACCTGCTCCTGAGGCGTGTCTGTCGCTTCTGGCTGCGCTAATTCAACAGGCTCTTGTATAGCAACAGGCGTTTCGTCCATGGTGAGCATGCGCCAGCCAAATAGCAGGGCCAACAATACACCGACACTACCGAGGGTACCGAGCAGGAAAAACAGCCACGCCGGTTTGGCTTTTTGCCCATGGCTCAAATTGGGCACAGTACGCTGCGCTGCAAGCTCTTGCTGCTCACGACTGTCAATGTCTTTTAATACTTGGTTAATCAAGCTCATAACTACACCCAGTCCATTGCATAAGCGATTCCTGCCACACATACTACACCAAGCATGGCGCCAATCGCAGCCCAACTCCCTGGCCCCATTCCCATTGCGCTGGCATCCTCAGTGTCTTTTACAGCTGCCAGCACATCTTTACGGATGAGTTTTCGGCGCCCTGCGCCATAAGCGGAAAGCAAGGCTTTATGTGCTATCACATTCGCTAAACGTGGTACGCCTCGACTCGCCTTGTGCACGCGTTGCACCAAGTTAGGGGTAAACAGAGGCAATCCCGCATACCCTGCGACCATCAACCTATGCTGCAAATACTGCCCCATTTCTTCTCTGTTTAAACTGTCTAAGGCATAGCTAAACGTAATACGCTGGCGAAGCTGACGGAACTCTCGTTTCGCTAAACGCTCGTCTAACTCTGGCTGCCCCATTAAAATTAAGTGAACTAACTTACGCGACTCGGTTTCTAAATTAGAAAGCAACCGCAAGGCTTCTAAGCTTTCTTTCGGTAAGGCCTGCGCTTCGTCCAACAGAATCACCACCGAACGGCCCAAGGTGTTAATGCGCAGCAGCTCTTGCTCTAGCGCTTGGGTCAGCCTGTGCTGATCCATCTTGTCCACCCCCTCAATACCTAACTCTACAGCAATGGCTTGACGCAGCTCGGCGGGTGTTAAGTAAGGATTTGGAATATAAGCAGTGACAAAATGATCGGGCACTTCATTCAGTAATTTTCGGCAGAGCAGGGTTTTCCCCGTGCCCACTTCACCCGTTATTTTAATAAAGCCTTCGCCGGTTTTTAGGGCGGTTAACAGCACATTTAACGCAGCATCGTGCGACTGCAAGCCGCAATAGAAGCTTGTATTTGGCGTTAGGGTAAAGGGCAGCTCACGCAAGCCGAAGTGGTATAAATACATAAGGTTACTCGGCTTCGTACCAGCGGCGTAATAGTTCTCGCGAGCGTTCAAGCTCACCGTCCCAGGTGTCTACCCCCACAATGGTTGGGCGCAGCATAATCACCAGCTCTTTTTTGCTTTCACGCTGACGTCGGTTGGTAAACAGCTCCCCTAAAAATGGAATGCTGCCCAGAACAGGCACTTGGCTTGTGTCTTCCACATAGCTGGTTTGCATTAAGCCACCAATAATCACCACTTCGCCGTCGCGCGCTCGAATAATGGTGTCCGACTCGCGAATATTGCTGCGCGCTAAGGGCAATACAAACCTGTCTTCATTGAGAGATATAATTTTTTCTTGCTCTGTGGTTTCCGTAACCGAAGGGTGCACATGCAAGGTAATTTGTCCCGACTCGCCAATTTGCGGTGTCACATCGAGCGCAATCCCAGAGAAGAACGGCGTTAACTGAATATTCGGCGTGGACGTGGTAGCCGTCCCTGTCACTGTGGTGGTGGACACGTCGGTCACAAAGTACTCGTCTTCACCTATTTTTATAACCGCTTTTTGGTTATTCGTAGCTGTCACCCGTGGGCTGGAAAGCACCTGTACCTGGCCTTGCGAAGACATGAGCTCGACCATACCAGCAAAGGTTTGGTTGCTAAAGCTAATGCCCATCACACCGCCTAAGCTACCACTGTCAATATTGGCGCCACTAAAGGAAACTTCCGTAACCCCGCTGCCAATTTTACTGGTGATTTTCGACCAATCGACACCTTGCTGGTACTGGTCATTTAAGGTCACCTCAACAATACGCGCCTCTAGCACGACTTGCCGCTGCAAGCTGGTTTGTGCAGAATTTAAAAAGTCACGTACTGCACGTATTTCTGCGGGAAAGGCGCGCACTGTGGCTAAGCCAGCTTGAGGAGACACCACAACTTTACGGCCTTGGCCATCGCCAATAATGCCTTGCAATAGTTCTTCTAGCCCCTTCCAAAAGTCGGTTTCTGAGCTCGTGCTAATGGAGCTGCCCGCTTGGCGGCTGCCCATCAAGTTGTTATTGCCCTGCTGGTCGGCTAAATTATTTTGGCCCAGACTGTTATTGCCCATAGTGTTGTTATTGAAGTTCTGGCCCGACATTTGGCCACCGCGGTTGCTGCTGTCCACCACGCCGCCTGCCGTTATTTGCGTTTGGCTAATGCCGTAACGGCGCAGGGACAAATAATCAAGGGCTATGGTTTCTGTACGTAACCCGGCAGGGAATACCCGGTAAATTCTGCCTTCCTTGCGAATATCAAAGCCGTAAATGTCTTGCACCACGTCCAAGGTTTCTTGCAACGTAACATCGCGCAGGTTCACAGTAATGCGACCCTGTACCTGCGGGTGCACCACCAAACTATAAGGCGACTCTTCTGTGAGCTGGGCGAAAAAGTCGGCGGCCGCCATATCCCGGGCTTGAATGGAAAACCGCGGCTCATCAAGTAAGGCTTGCACAGCTGTGCTGCGCTCACTCATGCCTTGCCTTAACGCCGCACGAACTTCATCGGGCACGCGGCGCTCTGCCTCAGTATTTGCAGGAGACCCCGTTTGCAACATATCCTGTGCTTCTACAGAAAGCTGTTCATTCGACTTACTTGCGCAACCGGTTAGGGCGCTCAAGGCAAGTAAGCAAATGCCGAATAGATGTGCTTGGCTTGTTTTTATCATTTATTATCCCTGCCTCGTTTTATTGCATCCTGGGCAAACACGGCGAGCACTAGCTCATCTTCATTTTGCCTGAGCAGCACGGTGGAAGCATGTATCGCATGCACCGTCCATGGGCCAACCTGGTCGCCTACATAATAGTTACGACCGTCAATAAGAGCACGCCCTCGTCCTTGCTGAAACCAAATACTTTGAAGGTGCAGCTGCGGTGCTCTAGCCTGAGCTGCCGCCGGAGCTTGTATACTGGCCGGTGGGCGAGTTGGGTCTACAGTCGGTCGCGCGGCCCAAGCAGGCATGCTACAGAGCAGCCCTCCAATTCCAAAACCAATGCCTAAACCAATATAAAATCGACTAATTGCCATCTGCCACCGCCGCATAACTAAGTGTAAAAAGTTCCAGAGTAACGCGTGCTTCTGGGTGCTCTTCTACCTGGTAATCAAACCCCTGCCAATAAAACGACAGGGGCAAGCCTGACAACGCTTCCAAATAGTCGTGTATTGCAAAAAAGTCGCCCGTTAAGGTGACCTTCACTGGATACTGCATAATATTCACAGTATTCGCTGTTTCTTCACTTTGCTCAATAAAAGGCTGCGGCTGCTCTGTTACAAAAGCTTCCAAAGTCAAACCAGCCCCCGACTCCAGCAAAGCTTCAAGCCATGCTAGCAGTTGTTCGGGCTGCATAAACTCGGCTTTTTCGTCTAGCAATTCACCCAGCCGGTTGCGCTCTCTTTCAAGGCGCTGCAATCGTGCTCGTAAAGCTTCATTTGGGTCCACCGCAGCTTGCGCTTCTAAGCTGGTTACTTCCTCGGCCAATGCTTGGTTTTGCGCCGCACTCGTCGTTAACGCCGCTTGCTTCTCTTGAACGGAGAGGTATGCCGGCTCAACGGCTACAAGCCAAGCCAGCCACGCCACAGCAAGCAACAACACCACACTCAGCAGCCAGCGTTCACGCGGTACCCGGCTGGTAAACCAAGCATCAAATTTCAGGTACAAGGATTTCATTTAATTTTATACCCTCCATTTGTTCTTCAATCAGCGCTTCTTGATCATTCGTTCGGGGCTTGCTCAGTAAGGCAAAGTTTAATACGCGGCTCGTGTCTCGCTGCAAGTCAACCACGGAAAATTGATGCTTTGCTAGGGTGGTGGTTTGTGAAAACTTGGCCATCCACCGTGGTATTAAGCCTGCTTCTAGCGTGCTCCCCTCGAGCTCCACGCCTTCGGGGGTAATTGAAATACGCGTCAGCCACACCCCCTGAGTATGAATAGAAGCCAGCTCTTGTAAAACCGGAGACAAGTTGTCGCGTTGAATGGTTCCACGGTTTTCAAACTCAGCAAGTAACGCTTGGCGCGAACTAATTTCTAACTCGGTTTGGGCAGTTTGACGCAGCAAGCTTCGCATGGGCTGTTGCCGGTTGGCTTGTGCCACTAAGTCCATCATTCGTTCGTTTAGATTTTGCTGGCTCTGTGTTAATGCGTCCTGTTGCTCTTGTAGCGAGTGAAGTGCGTATTCCAGGCCACCGCGCGCCATCGCCGCAACAAGCAGCACAGCAGCAACCGCCCATACTACACGTTGACTCGTCAAGGTTTCTTTGACCGGGTGCAAAGAGCTATGATAAAGATTCAAGCGACGCTTCATACCTTCACCTCCGCCGCCTCAGTTTGCTCTTCCGTTAGCCAAGTTACACCAGCCAATACCGCTAAGTCTTTGTAGTCACCCCGCTGCAGTTCTTTGGCCCAAGCTGGGTAGAGCAGCACACTATGTTCCACACCCAGTTGAGCGCCCAGAAACTCAGCAACCTGCTTTGCTTCGTAGTGTGCCGAAGCTACCACTAAGTGACTCAGAGGCGCCTGGCGCAGTTGGCCACTGTAAAAGTCAAGCGAGCGTTGGACTTCCAACGCCAGCACTTCAAGTTCTTCTGTGTCCTGTGCGGAAATGCTACTCAGTGGCCGAATGCGGGTGAGCGCACGGTTTAACACCAGCTGATTGTTCACAATAATTTGTAACTGACTCACTTGGTGCAGAGACTCCGTTAACAACACCAGCTTCTCTTCTTCAGGGAACCAGCGTGTCAGCGCCAGCACTGAATTCACAATGCCTTGAATGTGGAATTTTGCTGCATGCAAAACCTCAAGAATCGGCTGTAAGAAACCCCGGCTTGCTACAATGACGCTTATATTCTTGCTGCCGCTGGCTTGAATAGGCGGGTCATAATAGTCCGCTACAATATCTTCCGCCGGTAGTGACACTAAGTCCTTTAGTGTCCACTGCAATGCGTTCGTAATTTCGTCTTCTGGCAGGCTTGGCTTTTCCACGCTTACTTCTTGCACCAAGCCAGCTCCAAGCACAAGCTGCAAAGGTTGGTTTTTTGTGGGAAATTTTTCGTAGCGGGACAGCAACGCAGAAATCGCAGCAGGGGTATCGCCATCGACAATGTCAACATCGTCGTTCACAACCAATTCCCAGCTGCCGCCTCGCCATTGAATAGCACCTTCGGCATCCAATGGGTGAGTGACGGATTTTAAAACCGCAATATACACTTTTTCTTTATGCACACTTATAGAGTACGCATATTGCTGCTTTTTTTTACGGGGCCACTTCAATCAGTCTGCCTCTACTTATTGTTTTTACTTAACTTAATGTTTACAAGTGTATGTTAATTTAAGCATGCACTGCAATCAATCATTCACTCTAGTTTATACACTGAGCTTCCACTGTAAAAGCTCACCTGCCCAATAAGGCACAAAGGTTTGTCCAGCCACTACTACTTGTTCGGGTACACGCCATTCTTCTCGCGCTAAAGTAATGGTGTTGGTATTCACTGGCAAGCCATAGAATTCAGCACCAAACCGGCTCGCAAAGTTCTCTAGCTTATCCAGTGCATTCATGCGCGTGAAAAATTCAGCGTATAACTCAATGGCGGCCGGGGCCGAGTAACAACCAGCACAACCGCAAGCGTTTTCTTTATTGGCTTGTGCATGGGGCGCCGAGTCGGTGCCAAGGAAAAAACGTGAGTTGCCACTGATAGCGGCGGTCTGCAAAGCTTCTTGGTGTGTTCTGCGTTTCAGCACAGGTAAGCAAAAGTTGTGGGGGCGCACACCACCTACCAGCAAGTCGTTGCGGTTCATTAATAAGTGTTGCGGAGTAATGGTGGCTGCCACACCGGCACGCGCTTCGGTCACGAACTGAGCAGCATCGGCGGTGGTTATATGCTCAAGTACAACTTTCAAACCCGGGTGCTGGTCAACAATATCCACCAGGTAGCGGTCTATAAACACTTTTTCCCGATCAAAAATATCTACTTCTGGCTCGGTCACTTCGCCGTGCACCAATAAAGGCACTCCCAGTTCTGCCATGGTTTCAAATACTTCCGCCATGCTGGTTACGTCCGTTACACCCGCTGCTGAGTTGGTGGTAGCGCCAGCTGGGTACAGTTTAAACCCAATCACAAAGGGGGTCTTTGCCGCCTCACGTATTTGCTCTGCTGTGGTGGTTTGCGTGAGATAAAGAGCCATCATCGGCTGAAAGGAATGCTCCGCCGGTACCGCTTGCATAATGCGCTCGCGGTAGCTTGCAGCTGCTTCAACCTGAGTCACCGGAGGCACCAGGTTTGGCATAATTACAGCCCGGTGAAAGGCTTTTGAAGTCTCGGGAACAATATCGGTCAATACGTCACCGTCGCGAACGTGCAGGTGCCAGTCGTCGGGGCGTAATAATGTCATGTGCTGAGCGGGCATACGAAGCGTCCTTACAAAAACAAGAATGCTTATAGTATACAGTTTTTTAGCGTTGCTATAACACCTGCTCAGGTTATTCGTTCACCAAGGCTTGCACTGGATCAAGTTGCGCCGCTTTTCTGGCAGGTACATAACCAAATACCAAGCCAATAATAAAGGCACAGCCAAAGGCCAGCATGACAGGCGCCGTTGAAAACAGCACCGCAGTGCCTAAGCTGCCCAGCACCCACGTAACCCCAATGCCAATAGCAACACCGAGGGCACCACCTATTAAAGAAACGGTTACCGCCTCAATTAGAAACTGTTGCTGAATCAGCGCTGGCTTCGCGCCTACCGCCATTCGAATTCCTATTTCACGAGTACGCTCCGTTACGCTTACCAGCATTATATTCATCACGCCAATGCCGCCCACCACCAATGAAATCACAGCAATCACGCCAAGCAACACTGTCATGGTGTTTTGGGTTTCTGTTGCCGTTTCTATAATCGACGCCATGTTGCGGATCATAAAGTCTTCGACACCGTGCCGCTCTAATAAAAGGGCGTGCACGTCTTCTTGTACTTTTTTCATCAGCTCGGCATCAGAGTTGATGGCGGCAACAGTGACGTTTCTTAAATGGCGTTGCCCAAATAAACGCAAGCTTCCTGTGCTATAGGGCACAAACACCACATCGTCTTGGTCCTGTCCCCACGGCGTTGCACCGCGGGCTTCCATCACACCTATGACCCGAAACAGCACATTGTGAATAAGCATCACTTCCCCAAGCGGGTTCCGGTCAGGGAATAGCTGTTGCCGCACTGTTTCACCAATCACTGCAACAGTGGCATACAGGGCTTCGTCTTCTTTGGTAAAGAAGCTCCCCTGCGACAAGGCCCACTGGCGCGCTATTGGAAAGTCGGCATAGGTTGCATTCACTTGAGCTTCTTTATCGAAGCCTTCGCGGCGGAGCGTTCGACTAGAAGTCAGCTCCGGCACAGCGGCTAAAATATTCGGCAATTTATTAATGGCATCCACATCTTCTGGCATTAGGGTAGCCACTTGCCACCGACCCCGTGTATTCGGTGCGCCAGGAAATACAGACAACAAGTTCGAGCCCATGGCACTAATACGGTCGACCACTTCTTGCTGGGCCCCTTGGCCAATCGCCAGCATGGAAATAACGGCCGCCACCCCAATCACAATACCGAGCAATGTGAGTGCGGTACGGAAAATATTTGTCCGCAGCGAGGTCAATGCAGTTACTAAAGAGCGCCAAGTACTTTGTGCCCACGACGGCTCTTTATGTGGCAAAGAAGGTTTTGCTTGGCGCTCTTCGGGCTTGGCATGGGCAGCTATTTCGTCGCTAATAATATGGCCGTCTTTTAGCTCGACAATGCGATCCGCATGGGCCGCCACTTCCGGCTCGTGGGTAATCAAAATGATCGTGTGGCCTTCTTCCGACAGCTGTTTTAATAACGCCATTACTTCCGCCGAGCTTTTACTGTCTAAAGCACCCGTTGGCTCGTCGGCTAGAATAATGTCACCACCATTCATCAACGCGCGTGCAATAGACACCCGCTGCTGTTGCCCCCCGGAAAGCTCACTTGGTTTATGGTGCGTTCTTTCCTGTAAACCCAAGCGCGTGAGTAATGCCGTTGCCCGCTCTTGTTGTTCGGCACGAGTCGCGCGCGTGTAATTTGCCGGTAGTTCAGCATTTGCTTGGGCCGTTACGCCCGGCAGTAAGTTATATTGCTGAAACACAAATCCAAACGACTCGCGGCGTAATTGCGCCAGCCGGTTGGCCGACATATCCGCTACTTTTTCACCACGTAGCCAATAGTCACCTGTCGTGGGCTTGTCTAAACAGCCGAGAATATTCATCAAGGTCGACTTGCCCGATCCCGAGCTACCAATAATGGCAACGAACTCACCCGCCTGAACCTCGAAATCAATGTTGTGCAATACTTGCGTGGTAACGCTACCCGTTTGATAGGCTCGCGTAACGCCACGAAGCTTTATGAATGGTTGCTGCGACTGACTCATGGTGATTCCTTAACTACGACGCATATTTGGTGCGCCATTGCCCTTTGACTGCGGGCTGCCACCTGAAAGTACAACCTCATCGCCTGCTTGCAAGCCAGATTTTATTTCAACATACACACGATCCGAAAGCCCCGTTTCCACCATAACGCTTTCCACTTCACCGTTACGGCGAACTTTCACTTCAGCACGTTGAGGCCCCCGAGGGCTAATCGCTGATGCCGGCACACTCAGGACATCCTCTGCTTTATTCACAATAAAGAACACCTGTGTGGTCATTTGTGGCAATAGGCGGCCTGTTTCGTTTTCCACATCAAATAAAGCATTGTAAAGCACCACATTATTCTCAACACTCGGCGTCGGTTCAATTAAGTCTAAAGCGCTATACCAACGCTCCCCGCGGCTGCCCAAGGTGGTAAAGTACACTTCCGTGCCTTTCATTAAACGACTGATGTCAGCTTCTGACACTTGCGCCTCCACTCGCATCACCGACAAGTCGGCAATGGTTAAAATGGTCGGCGTGGTTTGCGCTGCGTTCAACGTTTGCCCGCGGCGTGCTGCCATGCTCACCACAGTGCCGCTCATAGGCGCATAAATACGCGTATAGTTTAAGTTTGCTTCATCAGCCCGAAGCGACGACTCGGTTTGCTCAATTTGCGCTTTAATGCCCTCAACACGTGCTGCTTCCGCTTTTGCTTGAGCAATGGCTGCTTCTAAGGCTTCTTCCGAGGTAGCATTCTCTTCAAGCAAACGCTGCTGCCTGCGCAAAACAAGCTGAGCTTGCTCATGCATGGCGATACGCTCGGCCAACTGCGCTTGTTGGTATTTAAGCTGTGCACGCACGCCGTCTAAACGAGCACTAAATACGGTGGCGTCTATTTCTGCAAGGAGTTGCCCTGCTTCTACATAGTCGCCCACCTCCACGTGCAACACTTCTAATTGACCCGAGACTTGCGCGCCCACATCCACATAATCCCGCGGCTCAATACTGCCCGTGGCTGTCACTATTTGCTCGAGCGTACGGCGCTCAACTTTTGCCGTGGAAAGCTCGGCCCCGTTACTTTTATCTTCAGGTATAAGCCACCAAGTTAAAGCCATTGCTACCGCAATAATGATCGCACCTATGAATGCCCATTTTTTCATATTATTTCCCCAAGTCCGCAGGCGCTACGCCTACTTCAGATAACGCCTCAGCCCAGTGCTTGCGACAGCACGAGATATATTTTTCGTTACCACCAATAGCAATTTGCTCACCCGCCTTAATGGCTTTCCCGTCACTATCAACCCGCAAACTCATGGTTGCTTTGCGGCCACAGTGGCAAATGGTTTTCATTTCAGAAAGCTTGTCGGCCACAGCCAACAACACAGCACTTCCGGCAAACGCTTGGCCAAAGGCGTCTGTACGCAGGCCATAGCACATTACAGGCACATCTAACGTGTCCGCCACCTGCGTCAGCTGCCAAACTTGTGCAGGTGTTAAAAACTGCGCTTCGTCTAACAACACGCAGTCGATAGTTCCTTGTTTCAATTCCGCAGCCACTAGGTCAAACAAGTTTTCCTCCGCCACAAAAGCGCGCGCCTCGCGGGCAATGCCTAAGCGTGAGTGCACTTGTCCTACGCCCGCCCTATTGTCCAGAGCAGGTGTCAGCAGCAACACCTGCTGATTTCGTTCTTCATAGTTGTGTGCTACTTGCAGTAACGAGGTGCTTTTTCCCGCGTTCATTGCGGAGTAAGTAAAGTACAACGAGGCCATTCGCCTAGAGTTCCCTGTTTTATGTGATAGCTGTGGAAAGTATTAAGACCTTACCCAAGTGCTGCCTACTGCGCAATTCGTTTACAGGGCAACAGCGGTTATTTTGCGATATACTGCAACACGCTTGTCGCGTTCAGTTCATTAACAGGAGTTACGCATGCCTTATTCGTCTTCATCTGCCGCCGAACCAACAACATACTCTCTTGATTTTATTCGAGAAATGCCAAAGGCAGACTTACATCTTCACCTCGACGGTAGCCTGCGTATGAGCAGCCTCATCGAGATGGCGAAGAAGGTAAACATTTCTTTGCCGGCCGACACCGTAGAAGGCTTAAAAGAAAAAGTATTTAAGCCCAGTTACGACAACTTAGGCGAGTACCTAGCAGGCTTTCAATACACCTGTGCCGTGCTGCGCGATATCGAAAATATGGAACGGGCGGCTTACGAGCTGGCTGTAGACAACCTAGCAGAAGGTGTGAACTACATTGAAGTGCGCTTTGCTCCGCAACTGCTTATGGACCCTGCCAACGGCATTGGCTTTGACGAGGTAATGAAAGCAGTGAATAACGGCTTGCAGCGCGCCAAAGACGAATACAACAGCCGCAACGACGTAGGCCTAGCCCCTGGTTTAAAACCGCCCTTTGAATACGGCATTATCAACTGTGCTATGCGCATGTTTGGCAAAAAAGGCTTTTCGCCTTACTACACCCAACTTTTTTCTTTAATGCGAGACCACGACGAAATCTCTGTGATTAAAGCGGCCGCCATGGAAATGATCCGCGCCAGCGTGCGTATGCGCGACGAAGAAGGCTTGCCTATTGTGGGTTTAGACATTGCCGGCCAAGAAAATGGTTATCCAGCCCACCGCTTTAAAGAAGTGTATGAATATGCACACCAAAACTTCCTGTTAAAAACAGTGCATGCCGGTGAAGCCTATGGCGCAGAAAGTATTTTTGAAGCTTTAACTCGTTGTTATGCCGACCGCTTGGGCCATGGCTATTCTTTGTTTTCACCCGAGTTAATAGAAGACCCCAGCATTACCGACAAAAAAGCCTACAGTAAGCATTTAGCGTCCTTTATTGCCGACCGCCGCATTGCTATTGAAGTATGCTTAACCAGTAACCTGCAAACCAACCCCAGCATTGGCGACATTACAAACCACAACTTCCGCTTTATGTTGGAAAACCGCATTGCCACGGTTATTTGCACCGACAACCGCCTCGTTTCCAGCACCACCTTGAGCGACGAATATAAATTGGCTTTGGACAACTTCCCTATTCCACTTAAGCGCTTGAAGGACATGGTGGCCTACGGATTTAAAAAGAACTTTTTCCCCGACACCTACATAAAAAAACGCGCCTATGCCAAGCACTCCCTTGAGTACTTCGACACCATAGCGCGTAAATACGGTTTTATTTAATTAGCCCTCGTGAGACAGCCAAGCTTCACACCAGTCGGCGTGAGGCTTTGGCTTATCATAGTAATACCCTTGCCCCCACATATTCCGCTGCTTACAAAACTCCGCCTGCTCTGCTGTTTCAATACCTTCCGCTAGCACTCGTATACGCAAATTCTTCGCCACCGTTAAAATGCTTTCTATCATGGCAATATCAGCTTTACTTTCCGGCACTCCACGAATGAAGCTTTGGTCTATTTTTAGCTCTTGTGCAGGTAGTTCTCGAATGTAAGTTAACGACGAATACCCGGTGCCAAAGTCGTCAATGGAGAACTGGACGCCGTGAGTTTGCAGCGCTTTCATTTTTTCAATACTACCGCTTAAGTCTTCCACCACGAGCCCTTCGGTAATCTCCAATACCAAGCCACAGGAGTTTGCTCCTGCTCGCTCAATAGCAGTAAGCACCTCAGTCACAAAATGTTTACTCCGTAACGTGCGTGGGCTGATATTCACCGCAATGGTCAAATCTCGTTGCTGTTGCTGCCAACCAGAAAGGAATTCAAGAGACCTTTCCAAGACCCACATGTCGAGCTGCTTAATCAAGTCGGAACGTTCTGCCACAGGAATAAAGTCCCCCGGCGAAACTAAACCGCGTACAGGATGATGCCAGCGCACCAGGGTTTCCGCTCCTGCTAAGGCACCTGTTTCATCTACCTGAGCCTGTAAATAGCACTCAAGCTGTTCCTCTCGTAACGCTTCGCGCAGCTCATGCTCTATCAGGAAAATATACTCCGCCCGCCGACCGTCTTCGTGGCGATAATTAAAAATTTGATTACCGCCTAGGTCTTTCGCCGTATGCAGTGCCGTTTCAGCAGAGCGCAGTAATCCTTCTGGCGTTTCTGTACTGTCAAGCAACCGAATACCAATACTTACGGTAATAGACACGTCTTGCTCTTCTATGCATATAGGTTTGCTACACAAATTTAAAACATCTTCTGCCAAGACCAGCGCTTTCGCGCGCATATCCTGCTTTTCCATACGCTCTGGCTTCATAATGAAGCAGAATGTGTCAGCCCCAAAATGCGAAAGCCGAATACCGGACGACTTTAATTTGCGCAGACGCATGCTTAATTTAGTAATAACTTCATTGCCAAATTGAAAGCCGCGGGCGTCGTTTATGACCTTAAAGCGGTCAATGTTAATTAATAATACCGCCCCATAGGCTCCCCTTGCGTGCGCTCCATCAATATACCTTTGCAGTCTCTCCATGGTGCTGGTGCGGTTAGGTAAATGCGTTAAACTGTCGTTATACGCTAAAAAGTGCAGCCGCTCTTGTATAGCTTTTTGCTCGGTAATGTCTTGGCGCACCCCAACAAAGTGGGTCACCTCACCCGCACTGTTTTTCAAAGGTGTAATGGTTTGTAGCTCCACAAACTCACTGCCATCGGCTCGCTTATTATACAACTCACCGGTCCAGCTTTTCCCTTCATTTAATCGTGCCCATAAGGCTGTAAAGGTACTGCGTGGGGTTTTGCCAGAGCTCAATATTTTTGGGTCGCTGCCAATCAGTTGTTCGCGGCTATAGCCAGTATTGTTCACCATCGACTGGTTCACATATTCAATGCGGGCTTGGTGGTCGGTTATCACCACGCCTTCACTGCTTTGCTCAATGGCTGTCGAAAGTTTTATGAGCCGCTCTTCGTTGGCATTGCGTTCAGCCAGCATACTATTCAAGGCCTGGTTGATTTCCGTCAACTCAGAGGCGCCTCGTACGCTTTCTAATTGGTCTAGTTGATGGTGCACCGCTCTGGTTATATTTCGCACCAACGCTTGTGCTGGCTGCACCACACGATGGTTTAGGTACGCTATTGATATCGTTAGGATGAGTAACAGAATAAACGCCCACCCCCCGATAAGCGGAAGCTTATATACGAAAGCATCCGCCCACGTTATTGGTAGCATATACTCCACAACAAACACCTGATATTCCGGCTCAGCGAGGGCGTCGGGCACTGTTTTAATAGGAATATAAGCCAAGTAACTGTCGGTTTTGGTGACATGTTGTATTTTTAAATTTTGCTGCTGAATACTCGCTAAGAATACCTCCTCGCTGCTCTGTGGGAACATGGAAGTCAGCGACTTCACTTGCGCTTCACCCAGTACATTGACCCTTTGCTCCCCTGCCTGAGTAAATAATGCGGCTTCCTTAACACGGCGATGCGCTTTTAGCTCAGAAATAATCTCTTCAACAGCAGGAATCTTCTGATAGCGAAACGACCGATTCATTGCTCCTTGGGTTAACCCCATTAAGGTTTGCAGTTCGCGTTTTATATGTTCATGGGAGCTTTCAACTTGTTCGTGAGTTAAGTACAAGGCTGACATCATAATGGTGGCACTACCCAGAAGCAGTACAATGGCCACAATTTGGTTGAGTAAGCTTTTCGAATTAAAGCGGCAGCCTTGCATTATCGTTTCACCACATCTTTACATGCACCTAAAGTCAAGGCTGGCTGAGCCTGTGTAATACGAGGTAGCGCCTCTGCAATTAAGTCACTTAACTCCGGATAAGGGACGCTGGGTTGCTGTAGGGTCAAATAAGGGACACTTTGTACCGCTGAAGCCAAGTCTAATTCCGCCACTCCGGCGTTGGCTTCAACTGCTTTCACAACGTCAGCACCACCTGAATTCAATGCCTTTACACCACTGTCCCAGTAGTCTGTAGCAAGCCAATTTATAAGCTCTTCATGTACTTCATAAGCTGACTTGGTAACCACAAACACATCGTATGTTTCAGTGCTGAGGGACTTATCATCAAAAACCACAACTGCACCATTAGACTTCAACTGCGACAAATAGGGCTCAATAGCCAGCACTGCGTCTACCTCACCGGAAAGTAGCGCCTGCGGGTGTTTGGTTAAACTAATAAAGTGAAAGTGTGTTTGACCAGGTTGCCAATTCAAGGCGGGTACAGCTTCTGCCAATAAAAAGGCATTAAAAGGGGACTGTTCATAACCCAAAAAAGCAGGCTGTTTCTGCTCGCCCGCACGCATCATAATGGCGCGTGTCCCTGTGGCGGGACCAAGTACCTTCGCAATACACACGCCCCCTTGGGTATGGGCATATAGCTCAAGCGCTTCTTCTAAGGACATAAAGGATGCATCTAGCTCTCCAGCATAAAACAGGTTGTTCACCACATTCATAGAAGTCACTAAATTAATCGAGAAAGATCTGCCTCCTATGTAATCACTACTTTCTGGGCAGTCTGGACACTGAAGTGCCGTGGAAGCAACAAAAAAGGGCTGAAATCCTAAATATGGATTTACAGCTATATTCAGCGGTTCTTGCCGCGGTGTGCACGCTATAATAATTACAATCATACTCACACCGACAACGGCACATAATGCTAGTAAATACCGCATTAAACCTCACTGTTCGTTAACCTCAAGTATAATTAATTTAGCACATGCAATACCTCTCTGGGAACATACGTAACATTTTTCGCATTTTCTTTGATGCAGGTCATATTTCCTTGCGTCAGCCTTTCTAAATGCAAAAGCCCCCACCGGTAAGGGTGAGGGCTGTTAAATAAACATCTGAGTGTATGTTTATCAGGGCTAAAAAGGAATGTCGTCGTCGAAGTCGCTTTGTGGCGGTGTCGGGGTTGGCGCTGGCTGTGGTGCTGGCTGCTGTGGCGCTGCCGGTTGACCATAACCACCCTGTTGAGGGGCTGCTGCTTGGCCATAACCACCTTGCTGGCCTTGCTGCTGGCCGCCACCGTAGCCGCCCTGTTGCCCACCTTGCTGGCCGCCGCCATAGTTACTTGAGCCACCCTGCTGACCACCAAAGTTACCGCCACCGCTGCGGCCGTCTAGCATTTGCATTTCGTTTGCAACAATCTCTGTGGTGTAGCGGTCTTGGCCGTCTTGCCCCTGCCACTTACGAGTTTGCAATTTGCCTTCAATATATACTTTCGACCCCTTTTTTAAGTACTCACCGCAAATTTCAGCTAAGCGGCGGTAGCACACCACACGGTGCCATTCGGTTTGCTCTCGCTGCTCACCGGTTTGTCTGTCTTTCCATGACTCACTTGTCGCTATGCTTAAATTGGCGATAGCTGTACTGTTTTGGGTATAGCGCATCTCGGGGTCTGCCCCAAGGTTGCCAATTAAAATAACTTTGTTTATTCCGCGCGACATTCTGTTCTCCTGTTATTTCTTTTCATACGTTGCAATAAGCGCTGAAATCTCATCGGCCTTATAGCTTTGCTTATTCACTTTCAAATACGCCGTTTGCTCTTCTGCAATGACTACAGCCTCATCGACGCCTGGCTGTTGGCTCAGTGCAGTGGCTAGTTCGCCCGCTGCAGCCACGCTCAAGGAGCCTAGCTGTAAAGTAACCCGTGTACCACTAGAAACTTTTTGCATGCCCACCGTAAAAGCTAACCAACATAGTAGCAGTACAATGCAAAAAATCATAACGGCATGTGCGCCCCAAAACTGAGCAATAGTGCCGCCTAACACACCTCCTAAAAAGGCGCCGAAAAACTGAAACGTGGTGTAAATACCACTGGCTGAGCCTTTATTACCAGCGGGGGCGTGCTGACTCAGTAGCGCGGGTAAGTTTGCTTCCAAGTAATTAAAGCCAATAAAAAACAGCCAAACGGCCAGCACAAAACTAGCTAAATGCTGAGAAAATACCGCAATAACCACCAGCGCGCTGACAATCATTAAAGTAGCGGTGCGTAAACCACCAATCACTTTGTCGTGACGTATAGCCCTTAACATCATGGGCACCATAACGGCAAACGAAAGCAGTAGGGTTGGCAAATACAACCAGCTATGATTTTTTGCAGCCAGGCCTACCTCAACCAACTGACTTGGTAGCGTAACAAACAAGGCCGTCAATACCAGGTGCAGCACCAACACGCCCGAATTCAGCCGCTGTAATTGGCTGTTTTTAAATAAGCGCTTTAATTCTTTGGGTACGGGCAAAATATCGCGGGAAGGTACCCGCTGCTGTGGCACAGGAAGCACGGTAACAAACGCAACCATCGACGCTAAGGTCAGTGCTGCGGTTAGCCAGAACAACCCTGAAACACCCACCACAGCGCCAAGTAACGGGGCCACAATGAGGGCCACCACAAAGCTAAGGGCAATCCCCATACCTATGCTGGCCATTACCTTCGGTCGCTGCTCTTCTCGCGCGCTGTCGGCAGCTAAGGCTAAAATGGCTCCAGCAATGGCGCCTGCGCCTTGTAAAACACGCCCCACAATGACCCAGGCTAAAGTGTCTGCCAGCGCGGCAACCACGCTACCTAAAGCAAAAATGGCTAAGCCACCTAAAATAATGGGCTTACGGCCCCAACGGTCGGAGGCTATGCCCATGGGTATTTGTAGCATGGCCTGGGTTAGTCCGTAGGCACCAATAGCAATACCCACCAGCAGGGGCGTGTAGTCTGGATAGCTTTGCCCATAAATAGCCAATACCGGCATGATCAAAAACAGGCCAAGCATACGTAAGCTAAATATGGCAGCCAAAGACACGGCTGCTTTTTTCTCAGTAGGGTTTAATTTTGATGACTGCATAAGCTCTATAAAGGCCAAAAACGTACCATTGAAAGGCAGCTATGCTATCAGAAAAAGCCGGTTACAGTAAGCAACAGCTAGGCATCGTGGTTGCTAACTTTTTATGCGATAATAGGCGATCACATTCGGCGCCAGTGTTAATGAAGGACAGCATGAAGACAATAGATATTCGGGGTGCACGCACTCATAACTTAAAAAACGTTAATCTTGAAATCCCGCGCGATAAACTGGTGGTTATTACCGGCCTTTCTGGCTCGGGCAAGTCGTCGCTTGCCTTCGACACCTTATACGCAGAAGGGCAACGCCGCTATGTAGAGTCTCTTTCTGCTTACGCTCGGCAGTTCCTAAGCTTAATGGAAAAGCCTGATGTAGACAGCATCGACGGGCTTTCCCCTGCTATTTCTATTGAACAAAAGTCCACCTCCCATAACCCCCGTTCAACGGTGGGTACTATTACTGAAATATACGACTACCTGCGTTTGATGTTTGCTCGGGTGGGGGAACCACGCTGCCCAACTCATCATATTACACTGGCTGCCCAAACCATTAGCCAAATGGTTGACCAGGTACTGGCGCTGCCTGAAGGTAGTCGCATTATGCTGCTTGCACCGGTTGTTTCTGGTCGTAAGGGTGAGCACCAGAAAACCCTAGAAAACTTGGCTGCCCAAGGCTTTTTACGGGCGCGTATCGACGGCAATGTCTGCGACTTAAGCGACCCACCTAAACTAGAACTGCATAAAAAACACAACATTGAAGTGGTGGTAGACCGCTTAAAAGTACGCCCCGACATTCAACAGCGCTTAGCCGAGTCTTTTGAAACCGCCTTAGAGCTTAGTGAAGGCACCGCCATGGTGGCACCTATGGACGAAGACAGCGACTTAGAGCCGCTGCTTTTTTCTGCGAATTTTGCCTGCCCTCAGTGTGGCTTTAGCATGCAAGAGCTTGAGCCGCGAATGTTTTCCTTTAACAACCCGGCGGGTGCTTGCCAAACCTGTGACGGCTTAGGTGTTGAACAGTACTTCGACGCAGCAAAGGTAGTGAGCAACACAGAGTTAAGCCTTTCCGGCGGCGCTATTCGAGGCTGGGACAAGCGTAACTTTTACTACTACCAAATGCTGTTGTCTTTGTCGAAACACTACAACTTCGACTTAAATACGCCATTTGCAGAGCTCGACGAACACATACAGCAGGTGGTGCTGCAAGGCAGTGGCACTGAAGAAGTGACCTTTTCCTATGTGAACGACCGGGGCGATACGGTGACCCGCAAGCATACCTTTGAAGGTATTTTGCCCAACATGCAACGCCGCTACCACGAAACAGACTCCACTGCGGTGCGCGACGAGCTGGCCAAGTACTTAGCTACTAAGTCGTGCCGTAGTTGTGTGGGTACTCGCTTACGTCAGGAACCACGTAATGTGTTTGTGGCCGACACCACACTGCCCGAAGTGGTGGAACTGTCGATTGGCGATGCACTGGCTTTCTTCCAAGGTTTGTCCTTAGAAGGTCAGCGGGCGCAAATTGCTGAAAAAATTCTGAAAGAAATTAACGACCGGCTGCAGTTCTTAGTGAACGTCGGCTTAAACTACCTGACCTTAAACCGCAGTGCCGACACCTTGTCGGGCGGTGAAGCCCAGCGTATTCGCTTAGCCAGCCAAATCGGAGCTGGCTTAGTGGGCGTGATGTACGTGTTAGACGAGCCCTCTATTGGCCTGCACCAACGGGACAACGAGCGCCTCCTAAGCACCCTCACCCACTTGCGCGATTTAGGTAATACTGTGCTTGTGGTTGAACACGACGAAGACGCCATTCGTTCAGCCGACCACGTAATCGACATAGGTCCAGGCGCAGGTGTGCATGGTGGCCAAGTGGTTGCAGAAGGTACCATGGACGACATTATTGCTACGCCAGGCTCGCTCACGGGTGACTACCTGTCCGGTAAAAAAGAAATTGCGGTGCCCCCAAAACGCCACGCGCCAGGTGAGAACTGGGTGGAAATTGATGGCGCTTCAGGCAACAACCTCAAGCATGTTAATTTGCGCATTCCTACAGGCTTAATGACCTGTGTGACCGGCGTTTCCGGCTCGGGTAAGTCCACATTAATTAACAACACCTTGTGGCCTCTGGCACAAAAGGAACTGAACAAAGCCACCCACGACAACGTAGCGCCCTATACAGCCATTCGCGGGCTAGAGCACCTCGACAAAGTGGTAGACATTGACCAAAGCCCCATTGGGCGCACGCCGCGTTCCAACCCGGCCACCTACACAGGTATTTTCACTCCCATTCGGGAATTGTTTTCTGGTGTACCTGAAGCGCGTGCACGGGGATATAAGCCCGGCCGATTCAGCTTTAACGTGAAAGGTGGGCGCTGTGAGCCTTGCCAAGGCGACGGTTTAATAAAAGTTGAAATGCACTTCTTACCAGATGTGTATGTGCCTTGTGATGTGTGTAAAGGCAAACGTTATAACCGCGAAACCTTAGAGATTCTCTACAAGAACAAAACCATCGACGAAGTGCTCGACTTAACTGTGGAAGACGCTCGTGAATTTTTTGACGCCGTGCCGGCCATTGCCCGCAAGCTACAAACCCTGATGGACGTTGGGCTTTCTTACATTCGCTTAGGTCAGTCGGCCACCACCTTATCGGGTGGTGAAGCCCAGCGGGTGAAACTTGCACGTGAGCTGTCCAAGCGGGACACGGGCAAAACCCTGTACATTCTGGACGAGCCCACCACAGGGCTGCACTTCCATGACATACAACAGCTGCTAGCCGTACTGCACAGACTGCGGGACCATGGCAACACCATCGTTATTATTGAGCACAACTTGGACGTGATTAAAACCGCCGACTGGATTATCGATCTCGGCCCTGAAGGTGGCAGCGGTGGCGGTGAAATACTGGTGGAAGGCAGTCCAGAGCACGTCAGCGAGCACCCTGGCTCGTACACGGCCCGCTTTTTAAAACCACTGTTGGCTAAGGCAAGGTAATGGAAGGCATACCTTTACCTCCCAAGCATACGGGCGAACTACTCAAAGACGTGGTCGCCCAAGCCCGCGCACTGCCCAATGAAGGCGCCGTGGCAGACTACATTCCGGCACTGGCTAAAGTAGATCCAAACTACTTAGGGCTGGCCGTCGTGGAGTTAGACGGCCAAGTGCATACTGCAGGCGACGCCCATGTCCCCTTTTCAATTCAAAGTATCTCCAAAGTGTTTGGCCTTACTTTGGCGATGGAACGAATGGGCGACAGCTTGTGGGAACGGGTCCGCATGGAGCCTTCCGGCCAAGCCTTCAATTCTATTATGCAGCTTGAATGGGAGCATGGTATTCCCCGCAACCCCTTTATTAATGCGGGGGCTATTGTGGTTGCCGACACCTTGGTGTGTCGCTATTCGGCAAGCCGAACCGCCTTTACGCAGTTTGTGCAAAGCTTAGCGCAGAACGAAAGCATTCAAGTCAACGAACAAGTATGGGACTCGGAGCGCGAGCATGGTGCCCGCAACGCTGCTCTTGCCTATCTCATGAAAAGCTTTGGTAATATCAAAGCCAGCGTCGAGCATGTGCTCGACCATTACTTTTACCAATGCTCTCTTGATATGAGCTGTGTGGACTTAGCCCGCGCACTTGGTTTTTTGGCAAACCGAGGGGTTCAACCTGGCACTGATGAGGTTGTCTGCGACCCCCGTTCAACCCATAGAATAAACGCCATGATGTCTACCAGTGGCATGTACGATCAGTCGGGCGAGTTCGCTTTTAGCGTGGGTTTACCTGCGAAAGGCGGTGTCGGTGGTGGCTTAGTGGCCGTGGTACCAGACTATGGTGTTATTTGTGCGTGGAGTCCACGTTTGAATCCTTATGGCAATAGCCACCGAGGTATGTTCATGGTGCGCACTTTGGCGGAAGAGCTAGGGCTGTCGGTTTATAGTTAGTTCATGCCGCTTGTTACACTGGGCATGTTCGGCTCGATACTTTGCCCTAAACCAAACTGTTCGAGTATCGCCGCAAGCTCACCGTTTGCTTTCATATCCCGTATAAGTGCATTTATAACTTCTGCTTGTTTCATTGCATCGGGGTTGAATACCACTTGTGTCACATAACTGTGGTCAATAAAGTCTGAAGCGGTTACTAACTCCATACCCGGCCGGTTAATTTTACGCTGCCAACTCACATACTCGCTGCCTAAAATTATCATATCGATTCGCTTCCCTAGCAACATATTCAGTAGAGTGTCTGAGCTCATGGCTGTGTAAAAATTAAATTGCGTTTCTAAGGTGTCGGCGGCTGTTTTCATTTCCGTATACTTATAATGGTAGCCAAATACACCGCCCATGCATGCCGCTTGCAACGGTTCGAAACTTGTTTCGCCCTTCTCTAAAGACTCTTTCAGCGTGTAATAGCGGTTATCACCGTACGTAAGTCTTTCACCCCACAGATAGTCCTCTGCGTTGGCCCAACCCCAACTTTTCGACTCAAACAGCAAAAGGTCGCAACAGCCACCTGACTGTAGCTCTCGGAACCTGTCTTTAGGGCGTACTTCACGCAAAATAAATTGGTAGGTGGTTTGGCGGGCGTTAAAGGCCTTAAGCAGCTCACCGGTCACATGCGTCGATAAGCGAGAGGAAAAGTAAGGACGGAAGTCGTAAGCGGCCACATAAACAGGCTCTGCTGCCGAACTAAGTCGCGGCAGCAGAGCTGTCATAATAACTAAAAACAATGTGGCTATATACGTCAAACGAACTCCCAAAACCCTCTAAACCATGGCGTTATGTTTTAGAGGGCAAAGTAGCCGAAACCTTATTGCACAGGCAGGCTGTAATAGGTTGCAGCACCCGGACCAACCGGCAAGCCTAATACAAATACAAACACATAAAACAGTGCAACCCAACCGACCAAGAAAATTAAACTATAAGGTAGCATAATGGAAATTAATGTGCCTATACCTAAGTTCTTCTGGTAACGCGCGGCCACCGCCAAGATTAACCCAAAATAGCTCATCATGGGGGTTATAATGTTGGTAACAGAGTCACCAATTCGGTACGCAGCTTGAATTAGCTCAGGTGCATACCCTACTAACATCAGCATAGGCACAAAAATAGGTGCTGTCACGGCCCATTGTGCCGAGGCCGAGCCAAGCATCAAGTTCACAAAGGCACACATTAAAATAAACAGCACAAACACCGCAGGGCCCGTTAAGTTAATGGCCTGCAAGAAGTTAGCGCCATTCACCGCCATAATCGTACCGAAGTTGGTCCAGGCAAAGAAAGCCACAAACTGTGCGGCAAAGAATACCAACACAATATAAAGCCCCATCGAGCTCATGCTGGCCGCCATGGCGTCAATCACGTCACGGTCGTTACGCATTGTTTTGGTGACAAAGCCGTATACAAAGCCTGGAATACCAAAGGTGATAAAAATGAAAACCACTATACCGTTTAAGAACGGAGAGCCTGCAACACCACCGGTCTCTTGGTTACGCAGCACGCCCCATTCAGGCACAACGGTTAAGGCCAAAATGCCCAGTAATGCCACGAACGACAAACCAGCAAAAACTAACCCTTTACGCTCTAACGGAGTGAGTTTGTCCATGCTTACGTCGTGTTCAATGTCTGCATGGGGGTCCATGTCGTCTGGGTTGTATTTGCCAAGCTTAGGCTCAACAATTTTTTCCGTAACAAAAGCACCCAGCACTGCAATTAAAAAGGTACTAACAAACATGAAGTACCAGTTCATTTCTGGGCCCACGTTATATTCAGGGTCAATAATTTGAGCAGCGATAGTGGTAAACCCAGCTAGCAGCGGGTCAACCGTGCCAATAAATAGGTTGGCACTGTAACCAGCTGAAACCCCGGCAAATGCTGCAGCAAGGCCCGCTAGCGGGTGTCTGCCGAGCGAGTGGAAAATGAGTGCCGCTAACGGAATAAGCACAACATAACCAAGCTCTGAAGCCGTGTTTGAAACAACACCGGCAAATACCACGGTAACAGTGACCATGCGTGGCGAGGCATTCATCACCATACCGCGCATCATGGCTTCTAATAGGCCACTTCGTTCTGCAATACCTACCCCTAGGATAGCGACAAGTACAACACCTAAGGGCGGAAAGCCTGTAAAGTTCTTCACCAGGCTCGACACCATCCAACGCAAGCCGTCGCCACTCATGAGGCTATTCACGAATATTTCTTGCCCTTCAGAACCTGGACGCGGGTCCAGCACGCTGACATTAAAGTAGCCCGCAATCCCACTTGCTAGTATGACAATACCCGCAAACATGGCAAACAAAGTAACTGGATGTGGTAATAAGTTACCGAGCCATTCGACGGTATCAAGAAAGCGAGTAAACCAACCGCGCTGTTGGTTTTCAGGTCCCAAGTGTTCATTTTTCTGCTGATTTTCTGCAGACATGCCATTCTCCTCTATGGGCTTGACGCATTCAGACGCGCTGGAAGTTTATTAGTAAGCGGGACATTCTATATTAAACAGGTGACTCATGGTAGCACAGCGCTATAATGAGCCTAAGAACTAAGACAAACGGAGACTCTCAATGGCACTGCACATTATTAATCACCCGCTCATTCAACACAAAGTAGGCCTCATGCGGGAAGCAAATATCAGCACCAAAAGCTTTCGTGAACTAGCCAATGAAGTTGGCAACCTACTTACTTATGAGGCCACCAAAAACATTCGTTTAGAGCCGCGTGAAATTAAGAGTTGGAGCAACAATACTCTGCAAGTGCAAAGCATTAAAGGTAAAAAAATTACTGTCGTGCCCATACTCCGTGCTGGCTTAGGCATGCTCGACGGCGTACTCGCATTAATACCAGGTGCCAGAGTAAGTGTTGTGGGCCTCTATCGCGATGAAGAAAGCTTAGAGCCCGTGGCGTATTTCGAGAAGTTTGCAGGCAGTATTGACGAACGATTAGCCTTAGTCATCGACCCCATGCTGGCTACAGGCGGCACCATGAATGCAACCCTCGACATGCTAAAAGCACGAGGCTGCACCAATATTAAAGTGTTAGTGCTAGTGGCGGCCCCAGAAGGCGTTGCCAATGTAGAAGAAAAGCACCCGGACGTAAACATTTATACCGCCGCCCTCGACTCCCACCTCAACAAGAACGGATATATCATTCCAGGCCTTGGTGACGCTGGCGACAAGATCTTCGGCACCCGTTAATCAACAAACAAAAAAGGCGCCCTCAGGCGCCTTTTTAAATCGTTTAAAGATTATTATTGAACAATCTTAGAAACAACACCCGCACCTACTGTACGGCCACCTTCACGGATAGCGAAGCGTAAACCTTCGTCCATCGCGATTGGGGCAATTAGTTCAACAACGAACTTGATGTTGTCACCAGGCATAACCATTTCTACGCCTTCTGGTAATTCTACTGAACCAGTTACGTCCGTTGTACGGAAGTAGAACTGTGGACGGTAGCCTTTAAAGAATGGCGTGTGACGACCACCTTCTTCTTTGCTTAGTACGTATACTTCAGCTTCGAACTTCGAGTGTGGGTTGATTGAACCAGGCTTCGCTAGTACTTGACCACGCTGAATTTCTTCACGCTTGGTACCACGTAGTAGTGCACCGATGTTCTCACCCGCACGACCTTCGTCTAGCATCTTACGGAACATTTCAACACCCGTAACGGTTGTCTTGGTGGTTTCTTTCAAACCAACAATCTCAACTTCGTCACCTGAGTTTACAATACCGCGCTCTACACGACCTGTTACTACTGTACCACGGCCTGAAATAGAGAATACGTCTTCAATTGGTAGCAAGAACGGCTTGTCAATGTCACGCGTAGGCTCTGGAATGTAGCTGTCTAGTGCTTCAGCTAGCTCAATAATCTTCGCTTCCCACTGCTCTTCGCCTTCTAGCGCTTTAAGAGCTGAACCTTGGATAACTGGTAAGTCGTCACCTGGGAATTCGTACTCAGAAAGAAGTTCACGAACTTCCATTTCTACAAGCTCTAGTAGCTCTTCGTCGTCTACCATGTCGCACTTGTTCATGAATACTACGATGTAAGGTACACCTACCTGACGTGAAAGTAGGATGTGCTCACGAGTTTGTGGCATAGGACCATCGGTAGAAGCTACTACTAGAATAGCACCGTCCATTTGCGCAGCACCGGTGATCATGTTCTTAACGTAGTCAGCGTGTCCTGGGCAGTCAACGTGTGCGTAGTGACGCGTTGGTGTGTCGTATTCAACGTGTGACGTTGAAATAGTAATACCACGCTCACGCTCTTCAGGAGCATTGTCGATTGCTGCGTAGTCTTGAGCAGCACCACCGTAGGTTTTTGCCAATACGGTTGCGATTGCCGCAGTTAGAGTAGTTTTACCGTGGTCAACGTGGCCGATAGTACCAACGTTTACGTGCGGCTTAGAACGTTCAAATTTTGCTTTTGCCATGACTATATTTCCTTACTAAAAGTTTAAAGCCCGGTCTCTAAGGACCGGGACCAGACCTTAACTAATCTTGGGTGTTACGAGCAGCAATAATTGCTTCTGCAACGTTGTTTGGAGCTTCTTGGTACTTCAAGAATTCCATTGCGTATGATGCGCGACCTTGCGTTTGTGAACGCAAGTCTGTTGCATAGCCAAACATTTCGGCTAATGGAACAAGTGCATTAACAGCTTTCAAACCACCTGGTGCGTCAACCATACCTTCGATCATACCGCGACGTCGGTTTAAGTCACCAACTACGTCACCCATGAAGTCTTCCGGTGTGACTACTTCAACCTGCATGATTGGCTCTAGAAGTGCTGGGTTCGCTTGCAGCGCACCCTTCTTGAAGCCCATGCTACCGGCGATTTTAAATGCCATTTCGTTCGAGTCAACATCGTGATATGAACCGTCATACAGCGTTACTTTAACGCCAAGCACTGGGAACCCTGCAAGAACACCGTTCTGCATTTGTTCCTGACACCCTTTATCAACGGCTGGAATGTACTCTTTCGGTACAACACCACCAACGATTTCGTTCACGAACTGGTAAGTTTCTTCTTCTTCACCTTCAGCGCTATCGCCTTGGTCTAAGCCTAGTGGTTCCATACGTAACCAAACGTGACCGTACTGACCACGACCACCTGATTGACGTACGAACTTACCTTCCACTTCCACGGTGTCACGTATTGTTTCACGGTAAGCAACCTGAGGTTTACCTACGTTACACTCTACGTTGAACTCACGCTTCATACGATCTACAAGTACGTCAAGGTGAAGCTCACCCATACCTGAGATGATCGTCTGGCCTGATTCTTCATCAGTCTTCACACGGAACGACGGGTCTTCAGCAGCTAGTTTACCTAGTGCAATACCCATTTTCTCTTGGTCAGCCTTAGTTTTTGGCTCAACCGCTACAGAGATAACCGGCTCAGGGAATTCCATACGCTCAAGAACAACCACACGGTCGTTAGAACATAAGGTGTCACCTGTCGTTACATCTTTCAGACCGATAGCTGCAGCAATGTCACCCGCACGAACTTCTTTCAGTTCTTCACGGTCGTTCGCGTGCATTTGTACGATACGTCCGAAACGCTCACGCTTCTGTTTCACCGAGTTGTATACTGAGTCACCAGCGTTTACTACACCTGAGTAAACACGGAAGAACGTCAATGTACCAACAAACGGGTCTGTTGCGATTTTAAACGCAAGTGAAGCAAATGGCTCATCGTCCGCCGACTTACAGTTAATTTCATCACCTTCTGGTGTAACACCACGGATGTCTTTAACTTCAGTCGGTGAAGGTAAGTATTCAACAACTGCGTCAAGCACTGCCTGAACACCTTTGTTTTTGAACGCAGAACCACACATAACAGGAACGATTTCGTTCGCTAGCGTGCGAATGCGTAAACCTTCTTTAATTTCTTCTTCTGAAAGCTCACCTTCTTCAAGGTACTTATTCATCAGATCTTCGTTAGCTTCAGCTGCTGCTTCAACAAGTTCAGCACGCATTTCTTCAGCTTCATCAGCTAGCTCTGCAGGAATGTCTTCAAGCGTGAAGGTCATACCCATGTCTGCTTCGTTCCAGTTAATAGCCTTCATACGAACAAGGTCTACTACACCGGTGAAGTTTTCTTCTGAGCCAATTGGAATTTGTAATGCAACTGGGGTAGAAGCTAAACGTGTTTTAATTTGGTCAACAACGTTTAAGTAGTCAGCACCCATACGGTCCATCTTGTTGACGAACACCATACGTGGAACTTCATACTTGTCAGCCTGACGCCAAACTGTTTCAGTTTGCGGCTGAACACCAGAAGAAGCACAAAGAACAACAACGGCAGCGTCTAGTACACGTAGTGAACGCTCTACTTCTACAGTAAAGTCAACGTGTCCTGGCGTGTCGATGATGTTAATGCGGTGCTCTGGGAACTGTTGGTTCATCCCGCTCCAGAAGCTGGTTACAGCAGCCGATGTGATAGTAATACCACGCTCTTGCTCCTGCGCCATCCAGTCTGTTGTTGCGCCACCATCGTGCGTTTCACCGAGCTTATGGCTACGGCCAGTATAGAATAGTATACGCTCAGTAGTGGTTGTTTTACCTGCGTCTACGTGAGCACAAATACCGATATTACGGTAGCGCTCAATCGAAGTTTTTCTTGCCACAATAGATTCCTCTTTTGTTGAGCGTGATTACCAGCGGTAGTGAGCAAACGCTTTGTTTGCATCAGCCATACGGTGAACGTCTTCACGTTTACGTACTGCAGAACCTTTGTTCTGTGATGCGTCAAGCATTTCACCTGCAAGGCGTTGTGCCATTGATTTTTCACCACGAGTACGGGCTGCATCAACCATCCAACGCATACCTAGGGTATTACGACGAACTGGGCGTACTTCTACTGGTACTTGGTATGTAGAACCACCAACACGGCGAGACTTAACCTCAACCGACGGGCGGATGTTTTCTAGAGCATCTTCAAATACAGCAAGATGATCTTTTCCTGCTTTTTCAGCTACGATGTCTAATGCATCGTAAACAATGTTTTCAGCGACTGATTTCTTACCATCAACCATGACAACGTTAATGAATTTCGCCAATAAATCTGATCCGAACTTAGGATCTGGCAGTATCTTACGTTGACCTATGACGCGTCTTCTAGGCATTATATTTCTCCGATATCTTCAGGGTTTTACCCAAAACATGACTAATTTAGTTTGGCCTTACTAGAACGGAGAACCGTTAAGACTTGGGCCGTTTTGCGCCGTACTTAGAACGGCCTTTTCTACGATCGTTAACGCCTGCACAGTCAAGTGCGCCGCGAACTGTGTGGTAACGCACACCTGGTAAGTCTTTAACACGACCACCACGAATAAGAACAACACTGTGCTCTTGTAGGTTGTGCCCTTCACCACCAATGTATGAACTTACTTCGAAGCCGTTCGTTAAACGTACACGACAAACTTTACGAAGTGCTGAGTTTGGTTTCTTAGGTGTAGTGGTGTACACACGAGTACAAACACCACGTCTTTGTGGGCAAGCTTGCAAGGCCGGTACGCTGCTTTTCTCGACCGGCTTTTTGCGTCCTTTGCGCACTAACTGGTTTACTGTTGCCATGGTTTCTCCACATATAGCATTTACATTTGCGAACAAAAGACCGCACCACCTAGCCTCTGCTAGTGGGTGCAGCTTCCGTTATTTTATGGTCTCAGTCGCTAAATCAGGACCAAAAAACAAGTTAATTCCCCAATCTGGGGAGGCCGAATTTTATAGGTCATTAAATGGACTGTCAACCGCTATCCGTATTATAGCGTTTATACAAGGCTTATGCTCGACAAAACTCCCCTAAAACAGAAAACCCCAGTAATCACTGGGGTTTTCTTAACAAAAGCGAAGAACTTCACATTGCGTGTTTATTTTTCTATTTGAGTATCGTCCCGCTCTTTTTTGAAACGAACCTCGGTGACCTGAACATCAATAAGTTCACCCGCAGCATTAAAATAAAAGTGGGTCGTTACTTCAATAATTTCGGTGGGGGTTTCATAGCGTTCTGTGCTACTGTTCGTGTAACTACCATCAGGACTGCTACTCACCATTACCCTAGCTATCTTGGCTTCCGGGTCTACCGTTCCTACATGACGCACAGTACTGGCAAGGTCTAATTGTTCAATGTGAAAAATACTCCCTTGTTCGTCTCGCACAACAATTACATAGTTGTTTTTTAGCTTAACCGACTCAGAGCAACTTACCTGGCAACTTGGCGTATTCACTACCAGTTTATCTGCCAATGCTTGACTCGCATGTACCAAACCAAAAGCGATGAAGCCAACCAAAAACGATTTTTTAATCATTATGTATCTCCAAACAATCAACATGTTAACAAAAAACACATAAAAACACTAACACTCATCATTGTATGGAGCGAGATTTCCATTGTCAATGCGATACATCTGGCATAAAAAAAGGGCCCTTTAGGGCCCTTTTAAACTGCACTATACAAGATTACTCTTCGTCAGTTTTATCATTTTCACTCAAGGCTTCTGATAGTTGCTGCGATGCTTCTGCTGCAGTTACTGAAGACTGAGTTCCCATGCTTGCACGACGCTTACGCTGACGCTCTTGGTGGTACGCGTAACCTGTACCTGCCGGGATTAAACGACCAACAATGACGTTTTCTTTCAGGCCACGTAGTGGGTCTTCTTTACCTTGTACGGCAGACTCAGTAAGTACGCGTGTGGTCTCTTGGAACGATGCCGCAGAAATAAACGACTCAGTAGACAAGGACGCTTTGGTAATACCAAGTAACTGACGTTCAAAGGTTGCACCCATTTTACGCTGTGCTTCCAGTTCACGGTTCACGTCAACAACATGCGAGTACTCAACCATTTCACCTTCAAGGAAGTTACTGTCACCCGGCTTAGAAATAATAACCTTGCGTAACATCTGACGAACGATAACTTCAATATGCTTATCGTTAATCTTCACACCTTGTAAGCGGTAAACTTCTTGTACTTCGTTGGTGATGTAGTTAGCAACTGCAGACACACCACGTAAACGTAGAATATCGTGCGGTGCTTCTGGACCATCGGCAATAACGTCACCTTTGGTTACTTGCTCACCTTCGAACACGTTCAGCTGACGCCACTTGTGAATCATCTCTTCGTAGTGCTCTGCACCGTTCAGAGATAACGCATCTGCGCTGCCTTCCGCTGGAGTAATAATTAAGCGGCGCTTACCTTTAGTTTCACGACCGAAGGAAACGGTACCCGTAATTTCAGCAAGAATAGCTGGCTCTTTTGGCTTACGTGCTTCAAAGAGGTCAGCAACGCGTGGTAGACCACCCGTAATGTCTCGAGTTTTCGAGCCTTCTTGTGGAATACGTGCCAGTGGGTCACCTACGTTTACATCGGAGCCGTCGGCTGATGAAACAATAGCACCACCTGGTAAGAAGTACTGAGCTGGCATATCTGTGCCTACAATAAGTACGTCTTCGCCGTTTTCGTCAACAAGTTTTACTGCTGGACGCATGTCTTTACCGGCACTGGTACGCTCACCTGTGTCGAGTACAACTACGCTGGTTAAACCTGTTAATTCATCGGTTTGGGTACGCATGGTCACGCCGTCGATCATATCAACGAACTTAATCTTACCTTTTACTTCGGTAATGATTGGGTGTGTATGCGGGTCCCAATTAGCAACAAATTCGCCTGCTTCAACCTTCGCTTCGTCACTCTTCTGAAGAACAGCACCGTACGGAAGCTTATAGCGTTCGCGCTCAGCACCAAACTGGTCAATCAGCGTTAGCTCAGCAGAACGAGAGGTAATAACCGGACGACCGTCTGAGTTCACAACAAACTTGGCATTGTGAAGCTTCAATGTACCTGCGTTTTTCACTTGAATGCTGTTATCAGCAGACGCTCGTGACGCCGCACCACCAATGTGGAACGTACGCATGGTAAGCTGTGTTCCTGGCTCACCAATTGACTGAGCGGCAATAACACCCACTGCTTCACCTGGGTTCACCAAGTGACCACGGGCTAGGTCACGACCGTAACAGTGTGAACATACACCGTGAGTTGACTCACAGGTAATAACAGAGCGTACTTTAATTTCGTCTACTGAGTGCTCTTCAACTAAGTCACACAGTTTCTCGTCAAGCATGGTGTTACGCGGAATCAACACGTCACTGGTGCCTGGCATAAGTACGTCGTCACATACCACACGACCAAGGACACGCTCGCGTAGCGGCTCTACAACGTCACCACCTTCAATCAGTGGCTTAATGTAAAGACCGTCGTGGGTACCACAGTCAGACTGGCTAATCACCAAGTCTTGTGCCACGTCCACTAGACGACGTGTTAGGTAACCTGAGTTCGCTGTTTTCAGTGCGGTATCCGCCAAACCTTTACGCGCACCGTGGGTCGAAATAAAGTACTGGAGTACGTCTAGACCTTCACGGAAGTTCGCTTCGATTGGCGTTTCAATGATGGAGCCATCTGGCTTAGCCATCAGACCACGCATACCGGCAAGCTGACGAATCTGAGCAGCAGAACCACGCGCTCCCGAGTCGGCCATCATGAAGACAGAGTTAAATGCTTTTTGCTCTACTTCATTACCGTCCGCGTCTACAACTGTTTCAACAGACAAGTTATCCATCATGGCTTTGGAAACGTGCTCGTTCGCCGTTGACCAAATATCGATAACCTTGTTGTATTTCTCACCTGCTGTTACTAAGCCCTGCTCAAACTGCTCTTGAATTTCAGCAACTTGCGCTTCGGCGTCAGCAATAATTTCAGCTTTAGCTTCTGGAATTTCCATGTCGTTAATACCGACAGAAGAACCAGAAATCATGGCGTAGTTAAAGCCCATGTACATTAATTGGTCAGCAAAAATAACCGTTGCCTTCAAACCACAGTCACGGTAACAGCGGTTTAATAGCTTAGAAATTTGCTTTTTACCCATATCTTGGTTGATTAAGTCGAAAGACAAACCTTCCGGCAGAATCAACGAGAAAATGGCACGGCCTGGTGTGGTGTCGTAAATTTTAGTTTCACGAACCATTTCACCGTCGGTGTCTAAGTACGAGTTTTCAATACGAATTTTAACCCGGCTGTGCAGCTCAACGTGGCCACCACGGTATGCGCGCTCGGCTTCTTTCTCGTTCTTAAACACCATGCCTTCGCCTTTACCGTTCACTTTGTCACGTGTCAGGTAGTAAATACCTAGAACAACGTCTTGTGAAGGAACAATAATAGGCTCACCACTGGCTGGTGAAAGAATGTTGTTGGTCGACATCATTAACGCACGCGCTTCCATTTGCGCTTCAAGCGTTAATGGTACGTGTACCGCCATTTGGTCACCGTCGAAGTCAGCGTTATACGCCGCACATACGAGTGGGTGAAGTTGAATCGCTTTACCTTCAACTAGCACTGGCTCGAACGCCTGGATACCTAAACGGTGCAGCGTAGGTGCACGGTTTAATAGCACAGGGTGTTCGGTAATAACTTCGTCAAGAATGTCCCAAACTTCTGGTAATTCACGCTCAACCATTTTCTTAGCAGCTTTAATAGTGGTCGCTAAACCACGGTTTTCAAGCTTGCCGTAAATGAATGGTTTGAATAGCTCAAGCGCCATTTTCTTCGGTAAACCACACTGGTGTAAACGTAACGTAGGACCAACTACGATAACAGAACGACCAGAGTAGTCGACACGCTTACCTAGAAGGTTTTGACGGAAACGACCCTGCTTACCTTTGATCATGTCGGCCAAAGATTTCAATGGACGACGGTTAGACCCAGTAATCGCACGACCGCGACGGCCGTTATCCAGAAGTGCGTCTACTGCTTCTTGCAGCATACGCTTTTCGTTACGCACAATAATGTCTGGTGCCGCTAGGTCTAATAGGCGCTTCAGTCGGTTATTACGGTTAATTACACGACGGTATAAGTCGTTTAAGTCTGATGTAGCAAAACGACCACCATCAAGAGGTACTAATGGGCGTAGTTCTGGCGGTAATACTGGTAATACTTTTAATATCATCCACTCAGGCTTATTACCTGACTGATGGAACGACTCAAGTAACTTCAACCGCTTGGTAATTTTCTTACGCTTTGTTTCTGAATTTGTTTCAGGTAACTCTTCGCGTAGCATGCGAATTTCGCTTTCTAAGTTCACTTGCTCAAGTAAGTGCAAAATCGCTTCCGCACCCATCTTGGCTTCGAACTCATCACCGTGCTCTTCAAGGGCATCTAGGTACTCTTCTTCGCCTAGCATAGAGCCAACTTCAAGCGAAGTTAAACCTGCATCGGTTACAACATACGATTCGAAGTATAAGATGCGCTCAATGTCGCGCAAAGTCATATCAAGCATTAAACCAATACGGCTTGGTAATGACTTCAAGAACCAAATGTGAGCCACCGGGCTGGCAAGCTCAATATGAGCCATACGCTCACGGCGCACTTTAGTTAGCGTTACTTCAACGCCACACTTCTCACAAATAACACCACGGTGCTTCAGGCGCTTATACTTACCGCATAAGCACTCATAGTCTTTTACTGGGCCGAAAATACGGGCACAGAAAAGGCCGTCACGCTCAGGTTTGAACGTACGGTAGTTAATGGTTTCCGGCTTTTTAACTTCACCGAATGACCAACTACGAATTTGATCTGGCGAGGCCAAGCTAATACGAATGCGGTCAAACTGATCGCCTTCTTTCGCTGGCTGCATGAACTTTAATAAGTCTTTCACGTTACGTCTCCTGTCGGAGTTAAAGCTAGTCGGAGGGCCGTGAAGCCCTCCGGGCCTGGGCCGTTATTCGTCTTCTAACTCGATGCTGATACCAAGCGAGCGAATCTCTTTCAACAATACGTTGAATGACTCAGGCATGCCTGGATCCATTTCATAGTTACCGCCGACGATGTTCTTGTACATCTTGGTTCGTCCTTCGACGTCGTCTGATTTCACTGTCAACATTTCTTGCAGCGTATATGCCGCACCGTATGCTTCTAGTGCCCAAACTTCCATCTCACCGAAACGCTGACCACCGAACTGTGCTTTACCACCCAGCGGCTGCTGAGTAACAAGGCTGTAAGAACCAGTAGAACGTGCGTGCATCTTGTCGTCTACCAAGTGGTTCAGCTTCAACATGTACATGTAACCAACCGTTACCGGGCGCTCAAACGCGTCACCTGTACGACCGTCGTAAAGGGTGATTTGACCAGACTCTGGTAAATCAGCCATTTTCAGAAGCTCTTTAATTTCAGATTCTTCTGCACCGTCGAACACAGGAGATGCAATAGGTAGACCCGCTTTCAGGTTGTCTGCCAAGCGCAACACTTCATCGTCGCTAAAGCTTGAAATATCAACTTTTTGACGGCCATGACCTAAGTCATATACCTCTTGCAAGAAAGTGCGTAACTTATCTAGCTTTTCTTGCTCAGCAAGCATCTTCTCAATTTTACGCCCAATGCCACGTGCAGCAGCACCTAAGTGCGTTTCAAGAATCTGACCGACGTTCATTCGCGACGGAACACCCAGTGGGTTCAGTACGATGTCGACAGGCTCTCCGTCTTCATCAAACGGCATGTCTTCAATAGGAACAATGGTAGAAATTACACCTTTGTTACCGTGACGACCGGCCATCTTGTCACCCGGCGCTATATCACGCTTAACGGCTAGGTATACTTTTACAATTTTCAGTACACCAGGCTGTAAGTCGTCGCCTTGGGTGATCTTCAGACGCTTCTGCTCGTAACGCTTGTCGTAGTCTGCACGTGTGTCTTCGTATTGCTGTGCAAGTTGCTCAAGGGCCGCTTGGGCTTTCTCGTCCTTCACAGACTGAGAAATCCACTTAGTACGGTCAATGGCAGCAAGCTTCGACTCGTCAAAGCCATTTGCTAATAGCAAGGTACGAACACGGGCAAGAATACCGTCTTCTAAAATCTTAAACTCGTCGGTTAAGTCTTTACGTACTTGAGCAAGTTGCATGGCTTCAATATCTAGCGCACGCTTGTCTTTCTCCAACCCGTCGCGGGTAAATACTTGTACGTCAATAACAGTACCGGTAATACCGTTCGGTACACGCAGTGAGCTGTCTTTCACGTCCGACGCTTTTTCACCAAAAATAGCACGTAGTAGTTTTTCTTCTGGGGTTAACTGGGTTTCACCTTTTGGCGTTACCTTACCCACAAGAATGTCACCACCTTGTACTTCAGCACCAATATAAACAATACCTGACTCGTCAAGCTTGCTTAGTGCAGACTCACCCACGTTCGGGATATCTGCAGTAATTTCTTCAGCGCCTAGTTTGGTGTCACGAGCCGTGCTCGTTAACTCTTGAATGTGAATACTGGTTAAACGGTCTTCTTCAACCACCCGCTCGCTAATAAGAATCGAGTCTTCGAAGTTGTAACCATTCCATGGCATAAAGGCCACGCGCAGGTTCTGACCCAATGCTAGTTCACCTAAGTCCGTTGAAGGACCGTCCGCTAGCACGTCACCACGCATTACCGGTTCGCCAAGGTTTACGCATGGCTTCTGGTTAATACAGGTGTTTTGGTTCGAACGGGTGTACTTGGTTAAGTTATAAATGTCGATACCCGCTTCGCCAGGAAGCATTTCTTCTTCATTTACCTTAACAACAATACGACCAGCGTCTACGTAGTCAACCACACCACCACGGTTAGCAACAACTGTTACGCCCGAGTCAACCGCAACGGTGCGTTCAACACCTGTACCTACTAGAGGCTTGTCTGCGCGCAGGCTTGGAACCGCCTGACGTTGCATGTTCGACCCCATCAATGCACGGTTTGCGTCATCGTGCTCTAGGAATGGGATAAGGCTCGCTGCAATCGACACGATTTGCTGTGGCGCAACGTCCATAAACTGTACTTGGTCGCGCGTGGTTAGAATCGTTTCACCTTCGTGGCGCGACGGTACTAACTCTTCAACAATTTCGTTGTTTTCATTTAGTAAAATGTTCGCCTGGGCGATCATGTACTTGCCTTCTTCAATAGCAGACAAGTACTGCACGTCGTCTGTCACGACACCGTTTTCAACACGGCGGTATGGTGTTTCTAAGAAACCATACTCGTTGGTACGCGAGAACGTCGACAACGAGTTAATTAACCCGATGTTCGGACCTTCTGGCGTTTCAATCGGACATAAACGACCATAGTGCGTTGGGTGTACGTCACGTACTTCGAAACCAGCACGCTCACGGGTTAAACCACCCGGACCAAGCGCTGAAATACGACGCTTGTGCGTTACTTCTGAAAGCGGGTTGTTCTGGTCCATAAACTGAGACAACTGGCTCGAACCAAAGAACTCTTTCACCGCTGCAGAAATAGGCTTCGCGTTAATTAAGTCTTGCGGCATGATGGTGTCTAAGTCGCCTTGGCTTAAACGCTCACGTACAGCACGTTCTACACGGACAAGACCAACACGGAACTGGTTTTCAGCCATTTCACCCACTGAACGAATACGACGGTTACCTAAGTGGTCAATGTCATCCACCACATCAAGGCCGTTTCGAATGTCGATCAGCTTACGCATTGCATCAACAATGTCTTCACGCGTTAGCGTGCCTGGGCCGGTTTCGTCTTCACGACCTAAACGACGGTTAAACTTCATACGACCAACAGTGGACAAGTCGTAGCGCTCAGCCGAGAAGAATAGGTTCTCGAATAGGCCTTCCGCTGCATCTTTTGTTGGTGGCTCGCCTGGACGCATCATGCGGTAAATTTCTACCAGGGCTTCTAATTTATTTTTGCTAGGGTCAATGCGTAGTGTTTCACTAATGTACGCACCGTGGTCTAAGTCATTAATAAATAGTGTTTCAAACTTCTTAAAGCCTGCTGTCGAAAGCTCAGCAAGTACTTCTAAAGTTATAATAGTGTTCGCAGGTGCTATAATTTCACCTGTCTTTTTATTGACGTAGTCTTTCGCAAGCACTTTACCCACTAGGTAGTCGTGCGGCACTTCCATTTCGGTAATGCCTAGCTCACTAATTTGTCTGATATGGCGCGCTGTTACTCGGCGGCCTTTCTCTACAATTAAATCACCCTCTGGTGACTTAATATCAAACAACGCAGTTTCACCACGCAAACGCTCTGGAATTAACGTCATGAAAATTTTGTTACGACGAACTTCAAAGTTTGTTGTTTCAAAGAACAGGTCTAGAATTTCTTCGTCGCTGTATTCAAGGGCACGTAAAATAATGGTCGCAGGTAACTTACGGCGACGGTCAATACGTACGAACACATTGTCTTTCGGGTCTAGCTCAAAGTCGAGCCATGAACCACGGTAAGGAATAACGCGTGCGTTATAAAGTACTTTACCTGACGAATGCGTTTTACCACCATCATGGCTATAAAACACACCTGGAGAACGGTGTAGCTGAGAAACGATGACACGTTCAGTACCGTTAATTACAAAGGTTCCATTGTCAGTCATGAGCGGTACTTCGCCCATGTAAACTTCCTGTTCCTTAATGTCTTTTACTGTGCCGGCCGGAGCGTCTCTGTCGTACACCACTAAACGCAACTTAACGCGTAAAGGTGCAGAGTAAGTAACACCGCGAATTTGACACTCTTTCACGTCAAAAACGGGTTCTCCGAAACGGTAGCTGACGTATTGCAGCTCAGTATTACCGGAATAACTCGCGATCGGGAATACAGAAGCAAATGCAGCTTCTAAACCATATTCACGCTCAGGATCGGGTTCTAAGAACTTTTTAAACGAGTCGAGTTGAATTGAGAGCAAGTAAGGCACTTCTAAAACTTGGGGACGTTTCCCGAAGTCCTTACGGATACGTTTTTTTTCAGAGTAGGAGTACGCCATGGGGTTCCTCAGCTAGCTGATTTCTGACCCAAGCTGGCTATATTCTGCCAGCAGCCAACGGAGTTCGTCACAATCCGTCCGCCTGTGATTCGTTGAAAGGCTAGTAGGGGCACAGGAAACCTACTTTCCTTTTGAGCGCAAAAAGGCTGGTGACTAAAAATCACCAGCCTAAAGCCTTAAACGGCCTTATTGCAAGTCAAGTAACTTACTTAACTTCAACTTCCGCACCGATTTCTTCAAGTTGCTTCTTGATGTCTTCAGCTTCTTCTTTCGATACGCCTTCTTTAACTGCAACTGGTGCAGACTCAACTAGCGCTTTAGCTTCTTTCAAGCCAAGACCAGTGATTCCACGTACAGCTTTGATAGCAGCAACTTTGTTACCGCCAGCGCCAGTTAGCATTACGTCAAATTCAGTTTGCTCTTCTGCAGCAGCGTCGCCACCAGCAGCAGGGCCTGCAGCTACTGCAACAGCAGCAGATGCGTCAACACCAAATTTTTCTTCAGCAGCTTCGATCAGTTCAACCAGATCCATTACTGGCATTTCTGCGATTGCGTTTAAAATATCTTCTTTAGTCAGAGCCATTTCTCTAAACTCCCGGGTTTAAGTTAGTAAAATAAAATTGTTAAGTCGCTTATTTGGCGTCTTTGATTGCTGACAATACGCGAACAAACTTCGTAGGTACTTCGTTGATAGTACGAACAAACTTCGATACAGGCGCTTTGAATGTAGCAAGCAATTTGGCCAAGGCTTCGTCGCGTGTCGGAAGTGATGCAACTGCGTCCAGTTTTTCTGGACCCATTAAACCATTACCGATAGACAGGGCCTTAACTTGTAAGCTTTTGTTTTCCTTTGCAAAGTCCTTAAATAAACGGGCTGCTGCACCAGGGGCTTCAAGAGAGAAACCATAAACAAGAGGGCCTACAAGCGCAGGGTCCATGTCCTCAAACTTCGTGCCTTGTAGTGCGCGTTTTGCCAGTGAGTTCCGAATTACCTTCAGATACACACCTTGCTCACGTGCTTGGCGACGAAGTACGGTCATGTCCGCAACTTCCATACCACGATACTCAGCAACAGCGACGGATAGAGCTGTAGAAGCTACTTCGTTCGTTTCTTTAACGATAAGCTTTTTTGCATCTAAACCTAGTGCCACTAGTATCACCTCTTTTAACTGAGGAACTGGAACATCCAGCCCTCATCGTTACAATTTGGCAGGTTCCCTATAGCTCCCCTACCGCTTTGTCACGGTGAATCTCACCCAGAGAGTCTGAGTCGGATATCACCATCTGCGCAGGCTTTCACGATTAAGTTATTTACTCACGTAAATAACGCCTGCGGTCTTGGATGGGAGCCACCTCAACATAATGTGAGAAGGCGACTCCAACCCTAAAACCTTCCTCTAAAACCCTTAAACGCGGGCATCTAGAGTTGAATCATCAATGTGGACACCTGCACCTTGTGTGGTAGACAGGGTTACACGCTTGATGTAAGAACCTTTTGCTGAAGAAGGCTTGGCTTTCTTCAGAGCAACTAATAGAGCTTCTAAGTTCTCTTTTAGTTTGGCATCTTCAAAGTCTACACGGCCAATGGTGCAGTGGATGATACCATTTTTGTCGTTACGGTAGCGAACCTGACCCGCTTTCGCGTTTTGAACCGCAGTTTCAACGTCAGGAGTAACAGTACCGGTTTTCGGGTTAGGCATTAAACCACGTGGGCCTAATACTTGACCTAGTTGACCAACAACACGCATTGCGTCTGGAGAAGCAACAACAACGTCGAAGTCCATCATGCCGCCTTTTACTTGCTCGGCTAGGTCTTCCATACCAACAAATTCTGCACCAGCAGCTTTTGCTTTTTCAGCGTTGTCGCCAGAAGTAAATACTGCAACACGAACGTCACGGCCTGTGCCGTTAGGTAGTACAGTTGCACCACGAACGTTTTGGTCAGATTTACGAGCGTCGATACCTAGCTTAACAGCTACGTCAACACTTTCAGTGAATTTAGCAGTTGCTAGAGTTTTTAACAAAGCAATGGCTTCGTTAACTTCATAGTCGCGAGTCTTGTCTACTGCTTCGCGAATTGCTTTCATGCGCTTAGTTAAACGTGCCATCTGCTTATCCCTCTACCTTCAAGCCCATTGAACGTGCAGAACCAGCAATTGTGTTTACTGCTGCGTCTAAGTCTGCTGCCGTCAAATCAGGTTCTTTGATGTTTGCAATCTCTTCCAACTGAGCGCGAGTAACTGTACCCACTTTTTCAGTGTTCGGACGGCCAGAACCACTTTTAACGCCTGCGGCTTTCTTCAATAAGTAAGCTGCTGGAGGAGTTTTCGTGATAAAGGTGAAAGAACGGTCTTCAAACACGGTAATTTCAACAGGAATTGGTGAACCCTTTTCCATGCTGTCTGTTTGCGCGTTAAACGCCTTACAGAATTCCATGATGTTAACACCGTGCTGACCTAACGCAGGACCAACGGGTGGTGACGGGTTAGCTGCACCAGCTGCTACTTGCAGCTTAATAATGGCAGTAACTTTTTTAGCCATGATGTATACCTCTTTATTGGGTTAAGCGCCTCGTAGACCTTGAGGAGGACTACTCAAACGGCTACCCGATTATAAAACGGACGCGGATTATAATTCGATCCGCGATCAGAATCAACCTTTTTCGACTTGACTAAAGTCTAAATCGACTGGCGTTGAACGACCAAAAATAGACACGGACACTTTCAAACGGTTCTTTTCGTAGTCTACTTCTTCTACTGTACCGTTGAAGTCTGCGAATGGACCGTCGGTTACGCGGATCATTTCGCCTGGTTCGAACATTGTCTTCGGACGTGGTTTGTCCGCAGTTTCGTCTAAGCGGTTCAGAATGGCTTCTGCTTCTTTCTTCGAAATTGGCGCTGGGCGCTCTGCAGTACCACCAATAAAACCAAGTACTCGAGGTGTGCTTTTCACTAAGTGCCAGGTTTCATCGTCCATGGCCATTTCCACTAACACATAGCCAGGGAAAAATTTACGCTCGGTTTTACGTCGCTGAGTGCCACGCACTTCAATGACTTCTTCCGTAGGTACTAGAATTTCACCGAAGCGGTCTTCCATGTTATGGATTTTAATTTGCTCCGCTAAAATTTTAGCAACACGGCCTTCGTAACCTGAGAAAGCTTGTACTACATACCAACGTTTTTTTATTTCGGTTGTCATTATGCTCTCCCGGTTAATTAAATGTCCATGCCTGCAGCAAAACCTACTACACGCACTAAAATTCCATCAAGGCCCCATAATAGCAGTGCAACAACTAAGGTAACCACAAGCACTATCAGTGTTGTACTGGTTGCTTCTTTACGGGATGGCCACACCACTTTACGAATTTCGAGGCGGCTTTCTTTTGCAAAACCTAAAAACTGTGCGCCGCGAACTGTGGTGGCTAAAGTTCCTGCCGCAGCAAGAACGAGTACAATTACGCCAATAGCACGAAAGGCTACAGCTACATCGCTGAGCATGTTGTTACCGACAACTGCTGCAGCAAGCAAGCCAATTGCGATAATCCACTTTACTGTATCCATTGGATTTGATGTGGTCTCTGTATTTGCACTCATGATTTTTTTATCCTGAATCTTTGCTTTCGCACAGCGTGCCGTATGCACGCAAAAACTGGCAGGGGTGGAGGGACTCGAACCCCCAACCGTCGGTTTTGGAGACCGCCGTTCTACCAATTGGAACTACACCCCTAATATGTCTTCACCCATTTTGTTGCAACACCAACTAATGCAGAAATAGGCATTTAGGAGGAGTTTAAGAATACAACAAGAAGGGACGCGTTATTATACCTATGCCCTGTATAAAGGCAACAACCCACAACAAAAAAGGCGCCCTCAGGCGCCTTTTTAAATCGTTTAAAGATTATTATTGAACAATCTTAGAAACAACACCCGCACCTACTGTACGGCCACCTTCACGGATAGCGAAGCGTAAACCTTCGTCCATCGCGATTGGGGCAATTAGTTCAACAACGAACTTGATGTTGTCACCAGGCATAACCATTTCTACGCCTTCTGGTAATTCTACTGAACCAGTTACGTCCGTTGTACGGAAGTAGAACTGTGGACGGTAGCCTTTAAAGAATGGCGTGTGACGACCACCTTCTTCTTTGCTTAGTACGTATACTTCAGCTTCGAACTTCGAGTGTGGGTTGATTGAACCAGGCTTCGCTAGTACTTGACCACGCTGAATTTCTTCACGCTTGGTACCACGTAGTAGTGCACCGATGTTCTCACCCGCACGACCTTCGTCTAGCATCTTACGGAACATTTCAACACCCGTAACGGTTGTCTTGGTGGTTTCTTTCAAACCAACAATCTCAACTTCGTCACCTGAGTTTACAATACCGCGCTCTACACGACCTGTTACTACTGTACCACGGCCTGAAATAGAGAATACGTCTTCAATTGGTAGCAAGAACGGCTTGTCAATGTCACGCGTAGGCTCTGGAATGTAGCTGTCTAGTGCTTCAGCTAGCTCAATAATCTTCGCTTCCCACTGCTCTTCGCCTTCTAGCGCTTTAAGAGCTGAACCTTGGATAACTGGTAAGTCGTCACCTGGGAATTCGTACTCAGAAAGAAGTTCACGAACTTCCATTTCTACAAGCTCTAGTAGCTCTTCGTCGTCTACCATGTCGCACTTGTTCATGAATACTACGATGTAAGGTACACCTACCTGACGTGAAAGTAGGATGTGCTCACGAGTTTGTGGCATAGGACCATCGGTAGAAGCTACTACTAGAATAGCACCGTCCATTTGCGCAGCACCGGTGATCATGTTCTTAACGTAGTCAGCGTGTCCTGGGCAGTCAACGTGTGCGTAGTGACGCGTTGGTGTGTCGTATTCAACGTGTGACGTTGAAATAGTAATACCACGCTCACGCTCTTCAGGAGCATTGTCGATTGCTGCGTAGTCTTGAGCAGCACCACCGTAGGTTTTTGCCAATACGGTTGCGATTGCCGCAGTCAGGGTAGTTTTACCGTGGTCAACGTGGCCGATAGTACCAACGTTTACGTGCGGCTTAGAACGTTCAAACTTAGCTTTAGCCATGACAGCCTCTCTCTCGAATGCTCGGTGACAGGGTATGCACCAACACTTCTTGAAAATTAATAGGGTTTAATGTTTTAACTTTTACAGGGTAGGAGCTTGAATACTGAAAGGAGACATGGTGCTGATACCCAGAATTGAACTGGGGACCTCACCCTTACCAAGGGTGCGCTCTACCGCCTGAGCTATATCAGCAGTTCTATCTTTCCTTGGAGCGGGTGGCGGGAATCGAACCCGCATCATCAGCTTGGAAGGCTGAGGTAATAGCCATTATACGACACCCGCGTTCAGAATTGGGCTACCTCGGACCTGTAAAAAAAATGGTGGAGGGAGAAGGATTTGAACCTTCGAAGGCTGAGCCGTCAGATTTACAGTCTGATCCCTTTGACCACTCGGGAACCCCTCCACATATTTTTTTCTACTAACTGGTGCCGACACCAAGAGTCGAACTCGGGACCTACTGATTACAAGTCAGTTGCTCTACCAACTGAGCTATGTCGGCACCACCGGTTAGGTGGAGCGCATATTAGGGTATGATTTGCTTTCTTGCAACACCCAAATGCACTTTTTTTTAAGTTTTTTGACTGATCGGTCAAAAATTAGGTGGTTTGTTCAAAAAAGGCGCGAAAACGCGCCTTTTAATTCTTGTTACTATGCATTCTCTGCGAATGGGTGACGCAGTACAATTGTCTCAACACGGTCAGGACCTGTTGAAATAATGTCCATTGGCACACCAAGTAACTCTTCTAGGCGCTTAATATAGGCAATTGCATTGGCTGGCAATTGGTCATATTCAGTCACACCTTCGGTACGATCTGTCCAACCTGGCATGCTTTCATATACAGGCTCAACATTTTCGTAGTCTTCTGCTGCCATAGGCGGCAGGTCTTTTATTGTACCATCGGCTAATTTATAGCCCGTACAAATTTTAATTTCTTCAAGTCCGTCTAACACGTCAAGCTTGGTTAAGCACAAGCCGCTAATCGAGTTCACTTGAATAGCGCGGCGCAAAGCCACTACATCAAACCAACCCGTCCGGCGCTTGCGTCCTGTTGTCGCACCAAACTCATGACCTTTCACACCCAAGTACTGACCAATGTCACAGTCGAGTTCCGTTGGGAATGGGCCCGAGCCTACACGTGTAGTATAGGCTTTTACTATGCCCAGTACATAGTCGAGGTAGCGCGGTCCAAAACCAGCACCTGTGGCTACACCACCCGCTGTCGTGTTCGACGAAGTAACAAACGGGTAAGTACCATGGTCAATATCAAGCAGGGTACCTTGTGCGCCTTCAAACATAATAGCTTTAGCGGCTACACGTGCTTCTTCTAGCAAACCAGGCACGTCACGCACTAATGGACGGAATATTTCAGCCCACTTGTGGCATTCAGCCAGTACGGTTTCAACACATACTTCGTCTTGCTTGTAGTATTCGCGCAACATGAAGTTATGCTCTTTCATTACATCACGGAGCTTTTCTTCTAAACGCTCTGGGTAGAACAAGTCACCCACACGTAACGCACGGCGCGCTACTTTGTCTTCGTAAGCAGGACCAATACCCCGGCCTGTGGTACCAATGGCACGCTCACCTAATGCGGCTTCGCGAGCTTGGTCAATAGCAATGTGATAAGGCAGTATCAATGGGCACGCTTCACTAATATACAAGCGTTCACGTACTGGCACACCACGCGCTTCTAACATGGTTACTTCTTTCATGAGTGCTTCTGGGGAAAGCACAACACCATTACCAATCATGCAGGTTACGTTTTCACGCAAAATACCTGAGGGTACTAAATGCAGAACCGTTTCTTCGCCGTCTATAACAAGCGTGTGTCCAGCATTGTGCCCACCCTGGTAACGTACAACATAGGTTGCCTTGTCAGTTAACAAGTCAACAACCTTACCTTTACCTTCGTCACCCCATTGGGTGCCAAGAATCACTACATTTTTGCCCATGATACTCTTTCAACGTTGAGGAGGAATTTTAGTCCGCAATTCTAACAGAATTCAAAATGATTTTTGCAGACTTTTTGCTCAATCTATACGAATCTGTTGATAATCTTGTGCATTATGGTACAAAGCAAAGCCAAAACGCAGCCTGTCATAACGAAAATCCGTGGCCACGCCCTGCTTTTTAAGCTGCTCTGCTAAAGCCGCAACCTCCGCAGCAGCTTCATCACCCTGCCCCCATCGAAAGGTAAAAAAGTGCCCATGGCGTTCCAAGCCGTTCTCTAACAGAGTCGTTCTATTGAGACGCGCATCGTTCAAGCTGTCTATATGAGCCAGAAATGCGTGCTGCAACGACCGGATATACGCACAAATCCGTTCGGGTGTTAGTCCTTCTTGCTGCCACCAAGCTAACACCGCCGAAAACCGATACAAGGCACTGAGGTCAATAGTTGCACCGGCCATGCACATGCCATTTTGCGCGTAAGCCACTGGGCCTTCCTGGCTTTTTGCTAAGCTGGCAAAGTCAGCAAACCAGCCCGTGTATTCGGGGCGTACCGTGACATCCCTTGGGACAACGGCAAAGCAGCACCCTTCTCCAGCCTGGCCATATTTATAGGCACCAGCTAAATAAAACACCCTGTCAGCATATTCTGACCAGTCCGTGGGAATGGCCGCAAAGCCGTGGTACCCGTCTACCATAATAATGGTGTCGCTCCTTTGCACCCCAGCAAGCCATTCCTTTGGTAAAGGCGCGGCTACACCCGAGTTATAAAACACCTGACTAATAAAGATAAGGTCCCAAGGGCTAGACGCAACAGCTTCAGCCCAACGCACAGCAAAGGTGTCGAATGGCTCTGTTGGAATTCGAACCACTTCCACGTTGCCACGCTCTTCCAGTCGTCGGCTTTGGCGGTTAAAGCTATGGAATTCTGCGTCTGTCGTTAATATGCGTAAGGCTTTGCCGTATGGAAACGCCGAAATGGCACGGTACAAAAGTTCGTGCGTGTTGGGAGCAAACACCACTTGTCCAGGGTCAGGTACATTTAACAAACGGGCAATGCCCTGCTGCACGTAGGGCACTTTTTCCGAAAATAAATAGCCCCACTTTTCGTCAACGTACTGTGCCGAGTCGTCCCAGTACTCCAGTTGTGCTTCCCGCGTTACGTCTGGCCAATAATAATGACTATGCGGCGCACAGTGTAATAAGCCTGGCCGTGCATTTAAAAATCGTGAGTAGTGCTGTTTGTACATGGTTGCTCCTTTCTATGTAACAACGGGCACAAAAAAGGGGCTTAGCAGCCCCTTTTTTTATCGTTTCTGTAGCGTGCTTACTGTGTTCTAGCAGAAGCTTGCAACGAATTAAAGTATTTAAAGAATTCACTGTCTGGGCTAATCACCATCACATTGTCGCCTTGTCCAAAGCTGTTGGTATAGGCTTCAAGGCTACGAATGAACGCAAAGAACTCAGGGTCACGGTTGTAGGTCTGAGCGTAAATCTCAGCTGCTTCCGCGTCACCCTCACCTCGAATTTGGCGCGCTTCACGCTCGGCATCAGCTAGCATGACCGTTACCCGGGCATCAACGTCTGCACGAATAATTTCTGCTTGCTCACGACCTTGCGAACGGTGCTCACGAGCCACCGCTTGACGCTCAGCAATCATACGGTCGAAAATTGCTGTGCTCACTTCGTCTGGTAAGTTAATTTGCTTCACACGTACGTCAATGACCTGAATACCCAAGTCGTTCGAGCCCTCTGAAGCAGTTATTAAGGTTTGCTCCATCAACTCGTCACGGCGCCCCGACACAATGTCGCGAATGGTGCGAGCACCAAATTCAGCACGGAGGCCAGCGTTAATACGGCGAGAAAGTAAGTCTTCTGCTTGACGTTGGTTACCACCACCCGTAGACAGGTAGTAGCGCTCAAAGTCAACGATGCGCCATTTTACAAAGGCGTCAACAATTAAGTCTTTCTTTTCGCTGGTAATATAACGGTCTGCTTGGCCGTCTAAGGTTTTTATCCGTGCGTCTAGTTTTACAATGCGCTCAATGAACGGCAGCTTAAAGTGTAAGCCTGGCTCGTACACAATGGCTTTATTGTTTTCGTCCGTTGCTACCTTACCAAAGCGCACCACAATTCCGCGCTCAGCTTCGTCTACATAGAACAGGGATGAAAAACCCAGCAGTGCAAGTACGACAATAATGACATATACAAAGTTTTTCATGCTTAATTACCTCCTCTGTTGCTGGTTCGTGTAGAACCACGCGAACTCGTTGTTGTGTTCGACGGGCGCTGCGTTGGCGTGCTGTTTTGCCCTTGCTGCTGCGCAGGGGTTACTTGCCGCTGGCGACCTGCCTTTTCCATCAACTTGTCGAGAGGTAAATACATTAAATTATTGCTGCCGTCTGCATCCAAAAATATTTTCGTATTGTTGGCGTAAATACGCTCAAGCGTTTCTAAGAAAATACGTTGACGCGTTACTTCAGGCGCTGCTTTATACTGTGGTAATAGCAAGTCGAAACGAGCCACCTCACCCTGGGCACGTAAAACCACCTGCTCTTTGTACGCTTGTGCTTCTTGTTGCAAGCGACGCACACGTCCACGCGCGGTCGGCTCAATTTCACGAGCATAAGCTTCTGCTTCACGAATAAAGCGCTCTTCGTCTTCCTGAGCTCGAATTGCGTCATCAAATGCATGACGGACTTGCTCTGGCGGACGTGCACCTTGGAAGTTAATGTCGATAACATTTAAGCCCAAGCCGTAACGCTCAATTAAACGGTCGATAATTTCCCAGGTTTGCTGACGTACTTCTTCACGACCTACTGTAAGCACGTTGTCCATGGTGTTGTGACCTACCACGTAACGGAGCGCACTGTCGGTCACTTGCGCCAAGCTCGCTTCTGGGTTTTCCACATTAAACAGATAACCACGCGGCTCTACCACTCGGTACTGTACCGCCATTTCTATGCGCACAACGTTTTCGTCTTCGGTTAACATAAAGCCAGAAGCCTGCAACGAACGAACGTTGTTCACGTCTACATTGGTCACAGTATCAATAAACATAGGGCGCCAGTGTAACCCCGACGACACTTCCGCATGGTAAGCTCCGAAGCGCTGTACTACACCACGCTCCGCTTCTTTCACCGTATAGAAGCCCGAGATAAACCAAATGACCACAAGTAAGATAGCGACAAATCCTAAGCCTTTCGTAGGCATGCTGCCGCCGCCTTTTTTACCGCTGCCACTGCCGCTACCGCCGCCGAGGCCAAGCTTACCCATTAGGTTCTTTAATGCTTCATCTAAATCAGGTGGTCCCTGATCATTTCTCCCCTTGTTATTGCTACCCCAAGGGTCGCGGTCTTTGCCGCCCTTTCCCGGTTCATTCCAGGCCATTGACTACTCCAAGTTTCACTAAGGTCTTAATGGTTACTTGTATATTCAGCATCAAGCACGCTGAACTCGTTTAATTTTTTGCCGTACTGCTTTAAGAGCTTTTGCCATTCTATCATCGGCATACGAACAGATATTAACATATCTCCGCTTTCATGCACGGATTCTGCTTGCACACACTGTAAATTATACAGTTCACCCCGCAGCCTGCCTTCCGACTGGGGCATACGCAGCTGCTTTTCGACCATGCTTGGGGTTAATCGTTCATGCAGCACTTGTTCAAGTAACTCCATTCCCTCGCCCGTTGCTGCCGAAACCCACACCGCTTGCGCCACGCCCTCGTCGTCATAGTCTATGCGCGGCACCACGCCTTTCACTGCATCTACTTTATTCATAACCAGTAGCTGCGGTATTTGGTCTGCGCCAATGTCTGCTAACACACCATTCACTTCCTGCTTGTTTTCCGTATATCGTTCGTCGGCTGCATCTATCACATGCAGCAGCAGGTTCGCGTCTCGGGTTTCTGTCAAGGTTGCTTTAAAGGCAGCCACCAGGTCGTGGGGTAAGTGCCGAATAAAGCCCACCGTGTCGGCAAACACCACAGGCCCAATGTCACCTAGGTCAAACTTACGAATGGTGGGGTCGAGAGTGGCAAATAATTGGTCCGCAGCGTACACATCCGAGCCAGTTAACCGGTTAAATAAAGTGGACTTACCCGCGTTGGTATACCCCACTAAAGACACTGTGGGTATTTCCGCCCGTAAGCGCGAGCGACGGCCTTGCTCGCGTTGCTTCGCCACTCGGTTTAACCGTGTACTTAACTTTTTCATGCGCTCGCGAATTAAGCGGCGGTCCGTTTCCAGTTGCATTTCACCTGGGCCACGCATACCCACACCGCCCTTTTGGCTTTGCAGGTAAGTGCGGCCATGCACCAAGCGCGTCGACTTATGCCGCAGCTGCGCCAACTCCACTTGCAACTTACCTTCGTGGGTTCGGGCTCGCTGGGCAAAAATGTCCAGAATCAAGTCGGTTCTGTCAATGACACGACAGCCAAAAAGGTTTTCTAAATTGCGCTCTTGCGAGGGGGTTAACGCATGGTTAAAAATAACCACTTGCGCTTGGCTCGCTTCCACGGCCATGGCAATTTCTTCAGCCTTGCCAGCACCAACAAATAGGCGTGCGTCCGGTGCGGAGCGCGAACCCGTTATAACGGTAGCCGCTTCTACACCCGCTGATGAAACTAATAGTTTAAGCTCTTCTAAGTCTTCTCTGGCAGACTCTGCAACAAAAGTTACATGCACCAGTACGGCTTGCTCGCCTTCTTCATGCCTGTTTAACAAGCAAGCACTCTCCTTCACCCAATAGGGGGACTATCATGTGTGGTCGTCGGCACCTGTGTCAGACTGTGGTGGGTACTGCGTAGGTATACGCGACGGTACAACGGTTGAAATGGCGTGTTTATACACCATTTGGCTCACTGTGTTTTTCAATAACACAACGAATTGATCGAATGACTCAATTTGACCTTGCAGCTTAATGCCGTTTACTAGGTAAATTGAAACAGGTATGCGCTCCCGTCTAAGTGCATTCAAGAACGGGTCTTGTAATGTTTGTCCCTTCGCCATGTTATTTTTCCTATAGCTCATTATTAGTATTATTGGTACAGCTTATTAAGTATGGGTGCTATGTGCTATTTTTCAACCACTTTTGGTGAAACAAGGGCAAATTATTTTTACTTAGGCTGGCTGCCAAATGTCGGGGCGAGTAGGCGCTTGGCTTAATAAGGTGTGCGCCCGTTCAAGCAAATGGCCTTCCGTTGGGTCTAGCCACGTGAGCTCGGGCCACGAACGCAGCCAGGTAATTTGCCGCTTAGCTAGCTGACGGGTAGCAATAATCCCGCGCTCGCGCATTTCTGCAGCGCTTAGTTCCCCTTCCAGGTGTTGCCACATTTGCCGATAACCCACACAACGCATGGAAGGCATATTCAAATGCAAGTCGCCCCGTGCCCGCAAGGCTTCAACCTCCGCTTGAAAGTTTTGCGCCAACATTTGGTCGAAGCGCAACGCAATACGTTCATGCAACACTTTCCTGTCTGCCGGCGCTACAGCTATTTGCCAAGTGGGCAGGTGTAAGCCCGGTTGGTGTTGTTTAATATGCTCCGTTAAGGTTTGCCCTGACACCCGGTACACTTCCAACGCACGCATCAGGCGCTGTGGATCGTTCGGGTGAATACGTGCGGCACTGTCGGGGTCTATGGCCGCCAACTGTTGGTGCAGAACGTCCCAACCTTGCGTGTCGGCTTCCTCTTGAATGTCTGCACGAATTGCACTGTCGGCACTTGGTAACTTGGCCATGCCAGCCAATAAGGCTTTGTAATACAGCATGGTTCCACCCACCAGCAATGGGGTTTTCCCAGCTGCTATTGTCTCTTGTATTAAACGGGTGGCGTCGGCTGCAAACTGCGCCGCCGAATAACTTTCCGCAGGGTCGCAAATATCAATTAAACGGTGCGGGTACTGCGCTTGTTCTGCTGCCGTTGGCTTTGCGGTGCCAATGTCCATACCACGATAAATCAAGGCCGAATCTACGCTAATAATTTCGCAGGGCATGGTGTCGTATAAAGCCATGGCTAATGCGGTTTTGCCCGCTGCCGTTGGCCCGGAAATACAAATAACCCCGTCACCTGCTTGTATCATGTTAACGCCTGCTGCCAGTCGAGTGGAAAAATAGTGGGTCGTTGTGTCGGCGCCAGCTGCTGCCAATACTGCTGCACTCGCTCTGACTTCATGGGCTCAACGCCTTGTTGCGCCAACCAGTCTACCACATCTGGCCGTTCGTCTATGCTTAAGTTTTCAGGTTGCTGAGCCAAGCAGGCCAACAATGCCGGCACGGTTTCTGCTACCGCTGTGCGGCGTAAAATAGCAGGCACCTGCACAATGGCGCATTGGTCGTTGTTCACCCGCTTTAGTTGCACACCCAACCGACTTAAGTGGCTTTCGTATTTGGCCAACGTTGTGGCCACGTCCGGAATAGCTACTTGTGTTGGCAGCAACAGCGGTTGGCCGCTTAAACCTGTTTGTAGCGCCAGTGCTAATTTGTCTCGCACTACCGCCGCCTGCAACTCTGCTTGTTTCACTAGCCCTAGCTGTTCGCCTTTGGCCAGTAAAACCCAGTCTGTATTTAACACATACACTGGCTGCCAATCGGTGCTGTCGGCGGTAGTGGCCATAGCCCCCGCCCCTTCAGCCGCCGCTGGGGTAGCCAGCATTTTCTGCCAACTGTCTGCTGCAACACGCGACACAGGCCCGGCACCCGAGGAAGGTCGGCCCACAGGGCTCATAGCTCGCTGCCCCTGAGGTGCGACATACTGGCTTGGGTCTGGCGCTCGGTAATGGTGCTGAGGCGACTCATGCGCCATATCCGGCGCCTCGCCCGCATACTGGGCCAAGGCGTCTCGCAGTGTGGTAAAAACAAAGTCGTGCACTTGCCGCGACTGGTGGAAGCGCACTTCATGTTTCGCTGGGTGCACGTTTACGTCCACATCACGAGCGGGCAAGGTGAAATAAAGCACGAACGAAGGCTGCCTGTCTTCCGGTAATTGCTCACCATAAGCTTGACGTACCGCATGGTTTAACAGGCGGTCACGCATCATGCGGTCGTTCACGTAAAAATACTGCACATCGTTTTGGTGACGGCACACGTCCGGTGGAGAAAGCCAGCCATACAGTTTTAAGTCGCCATAACTTTGTTCTAAATAAATGGCTTCTTCAGCAAAGCGCTTGCCCACAATACGGCCAATCCGTGTCAAGGGGTCTGCTTGTTCGCGCAGAGCTGGGTAATGGCGCACCGACTGACCATTGTGGTTTAAACGAAAGCTTACGTTTGGGTAGGCCAAGGCAATGCGCCGCACCACCTCTTCAATATGCCCAAACTCTGTTTTGTCGGTGCGTAAAAACTTGCGCCGAGCCGGCGTATTAAAAAACAAGTCTTCCACATCCACAGAGGTACCAATTGGGTGGGCACTTGGCTCCACCACAACGGCCATGTCTCGACCTTCACAAAAAGCGCTAAAGGCCGATTCTTGTTCGGCAGTGCGAGACACCAAGCGTAACCGCGACACGGAACTAATACTGGCTAAAGCCTCGCCCCGGAAGCCCAAGCTCATAATAGCTTCCAAGTCATCGAGAGAGCTAATTTTACTGGTGGCATGTCGGCTTAATGCCAGTGTTAGTTCTTCCTGTGGAATGCCTTTACCGTTGTCACGAATTAACATACGGCGGCTTCCACCTTTTTCAATGTCGACAACAATGTCCGTGGCACCCGCGTCTAAGCTGTTCTCAACCAGCTCTTTAATAACCGAAGCGGGCCGCTCTACAACTTCACCTGCGGCAATTTGGTTCGCAAGTTGTGTCGGCAATAATTGAATGGGCATAGCAACTCTTAAAACACAGTTAAGTGGTGGGTATCTGCAACTCTTGGCCGATACGAATACGGGTATTATTTAAGTTATTTAAGCGCACAATGGCGTCGACTGTGGTGTTATAACGCTCTGCTAAACGGGAAAGAGACTCACCCCGCTGCACCACATGGCGCTGCTCTTTTAAATTCGCCAAGGCAGTGCCGTCTATAGGGTGGCGAATAAAGTGGGTACGCAAGCCAGAATACAGGGCATTGGCCAGCTTTTCTTGGTGCGCAGCGCTTTTTAAAAGCCGTTCTTTATGGGGGTTCGAAATAAAGCCCAGCTCCACCAGCACCGAGGGTGTACCTATATTGCTTAGCACCGCAAAACTTGCCCCCTGGGGCTTGGGTCGGTGCAACGTAGTCACCCGCCCCAATTCTGCTAGTAAAATCTCGGCAGCTAAGGAGCCATCTTGCATGGAGTCATCGCGCCGCATATCCAGCAGCGCTCGCACCAAATGTGGGTCGTTGCCATTTTGGTGTAGCGTTGGCTCTAGTTCGTAAAGCTCTTCACTTAAACGCTCTTTGTCTTCCAGTGCTCGACCATACTCGGTTTCTGAACGGCGTCGTGACAACACCCAAACCGAAGCACCCCGTGGTTGCGGCGAAGTAAATGCGTCCGCATGAATAGAAATAAAGAAGTCCCCCCGCGCTTTACGAATGGCAGAGGCTCGCTGCCCAAGAGACATACTGTAGTCGCTGCGGCGCGTCAAAACAGCTTCCATATTCGGGTCGGCGTTAATTTTGGCCGCTAGGCGTTTAGCCACAGCGAGGGTGACTATTTTTTCGTAGGTTCCCGCCGGCCCAATCGAGCCCGGATCCTGCCCTCCGTGCCCTGCATCTATCACCACCACCACAGGTCGGTTTTCACTTCGTTCAGCCGTACGTATTATTTGCGGTTCAGCCGCCACTTCGAGCGACTCACCAGGTAGGTCAACCACCACACGGTGGCCATAAGGTCCGTTTGGCGCAAGCGTATAGATCTCTGGCGAAACTCGCTTAGTCACTTCGAGTACAACCCGGTAGTCCCCTGCGGCCTTGGGGCTGCTTGGGCGAATTTTTGTCAGCAACAGTGTATTGGCTTCCACAGTGTTTAAATCCACCGTGTTGCGGGTGTTTTGGAAGTCAATTACAATCCGCTTCGGCCCGTTTTCATACAAGGTGAAGTAGGTAAACTTTGTTTCCGCACTTACGTCAAAAACCACCCGAGTATTGTCCGGCGAAGGCCATACCCGCACCTTATCTATGGTGGCTGCCGAGGCGGCCGTGGCCGTTGCAATACACGCAATGCAAATAAGGGCTACATACTTCAATGTGACAAGGCTTTTTATTTTTATCATGCGCTGCTTTTAAGTAATTGTTCCCCTGCCGGAGTTAAGGCTTCTAAACGCACTTCACGTGCGGGGTTACCTGTGTCCGAACGGGCCGGCGAAAAATGCACTGCTAAGTCAGGGCTTGGTAGTACCCCCATGCCTCGCTCGGGCCATTCAATTAAACACAAACTGTCATTAGCAAAGTAATCACGAATGCCCATAAATTCAAGCTCTTCTGGGTCGCTTAAACGGTAAAGGTCAAAGTGATACACCTGCCATTGCTGAAGCTGGTACGGCTCTACCAAGGTATAGGTTGGGCTTTTCACCGCCCCTTCATGGCCTAAAGCCTGAATAAAACCCCGGGAAAATGTGGTTTTACCCATGCCTAAGTCGCCATGCAATGTAATCACAACGGCTTGTTCACAAGCGTTTGCTAAGGCTGCGCCTAAGGCCAACGTGGCCGCTTCATCAGCTAAATGTATTGCCTTCATTCGGGTTCATCCATCGTACTATATGAGTCATCAAGTCGCTGGCGCATAAGCCACGTGTTACTTTTTCGTCTGTGTGAAAGCTACTCGCCACACATTCACCAGCCAGGCCGTGCACTAACACGCCGATGCAAGCCACTTGCCACTGGCTTAAGCCTAAAGCCTCAGCTTGTGCCCACACCCCTGCTGTTATGCCCGTTAATACGTCGCCTGTACCCGCCGAAGCCAAAGCTGCCGAGCCCGCGGTACATACCGCCACCCGTTCTTTGTCTTGCACCAAGGTGCCAGACCCTTTTAACACCACAGTGCCGCCATAGGTTTCTTGCAGTGACTTGGCACTTTCCCAGCGGTTTGCTTGAATGCTTTTATTGTCGCTATCCAGCAACGTTGCCGCTTCACCTGGGTGCGGCGTTAAAATCCAGTTGTTTCGTTTGAGCTGGGCTTGGGCTAAAAAGTTCAATGCGTCCGCGTCGACCACCATAGGTTTACTCGAAGCTAACACGCTTACCCATAAGCCCTGGGCCCAGTCGCTTTGCCCTAATCCTGGCCCCACAGCCACTACATCTACGCCGGTTAACAAGCGTTCTAGTTCGGCGGCATCTTCTTCGTTGCGCGTGTCCAAGCCCAGCACCATCAGCTCAGGCACACCCACCACCAGCTCTTCTTGGCCCGGTTCACACACCACAGTCACCTTGCCAGCACCACTACGCAGCGCCGCTTCACCTGCTAAACGTACCGCCCCCGCCATTCCTCGCTGGCCACCCACAACCAGCACGTGGCCATAAAGTCCTTTGTGGCTTTGCTCTTTCCGTTTTGGCAACCAAGCACGCAGCTGCTTCGACTCTAACCGCCACGCGGCCGGTACCACCTCTTCTTCAATGGCCGTGGCTAAGCCTAGGTCTGCATACCAAAGTTGGCCACAGTAGTCGCGAGCGTCTGCTGTATATAGCCCTCGCTTCATGCCAATAAAGCTAATGGTGTGCGTTGCCTGTACGGCCACCCCCATTGCTTGCCCTGTGTCACCGTGCAGCCCACTGGGTATGTCCACAGCCAATACGGGCAGCTTGCGCGCATTTATGCTTTCAATGGTGGTTGCATAAATGCCCCGCACACGGCTGTTTAAGCCAGTACCAAATAAGGCGTCGACCACCACGTCGGCTTCTGCTTCTGGCCAAGCACTTAAAGGCTCTATTTCACCGCCGTTCTCTAACCATAAGTTTAGCGCCAACGCCGCCTCCAGGCTTTGCTTTTCAAAAGCGCCTGTTTCAGCAAACAAGCGCACCTGGTAGCCCGCTTGTTGCGCAATCGTGGCCACAACCAAACCGTCGCCACCATTATTGCCTGGGCCACACAGCACCGCCACTGTGGTTGGAATTGAATAATGCTGCCTTAGACATCTGAATACGGCTTGCCCCGCACGCTCCATAAGCTGCCACATGGTCAGGCCTTCGCGCTCAGCTGCAGCACTTTCGTTGCGCTGAATCTGCTCTGGCGAAAAAAGCGGGTGTAAGCTAAATTCTTCAGTCATAGTTCATCCTTTTTTATTGCATTATCCATTTATAAGCTGTTTAAGGCTTAAAGTAACCTATTACTTGTTCGTTCGCAGCTGTTGGCTGAGCTTCATTCTTTTGCGTTGCGTCACGCTCGCTAATTTTATAATTACACGACACACACTCCACGTGCTCTTGCCCACCTTCTTCGTACAGCATTAAGCTGTCGTCGTCTTTACACTCTGGGCATACAGAGCCCGCTATAAAACGTTTACGTGTTCGGGCCATAACGTTCTGTTTCCTTCTCTTGTCTCTAACAATGCGTAGCTAAAACCAGTATCATGCGGACTTACGCTTCCACTTAATAACCATCAGAAATTCTATGATCAAAGCTGAAAACCTAAGTTTGATGCGCGGCAGTAAGCAACTCCTTACCGATGCACAGTTTACCATCTTTCCGGGCCAACGTGTCGGCTTAGTCGGTGCCAATGGCACAGGCAAGTCGTCGCTGTTTGCTTTGCTGCAAGGAAAGCTCAAGCAAGATCACGGTGAACTTGGGTTACCAAAAGCCTGGCGTATTGCCAGTGTGGCTCAGGAAACCCCGGCCCTAGACACGCCCGCGCAGGAGTACGTTATAGCGGGCGACACCGAATATACGCAGGTACAGGCAGCCCTTGCCCAAGCCGAAGCAGACAACGACGGCCATGCCATTGCAAATTTACATGGCCAGCTGGACACCATTGGTGGTTATCAAATTGAAGCGCGCGCAGCTTCTTTGCTTGCAGGCCTTGGCTTTACCACAGAACAACTGACCCACCCGGTTCGGTCTTTCTCGGGCGGGTGGCGAATGCGGCTCAACCTCGCCCAAGCGCTCATAGCCCGAGCCGACCTGCTGCTACTGGACGAACCCACCAACCACCTCGACTTAGACACCATTATTTGGTTGGAAGGTTGGCTCACCCGTTTCCCGGGCACCGTGATGATCATTTCCCACGACCGCGACTTTCTGGATGGTGTGATTACCCACACCATCCACATTGAACAGGGCACCACCCACAGCTACAACGGCAACTACTCCAGCTTTCAGCGCCAGCGTGTTGAACGCCGGGCTCAAGCTCAGCAGCAATTCGACAAGGAGCAGACTCAGCGTGCGCACCTGCAAAGCTTTGTCGACCGCTTCCGGGCAAAAGCCAGTAAAGCCAAGCAAGCTCAAAGCCGCTTAAAGGCTTTAGAAAAGCTTACGGCGACCGCACCTATTGACGAGTCCAACAGTTACGACCTTACGTTCCCCAAGCCCGACAAGCTACCAAACCCGCTCATTAAGCTCGACCAGGTGCAAGCGGGGTATGGCGACACTGTGATACTTTCGGCTATTCAATTAAACCTGGTGCCTGGCAGCCGGATTGGTTTGTTAGGCCGTAATGGCGCGGGGAAGTCCACCTTAACCAAACTGCTGGCGGGTGAATTACAGCCCCTGCAAGGCGAACGCGAGCCCAGTGCCGGCCTTGCCATTGGCTACTTTGCCCAGCATCAGTTAGACACCTTGCACCCAGAAGAAACCGCCATGGCCCATTTGCTGCGCATAGCGCCGAAAGCTTCAGAGCAAAGCCTGCGCGACTACCTTGGCCGATTTGGCTTTAAAGGCGACCGAGCCTTTGAGCCCGTGGCACCTTTCTCTGGGGGTGAAAAAGCCCGGCTGGTATTAGCCCTGCTTATATACCAGCGACCAAACTTATTACTGCTGGATGAGCCCACCAACCACCTCGACCTCGACATGCGTGAAGCCTTGGTTATGGCACTGCAAGAATTTACCGGTGCTATGGTGGTGGTGTCTCACGACCGCCACTTCCTGCGAGCCACTGTCGACGACTATTACTTAGTGGCTGACCGAGCCGTTGAGCCTTTTAAAGGCGACCTCGACGACTACAGCCGCTGGTTAAACGAACAAAACTCTTCAATTGAAGACTCGTGTGACGCGGCCTCTAAAAGCACCACCAACAGCGACAGCCGCGATCAAAAGCGCCAACAACGCCAAGCCGCAGCAGCACAACGCCAACTGTTACAACCTATACGCAATAAAATTAAAAAAACAGAACAAGCCATGGAACGTCTTAGCGAAGCCTTAGACGAAATTAACACCCAGTTAGCAGACCCTGAGATATACCAAAATACACCCGCAGACCAACTACAAGCCTTATTTCAGCAGCAAGGTAAGTTACAAAGTGAGTTGGAGCAGGTGGAAGCCGAATGGCTTGAATTGGAAGCAGAGTACGAGCAGCTCAGCTAGCTGCTCGCCCCTTTTTTACATGGTTTACTGACTCAGCAGGGTCCATCCTGCCGCGTCGGCAAACGCCTCTTCACGAAAGTCGCTGCCGCGGAACTCCACCCGCACACGCACTGCGTCGTCAGCTAGCATACGTGTATACAAGGCCTGTAAGTCTTCTTTTTGCATGGCATCAACCAGCGCCAGTTTTTGCTCTCTGCGGTCGAATTGCGGTTGCTCTTTGAGCCATTCTGCACGCATTCGGGCCGCTTCCTCATTGAGGTTTTGTGCCGGCTGCATCAGGCTGGTACGCACTGCCGCCTGCACCTCAGCAAAGCGCTCGTCGCTCAGTGTTGCTAAAAACTCAGCAAAGTCTGCTTTAAAGGTGTCGAACCGCTCCACTAATGCACCAGGGCCACGCACAGGGCTTTGAATATAAAAGCCTAATCCAGGTTTGTCTTGTAAACCAAGTGTGGTTACACCCACGGCATAGCCTAGTTGCTCTTCCGTACGCAACTGGTTAAAGAAACGCGTATGCATCAGGTCGCGTAACATTTCGGCGGCCAGCTCCAACGCCATACCCGTGTCGTCCAGAATGTAAGCGTCTAAAACCGCACTGTCGCTTAATGCCGTGTCGCTTTGAAAGCCCACCGGAAAGGTGTTTATGTTACGTACTGGCTCATGCTCTCGGAAACGACGCGCGGCGTTCACCTGGGCATAACCAGCAAGGGTTTGCGTTAGGGTTTTGGCGCCCGTTTCCGTGTAATTGCCATACACAAAAGCCCGCACCAACACGTCGCTAAGTAGCACGTCACGGCTGGCCAACACTTGTTCGGCAGTAATGGCCTGCAAGCCGGCTAAACGTGCTTCGTAGCTTTTGTACTCGGGCCGCGTCAGTGCTGAAAAAGTTGGGAACAAGCGACGTAATGGACGTTCACGCTGCATGTTTTCAATGTCTCTGCGGAAGCGATCACGCGACTGTTCTAACTGTTCAGCCGTCGGCTCAAACGCCATAAAGCGCTCCATCACTAAGTTCGCAAGCAAAGGCTGCTTGTCGTTAAAGCCTGACATACGTAACTCTAACCCTGTCCCCAGGTTTAAGCTGTACTGCACACCCGCAATGCCTGCTTCACGGGCTAAACCACGTTGGCTTAGGTTGAAGGCATTCAGCAACATACGCGCTGCGGTGCGCTCTTCCCAGGTTAGCTCGCTCAACTGCTTATAGTAGTTCACACTCACCACGGCCCGCGGCTCTTGAAAGCGTTCACTGCGCTGGTACAACAAAGACACACCCGCTTCATTTATTAGCTCACGCGGCGTTTCACGTACCTCGCCGGCAACCAGGCTTAAGTCTTCCGGTAACAAGCGGTTCACAGCAGGAAGCTTAATGGGTACGGCACTGGCCAGCTGTTTCCATTCAGCAATGGTACTGTCAGCTAACGGTTTGACACTGTACTCAGCATCAAAAAAATGCATGCTTTGGTTGGTTTCAACGTCTGGTGCAATCACAAATATACGCACATTGCTTGGTGTTAATTTGTCTAGCACCCCCTGCGTTTTTTCTTTATCGAAACTGTCTAACCGGTAGTTTGCGTCTACCGCATGCTCGGCAGGCACGGTTAGCATACTGGCTGCTAAGCTTGACACATACTGAAAGGCACCGGCCCGACGCAGGAACTGAAAGTCGTTATTTAAAACAGTGCGCACTTCTTCCACATAGTCTTCATTTACGCCTTGCTCACGCAGCTGCTGGAAGTAACGGAACATCAGCCCTAAAATAACGTCCTTCTGGGCGTATCCCTGTTCTGTCAGACTTATATGCACGCGTAAACGCCCAGCATTGCCGTAATTATTGGTTTCACCCCAGGCATTCACCGACTCAATCAAGCCCGCCTCACGCAGCAACGCCACCGGCGTACCTGGCATTTCAGAAGCAATAAGGTACGCCACAATGGTTGCAGGCTTACTGCGGAACGAACCACTCAAGTCAGGCAGGGTAAAGTCTAGCAACAGCTCACGGGTTTCAATTTGTGGCTTATAAAAAATAACCTGCTGCAATTCATTTGCTGTCGCAGGTGGCGCAGTAATAGGCTCTACTGTGGCGTTGAAGTTAGGAATGTCCGCAAATGCGTCACGCGCCAGCTGTTCAAGCTCGTCTAAACTGCGGTTTCCCGTTACTGCGGCGGTCATAAGGTTGGCCGAGTAATAGCGTTGGTAAAAGTCCACCATGGTGTCTAACAGCTTGCTATTTTCTTTGTCGCCAAGCGACTCGCTGTTACCAATGCGGAAGCGCGAAATAGGGTGCGCCGGGTTTAGTGTGGTATTATTCAATGCAAACAGCACAAAGCCGTCGTTCGCCCGCTGCATCGACCACTCCGAATTCACCGCATTTACTTCCTTCTCCACATATTCCGGCGTAAACAAAGGCGCTTTGAAAAAGTCTGCAAAGCGGTCGAGAGCTTCGGGCAAGGCACTGTTATTTATTTCAAACATATAATTGGTATGGTCGTCCGCTGTGTAGGCGTTATGCATACCATTATGACGCGACATAAATTCACTGTATTCGTCTGGGTCTGGGTATTTCTCTGTCCCTAAAAACAACATATGCTCTAGAAAGTGTGCCAGCCCTAATTGTTCGTCGGGGTTTTGCATACTCCCCACGTGCACTGCTAGCGCCGCTGCCGACTTCTCCGTTTCCGGGTCGCTGACCAACATGACCTGTAACCCGTTTTCTAGGGTCAGGGTGCGGTACTCGCGGGTGTCGTAAGGACTGGTATATACTTGTGTCGTGTCGCTAGGTTTAGGCTGTGTACAACCCACCAACGCGGCACCTAAAAGTGCTACAGTTAGGTACAAGTAGAATGAAATCTTCATAGGTCGTGTCCATTTAGTCGAGTGAAAGTATGATTATGCAAGCTCCACCAACGAGCCACAATGAAACAATTGTTTCGAACCATTTCAAACCACACCCGTGGTTTCGGAACAACCACCTACAAACCCTGTGGTCGCGACTTGCGAAATACCAGTGCATGGCCACGTTACACTGGCATGAATTTCCCTTGCCCGACGGCGACTTTGTCGACTTGGCTTGGTCGGACGACCCTGTCACCGTAGCCGCACGCCCTGCGCCCTTGGTGGTTATTTTTCATGGTTTAGAAGGCAGCGCGCGCTCGTCTTATGCAGACCAACTTATGCTGGCCGCTAGGCAACAAGGTTGGTATGCGGTGGTCATGCACTTTCGCAGCTGTTCCGGCCGGCCCAACCGCTTAGCCCGGGCGTACCATTCTGGCGACACGGGCGACGCCCGCTACTTTTTGCAGCATTTAGCCGAACACTTCCCCAACAACCCTTTGTTTACCGCTGGGTATAGCTTAGGCGGCAACATGCTGGTGAAGTTATTGGCCGAATCACCAGAACTGCCCATTGTCGCTGCCAGCGCTGTTTCACCTCCCTTAGCCTTAGCACCCAGCTCAGTTCGGGTTAACAAAGGCTGGTCGCGCATGTACCGAAACCACCTACTGAACCAGCTAAAGCAAAAAACATGGCTCAAACTTGAAAGGGGCATCATTCGTTCTCAACTCAGTATTTCCGAGCGTACTTTATTAGCCATTCGCGACTTCCCCACGTTCGACAATTTAGTGACAGCCCCTTTGCATGGGTTTGCCGACGCCGACGACTATTACCAACAGTGCAGTGGTTTGCAGTTTTTACCCCAAGTACAGCACCCTTTGTTGGTGGTCCACGCAAAAGACGACCCCTTTACCTGTGCGGCGTCTATCCCCCACCCAAACCAACTCAGCCCGCAAGTACACTACGAACTTCAACAGCGGGGCGGTCATGTGGGCTTTATCGAACAGCGGCAAGGGAAAGCGACCCCTTGGTTGCCGCCGCGGCTCATGCATTGGTTTTCTTTACATACACCACACAACAAATAAGGAGCTTTATGCGCATTCCATGGCAAGACTTAGAGCCGGAAACTCTGAACCGGTTAATTGAACAATTTGTATTAATGGAAGGAACCGAATACGGCGAACAGGACGTGCCCTTAGCAACGAAAGTCGCCCAGGTGCGCGAACAACTAAAAAGTGGCAAAGCGCTTATAGTGTACTCAGAACTGCATGAAAGCGTGAATATAGTGCCGGCGCACCAAGTCACGCCGGACTAAACTAAGGCGACTTCGGAAAAATATCCTGCCAAGGCACCGACGGGTCACCCAACACCAAAAAGTCGGGGTTGGTTAAGTCGTCGGTTTGGTTATAACGAATAGGCTCAAAGTCCACACTCACCAACTGCCCCCCGGCCTCTTCCACCAAAATTTGCGCTGCGGCTGTGTCCCATTCCCCGGTAATGCCTACCCGCAAGAAACAGTCAGCAGCGCCTTCGGCTACCAAGCACGACTTCAGCGCACAACTCCCCGTATGTAACGCATGGGTTTGCCGCTCGCCTACGGCCATTTGCGACAGCACGCGGTCGACGGGTTGGCGGCGGCTTAACGCAATGGTCAAGGGCCCTTGCTCAGGTTTCTGTAACTTATTCACCCGAATGGGCTCAGTCACGCCTGCCCTTTGCCGGGTCGCCCCAAGCCCTTTCCCAGCAGAGTACAAGGCCCCTTTGTCCGGCCAGTAAATAACTCCTAACACCGGCTGGTTATGCTCCATAAGCGCAATGCTTACGGCGAAGTCGCCACTGCCATAAATAAATTCCTGGGTCCCGTCCAGCGGGTCCACCAGCCAGTAGCGTTGCCACGTTTGCCGCTCAGCCCAAGGCTTCAACGCTTCTTCTGTCAGTACGGGAATGTCAGGGGTTAGCTGGCTAAGCCGCGTAACTATCAGTTGGCTGGCCGCAAAGTCGGCGGAAGTAACCGGCGAGTCGTCACCTTTGGCTTTTATTTCAAAAGTCCCTTCTTGCTGCTGTGCCAATAGCAGCTTCCCGGTGTCCATTGCAACAGCGCCCGCCTTTGGCAATAAAGCTGCTAAGTCATAGTTCATGTGGGCCATCCCTCGTGATCAAGCCAGCGGCGTAACAGCAGCACAGCCGCAATGCTGCGCGCTTCGGTAAAGTCGGGCTGCACCAACAGCTCGTCTAATTGCGACAATTTCCATGGCACCACCTCTAAGGGCTCTGGCTCGTCCCCTTCTAGCTTTTCTGGGTATAAATGGCGACCCACAAACAAATGCATATTCGAGTCCATAAACGACGAAGCCACCGTGACTTGCTTCAATTCTTTTAACTCGCCCACGCCGTAGCCAACCTCTTCTTTCAACTCGCGGTTGGCCGCTTGCTCTGGCGTTTCGCCTGGGTCCACCAAGCCTTTGGGGAAACCTAACTGATAATTATGTAAACCTGCCGCATATTCCCGAATTAATAACATGGTGTCGTCGTCCAGCATGGGCACCACTAAAACGGCACCCCGGCCACTGCCTGGCATGCGCTCGTACTGACGCCTCACCCCATTACTAAATTTTAACTCGAGGGCTTCAATGCGAAGCAGCCGACTTTTCGCTACAATCTGGCGTGAGAGAATAGTGGGAACTTGCTTTTCGGCCATAATGTTTTTGCTCTTCGCTCCAATCCGGTATTGAATTCATACCATAACCAAACCACGGGGAAACGTCATGTTAAATTGGTCCGACATAGACACAGTATTACTCGACATGGACGGCACGTTGCTGGACCTCCATTACGACAACCATTTTTGGAATCAGTACATCCTTGAGTGCTACGCCAAAGAGCATAATATTGCCACACCAGAAGCCCAAGCTTTTTTTAACCACGCGTTCAGCCAAGTGGCAGGTACCCTGCACTGGTATTGCATTGACTATTGGGAGCAAACACTCGAGCTGCCTATTCGGGCTCTGAAAAAGCACTACGCCAATAAAATAAAGTATCGGCCCGACGCTCCGGGTTTCTTGGACGCCCTAAAACAAGCAGGCAAAGACATGGCTATTATCACCAACGCGCACCCCGACGTGTTGGCACTCAAAAACCAGTACACGGACTTAAAAACACGCTGCCCAGAGCAATTTTCAACCCATAGCTTCGGTTACTGCAAAGAATTTCAAGAGCTTTGGCAAAACCTGCAAACCCATTACCACTTCGACCCAAAACGCACCCTTTTTGTCGACGACGGTGAACACATACTCGACAGCGCACGTACTTTTGGTATTCGTTACACCCTTGGTATTGAAACACCCGACAGCCAAAAGCCAGCAACACGCTTTAGCCGGCATATGTCGGTGGCATCTTTTGCAGAGTTACATACACTCAATTGATACCCATTCCATGCAGTTTTAAGTTACAATTCCATATATAGCACACAGTTAGCAGCATTTGAGGAGCCTATGCCCAAGCACCACAGCAAGAAAGTAACCGCATCGTACGACTTTGTCGTGATTGGCTCAGGCCCAGCGGGTGAAGGAGCCGCCATGATGCTGGCCAAACGTGGCCAAAAAGTGGCCATTGTTGAAGCCAATCCGCGGCTTGGAGGCAACTGCACTCACAGAGGCACCATCCCTTCGAAAGCTTTGCGCCATTCGGTGAACCGCCTTATCGAATACAACGCCAGCCCCTTGTTTAAGAAAGACCAGGTGCCGCGGCGCTTGTCCTTTAAAGAAATACTGCATCATTCGGAAACCGTCATTCGCAAACAAGTGAACCTGCGTAGTAGCTTTTATGTGCGCAACGACGTCAGTGTCATTCATGGCTCTGCCTCGTTCCTTGACAAAAACCACTTGCAAGTAAAGAAACACGACGGCTCTATTGAATGTATTCAAATGAAGAACGTGGTTATCGCCACCGGCTCGCGGCCTTATCGCCCCGCCGATGTAGACTTTGCCCACCCACGCATTTACGACTCCGACACAGTGCTCACCCTGCAGCACGACCCACGCTCTATTATTATTGTTGGAGCTGGGGTGATTGGTTGTGAGTACGCTAGTATTTTCCGTGGGCTTGGGGTGAAAGTGGACTTGGTGAATAACCGCGAACGCCTGCTGTCGTTCCTCGACTCGGAGTTCTCCGACGCGATTAGCTATCACCTGCGCAATAACGGGGTTATTATTCGTCACGGTGAAGAATACAAAACCATTGAAGGCCGCGACGACGGAGTTATTTTAACCACCACGTCGGGCAAGCGCATGTATGCTGACTGTTTGTTATTCGCCAACGGCCGTTCAGGTAATATTGAACGCTTAAATATAGAAGCCATTGGCCTAGAAGCTAACCACAGAGGCCAACTAGAAGTCGACCCGAACTACCGCACCAACGTAGACAACGTATACGCCGTGGGCGACATTATTGGCTACCCAAGCTTAGCCAGTGCCGCTTACGACCAAGGCCGCATTGCCGCCACAGCCATGCTCGAAGGCACCTGCGAAACCAAGCTTATCTCCGACATACCCACGGGTATTTACACCATTCCAGAAATTAGCTCGGTAGGCGCCACAGAAGAGCAGCTAACTGCCGACAATGTGCCTTACGAAGTGGGTCGCGCCCAATTTAAACACTTGGCTCGGGCACAAATTGCCGACAGCGACGTGGGCAGCTTAAAACTTATTTTCCACCGCGACACGCTGGAAATATTAGGCATTCACTGCTTCGGCGAGCGAGCCTCAGAAATTATTCATATCGGCCAAGCCATTATGGAACAGAAAAACGGTGGAAATAATATTAACTACTTTATTAATACCACCTTTAACTACCCCACCATGGCTGAAGCTTACCGTGTGGCGGCACTCAACGGCATGAACCGGCTAGCACCGAAGAACTAAGCAAGCATTTAATGGCGGCTCTTTAAGGGTAATTCCACCCGTACACAAAAGCCGCCCGGCTCTTGCTGCATACGTAACTGGCCACCGTGTGCGTCGACTATCCGACGCACTATGGCCAGCCCTAAGCCGGTTCCTTCCCCACTTCGCGCAGCATTACCTTGGCTAAAAGGCGCGCACATATGTTCAAAAGCTTCCTGAGCAATACCTTTGCCGCCATCCCGTACCTCAAACCACACTTGGTTGGCACGCTTGTCCACGCCCGAGGCAATAACAATAGGGGGCTCGCCATAGCGACGCGCATTCACCACCAGGTTAGCTAATACCCGCTTTATCGCCGTTTCATTAACCCAAACCGCCGGCAAGTCGTTGCTCAACATGAGCTGAATGGGCTCTAACTCCGTGTACTCATTAGTTAAGGCCACGTCGTGTATGAGCTCGTTTAATTGCACCAAGGCTTGTTCACCCATTTCGGGCGAACGCACAAAGTCCACAAACTGATCCACAATCGCATTCATGTCGTCTATGTCGTGCACAATCCCCGCAAACATAGGATCTTGCTCTGCTGCTTCGCCTGTCGGCGCCAGCATTTCAGCCGCCAACCGTATGCGCGTAAGCGGCGTGCGCAAGTCATGGGAAATACCCGCTAATAATAAAGACCGGTCCGCTTCTAACTTCTCCATACTATGTGCCATATGGTTAAAGGCACGCGTCACACTGCGCACTTCCGAAACTCCCGCTTCCGGCAGCTTTTGGTTGTACACCCCACGGCTCATGTCGAAGGCGGCTTGTTGTAAGCGCCTTAAGGGCCGTGTTAGCCAGCGCGCAAACCAAGCCCCACCGGCAATACTTAGCACCCCAATGAGTAACAGGTATAAAAGCAAGGGCGGCACTTCACCTTCGTTAAAGCCTTCTAATTCGACCCGATACCAGCTTTGTTGCCCGTCAATTTGTACCCACACTTGAATAACATCGGTTTGGCGAAAGCGTACTTCCACAGGCTGTTGCAGCACCTTACTTACTTCATTGGCAATAAAGGAATAAGCTGTAGCCCCTTGCAAGCCGCGCACAGCCGCTTGCTCCAAGGTAAATTCCTCCACCCCAGAAATTTCTTGGTAGCCTTGTTGTAAGTTAGGAAGCAAGCGCTGCTGAGCAATTAACTGGTGGGTTTGAATTTGCTTGGCAACCAAGTAGCTCATTTGCTGCACCCCCGGCTTCACCACATAGAGGGTGATCATCAGGTACGACACCACTTGGTTAATAAGCAATACGCTAACCAATAGTACCAAAGTACGGCTAAAGGCCGTGCGAGGAAGCAGCTTCATAAAAGGTTAGGCCACACCGTCGGGCACAAACACATACCCTAGCCCCCACACGGTTTGTAAGTACCGCGGGCTGGTTGGGTCGGCTTCAATAATGCGCCGTAAGCGCGACACCTGCACATCAATACTGCGCTCCATAGCGCTATAGTCGCGACCACGAGCCAGGTGCATCAGTTTGTCGCGGGACAAGGGCTCCCGCGGGTGGTTTACCAGCGCTTTCAGTACCGCAAACTCGCCACTGGTTAAATTTATTACCTTGTCGCCCGCCAACAGTTCCCGCGTGCCCAAGTTAAACTCAAAACCACCAAAGGCCACCACCTCACTTTCAGCACTAGGCGCTCCCGGTGCCTCACGGGTTTGCCGCCGCAACACAGCCCGCACCCTCGCCAACAGCTCGCGCGGGTTAAACGGCTTGGGCATATAGTCGTCTGCACCCACTTCCAAGCCTAAAATGCGGTCCGCTTCGTCGCCTTTTGCCGTTAGCATAATAATAGGCAAGTTATTTCCTTTCTCGCGCAGCCGTTTACAAATAGACAAGCCATTCTCACCAGGCAACATTAAGTCGAGCACAATTAAGTGAAAAGTTTCTCGCAGTAACAAACGGTCCATGTGCACAGCGTCCGCCACGGCACGCACCTGAAACCCCTGCTCAGTAAAGTAGCGCTCTAATAACGCACGCAGTCTCGCGTCGTCGTCAACAATTAACAGCCGCTCAGCCAGTTCACTCACGTTTTACCCCCAACAAATTAGAACCAATAGTGTAGGGGCTAAGCACGTCATATGCCAAGCAAAAATGCTCGTCCTTGTAACATAGTGTTAACGCAACTGGCGCCGAGACTAGCGGCCTTCTTCGGTTTTTTTAACTGGTGGGTTTACCCAAATAACCCGAGCAGGAGCAGCACCATTACGATTACTTTTTTCAACCATGGAAACATATTCCCAGTCCACTTCGTAATGTTCTGCATTTACAGCACTCATTTTTTCGTTCTTCGACATAGACGAGCAACCCGCCATAGCAACAGAAACCGCCGCTATGAGTAATATATGTTGTTTACGCATACTGCACCTCCAACATGAATGGTTGGCTAACCCGTACAAAAAACAAGCTAGCTTAATAAGTATAGTTGGGGTTGGGCGTTTTGTTTAGGTAAAAGTCGAAAAATTATACCTACCTTAGCTGCAGCGGATGGGTACACCTCATCTTAACTTTCTAAGCTGCCTGTGCGGCAGCGAACCTTCACAACCATCAATTCAAACAGGTGCCAACTTTCTAAGCTGCCTGTGCGGCAGCGAACTCGTGAAGAACTGCACCACATGCGAAATGATGTTTCTAAGCTGCCTGTGCGGCAGCGAACTGACTTTAGGTATTAGACCCCCCTATTAGTAATTTCTAAGCTGCCTGTGCGGCAGCGAACCCTCTTGTAGAGCGAACGGCATATGTTTTTAATTTCTAAGCTGCCTGTGCGGCAGCGAACTGTGGACGACGCGCCCCTGTTCGTTTGTTTCGTTTCTAAGCTGCCTGTGCGGCAGCGAACGGCATTACTTACGACCTCCAGATATAATCATATTTCTAAGCTGCCTGTGCGGCAGCGAACGCCTGCCCAGTTCTCAGCAAGCACAATCGTCTTTTCTAAGCTGCCTGTGCGGCAGCGAACTCAGGGAGACTCCTTCGCTCGCTTCCGTACATTTTCTAAGCTGCCTGTGCGGCAGCGAACGGTCTATTTCTAAAACTTGAGTTGAGTTGAAATTTCTAAGCTGCCTGTGCGGCAGCGAACTTCAGCGAGTTCTCAAAAACTTACGTGCAAGCTTTCTAAGCTGCCTGTGCGGCAGCGAACGCTGGCTGGCACTTGATGAGCATCCACGAATGTTTCTAAGCTGCCTGTGCGGCAGCGAACATTGAGCAAGAGATTTTAGAAGCCGTGGACGATTTCTAAGCTGCCTGTGCGGCAGCGAACTAAAGTGTGGAAACACTAGGAGTTTTTCAGATTTTCTAAGCTGCCTGTGCGGCAGCGAACTTATATGTATTATTTAAAATCTAAAAAAGGTTTTTCTAAGCTGCCTGTGCGGCAGCGAACTTGTGCGGCGTTATGAAGTCGTTGTTGAGTCATTTCTAAGCTGCCTGTGCGGCAGCGAACTAATATAATCATCGCTGTTCGGAACCCTGGCATTTCTAAGCTGCCTGTGCGGCAGCGAACCAGGCGTTGAATTAGATAGTAAAGAAGCGGCATTTCTAAGCTGCCTGTGCGGCAGCGAACATAGTTTTCATGTTGTAGGTATAGATTCGGGTTTTCTAAGCTGCCTGTGCGGCAGCGAACCTGGAAAGCGGTCGGCACGATTACTGCCACTTTTTCTAAGCTGCCTGTGCGGCAGCGAACCATCGGCGGCCATCGGCGTTATGTCAGATGCATTTCTAAGCTGCCTGTGCGGCAGCGAACCGCTATATCTAAGCGAGTGCAGCGGATTTTAATTTCTAAGCTGCCTGTGCGGCAGCGAACCGCTAGCAGCCACATCGCTATTACTTTTCACTGTTTCTAAGCTGCCTGTGCGGCAGCGAACCAGCTTAAACGCTTGTCACTAGCAAATCGATGTTTCTAAGCTGCCTGTGCGGCAGCGAACAATAGCCGCCTATTTTAACTAACTAAAAAGGTTTTCTAAGCTGCCTGTGCGGCAGCGAACCTGTAGCGTAACAGTAAATAGTTTCGCCGTCTTTTCTAAGCTGCCTGTGCGGCAGCGAACTAGGGATAGGCGGGGCAGTCGGATCGGCGTCTTTTCTAAGCTGCCTGTGCGGCAGCGAACATGTTATGAATACATACAAAATTCTTCTTTCTTTTCTAAGCTGCCTGTGCGGCAGCGAACACGCTTGTTACTATCTGCAATGGATTTTAGTGTTTCTAAGCTGCCTGTGCGGCAGCGAACTTATTGTCAAAGCTAACAAGACAGCATTGCAGTTTCTAAGCTGCCTGTGCGGCAGCGAACGAATCAACAGTCACCGTACCTGACTCTGCAATTTTCTAAGCTGCCTGTGCGGCAGCGAACAAGGTTAAATTTTTGGTTGGTTCTGCCGTGACTTTCTAAGCTGCCTGTGCGGCAGCGAACGGTGTGACTTTCCCAGTTACTGTCGAGGGTGTTTTCTAAGCTGCCTGTGCGGCAGCGAACTGATCATTGCCACAAAGCGTGCGATCTTTACTTTTCTAAGCTGCCTGTGCGGCAGCGAACTTACGAACCATAGCAAGGTTTATGTAGTGACTTTTCTAAGCTGCCTGTGCGGCAGCGAACGAATTTATTGTTCGCTCCATCACTATCGGTAATTTCTAAGCTGCCTGTGCGGCAGCGAACCGGAGAGAGAATGATGAGTAATAAAAACGATTTTTCTAAGCTGCCTGTGCGGCAGCGAACTTCTCCCTGCTCAACAAACCGACATCCTGCGATTTCTAAGCTGCCTGTGCGGCAGCGAACTCGTGCCAATAATGTCGATGCGGGTTTCGTCGTTTCTAAGCTGCCTGTGCGGCAGCGAACGTTACCGCTGATTTTCGAGGCTTGGCTGCATGTTTCTAAGCTGCCTGTGCGGCAGCGAACCAAAGCTAAAGCAAACACTGAATGAGCTTGATTTTCTAAGCTGCCTGTGCGGCAGCGAACCGTGCGCCCTGCCGTAGTTAGTGTTGCCCCGTTTTCTAAGCTGCCTGTGCGGCAGCGAACCACGGTTTGCCGATGCCTTTACCTTTTCCTTCTTTCTAAGCTGCCTGTGCGGCAGCGAACATCCAAATCGGTACAAATCAAATCGCCGAAGTTTTCTAAGCTGCCTGTGCGGCAGCGAACTTTACGGGCTTAATTGATGTGGCAGTGGTTGATTTCTAAGCTGCCTGTGCGGCAGCGAACTAGCTGCTCTCGCTGCCACTTTAAAAACAAATTTTCTAAGCTGCCTGTGCGGCAGCGAACCAGCCGATTGTGCTTTTTTGTATCCTTTTTTATTTCTAAGCTGCCTGTGCGGCAGCGAACCAAGTTTTCTTCCATCATGCGATCCGCTTTTATTTCTAAGCTGCCTGTGCGGCAGCGAACGATAATGGGTGGTTACCGCCGGTTGGTGAGGTTTTCTAAGCTGCCTGTGCGGCAGCGAACGTCTATGGTGGTGGTGGCTAGGATTTTAATCTTTTCTAAGCTGCCTGTGCGGCAGCGAACCAGAGGTGGGAGATGAGGTGGTCGATTCATACTTTCTAAGCTGCCTGTGCGGCAGCGAACCGTTCGATAAGATGCGCGAGTTTATCATCACTTTTCTAAGCTGCCTGTGCGGCAGCGAACAGAAAAAAGAGTACGTGTTTAAGCGTATCGAATTTCTAAGCTGCCTGTGCGGCAGCGAACCCGATACTAGCACCGCTCGGACTGGGCGCACATTTCTAAGCTGCCTGTGCGGCAGCGAACCGGTAGAGTGTTTCTTTTGTGAAAGCCCTATTGTTTCTAAGCTGCCTGTGCGGCAGCGAACTTCTTCTTGCGTGTCAGGGTCAACTTTAATCCTTTCTAAGCTGCCTGTGCGGCAGCGAACAACACGTACTCTTTTTTCTTGCCGCGAGTTTCTTTCTAAGCTGCCTGTGCGGCAGCGAACTTCAGATTCAGCAAGATATCAATGCGTTGACGTTTCTAAGCTGCCTGTGCGGCAGCGAACCGTCATATAACGCTATAACATCAACGCCGATTTTTCTAAGCTGCCTGTGCGGCAGCGAACCCATTCGAACCTTTTGCTTTACCACCGCCATTTTTCTAAGCTGCCTGTGCGGCAGCGAACAAACTTCACCGTTGAAGTAGATGGACCAAGAATTTCTAAGCTGCCTGTGCGGCAGCGAACCAGAAATCGCCGAGATGTTCGAGCGTGAGTTTTTTCTAAGCTGCCTGTGCGGCAGCGAACGTTCGTCGAACTTTCCGACAAATCTTTTTTGATTTCTAAGCTGCCTGTGCGGCAGCGAACATCATCATCGAAGAAGTGATTGAGCGCGCGAATTTCTAAGCTGCCTGTGCGGCAGCGAACCCATGACTTTCTGACCTTTTAGCAAGTAGTTATTTCTAAGCTGCCTGTGCGGCAGCGAACACAAGATGCAAAGCTGCTTGATGCTCATGTTATTTCTAAGCTGCCTGTGCGGCAGCGAACCCATGCCTACGCAGTATGTTCAGTTTGTGCGGTTTCTAAGCTGCCTGTGCGGCAGCGAACTTACGATGCGAAACGAAAGCAACAGCCTCTATTTTCTAAGCTGCCTGTGCGGCAGCGAACATAAAGCATTATCGGGAATAGGTTCAGGGTCTTTTCTAAGCTGCCTGTGCGGCAGCGAACGATGTTTGCAACTAAATCACGGATACGCAACTTTTCTAAGCTGCCTGTGCGGCAGCGAACGTCAGGTGGCGGTTTAAAGCTTTGGCTGTCATTTTCTAAGCTGCCTGTGCGGCAGCGAACTCTGCGCTGAAAGAAGATGAAAACTCGGTTGTTTTCTAAGCTGCCTGTGCGGCAGCGAACGCAAGGGAACGATTATTTACTTCATTCCGCAATTTCTAAGCTGCCTGTGCGGCAGCGAACGCAGTTATCAATTCTGTGCTGTAATTTATGAATTTCTAAGCTGCCTGTGCGGCAGCGAACAATAAAAATTGAACAAAAAAACATGCAGTAACAGTGTACTGCATGTTTTTACTCATTATACCCAATATTTAAGGCTGATTTGGAACTTGTTGTTTTGTCTGTCTATTTTTTAAAGAGCTAAAAAAGGGTGTTTACTTTATTTCTCTGCTACCAATATGGAACTGTTGCTCCATTGCTCAAGCCATAAGTATTAAAGTCACCTTTGCATTCTTTAGCCATTGCTCTTTGAACTATATGCAGTGAGTAGTTATTACCGCTGCTTAAACTACTTATTTTGATAAATGGGAACTCCTTAACTACAGGGTTATGGTAGTGCTCCTCTGCTTGTTTTAATGAGTAGCCATTTAGCTCTGCAAAACGTTGGTTCTGTTGTTTTAATGCCTCCTCAAAGCTAATCCCTTGACGTTTTGCAAGTCTACGGGTTGTTCTTTCTAAGTTTTTTACTGGTTGATAACGGCTAACAACTACATGGCTTTTTACTTCAGAAGGGACCGCCTGAACGCTCTTAATATGCAAGTAATCAGTTAGTCGCATTAACCACTTTTGCAAGTCAAGCTGGTCAAGCAACTGTTCTGTATGCGCGAACACCCTTAATTTACGTCCAAGCGTTTTAACAGCTTTTCCCTTGTCGTTAAAGCACTTATACTCTGGAAAGCTAACGCCAAATGGAACTCTATTATTTGGTGCTTTTTGCTCCACAAGTGCCAAATGGACCTGTGTAAAAAGCTTACCCCAGATGAAGTAAGGAGATATATCAGGTGTTTCTATAACTGTGACTTCCTGATAAAAGTTCATAGTTTACTCCTTTCCACTAGCACCAAAGACTCCACCTCGGATTAGTACAGCCATTACATAGTGTTGTTGTTCCGTCTCTGGCTTTTCACCTTTGAGGATCCAGTTATCGAACAAGCTATAAAAGTCTTGTTTTTGTTTAGGCTGTCTAAAAGCTTTACCCATTGTAGTTACAGCACCGTAGGGTTCAATGGCGATAGGAAACTCGGCATCGTTATACCAAGTATCTATCGTACGAATAGCATTTCCGACTTTTTGAGAGTGCATGCCTGCTTTGCCATTCACCTGGTACAGCACCTTACTTTTGGTTTTGCCAGTATCAAGAATAAGCTCTTGCGATGGGAACACTTCTTGTCCAAAGCCGACTACGGCTTTGGCTTCAATATATAAAATAACAAAAGCTTTACCTAGTAATCCCTGCTCAATTAAGTTGCTCAACTTTTGTAGTTCAACGTCATTGCTTTCAAAATTATTCAGTGCAAACTGTTTGGCATCATTAAAATAAATGACTTCATCATCACACTTAATGGTTACTTCTATACTTTCAGCACCAACGCGGTTACGCCAAAGCCAACGGGCATTAACAATGTTTGTTGCATAGCGCTTTGCTAGCTCTGCTAAACCATGCTCATGGATATAACCTTGCACAACAGCCTCTAATGCAAGTTGATAATCTTGGTCGTTACAAACATTAGGTTTCCCGTCAAAGGGCAACACTTTACAGCTCCAGCGTGCAATGAGTGTGTCGTTTTCAACGTCCAGTGCTGCTGCATCGACTTTTTGTAAGTTTGCTTTTTCTGTTTCAGCATCTAGTTTAGCCACATCGTTAGCGATAGCATTTTTTAGCCTATTACTAATAGTGCCACGTACTGATTTTTCAACAATCGTTACAGGCTTTACTGGTTGGTTTTCATCTTGACTGTTGGCCTGCCAGAAAAAAGCGTCTGATATATCCAGGTTACGTTCAAAAGCTAATACAGAAGCAGTTGTTAGTTTAGTCATAATTCATTCCTTTGTTTTTTACTGATTAGGTTGGATAGTTAAATAAAGTTGGCTTTCAGCATCATGGTGGTATTGCCAGAAAGCAGTTGCTAAATCGTTAATTCGGTGAGGGAACACCCATTTCCCTAAGCTATAAATAGATTCAACGTATTGACTTCGGTATTCAGAGTTCCGAGCATGTTGCATTTCACCCGCTTCAAACACATCAGAGATTCCTTGATAACCTACTGGTATAGGCACCAGCCAGCCGCGCCCTTCTTTGGCAGATTCAACCGACCAATGGGTATTACCTTGGCTGTCTGTTTGAGGAATATGATGTAGAACACATACATCAACCAACGCGTCCAGAGCTGTTTGTTCATGGTCTTTCTCTTGTAAGATTCCAGTCAGCTCTGTTAAGTCGTTGTGGGCATCCATCAAAACAAATGCGGGCATAATCAATGGCTTTATTTGATCTATGTCGTCAGGCTCAACAAATGTGACTGGATTAAATTTAGCTAGGCTTTTCACACTACCACCGGCTAAACGCTGTTGTTGTATCCACTGAGTTGTGTTAGCTATTAGTTGCTCTATTTCTGTGCTGTTTAAACTTTCGTCATCGTCTTCGTCTTCGTCAACCAACACCTCAATTGCAAGACTCACGGTTAAATGACATTTGCCTTCTTCAATAATAGAAGCGGTTTTACCATCTCTTTTGATAGGATTTCTGCTTTGATTAAACGTAAAGTCAGAATAACTACTCGCTTGATAAACTTGCGGTTGGCAATCATGGCAAGCAATCAGTACGCCACCTAAGCTCAACTCTGCTAGGTGTGAGTTTTGTAATCTTCGGCTCATTGCATGTGCTGCGCCTAAAAAACCTGTAATCGCTGGAAAACCATAAGTTATAGGACTGGAAATAGCATTCGCATTCTCAACCTGTATTCGATTAAAAACCAAATAACCCACTACGGTTTTATTGTCTGTATTCATTATAAAAATACCCCCTGACCTGAACGCTGGCTTTGGCTGATCATATCGTCCATTTCTCTTTGCCACTCGGTGTGCTCTGCATCGGCAAAATCATGTTTTATGTTTTTTAATTTTCTTCTTAAATGGCTATTCACCCAACTGGCAAAACGCTTACTAATATCGGCTTGCCAGTTGTTACTGTCACGGTCTTGTTTGAATGTCTCTTCACCCTCAATAGAACAGCGTTGCGGGTCTAACCACAGCTTCTCACTATAGTTCAATGCAAAGTTTTGGCTCCAGCCTGGTAAGTACTGTTGTTGTATTGAGCTGGCTATTGAAAAAACTTGAAAAAGCAAGTCATCTAGAATCGCTCGACGAGCTTTACGAATGTTCACGTTGTTATATTGTGTTTCTATTAAACGCACCAAGGCTTTGAAAGTATCTTTGCACCGATAATCTAGGGCTTTATCAAAAATACTATTGGCATAAGTAGGAATTTTGAATTGCTCTGTTTGTTGATACTTTGGCGGTAGCGAAGGTAGCAAGTAATTTCTCCCGCCTTGCTTACTCATTAATGAACTAATATTTTGTGGCTTAGTGCCTCCTAACTGGACAACTGCAGTATTAGATAAACTAACGTATGGTTTTTGCTCAGCGGTTTTCTTAAAGCGGTTATCTCTAGCACTTTTGTTTTCATCTGAATAACGCAAGTCATTAATTTTATTATAAAGATAGTAAGTAAAAACCGAAGGGTAGAGTGGGACAATGACATTATAATCATGCTCAGCTATCGGCCACAGTAATTGCTTATTTCTTTCATGGGTAGCTGGCTTTTTTATCGATCCTGTTAACGCACTATAGAAAGATTTTAAATAAGTGTCTGACAACTCGTTTTTTTCAGAAAAAACACCATTAGTAGCTGCATGTTTTTCAATAATTAAATCACCAATTTTTACACCTTTTTTTACTTGCTGGTTAAAAAAAGCAAACAGCGGTAAAGCTGCAGCATTACCATTAGCATCTAATACATCTATATCTATACTATGCGTGCCAACATACGGGCTTTGGCGCTCGTCAATAAAAGTAACATTATCACCTTTAGCATCAGGGTGAATTCCTTTAGAGATATGAGTACCAAAATGAAGCTGATTTGCCATTCTATTAGCCGCATCAGCCATCCAAGTTTCAAGTTGGTATTTTCGTTTAGCCGCACTTAACTTTTCATTCAGATCGGCTATCTTTTCATAATCACCTTGCTCTTTTGCTTTTAACAATTGCTTTTGTTGCGTTTCGGTTTTCTTGTCATATTGCTCGGTTAAAAAAGTATTTATCGCTTCTTTAACCTGCTGTGTGGTAATCGCTTCCAAAACTTTCTCCTTTATTATTTACGCGGCCAAAACCCGAGAGACTCGTTAAAGCGCCAGCCTCTACTGCTTTCTCTTAAGCTAACGGTGGCATATTTTATAGCCAAGTAATTTAGGCTTTTATCTGGTTGTTGATTTTGTAACTTTTCTAACTCTTCAAACAAACTATTTGTTAACCAAGGACTAACTTGAGAGCTCTTCTGATCTATTGAGCTTATTGTAAAATTTTTATTGTGTAAGCTGGCTTTTGACAAGCGCTCCTTCATAACTTGCTCATGACTATAAAAGTCAAATGCACTCTCACTTTCTGGTATAACGAGCCATGTCTCTTGGAGGCTACCTGCACGAAATGGACTTAACGTTTGTAAATAGGTGTGGCTTCGGTGTGAATTATTTGGCCGCTGCCAGTAAGCATTAACGAAATTAAGGTTTTCATTATTCATAGTGGTTTGCATTACTTGTTGTTCTAAATCAGCCAGCTGCTTCTCAGGTTGTAACGGGTTCGCTTTAATAATTCGTGCGCTGGCATTGATTTTTTCTCGCAACGCTTCTGGCATTAGCTCATGCATATCATGCGTGGCGAGCAAATGATGTTCTGTTTCAAATCCTGGGCGTGTAAAAACTGGCCTGCCTATTTGATGGTTACTTTTCATACTAGCAATGTTGTATTGCATCACGGATATATTCGCTTTATCAGCCACTTTATGTGGTCTATGACGCCAAACCCGACCAGCCAGTTGAATAATAGAGCGCATCGATGATGGCTCTACAATGGCCCAGTCGTAATCGTGATCTCGCCCAACTTCAGCTACTGGCGTAGCAAGCACTATAAAAATATGATGTTTTGCCGAGCTTCGTTTTAATGCCTGATTTATTTCAGCGTGCGCAAATAAAGCTTCAGGGGCTTCTTCATCTCGTTTTAAAACGGTGTCTAATTTTTGTTCTAAACTGTTTCTTAGTAACAAAACTTGGCTAGCGTGGTAACAACACAAGTGCACATGTACGCCTTGATTTATAGCAACCCCACTATAAACAGCTTGGGCAATCTCAATAATATTTTTAATGTTAGCGATGCGAATCAAGCCAATACTGACCGACTTGTCTTCATGTTGTAGGTGGTATTGCTGATGTAATGAAAAGGCTTCTTCAAGTAGGTTGGCACTGAGTTCAAGATAAAACGATTGCTCATCTTCATAGCTGTAAGTCAGCTTTAATGGCAGGATTTTTGCCTTTCGCTGTGCAGGTTGTTTATTTAAAAACTGAGCGCGTTTATCACTAAAGATTTGTTGCTGTTCGTTAAACTTTTCCGTTGCAAAGGTTTGAACCGCTTGGCTTTTATTTTCATCAAACCAAGCACACACCACCTGTGGAGCTGGCTTATTTTGACTTTGATTAAACAGCGTTCTACCCGTTTTATAAGCTTCAAATAAACCGCTAACCAAGTCTGGTGGTAGGGTTGCAGATGAAAGCAATACTTTTGCCCCAAACAAGCCTGCCAAGTGGACTAGGCGTGCCAATGCTGGCAAGTCTTCATGGTTGAAATCATCGGGTTCGTCTAAGATAAGATCCCCTGATAACAGCCTCAACATAGGGGCAATGTACTTCCCACCACGTTTGCTCTCACTGGCCTGTATGATGTGATCCACTGTGCAACTGACGATTGGTGTTGCTAACAAAGCTTGAGCACTTTTACTTTCTACGACTGTCCCTAAGCCTAGCTCATGTAAAATATCGATATTGGCATCGCTATCAACCCATTCGTGCAACAATGACTCTGCCGATTCGCTGCCAAAAAGTTTACTATCGTTTTGTCTGTCTTGTTCTTCTTGCAGGTGAAACAAATCTTTACTAGCACCACCAACCAATACCGCAAGCTGGTCCTCATCTAACTTCAAATCTTTGCGAAAGCTCTGTCCTGTTTGTAACGTTAGAATCCGCAAACCTAAAGCAATGGTGAACCGAGCGCCTTTATCAGGATTAGATAAGGCATACATAATACGTGCATTACCAATGGTTTTACCGCAACCAGTCGAGGCCATGTTCACACCAAAAAAACCGTTTTCATCGCTTGCTTGCTGATATTTCCTGGCAACATCAAACGCTTTATTTTGCCACTTAAACCGCTGAATGCTTGTGTGCTTTTCTAATGGTTGGTGCTTTTCAAGCCTTGGTAACACATTGGCTACAATAGGCAGTTTACGAGCAAATTCTGCTGTAAATTTGGCGACACCTATTAAGTGCTCATCTAATGGTTGCTTAATTACGCCGGTTTTTCTGTCGGTATTGGCAGCAAGGTCTTTAAAGCCTTCGGCTCCTTTCACTCGACGTTTTTCATGGTCTTTTTTTGCTGAATCTAAGCTAGAGTAATTGTGGTCGCCCAACATCAAGCTCAGGCGCGATAAATGCAGAAGTATTGGGTTAGCAATGGTATCTTGCTCATCTGCCAACGTCATTAAGGTGTTATCAGCCAAAGCTTTTTTCGACCAGCGCTTAACACCTGATCGCCATTTAGGGCTATCCATAATAGGACTAGCCAGCTTCCAGAACTTATTATTAGTGGCTTCGGTATTCTCTTCTATCGCTGCTTTATTTTTAACCCAGTACACATGAGCCTTTAATTTCTCATAAAACTTTTTCTGTGAGCGCTTAAGCTTTTTATCTCCCTGTTTAACCCTTAATTTTGCTTTATTCTCAATAAACACTGAATCTAAAGGCGGCAACCTATGGTGGCTGACAATTAACCATGCTAGCCATTGTGCAAGTGGTGGCAAGTGGGATATTTCGGCATGTTCTTTCTCTGCTTGTTCTAAAATATCATCACTAAATCTATTTTTATCAAGATAGTCATCAATTTCGGATAAGCGATCTAACCATTGTTGATCATTTTCACAACCTTTAACCAACCAAGTGAATATTTTCAATGAAATCCATTCATGGCGGTAAGGGTCGCCTACTTTGCTGCGGGAAAGTAATTTATTTTGAAAACCAACAGTGGCCTTACCCAAGTCGTGCATAAGTGCGCCTAGTGTTGCCATAATTTGAATGCTAGAAGCATACTGCCAACTGTTCTCCCAATGGTTCTTTAGAATGTTTCGCTTTGTAAAATTCACCGGCACAATACCTTGTTCATTGAACTTTCTTCTATTACCCACCATCCATAACAAATCACTGCGTGAGCGGGAACGTATCCAATGGCAACTAACCGCTGTGCTTTTGCTGGCTGTTTTTCTTAAAAGCTTTTTAACGGCATGCAAACCCTCATTCGTAATCACTGTTTGCCAGGTGTTATCTCCAATTCGGTTAGCAAACGCGTCGAGTACCCTTCTAGTTCTATTTAGTGCTTTTTTCTCACATTGAGAAACGAATGTGACCATCATAGTTCGTTGCTCTCGTTATTAATTTCAAATGCTAAGGCGGCAGCTTTCACCTCATTAAACATAAACTCCAATGCTTTATGCTTAGTGAAGCTTTGCAAACATTGCTGTCTAAATTCTTGCTCGGTAGCATTTTCCTGTGCGCTTATAAATGCCCAAGGCAATATAATCGTGTCTTTAATTAGATCAGCCACATCAAATACCAATGCACCCCTGCGAGTTTTTCCATGCATAACAGCAAACCCGTGCGGTATTCCAAGCACCCATAATGTAGTGGCTGCTAATCCATAGGCTAAATAGTTTCCATGGTTTAAAAATGCGTTGGTTTTGTCGATTGCTTCTCGTTGCCGGCTAAAACCTTCTTGGCCAGTTGCAGCTGCTGCAAACTTATAAAGTTTTTTTGTTAGTTCAGCCTCTAACTGAAATAACTTAGTCACTTTTTCTGTTTGGTTAATCTTTTTGTTAAACTCACTTAGAAAGGCTTTAACAGCTGTATTTTTACTGTTAAAGCCTTCATTCTGCAGGTCTTTATCGCTTGCCCATACCTTATTCAAAAATTTTAGGCGTGCTTGTTGGAACTGTTTAGCCACTTGCAGGCGCTTTTCTTCTTCAAACCAAAAACCTAACCACCCTTGTAAATATTCTGTCGGCCTGTACTCGCTTTGTGGAGTAAGCCACTCAACTTCATTGGCCATTAATAGAGGGGTTCCACCGCCGCCGCAAAATCCAACCAATACACCTGCTTGAGCTAGCATTCGCATGGCAGCTTGCGTCACGGATGTGCCTGTTCCAAGCAATAAGCAAGTGGTATTAGCAATTGGAATATTCCAATATTGGTTTTGCTTTTCTGCTTCGGTTAAGTAGAGCACGCGTCCATCTTTTTGCATGACGCGACACTTTTCGAGGTAGTAAATATTAGCCCTGTGCGAGTGCAAAATAGCTTTTAAGTCTGTTAACTGTTCCAATTTGTCCTCCCAAACCTTAGCTACATAAGCTAACAAAGAACCCCGTCAAAACCTGTTGTGGATGAAAAGAAAACACCAATAAACATAAAATCAACATTTAATATGTAACATGTCTGCCTACTAAAAGCGAACCATTCACCACCCCCCTTGCCTCTACGTATCCCGCCCGAAATGCTTTACACTAGTATTCACTTTGCATAAGGGGTGTGGCCTCTTTCCTTTCTTAATGCTTAATGAGGAGTTCAGCATGACAATTGGCGTGGGGAATACGCGTATTGAAGACGCTTTAAACAAACTAGAAGACATGACCGCGCATGCAACGCCTATTGGCTTGCCGGAATATGAAGCGCGGGTAGCAAAAGCGCAGCGGCTCATGCAAGAGCAAGGGGTAAGTGCTGTTTATTTGAATGCGGGCACCAACCTTGAGTACTTTACAGGGCTAAAATGGTACGCCAGTGAGCGCTTAGTGGGCGCTATTATTTTGCCTGAAGGCCCGGTGAAATTGATTGCGCCGGCGTTTGAAGAAGGTTCGCTTACCCAGGCCATGGTGTTGCCGTTAGAGCCTTTGCTGTGGGAAGAGCACGAGTCGCCTACCGAGCTAATGGTGGGCTATTTAAACGAACAGTTTGGTAGCGACTATATTCTGGCTATAGACGAAAGTACCTCGTATGCCATGGTGTCTAAAATTCAGCTTGTGAAGCCGGCTTCGCAGCTTATTGACGCGGTAAGCATTACAGCTCAGTGCCGTATGCATAAGTCGGACACCGAGTTACAGCTTATTCAAACCGCCATGAATATGACGTTAGAAGTGCATAAGGCCACAGCGTCTATTTTGCACGAAGGTATTAAGGCGTCGGAAGTAGAAGCTTTTATTAACGAAGCCCATAAGCGTGTTGGCTCGAGTGGTTCGTTCTTTTGCATTGTATTGTTTGGTGAAGCCACCGCTTACCCACACGGGGTAAGTTACGACCCTGTTTTAGAAAAGAACGACTGGGTACTTATCGACACGGGCTGTAAATTGCATGGTTATCTTTCAGACATTACCCGTACCTACGCATTTGGTGAAGCCACTAAGTCGCAACGTCAGTTTTGGGAGTACGAACAGCAACTGCAACAAGCGGCGTTTGACGCTGCCAAACTGGGCGCTACTTGTGCTTCGGTAGACGACGCGGTGCGCGCAAAGCTGAAAGAATTGAAGCTAGAAGCTGACTACCGCTTACCGGGCGTTCCACACCGGACCGGCCATGGTATTGGTATGGACATTCATGAATGGCCTTATTTAGTAGGTGGCGACGAAACCAAACTCGCACCAGGCATGTGCTTTAGTAACGAGCCCATGGTTATTAACCCTGGCCAGTTTGGGGTGCGCCTTGAAGACCACTTTTACATGACAGAAAGCGGGCCGAAGTGGTTTACCGAGCCTTCTGGCTCCCTCGACGACCCGTTTAATTTGACCTAACACACACTTCTCTCTACTGCCTCCAGGCCATGCCATGTGTGGTGTGGCCTGGGTTTAATAAACATTCGGAACGAAGCCAATGAAAACCAAACTTATTACCAGCCGCGGCTATGCCGAGCTGAATAATGAACTTGAACATTTATGGCGCGTGGAGCGACCTGAAACCACCCGGGTGGTTACTTGGGCAGCGAGTTTAGGCGACCGCTCGGAAAACGCGGACTATCAATACAATAAAAAGAAGTTAAGAGAAATTGACCGCCGGGTTCGCTACTTGCGCAAGCGCTTAGAAGAAGTGCAAGTGGTGGAGTATAACCCGCAACAGGAAGGCAAAGTGTTTTTTGGCGCCTATGTGGAGCTGTCCGATGAAGCCGGTGAAACCTTAAGCTTCCAAATTGTAGGGCCGGACGAAATTTATAATAAAAAAGGGGTTATTTCTATTGACTCGCCTATGGCCCGCGCCTGCTTAAAAAAAGAAGTAGACGACGAAGTGTTAGTGCGTACGCCCACGGGTAATAAAACCTGGTTTATCGACGCCATTAGGTACCAAAAATAACGTACAAAAAATAACAGCCAGCCACGAACAAACGAGTTTGAACTGTGGTTCGTCTCAATCTGCTGGATTTTCACCTGCATTAGAGGTTTTATGAAGGTGAAATTAACTCTGGAGTTGTATTACTTATGCTTACTCAATTCGTACGGGGAGTAGCCTTAGCTTTGCTATTGGTTGCTCCTTCCGCATTTATTCAACCAGCCCACGCAGGCCAGGTTGATTTAAACTACCAAGTGCCTAGCCAAGAGCTAGTGAACATTGCCGACGCAGCACCTGCACCGTCTGCCTACGTTGCACCCGGCGGTAAAGTTTTACTAGTTGCTGGCCGCCCTGCGCTGCCCTCAATTGCCGACTTAGCAGCACCTGAATACCGCTTGGCGGGTCGCCGTATTAACCCAGCCAACAACACCACCAGCCAGTCGCGTTATGTAAATGAATTTTCCTTTATAAACATTGCCGACGGTAGCAACATTGACGTACGTGGCTTACCGCGCGATTTGAAAGCCTTGTACCCAACTTGGTCGAGCGACGGCCGCTACCTTGCATTTGTGCAATTAGAAGAAAATGAAGCGCAAGTGTGGCGTGTCGACGTTGAACGTGGCCGCGCGAAACGTTTTGGCCGTAAAGTAAAAGCCAATACGGTGTGGGGCAACCCATTGCAGTGGGCCAACGACAACCAAACCTTGTATGTATTAGCGGTGCCAAAAAACCGGGGTGCAGAGCCGAAGCAGTCGGCGGTACCTGCAGGCCCTGTTATTACGGAAAGCCGTGGTCGGGTTGCACCAGCGCGCACCTACCAAGACTTATTAAGCAATGAGCACGACGAAGCTTTGTTTGACCACTACTTTAGTGGTGAAGTCACGCGCATTAATGCCCGTGGCCGTGCGAAAGCTATTGGAAAGCCTGCCGTGTACAGTGGTTTTTCTTTGTCACCAAACAGTGAATTGCTGCTTGTTACTACCATTCAGAAGCCTTATTCCTACGCTGTCCCGCGTTCGCGCTTTGCCCGCAAAACAGAAGTGTGGAACCTAGCAGGTGACGTGCAGTACTTAGTGGCCGACCAACCCCTTGCTGACAACTTACCCATTGCCTTTGATGCAGCCGTTACCTCGCCTCGCCTTATTTCTTGGCGGGCCGACGCCGACGCCACCTTAATTTGGGCGGTGGCTCAAGACGGTGGTAACCCACGCACACCCGCTGATATTCGCGACAGTGTGTATCAGTTAAGTGCACCCTTTACGGCTGAGCCGAAAAAATTGATTGACCTGGGTTCTCGCTACCGTGGTTTCCTTGCTCACAGCGGTGAACTCGCGTTAGTAACCGAACGTTTCTGGTCTGATCGCAGTGAAAAAGTATGGCGTATTAGCCCTGACACAGACGCCAAGCCAGAACTTGTTTGGGAGCGTTCTTACGAGAACACCTACACAGACCCAGGCACACCGCTGATGACCCGAAATGCTGACCGTCGCCGCGTATTGTTGGTTGATAATGGTCATATTATGCTAACGGGCAAAGGTGCTTCAGACGAAGGCGACCGCCCATTTATCGACCGTCGTAACCTAGCCACAGGTGAAACCGAACGTTTATGGCAGTCGCAAGCGCCTTACTACGAACAGCCTGTGTCGGCATTAAATGCCCTTGAAGGTTTGTTCATTACCCGACGTGAAGCCATTAATACGCCACCGGACCTATACGTACGCGACATTAACAACGCCGACAGCTTACGGGCGTTAACGGAAACAGCGCACCCAATGCCTGAAACCGTGAACATTACGCGCGAGCTGATTCATTACAAGCGGGAAGACGGCCTGCCCATGTCGGCTACCTTGTTCTTACCTGCAGGGTACGACAAAGAGCGCGACGGACCACTGCCAACAATTGTTTGGGCATACCCACGTGAATACCGCAGTAATGCCGCGGCAGCACAGGTTTCTGGCTCGCCGTATACCTTTAACCGCATTAGCTACTGGCGTCCGCAGTTTTTAGCTACTCAAGGGTACGCGGTGATGGACAACGCCACGATGCCCATTGTTGGGCTAGGTGATGAGCTTCCAAACGACACCTTTATTGAGCAGCTTGAAATGAACTCGCGCGCTGTCATTAAAGCGGGTGCTGACCTTGGCGTAACCGACCCAAATCGTGTTGCCATTGGTGGCCACTCCTATGGCGCCTTTATGACAGCCAACGTGCTAGCGCATACGGATTTGTTTAAAGCCGGTATTGCTCGCAGTGGTGCGTATAACCGTAGCCTCACCCCGTTTGGGTTCCAGCGTGAAGAGCGGACCGTATGGGACGACTCCTCTTTATACATTCGCATGTCTCCATTTTTTGCAGCAGACAAAATTAAAACGCCTCTGCTTCTGATACACGGCAGCGACGACAACAACTCGGGCACCTTCCCGATGCAAAGTGAGCGCTTATACCATGCGGTGAAAGGTCTAGGTGGCACCACGCGTTTGGTAATGCTGCCCCTTGAAAGCCATGGCTATCGTGCCCGCGAGTCGATTTTGCACATGATGTGGGAAACCGTAGAGTGGCTCGACGAGTTCGTTAAAAACATCGAATAATCAAAAGCTAATAACTTTTTAGTAGCACCCCGGCTTTGTCCGGGGTTTTTTTTGTTTTGTTTCTGCTAAAATTAACCGCAAGTTAACAATCAATACGATTGTATGCAGTAGCACTTTGATGGAATAATTTGAAAGAAAAGGGATAACTCGTATGAAGTTTTATGAAATGGCTGCGGCGCCGAACCCTCGGCGCGTACGTATGTTTTTAGCAGAAAAAGGGTTACTTGGTCACCTCAAGCGTATTGAAATCGACCTCAAAAAAGGCGAGCATTTGACCCCAGATTTTGCTGCCTTAAACCCAATGAAACGTGTACCTGTGCTTGAACTGCAAGACGGGAGCACCATTGCTGAAACCATGGCCATTTGCCGCTACTTTGAAGAGCAGTTTCCCAAAACACCAAAGCTGCTTGGTGAGACTTCTTTTGAAGTAGCGCATATCGAACAATGGTTGCGCTGGCTTGAATTCAACTTTTTCTTACCTGTCGGTATGGCGTTTCAGCACCTCACTGACTATTTTGCAGAAACCAAGGTGCAGCACACGGAATGGGGTGAAGAATGTAAGCAAAACGCTGAAGGGTTCATGGGTTTTTTAGACAAGCACTTGAAAGACAACACATGGATTTGCTACGACCGCTTTACTGCGGCCGACATTACTGCTTTTTGTACCCTTGAATTTGCCCGCGTGGTGGATATTCGTATTCAACCCGAGCACAAACATTTACAGGCATGGTACGACCGCATGCTAAAGCGCGATTCGGCAAACGTCTAATTCTAGGGTAGAATACAGGCCACTTTTTGCAGCAATAAAAGAGAGCCGTATGCTGGCAGTTACTTCACTAATAGCCGAAGAACTTCACATTCGTGAAGCGCAAGTTCAAGCCACAGTTCAACTACTCGACGAAGGTGCAACCGTACCTTTTATAGCCCGCTATCGGAAAGAAATGACCGGCGGGCTCGACGACACTCAATTGCGTCATTTAGCAGCTCGTTTAACCTACCTACGGGAGTTAAACGAGCGCCGTACGTTTATTTTGAAAAGCATTGCCGATCAAGACAAGTTAACGCCTGAGCTTGAACAAACCATTAACCAATGCACTCAAAAAACTGAGCTTGAAGACTTATACCTGCCGTATAAGCCTAAGCGTCGGACCAAAGGCCAAATAGCTATTGAAGCGGGAATTGAGCCCTTAGCCGACACCCTGCTAACAGACAATTCCTGCGACCCTGAAGCGCTCGCCCAAACGTATATAAATACAGAAGCTGGCTTTGCCGACGAGAAAGCGGTGCTTGAGGGCGCTCGGTTTATTGTTATGGAGCGTTTAGCCGAAGACGCCGCTTTACTAAAAACCGTGCGTGCCCAGTTATGGCAAGAAGCCTTGCTTGAGTCCACAGTAATGCAAGGAAAAGAACAAGAAGGCGCCAAATTCCGCGACTACTTTGAGTACAGCGAAGCGTTACGGAAAGTTCCTTCGCACCGCACCTTAGCTTTACTGCGTGGGCGCAACGAAGGAATTTTGCAACTCAAACTAAACACCGACCCGCACGCGGAAGAAGGCAACCGCACCAGCCAGTATGAAGGACGCATTGCGGCCCATGCCGGCATTGAGCTGAGCGACTCGCCTGTAGGGCTTTGGCGCCAGCAAACCGTGCAGTGGGCTTGGCGCATTAAAGTGCTGCCGCGTATGGAAACAGACTTACTAGGTCAACTGCGTGACACCGCAGAAACCGAAGCCATTAACGTGTTCGCAGCCAACCTGAAAGACTTATTAATGGCGGCCCCTGCTGGTGCGAAAACTACCATGGGCTTAGACCCAGGGTTACGCACCGGCGTTAAAGTTGTGGTGGTAGACGCCACAGGCAAGCTACTTGGTCACTCCACCATATTCCCCCATGTACCGCAAAACCAATGGGACAAAGCCTTACGCTCCCTTGCAGCTATGTGTAAGCAGTTCAAAGTTGAACTGATTGCCATTGGCAACGGTACCGGCTCGCGGGAAACCGACAAGCTGGTGGGCGAGTTAATGAAAGCCAACCCAGAGCTGGGATTACAGAAAATTACCGTCAGCGAGGCGGGAGCTTCTGTGTACTCGGCCTCTGAGCTGGCTGCTGCAGAATTCCCCGACTTAGACGTGTCCCTGCGGGGCGCTGTGTCCATTGGCCGCCGCCTGCAAGACCCGCTGGCAGAGCTGGTAAAAATTGAGCCCAAAGCCATAGGTGTAGGCCAATACCAGCACGATGTGAGCCAGTCGCAATTAGCGCAAAGCCTAGACGCTGTGGTAGAAGACTGTGTCAACGCGGTTGGCGTAGAATTAAACACAGCTTCTGCGCCTTTATTAGCGCGTGTTGCGGGACTCAACCGTAATTTGGCCCAAAACATTGTGCAGTACCGCAATACGGAAGGCTCTTTTAGCAGCCGAAAAGAATTGCTAAAAGTACCACGCCTAGGGCCAAAAGCCTTTGAACAGTCGGCTGGCTTCTTGCGCGTGATGGATGCCGAACACCCCTTAGACCGCTCGGCGGTGCACCCGGAAGCCTACCCTATAGTGGAGCGTATTGCTGAGAAAAATGGTAAAGCGATGGCCGACATGATTGGCGACGTGGCCTTTTTACGCAGCTTAAACCCGGCCGACTACACGGACGACACTTTCGGTGTCCCCACAGTGAGCGACATTATAAAAGAGCTGGAAAAGCCTGGCCGCGACCCGCGCCCAGAGTTTAAAACCGCGGCCTTCCAAGAGGGCGTTGAAACCTTAAACGACTTAAAGCCCGGCATGACCTTAGAAGGGGTGGTGACCAATGTAACCAACTTTGGTGCGTTTGTTGATGTGGGCGTACACCAAGACGGCTTAGTGCATATTTCAGCTTTAGCTGACCACTTTGTTAGTGACCCGCGCGACGTGGTGAAAGCAGGGCAAATTGTGAAAGTAAAGGTGGTGGAAGTAGACATTGAACGAAAACGTGTGGGCCTGACCATGCGCTTAAACGACGATGTCACTCAAGCTGCACCGACCGCAAAGCCAGGCCAAGCAAAAGCGAAAGCCAGCAAACCTCCGCGTGGACGCCAGCAAGGGGCACATAAAAAGCCCGCGAGTGCGCCCATTAACAGCGCGTTTGCAGATGCTTTTGCGAAGGCGAAAAAGCGTTAAGCCATGGAAAACCTTGCGCTTATCGTAGCTTATTTGGTGATCGGCTGGGTACTGCAACGTACCCGGTCGTTACCTGAGCAGTCCGGATATGTGCTAAACCAATACGTTATTTATGTGTCGGTGCCAGCCCTTATTCTGTTGTATTTACCCCAGTTAGAACTGAGCGCCGACGTATTAGCTCCACTTATCATCCCTTGGGCCATGTACTTACTGGCCATAGGCTTGGTGCTGCTTGCCAGTAAATTATTTCACTGGAGCCGTGAACTAACAGGTGCCTTATTGGTGGTGGTGCCCTTGGGTAACACCTCGTTTGTTGGTTTTCCTTTTGTGGAAGCTTTTTATGGCACGGAAGGCTTGCCCTATGCGGTTATTTACGACCAAACTGGTTCGTTTTTGGCCTTAGCACTTATCAGCAGTGCCATTGCCGCCCATTACAGCAGCGCTAAAGGCGATGACTCGCAGCGCCAAACCCCCTGGCAGCAGATCAAAAAGCTATTGGTTTTCCCGCCTGTGATTGCGCTCTTTGTAGCACTCCTGTTCGGGCAAAAAGAGTACCCTTCTATTCTACAGCCCCTGCTAGAAAACTTGGCTGCAACATTAATACCGGTTGTGATGGTGGCTGTTGGTTTGCAGCTACGTTTGCGCATTGCGCGCAACCATATTGGGCCTTTTGTCACTGCCCTCAGCATTAAGCTTATATTGTTACCTACCGCAGCCCTTGCGGGCTTCATGTTCTTGGGTATTCATTCCTTAGCGGCCCATGTGTCCATTTTAGAAGCGGCCATGCCGCCTATGATCACCGGCGGTGCTGTTGCCATTGGCGCTGGGCTCAAACCCCGCTTAGTCGCGGCGATTATTGGGTATGGGGTTCTCATCGGTATGCTTACCCTGCCTTTGGTGGCTTGGGTGCTTGAAAGGACCTTAGGCGCGGTTTAAACCGAAGCAAACAGACCTGTTTGGCGTGGTTGGCTAGCCCCAAGATAGGCTTGGGCAACAAAATGGGCGCGGCCGTCTTCCGCCGGGTCGCTGTCATTCATACCTTGCTTTTCTGCAGCCAGCTTCTGCCTGGCTTCTTGCTCTTGCTGGGCGGCTTTGGCGGCTATTTGTCGGTCTGCTGCGGAAGGCTCGTCTACGGCTAACGCCGCCCGCTGCACAATTTGCATTTTGCTAATGGTGGCTTCTGGGTCGTTGCTAATGGGGCTTACATCTATATCTACCGAGCCACCCACCGCATACGAGCGGCCGTCGGGGCCTTGCTCCATTTCATAATTGGGCGAGCCGGCATACTGGCCACCTATACTGGCGTGGGTTTCTTCATGGCGACGTACTTCGGCGTCGCGCTGCTTTAGCTCGGCCACTTTCTTTTCTTCGGCTTCCGTCAGTTCTGTGTCTGCCGCTTTCGGTGTTTCTTTTTCGCTGTTGTCCTTATTGGCCCGTCGCCGCAACAGCTCACCTTCGTTACGGGCTCCGGCGAGTTGGTGCGCAAAACTTGGCATGCCCGCTAAGGTGGTTACGTCTCGCCCTACCCCTTCTTCCCGTGGGTAGGCTTCACTTCTTGGCACAGGTGGCACCGCCACCCGCATTTGGTTGTCGCGCTGTAAAATGTCGGTGGGGCTTGCAGCTGTTGAAGCCACGTAAGGGACAGAAGCGTTTACAGACATAACCATACCATTACACCTTAATGTCAATTAAGGTGCCAAGCATACCGCTGGACACAGAAAGGGTTTTGGCATTGGCTTGGTAGGTCAGTTCACCTTCAAGCAATTCGGTAATAGCTGAGGTTTTAGGCGTGTCTTCACGGGCAATATACTGGCTTGCGCTGGCCACCTGTTGTGTGCTGCGCTGCATGCCTTGGGCGGCAGAAGTAAAGGCCGCTGGAAGTGAAGAGTCTATGTTCATGTGGCGCTCCCTGTAGAGTGCTTAATTATTGCGCATACTCAGGAATTTGGCAAACAAAAAGGCAGCGACTAAAAAGCCGCTGCCTCCTGCTTTGTTCTGCCTATGCGGCCGACATAAGCTGCCGTCTAAATTGGCGTTTTTCTTGGCGGAAATTCCGTTTCAAGCTTTTATATTGTGCTTTAAGCTCTTTCACTTGCGCCATATCGTTAATTGCGTCGCTTTTGGCAGCTATCCAAGCACGGCGACGACTGTTTAGTTCCCGCAAAGAGTCAATCAGTACTTTGTACTCATGCTCAAGCACGTCGCTAAAACTTGCCCGTTTTTCTTGCGCTCGCAGCCACATCATTTCTAAGCGCGCTTTTTCAATAAGGTACTTGTTGGTGCGCTTCAAGTTCCGCGCTAACCCAAACCACGCCAGCGAAGCGATTAACCATTTGGTCGGGTCAAACTGATACCAACGAATGCCGTTGCGGTAGTCGCCCGCAAAGATATGATGGAAATTATGGTAGCCTTCACCGAAGGTAAGAAAGGCAAGCACACCATTGTCCCGCGCTGTATTTCGTTCTGTGTACGGGCGTTTGCCCCAGGTATGCGCCAGCGAGTTAATAAAGAAAGTGGTGTGATGGCCTAAGAAAATGCGCACAAACCCTGCGAATAATAATGCTCCCCAAACCTGCCCGGTCAGCACACCAATCAATAAGGGCACGCCTATGTTCATTAGTAAGGTCAGTGCCAAATAGTGCTTATGTTGCCACATAACAATCGGGTCTTTTTGTAAATCTGCTACGTTCGAGTAGTCATTGTAGCGGTGCGCTTGATATTCACGCAGCATCCACCCCATGTGAGCAAACCAAAAGCCACGGCTAATGGAGTAGGGGTCTTTGTCGATGTGGTCCACATGCTTGTGGTGTTCGCGGTGGTCTGAAGCCCAATGCAAGGCGCTGTTTTGCAGCGACAAAGCGCCACCTAGCGCGTAAATAACGCGTACCACTGGGTGGGTGTCGTAGGTGCGGTGCGACCATAAACGGTGGTAACCACCGGTAATGGACATGCCGGACCAAACGAATAACGCCAACAGGGCTACAACCAAGCTGGTGCTAAGCCCATTCAATGCTAGGTAAAGCGGTGCGCCAATAACAGAGACTAAAAAAGTCATGCTAAATATAGAAATATTGAGCCAGAGTAATGCAGGTTTTTTCATAAATTGCCATTTCAGCTAACAAGTGTACGCTGAATTTATATTGTATTTAATGTGGGATCAAGCGGTATTTTGTAAATTGACCGTACAATTGTTCACTGATACTCTTTATTTCTACTTCGCAGAGGAACTAACTATGTCTGGTGTTCGCGCCCAACAGAAAGAAAGAACACGACACGCCTTAATTCAAGCCGCTTTGAACCAATTATGTGCGGAAAGCTCTTTTTCCAGTTTGAGCTTGCGGGAAGTCTCGCGCGAAGCAGGAATAGCACCTACCTCTTTTTACCGCCACTTTGAAAACATGAACGAGCTAGGCTTAACCTTGGTAGACGAAGGAGGTTTGGCCTTGCGCCAGCTTATGCGTCAGTCGCGCCAGCGAATTGCCAAAGGCGGTTCTATTATTGAAGTGTCGGTGCGCACCTTTATGGACTATGTCACCCATAACAAGAATATTTTTCGCCTTATGCTGCAGGAGCAAGCCGGTACCACGGTTGAACTTCGGTTAGCCATTGCGCGTGAAATTAGCCATTTCACCAATGAACTGCGTGACTTCCTGATTATTGAACGCAACACCCCCGACGTAATAGCCCAAGCCCAAAGCAACGCCATTGTGCGTGTGGTGTTTAGTGCCGGCGCTGACGCCCTTGACTTAAACGCGCAAGAATTAGAACAACTGACAGAGCAAACCATTTTACAAGTGCGCATGATCGCCCACGGCGCCCTTTCTTTACAAAAGCAAGAGGAGTCCACTCTGACTTCGCCACCGGCATTTGATAGCTAAGCTGTGTAAGCTTTCACGACAAACTGCTACACTCTGCCCCGACTTTTTAAACCAATATGAGGAGTTTTCCTATGGCCCGATTTACTGTCTGGCTAAGCGCTTTCATTTTTTCGATAAGCGCTGCGCATGCTGCAAATGTTACCCTAGAAGATGTGGTAACAACCCAGCGTGTAAACCAAGTAATCACCACCCGTGACGGGAATTTAACTGCCTATACCAAAATTCGCCCACGAAACCCGCTGCAAGAAAAAGATGGCAGCTCGTACATTGAGTTGTTTTTGATAAACAGCGAGGGTGAAACCATCCAATTTATTACCGGCGACGTACGTATTCGCCACCTTGCTTTTAGCCCCGACAGCAGCATGCTGTATTACCTAGCGAAACGCGAAGGTGACAAGCACACCAGCTTGTACCGCATTCCTGTTGACGGTGGTGAGTCCGAGCGTGTGCTTGAACATGAAACAGCCATTCTCAGCTATGCTTTTAATGACGCAGGCGACACCATTGCGTTTCGCGCGAAGGAAAAGCAAAAGAGCAACTCGAAAGAGCTTTCAGCCCACGGTTTCCGTGCCAACGTATACGAAGAGAACGTGGCCATGACCAAGGCGTTCTTGCTGAGCCTCGAAGACAACCAAGTCACCCCTGTCGCATTTGATGAACAAGTGCATTCATTAAGCTTCCGCCCTGGCACCAACCAGCTGCTGGTGCGTGCCGCACCAAGCGCTCGGGTTGACGACAACCTCATGAGCAGCCAGTATGTGCTGCTGAACCAAGACGGCAGCGAAGTTGTACGCATGCAAACCGAAGGCAAGCTTGGAAATGCAGCCTTTTCCAAAGACGGCTCTCGCTTGGCCATTGTGGGCGCAGAAGATAAGCACGACCCGGCCCGTGGTCGCTTGTTTTTAGCAAGCCTGCGTGACGGCTCGGTGCAGCAGTTACTGCCGAACTTCCTAGGCCATGTGCAAGACATTCTTTGGCAAGACAACGACACCCTGGTGTGGTTAGCCGCTGTCAACACGGAAACCACCATAGTGCAGCACAATGTGCGTACCAACCAACAAACCACCCTACTGCCAACGGGTAAAGTGAATGCGCTCAGCTTTGGCAACATGGCTTCCGACGGCACCATCACCTTGCTTGCCAACAGCCCGGCCCATCCGAACGAAGCCTTTACGCTGAGAGGCACTGAGTTAACTCGCTTAACCGACTCGAACGCTTGGGTTCGCAACGCACAGCAGCCACGCAGCGAAGTGATTACTTACCAAGCCCGCGACGGTTTAGAAATTGAAGGTATTTTGGTGTACCCACTGAATTACCGTGAAGGTCAGCAAGTTCCCGTTATTATGGCCATTCATGGCGGCCCAGAGTCGCACATTCGTCATGGCTGGAATGACCGTTACTCTACCCCTACTTGGTACATGGCGCAGGAAGGCTTTGCCACCTTCTTCCCGAACTACCGAGGCAGCACAGGTCGTGGTGTTGAGTTTTCTAAACTAAGCCAAAACGACTATGCAGGGAAAGAGTTCGACGACATAGTAGATGCGAAAAAGCATTTGGTTGCTATTGGTTTTGCTGACGAAGACCGTGTAGGTATTACCGGTGGCTCGTATGGCGGCTATGCCTCTGCATGGGGTGCAACGAAAGAAACCGAACACTTTGCTGCAAGCGTTATGTTTGTGGGTATTAGCAACAACCTGTCGAAGTTCGGTACCACCGATATACCAAACGAAATGAACCTAGTGCATGCCCGCAGCTACCCGTGGGATAAGTGGATGTGGTACTTAGAGCGCAGCCCCATTTACTGGGCCGAACAAGGTCGCACCCCGATTTTGATTATGCACGGAGAAGAAGACACCCGTGTGCACCCAAGCCAGTCCATGGAGCTGTACCGTTACTTGAAAGTCCACGGCAATGTGCCTGTGCGCCTGGTCACTTACCCAGGTGAAGGCCATGGCAACAAGCGTTCTGCGGCACAGCTTGACTATGCCTACCGCATGGAGCGCTGGATGAAATGGTATTTGCAAGATCAAAAAGAAGGCCAGCCTCCGCACGAGCTGGAGTTTGCAATTAGCAAATAACGCATAAAGCCCATAAAAAACTCGCTAACGGCACAACGCCTTAGCGAGTTTTTTCTTTTAATAGGAACAGTTACATAAACTTATTAACAGCGAACAGGTAAATAAGAGCAAATAAGCCAAGCGCAAGCGTAAAACTAATCCATCGGTATACGGGCTTTAAATTCTGCCGCATGGCAAACCACCCCATCACAATGTAAGCCACCACCAGCAGTACTTTTACGGTAATCCAAAAATGCACAAACAGGGTCCAGCCGGTAATTTTTAATAAGGCCAGTGCGCTTAGCAATAGCAGACTGTCGTTGATATGTGGCAGGTATTTCCAAGGAGGATTTCGCCATACGGTAAACCCTTGGGAGTCCATTAAAAAGCGCAGAACAAAAAACGTAATAGAAATATGAATTGTGAAACCATGAACGAACTTTATACCGCTATACCATTCCATGGGAGACCCTTCTTATTAACAAGAGTCGTTACACGCTAGCCCAGGTTGCTCCTTGTAGTCAAATGTCGGCTCGAGGCCTAAAACTTTATGCGTGTGTTCTAACGACCGATACATTTCTTCAAGTGTACAGCTTACGCCGTCGCGCTTCTTAATGCCTAAGTCAGAAAGTTGGATATGCCAAGTTGGCTCTACCCCTTGGCGCTTTAAACACTGCTTGACGCAATTGAGCGGGCAGCCGTCAAGGGCCAGAATAGGACGCCCCGACTGTGCCACTCGCACCAAGGGCTTTACGTCCCCCCCGACACCAGCAATACAAGACATTTCAGCCACGTCACGGTCTCGTAGCCAAAGTGCAATGTCGTTTGCCAGCTGCGCTACATTCGAACAGCCCGAGCATGAATAAACCAATGGCTTTTCTGTTTTCGCTTGACTCACGGTCGCTCCTTACACACTAACTTGAGAGTAAGGCTTCAGTGTAAGCCGTTAGCAGCGATTCACATTGATTCAAATCAAACCAACGGGCCCAGTACTCACACAGAGGTAGTTAGGGCCCACTTAAGCTGCATACCTTTACTGACAGCCACCACAGCAATTTCCTGCGCGTACCTCTTCAGGTACAAAGAGAATATTGTTTTCTAATTCAATGTGATCTTGCAGATCATCACATATTTCACGCACTAAACTGATTAAGTGCCTCCACGTGCCACAGGCGTCGTCCGGCATGCTGAAGTTATGGCTCAGCTTTGCAATTTTCTGTATGGCTACTTCGTGCTCTTCATGTTCCGACTCCATGACCATAATGGGCCCTTGCGGGTGGGTGTTATTTCGTAACATGGGGAACAGAATTTGCTCTTCTTTCAGCATATGTCCTTCTAGCTCTTGAAACATAAAGGCCAGGTGGTCAGCTAAACCCGTTGGGCACAGAGGTTCGTCCGCATGCACTTCTTCCACCTTGCGCGCTAACGCAATAGCTTCTGGGAATTGGGTACGGTGCACGGCATGAAACCGTTCAAGAACGTAGTCCACCACTTCGTTAGTGCTTATTTTTAACCACTGGTGTTGGCTACGGTTTAACCCTTGTTGTGTCGCTTCACTAAATTGCATAACGGCTTCCTTTTTAAGTACTGGTTGTGGTTTTGGCTTGTGCAGACTGTTCTGCTGTTGCCTTAGTGCAATGACTACAGCAAACGCTGTGCCAACCTGAAAAAAACCAGTTACCCCTGTTAGGGTATGGTGGCCTGCTGGCGAACATGGTACTTTTAACCCTAAGAATTCGGGTACATTTAACCTTGCGAGGTACTTTTTACCATGCTGCACACCACGTTGATTGCAGATCTCGTGACCGACTTGCCAGGCCCGGTGCGTTTACAAAAGTTAGTCACCAGCTTGCGCCATTATTTTTCCTGCGGTGCCGTGGTGCTCCTTCGAAAGGAAGAAGACAGCTTACGACCGATTGCTCAGCAAGGTTTGGTGAAAGACGCCCTTGGCCGGCACTTTCAATTGGCCCAACACCCACGTTTAGCCATGCTGTGTCGCAGCCGAGAAGCCATACGCTTTGAGCCCGACAGCCCCCTGCCCGACCCCTACGACGGATTAATTGAAGCCTTACCCAATCAACATTTAGCCGTACACGACTGCATGGGCATGGCCTTATTTGTTGAAGGTGCTTTATGGGGGGCTGTAACTTTAGACGCCCTCGAGCCCGGCACCTTTACCGAACAGCACCGCATACAACTGCAGAGCTGCGCCTTGGTCATGGAAGCCATGCTTCGTATGACGCGCCTTGAGCAAGACAACAAAGCTTTACGCCAGGGCCGTCAGGACGACTTACAAATGGAGTCGAAGCTGCAAGTCGGGGCCGACATTATTGGCCAAAGCGAAGCCATACAAAGCGTTTTGGAAGAGCTTCGTGTGGTGGCTCAGTCAGACTTGCCGGTGTTGCTGCTTGGCGACACAGGGACCGGCAAAGAGTTATTTGCTCGCCAACTGCATGCCAAGTCGCGTCGTGCGCACAAACCCATGGTGTATGTAAACTGCGCCGCCTTGCCGGAAAGCCTTGCGGAGAGCGAGCTGTTTGGGCACAGCAAAGGCGCTTTTTCGGGTGCTGCCAGTGAGCGTCAAGGACGTTTTGAAAGCGCCCACGGTGGTACTATTTTTTTAGATGAAGTGGGTGAGCTGCCCTTAAGTATTCAGGCGAAGTTGCTGCGGGTATTGCAAAACGGTGAAGTGCAACGGTTAGGAACCGACAAAGTGCGCCATGTGGATGTGCGCATAGTGGCCGCAACGAACCGTAAACTTCAAGAGCAAATAAAAACCAAAGAGTTTCGGGCCGACCTGTACCACCGTCTTTCTGTGTACCCCTTACATATTCCCCCCTTAAACCAACGGGGGAATGACATTTTATTATTAGCGGGCTTTTTCTTAGAACAAAACCGCACCCGCCTTGGTTTTCGTAGCCTACGGCTCAGTGCGTCGGCCGAGCAAATGTTGTTAAATTACCCGTGGCCCGGCAATGTGCGCGAGTTAGAGCACGTGATAAGCCGCGCTGCTATAAAAGCCTTAAGCCTGGGCGAAGTTCGCACTGACATTGTTACCTTAACGCCGGACTTTTTTGACGGCCTAAACACCCAGGTGCAAGGGCCTGAGGCTATGCCTTCACCGCTGCGCCAGCAAGCAGTAGTACCGGCCCTGCGGCCATTGCGAGATGCCGTAGAAACAACGCAGCGCCAACTTATTCAAGAAGCGTTACTGCAAACCAACCAGTCGTGGGCACAAGCAGCACGAATATTGCAAGTAGACCCGAGTAATTTGCACAAGCTTGCCCGAAGGCTTGGCATGAAAGACTCGCAATAAGGAGAGCGACCATGCACCTGCTACGCACTGTGCTCTGGCGACTGGCCACAATACTCGCAGTAATACTGGCACTTATTGGTGTGCCACTGCCCGGCTTGCCTACGGTGCCCTTTCTTATTCTGGCCGCTTGGTGTGCTGGGAAGGGGTGGCCTCGGCTTGAGCTGTGGCTGTTGGCTCACCCAACTTTTGGGCCCCCCATTCGCCATTGGCGAGCCCAAGGTGTCGTGCCCCGCAAGGCCAAGTACTTGGCCAGTGGCATGATAGCCTTAAGTTTGTGCTTACTATGGCTCAGCGCTGCGCCCAAACTGATTGCAACTGCTATTTCTGTATTTGTCGTAGCCGTATTAGTGTGGCTTTGGCGCCGCCCAGAACAACCCTCTTCGTTGAATGTAACTGCTAAAGGACACCCTCATGACAACACCACACATTGAACTGACCGACGAACAGTCGCTTCGTTATGCGCGGCATATTTTATTACCTAGCGTTGACTTTGCCGGTCAAGAAAAGCTGCTGGCTAGCCACGTATTGGTGGTGGGGGCAGGCGGACTAGGCTGTGCAGTCTTACCCTACCTGGTAGGCAGTGGTGTAGGCCGCATTACCTTGGTGGACGACGACGTGATTGAACGAAGTAATTTACAGCGGCAAATACTGTACCGCGAGCAAGACATAGGTGCCTACAAAGCCGAAACTGCCATACAGGCCGTGCGTCACCTAAATAGTGACTGCCAACTTCACAGTGTGACTGCGCGCTTAACGTCCGAGACTATCCACTCGCTCCTCAGTGTGCAGCACTTGCCTGCTTTTGATCTTGTCATTGACTGCACCGATAACGTGGCCATTCGCCAGTGTTTAAATCAGTATTGTTTCGACCAAAGCATTCCCTTGGTGTCTGGGGCGGCTATTCGTATGGAAGGGCAGGTTGCTGTCTACCCTATGCAGCCCGACACCCCTTGTTATCAATGCTTTAGCCATTACTTTGGCGAGCAACAATTAAGCTGTATGGAAGCTGGGGTTCTTTCCCCATTAGTGGGCGTAGTAGGCACTTTGCAAGCGGTGGAAGCTTTAAAGTTGCTCATGGGTGTGGGTGAACCCTTAGTGGGCAAGGTGCTTATTTACGACGCAGCCTATGCCCACTTTCACACCATGCAGTTGCCTAAACGCGACAACTGCACTGTTTGTGCCGCCTAGTTACCCTGGGCGGCCGTCGGCCCGTGGTGTGGTTAGAATTGGAAAGTAAATCACAATATAAAAACCATAGGCCAACACCCAAGCAGCAATTGCCCAGCTGTACCAGCCCAATGCCGACACTGGGAACCAACCACCTGTAATGACCCGCACGCTAGCCGCCACAATAATCAGCATAAAGGCGAGTGTCATCAGGCGTTTCGGCTGCAATGGCCGACCTGAATGACCAAGCGAAACCCGCGCCATCATGGACAATATCATTATACCCATGGCCCCGGCTGTTAACGCATGTATGGCGGTACTAGCACTGATATTCATTCCTGCATAGCGTAAAGCAAACAAAGCCAAGCCAATAGGAATAAAGGCCACAGCCACATGCAGGCTCCACACTAATGGCACTTTCAGTGTTACCCAAAAGCGTACTCGCACTAAGCGCACCAAGGTGGCAAGGGCTGCTACTGCAAAAAGCGCCGACATAACCGCGCTTGGTATGTACTGCACAAGTAAAAAGAAATGCAGCGCAAAAATAAGCCACAAGCTGCCAAGCGCCAGCTTATCCAGCCAAGCCACCGGCTGCACCCGGGGTGTTTGGGTGCCATTGGCTGTGAACATGGGCAATACACGCCCAGAAACCACCGCCATAATCAGCGTAATAAGCCACACAGCATTGGTGCTGCCATGGCTTATAAAGTGAAACTGGTTAAGCAATACACCTAAGTGCATAAGCAAGTTGCACACGGCAAGCAGTAGCAAAACAGGCACAAAAAACATATTTTTGAGTTTGCCCGCTTTCAGTAGAATAGCAGCAAAAAACAGTGCAGCCGTAGGTAGAAAGGCCAGGTCCACCACGGCAACCAAGACAGCAGGTACCGAGCCACCAAATAACATAAGCAAGCGCCCCGCTAACCAAATAAGCGTCAGCCAAAGCAATGGGTAGCCATGGGTCGCGCGAACGCCTGTCCAGTTTTGCACTGCGGTTAATAAGAAACCAACAATAATGGCGGCCACAAAACCAAACAGCATTTCATGTTGATGCCAGAACACCACGTTCGCATAGGGGTTGAGGCTCACGGCTCCCGACAGAACGAGCCCCCATAAGGCCATGGCCAACACACTAAAAAGTGCGCCAAATAAAAACATGGGGCGAAACGCTTGCCGCAATAAAGGGGCAAGGGCGTCTTCTTTTGCTTGTTGTGTTACTTGCACGTTCATATTCCTCTTAATCTGCAGGGAAAGCCAAAAGGCTATTCGGCATAAAATGTATTGGCGCGGGCTTGGGCAAGCTCTTTTTGATACCGCTCTTTGCGTATGGCAAAAAACATAGCTGTCATGCACATAGCGAGTACCGCATAGAGCACCATAAAGGCTCCGCTGTTAATACCTAGCAAGTCTTGTACCAACCCGAAAGCCACCGGCAAAGTAAAACCTCCAACAGCACCTAACGCTCCTACCACGCCCCCTACCGACCCCATGTGGTTAGGGTAATGGGTGTGGAGCACCTTCAGTACACTCGCCCGCCCTAACCCTTGAGCAATGCCTATCACAAAAATAAGCGCTGTGAACAGCCACACGTTCACCTCAATGGAAAGCACCACGTCACGCTCAAGGCCGTGAATGGTCATTGTGGTTGGCGGGTAACTTAAAAAGAACAAGCACACCAAGCACACCCAAAACACCGCCCAATTCACTAAGCGACCACCGTAGCGGTCGGCCATCCACCCGCCTAAGGCTCGCACCATGCTGGAGGTCGCAACGAAAAACAGAGTAAAGCCCATGGCTTGGGCAAAGGTCACTTCATAGGCCCGCATGTAATAGCTAGGCAGCCATAGAATAAGTGCTAAAAAACTGCCAAACACAAAGTAGTAATACAGGCTAAAGCGCCACACCCGAAGTTCTTTTAATGGCGCCAAATGAGTGCGCCACGGTGCGCTACTTAAGGTTATGTAATGTGGGGGCTTGGGAGCTAGAAACACAAAAATAAGCGTCATCACAAGCAAGCCAACGGCATACACGGGACCCGTCCACTGCCAACTTAAATGCTGCACCAGAAATGGAATGGCCACAAAGGAAATAGCGGCCCCGGCATTGCCTGCTCCAAAAATGCCCAGCGCCAGCCCCTGCTGGCGGCTGGCAAACCAGTCTGTGACGTAACGCACACCTAGGGTAAACGACACGCCACTCACACCTATCCACAGACCTATCCACAGGAAGCCCACATAACTTTTGATGAAGGGAAGAATGACTAACGAGGGAATAGTGATCAACATTTGCACAATCCACAAGCGGCGTGCGGACTGGTATTCGGCCAACAACCCAATAGGAATGCGGAGTACAGCGCCAGAGAGCATTGGAGCGGATAATAAGACGCCCAGCTCGACGCCGCTTAAATTTAGTTGTTGTTGAATATTTATTGCGAGTACGGCGTAAATAACCCACACGGAAAAGTTTGCACTAAACGCCAGGGTTGCCACTGTTAACGCTCGCCAAGCATGGGGTAGGTTTGTGTCCATTCTGCACCTCTTTTCTGGGTATGATAACGCTTTTTTTTGGTCACACACTACACAGCCACAGCGCTACCCACTATGAACCTATTGCGCTATGACGCCATTTCTCACTACCTACTTTGGGGTATAAGCTGTGCATTTTTCGCACCTTAGGCCGCCCCAACCCCCACCCCAAAAGGAATACCTTTGATTGCCAAGTAGAAGCAGCCTTGCGTTGCCTTTTGACGCAGATCAAGCAATCTAAAGCAGAAGCCGCAGAAAATGTAGGCTCTCTACCCTTGAGTACTAACCTAACTATCGAGGCTACTATGACACCTGTACCATCAGCGAGCCGTATTAATCTACTTCGCTTGAGTGACCCCAAAATAAAAACGCTTCATTTAACGTGGTTTGCGTTTTTTTTAACCTTCGCCGTGTGGTTTGCCCATGCTCCACTGCTAACGGCTATTCAAGCCTCTTTAAGCTTGACCGACACTCAAGTAAAAGCGCTGCTTATATTAAACGTCGCCATTACTATTCCTGCGCGTATTGTGGTGGGTATTTTGGTCGACAAGTTAGGGCCACGGCTCATCTACTCCGGATTGCTCCTTATTTCCGGCGTGCTTTGTTTAGGTTTTGCCTTTGCTAATACCTATACCAGCTTAGCTATTTTCCGCTTTTTACTTGGTTTTGTAGGTGCTGGCTTTGTCATTGGCATTCGTTTAGTGAGTGAATGGTTTCCTGCCCACCAAGTGGGTACTGCGGAAGGCATTTACGGTGGCTGGGGTAACTTTGGTTCGGCCGCAGCTTCTATGACCTTACCAGCAATCGCTTTGGCCTTTGGTGGTGACGACGGCTGGCGTTATGCCATTGCTCTTGTGGGTGTGCTGTGTGGGTTTTATGGCCTTATATTTTACCGCTATGCACGCAATACGCCCAAAGGCTCTATTTATTTCAAGCCCAAGAAAAGCGGCGCCATGACGGTCTCTTCCTGGGGTGCTTTATGGGCTTTGCTCATTATGAATATTCCTATGTATTTAGCACTGGCCTTGCTGGCTTGGCGATTGGCACCGAATGGTGTGAATTTAATTTCTGAAGCCAGCATGTATGTGTTTTTTGCTATTCTTGTTGTCTTGTTTATTTACCAAAGTTACCAAACGTGGGACATTAACGCAGAACACCTTCGCGAAGGTGTGCCAGAGCTTGAAAAATACTCTTTTAAACAAGTGGGCATTTTGAACATTGCCTATTTTGCTACTTTTGGCTCTGAGCTGGCTGTGGTGTCTATGCTGCCACTGTACTTCTTACAAACCTTCGACTCACTTACGCCAGTAACAGCGGGCTTATTGGCTTCTGGGTTCGCTTTTATGAACCTGATGTCGCGCCCAATGGGTGGTTGGTTTTCTGACAAATACGGACGCCGTCGCAGCTTAATGATTATGATTGCTGGCCTGTCTGTGGGTTACTTCCTCATGGGCTTAATTGACAGCCACTGGTGGATTCCTCTTGCTGTTATTGTCACCATGGCTTGTTCTTTCTTCGTACAAGCAGGTGAAGGGGCTGTATTTGCCATGATTCCTTTAATTAAACGCAGCATGACAGGGCAAATTGCCGGTATGGCAGGCGCTTACGGTAACGTGGGAGCTGTGGTGTACTTAACCATTCTCAGCTTTGTTACCTACAGTCAGTTCTTTTATGTCATTGCCGCTTCAGCTCTTATCGGCTTTATGGCTGTGTATTTTATGGACAACCCGAAAGGCCATATTACAGAAGTCATGCCCGACGGTACAGTTCACACCATTGAAGTAGGACACAGGTAACCTATGGAAACAATGCCCGCACACAACCAAGCGCTGCAGCTAGACTACCACTGCACATGCAGCGCTGCGGGCAAGGAAACAAATGAAGATGCTGCCGGGGCCCTGGTTCCCGACAGCACTTACTTACAAAACTATAAGGGCGCAGCCTTTGTGGTGGCCGACGGTGTCAGCAACGCCGAGGCGGGTCAGCAAGCCAGTGAAACGGCACTCAACAGCTTTCTGACGGACTACTTTAAAACACCCGACACTTGGTCGGTAAAGCAAAGCGCCGAGCAAGTGCTTTCTACTATCAACTTACGGCTATTTCGTCATAGCCATGCCTATAGCAGCGAAAATAAAGGTCACCTGTGCACCTTCAGTGCTGTGGTTATTAAGTCCCATACGGCCCACTTATTTCATGTGGGTGACAGTCGTATTTACCACTGGCGCAACCAGCAGCTGGAGCAACGCACCACAGATCACACCGCTTATTTAAGCAAAGGTCGGACATTTCTAGCCCGAGCTCTGGGTATGGACGGCAACCTCACGCTAGACTACCAAAGCATGCAGCTTGAAGTCGGAGACAAGCTCCTGATTAGCTCCGACGGCCTGCACGACTTTGTTGACCCAGCAAAAATTAATCAGGTATTGTCAGACGCTGGCTCTTGCCAAGTAGCGGTTGCAGAACTAAAACAACTTGCCTTGGCCAATGGGTGCGACGACAACATTTCGATTATTTTGCTGCAAATAAATCAGCTACCAAACCAAGACATCGACGACTTCCACCACCGCTTAACCAAACTGCCTTTCCCGCCTGCCTTTACGCCAGGCATGAAGGTGGACGGTTTAGAAGTAATAAAAGAGCTATTCGCCAGCAGTCGCAGCCAAATGTACCTGGTGAAAGACATAGCCACTGGGCAACTGGCGGCCATGAAAACCCCTTCTCCTAACTACGAAGACGACAGCAGCTACATAGAACGCTTTATTCGTGAAGAATGGATTGGCAGCCGCATCGACAACCCTTACGTCGTAAAAGTTATCCGCCAGTCACGCCCAAGAAGCTTTTTGTATTACTTAATGGAGTTTGTGGAAGGGCAGAACATGGAAGACTGGCTGAGCGAGCAATGGCAGCAAAACGGTCAGCCCATTAAACCGGCTCGAGCCTTAAATATTTTGAACCAAGTGGCCCAAGGCATTCAGGCGTTTCACGACAACGAAGCCATTCACCAAGACTTAAAGCCTGGCAATATTATTATTCAAAAAGACGCTGAAAGCGGTGAAGAGCGGGCTGTTATTGTGGACTTTGGCTCTGTGTTTGTGGCGGGTGTTGCGGAAATTTTCATTCCTATCGACCACGACTCTGTGCTGGGTACTGCGCTGTACTCGGACCCCTTGTATCTAACGGGCAAAAACTCCGCCATTCAGGGTGACCTTTATTCCTTAGCCACCATTGCCTACGAGCTGTTTACCGGGGCTTTACCCTATGGCGACAAAATAGAAGACTGCAAAGTACCCAGCGACTACGACAAGCTGCGCTATATTAGTGCCACGCGGGTCAACCCCGCCATACCCGTGTGGCTTGATAGAGCGTTAAAGAAAGGCACAAACTTCGACCTGCAACAGCGTTACACCACAGTGGCGGACTTTATGCGAGATATTCGCCAGCCCAACCCCGAGTTCCTCAAAGAAGAAGTAAAACAAAGCACTAAAAACAGTAGTTTACTGTTTTGGCAGTTGTTGTCGGGGTTTTGGTTTATCACCCTGCTGCTGGTTATTTATTTGTTTGTGCTCAATCGCGGCTGACCTATTTTTTCGGGCGGAAGGGTTTGATCACCGCTTCGTCGCATTCCAGGTAAGGGCCATCCATAAGGTCGATGCAGTACGGCACAGCCGGGAACACGGCGTCTAAGCACTGACGGATCGCTTTTGGTTTGCCGGGCAAGTTAATAATTAACGTTTGATGACGCAAACCGGCCGTTTGACGCGACAAAATAGCCGTAGGTACGTATTTTAACGACTCCATACGCATTAATTCGCCAAACCCTGGCATCATGCGGTCGCACACCGCTTCTGTGGCTTCAGGTTTCACATCACGCTTCGCTGGCCCTGTTCCGCCTGTGGTTACAATGAGGCGGCAGTCTTCTTGGTCGGCCAGCTCTATTAAAGTCGCCTCAATGAGAGCTTGCTCGTCGGCAATCACCCGATGCACCGGCTCCCACGGGGAGGTTAAGTAGTCTGACAGTGTGTCTTTAATGGCTGGCCCGGAAATGTCTTCATAGGCGCCTACACTGGCTCTGTCACTGACGGTTACAATCCCAATGCGTGCGACCTGCTGCGCATTACTTGCTTGTGTCATACTGTATTTATCTCCTGTTGCTGTCCACACCACCGCTTTTTAGGCTTCTACTTGCTGCACCATGCCAGCGAGCTTCAACCAATACCCATTGCAGTCGTTTTTCTCCAGTGGTTGCGGTGCTTCTCCGTGAATATTATTTCTAAATTTCTCAAGCCACTCAAAGGTACCTTCCGCTTGAGGACTTAGGCGAACCACATCCACTTTATCATGCATACTGGGCAACTGGTTAATCAGGTTATAACGGTCGCCCGACTGGGTTTGCACGCCATTCAGTACAAACACCCGCTGGCCGTCTTGACTGTCCACAATCCGTCCGTTGGGATATTTAATACAGCAGAGCTCACATTGGTCTTTGTGTCTGTGCTCCGAGCGGGCCGTAAAACAACGGGCCGACCACGCCAAGGGCATGTGGCCAAAAGCAAACAGCTCTGTTTCAAAGCAGCTGCGTACTTCCTGTACCAGGTTCTGTGCGAGTAACTGCCCCACCCATTCCCCAGACAGCTCCACAGGTAACACCCAGCGCTGCATGCCTAAGTTAATTAGGCGGCGTAGGGTGTGGTGGTTGTAAACGCTAATGGCAGAGCCCGCAATGAAGGGGAGTGAGTTTTCGTTGAGCATGCTCATTGCCCCCACGTCGTTGGCTTCTACTAGGAAGTCGCCATTGTCGCAGTAACGGCGTAATTCCCGCAGTTCAGAAGGAGCTTCCAGCAAGGTCATTGTGGACAAGCACACTTGCTTACCAGCTTCGCGCAGCATGTGCGCTATATTCATATAGTCGTCGAATTTAAGCTCTCGCCGCTTACTGCACACAGCTTCACCCAAGTACACAATATCCACGCTGCTTTCTGCTGCTTGCTGGTAAAACGCCTGCATTTTTTGCTTTGGCCAAAAATACAAAACAGGCCCTAAAGAGAATTTCATATGTGTGTCCTCTGCTTACTTCCAGGTTCTATGATATGCGCCAAGGGTGGTTTGGCTGCCTTCCGACAAGTTGGCTAACACCTGTTGCCACTCGCTTTGCACCGTAAAGCCTTTTGGGTTGGCCAAAACACTGTCGATAGCGGCCCGCCAGACACGAGTAATTTGTGCCACATAGGCTGGCGAACGCTGCCGCCCTTCTATTTTGAGCGATACAATGCCCTCTTTATGCAGTTGTGGAAGTAAGTCTAACGTGTTCAGGCTGGTGGGCTCTTCCAGCGGGTGATAGGTTTCATTGTCCACCTCAAAGCGGCCCTTGCATAAGGTGGGGTAACCTGCTTTTTCTTCCGGCTGAAAGCGGTCAATCAGCACGCCATTTAAGCGCGACTCTAACACGCCGTTGGTTTCTTCCCAGCGTACATGGGCTGCCGGTGAACACGCCCCCGCTGTATTGGGCGACTCTCCCGTCATGTATGAGCTTAGGTAGCAGCGCCCTTCTGCCATAATGCACAGGCTACCGAAGGCGAACACCTCTAGGTCGATATCCGTGGTTTGTGCTAACGCACGTACTTGGTTCATGGCCAGCACTCGCGGCAGTACAATACGCTTCACACCAAATTGGCGTTGATAAAAGTCGATGGCGGCGGCGTTTGTGGCCGACGCTTGCACCGACAAGTGCACTTCTTGGTTTGGGTAGCGGTCGGCGATATACCCCAGCAAGCCAATGTCCGCTACTATCAGTACATCAGCCTTGGCTTTGATCACCATGTCCACCGCTTGGGTCCAAGTAGAATAGCTTTCTGGTTGCGCGAAGGTGTTTATCGCCACGTGCAATTTACAGCCGTGCTGGTGGGCATATATCACAGCCTCCTGTAACCGCTTCTCGTCAAGGTTTAACCCGGCAAAGTGACGGGCGTTGGTTTCGTCTTTCAGACCCACGTAAACAGCGTCTGCACCGTTTTCAATGGCTGCTTTTAATGCCGGAATACTTCCAGCAGGACATAAGAGTTCCATAGTTGCTCTCTTGCTAGTAAATGCTTTTGTAAAAAAGGCTATGTGCTGACTTTTCGTGCCGTTCATGGCAGTATTATTCTACGCCCTTTCAGAACGGAAGTTATTGAATGTTAAGTAAAAGTAGAGTTATTCAGTTAGTAGTAGACAAGTTACCTAAGGTAGCTAATACCGTGGTACCACGTGTACCAAGACCTGTTTCAAAAGTGGTGATAGAGCAAACCCTTAACCGCTTTTTTAAGGCTGACTTGCTTGCTGGCGACTTGGACTTTATGCGCGCCAAAACCATGCAAGTAACCTTGACCGATCTTGCCTTCTGCTTTTATGTAACGGGCATTGATAAGTCGGGCACACTAGCATTGCAAGTGAGCCACCAAGCGGAGCAAGTCGATGTCGCTATGGCAGGCAATGTGGATGACCTTTTCTTGCTGACCACCCAGCAAGTAGACCCTGACACCCTGTTTTTCCGCCGCCGTTTAAGTTTGCGTGGCGACACGGAATTAGGTCTGGAGATTAAGAACTTTCTAGATACGGTAGAGTTAGAATCGCGGCTGCCGCCTTCGGCTTATCGAGCCTCGCTAGATATTGCCAATGTGCTTATTGAACGCCAGCCACATTCCTCTCATTAAACGTCAACAAACTTACAGTATTTGTAATAACTCGCCTTCACGATTGAAGGCGAGAAAGTTTGCCACGGTACCGCCTTTAATACTCTCAACCATCATATTCAAGGGTTGCTCTGCCTGCTCTGTGGTTGGCGCATGACCTAGCATACCGCTCATGCTGGCAGCAAACGCCACATCCCAGGTTAAACCTGTTTGCTCCGACTCTTCAATTAGCGCCTCTAAACAGTCCACTTCGTCTGGTAGTTTGTCTACACAAAGTACCGGATCTAAGTTCCCTCCCTCTCCTTCTTTAAAACGGGCTCGTTGCTCTTCCGTTGCTTCTTCCGGTAACTCAATGCGGGTGAAGACAAACAATAAGCGCTGTGGCTCGTCTTGGGTTTTTGCGGCTTTAATAAAATCGTCGTAACTGCTTAGCATGGTTTCGGCTCCTTAAGTTATAGGAAGCAGTGTATCAAACCACGCTACAAACGCCTTGTTCCAAAAGAGGGAGCGCCTCCCCCTTTTGGGTTATATTTCGTGCTTTATTTCACCGCTTCAATTTCCGGTTGCAGTACCTTATTGGTTTGCTGCTCTCGGTGGTAATGGCGTATGGCGTGCTCTTTACGACGCCCTTTACTAAAAGATGACACTCGCTTTAGGTAGCCTATAACACGTGTACCGTGGTCTACGTCTTCCGCACCACACTTCGAACAATGCATAAGGGTGCGCTTGTCTATGTGGTCGCATTCATTACAAATAGTAATTTTCACATTAATACAGAAGTAGTTGCAGCCGGTTTTTGCGGCAATATTAAAGAGTGAAAAATACCCCTCTGTGGATAGTTTTTCTTCTAGGTTCAAATGCAGCGCCGACCCACCGTCCAAGAAGTCAATCAGCTCTCGACCGTGCAAAATAAACTTGTCTAATGCGTTGGCTTCATTTCCTTCCACCGTGTAAAAATACGAGTTGTAACAGTCGCGCGGCACAAAGTACCCATCATCTCGGTCCCACTTGGCATTTTTCACACCCAGATTTTCTGCGGGTACAAACTCCGTATTAAACATATAGCCATATTCTTTTTTGGCTTGTTTATTGCCGTCGTAAATTACTTTTAAGTGCTCCTGCACAAAGTCCTTATAGGCCTGGTTATTTCCAACGGTTAACCCTTGCGACTCAGCAGCCTCAGCCATGCCATTAATACCAATGGTTAAGAACTGTTTATCTAGGGTAATAAAGCCCGCGTCGTAGACTGTCAGTAAGCCTGCCGCTAAGTATTCGTCCATTAAATGGCGGTAAGCCACTTGGTATTTATGTATTTTGCTTAGCTCTTCACCCAAGTCTCGACCGTCTTGCACTAGGCGGTTCATGTTAATAGTAATGACGTTTATCGAGCCCGTTGCCACACCACCAGCACCTAAGGTATACGAGAAGGTGTTGTCGGCAATTTCGCTGCGTAAACGACAGCAGGAAGCCAATGAGTCGGCGTTGTCTGAAAGGTACACAAAGAACGAGCTGCCTTTTGCCATGTGGTTTGCCATGGTGCGAGCAAACGCTGTGTCTTTACATAAACCGTCGTCGGTGAGCATGGCAACCGTAACGACCGGGAAAGTCAGGACAGTTTTGCTGCGCTCGTCGTTAAACCAGTCGAGGAAGAAGTTTTGCAAAGTTTCCACGGTCTCCCAGTTGGGTTTAGTAAAGTCTGGGAACACAAATTCACCAAACATGCTGTCGAAATAGAACTTGTCGTAAATAGAAATATTCCAAAACACACTTTGGTAACCACGGGCAGCCGCTGGTTGGTTTAAGGCATACACCACATGCTGTAAGTGGTTGGCAATTTCATGGCGATGGGTGTTTAAGTAGTCGTCGCCATAGTCTTTGCGGGCAAAGTAGTCGAAGTACGTGAGGAATTCTACGGTGGCCACAGCTCCAGCAAATTGCGAGCTTACGGCAAACACAAAGTTCACAAAGGTACCGCAGAACGATTCAATATGTTTTGGCCCTTGCGACTCACCACCTAACTTGGTCAGGCCGTCGCGTAAAAACGGATACATGGTCACCGACACACAGTAGGGCTTTAAGCTGGTTTCGTCGTGAACATAAATTTCATGGTCTTCAATTTGACGCACGTATTCGGTGGCTAATTCAGCACCAAATAACGTTTCAATTTTGTTACTTACCTGTGCGCGGTTTACCTGCACGAAGAAGTCTTTCATTAACTCGGCTTCAAGTGTGGCAACGTTTTTGTGCGTTACGTTGGCGTTGGCGTCCATTTTTGAGCCATCCGCCGGGTTATTTGCATGCAAGTAATCCTGCATAAACTCAAGTTTTTTGCTGATTTGTTCGTTGCTTAGTCGTAACATTGCAGTCCCCTTCGTTGTTATTTAATCCCAAAAGTGCACGTTTAATAGCTCACCGCTTTTTACGTCCATAAACCTTTGGTTAGTCGAGCGGCTTTCTAAGCCGCCCCGCCGTGCAACCCATGGCCCGGTCTTTAAGTAATCCAGTTGTTTTTCAATTTCTGTTGGTACGCGTTCTAAACCTGTGTATAAACAAGTTTTTAAACCATGAGTGCGGGCAATACTTAACAGCGTCAACAAGGCTTCGTGGTGCCATTCGCCGCCTAAAAACAGAACACAGGTAATCAGCCCTTGATAGTCGTACAAGCGCTGTGAAAAGCGCCCTGGCGACAACTCAACGCCACTACCCACTGGCCAGGTATCCACGCTATGACAGCCCTTGCAGCCCACTGGGCAGCCTGTAATGGTATAAGCTAAGGAGGTTTCGCCTGGCACCTCCTGCCACACAATTTCTTCACTGCTATACCGCATAACCGAACTCATAAACCACCATATCTTGTGTCTTTACCCTAACCTTCAGCACTATATATAGTGCATAGCCTATTCGAAGGCGAGCTTTCTTCGTTGATCTAAATCAACGAAAGTAAAGTATGGTTGTTTCTGTAGACGGGTAAGCCGCATTCATTCAAGGATTGTTACCCCGGCAGGGGTAGTCAGTGGTTTTAGGGGTAACACGGGGTGAGACGATCAAAAAAGCCTGCCTTGGTTTTATCCAAGCCAGGCTTTTTGCTTCATTCTATTTCCTATTGCACTCTTTACTGCATGAGCGGCGAGTTCGACACGGAGAAGTCATAACCTTCAATTTTCGCACCAGCAATAAGGGTGTGAATATATTGTGCAATGGCTTTATGGCGCACTTTTTCGTTTAAGTAGTCACGAATTTTTTCACGCACGTCTTCATATTCCAGGGGCAACCCGGGAACATTGCGCTCGACCCACACAATATGAAAACCGTAACGGCTTTCAATGGGTGAGTCGTGCAGACCCTGCTCTAAGGAAAAAACCACCCGCTCAAACTCAGGCACTGTTTGACCTTTGCTTATTTGCCCTAAGCTACCACCTGTTTCTTTCGACGGACACGCCGAATGTGCTTTCGCAAGGCCGTCGAAGTCACCACCGGCTTTGAGCTGACGAATCAGCTCTTCGGCAATGGTCAGCGCTTCCATACGAGGTTTGTCTTCTCCTGGAGGCGCCGCCAAAAGAATATGACGCACTTCGAGCAAAGGTGAAGTGGTAAACTTCTCTTTGTTTTGCTCAAAGTAAATGCGACAGTTTTCTTCCGTCGCTTCGGGTACATAAACTTCTGTTTCAATCAGCTTGTCCAAGTAGTCTTCGTCGGTGGCAGGCGCGTCTGAGCCTGTCACCTCGAAGCCAAGCTCCGTCGCGCGCTGTTTTAATAGTTCGCCAATAATTAACGCTTCAGCGGCTTTGAACATCGCTTCACGCTGCGACTCCGCCGGGTGGTACTGCATTTCTTCCAGTACCGTTTTATCATCAATTGTGGCGTCGTTTACATGAATCATATCAACCTCAATTAGGCGTTAGGAAAGCGACGACGTACAATTTGGTGTTTACGGCCAACATACTTCACTGGCACGCTCCAAATATGTACAAGACGGCTGAATGGGAAGAGCACAAACAAGGTGACACCCCAGAAGACATGGGCTTTATAAATCCAATGTACTTCGGAAATGAACTCTACCGCTTCACCTGGGCGGAAGGTTAACAAGTAACGCGACCAGCTCATTAAGTCTTTCATGACATGACCGTCCATGTGTCCGGTCGACACAAAAATAGTAATGATTCCCAGAATCAACTGCCAGTAAATAAGCAGCAGAATAAGTGTGTCCATGACAGAGCTACTCGCCCGCACGCGCGGGTTGAATAGACGACGCCAGACCAGCATAGTTAAACCAATGAAGCAAAGGGCACCGAAGAAACCACCCACACCCATAGCGATCATTTGCTTTTGAGCCAAGGTGATCCCAAGCAGGTTCCACACTTCATACGGAATAACCAAGCCGGCAAAGTGACCCGCAAATATCATAATAATACCCACGTGAAAGAGCACGCTGGCAATACGAAAGTTGCGGGTACTAAGCATTTGGCTTGACTGCGCTTTCCAGGTGAATTGCTCCCTGTCGTAGCGAAGCGCACTCCCGAAGAAGAACACAACAGAGGCGATGTAAGGGTAGATCCCGAACATTAACAGATCTAAATTCATGATTAGTTTCCTCTCTTCTCTGCTAACTCACTACTTTTCAGCAGCTCATCGGCCCATTGAATGGGGACATATTGGTCTTTACGCTGACTTTCCGAAGGCTTGCTCGTACCCGAGCTACAACCGTCATTGCTGGAGTCAGGACCAAAGGTCACCATTTCCTCTTCCCATACCTTGTCTAAGGCTTCGCTGGTGTCGTCACGCTCTTCATTGGCAATTTGGCTATGAATATCCGCCATATCGACCTGCACGCCCGACAAATTCAGTAAGCTATTCGTTAATGCGGCATAGTTGCTTTCACGCTGCTCTAAGCGTGCTGAAAGTGTTGCCAGTACATGCGCAACTTCTTGCAAACCGAGCACCAGGTTCTCATCGCCTTGGGTCGATAAAAACTCAAGATACAAAGGCAGGTAGTCAGGTAGCTCACGGACACCTATTTCTAGGCCTGCTTCTTTGTACTGTTTTAATAAGTTCACCATGGCTTGGCCGCGGTCGCGCGACTCACCATGAATATGCTCAAACAGCAGCAAAGAAAGGGAGCGGCCCCGCTCGAACAGGCCGTTATACTCGGCCTGCCAGTCCATAAGGTCGCCATTAAAGCGACTCTCAACAAACTCCAACATGGCTTCTTTCTGCTCTGGCGCCAGCTGCGATGCTGAAATAATTTCAACAATTGGCTGCTTCGCTTCCAGCAGGTCGTCTGTTGGATAGTCGAGTAATAAGGAAATGACTTGTGCAATTTTCATTTGATTAGTCCTTCATCACAACAGGTATGACTTTGCGAACGCCTTTCTTGTCGCCCCCGAAGAGGTTCAAGTCGCTGTCGCCACCACCACAGCCATTACCAAATGAGAAACCACACTCCCCTTTCAGGCCATACGCGTTTTCAGCGTAAGCACGGGCGCTGGTTGGTATAACAAATCGGTCTTCAAAGTCAGCCAGTGCCATGTAGCGGTACATTTCTTCCACTTGATTCGGTGTTAATCCCACCTGCTTTAACACCTCAAAGTCTTCCACACCGTCTACTTGCTGTGCACGTTTGTAGGCACGCATGGCTATCATACGTTCAAGCGCACGCTCTACTGGGGCCTCGTCACCCGCGGTGAGCAAGTTGGCTAAGTAGCGCATGGGAATACGCAGCGACTTCAAGTCAGGTATTTCACCGTTCATACCCACATGCCCTGCTTCGGCGGCACTTTGAATTGGTGACAATGGCGGTACATACCACACCATAGGTAAGGTTCTGTACTCTGGGTGAAGCGGTAGGGCTACTTTCCAGTCCATGGCCATCATATACACAGGTGACCGCTGGGCTGCCTTCAGCCAGTTGTCAGCAATACCTTCTTTCTTCGCTGCTTCAATCACTTTCGGGTCAAACGGGTCGAGGAAAATATCGAGCTGTGCTTGGTACAGGTCTTTTTCGTTTGGTGTGTTTGCAGCCGCTTCAATTTTGTCTGCGTCGTACAATAAAACACCTAGGTAACGAATACGGCCTACGCATGTTTCTGAACATACGGTGGGCATACCGGCTTCAATACGTGGATAACAGAAGGTACATTTTTCTGACTTACCTGTTTTCCAGTTGTAGTAAATTTTCTTGTAAGGGCAGCCCGACACACACATACGCCAACCACGACACTTGTCTTGGTCAATCAGAACAATGCCGTCTTCTTCACGCTTATAAATAGCGCCAGAAGGACACGCCGCCACACAGGCTGGGTTTAAGCAGTGTTCACATAAACGTGGCAAGTACATCATGAAGGTTTTTTCAAACTGTCCATAAATGTCTTTTTGCACAACTTCATTGAAGTTTACGTCTTTTTTCCGCTTTTCGAACTCGGTACCAAGAATTTCTTCCCAGTTCGGACCCCATTCGATTTTTTCCATACGCTGACCGCTGATCAAAGACCGCGGGCGTGCGACCGGCTGGTGTTTTTTGTCGCCGGCCGTGTGTAGGTGCTGGTAGTCAAAATCGAACGGCTCGTAGTAGTCGTCGATTTGCGGTAAATCTGGGTTTGCAAAAATGTTGGCTAAAATGCGTAGCTTGCCACCCATTTTTAAGCGCAACTTGCCTTTTTTCGTGCGTTCCCAACCACCGTTCCACTTCTCTTGGTTTTCCCATTCTTTCGGGAAACCTACACCTGGTTTGGTTTCAACGTTGTTGAACCATGCGTACTCAACCCCTTCTCGCGAGGTCCAGACGTTCTTACAGGTGATGGAGCAAGTATGGCAGCCGATACACTTGTCCAGATTTAACACCATGCCAATCTGAGCTCTAACTTTCATAATCGTCTTCCTAAAATTTGGTGAACCCGTAACTCGTTAAATGCAAGGTTGGGCACAAGCAGAAAGGCTTGTGCCCTCTGGCATTAATCCGTATCGAGCCAATCAACTTTGTCCATCTTGCGTACAATGACAAACTCGTCGCGGTTACAACCTACGGTTCCGTAGTAGTTGAAGCCGTAACTTTGTTGCGCATATCCGCCTATCATGTGGGTTGGTTTCATAACAGCGCGCGTTACTGAGTTGTGAATACCACCCCGGCCGCCTGTCATTTCAGAGCCTGGAATGTTCACAATCCGTTCCTGAGCGTGGTACATCATGCTCATACCTTCAGGTACACGCTGAGATACTACCGCTCGTGCTGCAATGGAACCGTTGACGTTAAATACTTCAATCCAGTCGTTGTCCTCGAGGCCTGCCGCTTTTGCGTCAATTTCCGAGAGCCACACAATGGGGCCACCACGGGAAAGTGTCAGCATGAGCAAGTTGTCCGAGTAGGTACTGTGAATACCCCACTTCTGGTGCGGTGTAATCCAGTTCAGCACAATTTCTTTATTGCCGTTTGGCTTCTTGTTCAGAACCGGCGCTACCGTTTTCAGGTTAATGGGCGGCTTGTACACACAGAGGTTTTCACCAAAGTCGCGCATCCACTCATGGTCTTGGTAGAACTGCTGACGCCCGGTTACGGTTCTCCACGGGATAAGCTCGTGTACGTTGGTATAACCCGCGTTGTACGACACGTGTTCGTCTTCTAAGCCCGACCAAGTAGGCGACGAAATAATTTTCCGTGGTTGTGCCACTATGTCGCGGAAGCGAATGGTTTCGTCTTCTTTCGGCTTAGCTAAGTGGGTATGGTCGCGACCGGTAAACTCACCCAGTGCAGCCCATGCTTTCACCGCTACGTGGCCGTTTGTTTCTGGCGCCAGTGATAATATGACCTCACACGCGTCAATGGCCGAGTCGATAATTGGGCGGCCTTTGTTCGCGCCTTCTTCCACGTGCTTACGGTTTAGTTCACCTAAGAAGTCAACTTCCGCTTGCGTGTTCCAACTAATGCCTTTACCACCGTTACCTAACTTGTCCATCAGTGGCCCGAGCGAGGTAAAGCGTTGGTACGTGTTCGGGTAGTCGCGCTCTACTTCCACGATATTTGGCATGGTTTCACCTGGAATGGCTTCACATTCGCCTTTCCACCAGGCTGCCACGCCGTACGGCTGGGCAATTTCTCCTGGGGTGTCATGCTGAATAGGTACCGTCACTACGTCTGTTTCAACACCTAAATGACCTTCACTGACCCGCGAGAATTCTTTGGCAATGCCTTTAAAGATTTCCCAGTCGCTACGCGCTTCCCATACTGGGTCGATAGCCGCTGTTAATGGGTGAATGAATGGGTGCATGTCCGAGGTGTTCATGTCGTCTTTTTCGTACCAGGTCGCCGTTGGCAGGACGATGTCTGAGTACAAGCAAGTGGTGGACATACGGAAGTCGAGTGTTACCCATAGGTCCACCTTGCCTTCCGCACCCTCGTCTTGCCACTCAGCTTCTTGTGGCTTCTGACCACCAAATTCGCCAAGGTCTTTCCCAAGCAGGCCATGCTTTGTACCTAATAAATGCTTCAGCATATACTCGTGGCCTTTACCCGAGGAACCGAGCAAGTTCGAACGCCATACAAACATATTGCGCGGGAAGTTTTGCGGGTTTTCAGGTTGTTCAGCAGCAAACTTTAATCCACCGTTTTTCAGCTGATCCACCACATAGTCTTTCGAGCTCATGCCGGCTTTTTTAGCCGCTTCTGCCACGTGCAGCGGGTTGGTGTTTAGCTGAGGTGCAGACGGTAACCAACCCATACGCTCGGCATTAATGTTGTAGTCCAGAATGCTCGACTTCCACTTATTCGGATTCGCTAATGGCGAAATAAGTTCGGTCATTTCGAGTTTTTCATAGCGCCATTGGCTCGAATGGTTGTAGAAGAAAGACGTACCATTCATGTGACGTGGCGGGCGCTGCCAGTCAAGGGCGAAGGCTAATGGCTGCCAACCCGTTTGAGGACGTAGTTTTTCTTGGCCCACATAGTGCGCCCAACCACCACCACTTTGACCAATACAACCACACATCATGAGCATGTTAATGAGCCCACGGTAGTTCATGTCCATGTGGTACCAGTGGTTCAGTGCTGCACCCACAATAACCATAGAACGACCTTTGGTTTTGTCGGCGTTACGACCAAACTCGGTGGCCACACGAATAACGTCGGCTGGGTTTACACCTGTAATAGCTTCTTGCCATGCAGGTGTGTACGGCACGCTGTCTTCATAGCTTTGGGCGCGGTTCGGGTCGTTTATCCCGTTGTCCACACCGTAGTTAGCAAGTAGTAAGTCGAACACGGTTGCAACTAAAGCCGTTTCACCATTCGCTAATTCCACACGCTTGGCTGGAATACGGCGCATCTGAATTTCGTCGTGGTCTGTATGTTGGAAGTACTCATACTCGTGTGGCTTACCGCCGAAGTATGGGAAGGCAACATCCACAACTTCATCGGCTGTGTCTTTCAATGACAAGTGCAGATTTACGTCGCCGTTTTTGTCTTTTTGCTCTAGGTTCCACTTCCCTTTTTCACCCCAACGGTAACCAATGGCACCATTTGGGCTAACTAAACGGTCACCGTCGCTGTCTATGGCAATGGTTTTCCAGTCTGGGTTGTTGTCTTCACCTAGGTTGTCCACTAAGTCGGCGGCACGTAAGAAACGTCCTTGCGTTAAGTGGTCGCCTTCTTTATCCAGCATGACCAACATGGGCATGTCAGTGTAACGACGTACATAGTCGTGGAAGTACGCACTTTGCTGGTTAACATAGAATTCTTTCAAGATAACGTGGCCAAACGCCATAGCCAACGCGGCGTCTGTACCTTGGCGCGGAGCTAACCAGGTATCACCGAATTTAGAGGCTTCAGAATAGTCCGAAGTAATCACACAGGTTTTAGTACCCTTGTAACGAACTTCCGTTAAGAAGTGCGCGTCTGGTGTACGGGTTTGTGGTACGTTCGAGCCCCACACAATAATGTAGTTGGAGTTATACCAGTCGGCTGACTCAGGTACGTCCGTTTGCTCACCCCACACTTGAGGCGAGGCTGGCGGTAAGTCACAGTACCAATCGTAGAAGCTCAGGCAGTTACCACCTATTAAGGAAAGGTAGCGGGCGCCAGCAGCGTAAGACACCATGGACATAGCAGGAATGGGCGAGAAGCCAGTTACACGGTCTGGGCCAAATTCTTTGGTGGTGTACACGTTAGAAGCGGCAATAAGCTCATTCACTTCGTCCCATGAAGCACGCACAAAGCCACCTAAACCGCGGCGCTCTTTGTAGCTTTTCGCTTTTGCTGGGTCGTTCACAATAGAAGCCCAGGCTTCAACAGGGTCGCTATGTTCGGCTTTTGCTTCACGCCAAAGCTTCATTAAATGCTTCCGCATTTGCGGGTACTTTAAGCGGTTGGCGCTATAAATATACCAAGAGTAGCTTGCGCCTCGCGGGCAGCCCCGTGGCTCGTGGTTTGGTAGGTCTGGTCGTGTACGTGGGTAGTCCGTTTGTTGGGTTTCCCAGGTAACTAACCCGTCTTTTACGTATATTTTCCAGCTACACGACCCTGTACAGTTCACCCCGTGGGTTGAACGGACAATTTTGTCATGTTGCCAGCGTTGGCGATAACCTTGTTCCCAGCTACGATCTTCATCAGTTAGAACCCCATGGCCTTCAGAGAAGGATTCTTTCTTTTGCTTGAAGAAGCGCAGTTTATCGAGTAAATGACTCATTTTTCAGACTCCAGTCCAGCTACTGCATTCATGTTTTCAAAGCACACACTATGGTAAAGTGGGTTTATTGTGCTTGATCTGTATCAAGGCGGCTAGAGCACTTCCAGTGGGAAAATAGGCCTATATACCCCTCATGAGGTATATGCGCGTTCTTGCTAAAGCGTTGATTTTAAAGAGCCATAATCCACTAAGTGGTATTTAACTTAACAAGCTTTTGCTTTTCAGAGTAAAAGGGGGTACACCTCGTGAAACAGCGCCATTCTTCTTTGGCTGGGAACATCAGTTTGGCCTTGTTTGCCATTATTGGTCTTTCCCTAGCTACCTTACTCACTAGCTACTGGATTTCAGACCAAGTGAACCGAGATCCAGAGGCATTGAATATTGCAGGCTCTCTTCGCTATCAGGTGTACCACGTGGCACTCGCCAAAGAACAAAATGACCCTGCCCTATTAGCAAGCGCAATACAGGCTATTGAGCAAGACTGGAACCACCATGCCTTTAACCATTACGAGCATAGCAACCCTGAGCTCTATACCCTTTACCTCAACACCAAGGCGCAATGGCACACGTTAAAGGAAGAGATAATTCAAGGCGGACTTAGCGCTGAGCAGTTATTTCCACTCATTAACCAGCAAGTCTCTGCTATTGACACCATGGTGAACCAAATGCAGCAGCACGCTGAAAAAACCGTGCAGTCACTACGCTTGTTGTTTATTGTGGCCTTGTTTCTAAGCGTAGGCTTTGCGGTTGTGGTGGTGTACTGGCTACGTGTACGCTTTCAAACTCCCTTGCAAAACTTGCAACATGTGGCCCAACAAATTAGCCAGGGCGACTTTACTGCTCGCTTTAAAACCCAGCCCCGCAATGACGAGCTAGACACCTTAGGGCTCACCATAAATAAAATGGCCAACACCATAGGTTATATGTATGGCAGCTTGGAAAGCCGAGTCGATGAACAGACCAAACAACTGCAGCGCAGTCATACTACCTTGCAGCTACTTTATGACATTTCCACCCGCATTAACGACCACAGCTTGGCTTACAATGACTTTCGCGATACCACTCTAAAGCTAAGGGATGTACTTAAACTTGGGGAGTTAGAGCTTTGCTTGGTAACCGAAACGGGGGACTCCCCTTATATGCAGTTTCATTCTAACCTGCCCGAGCAGCAACCTTGCGCCGCCATTAATTGTGCTGAGTGTATTCGCCGCGACGACGCTATTACTGTTGAGAATGGTGTGCGCTCTTACCATTACCCTCTCAAACGTGACGACAAACGGTTTGGCGTTCTGGTTGCTCGCTGCAAAGAGCACGAAGTAATGCACGACTGGCAAAAGCGTTTATTGAAGCTTGTTTCAGACCAACTTGCATTAGCACTTAGCCTGAAAACGGAAGAAGACCAAGTTCGCCGGCTGGCCATGGTGAACGAACGGACGGTCATCGCGCGGGAGCTGCACGACTCCTTAGCCCAAGCGCTTTCCTACTTGAAAATTCAAGTCACCCGGTTAAATAAGGCCCTAACTGTAAACAACCAAGACATTATTGACGACGTGTCGAAAGAGTTAAAAAACGGGCTCGACTCTGCGTATCGCCAGCTGCGCGAGCTGCTAACCACTTTCCGCCTGAAGCTTGACGGCGACGGCTTGCTAAACGCCCTAGAAACCACAGCCACGCAGCTTCGCGCACAAACCGATATGGAAGTGCAGCTGGATTACCGTATTTCAGATATCCCTTTAGCTCCCCATGAGGAAATTCATTTACTGCAAATGATTCGTGAAGCAGCACAAAACGCCATAAACCACAGTGAAGGAAGCCTGTTGGTTATTCGGCTTGAAACCACAGAAGAAGGTACTGTGGCTTTAACGGTGGAAGACGACGGCAAAGGTATTCCACAGCAACCTGAACGCCTAAACCACTATGGCCTTGCCATTATAAAAGAGCGAGCACGCCATTTAGGAGGTATTGCCGATATTAAGCCGCGCACTTCGGGGGGAACGCGTGTTCATTTCCACTTTGTGCCTGCGGCTGTGCAGCGTCAAAACCCCGAAATAAGCGAACACATTTCCACTGTCACCGTCGAATAAAAAAAAGCCCGCTAGCAGAATATGCAAGCGGGCTCATTCTTTGTTTTAAAGCTTACGGGTTATAAAACTCACCAGACTTACGCAAGTAATAGAACCAGTTAATACCAATACAGACGGCGTAGAATAAGGCGAAGCCCACCATAGCTTTACCCGGCTCACCAGCTGCAATTCGCTCACCGAACACCTGCGGAATATAAAAGGCACCGTAGGCCGCCACGGCTGATGTCCACCCTAGTACTGGCCCGGCTTGCTCCTTCGGGAATACCACTGCAATGGTACGGAATGTGGAGCCATTCCCAATACCACTGGCCGCAAACAAACCGAGGAACAGCAGGAAGAACGGCATGAAGTACTCTTCAGGCATAGGCGAGTGGTAAGCAGCTTTCATATAGTGACCTGCGCCTGCTGCAAAAATCACCATGAAAATAGCACATACATGGGTTACCGCAGCACCGCCAAACTTGTCCGCTAACCAACCACCCACAGGGCGAATGAGTGCCCCAATGAAAGGCGCAATCCAAGCGTATGTCAGTGCACTCGGTGCATTCGGGTTCAGGGTGTCGTGGGTCATAACACCGTCCACCAAGATATGGCTGTTGCCGAATATAATTTTAATCGACAGTGGGAACGCTGCCGCAAAGCCGATAAACGAGCCAAACGTCATGACATATAAAATACTCATGACCCAGGTGTGCTTGTTGTCGAATATTTTATATTGCTGGTTAAGGTTTTTACCCACAGCTCCTGGGATGACTTTTAATATAAAGACAGTCACCGCAAGCACAGCCACAATCACGAGCTCTTTGGGCACACCGAAACCAGACCCATTCGCTTCCTCCGGTAGCATCAACCATAAGCCACCTGCAGACGTAACGAAACCAACACCCAGCATGGCAATTATAATGGCGAAGGCCATAAAAGCATTGGGTAACTTTGGTGTTACTTCTGGGGTGTTAATGTTGTTCATGCCAAACCAGGTAGCAAACGCTAAAGGTACTAGCAGTAGTAACCAGACAAAACCGGCGTTTTGTATCCAAGTCTCACTTCCTACAGGGATAGTGCCTATCAAAGTACCACTGGCTTTTTGCAAGATCATGGAGTCGCCACCGCCAATCCACGTAAAGGCACCAAAGGTCATAAACAGCGGTACCAATATTTGCATGGTGGTCACACCGAAATTCCCTAACCCAGCATTTAAGCCTAACGCCAAGCCTTGCTGCTTACGGGGGAAGAAAAAGCTGATGTTCGACATGGAAGCCGCGAAGTTACCCCCACCAATACCGGAAAGCAGCGCCATTAGCTGGAACACCCATAAAGGCGTATCCACACTTTGCAGGGCTAAGCCGGTACCCAGCGCAGGTATAATGAGTAAGGTTGTGGTAAGGAATAAGGTGTACTTACCACCACATATACGTACAAAAAAGCTAGAGGGAATACGTAAAGTTGCTCCCGTTAAACCCGCGATACCCGTGAGCGTAAACAACTCCGCTGGCGTGTATGAGAACCCAAGGTTCAACATTTGCACTGTAATAATGCTCCAGTACATCCACACCGCAAAGCCACAAAGTAAACTTGGGATGGATATCCACAAGTTCCTATTGGCTATTTTTTTGCCTTCTTTTTCCCAGAACTCTTCATTTTCTGGGTTCCACTGCTTTAAGTCCCGCATATGTCTTCCCTTTTTCTCGCAACATGATTGTCGGTAAGCAAAGTGTGAAGTGCAGGGACTATTTGAACAACATATCGTAAGGGGGAGCGCTCAGCTCCTAGTGGGTACTCACTTTGGGATAGTTTGCGCCAAGCTATTTTCAATAATACTTTACTTTCAAAGTGTTAGAATACCAGCAGGTACCTGCTAGGCTGACATTTGGCTGCATTCATGTAATGCTAAACAAGCGAAAGCATGATGTAGGTCAAAGTTTTACTTTCGTCGGTGCGAGCTAATACACATACTGAATGCAGGTTTTGCTTTAAGTCGACACCAAGCGAGGACATGGAAATGGAAGATAAACACACGGTTATGTTAGTAGATGACCACCCGCTATTACTCAAAGGGTTGAAACAACTTATTGAATTTGAAGACGATATTGAAGTAATAGGGGAAGCAAACAACGGCGCAGACGCCGTGACCTTGGCCGAGGAATTAGACCCTGACCTCATTGTGCTCGACTTAAATATGCAAGGCATGGACGGCATTCAAACCTTGCGTTCAATGCGCAAGGAAGGGGTGACCTCGCGTATTGTGATGCTCACCGTGTCAGACGCCGACGAAGACGTGGTAGAAGCTATTAGTGCCGGCGCCGACGGCTACTTACTAAAGGATATGGACCCAGACGACTTATTAACACAGCTGCGCCGTGCCTTAGAAGGTAAAATGGCTTTAAACGAAGAGCTAACCCATATTTTAGCCTCTGCTATCCGCAAACCAAAGTCGCGCCAACAGGCAGACATTAATAACCTGACCAACCGTGAATATGAAATATTAACGTTAATAGCGAAAGGCATGAGTAATAAAGTGATTGCCCGTGAGCTAGACATTTCTGACGGCACGGTGAAGGTGCACGTAAAACACTTATTGAAAAAACTGGGTTTACGCTCTCGCGTTGAAGCCGCAGTTTGGATTGTTAATCAGCAAGGAGTGAAGTAATGCTTTCGGTACAAGACGCTGTTGAACACATGCTTGATAAAATTCAAGCTCCGACCAAAACCACCACTATTGCCATTGAACAAGCCGTGGACCGTGTGTTAGCTGCTCCGGTGCAGTCGACAGTGAATGTGCCAAGCTACAATAACTCTGCCATGGACGGGTTTGGTTACCGCGCGCAAGATATGGAAGAAAATACCTCATTACGTTGCGTTGGCGAGTCGCTGGCGGGTCACCCGTTTACGGGTGAACTATCTGCGGGAGAATGCATTCGCATTATGACAGGCGCACAAGTGCCTGCCAGTGTCGACACGGTTGTCCCTCAAGAAAACACCCAAACCCTTGAACCAAACCTGATTCAAATTAATTCTGTGCCTAAACCTGGCGCCAATATTCGTTTACTCGGCGAAGAGCTGCAAGAAGGCGACACTGTGTACCCTACCGGGCATCGCTTAACTCCGGTTGATATTGGCATGCTCGCTTCACTCGGTGTGGCTCAGGTGAAGGTATTCATGCCACTGAAGGTCGCTGTATTTTCCACAGGCGACGAGCTTGTGCTACCCGGGCAAGCCAAGCAAGACTTTCAAATTTATGACAGTAACCGATATGTCTTACACGCCATGCTCGAGCGCATGGGGTTTGAAGTACTCAACCTTGGCTTAGTGGCCGATGACCCGGCTTTAATTGAAGCAACCTTCCGCGACGCTGCCAAGCAAGCCGACGCTATTGTCTGTTCCGGCGGCGTGTCCGTGGGCGACGCGGACTACACCAAAGACGTGATCAACAAAATTGGAGAAGTTGGTTTTTGGAAAGTAGCCATGAAGCCAGGCAAGCCTTTTGCGTTTGGGCACATTGAAAACACCTGGTTTTTCGGCTTGCCGGGGAATCCTGTGTCAGCCACTGTCACCCTCATGCAATTAGCAGAGCCGGCCCTACGTAAGCTAAGCGGTGAGCAGTATACGCCAGCTTTAACTATGTCTGCTGTTGCTGGTGAAGCCTTGCGCAAGCGCCCAGGTCGCGCCGACTTTCAACGGGGTATTTTGCGTTACGAGAAGGGTGAGAACCGTGTGTACAGTGCCGGCCCGCAAGGCTCGGGCATGCTCAGTTCTCTGGTACAGGGTAACTGTCTGATTTGCCTTTCCGCCGAACAAGGCAGTGTCGAAGCGGGTGACACCGTTCGCGTGCAGCTGCTACAGGCTCCTGTAAAGTAGCCTGTTTTCCTTTTATGTGCTGAGCGCTACGGCTTTTATTTGCATATACACTGTAGCGCCCGCCTGCAGTTTTAAGCGCGCTTGCGAGGCCCGGGTAATAGTGGCAGACAGGCGCTGAGCTGGTATCTCGTGGCCGGCCTTCACCACTAACTGCACTCGCACTTCCGCCTGATGGCTACTGTCGCTAAATGCTACCACCTGCGCTGGCACACTATTGCTAATACTGCTTTCTATGGTCGGCCGTAGGGCCAAACTAATGTCTTTGGCCTGAACATGAATACGGCAGTGGCTGCCCTTCCTCAGTGACGTGTCAGGCTCGGGAAACCAAAGGGTTGTGTCTGCCACTTGCACTGCAAGCAAGCCCTCACTTGGCTGGTTTTCTTTAACACGGGCAAGAAGTATATTTTCGCCTTGGCATCGTCGATAGCCTTCCTCAGTTTGTAAAATAGCCGCAATAGGACCATGGTTTACTAGGCTACCTGCGTCCATAAGAATTAATCGATCCGACAGCTGTACCACCTCATCCAGTTGGTGGGATACGTAAATCATCGGGATGCCTGTTTCTTGCTGTAAACGTTTCAGCAGCTGAATAAAGTAAGCCTTGGCGGCCCCATCTAAGTTCGCTAGGGGTTCGTCTAACAGCATTAGCTGTGGACAGCTGGCTAAGGTGCGCGCCAAAGCCACTCGCTGCTGTTGGCCGCCACTTAGCTGACTGGGCAAGCGCTGGCCAAATTCGCTTAGCCCCACTCGTTGCAATAGGTTGTGCGGCGCTAGTTGCTCTATACGTTGGTCTTTCGGCACCCTCACCCAAGCATATTCTAGGTTTTTAAGCACAGTTAAATGAGGAAACAATGCTGGCCGCTGAAATACCAAGCCCACCTGACGCTGCCAGCTCGGTACGAACACTTCTGGGTTTTGCCAAGTGCTCCACTGACCATGTTGGTCCTGCACATATAGTTCGCAGGCTCCGCTGCTTTGCACACGCTCATTGAGCCCCGCAAGGGTTCGGAGTAGGGTTGTTTTGCCACAGCCAGAAGGCCCAAACAAAGCAGTTATACCTTGCAGCGGTAACTCTGTTTGCATATTGCAAACAAAGCCACCTTGCTGCTGATACAAATGCAAGCGTATCGACTGGTAACTCTGTTCGGTCACGAGCGTCCTCCTTGCGGCTTGGTTGTGTTGCTGCCGACGCTGCCACCTAACATGCGCCCGGCGCCCCGGTTCAAGCTATACACTAAAGCCAGCACCACCACGGAAAACAGCAACAAGCCAAGGGACAAGGTATTAGCACCTGCGTAATTCAGGCTTTCCACATGGTCATAAATCGCCGTAGACACAACCTGAGTTTCGCCAGGAATATTACCCCCTATCATCAGCACGACGCCAAATTCGCCAAGGGTGTGGGCAAACGACAACACACCCGCGGTAATAAAACCGTGCTTGGTAAGCGGCACAATGATGCTAAAGAACCTGTCCAAAGGCTTGGCTCGCATTGTGGCAGCCGCATCGAGGAGGTCTTGAGGAACTTGGCTGAATGCATTTTGCAATGGTTGCACTGCAAAGGGCAAAGAGTACACCACAGAGCCAATAACTAAGCCCGGAAAGCTAAATGCTAAATGCTGCATACCCAGGCTTTCTAATGTGCCGCCAACAACACCTTGTGGCCCTAAGGCTACCAACAAATAAAAGCCGAGCACTGTGGGCGGCAACACCAAAGGCAAAGCCACCATCGCCTCTAACACCGGCTTAAACCGGCTTTGCAACTGACTTAACCACCAGGCCAAGGGCATCGCGATGAGCATTAACAATGCCGTTGAAACCAAAGCAAGCTTAAGGGTAATGCGAATAGCGTCGAAGTCTGCTGGGTTCACAATTTATGTCCTTCGTTACGGGCTGCTAGACGCTGGGGCAAAGCCGCCTTGGGCAAGCACCTGCTGAACCTTCGCTGTTTGCATAAAGCGCATAAAGCCACTGGCATAAGGGTGCTGTGTCCCTGCTTTCGTTAGCACCATCCCCTTGCGCAAGGGCGCATACTCCTGAGCTGGCACGGGTGCGTACTGCCCCACTGTTGTCAGTTCGTCGGTCACTGCAAGAGCCAAGGCCAGTATACCTAGGTTGGCAGCGCCACTGCGCACAAAATGCGCCACTTGCGCCACACTTTCCGTATACACCAAGCGTGGCTCTATAGCCTCCCAAGCAGCTTGTTGCTGCAGCCATGCCAAGCTTTGCACACCATAAGGCGCATGTTGTGGGTTCGCAATGGCCATACGTGCGTTTGGCGTGGCAAGGAAGTTAGCAAGAATGGTTTCACTGTTTTCTCCAAACCCTTCCCCCTGCCACCAAAATACTAACCGCCCTTCCGCATAAGGCTGTACCTGCCCAATGGCTTGCTCATCGGCTATAGCCTGTTCTGCATAGGCCATGTTGGCCGACATAAACACATGAAAAGGGGCACCGTGACTAAGCTGGCCATACAAGCGCCCGGACGAGCCATACACGACACGCACCTGCACCTCCGGGTGCTGCTGTTGGTACTGCTCAATAATGGTGGGGAGTACAAAGCGCATACTAGACGCAGCGGCTATATTCAACGGCTGACCGAAGGCTGTAGCTAAGCTGAATAGCCAACCACAAGCAATAAAGAATAATTTTAGGCGCGTTCCCATATGCCGCATTGGTTATGGCTCCACTTCACGCTGTTGCCAACGGCTCGCGGCGGCCTCATCGCTTTTTTTAGCTTCCACCCAGCGCTCACCTGTCGTTGTATGCTCCTTCTTCCAGAAGGGAGCACGCGTTTTTAAGTAGTCCATAAGAAACTCGGCGGCTGCAAAGGCTTGCTTGCGGTGAGCGCTCGACACCCCCACAAAAACAATTTGCTCGTTCAAAGCCAAGGTACCAACCCTATGCACAATGATGATCTCGCCCACTGGCCAGCGGGCTTTGGCTTGCTCGGCAATATCTTGCAGCGCCTGCTCTGTCATTCCCGGGTAGTGCTCTAAGCTTAGGTGGGTTAGGTCACCCCCGGCCACTTCTCGCACCAAGCCAGTAAAGGTGACCACGGCTCCATGGGCCGCACGACGACTGAGCTTCTGGTACAAAGCAGCCATATCGAAGTCGTGGGTTTGCACGGCAATGTCTATCATGATTAACCGCCTGTCACCGGGGGAAAAAAGGCTAGCTCGTCGCCATGCTGCACGCTGGCGTCGAAGTCCACAAAGCGTTGGTTGATTGCTGCTAATAACTCTTGGTTTTCCAAGGTGGCCTGCCATTTTTCAGAACGCGCTTTTAGTCGCTCTAGCACCTCAGCGACTGTGGTTGGTTGAGTCTGCTCTAATTGTAGCTCTGCGCACTCTAGGCGCTCTCGCAACATGGCAAAAAATAACACTTTCATGATGCTGCTCCTATTTGTTTTCTTCCCGTAGCCAGTGGCCGCTTTTGCCGCCGGTCTTTTCCAATAACTTTATATCGCCCACAACCATGCTGGGGTCCACCGCTTTGCACATATCGTAAATGGTGAGAGCCGCCACGCTCGCCGCGGTTAAGGCTTCCATTTCCACTCCGGTTTTGCCTTCCACCACACAACGGGCTTGTATGTGAATTTGTGCATGCGTGTGGTCAAGCTCAAACTCCACCGCCACCTTGTTCAGCGCCAGCGGGTGACAAAGTGGAATTAACTCGCTGGTTTTCTTTGCTGCCATAATGCCTGCTATGCGGGCTGTTGCTAGTACGTCGCCTTTCTTGGCGCTGGCCTGTTCAAGCAAGGTCACCACTTCATGCTGCATGGTAACAGTCGCCCCCGCAACGGCTTCGCGTGTGGTCACCGACTTGTTGGTAATATCTACCATGTGGGCTGCACCTTTACTGTCTAGGTGCGTTAGTGTTTTGCTCATGCTTCATATCCTTGTAAAAACGACTGCCATTCGTCGGGCGTATTTGTATTGATAAAATAACGAGCCGACGAATGAGAAAAAGGGATAGCTTGTGCTTGCATATAGGCCAGCACACTACGAATTGAACGTCGTGCATTCTCTGTATGCAACGCTTGGTGTAAATAGTTTAGAAGGTGTTCCTTCACAGGGAGCACGCAGGGAAGCTCAAACGAGTCATAATACACAGCTTGGCTGACTTGTTGCAGTGCAGCGTGTACTAGGTTTGATAAAAAGTGAGGTGGCAACGCAGGCATGTCCACTGGAAGCACCAGAGCGTGGGTATGCTGGCATGCTTTCAAACAGCTATAGAGCCCGCCCAGTGGCCCTGCATGGGGCTGTTCGTCCGCTATCACCTGGTGATGGTGCAAGTGTCTTGGCGTTGTTGCCGGATCACGGCTAATAATCACTTCTGCAGCACCTGCCAGCTCGGCTTGGTACACCATATGGGTCAGCAAATCCACATGGGTCGGTGCCTGCAAGGTGGCTTTGTCTTGCCCCATGCGCGACGAGCGACCGCCCGCGAGCACAATACAACTAAAGGTCGGCACGGCGTTAGCCTCCAATCATGGCCAAATGGCGTGTCGAACCCGTAAACTCTTCATGCAAATAATGGCTGGCGGCCTTGCCCTGCAATACTTGCTGCATATGGTCGATTAGTGCTTCTGGGTTGTCCTCCTGCAAATAGTCGCGCAGGTTGTTGTGCTGCTCGGCGAATAAGCACATAAATAACTGACCACGGCTGGACACGCGCAAGCGGTTACAGTCGTCACAGAAGTCTTTACTGTAGGGCATAATTAAGCCCATATGACCTTGGTAGTCTGGGTGGCTAAATTCTTGGGCCGGCCCCGCAGTAATAGGTCTTTCAATTTGCTCCCAACCGTTTGCTAACAAGTGCTCTTTCACCGACTGGCCACTCACATGATTGCGTTTATAATAGGCTCGGTTGTCGCCGGTTTGCATCAACTCAATAAAGCGCAGCGACACATTCTTTTCTTTTATGTACTGCAAAAACTCTGGGAGCTCACTGGCGTTGTAGTCGCGTAATAACACCGCATTAATTTTGACTTTCAACCGCCCTTTTTCCAAAGCTTGGTTAATGCCCCGCATAATGGAAGGCAAGCGGCTGTCGCCGGTGATCATTTGAAACGTGCCAGGGTTCAAGCTGTCGGCACTCACGTTAATAGCATCTAGGCCTGCTTCCACCCAAGCGTCGTGATCACGCTCTAACCGATAGCCATTGGTCGTCATCGCTACCTGCTCTATACCCGGCGTTTGCTTACAGATGCGAATGATGTCGGTGAGATCTTTACGCAGGGCTGGCTCTCCTCCCGTAATGCGCACCTTCTTAGTGCCTGCCATAGCAAAGGCTGTTACCACCCGCTGAATTTCCGCTAAGGTTAATTCTTCCTTGCGGCTAGAGCAGTCAGGGCCATTAGGGAGGCAGTAATTACAACGAAAGTTACAACTTTCCGTAATAGAAAGTCGTAAATAATTGAAACGACGGGAGTACTTATCTGTAAGTAGCATATACACACCTTTCCAAATTCGGGAGGTATGCTCGTTTCCAAACATACCCTGGTGGCGGAATTGCCACGGCGTACTGTCCGTGCCTTGCCAACGTAATTTATGCGTAGCAGGTGTAGGCCCAGCCGCTCGGCGGATATTTGTATACTACGTGCATTTACAACACGTGTTTATTGCCATGAATGATGATCAACCATACCCCATTATGGGTATTTTGTCTCAGGCATAAAAAAACGCCGCGGTTTAAGGCGGCGTTTTCATTATAACTCGTAGGTCATGCACTGCATGACGTGCCAATGTGAACGTACGGCTGTGCCGTACCTACAGGGTTGGACCTGCTGACACCAGGCGCTTACCTTCTTCGTTGTCGGTAAACTTCTCGAAGTTATCAATAAACAACTTGGCGAGGTCTTTTGCTTTGCCGTCCCATTCTGCTACGTCTGCGTAGGTTTGACGTGGGTCAAGAATGCTGCTGTCTTCAACACCAGGTAAGGCCGTTGGCATAGCTAAGTTGAAGTATGGCAATTCAACAAACTCTGCGTCTTCAATGCTGCCGTCTAAAATCGCGTCGATAATAGCGCGGGTCGCTTGAATAGAAATACGCTTGCCAGTGCCATTCCAGCCTGTGTTCACTAGGTAAGCTTCAGCACCAGAGTCGGTCATACGCTTCGCGAGCACTTCTGCGTACTGAGTTGGGTGCAAGCTTAAGAAAGCTGCGCCAAAACAGGCCGAGAAAGTTGGCGTTGGCTCAGTAATGCCACGCTCTGTACCTGCAAGCTTGGCCGTAAAGCCCGAAAGGAAGTGGTATTCAGCTTGGTCTTTGGTCAGCTTCGACACAGGTGGTAATACACCAAAAGCGTCCGCTGTTAAGAAAATAACCTTCTTCGCATGACCTGCTTTCGACACCGGCTTCACAATGTTGTCGATGTGATAAATTGGGTATGAAACACGGGTATTTTCTGTCTTCGAGTTATCGTCGAAGTCCACCACACCGTCTTCACCAACGGTTACGTTTTCAAGTAACGCGTCGCGGCGAATTGCGCGGTAAATGTCTGGCTCAGCTTCTTCAGAAAGGTTAATTGTTTTCGCATAACAACCCCCTTCGAAGTTAAACACACCGTCGTCGTCCCAACCGTGCTCGTCGTCACCAATAAGCTGACGCTTCGGGTCGGTAGATAGGGTGGTTTTACCCGTACCAGATAAACCGAAGAAAATGGCCACGTCGCCCTTTTCACCTACGTTCGCCGAGCAGTGCATAGACGCAATGCCCTGTAGCGGTAGGTAGTAGTTCATCATAGAGAACAAGCCTTTCTTCATTTCACCGCCGTACCAAGTACCGCCGATCAGCTGAATACGCTCGGTTAAGTTAAAGGCAACAAAGTTCTCGGAGTTTAAACCTTGCTCTTTGTAGTTAGGGTTGGTGCATTTAGCTCCGTTCATGACCACAAAGTCAGGGTTGAAGTTTTCTAGTTCAGCGTCAGAAGGACGAATGAACATGTTCTTCACGAAATGGGCCTGCCATGCAACTTCCGTAATAAAACGAACGGCGAGGCGGGTGTTTTCGTTGGCGCCACAAAAAGCGTCGACAACATAAAGGGCTTTATTGGAAAGCTGATTAGTAACAAGGCCTTTTAAGTGCGACCAGGTTTCTGTGTCGATAGGCTTGTTGTCGTTTTTACCTTGATCAGACCACCAAACCGTATCGCGCGTTACATCGTCACGCACAATGTATTTATCTTTTGGTGAGCGACCAGTAAAAATACCAGTGTCAACAGCAACCGCACCACTACTCGTTACGCGACCTTTATCGTAGCCAGTAAGGTCAGAGCGGGTTTCTTGCTCAAAAAGGAACTCATAAGACGGGTTGTAATAAATTTCAGTGGCGTCTGTAATGCCATATTGGCTCAGATCCAGGTCAGCCATGCTAAAGACTCCTGCGGGTCGTATGTTTCGGCGAAGTTAAAAAGGCATCGTTTATTCGCCCAGAAACCGGGAAAACAAACAAGGCCCTATCAGAATTTGCACGGCATCATACCGTTTTTACATGAAAAAAGATAGAACGAAAATTGCTCACAGCCCTTTTTTAATAAAGACCTGCTGTAATGCCTCTGTCACCACAGGGGCTGTAAATTGCGACACATCCCCTTTATGCAAAGCCACCTCTTTTACCAGAGTGGAGGAAATAAAGGAATTTTCCTCTGAAGGCGTTAAAAACACACTTTCTAATTCTTTATTTAAGCGACGGTTCATATTGGCTAACTGAAACTCGTATTCAAAGTCGGCCACGGCCCGTAACCCCCGAATTAATATGCGGGCTTCATGGTCTCGTGCTAAGTCGGCCAACAGTCCCTGAAAGCCAATCACTTTTACATTGTCGAGATGCGACACCACCTGCTCCACTAACGCCACACGCTCTGCTAGCGAAAACAAAGGCTTTTTACTGGTGTTTTCGGCGACAGCAACTATCACTTCGTTAAAAAGCTTGGCGGCCCGTTCAATAAGGTCTTGATGGCCATTGGTGACGGGGTCAAACGTGCCCGGGTAAAGTGCTCGTGTATACATACCTGCCTCTGTTTTGCCCTCGTGTTCGGGGTGCGTTTCAATAAGTAGAATGGGTTATTCTAGCAGTAATTTTCTTCCATGGTACACGCCCTGCTTCGCGTAACCATTAGCATACTACGGGCTAGGTGTGCGAGAATGACACTATTCCATAAAGAAGCAGACCAGTTTTAGGGTGCTTCTTGGTGTTTCTCTGCGTAAAATGGGAGACATCTACTCGACTTATGTGCCAAGGAGTTTGCAATGAAAAGTGCTTTTTATCAGCAACTACGTGACCAAATTGAAGAAGTGAAAGCAGAAGGCTTGTATAAAAACGAGCGCTACATTACCTCGTCTCAAAGTTCTGAAATTGATGTAAGCGGCGAAAACGTACTGAACTTTTGCGCCAACAACTACCTTGGCCTGGCCAACCACCCCGACCTAATTGAAGCAGCGAAAGCTGGCCTGGACAGCCATGGCTTTGGTGTCGCTTCTGTGCGCTTTATTTGTGGTACGCAAGACATTCACAAAACCCTCGAAAGCAAGTTAACGGAGTTTTTAGGTACGGAAGACACCATTCTGTATTCTTCTTGCTTCGACGCAAACGTTGGCTTATTCGAAACTTTGCTTGGCCCTGAAGACGCTATTATTAGTGACGAGCTGAACCATGCCAGTATTATCGACGGTGTGCGCTTATGTAAAGCCATGCGTTACCGCTACAAAAACAACAATACGGAAGACCTAGAAAAACAACTAAAGCAGGCCGACGCAGACGGTGCGCGCCATAAGCTGATTGTGACCGACGGTGTGTTTTCGATGGACGGTATTATTGCCGACTTGCCAGGTATTTGTGACTTGGCCGACAAATACAATGCCTTGGTTATGATAGACGACTCCCACGCGGTTGGCTTTGTGGGTAAAAAAGGTCGCGGTACCCATGAGTTCCATAATGTTATGGACCGTGTAGACATTATTACCGGTACCTTAGGTAAAGCTTTAGGGGGTGCCTCGGGTGGTTTCACATCAGGCAAAAAAGAAGTGGTTGAGTGGCTACGCCAACGCTCGCGCCCTTACCTATTTTCTAACTCATTAGCGCCTACTATTGTAGCCACCAGTATTAGCGTGTTGGACAAACTAGCCAATGGCGACGACCTACGCGAAAAACTTGTTGCGAACAGTGAGTACTTCCGTGAGCGTATGACAGCCGCTGGCTTTACCCTAGCGGGTGCCGATCATGCCATTATTCCGGTCATGCTAGGCGACGCCAAGCTTGCTTCCGACATGTCGGACCGCCTGCTAGAAGAAGGTATTTACGTGGTCGGCTTCTCCTTCCCTGTGGTACCAAAAGGACAAGCGCGTATTCGTACACAAATGTCAGCGGCCCACACCCGTGAACAACTCGACCGCGCAATTGACGCCTTTATTCGCGTTGGCCGTGAGCTGGGCGTTATTTCTTAACACCCAAGTTCATTACAGCACCTAATTACACCCTTTGTACTGAGGTTAGTCATGAAAGTACTCGCAAAGTTAAAAGCCGAACCTGGCTTATGGATGTCAGAAGCTGAAAAGCCAGAATACGGTTACAACGACTTACTGATTAAAATCAAAAAAACTGCCATTTGCGGCACAGACGTACATATTTATAAATGGGACGACTGGTCGCAAAAAACCATTCCAATTGGCATGACCGTGGGCCACGAATATGTGGGCGTAGTAGAAGCCATGGGCGACGGTGTACGTGGTTTTAATATTAACGACCGTGTTTCGGGTGAAGGTCATATTACCTGTGGGCACTGCCGTAACTGTCGCGCAGGTCGCCAGCACTTATGCCGCAATACCATTGGCGTTGGGGTCAACCGCCCGGGTGCCTTTGCCGAGTACTTAGTGATTCCTGCAGAAAACGCCTTTAAACTTCCGGACGAAATTAGCGACGACCTCGCCTCTATTTTCGACCCCTTTGGTAATGCTGTCCATACCGCCTTAAGCTTCGACTTAGTCGGTGAAGACGTGCTGATAACTGGCGCTGGCCCTATAGGTATTATGGCAGCCGCTGTGGCGCGCCATTGTGGTGCTCGTCATGTGGTCATTACCGACATTAACGACTACCGCTTAGACCTGGCGAAAAAAATGGGAGCAACTCGTGCAGTCAACACCTTGCACACGCCCGACCTAAAAGAGGTGATGAGCGAACTGAACATGACCGAAGGCTTCGACGTGGGCTTGGAAATGTCTGGGGTTCCTGTAGCCTTTAACCAAATGCTAGACGCCATGAACCATGGTGGCAAAATTGCCATGCTAGGTATTCCGCCAGAAGACATGACCATCGACTGGAACCAGGTTATTTTCAAGGGCTTGTTTATTAAGGGCGTGTACGGCCGCGAAATGTTTGAAACCTGGTATAAAATGAGCGCGCTCATTCAAAGCGGCCTTGACCTTACCCCTATGATTACCCATCATTTCCCTGTTGACGAATTTGAACAAGGTTTCCAAACCATGTTGTCGGGGCAGTCTGGTAAAGTCATTTTAGACTGGGAGAGTTAACCGTATGAAAGAGTTCCAAAACATCACGCTTGCAGACGCCAAACTGCAGCTCGATGAAGGCAGTTTGGCCGTCGCCGACATTCGTGATCCGCAAAACTTCGCCAAGTCACACCTAAAGGGAGCTATCAACCTTAACAACGACAATATTGGCGAGTTTATTCAAGAGAATACGGGTAAACCTGTGCTTGTGGTTTGTTACCACGGCGTCAGCAGCCAAAAGGCCGCCCAATACATGCTTGAGCAAGGCATAGGTGAAGCCTATAGCCTAACGGGTGGCATGGCCGCGTGGCTCGAAGCCTACCCGAACGACCACTTGGAAAGCGCATAAGGTAGTCTGAGCATGAAAAAGCTTGCACAGTCGACGTCGGAAGCGGACATCAAACGGGTATACAGCATACTGCAAAGTTACGGTATACCTGTTTCAGTAACCTATGAGAAGAACAGCTATTTCTTGTGGCTACTGCAACCCGCTTTTGAAGCCCACGCGCGCGAGCTGATGCTGCGTATTGCCAAGCACCCGGAGGAGTTTGAAACGCCTGCTGAGCAGTCCCAGTCCATCCTCAAACCCCTGTGGCAGACCCTGTCTAAGCAAGCTGGCTTGGTCACCTTTCTCATTGCTTTAGCGGTTTTAGCTATTGCCATTGCACAGCTTGTGGATGTGCAAGGCACTTTACGCTACCTGCTGATAGCCCACCCAAATTTTCCGCAGCTCGACATGTCAGAGCCATGGCGCTTAGTCACGCCGGCTTTTTTACACTTTAGTGCTACGCACCTGGTGTTTAATTTGTTCTGGTGGTGGTACTTGGGCGGGCGTATCGAGCTCAGCCTTGGGCCAAAGGTGCTTGTGGGCCTGTTTTTGTTTACGGCTATTACTTCTAACCTGGTGCAATTTTACTGGCAAGGGCCCTTATTTGGAGGCTTGTCTGGGGTTGTCTACGGCTTGTTTGGTTTTGCTATCATTATGAGTGCAAAGCGTGGCGGCCCCTTGTGGCTCCCCCCCATGCTTATTGCCTTTATGTTGGGTTGGTTGCTTATCGGTTTTGCCGAAGCGCTGCCGCTTAACATGGCGAATGAAGCACACCTGGCTGGCCTTATTTCTGGCCTGGTGGCCGGTGCTTTCGTACGCTTTGGGCTTAAGCGCTAAGCCCTTTTCTACTGATACAGATACTTGGTAAACATTAAGTCTTTCACTATGGGCTGTCCCACCTCTTGCGTCAGCAGCTGCCGCGCCCGGTCTAAACACGCTTTACGAATGTTTTCACGCCCCTGCAAGGTACGGATAGTCCCGCGCTCTTGGCTACTCAAAATGCGAATAAAGGCGTCTCTTAGTAAGGCTTCGTGGTGCTCTATTGTTTTTAAGTCTTCCACGCTTGGTACCATCACCTCTATGGTGACACGTACATAGCCTAAATTACGCTGCTCGTCGGGTAATATATAGTTGGTCACTATGTCTGGTTCAAAACCAAAGTAAGCTTCATTTTGAGCGTGCACAGCTGCGCTTAAAAGCAAGCTGGCGGCGGCAAGAAAAGCAAAAATGTATGTGCGCATAATGGAGTTCCACACTGAAAGTAAAAAGCCATGTCGTTGAAGTGCTGTGTCTTTATCTATCGGCACCGTCACCTACTACTGAAGTAGAATAAGAACTACGGTAACATACCCGCAAAGAAACTTGAGACAAGAATTATTATGGTACCTAATTGGCAAGAGCCAGCTCAACGAATACATGGCAACCTCAGTAGCTGGTTGCTCGACCCAGGCTCTCTGACAGCAAAATTAAAAGGGTTAAGCCAGTCTTTCCACGTGGAGCTGCTATTTCAGCGCGAACAAGCATGCCAGCCCCATGAAATGGACTTTCTCGATATAAACCCCAACACACCCACTTTGGTGCGTGAAGTGCTACTGCATTGCGACCAAACACCCTGGGTGTACGCCCGCTCGGTCATTCCCCTTACGGCTTTAAGTGCTGCCGACCAAACCCTTGCCAAAATGGGTACCAACCCCTTGGGCGAACAACTGTTTACCCGCGCAGGTATTCAACCAGGCCGCATTCAAGTTGCTTCCTTTGGGCCACAAACTCGCCCAGGCCGGTTAAACACCCGTTACTTCCAAACAAAAGAAACCTTATGGGGCCGCCGCCGCTTGTTTCACCTGCAACAGGGCGCCATTTCCGTTGCTGAAGTGTTTCTTTCACCAAGCCCTTGCTATGCTAAGGGAAGCACCTAGTTCACTTTTGCCAGAAGGACACGCACATGACTCGATTTGCAGCTTACCGTGCGCTTATGCGCACAGACAAACCCATTGGCACCTGGTTATTGGCATGGCCCACCTTTTGGGCGCTGCTCATTGCGGGCAACGGTGACCCTTCGGTTCGTTTGGTGGTTATTTTTGCCGTAGGTGTTTTTTTAATGCGCTCTGCCGGGTGTGTTATCAATGACTTTGCCGACCGCAAGGTAGACGGCCATGTTAGTCGCACCAAAGAAAGGCCTCTTGCCACTGGCAAGGTAACGTCCACAGAAGCCCTTGTTCTTTTCTTTGCGCTGATCGCCCTGGCGTTTCTGTTGGTACTGATGCTTAACCAGCTCACCCTCGTATTGTCTTTCGTTGCTGTGGCCGTCGCCATTTTGTATCCCTTCACCAAACGATGGACCCACGGGCCCCAATTTGTGCTGGGTTTTGCTTTTAGTATGGCCATTCCAATGGCTTTTGCAGCAACCAGCCAAAGCTTACCCTTGGTTTGTTGGTTACTCTTTGCAGCCAACCTCGCTTGGACAGTCGCCTACGACACTGAGTACGCCATGGTCGACCGTGAAGACGACCTCGCCATTGGCATCAAGTCCACGGCTGTATTAACGGGCCGTTTTGACGTGTTGTTTATTGCGGGCTTTCAAGTGGTTGCTGTGGCGCTATTGGCCTGGGTTGGCCGTTTAATCGACGCGACGCCCTTTTACTGGGCGGGGTTAATTGTAATGGCAGGTATGTTTGTATGGCAGTGGCAACTCATTCGCAAGCGCGAGCCCAGTAAATGCTTCGTGGCATTTCAACAAAACCATTATGCAGGTATGGTGTTTGCCTTTGGACTCGCGTTGCACTATTGGCTCCCTATCCCGTTCGGAGCCTCGGTTTAGTCTTCGCTTCGGCTGGTCGGCTGCGTCTGTTCTGTTAACAGGCGCTTTGCCGACTCGCGAATGGTCATTTGTATCGAGCTACCCAGTAATTTGTCTAGCTCCTGGCTAAGGGCCACTGTCCGTTCGTCTGTGGTATAAGCACCCGTTGAGTCCATCGACACATACCCTTCACTTTTCAGCATGGCAATAAGCACACTAAACACTTTCTTGTCGTAAAACTCCGGCGCGTCAATGCCATGGCGTGCGCCTAACCGTATTGCCACCAGCTCACTAAAGCGTTCCAAATTGTTTCGCGACAAGCTATCGGACTGTTCCAATAGCTCCAGCACCACCGCATAGCGAGCCAAGCTTTCACCCGCTGCATTGGCCAGTAGCACTAGCTGTACATAAGCATGGGTTTCACGGCCTGGTATGGCAAAGCCCGTGTCGGTTTCAAATAACCAGCCCATATCCACAAAAGCGGCACATAAGGCCGCTACATACTCTGGCAGCTCGTCACGTTCACGGCCTAAATAAAGCTCCGCTTGTAGTACCGGGTAAAGGCTGTCCACAAACGCCGTCACCTGCTCTAAGTTAAAGTTTTGATGCCCTCGGGCATAGCGGGCTATCAGTGCTGGAATAATAAACGCATGCAAAATGTTGTTGCGGTAATAGGTCATGCTCAGGGCTTGCCCATGATCTAGACTAACCACAGCACCGGTGGAGTCTTCCTGTACATGAAACTTGTCCATCGACACCGCGTGCTGCCAGTAGGCTTCGGCGTCAAATGCTTCTTCAGGCAAGTGAATGTCTGCCGAATAAGGCACCGCTTTTTGCAACGCCATATAGGCTTCTACTTGGGCTACCAGCTCGTCTTTGGTCAAGGTTTCTCTGTCGGCACTAAGCAAACATAGGGCGGTTAAGTTAATGCTGTTTACCGCCGCACCATTGTTAATGCGGCGCATAATGGTGTCGGCTAGCTGGTTTACCGTAGGCGTTAACCAACGAGGGCGCGCTGGCTCCTCCGTACCCGAGGTAACAGAGTCACGCCAATTGGGTGCCGACTCGTCTAAGTACTCCGATAAGCGCACCGGCTCCCCAAACGTCACAAAGCCCGTACCAAAATTACGCAACTTGCGTAAAATGCCAAATACTTGGAAAAAAGACTCTTTTTCTTTGCTTTTGCCACGTAGTTCACTGTGGTACGTGTTCACTTCCATCACATGCTCGTAGCCCACATACACAGGCACTAAGCTTATTGGACGGTTAATGCCGCGAAGCTGTCCTTGCAAGGTCATGGCCAACATACCTGTTTTAGGTGGCAGTAAACGCCCCGTACGACTGCGCCCACCCTCCATGAAGTACTCGATAGCGTACCCCTTTTGGAACAGACGACCTAAGTATTCACGGAACACCACACTGTATAACTTGTTTCCACGGAAACTACGGCGAATAAAAAAGGCACCGCCACGGCGGAAAATAGGCCCCATTGGGAAGAAGTTTAGGTTCACGCCCGCTGCAATATGAGGCGGCACTAATCCTTCTTTATAAATAATGTAGCTAAGTAACAAGTAGTCCATGTGGCTACGGTGGCAGGGTACGTAAATAATCTCGTGCCCTTGCTGCGCTAAGCGGCGAATATTTTCACTGTTTTTCACCGAAATGCCTCGGTAAATTTTGGTCCATAACCAACTAAAAAAGCGGTCGCCAAAACGGATCAAACTGTCTCGGTAGTCCGCTGCAATTTCTTGTAAGTAACCGTGGGCAACTTTTTCAGCCTCTGCAAGGCTAATTTTCTTGGTCTTGGCTTCTTCCTCAATGACTTTTTTAATGGCTGGCAAACGCAGCAGTTCATTAATTATCTCTTCTCGCCCACTCAGTTTGGGCCCTGCCACCGCATAGCGCAAGCGAGCAAAGTGGGTGCGCGCCACGCGTAAAAGCTTATGCGCCACATCGGTTCCGCCACGCTCCATGTCGGCCATGGTACGCAAGCTCACAGGCTGCGACACGCGGACCAAAATATTCCGACCAGAAAAAAGCACCAACAAAAACTTCTTCCACTTTCCAGGCACTTCTACGTCGGCCACCATGGTGTGCCCGTCGCGGCTGTCTTTGCCCGGCTCGCGGCCCCAAAATAAAGCAACTGGGTGCATCAGCACGTTTAAGTTTGGGTTTTCTTGATGCAGTTCAAGCAGTTGAGTAAAGGGCTCTACAGGGTCGTACTCTAAGCGGTTTCGGTCGTCTGCCACATACAAAACACGGGGAAACTCTTTGCCATTAATAATAAAAGGCGACGTGGGATCGGGCAGATGTAATTCTTCCGCTGCGCGTTGCGCCACCAACAAGTCCGTTTCCGACGGGCTTCGCATCACATACACCACGTGGTCTGTGGCGGAAGGTGTTGTGTCATGTTCGTCTGCAATGGCTTTAAAGCGCGTTACCAGGCGAATGGGCCAGCGTAATAGCTGCTGCATCCAAGATGATTTTTTCATAATGTTCCATGCGGTTAGTGAAGCTTTACGAAGCTGGTTATAGGCTGCGCAAAGGCACATATATTGTGGACCATGATACCACTTAGTTCGTTCCATGTGGTACACGCAGCCAGATAAACTAAACGTCTTTTTTGTGTTTTTATTGAACAGTGACTTGCACAGGTTAAAATACTGTATATACTGACAGCACACTGTATAGATAAACAGGCAGAGACGATGCGACCATTAACACCTAGACAAAGTGAAATTTTAGAGCTTATTCGTACCCACATAGAAGCAACGGGTATGCCGCCTACACGAGCCGAAATTGCTAAAGAGCTTGGGTTTCGTTCGCCGAATGCAGCTGAAGAACACTTAAAAGCATTAGCAAAAAAAGGTGCCATAGAAATGGTACCTGGTACGTCCCGTGGCATTCGTATTTTGGCCGACGAAGAGCCGGAAGCGTTTGAAGGGCTTCCATTAATTGGTCGGGTCGCCGCCGGTGAACCTATTTTAGCGCAAGAACATATAGAAGCGCACTACAAAGTGGAGCAGGAAATGTTTAGCCCCCATGCAGACTTCTTACTGCGTGTGTCGGGCATGAGCATGAAAGACATTGGTATTTTCGATGGCGACTTGCTCGCCGTACATAAAACACAAGAAGTACGCAACGGCCAAGTGGTGGTCGCACGTATTGAAGATGACGTAACAGTGAAGCGGTTTGAGCGGAAAGGCAGTGTTGTTCTTCTTCACCCTGAAAACGACGAGTTTTCAATTATTCGGGTGGACCTAGAATATCAACCGCTCACCATTGAAGGCTTAGCTGTTGGCGTTATTCGTAATGGAGGGTTGCAATGAAGTTTTTTCTGTCTAATAAACAACGCTTACACCCAGGCATGTGGGGCCACGAGCCAACACCAGCCAAAGCCACAGCTTCCTATGAAGAGGCTAGCCAACAATTATGGGCTGCGGTCAGTAGCATGCGTCATCAGGACAACCAGTGGGTTACCTTAATTGGCCGCCCCTCGGCTGAGTTTCTCGAGCAATTAAAGCGTGCCGGTATTCATAAAGAGCGTATTCGCTGCATCGCGCCAAACTCATCAGAAACCGCCCTATGGGCCACAGAGCAAGCATTGCTGTTAAATAACAGCCAGTTGGTTATTGCTTGGCTTCCTCACTGCAGCGAGCGTGACGAAAAGCGCCTGCAATTGGTAGCAAAAAACAGCAAAAGCTTAAGCTTTGTGTTTACCAACTCTGAAGCAAATCCCCAACTCCACTAATCCCCATGGGGTGTTTGTTGGGGCTGTACTCTGCAGCCCCTTTTTTTTCAGCTTTAGCGGACTACCTTTCCCCCCTGCCTGCCTCTACACTCATGGCAACACACCCACATAAGCGTACAGCAAGCTATGAAAGGCATCATTCCCGGAGTCGCAATGGCCGTTATGCTCTTTGCCGTTGGCTATGCACTGCTCCCTCTTTATCCGCACAGGCCGCTCGGCGACGAATACTTCCTGTTAGACCACAGCTTGCCAACAATCGCTGACACTGCTAAACGCCTCCCCATGCGTTTTGTATTTAAGGAACAGAGCCACCATGTCGTTCGCCTAGGTCAACACCAACCGCTGCAATATTTGGCGGTTGGTCAGCCTGTGTATAGCTTTATCACCCTAACCAATACAAGCACCCAAACTGTCAGCTTTGAGCTAAATAGCCGTATTTGGCCTGGGGTGGCCAATTTATACCTGAATAAACTGACCTGCGCCTGTTTTCAGCGCCTACAGTTAGACCCGAAGGCCAGTATGCAGGTACCCATTTCCTTTGTGCTCAGCCAAGGTATGCCTGCGCGTGTTGAACAAGTGGAATTACAGTTTTCAGTGCAGCACCTCTCTTTTACCGAAGCTTCAGACACTTAGGCAAACTGGAGTAATTGACGTCGCTTCAACACCCAGGCCTGTGCCACACCCCGCGCCAGCATAAAGCAGGAAAGCGCTAGCCACAGACCATGGTTTCCTAACTCTTGGCTCAGCCACAACACAGGGAGGTACACGCAAAAAGCTGCCGTCGCCATGGTGTTACGCATGGCGGTACTGGCTGAAACCCCAATAAAAACTCCGTCAAACAAGTAACTCCAATGGGCCAGTAAAGGCAGAAGCACAACCCAAGGCAAGTACACTCGGGCGGTGGCAATTACTTCGGGGATGTCCGTGATCAGCTGGATAATAGCGCTACCAAACAACGCAAACACAAGCGCATAGGCTACGGCAAAAACGCCTGACCAAAATAAACAAACCCGCAACCAAACACGCCCAGCTTGACTGTCTTTCTTGCCTTTGGACTCGCCAATAAGCGCTTCCGCTGAATAAGCGACACCGTCTAAGCCTAACGAAATAAGCGTTAAGAACTGAAGCAGTACCGCGTTTGCGGCCACATACAGCTGGCCTTGGTAACTGGCCCAAATGGTCATCAAGGCCATGCAGGCGTGCAATAATATAGAGCGTATAAAAATGTCGCGGTTGAGTTGAAACATGGCGCGCAGCCTGCTCAGGCTTGCCTTAGGAAAGTCTTTCCGCCTCAAGCCTAAATGCTGAGCAACAAAGTACAAGCCCAGCCCAGCTGACACCCACTCCGCTAGAACTGTTGCCAATGCAGCACCGGTGACATTCATGTCCAAGCCAATAATCAGCACCACGTCGCCCACCACATTAATGGCGTTGGTGGCAATTACTAATATCATGGCATGACGGGCTTTTTGCAGGCCTAGCAATACGCCCAACATCACCAGGGTGAGCATGGCTGCCGGGGCGCCCCAAAACCGAATTTGAATGTAGCGTGCAGTTAATTCTTGCAATGGGCCTGAGGCTTCCACCACATGCCAAACCAAAGGCAACAAGAACGGGCTGAGCGCCAGCACACCTAGACCCAACACGAGGGCAAACAAAGCGCCGTCAAAGAACACCTGACGTTGTGCCTTTATGTCTTGCGCGCCAAAGGCTTGGGCAATAAGCCCCGTGGTGGACATACGTAAAAACACGGCCAATAAATAGATAAAACTGACCACCATAGCCCCAAGCGCCACTGCACTTAAGTAGATAGCGTCGGGCAAATGACCTATGATGGCCGTATCTACAAGCCCAAGGAGTGGTGCCGCGATATTCGAAACCACCATGGGCAAGGCAATTGCGAACATTGTTTTATGATGTTTTTTTGTAATTAAAGAGGCTTGCATGCTGAATCGAACACCCTTTCACCGGTTAGCACGTGCCATAAGTTTATTTGGACTTCTGCTTTTTAGCGCCAGTACTTATGCACAATCAGTCAGTATTTTATTGTACCACCATGTCAGCGAAACCACGCCCCGAGTAACCAGTGTGTCCCCCGACGAACTGCGCAGCCACTTAGGCTACCTGCGCGACAATAACTTTGCAGTGATTGACTTACACCACGCCCTAGCTGGTATGCGTGGTGAAAAGGAACTACCTGAAAAGTCTGTCGTTATTACCTTTGACGACGCTTACCAAAATATATTTAATGCCGCTCGGCCCATTTTGAAAGAATTTAATATGCCTTGGGCCTTGTTTGTTAGCACGGACTTTATTGGCGACACCCCTGGTCACTATATGAGCTGGACACAACTGCAAACGCTGCACCAAGAAGGAGTGGTCATTGCAAACCACAGCAGTGATCATGCGCACCTGCCCATGCGTAAAGCCAATGAGTCCAACGATGCCTGGCGCACCCGTGTCGTCGAGAACATAGAAAACGCACAAGCGCTGCTGGAACAGCATGTCGGCATTCAGCATAAGCTTTTTGCTTACCCATACGGTGAGTACGACAATGCATTAAAAGCTATAGTGAAAGAGTTAGGTTACACAGCTTTTGGCCAGCATTCAGGCGGTGCTGGCCCTCGTTCGGATATGCAGGCTATTCCACGTTTTGCAGCCGCAGGCATTTATTCGAACATCAATACGCTTGACACCAAAATGGCTGCTTTAAACTTTCCTGTGACCAACTTAAAGTACGAAGACACACTGCTGGCTTACCACGAAACCAAGCCCTATGTGGAAGTAGAAATGGATACCGCAGACATACATACACATCAGGTGCAGTGTTTTATTAGTGGGGAAATTTATAAGCCAGAATGGCTTTCAGAAACTCGTTTTCGCGTGCAAACCAACAAAGACCTACCGGTTGGACGCTCACGCTATAATTGTACGGCCCCAAGCAAGTCTTTGCGGGGCCGTTACTATTGGTTTTCCATGCAGTGGATTCGACAAGACCAGCAAGGGCAGTGGCCCGATTAAGCTCGGGCCTTTGCTAACGCTCGCACAACGGAAGGATTAGTAGTACGAGTGCTCACCCGGCGCGTGCTCAGTGGCGTCACGTACCCCTTTGAGCTCGCCTGGGAACTCAGCTAACAATTGCTTTTCAATACCGTTTTGTAAGGTGACGTCGACCATGGCACAGCCATTACAACCACCACCAAACTGCAATATGGCAATGCCGTCGTCGGTAATTTCAGTCACAACAACTTGACCACCATGGCTCGCTAGCTGCGGGTTTATTTGGCTTTGTATCATGTAGTCTACGCGCTCAATTAATGGAGCGTCGTCGGCAACTTTTTTTGCTTTCGCATTGGGTGCCTTCAGCGTAAGCTGTGAACCAAGCTCTTGTTCAACATAGTCAATTTCTGCGTCTTCTAAGAAGGGCGCACTTTGCTCGTCCACCACGGCGTCAAACCCTGAAAACGGAAGAATAATATCGTCACTTTCCATAGATGAGGGTGGGCAATAAGAAACGCCACACTCAGCATTTGCTTGCCCTGGATTCACCACGAAAACACGAATATTTGTGCCGTCTTCTTGCTCTTTAAGAAGCTCGCGGAAATGCTTTTGAGCACTGTCGGAAATACGAATCATCCTGCAATCACCTTCTTTTGGTTAACTTGCTATTTAAATACGTCGGAATACCCGACTAAATCAGTATGGTTTATTCTATCGCAAACTACGGGCATTGCATAGTGATTCGCTAGCCCAGCTACTACACTTTTGCTAGCGTGTTGGCACTTAAACAAGAGGAATCAACACATGCAAAAATGGTTTATGCGCGTCAGCGCCTTTCTCATGCTGTTTACGTTGGGAGTTTCGGCCCATGCCTACGACGGCGGCCGCGACATCGACAATGTGACGCTGGATTATTACTTACCGAAAAACGTTAGCTACGACCCAAGTGTACCCACTCCTGCCGAGGTGTTAGGGCACGAAGTAGGACAATGGCATGTACGCCACGACATGCTGGTGCGTTACATGGAAGTGCTTGCTGAGCACAGCGACCGCTTCACTATTGAAGAAATTGGCCGCACACACGAGCAACGTCCTTTGGTAATTGTGAAAGTCAGTGCAGCGAAAAACAAAGACCGCCTAGAAGAAATGCGTCAAGCGCACTTAGCGGTTTCAGACCCGAGCCAAAACGTAGACGCTGCGTCAGCCCCTCTTGTCATTTATGCAGGGTTTAGTGTGCACGGCGACGAGTCGTCTGGCTCCAACGCTTCTCTGTTAACAGCCTATTATTTAGCGGCGGCCCAAGGCGAAGAAATTGACGCCTGGTTAGACAATACCGTTATTTTACTTGACCCGTCACTAAACCCAGACGGCCTTGGTCGCTTTGCTCAGTGGGCAAACCAATTCCGCAGCATGACCCAGGGCACAGACACACAAGACGTCGAGCACAACCAGTCTTGGCTTCGTGGCCGTCAAAACCATTATTGGTTTGACTTAAACCGTGACTGGCTTTTACTGCAACACCCAGAGTCGCGTGCTCGTATTGCTGTATACCAAGCATGGCTGCCAAACGTGCTTACTGACCACCATGAAATGGGCAGTAGCTCTACGTACTTCTTCCAGCCTGGTATTCCTTCACGGAAAAACCCAGACACGCCGGATGAAAACGTGACCTTTACCGAGAAGCTTGCGGAATACCATGCGGAAGCACTCGACGAAATTAATAGCCTGTACTACACGGAAGAGTCCTTCGACGACTTTTATTACGGTAAAGGCTCCAGCTATCCAGACGCTCAAGGCACCATTGGTATTTTGTTTGAGCAGGCTTCCAGCCGTGGCCACGTCCAAGATACTGTGAATGGCGTCATTACTTTCCCATTCTCGGTGCGTAACCAGTTTGTTACTTCGCTTTCTACTATTCGTGGAGCCTATGAAGAGCGCGCTGGCCTGCTTGACTTCCAACAGCGCTTTTTCAAAGAAAACATTGAGCTTGCGAAAGCCGAGCGCCATGACGGCTTCTTGCTGCGTGCCGAACAAGGCGACGCGCGTATGACAGAGCTGCTGAATATTTTGCGCCAGCATCGCATAGACGCCTACCCAGTGACCGACACGTTCAAGCACAATGGTAAAACCTATAGTGCCGGCACTTCGTACTATGTGCCTGTGGTGCAGCGAAACTACCGCCTATTAAAAGGCGCGTTCAGCACCCGTCAAGACTTCCCCGACAACACCTTCTACGATGTTTCGGCATGGACCTTGCCAATGGCCTTTAACGTGGAATTTGAAGCTGTGCGCACCAGCCGCCGTTTCAAAGTGAGTGACCAGGTTTGGACTGGTCCGGAAGCATTTGCAGGTAACAACCTAGGTGAAACCCGTGTGGGCTATATGTTCGGCTGGGATCACTACTTCGCGCCACGCTTATTAACACAGCTTCAACAGAAAGGCATTCATGCTCGCCTTGCAGTCGACCCTGTCACAGTACGCACGCCAGAAGGCACCAAAGCTTTTGAGCGCGGCGCTGTTATTGTGACCCGTGCATACCAAAGCATGCCATGGGCACAGGTGCGCGAACATCTGCAAGCCTTTGCTGACAGCAACGAAATTGAAGTGGCCACGTTAACCTCTGGGCTAACCCCAACAACCGGCATGGACATTGGTAGCCGCAGCATCGACCCTGCGCGCACACCCAGCGTTCTCATGTTGGTTGGTCATGGGGTAAATACCCAAGAAGCGGGTGAAGTGTGGTACTACCTAGACCGCCACGTGAATCTGCCGGTTAGTAAGGTTGAACTGGATCGCCTCAGCCGCACCGACCTGTCTCGCTACACTCATATTATTATGGTGAATGGACGTTACAGCAGCCTCACAGAGAAGCACCGCAATCAGCTAACGAGCTGGATACGTAACGGTGGTACTATTATTGGCCAAAAAGGTGGAGCTGTTTGGTTAAGTGAAAACAACCTGCTAAAAGCAACGCCCGTTGCGCAAAGCGCCTTTGAAGAACAGTTCCCAACTGAAGGCTTAAGCTACGGCGACCGCAGCGACTTCTTTGCGCAGCAACGTGTGGCCGGTGCTATTTTCAATGCCAAGCTCGACTTAACACACCCTCTCACTGTTGGTTATCCGCGTAACGAACTACCTGTGTTCAAAAACAGCACGGTTGCTTTTGAAGTGAATGAAGCACCCTTCGTTGATGTGGCGCGCTACACAGAACAGCCAGTTCTGGCTGGCTTTACCTCGGAAGGAAACCGCGCTGTACTGGGCGGCAAGTCGGCTATTGTGGCGCACCGTTTAGGTGCAGGCCGTGTTATTGGCTTTGCCGACAACCTCAACTTCCGTGCCTTCTTCTGGGGTACTTCTAAGCTACTGAGTAATGCCATTTACTGGTCGCAGTATGTGTACGGCACAGCAGCCGACGAAGAGGAAGAAGAAGCCAACGAAGAAGCACACAGCCACTAAGGTTGGGTGCTCAGCTTGGGCGGGGGTGTATAGGCCACTGTCCAAGCGTCAATAATAACGCCCGCTTGGGGTATCGCTAAAGCGACAGCCTCAAGTGTGGCGCCTGTTGTTAACACATCATCTATTAACGCCAAGCGCGTCCCATAGGTAAAACTCCCTTTCCCTTGAAATCGAAAACTCTGCTGCAACCCTTCTGCTCGCTCTTGTGCATTCAGCCGATGGGCCTTTTTGTTTTGCCGCGTCCGTTGCACCAGGAAAAGCACAGGAATACCTAATTCTTTACTCACTGCCTGGGCTAAGAGTTCAGCTTGGTTATACCCCCGTGCAGCCCATGCTCGCCCTGTCATGGGTACAGGCACTAAAAATTGCGGCAACCGTAATTGCCGTCGCCGATAATAAGTAATAACTTGAGCAGCAAGCAGCGCCGCCATGGCGTTTGCCTCAATAGTACGACCTAGAAACTTAAACTCATGGAGCCACAAGCGCACTTCCGCCTGGTACCACAAGGCTGCCAGAAGTAAACGCACACCCTCTGGTGCACGGTGCATGTAGGCTCTTAAGTTACGTGGCGGACAGCGAGGCAAGTCGGCAAAACACGTTAGGCACAACCCATACCAACGGGCCACCGCCCCAGCACATAACGTACAGCTTGTTGTTAATTTAAAAATGTTTTTGCCCCCCTTGCTGAACCTAGCTACCATACCTTCATTCGTCGTTTTCAGTAGTAGTGCAGGCAGGGGTTTTACACCATGACAATCAGCGATAGCGTACACGGCACAGGTGCCTCTTGGGTGTTTCTTCATGGCTGGGGGATGCATCAAGGTGTATGGCAGCCAATTTTGAACGAACTAACAGACTCGCTGCGTATGCGTACGGTGGATTTGCCCGGCTATGGTCAAAGCCCTTGGCATGCGAGCTATGAAGATTTCGAGCAAGCGGTTACCGCTCTCGAGCAGCACTTACTGCAACACGAAACGGGGCCGGTGAATTTATTAGGCTGGTCTATGGGCGGCTTGTTTGCAACCGCTTTGGCAGCTCGAGGCAATTTGAACGTGCAACGGCTGGCACTTGTTGCAAGCACGCCAAAGTTTGCTCAAGCAGACCACTGGCCCGGCATTCAGCCTACTGTACTGGCCGCGTTTGAAAAGCAACTGAAACGTGACTACAAAGCCACCATTGAACGTTTTATTGCCGTGCAAGCCATGGGCAGCCCCCACATGAAAGACGACATACGGGCTTTAAGCCAGCTGTTGACTCATGCCCCAAGCCCAGCACCAGAAGCCCTGCTTGCTGGTTTGAACTGGCTACAGCATATTGACCTGCGCGAAGCATTTACCCAGCTAAGTTGCCCAAGCTTGCGTATTTATGGCCGCCGCGACAGCTTGGTGCCTGTGGCGCAAGCGGAGCAAATACACAAACCCATTGACCATATGGAAGTGTTCAACGACAGCGCTCATACGCCTTTTTTGAATGAGCCTGCACACTTTTGCCAAACATTATTAGCCTTTGTACGTAGTAATATTTAAGTTTGGCAACGCTTGCAAAAAATGGTGTTTCGCTGGCCAATGCGGGCCTCACTTAGCGGCCGTTCACACTGTGGGCAGGGTTTGCCTGCTTGCCCATACACGGCGAGTTCTTGGGCGAAGTAGCCGGGTTGACCGTCGGTACGACTAAAGTCTTTCAAGGTGGTGCCGCCCTGCTCTATTGCTCGCGCTAACACCAGCCGAATAGCCTGGGTTAATTTCAGGTAACGCGCCTTACTAATTCGCCCGGCTGCGCGGCGAGGGTCGATACCACTCATAAACAAAGCCTCGTTGGCATAAATATTACCAACACCCACCACCACTTTATTGTCCATGATAAACGTTTTCACCGACGCTTGGCGCCCGCGCGAATGGGTAAACAAATGGTCATCGGTAAATGCGTCTGAAAGGGGCTCTGGCCCTAAATGGGCTAGCTGACTTAAGGGGTTGTCGTCTGTTTGCCAAAGCACACAGCCGAAGCGGCGGGTGTCGTTTAGCCGCAGGCTTTGCCCGGCGGCGGTAATCAACTCAAAGTGGTCATGCTTGACCAAGGGCGTGCCTGCAGGGAGCACTTTTAAATGCCCCGACATACCCAAGTGAAGTACCAAGGTGCCCGGCGCACTTTCCAGCAACAAATACTTGGCTCGGCGCTGCACTCGCTGTATTACTTGGCCCTCAAGCAAGGCTACCTCGTCGGGTATGGGCCAACGCAGTTGCTTATGGTGAATATTCACCTTGGCGACAGTTTGCTGCTCTAAATAGGGTGTAATACCCAACCGGCTTACTTCAACTTCAGGTAATTCAGGCACTACTAGGGTCCTTCAACTTATTAAAAGTGGTGGGCTTGTAAGTCCCGCTGTGAACTTGTCACACGAAATACAGTGTCGGCGCCTGGCAGTGCCACTAAGGCTTCACCGTTATAAAAAAACACGCCCACGCGCACACTGCCCTCTGTGTCGGCAAAGGTTAGTTCCACTTGGTACTCTCGCCCTTGCAGTAAGGCTTCTGTTGGTTTTAAGGTGAGCTGTTGCCAAGCTTGTAACCATCGGCTTTGGGCGTCTTCAGCTAAGGGTTCACCCCGCTGCACTTGCCACTGGTTACCAACCCGTATAAGCGCCACCTTATGGTCAGCTATGGCCACAAGCGTACGTTCCGAAAATGGTTGCCAACCCGCTTGTGCGGCAATTTTACCGCTGTCGTGCTGCATAAAATAAAACACAAACATAAGAATAAGCACTAGATAGATCAGCACATTATTCCACCCTTTCTTGCTTAACGTAAAGCCAAGTATGGTGCGGTAGTTGCTGTCTTTTTTCGAATGTTTTGCCATGGTTTACGCCTGCCCTTTTAAAAGAATACTCAGTCGGCTCATATAAGTTTATACTGAGTGTTCTTACTTTATCACTTTAGGAGTTACACGTTATTGACACGTTTATGTTTTATTCGTGATAGCGCACTTCACCAAAGTGCCACTCAAGACTTCATATGCGGCGCGCTTGCCGAACAAGGCTATGTCATCATACCCGACTTTTTAGCAGAAGCGGAAGCCAACTTACTGTACCAATACGCCCAAGAACTCCCCGACCACCATTGGCACCTTGCGGGTATTGGCCGTGAAAAACAACATACTGTGAATACCGGCATACGCAGCGACCAAATTCACTGGCTCAGCGAAGAGCAGCCTATTGAGGCTCGTTGGCTCGAGTTAATGGAACACCTTCGCACTATGCTTAACCGCAGCCTGTTTATGGGCTTATTCGACTACGAATGCCACTTAGCCCGATATCAACCTGGAAGCCGCTACAAACGCCATTTAGACGCCTTTAAAGGCAGAAGCAACCGGGTACTCTCAACGGTTTTCTACTTAAACCCTAATTGGCGCGAAGAAGACGGGGGTGAACTGATTATTTATGGCGAGAACAACCAAGTACTAGAGCGGGTGCTGCCCACCCAGTCTACCTTGGTGATGTTTTTAAGCGACACCTTTGTACACGAAGTGACATTAGCTCACCGCCTACGGTTTAGTATGACCGGTTGGTTTCGTCATAATGCGAGCTTAGGCCAACGCATTGACCCGCCCGCATAAGGTTCTATTTACGGCGCCAGCGCTTTATGAGGGCTAGCGCCCAGGCGCCGTAATAGCCAAGCAAGGACAACACCAAAAGAGCCAAGGCCGCAAGAGAAACGCCCATCACAAAGCGAACACCCAAAGCGTCGAGAATTAAAATGCCAACACAAAGCGCCATGGAAGCGGCTAAGAAAAGGCTGAGCCGTGGGCTGGCTTTATGGGTCCCCGTGGCAACGCCAGAAGCTAATAGTACAAGTAGAATGTGGTAGGCATGTTGGTAAACGCCTTGTCCTGTAACCAGCTTCCACACAAAAGGAGGCAAGTACGAGAGCATGACGAGGATATAAAAGGTACGGAGCCGTTGGCCCGCTTTGAACAGGTAGTGCATAGGCATAGTGCAGAGATAAAAAACCCGGCCAAGGCCGGGTTTTTATTATTTCATTCGTGCTTCAGTAAAAAGCACATGCTTGCGGACAACTGGATCGTATTTTTTGATCTCAAATTTTCCTGGCATGTTACGTTTGTTTTTATCTGTGGTGTAGAAATATCCTGTACCAGCAGAAGAAATCAGACGGATTTTATCGCGCATCGTATTTTTCCTTTCGTTCTAACCGGATTAAACCCGGATACCTTTGGCACGCAGGTCAGCAAGTACGGTGTCGATACCGTTCTTGTCGATGATACGCATACCTTTTGTTGAAACACGCAGTTTCACCCAACGCTTCTCGCTTTCTACCCAGAAACGGTGTGATTGCAGGTTTGGCAGGAATCGACGGCGGGTCGCATTTCTTGCGTGTGAACGGTTGTTACCAACCATTGGCCGCTTTCCTGTTACTTCACATACTCGAGACATTATCTTTTACTCCGAAATTGCTTGCAGCTCGCCTGATAGCCATAATGGCTTTGCCCTAAATTCGAGGGCGCAATTTATACAAAAATATCGCTCTAAAAGCAAGCGATTTCTTGAAATTTGCTGATCTTTTCCATAATTCAGGTGAATTATGATCCTAAAAGCTGCCGTTCGATCAACGCCCATTGAGTGTCGAATTGGGCGGTAGGCTTGGTTTTAAATCCAGATCGGACGAATTGTAACAGTTTTCCCTCTGCATATGCCATAACAACATTCGATAAAACGCTTTCGTCCGTCGCAAATTCCGCTCCTTCACGTAAACGGCGCTCGCGTAAAACCTGTTTCATCTGGCTTTCAAACTTGTCGAACAGCATGACAATACGAAGGCGTAGGCGCTCATGTTCGCCCATTAAAGCGTCGCCAGTCAGCATACGGCTCATACCTGGGCTTTGCTCCACCAAACGGAACAAAATTAACAGCATTTCCCGCACACGGGTCATGGTGTTTTTTTCTTGCTCCAACATGCGGTTGGTGGAGCCAAGCAAAATGTCTTCGATCAAATTGATCAAGTCGTCAAACATTTTTGCTTTCGACGGGAAGTGGCGGTACAAAGCGGCTTCCGACACCCCTACTTCAGCCGCTAAGCGTGCTGTGGTAATGGGCTTGCCTAAACTGGTTTCCAGCATGTGCGCAAGCGTACCTAAAATTTCTTCCTTGCGGTTTTGTTTTCGTTCCGTTGCCATAGTCATTGTGTTCCTTTGCGAATTCTTATTGTCGACCAGAGTGGCCAAAACCACCCTCGCCCCGATCGCTTTCTACAAACTCTTCTACAATATTAAAGTCTACTTTCACCACGGGTAAAATAACCATTTGTGCAATGCGGTCGCCCGGTTCAATGCTAAACGTGGTGGTACCACGGTTCCACACCGACACCATCAACTCTCCTTGGTAGTCCGAGTCAATTAACCCCACCAGGTTACCTAACACAATTCCGTGCTTATGGCCTAAACCAGAACGAGGTAGCAAGGTGGCCGCGAGGTTTGGGTCGCCAATATGAATAGCAATGCCCGTTTTCACAAGCGCCGTTTGGCCGGGCTCTAAGGTAAGCGTGGAGGACAAGCAAGCCCGTAAGTCCATTCCAGCTGAGCCTTCGGTGGCGTAGGCAGGTAAGGGAAACTCGCGGCCAACACGCGGGTCTAAAATTTTCACATCAATGCTTTTATTGCTCATGTTTCTGCTCGCTAATCAGTTCAATTAAATCGGTGGCCAATTGGGTTTTGCTGCGCTGCTGGAAGCAACGGCTGGTGACTTCCCCAGTGGCTGCATACCAGAACACCTCCGCTGCGTTGTCGTCGCTATTAAAGCCAAGAGCACTGTTGCTAACATCGTTCGCCACGATCATGCGAATTCCTTTGCGTTTCAATTTTGCCTGAGCGTACTCTGCAACCTTTTGGGTTTCTGCGGCAAAACCAACCGTAAAGGGCGCCTTTGGCTGTTCCGCCACCCAAGCTAATATGTCCGGGTTTTTGGTCAGTGTTAACGCCATGGTGTCGCTATCGGCTGTTTTCTTAATTTTTTCAGCACCAACCTGCTCAGCACGAAAGTCGGCAACCGCGGCACAGCCAATAAACAGGGTACAGTCGGGCAAGCTTGCGGCTACAGCCTGCTGCATGTCCAACGCGCTTTCCACATCCACTCGGTGCACCCCAGCAGGAGTCGCCAGGTGAACCGGTCCAGCAATCAGAGTGACCTGGGCACCTGCCTTTGCGGCCGCTTCAGCCAATGCAAAACCCATTTTGCCGCTGCTGTGGTTACTTAAATAGCGTACCGGGTCTAAAGGCTCGCGGGTGGGGCCTGCGGTAATCACCACGTGTTCGCCCTGTAATGTTTTGCTTTCTGCAGAAATAGCAACGGTTTTGTCAAAGAAACTGGTCACTTGCTGCAATATTTCATGGGGCTCAAGCATGCGCCCCGCACCCACTTCACCACAGGCTTGCGAGCCTTCACCAGGCCCCCAAATTAACTTGCCGTCGGCTTTCAGTAAGTCTACGTTCCGTTGCACTGCCGGCGCCGCCCACATCAGTCGGTTCATCGCCGGCACCACCGCAATGGGCGCGTCCGTCGCCAAGCATAAGGTGGAAAACAGGTCGTCAGCAAAGCCATGCGCTAAGCGCGCCATGGCGCTTGCAGTGGCTGGGGCAACCACAATTAAGTCGGCCCAGCGGGCCAATTCAATATGACCCATGGCTGCTTCTGCCGCAGGATCAAGTAAATCGTCATGCACGGGGTTGCCTGATACGGCTTGCAAGGTCAGTGGTGTAATAAAGGCTTGGGCGCCTTTTGTCATGACCACACGCACCTGCACTTGGCGTTCCACCAAGCGGCGCACTAACTCTGGAGTTTTGTAAGCGGCGATACCGCCGGTCACAATCAGCAATAACTTACGGTTTTTTAGCCCTGACATAGTTGTTCTTTATCTAATGAGCACTTACGTTAGATTAACACGTACCAAGTTGACTTGGCGAGATTCTTCCAAAAAAGCCTGTCAACTGAGTACCCCTTATTTGATTCAAGGAGGAATCATGCATATTCGTGAATGGCCGGTGGCCGAACGTCCCCGAGAGAAACTTGCAGCCCACGGTTCACAGTCTTTAAGTGACGCTGAATTATTGGCCGTACTGTTTGGTACAGGCACCGCCGGCCAAGATGTTATGTCTTGGGCTCGCAGCATTTTGCAACAAGCCGGTGGGTTAGCCGAGCTGCTTTCCATGCCAGCTACCCAATTGCGTACGTTACATGGCGTTGGCATGGCCCGCTGCATGCAAATTCAGGTTATCTTAGAATTGTCGCGGCGCTACCTTGCCAGCACCTTAAAGCTCGGCAAAGGCTTTACCAACCCGCAACTGGTGCGCGACTACCTCGCCACCAAATTGCGCCACCAAGACAGAGAAGTATTCGCCCTGCTACTGCTTGACAACCAACACAGGCTGCTGCATTACGAAGAGTTATTTTTTGGCACTATTAACGCCGCGCCCGTATACCCGCGCGAAATTGTTAAATTGGTATTAGAGCGCAATGCCGCAGCCATTATTTTGGCACACAACCACCCAAGCGGGGTGGCCGAACCCAGCCAAGCAGACAAACGGGTCACAGAACGCATTCAGGAAGCCTTGCGCACTATCGACGTGGCCGTACTTGACCACTTTGTGATTGGAGCTGGGGAAACCGTGTCCTTTGCCGAACGGGGGTTGCTCTAGCCTAACTTTAGGTTAGGCTTTCGCTTTTTTGTGAACGGCCCAGCAGGTCCAAGGCGGCTTGTCGTGGCTCTTTGCCATTATAAAGCACTTGATAAAGCTGCTCGACAATAGGCATTTCCACCTGGTGACGTTTCGATAAGGTAAAGGCTTCCCGCGTATTTCGGTACCCTTCGACCGCTTGACCAATGCTGGCCATGGCTTCGTCCACCGACTTGCCTTGGCCAATCGCCAAACCAAATCGGCGATTACGCGACTGATTGTCCGTGCAGGTTAAAATTAAGTCACCTAGCCCGGCCATACCGGTAAAGGTTTCTGCTTTTGCACCCAGCGCCATACCTAACCGGGTTAGCTCAGCTAAGCCTCGGGTAATAAGGGCTGTGCGGGCATTGGCACCAAACCCAATACCGTCGGCCATGCCTGCGCCAATGGCAATCACGTTCTTAATGGCCCCACCTACTTGCATACCAATGAAGTCGTCATTGGAATACACACGGAAAGACTTGTCGCAGTGTAAGGTTTCGGACAGTACCCGGACAAAGTCAGGCTGTGTGGCTGCCACTGAAATGGCCGTTGGCATACCCGCGGCCATTTCTTTGGCAAAGGTTGGCCCTGAAAGCACCGCAAGGGGTCGCGTTTCACCTAAAATATCCTGGGCAACGTCCGACAGCAGGCGCCCCGTTTCTGGCTCTAGCCCTTTGGTAGCCCACGCCACACGGGCTGAGTCACACAGTGCTGGTTTTATTTGCGTTAACACATCGGCAAAACCATAACTGGGCACCACCACCAACACTATCTGCGAAGCGGCAACCGCTGCATTTAAGTCGGACACAGGCTCGAGGGTGTCTGGAAACTCAATATCGGGTAAGTAGCGGGCATTACAGCGCTGCTCGGCCATTGCCTGCATGGCGGCTTTATCGCGCCCCCACAACAAAGTGCGAGTGCCTTTTCTGGCAATACAAATAGCAAGGGCGGTGCCGTACGACCCCGCCCCTAACACTGTTACCACTTGTGGGTCACATGTGCTGCTCATTACGCGTCCAGTTTTTGGCCTTCAGCTGCTTGTTGTTGCTGCTGAACGTGCTGTGCGTAAACGGCGTCAAAGTTCACTGGCGCTAGGTTAAGCTGTGGGAACGTACCACGGTTTACTAGGTTGGCAATGGCTTCACGCGCATATGGGAATAGAATGTTCGGGCAGAATGCCGCAAGCAACTGTGGTAACTGGTCTTCAGGTACCTGGTCGCCAATAGCAAAAATACCGGCTTGAGCTACTTCACAAAGGAATGCCGTTTCTTCACCAATGGTGTTTTTTACCGTGAGGGTTAGCACGACTTCATGCAAGTTGTCTTCAAGTTTGTTGTTCGACACATTCATGTCAACGCTTACATTTGGCGTCCACTCTTTGCGGAAGATCGCTGGCGAATTTGGCGCTTCAAACGATACATCTTTTACATAAATGCGCTGAATAGCGAATTGTGGTTCTTGTTGTTGCGCTTCTTGTGCGCCTGCGTTTTGCTGTTCGTCAGCCATAATAAATACCTTCAGAGTTTATTGTTAAATTAGTTTATTTCTTATTCTTCTTCTGCTTGTCAGCGCTTGCAGCACTTTTACGGACAGGCATGTTAGCCCCTTTCCAAGCTTGCATGCCACCTTGTAAAATAGACACTTGGCTGAACCCTGCTTTCTCTAACAGCGATGCTGCCGTGCGCGCCGTATTTCCATAGTTGCATACAGTAATGATGGGGGCGTCTTTATATTTCTCAAGGGCTTTTGTATTTCCGTCGCGAATTTGTTGCAGTGGAATATTGCGAGCACCGTGAATATGCCCATTGTTGTACTCTTCTGCGCTGCGAATATCAACAAACAATCCACCACGGTTCACCTTTATGGTCGCTTCTTGAGCAGATAAGCTTGTCACCGCCGATGAGCCACGCTTAATTAAGTCAACCACCAGCATAACCAGCACAGCCAACCATAAAGCGCTCATAATGTAATGTTCAGTAGCAAACTGAATTATTTGGTCCATGACCTCTCCTACCATTACTGCTAAAAATTTATAGGGCCAGAGTATACCCCCTATATTCTTCAGATTCAGTAAAAAAACGTCTTGAAAGATGCTTCACCAAACTAAATAAAGTAAACTCGCTGTTAAATTATCCTTGTCGACGTTTATTCAATATTTATTCTGCTAGGAGTTTCCATGGCAACTGCAACTGCCCGCAAAAACCCGCTTGTGCTTATGATTCTCGATGGCTGGGGAAGCCGTGAAATGGCGCCTGACAACGCTATTGCGCATGCCCACACCCCCGTACTAGACGAACTTTACAACACCATGCCGCATACCCTTGTCGACGGCTCAGGCATGGCTGTGGGCTTACCCGAGGGGCAAATGGGGAACTCGGAAGTTGGCCACATGAACCTTGGCGCAGGCCGCATTGTGTACCAAGACTTCACCCGCATTTCCAAAGCTATTGAAGACGGTGACTTCTTTACCAACCCTACATTTTTGAAAGCCCTGGACGACTGCACCGCCAAAGCAGGTGCCGTGCATATTATGGGCTTGCTTTCTCCCGGTGGCGTACACAGCCATGAAGACCACTTATTAGCCATGGCCGAGTTAGCGCACAAGCAAGGCGCAAAACACATTTACATTCATGCCTTCCTCGACGGCCGAGACACACCGCCACGTTCAGCTGCCGCAAGTATTGAAAAGTTTGAACACGCCTTTGCCCACATCCCTGGCGCTCGTTTTGCCAGCCTGTGCGGCCGCTATTACGCCATGGACCGTGACAACCGCTGGGACCGCGTCGAGCAGGCATGGCGCTTGTTAACCGCAGGCAAAGCCGACTATACCCATGCTTCGGCCCTGGCAGGCCTCGAAGCGGCCTATGCCCGCGACGAAAACGACGAATTTGTAAAACCTACATGGATAGAGGGCGCACAGCCTATTGCCGACGGCGACGCTGTGTTTTTTATGAACTTCCGCGCGGACCGTGCCCGCGAAATTACGCGTTGTTTTACCGACAGTGACTTCCCACATTTCGAGCGGGTGCAGCCACAGCTCAGCGCTTTTGTGATGCTCACCGAATACGCGGCCGACATTCAAGCGCCCGTTGCTTTTCCACCCGAGCAACTGCACAACGTGTTCGGGGAATGGCTTGAAAAGAACAATAAAACCCAGTTGCGTATTTCTGAAACAGAAAAGTATGCCCACGTGACCTTCTTCTTCAGTGGCGGCCGTGAACAGGAGTTTGAAGGTGAAACCCGCACCCTTATTCCATCACCTCAGGTTGCTACCTACGACTTACAACCGGAAATGAGCTCAGAGCAGCTTACGGACGCTTTGGTCGACGCCATTGCTTCTGGCAAATACGACGCCATTATTTGCAACTACCCGAATGGCGACATGGTCGGCCATACGGGCAATTTCGACGCAGCCGTGAAAGCCTGTGAAGCCGTCGACGCATGCGTTGGCCGTGTAGTGGAAGCCCTGCGTACCTATGGTGGTGAAGCACTCATTACCGCCGACCACGGCAATGCCGAGCAAATGGCCGACCACCAAACGGGCCAGTCGCATACAGCCCATACCAGCAACTTGGTACCCTTCATTTATGTTGGGCGTGAAGCCACCCCTGTGGCCAATGGTCGCTTATCCGACGTAGCCCCGACCATGTTGCATTTAATGGGTCTCGAGCAGCCCACTGAAATGACAGGTAAACCCTTAATGGTGTTGAAGTAACATGGTGCCACTGGGCCGAATACTTGCCTTATTCGCCTTCTTATTCTGCATGGCGGCTCCCAGCGCTTTCGCCATGCAGAACGACGCCCGTGAACAGCACGCAGAAGCTGAACGGCAACTGCGTGAGTTACAGCAAAACATTCAGCAGCAGCGCCGCCTGTTCGACCGTAACCAACAACGCCTGAGCCAAAGTGAACGTGCTTTACGCGACCTCGAACGTGAAATGGCGAGCAGCACCCAAGCCTTGCAACGCACGGAACAAGCCCTTGCTGGTTTACGCGCTCGTATTCGTGAACTCGAAGCAGAACAGCGCACGTTGCAAGACTCTCTGCAAACACAGGCTCAACTGTTAGCTGATCAAATAGACGCAGCGTATCGCGCTGGCGACTACAGCTTTTTGCAGTTACTGCTTAACCAAGAAAACCCCGCACGTTTTGAACGTATGCTGGAATACTTTCGCCACTTAAATGAAGCCCGGCTGGCGCAGCTTGAACAGCTACACGCCACCGAGGTAGAACTAAAGGAAGTACAAGCACAACTTGAACAGCAGCAAAGCCAATTAGCCCAGCGTCGCGCCGAACAAGCCGAACAGCGCAACCAAATAGAGCAGCAAAGGCAACGTCAAGAGCAACGCGTGGCTGAGTTACAACAAGCGCAAGCAAGCGCCTCTGCCAGCTTGCAAGCCATGCAACAAAACGAACAGGAAGTAACCGCTTTAATCGCGTCGTTAGCTGATGTCTTGCGCTCCACCAATATTCAATTAGCAGGCTTAGGCAACCTGCGGGGCTCTCTGCCCTGGCCTCTAAAAGGGCGTATTCGGCATCGTTTTGGGGAACAGCGCAGCAGCCAAGTGAATTGGCGCGGACTGGTCATTGAAGCGGAAGCCGAGCAGCCTGTGCACAGCATTGCCGACGGTCGTGTTTTATTCGCCGACTGGCTGCGGGGGTTCGGTTTGGTCATGGTGTTAGACCATGGCGACGGCTATATGAGCCTATATGGGTACAATCAAGCCCTTATGTTCGACGTGGGCCAAGCGGTACGGAAAGGCCAAGTCATCTCCCTTGCCGGCCAAAGTGGCGGCCAGCGCGAGCCCGGCTTGTACTTTGAAATACGCCACCGCGGTGACCCGGTCAACCCATTGCGCTTTTTACAACGTTAACGGGTTGCCTGCTCAAGCTGGGTTAAAATAATCAATGCTTCGTCGCGATGTGTGCCGCAGGTCTCTCGATCAGCGCTAAACTCGGCACACACTGCAGGCCGCTCGGCTTGACCAAAAATAGCGCATTGAAAGTCTTCGGTAAGTTGTACACAAGGTGTGTTGGCAGGCTTGCCATGCGGCATACCAGGAATGGGGCTAGAAATAGAGGGTGCGATACAACAAGCACCACACCCTATACGGCATTTCATTTTTCTTACTGCATCGCACTGCGCAGCTTTTTCATTGCATTCACTTCAAGCTGGCGAATACGCTCAGCAGACACAGAGTAGTATTCTGCTAAGTCTTGCAATGTCGTTTTGTCTTCTTCTAACCAACGTGCGCGCACAATGTGCTGGCTGCGCTCGTCTAATTCCGACATAGCATGAGTCAAGCGGGCATTAGCATGCTGCTCCCAGTTTTCCTCTTCAACTTCTTCTGCAACGTTCGAGGTATGGTCTTGCAAGTACTGGGCTGGCGAGAAGCCAATGCCTTCACGTGCGTCATCGTCGTCTGAACTTAGCTCAAACGCTGGATCGTGCGCACTCATACGCGTTTCCATTTCCATCACATCGCGTGGTGTTACGCCAAGCTCGCGGGCTACGGTTTCAACTTCTTCGCCCGAGAACCAACCTAAGCGCTTTTTCGAGCGACGAAGGTTAAAGAACAATTTACGTTGCGCTTTGGTGGTAGCAACTTTTACGATGCGCCAATTACGCAGTACATATTCGTGAATTTCTGCTTTTATCCAGTGTACGGCAAAGGAAACCAACCGCACACCAACTGTTGGGTCAAAGCGTTTCACCGCCTTCATGAGCCCAACGTTACCTTCTTGAATAAGGTCAGCCTGTGGTAAGCCATAGCCCGAATAACCACGTGCTACATGCACCACAAAGCGCAGGTGAGACATAATAAGACGCTTAGCGGCACTTAGGTCGCCTGTTTCTTGTAGGCGCTCACCCAATTCTTTTTCTTCTTCAGCAGTCAGCATTGGAATACTGTTCACTGAAGAAATATAGGCTTCCAAACTCCCAGTTTGGGGAACTGTGACAGCCATTGAATTTATCTGAGTCATCGACAAACCTCTCTCTAAGCGAATGTATGACAATAAGTACATGGGGAACAAGCCTTTATTTAGCTCAACATCAGCCTAAACAAGGGCTTTGCTCTTACTAATATAGTTAGAGTCATGGTCCGAAAATAAGTTCCCGGACACAGCATTCTAACAAAGCGACTGCATGGTGCAAGTAGGAAATGTATGATGTTTTTGTGACTAAGGCTCAATGGCGGCAACGTGTCTGCGCACCGCAATGTAAGAGCCTGACAATCCTAAAATTATAGCGATAAGCCACAACACCATAAGCTCGTTAAAGTTTAATCCAAGCAGTCGAAACGAGCTGTCGTACAATTCAGTCACACCTGAAACAGCACGACCAATCCAGAAAACAAGTAATGCGGTGGCAATCCAAGCTACGACACCGCCAATAAAGCCGTACCAAAAGCCTGTGTATAAGAAGGGACGTTGAATATAACCGTCGGTTGCGCCGACAAGCTTCATGATAACAATTTCATCGCGCCGATTCAAAATCATCAAACGTATGGTGTTTCCCACAATTAAAACCACTGCAGCACACAACAACACGGCTAAGGCGCCCAATACGTCTTCAACCAGTCGGACTAAGGCTTGCAAACGTTCCAGCCATTGCACATCTAAGCTTGCTGAACTCACTTCCCGCTCTTGCTGAAGTTGCGCCAGCAAAGCCCGCGCCCTGTCTGCCGACTTATGTTCTGCCAGCGGCGTAACCACTAATACGTCGGGCAACGGGTTACGTTCTAAATAGTCCAGGGCGCTGCCAAAGCCTGAGGTGGCGCGAAAGTCACGCAGGCCAGCGTCGCGGAAAATAATCTCGACTTTTTCCACGTCGTTACGCAGCTCTACCCGCTTGGCAAAGGTTTCTACTTCTGCACGCTGTAAGTCCTTGTGCAAAAACAAGCTAATTTCAGCCGCATCGTTTAACCCCATCGTTGCCGCCTGACTATTCTTCACCACCACATACAAGGTGCTGGGTAAGGTCAAGCTAAGGCCTAACACGGCTATGGTCATCAATGAAGCCCAGGGCGCACGGCTTAGCTCGCCTAAGCTACCCACAGCCTGTTGCAAATTGTGCACCCAAAACATCACGAACCGGCGCCAAATAGGCATTTTATGCGGGCGACTACTCATGGTGCGCCTCCCCCTGGTGAGCAAGGCCGTCACTGATCATCTCACCTTCTTTTAAGCTCAACGTACGGTAGCGCATGCGGGCGATAAGACCTAAGTCGTGGGTCGCAATTAATACCGACACCCCGACGTCGTTAAAGCTTTCAAACAGCCGCATAATTTCCATAGAAAGTTTCGGGTCGAGGTTCCCTGTCGGTTCGTCCGCAAGCAGCAAAGGCGGCTTATTCACAATGGCTCGGGCAATGCCCACACGCTGCTGTTCACCACCAGAAAGCATCATGGGGAAGTGCCGTTCTTTCCCGGCCAAACCAACCTTGTCTAAGGCTGCTTGCACCCGTTTGCGCGCTTCCCCTTGGGTGTAGCCTTCGATATACAAAGGCAGGGCGACATTATCAAAAATCGTTTTTTCAAGCAGCAAACGGTGGTCTTGGAAAATAATACCAATGTCGCGGCGCAGGTAAGGCACTTGCTTACGCCCTACTTTGCGTAGGTCATGGCCGTTAATAGCCACGCGCCCTACAGTGGCTCGCTCCATTAAAGAAATCAGCCGCAACAGCGTACTTTTTCCTGCTCCACTATGGCCGGTAAGAAACGCCATCTCGCCACGCTCCAGCCGAAAACTCACGTTTTTTAATGCTGTAAAGCCACCGGGATAGTTTTTACTTACCTGCTCAAAGTGAATCATAATGGGTTACACATCCTGCGTCTGGGTTTCGTCGCTGTCATTGCTTGCAAACAAGGCCGACACAAATTCTTCCGCATTAAAGGGGCGCAAGTCTTCTAACTGTTCACCCACACCAATATAGCGAATAGGTATTTGGAACTGGTCGGCTAAACCAAAGATAACACCCCCTTTCGCTGTGCCGTCAAGTTTTGACATCACCAAGCCGGTAATGGGAGCTGCTTCATTAAAGAGTTTCGCCTGACTCATGGCGTTTTGACCGGTTCCTGCGTCCAGTGTAAGCATGACTTCGTGCGGCATCGCTGGGTCAACTTTTTGCATCACACGCACAATTTTCTTCAGCTCTTCCATAAGGTTCGACTTGTTCTGCAAGCGGCCTGCCGTGTCGGCTAATAGCACGTCAACACCACGGGCTTTGGCTGCTTCTACTGCGTCATATAGTACCGACGCGCTGTCAGCGCCTGTGTGCTGAGCAATAACAGGGATGTCGTTGCGCTCACCCCACACTTGCAACTGCTCTACCGCAGCCGCACGGAAAGTGTCACCAGCCGCCAACATCACCGACTTGCCTTCAGCTTTAAACTGCCGGGCTAACTTACCAATGGTGGTGGTTTTACCCACACCATTTACCCCAACCATTAAAATAACAAAGGGGCCTGTGTGGTTTTCAGGTATAACCAAGGGCTGGCTGACAGGCTCTAGTAAACCGGCCATTTCTTCTTTCAAGCGGTCGTATAAGGCTTCTGCGTCTTTCAACTCATGGCGCGAGGCATGCTCGGTCAACTGCTTAATAATGCGGGTGGTGGTTTCTATGCCCACGTCGGCCATTAGCAAGTGTGTTTCCAGCTCTTCAAATAAGTCATCGTCAATTTTCTTGCCCAAAAACAGACTGCTTAAACCGCTACCAAGATTCCCAGATGTTTTGCGCAAGCCTTCACGAAGGCGCTGAAACCAGCCTTTTTTCTTTGGTCGCTCTGCGGTGACCGTAGGTGTTTGAGTAACAGCGGGCGTTTCTACTTCTTCTTCAGCTGCTGCTAGTGGCTCCGCAAGTTCGGTCGCTTGCTCCACCTCGGGTTCTAGCTCAGGCTCTTGCTCTTGCTCAGGCCCAGGCTCAAGCGCCTGTTCCACCTCAGGCTCAGCGACAACCTCAACCTCTGGCTCGGCCGCAACAGACTCGGCAGCTGTGCCTTGCTCAGCTTTTTCTACCGTCGGTTCTGCCCTGCGCTCGGCTTCGCTTTGCTGCTCTGCTTCTGTGCCGACTTCTTCAACTTCTTCAATAGCGTCCGCAGCGCTCGCTTCGTGCTCCGCTGGGGTCGCATCTTTGTTCTTTTTACGTCTAAACAAAGATGAAAAAAACGAGCCTTTCTCACTCATATTGCATACGTCTCCAGGAAAAAAGAAATCATAACATAGCTATACAGCCACCGCATGGTGGCCTGCCAATGCTGGAATTATTGCCCCATGATACGGTGAATTCATGTATTATTTCACCTCAAATACAGGTTTGGGTGAGATATGGCACGAAAAAACACAGCAGCTCAAGGGCACATTCGAATGATTGGTGGACAGTGGCGCGGACGAAAGCTACCTGTTACCGACGCCGAAGGGCTTCGCCCGACCATAGACCGGCTGCGAGAAACCCTGTTTAACTGGCTGCAATTTGAACTACCCCAAACCCAGGTGCTAGACGTCTTTGCCGGTACGGGTAGCTTAGGGCTTGAAGCACTGTCCCGTGGTGCAGCTCAGGCCACTTTTTTTGAACAAAACCGCCAAGCATGTCAGCAGCTGCGAACCAACTTAACCACCTTACGGGCCGAACAAAGCGCACAAATTCATCAGGGCAACGCGCTGCAGTTACTGACGCTGCCTAATATGCAAAAACCCATGCAGGTGGTGTTTCTCGACCCGCCCTTCCAACAAAACTTAGTGAACCCCGCCATTGAGTTGCTAGAGCAGCATCAGTGGCTTGCGCCAGACGCTTGGGTGTACATAGAAACCGAACACAAGGCCCCTGTGCACGTGCCCGCTCACTGGCAGTTATACCGAGAAAAAACCATGGGCCAGTCGGCTGCGTTACTCTACCGTGTGGTTAAAGCCCCAAGTTAGAATGACCTTCTTCTCGTGCAATTTGGCGCACATCACGAATAAGCTCACGGTGTATGCGCGGCTCAGCACGCAAGAAGTCTAACATGGCATCTTGCACGGCTACTTCGTACGCCATTAATTCATGCTCGGCTACCGCCGCTGCCCGTGAGTTTGCGTCTTCTATCTGGGCACATTCTCCAAGCTCTAAATAATGGGCCACACTGCCCTTCGAGACGCGCGCTACATCTAAAAAGCATTGTGCGTCACGTTCTGAAAAGCCTTGCGCTAAACAACTTAGTGCCGTGCAAGCTGCTATCGCCGGATACACGCCCAAAACATCGTGCTCAGACTCGCTGGGTGTGACCGCTTCTAGTTTTTCTTGCCAACGCTCCCAACCAGCGCCTTTGCCCGTAGTTAGTTTGTCCCAAATGGCGTCGAGCATACCGCGCAGCACCTTGCTGTCGCCGGTACTTGCTTGCTCTGAAAAAAGTCGGTAATTAGGAAGCATACGTTCACATAAATAAGCCGCAAACACTGCTTGGGCGTCGTTTTCTAAAGCGGCGGCTTTGCGCTCTATATCTGCCGTGGCCATTACATGCCACTCCCTTGCATCACGTAATCCATAATGCCATCAAGGAACATTTGCACAGCAATCATAATCAGGATCATCCCCATCAAGCGCTCAATGGCATTCAAACCGCGTTGACCTAGAGCACGCAAGAAAACACTGCTAAACATGAGCACCACGGCCGACACAAACCAAGCGCCTACAGCCGCCAAGGTCCAGTCGAGCATGCGATCAGGCGACTGGTTTGCTAATAAAATGAGGGACGCCAACAACGAAGGCCCAGAAATCAAAGGCGTGGCCAGCGGCACTAAAAACGGCTCTTCCCCCGCTGGCAAACCCAATACCCCGCCTGGTTGTGGGAAAATCATGCGCAAGGCAATGATAAACATAATAATACCACCGGCAATTCCCACAGCTTCTTGACGCAAACCAAGGCTTTCTAATAGCCCTGTACCCGCATACAAAAATATAATCATAATAATGAGCGCAAATATCAGTTCGCGGGCTAATACAATGCGGCGACGCTTCTGCTCCACATGGCGCAGCACTGATAAAAAGATAGGCAAGTTACCTAGCGGGTTCATGATAAGTAACAAGGTGATCAGTGCCGTCCAAATATCCATTCCATTCTCCTTCAAGGGGGGGCTACCAGCTTATACAAGCTAGCTTATTAGTCGACTCATAGTGTACTCTTTTGCCATGTTATCCACCAGTCTGTAAAGGTGTAAAATGGCAGCATGGCAATCTGCGGCAGGTGACGGCTCTATTCATTTAGCCGCCATTCATCATGCCGAACAACGTTTAGCCTCCTATTGTGTTCAAACCCCTGTTTTGCAAAGTCACTATTTGAACCAATTAGCTGGGGGGAATTTCTATTTTAAATGTGAAAATCTTCAGCATACGGGATCATTCAAATTTCGCGGCGCGTGCTTTGCATTGCTCCAGCTCACCACCGAACAACAAGCCGCCGGCGTGTATACAGTGTCCTCGGGCAACCATGGAGCGGCCCTTGCGTATGCTGGGCAATTACTGAATATCCCGGTGCATGTAGCCGTACCCACCACAGCCCCAACGGTAAAAAAAGCAAATATTGCCCGTTATGGCGCACGCATCACGGAGTTAGCCCCTGGCATGGAGGCGCGCGCAGAGTTTTTAGCCCAGCAAGCAACCGAGCAACCAACACAAACTTTTGTGCCGCCTTATAACCACCCGAATATTATTATTGGCCAAGGCACCGCTGCACTGGAATTGATTAAAGAAGTACCCAACTTAGACACTCTCATGACCCCGGTCGGCGGGGGCGGGTTAGCCGCAGGAACCTGCATGGTAGGAAATAGCCAAAACATGCACGTATACGCCGCCGAACCTGAGCATGCGGATGACGCCTGGGCTTCCTTACAGTCAGGCACTATTGAACCTTCCCGGGGCTTGGTAAGTATTTGTGACGGTTTGCTCACGCAACTTGGTGAGCTCACCTTCCCCATTTTGCAAGACAAGCTGACTGACGTTTTAAAAGTCAGCGACGACGCTGTTATTGAAGCCATGCAACTACTATGGCAAGAGTTGAAAATTATTGTTGAACCTTCTTCCGCTACTGTGTTTGCCGCAGCTTTAACCTACCCAGAACACTTTGCTGGCAAGTCCAATGGACTTATTCTCAGTGGCGGTAACCTCGACATTCATACGTTACCTTGGTCCACGACCTTACTGGAGCGCCCTTATGACACTTAACTGGGACACTATTACCGGCCCCACCGTGCTAATAAACCGCAGCCGCGCGCAGCGCAATATTGCAACCATGCAGGCCAAAGCTAAGTCTGCCCAGGTAGCGCTGCGGCCCCATTTTAAAACCCACCAGTCGGCGCTTATTGGCACTTGGTTTGGGCCACCTGAAAGCACCCCTATCGCTGTTTCATCCCTTGCTATGGCGGAATACTTTGTTGCCGCTGGGTGGCGCGATGTACATATTGCCATTCCGCTTAATCCACGCGAGCTACCGGCCATTCAAGCCTTAGCCCAGCAAGCAAAGCTCACCCTCACCATAGAGCATGAAGATGCACTGGCCTATGTGGCCCAAATAACCACGCCTGTGCAACTCATGCTCGAGGTCGACACAGGGTACGGCCGTACGGGGTTCGACTGGCGCCAACAGCACCGCATTGCCGCCACCATCAAAACCGCTCACGGCATGGAGCATGTTAAACGCATAGGCCTGATGGTCCATAGCGGCCACAGTTATGGTGCACAAGGTGAAACCGCCATTGCCGCTGTACACACAGAAAGTACGGCCCGCCTAAACGAGTTAATGGCTGCTTTAAGCAAGCATGTGCAGCCCCCTTTATGGGTCTCTGTTGGCGACACACCAACTTGTAGCCGTATGGACAGCTTCCCAGGCGCTAACGAAATACGCCCGGGCAACTATGTGTTTTATGATATGCAGCAAAAAATGATCGGCGCCTGCGACTGGGACGATATCGCCCTGGCTATGGCTTGCCCTGTTATTGGCCGTTACCCCGAACGCAACGAGGTCGTGGTACATGGCGGCGCTGTGCACTTTGGGAAAGACTGGGTTAGTAGCGGCGCAGGCTCGCACACCCGCACTGTGTTTGGGCAAGTAATGCAGCAAACGGAGAGTGGTTGGTCGCAGCCAGTCGAAGGGGCCGAGGTTATTGGGCTTTCCCAAGAGCACGGCAAAGTGCGCATGCCCCAAAGCGCCATTGAGAAACTGCGCCTCGGCGACTTATTGGTGATTGTGCCGCCTCACTCCTGTTTAGTCATGGCCGCCGCAATGGCCTTCGGCGACGAACACTTTATTTGTTTTGATGGCGCCAAGGGTTAGTTAGCAAACAACTGGCTTAGGTCGGCAAAGGCTTTAAATTCAAGGGCGTTGCCTGAATGGTCGTAGAAGAACATGGTGGCCTGCTCACCCGGCTTCCCTTGAAAGCGAATGGAAGGCTCGATAACAAAGGCTAAACCTGCAGCACGCACACGTTCAGCTAGGGCCTGCCATTCAGCCATACCTAACACCACACCAAAATGAGGGACAGGCACCTGTTGGTTGTCAACCGCATTGTGTGCTGGCGGTAATACACGCTCTGGCGCTACGTGGGTAACCAACTGGTGTCCAAAGAAGTCCCAGTCGATCCATTGGTCCGAAGAACGACCTTGGCGACAGCCTAAAATGTCACCGTAGAAAGCTTCTGCTTCGGTGAGGTTATTTACGGGAATGGCCAAGTGAAAAGGCTGCAGTTTGTATGTACTTTCTTGCATTGGAGCTCCTGAATTGTGAGTAAAGCCCATGTCTTTCAGCGTGCAGCGACATGGCTTACTTTCGAATGCGTGGCATAGCAGGTAGTATACCCTCATATTTATTACTTCATACTTTAACAAGTAGAGACGCAGTATATGAAACCACGATTGAACCTATTTCCCCTTCTCTTCCTTGCTGGGGCAATTTTAACAGCCTGTACCCCAGCCGAAGAAAACCCACATGACCTTTTTTTTGAAAATCTAGCCGCGCACTGTGGAAATGCTTACCAAGGTAAAGTAACCGTTGGCGACCCAGCCCTAGACTCGGGTTGGATGCGTGCAAACATTGTGATTGAAGTGAAAGAGTGCACCGACGACCGCATTCGCATTCCTTTGCACGTAGACAATGACCACTCACGCACCTGGGTGATTAGCCGAACCACCGAAGGGTTAAGCTTAAAACACGACCATAGAAATGAAGACGGCAGTGAAGATTTAGTGAATGGCTATGGCGGGAACACCATTGCCATTGGCAGCGCCACACATCAGGTATTTCCCATCGACGACTACAGCAAGTTAATGTTTTCAGAGCATGGCATGGTGGCTTCGGTAACAAACACCTGGGTTATTTCGTTCCCCAACGAACAAACCTTGCGCTACCAGCTTATGCGTGAAAACCGTGACTTTCAGGTAGAAATCGACCTGTCTAAACCTGTTGAAACACCGCCAGCTCCTTGGGGATGGCGCGACCACGAAACCTATACGTGGTAGTGTATTGCTTTATGAACTGCTTATGACTCGTCGATACGCGCAATCAGCGAGTCTAAGTTTCTGTCACCGCTCATAAACTGTTCTGCAGCCGAGCGGTGCATTTGTACCGCTGCGTCATCGCCTAAGTGGCGAAACACCATCGCTAAGCGCGCGTGCACAAAACCTAGGTTGATATTTTTAGGCGATTCCCCCGCAGCAACCATCGCCTGCAACCTACGCTTCCCTTCTTCTAAGTAAGTACCTGACTCTGCAGCTAACTTGCCCCATTGGTAGTCCGCTTTATGTTGCTCTTCCGTTAAGTCCTGAATGAGGGCTTCATCTTCAGCTACTCTTGCCTCATTCAACTGGTGGGCAATTAAGGTGTCGAGTTGTGCTAATTGATGAGCCGCTTCCTCATAGGCGCCTTCGTTATTTAAATAGGCCGCAATGGTGAACCTAGGTGGAATATCCTTCGGCGCAAATGCAACCCACTCCAAGTAAGCATTTTTTACCTCGATGACATCCGCTTCTTGCGCCATCAGCAAATTGGCTTTTAACGGATACTGCCAGTCCGATCCTAACTGCTGCAAGTGCGCAAGAATGGCATTGGCTTTTTCCGGGTCGCCACCAAACAGGCCCGGAGCTGCAGCATAAAACATAGCAAGAGAAAAGTTAGCCAGCTCATGGTCTGGGTCAAGCTCAACGGCTTTTTCCCAGTTTTTGCGCATGCCTCTGGCAATAAATGGAGCACGTATGGCCGAAGCCTCTGCAAGTTTAAAAGGTGCTAAGCTTCCCTTCACGTAGTGATAGTCCGCTGTATCGCCAAGTGTTGAGCGTAGCGACTTCAACTGTTTCTCTGCTTCTTCCACATCACCCGCAGCGGCCGTGTTCATGACCTGCTCTAAAGGCTCTGGCAGGCTATTGAACTGAATGCGCACCTGCGCCGTTGCCGTCTGACCAAACAAGCTGCATACGATAAGAAGAAAAAGGGTAGCGACGAGTGTTTTAGCGTGTTTCATGAAGCACCTATTATAAGTAGCGAGCAAAAAGACCGAGTGAAAACCACTGTATAACAGATGCACCAACTCAACAAAGGTTCATTTCCCTATAGTTCTTTTAGCCGTGTTAGCAGCGTGTCGAGCGCACGGTAGCTCATGGCTTCCGCCACATGTGCCCGTTGAATATCTTTTTGTTCCGATAAATCAGCTATGGTTCGCGCTAAGCGTAAGGTGCGGTGGTACGCCCTATGGGATAGCTGCAGCTTCTCAATGGCTGTCACGAGAAAGTCGTGGTTACCTGAGCTTAACGTACATACCTGCTGTAACTTATTGACATCGAGCTCACTGTTTAAACAGCCTTGCCGCTGATATTGTCGTCTTCTTGCCACTGCAACCTGCTCTGCTAAGGCCGCAGTTGTTTCTGAAGGCGTTGCTGTCGTGCCGCTCGGACCATGTCGAAGCACTTCAGGCTGGCGTGGCACTTCAACCTGCAAGTCAATTCTGTCTAAAAACGGCCCCGAAAGGCGACCTAAGTATTTCAAAATTTGGTCAGGCGTTGCCCGTGCCGAGGCTATATCACCGTCAAACTGTCCACAAGGCGACGGATTTAAGGCGCAAATCAATTGGAACCGCGCCGGGTACTCGGTTTGTTGCTTAGCGCGGCTTATAAACACCCGCCCCGACTCTAATGGCTCGCGGAGCGAGTCCAACACATGCCGAGGCATTTCTGTTAGCTCGTCAAGGAATAAAATGCCACGGTGGGCCAAGGTTATTTCACCCGGCCTTGGAATAGAGCCCCTGTAAGATTGCAAAATAAATGATAATCTAACTACAGTAGTTCGCTCTCTCTGTAGCTATTTTTGCAAAATAGATGATAACAAATCTAGCAAAATAAATGATTATGGGTTTCTAAGTGCACAAAATAAGTGATAATGCATGCCAAAGTATGTTCAGCAACGAAAAATCAAACCGACTAGACTGAGCTTGTCAGGTTTTTACAGCTTTAGAGGCCTAGATTCGATTCCCTATGAATCCACTCTAGAGCGGGATTTCCTTACCATTATGGAAGCTAACTCTAGTGTTTCCAATATAATCCCACAGCCTGTTGAGCTCAGCTATCAGCACAGTAACGGCAATAGGTACCGCTACACGCCGGACTTTCTCGTTCAGTTTGATTCGACGGAGAGTATTCGTTCATTCTCAGAGGTTAAGCCACTCCTCGTTGAGGTTAAACCGCGGGCGGAATTACGCCGAAACTTCAAAAAGTGGAAGCCCAAATTCAAAGCTGCTATGCATTTCGCTAAGTCAGAGGGAATGATATTTCATATATTTGATGAACGACTCATCCGAACACAAGTACTCGACAATATGAAGTTCCTGAGCCGGTACCGATTAAAACCCTATATGAAAGCGCATCGTCCAGAAGAGCTTAATCTTATCACCGAGCAAGTAGAGCTATTCGAGTTCGCCACTGTTCGAGATGTTGTTGAGAGTCTCTACACCTCGTTTGATAGAAGAGCTTTGGCCTTAACTCAAGTCTGGCATTTGCTTGCCATGGGTATACTTGAATGTGATTTAAACGACCCCCTTAATCTTGATACAACGGTGTGGGTAAACGCCAGTGAGGATGTTTATGGAGAATAAGAAGCTTGAAGGAAATGCTCCGAAACGTGGCAAACTTTTTCTAAGGCCCGGACTACCCGTTAGTCTTGATGGTGAACTTCATATCATCAAGGATTTTCTCTCCAGCGAGCGCGTAGTCTGTAAAAGCATTGAGTCCGGTAAGAGTATCGCTGTAAATCTAACCGAATTAGAAGCGTATGAGGGGGACTCTCCCGAAACGCAACTATACAGTGACTTACACGCAATCGATTCTGAGGCGTACAACAATGCCATTAAACGCTATGAGATTATTAAGCCTCTATTGGCACTCGGCAGAGTCACATTAGCCGATGCCGAAGCGCGAGCAGAAGAAACTAAAGTCGGTGTTGCTTCCATTTATCGTTGGTTAAAGAAATTCAAAGGGCAAGGCGTCATTTCAGCGTTAGTCGAAAAAAAGCGCGGCTGGAGAAGTGATAAAACACGACTCGACCCACGCATCATTGAAGTCGTTGACGATGCGATTAACCGAGTCTATCTGAGCAAGCGTAGATACAGCATCAATAAAACTATTTTGGAAGTTGAGATTCAGTGTGAAAAGTTAAATCTCCCCAAGCCACATGCCGCTACTGTCCGCCGCAGAATAAATAAACTTTCTGCCAAACAGGTCCTTACACGCCGCGGTATGAACGACAAATATAAGAATGAGCTTAAGCCAGCTGCAGGTAAGTTCCCCGATGCAGATTATCCTCTAGCGGTCATTCAAATAGACCACACGCCCGTCGATTTAATTATTGTCGACGATGAGTCCAGGCAGCCCATTGGCCGCCCATGGATTACGGTCGCTATCGATATCTTTTCGCGCTGCATCACGGGCTATTACATTGGGCTTGAAGCACCAAATGCAAACTCAGTAGCCATGTGTATTTCCCACTCGATACTTCCAAAGACAGCGTGGTTACATAAGCACGGCATTACCGATACTGCTTGGGACGTATTTGGGTTCCCAGGAAAGATTCACGTTGATAACGGTGCGGACTTCAGAACAGAGACATTACGTCGCGCATGTCTTGAATATGATATTAATCTCGAATTTAGACCTGTTAGAGAGGCTCAGTACGGCGGACACATCGAACGTTTACTGGGCAGCTTTATGAAGCATGTACATGACTTACCCGGAACCACGTTTAGCGATGTAAAAACGAAAGGTGATTACAAGTCAGAAAAATATGCGGCGATGACATTCTCAGAGCTTGAGGTTTGGCTTGCGAACCTCATTGTGCGCTACTACCACAACAAGGTTCATTCTTCTATCGGTATGGCTCCCATTAAGATGTGGGAAAACGCAATTTGGCAAGACGGCGGTAGTGGCATGCCGGCAATCCCGGAAGATCCTCTCACTGTCGAATTGGACTTTATGCCGCTTTACGAACGAACCATTCAAAAGAACGGCGTTTCGATTGATGGAGTCCGGTACTACGCACCCATCATTGATCGGTGGATTGGATTTCGAGAGGATAATTCGAAAAACCCGAAAAAGTTTATCTTCCGACGCGATCCGAGAAATATCTCCAAAATTTGGTTTTTCGAGCCGGAGTTAAGAGCCTACTTTGAGGTGCCCTTTGCAGATCAAAGTCTACCCGAAATGAGCAAATGGGAACTTGAAGAAGCCCGCAAGCATGTTAAACAACAAGGCTCCGATCCGAGAAATATTCATGAAGTTCGAAGAGGCATTGAAGAAATGCGCACTATCGTGGAGTCTTCGATGAAAGAAACGAAAAAGGCGCGACGAAAACAGCAACAGCGAAAGAATCATGCAATAGGAGAAACACCCGCTGGATTACTTTCTAAAGAAAAAGATGACTCCTCGAAACCACCAGATTATGAGTACGATGGAGACGTGGTATCCGATGACAATTTAGATGAACTTGAACCATTTGACGAGGATTAAAGCTTGAGCACCTTTGCCCATTTAAGTGAAAAATACAGACCGATTGCAGCGTTGCCCGATGAGCAGCGAATACACTTTATAAAGGCGCCACGGTGGATAGCGTATCCTACAGCCAAAAATGTCCTACGGGAGATGGAGGATTTATATAACTACCCTCAACAGACCCGTATGCGCTCACTGCTCGTCACCGGCAACCCGAATAATGGAAAATCATCTATCTTAGAGCGTTTTCTAGAGCAGCACCCACCCTCGAATCTCAATGAGGATGAATACCAAATTCCCGTTGTGAAAATAGAAACATCACAAGCCAATCCAAAGCAGCTATACACCGAAATACTTCAACAGTTTCATTCGCCATTTAGGCCAAGCCAACCCCTTATTGAGCTTCAGCAACAAGCGGTGGATGTGCTACGCGAATGTAACGTAAGAATTCTCATGATAGATGAGTTTCACTCGCTTCTGACCGGTACCCCAAAGTTACAAAGACAAGTGATGAACGAGATAAAGTACCTAACTAACAAGATAAAAATCTCTGTCATTGCCGCTGGTACCAAAGAAGCCGTTCAAGTGATTCAAACTGACTCCCAGCATTCCAGTAGATTCTCTGTCATTTCGCTGCCAAACTGGAAAATGGGTAAAGAATTTCAGCAATTACTACTGAGCTTTGAGCGCGGGCTTCCACTTCGCAAAGAATCAAAGCTTAGTGAGCTAGAAAAAGCGAAGTTGATACTGAGCATCTCTCAGGGAATCATCGGCAACATACATGAGCTACTGAAATTGTGTGCAACCGATGCTATTAGAACGGGTCGTGAGCAAATCGACATGAGCGTTCTGAGCAAACACCGATGGCATACGCCGACACAAGGCATGCGAAATATCAATGTATAACAAGCATTGAACTCAGCAACCTTTCAATAAATTCGTGGCACATTCATACAGAGTTACTGCCCGATGAGGCGCTATCATCTTGGCTTATTCGGGCAGGGCTTCGACACGCGATAGAGCCACTCGCGATTGGACGAATTATCTGGGGCCACTGGCGAGTATGGACAAGAGATATTGATCGCTGGCTCCCAAACCAGCGATTAGAAGAGCTCAGTCAAGAGATTCAAATTCACCGCGATTTACTTTATCACGTCACGCTTACCCCTTGGGCTCGGCAAATGAGTCTCTCACCCCTTAATCCGCAGCAGCGCTGGTACTGGGTGACATCACTTAGCCATCGGAATCGTTCACGCCAATCAAGTTTTGCTTTTTGCCCGCACTGCTTGGCCGAAGATGCTATTCCATATATGCGAAAGTCTTGGCGTTTCTCATGGGTGACCACCTGTCCAACCCATAAAACGATTCTGAGTGAGGCTTGTCCACATTGTCATTATGCTGTCAACCTATCTCGGCACACCCTTTCGAGTAAAAGCCTACGCTACTGCACATCTTGCCACGGCGACTTAACCGCTGTAAGCAACCAAGCTGTTGCATCAAAACAAAGCCATGAGACCCAAGGACAACTGATTGAAGCGCTCTATGCTAAAGAGCCGGTTGCGCAAGATTTTACGACGTTAAAATTCCTGATTAAGTTGATTCGCCAATCCCTCGCTTCTAAACGAAATATGCATAACTCTCCACTTCACACGTTCATTAACATTGCAAACGATACTCGCAGCCCACTTTGCTCTATTTGTTTTACAGAGTTATCCATAAAGGACCGACACGCATTGCTTACTGCCGCCTTTAAGCTCATGTCGTTGAAGGACTCTTCACTTGTTGATCTGCTCATCGAGACTGGCGTGACGCAATCCGCCTTCCTCAAGGACAAAACCGAGCTATCAAACAAAATCCTTCGCATCTCAAAGCAGCTTCCAACACATCAGCGCGTGCGACTAAGGCAAAGAGATGCGTCTATAAGATGGCCAGAGCCACGCTCATTAGAAGCGACGCAGCGCCTTATTAAAATCTTACATAAGAGTATTCGCGCAGATGACAAGTGAGCTCAACAACTGCTTTAAACCGCAGCCTGCTCAGAAACGTTGTGGAGAATGCGGGCGTTTGACGGCGACATTTCATAGCATCTATAAAGGCGATGGATTTTGCTGCGCGTGTTATACCCGAGTATTCATAAGGAAAGAATGCCAGGCGTGTGGGCAGGGATATCGTATTCATCCAAAGCAAGACTTTGCATACTGCCGAGCCTGCCGCCCAAAGATGATTCCATGTTTTCGTTGCCATCGTACAAATTACCCTATTGGCTGCTACTTCAAAGACAAGCCTGTCTGTAATACATGCGCGCCTCATTTCAAAACAGAGAAGGCATGCCCTCGGTGTGGCAAGCTCAGCGCGCATTTAGCTAAAGCACTTGAGTTTGGTGTCACCGAAGCTATCTGTAAAAGCTGCATTAGTGCTTATTACAACCCATGTGAATTATGCGGTAGAGCAAGACACCCGTTAAAAGAAAAGGATGGACATCATTTATGTAGCAAGTGTTACCGGCTTGGTTTGATACCCTGCCCTGATTGCGCCAATGATTACCCTGCAGGTGTAGGCTTGCGTTGCCGGGATTGCTACCTTAGGAAGCTAACCCGAAGTAAAGCGCAAATAGCGATACACCTGTATGAACAAAAGAGTACTCAGCACGATATCATCGCGTTTGCAGAGTGGCTTCTTTCTCATACAACGCTACTAAAAGCATCAGTGAGCGTGAATAGATTTCACTCTTTTTTTAAAGTCGTTGATGAGAGCCCTGATGACTGGTTTCTAAGCCCGCACTTGCTTGCGCCGCTTGACAAAGAGCTACTTCGAAAAGATGGGTATGCTCGCTTATTCTATGAGTCCCTCGGTAAAATCATTCCCGCTGAAGTGCTTGCGGACGTGTCAACATGGCGCTCTATTTACAAGCATTTAGAATATATTTACCAGCCGAGCCCCTATCCACTCTCAAAAGAAGCTCAGCACTATGCAAAACATTGTCGGACTCGAATCGAGCGCAACGAGATAAAATTACGAACACTCAAGCAGCAGTTGAGCGCTGTTGTCTCTTTTACTACGTACCTAAAGCGCTGCAACAGGCAGCTCAGTGAAGATTCCGTTTCAGAGTTTTTAAGGCATTATCCCGGACTTGAAGCCTCTCTTACCGGATTCCTTGTTTTCTTTAACGGACCTAGAGCACCTATAACTGCAAAACGGAAACGATTTAAAACATCCAGCAAGTCCATTTTAAAGGCGTATCTACGACAACCAATACAGGAAGAAAAACGCCCTCCTATCAAAGTAATTCATGCCGCTCTTAATTACTTGCACGGCGTTCCAAAGTCACTACTGCCGCAGGTGACGATGAAGCATGTCTATGGCGATGCGAAAACTGGATGGGAAGTCAGAATACAAGGCTTCAGTTACATCTTAGCGCTCAAACCCAACCACGTGGATTGAGACTGCCTTTTTCAGGCGTTTGCATCACCTGAGCCTTTTTTTGTTTTTTCTTATCCTTCGCGCGCCTACGCATGCCCGGTAACTTGGTAATGGCAGCTATTATAGAGCGAGCCATCATGGCTTCTGTGGGGCTGCCAACGTGTCGATATGGATATCGCGGACCAGTGTTTCTTAGCGGCACTTTGCTCCACACTCCCTTGCTGAGAACTAAAGATGCGATAAGTGTATCAAGCTCTTCTGAACCAAAGCCGGTAGGTAGCCCAAGGAAAACGCAGCCTTTTAGATTGCCATCTGAGTTTCCTTTTCGGTTGATTCGAGGTTGAATTTCACAGACGAAGACCTCTTCTCCGCCGTTCAAGGTTAGTTTAGCAACCACCAATAATCGTCGGTCATTCGGATCTTTGCCATGATACGACCAAACATCGGATACCTCGCCGGAAAATTCGAGCGCCTGAAAGCTCTTAGTTAAGTAGTAGTCGCCTTCGGTTCCACCGATATACTGAAAATCGCAGAGAGCACCAATGCCGTGCAAGCTTTCTAATGCCTTCTCAAGAAGGCCTATAACGTCTTTGGTAAGCCTTTTGCCGTTTGCAGATGCCTTCTTCGAATCATCGTCTTTTTGCGGCTCTTGCTGCTCTCTAGCTTTTGCAATGTCATCATTGTCTGAGAATGCTTCGGAGGTACTTGTCGATTCATACCCCACCCCGTAGTGCTCTTTGTCTGGTCGCCCACCAGTCACTTTAGACTTTCGAATCGCTTTAGTTATTTCCGGCTTAGCTCCTAAAATTGAAATCGGTGGAGCCGAATATGAGACCATACCTGCGTTATGGCCAGGTGGATATTGCGAGTCACGCTCGTCTTCTTTCCCGTCATGTGGATACCCATAAGGACCATTCCACCCAGGTGGCTTATCGTCGCCCTCATCGTTAATGTCATCATCATTGGTATAGGTGGTATTGCTCCTATCAAGGAAGAACGTTGGAAAGCTGGGGTAAGATAGACCTAGTATGTCGTAAACAAGAAAGCGCGCTTTTCCACATTCAGTAGTATATGGCACACCTCTAACCTGCAATCGCATCGTTCCTTTAAACCACATTGGGACCTTGAGGTATACACCGTACTTAAGCTGGGTATTGAGTTGATGTCGGATAAAACGATGCACACCTTTGAAGTAATCAGCCTCGAGCAACTGGTGAATAAATGGTGAATCATCGTCATACATTTCTTTGCTCAACCCGATTACATAATCACTCGGATCAGGACGGTTTTCCAACTTGTTTAGGTCGACAGGGAAAATCATTTTTCCAAGAGCAAACTGTAACTTGTAGTTTAAAAAGTACTCCTTAAAACTTTTTGAAGCTCCATACATGCGAAGAAATATGGTCAATGAAGGAATAAGCACCTGAGTCCCATTCACTGCTGTCACATCAAGATAGTTTGTTCCAGCTAGCCTTTTATTCACTTTTAATATTTGGGGCGGGATTACATAGCGATTTGGCCTGGATGATGGTGCTGCGACTTGCTGCTCTTGGGCGCGTTCAAGCGCTCTATTCCAAGCTAGCTCTTCAGCCTCCTGGTCCTTGCTGTAAGCCTTTATGAAGCTGCTCTCGTTAAGTTCTGTAATTTCTAGTTTGAATGTTTTAGTGACTACCTGATTTTGGTCTGGATAACGGACTCTCTTTTGCCCTCTCCAATAACTCCCGATGGGAATTTCGAGCGCATCAAACAGACCGATTTGTACAATCCGTTGCTCTCCAGTTTCTTGAGCTAGGAGCTGAATATCAAGCGAGGGCGCGTCAGGAGTTTTAATAGAGGAGCGGAGCTGCCCATAGGCAGTGACACTCCACGTAAATTTATCATTAGGTAATGCGGTGTATTTTAAAGGCATTCTGAATTCCTTAACGTCAACACCAACTTTGCGCAGCCAGCCTTGACTGCAGCATCCGAAAATTGGTGGATAAAATAGACCAAGCTCGAGAGTCAATCTCAAATTTATCGGGCTTCGTGCGACTAGATCGATTAGGCCCCTGCGATTGACGTACGTTGATTTAATGCGCCTCCCGCTTACACAGGAGGCGCATTCATAGCGCTAACTATTTCTCTTTTCTGACACCCTTAAACGGTGTTCCATCGGATTTCACATCCATGAAACGACCGGTTGTGGAATCTCTCTTCACCCAGTAACCACTTGGAGTTTGAGTCTGAGAGCGTTGGCGGACAGCGCCGCGGCGTTGGTTATCACCAACTGGAGGATTAGTAGCCATAATTGCCACTCCTATTATCAAATGTAAAACATTTGACACCTAATCGGAGTTGATACACACTAAAGCTTCGACACGGTAGTGGTGTTCTAACCTATTTAGGCATCGCATATCAGAAGAAAAGCTGCCTTAAAGGTGGCTTTTTTTCTGTATCTACGATAATACTAGTCAAATTGACCTAGTCAAGCACTTTGATCTGTTTTTTCGATCAGTGATCATAATTTTGATCGGTTTTGTAAAATCTGGTGACCTATGTTCGATAAACTTTCTGGCTATCAAAAAGAACTACTCGCTCATATCGAGTTTAAAGGGCGATTTTTTGGCCTCGTCTCACGCTTAGATTTAACATCTCGTTTCGAAATCAGTGATGCCAGTGCGACAAGGACTTTCCGCCTGTACAATGAGCTAGCACCCGACAACATCATCTATCGACCCAATATTAAGCGTTACGAGTGGCAAGAAACTGCTAAACCAATTATCCCAATATCAACGGCAAAGTGTCTTGGTACGCTGATAGATGGGTTTGGTGATAGCTACGCTCACATTGAAGGTGAAACTATTGCTGCACGGAATAGCTTAATAAATACAGACCTTGATGTTTTATCTGTGGTTACTCGAGCAATTAAACGAAAACATGCACTAAGAATTTGCTATTTGTCGAAAACAAATCCGCAAGGCTCATACCGAGAGATTGTTCCGCACTCGATAGCAGACAGTGGTCTACGTTGGCACGTAAGGGCATACGATAGAAAGCGTCAAAGCTTCATAGATTTTGTAGTCAATCGCATAAAATCAGGAGTACCTTTGAAGAGTGAGCCGGTACCTGACTCCCAAATGATCGCGGCTGACGATGACTGGAACACATTTGTTGCTCTTGAGATTCAACCTCATCCTAGGCTCGCAGGAATTAAGAATGTAATTGAATTTGAGTACCGAATGATTGGTGGCGTACTCGTTCGAAAAGTCAGGCAAGCACTCGCGGGGTATTTGCTAGATTCTTGGAATGTAGATGTGAGTGACGATGCTAGTTTAGAAGGAGACCATATTATGTTGCATTTAAAAAATACTCAGCAACTTAATTTTAAAGGGAAGGTTCTAGCTCCTGGTGCGTACAAAGATTTCAGTGATAGTCAATCATAGATGTTCAGACATAGGTAGAGAGATTGAGCCATATTACGACTCAAAGTCAGGAGTATAAGATGACGCAAAGAAAAGTTGCTACTTCCCGCAACCGTGATTTTCAGCAAGCTAAGAAAGCAAAAATGGATGAATTCTATACGTCGCTGAGTGATATCGAACTTGAACTTCTGCATTACTCACGACATTTCGAAGGTAAAGTTGTTTACTGTAACTGCGATGATCCGCGAGCCAGTAATTTTTTCCGATACTTTTCAGAAAATTTTGAAGAACTTGGATTAAGGAAGTTAATCACAAGCTGCTACCGAAGCCAAAATGGAGAGCTGTTTGGACAACAAAATTCTGAGCAAGCCGTCTATCTGGAATATACAGGACGTAAAGGTAGAGGTGATATTCCAAGTCCTGAAGATATTGGTATTAAAAAACTGACCGGAGATGGGGACTTTAGGAGCGCCGAGAGTATCGCGTTACTCAAACAAGCAGATATAGTTGTAACTAATCCCCCCTTCTCGCTTTTCAATGAATATGTTTCTCAATTAATCGAACATGATAAAAAATTTGTGATCATCGGGAACATGAATGCAGTGACCTACAACAGCATATTCAGTCTCATACAAAACAATCAAATATGGTATGGCCCTAGCATACGAAGTGGTGATAGGGAGTTCCGCGTACCTAATGACTATCCAATCACGGCATCTGGCTTTAGGATTGATGACGATGGCAATAAATTTATTAGAGTGAAAGGTGTTCGTTGGTTCACGAACCTAGATTATCCAAGTCGACATGAGGAATTGAAACTTCATAAATCCTACTGTCCCAGAGAAAATCCTAAGTATGCCAATTTTGATGCGATTGAAGTCGGTAAGACCCAGAATATTCCGCGAGATTATGAGGGACCAATGGGGGTTCCAATTACATTCCTCGACAAGTTCAATCCAGATCAGTTTAGGATTCTTGGATCCAGTAAGACTTTGAGTCGTCCGATGTCAAAGATTGCAAAAAAAGATACCTATCAGGCAGGCGGTCCGCGCTTTTACCTGCCAAATGGCGATGGTACTTATCGCAGAATGTATGAACGAATAGTGATCCAAAAACGGAAGCAAGGATCGACAGATTAGTTATTCTAAGGAGATATATATGTCATTCCGTTATCTCGGTAACAAGACTCGCCTAGTCGATTGGATTGTCGGCGAGATAGCACAAGTTCTCCCCGCTGGCTCAACCATAGCAGATCCAATGTGCGGTACTGCGTCCGTTTCTATTGCATTGGCTCGAGCAGGGTATTCAGTCACTGCCGCAGATGCATTACGTTTTCCTGTTATCCATGCTCGGGCTCGCCTTTTAATGAAGCAAGCGCCTAGATTCGAAGCTTTCGGCGGATACGACATGGCGCTAAAATGGATGAACGCAGTTGAACCCATTGAGGGCTATTTCTATCAAGAATTTGGGAGCGCTGGACGTCCCGCAAACGGCCGAATGCCTCGGCTTTACTTCTCAGATGCTAATGCCGCACGTATTGATGGAGTGAGAGCAGGTATCCAGCATCTAGCCTCTTCTGGTGTAATCAACGAACTTGAACACAGCTTGTTGCTTCATCATCTAATTCTATCTACAAATAAGGTAGCTAACATCAGCGGCACCTATGGGTATTTCCTGCGTAAGCTCGCTCGGAATGCTCTTCAACCTCTTTCCTTTAATCCAGTTCAGTTTGAGCAAACACCGGGGAATCATAGGGTGTTCCAAGGAGCGATCGAAGAGCACGCATCAAAGCTTAGCGTGGATGCCGTTTACCTTGACCCACCATATACTAAACGACAATATGCTGGAAATTATCACATATTAGAAACTCTCGCTCAGGAGGACGAACCAGTTGCCGTTGGAGACGGAGGACTTCGTCCATGGAAAGATCAAGCCTCTAATTTTTGCTATAAACGTAACGCTGCTATGGCTTTCCGAACAACCCTCGAAAACCTAAACACTCCGCACATATTTGTTTCTTACAGTCAAGACGGCCAACTTAACGAAGATCAACTCTTGTCTATTTTCAATGAATATGGAAAGGTAAAGGTTCATCAACAGCCCTACGTTCGATTTCGAAGTAACAGTCAAACAAAAGCGGGGGCCGTATTAGAGCGTATTTACCACATTGAAACCTTTTAGTTATGACTGATAGGCTTAAGATCGATTGCATCTGGTGGCGAAATGTCCAGCCCGGTGAGTTTTACAATATTGAACGGCACCATCAAATTGCTGGTGGTGGCGGATCTCTCTATATCGAAATTCCGAGCTCAATGGTGCGCGTGACATTGGAGTTTTTGGAAAAACCTGTCACCGAAACAAACTTCATTTCACCGATTACAATTGAAGCTCGTGTTATAGGCCAGCCCAACATATCAGGCCCGATTGAGTTCCAAAGTAAAACCGGGGGCCGTATGCGAATTGCCAGACAAAACCGCCAACAGCCAAATTCTCAACGTCATCCCGCATGGACAGAAAAGCGGGGATTTCCCGCAGCACCCGATGGGGTAGCTTCAACAGAAGAGGCGCGTCAATATTTCCCTACAGGGGGGATACGCATCTATATCGCGAAAACTACCGAAGGCGAATATTATGCAGGTTTTAAGAAGGGAGTGCGGCCTCCTACTATGACTCAAGATGACCCGCTTTGGGAGCTTTACAAAAACGGCGTAGGGGGCGTTATTTATGCGGACTGGGATGACATATGACTAAGAAACTAGACGATATTTTGGCATCTTGGGCTGCCGGTCGAAATGTTCTTTTATACGGACCTCCGGCAACCGGCAAGACAAGGCTTATCAGTGAGTTATTCCAATTACTTAAGCAAGCCCAGCAAGGTACTAGCGGAATTCTTCTCGACCCGAATGAGTCTGAGAAGCCGTTTAGCAGACCAAGTAAGCCTCTTACGATTCCTCAGCCAGTGAAAGTAGTTTGGACAACTTTCCACCAATCTTTCAGTTACGAAGATTTCATTATTGGCTTAAGACCAGATATTACATCTACTGGCACTCGTCTAAGGCCTTGGGCGGGGTTATTTTTAGATGCAGCTCTTGAATTAGCCGATCCCGACTCAGAGTACAAATCAGTCGTAATATTCATCGACGAAATTAATCGAGGTAATGCAGCGAGAATATTCGGTGAATTTATGACGTTTTTAGATTTCGATTATCGAAAAGAAGGCCGAGTAGCAATCCCCTTGCCGCTTCGACAATTGATATATAAAGACGGCTTGAGTGAGCCTATCTTTAGGCTTGGCGGTAAAGAGGCGCAAATACCTGAGAATTTCACATTCCCTAAAGATATCTACATAGTCTCGACAATGAATAGCGTTGATAGAGCAGCTGTTCCGATTGATAGCGCTCTTGCTCGTCGATTTGATCGAATAGAAATGCGACCTTCTCTTGAGGTGTTAGCCCAACTTTGGAGCATAGATAGAGATACGATTCCAAGTTCTATTGACGATATCCGAGACACTCTCAGCCCGCTCTTAGCCGCATACCTGATACTTGACAGACTAAATATTTCAATTTCTTCTGATCTTGGCCCGGAATTCGAACTCGGACACGGTCTCCTCACCTCCATTCAAGCATCTGAAACTGACCGCGGTATGGAGCAAGAATCTTTGGAAGACAATATATGGCGAGGCATTGCTACAGCTTGGGACGACATTATATTCCCTCAATTAGAAGACAGGTACGCGGGCAGGCCCGAGCAATTAATCGATCTACTTCGCATTGAGACGCCCCCATTGGAAGGCGAATATGCATGGAAATTTAGACGCTCAGTTAGTAGCGCTCTTATAAGTAGGACTCTTGAACCCGTTCGCACTAGTGAGCTTAATGTTGATGTGATAAAGAGGTCATTCAGGTGGCTAGCGGGCTAAACCTAACTGGAAGGCGCATAAAATTACAGGAATATGGAGAGACTGTAGTCCATAGCTCTGCGGATATAGATCTTCGGGTATTGGACGAAGCCAACAGGCGATGGCGTATTAAGCTAGGTCTCCCAAACAGTCCTATTAGAGTAAAGAACATAGGTAACGGGTACGTTACACTTCGGGCAGAGGGTGTTACAGGGGTTGTGCGTATAGGCGATACGGACATCGAAATAGCCCCAAAATTCCTGGATGCTGCAGAAGATAACTGGCAGACAGTCTTGTGGCGAATCCTGACTATAGTAGAAGGCGGTCTAATCGATGACACACAGACTACTGCCAGTACTGTATCCTCACTCTTTATCCCTGACCTGCTCGCCGATATGTTCCTCTCATCCTACGCTAAAGGAGCCTCTCGTGGCTTGCCAAGAAGCTACTTAACTGAACAGGGCGAAGGCAATATCCTTCTGGGACAACTAGATACTTCACGTCTAAATGAGTGGATTGCACGCCCATGGATACTTCCCTACGTATCTGATTTTCTAACTGATGACACTCCGCTAGCACGTCTTCTTCGTTGGTCTGCGGAGTGTCTCGCTGCGACAGTGAAAGCACCAGGCCGAGCAAGAGCACTTCGTGAAATCGTAGCAGGTCTAGCTCATGTCAACAAACGCCCTCCTCAAATACTTGAGGCCCAAAGCATTCACCTTGGCCTTCAGCACACTGGGCTAGAGACGGCGAGAATCGTAGGATTAATGCTCTTAGATGGAGCCGGTGTTCAGCATGCTGCCGGAGAGCATCGGTTAGCAGGCTTTTTGTGGAATTCCAACTATATATATGAAAACTACGTGTATTGGCTTTGTGAACGCGCAGCGAGTAAGCGAAATCACCGAATTACCAAAAGCTCTGTAACTTTCGCTCAAGTTATCAAAGGAAAAGGTACTAGGCTTAAAACAACTCCCGACGTGGTTTTTCACAATGCCAATGGTGTAGCAGTCGCAGTCATCGACGCCAAGTACAAAAATTTCAGCTTACGACCAAAAGCTTCAGACACCTACCAGGTTTTAACCGCAGGTCATGTGCTTGGATGCCCGCGAGTATCACTGACATATCCAGTCGATATAGACCAAGAACCGACAACTTGGCATGTTCCATCAGCGCTAGGAGGCGAAAGTATCGAGCTAACGGCACTTCCTATAAACTTAATGAAACTATTGAAACCAAAGGGCAACGAAGATTTAATCGATTTCATAGGTAATTGGCTGATCGACTTCCCAATTCCCTCACAAACCTTACTCGAAACTTACCCGCTTCGTTAATGACGGTCACTCAATAGAAAATCCACAAGGCGAAGTAACCAGAAAAACAATTCCTGCCTAAGAACGAATGTAAGGTAACGTCGCATATTTCTTTATATCCGCAAGGCTAACAGACTCTTGATCAACTGCTCGACTCTCGCATAAGTCCAGCATATCCTGTACGTCGATGTCCGGGCACTTCCAAATACTTTGGTTTGGCTTGCCAACCAAATGGTTGTAGGCATGGTGGTTTTCTGTACCATCTATCATGTTAAGCATTGGGTAATAAAGCCCGCTAAGCCGGAGCTGAGGTATCTTAGATTTTAGTCGCCAGTAGATCTGAAAGCCCTCACGATCAAAATCGCCCCAAAAATAGATTTCAGGATGCTCAAGTAAATATTCAATCGGAGGTGGGGTTCCTTGGCGCACAAGAGCTGTTAACCGATGATTGTCCTCTACAAGACTAGCGAGTTGTCTGCCGTACTCATTGCCGGAACGAGAGAGCCCATAGCCAAATGTTGCGACCCAAGCGATTTTACTTCCGATACAGGTCTGCAGTGCCGTTTCCATAGCCTGGGGATTTTCCACCAACACAACGCAGACTGGCGAACTGGAACCAGCGGTGATGATATAGGAAGGCGGGCCAATCAACAGGTCAAGATTAATTCCAAACTTACGAAGTATGGGAAATGGAAGTGCATCGAGGAGCTTGGAGCTACCAAGAAGATATTTAGCGCTTACCAAATACCGAGATTGCCCTTTTAGTAACGGGAGATCCTCTCGCAGGGATATAAGACCTTTTAAAAGACGCTTCATGTCGTCTACAGTCCACCCTTCAAGATTATCACTCAGCGCAATCAACGATTCTTGAGTTGCAAGATCGACTCCCATGTCACGCATGACGCCAATCCATGTCTTTTCACATGGTGATCGCACATGTTCAATTGAAAGTACTACGCGCCCTATGGGTTCACCACGATGCCAATCTCTGCAGCTTACTTCGCCGGTATCGCGCAACATCCTGAGGCCATTGATAACCTCATTCCGATGAAGCCCTGTTTTGCTGCACAGGCGGTCAACTAGGCGATCGCCTTGAACAGATTCCTTATTACCAACAGAAAGCGCGCTTCTGAGTCTAGTAATAGCCTCCATTAGCTGACGACCTGTGATGGTGGAATACGGCGGATCTGAGCAGTGCGCAAAGCTGTTTCATCGGAAGTACCGTCATGAAAACTGACCCAGCCTCTACCACTACCCCCTGTCTTACCGTTACCTTCATTCTTGCCTATTATGAACACTGGAAACTTATCAAAGTCATTCTGGTAGTATGGGTTATGGATGAGGCCTATTAGTTGAAAACTCCCTCGTGTACTTTCGATGCCAGCCATAGAGCTATCAATCAGCTCGCGGTTTGATAGGTTCGAAAATAGGCCATCGATAATCATGATGTTAACGGACATCTCTCTAGCCTTTTGCTGCGAGCGGCGTGATGAAAGTCGCTTAGCTTCGCGCTCTATAGCGAACTCCGCCAAACGAATTGCCCACATAAGCGATAGCGCGGCTTTCTGACCTTCACTGAGGTTTTCATTAAACTCATGCTCGTCGCCAGCACCGCGTATTGAGGTGTTTACGTAGGTTATGGTTGGCTGATAGAAAATTGTTTGGTATAGCTTCGTTCTAATCAAAGAGCGCAGCGACTCATGATAATCTTCATTGTCGTCTGAGCGCGTTCCTTGCTTCTCACGTTCACGTCTCTGTCTTTCAAGAATATCGACCTCGTTGACAATACCATCCATCAGCCGCTGTATTCCGGTTCTGTCCAGCACCTCGGCTTCCACGTTGAAATACGAGGTGTGTTTACCACGGTTGGACCCGACAACTGAGCGTAATATTTCAAGATCCAATGCTGCATATTCAATAAGGTGTGCTAGGCGACTACTTACTAACTGCCGTGACTTTATTTCGGAGGACTCATATTGGTGTAACAATTCTTTAGACCTTGAGAGCTGCTCTAAGATACCCTCGTAAAGCGTTCGCACTTTGGGTATATCCAAGACACCATGAATTTCATTTAGAACTTGAATCTCGACTGGCTTTAAACCTGAGGGCGAAGTGGTAAGGCCTCTGGCTAAATCCACAAACGCCTCGCTTTTTCTTAGCAAATCATCTTTCGCTCGCCCCAAATCGATTGCTTTGCGATCGATATCGATTTCTTCCAATTCACTCGTCAGGGCGTCTGCAATCATTTTGACCATCTCGGGCTTGTCGTTAATGTCTGCATTGAGAAGTTTTTCGCATTGTTCAATTAATGGATCTTCGTCTAAATTAAGATCGCTGTTGTTTGTTGCATCCGCGCTTAGCTTGGCTACCTTTCGGTATCTCTTAAGTGCTAATAGCGCTAACTTATCGATACTCTCCATCACGTTACGTAGCTGGGGTACAGACTCAGATAACCTGTCGCGTTCAATGCGCGTCGCGTTACGTTTTCCTCTTGTTTCTTCGATTTGGCGGGAAATCTCGCCAAGCTGCTGTGACAGCTGGTCCACTTGATCTTCACTAATACTGTCTACATAAGATTGTGCTCCGTCAAAATGTTTGTTGTAGGCATTGCGAGCCTCGGCTGTATTGACCTCATGGAGAAGGTCGCGGCGGCGTGTATCGCAATTAGCCATGAACTCAGGGCCATCCTTCTCATAAAACAAATCAGCGCTATTAAGCATGACTGCCAAATCGTTTGGTAAAATTCTTTTTATCTTTTCGCTCAAGATAAACTGCTGCTCTTCCAGTTCGGACTGTTGATTTTGTCGTTCGGAAATTTGTCGCTCGTAAGTCTGAATGTCAGCGCTCAAATCAATTAAACGTTTTTGTAAAGTAGCGTCCTTATTTTCGCCACCAAGTTTTACATAGCTATCAGCGGATCGAATTATGTCGATAACTCGCGGGCTAGTCTGCTGACGAAGCTCTTCTATCTTGGATTGGCATTTCTCGATTTCTTCATTTGCTGATTCGAGTTTTCCAATTTCATTGTCTTGTACGGCTTTCAAAGCCCGCCTAGCTAAGACTACCTGTTCAATATCATCACCTATCGATGCTGATTCGTTCTGAAGCGTGTCGATGGTCTTCTTGACTTTACATATCCGCGTGTCGAGCGACTCCTTCTCGCGCTCAACCAGTTGGGGATCTAGCAAACAAGAGACTGATCGAGTGATTACACCAGCCGTGGTGCCCACCAACAACTCGTCATTGTCGGCATGTTCAATTGGTGCACTCTGACAATATTCAATAAGGCTGCGATACAGGAAAACCGGTACCTGAGCACCGAACTCTGCTAACGATTCCGCTGCTTTTTGCGCCTCTAATTCAGTAGAGAGCACTGGTGCAAAGAGTACGGCAGAGAAAACGCCCAACACCTCACGTTTACGATCATACGCTAGGCCCAGTTCATTAATAACGTGATGCAGAGATTTGTATGAAATATTTTTCTCGTTTAAGTGATCTAGCGCGCTACACGTAGACGCATTTGCTGCGATTCGCTCACTCTTGAGGGTTTCACGCTGCTTACAAAGGTCATTTAGCAACGTGTTTGAATCATTCAGTTCGACAGCAATATCAGCTCGACGGCTTATTATATTTTTCAGCCATTGTTCTGGAAACACGATTTCAGAGACTGTTTCTCTAAATCGATGGAGGGCACTTACACCTTCCTGAAAAGATTTCTGCTGTTGTTGCAACTTCGATAGTCGGGCCTGGCTATTATTGAAAGCGGTCCTTAGCTTATCTTCCGCTCCTTCGGGAGAAACATTACCGAATCGTTCAACGAAATGTTCATAGGCGGTTCGATGTTCAGACAGGCGTTCCAGCGTCTGGCTTACTTTGTCATGCTCTCGTTGCGCCTCTCGCAGCATACCCTGCGTATTCGAAAGATCCGCATTGCATTCTTTGAGCCTGGAATAAATAGCGTGCATTGACTCAGAAAGCCGATGCTTCTCAGTCTTTTTCTGCTCGATTGTTTCTGCAGGTATACATTCCTTACCATATTCAGCTACATATGCCTTCCAAGCACCATAATGCTCGTTAAGTTGTGCCTCAAGAATGGAGAAGCCACTCATCGCTTTTCGTGCGGAGCTGAGCTTGTCACTGACGATGTCAGCCGTTTCCCTTGGTGATTTAAGCTCTTCCGCGTTAAACAGGCCTGACTCGACTAAGCCCGCATAAAGGCCTTCATTTGTTTCCATTCGGATTTGCTGTTGTTGAACTCGAAGCTGCTCTTGCCGTAAGCCCTCAAATGTACTTTCGAGGTCACGCTCATCTTCCTTTAGTTGCTTGAGAGCAGCCTCTTGCTCCACGTATAGCTGCCGGTAGGGATTGGTGTCTGCACAGTTGTCAAACCAGTAAATTGCATCTTCCAGGAGATTTATGGCAGCTTCATTAGTCAGTCCATGACTCATTGAGGACGTGGCTTTTAGCAAGTCTTTTGCCGCTTCAACTGAATATGACTTGCCCTTGCGTCGACCACCGTGAAGAACGTCATGTAACTTGAAGTGACAAGGAATATCAATAACTTGAGAGACTTCACGGCTTGGAATACTGTTTCTCTCTGCCCTCCGATTAACTACTTTCGATGCTTCGCCGGTTAAGGTGGCTATACCCCGATCCAGTATCCGAACTTCTGTGCGTCCTGGCTCAATCACGAGCTGCTTGGCAACATCACCCTCTATACCATCAGGTAGAGATGACTTCGGCACTCCAAGCAAGCGTCCTTTACCGACCAACTCACTCAATACTTGAACATCACGTTGTATTTTCTCTAGATGACTGTCGTACTCGCGCTGTTTTTTCTCAACTTCATCGGCGATATTCATTACTTTGGTGAGCTGTTTAACTCCTGCCTCTAGCTCATCGGTCTCCGCGCGCTTGGCAGCTGTGTCCTGCTTGGCCTTTACGGTACTGAAGACCGAGCGCTCTACTGAGTCTTCAAGACTTACCTCTCCTTCCTCACCCTCCCGATCCATTATTCCTTCCATAATCGCGGGAGCTAACACTTTGTAAAAGAATACCTCTGCGTACTTCTGACCAGGTCGAGTCTTGATCTCATACAACAAAGCGCTTTTGTCCTGCCCACCTCGTTTCTGGAAGTCTGTCATTTGGCGGATAGTGGATTGGGGAAGATTAACCTTGAGTGCCAACGCCTCTTCCCATTCATCTTCATGCGGGCTAACTACCAGCCCAGGAAGAGCCTTTCGGTTCTGAACAAATTCTTCATTGCTAAACAAAGTTCTTTGCTTAGCATCATCTGTGCCAATAGGGAGCTCTTCTAGCCTTCCTTTGTAATAGTAATAATTTACTCCCTGGTCGCCCAGATAACCGTACATACCGAATACCCAGTGCTCTCCGTTCACTTCATTGCCTTGTGCGGTAATGAAGTCTGATTGTCCCGTATTAGCCAATGGCCTTATCAGCTCGACTTGTATGTGCGACCAAGTTCCCACAGATTTCGGGCAAAATTTCTTTTTGGTCCGACTTACCAGAGTATGATCACGAGATAGTACGGCCAGCATAGCCTCAGCCAGAGTAGTTTTACCGCCCCCATTGGTGAGATTTACTGCTGTAGATTGCCCACGAAAGTCCAAACATTCGTAGCGAAAACGCGGAGACCACTTTTTGCGTTTGCCATCACCATAAAAGTTCAACATGTTGCTAATGGCCACGCGGTTAATCAATCCCATCAGTCAATTCCTCTGTCTCTTCGTGTTCACTATTAGGGGCAACGATATTCACTATGTTATCTAGGGTGTTATCGATGGGTATGCGTAACGATTTATCATAGTGCTCAGCAATTTCATATGCTCCCAGCAAGGTTTGTTGGTATTCGTTCTTTTCGGATTCTTGAATCAGGCCCGCCGCTTCCATCAGCTTTAAAAAGGCATTAACTCGACGGGAAACATCCTTTCCTTTTTCACCATCAAGAATTGCAACGACTTTTACTGATGCTCCATCACTGATACCCATCTGTCGAATGTGAGTAATATGCTCGAGTGCCGATTCCTCAAGAACCTCTCTTGAAAATGTCGCATCAACATAGCTGGATACCTCAGAAACACCTCGGCCAGCCCTGGTATAGATCAAGGACAGGTAAATTAACCAAATATGTAAAAACCAAACTGCTGATGCTTCTCGGCTGTCCTTACCGCGAATATTCATCTCTGAATAAACCCTTTCAGTTGAAAGAAAACTCGAAGCAGAAACCTCGCCGTTTCGTGCCAAAATCCATACTCGACCAGCCACAGCAACACCACGAGTGAGATCATCAAACTCCACCAACTTGAACCCTTGTGGAGCAAGAAAGTCATTGAATCGTTCCAGTTGATCGATTGATGCACTTCTCAAAATCGAGGCAACTAGAGTTTCATCTGGCCTACTTTTACGTAGTTGCGGTTTGGATTCGATAGAACGGTGTTTCAGTAAATAGTGGTAAACACGTCCAATTTCTGCCATTTCCACGTTGTTAACCCTCTCTTACCATTAAGAATGGCTTCTTAGCCAATGTAAAATAAGATCATCCCCTTCAAGATGGCTCCCATCTGGGAGTTGAACATCCAAAGCGTTTGCTGCAACGGTGACAGCTAATTCGCTGTTTGTATCATCCAGCCATTCAGGCGAAGCATAAACGCCAATGAGTTGTGGCAATGCGTCGAAATCCTCGACAGTGAGCCAACCCTTTTCCACGGCCAAGCTTAGAGGTACTGGACCAATGCGTAATTGGGAAAGAATTTCTTCACGGTATGAAGAAAGGAAGCGCTCAATAAGGGAGGGGAGTTCATCAACAGCTTCGTCATCGAATACGAGAATAGTTTTGGAATCTTCTTCCTGCTGAAGGCTGAGTACCCCGGAAAAGTCCAAAGGCGAAGGAGCTGTTATTTCTGTGGCCCAAGGGCCCAATGCAGCAATACACAACTCTGTAATCGATTCTGAGCAGGGATGAAACGCAAGGCCAACCGCAGCTAGATCAAAACGCACGAGTCCAATTACTTCACGTTTGGATGACGCGAGAACCGATACCAATTTCTGAAATTTTCGACTAAGTCGCTCAATGGCTTGCAGGATCTCTGTGAACGATTGGGTGATAGTATAGGGAGTGAATGAAATACCGCCCTCGGTTTCTAGCCAACGAGAGTATTGCTCCTTCACCTGTTTAGTATTAAAGAGCTCACTGGCCACTTCGACAGAGTTCTGAACCTCTGTGATAACTTTCATGTAGTCGTCTCGATGCTCAGCGAAGTCACTCAGCAAGTCTTCTAGGTGCTGACGCTCCAAGAGTAGAGTGATCTCTTTCGAAAACCGACGAATTTGGGAGATCAGTCCCTCAGCTAATTGCGGGACGTCGGCATACGCACCATAGTCTATAGCTCTCTCCAACTTGCCAGCATCATTTGCAGCATAGAGCCAGTTTTGTGCTGCCTGAGATAGGAGGACTGCTCTTGTACCTGATGCGCTGAGGCGGCACCTATCCCGCCGATTGGTGTTCTTCGGCCACTCTAAAAGAGCCGTCTCACGCTTATAGATTTGACGCTGAAGCGCGCCGTTCTCACTATCCCTTAGCGTAATTAGTCGAGTAGGAGTTGCTAGGTGATTAGCCACGAAAATAATGTCTTCGCGAGTAACATCATGCAATTGAATGAGTTCACTAATGATTCCTTCTAGTGGAATCCATGCTTCATTGCTTTCTAAATCTCGTTCATACAAATATTGCAGTAACCTAGTACCAACATCCAACCAAATCCCCGTTCCCGCTCCTCGTCGGCGTTCATCTGGCGAGTAAATACCCCCACCCGCTGTACGATCAGAATCATGCAGGTCGAGTAATCTTGCGGTTGATGCTAGTAATACGGGCCATTCCATAGGTGGTTACAATCCCCCACATAAGTCTAGTAACTAGACTGTATATTGACTAGTTGATTGATGCAACATTTTTGTTCACAATAAGGGATTGTAGTTAATCGCAATAGCACGCGAATTTGTTTTTATTAGGTCAACATGACGACAACAGCATTGAAGAAGTGGGAAGTACGGCGCCGTCTAGAGGAAATTGATAGACAGCTATACTGGGCGGGCAGCGTTGGACGGACTGATCTTATTGCTCGATTTGGAATATCTCCACAGCAAGCCTCTACCGATCTAAAGATTTACCTTGATAGATTGGGACAAGCGGTACGCTTTAATGGCTCTATCAAACGCTATGTGCCTACAGAGAAGTTTCAGCCGCAGTTTATCAGTCCCTGTTTACAGGATTATATCAGTTGGGCCGGAGAAGTAGGTCACGCGATAAGCATTGTTCCGTTTCCATTTAGAAAAGTAAGTATAGCAGTGCTTCAACCACTTACTATGGCTATACACCAAGAACGATCCATCGAAATACGCTATAGATCACTAACAAATCCGGAGGGAACGGTTCGTAGGGTAACACCTCACAGTATTGCCTTTACAGGTACTCGATACCACGTTCGAGCCTTTTGTCATCGCAGCCAAGAATTTCGTGATTTTGTTTTGGGGAGAATAATCGAGGCATATAATTTAGACGAGGCGGGCCTAGGGAAAGAAAAAGATGATGCATGGAATACGTTGACTATTGTCCGTATAGGCCCTCACCCAGAGCTCACAGCTGCTCAGCGCACTGTAATTGAGGCGGACTATGCAATGGTCGATAGTGAAGCAACGATTCATATCAGACGAGCTTTGTTGCTATATCTGCTTGACCAGTTCAACTTATTTGACCAAAAGAGTGACCGCCCAGCCTCCGTGCAACAGATTATTTTGCTAAACCCTGAAGTGCGTCAGTTGGTTGATTGTTAGGTATTTTAATCAATACAGATCAAAAAGACCTAACACTTAACGAGCCGAATTACTATCTAACGGGGCTCATTCGCTCGAGATAAGGCTGCATGCGCTCTACTTCGCAGAGCTCTCCAAAAACTATTTCTTCATTCGAGTGAGCCTGGGAAAAATCTTAATACTGATTTCCGTTATCTCACCAGACGGGGGTGATTTTTCTCAAAGGATAGCCACTTCGGCTGATACGCTACATATCGTCGGAAGTAATGCAGCACCCCGGTAAAATGAGCGATGAATATATCAATGAAATTTATGCTGGATTGTTTGGTCTCAAGAACTTATTGTTAAGCAAGGTATAACCCAACCTAGCGTGCTTAAAGAGATATAAGACAAGGCTCCGGAAGGGCCACGTAACGTCGCCGAAGTAATAGATGCGAAAAATAAAAATTCATCTACAATAAAAACGACTCACAAGGAGCCGACGACTCTGGTGACGATGTCGTCGTGTGAGGATGATTAACGGTGAAAGGATAAGAAGATGACGAATACACCTAATGTTGAAAAAACACATTTCGAGGTTTTGCATGGAATCGGCTTTGAATTCAGCCTGAAACCTCAAGCTCAGAGACGAACAGGCCAATCCAAATGGAACATGACACCAGGGATGCCATGGATAAATACCGATGAAGGAACAATCACATTCACACAGAAATTACATCAAGCCTTCAATAACAAAGCAAAGAATTACGCTACAACATGCTCAGGCTTGGAAACAAATCACTCAATAGCATCGACGTTAAAGTCACTACTGAAAGGCGCGCCAATTAGCAGCGATTATTTTCGCAGTAAAATTACTAGGTTTATGACTCTTTCTTTAGGTTCCCAACTTAAGAGCTCTCAGATGCATGATGGTTTTATCGTAAGTATTGTTATGTACCAAACGAGCGAACTGAACGATGGAGTGCTTGTAAGTGAGACTACTAAACGGTTTTTGAATACTTCAATGATTCGGAATACCGATGCATTAAAATTTGATAGCCATTGTAGAATCGAAACGATTGAAGCGGTTGATTTTTCCAAGTTGATCCAATCGGCCATGATTAATATTGACACTTTGGAAAGAAATTTCACCAGACAGCAAGATGAGTACAAAAATGAAACAAGCCTAATTGCTAATAATGGCCAGCTGCGTGACTATTTCGCAAAAGGTTTAAATGCAGACAATTACATCAAAGATTCTGTTGCTGCTAACAACCTTGTAGATGGGTTGCTATCTTTCTGTCGAAGTAAATTAGATGTAACTCGCCCCGAAGAGGTTAGCATTAGAGAGAAATTTTATGCATTGCTGTCTCAAGATAAGTTTAAGGACGGCATTTCAATCGAAAGGGTGCAAAGTTTCGTTGATACCCTAATACCGGAAGAAAAGCGCGAGGAGCTTCAAGGTTCCTTCATAGGATATCTAGCTGAACATGAATACCAAGTGAACGACAAAGTATTATTCTCAAAAGAAATAAAAGAGAAATTAGTTTGGGTTACTTTGGAAATAAACGACGCAATTTCGGTACGTTCAAAGAAGAACAAAATTGGTATAGCCGGTTCAGGAGCAGATATAGAATTTGATCCAAATGGAAACTTCTTGAGGACTAATCAGGTAATTCAAGACGCGAAAACAATAGAGAAAATCCTAGAAATAATAGAAGCAACGAATGATGACTGACAGTGAAGAGATAAGAGAACTATATAATGTATCCTCTGCTGTATATTTAGATGGAAATGTACTTTATTTTGCACTTTCAGAAGGTAATTCACTTCCATTTTCCAAAACCATTAGTGACCAACTTGGGATTAGGAAAGAAAACTCTAGTACGACAAGTATTCCAGAACTAAAACAACTAAGAGATCATGACATATACAGCTACGAGAAAACATCTCAATCAATTCTTAGTATTGAAGTGTTCCTCAACCAAGATCTTCATAATCACTTAGAGAAGTTAGAAGACGGAACATATAGAATTAATATCGGAGATATGCTTCTTTTTTACGTAAATTCAGATAGCAAGAGATTAACCTTGCTGCAAAATAAAAAAGAGATTTTCGATCGCATTGAAGCTCTATATAACCTTCTGGATTCCATAAGCTCATATACCTCTAAAGAATCTCCCAGCAGCTTTTGGATTAACTCTGCAACCTCAGAAGGCCACTCATTTTCAAGAGTGGTCAGATTTTCTTTTTCCGACGAGTTTATCCAGCAAGTTATTAAGGGTTCGCTTCACTTCGACATTCCCGAACTATCCTCAACAGGAATTCACCAACATGAGAAGAAGGTCCTTTTCAAAAGAGCTCTCACTTCTGCTCTTGGTGAATATGATCAAGACGAAGGCGAAGCGATATCGGCGGGCAGATTAGCATTAAAAATGGAGCACATCCATTCGAAGTATAACGGCGAATACGCAGCGTATATCAACAAATTTGGATTAGATAAGTGCCTAAACGAATTGAATGATAAAGCAATTGAAATAATTGGTAAGGTTTATCAAGCCATGCACGGGGCAGTATTGAAGCTTCTAGTGGTTCCAGCTACTGTCGTCGCGACCTTGATGATTCGCCAAGCAAATATCCCAGAAGGGAATATAGTATTCTTAGCAATGTTGGTTATCACCTTAATTTGGTCCTCCAACTACGAGACAAGAGCATACGTGAAGCAGCTTAAGGAAAATGGCGAACATTTGTTGGAATCAATTATTCGGATAAATAACCAAGAGAGTACTACATATAATAAAGCAGAGCAGGATGAAGTTATCCAGAAATTCAAGTTAGATGTTCAGGGTACTTTGAAACGGATATCTCGATACCGAAATGCATCGATAACAGCCCTAGTTGCATGGATAGTTTTCCTATATAAACCCTTTCTCTTGGATTTTACCCGTTGTATCGTCGAGCTCCTCCCTAAATTACCGCCAACAAACTTTTTTGGTTTCGCTCTCGCCTAAACTGTTAAAACGATTATTGAGCCTAACTTGAGAACCGTAGCCCATAATTTGATTATGGTAATAGCCACAAAGAAGAGACTGATATGGAAAATAGAGTTTATTACGGAGAGGACTTGCGATGTATGAACTCAATGACTATCTACAAAGAATTATTCGCTCTTGAATTTCACCATTCAATCTGAGGCGTTTGTATGAAGAAAGAAACAAATCAAGCAACTACCGTTATCGAAGATATTATCTGCGACATCTGCGGCGAGAGCGTCATACCCAATGTACTAAAGAAACATCTTAAAAACGCCAATGACTTTTCTGACTATGCCAAGCTCACAGCATCCTTTGGCTACGGCTCAAAACGTGATGGTGAGCGCTTTGACTTCGATTTCTGCGAGTCGTGTTTCGAAAAGATTAGAGCAAAAGTGAGAGAGTTACAGGGCAAGTAACTGAGGATATAAAAGCGAAGCTGGTCGAGAGAGAAGTACCATAAATCAGCGATTGCTTACAAGTTACCCTATTGAGCGAGCTCTAAATTTACACTAGGCTTAAACGCACACTGATGCCGCGTATATTAAGCCGCTGACATCGGAACACAAACCTAAGCAATGGAGGCTTTATGTTAATTCTAACAAGACGAATCGGCGAAACCTTAATCGTGGGTGATGATATCACCGTCACTATTCTGGGTGTAAAAGGCAACCAAGTGCGCATAGGTATTAATGCACCAAAAGATGTGCCTGTGCATCGTGAAGAGATATACACCCGAATTCGTAACGAAGAGCCTGAAAAAACCGGTTAGATTTTATCGACTTCCAACTGAATCCCGCTGAGAACTATTAAATGGAAAAGCCCTTTTTAATCGAGGACCTAGAGGCAACATACTGGGGCGTTGTTACCAAGCCCTTATTTCGATAACCAATCTGACTCAGGCCTTGGTAGCCGCTTAAAATGAGTCCAACTTTATGGGGTCACTTCGTAGTGACAAACGTCACTTTATCAGTGTTGTTAAACTCACTTGAAACCGACGTTATTAATCCTGCTCGATGTTCATATATAGTGGGAGTTGTAATACGAATTCAATCAGTCATAGCAGTGGCCTCATTTCTTGAAAAATAAGTGATATCATCATCTCAGGATTTCAGCTCGGAGAGACAGAATTCATGCAGCAATACTCAAGGACTAAAGTCACTAAAGCAGGGAAAGCACTGTGCGACGAAGATTATCATGACGAACGTGAGCTTGAAAAATTAATGAACGTTCTCTCTTTCTGGCGTTTTGAACATGACTTGCCCCTAAAAAGTGCATTTCAGCTAATTCAAGATGTTGTCCTAAATATCGATAAGAGCTCAACTTTCGGTAATCGCCTTAAACGCCTATCTTATATTGTGAAAAAACTACAGCGCTGGGAGACAATGAAGTTAGGGAACGTTCGTGACATTGGTGGCTGTCGCGATATAGTTTTTTACTGTGTTACGGGAAATGGATAAAGCAACAATTCAATATTCCTAGTTCATACATTTTGACACCAGTCTAAGGGAGCTGGAATTCAATCTTTACCGGTCCTGATACCGAGGATTGAATGAGGTATGAGCCATCGTCGTTCACTTTAAGAAATCTAAAGGGAATGCCATCTAAATAGCCATCGACACCTTGCGTCTTGATTGGCTCTCCTGAAAGTTTGGCGCATACTAAAGCCTCCATCGCCTCAGCGCTCACACTGAGGTATGTCGATGATATTGAGAGACCAGAGCAACTCCGCACGGTGATTATTTTACATTTTATCATTCTTGTGAGACTCGTCGAGTTGAGCTGTACCCAGCAATATCATTTTTCTCGCTCTATGTCGAGGTGCGCTGCCGACAATATCAATCATATCGACAGCATCTACTTGCGGATTAGGAGGGGTGGGCCAATGGTAATTTCCCGCGTATTTAGCTCTAGCGCAACTATTGTGAGATTTAACACTGGCTGCGTTGCTGGTAGGATAATCTGGCGGTGGAGGACGCATTGAACGACCACTTCACGCACAACGCACAACGCACAAAAATAGTGGAGACTGAGAGCAAATTCACGTAAAAGGATAATTAAGCGCGACTTAAATTAATTGACCAGAGGACGCCGAATTCAGGAAGCTTTACTATCATAGGTGTCGTTAAGCAGATGATTCAAGAATTTTAATGATAAGATGGATGAACTCCACATGGAGGTATTTTATGCAATGGAAACCTGATCCGCTGTCGAAGTGGTTTATTTTTGCACTTGTAATGCTGACTTCAGTCGTGACAGTGTTACTGATCTTAATTGCATTCTACTTTATTGGTGACTATCCCGAAACCTATGGAGAGCTTAGAGCCCATTGGTTAAATGTCGATTATTCTGATGGGTTAACCATTGATGAGCGAGTAGCAATTGAACTGCTGTCTGAGAAGGGAGTCATACACAGTAGAGATGAGTACGCTTCAGCCCTCACGGGTTACTATTCCACGATCATTTCAACTTTGATCACGTTTATAGGTCTACTTGCTATCGTGCAATTTGGTTTTATCATCAGTCAGGCGAAGGAAACAGCTTCTCGACATGCAAGAGAAACTATCGAAGGGGAGAGAGCGAAGTTTAACTTTGATGCAGCATCAAAACTACAAGAACTCGCGGATGGCAAAAATAGGAGTTTAAAAAGTGAGCTTCAGGATGAGCTGGAAGAATTAAGGAATGAGGTGAATCGCCATCAGGAGGACATCTCATCACTGACAGCTATAATTAAGTCACTTACGGATGATCCGGAACAAGACGAAGAGTCCAACGATGATAGTTTGGACTTATCGGGTGGCGAAATCTCGCAGGACGATGATTTGAAAAAAGGTGGATAGATAATCGTATGGGTCTTCAATTTATAATCGCAGAAGATGCTCCGGAGCACAATGTTTCAGGGTCAAAACGCCTGAGCTCTGCCTTTGGCTGTCCAGAAGAAATCTGGCGAGAATACAAAGATAACTTATCTTTTCCTCTAGATATATATTCGCTGGCCTCAGATCTTGGCTTGGTGGTGCGGTATCGTCCATTAGATAACGAAATATCTGGTTTTCTAAAACAAATAGATAGTCGCTGGACCGCTACTATAAACGCCATACACAGCGAATCGCGTAAACGATTTACGCTCGCTCATGAACTCGGACATTTCCTTTTGCATACTAAAGGTCAAGACGATAAGGAATTTAAAGATACTACATTCTTTAGACACGAAGATAACGTCGGAACTATTAATGACTATTCTCGAGAAGAATCGGAAGCGAATCATTTCGCAGCTAAACTGTTAATGCCAAAAGAAGAGTTTATTGAGGCTGCTAACTCACTTAAAAGTATCAGTGCAGTCGCCAATAAATTTGGGGTATCACCAATGGCTGTGAGAATTAGATCTCAAAATATTCATAAATAACAAGGATTATTTCAAAATGAAGTATGTACCCTGTTTGAAATCTAGCGTTTCTGAGTTTCGAGCTCTATCTCACCTAACAATGGAGAGTTCGACAGTACCATTGATTGAGCTCACTAAGGGAAGAAAAACACATGAAAAGGATCAAGGGGAGATCAGAACGTGCTTTAAGAAAATAAAGGAATGTTTAGAGAAAAGAAAGTTTTTCGTTGATATCACATCAGACGAAACCAACATTAATGACGAACTCAGAAGCTTTAAACAGCAGTCGTCAGGATTCATAAATTGGGTAGCTTTTGTTACTGAATTGGGCGCTGAAACTAACACGACACCGATACCAATTATTCAAGCAACAAATAGCGACAGCATTCATCAAATTGATGCTCAAATATTGATGTTTAAGATGTTTTTTGAGCACATTGCTATAAGGATAGGAGCTAGTGGCTACTCTAGTTTTAAAACCAAAGGATACGATAAATTTCTGCGCTCATTAATCGATATTTCAGTCAAGCATGACGTTTTTATCTATTTTTTGGTCGACGCAGAAACCATCCGAACTAAAAGCGGTCGAGATCTGACACCCACTAAAATTTCCCAAGCTAAGTTACTCATCGAGGACATCTTGTCTGCGTTAGATGAATTGGATTATGAAAATTATAAAATAATATCTTTAGCATCAAGCTACCCATCTTCGATCAACCAAGAACATGGAGGTGACAGTGAAGGTGAAGCTCTTTTATTTGATTGGACGTATTACTCTGAGTTAAAAGAAACAATATCAGGAACAAAGTTAATATATGGTGACTACGCATGTATTAACGCCGAACAAAAACCAACTAATGCATATAATTGGGTTCCAAGAATTGACTTCCCAACCCGTACTTTAGAAATCTGCAAATATACAAGATACCGAACTGATGAAGTAAACGGTTATACGAAATGCGCCCAAAGACTAATGAATAAACACATTAAGAGAGAAGATCGAGTTGACTGCTGGGGCTTTAAGCAAATTGAAGCAACTGCAAAGGAGTCGGAGCCAACCGGCAAATCACCGTCGTTTTGGATATCGGTTAGGGCTAATATTTGGATGACTAGAATTCAGAATCAGCTTAAAACCTGACATTTACCTCTCGCATTTCCAAAATTGCTAACTCATCTGTTGTAATCTCTCCCGTTTCTGCTAGCTCGCGATGAAACAACTCATTGAGTACTTTTAGGTGCATCCCCAAAACACTTTTCGCTACCTTGGACAAAGTTGTCGCGCTATAACTATCGATAAGAGCTTGCACTCTTTGAGGTTTAGAAAGTTTACTAGAATTAGTCACTGGGATTTTCTTCAAGTTTTCGTTTGACAACAAATCGAGCTGGAATGCCAGATCGAAGTTCCTAGATACTTTAGGTCGTTTTTTAAGGATCACACTCCTATCAGCTTTTATCAGAAGAATGCCAATGGTATCGTGTTTTAAGTTGAGTTTATTAAATTGCCTCTCAGTAAGCGCAAGATATGTTCGTTCAAAGGCTCTTTCATATGCATCAAGTTGCCCATCAAGACGAGAAAAATTATCAAAATCACTTTTAACTTCAATGCCAATTAATTGGTTTTTGGTGAGCACAACGAGATCTGCGCGTCGACTTCTATTCGCAAATGGCATTTCCGAAGCAAAAAGAGGTTGGTCGTGCTTGGACTTCAGGTAACCTATCAAGATTCGCTTTACTTCAAATTCATCCATACTACTGACCTTTCGTTAGAACGTACACTATATACCAGACTCTCATCACCATAAAGAACCGATAAGGGCACACTAGACTCTCCCACACTGCGAAATCTCATTATCATTTATTTCGCTTCATTATCATTTATTTTGCAATCTCACAGCCCCCACCCACGAGCGACGCTGCCGAGCAAGAGTGGTGCGGGCTGCGAAAGGGCCGCTGACGCCACTGGCTCAGCTCGAAGCGTTGGTTGCTTAACGACTGAATAGCCGCCACTTCCAGTGCATGTTGTTCACTCAAGGGCGGCATTAAACCGTTTAAGCGCTTCGCTAACATGGTTTTACCTGTACCTGGCGGGCCAACAAATAACACATGGTGACCACCCGCCGCTGCTAATAACAAGGCTCGCTTGGCTACGGGTTGCCCCTGCACGTCGGCCATATCGGGCACCTGTTGCTGCTGCTCTGCAAGCGCGGCAGGTGCTATCGGTTTTAAAGGTTGCTGCTGCGTTAAATGCTGCACGGCTGTGGTTAAATCGGTCGCTGCATAGGCCATAGGTGTGCGCAACAAGGCCGCTTCCGCCTCATTTGCTGGCGGTAGCAATGCCACTCTGTTTTCATGGTGTGCAGCTAACAACGCGGGCAGCATGCCAGGTACAGCTCGCAACGCACCGTCCAGTGCAAGTTCACCGTAACACTCCACCGTTTCAAGTGCCGAGGCAGGTATTGCTTCATTTGCCGCTAAAATGCCAAGCGCAATAGCCAAGTCGAACCGCGCACCGTGCTTCGGCAGCTCTGCCGGCGAAAGGTTCACCGTAATGCGCGCCACCGGAAACTCTAGCCCGCTATTTATAATGGCCGTGCGAACCCTGTCTTTGGCTTCTCGTACCGTGGTTTCCGGCATGCCTATAATTTGGAAGGCAGGTAGCCCTCGGCCCAAGTTTACTTCTACCTTTACTTCCGGTGCATCCATGCCCACTTGCGCGCGGCATATCACCACAGCAAAGCCCATAACACCTCCTTGAGTATGCTTAACATTGTGTTTGCTCGAAGAGTTTAGTGTAGTGGTTTAACAGGAAAGGAGACCAGTGGGTTATCGCGGAGAAATATCCGTTTAAATCGCCGCTATAGTACTTATCAAGTCATGATTTATTTTAGTTCGTTTTCCCCTAGCTCATCTGGAGCAGGGCCTATCCTGGTCTTACTGGATTGAATTATACAACAACGAACGCCCGCACGATTCACTCAATGATATGACGACGATTGAGTACCGCAAGGCGGCATAAATATTCTACGAGATGACTGTGTTATAAATGGGGTATTTACATACCCGCCTCTCTTAGCTTTAACAAATTCAGCATTAGCAATATCAAACTCAAATATTTTAAAACCATATAATTACAATTGTGATAAATAATGCCTCCAAGCATATTTATTTTGTTCCTAGATTCAACTAATAACTGCAACACTCGCTCTGCGCGTACTGCAATTGCTCTTTAAAAATTACATCTGGTTGCTTAAACCCTAGTACCTTACGCGGCCTGAGATTTATACGCTGCTGTATTTTGGTCAGCATCTCGTTGGTCAATATCCGTAAGTTGCAGCCT
>NZ_PIPQ01000019.1 GCF_003987015.1 Aliidiomarina taiwanensis | reverse complement strand
GATGACATCATTTACGCTGAAGACACGCTTAGCCGATTTAGGCATGGCCATGTCGCACAGCCGGCCTCGTGTCAGCAACGATAATCCATATTCGGAGTCGCTGTTTAGAACCGTAAAATATTGCCCGAAATGGCCACGTAAGGGCTTTACCTCGCTGACCCATGTGCGTGAATGGATGATGCAGTTTGTAGAAACTTACAACGAGCATCATTTACACAGCGGTATCAACTTCGTGACACCAGGCAGCCGACATCGAGGTGAGGACGAAGCCATCCTCGCTGCGCGGGCTGCATTGTATGAACAACACAAACAAAAACGGCCAGAGCGTTGGTCACGCAGTACACGAGACTGGAGACCTGCTGGCGATGTGGCGTTAAACCCGTCCTCGCTGGAGGAAATTAAGCGCAATAAAGCGGTTGCTTAGAACAAACTTTTTGGACAACTCGGTTGAAAAACACCGCGGCCTGAGATTTATACGTTGCTGTATTTTGGTCAGCATCTCGTTAGTCAATATCCGTAAGTTGCAGCCTTTAGGAACATACTGACGCAGCAAACCATTAGCATTTTCGTTCGCACCTCGCTGATAAGACGCATATGGATCTGCAAAGTACACACCTGCATCCAAAGCCTTGGCGATGCGTTTATGCTCGGCGAAATCCAAACCATTATCAGCCGTAATAGTGTGCACAAGTGATTGAAAAGGTTGTAGCATTTCAATCAATGCATCAGCAACCTCATTCGCATTTTTGCTAAATACCTACGCGTGACATAGAACCGACTTTTTCGCTCTAAAGCGGTAACAATGACTCCAGTTCCGCGTTTACCAATAACAGTATCGATTTCCCAGTCGCCGTAACGCTCGCGTATTCCAACATTCTCTGGTCGGTCATGAATAGAGCGTCTATCGACAATGCGTCCGCGCTGCTTATGTGTTCGCTTTCGGTACCGCTTTAATCGATGCCTTAAGTGTTTGTAAAGCTCGCCACCGCGCCGAAAATCGCGAATGATGTGGCTGTAAATCCACTCATGACTTACTGGGCGGCCTATGGAGCGGCAAACCGCAGCGATTTGCTCTGGACTCCAATCAACAGAAAGGAGCAGCTCTACTGCGGTTACAGTGTGCTTACATATGCTTCTCTTTTGGCTACGACCGCGCCTTTGTGTACTTTTTTGATGAGCCTTGCCAGGCTCATAGCAACCCGATGTAACAGAGTTTCTCCGAAGCTCTCGGCTTACGGTTGATGGTGAAACGTCTAATTTCTCTGCAATCTTTCTGAGTGAAAATTTCTCTGAGAGAAGCAACGAAATCTGGTATCGTTGTCCCTCGGTCAGCTGCCGATAACTCATGTTGGAACTCACTTTTTTTGGTCGAAAAGTAAGAGGACCACATGTCGGTAGCTGACCTCCCCTCGACCGATCCCATAACATGAGTGTTGCGGTTATTATCTGAATTCAGGAACAAAGGTGTTTACAAGCTTTTATGAGGACTTTTATACTATCTGAGAATTTACTGTTACAACATACGAGATTTAAATGTCGTGATTGCTATCATATTCGCTTTAAAGCTTCCATATGAAAGCTTCATGCAAAGTTTTATTGCAAATTTTCATTTACACTCCAGTAAAGTTGCCATTTACATTCCGATTCAAATCATTTGATAAGTTTGATTATTTATATATTCCATATTTATAAAGCGATAATAAATGAAGATATTTCTTGTTATTCCAGATCTGACGCAAGGTGGCGCAGAACGCGTAATGAGCGAGCTAGCAAACCAGTTCGTTAAAACCGGTAATGATGTATACTTAATTTTACTTACTGATGCTAAAGACTTCTATCAAATTGATAACAAAGTGGTTGTGCATAGGCTTGGCTTCAAAAATAAAGGTCCAATACAAAAAAAATTATCTGAGATCAAAACTTTTATCAGATTGAGAAGGTTGTTTATAAATTATAAACCAGACTCTGTCTTAAGCTTTATGGATAAGTACAATGTTTTCACTGTATTAGCAAGCAGCTTCCTAGGCTTGAATGTTTTTGTTTCTGATAGAAGTAACCCTAAATTAATAAATTCATTTATATTACAAAAGCTTAAAAGAATAACCTACAATAAAGCGGCAGGAATAATCGCTCAAACCGATATGGCAAAGCAATTACTTTATGAGCTAACAAAAAATAATAACATTCATGTCATACCAAACCCCGTAAAAAATATAGAAATTAGTAATGTAGTAGAACGTGAAAAGTTAATTTTAAATGTTGGTAGGTTGGTACCGGAAAAAGGTCAATGCTATTTATTAAGCTCTTTCGCAAAAATTAGGGACACTACATGGAAACTGGCTATCATAGGCTCAGGTCCTCTAATGGACGAACTTGTTTATCAAGCCGAATGCTTAGGTATAGCTGATCGTGTTATATTTACAGGTGCTGTTGAAAACATTGATGAATGGTATTCTAGAGCATCTATCTTTGCTTTTACTTCAGTTTCTGAAGGATTTCCAAACGCTTTGATTGAAGCAATGGCTGCAGGCGTAGCTTCTATATCTTTCGATTGTGATGCGGGACCAAGGGATATTATCAATAATGGTATTAATGGTGTTCTCGTTCCTGCACGAAACCTTATAGAATTTACTGATAACTTGAACAGTTTAATTGCTGATGAGGAACTTAGGAAACGTCTTTCTAAAGAAGCAATAAAAATTAATAAGTCATTAAGCGTTGAAAGAATTTCACAACTATATTTGGAAGCAATAACTACTAGAATTTAGAAGCTAGCATTTAAGGTTAAAATTTAAAAAACAAGTTGACGAAGGGTATAAAATTGTGAATGTATTGATAAACTTTGGGCCGCTTAAGTCTGGTGGTGGACAAAATGTTGCTTTGAATTTTTTGTATTCATTCCAAGATTTAGAATTTGAAGATGTTAATTATTTTTTTATAGTTGCTGAAGGTTCTGAACCGCATAATCAACTTATTAAGCTAGGTTATAGTCAATTTTATGTTTTCCCTAGAAACCCTATCAAACGGATTTTATATGAAAAATTTCTAAGTTTTAAAATCATTAAGGATAACAGTATAGATATAATTTATTCATACTTCGGATTTGGTTTGTTTCCTAAACATATCCCACAAGTTTGTGGATCTGCAGATTCTAATTTATATTTCCCTGAAGTCGATTTTTGGAGTGATTACAAAGGTCACAAGTTATTGTTAAAAAAAATTATTGATAAGTATAGATTATTTGGAGTCAAAAGATGTAATGGTGTTGTGTTCGAAAATAAGTCAATGGAGTTAAGGGGCCGTAAACTATATTCATTAGAGAATACCGCTTATATTAAACCCTCTATAAAGCGTATTTACACAGATCAAATTAAAATTTATACACCTGAAAATACAAAGCTCATTGGTTTGTTTTTATGTGGCTGGCAACTCAACAAAAATATAATGATGATCCCTGAGTTTTTGTCTATTTTGAAAAACAAAGGGCTTTCAATTTCTATAATACTTACGGCTCCTGAGAATAACTGCTCAATTCATAAAGCATTCGTCAACAAACTCTCAGAGTTTGACGTTGAAGAAAATGTTAACATTATTGGCATAATTGATAAAGAAATGTTGCAAGCACTTTATTCAAAGGTTTCATTTGTATTTCTACTTAGCAAACTAGAGAGCTTTAGCAATAATATAATTGAAGCCTGGGAGTTTGAGAGGCCCTTGATAGTTGCAAATGAAGAGTGGGCTAGGGCTATCTGCAAGAATGGTGCTGTTTACGTAGACAGAGACTCCCCTATAGACATAGCTGAAAATGTTCTAAATCTTTATCATGATGAAAAACTCTTAAATTCAATTGTTGAAAATGGTAAGGCAAATCTCTCAACATACCCATCTATTGAAGAAAGAATAAAATTAGAAATCGATTTCTTGCGGAGTACAGTTCATGCGAATTAAGTCTTTACTTGTTATATCTTATGAAACCCTAATGGAACTGCTTTTTCTCTTACCAAGGTTTTCTTTTTTTAACTCTATCAAAAGCTATTTTTTAATGATGATGGGGGCAAAAATTGGTAAAGGTGTAATCTTCTATCCTGGCGTATGGATTGCACCTGGCAGAAACTTAAACGTAGGTAATAATGTTGATTTTTCTAAGGGTGTTTTAGTAACTACTGGTGGTGGAGTTGATATTGGCGATCGGGTTTTAATTGGATATCGAACTCAAATACTTTCTGCTAATCATGCGATACCTAAAAAAGGTGAACGAATACCTGTTTCAGGCGATGTTTATTCACCAGTGGTCATTGAAAATGACGTTTGGATAGGAGCTAACTGCGTAATAACTCCTGGTGTAAAAATTGGTGAGGGTGCTGTTGTAGCCGCTGGTAGTGTTGTTACGAAAGATGTAGTTCCTTATGCAATTGTCGGTGGCGTGCCAGCTAAAATAATTAAAATGAGGGATTGAGGTACTTTATTATGAATTTCGGTATTGAGGCTATGAAAACAACACGAATATGTAAGAACTGTGTTATGGACACAACTGACTGTAAAATTATCTTTGATGATAAAGGTGTTTGTGATCACTGCAATACATTTTATACAGATATAAAACCTTATTGGCATACGGATGACAAAGGTTGGCAAAAAATTTTAGAAGTGGCTGAGAAAATCAAAAAAGAAGGCAAAGGGAAAGATTTCGATTGTATTATTGGCATGAGCGGCGGTATTGACAGTTCTTACCTAGTTTATCTTGCGAAAGAAAAATTAGGCCTCAGGCCATTAGTATTCCATGTTGATGCCGGCTGGAATTCAGACAAGGCAGTAAGTAATATTGAGAACATTGTAGGAAAGCTGGGGCTAGATCTATATACAGAAGTTATCAATTGGGAGGAAATGAAGGATTTACAACTTGCTTACTTCAAAGCAGGTGTTTCAAACATTGACACTCCTCAAGATCATTCTTTTTTTGCGACCATGTATAAGTTTGCTGAAAAATACAATGTTAAGTACATGTTGACGGGTGGTAATTACTCAACAGAGTGTATTCGAAACCCAATTGAGTGGATGTATTATCAATCTGACTCAATTCAACTTCGTGACATCCATAAAAAATTCGGTCAACGTCCATTGAAAGAATTTCCTGTCACTAATATTTTATGGCACAAAGTATATTTGCCTTATATCAAAGGTCTGAAAGCAATTCGACCCTTAGACTATATGCCATACAACAAAGAAGAAGCAACACAGTTTTTAGTTGATAATTTTGATTATCAGAAATATGAACAAAAACATTTCGAATCTAGGTTCACTAAATTTTATGAGTCATATTGGTTACCGGAACGTTTTGGATTCGATACGCGCAAAGTGCAGTACTCAAGTTTAATACTTACAGGTCAGATGACGCGTGACGAGGCATTAGAAAAGCTAAAAAAGCCAGCCTATGATCCTGAAACTATTGAACATGACTTTGAATATATTGCTAACAAACTTGATATTACAGTTGATGAACTACGTGGATATTTCAACGCCCCCAAAAAATCTTATAGAGATTATAAATCACAGGAGTCTATTTACAATTTAGGTGCTAAAGTACTCCGTTTGCTAGGTAAAGAAAAAGGTGGCAAGCGTTGATAACTATCGTAGATTATGGGTCTGGTAATATTCAGGCCATCAAAAACATTTATAAAAAATTGAATATTCAATGTGTTGTAGCTAAAGAACCAGAGTCTATTCTTGCAGCTAAAAAGCTTATTTTACCTGGTGTAGGAGCTTTTGATGAAACAATGGCTATGCTCCGTAATACAGGTTTGCAGAAGGCTCTAAACACAGCGGTTCTTGAACAAGATACACCTATCATTGGTATATGTGTGGGTATGCAAATAATGGCTAAGTCTAGTGATGAGGGTGTTCTTCCTGGTCTTGGTTGGATTGATGCTGAAGTCAAACAAATAGATACAAGTTTATTAATTAGCAAGCCTATGCTTCCCCATATGGGTTGGAACAGTATTCATTGTACGCAAGAGAATCCACTTTTCAATAACATTTCAATAGATAAAGGATTCTATTTTCTTCACTCTTATTATTTCTCTTGCTCTGCTTCTCAAGATTCAATTGCAACTGTAAACTATGGTAAGGATTTCAGTTGTGTTGTTAACCATAGAAATATATATGGCGTGCAGTTTCATCCCGAAAAAAGCCATGATAATGGTGTGACCTTATTTAAAAATTTTTCAGAGCTTTGATTATGCTTAGAACCCGAGTTATCCCATGTCTGCTTGTACATAATAGTGGGTTAGTAAAAACAGTTAAGTTCAAAGACCCTAAGTATGTTGGCGACCCAATAAATGCTGTTAAAATTTTCAATGAAAAAGAAGCTGACGAATTAATAGTTTTAGATATCGATGCATCCGTTAAAGGACGTGAGCCTGATTATTCTTTGATACAAAAGTTAGCTGTTGAGTCTAGAATGCCCCTTTGCTATGGAGGTGGTGTTAAAACTGCTGAACAAGCAAGGAAAATAATCGGGTTAGGTGTTGAAAAGGTTGCTCTATCTTCTGAAGTTATGACAAATCCTAGTGTAGTATTGGAGGTTTCGAAGGCCGTTGGTACTCAAAGTGTTGTGGTCGTTTTTGATGTAAAGAAGAAATTATTGGGTGGTTATGATGTTTATATTAATAACGGCAAACAGAAAATCAAGAAAAGCTTTACTCAACTATTAAAAGAAGTTGAACAATTAGGAATAGGCGAGATAGTTGTTAACTCTATAGACCAAGATGGCGTGATGAATGGTTACGATTTAGCACTAGCTGAGACAGTACGCGAAATAATTTCCTCACCGCTGACTATTCTAGGGGGCGCTGGCACTCTAGATGATATTGTTAAACTGCAAGAAAAGCTAGGTGTTATTGGTGCGGCTGCGGGAAGTTTATTCGTTTTCAAGGGGCCCTATAAAGCAGTCCTAATCAATTATCCATCATATGATGCCAAATTAGCCTTACTAAAGTGATACTTAGGAATCCTCATGAAACAAATCCTTCAAAATATTAGTAGTGGTGAAACCACACTTGCTGAAGTGCCTTGTCCCCAAAATAAACCAGGTCATCTATTGATCGCAAGCCAACAATCTTTGGTTAGTGCCGGTACAGAGCGCATGCTAGTAGACTTTGGTAAAGCGAATTTTATAGATAAAGCACGCTCGCAGCCTGACAAAGTTAAAATGGTTTTAGAAAAAATCAAAACGGATGGCTTACAGCCAACCTTCGATGCAGTACGCTCCAAGTTAGACCAACCTTTGCCGCTAGGTTATTGCAATGCGGGTGTGGTGCTTGAAAGCGGGGTTCCAGGCTTTGAAGTTGGGGACAGAGTTGTTTCTAATGGTTACCATGCAGAAGTTGTGCGTGTTCCTAAAAACCTCTGTGCTAAAATTCCCGATGGTGTTGATGATGAGTCAGCTGCATTCACGGTTTTAGGTGCTATTGCATTGCAAGGAATTCGTTTGGCGCAACCAACTTTGGGTGAATGTGTAGTGGTTACTGGCTTGGGCTTGATTGGATTAGTGGCTGTGCAGTTACTTAAAGCCCAAGGCTGCCGTGTTTTAGGTATCGACTTTGATAGTAATAAATGCGCTTTAGCCCGAGGTTTTGGTGCAGAAACAGTAGATTTATCAAAAGGTGAAGATCCGCTAAAAGTTGCAGAAGCGTTTTCACGAGGTCGAGGTATTGATGCTGTGATTATCACGGCATCTACCAAAAGTAATGAGCCAGTATCCCAGGCTGCAAATATGTGTCGTAAACGCGGGCGTATAATTTTAGTTGGGGTGGTTGGACTTGAGCTTTCTCGCGCAGACTTTTATGAAAAGGAACTAAGCTTTCAGGTGTCTTGCTCATATGGCCCAGGCCGTTATGATGTCAATTATGAAGAAAAAGGTCATGATTACCCAGTCGGATACGTGCGCTGGACTGAACAGCGAAATTTTGAGGCCGTATTAGACATGATGGCCAGCGGTGCGCTTAATATGCAGCCATTAATCAGTCACCGCTTTTCCATAAATGATGCAGTTGAAGGTTATAAGATTTTAGATGATAGAAGCGCCTTAGGTATTTTGTTGCAATACCCCAAACTTGGAGCAAAAGACTCAAATCTATTAAGACGACAAGTTGCATTACAAGGTAACAGTGGTTATGAAGCAAGTGATGCTATTTGTGCGTTTTTAGGTGCAGGAAATTATGCCTCTCGTGTTTTAATACCTGCATTCAAAGAAGGCGGTGCCAGGTTACACACTCTTGCAAGCAGTGGTGGTATTTCAGGTGTGCATCATGGAAAAAAACATGGCTTTGCCCAAACCTCAACAGATAGCCAAGGGGTATTAAATGATAGCACTGTAAACACGGTGGTTATTGCCACACAGCACAATGTGCATGCCCCGCAAACGATTGATGCTTTAAATGCAGGAAAGCATGTGTTTGTGGAAAAGCCTTTAGCATTAACTTTGCCTGAACTAGCTGCTATCGAACAAGCCTATAAAAATACTAAACGCCAGTTACATTTAATGGTCGGCTTTAACCGTAGGTTTGCACCGCTTACCCAAACTGTGAAGTCCTTATTATCGCCTGTTAAACAGCCTAAGGTGTTTGTTTTTACAATGAACGCGGGTGAAATACCGGCTGATCATTGGACTCAGGACATTAATATTGGTGGAGGACGGATCATAGGTGAAGCTTGTCATTATATCGATTTAATGCGTTTTCTCGCAGGAAGCGAAATAACAGGGTTCTCAGCTACGCAAATGGGAAATGTACCAGGTTTGGCTGTACAGGAAGATAAGGCAAGTATCACTCTAACTTTTGCAGATGGCTCCTTTGGTACAATTCTTTATTTAGCCAATGGCGGCAAATCCTTTCCAAAAGAGCGATTAGAAGTGTTTTGTAATAATGCAGTTTTACAACTTGATAACTTTAAACGCTTAAAGGGTTATTCATGGCCAGGCTTTAAAAGTCAACGATTACTCAATCAAGATAAAGGTCAGAAAGCATGCGCATCAGCCTTTATAGAGTCTATTCAGCTAGGAAAGCCCACACCTATCCCCGCGGCTGAAATTTTTGAAGTGTCACGTGTGTCTATTCAAGTGGCAGAGAGTTTACGAGGTTAATATGTCATTTAAAGTTACCACCCTCGGTCTTGGCTACATCGGCCTGCCTTGGAGTGTTCAATATTCTGTGTCAGCCAAGTTTTCATAGGTCTATATGATCATCCAGTCGACCATCGAAGTGGATGCTCAGTTGCGACAGCGTCAGGTTCCAGTTTTGCACCGGATGCGACCATCGC
>NZ_PIPQ01000018.1 GCF_003987015.1 Aliidiomarina taiwanensis | reverse complement strand
AGTTTGAATGAGGACATGGAGTAAGGGGCCAATCTACGTTACAGTCTTTATGACTAAGGGCAGGCTCAGCCTCACTTACTCCACTGGTGAAATGTTAGCTAAACACGTCACCTTGAGAGATACAAGGTCAGGCACTGCCTGGCGGAAAAGGCATTGCCTGACGGTGCAATATTGTATCTTGCGCCCATTTCAGGGAAAATGCCCCACTACTTTCGATACTCCTTAACTTAGAAGAGTTGACCAACTTGGGTTGGCATTCCCTTTTTCTAAACGACTGACGTTACTCTTTTGGGCATGCATTCTTTCAGCAACTTGTTCTTGAGTAAGTCCCGCCTTTGTTCTCATGGTAAGCAATTGGTCAATCGTGTAACACATAAATGTGCTTCCCTTTTAAGTAGCAAAATAAGCCTCTACCAAAACCTTCTTGAGCTTTGGCTCGGATTTCAAATAACCCATCGCCCATGGACTCAGTATGAGGAGGCCCTAAGTTTGCACCATGCTTTTCCATCAGCTCTAAAAGCTTAATCATGGGAGTTTGGTTTACGGTATTTGCTATATTAACACCTAAAGTATTAAAATACCTGTCACGGTAAACTATGTGGTTTATACTGTTCGTGATATTAACACTTTGGGGGTTAAAATGTCATCTAAGATAAACTGGCTTGTTGCTCATACTTCTCCTGGTGCGCTAGTACTTCAGCAATGGCTGACTGAAAACGGCGTGAGCTACTCGTTGGCTCAAAAGTACGCGCAGAACGGTTGGCTGAAGAAGCTTAGTTCTGGTGTGTACTATCGTCCAAATGCGCAAGGCGATATAAAGCCAACTTGGGTTGATGCCATTCAAGCATTAGATGTGCAATTGGGCGTTTCAGTTCATTTGGCTGGATTGAGCAGCTTAACTCACCAAGGACTGAGTCACTATTTACAGCTGAACAAAGAGCAAGTTTGGATTTGCGTTAAAAACAAGTCGTCCTTACCAAAATGGTTTCGTGAATTCCCTTATCAGAATTGGTTTTACTGTGGGAACCATAAGCTTGAAGTAAATCCCGAGAAAGATTTGAAAAGGATCACGGTTAAAGAGAAAGAACTCACGGTCAGCTGTGCAGAACTTGCTGCCTATGAAGTGGTAGACGGGATTGGGAAGCTGATTTCATTTGAGCATGTCGCAGAATTATTTCAGGGTTTAGTCAATCTTAGCCCTAGAAAAGTACAAGATATTCTTGAACGAAGCAGCTCTGTTCAGGCAAACCGAATATTTCTATTTCTGGGTCGATACTACGATCACCAGTGGGTCAATCGCATAGATGAAACAAGAATTAAATTGGGTGCAGGAAAGCGGCAGGTTGTCGAAAAAGGACGTTTTGATGAGCGATATCAAATCACAGTGCCAGAGATATTAAGCGTCAAAAAAGGTGAACAACATAATGGATAAAGATAGCCCATACTACAAACAGGTTTCTTTGCTTATGAGAATGCTGCCTGTGGTATCCTCGGTTATCTGTAGATATTGATCTTGCTTATCTTCCACTTGAACCAAGAGATGAGGCTTTGATTAATGTCAGGGCTGCAATTAGATAAATTGAAGCAAGTGCTTGATGATTGGCTTGTTAACGCAAACGACGAGTAATTCGTTTATAACAAACCTCAACGAGCTATAAGCCCCCTAGTTAGATTGCGATTTCTTCAATCTATCTAACCGAGTCCACATAGGTGTAAAAAAACGGGTTCAGCTAAACCGGTTGGCTAGCAACGGCGCTTCTGTCATCGCTTGTAGGCGATAAAAGTGTTATGTCTGCAACCTTACCTATCGTTGCCAGCACTCAAGAAGTCATTGGCACAACCGTTCCAGCAATCAGCGCTGTTTTACTGGGCTCCTTATAACAACAAAAACGCCCAAGCGGCCAGATATCTGACGGCTTGGGCGTCATCCTACCCGTACCCGTTTATCATGACGGCGTTTCAATTAGAAGTAGCCAAAGTAAAGTTGTTTGGGTTCTTTTCATTGTCTTGGCTTCATGAGAGTTATGTGATGTACAAAATGGTACTTATGGGTTATAAATTTACCCAGAGGGTGTGAAAAATACATTCCTATAAAAACCTTTGTTTGTTCGATGCTGCGCAATTAATGAGGCCTTTAAATCGAAGGTTGTTGGCACGATGCTTGATATTTAGGATGAACAACTCATTCGATCAAAGGACTAAACATGGCGTTATTAAGATACGCAAACTTAGGAATTCACAGGCCAGACATCCTGCTTAGTAAAGCAGTGAGTGGTCTTGGTGACTTTTATAAGTATTTAGACACCACTCGAAAATACCTAGAAAGTACGAAGGCTGTTAAAGCGATAGCTTGGGAAAAGCTGGACGATGCTCAAAGTGGAGTATGGATACAATTAGTTGAGCCTGCCGATAACTGCGGTGATTTCGAAAAGAACTTAAAGCTCTTTTTAGATGAAAGTACCGACACGGTATACGAAGCAAGCCCCGCTAGATGGAAAGCCGTGGGTAGTGCCGCTAGAGAATGCCCAAATTGTAGGAGTCACGGTAAACCTAAAATGGCTTATGCAACTGAGGAACACGCGGACGAAATTGCGAGTGAATTAGGCAATGGGCTGTCGTCGTATGAGTGTCCAGACGGTTATGGTTGGCATTTGACTGGGAAATCACAAAGCAATGTTGGATTCAATAAATCCAACGCAATTTCAGTCCTGGACAGAAATGTAGAGAATGACAGCTTGTTATTGGATCGTTTACCTGACCACGACTATTTGGTTATTCGTCCAAACACATACCAGTTAAAGTGTCAGATTAATGCATTACAAAGCTTACAAGACACCCCTTCTATTCACCATCTTCCGCTATTGAGGCTGTTTGAAGGTAAGGATCATGCTAAGTGGCCGAATGTTCCTTATGATGAGCACTTATTTAACGATGACTACTACGTTCTTACCGATGGAGCAAGAGAGGGAACATCTCAGCAGCGTGAGTTTGTAAATATTGCACTCAATACACCAGACTTTGCCTTCCTTGAAGGCCCCCCAGGATCTGGCAAAACTACAGCCATTTGCGAACTGATTCTTCAATTAATAAAGCGAGGTAAGCGGATCTTACTTTGTGCATCAACACACGTTGCTGTTGACAATGTTCTTGAACGAATGATGTCTGAAGAAAATATTTATCGCGACATGGTGTTACCTGTACGGATTGGAGATAAATCAAGCGTTTCTCAAAAGGCAAAGCCATGGCAATTGGAAGAGTTTGTTAAAACTGAACGCACAAGATTGCTAAAACATCTTCAGCAACAACCGCACATTTCAGTTAGTCAGAAGTTACTTAAAAGTAAGGTCGGTGAAGGTAAACATATTGTTGAGCGTCTTGTTCTTGAAGCGGCGAATTTAGTTTGCGGGACAACTATTGGGTTGCTTCAGCATCCTGATATCAAAAATAAACAATCAACATCGCCAATCTTCGATGTGATGATTATTGATGAAGCATCAAAAACAACTTTTCAAGAGTTTTTGGTGCCAGCGGTACTTGCCAAGCGTTGGATCATGGTGGGAGACCCAAAACAGCTTTCACCTTATGTTGATGATGAAGCTACCGAAGTAAATTTGCAGCCATGTTTACAGGATAGTTATCAGCGAGAAGCATGCGCAGATATTTTCTCTGCTCGACAAATCAATATTCAGAAACGAGAAGTATCCTTGGTTTGCACTGACGATGAAAAGACAATTGAATTTTATCATCAGCAAGCAAAGTCCAAAAATGTATTGGTTGCATCATCTAAAGGTCCGAAGACAGATCTCCCTTACGCATCAGTAGTCCTTGGTTCGTCAGCGTTCATCGCTCAGAATGCTAATCACCTCCCCCTGGATTTGACGACCATAAGGGGGCTGCCTGCGTTACCGGAAAAGTTAGAAATGCGACTTGCAGCGCATTCGAGATTAACTCGTACAAAAATCAAGACCGAGTCCGATAGCTGGGAATCCCAGTTAGCGTGGCGACTGGCTCGTATGTACGAACAGCGCCTAAATACAGAATCTAACGGAAGTTCTAAAACTGTTAATAAGTTAGAGGAAGATATCAAAGCGCTACTACCATTTGACTCAGAAAAAGATACGTTCACTGCAATAGACAGGGTACGTAGGATCGCACTGCCTTCTATCCTTGAATCACTGCAAGTTGGATTTGAACGAACAGAGTATCAGAAACAAGGCACCGCTCTGTCTGATGGACTTCCAGCCAGTGTTTTGGAACAACGACAAATACGGCTTAGTTACCAGCACAGAATGCATCCAGACATTGCCGAGTTTTCCCGAGTACATATATACCATGAAAAAGCACTGCAAAGTCCTGATGGCCAAGCTGAAAAGCGGGACTGGGGATACCGAAACGGCTCACATCGTTGTATATGGCACGATGTTAAAGGTCGAAAAGGCAAAGAAGGTGAAATCACCGCTGAAGTAGAAGAAATATTAAAAGAATTAAGTCGCTTTGATTCTTGGGCAAAATCAAACCCAAATGTTGAGAAAAACCAACAAAAGCCTTGGGAAGTTGCTGTTTTGGCATTCTATCGGGCTCAAGAGCGAGCTATACGTCGAGCTTTACGAAAGTGGACGGGAAATCATCACGGAGTAAGGCATTTCTATCGAGGTGAAAAATCCTCACCGTATATTGATATTCAGATATGTACCGTAGACCGTTTTCAGGGGCATGAGGCTGATTTTGTCATGCTTAGTTTCGCAAATAACCATCCCACGAGTTTTCTTGAAAGCCCAAATCGCTTGAATGTGGCAATTACGAGGGCCAAGCATCAGCTCATTGTGTACGGAAACCGCTCTGCAATGCAAAAGGCATCGGGTGTGTTAGGTACTTTTGCCAGCAATTCTTACTGGTCTACAACAATCGAGACTGAATCACAGGAGGCACTATGAGCCAGGACATCATACTAAAACGAGAAATTAAGACTGAAAGTTGGCTCATACAGGGTGAAATCGCGCTGGCAGATAGCCGTCCAGAAATTAACTGCGTGCTGCAATTCCTTCAAGATTATCCGAATGCGAGTTCTGCTGAGTGCTCCGAGCATTTATTTGGGGACAAAATCGGACGTCGTGTAGTTGCTGATAGGTTACTAAACATATGTCGATTATATGGGCTTGCTGAGTCTAATCGAGACCAATACAGGCTCACTGAATCAGGACTGATTGCCCTTGAGAAAGATCAAATCCTAGTGCCAGAAGATGGGTGTTGGAGCCTTTGCGTTTGTCATGAGCCTTTATTGCCTCATCCACTTCTTACTATTGATGCGCACACAGAGCCTAGTGCAGCGTCGATCGGACTTGGAAAAAACAGAAATGAGCTAAATGAAAGAGCAAAGCGACTCGTTGAGGTTCCTCAACTAGTCAAAGACGTTCGTGGCCTGAAGGTTGAACCAATAGGTGGAGGTTCGGAAGTACGCGTTGACAAAATTGAACTCAAAGGTGAGCGCATCTCACCTCAAGGAAAACCGTATTACATCGAGTGGAATGTGACTGATGGCAATGTCGATGTGAAGCGCGGAAAGGATCTTATATTTTCACGTCGGGTTGAACCAATCAGTCGTCAGCAAGTTTTGAAGGTACTTCTGCATAGTGAGGGCTTGCTTGAACAATGGGATGAGCAAACTGAAATCTTGTCAGTGGTTTTCGAAAATACTACTGAATCTGAGCGAATCAATATGAAGCGCTCAGTAAACGTAAAAAGACCATCTGTTCACAAGTTGGGTCTGTTTGATGCGATGAAGTTACACAATATTTCTATATCAGCATTGACTAAATTGGATGCTAAAAAGTGGGCTGAATGGAGATTAGAGAAAAATATCAATATGTATGCCACTAATAGCAAGTACCAAGTTTGGAGAGAAAAAGCACTCGAACCTTTTAAAAGTTGGAATTTCACACTACCTGATAGGGCTGAGTTGGCAAATCAGTTTTGGACTGAAGAAGACCAGCAAAATCAGCATACCTGGCATGTCATTGCAGGCCATGATTGGAACCTATAAGGAATAATAGTGATGAATTTAATTGAAAAGTTTACTAAGACTGAAACTAAGATTGTTGATCAATCAAATACCAAGTTGCCCCCTGTGCTTTTGCCTGTTTTACCTAAACAGGTATCTGATCCGCAACCTATAAATAGCTCTTTGTTCTGCAATGAGCTGCAATCAAGAGTTGTCGAATTAATCGATAATGCTGAGCACTCGGTTATTCTTAGTACGTTTTTACTTGCTGATGAGAATGTCGAATCTGCTGTCCTAAAAGCAGCAAAGCGCAAAGTTCGTGTGTACATACTATTGGCATGTGAGACTCGTCTTGATGGCGATGTGCCTGACGATGACTTTGGTAAGAAGTGTCTTGTGCAGCATAAGGAAATGTTAAACAAATTGTCTGGACATGTTCACTTTGCATCTGCACCGCATTTCCACGCAAAAGCCGTTGTTATAGACGCATTACATGAAACTGGTAATGCTAAAGGGTTGCTTTTAACGGCAAACCTTACAGAAGAAGCACTTTTACGAAATGAAGAGCTGGGGGTCGCGCTTTCACGCCATCAAATAGCTGAGATCGTGAATGTGTTCCGTTGGGCAATCTTCGAGAGTGCGCAGCACCATATGACAAGCCGTGGTGAATTCTCAGCATATAAGTCGCCGGGCAATGTCAGATATCCAAGGGAATTAACTGAAATACTGGTCACATCGAGTGAAGACGCTCGAATTAGGGAACACGCATTAGCGTTGATCAATCAAGCGGAAAATGAACTCATCATATCGAGTTTTGGATGGCAAGAGGACCATCAGCTTGTAAAAGCAATATGTGAACGTGCGAAGTCGGGGCTAAAAGTCACCATTCTATCTCGCCAAAGACCCGCAGCCATGCCAGCGTTGTTGGCTATGAAACAGGCTGGTGCATCGGTGATGTGTTTTAAATGGCTACATGCCAAAGCGATTGTAGTAGATGGAATGCATGGCATGGTGATGTCGGCCAATTTTCAAGCGCATGGTATGGATCAAGGCTTTGAGTTAGGCGTAAAACTCACCGGTACTCAGGTAAAAGAGCTGATGAACTGCTTAGATATGTTTTTAACTAATAGCCACAATGAATTGAGCATCGACATGAGTCTAGGGATGATTTCTGGTGGTTTTGAAGCTTGGGAAAATAATACATTCAAGAGGTACTCAGTCAGCGAAGTAGACATTGTTGAGTTATCACCTATAAAAGCAGATTGTTTGTCTGATATGGATAAGCACCCAAAAATACCCAATGCAAACTGGCGGGAAAAAACATCGCACAAGATTGAGTATAAATGGCGTATAGAGCCGCCAGTTATCACTAACGCCAGTCCAGAGTATTTCAAACCTTTAACGGCTAAGGATGAAACTTCTAAGAAGCAGGATTCAGGATCGCCTAGAGAGAGTTATGAGCCAAAGGTTGTTCGACTGACAAAAAAACAGTTAGCTATTACAGTTCGTCAAGAATACGAACTTGCCATGGCAAAAAGGCTGAAGCAAAGTGAATTGCCAAACGCCCGAATTGTATTGGAGGCGTAACTTTGGATAACAAAAACACACTGCTTTGTTGGCACTCAAAAAGAGCTGGGGTTGAGGTATTAGACGAAGCGTTAAAGCGGCTTAAGAATCGTAAAGTTTATGTTGGCAAAGTAATTGTTCTTACTCAGTCAGCTGGGGATAACAGTCTGTACAAAGAGCATGAATTTGGCGATATACAGATTACCTTTCGAACTGTAGCTATCGAGAACCCAGCTGATCACAACGAAATTTATCACGCAATAGAGTCTGAGATTATTCCAGAGCTAAAGCTTGAACAGAATCTTCATATCAATGTATCGCCGGGAACTCCGGCGATGCATGCGGTTTGGTTGATTCTTCATGCTCGGGGGCATTTTCCACGCGAAACAATCCTCTGGTCATCACAATATAACCCCGATACCAAAAGAACCAGCATTGCCAAAGTTGATTTCAGTGTAAATACGTATTTGGCAGAGATCTCTGCTATTTCAAGTTCAGAGGGCGGTTACGCCCTTTACGATTTAGACCCTAAATCAAAAGCAAGGCAGGATGCATTACAAACGTTAAAGCAGTTCTCTTGTGTTCCCAAAGCTCCGTTACTTGTACTGGGTGAACGTGGTACAGGGAAAACGAGGCTAATTGAAACCGTTGTCGGTAAGGTAAAGCAAAAGCAGGTTGTTACGCTTGCATGTGGAGGACTAGATTCTCAAGTGGTTGATAGTATGTTGTTTGGCCACGTAAAAGGTGCCTTCACTGGGGCGGAAAAGGATCGCAATGGACTTTTGAAAGAAGCAAATGGAAAAGTTTTGTTTTTGGATGAGATTCAAGATTTACCAACTTCGGTTCAGCGAAAGCTGGTTCGAGTGCTTCAAGATAACCATCACAGTTTTCGCCCTGTTGGAAGTGACACTGAGGAAGCATCTGACTTCGAGCTAGTTTGTGCGAGTAATAAATCACTTGAGCAATTGGCAACGATACTCGATGCTGATTTCTTTGATCGTGTATCCATGCTCACAATAACAATACCTCCACTTCGTGCATGCAGAGAAGATATTCTGTCGGATTGGCAAAGAATCTGGCAGGAAGTTAATGTTAACCCCAATCTGCCTGCGGAAGCTCCGGTGTCAAATGAATTAATCCAGTTTTTTAACTCGGCATATTTACCAGGTAACTTACGTGACCTAAAAAAACTGGCATACATGTCTTGTGCGTTTTTGAGCTCTCAAACTACAGAGTCGGCAATCTCTAGCTCATTAGCTGCGTTGGGCGAGCCTGTTATCCAGGAAGATAGTCCTGACACAAGGTTTGCATTTGGTGATTTATCCAAGACAACTAAGGATGAGTTAACGAAAGCGTTTCATAAGGAATTTGCAACAGCTGCCAAAAAGCAATTCGGTACATGGGTTAAAGCCGCGGAAGCATTGAAGGTGGATCAAAAAACTTTGCAAAAGTATATGAGAGACAACTGAGTTATTTTAGTGTGTGATTGTTTTCATTAAGATTTGGTGTTGGTGCTGCTTAGCAAGACGACAAATTCTTCAATCTATCTAACCGAGTCCACATAGGACAACTGCATAGACTGGAGCCTCGATTTACATTAACGAGGACTCCTCATGCGAAAACTATCTCCAATCATTCTGGCGCTTGCGCTGTCTCCTTTGGTTCAAGCTGAACCTGTGTCTGAAGTGTCGCCCGTTGGCAAAATTGACGGCATGGTTTCTTTACCTGTCACGGGTATGAAAGCGGTCGAAAGCAATGGCCGTATTGTTTTCATGTCAGACAGTGGCCGGTTCGTCATTGATGGCACGCTCTATGATGCCTGGTCCAAAAAGCCGCTTACCAGCCTTGAAGAAATTCGTGAAGCGGGGAACACGCTGGACTTAAGTCGTCTTGGCTTAAAAATGGATGATTTGAACCCACTGACGCTGGGCGAAGGCAAAAAGAAAGTGGTGGTCTTTGTTGATCCACGATGCCCGCACTGCCATGAGCTTTTGAAGCAAGCCTTACCGCTCACCAAAGAATACACCTTCCAAGTACTCCCTGTGCCAGTGCTTGTGTAATCCCCCCATTTTAAGCAGTAGTTATTCGTAGAATTAATGAACCGCTTGCGTTAATTGTTTGGGCGGAATGCCTCCGATGGCCGTGTTAGGCCGTTCGTTGTTATAAAGCCAAAGCCACTGAGTGGCAAGTTCTTGTGCATGTTCGA
>NZ_PIPQ01000017.1 GCF_003987015.1 Aliidiomarina taiwanensis | reverse complement strand
GACCGACTGGCTCACAATTGCGTACATCGCGCTTACCCCATCGACTTGGATTTGCTGCTTTTGCAGCCTCCATACACCGTTTCCGTTGAGCTAAGATGGCTTTATCTTGGCCGGTGTGACGTTGATGAGGCGTCACAAAGTTTAATTGACTGTGTTTGTGCTCGTAGTTGTACCAGCGTGTGAACTTTAATACCCACTGTCGTGCTTCATCGAGGCTCTTAAAGCCACTTGATGGCCATTCTGGCCGGTATTTGCAGGTTCTAAATAGCGACTCTGCAAACGGATTATCGTTGCTGACACGCGGCCGGCTGTACGAGGTAGTCACACCAAGATCATAAGCTTTAGCTCGCATGGTCTGTGATTTCATCGGCGCACCATTGTCAGAATGCAACACAACACCAGAGTGTAAACAGTTCTCACGTATCAGCGTGCGTTGTAATAATTCAGCAGTAAGCTCACCAGATTCTTGTTCGTAGACCTCATGACCAACGATTTTGCGACTAAATAAGTCTTCGAGCATATACAGGTAATAAAACTGTCCGCGGACGCTACTCGGTAAATAGGTAATGTCCCAGCAAAACACCTGGCAAGGGCCTGTTGCTTCAAACGTCGCGGGTGCTTTTGCGCCCTTCGGGGCAACACTACGACCACGGTGATGTAACTGACCATGCTGCTTTAATACGCGATAGAACGTCGATTCACAGCCATAATATCGACCTTCATCCAACAATGTCGGCACAATTTGCGTAGGCGGCAAGCTAGCGAAGCGTTTTTCATTACACACAGCCAAAATACTTTCTCGCTCAGCCGCCGAGAGTTTGTTCGATGGCTCCGGACGCACCGCATCGGGGCGTTTGTCTGCGAGCACTTTGCCTTGCTGATACCAACGCTTATAGGTGCGTAAACTAATGCCAGCTTCTTCGCAAGCTAACGGAAGCCGTGCACCAGACGCTTTTGCCTCACGGATCCAAGTCACATATTGCGTGCGCTCCGAGACCGAGGTCAATCGTCCTCGTTGTCGTTTTCCCAGAGCGCATCCAGCTTTTTTCGCAATACTAGTAACGCTGCGGTTTCAGCCAACGCTTTTTCTTTTTGCCGAAGCTCGCGCTTAAGCTGTTTAATCTCTTTGCGATCTGCTTTGCGTTGCTGCCTAGCTTCGAGCTCTTGCTCGCGTGAACTTGCAAAGCCTTTTAGTGAGTCTGCTTTCCACGCTTTGACTTGCTCGACATAAAGTCCTTTAGCACGGCAGTATTCACTGAGCTCTGCTTCATTCAAAGCACCTGTTTCGATTACGACAGCAAGCTTTGCTTCTGGTGACCATTGGTCTGGTGTTGGTTTGTTTCCTGGCACGGGGCGACCCTGTTCTCTGGCTTTATCTCGCCAATTATACAAAGTTTGCAGGCCAATGCCTTCCGTTCGTGCAATTTCTGCGATTGTCATATTCAGCGGCGGCATCATTTTACTTAAAACCAACTGCTTACGTTCTTCTGAGTAACGTGGCACAATCAAAACCTTAACGCCCCAACTGGTTAATTTTTAAGTAGTGTCAACTATCCTGCCAGAGGGGGCCATGGTGTGGCCGGTGTAGCCGCGCATCTCCCCTAACCGCAGTCCAAAAACAAACTGGCTGTGGCTCCACAAGGTCGACTGTTTACCCCATGGGTCGTAGGCTATCTGTTGTTTGAGAACATTGCCACTAACCGCCTGCCCCGTAATCACCACCGTCGAGCCCTGGGCATCCTTATGCAGGTGGGTTACCTGCTCGGTGGTGCCACTCCCGTGCTCAGTATGGGTGACAACCGTGCCTCCCACCATAAACCGAGGGCCAGCTTTTCTTGACCACTACACACGTATCACATTAGCCGAGAAATCACATGATAACCTACGTTCCACTGGCTATTCCAAATCACGGACGCGTGTAACACCTACGATAACCTTCATTTCCTTGTTCGGAGTCATCAAATACATCAATTATTTTCACATCTGCGATAATAAGTGGTGACGTTTGCACTAACGTCCCGACGACTGAGACATATAGATCCGTACAATGAGCAACTTCTCTGGCATAAGCCTGCTCAAATAGCGGCAAGAAGATGCCATTCTCGATTCGGGCTAATTTGCTATCCAATTCATAGGGAAACAGGTCGTAACTTGGATCCAAAAAACCTGTAGTTCGAATAGTTTTATTCACATACTTCTCGGGGTGAGTGAGCAAACTAAAAATCGAAACAAGTGCCTCCTCGCTATCATTGAGCTCATTCTTAGATTTTGCTTCTTGAGCAAGAAGTAGAGTAAGCATTAAGGCCCAAATAGTTGGCACGAACATCCATTTATACTTCATAAGTACCTCTCTTCTCGTAACTTTAAATAAAGCTAATCACATGATTTCTGTTTACTCTCTGCAACACAAGACTTATTTATACGTGTAACATCCCCGATAACCCATTTCCTCATCGTAAGTATCAATTATTTTGATACTTGCCATGACGAGTGGCGATGTCTGCACCACCGTCCCAACAATTTTTACGTTAAGTCCCATACAATGTTCAAACTCATCAGTCGAAGCTTGGTCAAGCATGGCTACCGAAATCGAATTTTCTAATCGGGATAACTTATTATCTATCTCAAATGGGAATAACTTAAGATCAACGAAAAAACCTGTCGTTACCACCTCCGTAAGTAGATATTTCTCTGGATCTGCTAGTAAGCTAAAAACCGAAATGGACTCTGCTTGAAAAGTCGGTAAGGCCGCCTTTGAGGAAGCTAAATACGAGAATGTTAAACCAATGAAAATACAAAGCGTCACTAGCAAGATTTTCCATTTATGCTGCATGACCAGCTCCTCGTTTTTGCGTTATAAGTATACTGTGAGAATTGTCTTGTTGTTCTATCCATTACGAAAATTGGAGCTGCGTCAAAGTGACGCCATGAGTGATCTTGCAAACGATGAATACTCAGATTTCCATGATCAGCAACCACCCACGCAACAACATTTTCAGGGTACCTCGCTCCACCCCCGAATCCATCGCTATTTACGTGATGGCCTCTTGCTCCCATAGGATTTACCTTCCACTCGAAACGGTAACCTCCTCGCACCTCAAATACATAACTTCCAAGACTGTAGCCGGAATAGTAACCATTTCCTCGATTAACTCCTCGAGGGTCATTGTATATACCGTAGACTCTTTGCACATTTTCTTTTTGCCGCTGGATGGCTATTTCTTTTTCTTTGAGTCGTTGCGATAGAGCATTAAATAGATGTTGCATCGCCCCAGTAACCGCCCCATTGGCAAACTTGCCACCGACAATGGAGGACGTGGTTCCACCGATAGTGGCTGACACCAAGGTTCCTGCAATCACTTGGTTTCCTGCTCTATCATTGAGAGGGGTTCCAATGCCTTTGGAGATGCCCGCGCTGATAAAACCATGGGAGAATTTTGCGCCACTTAAAGAAGCGAGTACGCCCCCCGCAAACGCATGAGCCCCTATCTGGCCCGCTATCTGCGATGCGGTTAGGGCATTGCCACCAAAATTCATCACCGGTTGGCCAGAAAATCCTAGCCGTTCCGCCGTCGCATTAAAGCGACTGTTGAACTGCCCCCGTTCTTGAAAACTGTGCCCAATGGAGTGGAAAACTGCTGCGGCGAAAGCGCCATTCACCGCTCCTCGTAAGTTACCTGTGGCCACGCCCCCGCCAATAAATCCTTTTAACATGGCAGCGCCGAGGCCTTGACCAAACGGCATTGCCATTAAGGCCATACCCACAAAAGGCGCAAAACTACCAAAGGCCTTATTCAACCGCTTAAACAAATACCCACTCGGATCCGTATAACTCAGCGGGTTATTCAGCACATAGCTGTAGCGGTTGTAGTTCTGCAGGTTCGCGCCCGCCTGAATAAACGGATCCGCCTGCATAAAGCGCCCCAGCATCGGGTTGTAAGTGCGCCCACCCATATGAATCAGATTCAGGTCGTTTACCATGGTGTGGCCGGTGTAGCCGCGCATCTCCCCTAACCGCAGTCCGAATATAAACTGGCTGTGGCTCCACAAGGTCGCTTGTTTACCCCATGGGTCATAGGCTATCTGTTGTTTCAGAACATTGCCAAGGACTGCATTTCCGGTAATCACCACCGTCGAGCCCTGCGCATCTTTATGCAGGTGCGTTACTTGCTCCGTGGTACCACTCCCATGCTCAGTATGGGTGATGACCGTGCCTCCCACCATAAACCGGTGCTCGATATCGCCGTTTTCTTGTACCGACCGCTCATAACCACCGAACAACCAGCGCGTTTGGGTGCCCGTAGGGCGAATATCTTGCTGGTAAACAAGCTCTCGCTTTGGGCCATACCGGAACAGCGTTCTAAAATCGGCGGCCCGTCGAACTTCAATCGGCTTATCAAATGTGGTGTATGTAAAGCTCTGTAATCCGTCGTTGATTACGTTGCCGTTACCATCATAGGTGAACGTCTGTGTGCCATGCGATGAGCTTACACTCAATAAGCGCGTTGGTCGACTTTCTGGAGCGCCACCCGCATAAGTGTAGCTCGCTCCGTTAAATCCAACATCGCCCTTCGACAGTAGATTGCCATACCCATCATAGGTGTAGTGGGCAACCATATTTGTGCTGCTTGATGTTGTATAACTCGAGTTGCCATGCAAGCTCTGGATCTCTTTGGGCGGTGGATCGCCGGGGTCGGGGACGGGGCCGGTGCATACCATATCTGGAGGACAGGGCTCATCTCCGCCTCCACCCCAATCACCGCGAGTTTCTTGCGTATATTGAGTAAGGCGATAGAGGTTATCGTAATAAAATGACTCGTTAACATCAGAGCCGGTACCTTGACGAAATGTTTGCTGCCGGGACGTTAGGTTACCCACTAAATCATATTGATAGTCTATATTGCGGATAATTCCACTGTGATTCACGGTCATTCCCGTGAGCCAGCCCGTTGAACTTTGATAGCTGTAAAGGGTTTCAGCGCCGTTTTGGAACTGCACACGCGTTCCATTCCCATGCGCATTCACGTGAGTCACTTGTTCAATCATCACCCCCGTTGAATGATTGCGATACCCTTTGAAGTAACCATTTTGATACACATTTTCGACCACTAAGCGCTCCAAACCAGAGTTGCTTGGATAGCGAGTTAAACGTGGCCGTAAAAAACTATCGTACGTATAATCAAAGGTCGCGCTTTGCCCGTTATTCAGAACAACCTTGCGTGAAATTTGGCTTTGCGCATTATATGTGTAACGCTCGCGATACGTTGGAGTCGCCGTGGTGGAGCAATCCCGCACCCCAGTATAACGCGCAACTTCCGTTAATCTCCCCTTCGCATTTGCAATGCCTGAGCTAGCCGGCGCATAGTGATAACACACCGTTGTTGCAGCGCTGTTTAGCCCTGAACTTACCTCTTGGAGCTCACGAACAACTCGACCAAGGCGATCGTAGCGCATCGACACCACGTTCCCATTGCCATCAACTTGTTGTGTAAGCTCGCCAAAAGAATTATAGGTGTATGTCCATGTGCCTTTATCCAAATCATCCATAGACACGCGTCGACCATCTGCATCATACGCGTTTGTCACGCGAGTCACGCTCGCCCCATTGACATGCGACTTTACTTCGCTAATTTGTCCGGAGGGGTGAAAATAGTAGGTCAGACGGTTATTACCTGCATCAATCACTTCAACCGTTCGTCCCGCGTAATCCCGAATTGAGGTGGTTGTATTGCCTCTCGCGTCTCGCTCTACAGTTGATAGTCCACTCAGTGCGACATTCGTCAAGCCGCCATTTGGAGCACGTGTTTGGCGCACGTTGCCATATCGGTCATAGGTGTACTCGACATACGCAGAGCCTGTTGAAAATGAAGGTTCATACACTCTGCTCACACGCCCTAAGTGGTCGTAGAGGGTACGTATATGTCCAACTTGGCCGGTTAACAACTGTGTTTCTTTGCGTACTTCCCGACCAAACTTATCCACATAAACCCACTGGGTCGGTTTGCCTCCACCCATGGCGCTCATTTTGTACACTGCATTCGGTGCATTACAGGAACCACATGCTGTCCACACGTATTCACGCTGCAGAATCTCGCTACCCGAACCAAATGACACCGCTGAGCGATACTCCCGACCAAATGTATCAAAATATTTATGTGATTTATTACCATTGGCGCCGGTGCTGGTCATCTTCACAATATGGCCGTTGGCAAGCTCGTAACTAAAATCCGTAACGAGTCCTTCGGCATTTTCACGCTGTATCACGCGGTTAAACAGCGCATCGTATGTGCTCTTAGTCACGCGTATCGGTAAAGCTTGACCATTCTCTGTCCCTAAATGGCTTTGTTGCACAATATTACCCGCCACATCGTAGGTGTAGGTTGTTGTCAGAGAATCGGCTTGCCCAGAAAGGTGAGTTGTTTCACTCGCTAAAAGGCCATCGCTTCGGTAGGTAAAGCTGACACTCCGTGTCATCGACTGATTGCCAGTGGCGCTGACAAGTGTCGTTGTGACGCTGCTTTCTGAAAGGCGACCCAATCGCTTGTCGGAACTTCCAACACCCAGCAATCCATGGGTCGTTAAATACGAATTGTCGGTACTTACCACCGTCCTTTCTGCAGAGGGCGTCCCTATTGCATTAAAGCCCGCTGTCGTAACCGTTGATTGCTCGAGGTTTCCGAACACATCAAATTGGAACGTGCTTTCAACCAAGGTTTCGGGCACGCTCCCTGTTATATTCCCAGTTAAACTTCTTTGTATCGCGTAGCTATACTCCTTGCTTGAAGCTACGTATGGATAGATACTACCTGCTGGACCACTGAATTTTGCTGCGAGCGTGTTCTTTGCGTAGCTTAATCGAAAATCACCGACCATATCACGAGTTTCAGAGGCTATTGGCATGCCAAAGAAAGGGAACTTTTGCGAGTATCGCGTTTGTGTTGCTACGCGTGTGGTCATATCTTCGGAGGTTAGAAACTCAAACCCTAACAACCCTCGACCTTGTCGGCTTACCAGCAGCCCCCCATAACGATACCGAACTTGTGTGAACGCATTTTTCTGAATTTCCCGTTCCACTGTGCCAACAACACTATACCCTGCGTAAAGTGCGAACTCTCCATCATCACGTTGACTAGAGTTGGGGCGCTCGTAAATATTTGGGTTACTTAAGGTACTGTAATGAATTCGAGTGCGGATACCGTGTCCAGTCGTAAACTGCGTGATGCTATTACGCGCTGGCGATCCCAATATATTCTTTCGTACATGCCAATAATTTCCACTTCCCGCATACAACATCTCAGGAAGGCCATTTCCATTCAAATCGGCAAATCGATACTGAACTCCGCCAACACGATTTATGGTCGCTCTTTTTGTAAATTGGATATTCCCAGAGTGCATCGGGGTTGCCGTCACATATAGCCCCCATGCGCTGCTTCCTTCCGGCACGAGTATTTCAGATTTCCCATCACCATCCAGATCCACAACTTGTAACATCCATCGGTCGCCAGCGTTGTCTGGGACTGGTATTGACTGGGATGGCATGAAATACCGGCCGTTCGACAACATATAACGCCAACCCTGTCCATTATTAAAGACAAGATCGGTTAAGCCGTCTCCGTTCAAATCGGCTAGACGCAGATTCTGCAGATTCCCCAAAGTTGATGTTTTGGTATATTCCCCTTGCGCGCCTAACGCGGGATTAAATGTATAAACGTCGATGCGATCGACTGGATAGTACACCCCGAAGCACTCCCCTGGAGTAGTGGGCCCCGTATCCGTGCATTCGAACTCTGTGACGCGCAGTAGAATATCTGTGTAGCCATTACCATTCATATCAAAGAAAACGGAGTTTGCTAACGACGCAATACTCAACTCCGTTGCAGGCTGGTCATCGCGTGGTAGGGGCGATGAAGGAGAAGTTAATGACCCGATCGGCACTTCCGCAGAGAAGCCGAGATGATGAATACCGTTCATCCCAAGATTAATGTAGGCATAAATTTTATTATTTTTAATAAAGACAATATCTTCAAAACCATTGCCGTTCACGTCTGCTACGTTCGCACTACCTCCCAAGCCAATAGCCGGCAGTCCGGTATTTATATTAAACTTTTGAAAGCCCAACGATAAATAACCACACTGACTTGAGTCAAATTCGAGCTCACAGTTATCAGCGGGTTGGTTAGGGCGCATTCCTCGAATTCGCCATTTAAGCTCATTGTCGTCGGCAACAAGCAAAGCACGCTTTCCTGAACCATCGTAATCGATGGTAAGAGCTCGTGAAGGGACATTAGCTCCTGTAGTACCAAGGCTTTCCTCTTGTGTATAGGGTCCAATCAAGCCTTCTGGGTAACAGTCACCCGCTATAATTGTAATTCCGCTACAACGGGTTTGCGCCAACCCCCCAAGAATTATGCGCCACTCGCCATTTTTGACGTATACGATATCCGCATGCCCATTACTGGTGAAATCCATAATCAGCTGAGAACTGGCGTTCTGCGTTGATCCCCGATACGCTACCTGCCCGTCAAATACATCCCAGTCATTTTGCTGAGGCTCCTCCCAGCAAATATGTGGCGACAAAGGATCGCAAATCACTATCGGCTCTAAGGCCGCCGACGCTGGACGCTCCCAGTCAAAGGTAACCGGATATTTGCATCGCTCGATGCCATTATTAACTGAACATTCTTGAATGCCATCCACGAAAAGCTTTTCTTCTGCTAAGCTTCGAAGCCTATAATCAATGCGATAATTACGCACAACGTGCCCATGAGACGAGACCTGAATTCCATCAATTCGCCTCGTCGATTGAAGAGGCGTACCGTACTGCCAACCTTTTCGAGCGGTGGCGGACCCAAACACAATCGAAACCTCATGCAACGGACTCTGATTTGCTCTGAGGGAATACCGTATCCCAGTTAAGAAATGCTCACCGGTCGTTTCGAAACTTGTGTACGTATACTCAATATAATTTCCGACAATATCTGCGGTCGCTTTTTGCGCCCATATTTTTGGCGTATTGTTTATTGCTGAGCCAAGCGTCGGGTGAGTATTAAATAAGGCATCATTACGTGCTAAGAATGGAACAGCACTGCTTACCGAATAAGTGCCTGATATTGCGTTTAAATCTCCAAAATAATGCAGTTCGCCCGCCTTCGTTTCAACGACAAACGCGCTAATATTTCCACTGACTTTATAAGGATGCACCTTACTGGACGGATCCAGCTCAGGAACAAAGTAGCTAGAGCCCCAGTAATCTGCCTGATTACTGCCAAGTAAGCGAACACCATTTAGACATAGCCTGTCACTCTGACTAAATGTTACCCCATTCGCGACACCATCTTGTGCAATAGTTTGAGGACATCGTGAAATACTACCGCCAGCATTCAGGCTCCATCCCATCCCCATGAGTCCATCACCACCGCGGCTATTGTAATTCAGAGACAAGCTAGGCGTGACGCCAGCGATACCTTCGGGCGTGTAGATCGGAATCTGGATTGTTGCTGCTCCCGATTCATCAACACGAAAGTCAGCAGTCGTTGCTTCGTGATCCGTTGGGGTAAGTAATGAACTTCCACCACCCGACATCATTCGAAATGGGGGTTGATAGGGCGGCTCGTCATTCAAGTTCACAGACTGCATTGAGACATTTCGGCCGGATCCATTAAAACGCAGATGATATCGAACCCCGTCTCTTTCCATAAGAATAATGAGACGCTTCTCTCCATCCCATCCGACAGCCTCGTAGGAAAGATGAATCAAACCATCATGACCTTCTGTAAGACGATAGTCTCGCCATTGTCGCTGGGTCATCGGCACAGCAATCCACTGCCCGTCAATAAATTCAACCCGAATGAATGAGCCCGGGCGGTAGTGCTCCGTGACATCTCCGTTGGGCTCTACAATAACTGCAGGAGATTGCAATAAGAATAAATCGCCTCGCTCATCTGTATAAGGTGTCCAAGTGTTGGCCACCGCTACAGATATCGACGATACGTAAAGAATAATAAGGGCAAGAATAATGCGAGGCATGAGAAAGTCCCTTTCAAATTCGCGCACGGGTTATGAATGCGCTGTCCATTGGGTTCACTTAAAAAAATACTTGCTACGTGATCAAGGTACGATAAGTTCTACTGAGCTCACCGTGCATACTGAACTTTGCGGATCAAACTCCACTCTGATATCCGACTGGCTCGCAATCGCCGTTATAAATAATGAACGATGCAAGTCAAATTGCTTAGCCTTGTCGTCAAGTAGGGCATATTCACCTTCATACAGTTGGCACCATAAATTAGCTCCTGCTTCGGGCTGAACTCTAACCATTACCTCCCGAGCATTTGCTTTGATTGCCGGCGTAATCACTTCTGCATGACCCTGACAAACATTTTCTTCACAAGAAGACCAAGCTGATCCAGAAAAGAAAAGAGGAAAAAACACTGCTCCTGCAACTATTAACTTTTTCATTGTAAACATCCTGTAACCATTAATGTTAATTTGATGTAAAGTTTCCATGTTTTCGACACAAAATAAATAGGGGGAAACCCCTGTCTATAATTTCACAGGGAAAGGGCGTCAATGTAGTGGCAGACTAAACCCGAACACCATTTTAGGTGGTAGTATTACCCCTAACGAAGAGGTATTCAATGGCAAGAAGACAACGTCGAACTTTAGCGCAGAATTCCAACATGATGCAGCAAGCTTGATATTCGAGCATGGTTATGGTTTCGCTGAAGGATGTCGTGCAGTGGATGTTCATGAGAATACGCTGCGTAGCTGGGTGCAGCAGCTAGAATCCGAATGTGGTGGAAT
>NZ_PIPQ01000016.1 GCF_003987015.1 Aliidiomarina taiwanensis | reverse complement strand
TCTGAGAGAAGCAACGAAATCTGGTATCGTTGTCCCTCGGTCAGCTGCCGATAACTCATGTTGGAACTCACTTTTTTTGGTCGAAAAGTAAGACTACCACATGTCGGTAGCTGACCTCCCTTCGACCGATCCCATTACATGAGTGTTGCGGTTATTATCTGAATTCAGGACTTATAATATTATTTTTTACCTATACTAGTAGCAGCATATCCTTGATCTTGTGGCGTAGTAATAAAGTATCATACTAGGTGCGTCGTAAGTAATTGATTTTTCGATGTCGAGATTTAGCATTTAAAAAATAAAGTATCATACTCAACATTAAATCAGGCTCTAAACTTTCAGTATCATAGGAGGATGATTTTCAACTGCAGCTTTTCGCGCACCCCGTTGAAGTTACTATCATCGAGGAGTCACAAACTTGGGGAAAAACTGCCCGTTCAAATAAACGCCGTCTAACTTTGAACAAGATAAAACGCCGGGCTCAATCTTCCCGTAAAAACTATAACCAGCCAAAATACGAAATTGATTCAATACAATATGTTCTTCTCCATTATAATAAGACAGCGTTAAGTCTTTGCCTTTATACTGCGGCGAAATATCAATAGAATAACCAAGGCGCTCATTGCACATCGGGAGTACGTTATTAGTCTCAGGCAGCCCATGACGGGGAACTTCAGTTATACGTTGAACCCGGCGTACTTCACCATCACTTTCTTCAAAGTACAAACTGAGCGTGAGCGGCTCATTAAAATCACATGACGCTAGCTCAATTTCAGATGACCACCTCATACCATTCTCATCTACAGGAACTTCAAGCCACAAGGGCTCTTCAGTGCAACCAAAAAGCTCATAGAATGCTTTTCTATCCCCGGCTCCGAGAAAAATATGATTTACTTGCAGAACAAGAGGCCCTCCTAACTGCTCGCTGACAGAAAACCAACTTATACCGAGCCTTGAACTCGCATTCACATTCCCAATTTGCAGTCCAAAGCCTATGACACAAAAGATAAAGAGCAATCTAGTCACTATCCGCAGCCTCCATAAATGTTGCAATTTTCTGTTGCGTCAGCGATATAACTATCCAGGTAATCCGGATTTGAAATAAACTTATTCGCGTAATTAATTTCCCATTGATAAGCGCGAACTTCCGTTGCATTTCCCATCTGCGACCAAGCGGGCCCCGCACTTTTCCAGTCGCGATAATGAATCAGCTCATGCCCCAAAACCAGCTGAGCAACCCCAGAATGGCCATAGTACCCATTTGGATTTAACTCCATTTTCCCATTCTGGTAAACGACGCCTGAATCATGTAGACGATAATTAGCATCTACTTTTATCGAATGCACACCGACGCCGAACTCCCCTAAGATAGCCTTAGCTAAAGTTGAAGCATCTGCAACTAACGCGTCAACAAGGGTCGATAACTCGTTTGAAATATCAAGCGATAGAGCCTTATCTCTATGTGCGGAATCCCTTAAAGTTACTTTTGTTCGCTTTGAGTTGTCTGCATCTTTATCTTCATAAATATCTTTCATGGCCCTTCGTCGCGCAGGCTTCTGGGAACGCTCAAAAGATCGCAAAGAGAATATCGTCAGCCTGTGAGGCGTTTGTAGTCATTCGTCCGTACCTAAATCCGCTAATTTATCTGGCCTAGGCTAGATCTAACGTCGTTTTCACCCGGCCTTTAAATAATATAACTGGCAAACTCTAAAGGGCGGCACCTGCTGTGATGAACTGGCAAGGCCTGAGATTTCCCGATATCTTTTATGGTAAAAATGTAAACACTACTCTTCTAAACCTGAATACGACTCTATAACCCGCAGTCCAGCTACTATGTCTCCCGTCTTTATATATTCGCAAAATCCCATACTGACGGCGCTTAACATAATCATATTCTCAAAGCCTGGGATAATACCTAGGCTATGTAATTCTCTGCGTACAGGGGAGTTTTCAATATCTAAATTCCAGTTTACCCAAAACCAACTTTCAACAACGGTTGTGTAATCAACTTCGTTGACGATCACGGAGCACTCATCACTACCATTACTTGTCGCCAACGCATGCAAATACCAACTAGGTAGGGCACTGCGCATGTTCTCTAAGGCTTCTCTAACCGAAATTGGGACTACAACCTCTCCAGATTTTGCCAATTTCGGTTGAATCGCGATAATAAAATCTTCACCAAAAGGCATCTCTTCCGTTTTACCGACGTAAACTGCCTCGGCACTCATGGCTGGGCTATTGCCTATAATTACACGCTCCAAACCTTCATCTTTGTCAAGGCCAGAAGAAAGCCATGTAATCGATAAAACTAAAAACATTGTTCGCATAATATAGCTCCTTTAGAAACGCCTCTTAACCTGCTTCCTTGGTAACGAATACTCGACGGACTCATACTAGATGGATCATAGTACCTGATCGCATTATCTTGATAATTTCCAACGTATGAACGTAACCCCGTTGATTCCGCGAAACGAACATCATGCTGGGAGAAAAGTAGAGAGGCACTACCTGAGGGATGAGTATGATACATCCCGACCAATGAACCACCTTTCGGAATGACTACAGTTGCACCAAATGCCGCACCTTGTCCTGTCGTTACTGCTTCACTGAACCAAAATCGTTCTCCGACTTTAACTATCCCACCACCATATTCTGTGTTTTCGTTTCCAATGGATTTTGCATAACCGAGACCAGCTTCTGCGGCTGCGTCGATCGTTTCATAGCCATCTTCCGGTATCCAATCATGATCAGTATTAGTCAGCATCCTAGATTCAGGAAACTCAGATGCAGCCTCTCCATCGCCTGACTTCCCACTTATTTGACTACTCTGCTCCCCGCTAATAAATATCGCCGTCATAGCTCCTGAAACCGCCCCATTCGCAAACTTACCGCCCACGAGGTGGGATACTGTTCCTCCAACCATGGCAGACATCAGTATGTTTCCTGTTGGGCTTCCTGCATTTCCACCCAAAGAGCTTGCACCTGCGCTCACAAAGCCGTGGCTAAACTTCCCGCCTTGCACCGAGCTCGCTGCGCCGCCAACAATTCCCCTCGACATGAAACCGCCAACTCCCTTTAATCCACCAAGGCTTTTTCCCATGCCGGCCGTCAATCCACCGACTATCGCGCCGCGTAAATTGCCGGTCGCAATACCGCCGGCAAAAAAACCTTTTAACATCGTTGCACCCATGGGCTGTGCACCTGGAATAACCATAATAGCTATCGACAGTAGTGGCGTAAATCTGCCAAACGTAGTGCTGAGCTTCTTAAAGAAATACCCACTCGGGTCAGTGTAGCTCAGTGGGTTATTGAGTACATAGCTGTAGCGGTTATAGTTTTGTAAATTAGTGCCCGCTTGAATGAACGGGTCTGCCTGCATGAAGCGCCCAAGCACCGGGTTGTAGGTACGCCCACCCATGTGAATCACATCCATGTCGTTCACCATGGTGTGGCCGGTATAGCCGCGCATCTCACCAAGATACTTACCGAGCACAAATTGGTTATGGCTCCACAACGTCGACTGTTTACCCCATGGGTCGTAAGCAAGCTGTTGTTTGAGCACATTTCCGCTCACCGCATTGCCCGTTATCACCATGGTCGAGCCTTGAGCGTCCTTATGGAGATGCGTGACCCGCTCTGTGCTTGTAGTGGTCCCATGGTAATCGGTGTGCGTTACAACCGTACCACCCACCATAAAGCGATGCTCTATGTCATTGTTTTCTAGTTTGACGCGTTCATAACCGCCAAATATCCAACGCTGCTTCGTGTCATTTCCACGGATATCTTCTTGATAAACCAGCGTGCGATTTGGCCCATACGTAAATAGCGTTCTAAAATTGCTGGACCGACGCACTTCAATCGGCTTATCAAACGTTGTGTATATGAACTGATTCGTTCCGTCCGACGTAACATTGCCGTTGGCATCGTATGTAAACGTCTTGTTCCCATGTGATGACGAAACCGAGGTCAACCGCGTCGGTCTCCCGCTAGCCCCGTAGCTAAAGGTTGCACCATTCGTTCCCACATCACCCTTGGTTAAGATGTTTCCGTGTCCATCATAGGTGTAAATTGCAACCATCGCGCTGCCACTCATCGTTGAGTAGTTTGAGTTAGCAGTCGCAAATAGCTCAATCCCTCCCGGCGGTGGCGGATCCGTTGGCCCGGTGCAAATAAGTCCCGGAGGACACGGTTTGGGGTCTGGGTCTGGGTCTGGGTCTGGGTCTGGGGGCGGGTTCGTACCTCCCGAAACGACATCAAGGTTATATTGCTTTAATCGGTATCGGTTGTCGTAAATAAAGCTTTCATTGACATCCGTCCCCGTACCCGACCGAAAGCGTTGCTCCCGAAGCGACAAATTTCCGACCAAATCATAGGCATAATCAATGCTTCGGATTAAACCGTTATGATTGACGCTTACACCAGACAGCCAACCCGTTGATTCATGGTAGCTGTACAGTGTCTCTGCACCATTTTGAAACAGTACGCGCGTTCCATTACCGCGCGCATCAACCTGAGTAACTTGCTCAATCATATTGCCGGTCGCTTGATTACGATAGCCTTTGAAGTGCCCATTTTGGTAAATACGCTCCACCACTAAACGCGACAAACCCGACCGATTGGGATAGCGCGTAAGGCGTGGACGTAGAAAGCTATCGTAGGTGTAATCGAAAGTTGCATCTTCGCCGTTATTGAAGACAACCTTTCGAGACATAAGTCCCTGCGCATTGTAGGTGTAGTGCTCATGGTAGGTGGGTGTCGCCGATGTTGAGCACTCTCTAACTCTTGTGAAACGGACCACTTCAATCAAGCGCCCTTTAGCATTGGCCGTCGTTGAATGAGCAGGCGCATATTTGTGGCATACAGTGCTCGCTTCAGATGCGACACCAGAGGCAGCAGCATGGACCTCACGCACGACTCGTCCTAGCCTGTCATACTCCATCGTGATTTTATTGCGAGTACCGTTAGGGTTTGGCGCATCTTTTTGCTCGATAAGTTCACCGAAGGCATTGTACTTATATTCCCAAGTACCTTTCTCCGCGTCATGCATCGCTGTGCGACGACCATCTGCATCATAGGTATTGGTTACACGAACGACGGTTTGCGTTCCAACTCGAGAGCGGACCACTGCGACTTGTCCCGAAGGATGATAACTATAAAGCAGACTATCATTGGCGCTGTCTTTCACTTCAACCACACGACCCGCATAATCGTGAACCGACGTGGTCGCGCGACTGTACGCATCCTTTGTCACTGTTGACAGTCCACTACGTGCTACCGTGCTAAACCCCCCATTCGGAGCCCTTGTCTTAAACACGTCACCATGCCTGTCGTAATAATACTGAACATATCGATTCCCGACAGATGTCGATGGCTCATACACACGACTTGGCCGACCAAGCGCATCATAGGTCGTACGCACATGACTCACACTTCCAGTCAACAACTGTCGCTCTGACCGAATTTCACGGCCAAAGCGATCTACGTAAACGGATTGCGTGGGCTTACCCGCTCCCGTGATGGTTAGTTTGGACACGGCGCCCGTCACACCACATGGACCGCAAGCCGCCCACACGCGCTCCTGCTGAATAATTTCACCACCAGTACCGAATGAAACTGCTGAGCGGTGCTCACGCCCAAATGTGTCAAAATACACATGAGATTTCTCGTTATTCATCCCCGTGCTTGTTATTTTCACGGTATGACCAAACGACTCTGTATATGCCAGTTGCGTGATTAAACCTTCGGCATTGGTGCGTTGCATCACCCGATTAAATAGAGCGTCGTACACATTCCTTGTCGTACGAGCGCCCGATGGGGCAGCGCCCGGCGTAGGAATACTGCTTTTCTCGATTACATTGCCGGCGATGTCGTAGCTGTAAGTGGTAACAAGTGACTGAGACTGCCCAGACAGCGTCACGCTTTCAGTTTCAAGAAGGCCATTACTTTGATAAGTGAAATTGGCTTCACGGGTCATGCTGTTGGTACCATTCGAGTCGGTCAGCGATGTTTGGACGGTGCTTTTTGACAACCGTCCAAAGCGCTTGTTCTCACCACCTAGATTCAGCAACCCTTTGGTTGAAAAGTATTGGTTCTGTGTCGTCACAACCGTTCTATGGCTCGTTGCAGAGCCATTGGCAGTAAATCCTGACGTGGTGGTTGTCGACTGTAAAAGGTTACCGTAAATATCATGTGAGAATGAACTATGCACCCGAGTTTGTGGGACACTACCGGTAATGGTTCCTCCGTCTGTCCGCTGAATTGCATAACTGTATTCTTCAGATTGCGAAACATAAGGGTGACGACTGCCTGCTGGCCCATTCGCTCTAACCGACAAGGTATTTTTCGCATAACTTAGTGGAAAGTTACCCTCGAGGTCCAAGGTCTTTGAGGCTAGAGGCATTCCAATGAACGGAAACTGCTGCGCGTAACGCGTTTGAGTAGCGATATTAGTGCTTATATCTTCAGATGTTATAAACTCGAAGCCAAGCAAACCGCGTCCTTGTCTGCTTACTAATAGGCCGCCATACCGATAAAACACCTTGGCAAAATTTCCATCTGCTATCTCTCGTCGTACGGTTCCGACGACGCTGTAACCGGCATAAAGTGCAAATTCTCCGTTATCCTGCTGACTGGAGTTTCGCCGCTGATAAATATTGGGATTACTAAGTGAGCTGTAGTAAATCTGCGTTCGAATGCCATGACCTTGTATGATCACTTCTAATGGATATATGGGTAACATGTAACCATTATCGGGAAGCCGTCATGACCTTGAAGCAGGTAAACTGACTTCGTTCGTAGAGTGGCTCCCGCCTCATTTACCTAGCCCGAAGAGTATCAAGAAGCACTCAAAGTGACTTCGTATGACAAGGTTGAGCGGTAAACAAGTGCGAGGTCGGGAACCGATAATCATTATTCCAAACTATCCTATGGGAGTGCAAGTAATGAGTGTATTTGTCGGTATCGATATCGCTGCTAAATCCGTTGATGTTGTGGCTCGTAGCAATAACAAAAGCAGTGTTGTTAAAAGTTATGAGCAAACGCCACAAGGGCATAAAAAGCTTGCTGATAGCCTTTTGAAGCTACAACCAACATGCGTGGTGATGGAAGCCACTGGTATTTATTATCTGAACTTGGCCATTGTCCTGCACGACGCAGGTATTAACCTGTCTGTGATTAACCCTAAAAGCTTCAATCACTTTGCAAAACTAACGCTAACCAATAGTAAAACAGATGATATCGATGCTGCTTTGCTTGCAGAATACGCCCAACGCATGACACCTAAAATGTGGAAGCCACCGAGCAAGGGCCGACTTCAGCTGCGAGATATTTCGCGTCAAATCAACCGCTTAACACATGACTGCACCAAGTCAAAAAACCGCTTGCATGCGCTGCTCGCCTATAAAGACACCAACATAATCATCATTGAAGATGAGCGTGAAGGTATTGAACAACTGACTAAACGGATAAAACGCTTACATCAATTGGCTATAGACGTTATCAATGCCGATGAATTCTTAAAACAAAAAATGGAAAACCTAACCACTGCTAAAGGAATAGGTCCTGTCTCTGCCGTCACTATTCTAGGCGAATTAATGGTTTTGCCAGACACCTTAAAACCCAATCAAGTAAGTCGCTTCGCAGGCTTAGATGTTCGTTTAAACCAATCGGGCACTAGCTTGAATAAACCAGGCCGGCTGAGTAAAGCAGGCAATGCTTACTTACGTAGTGCGCTCTTTATGCCCGCCTTATCAGCGTTACAACACGATCCAAATGTGAAAGCATTCCACGATGCATTAGTCGCTCGTGGTAAAAAGAAAATTCAGGCCGTGTGTGCGGTCATGCGTAAATATTTAACCGGTATATGGGCGTGCTTACAAAGCAACACCCATTTCGATTCATCAAAATTATTCAGTGAGATACATAAACAGGCTTGTGTTTAATCAGAGTATCTACTGTAAACTCGGTGATCGCATTCCGAGCAGGTGTGCCTAAATTATTTTTACGAACGCGCCAGTAGTTTTGATTATCTGCATAAACGAGCTCTGGAAGTCCATCCCCATTCAAATCCGCAAACCGATAAGGCACACCGCTTTGACGCGAAATTGTGGCACGCTTCGTGAGAGCTAGTGTAGATGAGTAAAGCGGAGTTGCGGTCACATAAATCCCCCAAACACCGCCTGATTCAGGAACGAAAATTTCAGATTTTCCGTCACCGTCCAAGTCAACTAATTGAAGAAGCGAGCGCGCACCTGCAATATCCGGTACTGACAACGACTTACCACTTTCGAATCGTTGTCCATTCGATAACCTGTAAAACCAACCATGACCATTGTTATACACCAAGTCAGACAAACCATCGCCATTCAAATCCCCGATACGAATATTCTTTTTTTCGCCCAGAGGCATTTTAAAAGTATATTGCTGTGTATCGGGGTTATATAGATACAAATCATGCTTGTCGCGCGGTATATACTTACCGAAGCACTCATCCGTATTTGGTGAGCTATCAAGACATTCATAATAGGTGGTTTGAAGCAAAATATCGGTGTAACCATTCCCATTCATGTCGAAGAACACCGAATTAGCGAGGCTTGAGTGAGACGCTGGCGGTAAGGCCTGACCATCAATGGGAGGAGGAACGCGCGGCTCTTGCTCTAACACGGCTACCAGCACTTGCTCAGAAAAACCTTGATGCTGTGCTCCATTCATTCCCAAATTCATGTACGCATAGATACGATTATTTTCGATAAAAATAATATCTTCGAAGCCATCGCCATTGACATCCGCAACTTTAGCGCGGGCACCTAACCCTTTGGCAGGTAAATGCGTATTCACACTAAGTTTCTGAAAGCCCTGTGACAAATAACCACAGAAGCCAGCTCCGTAATCGAGCTCACAGCCGTCATCAGGCTCATTTGCTCGCATACCCAATATTCGCCATATTCTCTCTTCATTACTAGCAACCAACAAAGCACGTCGTCCTGACCCGTCATAATCAATGGTAAGCGCTCGACTTGGCGCATTTGCACCGACACTTCCTAAACTCTCACTTTGTACGTAGCCCCCTATACTCCCTTCAGGATAACAAGCCCCGGCCACTTCTGGAGATTCTGCGCATGGACTGGGCGACAGGCCCCCCAGACGTATTCTCCACTGTCCGTTCTCAACGTAAACAAAATCAGCATGCCCGTTTCTAGTGAAATCCATTATAAGCTGAGTGTTAGGATTCACAGAGGGAGCGCCATATGACGTTTGAGTGTCAAAAACTCCCCAGTCATTCTGCTGAGGCTCTTCCCAGCAGATATGAGGTGAGTAATGATCGCAAATCACAATAGGATCAAGGGACGCGGAGGCCGGGCGCTGCCAATCGAATGTGACAGGATATTTACAGCGCTCGAGCCCGTTGTGCACTGAGCATTCCTGTATACCGTCGAGGTATAGATTGTCCTCTGGTAAATTCTGCACTCTGTAATCAAGACGATAACGCCGTACGAGGTGGCCGTGAGAAGAAACCCTAACGCTTTCAATTCTCCGGCTTGATTGAAGAGGCGTTCCGTATTGCCAACCTGTTTTTGTGGAGCGAGACCCCATCTCCAAAACCACATGGTGCAAAGGCTGTTGGTTATTTGCACGTAGCGTGTAGCGAACACCTGTAAGGTAGTGCTCACCCGTGTTTACGAAATTTGTATAGGTATATTCAATGTAGTTTCCCATAATGTCGGCTGTTGACTTTTGAGCCCACATTTTTGGTACATTCTTAACAGCGGAGACAAGCGTAGGGTGAGTATAGAAAAGAGCGTCATTGCGCGCTGAGAAAGGAACCGACGTGGGAATGGCGCGGGTACTCGTAATGGCATTTAAGTCCCCAAAATAATGAAGCTCCCCTGCCTTGGTCTCCACCACGAATGCTCGAATTTGTCCGCTCACACGATAGGGGTGAACCCGTGTCGATGGGCTTAACTCTGGGACAAAGTAACTGGATCCCCAGTAATTTGAGCTATTGCTACCAAGCAACCGCTCTCCATTAAGGCACAACCGGTCACGATTGCTAAAGGTCACGCCATTTGCAACTCCATCATGAACAACGGTTTGCGGACAACGCGTTACTGCACCGACAGCACTTAAACTCCAACCTAAACCAAGCTGTCCATCACCACCACGGCTATTGTATGAGAATGCCAATTGAGGCGTGACTCCTGCGATACCTTCAGGCGTATAAATCGGCACTTCAATGGTGGCAGCACCTGATTCATCCACTCGGAAGTTAGCGGTCGTCGCCTCATGGTCCGATGGCGTCAGTAATGATGAACCACCATTAGAAAGGGTACGAAACCGCGGCTGGTACGGCGGCTCATCATCAAGATTCACCGAGCGCATCGCAAGATTACGACCGACCGAACTAAAGCGCAGATGGTATTGAACGCCATCTCGCTCCATCAGGATGACCAGTCGTTTCTCTCCATTGGGCCCTATCGCCTCATAGGACAGATGCACTAAATCATCATGCCCCTGCGTGAGACGTCGGCTTCGCCATTGGCGCTGGTTCATTGGTATCGCAACCCACTCGCCGTTCATAAACTCAACTCGAATGAATGAGCCTGGACGATAGACCGACATTACCTCACCATTTGGCTCTGCAATCACCGCCGGAGATAATCGCAAAAACAAATCGCCGCTTTCATCCATATACGGAGTCCATGTACTTGCAAAAGCACCGGAAATAGACGACAGAAACAGTAAAATAGAGCCAAGTAGGAGACGACGCATAAAAATCCCTTTTCAGTTCGCGCACGCATCATTCCCCTCACCGGAATAACGATGCTCATGCGCTCCAAGGATGGAACGATAACTAGCGAAAAAGTTTCAAATTAGATGGGTAGAGAAAGCTCTACAGACTCAACCGTGCATGTCGCTTTTTTTGAGTCAAACTCCAGTCGAATATCAGACTGGCTCGCAATTGCTGTCATAATAAGCGAGCGGTGGAGATCGAACTGCTTCGCTTTATCGTCTAACAACGCATATTCACCATCGACTAGTTGGCAACCAAGTCCTGCAGCTGCGTCAGCTTGGATTTTAACCATTACCTCGCGAGCATTGGACTTTAAGCTTGGTGTAATGACTTCCGCATGACCCTGACAGATATTGGCATCGCAGTTCGCATACGCTGAGCCAGCGTAGACAAGCGATAAGAGGGCAGCTCCTGCAACCATTAAATATTTCATGACTAACGTCCTGTAACAAACAAAAGGAATAAAATATTAAAACCACCTTTTAACAAGGGCAATATCGCTTATGTTATAATTCGTTATCATTTTGAAATTCTTCGTCACGCGTTTCGCACATTTGAGTTCTCGGTCGCTGGATATACCGAACAGAGCATTTAGAGCGACATGTTATATCCGGGGTCCAAGATAACTTTTTATTGGTGCATCTATGCTGTCGATTTGCCAAATCTCATGTACTTTAAGACACCGACACCTACACTTGGAGAGCGAGTCATGGGAAAAGTATTGAGCGTTAACCCCGCTGTCTTTAAGAAAAGAAATGAATCCACGACGCTTAGCGATGATCAAGGAGCACTACTAAAGCTTGTTGGCTCCCTTAATGAATGGGGTATTAGTCCAAACTTATGGGTGGACATCATGGATGGGATCTCACCGATTGAAATCAATACTCCTCGCCAAAGCCTTACAACAAAATTAACACCAGACCAAAGAGAGCGCCTTTGTCTCATCGCAAGTTACGATAACGCATTGAAAGCCCTCTTTGTCCAAGAGCAACATCGCAGAGAATGGATACATAACAAGCACAAATCACTGGATGGGTATTCCCCTTTAGACGTTATGACATGTGGCTCGCTACTTGCGATGTATGAACTCAATAGCTATCTACAAGGGCTTTTTCGCTCTTGATTTGCCCAATTTAATCCGAGGCAATTGTATGAAGAAAGAAACAAGCCAAGCTACTACCGTTATCGAAGATATTATCTGCGACATCTGCGGCGAAAGCGTCATACCCAGTGAAATAAAGAAACGTCTTAAAAACGCCAATGACTTTTCTGACTACGCCAAGCTCACAGCATCGTTTGGCTACGGCTCTAAACGTGATGGTGAGCGCTTTAATTTCGATTTCTGTGAGTCGTGTTTCAAAGTAATTGAGGCAAACGTTAGAGAGTCACAGGGTAAGTAACTGAGGATATAAAAGCGAAGCTGGTCGGGAGAAGTATCGTAAATCAGCGATTGCTTACAAGTTATCCTATTGAGTCGAACCTGCATTTACACTAGCGGTGTTTTTCAAGCTAGTTGACACCTTTTTACCATTTAAGCGGCTTGTTTATCTTCCTGCTTAATGTGCTCTTTTTCTGGATTCAGTGTGGTAGGCCCAACAGGCTCACAGTTGCGAACATCACGCTTACCCCAACGATCAGGATTTGCCGCCTTTACAGCTTCCATACGCAGCTTGCGCCTAGCCAAGATAACTCCATCTTGCCCGATGTGGCGCTGATGGGGCGTTACGAAACGCAATTTACTGTGCTTGTGCTCGTAGTTATACCAACGCGTAAACTTCAGCACCCAATCACGCGCTTCATCAAGGCCTTTAAAACCGTTCGATGGCCATTCTGGGCGGTACTTGCAGGTTCTAAATAATGACTCTGCAAATGGGTTGTCGTTACTCACTCGAGGGCGACTGTAAGACGTTGTAACACCAAGCTCGTAAGCTTTTGCACGCATCGTCTGTGACTTCATTGGTGCTCCATTATCAGAGTGCAGAACTACACCTGAGTGTAAACACTCCTCACGCAATAGCGTGCGCTGCAGCAGTTCCGAAGCGAGTTCACCCGATTCTTGTTCATGTACTTCAACGCCAACGATTTTACGACTAAACAAATCTTCGATCATATACAGGTAAAAAAACTGACCGCGCACCGTGCTCGGTAAATAGGTGATATCCCAGCAAAAGACTTGGCATGGCCCAGTTGCTTCAAACGTCTTGGGTGCTTTATGCCCCCTAGGCGCAGCGCTACGGCCACGGTGATGCAGCTGGCCATGCAGTTTTAACACCCTATAAAAAGTAGACTCAGAGCCATAATAAACGCCTTCATCAAGCAGTGTTGGCACGATCTGCGTTGGCGGTAAGCTTGCAAAACGCTTTTCATTGCTCACCGCTAATATTGCTTCTTGTTCTGCCTTGGAAAGCTTGTTTAGTGGCTCAGGTCGTACGGCATCAGGGCGCTTATCCGCAAGCACCTGTCCGTCTTGGTACCAGCGTTTGTAAGTGCGTAAACTAATCCCTACTTCGTCGCAGGCGAGCGGTTACCGCGCACCCGACTGATTGGCTTCACGTATCCATGCAACATACTGTGTGCGCTCTGAGACCGAGGTTAATCGTCCTCGTTGTCGTTCTCCCAAAACGCATCCAGCTTTTTTGTTAAGTGCATCCTTGCACTTAACCGCTCCGCGGCTACGCAAAAACCTGCTCCTGACAGGTTTATCTTAGTACCAGTAATGCAGCAGTTTCAGCCAGAGCTTTTTCTTTTCTTCGCAGCTCGCGCTTGAGATTTTTAATTTCTATTTGGTCAGCTTTACGCTGCTGCTTAGATTCAACCTCTTGCTCACGTGAATTTGCAAAACCTTTAAGTGAGCTGGCTTTCCAGCCTTTAACTTGTTCAACGTAGAGCCCTTTAGAGCGGCAGTATTCACTAAGCTCGGCTTCATTCATTGAGCCTGTTTCAATAACAACAGCAAGTTTAGCTTCTGCTGACCATTGTTCGGAAGTTGGTTTGTTTCCTGGCACTGAGCGCCCCTGTAATTTGGCTTTGTCTCGCCAATTATACAAAGTTTGTAGACCAATGCCTTCAACCCGAGATACTTCTGCGACCGTCATATTCAACGGGGGTAATAATTTACTAAGAACTGCATTTTTACGTTCTTCAGAATAACGTGGCACAATCAAAACCTTAACGCCCTAACTGGTTAAATTTTAAGTAGTGTCAACTATCCTGCCAGAGGGGGCTATACTTGGATAAACATCATAAAAAAGGTACTGATGAGTCTATAGTAAAGAACATTTCCGAAGATCCTGAAAAGCATTTGTCAGTAACCAAGCTTAAAGAGCAAATTTTTCAGGACAACCTCGAGTATATGATAGGGTGCGAATTACGCAATTTTAGTCAGCATGCGTCGATTATTGCTCGAACCATTCATCAAGGGACAACACGAAACTTGGAAACGGGCTACCTAACGACTAACCTAAGCGCTTCAATATCCAAAAAAGAACTTAGTAAGGACGTTAAACGGCACAAGCTTGACCGAATGCCAGAAGCAATCGATCTTCAATCATGTTTGGATGGGTACGTTGATGGAATATCCCAAATGCATGTTTTGAATCTTCAATTACTGCAGGAAACTATTGACAGTCTGATCTTAGAGGTTCATAAATTTGCTAACTTAGCCAGAGTTAAAGCAGAATTGAACACCGAATACTCATACAGAGTCGAAATAAAGCCGACCTTTGAAAATGACAATCCACAAGGCCAGAGTTCTAATCTCCAACTAAGCATCAGTTCGACATGGCTAGACTTGATAAACATCCTTCGAGATAAACAACGATTTCGTACAAACTTTCTCCACACTAAGTACGAGCCTTGTCAAAGCAGTTTGCCTCTATAATCAAGGAAAACTGCCTTGATGAATATTGTGAAACGAACCTCTTTAACCAGATAGATCATCCGCAAAAAACTGAGTATGATACTTTATTACTTAGTATGAAACTTTATTACTACGCCACAGAACTAACAACAAACACCAACAATTATTGTACCACCAAACCCTTAGCGCCCAAAGTCAAAAACAAAAAAGGCCACCTCAACTGGGTGACCTTTTTGCACAATTAAATTTGGCTAGAACTTAATTGTGAGCTGTTAGCGTGAAAACTGAAGGTATTATTACAGAATCACAACACTACTGCAACCCCACTAGCAATACAGATACTACTCTGACTATGGGACGTCAAAATCCTTTTATCCAACCCCATTTGAGCTGTTTAAAGAGTAAATTAAATCCCAAGCATTAATAACACTCCGTAATATTAGGGGCTCTTGTTGTGAGTTGGGGTAGGTGAAGTCGCCTCTTTACTTTATTTGGAAACCCGGAAGGTAGTTTAAGAAAGTTCAACGGGTAACAGCCACACAAATACCACCTATCTTTTAGTATCATCTATTTCTGTAAATTATCATCTATTTCTGTAACTGACAGCCCCCACCCACGAGCGACGCTGCCGAGCAAGAATGGTGCGGACTGCGAAAGGGCCGCTGACGCCACTGGCTCAGCTCGAAGCGTTGGTTGCTTAACGACTGAATAGCCGCCACTTCTAGTGCGTGTTGTTCACTCAAGGGCGGCATTAAACCGTTTAAGCGCTTGGCTAACATGGTTTTACCTGTACCTGGCGGGCCAACAAATAGCACATGGTGACCACCCGCCGCTGCTAATAACAAGGCTCGCTTGGCTACGGGTTGCCCCTGCACGTCGGCTATATCGGGCACCTGTTGCTGCTGCTCTGCAAGCGCGGCAGGTGCTATCGGTTTTAAGGGTTGCTGCTGCGTTAAATGCTGCACGGCTGTGTTTAAGTCGGTCGCTGCATAGGCCATAGGTGTGCGCAACAAGGCCGCTTCCGCCTCATTTGCTGGCGGTATCAATGCCATTCTGTTTTTATGGTGTGCCGCTAACAACGCGGGCAGCATGCCAGGTACAGCTCGTAACGCGCCGTCCAGTGCAAGTTCACCGTAACACTCCACCGTTTCAAGTGCCGAGGCAGGTATTGCTTCATTTGCAGCTAAAATGCCAAGCGCAATAGCCAAGTCGAACCGCGCACCGTGCTTCGGCAGCTCTGCCGGCGAAAGGTTCACCGTAATGCGCGCCACCGGAAACTCTAGCCCGCTATTTATAATGGCCGTGCGAACCCTGTCTTTGGCTTCTCGTACCGTGGTTTCCGGCATGCCTATAATTTGGAAGGCAGGTAGCCCTCGGCCCAAGTTTACTTCTACCTTTACTTCCGGTGCATCCATGCCCACTTGCGCGCGGCATATCACCACAGCAAAGCCCATAACACCTCCTTGAGTATGCTTAACATTGTGTTTGCTCGAAGAGTTTAGTGTAGTGGTTTAATAAGAAAGGATGCCAGTGGGTTATCGCGGAAAAATATCTGTTTAATCGCCGCTAGAGTACTTATCAAGTCATGATTTATTTTAGTTCATTTTCCCCTAGCTCATCTGGAGCAGGGCCTATCCTGGTCTTACTGGATTGAATTATACAACAACGAACGCCCGCACGATTCACTCAATGATATGACGCCGATTGAGTACCGCAAGGCGGCATAAATATTCTAAGAGATGACAGTGTTATAAATGGGGTATTTACATACCGCCTTTCTTAGCTTTAACAAATTCAGCATTAGCAATATCAAACTCAAATATTTTAAAACCATATAATTACAATTGTGATAAATAATGCCTCCAAGCATATTTATTTTGTTATTAATATGGAGTATTCATTGACTTGTTGGTTTATTGTTTGAATGAAGGTAAGGTTGTATGCGTACCTGAAAGCTTAAGCCTCCAGGTAGCAGTTTAGATGTTGACTTTTTACAATTAAAGGACGTTGAAAATGGATAAAACAAAATCTAAAATGACAACGCTCGCATCAGCGTTAACACTGGTCGCCTTTGCCACAATTTCTAAACCAAGTATGGCTCAAGATCCTCGACCGATTGACCCCTCCGAACTTGCGGGAATGTCTTTCGCGTGCCAAGCGGTGCTTAATGTTGTTGCGATGACAGGTTTAGCTCGTGGCGGAAATACCATTTATCAAGCAGGCTTTGCAGGTGGGTATGTTCAGACTATGTACGGCGCTGGGGTGATGGAACAAACGTGTGATTATGCGGCTTATGAGATTTTGGAATATCTATCTCAGCTTGAAAATAAAGATTGGGAAGATTATTTGGAAGAACACTGTGATGGGGATCAATTCAAATGTAGTGATCCGTTGATATCCGCGAACTCGGCATATTGCCAAGGTTTGTACAACTGCCCTGTCAACCCTCTCGATTGTGCAAATGGATTTGCATGTGCAACGACAATGCTAGAATCCAATTATTCTGTTAGTTTGACTGCGAACGATTGGTTAAACGCGATGTTGTTTTACGGCACGTCGTCACAATTAGGAGCATGGGCAATTGGTGTCCCGAGAAGCGGCGGAGGTAATCCCAGCTTTGAGATTCCATAAATTATTGGTTAGACGTTACTATGCTTTGAAATGCCCACATTAAATGTGGGCGATTCATGAAAGTGCTATATGCATTGGAGTAAAAGTGCTTAAAATTATATTTGGACTCTCTCTGTTATTTATTTTGTGTTTTGTAAAAACAAAGAAGCATATAGAGCAAGGGAATAAACCGCATCTTCCTTTTTCCATGAATTGGAAAGGTTATATTGTAATCTTTTTAAAAGGGTATCTACTTATATTAGTTGCTACTTTTGCAGTAAGTATATTGCGAAACGAACCTACTTTGGCTTATTTTAGTCCAGAGGAATTGGGTTATATGGGAATTTTTATCGAGTCATTTTTTATGTCTCTTTTAGTGTCGTCCTTTTTCCTGATCTCATACTTTCTCCTGAAAGCGCGGTGATTAAGGTGACAAAGAATTACCATCCTGTAGATTTCATCTACCCCGGCGTTTTTCAAGGTAGTTGACACTTTTTTCTCGTTTAAGCAGCCTGTTTTTCTTCCTGCCAGAGGGGTGTAATCCCCCCGAAAAATAAACGGGGTCAAAAGTAGAATTTTCTCGTAAACTAAAACGCAGGAGATTCTGCATGAAAACATCAAAATTTACAGACAGCCAAATCATGGCGATTTTGAAGCAAAACGAAGTTGGCATTAAAGTGCCTGACCTGTGCCGAGAACACGGCATTAGCAGCGCCACATTTTACAAATGGCGTGCAAAATATGGTGGCATGGATACTGCGATGATCAAGCGTCTAAAAGAACTCGAAGATGAAAACCGTCGGCTCAAAAAGATGTATGCCGAAGAATGCCTAAAGTCCCAGATACGTCAGGAGGCACTTGAGGGAAAGTGGTAAAGCCATCTTTACGCAAAGAGATGGCGCGAGCTGCCATTCAACGTCATGGTATTAGCGTTCGTTTTGCCTGTGTTTGTATGGGCATTAGCGAGAGCTGTTACCACTACCAAAGCAAACTCAGCGATGAAAACGCTGTAATTG
>NZ_PIPQ01000015.1 GCF_003987015.1 Aliidiomarina taiwanensis | reverse complement strand
AGGCAGTTGGCGCTGCAATGCGTAAGTTAATGCAAATTTGTTTTGGTGTGATTAAACATCAACAAGAATATCGACCTCTAGCTACATAAAATAGAGCTAGAGATCGGTATTGAGAGATGGTATCTACGGGGGTTTTTGAACAATTCCACCGTAGGAAAACAAAAAGCCCAGCGCGAAGGCTGGGCTTTCATTCAAGCATCGTCAGGCAGTGCCTTTTCCGTCAGGCAGTGCCTGACCTACGGGTTTTTACGAATTAGAAGTTGTACGTTAAGCTACCGAATGCACGGCGGCCTACTAGGTCGTACAAGGCGTTACCAACGTATCCTGGTGGTACCTTGTCAAACACGTTACGTACACCACCGCTCACACGTAGGTTGTCTGTAATTGCGTAACCTGCTGTTAGGTCGTGCGTTACAATCGAACCAACGTAGTTTGGCGACAGGTTCTCGTGTGCTTCTAAACGAGGCGTTACGTTAAACAGTGCTGAACGGTCAATGTAACGTGCTGTCCAGTTCACGTTCAGGTCGTCTAACGAGTAACCAACAGAGAAACGTGCTTGTAGCTTCGGCGTACCTAGCTGACCACGGTTCACGTTGTCTTGGTCCGGCTGGTCTTGGAAGTCGTACGACACCAGTGTTTCTAACTTACTTACGAAAAGTGAAGTAGAAATAGCACCCGGCAGGTCAAAACCGCTCAGGTCTGTGTAGTACTTGGCTTCCATTTCGTAACCAGAGGTTTCAAGCGCAGCTGCGTTTAAATAGCCCGACTCCACCATCGTCAGCTGGTTACTTACTGGATCACGTGTTACCTGCGCACAGTAGCTGTTATCAATACCCGACGCAGAGTCTACACAGTTATTAATAACATCCTGCGGATCAATAAAGGTAATCGCGTCCGTAATTTCAATTTCGTAGTAGTCAAGCGTAATCGAGAAGTTCTCAATGAAGCGTGGCGTCCACACAACACCAAGCGTTTTCGAGTCTGACTCTTCAGAAACCAGGTTCGGGTTACCACCGCTAATCAGGTCAATACTGACGTTGGTTTCACCTTCAAAACCTACTGGAATGCCCAAAGCAGCACAGTTAGCAGCACGGTTTGGATCTTTGCTGATTTCGTTCACATCACACGGATCATTCACGCGAGTGAAACCTGGTGAACGTGGGCTAAAGGCTTCCGCAATGTTTGGTGCACGTACTGCAACACCCAAGGTACCGCGTACACGTACGTCTTCAATTGGGGCGTATACAAAGCCTGCTTTCCACGCATTCGCAGAACCTGCGTGCGAGTAGTCCGCTGTACGGTAAGCCAAGTCAACCGTTAGCTCGTCTACCATAGTCACCGCACGTAGTAGTGGTAATTTAATTTCAACAAAGCCTTCGCTTACGTCGAACTTACCAAACTCGTCTGGTGTTGCAGCGTTGTTGGTTAAACCACGCTTGGTGAACTCGTCTGTCAACGTTTCAGACGTTTCTTCGCGCCACTCAAAACCAAAGGCTACGTCTACTGGGCCACCTTGCAGCTCAAAGAACTCAGCGGTGTCAGTAACAAAGCTTGCACCTACGTATTCTTGCGTAATGGTGTCTTCACGGGTAACGTCTGCCGACATAAAGGCAATAGCTTCAGCAGAAGCACTGTTACCAAACGGGTTGTAAGCTACACACTCACCACCTGTGTTCACGCCACCTGCATTCGGGTCGCGGCACACAATGTTGCCATCTGCGTCTTTAATAGCATCGGCAGCAGCTACAACGTTTCCGTTAATTTTTTCGTTACGGGTAATACGCTTGTTACGAGTTTCGCCGTAACCGTAGTACACATCGTAAAGGAAGTAAGTATCAGAAAGCTGGAACTCACCTTCAACACCTGCGTTCACACGGAATAGTTCACGACGGTTGTCCGCAGTACGGTTACCCCAGTCTTCAAAGAACTTCCACATGCTGGCTTGCTCAATGCCTTGGTCTAGCAAGTGAGCACGTAGCTCGTCATCCAAGAATGGGTTGTCCGCCACATTAATCTCAATGTCTTGCGTAAACGCAGGCTGGAACTGCTGGGTAATGTCCGCTTTAGTGTAGCTAAAGCTTGCATAGAAGTTCGAAGAACGGTTCAGCGCATAGTTTAGGTTTGAACCGAAGCTCACACGCTCTACACCCGGCTGGAAGTTGTCATAGTCGTCGTTGAATAAGCAGGTATCACAGCCGTCTTTGAACGAACCAAACAAACCCGAGTTGGTCCCATCACGCTCTGGTTGAACAGTCCACGAACCGTCGTTACGGAAACCGTAAAGCTCGTCACCCCAAAGCACACCACCACCTGAAATGTACTCAGAACCAATGTTCTCAGCCCAAATACGGTCTGGAATACCGTCTAAACGACCTGTGTCTTCAGGGTTTAAAATGGTGCCCCAGTTGTTCGACTGGCGAATGTCGTTTTCCATGGTTTGCTGAATGCGGCTTAAGCCAGCATAAAATACCGCGTTACCACGGCCATCGTCGAAGTTACCACCACCAAGAAGGTTTAGTTCGTGGTTACGTGCACCCACACCTTCCGTTGAGCTTGCGCCACGAGCATTAAACTCGAGGCCTTCGTAGTCTTTCTTCAAAATAACGTTTACAACACCAGAAACAGCGTCAGAACCGTAAATTGCAGAAGCACCGCCCGTCATAATTTCAACGCGCTCAATCATGCTGGAAGGAATGGTTGAAAGGTCAACCGACGCCGAGCCAGGTGAACCTGCCACATGGCGCTTACCATTTACAAGTACAAGCGTACGGCTAGAACCCAAACCACGAAGGTTTGCAGAGCTCACACCCGCACTGCTGTTGCTGGTCCGGTTACCAATAAGTGTACTGCTGGCGCTTACCGCTGGTAACTCTGCCAGAATTTGGCCTAAATCTGTCGAGCCAAAACGCTCAATATCTTCACGGCCAAGCGTAACTACCGGCTCCGCCTGAGAAAGTTCAGGACGAGAAATACGTGAGCCCGTTGTTACAATGCGCTCAAACTTCTCTTCTGCCTTCTCTCCTTTTTCTGCATCATTTTGGTCTTGCGCCATTGCTGGAGCACCGACTAAAAATGCAGATCCTACACCGGCCATTAAGACCGCTCTAATCGACTTAGATACTAAAGACTGCTTGATCATTATGATCCCCTAGAACAACATCTATTCATCTATTTTATTTTAGTTTTTGTTCGCTGCGCAGGTTTCCCCAATCGAAGCCAACCTCCCAAGCTAATCACATCTCATTCTCTTAATCAATAGTTTACAAAGGCCTTTCTTTATAACTTTAAAGACTTAAAAATCAATCACTTACCAGTTAACCCCGCGTTAACATTTTGCCCCAAACAAATTACCAACAAATGCACAATTTAAAGCCTATTAGCGCAAAGAAAAGACCATATCTTTGCTTATTCATTGCCGATCAGGAAAAACTAATAACCAAATATATAACTAACTCCACCCGTGAACTTTTCACCTTATTAACTTAAGCGATTAAAAATCGAGCAAGCAAGGCCGTGAAAATAAATGTTGTTTTTTTGATTTTATTTTCAAAAAGAAGTGGTAATACCAGAAGGGATGGCTGGCAAGACGCCAGCCACATTTTATGAGGTCGCAGTTGCCACAGAACGGCGTTGTAAGAACTTCATAATAGCGCTGAGGAGCACCCCATACAAAGGCACAAACAGCACTAAACTAATTAGCAGCTTGGTTACATAGTCCACGGTGGCTATTTCTACCCAGTTTGCTGCCATAAAGGCATCGCTACTGTGCCAAAACGCGACCGAAAAGAACACCGCAGTATCCACTAGATTACCGAACATAGTGGAAGCGCTTGGCGCGACCCACCAACGCCGGTTCTGGCGCAACCGTTCAAATACAAGTACATCCAGCAGCTGCCCTACAACATAAGCAGCAAAGCTAGCCAAGGAAATACGAAACACAAAGCTGTTAAACATCAGCAAGGCTTCCACACCTTGAAAGGCGCGCTCGTGAAACAAAGTAGACACACAGTAGGAAGCAACTAACGCCGGTAGCATCACAAAGCCAATCACTCGACGTGCCGCCTGCTTGCCAAGCAAACGTACTGTTAAGTCCGTGGCCAAGAATATAAATGGAAAGCTAAAGGCACCCCAGGTGGTGTGCCAACCAAAGAGCTCAATCGGAAATTGCACCAGGTAGTTACTGGCAATAATAATTGCAATATGAAAGGCAATTAAAATTTGTAGAGGTTTCATAGAATAGCCTTTTTGAATGGGGCGAGGGAACCATTACCACACAGGTATACACCCGTACGGTACAACGAAGCCCGTATTATACGGGTAATTGAGGAAAACTGCAGTAGCTGCGTATATATTTATACATACTCTCAGTTTAAGGACACACAGGCCCATGAAATTTCCTTTACTTGTCGCTAGCATGGCGCTGGCCCTTGGTACCATCGGCTGCGCCCAAACCAACTCACCATCAGGCCCAGCCCTAGCAAACCTAAACCAAGCAAAAGAGCCTGCCGCTGTTACGCCGCCAGCCAATACGCAGGCCAACACCCACCGCATCCCCACGGCCCTCGAACAAAGCATCATTGCTTGGCGACGGGACATTCACCAACACCCCGAACTAGGCAACCGCGAGTTTCGTACCGCTGGCCTGGTTGAACAGCACTTAACTGCGCTGGGCATGCAAGTGCACACAGGCATTGCCCACACCGGCGTAGTGGGCCTGCTAACAGGCGGCAAACCGGGCCCTGTTATTGCGCTACGAGCCGACATGGACGCCCTTCCCGTGAAAGAACAAACCGGGTTACCTTTTGCCTCCACTGCCACCGCTGAATACCGGGGGGAACAAGTGCCCGTTATGCATGCTTGTGGGCACGACATGCACGTAGCTATGCTTATGGGCGCTGCTGAATACCTTGCAAAGCACCGCAATGACATTCACGGCACCGTTATGTTTATTTTCCAACCCGCCGAAGAAGGTGCACCACCGGGTGAAGAAGGCGGGGCCGAGCTCATGTTAAAAGAAGGCTTGTTTGACATCGCCAAGCCCGACGCTATTTTTGGTATCCATGTGGGCTCAAATTCCCCTGCGGGTCATGTGGGGTATAAGTCCGGCCCGGCCATGGCCTCTTCCGACCGTTTCCAAATCACCGTAGAGGGAGTACAAACCCACGGCTCTCGTCCTTGGGGCGGGGCCGACCCCATTGTGGCCGCAGCCAGTATTGTGAATAACGCACAAACCATTGTTAGCCGTCAGCTGAACCTTACTGAAGCGCCAGCTGTCCTCAGTTTTGGCATTATTCAAGGCGGCATGCGCAATAACATCATTCCCGATCAGGTGTACTTAGAAGGCACCCTGCGCAACTTCGACATGGGCCTGCGCGCTACCATGTTCGAAAAGCTTACCCAAGTAGCCGAGCACACGGCCGCCGCCCACAACACCAAAGCCACAGTCACAATTAACGAAGGCTACCCGGTTACCATCAACAACCCTGAGCTCATGGCCCGTATGCTCCCTACTACCGAGCGCGTGGTCGGCAGCGACAAGCTAACACCTGCCGGGCTCGGTACGGCCGCTGAAGACTTCAGTTTTTATGCCTTAGAAGTGCCCGGCAAATACGTGTTTTTAGGCGGAGCCCACCCAGGCCAAGACCCAAGCACAGCCGCAGGCAACCACTCCCCCTTCTTTAACCCTCACGAAAGCACCCTGCGGGTCGGTACCGAGTTATTCATTAACTGGGTTTTCGACTTCGGCGCACAGGCCACACAGCCATAAGCAAAGAAAAAGGGAGCACCACATCCTTGGTGCTCCCTTTGAGTTGTCCAGCTATACAGCTCGCTGGTTTTTACCGAGTGCGCATTGCGCGTGCTTTTACTACTTCTCCGAACGGCCCAGCATATAGCTCATTAAAGCCCGAGCTGCTGCCTGCGCCGTAATACGTATTTCGTCACGGTCTGTTTCATCGCCAACCTCATAGGTAACCGAATGAATACCGTGGACATCCGCCATATACTGCTTAAAAATACCTTTTCCTGGCGATGTACCTGCTTTTTCTTCTACCGTATAGGGCACAGTGGCAGCTAAAGCCTGTAACCAGTCACGACTAAAATGTGCTTCAGTGCTCAAGTAGTCCGTTGGAATAGTATAGTATATATTCCGCCAAGTGGAATGAAAGTCAACCCCATATACTAAATTATCACCTTTATTAACAATGCTTTGTAGGTAATTATGTACAGCCTTTGTCTCCGGTTGGCTCCGTTCAAACCAATCACGGTTTAAGTCGCCGCCGCCCGTGCTATGCCGCCAATGACCCAACGCCACACCGTCTGGGTTTAAGTTCGGTGCCAGCAATACGTTATAACGCTTCAAGAAAGCCTGGCTTAACTCACTGCCATTAAACACCTCAGCCACAAAGGCCCGTAAGGCCATCGCGCCGGTTAACTCTGGCGGGTGCTGCCGACCAATTAAAATAAGCCACTCACTATTCCCCGGTGACGTTTTTTCCATCGCAGGTATAGGCCGTTGCTGGGCACTTTGGCCTAAATTAAAAATCACTCCACCAGCCTTAGCATTCACCTCGTCGAGCCAACGAATATAGTCGCGGTTCGTAAAAATTTCTTGCCCCGCCACATACGTTGGCTCAGGCCCCACGGTTAAGTTAAACAAAATGGCGTCGTCTACTTTTTCATGGGGTAGGTTGCGCCAGCTCTTTCTGTCTATACTGGCTTTGGGGTTGTACCGAGCCATCCCCCGCCCTAATGCTTCTATTTCAATGGCTACCTCTGTGGTAGTGGGCGCAGAAATTCGAAATGCATACCAAGGGCTTGGATTAATCGGCTCGTCTTCTGGTGCTGTTTGCACCACAATACGGCCATCTTCTCTCGTTAAACAACCATCCACTCGCGCTGCGGGGAAGTCGTATTCAATCCGCACATGCTCTACCTGGCAGTAACTTTCAGTAACCACCACCTCAGCAGCGGCCAACTCAGGTGCGAAACCCAACACCAGAAGCGCTGGGGCAAAAAACAGCCCTAAACGTTTTTTCATCATCAATTCCTACAGGTTTTTATGGCACCCGCTGCGCTTACCAGCAGGTGCCATAACAGCTTTAAACGAACAGCTTAAAAACGGAAGGTAACGTCCGCATACACATAACGGCCGCGGTTTGAGTGCACATCTGAAATATAGCCGAAGCTACCACTGTTCACCGGTGGCTTTTTGTCGGCTAAGTTCCGTACCCCTAAACGTAAGCGCGTACTATCCGCCCAACTATTGCTACTTAACTCATAGCTCGCCAGTAAGTCGTAAGTGGTCCATGAAGGCACGGGTAGGTTCTTGCCATTGCTGCGCACCCACGAACTTTCAAAGCTGCCCACATACTTCATGCGCGCATGAACACTCCACTGGTTCAAACGCCAGTTCACCGAGGTGGTGGCACGCCATTCAGGGTTACCATTCATACCCAGCAAGTCGCCGGCACCGAGCACCGCAATATCGTCTGGCACAGCAGGGTTGCCCTCGGCTTGCGCAGCGAGTACTAAGGCACTGCGTGCGTCTGGGGTTTGTTCAAACTTGGTTAAACGAGCCACATTCGCCTTCACGTCAAAGCGGCCCATATCGGTCCGAATGGTGTAACGTGCCGAGGCATCCATTCCCTGAATTTTCCGAGGGTTTAAGTTGGAGTACTGGTTTTCTATGTACAGCACAAAGCCTTCGTCATCACGCACCACAGCGTCGTTTTGCGAGCCCTGAGAGCGTAGTAAGGCGTCATAAAGCAAGTGCGTTTGGCTGTGTAACACCCCCACAATGCCTTCTTGCTCTATGTCCCACCAGTCCAGCGTGAACATCAGGTCCGAAGTGGGTGCAAACACCACCCCATACGAAATATGCGTGCTATCTTCTGGTTTTAACTGGTCGTTACCACCCCGAATTTCCGTTACGCCATAACGGCTGTCCGTCACTGGGTCGGTGCGCGTATTCGATCGCGACACACCTTCTTCCACCACCTGCGGTAAGTTCGGTGCACGGAAACCTTCGGCATAGGCCGCACGGAACTGCACCATATCATGGGGAATCCACGACAAAGCCACCTTGGGTTTTACCACAGAGCCCACATCGGAAAAGTTCTCGTAACGTGCCGCAAGCTGCATATCTAAGCTGGTATGCAAAGGCACATCGAGCTCCACAAAGGCCGACACCACACTGCGATCACCACTTGCAGAAGGTGTTGAGCTCGAACCAAGCACATTACTGGTCGACAGCGGCTCGCCCGTTACCCCGTCTACTTGCGGCACCGCGCCACTCAGCAGCGGGTCACGAATGTCTTTGTAGCTTTCATACCGGTACTCAACACCCGCAGCCATACCAATGTCCCGGTCGAATACACGAAAAGCCTCTGGGCTCGAAATCTTAAAGTCCCACAGGGCCAGCTCCGTTTCACTTTCACGGGTGACATCCACGGTAAAGGTATCAATCACCGACTGAGGGTTGCGACGACCCACACCGTTATTCACATTCAGCGGGTTACCGCCAATAAAAATGTTATAAGCCAGGTTCGGGTCCGTTTGGTTAATCGCGTCTTGGAATTTATCCGCGCGAATTCGGTTGTAGTCCGTGTCTAGGGTGTTGGCCACCGAGTACAAGGCCGCCGTTTCCCAATCCCAGTGTTGCAACATACCGCGTACACCTGTTAGCAACCGGTAGCTGTAGTCGTCCACCACAATGCGGCGCTGCCCCACATCCACGGGCCGCACGTTGCGTATTTTTACGTCTTCACCAAAGGGGTTATAAGCCGCATCTGCCGACACCACAAAACGCTGAGCCGTTAAGTTATGGTTTTGCTCACGAATACGCTCCGCTTCAGCCGAATACCATAAGGCTTCGGCAAAAATTTCCGTGGTGGCATCCAGTTCATGGGTTAAATAAGCAAAGGCGTTTAAACGCTCCACATCCGAGGTCATAGAACGGTCTGGCGCGGCGTCATACCGTAAGTCACGCGGTATAGAGCCACTCACAGCACACACCACGTCATCAATGGCCACTTCACAGTTACCATGTGCGGTAGGCTCTAAATGAAATTGCCCCATAGAATCGCTGGTGAAAATACTCCACGGGCTGCCCAGCAAACGGTTGTCTAAACTAGTATTGCCTTGGAACTCTTCAGGAATATCCGGGTGAAACCGACGGTCTAAGCTTGCAGAGTAATCCCGCTCGCTGGCCATCATGCCGTTGCGCTTGTAATAAGCGCCGGAAAGGCTTACATAGGTACGGCCATTATTAAAACGTAGGCCGGTTAACCCGTTTAAGGTGGTTTGGCTAAACGACGTGCCATCCGTTGAGCCATGGCTTAACGACACCTCACTGCTGTCCACATCGTCTTTTAATACATAGTTCACCACGCCAGCAATAGCGTCGGAACCATACACAGCTGCGGCACCGTCACGTAACACATCAAGCCTAGCTAACCCACGAACAGGAAGTGTATTCGCATTCACCGTGGCAACAGGTACATAGTTTTCTGTTTGCGTCCCCGGGTGCAATACCAAGCGGCGCCCATTCAGCGTCGTCAGCGTATAACCCGTACCAATGCCCCGTAAGTTAATCGACGACACGTCCCCACGCGCATCGTTCACGCCACCAATCACACGTTCGTTATTAAAGGCTACGTCACCAATTTGCGGAATCGCGCGCAGTAGCTCGTCGCCGCTCATGGCACCCGTGTTTATAATGTCTTCTTCACTTAAGGCTGTAACCGGTAAAGCACCAGCGGACCGAGCCCCCCGAATGTTCGAGCCCACCACACGAATACGCTCTACTTTTCGGCTGGCGGCTGCTTCACTACTTCCTTCAGCTCGGGCACGAACAACAAAAATCCCCTCCGACTGCTGCACCACCTCTAAATTACTATTCGCCAGGCTTAACCGAATAGCTTCAAGCACCGTATATTCGCCCGCTACCGCAGGTGCATTTATGGCTTGTAACGCTTCTGGGGAAAATACTATTTGCACATTGGCTTCTTCGGCAATTTCAAGCAACGACGAAGCGGCACTCTGTGCAGGAATATCAATCGTGTGAGTCGTGTCAGCAGCTGCCATGCTGGGTACGGCAAGGCTCGTGCCCAGCGCTAGCAAGGTACAACGCACCAAGTAGCTCAGTTTGGGAGATCGTGTTGTCATCTGTTTACCCTTTATTATTAGTTTGTCACTAATATATACGAAGGCAAACAGAGACCCCTCAATAAATTTAACAATTATTTAATTTTGCGAATAGTCACTGTGTCATTTGTGCGATCAAGCACCACAGGCAGGCTCGCTGTCAGCGCGGTTAATAAACCTTCCCCTTCACTAAAATGAAACACGCCACTAATGCGTAATTCACCCGTTTGCGGGTCCGCCAACACAATTTTCTGGGTACGATAACGATTAAACTCCGCCACCACATCCGCTAAGCTTGCGTCATCAAACCGAAACACTCCACGGCGCCAATTCTGCGCTTCATTTACTAACTCATAGCTGGCTTTTGCCACCACATCCGCCGTCGCAGAAAAAGACCCCATAGCCCCCGCTTCTAATAAGTAGTCGTCTTCCGCCAGCACCATCAGCTTAGCATCGTCCATCACGTCTGCTGCCGCTAAGCTCGACATGCGGGTCACCGACACTTTCCCTTCCAGCACGGCCACACGTACGCCCGTTTCTTCTTTGCGTACATTAAATTTAGTCCCCAGCACCCGAATTTCTTGCTCACCGGTATCAATCACAAAGGGCCGATTAGCATCCGAGGCCACATCAAAAAAGGCTTCACCAGCCACCAACACCACATGCCGTTCATGCTGGTTAAACGCTATTTGAATACGCGTCTCCGTATTCAGCGTCAGCACCGAGCCATCGGAAAGTTCAACCGTGTCCACTTCGCCTAAACCCGTTTGCAAATAGCGGTGTTCCCGCACACTTTGCGCGGCTAAACGCTGTGCCGTCACTCTGCTTGTCTCCGCTGACGTGTCCGTCACCCGTGGTGTAGCTTCCACCACAGCACTCGGCTCAACCATAGGCGAGGCATGTTCGGTGGAAAGAAAATACACACCCACAACCGACAGCGCCACCGCCGCAGCTACCGAAAGCCCCCAAGCGCGAATACGCGACACCCGTGTCACAGGCGTCTGCTCCGCTGGCGGGTATAAGTTATTGCTTAAATCCCACAGGGCCAACGTCGACATAAACGCCGCCTCATGGGCGTCACTTTGCTGCCGCCAACGCTCTAATTCTCGCTCTTCCTGTCCATTCATTTCCCCCGAGTGCAAACGGGTCACATAGTAAGCCGCCTGCTCTTGTAGGGTTTCCTCATTCATCATTAAAGCACCTGCTTTCGTACGGCAACCAAGGCTGCCGAAATATACTTCTCCACTGAGCTCACCGACACACCCATAATGTCACTAATTTCGCGATAACTTCTATTGTCCATCCGGTTTAATAAAAACGCCTGCCGCAACTCTGGTTTTAATTCATTCAGGGCCGCTTGTATCAATTGCAAGGTACGCTTTCCCTCTAACTGCCGCTCCGGCGAATTAAGCGTACAATCTAAGCTTGTAGCCACTTGCTCGTCATCCGTATGCACATGGTCCGCTTCCCGGCGCGAACTCGCCTTTCGAAACCGATCCGTCATAATATTTACCGCAATTTGAAACAAATAGTTGCGCACCGTGTCGAGGCGCTCGGCAACCCGCTCTTCCAAATTATCCATTTGCGCTAAGCGGGCATACACATCTTGTACCACGTCATCGGCTTCGTCCCGTCGCTGCATACTCAAACGCACACGCACAAAGCGTCGCAGTGCCGCGTCATGCTCTGCAATAATCTGATCCAGCAAACTTTCGTTGCCAGGCCTGTGCGTTTTGCTTTTTACGACATACAGCAAAAGTATGCACCCATTTCGTTATTATTAGCTAGCTATGTATACGTACCGCTACGTAAACCCCTCAAGAATTTCTGCACAACAAACTTGCTGTCAGGTACACTAGCAACAAAATGACAATAACACAGCCTTCACACGAGTTATTCATGAAACAGCATTGGCAAACATTTATTAAAGGCACCGCCATGGGCGCCGCCGACATAGTGCCGGGTGTCTCCGGTGGTACACTCGCTTTTATTCTTGGTATTTACGCACGCCTACTTCAGGCTTTGTCGTCCTTTAACCTAGCCGCCTTACAACTGCTTGGCAAAGGTCAGTTTAAACGCCTTTGGCAGCATATCGACGCTGGATTTTTAGTGGCCCTGTTCGGCGGTATTCTTAGCAGTATTTTCGCCCTGACCCACGGCATTACTTACATGCTAGAGCACCAGCCCGTGCCCCTCTGGGCATTTTTTAATGGGCTCATCCTCGCTTCTCTGCCTTTGCTCGTGCGCGACATTCAATGGACACCCGGTCGCGGCGCGCTCTTTGTGCTTGGCGTGCTCATTGCTGGCAGTATTACCATGCTCACTCCCATGCAAACCAACCCCGCCCCCTGGATGTTTTTCGCCGCGGGCTTTATCGCCATTTGCGCGATGATCTTGCCCGGCATTTCCGGCAGCTTTTTACTCCTTATTATGGGCATGTACGTCCCCATTACCGCCGCCGTAAGTGCCATGCAGGTCAGCGTACTGGTGCTGTTTGCTCTTGGCTGCGCCAGCGGGCTTATGGTGTTTTCCCGGTTATTGCACTGGGCCATGCAACGTGCCCAACAAAGCATGCTGGCATTTTTAAGCGGCATCGTACTCGGTGCCCTCTACCGAATTTGGCCTTGGCAGCTCAACGAGCAACTCGTCAGCCCCAGCCAGTACGCACATGTAACAGGTAGTGCACACTTACTCCAAGCCAGTATCGCCTTCCTGCTCGGCATCGGTATTTTACGTTTATTACGTTTGTTGGAAATAAAAAACACACCATAACGTCAGGCACTGCCTTCAACGTCATGCAATGCACCGTCAGGCGTTGCCTGACCTACGGGCGGGTGTGAAAAATGCAAAAACGTAGGTACGGCACGGCCGTACGTAGGCACGGCCGTACGTAGGCATGGCCGTACGTAGGCACGGCCGTACGGGATAACAAAAACCCCCGCCGTGCAAACGCAGGGCGGGGGTTTGTACAAACAACTCTTATATTTTAACCGTCCGTAGGTATGGACGGTGTTCAACCCAACCTTGTGGGAAAATGTCTTTTGCATCTTCATCACTAATGGAAGGTGGAATAATGACTTCATCGCCCGGACGCCAGTCTGCTGGGGTCGCTATTTTTTTCGCATCACTGAGTTGTAAAGCGTCAATCACACGCAGAATCTCGTCAAAGTTACGTCCACACGACATTGGGTAGGTCATGGTCAAACGAATCTTTTTGTTCGGGTCAATAATGAACACCGTACGCACCGCAGCTGTTTCGCTTTCACCTGGGTGAATCATGCCATAAAGCTCAGCTATTTTGTGCTCTGCGTCCGCCACAATCGGGAACTGCAAGTCCGTGTTTTGCGTATCGTTTACGTCTAAAATCCACTTCTCGTGCTCTTCCACTGTGTCGGTTGAAAGGCCAAGGGACTTCACATTACGCTTCGCAAACTCTTCATGCAGTTGCGCTGTCCGGCCCATCTCCGTGGTACACACAGGAGTAAAGTCCGCCGGGTGGCTGAAAAAGAACGCCCATGAATCACCAATCCACTCGTGGAAATCAATTTTCCCTTTGGTGGTGTCAATTTCAAAATTTGGTGCTGTATCGCCTAATCGTAAAGACATTGTCTTACTCCTTTTGGTTGAATTAACGCGCACTTTCGTCATGCCGTACCTTCTCCGTCATGCTATGCATGACCTACTGCGTACGAAAGGATTGCTATGAACTCAATATACGTGGTCGCAACCTTGAATGTAAATGCATAAAATCGAACGTATTCATCGCCATTTCCGATTTAATCCTGTGCGTGCAGCAAAGCTACCAGGTAGAGCTTGAACTGTTTTCAAGCATGAACGTACGAAGCAACTGTTCCTCCCGCATAACATAGAGAACAAAAACCTGATTTTTATCCACGCGATAAAAAATACGGCACGGTGGCGCCACGAGCTCCCTATATATTGAATTTGGGAGTTCAGGGGGAACCCGTCCGGAATGCGGGAAACCTTCCAAATGCTCCACCTTCTCAAAAACACTCCGGACCAGACCACGGGCAGCAGCTAGGTTGTCTAGAGCAATATACTCAGCAATGGCATCTAACTGTTGTAGCGCAGGCTCCGTCCAGACTACTTCAGCCATTTGTCCATTTTCTCTCGCGCTGCACTATGGCTATAGGTTTTTTCTTCAAGAACAGCACGCTCTCCCCGCGAGAGCCCTTCAAGCAACTCAAGGCGGCGCTGCATGAACTTATAGTCCTGCACATCAACTAGGTACGCGGAAGGCTGACCATGCTCCGTAATCAGTATTGGCTCTTTCGTTACGCGCAAATCAGCGAGAATTTTTGTGGCGTGACGCTTCAAGTTAGTAACCAGTTCAATTTTCATGGGTTCACCCTGAATCATATCCATAGTGCTACTATAGTATCACTTATTTCCAATAACAAATTGAAAGCATAGCCATACGGAAATGGTTTATTTTTCCGCGAATCCTCGTACACTCATTCTTCATACTTATAATAATAGATGGGGCGGCCCTATGCTTTTTCAAGCGGAAAAATTATTTTTATACGTTTACATGTGGGTTTTTAAACAAGTCACCCGGCTTTTACCCTTCCGCTGGCCCCAGACTTTCGAAGGGCCGGGCAGCAGCAAGGCCCTGCTGGAACATTGCCATCAGCTTGGCCATCGCCAAGTACTTATTGTCACCGACCAATCCCTGGTAGACCTTGGGTTGCTCCAGCCTATATACCAAACCCTAACAGCGCTCCAAATACAACACAGCACCTACGCCGGCATCGCCCCAGACCCAACCCAGGAACAAATAGAAGCCGGCTTTACGCAACTACAAACCACCCAAGCCACTGCCCTGCTCGCCATAGGTGGCGGCTCTGTAATTGATGGCGCGAAAATGATCGGCGCCTTAGCCAAAAACAACAAGCCCTTGGCTAAAATGACCGGCCTGTTTAAAGTCCGAAAAGGCATACTGCCTTTGTTTGCTATTCCCACCACCGCGGGCACAGGCTCGGAAGCCACCATAGCCGCTGTGGTCTCCGACACACAGGCAAAACGCAAGCTCGCCGTGCTCGACCCCAAACTTATGCCCACAGCCGCAGCTCTCGACGCCCAGCTCATGCTTGGCTTGCCACCCGCTATCACCGCCGCCACGGGCATGGACGCCCTCACCCATGCCATTGAATCGTACTTATCCCGCAATAGCACCGCCCACACAGACACCTGCGCCCTCCAGTGTGCTCGTACTGTGTTGACCTATTTACCCATCGCCTACTCTCAAGGCGACAACCTCGAAGCGCGCCAGCACATGGCCAAAGCCTCCATGCTGGGCGGCATGGCCTTCACCCAAGCCGGCGTTGGTTATATTCATGCCATCGCCCACAACTTAGGGGCCCTGTACCATGTACCCCACGGGCTCGCCAACGCCATGGTCATGCCCCATGTATTGCGCTTTACCTTAGCAGGAGGTGGGCGTGGCGAGCGGCGTATGGCAGCCCTTGCCCGTCATTGTCAGCTCAGTGAAAGCAACGACAACGCACTAGCCGCCGCAGCGCTCATCGAAAGAATAGAGGCACTCAACCAGGCGTTTCGCATTCCCAAACACCCAGCCGAGCTACAAGAAAAGGATATTCCCGCCATAGCGCAAGCAGCGCGTAGCGAAGCCCGCTTTACCTACGCGGTGCCGCGCTACTTAAACCAGTCCATGGCGGTGCAGTTGTTACTGCAAATAAAAGGCCGTCATTAGAGGCTAGAAATTAGTAATAAAAGCGGCTGTTCTGCCACCAGCGCAGCAGCGTATGCTCAACAGCCGCACTCATTTGTTTGGCCAGCTTTTCACCCAGTTTTACCCGCGGCTTGTACTGCACTTTTATCACGTCTTTTTCTTTCACCGCTTGCAGCAATAAGTCGTCACTGGTACCAATACGATCTGTCAGCCCCTTGTCCACGGCTTCTTGACCAAACCACACTTCGCCCGTGGCCACCGCATCAATGTCCAGGTCTGGGCGGTGCTCTTTCACAAAGCCTTTAAACAAGGTGTGAATGTTTTCCAACTCTTCTTTAAACTTCTCGCGGCCCTTCTCCGTGTTTTCTCCAAACAAGGTCAGGGTGCGCTTATATTCGCCCGCCGTCACTTGCTCAAAATCCACATGGTTCTTTTTCAACAAACGGTGGAAGTTTGGAATTTGCGCCAGCACTCCAATCGAGCCAAGCATCGCAAAGGGCGCTGCCACAATTTCATCGGCAATACAGGCCATCATATAGCCGCCACTGGCCGCCACTTTATCCACGGAAATGGTTAAGCGAATACCCTGGTCGCGCAAGCGTTTTAATTGAGCCGCCGCCAGGCCATAGCCATGCACCACTCCACCGCCGCTTTCTAAGCGCAGTAATACTTCGTCGCCTTTTTCCGCCACCGCTAAAATAGCCGTTACTTCCCGGCGTAGCGACTCCACTTCCTTGGCGTCAATCGACCCATTAAAGTCCACCACAAACAAACGGCCACCGGGCTTTTTCTCGGGTCCCTTGCCCTTATTTTCCGCCTTGGCTTTCTTGCTTTCTTCCTTCTGCAATGCCTTGCGCTCTTTGCCAGTTAGCAAGTTCATTTTCATTTGGTTTATGGTGCGCTCTAAGCCCTTGCTTAAATTCGTAACCTGTAGCTCACCCCCGCTTTCCCGCTGGCGACTGGCCGCATTGGTCACAATACCCACCACAAACACTAGGGCCAGTACCAGGGTTACGGTTTTCAATAAAAAGGCGCCGTAGTCACTCCACAGCGCTAATAAAAAGTCTGTCATACCTACTATCTCATCTCGGTTGTTGTCAGCTGCCCATAGTAACACAGGGACCAATAAAAAAGGCCCACTGACATGCAGCGGGCCTTCCATTCAAGCTAAATTTTTCAGCGTTTACTGAGGTACCAACGCAGGGTTAATAGGCAACATCAGCAAGTTGCTGTCAAACCAAGTACCAATGGCTTGCTGCTGGTTCTGCGTAGTCGCAGGGTCTGTTGGTAGTAGTAAGCCACCGTGACCACCTTCAATGTAACGTGCAGCACCTGTCACCGGCTCGCCGTCTTGCGACGTGGTTAGCGTGGTTAGGTTCTCCAAACCAAGCAGCGCAATCATCGGCTCAGTACCCGACAATGGGTGTGCTGTGCTGTTTGGAATCGTAGTATCGCCAAGGGCTTCAATTAAGAACAATGGCGTTTCCGTAGCGTTCATTTTGCCAATGAAGTTCAACGGATCACCCGAGTCCACCACAGTTTGTGCCGCTAGCTGAAACTGGCTTAACAAGCTATCACGGGCAGCCACAACAGCTGGACTAGCAATACCATTGAAGAAAGTTTCATAGTACTTACCCAAGTTTGCCATAAAGGCATCGCTGCCCGGGACAATCCCTGAGTTTGTCGCTTCTTCTAAAGCGTACTCAGCAAAAGGAGCGATCTGTTGGAAGGCCAACATACCACCCACAAGTGGACCAAAGCTGCCAGACTCAATTAAGAATGGCGCAATACCCGCACCTGGCATACCAAGAGCCGCAGCTTGTACCGTATACAGTGGGTTGGCCGCCGCTGCATCACCTTCCATCGGGGTGTTGGCCATGGCCACAAAGTTATGCCCTGTCATGGCACCTAACGAGTGACCTACAAACTTCACGTTGTTGCCGTTAATGTTCGCACCACCAAAGTTGGCTGCACCATTGCTTAGGCTTAAACGCAAACCTAAAAGGTCTGAAACCGCTTGGCGTAAGTTATCGCGCGCCGTTAACAGGCTGGCAAGGTTTAAGAAGTTGGTTGGTGAACCCATGCCGCTGGTGGCGTTAATACCGCCCGGGAAGCCCCGGTCGCCGTGCAGTGGCAAGTCAATCGCCACGGTTGCATGGCCAAACACCGCTAGCGTTCCAGCAATGGCCAGGAACTGCTCTTTCGAACCGGTAATTCCGTGCTGGAAAATGACCACAGGCCAGCCACCTGCTGGCTCAGCAATCGGGTCTGCACCTTGCTGAGCACGCACCGCGTTTACTGTGTCTACGTCTGGTACCGACATCATCAGCGGTACTTGTGGTAGATTTTGCGGGCGTGGAATTGGGTTAAACTTGGTTAAGTGACGACCTTGGTCTAAACCGCGCACACTTTCCACGTCCATCGGGTTATATTCCGGGTTATACAAAGCCGTTGGGGCCATTTCGTAAGGAATAGCTCCCGCCAATTTACGTGGGTCCGCTAATACTTCGTTCGGGTCCATACCCAGTTGAACCAGAATGGCACCAAGCTCTTCCACGGTCACCGCACCCGACTCAAGAGCAATCTTAATCGAGGCTGGGCTTACCGCCGTTGCCTGCCAGCGACCACTTAATGGTGCTTCTGGGCTGTCTTGTGTAGGCACTGGGCTAAAGTAAGGTAGGTTCACTTGGCCTGCATACACCATGGCCGCGCTTGCTACCGCATGGTTTGGCGTACCTGGCGCTAAGCCTAATAAGTCTGCAGCCGTCACACCAAGTGGCTGGGCTTGCAGTTGCGGCGCCAAGCTTGGCTGCAACATCATTTGCTTCACCACACCCAACACTTCGCCCACCGACTGAGTGGTAAACGAGTTCGAGTGAATCACTGTGTCCACGTCCACACCCGCTGCTGCTAGGGCGCCACGCTGACTGTTAATTATACCTTGCAAAGCTTGCTCCGTTGCGCCACCAATCGGGTCTGTCGCTAACGGCTTGCTCAAAGTGTAATAAGTGGTGGAAGGCTGCACAGAACGGCCTAATTCATCCACTACCTTGTCCGTAATGCTCACCACGTAACCTGTATTGGGTTTGAATGGGCGCAAAGGAATAACCCGTGCTTTATTATTTACCCACTGAACAGCAAAGTCTTCACCATAGGTTAACTCATCGGTAATGGTACACACGGCACCTGCTGGTACAGCGCCACAGGCTTCAACGCGCATATCGGCGCCCATCACGGCTTCGTGAATACGAATCGACCCCGGCGCTGTCACACTCGCACCGTCAATACCAATGGCGTTGCCGTTTTCATCAAAGCTGCCGTCGAATTCAAATTCAAATGGCATCGCCGTCGACCAACCATCTAACGCCGCCATGGCCGCTTGTGGGTCTGCGTAGTTGTCTTGATTCGCCACCGGAATGTTCAAGGTGCCGTCGGTTGTACCGCCTAACAGAATATCCGTAGGAATAGTTAACTTACCCATACCTGGGTCAAACACAACCCGCGTGGCTGCTATATTAACTTCTTCGTTTGATATCGGCGCCTTCTCACCGTCCGCTAAGCAGCCTGTTAAGCCGAGTGCTGAAGTGACTGCCAATGACAGAAACAATTTTTTCATGAGTTTTCCCCAATCCTTGTTGTTCTAATTCTATGCCCAGCAGGGCATGTTCTGGCCCACTTTGGGTAATTGTTAACGAGTTTTATACACCGCTCGCAAGTAATGTTAAAGAAATTTCGCTCATTTCGCACGTCTAAGCTGAGAATCTTTTACGTTCTACTGTACAATATGACCAAATCAAATGCACAAGTCTATTTATAAAGTAGGAAATATGCAGGAACATCAAAATTATCAAGCGCCTGAACAGGCCTTAGCCAATAAAATCATTCTAGTCACAGGTGCTGGCGACGGCATTGGCCGTGAAGCCGCCCTCACCTACGCCAAACACGGCGCAACGGTTATTCTTTTAGGCCGCACCGTGGCCAAGTTAGAAGCCGTATACGACGAAATCCTTGCCGCCGGTGGTGCCGAACCTGCCATTATTCCGTTAGACATGAAAGGCGCCACGGAAAGCCATTACCGCGACATGGCCGCCACCATTGTAGACCAGTTCGGTCGCCTCGACGGTTTATTACACAATGCGAGCTTACTTGGCGTGCTTTCGCCCTTTGGCCATTTAGACTTACCCACCTGGAACGACGTCATGCAGGTCAACGTCACAGCTCAATTTATGATGACCAAAGCCCTACTGCCGGCCCTACTGAACTCGGAAGCCGCCTCGGTTATTTTCACCTCCTCAGGTGTTGGCCGGAAGGGGCGCGCCCATTGGGGCCCTTATGCCGTGTCCAAGTTTGCCACCGAAGGCATGGCGCAGGTTATTGCCGACGAATACGAAAACACAAGCTTACGGGTGAACGTAATTAATCCGGGCGGTACCCGCACCAAAATGCGCGCCAAAGCCTACCCCGCCGAAGACGCAAACAAGCTTAAAACCCCGGCCGACCTCATGCCCACGTATTTGTACCTTATGTCCGACGACAGCAAAGCACTCACCGGAGCCTCCCTTGATGCGCAGTAAAACTGTAAACTTCGTAGGAACCGTAGGAACCGTAGGTCAGGCACTGCCTGACGTAGCACAGCCTGACGTTGCACAGCCTGACGTTAAACATCGTTTGTTACGTACGGCAATGCCGTTTAAACGTACGGCAATGCCTTTCGTACGGCGATGCCGTACCTACGGGGGAAATAAACCATCCACAGAATCCGTAGGTCAGGCACTGCCTGACGTTGCACATCGTTTGTTACGTACGGCAATGCCGTACCTACTTCTTTCACTTGCCACCATTGCGCCAATGTCGGCACACGCTTGGGGCTTTAAAGGCCATACCTATATTGGGGATGTGGCGTGGGAGTATTTAAGTCCGGAAGCGAAGGCGTGGGTAACAGACAAGCTCGAGCGGGTGGACGAGAAGTCGTTAGGTGAAATGGTGACCTGGGCGGACCGCATTCGCCGCACCCCGGAAGGGCGCAACATGGGGCCGCTGCATTATGCCAACGTGCCGCCTACGGAAGTGTCATTTAGTTTAGAACGCGACTGTGAAGCCATGCGCTGTGTGGTAGGTGCCGCCATTCAATCCTCCAAGGTCATGCTCGACAGCACCAGCAGCCCACGGGAGCAAGCGGTGGCCTTGCGGGCCTTTACCCACTGGATCACCGACCTGCACCAGCCATTGCATTTAGGTTTTTACGAAGACCGCGGTGGTAACAGCATACGGGTCACCTATCAGGGCCATGAAACCAACTTGCACGCTCTATGGGACACCGTATTGCTCACCGACGAGTTACTTATACCCCCTGCAGAGCTTGCAGCCGCCAACCCACTGCCAAAGGCACCGGAGAACTTTAAGCGTGCTATATTGGACTGGGCAACCACCTCGAACCAGTTAGCGCGGGAATACGCTTACGCAGGGGTGGAACATGAAGGGGACATCAGCCAAGCCTACGTGCAACGCGCCGAACCCATCATACAACAACAGTTGTTGCATTCCGCCCAGCGCCTCGCCCTATTCATCGAAGCCAGTGTGAGGTGATTCCGTACGGCAGTGCCGTACCTATGACGTTGCATTTTGCGCACCCGCCGTAGATACCATCTCTCAATACCGATCTCTAGCTCTATTTTATGTAGCTAGAGGTCGATATTCTTGTTGATGTTTAATCACACCAAAACAAATTTGCATTAACTTACGCATTGCAGCGCCAACTGCCT
>NZ_PIPQ01000014.1 GCF_003987015.1 Aliidiomarina taiwanensis | reverse complement strand
AGGCAGTTGGCGCTGCAATGCGTAAGTTAATGCAAATTTGTTTTGGTGTGATTAAACATCAACAAGAATATCGACCTCTAGCTACATAAAATAGAGCTAGAGATCGGTATTGAGAGATGGTATCTACGGGATATGAACAATGAAAATGTAGGTCAGGCACTGCCTGACTTCCAATATGATAAAAGCGAGATAAATACAATGAAAAAATACATCACGATCCTACTCGCAACCTTGCTATTCACCCTAGCCGCCTGCTCCAGCAAGCCGGGCGACGAATGGCCGGAGTGGTTCGACGTGCAAGCCGAGCCTGAAACTTACTTTTATGGCTTTGGGGAAGGGGTCAGTTCCGATTCCAATCTCGCTGCGCGTCAGGCGCGCTTAAATGCCCAAGCGCAATTAGCCGAGTCTTTTGCTTTGTATGTGGAAAGCGAAGCACGCCAAGCGGGGCAGGTGAACCTTGGTGAACAAGAAACTGCGGGTACTTTTATTGATGCCGTGCAAGCCCGAGTACAAGAAACCGTGCAGTCGGTGGAAACCGACAAGGTAGAGCGTGTCCGTTTACCCGACGGCTCCACCCGTGTGTTTGTGCGTATGCGCATGCCACGTAGTCAAGGCGCCCGCACCGGCCGCGACATCCTCGACGAATTCGACGCCCGCATGAAACAAACACGTGGCAATCCGTAGGTCATGCAATGCATGACCTACGGATACGGATGGAAAAAATGCAAAACGTAGGTACGGCACAGCCGTACGTAGGCATGGCCTACGGATACGGATACGGATGGAAAAAATGCAGAACGTAGGTACGGCACAGCCGTACGTAGGCATGGCCGTACGCCAACCGCGTAGGTACGGCATGGCCGTACGCCGCACCATAGGTTTGTTCGTCAGGCTGCGCAACGTCAGGCAGTGCCTGACCTACGCGTTTACAATTTTGATCCTTGCTGCTTGCAGCAGCAATCAGAAACCCACCGACACCTTCCAAATCATCGAACCGCAGATCGAACGGTATGCCTATGGCCATGGCTTTGGCGCGACCCGGGCTGAAGCTTTGCAAGCGGCGCGGGACGAGCTGGCGGAAATGATTTTGGTGAATGTGCGCACGGAAACCCGGCAAGACTTACGAGAAACAGCCAACCAAGAAATTACCCAAGAATTTGCCACATCCTCTTTTTCTTGGTCCAACGTTTCCTTAGAAAATACTCGGATTGATTTTGAGCAGCGTTTACCCGGAAAACGGGGCATGGCACGGGACTATTATGTGCGCATGCGGGTGGAGCGCACGCAATTGGATCGTTTGATCCAGCTGGCGCGGCAAAAAGCGCCGACCTTAAATGCCGTGTATGCCATTGAAAAAATCCCACTCACTCAACCGGCGCAGCGCTTAGCTGGGGTTATCCAAGGGGACAGCATCGCTACGCGTGACCAAGTTGCCGAGCAAGACTTCCTTACCGCACATGGCAGCTCTGCCACCTTTGAAACTTACTTTGCTGAAGTCACCGAAGCCAGTGTACAAGCATTAACGGCTGTGCCTGTTCTGGTGCCAGCAGGCAAAGGACGTACACCGCAATTGGCCTTTGCTTATTTGCATGAAGCCACCGCCACGCCGCAAGCCCACGCAGAGCTTTTTGTGCGCAGCCTACGGGGCCCGCAGGCAGGGCGTGAGTATGCACTTACCACCGATAGCCAAGGTATCACCCAAAGCTTAACCCGTGGCCAGCTTGGCGATGAGTTCAGTGTGCTGGTGAAAGTAAAAGACAGACGCATCGACGGCGCCCATTTAGAGCGGCACCGACAGCTGGCTCGGTATACCTATGCGGAAGTGACCCAAGCCCACGAAACCCAAGTGTTCTTTTATCTCAACCCAGAAGAAGCCAATCTACGCATTAATAATGAAAGCTTAGGGGCGCCTGTGCGTCATCCCTTAAGGCCAGGGCAAAGTTACCGTGTGCAAGTGCGGGCAGAGCGCCACCGAGAGCACCAAGGCCAGTTGGTGATTCCAGCAGGCGCTGCGTATGCCTTTTATGCTGCGGCTTTGGAGCCACGCCAATACGGACAGTTAGACTTAAGCGTCGCAGGGCGGGGCAATGCGCTGCATTTGAGGCGCGACCTAACCGACTGGCACATTGCTAGTGACGGCCGAGTACAACAAGAGCTTGCCGAAGCCGGCTCCTATGTGGCGAAAATAGGCAAGGCGCAAGGCCAAGGCTTTGACGAGAACTACCAAATTATTCAAGACTTGTTTGAGCTAGAGCATGAACAAACCTACAAACAAGTCTACCCAGCGCCTGCTTACCGTGAGCCCTACCGTTATGGCTGGGGTGTGAGTTTAAATATGCTGCGGGGAGGCGGTGAGCCCAGTGGCGCTTACCGTGTGCCGTATTTGCATCAAACAGAAAGCGGCTGGTCGAACACAGGCCACTATGGTCAGTTAAAAGAAGACTTGGCCCAGCACGGCGCCATTCATTTGGGCTCCGCCGAAGACTTTGTGGTGAACGTACAGCGGTATTTCGATGCCCTTCATTTTAGTTTGCAAGGCAGTGCCGGCCTGCGCAAAACCAAACTTGCGCGGCCTTTTCATGTGAGTGGCTACAGCACAGAGCCCCTAGAGCTGAATAGCCTAGTGGCCAGTGTCGGTGCGGGATTTTGGCATAGCTTTTATTCCGGCATGGTGCTGACTTCGGTGACGGTGAACCAAGCCTATGAATACGCCCGCTGGAATCATGGCAGCGACCTGACGGTGCAGTTGCCGAATAACAACTGGGCCATATTGCCAAGCGAAGGCGGCAAAGCCAATCGCTACCTGTATGCGGAGGCGAATGCCTTGCTCAGCCTCGGCGAAGGCCTCGGGCTCAGTGTGAGTGTTATCTTGCCCGCCGAAACCCGCGAACCCCTCATTCAGTTTGGGGTGTCTTTTAGTTTTTTCGAAAGCGGCTTTAAAAAACCAGCCATTGTGAATTTTAACCCATAAACACGAAAAGCAATGCGTAGGTCAGGCATTGCAATGTCAGGCGGTGCCTGACCTACGGATACGGATGGGAAAAGTGCAACATGGTAAGTACGGCATTGCCGTACGCCGCACCGATGTCACGGGATAACGACTTCGCAATCAAACCGTTCACGCAATTTGGTGGCTAATGCTTCCTTGGCATGGGCTTCGCCGTGCACCAAACGTATTTGGCCTATGTGCTCGGCGGTGGCCACAAACTCCATTAATTCTTGCTGATCCGCATGGGCCGAGTACCCGCCTAAGGTATGCACTTGGGCTTTAATCCAAATGCGCTGGCCGTCTAAATCCACATAACCGCCGCGGGGACCATAATGTTGTATATCCCGGCCCGGCGTGCCCTTGGCTTGATAACCCACAAACAACACATCGGTACGCGGGTCGGGCAGCAAGGCTTTCAAATAATTCACCATACGGCCGCCGGTGCACATACCACTGGCCGCAATCACAATGCAGGGCGTGCCCGTTTGTTGTAAGTAGCGCACAATACGCTCATGCTCACTGTGGCTATTCACCGTATGTAAGCGTTTAAAATTAAGCGGATGGCGCTGCTGTTTTAAGCGGCGGGTGGCTTCTTTATCCCATAATCTCTTCAATTGACGATATTTACTCGTGAATTGAGCAGCCATGGGCGAATCCACAATCACCACCATGTCTTTCCATATGCCCGAAGTATGGTGGTGCATAATATCTTCCAGCTCGTACAACAGCTCTTGGGTGCGGCCAATGCTAAAGGCGGGAATAAGTACAGTGCCTTGGTCGGCCACACAGCGCTCAATAACCTGGCGTAACCGTTCTTGCCGTTCAGTTCGGTTTTCATGGTTCTTGTCGCCATAAGTGCTTTCCAATATTAAGTAGTCAGCACGAGAAAGGGGGGCCGGGTCTGGGAGCAGGGGAGAGTTTTTACAACCGAGATCACCGGAAAATACAACGCGCACGGGGGTGTCACCCGTAGGTACGGCACTGCCGTACGCCGCACCATGGTTTCCGTCATGCAATGCATGACGTACGGGTTTATCGTTTGGAACATCAACCTCCACAAAGGCACTGCCTAAAATATGCCCTGCCTGTTTAAAGCGGCCGGTCACACCTAAGGTGTCAATCACGAAGTCTGTGTCATAAGCGATAGGCACTAATAAAGTGTCCAGTAGCTTAAGAACACCCTCAATCAGCCGTTTATTGCGGGTCATGCCCACTTTCAGGGCGTCTTCTATCACCATGGGTAACAAATGCGCCGTGGCCTTGGTGCAGTAAATAGGCTTACGAAACCCGTCAATTAGAAGCCAAGGCAATCGTCCCACATGGTCAATATGACAGTGGGTAATGATTAAAGCTTCCACCTGCTCAATGGGAAACTTAATTTCATGATGGTTGGCATCGGCCCGCCCGGCTGAATGTGCTGTATCGCCTGACGTTTCAGCCCCTTGAAACAAACCAATATCCACCAGTAGGGACTTGCCACTGGCTAAACGCAGCTCATGGCACGAGCCCGTAACCCCCTCGCGGGCACCATGGTGAAGAAAAGATATGTTCGCCATTGTATTTTCCTTTTACAATTTCTCCGTCATGCAGTGCCTTTTCCGTCAGGCAGTGCCTGACCTACCATATCACCCGTAGGTACGGCACGGCCGTACGTATACATTTCCGTCATGCAGTGCACGACCTACGGTTGAATTGCCCATTCAATCGTACAAAAAACAAACACAAAGGCAAGCGGGTGAATATAAAATCACCAGAAACATAAAATTTACATATTGTTCCGTGTCTGGGCTTCAGTTCTACGTTAATTTAACGTAGAATCTTTTGGCTTCAGCAGTAGGTTGTTTGAACGCACTGAACGAAGACATAAACCTTATGGAAAGGGGCAACTTAGTATGTGGGCATGGTATCTCCTACATTGCAAAGCGAGGCAGGAAGCCAGAGCGCGTATGCATGTTGAAAACCAAGGGTACACAGCATGTTTGCCGCAAATAAATCGCACGAAATTAGTGCGCGGCAAACGCACCGTATGCGAAGAGCCACTCTTTCCTAATTATCTCTTTGTACAACTCAATGTGAATACTGCCAACTTTAATGCGCTGCGCAGCACCCGAGGGGTGAATGGCTTTGTGCGCTTCGGTGGTGTGCCGGCAACCGTGCCGAATGAGGTGGTAGCCCAACTGCTAGAGCTAGAAGACGCACAAAAAAACGCACCCAGTGTGCAACAAACATATATAACAGGCGCTGCGGTAGAAATAACCGAAGGGCCGTTTGCTGGGTTACAGGCCGTGTATCAAATGCCAAAAGGCGAAGAGCGCTGCCTCGTATTACTCGACATGCTCGGCAAACAACAAAGAATTGAAATAGAGGAGCGTGTATTACGCTCCTCGTAGGTCATGCACTGCATGACGTTGAAGGCACGGCCTGACGTTAAAGCAATCGTCATGCAATGCATGACCTACGAATGTGAAAAAGACATGAATGTATTCCCCGTCATGCCATGCATGACCTACGGGGAAATGGAAATATAAAACGGCATATTGGGAGCCACAACCCACGGGCGGTAGCGTGCTTTTTTGATAAAAAAAGCACGCGTAGGTACGGCATTGCCGTACGTTAATAAACCCGCACAACGGCACCAACCACACACAAAGGTTCGTAAGAAATGACATCAATTCAAAAACTTATTATTTCTTTATCCACTGCCGCGTTTCTTTCGGGCTGTGCGCTGGCCCCAGGTAGCTTTATGGAAGCGAACGAAGCCAGCCCGGAACTGGCTGGGCAGGTTCAGTTTTACTCCATTAACTCCGAAACCATAGCCGCCAATTCAAACTTAGCGAATAACTTGCCTGAGCTGGCTGAAAACAGCACCTTCGAAGAAGAGCGTGCCAATTACGACTACCGAGTCGGCCGGGGGGATGTGCTGAATATTACCGTATGGGACCACCCAGAACTGACCATTCCTGCAGGCTCTATGCGGAGTGCGAAAGAAGCAGGCAACTGGGTCCACAACGACGGCACTATTTTTTACCCGTATGTGGGCCGCATTAAAGTAGAAGGCCTGAAAGTCACAGAAATTCGTGACTTAGTTGCCGAGCGCTTGTCTCGCTATATTGAAAACCCACAAGTGGATGTCACGGTTGCAGGCTTTTTGAGCCAGCGCATTTATGTAACGGGAGAAGTGAAGCAGCCAGGTGTGCTGCCTGTCACCAACGTACCCACAAGCTTGATCGAAGCCATTAATGCCTCCGGTGGTTTAACGCCCGAGTCCAATTGGGAGAACGTGACCCTGCTACGCAATGGTACCGAGCAGAAAATAAACCTACGCCGCTTATACCAACAAGGTGACACCCAGCAAAATATCCTTCTCAAGCCAAACGATGTACTGCACATTGCCCGCAGCGATGACAACAAGGTGTTTGTGCTAGGCGAAGTGCGTAAGCCACAGAGCTATGTGATGGGCCGCAGTGGCATGACCCTGGCTGAAGCTTTGGCAGAAGCGGGTGGTTTATTTGAGCAATCAGCGGATGCTTCCGGCGTGTTTGTTATTCGCCAAGCGAGTCCAGAAACAGGCCGTTTAGCCGATGTGTACCAATTAAACGCTAAGAACGCCACGGCTCTTGTGCTGGCGGAGCAGTTTGAGCTACAACAGCGGGATATCGTGTATGTAACCGCAGCGCCAGTCGCTCGTTGGAACCGCGTGATCAGTCAAATATTACCGTCTATCACGGGTTTGTATTCCTTAGGCCGCTTCCAAACGGATATTAAATAAGGCATCGCTATGTTTGATAATATTTTGGTGGTGTGTTTGGGCAATATTTGCCGCAGCCCAACGGCGGAATTTATGCTCAAGCAAGCTTTGCCAGAAAAGCATATCGCCTCGGCGGGCATTCAAGCGTGCTTGCACAAAGACGGTACAGGGTGGGACATGGACGCTACCGCGCGCCGTATTGCAGAAGAAAACGGCTTAGCCTGTCCACCCCATGCAGCACAAAAGCTCAATCAGCAGTTAGCCAGTGAGTACGACTTAATTCTTGTGATGGAAGCCAAGCATAGAAACATGGTGGCAGAGCGTTTTCCTGAAGCCTTAGCCAAAACCATGTTACTTGGGCACTGGTTAGCGGATAGCACTAAAGACATCCCAGATCCCTACAAGAAAAGCGATGATGTGTTTCAGCATGTGTATCACCTGATTGAACGCGCATCCCAAAGTTGGGCCAACAAACTGGGCTAAGCCAGAAACACTAACAAATTGCATATGCAAGCCGAATAAGCGTGATAAAAGGTAGTTCTTCCCATGTCAGATAAGTTAAACCAAAGCCAACTCACCGCAAACCGAGAGTCGCAGGACGATGAAATTGATTTAATGCGATTAGTAGGTCAACTCCTTGACCAAAAATGGTTGATCATTGCAATAACCAGTGCATTTGCTGTGATGGGCATTGTGTATGCTTTATTGGCCACCCCCATCTATAAAGCCGATGCCATGCTGCAAGTGGAGAAGAAAGCCTCGGGCATGCCAGCGCTCGGTGAAATGGGCGAGTTGTTTAGCAGCGACAGCGAAGCCGCCACAGAAATTGAAATTATTAAATCACGCATGGTGATTGGCAGTGTGGTGGACCAACTTGATTTAACCACAGTGGCGACACCGAACTATATGCCAATTGTTGGTCCCTTTTTAGCACGCCGCAGCCCAGAGCAAGACCAAATCGATATTCAAGCCTTCCAAGTACCACGCTCTTATGTAGGCAAGGCACTGACACTCAGTTTTGAAGGTGATCGCTTTCAACTCAAAGATGGCGAAGGGGCCCGTGTATTACAGGGACAAGTAGGTGAACTTGCGGAAAATGGTGATTTCCAACTGCATATTGCGGATGTGCAACTGGCAAACACCGACACCTATACACTAGTTAAAAGAGATAGATTACAAACAATCAGTAGTTGGCAATATGCATTAAATGTAAGTGAGCGGGGCAAACAAACGGGGATATTAACCACGAGCATTGAACATGCAGACCGAGCACTTGCCGTAGAAGTACTGGATGCCATTGCCAATGAATATATGTTGCAAAATATTCAGCGGAACGCTGCAGAAGCAGAAAAAAGCCTCACCTTCTTAGAGCAGCAAATACCGGATGTGCGCGCCAACTTAACCCGTGCTGAAGAAGAGCTGAATGCCTATCGCTTGGAAAGTAAGTCGGTGGACTTGTCGCTTGAAACCTCGGGCTTATTGCAACAAGTGATTGAAATTGAAAAACAGCTGAACGAACTAGCCATTAAAGAAACCGAAATAAGCCGTTTGTTTACCAAGCAACACCCAAGCTACCAGGCGTTATTAAGCCAAAAAGAAAGCCTATTAGCGGACCAAGCAAAGCTCACGCAGCAAATTGAAGAGCTACCGGAAACACAACAGCAAGTGTTACGTTTAACCCGGGATGTGGAAGTTAACCAAGAAATCTACTTGCAGCTGGTAAATCGGATGCAAGAGCTAAACATTTTAAAAGCGGGTACCGTTGGGAATGTGCGTATTCTAGATAGCGCTGTAGGGCACCCGAATGCCGTAGCACCTAAGAAAAAACTGATAGTGGTTATTGCCACAATGCTCGGTGGTATGCTCTCCGTCGGTTTGGTGCTGGTGCGCAGTATGTTGAACCCAGGCGTGCAAAGTTCGGAAGAGCTGGAAAGCCAAGGCATTAATGTGTATGCCACCATTCCACTTTCAGAGAAGCAACAGAAATTTAATTTACGGCCCAAATTCGCTGTAAACAATAAAAAACGTGCTCGAACCGAGTTGTTGCTTGCCAAAGAAGACCCGACGGATCTTTCTATTGAAGCTTTACGCGGGTTAAGAACCAGCTTGCACTTTGCCATGATGGAAGCGAAAAACAATATTATTATGGTGTCGGGCCCTAGCCCAGAAGTTGGAAAAAGCTTTATTAGTGCCAACCTGGCCGCCGTACTCGCCCAAGGGGATAAACGTGTACTGTATATCGACGGAGACCTCCGCCGTGGCTACAGCCATGTGATTTTACAAGTACAAAACAGCAACGGCGTGTCAGACTTTATTGCGGCAGACACGCCTGTAGAGCACTACGGCAGCATAGTGCAAAGCACCGCCGTAGAAGGCTTAAGCTTTATACCGCGCGGACAAACCGCACCAAACCCAGCCGAGCTCCTCATGCATCACCGCATGGAGCAGCTATTAGAGCAAGCTTCCAAAGACTTTGATTATGTGATCATCGATACGCCACCTATCTTGGCCGTTACAGACCCTGCCATTATTGGTCGTTATGCAGGCACTAGTTTATTAGTGGCACGTTTCGATCAAACACCCGTCAAAGAAATGGTACACACCATTAAACGCTTTGAGCTCAATGGCGTCGAAATTAAAGGCGTTATCCTGAACGGGGTCGAGCGCCGCGCTACTGGCTATAACTACCAGTATCAATATGGTTATGCCTACGAATCACATTCCTAAACATTAAACCGTAGGTCAGGCACTGCCTGACGTTGCATTGCCCGACGTTGCACCGCCTGACGGAACAAACAACCACCGTAGGTCAGGCACCACCTGACGGAACAAACAACCACCGTAGGTCAGGCACTGCCTGACGCAATGAAGATGGAATTTGTATGCTCGACTTAAACACCGTAAAAATCGCAATCATCGGCCTCGGATACGTAGGTCTACCCCTCGCCGTAGAATTTGGTAAAAAGCTGTCTGTAGTAGGTTTCGACATCAACCAACCACGTATAGACGCACTTAAAGCCGGGCACGACACCACCCTAGAAGTAAGCGACGAAGAACTCGCCGAAGCAAAACACCTAAGCTACACCGCCAACCTAGAAGACTTAAAAGACTGCAACGTCTATATAGTCACAGTTCCAACGCCCATCAACGAGCACAAACAGCCAGACCTAACACCGCTTATCAAAGCTTCTGAAACCATCGGCAAAGTGTTACGAAAAGGCGATATCGTTATTTATGAGTCGACCGTTTACCCGGGCGCAACCGAAGATGACTGCGTACCGGTATTGGAGCGAGTATCAGGCTTAACCTTTAACCGAGATTTCTTTGCCGGCTACAGCCCAGAGCGCATTAATCCAGGTGATAAAGAGCACCGCGTAACTAATATTTTAAAAGTAACTGCTGGCTCTACGCCGGAGGTTGCTGACTTTGTTGATAGCCTTTATGCATCAATTATCACGGCGGGCACTCATAAAGCCGAAAGCATAAAAGTCGCCGAAGCCGCCAAAGTGATTGAAAACACCCAGCGTGACGTAAACATCGCTCTAATTAACGAACTGGCCATTATCTTTAACAAACTAGGCATAGACACCCAAGCCGTGTTAGAAGCAGCAGGCACCAAGTGGAACTTCTTACCTTTCCGTCCAGGTCTAGTTGGCGGTCATTGTATTGGTGTCGACCCTTACTACCTAACCCACAAAGCACAAAGCATCGGTTACCAACCAGAAATCATCCTCTCAGGTCGTCGACTAAACGATGGCATGGGCGAATACGTCGTCAGTCAGCTGATTAAAGCTATGCTGAAAAAGCGCATTCACGTGCAAGGCGCACGCGTATTAATTATGGGCTTAACCTTCAAAGAAAACTGCCCCGACCTACGCAATACCCGCGTGGTCGACATAGTCAAAGAACTCAAAGAATACGGCATACAGGTCGATGTCTACGACCCTTGGGTTAACCCGCAAGAAGCCCAACACGAATACGGCATTACCCCAGTAACAAAACCAGAACAAAACGCCTACGACGCAATGATACTGGCCGTTAGCCACAACCAATTCAAAGACATGGGCGCAGCCAACATACGTGCCTTAGGCAAAACAGACCACGTCCTCTATGACCTGAAATACCTACTCACAGCAGAAGAATCCGACATCCGTCTATAATTAAAATCCTCGTAGGTCTTGCACTGCCTGACTCGGGAAGTAATAACGTTAATAAAAAACACGTAGGTCATGCACCGCATGACGTAATATCAGAACTTGGTAGCAAATATGAAATCCAAATACCAACTATTACAAGAACAGTTATTAAAAGAACCCAAAACCTGGCTTATAACCGGCGTAGCAGGCTTCATCGGCTCTAACCTGCTAGAAACCTTACTTAAGCTAAACCAAAAAGTAACCGGGTTAGACAACTTCGCCACTGGCTACCAACACAACCTGGATGAAGTGCAAAGCTTGGTTACTCCAGAACAATGGAGCAACTTCACTTTTATTGAAGGCGACGTTCGCGACTTGGAGCACTGCCAACGCGCATGCCAAGGCGTAGACTACGTACTGCACCAAGCCGCCCTTGGCTCAGTACCACGCTCAATTGCTGACCCAATCACTAGTAACGGCGCAAACATCACCGGCTTTTTGAATATGCTCGTCGCAGCCCGTGATGCCAAAGTAAAAAGCTTTACTTACGCTGCCAGCAGCTCTACCTACGGCGACCACCCTGCGCTACCTAAAGTAGAAGAGAACATCGGCAAACCGCTTTCACCTTACGCGGTAACCAAATATGTTAACGAGCTATACGCCGATGTATTTGCCAAAACCTACGGCTTTAACTGTATAGGCCTACGCTACTTTAACGTATTCGGTAAAAGACAAGACCCCAACGGTGCATACGCTGCTGTCATACCTAAATGGACAGCTGCGATGTTGCAAGGAAAACAAGTATTCATAAACGGCGATGGCGAAACTAGCCGCGACTTCTGTTACATAGCCAACACCGTACAAATGAACCTACTGGCCGCTACCACAACCAGCCTTGAAGCTAAAAATCAGGTTTACAACGTAGCTGTAGGCGACAGGACCGCACTAAACAGTTTATATCTTGCTATAAAAAGCGAATTACAAAAACTACAAGTTACAATAACCCACGAAGGACCCGAATACCATGAGTTTAGAGTAGGTGACGTGCGACATTCGCAAGCCGATATAAGTAAAGCTAAAAAACTGTTGGGTTACAGGCCAAGCCACAAGATTAGTGATGGTATTCGCGAATCAATGCCATGGTATAAAAGATTTTTTGCGTAAAAAATTTATATACACATAAAATAGAATAATTGAAGATGAGATGAGATGGATATTTTAAAAGTAAAGAAAACAAGACTGGTTGGTAAAGTCAAAGTGAGCGGAGCAAAGAATGCAGCCTTAAAATTGCTTACAGCATCTGTGCTTACGAGTGGCAAGGTTGAAATAATAGATTCACCTAATGGCCTGTTAGATATGCAAATTCACATAGCAATGCTTGAAAAGATGGGCAAAACATGTAGGGCTGAGAAGGGTTATTTGTGTATAGAGGAAAATAAAGAACTTTCTAATGAGTTATTATGGGAGGAGAGATCAATAAGAAACTCATTGTTAATCCTGGGATCCCTAACAACACGGTTTTACCAAGGAAAAGTACCTTTGCCTGGTGGTTGCCCATTAGGGGACCGCAAATATGATCTCCATGTAAAAATATTAGAGCTGTTTGGCGCAAAAGTATGGGAGGAAGAAGGCTATTTATGCACAAAATCTGATGGAAGGCTTAAAGGATGCAATATTTATTTACCGATTCGTTCAACTGGCGCTACGGAAAACGCCATCCTTTGTGCTAGTTTAGCAGTTGGTAAAACTACAATTTGGAACCCGCATATCCGCCCTGAAGTATTAGATTTGATCGAAATGCTAGAAAAAATGGGCGCTAAAATAAAAGTTCATGGGCAAAAATGTATTGAAATTAGTGGGGTGGAAAAGTTAGAAGGTGTTAAACATAAAGTAGTGCCTGATAATATGGAGGCGATTACTTGGGCAATAGCATCAGCAATTACCGATGGTGATATTGAAATTGAAAATTTTCCATTTGAGCACTTAGAAGTTCCGTTAGTTTTTCTTCGTGAAAGTGGCATGAAGTATTACCGGGGAGAAAACTCTCTAATTGTTAGAGGGAGTGTACCTTATCCAGTCGAGATTAGTACTGGGCCATATCCCGGAATAAACTCTGATATGCAGCCATTATTTGCTATTTATGGGGCCAGTTCTCAAGGAGAGTCAAAAATTGTTGATTTGCGTTTCCCTGGACGTTACGGCTATGCAGCAGAACTAGCTAAAATGGGGGTAAATTTTACTATTGAAGGTGACCTGCTAAAAATACGTGGTGGTACACCGCTGAAGGGATGTAATGTCAAAGCATTAGATTTGAGGGCGGGAATGGCACTATTATTGGCTGGCTTAATAGCTGACGGGGATACTGTTATTGAAGACGCTTGGCAGATTGAAAGAGGGTATGAAAATTTAACTGAAAAACTTAAAGCTTTATCATTTGAAATCTCATAGTTGCATAACAGTGTATAAGACTTTTAAAGAGAAACTTCGTTCAAATGAGTTTTCAAGAAACTTAACATTAGTTCTTAGCGGGAATGTGACTGCAAAAGCTATTGGAATATTAAGTGCGCCAATAATTACCCGTATTTACTCGCCAGAAGATTATGGTGTTTTTGCTTTATTTATGGGTATAGTATCGATTATTGGTGCTTTATCTACATTGCGTTACGCAACTGCTATTCCTTTGATAAAAAATGAAAATGCATTGGAAGCAATGTTAAAATTATGCTTTTTAATGATCGCTATCGTTAGCGCTATAGCATGTTTTGTATTGCTTTATTATTCAGATCTATTTGTAGTCACCTTCAACGCTGAAAATATCAGATCATATTTATGGTTTTTCCCTCTTGCTTTCTTTGCAACTGGTTGTTACCAAACATTAAGTAGTTGGGCTATACGAGAAAAAAAATTCAAAATCATTACTCAAACAACAGTTACTCAAAGTTTAAGCTCATCATTAAGTAAAATTTTATTAGGATTATTACATCTCAAGCCTAGTGGTTTGTTGATTGGTGTGATTATCCAAGAAGCGGCAGGTACTTTTAGACTTTTGAAAAGTATGCTGAGAAAATATCCTCTGTTTTTTAAAAGATTTAATTGGGGATTGGTTAAGAGCGTAGCAGTAAGGTATAAAAACTTTCCGTTAATACAATCATGGTCGCAATTACTTCTTGCTTTAGGTGCGCAGCTACCAGTTTTATTGATCGGTTATTTATATGATCTTAAGGTTGCAGGAGCATTCGGATTAGCACAAAGCATGATAAGTCTACCAATGAACTTAATTGGACAAGCAGTTGCTCAAGTTTACTATGCCGAAATTGCTAATATGGGGAAAGAAAACCCGTTAGAAATTTATCGGCTATCTGCTGAAGTAATAAAAAAAATGTTTATTATTGGGTTGTTCCCAGTATTATTTTTGTTACTGTTTGGGCCTTTGACATTCAAGTTTGTCTTTGGAACAGAATGGAAAGACGCAGGTGTTTATAGCCAAATACTATCGCTATTAATTTTAGCTAGATTTATTTCAACACCTGTTATGAGCTGCCTAAATGTATTAGAAAAACAAATGTTACAATTGTGGATTAATTTATTCCGCGTGATTTTTATAGTCATTGTTTTCTGTTTTGCGAGTGTGTTGAATTTTGATGTAATAGAAGCACTTTTTATTTATACAATTACTTTAAGTATATACTTTTTAATAGTTATAAAGATGGTTATGTCGCAACTAAAAAAAATAACTAAGGAAAGCGTGTGAAAAAAATTAAAAGATTTTTTTTTGATGTTAATGTTAGATTTGTTTTATTATTAAGGTTAATGTTTTGGGCTAGGTTAAATAGAGTCAAATTTATTAGTGCAATGGTAAATAATTATCTAGTTAAAAATTACGGCTGCTTCATTGGTAATGGAGCGACGATTGATGTTAGTGTAAAGTTTCCTCACCCAACGGGTATTATTATAGGTGCTGGTGCCGTTATATCTGAGCGCTGTACAATTTTTCAGCAAGTTACATTAGGTGGTAGAATTAGTGGTGACGCACAAAAAGGCAATTACCCAATCCTTTCGCCAGGTGTAGTTGTATATTCTGGTGCTAAAATTATAGGTAACGTTACTATTGGTGAAAACTCGATAATCGGAGCTAATAGCGTTGTAAATAAAGATGTGCCTCCAAATACTATTGTCGCGGGTGTACCCGCTAAAGTTATTAGGGATGTCTGAGACCATGATATACTTAGAAAATTTCAACTTGAAAGAATACAACGCGTACCAGATAGAGGCTGTTTGTAAAAAAGCTTACTTTCCTGAATCTGAGAATGATATAATTCATTTGTTAAATAAATTAAAATATACAAATTTTCATATATTGGGTAATGGTAATAATATAATCCTAGCTAAAGATTATTATGACGTCCCATTTATTATATTAAATAAGTGCTTTGATAATATTAGTATTGAAGACGGCATGATAGCCGTAGAGTCAGGTGCTACTTTGAAGTCAATCTGCACATTTGCACTTAGGAAAGAACTAACAGGACTTGAAGAGTTTTACGATATCCCCAGTTCAGTAGGCGGAGCTATTGTAATGAATGCTGGTAATGATAAATCTGAAATAAAAGATACTTTAATTAAAGTTCGATATGTAGATTCAGTATCTGGCGATGTACATGAAAAATTAACCGAGGAAATTGAATTTAGCTACAGAAATAGTTTATTTCAACAAAATAAAGAATTAATTATTCTCAAAGCATGGTTCAAACTGCTTGGGGGTAATGTGTATGATATAAACAAAAGAATGCAAGAATCCAAACGAAAGCGGTGGCTAAAGCAACCTAGAGAACTCCCAAACTCTGGAAGTGTATTTAAGAGACCAGAAGGTAAATACGTTGGACCAATGCTTGATGAGTTAGGTTTTAAAGGATTTACTATTGGCGGAGCCCAAATATCAAAAAAGCATAGTGGTTTTATTGTTAATGTTGGGAATGCAACAGGGAGAGATGTTTTAGGCGTAATTAATGAGGTTCAGTTGAGAGTTAAAAAGCATTTTGGGATTGATTTGGAAGTAGAGCAAAGAGTGATTTACTGAATTAGCTTAGGTTTCTAATGTAATATTTATTTTCAGAAAAAGCATGTTTTTGTTAATTAATTAAAGTTTGAAAAATCTACAACAAAATAGCATTTGTTTCTTATAGTCAACTAATATTGGTATTATTTAATCTAGACGTAATAAAATCTTTATTCACAAATTACTTCCAGTTGTTACAACACATGATCTAGCGAGCTCTACGATTAACTTTCTCCAAAACTTTACTCAACAACTCATAAATAAAGCTCCAAAGAGACTTTCTTTGTTAATTATTGACATTATAGACCGTTCGCAGTATTGCTTGCACCATGCGACTGAGAGGCGGCGAGGTAAGCTTCTGAAATTAAATAGGCTGGTATATACTTATACTCTGCGAATAACGAAAAATTATAAGTAGTGATGGTGCAGTCAACGTTTGAAAAACTAAAATACTCTCAATATTGTTGTTAACAACTTCTGGTTTGTTTTAATTCATAAATTTACGGATTAAATAGAAACGATTTTAGCAAAAATGGGGTCTGGATAGTGCCTGTATTTTTTTCAGGATGAGGTTATTGATTTCCCAGTCGTCATAACACCTCAGTGATTCGACAGTAGTGGCTTTGTTGTGGGTAGTCCTATTATTCATATTGCAATAGTGTCATTTATTTTTTTGTTTTCGGTATAATTTCAATCGGTGTACAAAGTGTTTATCTAATTTACCTGCGAGTTCAAAGTCATCGAATGATGTAAATTGAAACCCATTCTTGGATTACGGATGGAGTGATGCGGAACAAAAACTCTGATTTCTACGTGTTCAAGAATTATTTGACAAGTAAATTCTCAAACGTTAGTTCCCCTTTTAGGACCTTGATTAAACTCTGCGTACGTCACTGATTCGATTTTTTGAGTGCATAGCAGGCAATATAGCAACCAGATTTACCTCATTTCTCTGTAGCTTTTACTTTCGATCGATGGTATCGATGGTGAGATGTCCGTTTTATTTGCTATTCATCGTAGGAAAGATTTAGTAATGACAAGCAACGTAAAATTCTATCGTTGTACTTCGATATGCTGACGATAACGCACGTAAAAAGTCACTTCTTATTGAGAAGTAAGAAGATCAGGTTAAGATGGTTAGGTTCCCACCGAGCTTTCCCAATAAATGAGTGTTGCGGTTACTATCTGAACTGTGAAATATTAATTGATAAATCTCGGATTTGAATTCCGCTAGTAAATAAAATAGTGAATAATTCAATTCTTAACCGCTATCAATACAAATTTTTGAGCTAAATAATGAAAGTTCTTTATTTAATTTATAGTAATACAATTACAGCAGGCGGAGGAAGTTTTCACTCACTCTATGCACATGTTACAAGTATGACGGGTATTGTTAATCCATTAGTAGTAAATATTGGTGTATCAGCTAGTGAAACAATTAAATGTTTGCCTAACTATAATTTCTTGCCCTTGGTTCGTTGGAATATACTGCAATATTATAGATTGTTCAAAATTGTCAATCGTTTCAAACCTGATGTCATAAACGCCTATGACGAAAAATCGCTTTTTATTGGAAGATTGTTAAGCTTGTTTTATAACATCCCAATTGTTTATACAAAGTGTGGGGGAAGTAACGGATCCAAATTTATTCCATTTGCGTCGCGTTACGTATTGTACAGCGGAGAGAACTACGAACATTATAAAAACAACGGTTATAATGATAAAAGTATACTTATTCCGAATAGGGTATTACGGCCAACTGTTGAACACTCTGTAGTCAAAGATTTTCTTAAGTATTTGAATATAGGTGATGGTAAAATAATTTTGAGGATTTCTAGGTTTAATCGTTATTATGATTTAACTTTCAATCAATCAGTAAGGCTTTATGAAGAAATAAAATCACAAGAGAATAATCTTCATTTGGTCTTTGTAGGTATAGTTCAAGATCAAGAATACTTCAATGAACTTTGCAATCGCTATAGTTCCACAAACATTCATTTCGTAACAGAGAATCGCTTCACTCACTTCGCAGCTCGATTAATACCAGCGGTTGACTTTGTTGTTGCTACCGGTCGTGGGGCAATGGAGGCCTGTGCACATAATAAACGTGTTTTCTGTCCTACAAAGAACCAATCTTTACCTATAGAGCTAACGTTAGATAGTTTTAAGTTTCTTTCGTATTATAATTTCTCAGAACGTAGTGAAATATCTAATGTTCGTTTTAAGATCACAACAAGTACGTCAACTTCTACCAAAGAGCTTTTTGATAAATACTTCTGCACAGATGCAGTGATTGATAAATATTATCAACTATATAAAAGTATCTGTAGTGAGAAATCAGATAGAATTAATAATTTATCAACATTATTATTCCAAGCAATTCGATTTTTCAGACCTAAGTTCAAGATATAAAACAAATTAAATATAGCTAACCTCAAACGACAACTTTGTTATCACTTATTGGTTTTGATTGTTGCACTATGAGAAAATTTCAAAGATGCTTAGGTACAAATAATATGTCCACCACTCGCTCTGTGCGTACTGCAATTGCTCTTTAAATAACATCGGGTTGTTTAAACCCTAAGAGCTTACGAAGCCTTAGATTAATTCGTTGTTGGAATTGACTCAACAACACATTGGTTAAGCTTTGTAAGCTTGTTCCCTTCCCCCTCTGGCAGGATAGTTGTCACCCTTTAAAATTTAACCAGTTGGGGCGTTAAGGCTTAATAGTGCCACGCTATTCAGAAGAACGTAAGCAAACAATTTTAAGTAAAATGATGCCGCCGTTGAACATGACCATCGCAGAAATTGCACGAACGGAAGGCATTGGCGAGCAAACCCTTTATAATTGGCGTAACAAAGCCAGAGAACAGGGTCGTCCAGTGCCAGGAAATAAATCAACCCCCGAACAGTGGTCTGCTGAAGCGAAGCTTGCGACCGTGATTGAAACCGGCTCCATGAGTGAAGCTGAGCTCAGTGAGTATTGCCGTGAGCGCGGGCTTTACGTTGAACAGGTGAAAGCTTGGAAAGCCGACTCGCTTAAAGGTTTTGCCAGCTCACGCGAGCAAGAGCTTGAGGCCAAGCGTCAGCGCAAGATTGACCGCAAAGAAATCAAACAGCTCAAGCGTGAGCTGCGCGAAAAAGAAAAAGCCCTAGCTGAAACTGCAGCTTTATTGGTGCTTCGAAAAAAGCTGGATGCGCTCTGGGAGAACGACGACGAGGACGATTGACCTCGGTCTCACAGCGCACGCAATACGTGTCGTGGATACATGAAGCGAATCAAGCGGGTGCTCGACTACGCCTTGCCTGTGAAGAAGCTGGCATCAGCCTGCGCACTTACAAACGCTGGTATCGCGGTGGCAAGGTAACTGCCGACAAACGCCCTGAGGCAATACGTCCAGAGCCTGTTAATAAGCTGAGCGAGTATGAACAATGCGCCCATAGCGGATTAGTGCTGCACTCAGACAACGGCGCGCCGATGAAGGCGCAAACGATGCGTGAAAAAGCCTATGAGCTGGGTGTGACGACGTCCTACAACCGGCCACGGGTGAGTAACGACAACCCGTTCGCTGAGTCATTGTTCAGGATCTGCAAATACCGTCCTGAGTGGCCATCAGCGGGCTTTAAAAGTCTTGATGAAGCAAGAGAGTGGGTACTCAAGTTCACGCGCTGGTACAACTACGAGCACAAGCACAGTAAGCTGCGCTTCGTAACGCCAGAGCAGCGCCATACAGGCCAGGACAAAGCGATACTCGCGAAACGCAAAGCAGTAATGGAAGCCGCGAAAGCACAACACTCAGTTCGCTGGGGAAAACGTCAGGTTCGCAACTGCACGCCGGTTGGGCCAACAACCCTTAACCCGGCAAAAGAGCAGGTGAAACAGGAACAAAAACAGGCCGCTTAAACGGGCTGATGGTGACAACTAGCTTGAAAAACACCGTATCAACGACGGCTGGTCTGTCGTGGATAGACCGTCTGTCTACAATGCGGCCGCGCTGTTTATGTGTTCTTTTTCGGTAACGCTTGAGTCGGTGTTGTAAGTGATTATGCAACTGTCCATCACATTGAAAGTCTCGAATGATGTAACTGTAAATCCATTCATGACTTATGGGCCGGCCTATTCGCTTACACACAGCCGAGACTTGCTTTGGGCTCCAGTCGCATCCGAGAAGCAACGAAATCTGATATCGTTGTCCCTCGGTCAGCTGCCGATAACTCATGTTGGAACTCACTTTTTTTGGTTGAAAAGTAAGAGGACCACATGTCGGTAGCTGACCTCCCTTCCACCTACCCCATTACATAAGTGTTACAGTTATTATCTGAATTCAGGTATAAAAAAAATATTAATAATGAATTTGACTCAATTGTAAAAAGTAATATTTTATTGTTAAGAGTTAACTAAGAAATATAAGGAGGATATGATGCAATTGTTGAATTTCATATTCAGTGCTTTACAAAAGATATTCCTGTCTTACGAACAGCGAGCTCGTAGAAGCGGTGTAACTATAGGTAAAAATTGTGATATTCAAAATGTCTGTTTTGGTTCTGAGCCATACCTAATTTCAATTGGTAATCATGTTCAGATAACTTCTGGCACTAAAATATTCACTCATGGAGCAGGTTGGGTTTTGAGGTTAAAACACCCAGACATGGATTTCTTTGGTAAAGTTGTTATTAAAGATAATGTATACATTGGGAATGATTGTCTAATAATGCCTGGTGTAACAATTGGAAATAACGTGGTTGTTGCGGCGGGTTCTGTGGTCACTAAATCAATCCCAGATAATTCTGTTGTAGGTGGAAATCCGTGTAAGATTATCGGTGATTTTAATAGTTTTGAAAATAAAATGTTGAAGAAGAATCTTGGTTGTAAAAAAATGAAGCCACAAGAAAAGATGAAGTTTTTAATGAGTTTGTCAGATACAAGATTCATACAAAAATAGTTCTATTATGAATCTATTGATTTTTAATACTAAATAAATTTATACGGTGAATAAATAATGGAATTGCAATGGCAAAAAGAGGAGAGAAATGATTTATGCTTCAAGCTTGCCCTTTTTTGTATCGTCCCATTTTTGGCTTTTCTTTATTCATTTGTTAGGCTCAACACTAGATCTTCCCACATAATTCTATTTATATGTGCGTGTTTGTATGCTATAGCGATGTCTCCGGATCTGACTAAGGGAATAGATAGTGTGTATTATGTTAATGAGTTTAACAGAGTTAAAGACTTAGATAGTTATTATATAAAGGATCTATACTTTAATTACTTTTCTAAAAATGAATATGTTAAAGATTTATATGCATATACAACTTTATATGTCATAAGTCGGTTTACAGATAATTATCATTGGATGTTCCTAGCCTTCGTTGTATTGCCTGCAATATTTTGCTTGAAAGTTTTGAGATATACAACTGTTAACTACAAGTTCAGTTTACTTTCAGTTTGTATATTGGTTATATTTATTAGCCGGTACAACATGTTTTCAATAAACGGAGTAAGGTTTATTGCTGCTACGTGGTTATCAATATATTTAATTGTTGAGTTTTATCGTAGTAATAATTACCGATATCTCATTTTATTGCCTATCATCTACTTTATACATCACTCAACCCTATATGTATTTTTTCTATTTGGGTTGGCATCCTTTTCAAAAGTGTTTGTGAGTGTTAACAATAAAAACAAATTAATATTTGCAATTTTTACATCATATTTTTTAGGCTCATACGCGACTGAAATACTCTATGTCTTTGTTGATTATCTACCATCAAATGTTCAACAGATGGTTGGTAGGTATACCGATGCAAGTTATATGGAATTTATCCATAAGGATAATATAACAAATAGTTGGCAGCGAAGGGGGGAATTCGCAGTTCGAATGTATATTAATCTCCTTGTTCTGACCTTAATTTATTATTATGACACTATTTATCCAACCAACGATAACTTTATCAAAAGGGTTTTTGCTTTTGTTGTTATTTCTCTTTTTATGAATAATATATTTGCTTCAATTCCTGCTTTTGGTATACGTTACTTAGGCTACCTAATCCCTTTTGTTGTTATTTGTATTGCAAATGCAAATAGGACAAAGTTTATAAATACTTTGCTTTTGCTATCACCATTCGTTTTTTTTATTAATGCTTATGTACTTTTTGGTTACATGCGCAGTACACATTCACCTAGCATACTATATGAACCTTTACCACTATTTATTTATAAATACTTACTAATTCCTTAATCTAAATTCCGATAATAAGCACAACAATCCTGTAACACGATATCTTTAATGAGGACTTGTTATCGCAATTAGTTTCTCTTTTAAATAATACTAACAGAGTTAATTGAAAATATAGATATTTGCTTCTGATGAATCAATAATGGTAATAGTCCATGCCAGTATCAAAGAAAGTATCACAACGCAGAAACAATGACATATTATAATCAAATATAAGCTAACAGTTGCGCTGAATCTGAATCTCGTTGAGCAGGTATGAACCCAGTGACGTTCTGCAAGTTACAAATAGAGTATTAGCAAATTCTCTGAACTTTATATCAAGTGCCTTTTCGAATGAAAGTTGGTTGGTTAGAATAACCCTAGATTCAACTAATAACTGCAACACTCGCTTTGCGCGTACTGCAATTGCTCTTTAAAAATCACATCTGGTTGCTTAAACCCTAATACCTTACGCGGCCCCACTATGTCAGCCTAGTTGTCCAGTTGGCGATTTTGCCATTATTCAATAAACAGTGGGCGGTTTAGGTTGATGTATGCCGCGTTATTCAGAGGAGCGTAAAGCATCTACGCTCAAGAAATTACTG
>NZ_PIPQ01000013.1 GCF_003987015.1 Aliidiomarina taiwanensis | reverse complement strand
AGTTTGAATGAGGACATGGAGTAAGGGGCCAATCTACGTTACAGTCTTTATGACTAAGGGCAGGCTCAGCCTCACTTACTCCACTGGTGAAATGTTAGCTAAACACGTCACCTTGAGAGATACAAGGTCAGGCATTGCCTGACGTTGCATTGCATGACGTTCAACATTCACCTACGTACGGCCGTGCCTACGTACGGCCATGCCGTACCTACGACGTTGCATTTTGCACACCCGCCCGTAGGTCAGGCACTGCCTGACGTTGCATGGCCTGACGTTACGTTTACCGGGGCACGGTGTGTAATTGATTGTCACTGCCGAGCAGCCAACACTGCTCGGTGGTGCAGGTAAAGCCACGGGCCCCGACACCTTCCAGCACGGGTTGCCAGCTGGCTTTATTTGCCAACACATCTTCCAAGAACGCCTGGTAAAACCCGCCACCATTCCCCATAAACACGGTTTCGCCGGCTTGGTATAACACCTCTATTGCGCGTTTAAACTCCGGTGTTGCCAGCTGCGTAAACACGCCTTCTCGGTACAGGTAAAGCTCACCCTTTGCTTGGCTCCCACCCGCCACTAAAAACAGCTTGCTGTCCAAGGGCCATACAGCACTTACTCCCGCTAAAGGCGTGTCTTCTACGGTAAAACGCAAGTCACTGGCTTTTTTATGCATAATGCGTGCGGTCTCGGCATTTTGCGTGCCCATCAACCAGGTGTCATTTACAAAGCGCATGCACGAGTCACTGGTATTGCTGGCCTGCTCGTCAGGCAATGGGCGTTTCGTAAAGCCGCTGCGGGAGCTGCGCCAATGGCGGCCATTGTTCGAGCTCACCACATGCCAACTATTGTTTTGTGTGTCACCTAAAATCCACGACTCGCGGTTCGGGTTCATACCCATACAGCGAAGCCGCTCACCTCCTTCCCCACGGTACAAGGGGCGCCAGCTAAAGCCACCGTTGCGGGTAATAAACAGCGCCGAGTCACGGCCCACGCCCGAAGTAAGCGCATACCCATGTAAGTCATCGAGCACGGTCAACTGCCGCACCTGTGCAGAATTAGGCAGCTCCGACAGTTCAAAGGTTTCCCCGCTATCCACCGAATGGGCCACACGGCCAGCGTCGCTACCTACCCACACCACCTGGCCCTCAGCCGCCACACTCACCCAAGTGTGGTCTGCGGGCAAGCTGTTCGCCAGGCTGCAAAAAGGCATCCAAAACGTGAGTGTAAATAAACATATACGGAAAAACTTCATCTAGGTACCAATCCCCAATTTGCATGCAAAGAAGAAAGTGTGAGTGTGCTATAGTGCCGTAAATCAATAGGGTAAACAATAAAGGTAGTCTATGAGTACACTTTCCCGGCCCTTCATTCGCCTGGTATTCACAGCTTGTGTTGGCCTGTCTGCAACGGCCCATTCAGCCGAGCAAACGCAACCGCCGTCGCCACAGCAGCAAGCCTTGGTAGACGCCCTAAGTGGCCAGTTTTCGAACTTTTACGCCCTGACTGAATACCCAAATACCGTTGGTGACTTCCCGCCCCTGCTGTATACGGGCGAGTCAATCACCCTCCCCACGGGTCAACAAGCTGTATTAGTGTCTCAGTACCACTTCGACGTCAGTGGCAGCCAAGCAGTACAAGGCCAAACTCCACTACGCAAACAGTTATATGCCTTTGTTACCCCTGCCGAAGAAACAGCAGCCGTGCATGTGAGCTACCCGGTACCCAACCAAGTCTCCGCCGAAGCGCTTCGCCAAGCCGAAGTTTTCAGCCAGCTACAACGCCTGCCTGGCTGTGAAACCTACTGGACCGCAGCAACCAACGAGACAGGAAACCATTACTTTGAAGGGTACAGAAATCCCAAGCGCTGTTACTTCCTTAACACAGACAACCAGAGCCAAGTGCATGTGGAAAGTATTCACTATGTCACAGCCACAGAGCAGAAAATCACTGAGAACCTGTTAAGTAATGACGGCGAGCCCTTAGATAACATGGAATTAGCCGGCACCCTGGTGCTGCACCCCATTCGTTTTTTCAATGTTGAAGCAGCCTACTTGCCTGAAGGGGCAGAAGCCGAGCAAGCCGAAGCCTGGGTACATATAGAGCCTGTTGGCACCGTCCACGACCATGGCCAACGCTTAAACCTGCACACACAGCACAGTCAGCAGCTTATTCCCTATCAAATAAGGGTTCTAAGGCAGCCAAACACGCCACAGCAGGTTCGTGTCAGCTTGTATTCATTAGGTGAGCATACAGCCCTAGAAGAAATAGATGTGAACTTACATGAGGCGCCCCGTCCCTTTACACTAGGGCCATTACGCCTCACTTTAACGCTCGCAGGAAGCGAGCACTAGGAAGGTTAGCAAATACGGTTTTCATTCCATGCGGCTTCGCGCTTCGCACGCTTTGCGTCACGCTCTTGGCGCGCTTCGCATGGGTCATCACAGTCACACGCTTTTTCCATGCCCAAGGCACCAATACCGCCGCAACTGCCCGCAATCGACTTCCGTTGAATTAAAAAGCCAATCGACATACCGCCAAACACAAGCAACATCAGTACAAAAGCTAAAATTATGGTTTGCATACAGCACCTCTTTGTTTGCGTCGATTAGTTGAACGCAGCACTATTATAACGCGTGCCGCTGTCTTTCGCATCCGAATGTATGCTCACGGCTAAATTTAATCTATCGGCGGTTATCAGGGCCTCCGCCACCGGCATAGTCGCAAGCCACTGGGCTAAGCCCGAAGCTTGGGCCGCCGAGTTATACACCACATACACTTCTGCGTTGTTAGGACTTCTGGCATAACCCAGCGCATAACTGCGCGCGTTAATTTCTTGCTCAACATCCACAATGTGCTGACCTGCATGAATGTCATTCACCACTGGCATCACCCGAAAGCGCTTCGAGCGGCGCTGGTTGTTTACGGTAATTTGATAATTCACCACACCCATTTGGCGCATCATCACCGCTATCCGGTCTACCGCATAGCCACTGATCAGCGCATCAAAGGTTAATTTCAAACTTGGGTCTGTTTTAATTAAGCGGTGGTTTTCAACAAACACGTGCGGCAAAGGGCTTTGCGACGCTTTTTGAAACAAGGACAAGCCATGCTCCGTCAGCATGTCCACACTCATCCCCACCCGAATAAACTCTTCCAAGTCGCGCGTTAGCACCAAAGCACTCGACTGAGCCCAGTTGTTCACACGCGCCACTTCCGACTCCGCATTCTCCGAAGAAAGTTGTTGTTCCAAGTGAGTTAGTAAGCTGTGAACCCGCTCCACCACACGGCGCTCTGTCTGGTTCGAGGTTACTGGCAAATAAACCACTTGAAACTGCAACTCACCCGCACGCCCCTGCGCTATAGAATACTCAGGAGCCTTGGTGCAAGCAGAAAGAAAAATGGCCAACCCCAACAGGGCCAGCCATTTTTTATGTAACATCAGCAACTTAACCACCGAAGTCGTCAAGCATAATGTTTTCATCCTCAACGCCGAGGTCTTTCAGCATGGCAATGACCGCCGCGTTCATCATCGGTGGCCCACACATGTAGAACTCGCAGTCTTCAGGTGCTGGGTGGTCTTTCAAGTACTTGTCGTACAGTACGTTGTGAATAAACCCAGTGTCGCCTTCCCAGTTGTCCTCAGGCTGAGGGTCTGAAAGAGCCACATGCCACTCGAAGTTGTCGTTTTCACGGGCTAGCATGTCGAAGTCTTCAACGTAGAACATTTCACGCTTCGAACGTGCACCGTACCAGAACGACATCTTACGGTCGGTTTTAATACGACGTAATTGGTCAAAAATGTGCGAACGCATTGGCGCCATACCCGCACCACCACCAACAAACACCATTTCAGCGTCGGTCTCTTTGGCGAAGAACTCACCAAACGGACCGGAAATAATGGCTTCGTCGCCTGCTTTCAGGTTGAAAATGTACGACGACATTTTACCTGCCGGCAAGCTTAAGTTGTTTGGCGGTGGCGTTGCACAACGCACGTTCAGCATAATAATGCCTTTTTCTTCTGGGTAGTTCGCCATGGAGTAAGCACGAATAACCTGCTCGTCTACCTTCGACTCTACGTCGAAGAAGCCAAAGCGCTCCCAGTCACCACGGAATTCTTCCGGAATGTCGAAGTCTTTGTACTTCACATGGTGTGGCTCGGCTTCAATTTGCACATAACCACCCGCACGGAAAGGTACCGACTCACCGTCTGGAATTTCCAGCACCAGCTCTTTAATAAAGGTCGCCACGTTGTCATTTGAACGTACACGGCAAGTCCACTTCTTGATACCGAACACTTCTTCGTCCAGCTCAATTTTCATGTTCTGCTTCACGTTCACCTGACACGACAAGCGCGCACCATCACGGGCTTCACCGCGTGAAATGTGGTCACGTTCAGTCGGCAGTATTTCACCACCCCCTTCTTTCACGTTCACCACGCACTGACCGCAGGTACCACCACCACCACAGGCAGAGGAAACGAAAATACCCGCGTTTGCAAGCGCACCCAGTAGCTTACCGCCTGGCTGAGCACTTATCGTTTTTTCTTCGTCGTCGTTAATAACGATCTGGACAGCACCAGTAGGTACTAGCTTCGAGCGGGCGAACATAATCATCGCCACTAGCGCTAGTACAATAATGGTAAACATGCCCACGCCAAGAATTATTTCTTCCATCGACTCGTTCCTTATTTACTACAGAGATACGCCGGAGAACGACATAAAGCCCAAACCAATTAAGCCTGTGCTAATGAAGGTAATTCCTAGGCCACGTAAGCCGTCTGGAATGTCTGCGTACTTTAGTTTCTCGCGCACTGCTGCTAACAAGGTGATAGCTAAGGCCCAGCCCACACCGCTGCCCACACCATACACAACCGACTCAGCAAAGTTATAGTCACGCTCTACCATGAACAACACACCACCGAAAATGGCGCAGTTTACGGTAATTAACGGTAGGAAAATACCTAGCGCGTTATACAGCGACGGTAAAAACTTATCCAACGCCATTTCCAGCACCTGAACCAATGCCGCAATAATGCCAATAAAGGTCAAAAAGCGTAAAAAGCTCAAGTCTGCATCTGGGAAGCCGGCCCAAGCAAGTGCACCTGGCGAAAGAATATAGGTATTCACAATATTACCCGCCGGAACCGCAAGGCCCAGAACCACAATCACCGCAATACCTAAACCAAATGCTGTCGTTACTTTTTTCGATACGGCCAAGAAAGTACACATACCGAGGAAGAACGAAAGTGCTAGGTTCTCAATGAACACGGCACGGATAAACATGCTTATGTAGTGTTCCATTGCTTAAGACTCCTTCGCTTCAACTTGCTCAGGGCGTAACGTACGTAGGCCCCAAATTAAACCACCAATAATGAAGAACGCACTTGGTGGCATAACCAACAAGCCTACTGGCGTGAACCAGCCGCCTTCAGTGGCCAACTGCATAATTTGGTAACCAAACAAGCTACCTGAACCAAACAGCTCACGAATAAACCCAACGCACAGAAGAACAGCCGAGTAACCTAAACCGTTACCAATACCGTCTAAGAAAGAAAGGCCAGGCTTTTCTTTCATGGCGAAGGCTTCCGCACGGCCCATCACAATACAGTTCGTAATAATCAAACCAACGAATACCGAAAGCTCTTGCGCAATACTATAGGCAAAGGCTTGTAGTAACTGGTCTACAACAATTACTAAACTGGCAATAATGGTCATCTGCACAATAATTCGTACACTCGAAGGAATGTGGTTACGAATCAGCGAGATAAACAAGTTCGACATAGCCGTAACAAAGGTCAGTGCAATACACATCACCAATGTTTTGTCCAAGCTCGAGGTTACCGCAAGTGCAGAACAAACCCCGAGGATCTGAAGCGCAATTGGGTTGTTGTCCAAAATTGGACCAAATAAGGTCTTTTTCACATCTTTTGAAAGCGCCATTAGTTAGCCCCTCCTTTGCTTAGCTGTGCTAAGAAACCACCGTAGGCATTGGTACTTAACCAGTACTGTAACGTGTGGTTCACACCGTTACTGGTAATGGTTGCGCCGGAAAGTGCATCCACTTCACCTTGCGCTTCGTTGGCACCCTTCTTCACCGCAATGGCCACGTTTCCGTTGGCATCCACAGCTGGCTTGCCTTCAAAACGTGCCGTCCAACGTGGGTTTTGAATTTCCCCACCTAGGCCTGGCGTTTCAGAATGGTCGTAGAAGTAAATGCCGCGAATGTCTTGGCCGTTGGGCTCCACCGCTAAGAAGGCATACATCATGCCCCATAGGCCAGCACCACGTAACTCCAGAACATACGCATCAGTTGCACCTTGCTCGTCCATAATTTGGTACACAGGCACCAAGCTATGCAAGTCACGTACACCCGCTACTTGGCCCGTTGGGCTTACGCGCATCATGGCCGAATCGCTGGTGGCTTGCTCAAGCGCAACCAGTGAATCAAAGGTGGTTACTTCTTGGCTGTCCAAGTTATAACCTAATGGCTTCACGCGCTGGGCGAATAGCTCAGGAATGGCTTTCCCGGCTGTATCAATCCCTGCGGTTTCCATAATGTTTAACTGCTTTGCTTCCGCAGCGTTCGCTTGCTGGCGTGGCTTTAACAACACCGCCGAACCAGAAACAATAATCGAACACACTAAGCAAAGAATAATAACAACGGTAAATGTTTTACCTACTGTTTCTTTATTACTAGCCATGGCGAGCAACCCTCCGCTTAATATTGGCCTGTACTACAAGGTGGTCAAACAGCGGGGCAAACACGTTAGAGAATAGAATCGCTAACATGATACCTTCCGGGAAGGCCGGGTTTAGTACACGTATCATAATGGTCATAAAGCCAATTAAAATACCGTACGCCCACTTACCCTTGTTCGTAAACGACGCCGACACAGGGTCTGTCGCCATAAAGAACATACCAAAGGCAAAACCACCTACAACAAGGTGCCAGTACCAAGGCATTGCAAACATATGGTTGGTGTCGCTACCAATTACGTTCAGCAGTGTCGAGAAGGCAATCATACCCACCATAACACCACCCACAATGCGCCAAGAAGCAATGCGGAAGTAAATAAGCGCTAAACCACCAATGGCAATGGCAAGGGTCGACACTTCACCCACCGAACCTGGAATACGACCAATAAAGGCGTCCATCCAGGTTACTGTGCCAATCATTTGGCTAGAAAGCTCACCCGCAAAGTTCGCCGCACCGTTAAAGGCTTCACTTAGTACCGTAGCTCCCGAGTGGCCGTCAATCGCCGTCCACACCTTGTCGCCTGAAATGGCTGCAGGGAATGAAAAGTAAAGGAACGCACGACCGGTTAATGCTGGGTTTAAGAAGTTACGGCCTGTACCACCGAAAATTTCTTTCCCCACCACAATACCGAAGGTAATACCAAGGGCCACCTGCCATAACGGAATGGTCGCTGGCAGAATGAGGGCAAACAGCACAGACGACACGAAAAAGCCTTCGTTAATCTCATGCTTACGCACCGTGGCAAACAACACTTCCCAGAAACCACCTACCGCAAACGCAACCGCGTAAATTGGCAGGAAGAAACAGGCGCCGTACCACATCATGGTGCCCCAACCGGCATTTTCAAAGCTACCGCCTAGTGCTTGGAACAGGCCAACCTGCCAAACGTCTGCTAGCTGGTAACCGGCGTCAATCGCCAGTGACGCTTGAAAACCCACGTTGTACATACCGTAAAACATGGCCGGGAAGGTCATCATCCACACCAAAATCATAATACGCTTCAAGTTAATGTTGTCGCGTACATGGGTGGTGCCTTTGTTAGTATAGCCAGGCGTATAAAGAATGGTTGCCACCGCTTCATACAGGGCATACCACTTTTCATGTTTACCGCCTTTTTCAAAGTCTGGCTCAATACGCTCAAGGTAATTCTTTAAGCTCATGACATCAGCCCTCTTTCTCAATAGTGGTCAAACTTTCACGAAGCAATACGCCGTAGTCGTATTTCCCCGGGCACACGTAGGTGCAAAGGGCTAAGTCCTCTTCGTCAAGTTCCAGGCAACCTAGCGACATGGCACTTTCAATGTCGTTCGCGCATAAGTCACGCAGCAGTAAGGTTGGCAAAATATCCAGAGGCATCACTCGCTCATAGTTACCAATGGGTACCATGGCGCGGTCTGAACCATTGGTCGAAGCGTTCATTTTAAACAGCTTCTTCGGGCTCAAGTGGCCTAAGTAGGCACGCGTAATCGAATGCATGTTGGCACCCGGCTTACCCCAGCCCATAAACTCTTTTTCAGCACCTTCTTCCAGTACAGAAACCTGCACGTGGAAACGGCCTAAGTAAGCGTGGGGGCCTTCCGCCTTATGACCATTTAGAATCGAGCCCGACACAATACGTTGGTCGCCATCAGCAATTTCGCCTTTGGTCAGCTCGTTCAGGTTGGCACCTAAGCGGGTACGAAGTAAGCGTGGGTTAGTGGTGCTTGGGCCACCTAACGCCACAACGCGATCGGTAAATAACTCACCTGTGGTGAACAACTTACCAATAGCAATCACGTCTTGGGCTTGTAAGTGCCACACCTGGTGCTCCATGCTCACCCCTTCTAAGAAGTGAATGTGCGTGCCCACGTTTCCTGCCGGGTGTACACCCTTAAAGGTTTCGTGAGTTACCGGAGCATCACCAAAGCTCACGTCTGCGTCTGGGGCAGTCGTGACGTATAGCTTGCCTTCTGTTAAACGGCTCATCACTTTCAGGCCGTCCACAAATGCGTCTTTTTGTTCGTTAATCGCCAGAACAGGGTCACCCGCAAGCGGGTTGGTGTCCATCGCGTTCACAAAAATAGCCTTTGGCACGCTGTCAAGCTTCGGCGAGCGTGAATAAGGACGCGTACGCAAAGCAGTCCACAGCCCAGACTCAACCAGGTTGTTCACCACCTTTTCGCGCTCAAGTTTTAGCAACTCGCTCGCGTCGTATTTGTCAAAGGTCACCTGCTCGTCGCCATCTATTTCAATAACGACCGACTGCAGCACACGCCGCGCGCCTCGGTTCACTTCTTTTACTATACCAGCTGCTGGAGCAGTGAATTTAACACCCGGGTTCTTTTTATCTTCAAAAAGAACCTGACCTTTCTTGACCCGGTCATCAACCTGGACATGCATGGTCGGGCGCATTCCCACATACTCTTCACCCAGTACAGCAACGGTCGAGATGGCCGCACCATCTTCGATAATCTGCTGTGGAGCACCCGCAATCGGGATGTCCAATCCTTTCTTTATCGTAATCATACGCGTTTGCACTACTCAATTTAGGGAAGATTGAAAAGCTCAAAATTCAGTTCGCGACAGAATCTAGAAAACCCTGCACTTTACAGGGTCAGCATTCTAGCACTTTTCACGCCAAAATAAAGGACGATTTCTACCAGTTCACGACAGGGTTTACGTCCGCGTCATAGTCCACGCCGTCAATACCAAAGCCGAATAACTTCAAGAAATCTTGGTGGTACCCCTTGTAGTCAGCCAGGTCATGGAAGTTATCTTGGTTTACTTGGTCCCACACCCCTTTTATCACCGCTTGGGTTTCGTCGTTGGTTTCTTTGCCGTCCATACGTAAGCGGTGGGCTTCGTCTAGCTCTGGGTTGTCCACGTACAAGGCTTCCGTGAACAGGCGATAAATTTGCTCAATACAGCCTTCGTGGGTGCCCGCTTCTTTCATGACTTTGTACATCAGGGAAATGTATAAAGGCATTACCGGAATGGCCGAGCTGGCTTGTGTCACCACCGCCTTTAGCGACGACACATAAGCATTTAAACCTAGCTCTGTGTAGCCTTCACGCAGGGCCGCCGCAGCGCGGTCTAAGTCTTCTTTCGCCTTCCCAATGGTGGCGTGGCCGTAAATAGGCCAAGTTAGCTCTTTACCAATGTAGGTGTACGCTGTGGTTTGGCAGTTTTGCGCCAGCACGCCCGCTTCTGAAAGGGCTTTTATCCAGCGCTCCCAGTCTTCACCGCCCATTACTTTCACCGTGTTGGCAATTTCTTCTTCGGTGGCCGGCTCTAGCGACACATCGTGCACCAGGTCTTTGTCTGTGTCGTAGGTTTTGGTGGTGTAGGCTTGGCCCACGGGTTTTAGCGTGGAGCTATATAGGGTGCCCGTTTCTGGGTCTAAGCGCTTCGGCGAAGCCAAGCTATAAACCACCAAGTCCACCTGCTCCATGTTTTCTTTAATCTTGGCAATGGTTTGCTCTTTAAGCTCGTCTGAAAAGGCATCGCCATTTAAAGTTTCTGCATAAAAACCTTCCGCGCGCGCTTTCTCATGAAACGCCGCCACGTTATACCAACCCGCCGTACCGGTTTTCCGCTCCGTGGGCTCTTTTTCAAAACAGACGCCCAAGGTGTCAGCGCCCGCACCAAAGGTCGACACAATACGCGACGACAGGCCATAGCCCGTGGAGCAACCAATAATCAACACCCGCTTGGGGCCTTCAACTTTTGGTTGGGCTTTCACAAAATCAATTTGCTCTTGAACATGAGCAGCACACCCCACCGGGTGAGCATTAGTACAAATAAATCCGCGAATACGAGGCTTAATAACCATAATGTCCTTCTCTTTAGTTAAAACTATTGGCGTCATTCTACCCTATGTTGTGCAGGGGACTCATCGGATCATGTGGTCCGAGCGGTTCATTATGCACCGCCGCCCATGCAATTGGGTGACGCTTGGGCCTGTTCATTCCGCGCCGCCCACTCTTCTGGGGTGAAGGCGTGAATGGCCAAGGCATGCATGCCTGCGGCGAATTCCTCGGCCAGGGCTTCATTCACTGCACAGTGCCGCGCCAGCAGTCGCTGCCCTTCAAAGTGGGTACTTACCACCACCACCTTAAAGTGCGACTGGGCTTCAGGTCCAGCCGCGTGCTTGTAGCTTTCGTCTTCTACCTGCAGCACCTCCGGCGAAAACGCCATGGTTAATTTTGTTTCTATGGTGTGTTTGCGAGACATAGTTTATTCCTTAAGTTTTATGGCCTGACAAACGGGGCACGTGCATATTAACACATACAAAAAAGCCGCTCGTTTCGAGCGGCTTTTATCGTCAATCGAACCTAACCATTAACCACCGTTGGTCGTGGTGGTGGTAGTCGTGGTGGTTGTTGTTGGTGGCGGTGGTGTCACCGTCGTGGTGGTTGTTGGCGGTCGGTCGTCATCGTCCTTATCCATAGGATCAACCGGCGACTTCGCTATAACCGACACGGCTGCAATTACAGTAACCGCACCTGCAGCAAGAACACCCGGACCTAATTCGCCTATCGCCTTTACTAAACCGTTCACGCCACCCGCGCCAGCGGTTGGTGCTGGGGTCGTGTTACCCTGCGCCATAACAGGTGCAGTGGCTAGGCCAAGGGCTGCAACCATTGCAATCGTCAGTTTCTTCATACATACATCCTTAGTTTCGAAACAATAATGTGGTGACCCGCTAAAGCCACCTTGAGCTCAATAGTTCGTTCAAACCTAAACGAATACTCTTACTATCGCTTGCTTTGGACTAAATTTCAAGCAATTTACACTTGTCTAACATGCAAAATATTACGAATGGTTTCGTACGGCAGTGCCGTACCTACCTCACAAAATAATGCGAAAGGTTCCGTACGGCAGTGCCGTACCTACCTCACAAAATAATACGAATGGTTCCGTACGGCAATGCCGTACCTACCGCACATAAACAAAACAAATGGGTGCCTGTTATTTCCGTACGGCAATGCCGTACCTACCGCGCATAAAGGGCGCCGTACAAATTACCGCACAAAGTACGGTGAACGGGCATCGGTTACGCCATACAGTTCAATTTTTCTGTGCAGGCGCTGGCCGCCATCACGGGAAAGCGGCACCCAGCCAATATGCATGCGCTGGCGACTCGGTTTAATAGTCATTATGTCTAAAGGAATATTAATAAACACGCCCTTGGTGAAGCTGCCTTCGCCGTATTCTTCCGCCGACACATTGGTCAGGTGGGCATAAGCGCCCACAATTACGCCGTTGTCAAAGCGGCGCTGAAACTGCAGGGCCACGCCTTTGTCTTCAGCCAAAAATTGACCCACGCCCACTTGCAGCATGCTGTCGCTCAGCCAGGGCATTTGGTAGTACGCGGTGACAAACCCGGTCATCGCGCTATAGTCCCGCAGGCCAAAGGCCCCGTTAAAGTCCCTTTGTTTCACCCAGTTTATATCCACACCCACGGCAAGGGGCGAATCAAGCGGGCGCCAAAGCACCTCCCCGCCCACACCGGCGAACATGCGCTCGAGCAAGCCTGCATAGGCCATGCCGTACACCGTATCGCTAAAACGCTCAAAGCGGGTGGCCTGCACCGTGTCTAACCACAGGTCATTACTTAAGTACTCGCGCGAATAAGTACGTACACGTTCTAAGGGCAAGTAGTTAAAAGCGTCCACTTTAAAGTTAAATTTATCAAAGTTATTGGCCAGGTTTAGGCCGACATCCGCCACCAGCCAGGTTTTTTCATCCAGCCAATGGTTGGCCGAGGCTTTTAACCCTAGCTGATAAAAGTGGAAGGTTTCTGGCGCACCAAAGTCTTGAAAGAAAAACGGCTGAAAACCAAAGCTGGGCTTAAACCGATAGGGAGACGCATTTTGCCAGGCCGCATCATCCCAACTTGGTCGTTCTTGTGCTTCTACCCGTTGGAAAGTCTCCGCCACCTGATCAGGCGAACGCTCTAAGTGCTGGTAGGTTAACTGGTCCCGAAAGTCTTTGGCCGGTATGCGCGTAGTCACCTGCGGCATAAACATGCTCTGCTCGACAATTTCGAAAGTCTCCACAGAAGGGGGCAGCTCCGCCGCCATCACCTGTGCTGCTCGTTCTACGGCTTCTTGGCCATCGCGCATCCGGTAGGGATTGGCAAACGCGGTCACGGTGCGCTCGTCATCACTAACAGTAAAATCCGTAGAGCTATAAGCATATTGTTTGCGAATTTGCCGGGACATATCCCGCCACTGAACCTCGTCAAGGCGTTGCGCCCGTGGCGTTTGGGTTACCGCAACCTTCTCAGGCTGTACTTTTAATTGGGAAAGGGTGTTCAAGTTGGTGCGCAGAGTAAAGCCGAAGGTGAAGATTTCGCCACGCTCATAGCTTAGCTGTAAGTCTAGCCATTTGTAGGGACGAAACATTAACCCTACGTTTATGGGTGAGTTAGGATTGATATCAATACCAGCTCTATCTTGAGAGTAGTCGTTACCTTCGTACTCAAGTTTTATGCGTAGACCATCAATATGTGTTTGGTATTCCACGCCACCAAATAAAGCGGCGGGGCCGTTAAACCAGTCGCCCACTTCTGGGGTTCCACCCATATCAGATGTTGTTCCTGTACGGTGACAAAAGCTATCGCTTACCTCACAAAAGGGGTTTGGCACATTATCCTTGGTACCTAAGCGTCCAAAGCCAAGACCTAAGCTAAGGTCGAACGCACCAATTCGCTTGCTGGCAACTAAATATTCACTGCTGAAGTGTCCGGTACCAGCAAAGTCACTTAATCCTACCGCAAGCTCAGGCCAGTAGTCTCGCTCTTCTAATAGCCGCAGTTTTATATCAAAGCCTTTGTCTGTATAAATATTATTACCACTAAACCCCGGAGAGCCACTATATAAACGATGGGGCATCCGCACATAAAACCCCGTTGCCTCTAACCAAGGCATGACTTGCAAGGTGGCGCTGTAACGGCGAAATTCCTGCATGTCCATATAGCCAATAATGAATTCGCCTTCTTCCGCCATACGGGCCGTAGGCGTTTGCATAAGGCCCACGCCCCCATAGTTGCTGCGAGAAGGGGTTAAGTCTTGGCGCTGCCAATTATTAAAAGCGGGCACTTGTTCTTCGGCTGTGCGCATTACGGCTGAGTCCATCAACTGGGCGCTGGGGTCAGCCCACCAATGGCGAAGCAGTTCGGCAATGTCTTCATTCAGCTTGGCCAAAGCTTGCTGCTCTTTGTAACTTCGCACCGTAACTGGCACCAAGGTTTCATCAAACCCAAGAAACACCAAAGTCCCCGGTAGCAATTGGTCATTCCGCGCATTGTGGCTAGCCCAGCGTTGCAATTGAGGCGCAGCTGCCCCCTGAATAACATAGGCTTCGCTTTTACTTGCATCGGGCCAAAGCAAATCATTGGTTTGGTGGGCATGTAAGTAGCCCCGCAAAGTTTGCTGGGGTATCACCTGCTGTCGGCCTGAACTTCTTGTTAAGCCATACACATAAAACTCGGGTACACGCTTAGGCAAGTACAAGTGGTACACACCAAAAGGAAGTAGGGGGTTCTCAACTTGCAAGCGCGCCGCTTCAATACTCATGGCTGCAAGGGGCTGCCATGCCAGCAGTATGTTGCTAAGTTGCTGGGCTAGGCTTAAGGCTTGGGCGGCTTGCTCCCGCTTACCTTCAGCAAGCCAGCCAGTTGAAAGCTCTCGCAGTTGGCCTATGAGATCTAAGCGGGTTTGTTCAAGTTCGTTTTGTTTACTCTGCGCCCCGGCCACCATGCTAAGGCGTGCTGCCGGCCAATACACGTCCTCTGTATGGTGCTGCAAAGCCGTGTCGAGCACCTGGCTTAACCGAACAGGCTCTGTATAGGTGAAGGTCAAAGTGTCATTTAAAATCACCTTTACCTCGGGTTCACCCTCATTTGCAAGCGCGCTGTGCAAAGGCAAGGTCAGAAGAAACAGAAAGGCGACTAGTTGAAAGGCATGTTTAATCATTGCGACCAATCCATTTTACTTGGGTCATTTGAATAGGAGCAAGAAAAGGCATTAAAGTTTGCTCGCTTTTTACCACGTGGCCGTCGTTGGTAAACCAAAAGCGATTGGTAAAGGCCTGGCCTGCCTGCCCACCCGGCAAAACAAACACGCCCTGCTCTTCTAGCAAGGTCACGCTCACCTGGCCTTTGGGTAGTTGCACGCTTGTATTTGCTTCATCCGTTCCAGCTGCAACCAGTTGAAAGCGAGACTTAGCACTTAGCACATAAGGGCCGCTTTCTGTGCTGGCGTCTAGGGTACGCTCCCAAACAGTGGGGCAAGTTGCCAAGGGCTCACCTTGGTAAGCTTGGGTTAAGTAGCAGCGTAGAGGGTCTTCACTTAGGTTCGAAGTAGCTAACACATTCGCCGCCAAGTCCGTGGTACGCACAATACGGCCGTATTCTGTGGTCACCGACTCACCACCAGCACTTAACCAATTTAAACGTTCAACCCCCGCGCCTTGATCAACAAAACCCAGCACCATCAAGGACTGGGCTTGCTCCCCCATACGGGCATACACAGCCGTATAGGGAAATTCGTCAATTTGCTCCGCGGTTAACACCACATCCTCTGCCCCTTGCGCATAGTCCCAGGTTTCTTTCAAATCTTGAGTCAGTGCGGAGCAGCCGGCTAAGAAAAAGCCTAATCCAATTATTATTGTTCGTTTCAAAAAAGTATCCTACAAGTAGGTCAGGCACTGCCTGACGGAAAGGCAATGCTTACGGAAAATACAAGGCATGGTGTGTAATTTAGCACTGTTTATTCACTACAATTATTCACTACAATACCCATGTGGGTTCTTAGACTGCCAGCGCCAAGTATCACGCACCATGTCTTCAATTGTTTTTTCTGTGCGCCAGTTTAGCTCTTTAGCTGCTTTATCCACTGCAGCATAACAAGTAGCAAGGTCACCCGCACGGCGATGGGCTACTTTGTATGGAATCTCTACGTTATTTTCACGCTCAAAAACATTCACCAGCTCAAATACCGACGTACCCTGACCACTGCCTAAATTATAAATAGCACATGTGGCTTTTACATTACCATTCATCTTTTCCAAGGCTGCTAAGTGGCCTTTGGCCAGATCCACCACATGAATATAGTCACGTACCCCGCTTCCGTCCGGTGTCTCATAATCATCGCCAAATACTGACAGCTCGGGTAAGCGCCCTACAGCTACTTGGCTAATGTAAGGCATGAGATTGTTTGGGATACCCTGAGGATCTTCACCTATTAAGCCGGACTCGTGTGCTCCTATAGGGTTAAAATAGCGGAGTAAAGTGACATCAAGTGGATTTGGCTTATTCAAACTGGCTGCTTGAATGTCCGACAATATTTGCTCTACCATCGCCTTCGACGTGCCATAAGGGTTTGTGGTGTTCCCACGGGGCATGCTTTCTTCGTAAGGTACAGGTGCTTCTTCACCGTACACAGTGGCAGAAGAGCTAAACACCAACTTAGTAACACCCGCCTTTTGCATAGCCCGTACCAAGCATAAGCTCCCGTTTACGTTTACATCATAGTATTCTGCGGGTTTTTCAACGCTTTCCCCTACGGCTTTTAAACCAGCAAAGTGAATAACAGCTTCAATAGGGTAAGCGCTAAAAAGCTCATTTAAAATGCTTTCATCTCGAATATCACCTTGAACAAAGGTAAACTTTTGAGCAGAAATTTGTTCGACACGTTGTAACGACTCTAATGATGCATTGCTCAGGTTATCGAGCACCAACACTTTATAGTTGCCGTTCAAAAGCTCTAATACGGTGTGGGAACCTATATAGCCGGCCCCGCCCGTCACTAAAATCATAACCTGTATCGCTCCATTTCAAAGTTACTGTATTGTAAGCTTCATTTCATTCGGACATATGAAAGTGAACAATTTGTTTTTTATAAAGCATCGCCTAACTAGACTTAAACCATAATTAACTGTGAGCTCTCGTTACGAAAGTACGAAAAACGGTAACGACTAGTTGTGCTTTCATCAAGCAGAACAAGTAAACACCAAAAACGAATAGGTATAAAGCAAATATCGCAGACTCACTCACTTGAAGGTACTCAAGGCCAAGGCCCACAGAAAGCCAGAAAAGAGCTGAAACGCTGATTATAAGTAGAGTTTCAAGGGAGCTAAATCCTGCTCGGAGAAATATATGATGCAAATGGTCACGGTCTGGTTTGAATGGGTTTTGCTTTTTTACGACACGTCGAACCATAACGCCAAGCATATCCATCAGGGGTAACGCTATTACCCACAGCATCACAACAGGTCGTACTTCATAGCTAGATGATAAGTTCAATTCTACATTTAGCCCATAGTGTTTTACTAAATCAGGGTTAAGTATTAATACCATCATCCACACAATCACAAGCCCAATAAACATTGAACCTGCATCCCCCATAAACACCTTACGACCTTTAATAACTTCAAGGTTAAACAATAGGTAAGGGATTAAAGCCAATATCATAATGCATGCACAAAACAGCACTAATGTATTGCCTGTAATACAGGCTAAAAACGCCAAACCAACAAAACTTATCGTAGCCAATAGGCCAAGCAAACCATCAATCCCATCCACCATATTGTATGCATTCATAGCGGTCATAATGGCAAGGATAGTGAACGGACCTGAAAGAAAGAACAAGTTTATGTCGCCAAAACCAAAAGGATTACCCAGCCTATGTATTTGAATATCCGCACTAAATACCAAGATGGATGCTGCAATGAGCTGTATCATAATTCTCAAACGAACGCTTAAATCAAACCTATCATCTAACACACCGGTTAGCGCCATGAGTGTTAAGGAGGCAAATAATGCCATTGTGGTGGTTGTAAAACTCAGTATTAATAAGAATGCTATAGATGAAGAAAAGAATATACTTACCCCTCCAACCAGAGGTATGTGGCCACTATGAGACTTTCTTGCGTTAGGCTTATCAACTAAGCCTAAACCGTTGGCTGCTTTACTGAGGGCTAGTATGCCTAGAAAACTAAAGGTGAAAGTGGTAAATGCAAGAAACATTAATAAAAACCCCGGTTTTAAAATTTGGAAAACTCTCTAAGGCATGTCGTGCAGTTTATCTAGAAAGTAGAAGCTCCGGCTGGAAGAGTTGCAGTTTTGAAGGTCACACTAAGCCGCTTAACAAGTACGTTTCTTGTTAGTTTATCGTGTCAATAACGCCATCAATTAGCTTTCGGGCAGTGTTTTCTCTTATATAGTGCTCTTCTATCTGTTGACGGTTCTGTTTGCTCAACTTATTTATTTCGCCGCACTCTTTTACTGCCTTTATCGCCTCAACTAATGCATTCGCGTCATTAGGAGGAATAACTTGATTATTGTTAAATTCACCTAACTTTTCTGCTGCTTGGCCTTCTCCACCGTAAATTATGTACTTACCGGTTGATAAGTACTCATAGAGCTTGGAAGGCATAGCGCCAGCGAAATCAGAGGTTAGTTGAGCGTAAAGAACATCAGTACTGTTATAATAGTCTTTTACGCTATCCCAAGGTATGCGACCGGTAAGCTCAACATTGCTCAATTTGGATTCGCGTACCATATAACTAACTTTATCAAGCTCAATGCCTGCACCGATAATTCTAAATTGTACTTCAGGTAGTTGTTTAGCAGCCCCAACCAAAGTTTCTAGATTTTGAGCAATACCGACATTACCAATATAGGTAACAGTAAGCTTATCATTATTAGCTGGCAACGTTGTCTGTAGCTTATCAAATTGTTCTTTAGTAATACCGTTAGAAACCAGCAAGGTTGGCTTAACACCTTTTCTGACTGCATTTACATAGGCAAACTCAACGCTATTCGTAACGGCAACTAATTGATAAAAGTTAATCGTCCTTTTAAATAAAAAGCGAAATGCATTTTTGCTTAAGCGTTGTAAAAAGCTTTTATCGGATAAATATTCCCAAGTAAGATCACGAATATCAATAAAGCTACACTTCTTAGGTAAGTAAAAAGGAGGTAAGAACGCCAGAAACATCGAAGGCATACTAGGTAAGTAAGCATCTGCCTTTTGTGCTTTAGCCACTTTAAGTAAAGTCGCAGCATCGCTAGCCTCTTTAATTGCCCGTTTAAAAAAGCTTTTGGGTTTATCTGACTCTATACTTACTTCAATTAAGTTGACCCCTGCTGGGTGCGCATGGCTATTAGGATCACTTTTAGGGCAAATAAGGCTAACGCTTAAACCTTTTTCTATGAATAAGTTACAAAAAGGAACCAATCGGTTTCTACTAACAGGTTCAGATAAAGGTACACTACTGATGATGGCAATTTCTTTAACACCCATCTTTTGCATCCCAATTAATTAAAATCTCACTCTTTGGATTATGATACGTTAATACTAACTTTTTATTTTTGATTACTTTGCCAAAGCCAGGGTGCCAAGTACTATCTTCAATTGTTACATTCGCATCTTTAGCTGCTATAGACAGTTTTGCTTTGCCAGTTGACCATTCCAATACATAGCTAAACTCATTCTCTTTAGTTAGCTTTACATTTGGATGAAAGTGCAAATAAGATTTTTTTTCTGCTGTTGCTTGACGACCTAGCCAACTATCTTTAACGACTAATTGACAAGGGGATAATGTCCACTTCCTATGATGCAAAGCTGGCTTGTAGCCATTGTGAGTAGCCTCTATATTGCTTTCAGTGCAACTTAAATGAACCTTCTTATTAATAATCTGTGCTTGGCGACCTACTCGAAAACCGGACCACACATCAGAAGAGTTTCTATTTTCAAAAACAACGGTATTGTGAGCAGCAGTGGAACGTTGCCGTAACCTTTCTTCATTCACACCGTATTCGGATGTGCCTGAGTTGACAATAACTCTTTGCAGCCCTAACGAAAGTTCAAAACTCAATGTGTCTGCATGTGCGTGACCTGGTTGAAATGTTGGCCCAACCTCTGCCACGTCACATATCAGTTTTGCCTTATTAACTGTCTGCACTACATAACCGCTATATTCAGCATTTTCATACCCCTCATACACAGCCTTTAACTGCTTTGCGTAACCTTTCAAGTCCTGCCATGATGGTGCGATCCCAATTGCCCCATCATTAAAAAAAGCTACTTCTTTGTCAGGGTGTGATAAAGCGCTCGCCCAAGTTAACGCGTTACTAGCTACTTCTTTTATTTGTACTGAAACTTCCTTAAAATCCGGTACTTGTTTACCTAAAGCAAGCATATCGAGCAGATCCCAGAGCATGATACGATGGTACATTGGCGACAACTCGAAATGACCGCCATGGGTATCAAACTGCACACCTAGCTCTCTTACTACTTTTTTATTTAGCCACTTTCCATCTTTTGCTCGATATTCAGGCAAAGCTGCCTGTAAAAACCACAATGCTTTCAAGTTCGCGAATAAGTGATTTGCTTGTATGTGGTATTCTAACTTGCGTTTTATTTCTTGGTAATGCCTATCAAGAATTGCTAACCATGTATCATGAGGAATGAATTCAAAATCACGATTATGCCTCCAACCCCACTTACATAAATTCACAGCACGCAGTGAGCTCGGGTAAGGGTCCCAAGCAATTCCCTGCAAAGGCTTATGAAATTGCCACCATAAAAGCAAAAGCTCAGCTTCATCTTCGACCGTATGTTCATTGTTTTTTGCGTTTAAATGATCAAAGTAGTGCAGGTTATAATGCCAGAGCAAAGATTGCTCTTCCGCCTGCCAAGTTTCAGCATTCAGCTTGGCTGCTCTATTTAAAAACTCAAACTCCAACCTTCCTTTCCAGCCCTGCGGTTGATAAACATGAAAGTTTGAAGTCACAAAATCTACTTTAGTTGCTTTTGTGGTAGTCGGTTTAAAGGGAAGTAGCCGCCGCACAACACGATAATAAAAAAGCCCCCAGTGCTGAATAAGCTTTAGGGGCCATAATGTGTGAAATAAACGAGAAGCCTTAGCAAGCATGGTTTAATTACTTTTCGCTTTCATAAAAGTTAATATTCTTTCACTCGCCTTACCGTCACCATAGGGATTATGTGCCTGTGACATTCTTGCGTACAAAGTATCGTTGTCTAATAGCTCTTGCACGGCATCACGAATCACTTCAGCATCTGTGCCAAGCAAGCGTACCGTTCCGGCTTCCACAGCTTCTGGGCGCTCCGTTGAATCGCGCATAACTAACACAGGCTTGCCTAAACCAGGGGCTTCTTCTTGCACCCCACCACTATCGGTAAGCACTAAATAGGAGTGCTGCATTAAGTGCACAAACGGTTCATACCCTAATGGACTAATTAGGTGCACATTATCAAAACCGCCTAACAGACGTTTCACTGGCTCTTGCACATTAGGGTTTAAATGTACTGGGTAAATAAAGTGAGTTTCTGGGTTCGCTGAAGCTAAGTCTCTTAATGCTTCACAAATACTTTCAAAACCAGAGCCAAAGTTTTCTCGTCTATGGCCTGTTACTAACACATAGCGTTTGTCTAGCACTTCGGTTTTTAGCCCAGAGTTTTCTAAGGTGCTGTTAATGTTGTTTTTGAGCTCTACTGAGTTATCAATTTTTTCGACTACCCACTGCAAAGCATCAATAACTGTGTTACCTGTCACGGTAATAGATTCATCCGGTACTTTATCGTCTAACAAAGCGGCACGGTTACGCTCAGTCGGTGCGAAGTGTAGAGCTGCTAACCGACCTGTGAGCACTCGGTTAGCTTCTTCTGGCCAAGGTGAGTACATATTCCCAGTCCGTAACCCAGCTTCAACATGTCCTACTGGAATTTGCTGATAGAATGCCGCCAAGGTAGCAGCAAAAGTTGTAGCCGTATCGCCGTGTACCAAAACCATATCAGGCTGAAACTCTTTTAATACAACGCGCAACCCTAGTAGCACACCACTGGTAATATCATATAAATCTTGCCCAGATTTCATTAGGTTTAAGTCATAGTCTGGCGTAATCTCAAATAGCTCTAGCACTTGGTCAAGCATTTCACGATGCTGTGCAGTAACCGCCACTTTGGCATCAAAAAAACTATCGGCTTCCAATGCTTTGACTAAAGGTGCCATTTTAATGGCTTCAGGGCGGGTACCGAATACAGATAAAACCTTCACTGAGTTACTCCACAAAAATCTAATACTTCTTGATGAGCTGCGATGTCTAAACCTTTAAACTCATTATGGGCGACCAAAAATACAACGATATCCGCTTTAGTGGCCGCTTCGTTCGCTTCGGTCAATTTATATACTGCATGCTCTTCAACATTTGGCTCTACTATAAAGTAGGTTTCGTCATTCGCCTCTTGCAGTACACGCTGAGTGATATAGATAGCAGGAGACTGGCGTAAGTCATCAATATTCGGTTTAAATGCAAGCCCCATAAGCGCTACACTAGGTGCTTTGCCGCGTTCAAGCTTAAAGCTAATAATGGCTTTACGTACCTGTTCCGCACACCAAAACGCTTTGAAGTTATTAATCTCACGCGCCTTGCCTATAATTTGGGATTCCATAGGAAACTCAGCGGTTATGAAGTAAGGGTCAACAGCAATACAATGACCACCCACGCCACTTCCGGGCTGTAAAATATTTACTCTGGGGTGTTTATTAGCGAGTCGAATAAGCTCCCAAACATTAATAGCTGCTTTTTCTGAAATAATAGACAGTTCATTAGCAAAGGCGATTTGCACATCACGCGAGGAGTTTTCCACCAATTTACACATTTCGGCTGTTCGGGCATTTGTTTTATGCAACTCACCTTTCACAAATTGGCTATAAAACTCACATGCTTTTTGAGTCGACGCTTCATCCACCCCACCGATCACACGATCGTTATGAACAAGCTCATACATAACATTGCCAGGTAACACCCGCTCTGGGCAGTAGGCAACATGAAGTTTATCTTTCAACTCAGGCCGCTGCGAATAAATAAAGTCACGCATTTTTTCAGTGGTACCGACAGGAGATGTTGATTCAATAATGTACAAATCACCTGCTTTCAATAGCGGAAGAATCCCATCGGTTGCAGCTTGAATATAAGAAATATCAGGCTCATGACTCCCGCCTTTAAAGGGTGTAGGCACTACAATCAAATACACATTGGCTTCAACAGGTTTAGTAAACGCCTTTAAAAAACCCGCCTCAACCGCACTGGCTACGGCTTTGTCTAATTCAGGCTCTACAATATGAATTTTGCCTGCGTTAATGGTATCCACTACCTGTTGTGAAATATCCACACCCTGCACGGAAACACCGTAAGAAGCGATAAGGGCGGAAGTAGGCAGGCGGTAGTGTTCAGAATTCTGTGTCATTTCGATAAACTAAGCAAAAACGAGATGACACATGACCAAACCAAACTTCGACATGGAAGCTGCCTTAGCGCAATTGCGTGAGGGCAAAGACCTTACCGGT
>NZ_PIPQ01000012.1 GCF_003987015.1 Aliidiomarina taiwanensis | reverse complement strand
TCTGAGAGAAGCAACGAAATCTGGTATCGTTGTCCCTCGGTCAGCTGCCGATAACTCATGTTGGAACTCACTTTTTTTGGTCGAAAAGTAAGACTACCACATGTCGGTAGCTGACCTCCCTTCGACCGATCCCATTACATGAGTGTTGCGGTTATTATCTGAATTCAGGATTAACACGCACAGCATATGGAACTGTCGATGTTTGGCTACAACCAACAATGAATATAAAAGACAATACTACTAAAATTATCTTCATAATCTTTCCTATAGAAAAATAAAAGCGGCAACATTAATTGGCCGCTTGGGTAACTTCTGGATAAGCCTTCGGTGGTGGCATCGAGCCTCATTCAAACGCTGTCTTGGAAAGACCGCAAAGCTGGTTTTATAGCCAAGGCGAAGCACTTGGTTAAATATTGTATACTAGGTTCTCGTAGTAGCACGCCTTCGTGTCGGAGGCTCAAACCAAGGTTTTAAGGTGCAGCTGTGTTAAAACCCAAACTCATTATGCCCAAGCGCCTTATTCACCAGCAGTCGATTATTCGTGGTGAAGAGTTTGGCGTACTTTGTTGGAATACGCAAAAACTCACGCAAACAGCTGCCTTTCAAATGGAGCTTGCGCGTTTATTGCAACAATATCCAAGCCTGTTTTTATTGCTGCAAGAAGCCAAGTTAAACGTTAATAGCAATACCCACTTTCCGAGCTGGTCTTACGCTATTGCTCCCAACATGCAAACCAAACGGTCGGTGTTTGGTGTGCTGACCGCTAGCCAAGCGGCTTTTACCGACGTGCAGCCACGGCTTACCCGCAAACGCGAAGGCATGATAGCCACCTTCAAAAGCCACATGCTTTCGTACCATCCCCTTGAGGGTGACCAGTCGCTATTAATGGTCAACGTACATGCTATTAACTTTGTCAGTGCGAACTATTTTTTACGGGAAATGGAGTTGTTAAAGTTCGAGTTGCTCGATCACAACGGCCCATTAATTGTGGCGGGTGACTTTAATGTGTGGAGCCGCCAGCGCCGCCATTACCTTCAAGCTTTCTGCGACAGTGTTGGGCTTCGCCAAGCATATATGAACGACCCGCAACATATTAAAACCTACCGCCAGCACCCGTTGGACTTCATTTTTTACCGCGACTTGTGGCTAAAAGAGGCAACAGCAATCGACACCAGCACGGTGTCGGACCACAACCCCATTTATGCACGCTTTGCGCTGTAGCTTAAAAAACACCTTGGCTATTGAGATGGTCACGGTAGGCCATGTCGCTTTTTAAAATATGATGAATCAGCCAATTTTTTACAAAATCTAATAATTCGTCTACCACAGGCTCACCTCGGTCCACACGCCTTCCAAACTCCAGCACATCGTTTATTAATGCCTTGTGCTTACGTTTGTGCTCTTCTAAGTCGTCATAACCGTGTCGCTCTAGCAGCAGCTCTTCATATCGAAAATGTGTTTGCGTGTAGTTTGCAAGAGCGGCTATCACTCGTTTCACCCCATAGTCATTGTCGTCTCGCTGCGACAGGCGGTGTAGCTCGTTCGCAATGGAAATTAACCGTTGGTGCTGCCTGTTTACCTCTTTCACACCTACATCAAATTCAGGCTGCCATTCAATGAGCTTGGTTTGTTTTGCAGCGCGCGAAGCAACCGTGTCAGGATCCAGCGAGTAGCGCTCAACCAGCGACTGAACCTCTCCACCTAAGGTTGTTAGCATGGCTGAACTTTCATGGGCCGCTTTTGCTTGTCTTTCCATTTCACAAGCACTATCGAGGAGTAATGAAATGTTCATCTGGACTGTGTCCGTTACTTGGCTCTGTTCTTCTGCAGCTGTCGCTATTTGCGTATTCAGTGAGCTTATTTCAGACACATTGTTGAGTATTTTTGTTAAGGAGCCTGCGGCATCTTCAGCGTCTGTTACGGTTTCTCGTGCTAGCTGATTGCTGTGCTCCATAAGTTCAGACGCACCATGAATACTTTTATTGAGCTTACTGACCACGGCCTCTATTTCATGGGTTGAACCCTGCACCCGCTGAGCAAGCTCACGCACTTCGTTAGCAACCACAGCAAACCCACGCCCAGACTCGCCTGCCCGCGCTGCTTCTATAGCTGCATTTAACGCTAATAAGTTTGTTTGCTCGGTTATGCTATGTATTGTGTCTAAAATAAGTACAATCGCTTTGCTGTCTTCTTCTATTATTTCTATTGCCTGCTGCGCGTTTGCAACTTCTGTCGCAAGTCCGTCTATATCGACCGCGACTTGCCCTACTTTGTTTTCACCTAAACTTGCAGCTTGCAAGGCACGCTGAGTTTCGTCTGCTGCTAACTGACTTGAGCGTGCAATGTCTGCAACGGCTGTACTCATTTGCTCCATAGACGCCGCCGCTTGATCTAGCTCGCGCCGCTGCTCACCGGTTTGCTTGGCAACTTCAGTGATGGCTTGATAGTTCTCATTGCCAAGCTTTTCAAAGCCAGCACTACTAGATCGAATGGCTTCAACGGAATAGCCTGTTTCTACCACGGCTTCATTAAAATAATCAGCAATGGTGGCAAATTCATCCACGCTTTGAATAGTTACTACTTCATTCAAATTACCCGTTGCCAATTGCCGAGCGGCCTGCGTTATTGTGTCGACATTTTTACGAATGCCTAAATACAGCGCACTAAAGCTCATGAGCAGCAACAGAAAAACGGAAGCCACTAAAATTCCAGTACTCCATAACAGTGACCTTGCATTGCGCATACGGCTTTGAACGTAGCTATTCACCCTATCCAGTGCGTAGTCATATACTGGAAATACTTGGTCAACAACGGCCGTACCCTGCTGAAAAAACACCTGCGCAGTGGGAGTCCTTGCCTCCTGTACAAACGTGTCGTTTACATTCTTCTGAAACGGCCGCAAGTATTCTTCAAACCGCTCAGCTAAGCCTGACAAGTTAGCGTCTGGAGCAACTATGTTCAGCACACGCAGACTGTCGCGAACGCTCGTCACCTGTCTATTTAAACTATCATTTAAACGCAGTAGGCGCTCACGCTGTTCATGAACTGTTGGCTTTCCGGCCTGCTGCTGCCTTAACAACGCAGAGCCTAACCCACGTACTTGACCTATTACGTCTGCTAGTAATGAAAGCTCTCCTGTTATTAACCGCATCAGATAAATAGTCTGCAAGCTTTCAGATGCAACCAATCCACTTCGTTCCGCCACAACTCGCTGTAAGTCTCGCACCTCTGAAAGCCACTGCGTGTGCTGATAAAATGACTCTGCCCCTTCGCGCTCTTGTTCAAGCTGTTGCCATTGTGTATGCAGCTTCTGCCACTCCGCCTGTGCTAATAACCTATACTCTGTTTGTTCACTTTGTTGCTGAAGTTGCTGCAATTGCTGCCGAATGCTTACCCGTAAACTTTGAATTTCAGCTGTCACTCTTGAATTGCCATAAAGCACAGTCACCATAAGGCCTCGGTGTTGCGCACCTAGCTCCATAAGTTGCCGTAACGGGCTTAAGTGCTCCAAGCCTCTTGCTTGTATGTGGGCTTCTTGACGAACCGTCACTGGGTTCATCACCACCAGAACACTTAAAATGAACGTGGGTATCATGACCAGTGCGCCAACCAAAAGAAACTTTCGTCTAAAACTAAGGTGGTTAAATACCCATAAGATAGGCATTAAAATGCTCATTAAAATTTTCATTATTAGCACTCATTAGAAAGATACCCACATCCTATCGGCTGTTATTGGAAAAACCGTTGATGAAGATCAAGGCAACATAGAGATAGGTAAGAGCACCAGAGGTATTAACAAATAGGTAGGCCGCAACCAATAAAAAAGGAAGGCACTTGGCCTTCCTTTTTAACCTGCACGCTTCTGGCTTAGTCTTTCATGTACAACTTAAACCATGCCAGCGTGTGTTCTATTTTTGAAATCATGTTCGACGGTCGCGACGTCACACCGTGCGGTGCTTCTGGCACGCGCACCATGGCCGTGTCTACTTTTTGCAACTGCAGGGCTTGGTAGAACTGCTCAATTTCCGACATAGGTACGCGTCTGTCTTGTTCACCACTAAACAGCATAACTGGTGTTGTGACATTGCCGACCAGCGACAAAGACGAACGCTTCCAGTAATGCTCGTAGTGCTCCCATGGCATGCCTGGGAACTGGTTGGCAATTTGCCCTAAGTAGCTGTCGGCCGTGAGGGTTTTACTAATCCAGTTAATTACTGGGTTGGTGGCCGCTGCTGCATTAAAGCGGTCGGTTAAGCCCACAGCATAGGTGGTGGCAATACCACCGGCTGATCCGCCAGCAATAAACAGGTTTTGCTCGTCGACAAAGCCTTTTTCTATCAGTGCGTCTATACCGCCCATATGGTCGCCAAAGTCACGCTCGGAAGAATAAAAGCCGTCAAGTTTCATGGCATGCTCGGCGCCGTAGCTGGTGCTTCCGCGGTAGTTGTTGTAGAACACCACATAGCCTTCCGCCGCATATCTTTGGTGTTCAGCTGCGAACATGGCGCTGTAAGCTAAGTGTGGGCCACCGTGTATTTCTAGCATCAGTGGGTATTTCTTCGTTGGGTCGAAGTTAGGCGGCGTAATGTACCAACCATGTACTTCCGTGTCGTCGTAGTTGGAAGTGTAGGTTATTTCATGCACTTGCCCCAGTTCACGCTGACTTAACACGTCTTCGTTCAACTGCGTTAAGGTTTCTGGGCGGGTGCTTGTGACCGAGCTAAGAATGGCCACATCGGCTGGTCGGTACGAGCTTGCTTGCGTATACGCTACTTGCCCTGTGTCGCGCGCCAGCGAGTACGAGCCACTGGTATATGGGCGGCTAACATACACCCCACCTAGGTCTTCAACGCCCGTTTTTAAACGGTTGCGTGTGCTTACTTCCGCCAGTTTTACTAAGCCACGGTCTTCATACTGAATGGCTAGGCTGCGGTTGTTTATCCACTGCGGGTTTTCCACTGAACGGTCAAAGTCGCTGAGCAGCTCTTTTTGCTCCTGGGTGCGTAAGTCTAAAATACGTAGCTTGGTATTTTGGTACGGCACTTTTGCGTCGGTGCGGTATAAGAACGCCAACTGGCGACCATTGTGGGAAAGCGTTGCTGAGTATTCACGGCCAGGCAAGTCTGTTAGCTGGGTAAGCGCTGTGGTGTTCACGTCTACCTGCCAAAGGTCTGCTTCCGAAGTTTGGTATTCCCAGTCTTCGCTGCGGTTGCCGCTAAATACCAGCGACTGGTTGTCTGCAAGCCATACCAAGGGGCCGTTGTGACTAAACGCCCCCTCAGTTAACTGACGCGCTGTCCCGCCTTCGCTTGGCACCACAAACACCTGAGCGTATTCGTCGGCCAAGATGCCAGCGCCATCGCGTTGATAATAGGTACGCTCTACAATATTCGCTTTCGGAGCCCATTCCGCACCGGCCGGCTTACTTGGTGTATATACTGCGGCTGCAAACGGGGTTTTCGCTGCTGGCACATTCATCATAAAGGCAATGTGCTTGCCGTCGTGAGACCAGCTTAATTCACGTGGGCTGCTGGTTACCGAGGTAACCGCTGCCGTTCTATTTTGTGCTAAGTAGTGCACATGAATTTGGTTTTTACCGTCTCGGTTTGAAGTAAAGGCCAAGCGGCTACTGTCTGGCGACCAGGTAGCATTGCCGTAGCTTGCTTGGTCCGCAAACAAGGGCGTGTGCTCCCCTGTTTTGGTATTTAGCAGCCACAAACTCCGCTTGGTGTTGTCGTGCATAATATCGAAGCTGTTACGGGTATACACCACCCACTGACCATTCGGCGAAATTTCCGGGTTGCTGGCAAACTCCAGGTCGAAAATGTCCTCTGAAACAAACTTCGTAGAGGTAATAGCAGACGGTGTTGGCTCTTGCCACGCCAAGGCCGGCGCCGCCAACATACTTCCCACCAAAGTGAGGGTGAAAACGCGTTTTAACATGTACTGACTCCCGTAGTGTTTTCTTTCAGCCTAATATAACCCATGGGCTTTGTAAGCTGTGATCGGACTAGGTTTAGGTTAATTGCGATGAGTGATGCTGTTCCTTTGGCAACTTTGTCGACAGTATAAAAGCCACAAATAAAAGCGCCGCCGACATCCACAAGCAGGCTTGCAAGCCTGCTGTTCCTTGCCCGGCCCATTGAAACACGGCGCCTGAAAGCAAGGTGCCGCATAAACGCCCCATGGCATTGGACATATAGTAAAAACCCACGTCCATGGACACACCTTCGTGGTTGGCGTAGTGCACTATTAAGTAACTATGCAGCGAAGAGTTAATGGCAAATACCGCCCCAAACACCAGCAGTCCGCTTATGAGCACCCAGGCGGGGTCTAACTGAAGCATTAAGCCAATAGCAATACCGGCTGGGAGCACTGTGAGCAGCAGCACCCAGAAAGTAGCTGTGCTGCCGTCGGGCAGCTTGCGGCCACCATGGCCGGTGACTTTCGGCGCGAGGGTTTGCACAAAGCCGTAGCCGATAACCCACAAAGCGAGAAAACCGCCCGTTTGGCTGTAATTCCAACCAAGGGACTGAGACAAGAAAACGGGTAAGGCAACCACAAACCAAATGTCGCGGGCGCCGAATAAAAAAAGCCGGGCTGCCGAAAGCATATTTACCGCTTGGCTTTGCGAGAATACCTCACTGAACTTAGGTTTGTGCTTGGCTTTGCCGAGATCTTTTTTCAGCATCACCAAGCTGAATAACCACACCAAGGTCAACGCCATGGCCATGGCGGCAATGGCCCCGGTGAATCCGAGCAGCATTAATAAACTGCCCCCCAGGAAAAAGCCCACGCCTTTCAGGGCGTTTTTAGAGCCTGTTAACAACGCAACCCAATAATATAAGCGGCTTTCAGCATCCGCTGGTACTAAAAGCTTTATGGTGCTTTTAGCGCTCATTTTATTTAAGTCTTTGGCAATTCCCGATAATGCCTGGGCGGCCATCACCCACATCACTGTAAGCCAAGCCGCAGGCACTAGCAGCATAGTAAGCGCTAACACCTGCAGCCCTAATCCTATGTTCATGGTGCGGTTTAAGCCAATGCGCGCACCTAGCCAGCCCCCGACCAAGTTGGTGACCACCCCAAACAGCTCATAAAACAAAAACAATAAGGCAATGTGTAACGGAGAATACCCTAAGGTATGAAAATGCAGCACCACCAACATGCGCAGGGCACCGTCGGTTAACGTAAACGCCCAATAATTCCCGGTAACCACCAAATACTGGCGCACCGCTGGCGGTAAATTATTCACCATTTATGCACGCCCTACTTTCTCAACAAGCTCGGCCGTTCGGTTTGCATAGCCCCATTCATTGTCGTACCACAGGTACAGCTTCACCATGGTGCCATTTACCACCATGGTCGACAGGGCGTCGACAATGCTTGAGCGTGGATCGGTTTTATAATCTACCGAAACCAATGGGCGCTCTTCATAGCCCAGTATGCCTTCGAGTTCACCGGCTGCGGCTTCTTGCATCCACTTATTCACCTCGTCTACCGTTGTTGCCCGCGCCACTTCAAACACGCAGTCGGTAATCGAGGCGTTGGCCACAGGCACGCGAATAGCGTGGCCGTTCAGCTTGCCTGCAAGCTCCGGAAATATATGGGTAATAGCGGTTGCCGAGCCTGTGGTGGTAGGAATTAAGCTAATGCCGCACGCCCGAGCGCGGCGCAGGTCTTTATGGGGTGCATCCAAAATAGTTTGGGTGTTGGTAATGTCGTGAATGGTGGTGATGGTGCCGTGCTTTATGCCTAGTTTTTCATGCAACACTTTTACCACGGGCGCTAAACAGTTCGTGGTGCACGAAGCCGCTGTTACAATGGGGTGTTGCGCTGCGTCATATAGGTGGTCGTTCACACCCATAACCACATTCAGCACGCCCGCTTCTTTAACCGGCGCTGTAACCACTACACGTTTCACGCCTTGGTCTAAGTACGCTTGCAGGGCCGCTTTGGTTTTATTTTTGCCCGAGGCTTCAATGACCACATCGCAGCCCGACCAGTCCGTGTCTTCCAACGCAGTATTCTGGGTCACCTGAATGGTTTGCCCATTGACCTGCATAGCCCCTTCAACGCATATAGCTTCGTGGTGCCAACGGCCGTGAACAGAGTCGAAATTCATTAAATGGGCAAGTGTAGTAGCGTCACCTGCGGGGTCATTAATGCGCAGTACCTGCACATTGTGTTTGTCGAAAAGCGCGCGCAGGGTTAACCGACCCATGCGCCCAAAACCGTTGATGCCTACTTTCATACGTAACCCTTTTATGCTGCTCAATTTCTTTCATTCTAACCTAGCAGCTAAGGGTTTGTCCTCTGCCTCACTCGCTTCCTTTAGCATAGGTGCGCGTTACTTTGCGTAAGTCATGCATGTGTGTATTAAAGTTATAACACCCTGCGCACATCATTAAATGAAACTTCAATGCGACTTTTTCTTTCAACACCAAAGGGCGCTCGACATGAGAGGTAAAGTGCAGCTCAGACACATGCGTCGCCTTGGTAGTCGCGCGTAGAAGTACCCGCACAGGATGTGCCCGGGCCTGCTTTGCAGTCATTCTTGCCCTTCAAGGCAACCCCATAGCATTTCTCATGGGTGGCCGACTCTCCGGCGCTCGCTACATCGGTAACGGCCACAGCGTAAAGCACGAGCCTTAGTACTCAAACACCTTGGCTGCTCCGCGTGCGCGGGGGTCGGCCACAGCCTCTACCTTGTCACCAGACACTTTAATGGCTTGAATGTCGCCTAAGTTCCAGCCTTGGGTGAGCAGGTTGTAGCCTTTACCTGTTAACGCCTGCTGTGTGTCGGGTGCAAGCTGTGCGTAGGGCTCCATGGTAATTTGGTCTTTCGGTAGCAGTTGGTGGTGGAAGCGCGGGGCTGCCACGGCGTCTGCAAGGGGCATATTAAAGTCGTACACATTGTTGATCACTTGGAAAATGGACGTGAAAATAGTCGAGCCGCCCGGCGTCCCAATAACCATCTCCACCTGCCCGTTTTTGACCAATACCGTAGGCGCCATCGACGACAGCATGCGTTTCCCAGGCGCAATGGCGTTTGCGTCGCTACCCACAACGCCAAATGCGTTTGGCACACCCGCTTTTGACGAGAAGTCATCCATTTCGTTGTTCATTAAAAAACCGGCACCTGTTACCACCACGCCACTGCCGTAGCTTAGGTTCAGCGTGTAGGTATTAGATACGGCATTGCCTTCTTTGTCTAAAATTGAGAAATGCGTGGTGTGGTAGCCTTCTAAGCCGGGTTTTACATTTTCAGTGACAGAAATTGAGTGAGTGTTTACTTCTGCCGCACGCTTGTCTAAGTAACTGCTTTCCAGCAGATCTGCTTGGGGCACTGTGGTAAAGGCAGGGTCACCTAAGTAGTCGGCGCGATCAGCAAACACGCGCTTTTCTATTTCGGCTATTAAGTGCACGTATTCTGGGCTATTTAAGCTCACCCCTTCGAAGTGGTTGGCTAGCCGTTCTTTCAAGCCAAGAAGTTGAGCAAGGGCAATACCCCCAGAGCTTGGTGGTGGTGCTGTAACCAGTTGGTAACCTTGCCAGTCACTGACCACAGGCTCTCGCCAGACTGCGCGGTAGTTACTTAAGTCTTCTAACGTAATCAGGCCGTTGTCCCGCTCCATTTGCGCCACAAGTAGCTGTGCTGTTTCTCCTTCGTAGAAGTCACTCGGGCCTTGCGCTGCAATTCGGCTGAGTGTAGTTGCCAGCTCTTGCTGCACCAGCGTTGTGTTGGCTTCCATATGGCCGAAGTAGTCCATAAAGTTGGTGCTTTCAGCTAACTTCTGGAACAGATTTTCACGATAAATAGACTGTTTTTCCGAAACCTCAAAGCCTGTTTCGGCATAGTGAATGGCAGGCGCAACAAGTTCTTCCCAAGGCAAACTGCCAAATTTTTGGTGCGCTTCCCACAGCCCCATCACAGTGCCGGGCACACCACTAGCTTTTGCCCCTACTAAGCTTAGGCCTTCAATCACCTCGTTGTTCTCGTCAAGGTACATGTCGCGGTGCGCTGCTGCCGGGGCTGTTTCTCGGTAGTCTAAAAAATACGGCTGCCCTTCAAACCAAATGGTCATAAAGCCACCGCCGCCAATATTTCCGGCCTCTGGATAGGTCACCGCTAAGGTGAAGGCCGTAGCAATAGCTGCGTCCACAGCATTTCCACCCTTTTTAAGTACCTGTTCGGCAACCGTGGCACCATAGATGTCTGGCGAGGCTACCGCTCCGGTAGCCTGAGTGGTGCGGCTTGGCTGCTCAGCCGTAGAGCATGCTGCCAAACTGACAGCGAAAAATAAACTCAAAATAATGCGATACAACATAATGTTCTCCTAAAGTATTGGGCCCTTTCTAACGCTTCAGACTTTGAATTACAAGGCTGTTTTTTTCGTAACCAAGGTTTAATAGAAAGCCTTCCCTTATTCAATTATAGTCGGTTCGTTGCTTTGACTGGCAAGGCAGCTTATTTTCTTTGGCCTCGTTCACATAAAGCAGGTTTATATCTCGGTGAGTCAAAATACCCACAAACATGCAGTTTGGTCCGTTTTCTGGGCGTTTCTTAAACTCGGCTTCACTTCCTTTGGCGGCCCGGTAGCCCACTTGGGCTATTTTCGCCATGCTTTTGTAAGTCAGCGTGCTTGGTTGTCCGAGCAAAGTTATGCTGACTTGGTTGCTTTGTGTCAGTTTTTACCTGGGCCTGCTAGCAGCCAGGTGGGTATTGCCATTGGCTACACGCGAGCCGGCTACCGGGGCGCTCTTGCCGCCTGGTTAGGTTTTACTGTGCCTTCGGCTGTTGCCCTTATTGCTATCGCTTTAAGCTTGCAACACTTCGGCGACACGCTTTCTGCTTCTACCCTGCATGCCTTCAAGTTGGTTGCCGTAGCCGTGGTTGCTCAAGCACTGTTAGGAATGGCGCGAACACTCTGCCCCGACCTTCCCCGTGTTTTCCTCATGCTCGCCGCCGCTTTGTGCATGTTTTTTATACCCACGGCCTTAGGCCAAGTAACTGTCATTGCCGCTGCTGCTGTGATTGGTTGGCTGTGCTTTCAGTCGAAGGCGGTTGCCGTTACCCAGGCAGAGTGCTTCCACATTCCCATGCGCCGTCGTGCGGGGGTTCTGTGGTTTTCTATCTTTGCCTTTTTGCTGCTCTCGCTTCCCTTTTTCGCCTCTACTACAGGCTACGCAAGCCTTACCATAATAGACGCGTTTTACCGCGCGGGCGCCTTGGTTTTTGGTGGGGGTCACGTTGTGTTACCACTGCTGCAAGCTGAAGTGGTGGCAACGGGCTGGGTATCTCACGACAGTTTTATTGCAGGCTATGGCGTTACCCAAGCTGTGCCTGGCCCCCTGTTTACCTTTGCGGCTTTTTTAGGGGCCTCCTTACTTACAGGCCCCACGGGTTGGCTTGGCGGTACCGTTGCGCTTTTAGCTATTTTTCTGCCTTCTTTCCTATTGGTCTTTGCTGCGCTGCCTTTTTGGCAGCACCTACGCCAGCAGAGGTCCATGCAGGCGGCACTGGTCGGCATTAACGCAGCCGTAGTGGGGTTACTGTTAGCAGCATTCTTTCAACCTGTATTAACCAGCGCCATTCATTCGCTGGCCGATGTGGGTTTTGCTGCCCTATTCCTTTTCGCACTTATGTATTGGCGCGTTCCGCCTTGGTGTGTAGTGCTTATAAGTCCACTTATTGGGGTGCTGCTAAGTTTTCTTTAAACGGGCCAAAATAGCTTGTTCTAAACGCGCATAAAACTGCTTTTTATGCAGTAGCCAGCCCCCAAAATACCCCACCATGCTTCCCAATATTACATCGACCATACGCAGGTAAATAACGCTGTTAATGTCGTGCACTGCTTGGCTTGCTTCAGCAAAAATAATGGAAAGCGGCGTGACAAAGATCACCGCAAAACCATAATTCCGAGTGATCAATATTTCAGCGATAAAGCTAAGTGACATAACCAACAGCGCCAAAGCCCACAGGTTGGGCTCAAGGGAAAAAATAAGCCAAGCTAAACATAAACCCAGGGCAGTGCCGACAATGCGGTGAATATTACGGTGCCACACTGCACGGAAGCTAGCCCCTTGAATAACCGCCAAGCAAGAAATAGGGGCCCAGTAAGGCCGATCAAAGCCAAGCCCAATAGCCAACAGATAGCTGGCGGCAATAAAAAAAGCAATGGTTCCCGCTTCCAAGAAAATAGCCACTACCCGCGGCTCCGTCGGTTCGCCCGGGTGAATGCCCTTAGTACTGTTGGTCATAAACTGCACCCAGCTATAACCCAGCACTAAGGTACTTGCTAGCATGCAGCCGAAAAATATTAAACCAATACGCTGTGGCAATGCTGCTAAGTCGTAGGGCATGGCGCTGGCAACGCAGGCCACCATAATAAAAAAGAAGCTGCCGGGCGGCGGCATGGTGAAATACCGCGAAATAAAAGTGGCCGCAAAAGCCACCAAGCCAATGGCTATTGTCATCATAACGGGGTGAAACCCCGCCAAGGAACTTACTGTAAAGCTGACACAAAAACCAAAGCCCACCAGGGCCATGGTCACCATGCGGTGCGCTAAGGGTGTTTGCCGCAAATAAATACTGGAAAGCCCACCTAAACTCACCACAATGCCCAGAATAAAGTGGTTCAGCCACACCCCCACCAGCAAGGGAGTTCCCACCGACAAGGCCACAGTAATATGCCCACCCCAAGGGCGTTTATGATCATTTAAAGCAATGAGAGGTTTAAGATGCTGCCACAAGGCTATACGCATAGCTTTTCCTTTCCCGCATTGATGTGTGCTATGTTAACCGTGTTCTTCTTTACTCTATAAAACAGGAGCCTGTGTGTATACGTCTATTCTTGATTTTTGCTTTAACGAGGCCGGCAGCTCACAGTTTTTTACGAAGTGTTCTGACTTCGACCAAACACTCACGACGCGCTTTGCAGAAACGCTTAAGCAGGCCGCGGCGGGCGAATTTTACACCTGGCGAGCCAGTGCCCAGGGGCGCTTGGCTGAAATTATTATTCTAGACCAGTTCTCACGCAATATTTACCGCGACACCCCTGCGGCCTTTGCGCAAGACCCCATGGCGCTTGCCTTAGCCCAAGAAGCGGTAGCAGCAGGCGCACTACAGGCATTAACTGAGCTAGATGAGCGAAAGTTTTTGCTGATGCCCTACATGCACAGCGAGTCGAAGCTCATTCACGAGCAAGCCGAGCAGCTATTTAAGCAGTACACAGACGAAGAAACCTATGGCTTTGAAATTAGGCATAAAGTAATTGTCGACCGCTTTGGTCGTTACCCCCATAGAAACGACATTTTAGGCCGAGCATCAACTCCAGAAGAAGTGGCGTTTTTAACCGAGCCAAACTCGTCTTTTTAAGTTTCTTGCCGCCAAGGTGCTGTGCTTAAATGTTCTTTTAAGTACTGTATGAAGCGGTCGACCCTGACAGGACGCAGCCGGCTCGGGGGCGTCACAATAAATAAGCCCAAAGGCGCGAGAGTCCATTCAGGCATCACCTCCACCAGCTCCCCTTCGCGCAGAGCTTCCCAGGTTAAGAAGTCGGGCATTACGGCCACCCCACCGCCCTGTTTTAACACCGGCAGCAATGCGTCGCCATTGTTCACTCGCAAACAACTGCTTGGCAGCGCTTGGCTATAGTCCCCATACTGTTCGTGGTGAAAACGCCAGTGTGCGCCACGGTTGTCGTAGGCGTACAGCAATGCTTTATGCTGGTCTAGTTCACTCGGGTGAGTGGGCTTTCCATGTTTAGCAAAGTAACTTGGAGCACCCACCAGCTGCAGCCGCGTGGTGCATAACCGTTGGGCCAATAACGTGGAGTCTACCAAGTCGGAAATACGCAGCGACAAGTCGAACCCTTCAGCCACCAAGTCGACTTGCCGGTCGTCGAATTTTACGTCGAGCTCCACGTCTGGGTGTTGCTGCATGAAGCTGGGCAAAAGCGGCGCTAAGTAATTCAAGCCAAAGGACATAGGCGAAGAAATGCGAATTAACCCACGCATGGCCGAGGCCTGTTCACTCATTTTTTCTTCAACCAAGTCGCCCAGGTTGACCAGGTCGTTTACCTCATCCAGCACGGAGTAACCACTTTCCGTTAAGGTAATGTGCCGCGAAGTGCGGTGGAATAAAGTGGTTTTTATGCGCTGTTCTAAGCGAGTAATGGCCTTCGACACAGTAGCCTGGGAGACCCCCAAAGCAGCCGCCGCTTTAGCAAAAGAGCCCTCTCGCGTGACCGCAGCAAACATGGCCCATGCTTCAAAGTCGGGTAGTTTTTTCATTTTTTCCTTTTCCCCATGAACGGCCCATGTATAAGCAACCATGCTATTCCATTTTTCATATATCGCCAATAGGAATCCATGTTAACACCCTTCATATAGCTCATCGGATGTCTTTACTTTCATTTTCTAAGCCGCCGTGCAAACCTTACTGGCACGGGGGTTGCCTCTTTTTACTGACATCATAAATTTAACACTCGACCAAAAAGCACACAAAATTCGCTTGTGTTTCATCCGGTCATATATAAAACTAACGCCAGTATCAGTTTTTTGCTGTAAAAATAAAAACAACATGGGCGCACCAACAATAACAACAAATGCGCCACAGCAAGCCCACAACAACACGGGAGCCAGCATGGCCAATAATATATATTTACGTGCGTTTAAACCTTCCTTACTGCGTACCGCCGTTCTGTGCGCGTTGTTCAGCCCCCTAGCCGTTAGTGCTGAAAATGCCACCGAACAAAATGAAAGCGAAGCCCCACGAAAGCTTGAACGTATTATGGTCACGGCCGAAAAAACCGTCAGTACGGTGCAAGAAACCGGCATGGTGGTAAACAGCTTTTCCGCCGAGGAGCTTTTACAAGCAGGCATTAACGACATCGACGGTATTACCTCGCTTATTCCTAACGTGCAGTTACTCGACGCCACCGGCGGGGGTGTCCCTGTGGTGTTTGTACGAGGTGTGGGCTTAGCTGACTTCCGCGTGAACAACAGCCCGGCTGCCGCATTTTACGACGACGAAATTTACAAACCTTCCGTCGCTATGATGGCATCTTCGTTTTTCGACTTAGAGCGCGTAGAAGTGTTAAAAGGCCCACAAGGGGGTTTGTATGGCCGGAACGCAAACGCAGGCGCTATTCAGGTGATCAGTGCAAAGCCTACCCTGTACGGCAACGAAGGTTACCTGGACATGGGGTATGGCTCCTACGGCAAGGTTGAACTCGAAGGCGCTTACAACCATGTGCTCACCGACACCTTGGCGGTACGAGCTTCGGGCCGCCGCGTGGTCAGTGGCAACACCTATATGCACAGTGTGCAAGCCGACGGCCAAGGCGGTTTTACTCGCCAGGGCCACGGTGAACAAGACGAATGGGCTTCGCGCGTACAGTTTTATTACGAGCCAAGCGACCAGTTTAACGCCACTCTGAAACTTTTTGCCGGAGCTGATAAATCCGACTTTAGCCTGCTGCGACCCATGGGTATTTGGGAAGGCAGCGACACCATGGTGCCTGGCCTTGCCGACGGCGCTTTAACCAACCAAGTGTGTGCTGCGTTACTTGCTGGCTACCGCGACCCAAGCCAATGCGCCACCATAACTGGGCAAACGCCCGACGAACTGGGCTTAACTAGTGTGTACGACAGTGCCAGTTCCACCATGAACAAGCTGGACAACCAGTGGGAAGGCTTCACGCTTTCCATGCACTACACCCTAAACAATGGCGTGACCCTTTCGTCGATTACCCATTTAGAGTCTTTTGAACATGGCCGCCCGAACGACTGGGACGCCGTGGGCGGTGCGTACCAAGACATTTATTATCACACGGACATTTCCGCATTTAGCCAAGAGCTACGCGCTTCTTACAACACAGAAAACATGCGCTTTTTCGGTGGCATTAACATGGCCAAAGAAGAGCTAGAAGAGCACAGCTGGATTATTGGTACCGAAGGCATTATTCCGCTTGGCTTTGGCCACACCAAAGTAGACCAAAAATACAAACAAGAAGTAGACGCCTTCGCCATTTTTGGTCGTGTGGACTATGCCTTAACCAATCAACTCGACTTAATTACCGAACTGCGTTTTACCAAGGAAGACAAAAGCTTTGCGGGCCAAACCTACTTGCTTGATCCTCCAGGCAATACCGACCCAAACTATGCATTTTTGTTAGTCGACGCCACTCAGCCCAATGCCAGCTTTAACGACGTTTCGGGTAAAGTCACCTTAAACTACCAACACAGCAAAGACCTACTCACTTACCTGTCGTTTTCCCGTGGGTTTAAGTCGGGCGGCTTCCCGGGTGGTTTGGTGTTAAGCAATGAAGGGGCTGAAAAATACGACTCGGAAACCATTAATGGGTATGAAGCGGGCTTTAAGTCCGACCTATTAGACCAACGCTTACGCTTTAATGCCGCCGTGTTTTATTACGACTACAACAACCTGCAAGGCAGCGCCCGGGTTCCAGCGGAAGGTGGTGTTACTTTAGACCGTTTCCAAAACATTGGCGACGCTGAAGTGTATGGGTTCGACGCTGAAATAACCTACTTGTTAAGCGACAACTGGCTAGTGCAAGCCATGCTGGGCCATGCGGAAGGCGAAATTACCAAGTCACAAGCCACACAGCTTTCCCCGCTCACCGGCGAAGAATTCTCGCTGCAAGGCAAAGAGCTGAACTACAAACCAGACTTTAGCGCCAGCTTGGTGGTGCGCCACGACTTTGCCTTCGACAACGGCTACGGCGGTTTCGCCCAGCTGGTGTACGACTGGCGTAGTGCACAAAACTTCACCTATATCGGCAACCGCGCCGAACAAACGGTGTTCTCAGAAGGCGCTTACGGCATCGTCAATGCGCAGGTGGGCCTGAGCAAACTTAGCAGCGACTGGCAGTTTAGTGTGTTTGTAAACAACCTCACCAACACAGAATACAGAACCAACGCTCGGGCCGACGACCTAGGCGGCGCCTACGAGCTATACGGTGCTCCGCGCACGTGGGGTGTCAAGGCAAACTATAGGTTTTAACCGCATTTATTTGAAACACTCGGTATAGCGAAGAAAGGGGCAAGGGACACGCTTCTTTCTTCTCACTCTTTAGAAAGTAAGGACCATGTAATGGAAATCACACCTCGTGAAGTAGGTAAAGAAATTGGTGTGTCGCAGTGGATTAGTTTTTCACAAGACGATATAGACACTTTTGGCAGGGTGACGCGCGACGAAGACCCCTACCATATGAATGTGGAATGGGCGAAACAAAACAGCCCTTTTAAAACCACCATAGCCTATGGTTTTCTTACCCTGTCGATGCTTTCCCATTTTACGCACGACATTTTGGGGTGGGACCAAATTTGTGAAGACGAGCCAGAAGGCATGGCCTTAAACTATGGCTTTGATAAGGTAAGGTTCTTGGCACCTGTTCCGGTTAATACGAACATTCGCTGTCGGTTAACCCTGGCTGCCCAAGAAGAAGTTCGTCCCGGCGAGTGGTTGCGCACCTTCGACTGTGTGGTTGAAATTGAAGGTTCAGAAAAGCCGGCACTTATTGCCATTTGGAAAGGGCTGTTTTTACAGCCAGGTGCCGCACGGTTACAACAAAAGGACTAATATGCAGGTTTCACTCCCTCACCTTGAACAGCACCAAACTCTGTGCAGTCTTGTGTACTACTGGCAAGAGCACACACCGACAGCCCGTGCCCTTGTGTATAAAAACCAAGCGTTGAATTACACCGAGTTTGCCGCCCAGGTTGACCTTTGTGCCAAAGAGCTACTGGCCCAAGGTGTCAGCCAAGGCGACGTGGTTGCCTTGTATGCGCAGCCTAGCATTGTCTTCGCTGTACAGCTGTTTGCTTGCGCACGTATTGGCGCTATTTGGTTAGGGCTGAACACTAAATATAGCGCCGCCGAACTCGACTACATTTTAACCAACGCCGAGCCAAAAAGCGTCTGGTTAGAGTCGTCGAGCATTGCCCAAGCCCAAGCGTCGGTGCAGCAGTACTTTGTTGACCATGCCAACACCTGGGCCTGCGACTCGGCTTTAGTGGCAGAACAAACTCAATTATTGGTTGCCCCCTACGACCCAAGCAACCTCACTCTTGACCATAACGACGCCCTGTCCAGTTTAGACCTTGTCACCTTGCCGAGTTTGACAACCCTCGCGCCTGAATTACCCACGGCATTAATATACACTTCGGGCACCACAGGTAACCCCAAGGGCGCTGTTATTAGCCAGTATGCCCTGACCAAAGCCAGCATTTTACAAGCAGAGCTATTGCAACTGCAGTCCCCTTCTATTTTGAACAATTTGCCCATTAACCATATTGGCTCTGTGGGTGACATTACCACCAGCATGATAGCCAACGGCGGCTGTGTGGTTATGCAGGCTCGTTTCGACGTGGCCGAAGGGTTCGAGCTGATAAAACAACATGGCATTACCCTTTGGGGGCAAATACCCACCATGTTCCAGCTAGCCCTAGAGCATGAAGCCTTTGCCACCGCCGACCTGTCTTCACTGCAATGTATTTTATTTAGCGGTGCTCCCGCTTCTATTAACTTGGTCCGCCAATTACGAGCTATTTGCCCGAAGGTTGTGAATGCCTACGGCATGTCCGAAACCGTCGGCTCGGTAACCTGGGCTATTAACACCAGCGACTACATACTGGCCACCACGGTGGGCAAACCTATTCACAGTGTGGAGTTTCGCCTTGCCGATGAAAACGGCGGGTTAGTTTTGCCCGGGCAGAAAGGGGAAATACAAATTCGCAGCGACTACTGCTTTTCTTACTACTGGCGCGACCCAGCTGCCACCGCCGAGGTCTTTACCGCCGACGGGTATTTAAAAACGGGCGACTTAGGCCAAGCCAACCCCGACGGCACTATTATGTTGGTTGGGCGCACCAAAGAGCGGTTTAAGTCGGGCGGTTACAATGTGTACCCCCGTGAAATTGAAACGGTGCTAAACAGTCACCCCATGGTGGAAGACGCCGTTGTCGTGGCCGTGCCCGACCCCTTGTACCATGAAGTGGGCGTTGCTTTTGTGCTCACCAATAAAACCAAACCCAATGCCCCGGAACTGTTAATTGAGCACTGCAAAAGCTTGCTGGCAAACTATAAAGTGCCTAAGCAAATTCAAGTGGTCGCACACTTTCCACAACTGGCCAATGGCAAAATAGACCGCAAGGCGCTGGCACAACGTGCAGCGGAACAAGCCCGCCCCACAGCAACCACATAGGGAAACCAAAGTGCAACGTCAGCAGTTATCTCACTTACGTATGATCGGCTTTTCCTTCGGCTCGGTGGGTACTGGCTTATTTGCCACCACACCCACGGTGCTTTTGCTGTTTTACTTAACCCAACTTAAGGGCGTGCATGCGGGGTTAGCCGGCTTTGCACTGCTTATTCCTAAGCTATGGGACATGGTTACCGACCCGATTATTGGCCGTTGGAGCGACACCACGCGCTCAAAGTATGGGCGTCGCCTGCCCTTTATGCTGACCGGCGCCCTGCTGATGCCCCTTGGGCTGGTGCTTATGTTTAGTGTGCCGGAAACTGCAACGCCCTTGGTTGCCTTTTGGTTTGTGCTCGTGGCCTATTTGTTTTCTGCCACCGCCTACACCCTGTTCGCCGTGCCTTATATTACGATTCCTTCCGAACTTTCAAATTGCCCCGACGAACGCTTAAAAATTATGTCGTACCGTACTTCGGGCGTTATGTTTGGCATTATTTTAGGCTCAGGTTTGCCACCCTTTCTTATTACTTACTTTGGCCAGGACGCAACCGCCTACCAGTTAACGGCTTTGGTGCTAGGGATTATTTGCTTTTCCTTCCTATTGGTAAGCATGCTTTCTATTAAATCTCACAGGCTGCTTGAGCCTGAACAAAAGCCCACCGACCTTTCTTTTTTGCAGCAAATGCTTCGGGTTATGACACCGCTCTTTAGCTACTTGGTTATCACCCATGTGCTGCAAATTACCGCTGTGGGCATTTTGCTTGCTTCTGCCACTTACTTGGCGGTATTTTCCAATGGGCTTGCGCCCGCCGCAGCCGGCAGCTTCCTAACAGCCACCTTTGTGACCGCCATGGTGGCCATGCCCTTGTGGCAAAAACTGTCGATGCTGACATCGCGCGTAACAGCTTTTGCGCTTGGGGCCGTAGGTTATATGCTGGTAGCCATTGCCATGCTGACGTACGGGCTGAACATTGCCTATTGGCACTTTATTGGCTTAGGAGTGGGCTTTGGCCTGGGTTTTGCCGCCATTCAAATGATCCCCTACGCCCTGCTGACCGACACCATTCACCAACATGGCGAACAACATGGGTTTGGTTCGGAAGGTATGTTTACCGGTATTTGGACAGCGTCAGAACAGTTAGGCCTTGCCGTTGCGCCGTTTTTAGTTGGCTTAGCCCTACAGTACGGTGGCTTTATAGCCGGCAGCGAGGCACAAAGCGAAACCGCCATTCGCACCATACTGCTCACCGCCACCTTATTGCCAAGTGCGCTTATGTTTCTTTCATTATTCGCCCTGTACGCATTCCACCGCTTATACCATAAAGGCCCAAGCCATTCGGGTCGATTTTAAAAGGCGTATACCGTAGTATCATGACACTAAACATAAACAATACGAGCTTTTTGTAAATGGCACAGAAAACACATCCTTTACTGGTTACGGATTACCCACAGGTGGTTTTCAACCAACAAACCGAGTCACCCGCCGCTAAAAAAGGCGAGCGCACCCGACAGTCGCTTATTTGGGCCTGCGCCCACTTGCTGAACCAAATTGGTTACCAAGAACTGCGCGTGTCCGACATATGTGAAGTGGCCGAAGTGTCCAATGCCGCCTTTTATATTTACTTCAAAAACAAGGTAGACATAACCAAAGTCACCTTAGAAGACCTGTCCGTACAAATTTTCGACGCCCTCTTAACCAGCACCCCTCAAGGCAACGACAATAAAACCGCACTGTACAACAGTAACTTGGCTTGGTTGAAAATAGCCAGGCTGAACGCCGGGCTTATGCGGTGCATATTACAGGTAAGTTTTGTTATTCCCGAGTTCGCCAAATTCTACGACGACTTAAACTCGAACTACATAAAGAAAGTGGCGAGAAACATTGCCAAGCGCGCCAATATCAGTGAAGCCCAAGCCCAAATGCTGGTGTTTGCCCTTAGCTCTATGACCGACGAATTCACCCGCCGCTTGCTTAGTGAAGTCGACTCGCCCCTTGACGAAATAGCCAAAGACCAATACGCCTCCGAAGCCGAGCTCGCCGAGTTTTTAAGCGAGCTATGGTACAAGGCTATTTATACTTAGAGGTGTGTACTAACTAGCCGTTCTGGTTCATTTCAGGTAGCGTGGTTGTTAGATATTTCTGCAAGGACGAATAAAGTGAGCAGTAATACAATCTCTTACTACTCCAAGCGCGCGGCAACGCTCAGCGAACAATACGAAAGCCTGAGCTTTACCGACGTACATGGCGACTGGATGCAACACCTCCCCGAGAGCGGTTGGGCACTCGACGTGGGGGCTGGTTCTGGCCGTGACAGCGCCTATTTAGCCAGTGAAGGCTTGCATGTGGTTGCGGTAGAGCCAGCCGACGGCATGCGTAACCTAGCCCAGCAGCAACATAAAAACGCCAATATTCATTGGGTGAACGACAGCCTGCCTGAACTCAAAGCGGTTTTTGCACTGCAAATCAAGTTCGACCTTATTCTATTAAGCGCCGTTTGGATGCATATTCCGCCCAGCACACGCGAGCGCGCGTTTCGCAAGTTAAGTTCCTTATTAAAACCCAATGGCAAGCTGGTTATTTCTCTGCGCCATGGCCCCAACCAGCCAGACCATGAGGTGCATGAAACGCGTACCATGTACCAAGTGTCTACGTCAGAGCAGGCTCGCTTGGCCAGCAAGTTTGGTCTGTCGTATTTAGACGTTTCACAGCAAAAGCAGCAAGACAAACTAGGCCGCAACGATGTTTATTGGGAAACAGTTGTTCTCACCTTGCCCGACGACGGCACAGGTGCCTTCCCTCTTATTCGGCATATCGCAGTCAACGACACCAAAACATCTACCTACAAAATTGCATTACTGCGCTCGCTTTTGCGTATTGCCGAAGGCCACCCTGGAGCCGTACTAGACCAAACAGACGATATGGTGGAGCTGCCTTTAGGGCTTGTCGCCTTTTATTGGTTAAAGCTGTACCGCCCTCTTATTGACACTTACGGTATGCAACAAAGCAGCAACAGCAATACCGGGTTAGGCTTTGTTAAGCCTAACGGCTGGCAAGCATTGAAGCCTCTGGCCAGTAACGACATTTATTTAGGTGCGGATATCAACGGCGCATTAGCTAGCAGCTCAAACCTGCACACGGCAACCGTGCTACACCAAACGCTGAAAGATATTTGTCAGTTAATGAAAAGAATGCCGGTGACATACACCACACTGCCGGGTACAGATGAAGCTGTTTTTTCCATCGACATAAAAAGAACGGCGTCTGTTATAACCTCGCTACACTTGGACGATCACTACTTAGCGAGTCTAGGGTCATTTTATTTGCCGAAACCCGTTTGGGACGCCATGGCGCAATTTAGTGTGTGGATAGAACCCACTTTATTGAACGAGTGGGTAAATTTAATGGAAGGATACGGACGCAATAAAGAAAAAGAATTTTCACGCCAACATTATTTTAATGCGTTACGTTGGGATGACCCTGAACGCAACACCAGTCATGTGCGGCAACGTGTCGACGCCTTACTTCTAAGCGATCAAGTGCATTGTGTTTGGTCCCAGAAACGTATTCAAAAACCTAATGAATATGCGGTGGACCATGCCTTTCCTTATGCTCGCTGGCCAAACAATGACTTGTGGAACTTGGTGCCTGCAACCTCTGCTGTGAATGCAAGAAAGTCGGACCGCTTACCCAGTGCGAACAAACTGAACAGCAGCCGCGAATGTATTTTGCAATGGTGGCAAAAGGCGTGGGGACAAAGCCGCACTGAATTTTTTACTCAAGCGCGGCTTGCCCTACCCCATGTCAGCAAGCAAAGCCAAGACTTCGAGGAAGTGTTTGAAGCCTTCGCCCTGCAGCGCAATCGGATTCGTGAACTGCAACAACTCGCCGAATGGTCTTAGTGGCTTTTTTCAGGCTCGGCTGACTCGCTGCGCCAGTTGGTGCGTGCGTCGAGTATGGCCACGGCGCCAGCGGCGGTGAAAGCACCAATTGGTGAACCACATGGCGACCACATACACCAAGGGCATGGGCCCCAATCAGGCCAATAGGGAGTGCAGTTATAATGGGAGGCAAAGCGGGGTTGAGCAACGCAACGGCCAAATAGGCAAGCGCTCCTATTAAGCCAAGCCGCAGGGCATAATGTGGGTCATTCTTTGCTGTAGGCCTTGGTGTTACGTACATAATAGCGCCTTAATACAGGTAACTAGTCCACGAAAATCAACGGTAATCCAAGCGGCGTCTGCATCAATAAAGGTTAGTGCAGGGTTTCCCGCCCCTATAAATTGCCCTTGCGCTAAGTTCATATTAGTCACTACCCCAAAGTGCGGCGCTTTTACCACTGTGGAAGCCAAGTCGTATTGCGCACTTTCAAGCTGCGCTTGAGCCGCCCAAATAGATGGGTTGTCGACCCCTTGTGGGCCCAACTGCGCGCGAGCACTCTCTAGGTTTGCTTGCTGTGCATCTAGGTCCGCTTCTGCTTGGCGAACGGCTAATTCGAAGGGCCGGGCATCGATACTAAACAAGGGTTGCCTTCACCTTAGCATGCATTCGAAGACAGGTTAATGCAGCTTCAATTTCGGCCGCAAGAACCGGTTCATGCGCCCAACCAGCATCATGAGTCCGGTGCGCACGTAACCATGCAGGGCTATTTGGTGCATGCGGTACAAAGACACATAAATAACTCGAGCTAACCGCCCTTCTACGGTCATTGAACCACGCGTTAAATTCCCCATAAGCGACCCCACTGTACTGTATTTACTTAAACTTACGAGGGAGCCATGGTCTTTATACACATAGGGTTTTAAGGGTTTATTTCGCAACTGCGCTTGAATATTGCTATATGCTCGGGAAGCCATTTGGTGGGCCGACTGCGCCCGCGGCGGAACTGGCTTGCCATTGGCTTGCAGGCAAAAAGCGCAGTCGCCAATCACGTAAATGTCGTCGCTGCGCGTTGTTTGCAGCGTGCCGCGCACTGCTAGTTGGTTCAGACGATTATTTTCAAGCCCGCCTATCCCTTTTAAAAAGTCGGGTGCTTTTATGCCCGCAGCCCATACTTGCAGGTCGGCAGGCACAGTTTCACCTGCTTCTGTCACCAACCCTGCTTCGGTTGCCTGCACCACGCGGGTATTTGTTCGCACGTCAACGCCAAGCTGCTCTAGCTCTGTTTGTGCCATACGGGCAATGCGCTCGGGTAAGGCAGGCAATAAACGAGGCCCCGCTTCTATTAGGGTTAAGCGTAAATTGTCTGCGCCTAAACTTTTAAACCCATAGCTTTTTAGGTAGTCAACGGCATTGTACAGCTCTGCGGAAAGTTCGACCCCCGTGGCGCCAGCGCCAACAATGGCAATGTTTACCTTGTCGCTTTGGTGGGTGTCGTTGGTGTAACGAAGAAAAACATCCATCAGCTCTTCATGGAAGTATTCTGCTTGCTGAGGACTGTCTAAATATATGCAGTGGTCGCGGACCCCTTTGGTTTGAAAGTCATTCGAGACCGAGCCTATGGCCAGCACCAGAATGTCGTAACTTAGGGTGCGCTCGCTGAGTAGCAATTTGCCTTTTTCGTCGTAAATGGGCGCAAGTTCAATTGTTTTATGCTCTCGATTAAGCTGCGTTAACGTGCCTAGCTGAAATTGAAAGCCATGATTATGCGCATGGGAACGGTAACTTAGGCCTTCGACCCCTGGGTCCATTGCGCCTGCGGCCACTTCATGCAGTAGTGGTTTCCATAAGTGGGTTCTATTTTTGTCGACTAAAGTAACCTGTGCTTTTCCCTTTTTGCCCAGTTTGCGCCCAAGCCGTGTAACTAACTCCAGCCCGCCTGCCCCGCCACCGACAACGACAATTTTTTTCATGGCTCGCCTTTTCGTTTTATGTTTACTTTAAACTTAGCGCATGTACGGCAATTTACGAATGTTGTTGTGTATTAACTTTTGCTTGCTGCTGTGCGTGCGGCATGTTCGTTTATGGTCATGTTGCGACCACAAAAAAGCCCCGCAATGGCACAGGTCACACTGGCTGCCACACACAACCAGAGTACAGGCACCCAACTGTCGAAGGCGCTGTGTAGTGCGCCGGCTATCATGGGGCCTGCGGCAGCCCACAGGTAGCCTAAACATTGGGCCATACCCGAAAGCGAGGTAGTTTGGCTGGTGGTGTCGGTGCGTAAGCTAATAAAAGAAAGCCCTAAAATAAACACACAGCCAGAGAAAAAGCCCAGCGCGACGGACCAAAAAATAGCGAATTGCGGAATAAACAAAAGCCCTATGGAGCTTAACGCCGTTAAGCCCGCTAAGCTAAAAGAGATCATGCGTTGGTCTTTTAGACGCGCCAAAATAGGGATAAGCGCAATAGCCGCTACAGCGGCAGCCACTTGAAACACACCATGCAACACACCCGCTTCTTCTGGCTGTACGCCAAGCTCAATTAAAATACTGGGCATCCAGGCGTACATTATGTAGGTGAAAAACGAGTTAAAACCTAACAGGGTGGTAATTTGCCAGGCCAAACGGGAATGCCATACCTTGCTGTCGCCCACCGAGTCGGGCAAGTCTGGCGGGGGTGGCGTGTGCTTTCGTAACTGGGGTAACCACAGCACAATACTGATCAAGGTGACTACTGCAAACCCTGCCAACGCCATTTGCCAGCCCATATTTTGGTATTGGCTAATAGGCAGAATTAGCGCTGAATACCCACCCGACACAATACCCATAACCAGCACATAGGTGGCTGTCATGACCGCCAACTGGCTGGGGAAGTCGCGTTTAATGACACTGGGTAACAACACATTACCAAGCGCAATACCAACACCTATAACAGCGGTACCGATAAATAAGATAGCGACGGAGTCGATAAGACGCGACGCAAGGCCCACGGCGATGAATAGCAGGGCAAGAAACAACGAAAGCTCAACACCAATACGCTTGGCGAGCGCCGCCGCCAATGGCGAACCCATAGCAAACGCTAATAAAGGCAAGGTTGTTAACATACCCGCTTGCGTTGGACTCAGCGAAAACTGCTCAATAATGGCTTCCAACACAGGGCCTAACGCTGAAATGGGCCCACGCAAGTTGGTTGCAATAAAAACAATGCCGAGTATGAGTAGTGCGCGTGACTTGTTCATATAACTAGTGTCCTAATACCACAGAGGCCTGCTTCAAAGTTGAAGGTTTTTACTTTGGAAAGGCAGCTATTCCAAATGCGGGGTTCTCACGCGTGTTGCATCTGTCTACAATGCGTCATCTTCTGCTCACATGTGAATACAAGCCCAGGAGCAATGAACCATATTTTATGACAGCCTAACAGTAGGCAACATAGGAGTTAACTCGATGAGCAACCCTTTTATAGATGCGATGAAAACACGCCGTAGCCAATATGCTTTAGGCAGCGACTTGCCTTTACCTAAAGATGACGTGAATGAGCTGATTCAAGAAGCTGTGCGTCAGGCACCTTCTGCCTTTAACTCGCAAAGCTCGCGTATTGTTATTTTACACAATGACCAGCACCAAGAGTTTTGGGACATCGTAAAAGACGAGTTAAAAGCCATTGTGCCAGCCGACAAATTTGGCCCTACGGAAGAGAAGATTAACAGTTTTGCCGCAGGCGCTGGAACTATTTTATTCTACGAAGACCAAGATGTTGTAAAAAACCTGCAAGAAAACTACGCATTGTACGCCGACAACTTCCCGATTTGGTCTGAGCATTCAACGGGGATTGCCCAGTTTGCAGTATGGACTGCGCTCGCTACCGTTAACATTGGTGCTAGTTTGCAGCATTACAATCCCCTACCAGACGAAAAAGTGGCAGCGAAGTGGGATATTCCAGCCAACTGGAAACTACGCGCGCAAATGCCATTTGGTTCGCACCAAGGCGAGATTGGCGAAAAAGACTTTATGGACAACGCGGAACGCTTCCGTATTTTCGGTTAATAAACAAGCCCTTCCCCTTGTCGCTTGGCCATTGCCTTTATTTTATCTTGTGCAATGGCCTTACTTATTAGATACTGTATAAATACACAGTGTTTGATGAGGTTTATAGCATGCACGCTACATTATTAGGGCAAGCGACAAGCACTCCCGCTGTATCGAAACCAAAGCTAGCTATTCCCCTATTTACCGAACGGGTTTCAGCTGGCTTTCCTTCGCCTGCACAGGACTATATTGAGCAAACCCTCGACTTAAACGAGTTATGCGTAAAGCACCCGGCGGCAACTTTCTTTGTGCGTGTGGAGGGCGACTCCATGCAAGACGCAGGTATTTATGCCGACGACGTACTGGTGGTTGATCGCGCATTGCAGGCCGCCCATGGCGACATTGTGATTGCCAGCTTGCATGGCGAGCTTACGGTAAAGCAACTAGAACTAAAGCCCCACACGCGCTTGGTGCCGCGCAATAAAAAGTATGCGCCCATTACCCTACAAGAAGGGGCCGAGCTCGACATATTTGGCGTGGTGACCAGTGTGGTGCGTACCATTCGCCATAAATCCACCTAGTGGCTCGCCCGATGTCTGCGGTATTTGCCCTGGTGGACTGCAACAACTTTTACGCCAGCTGTGAAAAGCTGTTTCGGCCCGATCTTGCCGAGCAACCTGTGGTGGTGCTGTCGAATAACGACGGCTGTGTGGTCGCACGCTCGCCTGAAGCCAAGGCCCTTGGCATAAAAATGGCGGTGCCTGTATTTCAAATACAAGACCTTATAAAACGTTATGGGGTGCACACCTTTTCGTCGAACTATGCTTTGTACGGCGATATTAGTAGCCGCGTTATGCGCATTCTCGAGCAGCTGTCACCACGCGTAGAGGTGTACTCCATTGATGAGGCCTTTCTTGATTTAACCGGTATGAATGAGCTTGAAGCTTTTGGCATGCAAGTAAAGCAAACCATCTTACAGTGGGTGGGTATACATGTGTGTGTGGGAATGGCACCAACCAAAACCCTTGCTAAACTTGCCAACCATGCGGCCAAAGCCTACCCGGCCACCGGTGGTGTGGTCGACTTAACCGCCCGCACACGGCAACAAAAGTTACTTGCGCTGTTGCCTGTGGGTGAAGTGTGGGGGGTCGGTCGGCGTTTAAGTAAGCGTTTAGCCGCTTTAAATATTCACACCGCTTTAGACTTAGCCCAAAGCGACCCTAGCCGCATACGGCGGCAGTTTTCTGTGGTGCTAGAACGCACCGTACGTGAGCTGAATGGCGAGTCGTGTATTGCGCTAGAAGAAGCACCCGCTAGTAAAAAGCAGTTGGTAAGCAGCCGTTCCTTTGGTACGCCTGTTACGGAATTTGCGAAAATGCATGAAGCCTTGGCCCACTACACTGCCCGCGCAGCAGAAAAGTTACGGCACGAAGGACTCGAGGCGAAAGTGCTGAGTGTGTTTTTATGCACCAATCGCTTTCAGTCGGAACAACCACAATACAGCAACAGCGCAACGGTCGAATTAACACAGCCAACGGCCGACACCCGCGACTTAACTCAGCAAGCCGTGGCCTTATTGAAACGCATTTGGCGGAACGGTTACCCTTATAAAAAAGCTGGGGTGATGCTTGCCGACTTTTATACCCCAGGCAGTTACACCCCGAGTTTGTTTGCTGACACCGAACTAGCCGAAACGAACACCCCCTACTTTGGTTCGCAGCCAGGTAGCCGTCGGCTGATGCAGGTCATGGACAGCATTAATCAGTCGGGTAAAGGCCGTGTGTTTTTAACCGGCGAACACCTTAAACACAGCTGGAACATGAAGCGTGAATACCTTTCCCCGGCCTATACCACCCAATGGCGCCAGTTACCTCGGGTGAAATAAGCACCAAACACAACAAGCCAGCAACATACTCAACAATTAAATAGCTAGAAAAACACTTTTACCAACCAACTCTTCCTTGACCAAGTGCTCCGTTTGGCTTAGCTTCGAAAGAGTAAGCCTATAAAGTAAACAACCTAGGGATGATGTCATGAAGAAAACTCTGATTAGTGTTGCTGTAGCCGCTATCGTGTCTACGCCTCTTGTTAGTTTTGCACAACAGGCGGAGCAGTCCGCAGATGAAAAAGCTGATGAGCGTATTCAAGTCATTGGCTCACGTTTAAGTGTTCGTACGGCAACTGAGGGCTCGGCTCCAGTTGATATTATTTCCGGAGAAGACCTTGTTGCTTCTGGCTTTACTGAAACAGCGAAAGCGTTACAGTATGCGGTGCCGAGCTTTAACTTCCCTACCTCGTCTATTACGGACGGCTCCGATGCAGTACGCCCTGCCTCACTGCGTGGCCTTTCGCCAGACCATACGCTGGTGCTCATTAACGGCAAGCGCCGTCACAGTAGCGCCTTAGTGCACTTAAACGGGACCACAGGCCGGGGCAGTTCGAACGTGGACTTAAACGCCATTCCTATTTCCGCCATTAAGCGCATTGAAGTGTTGCGAGACGGTGCTTCAGCGCAATACGGCTCTGACGCCATTGCTGGGGTTATTAACATTGTATTAAAAGACAACCCACAAGGTGGTGATGTCAGCTTAAGTGTTGGCCAAACCTATGAAGGTGACGGCGAGCAAGTGAAGCTGCACGGTAGTTTTGGGGTGAACTTAAACGACCGCGGTGCCATTGTGTTTTCAGGCGAATACCACGACAAGGGCAGCACCAACCGCGCCGGGCTAGACCCGCGCCAACAGTACCCCACCTTACCCAATGGCGACTTAGACCCACGGGAAGACACCTTTAACCGCAAGAACCACCACGTGGGCGACGCAGAGTTTGAAAATACGGGTTTGTTTTACAACGCCAACTACCAAGTAGGCACGGGCGAACTCTATTCGTTTGGTGGCTACAGTAAGCGCACCACCAAGTCCGGCGCGTTTTACCGCCGCGCCCTCGACAACCGCAACGTCATTGAAATATACCCACACGGTTTCTTACCGACCCTAGCACCTGAAACCACCGACGTTTCACTAGCCGCAGGTTATAAGTTTGATATAGGTGAGTGGTTTGCCGACGCCTCGGTTGTTTACGGCAAGAGTGAGTTTAACTACCGGTTAGAAAACTCCTTGAACGCGTCTATGGGGCCAAACTCCCCAACCAACTTCGACACAGGAACCTTAATTCACGATGAAATGAACGCCAGTTTCGAACTGTCGCGGTTCTTTAAGTTTTATAATTATTCTGACTTAGCCGTGGCCTTTGGGGTCAGCTACCGTGATAACGCTTACCAAATTCAAGCCGGTGAGCCCGCCTCATACCAAGACGGTGGCTACGACAACCGCCCTGCGGGAAGCCAAGGGTTCACTGGGTTCCACCCTGACTCCGAGGTAGACGAGTCGCGTAATAACACGGGTATATATGTTGAGCTAGAAAACCAGCTAACGGAAAACTTCCAATGGGCCGCAGCAATGCGCTTTGAAGACTATTCCGACTTTGGTAGTAACACCAGTTGGAAGCTGTCTGGTCGCTATGCTATTACCGACGAGTTTGCGGTACGCGCCACAGCGAACACAGGTTTCCGTGCGCCAAGCGTGCAGCAGCTGTACTTCACCAACATTTCAACCTTGTTTGTAAACCGCAACGGCGAACTTGTGCCTGAGCAGTCGGGTACGTTTAACAACTTAAGTAATGTGGCCCGCGAACTACAAGTGGGTGCCTTGCAACCAGAAGAGTCGCAAAGCCTAAGCTTAGGGGCTGTTTGGAATGGCCATAATGGTTGGTCTGTCACCGTAGACGCCTTCCAAATTCAAATTGACGACCGCATTATTTTGTCCAGCTCGCTGATTCCAGCGGACTCGCCAGCCGTTGCAGACGCTTTGCTTGTGGCAGGGGCCGACAACGCACGCTTCTTTATTAACGCGGTTGATACCACAACCCGAGGCCTCGACGTTGTAGTGGCCAAGCAACTCGACTTAGACCAATGGGGGCAGTTAAAAGTACAAGCGGCCTATGGGTATAACAAAACCAGCATTGACGCGGTGAACCTACCCACCATACTCGACGGCTTACAAGACAAGCTATTTGATAACGTAGAGCGTACTCGCATGACCCGCTCGGTGCCTCAAAATAGCGGCACTCTGTCGTTTACCCACGACTACAACAAACTGAAAACCCACATGGCCTTTAGCTACTTTGGCGACTATGTACTTGAAAACAACGCCGGAGTGCAAACCACCTTTGGCGGTAAAGTCATTGTTGACGCCTCTGTGTTGTACCAAGCAACCGACGCTTTAGGGGTAAGAGTGGGGGCGCAAAACTTGTTTGATACTTACCCAGACAAACAACTTCCAGAAAACCAGTTCAACGGTATTTTTATGTACCCGAACACCAACGCGCCTTTTGGTTTTAACGGTGGCTACTACTATGCAGAGTTAAACTACCGCTTCTAAGTAGTACGCCAATTGTAAAAAGCAGCCTTTGGGGGGAAACCCACAGGCTGCTTTTTTTATGGGTATGATATGCTTATGGGTTCAATATTTTGGTTACAGAGGTTCCAATGCAGTTAACCGTAGAAATTAGTAATTACCCACTCACCGCCAACTACATTCCGGCTATACAAGGCTTTTTAGACGAGCTGGGCAAGCAAGGCGACTTGAACATCATCACCAACACCTTAAGCACACAAGTGTTTGGCGAATACGACACTGTGATGGCCGCCTTACAGGCCTGCATGAAGTTTTCTTTTGAAACCTACGGCATGATGGTGTTTGTGTGTAAGTTTTTGCCCGGCGACCTGAGCCCGAAAAGCTAAGGCCACCGCAGCAGTGTGCGCTACAGTTGTGAGCGCACCACTTCTTCAAGCTGTTCATATTCCACATAACCTGGAATAACGCCCTCGCCGATAAGAATGGCGGGGGTTCCTCGCAGCCCAAGCTCTGTAAATACACGGTAGTTTCTGTCGATGGCTTGTTTTACCTGTGTATTCGACTTTATCAGCGAGCTGGTTTCACTTCGCTGCGCCACCTGGCGTATGGAGTTTGCGTCATGCAGGCCATTCTTCCGATACATCAAGTTTTCCACTTGTGGGTAGTTCGCCGGATTGTCGTGCCATACATTTAAACCAAACTCCGCCGAGTTAACCGGGCTACCGGCTAGCTGTTGCTTCCGTAATGGGACCAGCACGCTAATGACCTTTACTTGCGGGTACTCTTGCACCAGCTTTTGTAAGTGAGGGTCGAGACGCTTACAGTAGGGGCAGTCGTAGTCGGTAAACACAACCAGCGTTAGCTCTGGGTTGGACGCGCCCATCCACGGGTGAGTCGCGTCGTTTTGGTACAGCCACCCATGATGCGCTTGTAATGCTTGTTGGCTTTGCTGTCTGCTTTCAAGGTAATTATGCAAACTGGCCAACAGGTCAGGCACTATAGCCGGGTGTTCTTGCAGTATTTGGTTTATTTCTTCAATTTGTTGCGTCAGCTCGGTACGCTCTTGTGCTTTCACGCCAGTACTGATGAACAGCACCACACTGGCTGCAACAATTAGCTGGGTTATCCAAGTTTTCATTGTGTTCTCCTTTCACGGGCATTTTCAAAAGCAGCCATAACAGCTTGCTGGTTTAGTAGTACGGGTAGTTCTATTCCTTCCGGTGCGCCTGGGCCATACACTTTATTGAAAGGCACACCGTAGCGGTTGTGGGACTTTAAATACTGGGTTACATAGTCGCTGGGTCGGGTCCAGTCTCCTTGCATAAGCACCACGTCGTGGGCCTGTAGTGCTTGGTACACGGGGTTTTGTAGCAACACGCCTACTTCATTGGCTTTACAAGTAATGCACCAGTCGGCGGTGACATCTACAAACACCAATTTGCCTGCCGCCACTTCCTGTTCAATGGCATGCACTTTGAGTGGTTGCCAGCTCGGTGGCGGGTTGGTCTCGTCAGATGTCAGCACGGCAAACGCAATGGCACCAAACAAGCTCATAAAGCCAAGGGCAAAGCTCAAGGCCACACCCCGAGCGCCATACATACGCCATATCAACACAAAGCTAATAATGACCAACACGGCAAATACAACTCGCCACAGGGTTAGCTCTACATGGTTACGGAGCAAAAACAGTAGCCACACTGTGGTGGCCGCAAGCAGAAAGCTAAAAATAACTTTAGTGACATTCATCCATCTTCCGGGCTTTGGTAATAACAGCGCCAGTCGTGGCCGTGCTGCTACTAATAGCCAAGGCAAGGCCATACCGAGCCCAAGCAAGGTGAATATAGTGAGCATTTGTAACGCACTGGCGGCAAGGGCAAAGCCTATAGCTGTGCCTAAGAAGGGCGCAGAACAAGGGGTAGCCAATAAGGTGGCAAACATGCCTTGCACAAACTGGCCTGATAAGGATTGGTCCCCTTTCGTAGCCGCCCAGGTGCTCATATTTCCGGGCAAACGAATACTAAACACGCCCGCCAAATTTAAGGTGAACAACCAGGTAACCAACACCATAAAGCCAAGGAAGTAAGGGCTTTGAAATTGAATGCCCCAGCCTATGGCCGAGCCACTTTGCTTTAACACCAACAGGCCCACAGCAATAAGCCAGAAGGACACCACAATACCGGCCGCCGAAGCCAGAAACTGTTTACGCACCAAGGCTTGCTGGCGGTTGTCGGTTAGCACTGACTGTAACTTCATGCCAAGCACGGGCAGCACACAGGGCATAATATTTAAAATAAGCCCGCCAAGCAGGGAGAATAAAATAAGAGCCCCCCAACTCAACTCAGCCGTACCGCTGCCGCCCGACTGCGAAGTGAACGAGCCTGCTTGGGGGGACACCTGCAGTTCGTACGCCATGGTTTCATCTACCAGGCTTACTTGAATCGGCTGACCTACTAAGTCTACGTCGCCCAGCCAATGCTCAATATCGACGCTAAATTCCAAGGTTCTGCCTTCAAAGGTTATCTGCGGCGGTTTCACTGTGATATCGCGAATGTCCTCCGCAAAGGTGTCCACAAACACATCGGGGCTGACCAAAGCACTGGGCGTTTGTAAACGCACCTGCAGTTTCGAGGTTTCTTTGTTCCATACCGCCTGCTCTACGAATAGCCCCTGTTGTTCGCCATTCGTTAATAATGTGCGAGGCACCTGAGCGAGTGCTTGCTGATACGCAAAGTGCACCTGGTCATTTGGCACCAGTTCAGCGGGGGTAAAAGACAGGGCAATATCGTAATCCGTCAGTACGCACATATCCGTGCAAGACGACATGGTAAGGACACCTTGTAGGTGCACAGGCTGCTGCCAATCAGCCACTTGAATGTGCAGCGGGAACGCGACCTGTTCTTTGTAACCAACGGTTTCAATACCCGCCACCTGGTAGCGCTGCGGACTGGGCCAGTGCCATTCAACCTGCTGAACGTTGGTGCTTTCGCTCCAAACCCCAGTAGGTGCAATGCCGCCCTCGCCTGGGGAGCGCCAATAGGTTTTCCAGTCGTCCTTTAGCTGCACCTCAAGCACAGCGTGCACTATGCCTTCTTCAGGATCTCCTGTGCCCGTTAAACTCAGCTGGACCTGTACCGGGGGATGGTCTGGGTGCTGTAGCCAACCTGTGGTACTACTTGGTGTGCTGGCTTTAGCCGCAAACACCGTAAACATAAACACGTACAATAAAATGTGCGTTAGCCAACGCATAGCAAAACTCCTTCAAATAAAAACAACTAAATACTGTTTTGTTGAAGTGGTTATTTACTCGTTGAACACGCAGAAATGTAGGTGTGGACGGTAGCGCCATTGAGGCACTGGAGGAAAGCCATTTCGTGTCGTACGTAGAGTGCTACAGTTTCGCACCAGAGCGGTTAATATAAAGAGCAATATTAACACCACAGGCAGCTTCGAAGCATCATGTGGTTGTGAGCTTTGGATAAGATGCGAGGTGAGGTCGCAGTCGCTTTGGCTTAACTCAAGCAGTATGTTGAGATTTATCAGGGTAGAAACTGCGGGCGAGAAAGCGAGCGACGGCGCAGTGAGCGACTCGAGTGGCCCCGCCGCTGTGGCACTGCTCATAGCTGGTACTGAGTTAACCGAGTGCCCGCCTTTACAACTTTGTATATGCCCACTGGCCTGCCCTGTGCAGAGCACAAGCACTAAAAGCATAATAAGCAGGCTGGTTAAGCTGCGTTGTTGTCGGGCTGTATCAGTCATAAAGGCAAGCTTATCCCAAGGGTGGATGGGAATGCAATATAGGCTCTTACTATATTAATTTTTGGTATTTCCTAGATTCAACTAATAACTGCAACACTCGCTCTGCGTGTACTGCAATTGCTCTTTAAAAATTACATCTGGTTGCTTAAACCCTAGTACCTTACGCGGCCTGAGATTTATACGCTGCTGTATTTTGGTCAGCATCTCGTTGGTCAATATCCGTAAGTTGCAGCCT
>NZ_PIPQ01000011.1 GCF_003987015.1 Aliidiomarina taiwanensis | reverse complement strand
TCGAACATGCACAAGAACTTGCCACTCAGTGGCTTTGGCTTTATAACAACGAACGGCCTAACACGGCCATCGGAGGCATTCCGCCCAAACAATTAACGCAAGCGGTTCATTAATTCTACGAATAACTGCTGCTTAAAATGGGGGGATTACATTGTCACTACTTAAAAATTAACCAGTTGGGGCGTTAAGGCTTGATTGTGCCACGCTATTCAGAAGAACGTAAGCAAACAGTTCTTAGTAAATTATTACCGCCGCTAAATATGACGGTAGCAGAAGTATCTCGAGTTGAAGGCATTGGCCTGCAAACTTTGTATAATTGGCGAGATAAAGCCAAATTACAGGGGCGCCCAGTGCCAGGAAATAAACCAACGCCAGACCAATGGTCCGCAGAAGCAAAGCTAGCCGTCGTTATTGAAACCGGCTCAATGAATGAAGCCGAACTAAGTGAGTATTGCCGCGCCAAAGGTCTCTATGTTGAGCAAGTGAAAGCGTGGAAAGCAGACTCATTAAAAGGCTTCGTGAGCTCGCGTGAGCAAGAGCTCGAAGCGAAGCAACAACGTAAAGCAGATCGCAAAGAGATTAAACAGCTTAAGCGCGAGCTTCGCCAAAAAGAAAAAGCGTTGGCTGAAACCGCAGCGTTATTGGTATTGCGAAAAAAGCTGGATGCGTTCTGGGAGAACGACAGCGAGGACGATTGACCTCGGTCTCAGAGCGCGCGCAATACGTCATGTGGATACGAGAAGCAAAAGAGTCTGGTGCTCGGCTGCCACTGGCCTGCGAAGAAGCAGGTATTAGCTTACGTACTTATAAACGTTGGTATAAAGGCGGCAACGTGGTTGCTGATAAGCGTCCAGATGCTATTCGTCCAGAGCCGGTGAACAAGCTCTCACCGGCTGAGCAAGAAAGTATTTTGGCTGTGTGTAACGAAAAACGCTTCGCGAGTTTACCGCCCACGCAAATCGTGCCGACATTGTTGGATGAAGGCCAGTATTATGGCTGTGAATCAACGTTCTATCGCGTATTGAAGCAGCATGGACAGTTACATCATCGTGGCCGTAGTGTTGCCCCGAAGGGCGCAAAAGCACCAGCGACTTTTGAAGCCACAGGCCCTTGCCAGGTGTTTTGTTGGGACATTACTTATTTGCCGAGTAACGTCCGCGGGCAGTTTTATTACCTGTATATGCTCGAAGACTTATTTAGTCGCAAAATCGTTGGTCATGAGGTTTACGAACAAGAATCTGGTGAGCTTGCCGCTGAATTATTACAGCGCACGCTGATACGTGAAAACTGTTTACACTCTGGTGTTGTATTGCATTCTGACAATGGCGCGCCGATGAAATCACAGACCATGCGAGCTAAAGCTTATGATCTCGGTGTGACGACCTCTTACAGCCGGCCGCGTGTGAGCAACGATAATCCGTTTGCAGAATCGCTGTTCAGAACTTGCAAATATCGGCCTGAATGGCCTTCTCAGGGCTTTAAAAGCCTAGAAGAGGCTCGTGAGTGGGTACTTAAGTTTACACGCTGGTATAACTACGAGCATAAGCACAGTAAATTATGCTTCGTAACGCCGCATCAGCGTCATACTGGACAAGATGAAACCATATTAGCTAAGCGTAAACAGCACTTGGAAAAAGCAAAAGCAGCCAACCCAAGCCGCTGGGGTAAACGCAATGTTCGCAACTGCAAACCCGTCGGCCCGACAACATTGAACCCGGAAAAGCCGTCAGTTAAACAGGATGAAAAACAGGCCGCTTAAATGACAAAAAAGTGTCAACTATCTTGAAAAACACCGAAGTTTGTAAATACAGCCTTATCGAATTCTTGAATTCCAACTTGAAGACGGTCTTCTTGATTCCCATCTTCGTTATAAACTTTAACTTCATGAGCCATGCCGTCAGAGACCGTCGTTATTTTCAATTTTTCAGCGGGGTGACGTTTCCCCTGAAATAACACCAAATTTTCAAGCTAAGGGATCCCCACATCTTTTTTAAACACATGTGGTTTCCTCAAATAGCTCATGATGGGCCTGAGCTAGCATATGATTCGTAATTTGGTACCTTCGGTGCTCCAATACTTGGAGCGCCAGATAGCAATAGGACAGGACTGTAAATACCCCATTTATAACACAGTCATCTCCTTAAGAAACGTTACTATATTTCTTTTAAATGCCCGTCATGTATAAGTAAACGCCGTTGTGCTTTTTCGGCAATAGTTTCATCATGTGTGACAAGGCATAGCGTCATGCCTTGCTTATGTAGTGCCTCTAATAACTTCATTACATCTTCACCGGTTGTAGAATCAAGGTTTCCGGTAGGCTCATCAGCAAACAGAATGTCTGGCTTGTGCACAATAGCTCGGGCAATGGCGACTCTCTGTTGTTGCCCCCCTGAGAGCATATCGGGGTAAAAATTTTCTTTACCGGCAAGCCCGACTGAATTTATGGCGTGTCTCACCAACGCTTCGTGCTCTTCACTTTTAATATGGCTGGCAAACTTTAAAGGTAGCTGCACATTTTCTTGTACGGTCATATCGCCGATAAGGTTAAATGACTGGAAAACAATACCGACATGACGCCCGCGGAGGACCGCAAGTTGGTCTCGATGTAGTGACGCCACGGGAGTGCCGGCAAGTAAATATTCACCACTTGTTGCAGGCTCTAGAAGAGCAAGAATAGACAACAAGGTTGACTTCCCGTGACCGGATGGGCCGCATATGGCGACAAATTCGCCTTCGTTAATTGCCACATTGATTTCTTGGAGAACAGGGTGGTTTTCATTTGCTTGCTTGTACTCTTTAGATATGTTTTTTAACTGAGCAATGATCATTGTTGTACCTCGCGTGGGGCATCTCCAAGCCAACGGTGAGCGGAGGTGACTTCTAATAAGGTGCCGGGCGCTAACTCAGTGAGAACTTCAACGAGTTCTCCATCGGTATATCCAAGTTCAATGTCGCAAGGTGTAATGAGCTCGTGCCGATAGCAATAAATTTCGTAATTTCCAGGGCCCCGATACCAAGCAGGGGTTGGTATAACAAAGGGTGCAGTGGATGAGCTAAGGGTAAGTTCTACTGGAACATCCTGCCCTTCAGTAGCGTAATTTTCTACAGGCTCAACAGGGGCAAGCCAGACAGGAAGAGAGCCGCCCTCGACACGAGCTCCAATACGAACTACTGTGGCAGAGAGAGTGAGGTTGCCAACAGAAAACACACCTTGTTGGCCAACGTTAATTCGCGAAAGCATGCTGGGGGGTATCAGCACACGAATTCCTAGGTCTCCACTTTTGTAGTAACTTAATAAAGGAGCGCCTGCGTCAAGCGCAGCTCCGAGGGACAATCTACTATCGAGCTCGAGTACTGTCATTTCCTCTGGTGCGATAATGGTAAGCTCGCTTAACTTTCGTTGTTTAAAGACAATTCTGCTTTCCAAGCGACTAATTTCATCATCAGCACTCTGTTGGCTGAGGGTGAGTTCTTGTTTGGCAAGACTTTGCTCTTGCTGTTGACGAAGAAGCTCAATCTCTGCCTGCTTAGCGCGTAGTTTTGCTACATTAAAGTCGATGTCAGAAACGAGGTTTATTTCATGCAGTGTTGTCTCTGACTCAAGTCGAGCTCTTTCCATCTCAGCATTTCCCCTAGCCAGCTCAACTTCATAAATTTGACTCTGCAAGCGCTGCTCCGCTCGCTGAATACGCAAAGCAAGCTCTGACTTGAGCGCAGATAATTCCATTTCTAGCAGCTCAACTTCTTCCTGTAGTTCTAAATTAATGAGTTTAGCCAACGTTGTTCCCGCTGTCGTTTTACTTCCTGGACTGATCAAAATACTTTCAACGGTTCCCGGAGTGCGTGCAATTAAAATGCGTTGCTGATGCAGGTGAACTTCTCCGGTGAGTCTATAATGAGGAGTAATAGTCCGCTGTTCTGGCAAAGCAAGTTGAAGCTCGGAATAACGGAGTGTTCTGTCAAACACGCCAGCGATAAATAGACTGGTAAAAGCGAATGTCATAGAACCGGCAACGAATAGCCATAAGGGCCAATTTATTAATGGCTTTTTCCTATTCATTTTATCGAGCGATGTTTTGATACGACTCATGTGACATCCTTGGAAAGTGAGGCTGGATCCAGCCGTACGAGGTGTTGATATGCTTTCGTGACGATTCCAAAAACGATGAGTGTTACAAACAAGAGAGCGAGCAAGGTTGTTTGAAAAGCCACACTCACTTCAATTTCATGATCAATCACTTTGGCAATGGATAGGGCAAAAGCTGCGCTGAATGGCAGAAATGCAACTAAAGGCCAAATCACTTGACTTAGCAGTTCTCGCCTTAGGTGACTTGTTGTTGCCCCAAGAGCCAAGTGAACCGTAAAGGCCCACTTTTTTGCAGTTAACCAATGACTCATTGCCACCCATAAACTAAGAACTGCGATGACTGTTATTGTAAGAGAAACAACACTCAAAACATGAAGTAAAAGGTAAGGCCGTTGCATGCGTTCAGCACGCAAAGCGTTTATAGACTTTAAATTATCTAAAATAATACCGTTATTAAGGTTTGATACTATATTAAACAGCTCTTTTTCTAACTCTGAATAAGCCCCATCCCATTTCACCAGTAAACTCGATGATGGAGAAGCTGTGAGCCGCCAAATTACAGGGGTTGGAGAAGACAATGGATCAAGCCAGTAGCTATCTTTTATGACTGCGGTAACTTGATATCTAATGCCTTCAATCCATAGCTCTGGCAGGGTGTCAAAGCGAAGCCCGAACTTACTTAGCAAGGATTCGTTCACCGCAACTTCATTTGCTGCGCGAGGCCATTCACCTTTTATCATCTTGTGGTGAACGAGGTTTTGATAATTACTCCCGACATTCGCTATCGATATGGGGACTGGCTGGCGCAAACTTCGACCGCCGATACTGCTCACGTTACCTCGATAGATGGGCTCTCTCATCGGTATCATGTTCGTAGCTGCGGCTCTCACGTTTTTATTGCTAAAGTGCTGTAATGCAGTGTCTACAGTTTGTGTGCGTCTACGTAAAGTTGCATTATCAACTTGGTATCCTGAAGCGAGTGTAAACGTGACAGCATACAGGGACTCACTATCAATATAATCTGGTTTTTCGAGTGCATCTTGAAACTGGAGTATGGCTGAAAATAGAGCCGCTGTAATGACGACTAGTAGCATTAAGGCGCCTCCGGCCCACGGTAAATGGTGGGATGTGAAGCGTCTGGTAGTTGCTCGAATAGTTCTTAAAGAACTTGATAGGTTTGTTAAATTTCTTATTAAAGCTCTCGCGGAAAGAGCCAATACAAGCGAATATAGCACAGCAAGCAAAACGGCTGACTTAAAAAAAACGGCTGTATCCACTCTGATCCGTTCAAATCCCATTAATTGAAGGAGATAGGTTGCAACGGTTGGAAGCAAAGCACATACAAGGCTAAGCACAACAACTCGCATTATTAGCCACTTCTTTAAAAGCCAAAGTATAAGTGAACGGCGCGTAGCACCAACGGTCGTCATTAATGCCAACTCACCTTGTCTGTGTTGTACCCAGAACTTTGAAAGCGCGTAATCAGTTAGAACGAACAAAAGACCAAGGAAAATAGCCGCTGAGAATATGTAATTATTCAATTCCTGCAAACGCGCGAACTCATGAGGGGCATATATAATCCCCTCAATATGAGAGAACGAGGGCGATGCGCTACTTGGGTAGTCTGCTGTTTCATTTTTAATCTGCTGAGCGTAAAAATACAGAGGAAGATCTGCCGTTATCAAGTCTCGAAGATGTTCTGGTACTCCATGGTAAATTGCCTCGTCTAGGTGCTTTATAGGAAAATAAATATCGGTCTTTCTGTTCAGACCCGCAAACCCGTCAAGCAACCCTGCCACCATAAAGCGTACGTTCCCAACAAGCAGCATGTCGTTTTCGACTATGCGGTGTTTGTTTGCAAACTCCTTATGCACGAGTGCTTGAAAGGGCTTAATCTCATGGAGTGGTGAATTCACACCAAGTATTGAAAAGAACTGTGGGTTGACAAAAGCCACTTGACTGTCCAGAGCTCTACCTTCATGAGTGACCTGACGACGGAAGTGACTTGCTTGTAAATAGGTAGCCTGAGGTGTTCGATTGAGTGTGTCAATTTGACGCTTTGAAAGTAGCTCTAAATTCAGTTCTTGAAAGCTATCCGTGTCTTGCTGTGAGAAAATGGATATCCACTTGCCACTTGGCTCTGAGCCAGCCGGAAAAGGGCTGTTTATCGTGAATGCGATAATAAGGCTCGCGCCGAGCACCGTAAATACGGGTGCCATGAAGGGGAGCAAGATCACAATTGAGAGATGACGCCGATTTCGGCGCCAGAAGGAACTGAACATAAACGGCCAAGTTCCCATTAAAGAGCACGAAATTCAAATGTTCCGCGCACTCTCACCGGTAAGGTTGGTTGGCTAACACGAGGCTCAAGCTTTGAATTTTTCATGGCTGTAATGATGATATCGGCATAACCATGATTCGAAGGGAGTTCTTCGATAACAGAAACACGCGCTAATTGACCATCACTATCTAGCTCCCATTCAAGGGTAACAGTCACATTAAGCTTGAAAAGTGGTGTGCCGTCTTCAGTTTGCAAAACCTCGGGGAACTCTGTGATGGTCCATTCAGAGTTAAACTTCTCTGTGGAAATAAGAGGCACCTCGGCAGCATTGGCCAAATTAATATTTAAAAATAAAACAGTTAATAAAAAAAATCGGATATGTTTCATTATGACAGTCCATAACTCGCAGTGACTATTAAAAAAGAGCGCCGCGCAGTTGCGGCGCAATGCACCATGTTTCTACAATTATTTTTCTACGTATACGATTCGGCAAACTTCACCATTTTCATCGCAAACATACACTTTATCAATACCGCCCCATGGTGATGACGAATAACCGCAAATACTCACACAACGTGCATACGCATCGGCAGCTACAACAGATGAAAACACAAGAGCAGCAATTGTAATTATACTTTTTTTATTATGCCCATTTTTAATTCCCTGATTTAATGTTACAGGTTAATTAGCCTTCACCTTTTAGCGAAGTGTTTAAAACTATATCACGGGTTTACATTTTTGCAACAAATCAAACTGAGTTAATGATGAGCCTATCAAGGTGCCTGCTCGTATCATCATGGGCTAATAATCTCGCTCTGATTCGGACTCATGCCAGTCTCCGTTTTCTTCAAGACCGCAATGCTCTCTGTTTCAGTAAATTGTGATTTTTAAAAAGCAAATGCAGTACGAGTAGAGAGAGTGTTGCACTTATTAGTTGAATCTAGAGGGTTTAAACAACCCGATGTTATTTTTAAAGAGCAATTGCAGTACGCAACGAGCGAGTGTTGCAGTTATTAGTTGAATCTAGGAGGCTTTACTTGCGGGGTTAACGCATTTCGAAAACCAGACGGATAAGGATTCTATTGAAGAGGGGATTAGTTATTATAGAGATGTGTACAAAAGCGACCCAAATAGGGGTGACGTGAAAGATTCTTGTTCGAGAGAGCCGGCAACACAACAACCCAGTCCTTCAACAGGCGGTGGCGGTGGTGGCGAATATTCGTTCATTAGACCTTTTGTTGCCGGCGGTTCAATACAGTTTCCATTGTTTGGTTCGATTTGCGATCCAGGTGAAGATTGCTATAGAGAACCAAAATACGACAACGATCCCAATTAAACATGAGTAAAACATAATGAAAATGCTCTATTTGAAAACGGGGCAAATTTTAGGCCCGATATTCAGCGTCCTCATAGTACTAGTTATAATAAACTTTATTAGTGGGTCAGCTAGAAGCAATGATGAAGTTATCGGATATGGTATGCTTTTGCCCATATTTGTGATTCAAATTAGTCCTCTCATATTAGGTTTTGCTCTAACAACAGCTATTTCTAGCTTATTGTTATATAGAGACAAAAATAATAAGGAGATTCGTTTGCCTAATAGAGCATGGATCGCTCTCTACAGGATTAACTTAGCAATTACTATTATCGGATTAATTATATTTGGAATCCCATTCATGTTATTTTTGATAACATTTTTGACCTTTGAATAGACAGAAATACGCTAACTGAAGTCAAATTGTAATCCCCCCGGAAAATCGGAGCAGTTATAAGTAGAAAATTCCGTTAAACTAAAACGAAAAACGGGCCATCTGGCCCGTTTTGTTAGTTCCCGCTGTTTGTGCGTTCTTGATGTTCACGCCGGCGCTCTTGGTGGTGGCGACGTCGCTCTTCGTGGTGGCGTATGTGCTCTTTGCCTTCTTCATCTCGGTGAATTTCAATCCGCTCGATAATGACATCGCGGCGCTCATCACGCATGCGCTGCATGCCTTCTTTGAAAGCATTTTCATCCAGCATGCCGGTACCGTCTTGATCCAGCTTGCTAAAAAGTTTTTCAGCGCTTTCCCGCGCTTGGCGCTCACGTACTTCGACCATTTCGTCAAGCGAAACATACCCGTCATTGTTTAAGTCAAACTCTGTAAACTGCTTTTGTAAAAACTCCGCTCGCATTTGCTGAAACTCGGCACGCATATGAGGGCGAGGTGGCATAGGCGGGCGTGGCCCCTCCCCTTGGTATTCACCGTCAATATGCTCGAACCACATCATACGGTGTCGGTCTGAGCGCGGGGTGTCTGCCTCTACTTCAATCACTACTTCTTCTTTTTCGGTGTCGGCTAGGGCTGGCAAGGCGGCGCCAGCTACTAACGACGCCATGGTTAGTGCTAATACGTTATATTTCATTTTCTTTTCTCCTTAACAGGAACTTCTCACACACGGTTGGTACTCACAGTACGCAGTATGCCTGCCAAGTGTGCAGCAAGTTTGTGGCAAATATGGAGACATTGTGAAGCTGCTATTTATATCTGCAAAAGCATTTTGTTTATGAGCAAATTCAGCCACTTAAACATAGTGTAAAGACAAAGCCCAAGCTTGCAGGTCAGCATATATGAACTAAGCTGTCGGTGTACCTTCAATAATAAAAGGAGTTATACCATGCTAGGCACCTTAGCGATTATTCTTATTGTGCTTTGGTTATTAGGGTTTGTTAGTTCGTACACAATTGGTGGTTTTATCCACATCCTGCTGGTTATTGCAGTGATTATGCTGTTGGTACGTGTTATTCAAGGTCGACGGTTATAACACAACTAATTTATAGCCTACACCATAAACCGACTGAATAAGTTCTACCGCAGGGGCCACTTCAGCCAGTTTTGCCCGTACGTTTTTTATATGGCTGTCTACGGTGCGGTCGCTGACTATGCGGTGGTCGTCGTATGCGGCGTTTATGAGCTCTTCGCGCTTATACACTTTGCCAGGCTGTTCATGCAGCTTTGCTAATAAGCGAAACTCAACAACCGTTAGGTTTAAAGGGGCCCCATTAAGGTGTGCACTAAATGCTTGGTGATTAAGCCTTAAAGGGCTTTCGGCTGTTTGTGGCTGGGCTTCCCCTTGCCACTGTATGCGGCGCAGCATGGCGTCGACCCGCGCGACGACTTCGCGCGGACTTATTGGCTTTATCAAGTAGTCGTCGGCGCCTAGCTTTAAGCCTAAAATACGGTCGAGTTCGTCGTTACGTGCGGTTAAAAACAAAATAGGTACTTTACTCTGCTCCCGCAACCGGCGGCACACCTCTAAACCGTCCATTCCGGGCATCATAATATCCAGTAAAATAAGGGAAGGCTGGTTTTCTGCCGACGTTGTTTCGAAGGCTTCAAGCATGGCCAAGCCGTTTTCAAACGCCTGGCAGGCATAACCACCGTGCTGTAAGTAGTCACTAAATAAGGTTCGAATTTCAGGCTCGTCGTCGACAAGCCAAACAACAGCCGCATTGGTTACTTGTGGTCTCATACTGGGTTCCTTGGCAACTCTATTTCAACGTGTAAGCCACCGAGTGCGCTCGGCTTGAAGTGCACCTGGCCGTGGTGGGCCTGCACAATACTTTGCACAATAGACAGCCCAAGGCCACTTCCGCCCGCACTGCGGCTCCGAGCAGGATCTGGCCGGTATAAACGTTCACCTAAGCGCGCACACTGCTGTACGGTTAGCCCTGGAGTTGAGTCTTCCACTCGAATACGTACCTTATGTGCATCACGCATATCTAATGTACATACCACGTGCCCCGGCGCTGTGGTGTAGCGCAAGCTATTTTCTAGCACATTGGTCAGCGCTTGCTGGAGCCTGTCTGCGTCTGCAACAAGCTGCGTATTTTCACCTTGCACCTGGTAAGTAAGCACCAACCCCAATTCGCTGGCTCTATGCTGATAGTTGTCCACCCAGGTGGCACATAGGCTGGCAATATGACAAGGCGCCCAGTGGTACACCAAAGCACCTAAGTCTGCTTGCGACAATTGGTACAAGTCGTTCGTTAGCCTACTTAAGTGCAACACTTGCTGGTGCAGTCGTGCTTGGTGAGCGGCATCGGCTGGGCGTATGCCGTCTTGCACTGCCTCTATATCTCCTTGTAAAACAGTCAGCGGCGTGCGTAGTTCATGGGCCACATCGGCCAGTAACTGGCGTCGATGTTTTTCGCTTGCCGCCAAGCTACCAGCAAGCTCGTTCATGTTGGCAGCCAGTGCACTCACATCGTCTCGGCCACGGGCGTCAGCTTTTAGTGTGTAATTGCCTTGGGCCAAGGACTTGCTTACTTTGGCTAAGGAAAGTAACCGCTTTCGTAAGGCAATACTGACAATACTTGCCACCGCTGCTGCCAGTAACAGCGCCAACGCTCCTGCATACACAAAAGCACTGGTTTGTTGTGCTTGAAACACTTCGTCAATAGGACCGTGAGTTCCAGTGGGCTTTGGAGCCGAAAGCCGACCAATGACATGGGGCTCGCCGAATGGGTTTGCAAGGTAAATATACACTGCCACGTTATCCGCAATGGGCTGGCCAAAAACCGTTCGGCCCGCGGGTGTTTCTAGGTGTAACTGCTCAAACACCAATTGCGCATCCATGTTTAGTTTGCTTGGGTTAAAAAACACATCCCGCTGAATAGCTTGTAGCGCACGCCGCCACGCTCGGACCGAACCAAGCCTGTCTTCGGCTGTTTGCTCTTGCTCATAATAGTCGGCCAACACGATCGCCACTTGGCTCATTCGGTCACGCTCTTGTGCTTCCAAATAACTCATAAAGTTATATGAAAAGTAGCTTCGGACCCCCAAAAGAACCAAAGCGACAAGAATTAAGCTGGTACCGGCGATGGCAATAAAAAACTGCCAGCCCGTGCTTAAATAACGCCAGCCTTTCACAGGGCTGGCTCCGCAGAAGCGAGCTCATGCAAGGGCACAGCTGCAAAATAAATAGCTGGGCTGTTTTCAATACTGTCGGCTTCGTGGCTCGAGTAGTAACTGACATAGGCCACGCAGTCGCGTACTACCAACCCTGCGTAACTGGTGTCACCTGCCGAAGGCAGCGTGCCGCATTCTGTTAGCTGGCCGGTTTCTCTGCACACCCAAACAAAACTCGTGCGGGCCGAGGTCAGTTCGCCGTCGGTGTATCCATACAAGCGCACCACGGCCAGTAAGCGGCCGTCGTCTAAACGCACCATAACGGGCCCGCCAATTCGTTGATTGCACGTATGCCAATGCCATTGAGTATATGGCGGTTTAGCCGAGCCCAATAGCCCATGCTCAGGATCTCGTCGTAACAAGCACCAAGCCGTGCCGTCTGGGTCAAAGCACAGCCCACTTTCATTGCTGTATTCATCTCGCAGGTCACTGCCTCGAAGTCGCTCCAACACGTGCTGGTAATTCACGCCGTCCGTTGTTTGGTATAAGCGCGTATGGCTGTCGCCTCCCACCTTATACGCTACGCCCAAACCTGTCTTGCCATGGAACGTGACCCGCCATAACCACAGGTCCTGTTCGCCAATGGCTGTTGGTCCCTGCCAGTTATTCGCAGCTATTCGTTGCCAGGCATACACTTGGTGAGAGTAACCAAAGGTTTCCCGTGACACTTTCAATGCAGCAAACACAATAAGCTGCCCTTCAGGGTTTACCATCAGCTTGGGGTCGCGCAAGTCCCCGGCCGCTTCAAAAAGCTGTTCTGACTGCCAATGGGTGCCGTCTTCCGAGCGCAGCAAACGAATACAACCGTCGCCTGAAACATGCGTATTTGCTTCTCGAAAAACACACCACCACGCATGCTCAAACCAAGCAAGATCCGTAAAGGCATTATGCTCGGCCTGGCTCCATATACGCTGAGCAGAGAAGTGCGGAAGACTAGTCATGGCCGGCCACACGCTCTTGCTTTAGCACATGTGCTTGAACGTCTGCAGCCATTTGTTGCAGTACGTGGTGCCACGCTTCACTTAAAGCGGCCACAGCAGCACCATAGCCTTCACCTGTCAGTGGCAGCCTGTGCTCTAGGCGGGCTGTGTGTATAACCCCTTGCCCGCGATGCTGAATGTACCATTGAATGTCTACCCGAGCGGTGTTGTCTGCGGTTATCTGAAAAGCATCCACTAAAACATCTAGCCGATAGTAAGTGCCCACTTGCTGTGAATGCAAGCGCCACGCAGCACCGGGGTAAAGCTGGCCGAGCCCTTGTCGTAGCTGACGTTGTAGCTGCCGGTCGAGGGCTTCCGCCCAGCGGTGTTGGCGCGTCAAAACAATTTCTGCCCCCGCTTGTTCAACCACCAAACCTGTACCACCTAGATAGTCGGCCAAGCTGACCACTCCAATGGCAACCGGCGCTGCTGCGCTTACGGGTTGTGCCGTATAGCTTGGCTCGGTTAGTAAATAATAATGCACTTTCGGCGTATGGCTGGCACAGCTTGACAACAACCACACGCTTAACAAAATAAACCAGACTCTCATTATTGACTCCCTACTTTCGGGTCACGGGGTATGCGCGCATCGAAAAATAAAGCGCTGGGGTTATCGCGCAAGGTTTCACTTAAAGGCTCAAGCTCTCGCAATATACTGTGCAAACGCTCAATGGAACGAGTTAGTTCTGAATAGGCAGGCGCATCGGCCGAATAGCCGGAAAGGGTTTGTTCAAGCTCATTTAATGCATTCACCAACGCCCCCGGAAGCTCTTGCGTGCTCGCTTGTGTCAACAGGCGGTTCAGCTGCTCGCTGGTTGCATGAATCCCCCCCAACACTTCTTCTGAGTAGGCCAGCGTTGAGGTAGCTGTGTCAATAAACTCTGCAAACTTGACGCTATTCAGGCTGTCTAACAAGGCCGTAAGTTTCTGGTCTAACTGGGTAAAGCTATTTGTTACCGAAGGGAACACCGTATAACCATGTGTATTTGCCACACCTTGGTAGGACTCGTCCGGATACAGGTTTAGGTCAACAAATAAGGCCCCCGTTAGCAAGTTCCCAGCACGCAAACTGGCGCGTAAGCCTTCTGAAAATAAGGCTTCAAGGTTCGCTTCCCAGGTGGCCAAGCTTGCAGCTGTTACGTCAGCGTTCACTCGCTCCGGCTCAAAGCGTATCAGCACAGGTATTTTCATATCTAATAGGGAGTCGGCGCTGCCTTCCATGCCGTGGAAGGGCACTTCTTCCACAGTTCCTACCCGCACCCCACGGTATTCAACCGGTGCGCCCTTATTCAGCCCGCGTACGCTGTCTTCAAGCAACACCACATAATGAATAACTTGGGTGAAGCGGGCCTGCTCAGCTGCTTCTTGATTCGCGTACAACACAAAGCGGCTCATATTTTCCACCGGCTCTGCGCCAGCGTTATCACTCAAAGAGGCGAAAGTAATGCCGCCACTAATCAAAGACTCTAGCGAGCCAATATTCACTTGCGCACCCTGCGAACTTAAGTCGAGTTGCGCTCCTGAATGCATCCAAAAGCGTACATCGTCCGTAACTAAGCGATGGTAAGGGGCTTCAATAAACAGTTGATGTTGCATGGTTTGCGTACCTGGGTCGAAGGTGACCTGTTCAACCCGGCCCACTGTATAACCTCGGTATAGCACGGGGTCGCCTATTCCCACTTGCTGCGCACTTTCAGACTCCAGTTGAATGCGAATGCCCTTTTGTCCCGCAGGCGTTACCGGCGGTGCGTCAAGCGCAACAAACTGAGTTTGCCTGTCGTCGGCCGTGCCTGGCTCTAACTGAATGTAAGTTCCCGAAAGTAACGTTCCTAAACCACTCACTCCGCCGGCACCAATGCGTGGTTTTTCAACCCAAAAGAGCGAGTCACTGTTGAGCATGCGGTCTGTGTCGCGGTACATGCGAATATCAATAATGGCGTAGTCGAAGTTATCGGCTAAGCGCACCGACTCTACCCGTCCTACGGCCACATCTTTGGCTTTCACTAACGTTTTACCGGCCTCAATGCCTTCTGCGCGGGCTACCTCTAAGGTGATCAGTTCACCCCGGCTGGTTACTGTGTCGTATGCCATCCAAACACCAATGGCGATGGCGACAATTGGCACCAACCAAACTGAACTAAGCCTGCGTCCTACACGCCGCTCTGCCCGTTCCACATTGAAATTGCTTTTAGAGCCCATAATGAGGTTGCCTTTCCTGTTCGTTCAAGGGTTCATAGGTACTGTCTGCCGAAGCCCACAATAAACGTGGGTCAAATACCATGGCAGCTATCATGGTGAGTATCACAACCGCAGCAAAAGCTGCTGCCGCTGCGCCCGGGTATATACTCATAATGACGCCTGCTTGCATTAACGCTACGGTAATCGACACCACAAATAAATCAATCATGGACCAGCGCCCAATTATCTCGGTTATCCGGTACAACCGCATACGGCGCTTGGTTGCCATAGGCCTGGGCCGCGCGGCTAATAAGCACAAATAACTTAATACCAGTATTTTTGCGATAGGCACAACAAAGCTGGCTGTAAAAATAATGACAGCTAACACATAACTTCCGGTGTCGACGAGCTGGATCACCCCACCCAAAATAGTGGAATAAATTGTGCCGCCAATCGTTACTGTGGTCATCATGGGGTATAAGTTTGCCGGAATGTAAAGCACCACGGAGGCAAGAAGAAAAGCCCACGTTGCTTGCAAGCGGAAGTTAGAATGAAAGCCCAAATGCGCTTCACACCGAAGGCAATGATGGTTCTGCTGTTCATTCAGTAGCCCACAAACAGGGCACCCAATAATCCCCTGACTTGCAGCGGTTGCCCCTGTGTGCGCCTGAGGAGGTGGTTGTTGCTCGTGGCATAATGCAAACCAAAGCCAGTCTGCGTCTACTAAACTGACGGTACGCACTAAGAAAAGTACATATAAACAAAAAGCAATGAAGGACAAGCCCAGGTTCACATGCGCCATGTTCATAAGCTTGCCTATGCTAATAAGCACACCTAGAAGAAATACGTCTGTCATAAGCCACGGCTTTAGCCGGCTTAACATTCGGGCAAGCAGGCGCACTCCTGGCCATGTTTTCCGGCGGGCTACCGCGCCATACAAATAAAGTACGGCAAGCAGAAAAATTCCGGGGAGAATAACAATGGTCAAAGCAATCAGCAGGCCAAGAATTGGCCAGTCGTTGTTAAACATGGCCTGGGCAGCGTCAACCAGTACAATCTCTTGGAAAATACCGGCCATGGAAAAGGACATAAGTGGGAAAGGTAGGGTCAGCAACAGCATAATAAAGGCGCTTAAGGCATAGGCTAATACCTTCTGCGCTGGGGCATGATGGCGGTGCACCAGTACTCGCTCACAACGTGGACAGTGAGCCGACTCACCCGCCTTTAATACTGGCAGTGCAGAAACCCAATCACATTCTGGGCAGGCCCGCCAGCGCCGACTACTCATGACTCTTGTGGCGGCTCCGCGTCGGTTAATGCGTTTAATCGCTGTTCAAGGGCGTCGATACGTTGGCGTAAATGCAGTACCATTTGCTTTTGTACTTCTAATTCGTCTTGTGTCACTACGTCTAAACGACCTAGTTGTTGCTGTAGGGTTTGTTTCACCCGGCTTTCAATGTTGTCAGCCGCATCCCGCACACCAGCTGGAATACTGTCGGTTATTTGTTTGGCTAGCTGTTCTATTTTTTTACTGTCTAGCATGTGCTGCTCCTACTGTATTTTGTTTCGTGCCATCACTATAACACGAGCCTGCGGCATCGTTCAGCTTCGACTGAATTTCAGGTATAATTCGCCCCCTATTTTGAGTGAGTAAAGATCATGCAATTAAACCCTCAACAGCAAGCCGCTGTGGAGTACACCACTGGCCCAATGCTTGTTCTGGCCGGCGCAGGGAGTGGTAAAACCCGTGTTATTACTGAAAAAATAGCACATTTAATTACTCAGTGTGGTTATAACGCCCGCAACATTGCTGCTGTTACCTTTACTAATAAAGCAGCTCGCGAAATGCGCGAGCGGATAGGCCAGCGCTTAGGTCGCGACAAAACGCGAGGCCTGCGCGTGTCGACCTTTCACACCCTAGGCCTTGACATGATTCGTCGTGAAAGCATGCAACTTGGCTACAAGCCGGGCTTTTCATTGTTTGACGACCAAGACACTTTTGCCCTACTCAATGCGCTCAGTGAAGAAACGCTCCAAGGGGACAAAGCCCTTATTCAGCGATTACAGCAGCAAATTGGGCAGTGGAAAAACGACATGCTTTTACCCGACGCTGTAGACACTAAGAACGACCCAGACACTCAACTTTTTGCTACCTTATACGAAGAATACCAGCGCCACTTAAAAGCCTATAACGCCGTTGACTTTGACGACTTGATACTGCTGCCGACACTCCTACTGGCCCAGTCAGAGCCCGTACGCCTGCGCTGGCAGCAACGCATTCAGTATTTATTGGTAGACGAATACCAAGACACCAACACCAGCCAGTACCAGCTGGTGAAGCTACTCGTTGGCGAGCGTGCTCGCTTCACTGTGGTTGGCGACGACGACCAAAGTATTTACTCGTGGCGTGGGGCCCAACCTGAAAACTTAGCCTTACTGCAAAAAGACTTCCCTAGCTTGAATGTCACCAAGCTGGAGCAAAATTATCGTTCCGTAGGACGGGTACTAAAAGCCGCTAACATTCTGATTGAAAACAACCCCCACGTATTTGAAAAGCGCTTATTTTCAGAAATGGAATATGGCGAGCCTTTACGTGTTCTATTTGGCCGCAATGAAGAAAACGAAGCCGAGCGTGTGGTGGCTGAAATTGTACGCGAGCGCTTTTTGCATCAAACTCGCTATGGTGAGTACGCCATTTTGTACCGCGGCAACCACCAGTCTCGGGTCATTGAAAAGGCGCTTATGGCCAACCGCATTCCCTATAAAATTACCGGGGGTCAATCGTTTTTCGCACGCACCGAGGTGAAAGACATCATGGGCTACCTGCGCTTGGCAGTAAACCAAGACGACGACAATGCCTTACTGCGGGTTATTAACGTACCACGCCGCGGCATAGGGCCGCAGACCCTCGAGCGCATTGGTCAACTCGCCCATATGGAAAACATGAGTTTATTTGAAGCCTGCGAACACCCGGGCTTAAAAACCATGCTCGGGCCGGCGGCTTATGGCGACGTGCAAGCCTTTGTGCACATGATAGACACTGCCCGCCGAGCTGCCACTGGCGACACCAAAGACGTGATAGACGCTGTCAAGTCACTCATTCAAAGTACCGGCTACGAAGACTACTTATTTGAAAGCAGCCCAAGCCCTGCTGCTGCAGAAATGCGCGTTCGTAATATTAACGAACTTTATCGCTGGGTTGTGGGCATGTTGGAAGGTGACGCTGAACACCCAGCTATGACCTTAGAACAAGTGGTGGCACGGCTGGCTCTGCGAGACATGCTTTCGCGTCAAGACGATGACGACGATGGTGACCAAGTTCAACTTATGACACTGCATGCTTCCAAAGGGCTCGAGTTCCCCTATGTGTTTATGATTGGCATGGAAGAAGGCTTGTTACCCCACCAAACCAGTATAGATAACGACGACATAGAGGAAGAGCGTCGCCTTGCTTATGTGGGTATTACCCGTGCACAGCAGCGTCTTACCTTCACTATTGCCCGTGAGCGGCGCCAATACGGTGAAGTCATTCGCTCTGAACCTAGCCGTTTTTTACTTGAGCTGCCGCAAGATGATGTGGAATGGGAAGATAAGAAAAAGAAACCCTTAACAGGTGAGGCAAAGCAAGAGCGCAACGCTGCGCATATTGCACGCATACGCGCCATGTTGAATAAAGACGCGTGATGTAACGCAGGCTAGGTGCCTGTGTCTTCAGCGCCCGAAATTTCGCTGTGGGTGTCTATGTGCCATTCTGTTGGTTTAGCTAACAAGGTGCCTTGTCCAAAGAACACCCCTAAGCCTTTCAGGGCTTTGAGCTGTTTCTCGTTTTCGACACCTTCTGCTGTCAATTGAATATCAAGCTCTTGGCATAAGGTCACCACGTGTCGCACCATGGCTTGCGCCCGAGGCTTGGTGTCTACTTGGCGCACAAAATTTTCGTCGAGCTTAATAATATCGAATGGGAAATTGTATAACAGCTGCAGTGGCCCAGAGCCTCGGCCGAAGTCGTCCAGTGCCAGTGTAAAGCCATAGGCACTTAAGCGCCGCAAACTAGCCAATACACGTTTCGGGGTCACACTTAAAATGTCATTTTCAGCAAATTCAAAAACAATGCGCGCAGGGTTGACGCCTCGGCTTTGCACAATGTCGATCAGGCTTTGCACATGGCGGGAGCGCAGCAAATGCTGTACCGACAAATTCAAATGCAGCAGGGCTTGCTCGGCGCTTGTGTTCTCCGACTCCACAAGGTAGCGACACACACACTCGAGCGACCAGCGGTCAATGTCTAAAATGGCACCTGAACGCTCGGCCAGCTCCATAAAGTCGGGCGGCGCAAGTAAGTTTTCCCCTTTTTGCCAACGCAAGAGTAATTCATAGCCTGCGGTTTTCGTCCCGGTTAAGTCAAGTATGGGCTGCATCCATAAAGAGAAGTCGTGATTAATCTGCGCTAGGCGTAAGGCCGTTTCTTTGTTCACCGCAGCTACTAAGCCGTCTCGAATGGTTTCATCGAACACCACATAGCAACTGCGCCCTTGGCTTTTCGCTTGGTACATGGCAGCGTCGGCGTCGCGCAACAAGCGTTCAACCGTGTCTGTTTCGTCACGCCAAGTGGCAATGCCCACGCTTGCACCGGAAAACACCTCTTGGTTTTTCAGCCTAAAGGGCTTTTGCATTTCTTCCACAATCCGCGAAGCAACGTCTTTGGCGTCGTCGAGGTGCACTATACGGTCGAGTAAAATAACAAACTCGTCACCGCCAATACGCGCTAACAAGTCGTATTCACGAATGGTGCTGGTTAAGCGCTGGCTTACTTCATATAAAAACTTGTCACCTGCAGAATGACCTAAGGTGTCGTTAATGTTTTTGAACTTGTCTAAGTCAATAAAAAGAACAGCAAAAAACTCTTTTTTCCGACGTTTCTGAGCGTTTAGCGCCTCAGTTACACGATCCACAAACATGGTGCGGTTAGGTAGCCCCGTAAGGTTGTCGTGGTGAGCGTCGTGGAATAACTGCGCCTCTATTTTTTTCCGGCGCTCAATTTCTTCGACTAGTTCTTCGGTACGTTCCGCAATTCGCTTTTCAAGGAAAACGTCTGCGCGTGCTAGCCGCTCAGCCGAGCGGCGGCGTTCAATAGCAACCGCCACGTGCTGGGAAACGAAGTTCAGAATTTCAACAGCATCTTCTGTATAACTGTGTTGCTCGGAATAGGCTTGCACCGCCAACATGCCAAACACTTCACCTTCCATATGTAACGGCGACCCAATCCATTGGTGAGCGGGCTTTCCGCGTGAGTCCTTCATAACCAGCTCGCCCTTAGCTATCAAGGTGTCACGCATTTCTTTGTCAATAAATGCCGAACGACCGGTTCGAAGAACATATTCTGTCAGGCCTTTCTTTAAGCGTCGCTGACGCGCAACATACCCGCTTTCGTCAACATAATAAGGGAAATAAACTTGTTGGTCGTTGTCGGTTAGGAGGGCCACATAAAAGTTGTCGGCATTCAATAGCTTCGCAACTTGCTTATGCAAGTTTTGGTAGAAGCTGTTCATGTCTTCCGCGGTATTGGTTAATTCGGAAATAGCGTAAAGTACACTAGTTTGCAGCTCGGCTTTTTCTCGTTCCGTCACTTCTTTTAATAAGTGTTCGTTGGCAAAACGCAATTCAGAGGTTTGCCGTTCAATTTCCGTTTCCATCCACTCGAGGTGCTTAAAGCGTTCAAGCGCCGTTACTACATGCTGGGAAACGAAGGTAAGAAGCTCTAGGTCTTCTTGTTGGTAGCGCACGTCTTCCACGTAACTTTGCACCACCATGGCACCTATCACTTCGTCATTTAAAACCAGCGGAACACCTAACCAGTCCACAGGCAGCGAGCCCATGATCATGATTTGACCTTCTTTAATAAGGTTGTCGATGTCCGTGTTTCGCGCCAACATTGGTTCGCCTGTGCGTAAAATGTAGCCTGTTAACCCTCGTAAAAGCACTTCAACGGGTATTTCTGCCACATCTTCAGCTGAGTCATGCTCATCGGCAAAGTAAGGCAGGTTAAAGGAGGTGCGGCTTTCATTATACAGGCAGATATAGAAGTTACGGGCTTCCATTAGCTGGCCGACAATACGATGAACCGAAGCATAGAGCTGATCCATACTTTGAGCAGACGAGGCAAGTTCTGAAATACGAAAAAGGGCCTGCTGAATAACTTCAGCCTGCCGGTATTTTTGGGTGAGCGCTTTGAGCCTTTCAACAACTTTCTCTAAACGCTTTAGCTTTTCTTCTGTACTAACTGTCACCCCATGTGAACGTGTATTCTTCGACGAACTCAATGTGCTTCTCGCTTCCCTTGTTCATCTGCGACGTACCTTTACAGTACGCATTGTTGCTTTTTTGTTGTTTTGCGGGTACAGGTTTGAGTATAGCTTGAGCAACGTCATATAGGAAGCTTTGTAAATTATGTTACAAATAAAAAGGCCGCCCAACGGCGGCTTTTTTACGTAAGTTGATGATGATACAGGAATTAAATACCTTCTATCATAAACTCAATTGCTGACAATAGTTCTTCGTCTGAACAATTCATACAAGTACCACGTGGTGGCATTGCATTTAAGCCATTAATAGAGTGCTCAAGCACAATGTCCATTCCTTGAGCTAAGCGTGGTTCCCAGTCTTCTGCGCTGCCTTTTTTCGGTGCGCCTAAAACGCCTGTTGCATGGCATGCCACACATGCTTGGTTGTAAATTTGTTCGCCACTACGACCTGCAGAAGCTTGGCTTGAAGCAGGCCCTGCAGCTGCATCGCTGGCAATACGTACCTTAGCAACTGGCTGAATACGCTCGGCGATCGCTTCACGTGACATATCCTGACTAAATGCCATAACACTACTTGCTGTGGTAACGCCGATAATAAGGGCTAAAAGATGTTTCCATTTAACTGTGGTTAGTACTTTCACAATGTGCTCCTGAACTCATTATCCCGTGCGATAATTCGTCTCACTTTAATTTGTTATATTATTATACGAAGTTTCCTTGCTTTGGTAAATGAATTCTATACAACCCTTCGGGTTTTCAGCTGTGTTATTATAGTTCAGAGCAATTTACACCAAGGAAGCCTTTCAGGTGACTCAGCCTCCCCTCCGAAAAATTGCGTTACTCGACTTAGACGCCTTCTTTGCGGCCGTCGAAATAACCAAGAACCCACAGTTGGCCAAGGTGCCTTTTGCGGTGGGTGGTGGCGGCGAACGCGGTGTGGTGGCTACCTGCAACTATTTGGCTCGGCAGTTCGGTGTGCGCAGCGCAATGTCGGGGTTTCAAGCTTTGCGCTTGTGTCCCCAATTGGTCTTTGTCAAACCCGACATGCCCAGCTATAAAGCCATGTCCAAACAAGTGCTTGAGATTATTCACAAGTACACCCCCATTGTAGAGCCTGCCTCCATCGATGAGTTTTATCTCGACTTAAGCGACGTAACCCTACTACATGGCAGTGCCACTCTCATTATGGAGGCCATTCGCACAGACCTTAGAGCCTTAGGCATTACTGGCTCGGCGGGCATTTCAAACCAAAAAATGGTGGCCAAAATAGCGTCCGACGAAAACAAACCCGACGGTCAACGGGTCGTGCCACCAGAACAGGTTTATGCTTATATTGCTCAGTTACCTTTAGGCCGCATTCCGGGGGTGGGCCCCAAAAGCGAACAGCGCTTGGCCCATGCGGGCTTATATAAAGGAGCCGACATTCAAGCGGCAGACGTAGCCTTTGTGCAAAGCATTGTCGGTGAAAGCAGCGGTTTTTTACTGCATCAGCGCTGCCAAGGTATTGACCCACGCCCCATTAATACGCATAGAATACGCAAGCAAATTAGTGTGGAAGACACCTTCCCGCGCGACATCAAAACCCGCACCGAGGCAGAGCATATTCTTGCCCAGCAGTTACTCCCTGCATTGCGCAAGCGCTTACCTTCGGACCAGTGGCAAGACACCCGCATACGTACGCAAACGGTCAAACTGAAATTTAGTGACTTTCAACAAACAACCGTTTCACGGGCCGCCAATAAGGTGTCGCCTTCCTTGTTTTACCAACTACTCAATGAAGCCTGGCAGCGGAAAGGAGAACGTAGTGTGCGCCTTATTGGCGTGGGTGTTACCCTGCCCGACCCGGACGAAAATAGGCAGCTTGAACTAGACCTCGACTAGTTTGCAGTACAGCGGACCGCTCCATTGCGCCTTTGTATTTGGTAGCCTAACTCTGCAAGTAAGGTGTCCGCTTGCTCATAGTACGTAAGAATCCAAAGCAAATAACGGACATCGAGGTGCACCACTCGGTGCTGTTCACGCTCGTAAAGCCATTCGCTTCGAGCCGACTCCGCCATAAAGTCAAACACCATTCCCAATACGTGCCCTTGGGCATCAAAGGTGGGCGAACCAATACTCCCTAAGGCGGCGTCTGCGCTGGAAATAAAGTTCATCAACACAGACCTGCGTTTCGGGTTATGAAAACAGTTATTCTCCGGCTGGTTCAACGCATGGCGGAAGTGCCTGGGTAGTTTTTCAAGCTCGGGGCCCTGCAATTGTTCATTAAACACGTCTAAGTACACCACGGGTAACTTATAACTGTCGGGGTTTTTGTCTGGGCCATAGCCAATAATTTGCCCTTCACTTAAACGCAAGGTGCGGTTAGCGTTGGCTGCAATAACACGGCCTCGAGTTCGGTCTAAGTCTTGTTTAGCTGCCGTCATTTGGGGTCGTGCAAAAGCCAAGCGGCTGCGACTGACAGACTCCTGCTGTTCCATTTCACGTCGCTCTTGGGCCGTGCTGTGGGCAAATTGAAGCCAAGGGTTGTTCGACTTTACCAGTGTGCCCAGCGGCATGTTTAACCACTTGGCACGCTGCTGCGTTTGCAGCACGTCGTCTGCTTGGTACAGTGCCGCTACCTTCGCGCGAATAGACTGCTCCGTGGTATTCTCATCGAGCGCGAAAAACCCATTGACACTCGGTAGCCGCTGGTGCTCTGGAAGGGCTTGATAGCGCGTTAGCAAATAGACCAAAACCTCTTGTTCCACCACTGGGTCGGCGGTGGCAGCAAGCTCTTCCAATTGCTCTAACGTCGCTTCACTGGGTTGCTGGGCATGCTCATACACTAACAGTGCCGCCGCGGGTAAATTAAGCGACTCAAAAAATTGCCACCATAATTGCTGGGGCATGCGCGCTCTGTCCTCACGCAGCTGCTGTTGAATATGCCACCATGCTTCTCGGTATTCGCTGCGCTGGTTCGGTGACGTTAGCCAAGAAAGTAAGCGCTCTTGGGTCTGCTCGCTTTTTTGTTGCAAGCCAGCTGTTTCATACTGTTGCATTTGCGCACTTAAATACGCCACGTGCTGTCGCAAAGACGCAGCCTGCTGGGTATTGCCCCGCTCTAGGCGTTCTAAAATAGCTAATTCAGCTTGCAAGTATTCCAGCATGGCGGGGTATTGTTCGGTAAAGGCCCATTGCATTTCAGCGGCGGTGCGAAAGCGCTGTGTATGGCCCGGGTAACCTGCCACGCGTACCGTGTCTAAAAAAGTGTAATGCTGGGTGGAAATGGTTGCAGGCTCTGCCACTTGGTAGGGTTCGCCTTTGTCATTATATACACGCAGTAAAGCGACATCTGCGGCATATTGTGGCCACTGCCAGTGAAACGGCTCTCCGCCAAAGTGAGCAATTGAACTAGGTGGTACATACACCAAGCGTACATCTTTTAAGGCCTGCTCTTTCACCAGCAAGTAACGCAAGCCGTCTTGATGCGCTTGCACCTGACACTGGCTGAATGCTGAGCCTTCGCAGTGCTGGATAAGCGCTTGCCTGTTTTGACTTAACTGCGCGTAATACGCTTGTGGGCTCATGCCTGCATGCACTCCTGCCTGCATCTGCGCTGTTACATCCTGCTGTGCGTGGGTTATAAACACGCGTACTCCCGGGGCTGCGGGTAGCTCTTCCGCAGTGCTTCGCGCTAAGTATCCCTGCTCGGGTATATTCCGAACCCTGTGACTATTCCAAGCAAGGCTGCTGTCCACACAACGGGCACTGGTCATCAGCAAGCCCTGTTCCGAAAGAAACACACCACTGCAATTGTCGACACGCACCACGGCCTGCAAAGGAATGTTGCGTGCTAATGCGGGCTGTTCCGAAGGCAGCCACATGCCTTCAGCTGCCCACGCAATGTTGTGTGTAAGGAAAGCCCATACAAAAACACAAGCTCCCAAAAAGCATGCCCGTGAAGTGAACCTATTGCATCCTAGCGTGTATTTCATGGTTGTCCTTTCATTGTTTGGTTATTGGTTTGGCCCCTTACCTGCCTTGAAGTTCCCCACAGCCATTGGGGCCGCTATGCTTTTGCTCAAATTTGCTGCTATAATTCCCGCCTTTCATAAGCCAAGAGGAACTAAATACATGGCTTCAGTACTGATTTTAATGGGCTCTCAATCTGACTGGCCGGTTATGCAAAATGCCGCCACCATGCTAAACGATCTTGGCGTAAGCTGGGAAGCGCGCGTGGTGTCTGCTCACCGCACACCCGACTTATTACCCACCACCATGAAAGAAGCCGAGCAAAACGACGTACAGGTTGTTATTGCCGGCGCCGGCGGTGCTGCCCACTTGCCGGGCATGCTTGCTGCGTTCACGCACTTACCTGTACTGGGTGTGCCTGTGCCTTCAAAGCAACTCAAAGGCCTCGACAGCTTACTTTCTATTGTGCAAATGCCGAAAGGCGTTGCTGTTGGCACCATGGCCATTGGCGAAGCTGGTGCCGCCAATGCAGGCTTACTTGCTGCCCAAATAGTAGGCACAACGAACCCAGATGTTCAACACAATGTGCAAGAGTTCCGCGCCAACCAACGCGAAACTGTTATTGCGAATAGCACCTTGGAACTTGACCTATGAAGGTATTAATTCTCGGGAATGGCCAGCTTGGGCAAATGCTTGGGCAAGCCAGTATTCAACTTGGCGACGAGTGTTTACTCATTAACACCCGCACCAACCAGGTGATGCCAGTTGGCTCACATCAGGCCTTGGACTGGTCTGTTGAACAGGCCATGGCCTGGGCCGACGTGGTAAGCTGGGAGCACGAGCAAATTTCAGACGCTCATGTTGCCCTTGCACAAAGCAAGTTACTTACCCGCCCCGAGCAAATTAAACCTCTGACCCACCGGCAGCATGAAAAGTCGCTGTTTGATCGCTTAGATCTGGGGACAGCCCCTTGGCAAGCCTTTGCAAACAAAGAAGAGCTCGCTGATATTTTGGCTCACTGGCAAGGCCGTGCGGTTATTAAAGCGGCGGAAGGCGGCTACGACGGAAAAGGCCAGTGGCGCTGGCAACCTGGCGACGACATACAGCCCCTGCTTGCTACCGCTGGTCAGCAACCTGGCATTGTCGAAGCCATGATCCCTTTCCACTGTGAAGTGTCTATTGTGGGTGCGCGCACGAAAAATGGCGACACACACTGCTACCCCCTGGTAGAAAACATTCACCGCGACGGTATTTTAAGCCACACCCTCGCTGGTATAACCAAACTACCTTCACACCTGCAAGCTGTCGCTGAAAGTTGGTTTACCCGCCTAACAACTGACTTAGGATATGTGGGCACCTTAGCCATTGAGTTTTTTGTGGTGGGTGAAGGCGAACAGGCCAGCTTGCTGATTAACGAAGTAGCCCCTCGAGTACACAATAGCGGGCACTGGTCGTTAACAGGCTCGAACTGCAGCCAATTCAGCTTGCATATGCGTGCCATTACCGGCGCACCCATTCCCCCTTTATCCACACAGCCAACGCTGATGCTGAATGTGATAGGCGTACCTGAAATTCCAGCGTTCTTTTGGCAACACGGCCAAGCAGCTCCCTTCTGGTACGGCAAAGAAGCTCGCCCTGGTAGGAAGGTCGGTCATATAAACATTGCCTTAGACGGGCAAAGCAGCGGTGATGAGTGGGTGCAAAGTCACGCTGAGCAGCTGCAAAAACTAGTGTAACTTTCTACTTTTTACTAGCTATCAACTTTATTTGTACTTAGTATTGCGAGTATGCTCTCTATTATTTCGTACCCGCAAAACCAAGCGCTGCAGCAACCGCCTAATACGCCCCCTGCTTTCGCTTGGTTCCTTCTTCCCTTGTTACTCATTGGTCTCGCCCAGTGGAGTCGTAGCATTACGCTTGACGGCGCCCAGATGTCGGCCATTTGGGCGCCCGCCGGGGTTTTCCTGGGGGGTTGCTTAGCCCTCGGGTATCGTGCTTTATGGGTACTTATTCCTGCTCTTTTGGTGTGGAGTATTAGCTTACAAAATATGTCGTTGGTACAGGCCGTTGCAGGTACCCTCGGCTTAACTGTGGGTGTTAGTCTTGCTACTTGGCTTATTCGACGTCATAGAGCCAAGGTGTCTCACCCTTTAAAACAGCTAAACCACTTACCCAACCTGTATTTATACGGTGCTGTTATTGGCGCTGGTGTGTCTTCATTACTTGGTTCTCTTGCCATAACAAATTTTTCGACCGAGTTTGCACGCTATAGTTTACAAGACCTATGGCTCTCCTACTGGCTTTTTGAAGCCTTGGGAATTATTTTGTTTGCACCTGTATTTGTCTTAGTTTTTTCAACGCCTCAACTCGCTCTACGCGAAGTGATAAACGACTTAAAAGAGCGGAAAATTCAAATATGGTTGTTCCTTGCTGCAACTGCTTTGTTCGTAAGCATTATTTTAACCAGATGGGGCGACGCTCGGTATGCTCCAGTATTCTCTTTCGCTTTGTTTCCTCTTATCTGTTGGTACGCCCTTACCGCTCGCCCAGTTAGCTTGCACTTTTGGATTCCCGTTTTTGCCTCTATTTTCGTTTGTTTTTCTATATATAATATTGGTGGCTTGCCGCCCATAAATGACTTCGAAGACTTGCTGAGGGTTTTACTGCAAGCTGGTATTTTGTCGGTTATGGCGCAAATGCTGGGTTCAGTTAACCGTCACCGCTTTCACCTTATCGAGCGCTTTGAAAACCAAGCCAAGGAAGACTTATTAACTGGCCTAGCGAACGAACGCGGCCTGCACGAGGTGATTCAGCAAGTACTCAACAGCACCCACACACTGGCAGACTCACAGCAGCCTTGGTTAGCGTGCGTGAAATTACCCGACTTAAGCGCTGTAAACGAATTACTCGGTTACGAAGGCACAGCAGACATTGAAAGCAAGCTGGCTTTACTATTACGACAGGTATGCCCCAATGCAGTGATTGCCCGGCTAAACCAAGGTAAGTTTGCCATTTTGCAGTTCGCTCGCTCCGCTTCCAACATCAAAACTGAAGCCAGAGAAATATATGCCGAAATATTAAGGTGCAAGCGGCAAAATAATATCGACATAACGACTCGTATTGCTATGGGTGCAATACCCATTGACGGCAGCCTTGGCGGGCCAACCCAGTATATTAGTGCGGCTTCTCATACCACTCTGATAGCACGGGACATGGTTGTCAGCTTCCATTATATTGACGCACCAAGCAGCACTGTCAAAGAGCACCTGACACTGGCCGACCGCTTCGAGCAACTAAAAACGGCCACTCTCAATAATGAATTGGTGCTATTCGGACAAGAAATTAAAGCCCTTACAACAGCCGACACGGGCCTTTATTTTGAGGTGTTAATTCGCATGCGTTCCCACGATGGGAGCATTATTTCTCCAGCCGAGTTTTTACCTGCCGCTGAAGTTTATGGTTTTATGCCCACCCTCGACCGCTGGGTTGTAGAGAACACCCTTAAGTTATTGGCGCTCCATAGCAGCACATCGCACAAAACATCCTATTGCGCTATGAACCTCAGTGGCGCCTCCTTGTCTGACCCTGAACTTGCCAGCTTTATTGGCTCCTGCATGAAGCGTTACGCAATTGCCCCAGAGCGGCTGATGTTTGAAATTACCGAAACACAAACCATTCGAAACCCGTTGCAAGCTTTAAATTTTATCCACGACATTCATGACTTAGGCGCCAAGGTTGCCCTCGACGACTTTGGCACTGGCCTGGCTAGCTTCGACTACCTTTGCCAATATCCGTTTGACGAATTAAAAATTGACGGTGCATTTGTGCAAGACCTTGCCACAAACCCCGTTAATAAAAGCATTGTGGCTGCCATTTGCCAGGTAGCTACCACCATGAACTTAAAAACCGTTGCTGAGTTTGTTGAAAACGAAGAAATAATTGATGTGCTTACCGAACTAGGTGTGCACTATGCTCAAGGCTACGGCATAGGCAAGCCCAAGCCTTTAACTGAGTTTTTTATGCCACAAGCATAAACTTTTGCTCCTGCTCTCGGTAAGCTAGTGTTAAACCACGCAAAGAGCATACCTTAAGATGAGTACACCAAAAACAGAGCTTATATTAGCTATCGACCAAGGCACCACCTCTTCCCGTGCCTTGGTGCTTGACTGCCAGCTGAATGTGCTGGGTCGTGGTCAACACGAGTTTGAGCAAGTTTTTTTAAACGACAGCTGGGTTGAGCATTGCCCTCACGATATTTGGCAAAGCACTTTGCAAGCGTGCAAAGACGCCATTGCCGCCAGCGGCTTTCAAGCCCACGACCTAACCTGCATAGGGATAACCAACCAACGGGAAACCACGCTGGTTTGGGACAAAATAACCGGCGAGCCCATTTATAACGCTATTGTCTGGCAAGATAGACGCACCGCAGGCTATTGCCAACAACTGAAAGGTGGCAACCATGAAGCCTTAGTGCAAGAGCGTACCGGGTTACTGCTCGACCCCTATTTTTCCGCCACTAAAATTCATTGGATTCTTGAGCACGTGGAAGGCGCTCGCGAGCGAGCTGAGCGTGGCGAGCTGTGCTTCGGCACGGTCGACAGCTACTTATTATGGCGCTTTACCCAGGGCAAGGTGCATAAAACCGATGCCAGTAATGCCTCTCGCACCCTGCTGATGAATTTACAAACGCGTCAGTGGGACCCGGAACTGTTAGCTCTGTTTTCCATTCCTGTCAGCATGCTGCCTGAAATTTGCGACAATGCCCATGACTTTGGCGTGACCGCCCCTGACTTACTCGGTGCGGCTATTCCCATACAAGGCATGGTGGGCGACCAGCAAAGTGCTTTGCTTGGCCAAGGCTGTATTCAACCAGGGCAAGGCAAAAGCACGTACGGCACTGGCTGCTTTATGTTGGTCAACAGTGGCGACCAACCTATTTTGTCGCGCAATAAGCTACTCTCAACCCTGGCTTGGCAGCATCAAGGCCAAGCGGTGTACGCCTTAGAGGGTAGTATTTTCATGGCCGGCGCTATCGTACAATGGTTACGCGACAAGCTTGGTATTATTCAGCAAGCTCGGGAAACCGAAAGCTTAGCCCAGGGCGTGCCTTGGGACCAAAGTGAACGGCTTATTCCCGCTTTTACCGGGTTAGGTGCGCCCTACTGGGAGCCCAATGCACGCGCCGCACTGGTGGGGATGACCCGCGACACGGGCAAACAGCAAATTGCTGCTGCAGCATTGCGCAGCGTGGCCTACCAAACCCTCGACTTATTGCAGGCCATGGAAGACGACGGCCAGCATATACACCAGCTCAAAGTCGACGGCGGCATGACAGAAAACGCTTGGTTTTTGCAAGCCTTAGCGGATATGTCGCAGCGCACCATACTGCGTGCCGACAGCCCGGAAATTACTATACGCGGGGCCGCTTTTCTGGCGGGGCTACAGGCTTGGCTGTTTAGCCAACTAGCAGACATTCACGCGCTTTCCGAATACGACCAAGGGTTCACGGCCAAGCTCGACCATGCTCAGCGCCAGCAGCTTTATCAGCGCTGGTTGGCTGATGTGAGTAAAGTCCGTTAGAATGTCTCCCCTTTTGCTTATAAGAAATGAGCTATGAAACACGATCCATTGTTTGACTTAGCAATTGACGCCATGCAGGCCGCCTACTCGCCCTATTCACAATTTCCTGTAGGGGCTGCTATTCGCACCAGTAAAGGCACGCTGTTTAGCGGCTGCAATGTGGAAAATGCGGCCTTCCCTGAGGGAACGTGTGCCGAGGCCGGTGCTATTTCAGCCATGGTGCGCGCAGGCGAAACCCAAATTCAAGAAATTTATGTGGTAGGCAATGGCGATAAGCTCGTTTCTCCATGTGGGGGTTGCCGCCAAAAAATACGTGAGTTCGGCACGGCCGAAACTCGCGTGCATATATGCGGCCCGGAAGGTATTCGTAAAAGTGTCACCTTAAATGACCTGTTACCCCTTTCCTTTGGCCCCGACCATTTATAAAGGAATTTCAGCATGCACGACTTACAAGAAAAGGCTGCACAGGCTTTTTCGCTGCTCGACTTAACCAGTCTGACCGACACGGAAACAGCAGCCGACATTGAAGCTTTAGCCGAAAATGCCCGCCTGTTCCTAGACAACGGCGAGCGCCTGCAGGTAGCTGCTTTATGTGTGTTCCCGCGGTTTATACCCATGGCACGCCAGTATTTAGACGCTCGCGATCTATATTCCGTGCGTATTGCCACCGTGGCCAACTTCCCCCATGGCGGCGACAACATTGACATTGCTGTCGCAGAAACGCGCGCTTGTGTGGCATACGGTGCCGACGAAGTAGACGTGGTGTTTCCCTACCAGGCTTTTTTAGAAGGCGACGAAACAGTGGCTCGGCTACTTATTAAAGCCTGTAAGCGTGAATGCGGCACCCAGGCCCAGCTAAAAGTTATTTTAGAAACCGGCATACTGCAAACACCCGAGCACATTCACCGGGCCAGCCAACTAGCCATTGAGGCAGGCGCCGACTTTATTAAAACATCGACAGGTAAAGTGGACGTCAATGCCACGCCAGAAGCTGCCCAGCACATGCTGGCGGCCATTGCAGCCAATGACGCTCAACACATACGGGAACACCCCGTGCAAGCCATTGGCTTTAAGCCAGCAGGTGGTATTCGCACCCTCGACGACGCGCTTGTGTATATGCAGGCGGTGGCCGATCATTTAGGCCCCGATGCGGTTCACCCAAGCCGTTTTCGTATTGGGGCTAGCTCTGTGCGCGCTCACCTCGTTCACGTTTTAACCGGCCAAGCGGCCGACACCCAAGGAGGGTATTAAATGTTGTTACCTCAAGAGATTATTCGCGCCAAGCGCAATGGATTAGAACTCACGCGCGAACAAATCGCTTTTTTTGTTGAAGGCGTGACCACGGGCACTGTTACCGACAGTCAAATTGCTGCCTTTGCCATGGCAGTATTCTTTCAGGGCATGGAAATGCACGAGCGTGTCGCTCTCACAGAAGAAATGATGCACTCTGGCAATGTATTGCAATGGCCAGACATGCCAGGGCCTGTGGTCGACAAACACTCGACCGGGGGTGTCAGCGACTCGGTTAGCTTAATGCTGGGGCCGTTAGTAGCCGCCTGTGGTGGCTACGTTCCTATGATAGCCGGCCGTGGTTTAGGCCATACGGGGGGCACCTTAGATAAGTTTGAAAGCATACCGGGCTACAACATTATGCCCTCAGAAGCTGACTTTAAGCAGATAGTAAACGACATTGGCGTGGCTATTATTGGCCAAACCGACGAAATTGCGCCAGCCGACAAACGCATTTATAGCATTCGCGATGTCACCGCCACCGTGGACTCCATTCCAATGATCACCGCCTCCATTCTTTCGAAGAAGCTGTCGGCGGGTCTTGGTTCATTGGCCATGGACGTAAAAACCGGCAATGGTGCCTTTATGCAAACACTCGACGACGCCCGTGCTTTGGCGCAAAGCATTGTGGCAGTGGCGAACCAAGCAGGTGTACCAACCTCTGCGACCATTACCGATATGAGTCAGCCGCTAGGCTCGACCGCAGGTAACGCCACGGAAATGCTCGAAGCCATTGACTACCTGACAGGCGCGTACCGCAACCCGCGCTTACACGCTGTAACTATGGCCTTAGCAGAGCAAATGCTATTGTTAAGCGGTTTAGCCAGCACCAAAGAAGAAGCGCAGCAAAAACTAAACCATGCGCTCGACTCAGGCGCCGCTACCGAGAAATTTAGCGCCATGGTACATGCCTTAGGTGGCCCAGCCGACTTGGTCGAAAATGCCCGCCAGCATGTGAAGCTTGCCCCTGTGTGCTTGCCTGTATTTGCCAACCAAGCAGGATATGTGCAGCATATAGACACCCGCGAAGTCGGCTTGGCGGTTGTTAGTTTAGGTGGTGGCCGCACCGAGCCTTCGCAAGGCGTGGACCACAGTGTGGGCTTTACTGAGTTTGCCAGTCTTGGCCAAGCCGTGGCAGCCGACCAACCTATTGCCAAGGTTTACGCACGCACAGAGGCAGACGCTGAGGCTGCAGCAGCCCGCGTACAGGCAGCTTTCAACATAAGCGAGCAGGCGGTAACCCCCCCACCGGTTATTCACGACTTGCTAGAACCAAGCAGCAACAACTAATTGGAGTAAGGTATGGCCCGTGCAATTATTTTAATGTTCGATTCCTTCGGCGTAGGCGCGTCTGCCGACGCTCACCTGTTTGGCGACCAAGGTGCCAACACCTTTGGCCATATTGCGCGTGCCTGCGCTGCAGGCGAAGCAGACGAAGGACGCAGCGGGCCATTGCATATTCCAAACCTGGTGCGACTCGGCTTAGCCCATTTAGGCGCGGAAGCTTCGGGTCTTGACCTGAAGCACACCAACAACTTTCATGGACTTGACTTGCAGGGCACTCCTGAAGGCTTGTATGGATACGCGCAAGAAATAAGCAACGGCAAAGACACACCCAGTGGCCATTGGGAAATGGCAGGGGTGCCTGTGCTGTTTGACTGGCACTACTTTCCGAAAACTGTGCCGAGCTTTCCGGATAGCTTTGTCAGTGCGCTTACACAAGCCGTTGAACTGCCTGGTGTTTTAGGTGACTGCCATGCTTCCGGCACCACTATTATTGCCGAGCTTGGCGAAGAACATATGCAAACGGGCAAACCTATTCTGTACACCTCGGCTGACTCTGTGGTGCAAATTGCCGCCCATGAAGAAACCTTTGGGCTAGAGCGTTTGCTGCGTTTGTGCGAACAAGCGCGCGCATTGCTTGATCAGCAAGGTTTGAACGTCGGCCGAGTTATTGCACGCCCTTTCGTTGGCAGCAACGCCAGCAACTTTAAGCGCACGGGTAATCGCCGTGACTACTCCGTGCTACCACCCGCGCCTACCTTATTGGTACGTAACCAAGAAGCGGGCAACGAAGTCATTAGCATTGGTAAAATTTCCGACATCTACGCACATCAGGGTATTACTCAGTCCGTCAAAGCAACGGGCAATATGGCCCTGTTCGACGCCACCCTCGAAGCCATGCAGAACGCTCCTGACGGCAGTATTATTTTTCCAAACTTTGTCGACTTCGACATGGAATACGGCCACCGCCGTGACGTGGCAGGCTACGCTCGGGCTCTGGAAGCCCTCGACGCTCGCTTACCGGAATTAGAAACGCAGTTACAACCTGGCGACCGGGTATTTATAACCGCCGACCATGGCTGTGATCCTACTTGGGAAGGCACGGATCATACCCGTGAATATGTGCCGGCCCTGTGCTTTGGCCCAGGACTGGAAGGGAAGAATATAGGCCGACGGGAAAGCTTTGCCGACATAGGCCAAAGTATCGCCAGCCACTTAGGACTGGCGCCACTTGCATACGGTAAAAGCTTTTTATAGCCCTGCCGAAAGTACCTTGCCTAACCACGCTGAAATATCAGCAATTTGCGGCCCGCTCACTTGGTGGGCCATAGGGTAAGTTTGGTAGCTCACGCTATAGTCGCGCTGCTCTAACCAGACTTTTGCCTGCTCGCCAAGGCTAACAGGAACAATTGGGTCTTGGCTGCCATGCTGTACCAAAATAGGCGTGTTTGCTTGTGCCGTATGGGGTGCAAGCGTGTCTTTGGTGGCTAAATAAGTGGACAACGCCATAATACCCGCGAGTTTATGCTCGTAGGTGAGGCCCGCTTCATACGCCACTGCACCGCCCTGAGAAAACCCTGCCAGCACAATACGCTCCGCCGGAATACCCCGCTCTAGTTCACGGGCAATCAAGGCCTTCGCCCAGTCCGCCGACTGGCGCAATTGCTGCTCGTCAACGCTGCGTTCTATACTCATTTCTAAAATGTCGTACCAAGCCGGCATGGTCATACCGCCGTTTACGGTGACTGGCATTTTCGGTGCGTGTGGAAATACAAAGCGCGTATGCAGCTCTGCTGGCAATTGAATATGCGGCACAATAGGTTCAAAGTCGTGGCCGTCGGCACCCAGGCCGTGAAGCCAAATTACACTTGCGTTCGCGGTACCTGTGGTTGGCTCTACTTCCACACAAGGAAGGTATTGCTGTGTCATGCTTTATCCTTACTGCTTATTTAATGTCTGTTGGTATGGTGAGTTCTGGGTTGGTTAAGGTTCTATGTACCGGGCATTTATTGGCTATCGCCAACAACCGTTCTTTTTGTTCGGTCGTTAAGTCTCCCTCCAAGGTAATAGTCCGCTCTAACTGTTCATCACCTTGCTTGCCTTTCACATGCCGTAGGTTCACGGTCACTTTTTCTAAGGGCCATTCTTTTCGCTCAGCATACATGCGGAGTGTCATGGACGTGCAAGCACCTAAACCGGCTAATACCATTTCCATAGGTGCCGGGCCTTCATCAGCGCCCCCCATGCTGGTGGGTTCATCTGCCAGCCACATGTGCTGATGGGTGGTCACTTGCTGCGTATAAGGGGCTAGTTTTTCTTCTACCTGCACTTCGCCTGGCTGCACTGCTGCTTGCATAGTTAATGCTCCTCGAAAGTCCGAATAACTTCAAAAGCCACGCTAACTTAATTCAGCCATAAGCGCAAAAAGTACACATAGCCCTTGAAATAAGTTTGTGCCGTCCCCATATATTAAGTTGTAGCAGGCGTGTCTCACTGAGAGCGCTTGAACTACGTAACTTTCATATCGCTCAATGGAGGATATACCTATGACACGTATCGATTTAACACCATTATACCGTAACAGTGTTGGTTTTGACCGCATTGCTTCCCTGCTTGATAATGCCCTACGTGGCGACACCAGCGCAGGTGGCGGCTACCCGCCCTACAACATTGAAGCCACAGACGAAAACCACTACACCATTACCATTGCTGTAGCTGGCTTTGAAGAGTCTGAGCTGGAACTGCTCACAGAGCGCGGCGTACTCACGGTTCGCGGCAAAAAAGAAGCCGAAGAAACCGAGCGCAAATACCTATACCAAGGCATTGCAGCCCGTGCGTTTGAACGCAAGTTCAACCTTGCTGAGCATGTGGAAGTAACCGGCGCTGAACTGCGTAACGGCTTACTGAACATTCACTTGGTGAAAGAAGTTCCAGAGGCGATGAAGCCTCGCTCGATTGCCATTAAAACAAGCGAGCCGGCATTAGAAAACAAAGCTGACTAATCGCTTCTTTACGGTACTAAAAAGCCACCCGAGGGTGGCTTTTTTAATGCTTATTTTCTCATTACTTCAGTGGGTTACTCTTCGCCCACTCGGTCAGCATGCGCACACCGTAACCGGTGGAGCCACGCGGGTGAATACCCTTGTCGCTACCAACCAGTGCATTACCGGCCATATCAATGTGAATCCATGGCGTGTCACCTACAAAGCGTTGTAACAACATGGCTCCAGCACTTGCGCCTGGCGAGCCCGTATTAATGACATCGGCAATGCGGCTTTCAATAGCGCTTTCAAACACTGGGTCAAGTGGCAAACGCCATACGCGTTCGTTGGTGGCTTCTGCCGCCGCACGCAGGCTCTCGTACACTTCTTCATGGTCAGAGAATACAGCCGAGAAGTCGTTACCAATAGCACGTATTTTCGCCCCTGTCAGGGTTGCAATATCGGCCATTACACGAGGCTGGAAATGTTCACGTGCATACCAAAGGCCATCTGAAAGTACCAAGCGGCCTTCCGCGTCAGTGTGCCCAACTTCAATGGTTAAACCAGAGCCTGTGGTTACCACGTCGCCTGGAAGTTGCGCTTTGTCGCTCACCATGTTGTGGGCAAGTGGCGCCACGGCAACAACGTTTACGTCTGCCTTTTGGCTGGCTAAGGTAAGCACCGACCCAATCACAGCTGCGGCACCCGCTTTGTCCGTGTGCATACGGCGCATACTGCTGGAGTCGGTTTTAATGTTGTAACCGCCCGTGTCGAAGGTAATGCCTTTACCGACCAAGGCAATGGGCTGGTCGTTATTGCCTTTGTAGTGAGCTACAAGTAAGTGCGCTTGGTGCTGGCTGCCCTGGGACACGCCGTATAAAGCTCCCATGCCCATGGCTTTCACTTCTTCAGGACCTAAAATGGTTACTTCTACATCAAGCGACTCGAAAGCTTGGCGAGCATACTCGGCAAACGCGGCTGGGTAGCCGTTACTGCCTGGTAAGTTGGTCAATTCACGGGCTAAAAATACACCTTCAGCAAGCGCACGGTAGTCGGCAAACTCTTTCGACGCCTGGCTGCGGTCACTGACTAAAAAGCGCATGTTCTGACTTGGGCGAGGCGCTGGGTCGCTCTTAAAGCGATCAAATCGGTAGTTTCTTAAGTCAATACCGTGGGACAGCTGAGCTAGAATACGGCTGTTGTCGTTGCTATTTTCAATGAGCGAGCCGTCAATGGACACAGTTTCCGCTGAAAGGCTGTTGAACATAGCCGCTAATGAAGCACCCGCTTCTTCCACTTTATGGCGCGCCGCGTCAGCTGGGTTACCAACACCTACTAAAATAAGGCGGTCTACCGTCAGCCCTAGCGGGGCCACTATAGTGTGTGTCTGACCTACTTTGCCTTCAAACTTGGCAATATCCATAACACGCTGAACGTGGTTTGCGGTGTCGTTTGACCATCCCGCAAGCTTCACTTGTGCGCCTTCTGGCACCACCACAACAAGGGTGTCGCCTAGCTCGTTAAAGTTGGTGACCAGCTGAGTTTGAGTTGATAAGTATGATTCAACAAAGTTAGCTTCTACATGTGCACTGGCACAGCCCATAAGCGGGTTGAACAGCCCCAACATAGCCGCCAGCGTTATTGTTTTTATCGATTTAGGTAAATGCATGTTTCTTCCTGTCAGTTGAGTTATAACCCATTACAAACGGATGCCCCAATCGCGCGCAAAGTCTTGTTCTAGCTGCTCTCTGAACTGTGGCGCAGCAATTTCAATTAACGACTTTGCCCGCTCGCGCATAGAGCGCCCACGCATGGTTGCAATACCAAATTCGGTTACAACATAATGCACATGCGCGCGCGTGGTAACGACACCCGCACCTGGGGCCAAGAGTGACGTTATTCGGGAGATTTTGCCACCAGCAGCGGTGGCGGGTAAAGCAATAACCGACCGACCGCCTTCTGAAAGCGACGCACCACGGACAAAGTCCATTTGCCCACCCACGCCCGAATAAATGCGAGTACCCAAAGAGTCGGCACAAACTTGGCCACTCAGGTCAATTTGCAGTGCGCTGTTAATGGCCATCACCTGCTTGTTTTTTCGTATAACCGCTGTGTCGTTGGTGTATTCCACGTCTAAAAACGCCACTTGCGCATTGTCATTCACAAAGTCGTACAGCTTCTGGCTGCCCATTGCAAAGGTTGTAACAATGCGCCCTGGGTGAGTTTTCTTGCGCGAGTTGTCCACCACGCCCGACTCAATTAAAGGCAGCAAGCCGTCGGAAAACATTTCCGTGTGAACACCCAGGTGCTTATGGTTGCCTAAACAGGCTAAGGTTGCGTCTGGAATAGCGCCAATGCCCATTTGCAGGCAGTCACCGTCATTAATAAGGCTGGCCACATGTGCTCCAATCACGCGCGTTGTTTCGTCTAGCGCAGGTGGCGTATGTGCATTTAAGGGCTCGTCATGCTCAAACCAGGCGTCTATTTTGCTTATATGCACCGCCGAGTCACCATGAGTTCGAGGCATTGAAGGATTCACCCAGGCAATCACACGACGGGCATTTTCCACCGCGGCTCGCGTGGCTTCCACTGAAACCCCTAAACTACAAAAGCCATGCTGGTCTGGTGGCGACACTTGAATAAGGGCCGTGTCCACTTGCTGCACACGCTCACGGAAAAGCTTTGGCACCTCAGACAATAAAATAGGCACATAGTCGGCCAGGTCTTCATTTACGGCTTTACGCGTTGCGCTGCCAACGAAAAACGCACGTTGGCGTAAATGCCCGTCCAGAGCAGGGTCTTGTAGCATTTCGCTGCGCTCTGTATGCAACTGCATTAAGGTGAGGTTTTTCCGCTGCGGTGCTAATTCGCATAAGGCTTCTAGTAGCAGGTACGGGGTGGCAGCCATAGAGTGGCACCAAATATATTCATTGTCTTGAATGCCTTGTACGGCCTCGAAAGCGGTTGCAAACTGCATGACTTATTCCTTTATAAGTGCAAAGTGTACAAAGAGAAAAGCCACTATAACGGCTTTCGCATTATAGTGGCTTGATCTGGCATAAACTTAAACGCACATTCTAGCAGGCGATGCGTGTTTGCTCCGCTTGGGCTGGCAACAGTTCGGCAGCCGCTTGGTCGACAATAATCTTAAAGTTATCGTGGCTTTTAATAATTGAAGCGGGCATATCTTCGTCAATGGCCGTCTCAAACAGCTTGGCCATCACTTCGGCTTTATGGCTTCCAGTTGCAACCAACACCACTTCTTTGGCCGACATAATGTCTTCAATACCCATAGTAATTGCTTGGGTTGGTACTTGGCTTTTATCTTCAAAAAAGCGGCCATTGTCGCGGCGAGTGTTTTCAGACAAGTCCACCACATGGGTTAAACTAGAAAAAGGCGTACCTGGCTCGTTAAAACCAATATGGCCATTGGTGCCAATGCCCAGAAGCTGAAAGTCCAGCCCACCCGCTGCTTGAATTTTTTTCGAATAGTTCACACACTCTAATTCAACATCTCGGCACATGCCGCTCGGTAGCGACACCTGCTCTTGACGAATGCCCGCCGGCTTAAACAAATGTGTTTGCATATAATGGTGGTAACTTTGTGGGTGCTCTGGCGCTAATCCTATGTATTCGTCAAGGTTGAAGGTTACGATGTCATTTAAATTAAGCCCTAATTGTTTCGCTTGAACAACAAAAGCAGCATAAATAGGCTCCATGGTGCTGCCCGTGGCTAAGCCTAAAACAAGCTTCGGGTTTTCTTGAATTTTCTGTACCAGTAAATTACTTAAATACTCGGCAATGGCATGTGGATTTGGTAAAACATAAAACATATGGAATTCACTTTCAGTTTAAGCAGATATAAAAATACCCGAGCAAATATTAATCAAATAGTATACATTTTCTTTATGCGTTCTTTATAATTTCACGTTTACTTTACAATCAACCCGTACAAATATCTAGTCGGAGTTTGCTATGCACAGGTTAACAGCCAGCCAGGTGGCCGAGTCTATTCTTCATGGTGACACCTCTTCTACTGAAGTGACCAACCACTATTTGAACCGTATTAGCAAATACAACAATCACTTACATGCCTATGTATTTATCGACAAAGAGGGTGCTTTAAGTAAAGCGAAAGAGTGCGACCGCATATTAGCCGACTACAAAAAAAAGGGGCTTTCCACCGCAGAACTCGGCCCTTTGTTTGGTGTTCCTATTAGTATTAAAGAAAGTTTTGCTTGGGTGGGCACAGCCACCACGCTGAACTACCCACCCATGAAAAACTTCATTGCCACCAACACTTCGGTACTGGTGCAGCGACTTCTCGACGCAGGCGCCATTATTTTAGGAAAAACCAACGTGCCAACCTTGCTGGCCGATATCCAAACGGCTGGGCCCTTGTACCCCACCAGCAACAACCCCTACGACATGAGCCGCACACCTGGCGGTAGTACCGGCGGTGGCGCGGCCGCACTCGCCGCAGGTCTGAGCACCCTTGAACTAGGTAGTGACATTGGCGGCTCTATTCGCAACCCCAGTAATTTCTGTGGGCTCTTTGGCTTAAAGCCAACTGAAAACGGAACCACAAGCGACGGACATTTTCCGCCTTTACCTAAGAGCGTCAGCGGCCGCACCCCAGGTATCAGTGTGCTAAACAATACCGGCCCTTTGGCCCGCAGTGTGGCAGACCTCGAGCGCGCCTACCACGTACTTTATCAGCCAGACTGGCAGCAACTTCAGTACATGCCCGTGCAACGCAAACACTGTTCGAGCCCAAATTTAGGCGACTATAGCTTCGCTTACTTTGACGGTTTACATGGCATGCAAGCAGGTCGTGAAGCCCGCTACGGACTAGAAAAAATGGTCCAGCGCATTGCAGGCCAAGGTGCGAAAGTGGAAAAAATAGAGCTTCCCAAACCGCTCACTGAACGTATGTTTAAACTGTGGGCTCGGTTATTTGGGTTTATGATGGGCCAAAACTTAAGCTGGCCCATGCGCAAACTGTTTTACTTGTCGTTCAGAAAAGCCTTGTCCCAGTCACAACTGCCCGCGAAAGAAGACTTAAAGAAAGGCTTGTCGCTTAACTACCACGTATTTAGCGAAGCCATGGCCGAGCGACAACAGCTCATCGCCGAAATAAACGCCCTATTAGCGCCCTACGACGCCATACTCAGCCCCACTTCCATGGGCCCGGCGTTTCCACACAACCCCAAACATGCGCCCATCCCCCTCGACGGCGAACACATGCCCTACATCGACTACTGCCTACCCTTCGTAGTGCTGTATAACCTTACCGGCCACCCGGTGCTGACCGTGCCTTCCGGCCTCAGTGAAAACGGTTTACCTATAGGTGTGTCTATAGCCGCACCCCACCACGCCGAAGCCAGCCTGTTCGCCATAGGCAAACAACTCGAAAGCCTAGGCTACGCCTTCACCCCACCCACTAATTTTGCATAAAAAGCACGGCGGCCCTAGACAAGCGCCGCCGAATTCCATAGAATCCTCGCCTGCTGACAAACACTCGTTTGTACACCACGCGCCCGTAGCTCAGCTGGATAGAGCGCTGCCCTCCGGAGGCAGAGGTCAATCGCAAAATGAGTGTTTGAGGCAGAAGTCAGATTTAAAGATATGCACCCGTAGCTCAGCTGGATAGAGCGCCGCCCTCCGGAGGCGGAGGCCAGAGGTTCGAATCCTCTCGGGTGCGCCATACAAGGCTTTCAGAGCAGCCCTCACTTAGTTAAACCCTGCTTTACTTTTATGAGTTGAAGTCGTCTTAAAATCACCTTTGACCTTTACCTTCGATCTCATATTGTCCCTTAATTTTAAAATAACTGTTCCGAAGCCATACCCCAGAGACGCACTATGGCTGCGGGTGCCTAATAAACCATTGCGACTCAGCGTTTATGGGCAAAGACAGGGATTACAATGCCAGAGGGTTGAGGAAGTTAATCACTCTTTCGAGGCATAATTATTTCTATTGTCATATCTCCGATTTTAACCGAGTTAAATTTAGATAGAGTATCCGCACCCAATATTAAGTCACATTGTAATAGGCCATCATGTGTGGATCCTAAGCTGCCAAGTACTATTGATGGACTACTATCAAGCCCAGAGAAATAAAGCTCAATACCATGATCACGAGGAAGTAGCCGCCTATCATATCGTCGTGAATAAAAGCTACTCGCACTCCCGGAGTCAATGCAGGCGTTCAACCGCACACCATCTAGGTTGAACATTTGTATTATCGGAAGACCGCCTTGAAAAATATAAGGAACACTGAAAGATAAAGAACTCGCGCCATTAAGATTATGATTCACAAAGCTAGTGCCGGGTGACAGAACTACAGAGTTTCCAAGAATCGAGGCATCAACTTTATCGCTTGCCCATAGGCCACCATACATTGGGGAAAACTTACAAAATTCAAATTCACTTTGATCTGAGTAGAGTCCAACAGTTACAGTGTTAGGCCTATCTTCTTGTTGGAATTCTATGCACTCACTTTCAACATTTACATTGAGTGCTGATGCAGTATCTCCAATATAACCTAATTCATTTTTGTATAACCCTGTAGACTCGTCATAAGAGAACCTTTGCGTTTGAAAATTTGGCGATATTTTTTCTGGACGATAATCCGTTTCGATTGTCAGATGCTGTATTCGAGGTGCGAATTCTAGGGGAAAGCCACTCAATAGGTCTGAAGCATTCTCGGCATATCGATACAGCTCAAGCACATCAAGATAATTAGCAAGACATGTATAAAATGGAAAAGCTTCTTCACTATATTCATCACAAATTGAAATATCAGGGATATCGCCTTCTCTCCACTGTTGTAAAAAGTAGTCAGTCGTTGGAAAGTAAAACTGTTGCGACTGAATATTGTAATCAGCATATGCAGATTGAAGTGAGACCATGACATCTGAGTCTCGTGGATTGCAGCTGGGGATAAAGTCGTAAATGTCTACTACGTCAGCCTCAGGTAACGCCAGGTGTTCCCATATAAAGTCTAAGTAAAGAGCCGTCATTCGGCTTTCTTGACCAATATCTAAAATTAACTGATTTAACGAAACAAACCCACTATGTCAGCCTAGTTGTCCAGTTGGCGATTTTGCCATTATTCAATAAACAGTGGGCGGTTTAGGTTGATGTATGCCGCGTTATTCAGAGGAGCGTAAAGCATCTACGCTCAAGAAATTACTG
>NZ_PIPQ01000010.1 GCF_003987015.1 Aliidiomarina taiwanensis | reverse complement strand
CGTTTTGCTTCAAAATCGCCATGATTTGGCTGTCTGTAAATTTTGATGTTTTCATGCAGAATCTCCTGCGTTTTAGTTTACGAGAAAATTCTACTTTTGACCCCGTTTATTTTTCGGGGGGATTACACTTCCCCGAGCAGAACCAAGATACCGATGAGGTAAGGTGTTGCTTCAATAGAAAGGTCAAGCTGGCCACGATATTCAATCGAGGCCTATCGGGACTTTAATGGCAAGAAAAAGAGGCCCTATCCGAGGAATTATTGGGAGGCACCTCACCTTTCATCACAAAATTTTCTATGAGTAAATCAAAACACAAAGCAGAATCATCGTCCTGTAAGTTTTGCTCAAATGTGTCAGGCTTAAAAACTCTTATCGAATCATGTAACGCGAATGATATAACGACATTTACAATTGCTCGTGCTTGAGACTGTATTAACTTAAATTCATTCTCTTTGTCGTGATGTGCCGAAATCACTTGAAGTGTATCTACATCCTGATTTGGTTGGGAGATTGTATGAATGCCTGGTCCAAGGTATGTACATAACACTGAAAAATATTGAAGCTGGGAGCAGTCGTATGTACCAGGCGAATTTAAAATTTCATCGAAAAAAGAATCAAATTCAGGCGTCATTGTATTGTCAACTATAATGTAGAGAAACTCCGACTGTGATGACTCCATTGCAATGGTCATTGGATTTCCACCAGACTCCCCTGCTATAAGGTCAACTGAAAAATTTGAAGGAATAGAGAGAGCCATCTCACCAACACTAATATACAGGTCTCCATCGCTAGGATCAGGCGTTGACAAATTAGACCCTTCGAGCTCTAAAGAGAACAGAAACATAATAGCCAAAAAGCTCAATTTAATGTTAATTGCTTTCATTCTGTATTTCCCAAATAGTGCGCATTACTTCTATATTATTATAAGTCTTGTATGCCCGGTATAAGCTTGGCCTTAATAATCTGCTTAGTGCTATGTCGGTAAACGGATCCGCGTATAGAGCCTCCAAAGTAGACATTGTAGCTTCTCTTGCATATGGTAATTGTTGTCGCAAAAACCTTCGGCTCATCGTTGCTTTGATTATATTAACATTCATGTTCCTGTAATTTCCCTGCTGCATTCCCGATATTCCTAAACTTTTCCCAAGTAAATAAACTTGGTCGACATTTAACGACTCTAGTAACTCATGAAAGCTATTAGCTGACTCTGCAACCGATTGCATTGATTCGATATTTTTTAATAATCTTGAGATGGAGTCTAAATCTCTCTCACTGACATCCTCAAGGTTCGAAGAGGAGTATTGATTAAACAGAGCTTGCAAAGCTCCTGTTGTGGCTCCATTAGCAAATTTTCCACCGGTAATAACAGATATCGTCCCTCCAACTATCGCTGACTGAATAGTTCCTGCAACGTCACCGAAGTCCATCGCTGAGTTCATGTTAGCCCCTAAGGTTTTCGTAACCCCCGCAGTAACAAAGCCTCTGGAGAACTTCCCGCCTTGAATAACTGCTCCAATTCCCCCAACGACGGCATGTGATCCGATTTGGGCTGCAACTTGACCGCCAGTTAGTGTGTTTCCGCCAAAGTCAATAAAATCTGCTTTCAATGCATCCCCAGACTTTAAAGCAAGTTGGTTTTCTATTGACGCAGCCTTAAACTTCTGACCAATCCCAAAGAACGCCGCGGCTTGAATTCCTCCAGCGAAAGCACCTCTGAGATTACCAGTACTTACGCCTCCAGCTAAAAACCCCTTTATCATAGCTTGACCTGCGGTGCTCCCGCCGGGCAAAAACATCAAAGCCATACCAACAACTGGCGCCCAATCACCGAGCATTTTATTTATTTTGTTAAAAAAGTAGCCACTTGGATCTGTATAGCTCAAAGGGTTATTTAAAACATAGCTATACCGATTATAGTTCTGCGTATTTGCACCTGATTGAATAAACGGATCTGCCTGCATAAAGCGTCCTAGAACCGGATTATAAGTTCTTCCCCCCATATGTATTAAATCCATGTCATCTACCACCGTATGCCCGGTATACCCGCGCATATCCCCTAGATTGAGACCATAGACAAACGAAGTATGACTCCACAACGTGGATTGCTTGCCCCAGGGATCGTAATTAATTTGTTGTTTTAAAACATTCCCACTTACAGCCTCACCAGTAATCGTGACAGTTGATTCCTGTCCATCTTTGTGGAGGTGACGTGTTTTTGAAATTGTTCCTGAACTACGATCGGTATGAGTTACAACTGAACCTCCAACGAGAAAACGATGCTCAATATCACCATTTTCTTTTTGAAAACGTTCATAACCACCAAACATCCATCTCGTTTCCGTACCACTCGATCTGATGTTCCTTTGATAAACCAACTCTCGCTTTGGACCGTACTTGAATAACGTTCTAAGGTTTGATGAGACCCTGACCTCAGTAGGCTTATCTAATACCCCGTAAGTGAAGCTCTGAACTCCATCGTGGATAACATTTCCATTCGCATCATATTGAAAAGCATATGAACCAGCTGAATTAAGTCTGTAGGTAGTAGAATTATAGCTATACGATAACCCAGATGTCCCTACATCACCTTTATAGGTCAAATTGCCGTATGCATCATAGTTATAAGTATGCGTGATACTACTCGTACTTGATGTGGAGTACGTCGTGACTGTTCGCATTAATTCGATTTCTCCGCCGGGAGGTGGGAAGCCTCCGCCACCGCCTCCACCACCGGAGCCGCCATCATCTCCACCAGAGGTATCATCCATATCTTGATCATATCGAATCAACCGGTGCAATTCGTCATACAAAAAGGACTCTGTAGTGTTTGTACCGGTGCCACTTTTAAACTCTTGTGTTCTAACTAGTAAATTACCAACAAAGTCATACCCATAATCGATACTTCGAATCAGTCCTGAATGGTTCACGGTCATATTAGTTAGCCAACCCGTTGAAGAGCTGTAGGTATATAGGGATTCAGCACCGTTTTGATAGGCTACACGCACTCCTTGCCCTCTAGCATTTACATTCGTAACCTGCTCAATCATGGTTCCTGTCGAGTAATCTCGGTAACCTTTAAAATAGCCATTCGAATAGACGCGTTCGACAACTAACCTAGAGAGACCTGAGTTATTTGGATAACGCGTCAACAAAGGTCGTAAATATGCGTCAAAAGTAAAGTCGAATGTTGCTGACTGACCATTATTGAGTACAACCTTTCTCGAGATGAGGCCTTTACTGTTGTACGTATAACGTTCTCTATATGTAGGCGTTGCAGTCGTACTGCACCCTCGATTCCCTGAATAATGAGCAACTTCTGTGAGTCTTCCTCGAGCATTGGCAACACTACTGGTACTGCTTTCGTACTCATGACATACCGTTTCTCCAGCTCCACCATTCAACTCGGAGTATCTTCGAATCTCTCTTCCAATAGAATCATATTCGATAGCGACAGTCGTCAATCTGGCATCTGTCTGCGAAATAAGCTCCCCAAAAGCATTGTATTGGTATTGCCATGTCCCCTTATCGCGATCAAACATCTGAATACGGCGACCATTACTATCAAATGTATTTGCGACTCTTAAAAGCTTGGAGCTACCGACTTGAGAAATAACTTTTAGGACCCTTCCTGAGGTGTGATACAAGTAATGAAGACTAGTGCCAAGGTCATCTGTGACCTTAATAGGGCGCCCACTATAGTCTCTTAAAGTGGTTGTCGAGCTACCTAAAGCATCGGTCTCTATCGTTGATAATCCAGACAGAACGGCTACCGTATAACTACTGTTAGGAGCCCGTGTCTGATATACTTGGCCATGTCTATCATAATCATACCTAGTATATGAGCCACCAGATGAAGATGTAGAAGGCTCATATGTAATTCGAGGACGACCGCTTGTATCGTAAGTCTTTCTGATATTACTGATACTGCCATTTAAAAGTTGTGTTTCGGTCCTTATCTCTCGACCCATTGCATCGAAATACTTCCAACTTGAAGGTCTACCATCGCCTGAAATTGAAAGCTTATACCGTGCATTCGATACGCCACAACTTCCACAAACTGTCCATGTTTGATTCTCTTGTATTACTTCTGCGCCCCCGAAAGATACAGAAGAGCGATACTCTCTACCAAAAACATCAAAATATTTGTGACTTTGCTCTCCGTTTGCCCCTGTAGTGGTTACCTTCGTAATATGCCCGTTTGAAATATTGTAGGCCAAGGAACTAATGAGTCCCTCTGCATTTTGCCTAGCTACAACTCGGTCATATAAGCTGTCATAAGTGTTGATTGTGGTTCTTGTCTCCGAAGACCCGCCTGTCACACCAACCCGACTCTCATGCGTCACATTACCTGCAGCATCGTAACTATAGGTCGTTGTCAAATAATCACTTGTGTCGAAATAAGTTGTTTCTGACTGCAGTAAACCACTTCCATAGTATGTGAATGTCGCTTTTTGAATATCGTTTGTAAATACCCCATTTATAACACAGTCATCTCGTAGAGTATTCATGCCGCATTTCGGTACTCAAACGGCGTCATATCATTGAGTGAATCGTGCGGTCGTTCGTTGTTGTATAGCTCAATCCAGTCTTCGGTTATTTGCTTCACTTCGTTCAGGTTGTTGAAGATGTAGCAATCGAGTACATCGTCACGATAAGTTCGGTTAAACCGTTCAATGTAAGCGTTCTGGTATGGACAGCCGGGCTTGATGTAATCAATCATAATGTCATGTGCTTTTGCCCAGTTCACGAATACTTTTGAAGTGAATTCGCTGCCATTATCAACCCGAATTTTTTCAGGGTAGCCGTGCCAGTCAGCAAGTTGGTCAAGATAGCGTATGACGCGCAATGACGGCATGCTGGTCGCAATATCAATACCTAATACTTCGCGGTTAAAATCATCAATCACGTTAAATGTGCGGAACCTCACTTTGTTGTGCAGGCTGTCGCTCATAAAGTCCATCGACCAGGACTTACCCAGTGCATTTGGAGCAGCTAGCGGCTCTGGGTTGCGATTGGGTAGTCGCTTTTTACCTTTGCGTCGCAGGTTCAGTTTTAGCTCAGTATAAACGCGATAAACACGCTTGTGATTCCAGCGGTGGCCTAGCTTACGAAGGCGTTTGAAGCACTTTGGGAAGCCCCACCGATGATGCCTTTCGACTAAAGCATTCAAAACATCAATGATTTCATCATCATCGGTCAGCTTCGGCTCGTAATAGTAGGCGGTTCGGCTGATGCCAACCACATCACAGCACTTTACAACGCTTGCCTTATACTGCACCTGCAACTCGCGTGCCCAGATTTTTCGTTCTGCCACAGGTGCTAGAGCTTTTTTATAATGTCTTCTTGCATCTGTGACTTGAGGCTCAGCTCTGCATACATCTGCTTAAGCCGGCGGTTTTCTTCTTCAAGCTCTTTTAAACGGCGCACATCCGACGCTTCCATACCGCCGTACTTTTCGCGCCATTTATAAAACGTTGAATTACCGATACCGTACTTACGGCAGATATCTTTCACCGGCATACCGGCTTCAGCTTCTTTTAAAATCGCCACAATCTGGCTTTCTGTCATGCGTTTGCTCATCGTAAAACTCCTTTGTTTTAGTTTAAAAGAAATTCTACGAGTGAGCTGTATTATTTTACGGGGTAGTTACAGGCCATTACATCCTTCGCGGACACACCTGCGTAGCGAACTCCTGCTAGGTGTGCCATGTCGCGCTGCCAGGTGGCTAAGTCGTTCATATTAAAGTGGTTCAAGTCAGCGTGTCCGCACGCGCGCGCCATAACTTGCATCAGCTCATTAGAAGCCTGTAAGAAATTATTCAGCTGCTTGGCCGACTTATCTACATTTAAGCGCTGGCGTAAGTCTGCGTTTTGCGTCGCAATTCCCGCTGGGCAATTGTTGGTATTGCATATACGTGCGGCAACACAGCCTATTGCTTGCATGGCACTATTGGCAAGGGCTATGCCGTCAGCGCCTAAGGCTAAGGCTTTTACAAAGTCTATAGGCGTGCGCAGGCCCCCCGTTATGATCAAGGTCACTTTACCACTGGCCCCTTGCTTGTCTAAGTAGCGCCTTGCTCGCGCTAAAGCGGGAATGGTCGGCACACTTATGTGGTCGCGGAACATTTCTGGTGCGGCTCCTGTGCCGCCGCCACGTCCGTCTAAAATAATATAGTCGGCGCTGGCATCCAAGGCGAACTGTATGTCTTCTTCTATATGGTTTGCGCTGAGTTTAAAGCCTATAGGAATACCACCGGTAACTTCCCGTACTCGATTTGCAAAGGCTTTAAAGTCTTCGGCTGTATGCAGGTCGGTAAAAGCAGGCGGCGATACGGCAGGCTCTCCTTCCGGTATGCCTCGCACCTGTGATATTTTGCCCACATTCTTAATGCCTGGTAGGTGGCCACCTGTGCCTGTTTTGGCCCCTTGGCCCCCTTTAAAGTGAAACGCTTGCACCTTTTTCAGCTTTTCTTCATCGTAACCAAACTTGGCGCTGGCTAGTTCATAGAAATAGCGTGAATTAGCTTCTTGCTCTTCCGGCAACATACCCCCTTCACCGGAACAAATACCTGTTCCCGCAAGCTCTGCGCCTTTGGCTAAGGCTATTTTTGCCTCTTCAGACAATGCACCAAAACTCATGTCGGACACAAACAAGGGCATAGACAGTTTAAGCGGCTTTTTGGCGTGAGGCCCAATCACCAGTTCGGCATTGACGGGTGTATCTTCCGGCAGGGGCTGCGTTGCCATTTGCGCTGTCATTATTTGAATGTCGTCCCAACGCGGTAACTGGTAACCAGGCACACCCATAGCCACCATGGGCCCGTGGCCGCCTAGTTTGCTTAAACCTTCGCGGGCTAATTGGTGGATAAAGGCAACGGTTGGCTCTTCTTTAGTAGCTTCTGCAGTAGGCGCTTTCTTGTCATCCTCTTTTGGTCCGGGTCCTTCTTGTCCTACCTGATCATGGTCAAAGACTTTATGGCTACCGTCACAATAGGGTAAGTTGCCAGAGTGTTTACATTGGCATAAATAGGCGTCTCCACTTTGCTCAGCTGTAAACTGCTTTGGCTTGAAGTCTGTCCCCACATGGGAGCCGTCACAAAAAGGCTGCTTGCTGGAGCGCCCACACATACAGAAGTAATATTCTTTACCCTGCTCTAACTGCACTTTTGCGGGACGATTGTCTGCAATCACGGGTTTCATGCTGGTGCTCCTAGGTTACCCACGTTGAGGAATCTTTGTTAGGTAACAACCAAGATAGCAAACCAACGGCAGTTCGCAACCTGCCTATACTTGCCAACGGGCAATGATATATTGGGACTTTTTACGGCGTGGCACTTGCTTGGCCGGCACGGCATAAGTCGAAACTTTAATGCCTTTTTTACGCATTTTGTTACGGTTTCCGGTACGCAGTGGATGCCATTTCGGCAATGGCTCACCCCGGTGCACTACTCGGTATGCACAAGTTTCGGGGAGCCAGTTATCGCACAACGCCTCCCATTCTTTCTTGTTCAGTTCGCCAAGGGAATACCGCTCCCAAAACAACTCACGCACGAACTTGCGCCCTCCTGCTCAAATCAAAAAAGAACGCTATTAAAGGACATTCCGTGCAATTAGTCTAATTTCGACGCTTTAGGCCGCATTTTTGGCTCTTTTTGTTGCTAGTGTGTTTCAAACGCTTGCTGAATATCTTGTTCTGCGCACTTTGCCATGATGCATAGCATAAGAAGTATGCGTGCTTTTTGGGGAGGTAAGTCATCGGCGGTTATTGAAGCCAAGCTTTCCGCTTCAGGAAGGGCGGCAATAAGTTGCTGTCCGTTATAGTGGCCTGTTCGGTAGTGCCTTAACTCGGTTCGTTGAGGGTGATGGGCAGAAAGTGTTCCGCCCATCGCTAAATACAGAACCTTGGGGAGCTTTGGTGTGGTGTTCATATACCCTATCGTTACCTACTATCAGTCGGTAGGGCTTTTATTTATGAATTGGCGTTGTTTTCCATTTTTTTTACGGCTTCATTGGTTTTATGCCAAAAGAACCAGCCAAAGAAAACAAACATACCCAATAAAATTCCAAGCCCTGTGAATGTAAAAAAGAAAATGGGGTTCGAAATATATGCTTTTAATAAACTCATGCTTCAGCTCCTTTGCATTTTTATACTGTCAGTATAGCCTGCGTAAATAATAAGGCTATGACCCAGATCAAGAAAGCAGCTGCTGTATAGAGGTATTAAAACAACATGGTCAACGCTGATAAGAGCAGTAAACAGTATACCAGCACCCTAAACTGACGCTCTGACACCCGCTGATGCAGTTTGTGGCCTCCCCAAAAGGAAAGCGCCAGCACGGGCACATAGCAGGCTATATAAGGCAGCACGGGCTGTACCTTGCCTTGCCAGAACATGACACTGACATACACCACATTTAAACCAAACCACACACTTACCAGGGTTGCGCGGAACTGTGCTTTTGGAACTTGCTCGCTGTTTAATGCGTACACCAATAGAGGGCCGCCTGAAGCAAACAGCCCATGGGTTATACCCGCACAAAATGTCCAAATAGGCTGCCACCAATTCGGCTTTGGTTTTGGCTCTAAGCGGTTGTATAACTTGTACAGCTCGCGGCTGGCAAACCAAATTAACAAACAAGCAAATGCCACTTTCAGCGCCTCTGCACTTAAGCGTTCAAGCAGCACAATACCGACGACCATACCGGCGCCAATAAAAGGAAAAATTCGTTGGAATAAAAGTTTAGTGTTTATGTGGCGGTGGAATTTAATAATAAGGGTGGTCGACATGATCACGCTAAGAGGCACTAACACAGGCAGTAGTTCTGGAATAGAAAACAGCATACTGCCTAGTGCCACCGCAATAACAATGCTACCAAAACCGGTAATGGCTTCGCTGGTAAAAGCCAACCAAATAAATACGCCTAGCAGCACCCATTCAACTGCCATATAAAACGATCCTTTCAAAAAGCATTCTGTGTCGCACAAGCATAACGCAAGACCCATGCCTGAGACATATAAAAGAAGTGTTATTTGTAGAGAGGAAATGCCGAAGCAGAAACCAAAAAGCACACGTCCCTGTGTGCACTCGGTATTGAATTCTAGGTGTTATGTTGACCTTCCAGCCCAAACCCTAAGACTTGGTAAGCAGTCCCTACTTACTCGCAAATACAACATAACAACCCAGAATAATATGCATGTTATCATACGGAAAAGTCCTGTCAAGGGTATGCGGTATAAATTATGTTGCATTAATGTTTAATTGCTTAGAAAGTCTCTTAATAAATCTTCTTTTGAAGATATAGAAATAATGCCGTCTAAGTGACCCCATGGGCCCTGTATTTCATCATATATCACAGACTTGCCTTGATCCGTCAATATGTTATAAATGCGCTTCGCTAAGTAGGGTTGTAATAACACGTCGTTGGTTGCAGGTAACAATAAGGTTTTCGCTTTTATATTGGCCAAGCCTTCTTCTAAGCTATTGCCATGGCCTGCGACAAACAACTGATTCGCTCGCACCAAGTAAAGAATATGGTTTGCATCTGCATAGGTTGCCCGCGCAGTTGCCATAGCTCGTAGTTGTTCTACGGCAGCAAAGTTTTCATTTATGTTTTGTAAGGGCGCTTTTTCTGTTGCCGAGCTGGCTGCATGCAGCTGATTGAAAATAACAGGGTGCTGCGCCTGCAGGGTAATCGACATCAATGCCTGAATGACCCCTTCTGTTGGTGCCTCGCCGCCATAGTAGTCCCCTTGGTTCCAGTGAGGGTCCGCTAGAATGGGGTTGGCCCATTGTTGGAGTGTGGCTATGGTCCAAGGGTCACTTTCCCCCATGCCTATAACAGAAATTAGGCGCTCCACCTTGTCGGGGTAAGCAACCGACCATTCCAGGGCCTGTAACGACCCCATGGAGGCCCCAACAACTGCATGTAAACGTTCTATCCCTAGGCTTTCTAGTAACAGCTTCTGCACATTCACAAAGTCACGAATGGTCACTACCGGGAAGTCGAGGCCGTAGGGCTTACCTGTGGCTGGGTTAATACTGGCGGGCCCTGTAGTAATCACATTTGGGTTATGTGGCTCTTGGTTCACTAAGGTGTCGGAACTAATCACATAGTATTTATTGGTGTCAATGGCCTTGCCCGGACCAATAATCGCGTCCCAATACCCTGGCATAGGGTCCGTCTCTGCATACTTGCCTGCAGCATGGCTATTCCCCGAAAAAAAGTGAGTAATTAAAATGACGTTGTCTTTTGCTTCATTTAATTCGCCATACGCTTCCCAACCAACTTGCACTTCAGGAATAACCTCGCCACCCAAGGTAGTAAAGTTTTCCGTGGTAAAGCTTTGCTTAGTAACCCACTGCGAACTGGTCGCTTGTGGCGAACAGCCCAGCATAAAAATAAGCGCAATGCTCGTTAGCCATAACCCAATCCGTTTCATGTGTGTGCTCCCCTTATTCGCTTTTTAATAAGTAATGCATGTATTCGTCGCGTAGCGCCCGCTTTAACACTTTACCTGTGCCCGTGCGCGGAAATTCCTGCACCAGTACCATGGCGTCTGGCATCCACCACTTGGCGATACGCCCTGTGAGGTGTTCTACCATCATGTCTGCAGTTAAGGTATGGCCCTTTTCTGGCACCACCAGCAGCAACGGCCGTTCGTCCCACTTCGGGTGTTTTACTCCTATCACGCAGCATTCGTTTACCCCAGGGTGCTGGCTGACTATGCTTTCTATTTCTAGGGAGCTTATCCACTCCCCACCACTTTTAATAACGTCTTTAGTGCGATCCACCACTTTCATGTGACCTTCACGATCAATCACGGCGATATCACCCGTGGCAAGCCAACCGTTCGGAAACTTGCCTGTACTTGGGTCTTTAAAGTAACGTTCAATAACCCACGGCCCACGAACACGCAGCTCGCCCGATGTCACTCCGTCGTGTGGGAGCGCTTGGTCGTTCTCGTCGAAAATTTCCATGTCGATCCCAAAGCAGGCTTTACCCGCTGTGGTTTGAATGCCGTAACGGTCATTTTTGTCCATGGCCAAAATGGCTTTGGTAGGCGGTAAGGAAGTCACTAATGGGCCGGTTTCTGTCATCCCCCAAATAGGCTGCCAGTAAATGTCGTATTCTTCGTCAAAAGCCTTTACCAAACCCAAGGGGGAAGCAGCACCGCCTACACAGACCCGCTTCAGTGGTGTGCTTCGAATGCCTTGCTCTTGAAAGTAGTTATGCAAGGTCAGCCAAATGGTGGGGACACCAAGCGCAACGTCCACCTGCTCTTCACGAATAAGGTGCCACATACTTTCACCGTCCATGCCGTGCCCTGGTAACACCAACTTACTACCAGCAAGAGGCGCAGCATAAGGTGCTCCCCAGGCGCCCACGTGATACATAGCGACCATAGGCAAAAGCACGGTTTCTTCACGTAGATCCAGCAAGTCTGCCGATGCAGAAGCTTGCGCATGCAACACCATGGAACGATGGGAATACAACACGCCTTTAGGGTTTCCTGTAGTGCCTGAGGTGTAACACAATATTGCGGCCTGATGTTCGTCTAGGTTTGGCCAGTCGTAGTTTTCCGGCTGGCTAGCTAATAAGGCTTCGTAACAATGAACATTAGGCAGGCTGGTTTCAGGCATTTCATGGGCTTCACATAACACCACAAAGCCCTTCACGGTGTTCAGCTGAGGTGCAATGGCTTCAATCTGTTTAACAAACCCAATATCAACAAATACATAGGTGTCTTCTGCATGGTTTATAACATATTCAATTTGCTCGGAAAAAAGCCGCGGGTTTACCGTGTGAAGTACAGCACCCATGCCCGCTATGCCGTAATAAAGCTCGATATGGCGGTGCGTATTCCAAGCCATCGAGGCAACAAAGTCGCCCGGTTTAACGCCCAGAGCTTGCAGTGCGTGGGCTAATTGCGCTGTACGTGTCCACGTGGTGGCGTAAGTAGAGCGGTGAATGCTGTTGTCGTGCAGGCGCGACACCACTTCTTGGTTCGGGTAGCGCTGATGTGCATACTTCAGCATATCGATAATGAGTAACGGTGTTTCCATGGCATTACCGCGGCTAGACACATGCCCCATAATAGTTGTACCTCTTATGCGAAAATATTAAATAAACCAATAGCAATAGCTAAACCAATGACCGGCACCACCACGGTGACCGCACCTACAGCCCAGTAAGCGTCGCTGTGTTTTTCATTACAAATGGCGCGTATGGTCGTGACCACATACCCGTTGTGAGGAAGCGAGTCGAGAGCACCCGAAGAAATAGAGACCACTCGGTGCAGTTGGTCCGGGCTAACGCCTTGGTCTAAATAGTGGGGGCTCACTTCTGGTAGTGCTATCACTTGCCCGCCCGATGCCGAGCCGGTTAAGCCCGCAATAACACTGACAGCAATAGCTGCACCTACCAGTTCATTGCCCGGTATGGCTGTCATTGCTGATACCGCAGTATGAAAAGCAGGGGTTACTTTTGCTACGCCGCCAAATCCTACAACTGCCGCGGTGTTACCAATCGCAATAAGGGCACCTGTGGTGGCGGTTCCGAGTGCTTCTTGCATATCAACAAAGAAGCGCCAGTTCAGCAGCATAATGGCCAGCACGCCACCAGTTAACGCCACAATTAAAGCTTTTTGGGCTAAGGCTTCATGAAACGCAAAGGACAGCCCTAACACCACTAAAAGCGGAATAATGCCAGTCACTGGGTGCGGTAGCTCTCGCTCAACCAGGGTTGGGTCTGAACTGCGCTCCACAAAGTGCTCGCCTCGGCTTACGGCTTTTTTGATCATGCTCATAAGCCACCAGTAGCCAATAACAAACATAACAATGGCCACCACTAAACTAACTTCCCACGCTGCCCAGGGTGAGGTTCCTAAATATTGAATGGGAATCCAGTTTTGAATTTCGGGTGAGCCTGCCGAGGTCATGGTGAAAGTCACAGAGCCAAAGGCAAGGGCCGCGGGGATAAAGCGACGTGGTAAGTTGGCGTCTTTAAATAAACTAAGTGCCATGGGGTATACGGAAAACGCCACCACAAACACACTCACACCACCATAGGTTAGTATGGCGCAGGCAAGCACTACAGCTAGCACCGCTTGGCGTTTGCCTAGCTTATGAATAATCCAAGCGGCCACACTGTCGGCCGCGCCTGTGTCTTCCATGAACTTACCAAAAATAGAACCCAGCAAGAACATTAAAAACCACGAGGCCACAAAACTTGAAAAGCCGTTCATGTAGCTGTCGACAAAGTTCACCTCGCCGACAAACACGGGCACTTGGGCTGTCACCGCAACAAATAACGCACACAAAGGAGCACTGATAAATAGGTTCCAACCCCGTAATGTTAGTATGATCAGCAGCGCCAAGCCGCCAACTAAACCAAACATACTCAACATATAAGCCTCTCTTATTCTTCTTTTTTAGGTTGCATGTATTGTTATGCATGATGACCCACATACCCATAGTACTATGGTACAGGTCACAAACTGTTAACATTGGGCTAAAGTTTGTTCGCATACAATAAAAATTGCTGGCGTTGAGCTAGTAGAAAGCGAACCCAAGGGGAATAAAATGAAACAAGTCACCTTTAAACGCTCACTGTGCGCTTTAGCGGTTGCTGCCGCTATGGCTGGTACTGTCACCACCGCCATAGCACAAGAGCAAGAAAGCGAAGAAAACAAATCCGAAACCCGCACCCTCGAGCGCATTGAAGTAACGGCCCGCCGAACGGTGGAAAGCATTCAGGAAGTACCTGTGGCGGTCACTTCTATTAGTGACGCGGACTTAATGGAGCGTGGCGTTTCCACCATTCTTGAAGTCGCCCAGTTCTCACCAAACACCACATTGCAACAAAGCCGTGGTACTAACTCGACAATTACCGCATTTATTCGTGGGGTAGGCCAAGAAGACCCATTATGGGGTTACGAGCCAGGGGTTGGTATTTATATTGATGACGTATACGTTGCCCGCCCTCAAGGTGCGGTGTTGGACATTCTGAATGTGCAGCGCGTGGAAGTGCTGCGTGGTCCACAAGGTACCCTGTATGGTAAAAATACCATTGGTGGTGCTGTGAAATATGTCACCCGCCGTATGACAGGCGAACGTGAGTTTTCTGTTTCCGGTACGGTGGGCAGCTTTAATCAGCGCGACCTAAAGCTTACCGGTGAAGTACCTCTTATCGACAACACCCTCTATTTTGGTTTTGGATACGCCAACCTACAACGTGATGGGTATGGTAAATTCTTAACCAGCGCGTTACCCGACCAAGACTTAGAAAACTACAACAAAGACTTACAAGCCATGCGGGCGACCCTTGAGTGGTACCCTTCCGACGATGTTTTTGTGCGTTTGGCCTATGACCAAACCGACGACAAGTCGAACTCGAAAGGGGGTTACCGTTTACTGCCAAGTATTGTGACCAACGCGCCTGTTCCTGACAGCATTTATGACTCGTACACAAGTTTGCCAACTGAAAACAAAGTGGAAACGAAAGGCCTTAGTTTAACGGTGGACTGGGAAATGAGCGACAGCATTACCTTGCGCTCTATTACCTCGAGCCGCGAAAACTACTCGCCGGTGAACATTGACTTTGACAACACCTCCGAGCGTATTTTTGATGTGCCTGCCATTTACGACGACAAATGGTTTACGCAAGAATTCCAAATGAACTACCGCTCAGACAACCTTTCAGTGGTGTCGGGTCTTTATTATTACGACGCTGAGTCTTGTGGTGTGTTTGATGCCATTTTAGAAGTATTGGGGCAAGGTGCTTTTGGTACGCCTGGCTTAACTCGTGAAGTGGCAGGCTGCTCAGACAGCAATAGCCAAGCTGCCTACGCACAAGGAACTTACTTCTTTAGTGACAAGTGGTCGATGACTGCCGGGTTACGCTATACCCGAGATAAGAAGGAAGCACTCGTTCGTAACGGTCTCATCTTTGATACTGTTTACCCTGAGTCGGGCTGGATTCCTGGCTATGTGCGCGACCCGAACCTACAAACACCCGTAGTACTTGATGACAGCAAAACGTGGAACAAGTTGACGCCACGAGTGGGTGTTGAATATCGTCACAGTGGCGACACCATGTTTTATGCAAGCTTTGGCCAAGGCTTTAAGTCGGGTACCTTTAACCCGCGTGCTGAAACTGCAGAACCTGCTGCGAACCCTGAAGACGTTTACTCCTATGAAGTGGGTGTGAAAAGCGATGTTACGAACAGCCTACGTGTAAACGCAACGGCCTTTATGCTCGACCATAAGAACCGTCAGTATGTGTCTGTTATTCCAGACCCGAACGACCCAACGGTACTTAACCAGCGGTTAGCCAACGTGGGTGAGTCGGACGCCACCGGGCTTGAGCTTGAAGTTACCTGGATAGCGACAAACAACCTGACCATTTTCGGTAATTTAGGGCTGATTGACTCTGACTTTAGCAATGTCATGAGCTATGACGCGCAGGGTAATAAAATTGATATTACCGATCAGTTTGTGATTACTAACACACCTGAAACAACCGCCAATATTGGCTTTAGCTACGACACCAGCTTTGCTAACGGCGACTTAGTGTTTAATGGTAACTACAGCTACCGTAGCAGCTATGCCTTAAACGAGTTAGGGAACGTCCTAACCCAAGACGGCTACGGTATTTTGAACCTTGGTGTGAACTGGTACAGCGCAAATGGTAAATGGAACGTTGGCTTACATGCGAAGAACTTAACCGACGAAGAGTTTTTGGTAGGTAACTATGCATTCTTAAGTGCTGACCCGAACAACCCAGGCCAATATTTACCTGGTCTAGGTGGTGACACAACCTTAATCGGTTACTACGGTGAACCACGTACTGTGTCGTTAACCCTGGGTTACCGCTTCTAAGCATAACAACCTCCCTGTTAGGTTTTGGCCACCGCTTGTTCTAGGCGGTGGCTTTTTTTATGTATTTGGCTCGGTCCCAGGCTTGTGATACAACAAGTACAAGTAATTCATAACAACAATTAGAGGAAAAATGGCAAAAGCTGTTATTGCTGACGACCATCCGCTGTTTCGTGCCGCCTTACAACAAGCCCTTTCTGAAACCCTTGCGGGCGAGGTGCTTGAAGTGGAAAGCTTTCCAGCCTTGCAGGCCTTGCTGGAAACCGAACGCGACGTGGAATTGGTGCTACTCGACTTGAACATGCCTGGAAATAAGGGGTTAACGGGCCTAACGGCACTGCGTAACCTGTTCCCCGACATCCTGGTGGTCATTGTTTCCGCGAATGAAAGCCCTGAGGTCATACGGCGGGCCATGGCTTTTGGCGCCAGCGCCTATGTACCTAAGTCGTCTCCCTTACCCATGTTAAAAGAAGCCGTGTCGGTTGTTCTAAATGGCGACAACTGGCTACCAGAACACCTGCGCCAAACACCCGCCAACGAGCCTGACACCGCCAGTGAAGACTTTGCTTATAAGTTAGAGCAGTTGACTCCGCAGCAGTTTAAAGTACTTAGCTGTATAGCCGACGGCTTGCTGAACAAGCAAATTGCTTGGGAATTACAAGTACAAGAAACCACCATAAAACAGCATGTGTCAGCTATATTGCGTAAGCTTGGGGTGATTAACCGCACGCAAGCGGGCGTTATTTTTAAAGACATGCTAAGAGCGGAGGAAGAATTAGATACGGAGTCGCTTGATTAACCGACGTAAGGCTACCTTCTTCACGGGTTTAGGTAAGAACTGCGCTCGCACTTCCACCACTTCCTCGCGTATCGCTTCGTTTGGATCGGCGGAGTTCACTATGGCTGGAATGACACTGCCCCACCTAGCTCGCATTTGTCGAATCACATCGACTCCCACTTCGCCGTCGTCAAGGTGGTAGTCCACCAACATTAATTCGGGCGCTTCAGGCAAAGCAAGCGCATCGGCGAGCGTGTGACAAGGGAAAACTTGGGCCCCCCAGTCAGCCAACAAAGAGCTTAATGCTTCACAAATTGCGCGGTCATTGTCGAGCACCATCACGCGTTTACCCGCTAACAACTGGGTACCCGACTCGGCGCTAAACTGCTGTAAAGGCAATGCCGGTGCCTGAGCCTGCCAACCAACCACTGGCAAGCTCACGCTAAAGCAAGTGCCCTTTCCTGGCTGCGAATGCAATTGAATCGGCACCTTGAGTAACCGACACATACGTTCAACAATGGCCAAGCCCAACCCCAGGCCTGGGTTTTCTGAGCTTTTTTCAACCTGGTGGAATTCCTGAAATATCTTTTCCTGTTGGGCGAGAGGGATGCCACGGCCCGTGTCGAGCACTTGCACTTCCACATACCCTGCACGACGACGCACACCGAATAACACCTTGCCTTGGTCTGTATAGCGAATAGCGTTTGAAAGTAAGTTTTGTAGTACTCGACGCAGGAGCTGGCTGTCTGTAGACACGACGGCCGACGACATAACAGCGCGCAAGCACAACCCTTTTTCGCTAGCAATAGCCTGAGCACTGTCGACCAAAGGCTGCATAATTTCCACGAGGGGTACTTTACGCAGCTGTGGTTGTAAGTTACCGCCATCGAGCTTGGTCATTTCTAGCAGCATGGTCAGTAACTCTTCGGCATTTTGTAGCGACCGCTGTATTTGCTGGGTAAGTTTCAGCGCTTCACCTTCGCTGTGTTTTTCCAGCATTTCAGAAAATAAAATAGCAGCATTAAAGGGTTGCATTAAGTCGTGACTCGCAGCGGCGAAAAAGCGGGTTTTACTCGCGTGGGCTTGCTCAGCGGCTTGCTTCGCTTCCCAGAGTTCATGGGTACGTTCCGACACACGCTGTTCGAGTTCTAAATTAATACGCTTTAATTTTTGTTGTGCTTGCACCAGCTCTGTTACATCGGTGTAAGTGGTGACAAACCCACCGTCTGGCATAGGAGAGCCTTGCAGCTCGATGACATGACCGTCTGACTGAGTACGTTGGTAGCGGTAGGCACTGCCTGTACGCAGGTAGTTTAAACGTTTTTCCACCTCTGCTTGTATGTCTTCATTTGGCTCGCCAAACAGACCCCGCTTAGCGTTATAAAGCAGAATGTCTGCAACCGACATACCCGCCTGAATAAAGCCTTCTGGGTAGTCGAAAATAGTAATATAGCGCCGATTCCAGGCCACTAACCGCAAGTCCGCGTCAATCACGCTAATACCCTGTGGAATGTTTTCGACGGAGGCCTGCAGCAGCTCACGGTTAAACCGATACAACTCAGACGCTTCCGAAGCCCAGTCCACCACCTCTTCAACCGAAATATGCGACTGACGTGCCAAAGCGTCGATAAGTAAGCGGCTTGCGGCACTCCCAATATCCCCTGAAAGTTCTCGTTCTATTCGCATTAAAGTGGCAACGGGCACCAAGTTGTCGCTTGGTGCTGCGCCTATGGCTATGCCTAAGCGTTGGTCTAACCGGGTGGCGTCCTTATGGTCAATAAACCGCGCCAGAACGGTACGCAAACGTCCCCAGCTGACATGACGTTCAAACGTACCACTCGACTCGCCTGCATAAGCAAAACGCTGTGCGTATTCCTGCTCGGCAGCAGGATCTCGCGTCAGAAAGGAAACCGCCACATACAAGGCCAGGTTCACTCCTAAGCTTAACCAAACGCCTTGATTAATGTCGGTGTCGGTTAGTCGGGTAATGCCGCCCGTAGTAAGCTGTAGCGAAGGGAGTAATAAAAAGCTCCCCCAAATCGCCGTACCGGCAACTAGCCCTGCAATAACACCGTGTTTATTGGCTCGCTGCCAAAATAAGCCGCCAACGAGCGCAGGGGCGGTTTGTGCCATCAATGCCATGGCAATCAGCCCATTACTCACGAGCGGCAAGCCCGACTGGGTCGCCGAGTGATACAAATAAGCCAAGAGAATAATCACCACCATGGTGAGCCGACGAATGGTTAGCACCACCGTGGGCGTTAAGCTTAAGGCCAGGTTTCGTGCCGAGCGCAGCTTTAGCCACAGGGGGGTAATTACGTCGTTTGAAACCATAATACTCAAAGCTAAGGTTGCCATAATGACCATACTGGTGCCTGCTGCGAGGCCACCAATAAAGGCCACCAAGGCAATGCTAGGACGGTCTGCATATAAGGGTAGCGCCAGCATAAAAGTGTCTTGATGTATGAGTTCTGGCACCAATAGCCCACCCGCTAGAGCAATGGGCAAAATAAATAAATTCATGGCAAACAAATATAAGGGAAAGCCCCAGCGCGCCGTGCGTAACTCACTTGGATGGGTGTTTTCCACAAAATTCACATGAAACTGCCGTGGCAGCACAAACATAGACAGGGCACCTAGTAACATATGGGTCAGGTAGGTATAGGCCCCATTGGGCTTGGCTTCTAAAATAGTCTGGGTTGCAGGGTTTTGTGCCGCTTGCAGCAGCAGGTCGTTCATGCCGTCAAACAAATAGTAGGTGCTTAGCAAGCCAACAATAACAAAAGCCAGCAGCTTCACCACCGACTCAAAAGCCACAGCGTCCATAAGCCCTGGGTGTTTCTCGGCCAAACTTAACCGGCGTGCTCCAAATAATATAGAAAAGCCCACCATGGCCAGGGCAACGCCTGCAGACAAGTCTAAAAACCACCGGGTTTCACCACTCACAGCGCCTGTAATGCTGGCAAAGCTGGCGGTAATAGCGCGTAGCTGCAAGGATATATAAGGCACCAAGGCAATCACTGCAATAATGGCAACAGCGGCAGAAATACCGTTCGACTTGGTATAGCGAGAGCCAATAAAGTCGGCTATGGAGGTAATGTTATGCTCGCGGACCGCCGTCAGTACACGCATAAGCAAGCCGTGGGCAAATAAAAACACCAAAATGGCTCCCGCATAGGTTGGCGCAAAGCTCCAACCATAGTGAACCGTTTGGGTAATGGTGCCGTAAAAAGCCCAGGTTGTGCAGTGCACGCCTAGTACCAGCGTATAACGCCACGGTTTCGGTTTGTCGTTCCGCCGACGTTCGCCACGATATGCAATACTAAAGAGCACTAGCAAGTAGGCGAGCGCCGTAAATAAAACAAAAGATACAGGTAACATACGGCTATTATCAGCATGGAACTTTGTGAATAACAACGTTATTTTTACATGCCATGCAGCAAGTAGCGATCTCTTGTTAGTTATGCGTTATTCTAAAGTAACTCTCACAACTTATTGAGGTCGCTATGTTAGATTTATCTTTATATACAGGCAGTATTCTTTGGCTTGGCGTTATTATTGCTATGGTTATGGTGCAATGGTTGGTCGCCAGCTTAACCAAAGCCAGTAAGCCAGGCGCCATTCCTGGCATGCCCCCAGCTCAGGAGCGGGCGCATAAAAGCTTTGTATTCCGTGCCTGGCGCACACACCAAAACTCCATTGAAAACCTAGGCACTATTTTAGGGGGGGCTGTGTTTGCCATTTTTGCCGGTGCAAACCCTGTGTGGACTCAAGTCTGCTTGGCCATTATTGCCATTGCGCGCTTAGCTCACATGGTGCTGTACTACGCCATTGCCACCAATAAGAACCCAAGCCCACGTACTTGGTTTTTTATGCTCGCTTGGCTTGCAAACGCCGTACTAATTGGCCTTGGCTTTGCCGCTCTTATTGGTTAACGAGCCTGCTGGCTCTTGGAGCTTTCTATGAAGTTTATTCTGCAGTCTGTTTTCCGCGGCTTGGCCATATTGCTGCCTGTCATTATTACGATTGAGCTTTTGCGCTGGCTGTTTCTAAAAATGGAAACCTGGTTGGCTCCCCTGCTTTCTTACGTGTTGCCAGGCGAGTGGTACTTACCTGGCTTAGGCATTGTTAGTTTTCTTACTCTTAGCTTTTTTATTGGGTTTAGCGCTCGTTTCAAAGGCATAGGTTGGCTTTGGCAGTTACCAGGCAAGGTACTTCTTCGTATTCCCGGTACCAAGCAAATTTACGGCATGCTGCATGACATTGTCGACGTAATGTCCGGTAAGAACTTCGCAGATGAGTCGGTGGTTCTCGTTAAACTCCCTCAGTCTGACGTTGAACTCATTGGCATTGTGACTAAGAAAGGGGGTATAACTGGAGACAGAATGTCGGAACTGCTTGAAGAAGAACAATTAGCTGTCTTTCTCCCCATGGCGTACAACGTGGGCGGGTATACCATTATTGTCCCGCAAAGCTGCACCCGCAGTATCGACATGAAGCCCGCTGAAGCCCTGCAACTTGTTATTAGTGGAGGGCTCGGCAACAACTCATAACAACAGGAACTTATCATGAAACGTAAGGCATCTCTTTCTTTGGTGCTTACGGGGTTGGTGTTGTCCGGTATAGCGACGGCACCTGCCTCCTTCGCTACCGAAACAGCCCTTTCCTCGACCAACGGCTATTACCGTGCACCCCACTTAGTGAATGATCAGCTTGTTTTTACCGCCGAAGGTGACATTTGGCTAACCCAGCTGAACAGCAACACGCCCCGCAGGCTTACTTCGAGTGAAGCGGAAGAAAACCATGCGAAACTTTCGCCCAATGGTGACATGGTGGCCTTTGTGGCCAACTACGAAGGCGCCAGCGAAGTCTACGTCATGCCTACCCAAGGCGGCACCCCAAAACGGGTTAGCTTTGAGCAAAGCCGCGTTCGCCTGCAAAGCTGGACCCCAGACGGCCACCTGCTTTACGCTACGGACCATGTTATGGGACCTGCCAACCAGTGGGTGCTGCGCAAAGTTAACCCCAGCACTCTGCATACTGAAACCATTCCTCTTATCGACGCCATTGAAGGCGTAACCGATACGCATGGCAAGCAGTTGTTTTTTACCCGCTTTGGTTTACAAGCCACCACAGACAATGCTCGGGTGTATCGTGGCGGGGCAATGGGACAAATTTGGCGCTACCAACTAGGCAGTGACCAAGAAGCCGTTCATTTAACTGCAGGCCATGAAGGGTCTGTGCGTAAACCTATGTACTGGCAAGGCCGCGTGTACTTTATTAGTGACGCAGACGGCACACCTAATATTTGGTCTGTTTCAGAACAAGGCGGCGACTTTACCCAGCATACTCACTTTGATACCTGGCAAGTGTGGGACGCCACCCTGTCCAATGGCACCATTGTGTACCAGCAAGGGGCCGACTTGCATGTGTTCGACCTGAACAATAACCAAGCCTCCCCATTAACGCTTAGTCTGGCTAGCGACTTCCGTCAACGCCAAGAGCGTTGGCTAACGAAGCCTCTTGACTACCTCACACACATGAGCTTTGGCGGCAGTGACGAACAGGTTGTGTTAACGGCCCGCAGCCAGGTTGCCTTAGCTGCAAAAGCGCCTCGCCGCTTGGTTCAAATTGACACGCCGGAAGCAAGCCGTTCGCGCCACGCTATTATTAGCCACGACGGCAAGTGGGTATACGCTATTAATGACCACACGGGTGAAAATGAAATTTGGCGTTTTGCAGCAGACGGTTCTTCAGACGCAAAGCAACTAACCCACGATGGCAACACCTTCCGCTGGAATCTCTACTTGTCCCCCAATGGCCGCTATTTAGCCCATGACGACAAAGACGGAAACCTTTGGTTGCTTGACTTAGAAAAAAACAAAAACGAGCGTATTTTTACCGGGGCCAATGGCCATACGCCATTAGGCAAACTAGCTTGGTCCCACGACAGTACGGCTCTTGCCTTTAGTCGTACCGACCTGCAAGGCTCACGTCACCAAGTTCTGCTGTACTCTTTAAAAGACAACCGAACCGAAGTTGTCACCTCAAACAAGTACGCTTCCTATTCTCCGGCCTTTAGCCGCGACGGCAATTGGCTGTACTTCTTATCCGATCGCCACTTCAAAGCGACACCTACAAGCCCGTGGGGCGACCGGAATATGGGGCCTGTTTTTAACAAGCGCACACAAATTTATGCGCTTGCCCTAAAGCGCCAAGCCTGCTTCCCATTTGCACCACCGGCAGAAGTTGTGCATTGTGACAACGAAGCTGCCGAAAAAGAGCGTACGGCCCGCCTGCGTTCGAAGCCGATTGACTGGGACGGTTTAACCGACCGCCTATGGCAAGTACCGGTTGCTGCAGACAACTATTACAACTTAGAAGTAACCGACACTCGTCTGTACGTGCAAGCGCGCGACAATGGACCTGCAAGCTTGTATCAAATTCCCTTTGCACAAACGGATATAAGCCGCGAAGTGTTTGCGAGTCATGTGAACAGCTATCAGGTATCACGTGACGGCAAGCGCCTGTTCTTCCGCCAAGGCAAACCACATGAGTTGTATATTGTGGATACTGGTGCGAAAGCGCCAAGCGACCTAAGCAAAGCGCGTATTGCTACGAACCAATGGCAACTAGCTATTAATCCGCAGGTTGAATGGCAGCAAATGTTCCATGACGCATGGATTATGCACCGTGACTTCTTGTTCGACCGCAATATGCGGGGCGTAGACTGGGATGCCATGCGCGCCCAATACCAGCCGTTGGTTGCACGCTTAACAGACCGCCGTGAGCTTGACGACCTATTTGCTCAACTTTTGAGTGAGCTCAATGTGTTGCACTCTCAAGTGCGTGGTGGTGAGTATGCCCAGCGAGCAGACCGCCCAGCAGCGGCAAGCTTAGCAGCGGCCTTTAGCAACCACCGCGATGGCTTGCAGATTGCGCATATTTACCAAACAGACCCTGAGCTGCCTATGGCTGCAGCACCGTTTGCAAAACCAGGTGTAAAAGCCCAGGTGGGAGATGTTATTACCCACATTAACGGTGCGCCTGTGAAACACTTAGGCGATCTCACCACCGCTTTACGCGGCCAGGTAGGTAAGCAAGTGCGGGTCGACTTAAAACGTGGCCGAGAAACCTGGTCCACCATTGTTGAGCCTGTGACCCCGAATGCAGACCACCGTTTGCGTTACCAAGATTGGGTCCAAAAGAACCGTTCAAAAGTTGCCGAAGCCAGTGATGGCAAGTTCGGGTACATCCATATTTACGCCATGGGTGGAAACGACATTGCCGCCTTTGCCCGTGAGTTCTACGACAACGTAGACAAGGACGGCTTGGTTATTGACGTTCGTCGTAACCGCGGTGGGAATATCGACAGCTGGATTATTGAAAAGTTACTGCGCCGTGCATGGATGTTCTGGCAACCACGCCAAGGCGAAGGCTACACCAACATGCAGCAAACCTTCCGAGGCCAACTAGTAGTGCTGACAGACCAGCTGACGTATTCGGACGGTGAAACCTTCTCAGCCGGTGTGAAAACCCTTGGCTTAGGTCCGCTTATTGGGAAACGCACAACGGGTGCAGGTGTATGGCTTTCAGGCCGGAACCGCTTAGCCGACCGCGGTGTTGCCCGCGTTGCCGAAACCCCGCAACATGCGATGGACGGCACTTGGGTCGTGGAAGGCTATGGTGTAGAGCCCGACATTGAAGTAGAGAACCTACCCTATGTTACCTTTAATGGCAGCGACGCCCAGCTAGAGCGTGGCATTGAAGTGCTGCGTGAGTTGCTTGAGAAAAACCCACGCCCAACCCTTACGCCCGGCTCGCTCGATGCACCATACGGAGCTGACCCAGTGAACCGTGATTGATGAGCAAGAAGCTTATACCCAACGAGTAAAGCGCTCGTTGGTGTATACATTACAAGCCCTGCTTCACTGTAAGCAGGGCTTTTTTATGCCGAGAGTGTCTGTGTGTTAGGCATAAAAAAACGGCCCCCGTAGGAGCCGTTTATTGCATACAAAGCTTGCTGCTTATAGGTACTGCTTAGAAGCGGTAGCGAACACCGATTTTCGCAGTCCACGTGGAAGCACGTGCGTTGTAACGCGTGGCGTTGCTTGGTGAGGTGTCGAAACCACCAAACGGGCGCTTGTAGATGTACTGGCCAGTTACTGGGTCAATATCAACATCAACTAAGCGAACACCTGTGTCTGAGTGACTCACAGTGTGACGTTGGTTATCAGTGAAGATAGCCAATACGTTGCGAACGTCTACGTAAATAGCACCACGATGGTTGTTAAACAGACCTGGAATTTCCTGCTCGAAGCGGAAGTCTAGGTTGGTGTTCCACGGACCACGGTTACCTTCGTTACGTACTGCATAGCCGCCAGCAAACTGCGTTAAGTTTGCTTCATTTAAGTAACCAGCAAACTCTTCATACGTTAAACCACCTGCGTATACAACGTTCGGGTCATCAGCTCCTGTTGGGATGTACGGCAGGTAGTTGGTACCGCTATACAAGCCGCTTGAGCTACCGTCACCGAAGCCACGGAAGCGGAACGCGTTAAGCGTGTAGCTGTATGGACGACCTGAAGAACGGTCCCAGAACAAGCTCATGTTGGTGTCGTAACCAGCAAAGAACTGTTTGGTGTAGTTCACGCTCGCCATAAAGCGATGCTCAATTTCATACGACGCACGACCAACAGTTGCGTGGTTTTTGTCCACTGCTGTTTGGTAGTTGTAGTTTGAGTGAGCTGTAGAAGAGCCACCTGAAGTGATGTCTTGAACGTCTTGGTTGGTGTAGCTAAAGCGAACACTTAAACCATTGTCCCAAGCGTTACCCATAGTGAAGGTGGAGATTAAGCTGTCGCCACCAGAAACGTTGGTTAACAGAATGTCGAAACGGTTCGTGTTGTAGCCGCCAATGGTATCTGGACGTGGGCCTTTAAGTGGGTCCCAGTTTACATACAATGGACGTCCGCCCGCTGATGTAACTTGGTTGCCGTTTTCATCAAGTAGTGGTGCTTTTGCTAAGTTCGTCCAAGCAACCTCACGGTCTTTCTTGGTGTAAATAAACTCAGCAGACGTAAACCAACCTGAGCCTAGCGGACCTAAATCTAGGTTGTCATAGTCAAACGCAATGCTGTAGCGTGTGTCGTATGGCATTTTGAAGTTCGGGTCGATTGGCGTGGTGTTACCGTCACCTTGCTGAAGTGCATCTTGCATCTCTTGCGGTACTTTGGTGATGTCTGCACCAGCATAATCTTCAAGCGCATCCGCATATACAATGGTTACACCGTCGTTCGTGTAAGCGTTTGAAATCCAAACGTTCGGACGACCACCTGCGAATAAGCCCATACCACCGCGAACCGTTAGGTTGTCTGTCCATTCGTAGTTAAAGCTGAAACGAGGCAACAACAGGTCTAGACCATCAAGGTTGTTGGTGTTAGCAAAGTCGTAACGGTCGAAGAAGTTCTGGTTAAACGTTGGACGGTCGTTCGAGAAGAAACGCTCGTAACGTAAACCGAAGTTTAGGGTTAAGTCCCAAGTTACATCCCAAGTGTCTTGAATGTAGAGGGCTGTGTTCCCGTAAGCAAACTCCGCCGCACCGTCATTTGCGTTGTTGGTGTAAGCGTTTTGGTACTTGATTTCACTTGCAAAACGGTTTTCAAAGTCTGCAAGGCTGTCAAATGTAAACTCACCGAGTGAACGCTGAACGAAGGCGTTGAAAACGTCAATTTTCTGGTGCTCAACACCAAATTGAATGTTGTGGGCATCAAGTAGGTACTCACCGTGGAACTTAAGTTCTGTGGTGGTCGTGTCTAACTTGTTTAAATGACGTGAGTAGTCTGGACCAATGCTGATCTCACCAGCGTCACCCATGCTATTTTCGTCGTCTGTGAAGCGAATGTTAACATGACCCATGTGCTTACCTAATGAAGGCATCTGGTCTGTTTTTACATCTTTCACAGAGGCTTTTAGTTCAGTGCTGAAATTGTTTGTCCAGTTTGAGAACAACTGCAGTGCGAAGTTGTCCATAGACTGGGTACGCGTGTACCAGTGAGAGTTCAAGTGCAGATTGGTTCTTCCATCTGTACGCGTGTTGTTTGCTGCTTCGTCATCAGCACGCTGGTAAGTAAAGGCAGCACGGTGATTGTTGTTAATGTTCCAGTCTAGTTTCAGAAGGTATTTTTCATCTTTCTGATCTGGCTGAACGTTCCAGTCACCTGCGTCAACACCATATACTTCTTGTGCAATGCGTTGTACTTCACTGACTAAGAAAGGGTCAATTTCTTTTGCTTCAATTGCGCTAGAGCCTGCTGGACCTTGTGCAATTGACGTTGGCTCTTTATAGGTCTCGTAGTTTGCGAAGAAGAACAAACGGTCTTTAATAATTGGACCACCTACGCTAAAACCAATGCTTTCTTCTTTATAGTCAAGCTCTGGAGCTGAGTGGTTTGGTTCATACTTGCTTGGGTCTGGAGAGCCCGCTAGGTTGTCACCTGCATACTCATAGAAGACCGAACCAAAGAACTCGTTCGTACCAGAACGGGTTACGGCGTTAATACGAGCACCAGTGAAACCACTGTAGCGCGCGTTAAATGGCACAGATTCAATTGAAACCTGCTCAATTGCATCAATTGAGATAGGTGAACGGTTTGTCGGGTAACCACCAGAGTTCAAACCGAAGTCATCGTTTTGGCCAATACCGTCAACCGTGATGCTGTTGTAGCGTGGGTTGTTACCACCTACAGTTAGCGAGCGGTTGTCGTCACCAAGGTCGGTTGCAAGTGGGTTTTGACGCACGATGTCTTTTAAATCACGGTCAAATGAAGGCAAGGTTTGAATTTCGTTTTCACCCCAAGTGCTCGAAGAGCCTGCTTGTAGTGAAGTGAAGTTAATAGCACGACCGGTTACAGCAATACGCTCATACTTTTCAGCGCGTGGCTCAAGCTGTGCGTTCAAACGGTATGCGTCACCTAATTGCAAGAAGATGTCTTCTAGCGTTTGGCCTTCGTAAGTGTCCGACTCGATCATGACTCGGTATGGGCCACCAACACGTAAACCACCGGCAACGAACGTACCTGACGCGTTCGTTACGGCTGTTGTACGTGTACCTGAAGGTACGTGCTCAATAATGATGCGGGTGTCTGCAACGACTTGCCCTGCTGGCCCAACAATCTGTCCTCGCATAGAAGAAGATGTTTGCGCAGCGGCTACACCAGAAAGACCCAATGTAAGCGCTACAACGGTCGCAATACGGGTCAGTTTCATTTTAATCATGCCATTTACCTGAATAGTTGTGTGTGAGAACTAAGGTATTTCTATGTCCATGCCGCAGAGTGGGGACCACCTGATGTCACTCTTGGACAAGAAACGAGCGTATTCTATGATAAATTCTCTTTCATTTCATATTTAATTTCAGCGTATTCGTACATATATGTACTAATAGCCTCTTGAAATTCAGAGAATGACCACATTAAACGTAGAACATGAATAAAATATGACAAGATTTTTTTTATGCGTGGGAGGAGTCTAAATATTGAATGACTTCATGAATAAAGTCATATCCGTAGCGTTCGAACTTTATTTTACCCACGCCAGAGACAGCCAACATTTGGCTAGGGGTGGTGGGAAGCAGCAATGCCATTTCTTGTAAGGTTGCGTCGCTAAATACCATATAAGGGGCTAATTCATGTTCTTCCGCTAATTCTTTGCGTAATTTGCGCAAGCGGCGGAACAAGGCTTTGTCGTGCTGGCCACGGGCTTCCACATGTTGTTCCGACGAAATAGCTTCTAATCTTGGCTTGGCCAAAGTTAATGCGACTTCGCCGCGTAATACTGGGCGCGCTTCTTCCGTTAGTCGTAATGCGCTATGAAAACGAATATCTTGCACTAAAAGCCCGCGATGAATAAGTTGGCGCAGGACTGAAATCCAATACTCCTGCTTTTTATCTTTACCCAGGCCCCACGTACTTAATTGGTCGTGCTGGTAGTCTTTTATTTTTTGCTGCTTACTACCGCGTAATACATCCACTACATGCTGCACACCAAATTGCTGCCCTGTGCGGTACACACAGCTTAAGGCTTTTTGTGCATCCACCGTGCCGTCATATTGCTGTGGTGGGTTTAAACAGAGGTCGCAGTTCATGCAGGGCTTGTCGCGAAATTCATTGAAATAATTTAGCAGCACCAAACGGCGGCACGTTTGCGCTTCAGCAAATAAGCTCATGGCATGGAACTTTTGCCGTTCAACCGCCACTTGCGGCGAGTCGTCTTGTTCATTCAACATACGGCGCACCCAGCGGGCGTCGTTTGGCTCATAAAACATAATGGCTTCGGCAGGTGCGCCGTCGCGTCCGGCACGGCCTGTTTCTTGGTAGTACGCTTCTATACTGCGAGGTAAGTCGTAGTGCATTACGTAACGCACATTAGGCTTATTAATGCCCATGCCAAAAGCTACAGTTGCAACCACAACATGCAAGTCATCGCGTAAAAAGCGGTACAAGGTGCTTTGTCGAATTTCATGGGGCAACCCCGCATGGTAAGCAGCCGCTTTTACGCCTGCACGAACGAGGCGCTCAGCTATTTCTTCAGTGCGTTTCCGGCTACCGCAATAAATAATGCCTGAAGCTCCCGACTGGGTTTTTACATAGTCAACAACTTGGGGCTTATTTCGGTACTTTTCCTGTACCACATAACGAATATTGGGCCTGTCAAAACTTCCCTGCACTAAATGCGGGTTCTGCAAGTGCAGCCTTTCGGCAATGTCTGTGCGGGTCACTGCATCGGCGGTGGCAGTAAGGGCTAAAATAGGCACCCCTGGCAACCAGTTGCGAAGCACCCCAAGTTGGCCGTACTCTGGGCGGAAGTCATGGCCCCACTGGGAAATACAGTGGGCTTCGTCGATGGCAATAAGGGAAATATGTAAGCCTTGTAGGCGCTCAAGAAAATGCGTTTGCAATACCCGCTCGGGGGATAAATACAACAGCTTGATGTTTCCTTCTTGAATACCACGCAGCGTATTCATCACCTCGACCGACTGCATGCCCGAATGAATAGCCGCAGCAGAAATACCAAGCTCTTTTAGCGCCGACACTTGGTCGTCCATCAAGGAAACAAGAGGTGAAATAACCAAGGTAAGCCCGGGAAGAAGCAAGGCAGGGAGCTGATAGCAAAGTGACTTGCCGCCCCCGGTTGGCAGCAGCACCTGGGTGTCACCGCCCGCGAGAACTTGCTGAATAATGTCCGCTTGGCCAAATCGGAACGACTTATAACCAAACACATCCTCCAATAACTGCTGGGCAGCTGCTAAAGAAGGAGCAGCCCCAGGCTGATGGTTGTCATTTTCCATGTGTGCCGACGAATGCGCTACGCTTGAGGTGACCACGTGAAGAGAATGCCTTTGTTAAAGTATGTACCTAGGGATGAAACCTGTTCTCATTGCTTGAGAGTAACATTGTAAGCTTCCCTGATACGAATAACCATGAGTTCCGCTATTGGCTTATTTGACTGCTCAATAATTACACTATATGAAGCTGTTTGTTTCGCTGCAAGCTATAGGTCGTAGCTAAAAGCGGAACTGTATATTCCGCTAGCATTCACACACGGGTATAATAAGTTTTTCTCATTCCAGCGGTTCTAGCTAACAAGGTACTCATGCAAACACAGGCTGCGTCACATCAAACCAAACAGGGTGTTTTCTTTGCTACTGCCGCCTATAGCATGTGGGGTGTAGCACCACTGTACTTTAAAACTGTGGGCCATGTACCCGCGATGGAAATATTAAGCCACCGTATTTTCTGGTCGTTTGGTTTGGTGCTATTGCTGCTTATTGTACTAAAAAAAATGGCGTTAGTGCGTGCTGCACTAAAACAGCCGAAACAGCTAGCACTGCTCGGTTTCGCTACTTTATTAATCGCCAACAATTGGTTTTTATTCATTTGGGCAACCACCAACGACCATGTACTGGACGCTAGCTTGGGGTATTTTATTAACCCACTATTAAACATTGCCATTGGCATGCTGGTGTTTGCGGAACGGTTGCGGCCAATGCAGTGGTTAGCCGTTGGCATGGCCTGCGCTGGTGTGCTAGTGCAGTTAGTTACTTATGGCTCCATTCCTTGGGTGGCTGTGGGCTTAGCCGCTTCCTTTGCTACCTATGGCGCCCTTCGCAAAAAGCTTCCCTTCGACTCACTTACTGGCTTGTGGCTTGAAGTGACTCTGCTGTTACCTGTCATGCTATTTTACTTTGTGTTTTTTGCCGACAGCAGCGCCAGCAACTTACTGCTAAATTCTTGGCAGCTGAATGCTTTGCTAGCAGCGGCAGGTGTCGTCACCACATTGCCTTTACTCTGTTTTACCGCTGCAACCCAGCGCTTGCGCTACTCTACGCTTGGTTTCTTCCAGTACATAGGACCAAGCATTATGTTCTTGCTCGCTATTTTCGTGTTCCACGAACCGCTGCAAATTGAACGTCTCTTCACTTTTTTAATTATTTGGAGTGCCTTAGCTTTGTATTCCTATGATGCACTTCGCACCCATAAGCGGTTAAAAGCGCAGCGTGCGTCGTAAACGGTAGGCCATGCCTGCCAGCATGTTAGTCAAGGGCTGTCAGCCGCGCATAGGCCACAACTAACCATTTGCTACCTGTGGCAAAGTTCACTTGAATTCGGCTTTGAGAGCCTGTGCCTTCATAGTTCAGCACGGTACCCTCGCCAAATTTACTATGCAGCACCCGTTGACCTAGCTTAAAGCCGGTTTCTACAAAGCTTTCATGGGAAACGCCCGTGTGGAATCGGCTTCGGCTTTGGCTTGGTGTTTCCACCCGCACATGCTCACGCACGTTTTCCACATGATCTGGCGGCAGCTCACCAATAAAACGGCTAGGCCTATGGGTATTCATTTGCCCATATAAACGACGAGTTTCTGCGTAGGTAAGTACTAACTGTTCCATGGCGCGGGTCATGCCGACGTAACACAGGCGACGTTCTTCAGCTAAACGGCCCGACTCGGCCGACGATTGCAACGATGGGAAAGTACCTTCCTCCATACCGGTCATAAACACCAGTTTAAACTCTAATCCTTTCGCGCTATGTAGTGTCATAAGCTGCACGGCGTCTTGGTGGGCATCGGCTTGCTCTTCACCCGCTTCAAGCGCCGCATGAGACAAAAACTCTGCCAGTGGAGTCATGCCTTCTTCCCCTGTGGGCACGAAGGTTTCTGTTGCGCTCACCAACTCTTTTAAGTTATCTACACGGGTTTCTGCTTTATCGCTTTTTTCAGCTTGGTACATGGCAAGCAAGCCACTACCATGGAGCACTTTGTCGGTTTGAGCTGAAAGCGACATAGCGTGTGTAGCTTCCTCCAGCTCGTTGACCAAGGTTAAAAAGCCAGTAACTGCGGTACGGGCACGTCCGGTTAATATCTTTTCGTTCACCAGCTGTTGCGCGGCGCGCCACATGGTAGTTTGCTCATTTTTTGCCGCCTCACGTACCAGCCCAAGGGTACGCTCACCAATGCCGCGGGTGGGCGTATTCACCACCCGCTCAAAGGCGGCGTCGTCGTTTCTATTACTTATGAGACGTAAATAAGCAACCGCGTCCTTCACCTCTTGGCGGTCAAAGAAACGCAAACCACCATAAATACGATAAGGTATTTGTGCATACAGCAAACCTTCTTCCAGCACCCGAGACTGGGCATTATTCCGGTACAACAAGGCTATGTCAGACAGCGCCCCACCTTGTTCTTGCCACTGCATAATGCGTGAAACGATATAGCGCGCTTCTTCTTGCTCATTAAAAGCGCCATACAAAGAAATGGGCGCTCCGTCGGCACCATCGGTCCAAAGCTCTTTCCCTAGGCGGTCTTCATTGTTGGCTATCACTGCGTTGGCTGCTTGCAGGATCATATTGGTGGAGCGGTAGTTTTGCTCTAAGCGGATAGTTTCAGCGCTGGGGAAGTCACGCAAAAAATGTTGCAAGTTTTCTACTTGGGCACCGCGCCAGCCGTATATAGACTGGTCGTCATCACCTACAATGGTGACATAGTTTTGCGTGCCCGCCAGCATTTGCACCCAAGCATATTGAATTTGGTTGGTGTCTTGAAACTCGTCCACCAAAATATGGCGAAAGCGTTTCTGGTAATGTTCACGCACATATTTGTTGTCCCGTAGGAGCTCATGAGCCCGCAGTAATAGCTCAGCAAAGTCGACTAAGCCAGCACGGTCACACGCTTCTTGATAGGCCGCATAGACTTCTTTTAAGGTTTTGTCGGTAATATCAAAGGCGTCGATATGCTCGGCACGTAGCCCTTCGTCTTTTTTGCCATTGATATACCACTGCGCCTGCTTAGCCGGCCACTGCTTTTCGTCTAAGTTTAAGGCGCGCAAGATACGCTTTACTAAGCGCAGCTGGTCGTCACTGTCTAGAATTTGGAAGTTTTGGGGCAGTTTGGCGTCTTGGTAGTGGGCCCGTAACAAGCGGTGCGCTAAACCATGGAAGGTCCCAAGCCACATACTGCGCACATCGCGGCCTAGCAGTTGTTCCACTCGCCCGCGCATTTCTGCCGCGGCTTTGTTGGTAAAGGTGACGGCCATAATCGACATAGGCGAGTACTGCATCACTTGAATGAGCCAAGCAATACGGTGTACCAACACACGGGTTTTACCGCTTCCGGCACCTGCTAGAACAAGCATATGCCGCTCATCTGCACTCACAGCATCACGCTGGCGATCATTCATACCGTCGAGAAGATGAGAAACGTCCATAGCCTACCTATTATTGAAAGAAGTATTGAAAAAAGTGTTGGCGCAAGTTTACTGGCCTATGGCTGTATATGCAACCAGTAGTCCCATTACAGCAGGGCCCGCAAGGCTTGAATATTTTGAATGCTGGCATGGGGCAACCAAGTGACGGCGGGTACCCCTTCTGCCGGCTTAAACGGCGAGTTATACCAAAGGGCTTGGGCACCAAAACGCAGTGCTCCCTGCACGTCGCTCACGGGATGGTCGCCAATATGCAGCATGTGACGAGGGTGTTCTAGCTGAATTTTTTCAGCTGCTAACTCAAACATATCCGTGAAAGGCTTGCCACGCACACCCGGCCCCGGGCGCACGGCGGCTGTGAAGTAGTCGCCTATTCCAATACGGTGAATGTCGGCATTGCCGTTGCTTATCGCAATCAGCGTATACTTTTCTGCCAGTTTCCCTAACAAGGTATGTATGTCTTGCTCAATATCAACTTGGTTACGCACTACAAAGAATGCCGCCATGGCCTCGTCGGCAAGGGTTTCCACCTGTGCTACCCCACGCCTTTTAAGCTCCTGCACAAACGTCGCCCGACGCAAAGCCGACATATCACTCGCTAACTCGGCATTTTCTGCAGCGACTTGCTGCCGCAACTCACGCCATTGAGCGACCGTAATATCGGCTAACGCCGGTGCTTTGTCGGCTAGGTAGTCTACTAAATACTGTTCTGCATGAGCCATCACGGGCGCGTTGGCATATAAGGTATCGTCGAGATCAAAACTTAAAATACGAATAGGCTCTAAACGGCGATGAATTTGCCAATTCACTTTGTAACCTCGCTATATGTATGAAATAAAAACAGAGATGTTGCAGAAGTGTTACCCACCTGCTACCTTGAGCTTGTGAGTTGTTTTACCCAAGTTAAACCTAGATTAAACTATCAAATAATAAGGTAAAGCCATGTTTAAACGTTTTATGTTTTATTTTTTATTTAGTTTAGCAGCATTCCCATCTGTAAACTTAGCAAATAGCGATTCATCCGTTTGTAATGCAACCACCTGCATTCATTGTGTAAATTCTTTTTGTGTTATATGCGATCTAAGCTCCGGCAGCTGAAAGCCTGTCATGGAAAAATAAAGATTTATATTGGAGTGAATCATGAGACTTTCCTTGCTCATATTGCTATGTATCATTTACTTACCAAATACTTTAGCTGCTACGAAAAAAGCAGCCATGTCAGAATTACAGCCTCTATTGACAGCACACAAGATAAAAACTGAATACCCTCTCACTCTTTTTTTTAATTCACAGGGTGAGCATACTTACAGCCATGCGGGTACGCTTGACGACTCTTTAATAGCCGTAAACATATCGGAACACAACACCCCCATCTCCACGCTTCACTTTAACGAAATAAGTGAAAAAATACCCGTTAATACACTGGGTAAAAATGGCACGGCTATTTTATTTACCATCGACGAAAACATATGCCCTGCCTGCGCTACTGAAAAGGAAGCATTAGAGCAGTTCGGCAAACATAACTTCTCTAGCGTGTCGCACATACTGGTTGAGTTTAGGTAGTATTGATGAATAAACGTATTCATATTATTTACCTGATTATCATTTTGGGGTTCATTACCGCTTGGTTTTTCGAAAACCAAATATCAGGGCCAGAACAAACTGCTCCGGCCGACACAACAAATTTTATAGAAACTGTTGATAATCAACCTGAATTATTCGGCCTAGGGGCTGAAATGGAGAGATCAGAAGCAGATGAACTATTGGGGTCAGATCCAACCCTCAGCGCGACTATAGAAGGTGAGCCTAAAGCCGTTCATGAACCAGCTATCGTTTTTAACTCAGAGTCAACTCCTGATGTGGCGGCATTAGTACAACAGCAAGTGACGGATTATACAACGCAATATTATGAGCAAGGCTACAATGCTCATTGGTCGTATGTAGCTACACAACAACTCACCGACCTTTTTACTGTACATGCTAAAGAGCTAGAAAAGTTTAATGTGCTAGCTATAGAGTGCAAGAGTTCTATTTGTCAAATAAAAACACATGTTGATGGGCAACCTTTTATGGCCCTGATGCATTTGCAAAAGTTGCTGGTGGAACAAGGCTGGTATGATGCAAGCGGCGAAACAACCATGACTATAAAGAGCGACGGCGAACCTCATGAGATTTATATTGCTTGGGGTGGTTAAAACGGTCGCAATAAACTAGTCTTTCTTTTTAGCCCGCGGGTGCGCGTCGTCGTAGACCTTAGCCAAGTGAGCAAAGTCCACTTGGGTGTACACTTGCGTGGTACTTAAATTGGCATGGCCGAGCAGTTCTTGCACAGCACGCAAGTCACGGCTCGACTCTAAAATATGTGTGGCAAAGCTGTGCCTTAATTTGTGGGGGTGCACATTTTCGGTCACGCCCTGGCTTATGCCCCATTTGCGCAAGCGTAATTGCACGGAGCGGGCACTAATGCGCCGCTGTTGTTTGCTTAAAAACAAGGCTGGGTCACTGGCACCCGCCCAGGTACTGCGCTCGGTCAGCCAAAGCTCCAACCAACGCTTCGCTTCTTTGCCCACAGGCACAATACGGGTTTTTCGGCCTTTACCCAGCACCCGCAACTCGCGGTCTGCATGAATGTCTGCCACATTTAAACTCACTAATTCGGCTAAACGTAGGCCGCAGCTATATAGCAATTCGAACATGGCCCGATCTCGCAGCGCCAGCGGGTCATTCGGCGGAATTTCAAGCAGTTGCATCATGGCGTCGACATCAAGGTTCTTGGGTAACCGCTTGGGGGCTTTGGGCGCTTGCACTTGGCGCGCCGGGTTCGACATAAGAATGCCGTGTCGAAGCAAGTCGTCGCAAAACGAGCGTAAGGCCGACAAACGCTGCTGAATGGTGGCTATGCCGCTGCCTTTACGCCGCCACAGCAGCACCAACTGTTCGACATCGGGTGCGGTTAACTCAGGCCAGTCAGAGAGCTTAAGGTAAACCAGGTCTTGCACGGTTTGGGTCAGCTGCCGGCGGTAGCTGGCCACACTGTGAGGCGAATAACCACGGACCTCCGCTAAATAAGCACAGTAGCGATCCACCTCGGTTTGCATGGGTTACTCCTGCTCTGCCAACATGCGTGGCAAAATAACGCTCAACAGTGCTTGTAGCTGGGTCATCAGCAAGTAATCCATGTCTGGTTCAAAGTGTGCTGGGTTTTTACTGCCAAAGGCCAGCATGCCTAGTTCCTGATGTCGCCCAAGCAACACCAAGGCCACCGACTCGACTTGCTCGTCGCGGAACAAGAGCTTTTGTTCTTCTTTGCTGATACGCCCTAAATAAATGCTGGTGTCTTTAAAACGCTTGCTAAGCAACTGCTTATGCGTGTCTGAAGCAAATGAATATTGCTCTGGCAATTCAATGGGACTGTCAAAAAACTTCAAGCTCAATTCTGGCAAGGCAAATTCCTGTTTAAAGGTTTCTTTCATTTTTGCCAGAATGTCGTCCAGTGTTTCACACTGCAGCAACTGCACATACAAGGCACTATAGCCTTTAAAAATTTGTTCGTTGCGGCGCGCATTCACCATTAACGATGTAATTTCTTCTTCTAAAGCAGCAACCTTGTCTCGTAACACACGCTGCTGTCGTTCAATCAAGGAAACGGTACCTGCTTGCTGATGGCGCAGGTTCATTTGGCTTAATAGATGTTCGTGCTCGACAAAAAAATTCGGGTGTTGTTCTAAATACTCCACCACCATTTCAGCACTTAAAACGTCGCCCATTAAAGGTTCGGCAGTCGATTTTTGATCACTCATAGGGTTAATTGTCCGTCGTATACATGTTCCGCTGGGCCACGCATCCAGACACTTTGCCCGCGTTGCCAAGAAATTGTTAAGCTACCACCGGGCAAACTAATGGTTGCCGGTGACATCAGTTTGCCTTGTAAAATACCCCATACGGCAGCCGCACAAGCCCCCGTACCACAGGCACGGGTTTCGCCTGCCCCGCGTTCGTAAACCCGCAGCTGCGCACTGCGCTCACCGGTTAATTGCATAAAACCTATGTTCGCCCCTTTCGGGAAACGCTCGTGGTACGTCAGCAGGGCCCCCACTTCGGCAACCGGGGCTTCCTGTACATTTTCCACCAGCATGACACAGTGGGGGTTGCCCATACTCACAGCGCCACACAGGAAGGTTTGCTCTTCGGCCCGAAGAATATAGGTGAGCTCTTCTTTATTTGCCTTAAAGGGTATGGCATGGGGGGCCAGCTGTGGCTTGCCCATATCCACACTTATTTGGGTTTCACTTTCCACTCGAATGCGAATGACACCACTTTTGGTAGACACCGTAATGGTGTCTTTATTGGTCAGCCCTTTCATGCGCACAAAGCGACCAAAACAGCGAGCACCATTACCGCACTGTTCGACTTCGCTACCGTCGGCATTGAAAATACGATAGTGAAAGTCTACATCCGGGTCGTAAGGCGGCTCCACCAGCAGCAACTGATCAAAACCAACGCCTAAATGGCGGTCAGCAAGCTGCTTAATTTGCGCTGGATTAAAAAAAATGTTCTGGGTGACATTGTCGACCACCATAAAGTCGTTGCCAAGCCCATGCATTTTGGAAAAGTACATTTGCATTCAATTGCCTTTAATTTTCCGGGTCCGCCGGTTCTTTGTCATTTACTGGCGGGGGGTCAGGTAAGTATAAAGGTCCTTTTTGCCCACACCCGACAATAGAAAACATCACTAACATAAGCAACACTGTGAGTTTCGTGCGTTTTATCATAAGCCACGTTACACTAAGCTAAAAAGAAGCTCATAATCGCATTCACTGGGCTATTTGTCACCTTTAGCCCTAAAAATACACTCGACTTTACGGTAATGGCGTACTAATGACTTTAAAGCAAACAACGAAACAAACTCTTACCATAGCAACCCGCAAAAGCATGTTGGCCATGTGGCAAGCAGAGCATGTAAAAGCACAACTTGAAGCTTTTCATAGCGACCTCACCGTTGAGCTGATGCCCATGAGCACCCGCGGCGATATTATTTTGGACACGCCGCTTGCGAAGATTGGCGGGAAAGGCTTGTTCGTCAAAGAGCTTGAAGTGGCGATGCTGGAAAACCGTGCCGACCTTGCTGTGCATTCCATGAAAGACCTACCGGTGGAATTTCCTGAAGGCCTAGAGCTTGCCACTATTACCAAGCGTGAAGACCCGCGAGACGCCTTTGTTTCGAATAAATACAAAGGGTTGGCCGACTTGCCCGAAGGCGCTATTGTGGGCACGTGTAGCTTGCGCCGCCGCTGCCAAATAGCTGCAGCTTATCCCCATTTAGTGATTCAAGACTTACGCGGCAACGTGCAAACTCGGTTAAGAAAGCTCGACGACGGCGAGTACGACGCGATTATTTTAGCGGCTTCTGGGTTAATTCGCCTAGAATTAGAAGAGCGCATTACCTCCTTACTGTCCGTGGAAGAGTCGCTACCTGCGAACGGCCAGGGTGCCTTAGGTATTGAATGTCGCAGCGACGACGCACGTGTAAAAGCGTTACTAGCCCCGTTAAGCGACGCTGACACTCGTGACTGCGTACTGGCAGAGCGTGCTATGAACCGAACCTTACAGGGCGGCTGCCAGGTGCCCATTGGAGCTTATGCAGTACTTGAAGGGGACACCCTTTGGCTACGCGGCTTAGTGGGTGACCCAGACGGCAAGCATGTGCTTCGCGCGGAACTCAGAGGCCCACGGGAAACCGCTGAAGCTATGGGCAAACAAGTTGCACAGGACTTACTCGCACAAGGAGCGGGTGACATTTTACAGGCTGTCTATTTAACCAAGGATAACTAAATGAGCCGAGGCGTATTAATTATTCGTGCCGAGCAAGAGCAAAGCGCTCTTGAACTCAAACTACGTGAACGTGGGTTGGATGCCTATTGTCATTCAATGGTCGATATTAATGCGCTACCGCCTACCGACGCGGTGAAAGAACAGTGGTTACAAACCCATTGGGACGGCATTGTCGCCGTTAGCCCAAACGCCACCCGCTTTTTTAACCGCATTGTAAATGAGGCCGCCTGGCCGAAAGCCCGCAAACACTACTTTGCTGTAGGTCCAGGCACAGGCGAGCCCCTGTTAAATTTTTCTAAATATCCAGTAACTTGGCCAACCACAGCGCATAATAGTACAGCCCTGCTTGAGCTGCCTGAGCTACAGCAGGTGGATCAAGAGCAGTGGCTTATTATTAACGGTGCGCCTGGCCGCAGTATTATTCCAGACACGCTGACGGAGCGTGGGGCCCGCGTCACCATTGCAAGCGTGTATGAACGTGTACCTAAAACGGGCGAGCGCGCGCACATTCCGGCAGATTGGTTTGAACAGATCGACCGTATTCTGGTCAGTAGTAAAGAGCAGGCCGAGTTGTTGGCCGCGCATTTACAACACGCGCAAAAAACCGATTGGGGAAAAAGCTGTCATTGGGTGGTGCCGAGTGAGCGAATTGCCGACGCCATTCGACCACTGGGCGTTCCTGAGGCGCATATCCACTTTGCCGCCAGCGCCATGGCCGACGACCTTGTAGCCGCTGCTGTGCCCATTCACACTATTTTGCCAACACCTGAGAGCGACACTTCCATGCCAGACACTGACAAACCAGACACAGCAACAAAAGAAGTAAAAGCAAAGAGCAAAACGCCGAAGCAACCAAAACCTGCCAAACAAGCCAGCAAGGGCTCTGGCTTTTGGACAGGCTTTTTCTTGGTGGTGCTATTGCTTTCTGTTGTGACCTTGGGCGGTGGCGGCTGGTATTTATGGCAGCAACAACAAAGCATTCAGCAGCGCACAGCACAAGAGTTTGACCAATTACGCACGCGTCTTTCTGAGGCGCAGCGCACCGATGCTGAATTTGAAGCACGCTTAACGGCTCGCTTACAACAAGACACACAAGCCAAACTCAACCAACAGAAGCAAGAGCAACAGCAAGCGCTGCAAAACCTGCGCGATCAGCAGGAAACGCAACAAACTCGCTTGCGCCAGCAAGTAGCACAGCAAGAGCAAGACTTATTGCGTTTAAGTCAGCGGGTTCGCGCTTCGGAAAACCGTAACCAAAACGGCTTATTGCTTAGTGAAGCCTATGACCGCGTTACTGTGGCAGTGCAGCGGTTGAGTATGGGTGGTAGCGACGTAGCCATTGCTATGAACCTACTGAAGTCTGCAAAAGAAATACTCGAAGCCGATAGCACCAGCTACCAAACGATCATCGACCAGCTTGAGCGCGACATTGCCATGGTTGCCGCAGTCCCCACCATTGACTACACAGGGGTTATGCTGCTTCTGCAAGAGCTACAAAAGCAGGTGCATAGCCTGCAAGTACACAATGGCAAACTGGACACAGAGACACCCGAAGAGCCTGCTGAGGTGACCAGTGAGGTTAGCAATTGGCGCGACAACTTAGCCAATGCTTGGCAAGCCTTAAGCGCTGACTTAGTTCGCATAGAGCGCAATGCCGAATTGCCCCTGCGTATTAATCAAGAGCAGCGGCTGGCTTTGGTAAGCCGTATCGAGCTACAGCTACAGTTAGCGCAAAATGCGCTCCAGCGTGGACAACAAGAGATATATGCCACAACCCTTGAAGAAGCCTATACCTTAGTGAGTGATTACTTCTTGGCAGAAAGCACAGGTACCCGTCAGTTTTTAAGTGCTTTACGTTCGATAAAAGACCTCGATATAACCACCGACTACCCCACCAGCCTGATCTCGCGGGCCATGTTGCGCGAACGTTTACACGACTTAGAAAGTGCCATGCCTGCTGTAACGGAGGGCGCGAATGATTAAGAGTGCCTTACTGGTTTTAGCCATTATCATTGGCTTACTGACCGCACCTTACTGGAGTGGAAATACTGGCTATGTCATGGTGCAGCTTGCAGGCTATACCATAGAAACCAGCGTAGTCGTTGCTGTATTTATTCTTGCGCTTGGTTCATTCCTGGTGTGGTTGCTGTTGCGCTTCCTGCGCCAGCTAATACTCAGCAAAGTGGCCACCAAAAAGTGGCTGCAAGCACGGCGCGAACAAAAAGCCATTCACTTACTACGTAACGCGCTTGACGCCTGGTTAAACCGCGACTTTCAAACCAGTGCCGAGCTTGCCGACAAGAGCAAAAAGCACCATCCCGACCCACAGTTAGCTTATGCGCTAGCTGCGGCGGCCTATGGCGAGGCCGGTGCCAACACCGACCAAAAGCGTATTTTAAGCGAGGCCAAGTTAGCTGGCTTTACCGGGGAAAGCTTAGAAGTCTTGCGCTTGCTCAGCACCGACGATGCCGCCGAAGCCCTAGACCTGGCCGAACGCTTAAGCGCCCGGAAAAAATTAACTCCCGCATTGTGGCGTGCCATTGCCGAACAGTTAGCCCGGTTTGAGCATTGGGGCACCCTGCGCGAACTCTTACCTCGCATTGAAAAGCAACAGGCGCTACCTGCCATTCGCTTACACAAGTTAAAACGGCTTTGTTACCAAGCCCTGTTTAAGGCTGAGCTGTCTCTGGAAAGCCTAGAAAACTGCTGGAAAGGCCTGTCCAAAGCCCAGCGTCGTACGCCCGCTATTCGCATTGCCTATATTGAAGTGTTAGTGATGAAAGGGCACCACAGTGTTGCGGCTAAAGTGACCGAGCGTGGTCTGAAGCGTAACGAGTTAAAGCTTCACGAGATTGTTGCCTTAGCCCCTGAGTTATGGGCAAAAGACAACGCCTTAAATAACTGGGCTGGCCAAGCGGTGAAAGACAACCCAGACAGTGCCGACGCCTTAAAACTTTATGCAGCGACGCGCTTTATAGAAAAAGAGTACGAGCTAGCGGAACGGGCGCTTCGGGAAGCTCTCGTCATTCAACCAGAGCCCTATGCGTACCGCCTGTTAGGCGAAACCTTGCTGGCTGCAAATAAGCCCGACGGTGCTTTACAAGCTTTTCGTAAAGCTAGTGGATTACAGTAACTGGAGGGCGGATTGCGTAAAGCATGGACCGTATTCTTTGCCTTCGTTCTTCTTTTTGCCTCTAAGGTATATGGGCAAGAAGAAACCGAAATCAGCCGGGTGTTCGTTACAATTGAAGGCCTCAATGGCCGAGTGCTCACTAACTCTGCCTTGCTTTTGCGTATTTACGAATACCATTCTAAAGTGGCACCTGGCGATGGTCGGGTGCGTTATTTACACAACCAAGCCGAACGTGACTTCTTCCGTGCTCTCACCCCCTATGGTTACTATAACTACCAGCTCAACAGCCACTTAGAAAAACGGGATCATGATTGGTATGCCACTTATACCGTCGCCTTAGGTGACCCTATTCCCATTGGCAATGTGAGCATTCAAATTAAAGGAGCTGGCGAACAAGACCCTTCCTTTCAAAAGCTCATTAACAGACTGCCCATTCGTTCGGGTGCTCCTTTGCTGCACTCTGATTATGAAAGCGCCAAGTCGCAGCTACGGCGGCATGCCTCGGAGCGGGGCTACTACCAAGCCGCTTATCAAACCAGTACCTTGCGTATCGACGTGGAAAGCTACCAAGCCCATATTGAACTGATCTTGAATACCGGGCCTCGTTATCAATTCGGAGACATTCGCATTGCTCCAGGCCATTTAGACGAAGACGTTATGCGTCGCTTTATTCCCTTTGAGAAAGGCGATAACGTGTCGGCGACGGAGCTTATTAACCTGCAACTAGGCTTGTCCGATAGCGACTATTTTAGCCGGGTTGAAGTACAACCGCTCTGGACCGAAGCCTCAGACAAACACCAAGTACCTGTTAATATTGAATACGAGCCCAACAAGCGTACCCATTACCAAGTGGGACTTGGTTATGGGACAGACACAGGAGCGCGATTAAAATTCGAGCAGAACAGACGCTGGGTGAATACCCGAGGGCATCGCTTCAATGCGCAGCTACAGGCCTCAGAAATTCTGACCAATATTGGTACCCGCTATGTTATTCCAGGTTCACAACCACAGTCTGATCAGTATATTTTACGGGCTTTGTGGACCGACGAAGACAGTAGCACCATTCGTTCTGAGCGTTTTACCTATGGTGCCAGCTGGCAGAGTCAGCGGGAGCGTTTACAACGTATTTACTCCATCGATTGGCAAGACGAGCGTGACTATTTTGAAGGGGACATTCGAAAAACCCAATACCTAATGCCAAGTGCCCAATGGACGCGTGTCGAAACCCCGAACCGCCTGAATGTGCTTGACGGTTGGCGGCTTTCTTTGACCCTGCGGGGTGCTACAAAACAGTTGTTTTCTGACTCCGACTTCTTGCAAACCCTTGCTTCAGCCAAGTATGTGCATTCCTTTGGCAGCCGCACCCGAGCGCTTGCTCGTATTGAGCTTGGCACCTCGATTACCAGCGACTTTGACCAAGTTCCTACTTCATTACGGTTTTTTACTGGGGGCGACCGCAGCGTGCGTGGCTATGCCTACCGTTCCATTTCCCCCCGCAATGACAACAACGAGGTGGAAGGTGCACGCAACTTGGTGGTGAGCAGCCTCGAGTTCGACTACAGTTTTCGTCCGAACTGGCGTGTGGCCGCTTTTGTCGATGCGGGTAATGCGTTTAATGACATACAAGAGTCCTTTAAAGTGGGTTTAGGCTTTGGCTTTCGCTGGCAAAGCCCGATAGGCCCTGTCCGTTTCGACTTTGCTTCAGGCTTGTCTGATCCTGGCGACTCATTACGTCTGCATTTAACCATAGGACCCGACTTATGAAGCTAAAATACCCACTTTATTGGCTTGTAAAGGCGGTGACCTATCTTGTGGCTGCCGCCATGGTCCTACTCATTCTGTTGCTTTTTTTGTTAAACACTGAGCCGGGTAGCCGCTTTACGCTCGACCAAGCCCAGCGCTGGGTTGAACCCTGGGTTCAGTATGAGTCTTTTGAAGGGGCCTTATTGCACGATTTCACTTTACAAGGTGTTGAAGTAACTGCGGAAAACGGAACCCAAGTTTATATTCAATCGATTCGGCTTCGCTGGTGGCCTTGGCAGCTTCTGCAGCAGCAGGCGCATATTCGCTTGTTCGATGTAGCCGGAGTAGAAGTGCAGCTTGCCACGACAGAAGCGAGCTCAGACAACAGCAACAATGCCATTGTGTTGCCTCATGTAGAGCTCAACTTTAATGTGCGCGTTGACCAGCTGCTTATTGAAAACGCGAGCATACATATGCCCGCTCGCTCTTTTCAAGTTCACCGCCTGCAAACCCGAGGGCGCTTCGAAAACAACCAATTACGCATTCACGACTTCCAGCTCAGTATGCCTGAAGGCCACGCTCAGCTGCAGGCGAAGGTCACTCCCCAAGGGAATTACCCGGTGAACCTTGAGGGCCAAGTTCACACTACGGTGCCACAGGTTGGCCCTGTTTCCAGTGAGCTTCATATCAGCGGGAATGTGCAAGAAGCCCTGCACGGGCGTATTGAGTTAACGGACAACATCGGCGCTCTGATTGAAGGTCAGATAAACCAAGCCACATCGGGCCAACCAAGATGGCAATTAGAGGCCTCTGTTTACCAGTTAAACCACCCTACAGTGGCCGAGTATGTGAGTGAGTTTACACTTCAGTTTGACGGCGCTGGCAACCTGGCAGAGGCCCGTGGCAACTTACTCGCAACCGCCACAGCCCATGACTACGGCTTTCTTAGCGTGCGCAGCACAGCGCGTTATACACCCGAGCGGATCGAGTTTGATCAGCTTCAAGTAAACGCTAGTGAACTTGCTTTGGATACGAACATAACAGGGACAATTCAACGCGCCTCCGACCAGCTTACCATGCAGCTTGAAAGCACCACTTTGTGGGCCGACTATCCTGAGCTTGCAATGCAGCTGAGCTACCAAGGCAGCACTCAGCATGTGGATGACCTGAGCCTTACCCTGTCCAGTGAACGCGGTCATTTCCAGCTGACAGGCGCGGGCGAATGGCGGCACACGCCACGCTGGGATCTAGCCCTCACCACTGAAAATGCGCAGTTAAGTTTATTTCCTTTGCCGAAGGCGGTACGGCCTTATTTGGCTGAAAGTCAATTAACCAGTCATATTCTTTCGCAAGGCGTATGGGGCCAAGCGGAGCAACAGCTTCACCTTGAAGTAAAGCAACTCAACACCACCGTTGAGCAACAAGCTTTATCGGTTCAAGCCCAAGCCAGCCTAACGCAGCAACAGCTGAGCCTCAGCATGCTTGAGGTCACTTTAGGCGACGGCGCGGTCAGCGCAACGGCTCAAGGAACGACACAACAATTCGAAGTTCAGCTTGCTGCCGAACAATTCACTTTCATGGAGTATGCCGTCGACACTTTGACATCCGAGTTCTCCGTCGATACCACCCTGACCCAACTACCCACAGGGCATATTCAGTTTAGCGGCCTGCGTATCGGTGACAGTGCCCCCTCTCTCGCTGCCGAAGCCGCTGTTACCTTTGACACTAGCTACTCCCTTGAGGCAAGCCTTACCAGCGAGCCTGTGCGTGCCCGTTTAGCCCTGACCGGTGACTGGCAGCAGCATCAATGGCAAGGGCAGTTAACCACTCTGGACGTGGACAGCCAAGAATACGGACGCTGGACACTGCCTAGTGCTACCGCCATAGCGTATAGCGCAGAAAGGGCATTGGTAGAGCCCTTTTGTTTACGTGTTGAGAACCGACCGACTCATATTTGTGCAGAGTTAGGCTGGCATGCAACCAATAACACCTTGTTAGCCGACCTAGATATTAACCAGGTTGAACTGTCCTTGTTAGGGCCGCTGCTGCCTAATGCGCTAACCGTGGAAGGGGCCGCCGATATTCAATTGCGCTTCCAACAACAAGATGCACAACGTAATTACCAGGGGGAGGCTTTTCTACATGATGTCGGCTTTCGCTTACCGGCCCAAGACATTCATTTACGCTTTGCCAATGGTGAGCTGTTTCATTTCCAAGGCGACGAAACAACAATGGACGGGCGACTTGGTTTAACCACAGATGCTGTCGCTGGCGGTTTACAGGCTGAGTTTAGTATTCAGCGCCCATTTGACGAGGCCACCATAGACGCGAGGGCGACGCTCGACTTCAATACCCTCACCATTGTCAGCATATTGGTACCGGATATTCAAAATGTTGAAGGAAAGCTCGACGGCAGCTTTAACCTGTCTGGCCCCTTATTCAAGCCTGCCATTGGTGGCACCATGACCATAAGTGAAGGCGCGGCGGAAGTCCCTGCCGCCGGCTTGCAGTTATCTAACTTTAACGTGCTAGTCGAGTCACCCCGTGCGGTTGACGCACCATTTTTAATGTCAGCTACAGCGCGTTCCGGTGAGGGTGATTTATTCGTTACTGGCCAGTACGATCTCGCTAACCACCTTGCAGAGGTCAATATTTCAGGCTCAAACTTTACCGCAATGAACAGCCGTGAAATCCAGCTTGTGGTCAGCCCTGATGCGCAAGTGCGAATAGGTACCGACCTATTACAGGTACGAGGTGAATTAAACGTAGACCATGCACTTATTACACCGCCTGACTTCGACTCAGTGCAGTTAGCTTCTGCTGACACCATGATTGTACGAGGCGACGAAACCTTGTGGCAAAACACCACGAGCAATACCGCCGATGTGGATATACAGGTGAGCCTTGGCAACGACTTCCAGGTAGCCGCCTATGGTTTTGAAGGGCAGCTAACAGGCCAGTTACGGGTTATCGAAAAACCAAACCAAGAAACCACAGCGGTTGGCACCATACAAGTGGAGCAAGGGGAGTACGAGCTGTATGGCCAAAGCCTTACGATTGAACGTGGCAACCTAGTGTATACCGGTGGAGTGGTGTCGAACCCTGGTCTCGACTTACGGGTCAGCCGAACCTTTGCGGTTGAGAATGTCACTGTCGGCGCCCGCATTGGCGGCGCCCTACAAGAGCCACGGTTTAATTTATATTCGACGCCCACCATGCAAGACGCTGAAATTCTTTCGTACTTAGCTTTTGGAAGAGGCTTTGGTGACGAAAAAAGCGAAGACGAAAACATGCTGCTCAAAGCCAGCTTAGCGTTAGGTATGCAGGGTGGTAATTTGTTGGGTGAACGCTTAAGCGCTTCTTTGGGGGTTGACGAAATTATGCTTGATGCAGGCGATACACTTGAAAGTACCTCGCTCTACATAGGCAAGCATTTGTCGCCACGTTTATATATTCAATACGGCATTGGCTTAGTGGAGCCAGTGAATACCTTCTTTATTCGTTACCGTCTTACCGATTACTTAAACTTTGAAACACAAACCGGCACCTTAGGGTCAGGTGCCGATCTGTTTTACAGTATTGAACGTTAGCGTGTTTTCGCAACACCAATAACGCCACATAATAGCCTTGAGCCGGCATTTCCTACCGGTTGGCTGGTTAGGTCGTCGTGCTGTGAATGAATAACCACGGCACGCCCTAAAATATTATGGGCTCCTTCCATTGCCAAAGCTGTGTCGGCAAGCTCTACCACGGCGACACCTTGCGCATTTGACTCAATGTTCCCTAAGTCGCCCACATGCCGTTCCGAAGAGTCAGGGCCGCCATGGGCTGTTTCTTGTGGGTTAAAGTGGCTACCGGCAGAGGTTGCATCAGGGGCACTGCAATCACCAAACTCATGCACATGGAACCCATGGGTACTGTTTGCAGGCAAACCTTCTACATGCACGCGTATGCTTACATGCTGTGGCTTTTGCTCGAAGTGAATAGTGCCTTGAAGGCCTTCATTACCAGCAGTTGGCATTAAGTGTGCGCTGTAGGTAGTGCCTGGAACGACTGGCGTAATGTGATGGTGGGGTTCTGAATTACAAGCAGAAAGGCTCGCAACCAGTGCGAGCCCTATGAAAGTGCGTTTTAACATAGTCGTCTCCTCTGTGATGAAGAGACTAGCTTATCATACTAAGGTCATAGAGATAGGCTGTTGACGTACACGTGCTTTTTGCAGCTTTCGCAGTACTTCGCCAGGCATGCTTTTCGGCAATTGAACCGTCGCGTGTTTGTCGAAAAGCTGAATTTCACCTATGTATTTACTGTCTAGGTTGCCTTCATTGGCAATAGCGCCTACTAAGTCACCTGGACGTGCACCGTGCTGTTTACCAACCGCTACGCGATACGTGTCAAACTCAATGTTCATACGCGGCTTACGCTCACGAGCACCTGGCTTGCCTTTACGGTCAAAACGGCCACCACGGTCGCCGCGATCACTACGACGACCCTGACGGTCGCGAGGGTTAAAGTCACTACGACTATTACGGTCACGACGTGGTGCAGGCTCTTCTTTCACAATCAATGGACGCTGTTTTTGGAACTCATAAAGTAAAGCGGCAGCCACATCTTCTAAAGTACGCTCTGAACCCTCAACAATTTGGTTCAACAGCGACGCCATTTGTTCCATATCTTTTTTGTCCATCACGCTTACTAAAGCTTCTTGTGCTTTGGTAATGCGGTGTTTGGTCAGTTCACGGCCACGTGGCACATCAATCATTTCAATGCTGCCGCTGGTGGCACGCTCGTAGCGCTTCAGCATGTACATTTCGCGTGGACGCACGAAGGAAATAGACTCACCAGAGCGTCCTGCACGGCCTGTACGACCAATACGGTGTACATACGACTCGGCGTCTTGTGGCAGGTCATAGTTAATTACATGCGTTACGCCAGGGACGTCTAAACCACGAGCAACAACGTCTGTGGCCACAAGAATACGAACTTTCCCTGCTTTCAATTCGTTTACCGTTGCTTCACGCTGGTCTTGGTTCATGTCACCATTCAAACCAGCGGCTGCGAAGCCACGGTCGCGCAAATGACTTGCTAGGGTTAGCGTGTCTTGGCGAGTACGTACAAATATCAGTACTAATTCATAGTTACTGGTTTCTAAAATACGCTCTAAGCCTGCGTCTTTCGTTAGGCCCTGAACACGCCATGCTTTTTGCGCAATATTGGCTTTATTTGCTTGGGTAGAAGCAATTTTTACATGCACAGGGTCTGTTAAGAAGGTATTCGCAATTTTGCGAATTTGTGGCGGCATGGTGGCTGAGAACAAGCAGCGCTGTGCAGTGCTTGGTACCTGTTCCATAATCCATTCAATGTCTTCTAAGAAGCCCATGTTTAACATTTCATCGGCTTCATCCAGCACGGCTACTTTAAGCTGGCTTAATGAAAGAGTGCCTTTACGTAAATGGTCCATTAAGCGGCCTGGTGTACCCACCACAACTTGCGCACCACCGCGCAGTAGTTTCACCTGTGGGCCGTATGCTGAACCACCATAAACAGTCGCCACATTCAGGCCACGCATGTTTTTACCCATAGCTTCAATTTGCTCTGCTACCTGAATAGCAAGCTCACGTGTTGGTGCAACCACAAGCAGCTGCGCACCACGTACTTTTGTGTCGATATTTGCAAGGGCAGGTAAACCAAAAGCTGCGGTTTTACCTGTACCTGTTTGTGCCTCACCTAGAACGTTTTTGTGTGCAAGCAACGCTGGAATAGATTGCTGCTGAATAGGCGTTGGGCTTGTGTAACCCATTTCAGAGATAGCACTAAGAATTGGCTCTGGTAATTCCAAAGCTGAAAAGGTATTAAATTCAGTCATATTTTTCCCACTAATAAACGACCGTCACCGAAGACGGAAATCTTATTTAATCAGACTCGGCATACAGATCGCTTTCGCGCTGACCGCGAAGGGGCGCTGATAGAACCAAGGCTGGGCATTGGCGTTCTTCATGAACGCAACCGACAACTGCCCCTTAGACCCTGTTCTCATGTGAGCGGGTTTTTCATCTACACCGCTTCTTAAAGTTGCCAGGCTTGAACGCCTGCAAGATAGGGGACCACTGTCATTCTTTTCCACTTAGTTACCCAAGCGGACACGCATTCTAACAGGACGCAACACAAACTGTTGTTGTTTGTTTGTTAATTCGTCAGGAGCGGTCAATTCACCGACAGCCCATGTTATTCACGGCAGGCGGTGCCTGCCCTCCGCCCTTCAGGTCGCTGCAAGCAGCGCTCAAAACCGCTCCCTGCGGTTTTGTCACATGCCCATGCTCGAGTAAATACACGCTTTAGAATACAAATAAAAAAGCCCCTCGCTTTCGCGAAGGGCTGTTTTATTTGAA
>NZ_PIPQ01000001.1 GCF_003987015.1 Aliidiomarina taiwanensis | reverse complement strand
CAGTAATTTCTTGAGCGTAGATGCTTTACGCTCCTCTGAATAACGCGGCATACATCAACCTAAACCGCCCACTGTTTATTGAATAATGGCAAAATCGCCAACTGGACAACTAGGCTGACATAGTGGGCTGTCTAGCTTGAGGTGAATCAGAAGCGTCAATACAAAACCTACTCAAAAGAGTTCAAAGAAGAAGCGGTAGCCTTAGTAACCGATCAAGGCTATAGCGTTGCCGAAGCCGCTGAGGCAGTAGGTGTTAACCCCAACCAGATCTATAAATGGAAAGATCACTTAGAAGCACAAGCCAGTGGTGCTGCTTTAAGTGATAACGAACGTGCAGAGCTTATTAAGCTTCGTGCTGAAAACAAACGCTTAAAGATGGAAAAAGACATCTTAATTAAGGCCTTCTTCGCCAAGGAAATGAAATAAGTTTTAAGTTCGTTCACTCCAAGGTAAAAGAAGGCTATCCAGTGAGCTTGTGTCGCCAAGCCCTAGGCTTGAGTCGTTCAGTTTATTACGCCTAGGAGCAGCGACCTGCTCAGCTTATAAGTGCTGACATCTTTATGCTTTATCGCCAAGCGAAACAGCTTTTTGAAGAAAGCCGTAACAGTCTTGGCAGTCGTGAGCTTATGAAAGCCCTGCATAAACAGGGCTTCGCTATAGGTCGGCATAAAACACGCACCATCATGAGTAAGCTAGGCTAGTGGTGCGCCAGCGTGTTGCTTACAATGTAACCACCAAGCGTGATAAGCAGTATATTGTAGCTCCTAACTTAGTGAGTATGAACTTTAACCCTAGTCGTCCTAATCAAGTGTGGGCGGGTGATATTACTTATTTACGAACAGGCCAAGGCTGGATGTATTTAAGCGTCGTGATGGATTTATACTCTCGCCGTATTATTGGTTGGGCGATGTGGGTGCTTGTTGGGAACATCTTTGGCTCTGTTGCTTTTTTTATATACAGGAAGCCGACTTAGTCGAATTGAAGGTTGACTTCTCCTTCTTGGCTACTGTGTATACGTAAGTCTGAGTTTCACCTTATTTGGCACATAAGTAACATGGGGGGGGATTACGAAAGCCATCCCTGGCTTTCGCCCTTCGGGTCTGCGGCTTCGCCTTGATACCAAAATGCTCCCGGCATTTTGGCGAACCCTTACGGGGGTTCTCATCCACCCCAGAAACAAAAAACCCCAAGCCAAAGGCTTAGGGTTATTTTGTTTGGTGGAGCTGGGGGGATTCGAACCCCCGTCCGTTATACCGCCACTCTCGGTACTACATGCTTAGCCGTCTCATTTAGTTAACTGGTCAATCGCCGAGGGGCAGGCTATTGAACAGCGAGCTCGATTAGTTTTAACGGTTCAGCTCCGAGCGAAGCATCCGCGCGAGTCTATAATTATGACCATCCGAACCTCTGCTTATAGACGAAGCCTGAGTGGATGGTTAGCGGGGATTAAGCCGCTAAAGCGTAGTTGTTATCGTTTGCAACTATTAGTTTGAGGCTTTTTACGAGGCCAGCCCCACCTCGGCATGCACCTAAAGCTTTATGTATCCCGTCGAATCCAAATCAGCCCCTTGGTGTTACTGTGTTCATACTAACACAAATAGGTATTGGCTTGCTAGTTAAAACAACCTGTTACCTTGTGTTCTCTTAACTATATGATGGAGGTGGCAAGGGGCTATTTCAAGGGGCAAGGTTAAATGGCCCGAGTTTGTACTACTAGGTGTTCTGGCAAGAGCCGCGCGGTGAGGGTGTCGCCTGCATGGAGCGGGCCTACGCCTGCGGGTGTGCCGGTAAGTACAATGTCGCCGGGGCTCAGGGTAAAGTGTTGGCTGGCATACACTAAGACATCAAGAATTGGGCTTAACATGTGCTTGGTGTGGCCGTGTTGTTGTAGGGTGCCATTGCGTTCAAGGGTGAACTCTAAGTCGGTTAAGTTGAGGCCGTCAGCGGGGACGAACTGGCTGATAGGGCAACTGCCGTCGAAGGCTTTGGCCAGCTCCCAGGGGTGGCCTTGGGCTTTGAGCTGTTGTTGCACATCGCGCAGGGTTAAGTCGAGAGCCAACCCGATGCCATCGATGGCGTCTAACGCGGCCGCTTTGTCTGCATGTTTTAAGGGTTGCCCGAGCAATACGGCAAGCTCTAGTTCGAAGTGCAGGCTGCTGTTGTGGTGGCTCACAGGAATGGGCTCTTCAAAGGGCACCAAAGCGGTGGCGGGCTTCATAAACAATAAGGGGGTGTCAGGAATTGGGTTGTTCAGCTCTGCTGCGTGTTCTGCATAGTTTCGGCCGACACACACCACTTTGTTATAACGCATACATTGGCTCCATTTTTATATTTTGTTCAGTTATACGACATAACATCTTGCCTGGCTAGCCATCGGACGACTTTAGCGGTGACATACTGGGCGCTTTACCGTAGGATGTTTGCCGTTTTGTTAATAACTCGAAAAGGTAACGCTGTGAGTGAAGCTGTAGTTGAGCAAAAGGGCATGATCGCCTTCATTGAGCGAGTAGGGAAACGCATTCCAGATCCGGTGATTATTTTCATTTGGTTCTTTGTGGGTGCATTACTGCTCACCGGCCTGATGGGTGGCATTACGTTTGAAACCTCCACCAGTGGCACGGAAACGACCCAGTGGCAAATTAAGAACATGCTGGCTGCTGAAAATGTGGTGTGGCTATTTGATAACGCGATTGTCGCCAACTGGCTTGGTTTTGGTGGTGGTGTACTGGGCGTTATTCTCATTGTTATGTTGGGTGTTGGGGTTGCAGAAAACTCCGGTTTATTTGGTGCGGTGCTGAAGAAAATTAGCCGAGCTCTGCCAGAAAAGTTGCTGCCTTTGCTGCTTGTCTTTATTGGTATTATGTCGTCGATAGCGACTGACGCAGGTTACTTGGTGCTCATTCCTTTGGCGGGCTTGCTTTATGCCGGCTTAGGAAAAAACCCACTGATTGGTATGGCGGCGGCTTTTGCCGGGGTGTCGGCGGGCTTTAGTGCGAACCTCATTCCAGCCACGCCAATTGACGTGATTATTGGTATGAATGCCCAAGTATTCGCGGAAGCGCAGGGCATTCCTTTTGAAAACGCACAGGGTGAAGCGCTGACCCCAGCGACCATGAACTACTACTTCATTTTGGTTTCTACCTTTGTGCTAGCAGCGGTTGGCTCCTGGGTGACCTTAAAAATAGTGGCCCCGCGCTTGTCGCAAAAGGCTTTTGAAATTCCAGAAGAGCTTAAAATTACCGACTTTGACGTTACCCCAGCCGAGCGCCGTGGCTTGCGTGCTGCGGGCATCGGCTTGGTGCTTTCTTTGGTGGCTCTGTGGGGGTTAAAAGTAGGCCCTTTAGCCGACTACACCACAGCAGAAGGACAAACCGTTAAGCCCTTTATCAACAACGTGATTATTATGATCACCTTTGTTTTTATGGTGGTTGGTATTGCCTTTGGGGTGGCCAGCGGTAAGTTCCGCTCCATGATGGACGTGGTGCAGGCCATGGTGAAACAAATGGACACCATGGGCTACATTTTGGTGCTCACTTTCTTCTGTTATAACTTCTTAGGCTTGCTGAGTTACAGTGGCCTGGGTGCTTATATTACCTATTTAGGCGCCACGGGGTTAGTGAACCTTGGCTTGCAAAGCTACCCGGTGCTGTTGCTGGTGGGCTTTGTACTGGTGACGGGCCTGATAAACTTATTCGTGGGTGGTTTAACGTCGAAGTGGATGCTACTTGGGCCCATTTTCATTCCTATGTTGTACATGGTGAATGCAGAAATGACCCCAGACATTGTAGCGGCTGCCTTCCGAGTGGCGGATTCGGCCACCAATATTATTACGCCTATGATGAGCTATGCCGGGATTATTTTAGCCTTTATGCGCAAATATAACCCACAGCTGACCTTTGGTGAGATGATCGCCATGATGGTGCCATACTCACTGGCCTTCCTGGTGGTGTGGGTTATTCTATTGGTCAGCTTTTTTGCCTTTGGTATTCCGCTTGGGTTTTAACTTGGGCGTGTAGGGAGCCTGAACAGGCTCCCAGCCAGGCTTACCCAGCCGACAATAAAGCACAGTCCGCCAAGGGGTGTGATGGGACCAACCCAAGACCACTCGGTGAGCACTAAGGCATAGAGACTGCCGGAAAAACAAAGAATACCGACAAGAAAGAAACTGCCTGTGGCTTTGGCAAAAGGCAGTTGCGGTACAAGTAACACGAAAACTCCGAGCAGTGCGATACCTAAGGCATGAATAAATTGGTATAACACACCGGTTTGCCAAGTAAGCAAGGCGGGCTCGGGTACTAAGTTACGTAAGGCGTGGGCTCCAAAAGCGCCTAGCATAACGGCAACCGCCAAAAGAAGTGCGGCTGTTACCAATAAGAATTTTGCAAAGGGAGTCATAGTGTCAGGCTCTCGTGTAGTATTTAAGAGATGTTAGGCGGAAAGCTTAACAAAAACATTGTTGAACGCCTAACGTGAGGCTTTTAGTATGCAGTGTCCTTGTGGCTCGCCCCAGCCCTACCAAGCCTGTTGTGAACCTATTCATGGGGGCCACTTAGCCGATACCCCCGAAGCGCTGATGCGTGCTCGTTTTAGCGCTTTTGCACTCGAACTTCCTCGTTTTTTAGAGGATAGCTGGCACGCTTCCACCAGACCAAGCCTGAGCCTTGCCGACAACCCCAAGTGGGTGAAGTTGGAGGTGGTTTCGTCGTGGGCGAAAGGGAACACAGGCTTTGTGCATTTCCGCGCCTTTTATGACGCAGGCTTAAGCCTTGGCATGATGGAAGAAAAGTCCGACTTTGTGCGCGAGCTGGGGCAGTGGTTCTACGTGCAGGGACAGGTGCTTGCATAAAGACAACACACAGTAACAGTGGAGATATTCAATGCAACAATTAGAGCAAGAAAAACCATACTTCATTGGCCAGCCAGGTGTGCCTTGGGGAGAGACTGAAAAAGCAGCTTGGCTTGCGGTGCAAGAAGTACAACGAAGCTACCAAGCCGATGTGGTGTCTGTAATTGAAGGGTTTCAGGGCCGTTTCGACGTCGAGCAGTACAACACATTGGAATACAGCAATTTAACAGGTGAGAACTACCCCTTGTTTGCTATTAAAAATAAAAACTGGGTGGTGAACCGTCCTCTGGTGCTTATTACCGGTGGGGTGCATGGGTATGAAACCAGTGGTGTGCATGGGGCATTGCGCTTTATTCAAGAGCACTTGGAACACTACAGCCAGTTTTTCAACATGGTCGTGGCACCTTGCTTGAGTCCTTGGGGCTATGAAACCATTAACCGCTGGAACCCAAAGGCTGTCGACCCGAACCGTTCATTTTATGAAGCGAGTCCTTCTGCTGAAGCCTGCCATTTAATGTCCTATGTACATGCTCTTGAAGAGCTGCATAATGCCAAAGTGTTTGCGCACTTTGACTTGCATGAAACGACCGACACGGACAACTCGGAGTTTCGTCCGGCGTTGGCTGCGCGCGACGCCAAACCACAAAGCAGCTGGAACATTCCAGACGGTTTTTACACGGTAGCTCACTCAGAAAAGCGTGAGCTGGACTTTCAGCTGGCAGTATTAGCCGAAGTCGCCAAGGTCACACATATTGCACCGGCAGACGAAAGCGGCGGTATTATTGGGTCTCCAGCAATTGCTGAAGGTCTCATTGAATATTCGGCGACCGAGCTAGGACTGTGCATGGGCTTTACCCAAGCCAAATATGTAACCACAACGGAAGTGTACCCTGATAGTGCCAACGCTACGCCTGAGAAGTGTATTTTAGCTCAGGTCGCAGCAGTGACAGGTGGCTTAGACTACTTAAAGAGTTTGAAAGACGAGCCTAATCGTTAACGTGCCTTACTTTTGGTGTTGCCGGGGCTTTGCGAACGGTTTCTCGGTGGCTAATATAAATACCACTACCGATAACAATGGCAGAGCCCACTAAAACCCAAATGCTAGGTAGCTCGCTCCAAAAAATATAACCAAGGCCGATGGCCCAAATCATGGCGGTGTATTCAAAAGAAGAAAGAATAGACGGCGGTGCTTTGCGGTAGGCTTCGGTTAACAGGTATTGACCGATAGCACCTGAAACCCCTAAGAGTAAAAGCCAAGGCGCATGGGCCATGGTCACGGTTTCCCAATGGAAAATAGACAGGAAGCCACAGCCAATACTAAGGCTTAAAATAAAGTAAAACATCAATGCTTCTGAGGTTTCAGTGCGGTGTAAGTAGCGCACCAAAATCATGCTACAGCTGTAACCCAGCATAGAAAGTAAGCCCGCGATAACCCCGATAGAAGCAAACCCCATAGCTTTAGGGTTGAGCATCACAAGCACCCCAATAAAGCCCACCACCACGGCGGTGTATCTGTATTTTCCCACGGGCTCTTTCAACACAATGGCCGACAGCAAAGTAATGGTTAAGGGAGCGGCGAAGAAGAGCGCGTAAGCGTTTGCTAAGGGCAATTCGCGCAAGGTAAGCACAGTGGTAATTAGAAAACCAATGGAAATAAGCCCACGGAGAATATGTAAGTCAGCACGGATAACCTTTAAACGTGCCATGTTTTTACTCAGCAAAATCCAGCCAAGTATAAAAGGCAGTGAGGTGACACCCCGGAAAAAGCTAATTTGGTAGCTGCTGAGATCGGTTGCCAGCTGCTTCATGGAAACGTCCATCAGAGCAAAGCAGAACACGGCAAGAACCATAAAGATGATACCGCGGCTTATGTTTTCTGACTTGAAAAGGCTGTCGGACATAAACATACTCCATTGTTATTTTTGAAATGAAAAGGGCATGCCTCTCGCTCATGGTAGCCTAGCTTGTTGAATGGGCATACAATTTATTGAAGAAAACTTTTACGCTGCGCGAATGCACAGTGTAGACCATTAATTGAGGTTGGCTTCAATGTGCTCGCGAATAATTCGGTTGCTCAGTATTTGTGGCAGCACTTGCGGCTCTTTGCCTGGCCAATATAAAACGTATAAAGGTACCCCGTTACGACCAAATGTGGCCAAGTACTTCGTAATGGCAGGATCTTGCAAGGTCCAGTCACCCGTGAGGACCGCCACTTGATGCTGTGCAAACAGGGCCTCGGTAGCGTCTGTGGTTAAGGCCACGCGTTCATTGGCCAAGCAGGTAATACACCAGTCGGCGGTCATATTGACAAACACTGGCTGCTGCGTACGCAGTTGGTCGAGCTTGGTTTGAGACCACGCGCCTTCTGCATCGACTGTGTGGCTTGTTGCTGTGGCCTGTAAAACCGCCAAACTTTGATAAAAAGTAGCAGCGGCAAGGGCTAGTAAAAGCCAAACAACAGCGATGCTGCTACTCCTTCTTGTAGCGCGCAATTGTTGCTTACCCCACCACCACAGGGCTGTTGCAAACAGTACAATGGTCAACAGCATAAGCACTAAGCTGTCGATGCCCGTTTGCCGGCCGAAGACCCAAAGTAGCCAAACGGCGGTTATATACATGGGGATGGCCATCCATTCTTTAAAGGTCTCCATCCACGGGCCAGGCCTTGGTAAAAGGCGTGCAAGTGCCGGGACAAAACCAATGATAAAGAAGGGAGCAGCTAAACCCAAACCAAGGGCTGCAAATATGCTTAAAGCTAAAACTGGCGGCTGGGTAATCGCATAACCGAGTGCTACGCCCATAAAAGGGGCGGTGCAAGGGCTTGCAACAAGTACCGCAAGCACACCGGTGGCAAAAGACTGGCGTGCTTTTGTATGTTGTGATGGCGAAAGCTGACCTTGACCTAGGCCCATGAAGCGCGTACCAACTTGAAAGGTACCGGCGAGGTTTAAGCCAATAGCAACAAATAATAAGGTTAAGCCTGCGATAAGCCATGGGTTTTGAAGCTGAAACCCCCAACCTAATGCTTGGCCGGCGGCTCGCAGCGCCATTAAGGTGGCGGCAATAACGAGAAAGCTAAGAACAACCCCGAAAGTATACCATAAACTCTCTTGCTTTATGCGGCTCCCGTGGCCTGCCTGGTTGCCCTGGGCAAGGGCCATGGCCTTCAGGGACAAGACAGGAAATACACAGGGCATGAGGTTTAACAGCAGCCCGCCGAGGAAAGCAAAGGCAAACACCAGCCCAAGGGGCTTGGCCTGCGCAGAGTTCGCCAGAGTAGGGGTTACCTTGGTGGCGAGAAGTTCATACTGTGCAGAGCCTATACTGAGCTGAACCTGCAAGGCTTTGGGGAAGTCTGCATGTCCGAGTTCCTGTGCATTTGCTTGTAATGGCTGGCGAATAACGAGTAAGTTATCGACGGTTTCAACGGATTGCTCAGCGGTCAGGTCGAGGTGGCGACCAGCGCCGATAAAAGCAAAAGTCTGGCCAGGACCACCGTTTGTTTCAACATGCTCTACAGCCGCTTGAGACTCGATCAACAAGGTCAGCTGGTTCGCTTGAATGTCGAAGTGGGCAGGCCAGGGTGCTAACACAGGTTGTTGGGCCCGCGCCTGTTGAAATTGCTGTTGTTGGCTTGGCTCAAAAGTGTTGCCCAGGGGTATAGAGACACTCAGTTCAGAGCTGCCAGCTTGGCAAGAGCTTGGGTTGCTTTGTTGACACACCTGCCAATGCAAGGTCGCGCCCAGCGTCACTGTTGGGTGCTGGGTCGGGTCGAGGCTTGTTGGAAAAGCGTAGTCCACGAGCAAATAATGCGGACCGGCAAAGCCTACTGGCGTCCCTGCTGGCGTTTCAATGGTTTGTACTTTAGGCCACTGAGTTTCATCAAAATAGGTGCCGTCGGGCCCATGCCACTCAATGGCAAGAGCTTGTGGACCAGACCAATGGGTAAAGGTGTTGGCTGCAGGTGTAAGAGCAATAGCTAAGCTGGAAATACGCCCCGGCACAACCCGACTGTGCTCGCTTAGTAAAGTCGCCTTCAATAGGGGCGACTCAGCAAGGTGGGAGTTTGCTTGTGCGCTGCTGGCTAGCAGCCAAATAAACATAAGCGCTGCCCAGTAAAGACCCAGAGAAGGCTTCCTAAACATAAAGCTGCGCATATTGTACATCCCTTATTGATTAATCGTGTTTGCGGATTAAACCTTCTTGTGCGGTTGAGGCGACCAGCTCTCCCTGGCGGTTGTATATTTCACCACGGACTAATGCCCGAGCATTTGAGGCACTTGGCGAGTCAATCGCATACAACAACCAGTCGTCCATGCGAAATGGGCGGTGATACCACATAGCATGGTCGAGTGAAGCCATTTGCATTTTCGGGCTGGCAAAGCTAATACCATGAGGCTGCAGCGCCGTGGGCAAAAAGTTAAAGTCGGAAGCATACGCCAACAGGTACTTGTGCACGGCTTGGTCGTTGGGCAGAGGCCCATTGGCTTTGATCCACACATAACGCTTCGCTTCCGTTTTCTTTGGCTCAAAGGGGTTATAGTGGGTGGCAAAGCGCATTAAAATGGGCTTGTCGCTGGTAAACTTTTCACGCAGTGGTTCGGGAATGTAGTCTGCATAGGCGCGGTGCACATCAAGGTCTGACTGCAACCCTTCTGGACCGGCAACTTCGGGCATAGGGCTTTGGTGCTCAAAGCCAGGCTCTTTTCCTTGGAACGAGACGGTCATATGGAAAATGACGTTGCCATGTTGCACGGCTTTCACCCGGCGCGTACAAAAGCTTTTTCCTTCTCTAATGCGCTCTACGTCGTACACAACCGGGTGGTTAGCGTCGCCAGGGCGTAAAAAGTAACTATGAAACGAGTGTACTTCGCGGTCTGGGGCTACGGTTTCTTTTGCTGCAGAAAGGGACTGGCCCATAACCTGGCCACCAAACAAGGCGACAAAACCAAGATCTTGGCTTTGACCGCGGTAAATACCATGCTCTATGGTTTCTAAGTCCATTAAAGCGAGTAAATCGTTAAGCACCTGACTCATAGTAACTCCTTGTATTACTTGGCGTTTGCGTCCAATAAAATATCTATCACGGCTGGGTTGCCGTCGTGGGGTGCAGCTTGTAGGCCTAAAATATTAGCGAGCACCTGATAAAGGTCGACCATTTCAAACCCTTCTACCTGGGCTTCACGCTTAAATGCAGGCCCAGTCGCAATAAACATACCGAACATATTGGTGTGGTCGTTATCGTAACCATGGCTACCATTGGTAGCGCTTAGGCTTTCTTCGTCTTGCTGTTGTGACCAAGCGTCGCGAACGAAGATATGGCCAGGGTTCGCTACTAAGGTAATCTCGGCAATTCGGCGATGATCCGTATACTGAAAACGCTCGGGCATATCTTGCTTGCGTAGCACCTGGCCAAATGAGGCAGGGATGGCTTCTTTAAGCTGCTTATATAAGGTTTCAGCTTGTCCTGGTAATGGGTATACACTGACAATCTCGCGTGAAATAACAACCTCTTGCGCTAAGCTGGTGTCGAAGGCTGTGTCGATAACAAAGTGGTCGTGTAGGTCCACCGCTTGCATGCCATGGTCTGAGGCGATCACCAAGTTGACCTTATCACTTAAACCACGGGCTTCAAGGCCGGCAAGTAAAAAACCGATTTCTGCGTCAATGGCTGCAAAGGTTTCTGCAACCTCAGGCGACTCTGGGCCAAACATGTGACCCGCTGTGTCTACGTCGCTAAAGTAGAGGGTAATCAGCTGTGGCCGCTCGGCCGCTGGTAAGTCAAGCCATTCAAGCACTTGGGTAACACGGGCACGGTTGGAAATAGAGCCGTCATATCGGTACCAGTAGCTCGGGCGGGTTTCTTGAATGGCCGTTTCAGAGCCAGGAAAAAAGAAAGTGGCTGCCGTCACACCTTGTTGCTCGGCCGTGATCCAAATTGGCTCGCCGCCCCACCAGCGTGAGTTTTCAACTTCTTCCCGTTTGCCCATAGAAAACACCACGTCGTACTCTGGGTCGTACATGCTGTTATTAACCAAACCATGGTGTGTGGGGCGTAAACCTGTTACTAATGAGTAATGGTTGGGGAAGGTTTTGCTTGGAAAAACAGGCTTTAAATACTCTGCACGAACACCACGGCTGGCAATACTGCTTAAATGGGGTGCTGTGTACAGGTCGAGATAGTCGTAGCGTGCTCCGTCTATCGAAATAAGTATAACCGTTTGGTCCCCGTCAGCTTTTGGGGTTGAAGGTGGTGTAGCACACGCCCCCAGAAAGACCAGTGCACTAAGGCAAGCAACAACAGACGAAAAAAAACGTACAGCCATGAATGTGTCCCTATACTAAATGAAGAGAATTGAAGCCCAACAGTATAGCCGAGAGGTAATGATATTTCTTGCTATTTAATCGAGAAATATCACAGATTTAACGGATCAATATAGGCCAAGCTTGATTTATATAGTAGCTGGTCCAAGATAAATAATAACAGCGACAACTAAGTGGAGACATGTTTATGTCAAGTAACGATAGTTTCAATACCTTGAGTCAACTCGATGCAGCTGGCCAAACCCTACATTACTATAGTTTACCAAAAGCGGCGGAGTCGCTAGGGAATTTAGATGCACTCCCCATTTCACTCAAAGTTTTATTAGAAAACTTGCTGCGCCACGAAGATGGCACCACGGTCACCAAAACAGATATTAAAGCGGTGGCAGAGTGGCTTACACGTAAAAGCTCGGACCAAGACATTGAATACCGTCCTGCGCGCGTATTAATGCAAGACTTCACCGGGGTGCCTGCTGTGGTTGACTTAGCCGCCATGCGCGATGCAGTTGCAAAGGCAGGTCTGCCAGCCAATGCTATTAACCCTTTGTCGTCGGTGGACCTAGTAATAGACCACTCGGTTATGGTGGATAAATTTGGTACGCCGGCAGCCTTTGAAGCCAACGTAAAAAAGGAAATGGAACGCAACAAAGAGCGTTATGAGTTTTTACGCTGGGGGCAAAAGGCCTTTGATAATTTTAGAGTGGTACCGCCTGGTACAGGTATTTGTCACCAAGTGAACTTAGAGTATTTAGCAAAAGTTGCTTGGACCAGTGAAGAAAACGGTAAAACCTTCGTTTACCCTGATACTTTGGTCGGAACGGATTCTCATACCACCATGATCAACGGACTCGGCGTGTTGGGCTGGGGTGTGGGTGGTATTGAAGCGGAAGCAGCCATGCTGGGCCAGCCTATTTCCATGTTAATACCTGAAGTAGTTGGCTTCCGTTTAGAAGGAGCCTTACAGGAAGGAGTTACCGCCACGGACTTGGTTCTCACAGTGACACAAATGCTGCGCCAACACGGCGTGGTGGGCAAGTTTGTGGAGTTCTATGGCCCTGGCTTGAAGCATTTACCGCTGGCCGACCGTGCCACCATTAGTAATATGTCACCAGAGTACGGAGCTACCTGTGGCTTTTTCCCTGTAGACGAAGAAACATTGCGCTACTTACGCCTGTCGGGTCGGTCTGAAGAGACCATTGCTCGCGTAGAAGCCTACTACAAAGCACAAAATATGTGGGGCTCGGCCGATAACGAGCCTGAATTCACCTCGACCCTTAGCTTAGATATGGCCAATGTCGTGCCTTCACTGGCAGGACCAACTCGTCCGCAAGACCGCGTTGCGGTACCAAACTTGCCGGCTAGCTTTGACTTGTTCTTAGAGTCGCAAGGCGTGGCAAAAGGCGACGAAATGGGGGGCGCCAGCTTAACCAAAGCCGACGAAACACCGTCTACGCGCGTGCCACTTGAGGGCACCGGCCATAAGCTTTCCCATGGTGACGTGGTGATAGCCGCTATTACCTCTTGTACCAACACGTCAAACCCAAGCGTGATGTTGGCCGCTGGCTTAGTCGCGAAAAAAGCACTTGCACGAGGCTTACAGCGTAAACCTTGGGTGAAGTCGTCCTTAGCGCCAGGCTCTAAAGTGGTCACCGACTATTTGGAAGCGGCAGGCTTAGACAGCTACCTAGATGAATTAGGTTTTGACTTGGTGGGGTATGGCTGTACGACCTGTATAGGAAACTCCGGCCCATTAAACGACGACGTGGCCCAAGCCATTGATAAGGGAGACTTAGTGGTCTCGTCCGTGCTTTCAGGAAACCGAAACTTTGAAGGGCGGATACACCCGCAAGTGAAGGCGAACTGGCTTGCGTCGCCACCCTTGGTCGTGGCGTATGCTATTGCCGGAACAACCCGTGTGGACATTAGCACAGCCCCTTTAGGCGAAGACCAAGAGGGCAAACCGGTGTACTTGAAGGACATTTGGCCAAGTAGCGACGAAATTAATGAGGCGATGCGTAAGGTCACCAGCGATATGTTTAAAACCCAGTACAGTGCTGTATTCGATGGCGATGAGCATTGGCAGGCGTTGGATGTACCAGACAGTGAAACCTATGAATGGCGCAGCGATTCCACCTATGTGGCCAACCCGCCTTTCTTTAAAGGTATTGATAAACCAGCACCGGAGCCAGAAGACATTGAAGGGGCCCGTGTGTTGGCGGTACTCGGAGACACCATTACCACGGACCACATTTCACCCGCAGGGGCTATTAAAGCTGATGCACCGGCCGGCCAGTACTTGCTAGAGCAGGGCGTGGCGGAAGCCGACTTTAACTCCTACGGCTCTCGCCGAGGCAACCACGAAGTAATGATGCGTGGTACCTTTGCCAATATTCGCATTAAGAACTTGATGCTGCCGGGTACAGAAGGGGGGTATACCCGCTACTTGCCAGACGGCGAGGAAATGTCGATTTATGACGCCGCCATGCGTTACCAAGCCGATAAGGTGCCCCTTGTGGTGCTGGCGGGTAAAGAATATGGTACCGGCTCGAGCCGTGACTGGGCAGCCAAGGGGACGCGTCTGCTTGGTGTGAAAGCCGTCATTGCCGAAAGCTATGAGCGTATTCACCGCTCGAACCTAGTGGGAATGGGCGTATTGCCATTGCAATTCAGTGAGGGTGAGTCAGCCCAAAGCCTTGGCTTAACGGGAGAGGAAGTTCTTTCAATCCGCGGTTTGAGTGATGGCATTGATGTGGGCAAAACCTTGCAAGCCGTGGCGACAAAGCCTGACGGCAGTGAGGTTCAGTTCAAGGTGCAGTGCCGCATTGATACCGTGAACGAGGTGTCCTACTTCTTAAGCGGTGGTATTTTACACCATGTACTGCGCGAGCTAGTGCAGAAAGCTCAATAACAAACCTGAAGATAGCCCCTGTTGGTGACATATCCGCAGGGGCTTATTTGCATTTGAAAAATACCCTTGTTAGGGTAAATACTTTGTTACTCACCAACGGGTTGAATGCCAATAAGCGGCAACCTGTATGGCCAGAGGAGCCCCATGACACAAGCAGGAACATGGAAAGTGCTGCTGATGTGCAGCCTACTATTTTATGCTGCAACCTGTTCAGGTGTAGCTTCTGCAGCGAGCGAATTGAAGCTTGAAGGCCCATTAGAGCCTGTCGCTGAAGGCTACTTTCAACTGCATATAAACGAGCCACAACACCCCCCAGACGTGGTGATTGAACAGTCAAGTACACCGTCTTTTCAGTCTATTACTGCACGCTACTCGCCCATGGGCGACTTCCAACAAATTTCCCTCAGTGGTTTTGCTTCAGGTGACTATTACTTCCGCGCTCGTAGCCAAGAAATGCTCAGTAACACAGTGCATGTGGTGGTTGCGCACCATTCCCTACAACAAGCTTTCACGTTGTTTTTTATTGGCGCGGCACTTTTTGCCGTGTTAGTGCTGTGCATTTTGCGCTACCACAGGCTTCAGCAAAAACAGGTAACCACACACCATGACTGATGTAGTGAACCAACCTGAGTTTGCTTTAAATAGCAGCTTAGGATTAATCCTTGTAATTTGTTTTGGTCTATTGTGGGTCGCTTTCGGCTGGTACCTGGGTCGCTCTAACAAAACCCATGAAGACTTTGCGCTAGCTGGCCGAAATGTGGGGTTTGCTTTTGCCACGGCCACCGCCATGGCCACCTGGGTGACCAGTAACACCACCTTAGTAGCCCCTGAACTGACCTATCAATTTGGCATTTGGGGCATGGTTGGTTATTCCTTTGCCGCTTTGGGGCTTATTTTATTTGCGCCTTTGTCTGCCCGTATTCGTCAGTTACTCCCACAAGGCTACACCAGCGGCGACTTCATTCGGTTACGCTATGGGCCATTTGCGTGGCGTTTATTTTTACTCATTTCTTTGGTGTATGCGCTAGGTTGGTTGATTAGTTTAGGTATGGCTGGGGGAATTCTGCTGCAGGCATTAAGCGGCCTAGACTACCATATAGGCATGACAGCTATTTTATTCATTTGTGTGACCTACACTTTGTTTGGTGGTTTAAAAGCGGTCATAGCCACCGACTTTATTCAAGCTCTCATTATTATCATTGGTATTGTGCTGGTTGCTGTTTTACTACTTGAACATCATGGCCTAGAGTCCGTGCATGAACAGTTGAGTAGCAACCACCCGCAGCTGTTGAGCTTACTTTTTCCGGCCGCCATTATGTTTTTATTCAACAATATATTCTTTGGGCTTGGGGAAATATTCCACTCCAATGTGTGGTGGTCGCGGGCTTTAGCCTTTCGGAAAAGAGTGGCATTTAAAGCCTTCTTACTAGGGGGCGTATTGTGGTTACCCATTCCTATTGTGGCGGGTTTTATTGCATTAGCGGCGCCCCAATTAGGCTTATTCCCACCAAGCCCGGACATGGTAGGGCCCAGTGTTGCAGCGCATGTGCTGGGGAGCTTTGGGGCCTTAGTCGTATTTATCGTGGTGTTTTCGGCACTGGCTTCAAGTCTCGACTCGCTGCTTGCGGCAACGTCCGACTTGGTTACCCGCGATGTCTATCAAAAGCATATAAACCCCACAGCCAATGACAAAAAGCTACTGCGAGTTAGCAGGCGTTCGATTGTTTTATTAGGCCTTATTACGTGGCTGCTTTGTTTACCGCAAATTGCCACGCTGGGTGCCTTGTTAAACTTTACTGGGGCCTTTGTGGCCAGCACCATTTGGCCTATCGTTTTGGGGCTTTATAACCCTAAGCTTTCTGGGCGTTGGGCCGCAGCAGCTATGGGGCTAGGAACAATAACTGGGTTAGCTATGTACTTTCTTGTTGGGTTCTACGTAGCAGCATTAACCGCTTGCTTAGTGTCAGGGCTGTGCTCTTGGCTAGGCATTTACTTGAGTAACACCAACTTCGACTGGGCAACACTGAATGAGGAGGAGCAACCATGATGTCTTTATTTGCATTATCTGCTCTTGTTGGCGGCGCCTTACTGCTGGCTATTGCAGCGCCTGTCACCTTGCTGGTGTTGTTTATTTTAGACTCAAAAGCAAAAGAGATTTGGTAATACTATGAACGAAAGTGATGCGTCCTTTGATCGTGAACGACCTGATGTATACGGCGATGCCCACCCGAAGGCGCTACTTCGTGCTATTCAGGAAGACGGTGACTATTTATTAAAGCTGTCTAACAAGCATATTGTGTCGGCAGATCAGCTGTGTAAAAACACTTTGAAGCAGTTGTTCCGATTGGCTGCGAAGTATGAGAGTAACCCCACACGTTTTAGTACCCCACTGCAGGGGAAAATACTGATTAGCGCCTTCTATGAACCGAGCACCCGTACCCGTTTAAGTTTTGAGAGTGCCTGGCACAGACTGGGTGGCGACATTATGTCGATAACAGACCAAGCCACTACAGGTATTGCCAAAGGCGAATGCCTAGACGATGTGGCGGAGATGTTTAATAACTATGGCGACTGTGTGGTTCTGCGCGACACAAAAGCCGACTCGATTAACGTGATGATGGACGCCTTGCGTATTCCTATTATTAATGCGGGCAACGGCACCGATGAACATCCCACCCAGGCCATGTCGGACTTGTACGCAATTTTAAAGTGGCGGCCGCAGCTATTAACCGACGAGCGGACCGACGCGGACCTTATTACCATGGGGATTGTGGGCGTGCCGGGCAAAATGCGGACGGTGCGTAGCTTACTTAAAACCTTGGCCGTGTTTGCGGACTGCTTTAAAGAGATTGTGATTATTCATGACGCGGATATGAAAAACGAGCTGTTTAGCGAAGGGCAGCGGGAAGAGCTAGAAGAAAAGGGCTTAAACCTAACCTTTAGCAGCGACTTAGACAAAGAGTTGCCGCGTCTTGATGTGACCTATATTAATGCGATTTCCTGGGAAGGCGACGGCTTTGAAACCTACGGCAGCACTTTTTGCTTAAATGCCAAGTCCCCGTTAAAAGAAGACGGCATTATTTTACACCCGCTGGCGCGGGGAGAAGAGCTCGACAGAGATCTCGACAATACGCCACACAATTGGTATTTCAGCCAAGCCCGTGGCGCAGTATTTTTACGTATGGCGCTGCTTACCTGTATGGTGCAGCGCACAGAACGTGTTATCGACGTAGTATAAGGAGTCTAAATATATGTGCGGAATTGGCGGTGTTTTTTTTCACGACCCAAACGAACTGAGTGACTCCCAACAGCAGGTGTCTCAAACCTTGGTGAATATGGCGGCCATTATGCAACACCGTGGCCCCGACGGCTTCGGTTACCAAGTATTTCCTGAACAAGGCGTGGGCTTTAGCCATGCGCGCTTGTCGATTATTGACTTAAACGAAGACAGAGCACGGCAACCTTTTATTTCCAGCGACAACAAGCTGATGTTCGCCAATAATGGTGAGTTTTATGATTTTCAGCGCATTCGTGCAGACTTAACGGCACAAGGTGCGCGCTTTGCCAGTAAGAGCGACTCTGAATTGGTTCTGGCTTTATACCCCCGTTTTGGCTTAGAAGGTATGTTGCCCCACTTGCGGGGTGAGTTTGCCTTTTCATTGTACGATAAAGACACAGACACCCTGCACTTAGTGCGGGACCGTTTTGGGGTAAAGCCGCTGTATTACACTGAAACCGAGAAGGGTGTGGTATTTGGCTCTGAACTGAAGGTGTTGTTTGCGAACCCCGACGTGCCTCGTGAATTTAGCTCGGAGGGTTTGTATCACCAGCTAATCCAAGTCATGGTGCCGGGCACCACGGCTTTCAAAGACATAAAGCAGGTGCCACCAGGGCATATAGTGAGCTTTCAACGCAATAGCCAAGGCAGATTAGAGCGGACCGAGCGCACCTATTGGGATGTGAACTTTCCACTTGCCCATGAACACGACGACAACCCAGACGAGCAAGCTTATATTCAAGGCGTGCGTGAGCACCTGTTAGAAGCGGTGCAGCAGCGTTTAACCGCCGATGTGCCTGTGGGCTGTTATTTGTCTGGTGGCATCGACTCTTGCTCTATCTTGGGCTTAGCCGCGGCAGCCAGCCAACACCCATTGAAAGCCTTTACCATAGGTTTTGACTCGGCCAACTACGATGAAACTCCCATTGCAAAAGAAATGGCGGAACAGACAGAAGCCGACCACCATGTGATGACACTCGATGGGAGCCAATTGTATAGCCATTTTGAGCAAACCTTATGGCACACAGAGCGAACCATTTATAACACCCTGGGTGTGGCGAAGTACCTCATGAGCCAGCAAGTGCGTGAAACGGGCTATAAAATAGTATTGACGGGCGAAGGCTCCGATGAGTTATACGGTGGTTACCCAGCATTTCGCAAGGACATGTTTTTACACGGCTTAGACCATTTACCGCCGGAAGAGCGGAAAGAATGGCAAGCGGCTCTTGAGCAAAGCAACAAAATGGTGAAAGGGGCCATGTTGGCGCGGGAAGAGTTTGTGAGCGAGGCCTTTGTGGAGAAAGTCGGCTTTACTCCAAGTTGTGTGCAGCCATGGCTTTCTTGTGCACCTTATGCAGACAAACTCCTTGCACCTGAGCATCAAGCAGCGATAGGTGCGGACTACGACGCCGGTGCGGCGATTGCTGAAACCCTCGACGCTGACATGCTCGCCGAGCGTCACCCCCTCGATAAAGCCCAGTATGTGTGGATTAAAACTATGTTAGAAGGGCAAATATTAACCTGGGGTGGCGACCGAGTGGATATGGCTAATTCAATGGAGGCGCGGCCGCCGTTTCTTGACCACCACCTAGCCGAGCATGCGTTTAAAATACCACCCCATTTGCGCATTAAGGGCAACAAAGAAAAGTGGGTGCTGCGTGAAGCCATGAAAGGCGTGCTGCCAGACACCCTGTATCACCGAGAGAAGTTTGCCTTTATGGCTCCGCCTGCCCATACCGATGAGGTGAAGTGGAAGGCCATGCGCAAGTTAGCAGACCGGTACCTTAATAAAGAAGCGGTAGAGCAGGCAGGCTTGTTAGACTTTGAGCAAGTTGAAGCTCTGTTTGCGCTGCATGACGACCCCGCCATAACAGCAGATGAGCAGGTACAGTTAGATGCCGTGATTAACCACATGCTGGGCGTACAAATACTGCATAAGTTTTTTGTACAAACAGACGTGCCGGCAGAAGCGGCGAAGCGAGCACAAGCGCTAGGCTGGGAGGCCTAGCGACGGCGTGATAACTCGGTGCGGCGAATTTCCACTAAGACGCCAAACTTCGGGTGATCAAAGTAATGCTTTTCATGGCTTATCACCCGGCGTAGTTGTTTGAGGTTATAAGCCCGCAAGAAAGACACTTCTTCTTTCGCACCAGAGAGCCAAGCTTCTGCTTGGTCTTTGGTGCTACTTTGTTGCTCTAAAAAATAGTCCGGGTCGCGTAAATTCAGGTTGGTTTCAATGTGCAAATAATTACCCACCAAATAAATACGCATGAGACCGTCTAACTCCCAGACGTTTTCAGGTAGGCCATGCACTGGCCGCTCCGGTGCTTCTGGTAGCACTTGTTGGGTGGGCGTGGGTGGCTCAAAATAAAACACACCGGACTCGACCCCCTCAAGAAGGTTTTGAATACGGGCAAACTGCTGCTCGGCAGGGTTTAAAAGCACATTGTTCGGCATGTTCTGGTCTTGCTTAGCATACAGTGCGGCTGGGTATTCAGGCTTGGCTCTGCCGAAGTAGTCAAATGCGTCGGTAAAGTTTTGCCCGCCAAATAACCGTAAGTACTGGCTCCGATTGCGTGTGAATACAGGCTGCCGCCAGCTGGTGTGCAGAATTGGTTTGCCAATGCCGCGGCGCTGTAGTTGGTGCTTCACCTGATTGAAGGTTAAAGCGCTGCGCTGCATAAGGAAGGGGCCATGGGCTTGTTCCATATCACCGCCTTCGCCTGCATACACAACGGGCGTTTGCTCCCACACTTCCATACCTGGGTCGGCGGGTGTTGGCGCATACAAATGGTCGGTGACAATGCGGTGCGCTTGGTAGCGACAAAACACGTCTTCGGGCGTGGTGGTAAAGGCAGCGTCAGGAGCAGGCGGCGCCAGTTCGAACTGACCAACGCCTGCAGGCAAGTCGCTTACCCAAGGGCAGAGTGGCAAGGCCGCAATGAGGCCTTGGGTTTGTTGAGGTGCTAATAAAGGTGTAATGAGATCCTGTGCACCGTGAATTGAAATGGGTTCGATACGTGGAGAGAAGTGCTCAGGATCGTCACTCAAGGTGTCGAGATGTCGGAACACCAGCACTTCTACTTCAAACCACCGGTAAGAGCTTGCTTGGGCTTGAGCCTTTGAAAAAAACAGGCTGCACAAAAATACCAACCCTGCAGCAAATAAAGCATAGCGCATAGCGCGGTTGTAATGCCCTGACGTTGCCATCAGCTCTCCTTTTAATGCTTGGTTCATGACGCTTGCGTAAGCGTATTAAATAATGACTGTACCAGTTTTATTCTGTCTTGAGTATTCTCTAACGGAGCTTTTACTTTCAAGCGGGTAGCCCCTTCCATGGCGTAGGTTTGAGGGTCGCTTTGCAATAGCTTTATAATGGTCATGGGCTCTACTTTGGTGTCTTTATTGAAGTCTATATACCCCCCTGAGTGTCCTAGCTCTATTTTATGAATACCCAGTTCGCTGGCGGTCACTCGTAGCTCACCCACGCGGAATAAGTTCTTTGCAGGCTCTGGCAACAAACCAAAGCGGTCAATTAATTCAATTTGCAACTGTTCAAATTCAGCTCGGCTGTTTGCCCCTGCAATCCGTTTATACATAGACAGGCGGGTGTTCACATCTACAATATAGTCGTCGGGCAACAGGGCCGGTATTCGCAACTCTATCTCGGTTTGTTGCTGTAACAAGGCATCGAGGGAAGGCTCGCGGCCTTCGCGTAGCGCGGTGACGGCTTGGTCGAGCATGTCCATGTACAAGGTAAAACCAACGCTTTCTATTTGGCCGCTTTGTTCGTCGCCTAGCAGCTCGCCTGCGCCTCGTATTTCAAGGTCATGGGTGGCCAGCACAAAACCAGCACCTAAGTCTTCGAGTTGAGAAATAGCGTCGAGACGTTTTATGGCGTCCTTGGTCATGCGCTTGGGTGGCGGCGTTAGCAAGTAGGCGTAAGCCTGGTGGTGCGAACGGCCAACGCGGCCACGTAGTTGGTGCAGCTGGGCTAGGCCTAACCTGTCGGCGCGCTCAATAATAATGGTATTGGCACTTGGAATATCTATTCCGGTTTCAATAATGGTTGTACACATCAGCACATTGAAACGCTGATGATAAAAGTCGGCCATAATGCCTTCGAGTTCACGTTCGCTCATTTGCCCATGGGCAACGCGAACACTGGCTTCTGGCACAAGCTCTTGCAGTTTTTCCGCTGCAGAAGCAATGGTGTCGACATTATTATGCAAGAAGTAAAGCTGCCCACCCCGTAATATTTCACGTAGCACGGCTTCGCGGATAGTGGCCTTGTCGTATTCGCGCACAAAGGTTTTGACAGCCAAGCGACGGGCGGGTGGCGTGGCGATAATGGATAAGTCACGAATGCTATTCATGGCCATATTCAAGGTGCGGGGAATAGGTGTCGCCGTTAGCGTTAAAATATCGACCTCGGCCCGCAAGCGTTTTATTTGCTCTTTTTGACGCACACCAAAGCGATGCTCTTCGTCCACAATGAGTAAGCCTAAGTCGGCAAACTTAACGTCGTTAGAAAGCAGTTTATGGGTGCCAATAACAATGTCCACTTTGCCCTCAGCAATAGCGGCAAGGGTTTCATTGGTTTGCTTACTCGACCGGAAGCGTGAAAGTACTTCAATCCGCACCGGCCAGTCGGCGTATCTGTCTTTAAAGTTGTCGTAGTGCTGCTGCGCTAACAATGTGGTCGGGACCAGCACAGCGACTTGCTTGCCACCGTGTACGGCGGTAAAAGAAGCCCGCATGGCAACTTCTGTTTTACCAAAACCGACGTCACCACAAACTAAACGGTCCATAGCTCGGGGTTGTTGCATATCTGCTAGTACAGCCTCTATGGCTTGCAGTTGGTCGTCGGTTTCGGTGAACGGGAAGCCAGCAGCAAACCGGGCGTGCTCTTCTTCGTTGACTGTGAAGGCAAAGCCTGGCTTGGCTTCTCGTTGGGCGTAAACTTCGAGCAGCTCTGCGGCAACGTCTCGTACTTTTTCAGCGGCTTTACGACGTGCTTTTTCCCAGCTGTCGTTGCCAAGTTTATTGAGCTTTATGGTGTCTGGGTCGCCGCCACTGTAGCGGCTAATTAAATGCAAACTGCTGACAGGTACAAACAATCGGGTGTTGTCGGCGTAACCTAAGGTTAAAAACTCCGCGTCAATTCCGCCGTTCTGTATGGTGGTTAAACCTTGGTATTCGCCCACGCCGTGCTGTAAATGCACCACTGGCTGACCGATGCTTAGTTCCGCCAAGTTCCGAATTAAGGCGTCGGCGTTTTGTTGCTGTGTTTTTTCGGTTCTTCGCTGAACGTCGGGGCGCGAACCAAGTAATTCCGACTCGGTGATGACCCAAAGGGTCTGCGCACCCGCTGGGCCTTCTAGCTGGGCGATAAACGAGTGGCTTACTTGCCCAATGATAATACCCAAGGGGTCAGAATCAGCCAGAAAATCTTCAAAGCGCTCGAACTCCGTAGGGAGTAAAGGTGGCAAATCAGGGTGTGGGTGTTTGCGGAGAAGCGACAAAACACTCTCACGTCGGCCTGCAGTTTCAGCGACAAATAATATGCGAGCATGCTTTTTGAAAGCCCCAATTAAAGCAGTCTGTAATGCCTGGAGAGGTGCTTGCAGCTGCGCATTGACCCGAATGTCAGGCATTGCTTTGGTAGCGAAGTGAACGGGGCCTCGCGCTCGCTCGTGCGGAGGAATGTCCACCCGAATTCGGCGCAACTGTTTAAATGCACTGTTGACTTGGTCGGCTAACAAGTAAATTTGCTCGGGTGGTAAAATGGGCCGCTCGTTGTCCCAGCGGCGGTCTTCGTAACGGTACTGAATGTCAGTCCAGAGACTTTCTAATTGTTTTTGGATGTCGCCTTGGGTCACCAAAACACAGTCTTCTGGTAAGTAGTCGAAAACAGTGGCCGTTTCTTCAAAAAAAAGCGGTAAATAATACTCGATGCCGTTGGGCATAATGCCTTCGGTGACTTGCTGATACACAGAGTCACGGGCGGTTAATGCCGAGAAAGTTTCGCGGAATTGGCGTCTAAAAAGCTCTATGCTCTCGGGGGTGGTAGGGAATTCACGCGCAGGCAGTAAGTTAATGGCGTCTACCTTTTCCAGCGACAACTGAGTTTCAGTAGAGAAGGTGCGAATGCTGTCTATTTCATCGTCAAAATAGTCGATACGAAAAGGCGCTTCAGCCCCCATGGGAAACAAGTCGAGGATAGAACCACGGACACTGTATTCTCCATGCTCCAGTACCTGGTTTACATGGCGGTAACTAGCTCGTTCAAGCCGGGCACGTAGCTGTTCGGCACTGACAGTGTCGCCTTGCTTTAACTCTAAGGCGTGGCCTTGAATGAAGTGTGCCGGCGGGCAGCGGTGTAGCAAGGTATTTAACGACACAATAAGCATGCCTTTTTGCATGCTAGGTAACCTCGACAAAATGCGCAGGCGCTCGGAAATAATGTCTTGGTGAGGCGAAAAGCTGTCGTAGGGTAACGTTTCCCAGTTTGGCAACACATGCACCTGAGCGGTTTCGTCTTTTAAGAAAAAGCGTACTTCTTGTTCTAGCCGGTAGGCTGCAGGGGCGTCGGCTGTCACCATTAATATAGGTTGCTCGGCGCTGTCGACTAAAGCGGCCAGGGCTAAAGCGAGACTGCTGCCCTCGAGCTCTTTCCATGTCTGATTTAAGGTAACGGATTCAGGAACCGGAGGAGTTAACAAAGTAGAACGCTGCATGAGAAGTTACTGTATAGCCCAACAAAAAAACAGGTGCCGATTATACCCGAAATGAAGCGGTTTAGTTATTCTTCTCGGTTTTCTGCACGTTTTTTCAGTAAGCGGGTTTGCGCATGTAGGCTGGCACGCACTAAAAGCTCGCGATCATCTTCCCGTATGCGGGTAAAAGCGAGGGTAATGATGCGGCCTTGGTCGCTTTCTTCAATGGCTGCCACTTCAGCATAACTATAAATGGCCGCCATACTGTGCTGAGTTGAAGCAGGAATGAAAAGTTTCAGTAAAAGGGGCTGGCCCAGCTCGAATGTGGCTTGGTTGTCCATATATTGCACACCCCCAGCACCAAAGGCTAGGGTGGATTGGCGCTGCTCTGGGTGGTCTTCGTTGCGTAATACATAACCGAGTAACGCATTTAGTTTAGTGTTTTGCTGGTGCAAAATGGTGTGGATTAATTCACCGAGTTCACCTAGCCGCCGCAGGGCGTTGTGGGTTTCGGTGTCGAAAGAATGGAGTTCAGAGGCCAGCTTAAATACATCGGGTACTTCCTGTTCAAAGGCCTCCCAAGTGGGGGTGGTTTGCGAGTCAGGAAGGGCGCAAACAGTCATAGGAAGGCTATCCTGAATGCTGTAGTATTCGTTAAAACGTTCAAGGGCAGTGGGCTTGTTGCCGGCCATGTTTGCCTCCTAATAAGCCGCTAGGCGTTGTGTCTCGCCGTGGATAACATTATCCTTGAAGCATCCTGTATCGCAAGCAATCTGTCAAAGGTTGTCTGTACTTTAAGCGGAAAAGTCTATGTTTCAGCCAATCGAGCTATTTTTGGCACTCAGGTATAGCCGCACCCGCCGTCGGGGCGGCTTTGCTGCATTTATTAATCGTGTTTCTATGCTAGGTATTCTCCTTGGAGTGATGGCACTTATTGTTGTGACCTCGGTGATGAATGGCTTTGAAGGCGAGTTAAAAAAGCGCATTTTAGGTGTGGTTCCTCATGTAACGTTAACGTCTACGGAGCGGGCGCCTATGGCCCAGTGGCAGCAATTAGATGAAGACATAGCCTGGCCTAAGCAAGTGGTAGCCCGAACACCGTACGTAAGCGCAGAAGGCGTGGTGCAGGGTGGGTCAAGTTTAAAGCCTGTGTTATTGCAAGGTATTTACCCGGCTTTAGAGCCACCGCAAAGCGTGTTGCAAAGCATGATGGTGCAAGGAGCGCTGACCGAATTAGCGCCTGGTCGTTATGGCGTGATTATGGGGCGGGCATTAGCGCGAGATCTTGGTCTTTGGTTGGGCGAGTCAGTGCGCGTCATGGCAGCTGAAGGGCAGCGTTATACGCCTTTGGGTACCATGCCTGCGCAGCGAAAGTTCACTTTGGTCGGCTTGTTTGAAGCAGAGTCGGAAGTCGACAAACAACTGGTGTTTCTGCATGCCACGGACGCAGCGCGACTTTTTCGTTACCCAGCTGAGCATGTCACAGGTATTCGTTTGTACTTGCAAGACGCCTTTGCAGCAGAGCAGGTAGCGGCTCAAGTGGCGCGCCAAATACAGGCTTTGCCGAGCCAGCCGGAGATTCAACTGGATGCGTGGCATAGCCGTTATGGGCGTCTGTTTTCGGCTGTACAAATGGAAAAAACCATGATGATGGTTATGTTGGCACTGGTGGTAGCCGTGGCTGCATTTAATGCCGTGTCGGCCTTGGTTATGTTGGTGCAAGACAAACGGTCTGATATGGCGGTTTTGCAAACACTGGGCTTAAGCCCAAAACGTATTTATTTAGTGCTGGTATGCCAAGGTATGTACACAGGAGGTGTTGGGGCAGGTTTAGGCTTGCTGCTCGGTTTGCTACTGACCTTGGTGTTGAACCCGCTCCTGAATGCTTTAGGGGTGAGTGTGTTCGATTATGGGCATCAGTTACCTTATGCGTTTGACGGGCAACAAATTATATCTGTTTTGGTATTAGCCTTAGGGCTGAGTTTATTAGCTACCTTATATCCCGCTTGGCGTGCGGCACAAGTGCAACCCGCAGAAACATTGCGATACGAGTAGAAGAATATGAGTTCATTAGTTGTAGTATCTAATTTGTCCCGCAGCTTTGGTGACGGCGACGCCACGGCTGTTACAGGTAAACAAGGGGCAGCCGAGACGGCGGCGCAACCCCGCAGGCTGCAAGTGCTCGACACTATCTCCTTTACCCTAGAGCACGGGGAAATGGCCGCCATTATTGGTGCGTCGGGCTCTGGTAAAAGTACCTTTTTACACTGTTTGGGTGGGCTAGACACGCCAGACACGGGCGCCATTCACGTCGCAGGTGCCGATGTGGTGGCCATGAATGCCCAACAAAAGGCTAAGTGGCGAAACAAAACCATCGGTTTTATTTACCAATTCCACCATTTGCTTGCCGAGTTTACTGCCCTAGAAAACGTGGCAATGCCGCTGTTGATTGCAGGAAAAAGTAAAGCAAAAGCGCAAGCGCGTGGGCGCGAGCTACTAGCTCGAGTCGGGCTGGCAGAGCGAACAGCGCATTTGCCTTCGCAGTTATCGGGTGGTGAGCGTCAACGAGTAGCCATAGCCCGTGCTTTAGCCAATGAGCCCAGTATTGTGTTTGCCGATGAGCCCACCGGTAACCTTGACGAACACACCGCTGCGGTCATTTATGAGCTTATGCTGGACTTAAATAAAGAGTTAGGCACCAGTTTTATTGTGGTAACCCATGACCATACGCTTGCGGCTAAATTGCCGCGGCAACTTTTAATGCAGCAAGGTCAACTGGTCGAGGTGCGGTTATGAGCCTAGCCTTTCTCTTGGCACGGCGATTTCGCAGAGCAAAGCAAAGCAGTAGTGGGTATGTGGGGTTTATTTCCCGATCATCGACGATAGGTATTGCTTTAGGCTGCGCTATTTTGATTACTTTGCTGTCCATTATGAATGGGTTTCATAAAGCGTTAGAAGACGACCTACTGTCTGTGATACCGCATGTAGAGTTTGAGTCGGTGAGCGGCACCTTAACCAACTGGCGTGAGGTAAAACGACGAGCAGAAGCCCACGAACAAGTGTTGGCCGCAGCGCCTGTTATGCGGATTACAGGCATGGTGCAACAGCAACGACGCTTTTACGGGGTGGATATTCGGGCCATTGACACAAGTTTAGAGCCACAGGTTTCACGAGTAACTGAGTACACTTCTGCCGCTACCTGGCAGGCTTTTGAGCAGGACCCTGAAGGCGTTTTGCTTGGAGCGGGGCTGGCTGACAATTTGGGGATACAGGTTGGCGACAAACTAATGGTCATTGTGCCAGAAGTGACCCCTCATGGCGGCACCAACCGAGCACCGAAGCGACTTTGGTTAACCTACAAAGGCGCCTTTGCTTTTGGTGGCGAACTAGACTTTCGCCAAGCTTATATGCACCTTGGCAGAGCGCAGCAGCTCATGGGTGTAGAAGACGCTGCCAACGCGGTGCGGCTGCGAGTGAACGATGTATATGCAGCCCCACACATTGCTGCTGACGTGGGGTTTGAATTGTCCGAATACGCTTATATGCATGACTGGACTCGTTCGCAAGGGCACTTGTACCGGGACATTCAAATGGTGCGCACGGTGATGTATATCGTGTTGTTTTTAGTGCTGGCGGTGGCTTCGTTTAATATTGTTGCCACGCTGATGATGCAAGTAGAAGAAAAGCGGGCGGCCATCGCTATTTTGAAAACCATGGGTGCCGCCGACAGCCTTATTTTGCGGACATTTGTTTGGCAGGGCGCACTGAACGGTATACCGGGAGCTTTCGTAGGGGCTTTGCTGGGCTGGCTTATGGCTACAGAATTACCAAGTATTTTGCAGGGCCTTGAGCAACTGCTAGGCCACTCGCTGTTGGCGGGTGATATTTATTTCGTCAACCGAATTCCGGTGGATGTGCAAGGGGCTGATATTGTTCTGGTCACAGGGACAGCTTTGCTGATGAGCTTGCTTGCTACTCTTTACCCTGCGTATCGTGCTTCACAGTTAGCACCTGCTGCTTCGCTGCGACAGTCTTAACCTGCCGTGCGTGGGCTCGTTCGCGCCAAGCTTTCCGTACCGCTTGGCGCCACAAGGTTCGCACGGTAATGTAACCCACCACGGCAGACACAGTCCCCATTAATACACTGCCCACCAAAATGGGCGGGAGCACTGTGGTAAAGCCGGAACGAATCCATTCAAAACTCCACTCAAAATGAAACGGTTGCGGCGGATGTTGCAACAGCACAGAGCCTATTTTATATGCCGCCAGCATAACGGGGGTAATGGTAATAGGATTTGTGATCCACACCAAAGCTACAGATAAGGGAAGGTTGACCCGCAAAAGAATTGCCAAGCCCGCCGCCATGAGCATATGGGCTGGTAAAGGTAAGAAGGCCACAAACAGACCCACAGCAAAAGCACCGGCAGCACTGCGTCGGTTGAGGTACCACAGATTGGTATTTTGGCTTAAGCGGCCAAAAATACGCAATGACTTACCCGTTTTTAACTTGCTTGGATCAGGCAAATAGCGCTGAATAAACTTTTTGGGCATGGTGTGTACTCATTTATGCAACTGGGCTTTTTGCTTTGGGCGGTGGGTGTTATTGCTGGCACGTTAAGTGCCCCGTGGCTACAACCCGAAATGCCATTACTTTTTATAACTATAGCTATATTTAGCTATGTTGCAGTAGTGGGCGGGTGTGGTTTATTCCATAAAAGCACACAAAGTTACCTACTGCTTGGGGTATTGTGTGGCATCTGGTGGGCCTTATTCCATGTACAAAGCATTCATGCGTGGACCTTACCAGCAAGCCAATGGCGCGAGCCAAGCACAATTATATTGCAGGTCACAGAAATAAGCTATAACCAAACACGCAGGGCGCGAGTGCAAGGGTGTATTCAAGTTGCACCGGTAGAATGGCAATTACCGAATGCTTCTTGTGCCAGTAAAGCACGGCTGTATTGGTATGGCGACGAACGTCCCCTGGAGCTACCTAAACCAGGCGAGCGCTGGGCTTTGCAGGTGCGGGCGCGACCAGCCAGCGGAATGCTCAACGACGGGGGCTACGACTATCAAAGCTACCTGCTGCGACATAAATTATTTGTCACCGGCTCTATCCGCGCAGGAACACGCTTAGCTGAGACGCCGAAGTGGCATTGGCAGTATTGGCGCGTCCGGGTATACCAAGCCTTCGCTCAGCACAGAGATACAATAGACTCTTTGGATATTTTGCTGGCATTAGCTTTAGGGGAGCGCCACTGGATGCAGCCAGAGCGTTGGCAAGCGCTGCAACGAACTGGGCTTTCCCATTTAATGGCCATTTCCGGACTGCACCTAACCTTAGTGTTTGCCGGAGCGTGGGTGTTTTTGCGTTACCTGGCCGTAGCCTGCGCAAGGGGACTGCAAGTCTTTTTAGGGTGCACTCACACGTTTGCGCTGACTCCGTATGCAGCAACTGGGGCATGGCTTGTTGCTGTTGCGTATGCAGCACTGGCAGGGTTTTCCGTGTCAACCATACGTGCATTACTGCTGATTAGCTTGTTTGTTCTCAGTCGTTTAGTACAACAGCGGCTGCAGCCTATCTATTTACTTGTGTATGCAGTGTTGTTAGTGCTTATGCTAGACCCATTTGCTTGGATGGACGTAGGCTTTTGGTTGTCTGCCGGGGCTGTGCTGGCCATTTTTAGTTGGCACTGGCGACGGGACGGACGAGCCAAAGGCACACTGTGGCGGTTCGAATGGATGCTGCTGTTTGCATTAGCGCCTTTGTCTTTTGCGTTCTTTCAGGGTTTGGCCTGGCTAGCACCTGTCACCAATATCGTGGTTATTCCTTTATTTAGTGTGCTGATACTGCCGGCTTTGCTGGTGTCGTTAGTTCCCGTGTTGTTCAACCTCAGTGCGTATGCGTTGATTTGGCGCAGCCTAGACTTGGTACTGACCCCTTTGTTGAACGGCGTCGATTGGCTGGCGAATGTGCCAGGGGTTTGGCTCAGTGGCACCCACCCGTGGCCCATTATGTATTTTTTTGCCCTGCTTATTGCGTGGTTGTGGCCAGGACGCGCAATAGCAAGGCTCTTTATGGTCAGTGTTGCGCTGCTGCTGTTGTTCCCGTTGTTTTCACGGCCAGCTCCTGCGGCATTTGCACTGCATGTGCTCGACGTGGGTCAAGGCACTGCGGTCGTTGTCCAGCGGCATCATCATGCGATGTTGGTGGATGTAGGCCCCGCCTATGAAGGTGGGCTTGATACGGGGGCAAGTGTGGTGGTGCCGTTTTTACGTTACCACGGCCTGACACCCGACTGGTTAGTGTTAAGCCATGCGCACATGGACCATGTGGGAGGTAAACAGGCTGCGCAGCAGGCGTACCCGACCCTTCGCACCATGGGAAGTGGCATTGGTGAGCGGGCATGCAAAATGGGCCAACAATGGATTTGGCAAGGGGTCCGGGTGCGTATACTCGCGCCTATGCCGGGTCCCACCTATGGGGTAAATAATGCCAGTTGTGTGGTCTTGCTGGAGTTTCAAGGACAGCGCATTTTATTGCCCGGCGACAGTGAATGGGAAAATGAATTAAGGTTGACGGGACGTTACCAGCAAGGCTTAACGGCAGACCTGCTGCTGGTGCCGCACCATGGCGGTAAGAGCTCAAGTACAGCGGCATTCCTGGAACAGGTAAACCCTAGCATTGCGGTGGTGAGTCGTGGCTTTGCCAATCAGTTTGGCATGCCGAGCATGGAAGTGAAGCAGCGCTATGAAAACCAAGGTGTTCACTTATTGGACACGGCAAAGGGTGGGCAAATTAGCCTTATTTGGCATCCGGAGCGTGGCTGGAGCGTGCAGCAAAAACGCGGGGGTGGGGAGCCCTTGCGGTATAGGCGCTGGTATTACCGTGTGCCCGAGGAATAGACAAGTACAAGGTTGCTAGTAAAGAAGACAAGAATAACGGTACAATGCAGGGGTGAATAGCTACAGAAATTGGATTGTATGACTGCAGAAACCATAAAACAATCAAACTTTAAGCGCTTGCTAAAGTATATAAAACCGTACCGCGCAGCATTTTTAGCGGCCATCATTGGCATGATAGGCTACGCCGGTGTGGACACTTTTTTCTTTTACCACATTGAAACCCTGATTGACGACGGGTTAGCCGCCAGCAACCCGAAAATATTGCTATACGGTGCTTTGTTTGTGCCTCTCGTGTTTATATTACGCGGGCTCTTTAACTTTATCTCTAGCTACTTCTTAAGCTATGTGGGGTTTCAGGTCGTTACTAACTTACGACAAGAGCTCTTTGAACACTTAATGCGTGTTCCTGTGAGCTATCACGACAAAATGTCTACCGGCGACCTGATCTCAAAGATTACCTATGACACACAGCAGCTTGCTGAAGCCACCAGCCGTGCCATTTTAACTTTGGTGCGCGAAGGCGCCTTTGTCATTGGCCTACTTGGCTTAATGATGTACCACAGCTGGCAATTAAGCTTGGTGTTTTTGTTGATAGCACCTGTCGTTGGGAAAGTAGTGACTGTGGTGTCGAAAAAATTCCGGCATGTCAGTGGCAATATTCAAACGGCTATGGGGAATGTCACTACCACTGCAGAGCAAATGCTGAATGGGCATCAGGTGGTGGTGATGTTTGAGGGACAAAAAAAGGAAGCCAAGCGCTTCCATGAGATTAACCAACGTACCCGCCAACAAAACCTAAAACTAGTGAATATTCGCACCATTAGCACCTCGGTTATTCAGCTCATTGCGTCGTTTAGCTTGTCCATGGTTTTAGTTATCGCAAGCTTTCCAAGCATGTTAGAAGGGTTAACGCCTGGCGCATTTACCACCTTGCTTACGGCCATGATTATGCTGTTACGCCCTTTGAAGCAGTTAACCAATGTGAACTCGGACTTCCAACGGGGTATTGCAGCTGCGCAAAGCGTGTTTCAAGTACTTGACCAAGACGCTGAGCATGACGACGGCCAAAAGAAGCTAAAACGCGCCAAAGGCGACTTGAATGTCTCCCATGTTACCTTCAGCTATGACCAAGGCGACGAGCCAGCGCTGTCGGACATTAGCTTTAAAGTGGAGGCGGGCAAGTCAGTTGCTCTAGTGGGGCGCTCGGGTAGTGGCAAATCGACCATTTCTAGCTTGTTAACGCGTTTTTACGACTGGGACGAAGGCAGCATTGAGCTGGATAATGTGGATATTCGGGAGTACACCTTACAGTCGCTACGCCGTCAATTTGCCGTGGTGTCACAAGATGTCAGTTTATTTAACGACACCATAGCCAATAACATTGCCTATGGTGCGCGGGGCAAAGTAAGCCGTGAAGACATTGAACGGGCGGTGAAGCTTGCTTATGTGGATGAGTTTACTGATTCTTTGCCGAATGGTTTAGAAACCATGGTCGGTGAAAACGGGGTGATGTTGTCGGGTGGTCAGCGTCAGCGTATTGCCATTGCCCGAGCGGTGCTTCGCAATGCGCCTATTTTAATATTAGACGAGGCAACGTCGGCATTGGACACTGAGTCTGAGCGGCATATTCAAAAAGCCTTAGATAATTTACAACAAGATAGAACCTCTTTGGTGATAGCTCACCGACTTTCCACTATTGAAAATGCGGATGAAATTCTTGTGTTAGATCAAGGAAAGATAATTGAACGAGGCAACCATGCGGAGTTGCTCGCCAACAAGGGTGCGTATGCACAGTTATATCAGATGCAATTTGGTGGTGCTGAGTGAGTGAAAAAGTTGTAACTTGGTGGTATCGCAGAAGGCTTGTTTGGCCACTGTGGTTTCTTACGCCTCTTAGTGTTTTGTTTACTTTTTTGGCCGCAATGCGCCGTTTGCTTTACGCAATAAAATTGAAGAAAAGCTGGCAAGCGCCTGTGCCTGTGGTGGTGGTTGGCAATGTAACTGTCGGGGGCACAGGGAAAACACCTACGGTGTTGGCAGTGGTTGAATACCTGCAAGAGCTAGGGTTTAAACCGGGTATTGTGTCGCGCGGGTATGGTGGTACTGGCCCATTCCCTGCTTTAGTAGAGCAAGGGGTGACGGCCCGCATGTGCGGCGACGAGCCGCTGTTGTTAGCTGGCCTGAGTGGTGTGCCAGTAGCGGTAGGACCGAAACGGGTTGAGGCGGCAAAATTGCTGCTTGAGCGCCATCATATCGACGTCATTATTACCGACGACGGGCTACAACATTATGCGTTAGCACGGGACTTAGAAATAGGTATTGTCGATGGTGAACGGGGCTTTGGAAATAACTGGCGTTTGCCGGCGGGGCCTTTACGAGAAAGTGTACGGCGTTTGAAAAAAGTCAATTGGGTTCTGACCAATGGCCCCTTAGGAAGCAAACATAAGCTACCGAAAAGCGTAAAGCCCATAGAAATGAACTTACAAGTACAAGGCTGGCGCCGGGTGAGTGACAGTTCTCCTATCGAAAAGCCAGACGGTGAAGCCGCTCTGGTTATTGCAGGGATAGGCAACCCTCAGCGTTTCTTTTCGATGGTACGCGATGAAGGTATTTTGATTGATGAAACCCGAGTTTACCCTGATCACTACGACTATAAAGTAACGGATTTTTTTAAGGTAAGTAACGACTACCCGGTGTTAATGACGGAAAAAGATGCCATTAAAGTGCGGTCGTTCGCCCGTCCTCACTGGTATTTTTTGAAAGTGGCTATGAGGTTCCCCGATGACTTTTTACGGGAGTTCTCTGAACAGCTAACCAGCATCAGCACGAACAAACGAGAGGCATTAAACCATGGCAATAGCAGCAAACCTTCTTAGTGTATTGGCCTGTCCTTCTTGCAAAGGCAAACTTGTGTGGGGCCCAGACAAAACCAGCTTAGTGTGTCGGGGTGAACAGCTTGCTTATCCGATACGTGATGGTATTCCTGCGATGATAGCGCAAGAAGCCATAAGTTTGAGTGCAGAAGACATGGCAAAGGTGGACAAAGCATGAGCTTTACGGTCGTAATTCCTGCGCGTTATGCTTCTACTCGCTTGCCGGGCAAACCGCTTGCCGATATTCATGGCAAGCCCATGATCCAGCGAGTGATTGAACGCGTGTTAGCCAGTGGAGCAACGGAAGTGGTGGTGGCTACAGACGACGAGCGTATTGCAACAGCCGTGCATACCTATGGTGGCCGCGCCATGATGACATCGCCAGACCATGCATCAGGCACAGAGCGGCTTGCAGAAGTCGTGGAAAAATTAGCACTGGATGAAAATGAAGTGGTGGTGAATGTACAAGGTGATGAGCCTATGATTCCACCAGAAATTATTCACCAGGTGGCTGAAAACTTGAATGCACAACGGTTAGCGCCCATGGCAACCTTAGCCGTGCCCTTGTTGTCTGCCGACGAGGTGTTTAACCCTAATGTGGTAAAAGTGGTACAGGATGCTTCAAACTATGCCTTGTACTTTAGTCGAGCACCTATCCCCTTTGACAGGGACGCCTTTGCTGTTGAACAAAAAGCAATCGACTTGGCGCCATGGAAAAGGCATATTGGTATTTATGCATATCGAGCGGGCTTCATTACTCGGTACGCCCAGTGGCAGCCAAGCCCACTGGAGCAGATAGAAAAGCTGGAGCAACTGCGGGTGCTTTGGCATGGCGAGCGAATTCATGTAGCGGATGCAATAAAAGTACCCCCTGCCGGTGTAGATACAGCGGACGATTTAGAAAACGTGCGTCACGCTTTGTCTGGGTCGTAGGAGTAACCTGTCGGAAGAAAAAGCGGGCAGAGGATATGACAAAAAACACCAAGGAAGCGCCGGATAACAAAAACATAGGCTACGATAACCTCGAAGCACTGCAAGCGCTCATTTATGCAGCGCCTGTTACTCTATACAAGCTCAATCGGTACGACCTTAGCGTTGAGCCTTATATTTCAGATAACCTGACCAATAACTTTGGCGTTGATTTTAGTTTGCCAGCCACAGTGTCTGAATGGCTTGATTATATTCATCCTGACGACCGCCAAATGATTAGCGATGATTTTGAGGCTTGGTTTAGCAGTAGCGACACGCATGTGTTGCGCCAAAAATACCGGCTCCAAGACAAACACGGAACATACTTTTGGGTACAAGACCTAGCGCGAAAAGTTTTCGAGGGCAACAAGGTAACAGCCATTGTTGGAAGCCTTTCTAACCTTTCCGACACCCATATAGACTATGAGCAAATTGAAAAAATATCTGCTGTTTCTCCTGGGATTATTTTCCAACTCAAACAAACAGACAACGAATATGTTTCGTTTCCTTATATTAGCCAAAAAGCGGTGGATACTTTTGGTTTTAGTCAGTCGTCACTAGCGCAAGATGCTGCTCCTGTAATACGGGGGATTCACAAAGAAGACTTACCACGGGTTATGCTTTCGCTACGGGAGTCGAAGCGTGATATGTCGACCTGGCAAATTGACTTCCGTATTATGCGTAATAACGAAGAGCGTTGGGTGAGTGTGCGGGGTGTTCCTGAGCCTACGCACGACGGAGCCGTGCTTTGGTCTGGCGTTGCAATAGACATTACCCAACAAAAAGAAACAGAGCGTAAACTTCGTGAGCTAACACTGATCGACTCACTTACGGGTTTGGCGAACCGCCGTCATTTTATGGCGGAAATTGAACGCTTAATTAAAGACGGGCAACGCCACCATTATCCCTTTGCATTGCTTATGTACGACTTGGATAGATTTAAGCGCGTGAACGACACGTACGGCCACGATGTGGGTGATGAGGTGCTCATTCAAGTGTCACAATTAGTGAGCAAGCGAGTGCGGGCGAACGACGTGGTCGCTCGCATTGGTGGCGAAGAGTTTGTGGTATTGTTACCACATACGCACTTGTCGGCAGCGACAGAGCTTGCGGAAAACTTAAGAAAACGCATTGGCGCTCTTGAATTTAATTCTGACCAAGGCACGTTCAACGTAACGGTCACCTTTGGCGTGACCTGCTTTACAGACAGCGACCAAAATGCCGATGACCTGCTAAAGCGTGTCGACAGGCTGTTATATAAAGGAAAAGAAAGTGGCAGAAATAAAGTGGTCGCTGCCGCAACGACACCAAGATAAAGACAGGCTTAAACGCCCGGCAAGTCGAGCTGGGAGGTGAACCCTAGCTCTATCTGCTCTTCTCGCACCAAGCGTTGCAAAAAAGCTTGCTTGCGGCGCTGTCGCAGTGCTAATCGCTTGAGAATTTCTGCTTTCTCACTGTCTGGCTTCTGTGGCCAGTTATATCGCTCTTCTCGAGAGCGCAAACAGCCAAGACAATAGCCCCGTGGCCCAGCTTCACAGATATTGACGCATGGGTTGGGTAGGGGAAACAATTCTCTTTGCTCTACTGCCATTGGTTTACTCGCTCTGCGCCCTGCACTGGGCGTTAAAAATACCACAATTATCCTGCATGTTGGCGGTAAAAGCTTGGTGCCAATCCTTGGTGTTTCTTAAATAGCCGACTAAAATAATAAGGGTCGTCATAGCCGAGAGTTTGGCTTATTTGCCGTATGGTTTGCTCACCTTCACGCAGCATTTGGGCGGCTTGCTCCATTTTCATGCGAGTGAAGTAGTTTACAGGGCTGTCACCAGTTGTTTGACGAAATTTCTTACTAAAATGATAGCGTGATAAGCCCGTAAATTCAGCCAATTCGTTGAGTTCCAGTGACTTATGACTATTGTCCCGCATAAAACGTTGTAGCGAGCTTAAATTAAACTCTTTTCTGTCGGCCTGCTTAGGTCTTGCCATAAGCGGCAGCTCGCTGAGCAGCTTACGGAGCAAGGCGGCAGCAAGTACACCCTTGTCAAAGTTTAAACGCTCATGTTGCAGATTCAACAACTGGGTGACATCTGACAGCAGGGCGCGCCAATTTTGCAAGGTAAGTACCGGGTTTCCGTGAGGATGTGCCGGTTCAGAGCTGGTTGCAGAAATACCAAGATAATCCATGAAGCTTTCAACCTGGTCACCCGCAAAGTGAGCCCAATAAATACTCCAGGGCTGCTGGCTGTCTGCTTGGTAAATGTGGGCGACACCTTTCTTTAAAAACAACACTTGCCCTGGTAACAAATGGCCTTTGTGCTTGCCTGCACGGTACCGACCGCGGCCCGCATGACAAAAAATCATTAGGTAATCTGTATGCACTCGGCGACGAACCCTATGCCCATAAGCATTTAGATAGTGACCATACGAAATAGGGTAAAGCCCGCGTGTGAGCGGGTTTTGTTGCAGCTGCTCTAGCAAAGGCTGCGGCATGATTAAGCGAGTACTCCCTTCGGGAAGGGGCCAATTCGAGGGTTTGCTCAATGTGGTTTTAACCTCTAATGACAATATAATCCATTATAGCGGCAATTTCATCGATTCAAAAGAGGCACAAGCTCTGATTTAATGGGGCTACAAATTTTTAACGGTTCGCATACTGCGTTTGCAAAGCGAGCCTTTCTAAAAAGAAACGAACAACCAACAAGCAGGTTATTTCATGAGTAAATCAATTAAGTTATTTTTAAACGGGGAATTTGTTGAGTCGAAAGGCAGCAACACCATTCCTGTGACCAACCCAGCCACCCAAGAAGTGCTGGCCCACGTACCGTGCGCAACACATGAAGAAATGGTTGCTGCTGTTGAAGGCGCTAAAGAAGCTTTTAAAACCTGGCGTGAAGTCCCCGTGCCAGAGCGTGCCCGCTTAATGATGCGTTACCAAGCCTTATTGAAGGAGCACCATGACGAGCTTGCTACTATTCTGGCAGAGGAGTCGGGTAAAACTTTTGAAGACGCCAAAGGAGACGTTTGGCGCGGTATTGAAGTGGTAGAACAAGCGGCTAACGTACCTGCTTTAATGATGGGTGAAACGGCGGAGAATGTGGCCCGTGGTATTGACACTTATAGCTATATACAGCCTTTAGGTGTGTGTGCGGGTATTACACCGTTTAACTTCCCAGCCATGATTCCACTTTGGATGTTCCCAATGGCCATAGCCTGCGGTAACACTTTTATTTTAAAACCTTCAGAGCAGAACCCCTTAACGCCAACGCGCCTGGCCGAGCTATTTGTTGAAGCGGGTGCTCCAAAAGGCGTACTTCAGGTTGTACATGGAGCGAAAAAGCAGGTTGACCACCTATTACATGATCCTGCCATTCAGGCTATTTCTTTTGTTGGTTCGGTCCCCGTTGGGCAGTACATTTACCGCACGGGTACAGAAAACTTAAAACGGGTACAAGCCTTCGCAGGGGCTAAAAACCACAGTGTGATTATGCCTGACGCAAACAAGCAAACTGTGATTAATAACTTAGTGGGTGCTTCTGTAGGTGCAGCAGGACAGCGCTGTATGGCTATTTCTGTGGCTGTGTTTGTGGGTAAATCGAAAGAATGGATTGACGACTTGGCTGTGGAGCTGGCGAAAGTGAAGCCCGGGGTATGGACAGACAAAGACGCAGCCTACGGGCCGCTGGTGAGTCAGCAAGCCAAACAGCGTGTGATTGACATGATTGCCAAAGGGAAAGAAGAAGGTGCTGAGTGCCTAGTAGACGGTACGAACTGCACAGTAGAAGGCTACCCAGAGGGCAACTGGGTTGGACCTACCTTGTTTAATAATGTCACGACAGAAATGAGCATTTACCAAGAAGAAATTTTTGGCCCTGTGCTGTGTGCCATGTCAGTTGAAACATTAGAAGAAGCTTTGGCTATAGTAAATGCCAACCAATATGGTAACGGTACGTCTATTTTCACAGCGAACGGTGCAGCAGCACGTAAGTACCAGCATGAAGTGGAAGTGGGCCAAGTAGGCATTAACATTCCAATTCCTGTGCCTCTTCCGTTTTTCTCTTTTACAGGTTGGAAGAACTCGTTCTTTGGTGACCTGCACGCCTACGGAAAACAGGCCATTCGTTTCTACAGTGAAACCAAAACTATTACAGCCCGCTGGCCAGAAAGTGAAATTGATAATGGCCCGAACATGACCATTAAAATGCAATAAGAATAGAGGATGCGTGATGAACTTTAATTTAACGGATGATCAGCAGGCATTTGTCGACACGGCGCGCGCTTTTTCTGAGAAAGAGCTCGCTCCCTTTGCTGCGCAGTGGGACGCGGAGCATCATTTTCCTAAAGACGTTTTGCAAAAAGCAGGCGAAATGGGTTTTATGGGCATGTACACGCCTGAAAGTGCAGGTGGCTTTGGCATGTCACGCTTAGACAGCGCGTTAATTTTTGAGCAACTTGCTATGGGTTGTACGGCGACCACTGCCATGATGACTATTCACAACATGGTGACCTGGATGATTGGGTCGTTTGCGAAACAGTCAGTGATTGATCAGTGGTGCCCTGAACTTGTGATGGGACAAAAGCTGGGCTCGTACTGCTTAACAGAACCTGGTGCTGGCTCGGATGCGGCAAGTTTACGCACAACGGCCAAAAAAGAAGGCGACGAGTATGTGCTGAATGGTTCAAAAATGTTTATCTCTGGTGCCGGTGAAACCGACGTACTGGTGGTGATGGCACGTACCGGAGGGGAAGGCGCTAAGGGTGTTTCGGCCCTTGTGGTCCCAGCCGACGCAGCAGGTATTCACTACGGTAAAGCGGAAGAGAAAATGGGTTGGAACGCCCAGCCAACACGTTTAGTTACTTTTGAAAATGTGCGCATACCCGCGGAAAACTTGCTGGGTGAAGAAGGCGAAGGCTTTAAGTTTGCCATGATGGGCTTAGACGGCGGCCGTATTAATATTGCCGTGTGCTCTGTAGGTACTGCCCAAGCTGCCCTCAATACCGCACGCAACTATATGCATGAGCGTAGCCAGTTTGGAAAGCCTTTGGCCGCGTTTCAAGCGATGCAGTTTAAGTTGGCCGATATGGCAACTGAACTCGTAGCAGCCCGTCAAATGGTGCGGTTAGCTGCTTTTAAAGTAGACACCAATGACACGGACAAAACTGCGTACTGTGCCATGGCCAAGCGGTTTGCCACGGACATTGGTTTCCAAGTGTGTAATGAAGCGCTGCAGATACACGGCGGGTATGGGTATATTCGAGAATACCCACTTGAGCGTCATGTGCGCGATGTGCGGGTACACCAAATACTGGAAGGTACCAACGAAATTATGCGCCTTATTATTGCACGTCGTTTACTAGCAGATGGAGCGGCAGAGCTATTATGAGTAACCTTGAAGACGTTGTCTTATTTGATACCCGCGACGCGGGTCACGGCTATAAAATTGGGGTCGCCACACTCAATTCAGAGCGTTCACTAAATGCGTTAAGCATTGACATGGTGGAATTGCTAGAGCCGCAGCTTGAAGCTTGGGCCAAGGACGACACCATTGTTTGCGTTTGGCTGCAAGGAGCAGGTGAAAAAGCGTTTTGCGCAGGGGGCGATATTGTCTCTATGTACCATGCAGCACAAGCGAAACCACGGGAGCTTGTGCCCGAAGTGGTGGAGTTTTTCACCCGAGAATACCAATTAGACTACCAATTACAAACCTATCCCAAGCCTATTGTGGTGTGGGGCGATGGCTTTGTGATGGGCGGCGGTTTAGGCCTCATGATTGGTGCAAGCCACCGAATAGTGACAGAACGCTCGCGCTTGGCCATGCCTGAAATAAGCATTGGTTTGTACCCAGACGTAGGCGGTACTTATTTTTTAAGCCGCTTACCTGAAGGTATGGGCTTATTCTTAGGGCTGACTGCTGCCCAGGTAAATGCGAAAGACGCCTGCTGGTTAGGTATGGCTGACTTTGCCTTGAACGCAGAACAAAAAGAAAGTGCATTACACGCTTTATGCGCAGTGCACTGGACCGACAGCGCTGAAGTGAATCGCCACCGCGTGAGCGACGCCTTAGCACAGCTGGCAGACTACGCACACGAATTACCAGAGTCGGTGTTGCAGCCGCAACATGAAACCATCAAAAAACTGATGGCTGGCGATAGCCTACAAACAGTGACGGAGCAGTTCTTGAGCTTTGCAACCGACAGCAAGGTGCTCGCCAAAGGTCAGCAAACCCTGGCGGCGGGTTGTCCTTTAACAGCGCATATTGTTTGGCAGCAGCTCGCCCATGGCCCGAGTCTGAGTTTAGCGGAAGCTTTTCAATTAGAATTAACCTTGTCGGTGAATTGTGCGGTACAAGGCGACTTTATTGAAGGGGTACGTGCGCTCTTGATCGACAAAGATCGCAACCCACGCTGGCAGCACACGGACGTTTCTGAGGTGACGGAGAAGGACTTAGACGCCATGTTCCGTTCTCCCTGGAGCCAAGACGAACACCCACTTAAAAATTTAAGCAACCAATAAGGGCGAGGTTTTATATGACCGCAATTGCATTTATAGGTTTAGGCAATATGGGTGGCCCTATGGCGACCAATTTGGTGAAGGCCGGGCACAAGGTGACTGTGTTTGACTTGTCGGCAGAAGCACTGGCGCAGCTTGAACAAGCGGGTGCACAAGTCGCTGCCACGGCAGCAGACGCTGTTGCAGGGGCAGATATTGTGATGTCCATGCTGCCTGCGGATAAGCACGTACTTGGTTTGTACTTTGGTTACGAAGGTGACACCGATGCAGGTGTTGCCGCCCATATTAAAAAAGGCGCACTGGTGGTGGACTCGAGTACCATTAGTGCAGAAACAGCCCGTGATATAGCCCAGCGACTGAAACAACAAGACATTCGCTTTGTCGATGCGCCCGTGTCGGGCGGTGTTGCTGGTGCTGCAGCGGGAACCCTGACGTTTATTTGTGGGGGCGAAGCAGCAGACATTGAAGAAGCACGGCCACTTTTAGAGTGCATGGGCAAAGCCGTATTTACGGCGGGGGACCATGGTGCAGGCCAGGTGGCTAAAATCTGCAACAACATGCTGCTTGCTGTTTTAATGTCAGGTACTGCAGAAGCGTTAAAGCTCGGTCGTGACCACGGTTTAGACCCCAAAGTATTGTCTGAAATAATGCTGCAAAGCTCTGGCCGCAACTGGACCTTGGAAGTGTATAACCCATGTCCAGATGTCATGCCGGGCGTGCCTGCGAGCAATGATTATAATGGCGGCTTCTTGGTGGACTTAATGCTAAAAGATTTAGGTCTTGCCTTAGCTACCGCAGAACAAAGTGGCTCGGCTACGCCCATGGGGAAAGCGGCCCAAGACTTATACCAAGCCCATAGCGAACAAGGGTTTGGTAGCAAAGACTTTTCAAGTATTTATAAATGGTTTGAGCAAGGAAACAACTAAATGCAAATATCTGATTCAGTTATCGTTATAACAGGTGGTGCGCAAGGTTTAGGCCGTGCAATGGCAGAAAACTTTGCGGGTCAGGGCGCCTCTTTAGCTTTGCTCGACATGAATACAGAGCAATTGAATGAAGCCAAACGGGCCTGTGAGTCTGCGGGTGCAAAAGTAGTGCGTACCTATGAGGTGAATGTGACAGACGAAGAGGCTGTGAAAAGTACCTTTCAAGCCGTTGATGCAGACTTTGACGGCATGGATGTGCTGATTAATAACGCCGGCATTTTGCGTGACGGCCTATTGATCAAGTGTAAAGACGGGGAAGTAACCCATAAAATGCCATTACAGCAATGGCAGTCGGTGGTTGACGTGAACCTGACGGGGACCTTCTTATGTGGCCGTGAAGCTGCGGCAGCTATGGCCAAGCGCGGCCGCAAAGGCGTGATTATTAATATCTCCAGCGTGGCGCGTGCCGGTAACTTTGGCCAAACCAACTATTCTGCCACCAAAGCGGGAGTCGTTGCATTAACGGTGACTTGGGCGAAAGAGCTGGGTCGTTATGGTATTCGCTGTGGTGCCATAGCACCTGGCTTTATTGAAACACCTATGACAGCCGTAATGAAACCAGAAGCCGTTGAGCGCGCGCTGGCTATGGTGCCCTTATCGCGCTGGGGGCAACCGAGTGAAGTGGCGGACTCAGCCCGTTTCATTATTGAAAACGACTACTTCAGTGGTCGCGTGATCGAAATTGACGGTGGTGTACGTTTGTAATTTCACAGACCGTTAATAAAAAGCTTGGTGTGGGCACTTCAGTGGCTGCACCAAGCTTATTTGTTTGTGCTGAGTTTACACTTGAGGTTGTTTAATACGCTCGAAATAAGGCTGCGGCCAATACGCCACAACTAATGGCAATAAGAGGTTTTTTCACCACCAACATCACGACAATGGTGGCAAGCATAGCAAAACGTGCTGCTGCGTCGCCTGCTAGGGCCATAGGGGCCAATATTGCAATAAGTACAGAGCCTGACATGGCCTGAATAAACCGCTGCACGCGAGGCTTTAAGGGGACTAGCGACATAATATAAACACCGCCTAAGCGTGTTGCCAGTGTGACCAAGGCCATAAGTGCAATGAGCACAAGAATATTTATGTTGGTTGCATCAAAGCTCAGCATCTTGCTGCCCTCCAAACGTACCCGCTAACCCACCAGCGATAGCTCCTACAATGACATGACTATTTTCTGGTAAATACCAATAGGCCAGAAGGGAAGCAGCTGCTGCTACGGCCCAAACAAGATAGGTATGAGCGTTCTTTTCCGTGTCCAGTACGAGGGCTAAGAGAAAACAGCCCATGACCATATCAATACCATAGGCTTCAGGGTTGCTTATGACGTTGCCGAAATACACCCCCACCCAGGTGCCGACAACCCAAAACAGCCAAAGGGCTATACCCCCACCGAATAAAATACCTAAGCCAGGTTGCTTCCGATTAAAGGCTTGCATGGACATGGCCCAATTGGCGTCGGAGGCGAACAGCATAACCAAGTAACGTTGCTTTGTCGGCAAATGCCGTAGCCATGGAAAGAGCGTGGCGCCCATTAATAGGTGGCGGGCATTAATGGCGAACAAGGTGACTAAAATGGTGAGAGCAGGCAGTTGCGAGCCCCATAAGTCAAGTACTGCAAACTGGGCAGTCCCAGTGAACACCAAGACACTCATGGTGAGTGTATGGGTGTCGGAAATTCCCGCTTGTGCTGCAGCAAGCCCAAAGGCCGCGCCAAAGGCGGAAACAAAAAAGGCAATAGGGAGCATGGTGACAAAACCTTGCCAGGCTATTTGTTGGTTAAGCCGGTACAACGTAGAGCCGACGTGGGGCATATAAATTCCTTCTGTTCAGTTGCTACAGGGTTAAGTAAATGGGCATGCTGTCGTGCGAATAGGAAACACTACTTATAAAACAGCACTTTTGTTATGATATAACAATTACTAAAAAGCGAAATAGGCACCTAGGTAAAATTCTAGGTGGTATGCTCGCTAAGGAGTTGTTATGACAAACTTAAAAAGTCGCGACAGAATGTATCAAGTGTCTTCTAACCGGACCAGTGCACGGCATAAGGTGCGCTATGTTGAAAGCTCTGCACCGCCAGAAGGCGAGTGCCGTTTGTGTGTCGGTGTTTTGCCAGAAAGGAAAAGCGTACACAAAGAAAAGCCGGTTGAAAGCAACCCATTGCAGTCAAGCACAGGCGAGTAAATCTCTATGCGTAAGCTGCCCCCATTGAATGCACTGAAGTCGTTCGAAGCTGCTGCACGGCACTTAAGTTTTACCCAAGCGGCCAAAGAGCTGTTTGTTACTCAAGCGGCTGTAAGCCACCAGGTAAAAGCGTTAGAAGACTATCTAAGTTTACCATTATTCCTCCGTAAGAATAGAAATTTGTTACTCACAGAGGCGGGGCAGTCGTACTATTTAGAAATTCGGCAAATGCTTGAGCATTTGTCCGTGGTGACAGGCAAAATAATGTTAGCCAGTGAACAGGGTACCTTAACCGTGTGCGTGCCTCCTGGCTTTGCCATTATTTGGCTTGTGCCACGCTTAAGCCGGCTGCATGCCGCGCATCCAGAGATAGACGTACGCATTAAGGCAGTGGATGAAATTACCGGTTCGTTAACCGACTATGTGGATGTGGCCATTTATTATGGCCGTGGTCGCTGGCAAGGTTTACGAGCTGACCGCCTGCATAACGAGAAGCTAATTCCAGTTTGTTCACCGAAGTTACTTGAAGGTGAGCACCCATTACGCACTCCCGCCGACTTGCACAAGCATACTTTATTGCATGAAGAAACCCGCAACGCATGGCAAGACTGGTTTGAATTGGTCAATGAAACCCCACCCAAGAAGAAAAGCGGCCCCGTGTTTAGCCATTTAGCCTTAGCGTTAAAAGCTGCTGTGCATGGGCAAGGGGTGGCCTTGGCAAATAATATTTTAGCCAAGCCGGAAATTGATGCAGGCCATTTAGTGCAGGTTTTTCCGCAAGAGCTAGCCACGAACGATGCGTTTTTCATGGTGTGCCGTGAGTCGCAAGCCGACGCAGGCAAAATAGCGACTTTCCGTAACTGGTTGTTAAGCGAAGTGGCTCGCGATGAGGCAGAGCTTTATGGCTAAATGTCCCATTGTATTTGCACATGGCGCCGGAGCTGGGCCTGACAGTCCTTTTATGACGGCCATTGCCGAAGCCCTACGAGTGTCTGGGCACCCGGTGCATACGTTTATGTTTCCTTATTGGCAGCAGGTGCAAGAAACGGGGCGAATGCGGCCCCCTAATCCTGCAGCTCAACTTGATGAAGCCATGCTTAATTTTTGTGAGTCGCTGCAATTATCTGATTTTGTAGTGATGGGAAAGTCGATGGGGGCGCGTGTTGCTTTTCGGGTAGCCGACCGCTGTCGCGCTCGGGCAGCCATTGCCTTGGGCTTTCCTTTTCACCCACCAGGAAAAGAACTGAAACATCGTTTGAATGATCTGTATAATCAGCGCCCTAAAAATTTAATTATACAGGGTGAACGTGACCCGTTTGGTAAACGCGCTTGGGTAGAGGCACAAACCTTGCCAGAAAACATGACGTGTGTCTGGGCTTCGAATGGAGACCACGACTTACTGGCAACGAAGCGTGTGCAGCAACAAACAGGTGAAACAGCGTCGATGCGGTGGCAATGGGCTGCTCAGCAAGTAACAGAATGGGTGGAGACAAATACATGAGTGGTGTTTTACTTTATTGCCGCGCTGGCTTTGAAAGCGAGTGTGCAGCAGAAATACAAGAGAAGGCAGCTGCTTTGGGTATTTATGGCTACTGTAAAACACAGCCAGACAGTGCCGTCGTGGTGTTTCATTGTAAGGACGAAGAAGCCGACCACATAGGTCGCAAATTGTCGATACAGCAGTTGGTGTTTGCGCGCCAGCTCATTGTGTTAGTGGCCGAGTGTAACGACTTGCCTGTGGACGACCGTGTGAGCCCCTTAGTAGCAGCCCTTGATGGCATGCAACTGTGTGGAAAGCTTTGGGTAGAAAGTGCAGACACGAACGCTGGGCGCTCATTGTCTGCCCTTTGCAAAGGAATTACCAATCCGTTACGTAAAGCCTTGCGCACAAAGGAGTTATTGACCCCACAAGAGGTAGATAACCGTCCGGTGCTGCATGTGATGTTCCGAAGTACTAGCTCGGCTTTAGTGGGTTACTCTTATAGCTATAACCACGCGCCTTATATTATGGGTATTCCACGTATACGAGCGCCCAAACTAAGCCCAAGCCGCTCGGCCGCTAAGCTAGCCGAAGCCTTTAAAGTGATGGTGCCTGCGCAAGAGCTTGAGCAGCGGGTGAGTTCTGGGATGAACGCTGTGGACTTAGGTGCCTGCCCCGGCGGCTGGACCTCGGTGCTGGTGGCGCAGGGTATGATGGTCAGTGCCGTGGACAATGGTGCTATTGACGAAAAGCTGATGGAAACAGGGCAGGTGACACATTACCGTGAAGACGGCTTTGTGTTCCGACCCAAGCGTCGCAATGTGCAATGGCTGGTCTGCGACATGGTGGAAAAACCAGTGCGCGTGGCCCACTTAATGACCGACTGGTTTCTTGAAGGCTATTGTGAAAACGCCATATTTAATTTAAAGCTGCCAATGAAGAAGCGCTACGCAGCTGTCCAGCAGTACCTAGAGGCCATAAAAGAGCGCTTGTACGAAGCGGAAATGCGCGGCTGGGAGTTAACGGCTCGGCACTTGTACCACGACCGTGAAGAAGTAACGGTGTACCTACGTAAAAAACTTAAAAGCTAACCCCTTCCACGGCAGGCCATGCCAGCCCTAAGTACGGATGTGAAAATTGAAGTATCGTAGGTACGGCACGGCCGTACGAAAGGCACGGCCGCACGAAAGGCACTGCCGTAGGTGCCATGCCTGCCCTACGATAAACGGTCGAGAACTGCTTGGGTAAAGTCAGTGGTGCCGTGTTGGCCTCCTAAGTCGGCTGTGGCGCGATCGCCCGACTCTATGGTGTCGCGGAGTGCTGTCAGGATGCGAGCGGCATTATCCGCTTGGCCAATATGCTCGAGCATTTGTACCGCAGCTAAAATAACAGAGCTAGGATTGGCAAGGTTCTTTCCAGCAATGTCGGGTGCCGAACCATGCACGGCTTCAAAGATGGCATGGTTTGCACCAATGTTTGCTCCAGGGGCCATACCTAAGCCGCCTACTAAACCTGCGCACAAGTCTGAAATAATGTCGCCAAATAGGTTAGTGGTGACCAGCACATCGAAGTTTTCTGGATTCATCACCAGCTTCATGCAGGTGGCGTCCACTATCATTTCTTCTGACTCTATTTCTGGGTATTCAGCCGCAACTTCGCGAGCGACAGCTAAAAACAAACCAGACGTGGACTTTAAAATATTGGCCTTATGAACCGCGGTCACTTTTTTACGGCCTTCGCGGCGGGCAAGTTCATATGCAAAGTGCAAAATTCGCTGACAACCTTGGCGGGTCACCTTGCTCATAGCTTCCGCTTCAGAGCCGTCGCGCGAGGTGGTTTGGCCCAATCCAGAATACATGCCTTCGGTATTTTCACGAACCGTTATGATGTCGATGTCTTGATAGCGTGCTTGTGTACCCTGAAATGACACAACCGGGCGTACGTTCGCGAATAAACCAAAATGCTGGCGTAGACTGACATTGATAGAACTAAAACCACCGCCCATGGGCGTGGTTAATGGGCCTTTTAAGGCAATACGATTTTTGTCTAGTGTAGCGAGTGTATGGTCGGGTAGCAGCTCCCCATGCTTTTCAAAGGCGCTTAAGCCCGCGTCTACATAGTCGTATTCGAGCCCGCAGCCCGCTTTATCAAGAATCTGAATAGCGGCGTCGACAATGTCTGGGCCAATACCGTCGCCGGGTATTACGGTTATTCTAGAAGTCATGTAAAGCTCCTTTACTGCTTTAAGAGTGTGCACTTAGTGTACACGAAAGCAGCAGCAGGTGCTGCACCCTAGAACTAAAGTGGTAAGGGCTGAAAGGGGCTGTGAGCGCGTTGGTCTTGTGCAAGCTGCCAAAGCAACGACTGATAATGACTAAGACTAATACCTACGGTACGGCACCATGCGGTTAACTGGGGTTGCCAGGCGTGGGGCAGGTCGTTGCCGTAGTCGCTGACTAAAATACTACCAACGTGAGCGAGCTGAATGCATGCAAGCAGCGCTTGGTTGGTATGGGTTCCCATTAATATTTCTGCAAGCTCTGTTGGCATCTGCCAGTAGTCAATGAGTTTTAGTGCACGCGCGCTGCTTACGTTTTGTAGCCAGGGCACCCACAAGGCGACCCTGCTAGGGGCTTGTTCGCCAGCAGGTGGCTGCCATGCTAATTGGGTGGTAAAAGCGCCATGAAACCATAGGTCGTATACCCACAAATAACTCAGCAGTTCGGGGGTGCATGGTAACTGTATCGAGGCACTGCGACACAAACCTTGCAAACAGCCGGCCAACTGACTACGCCGCTGGAGTATGTGGCGTCGAAGTGGGAATCTGGGTGCGGTAAGGTGCGCTTCAAAGTGAGAGGTGAGCAGTAATTCTCTACTTGCTTCAGGGCCAAGCAAAAGAAGTGCTTGTTTAGTGGTAAGCAAGCGTCTTTGTTGCGTGTGCAAGGTGGCTTGGTGGCATAAACGCTGTTGCAGTATAGGATGTTGGTTCACCACGTGGATAACCTTGTCCAATAAAAGCTCGTTGTCAGGCCAGTCACGGACTGCCTGTAAAAAGCGCTGAGGTAATGGCTTGAGACGCAGCGGGGGAGGCGCGTCCTGTGTCGGCGTGGCTTGTTGCCGTAACACTTGGGCTATTAACTCACGGCCTTCTGCTTGCGTGGATTGCTCTCGTAACTGGGCAAAAATAGTTCGTAAGGGTGTGCCCTCGTACCTTTGCTTGGCAATAACTCCAGCGCAATAAAGCACTTGGCTTGGCAGAATTTGGCCTGTTTGAGTAGGGCGTTGCTGCACCAAGGCTTGTAGCATTAGCTTATGTAGGTAGGCCGTAACCAGGGGCTTATGCCTACCTGCCCATGCGATGAGCAATAGCTGTAAAGTTACACTCGGCTGTGGCCCCTGAGCCTGTTCGCCTCGCTTTTTGAGCTCGCTAAGACAGTCTTCAAAGGTGAACTCCGGCTGCTGCGCTAAAGCCAAAATATCCCGCACAACGGCGCTTAAAGCTGCTGAGGAAATGTCGGTTTGGCTTAATAGGCGCTGAATATTGGCATGGGTTTGAATAAACGAGGGCATTGATTAGCGCCCCGTGTATTCCAAATAGGCAGGCTCACCCCACGCAACAAGTTTCTCGCCGCGGAAGATAAGGGGCGTGGTTTCATCGCGTGTGGTGACCCCGTCCGACCTAACATGGTGGGTGCGGTACATATAGACCACCAACTCAGCTTCGGATGTTGTAATAGCTTCGCTTAAGTCTGGGGGGCCAAGCAAACGAAGTACTTCGGCGCTTGGTGTGCCGAGTTCAAGGCGGCCAATATACTTACGATTAAACACTTCCCGTTCACGCCAGGTCATGTTTTCAGGATTGGCGGTATAAAAAGTTAAGACGCCGCCCGCAATGGCGGCGTAAATAATAAATCCGACAAACGCAATACCAAAACCTTTCCACATAGTATTCGTTAACCTTTAGTCTTTAAGTACCTGGTAGCAAGGGGTGTAAGGTGTACCACCGGGTAACTTCATACGGTGCTGCTGTACAAATGACTCAAGCAACTCGTCTAGCTCATGCATAAGTTCCGAGTCACCATGTAACTGGTACGGACCTAAACGCTTAATTTCTGCAATGCCAGGTGCTTTTACATTACCCGCCACGATAGCTGAAAAAGCCCGACGTAAGTCAGCAGCCAGAGAAGCCTTTGGCTGCTCCCGATGCAAGTTCAATGTGGCAAGGTTAGCATGGGTTGGTTCAAAAGGCTTTTGGAAGGCGTTTTCAATATGCAAGGTCCAGTTGAAATAGTAGGCGTCGCCACTTTCTTTGCGGTAACGCTTAACAGCCGGCATGCGTGCTTCGATATATTGAGCAACGCTTTCTGGGTCGTTAATGATAATGGTATACCACTTCGTGGCTTCTTCACCTAAGGTGTTTTTGATGAAGCGGTCTAAGTGTTCAAAGTAGTCTCTGCTTTCTTCCGGTCCGGTGAAAACAATTGGCAGCTGTTGCTGTTGGTTGTCTGGGTGCATCAGAATGCCCAAAATATACAGCACCTCTTCTGCTGTACCCGCACCACCCGGGAAAATAATAATGCTATGAGCGCAACGTACAAAGGCTTCCAGGCGTTTTTCAATGTCTGGCATAATAACCAGCTCGTTAACAATTGGGTTTGGCGGCTCAGCAGCAATAATGCCTGGCTCGGTTAACCCCAAGTAACGTGCACTTTTAATACGTTGTTTGGCATGGCCAATGGTTGCGCCTTTCATGGGGCCTTTCATGGCACCTGGACCACAGCCAGTACAAATATTAAAGTTACGAAGGCCTAGTTCGTAGCCTACAACTTTACTGTATTTATACTCCACCTCGCTAATGGAGTGTCCACCCCAGCACACCACCATATTGGGGTCAGCAATAGGGCGTAAGGTGTTGGCGTTTCTTAAAATGTCAAAAACAACGTGGGTGAGGTGGCGTGAATCCTTCCCTTTTAGTCGCTCCTCGGGGTAGCGCTCTCCAACAAACAGAATGTCACGTAGTACTGCTTCTACGTGTTCACGTATACCCTCAATAAGCTTGCCGTCTACAAAGGCCTTGGGCGGTGGGTTAATAAGCTCGAGCTTGACGCCGCGCTCACGACGAAGCACGTTCACTTCAAAGTCTTCGAATTGGTTATAAATATCGTCGGCGTTGTCCGTATGGCTACCCACGTTTAAAACAGCAAGCACACAATTGCGGAAAAGCTTATAAAGCTCGCTGTTGGTGGACTGTTGCAAGCGGTCTATTTCCACTTGCGATAATAGTGACATACTTCCCTGTGGTGATAATGAAATACGCATAAATCCGTTTGTTCTCCTATCTCTTGTCAATGACAACTTTATTTCGCCCATCTTTCTTCGCTGCGTACAGAGCCTTGTCGGCTCTTTCAAATGCGCTGTTTATGGCGTCGTTACTGGAAAATACAGCTGCGCCAATAGAAATGGTGATGCGGATGTCATTGTCTTTAAATTTAAAAGGTATTGCTTGAATTTTATTTTTTGTCTTTTGCAGTGGCTCGGCAAGGTCAGCCGCCTCGGTTTGCGGTAACAATATCACAAACTCTTCACCACCATACCGAGCTACAAAATCTGTCGCACGCAATGACTTCTTGAGCATGCTGGAAATAACTTGCAGTGTTTTGTCTCCAGCAATATGACCGTAGGTGTCGTTAATGTCTTTAAAATTATCAATGTCGGCAATAGCAATGGCCAATGGCGTACCATACCGTTGCCAGCGGTTAAATTCTAACTTTAGCCGTTCATCGAATGCTGCTCGGTTTGGTAAGCGAGTTAAGGGGTCTTGCAAACTTTTAGAGCGCTGTTGGTTCAACTTGTCTTTATAAGCTTCGGCGGCACTTTCTAACTCGGCAATTCGCGCTTGGGCTTTTGCTAAGTCGGTCGTCAGCTTCCGATTATTTTCTTCAATTAAACTTTTCTTTTCGTTTAGCATACTCACCAAAAGCACCATGTGGGAGCTTACTTGGCTTTTTAATTCGGCTAAGCTGCTTGCAGCGCGGGTTGACTGCGCAAGGGCGGTCAGCTCTTTGTCTAATTTGTTGTCAATGAACTGGTGTTGCTTTTGGGCGTCTTTGCTGTCGTTTAATGCAAAACTAACACAACTTGAAACAGTGTTCAGTACCTCGTCGAGGCTCAGCAAAAAGGCTTGGGCCGACCGGCGCTCTTCATTCATGCTTTGCACTATAATACGAATGATTTGTACGCAAAGAAGAGAAAGCTGCTCGGACGAAACTTGGCCCATAAGCTGCTGCTGGATGCTTTTTAGTTTTAACTCGGAATTTCCGGATAACTCTAAAAAAGAAAGTAAATTGATCAACTCTTCTTTTATGGTTGCGTTACTAGCTTGGTCGTCGGCCTTTGGAGGTAACTTCAAGCTTTGTTGGTATAAAGCCAAGAGCTTATTTAAACATGGGAGATAATGCTGAATAGAGTAAGCGGGCTCTTCAATCTCACAGAGCAAGTCGCGTACCTGTAGGCGTACGCTTTGCGGTAACCCCTGTGTTTGCTGTAACTGTTTGGCAGCGCTTAAGGCAGTTTGGTGCGATTCCTGTAAGTCACGTTGCAGTTGCGCGCCTTCCTTACGTAGCAGCATGTCAACGTGTTCCATGACAGGCATAATGTCGTCTAAGCGTGTTGTAGACTGCAATGTGCTTTGTATTTTGCTTAAGTGCTGGTCAATATCACCACTGACGCCACGTAGTGCATGACTTAACTGCCCAACAAACTTTGTGATTGTGCTTATATTCTTTTTATAGGTCGTTTCAATCTGAGCTTTTATTTTATTGCTTTCCGCAAGCTGCGTTTTTAATGCATGAGTATCTGATGGTGTCGGCTTTGTCACTGCTTTGCACTCTTCCAATGTCGTATAATGTTCTCGAGACCTAACTGCATAACTATAAGCTAACAGCTATTGACGAACGGTACGAGATAAAGTGTTACTTTTTTTAAAATTTGTTCGTAACGGGTTGATATCAAGCCCTCCACGCCGTGTATAACGAGCTTGCACTGTTAACAAAAGCGGATGTAAATGAGTCATCATATCCATATATATGCGCTCAACGCATTGCTCGTGAAATTCGTTATGATTTCGAAAACCCACAATATAGCGTAATAAACTCTCTCGGTTTATTTGTGGGCCTGAGTACTCGATATGAAGAGTGCCCCAGTCGGGCTGTTCGGTAATTAAACAATTCGACTTCAATAAGTCACTATAAAGACTTTCCGTGACGACTTGTTGCGACTCGATTGCTAATACAGTGGGGTTGTAATGAAAATGCTCTATTTGAATGTCCTGCTGATCAATACAATGCCCTTGCGGCGTATGCACGCCTTTTGCTGCATACTCTGCCAGAGCATACAGCCGCACCTGCACGGGTTCGCCGGCACAGTGGCTTAAATCTTTCTCAAGCAGGGTCTGCAGCATATTTTTGTCAGCGATTGCATGCTGATTTAAGCTATTTAAATATAACTTAAACGACTTCGATTCTATTAAGTATGGGCTGTCTGCTGGTACTTCAACTTCTGCTATGGCTACTTGGGGTAACCCTTTGGTGTTTAACCAAGATACTTCATAGGCCGTCCATATATCGACGCCTTGAAAAGGTAAGGCTTGGTTTGTTAACCCAAGCTGCTCGCGATTCAAGCTTCGTGGTACAGCTTGCAATAGCTGAGGGTTGTAGTGCTGGGGATACTCAGTTGCTTTGCCAAGAGACAGTTGGTCCATAGGCTTATTGGTTGGCATTCGGTTGTCCTACATCTAGAATGAGACTATAGAAGCGCATAATAACAAGGATTGGCTATGAATGAAGTAAAAGCTGCATTAACGCAGGCACACCGTGCCTATGCAGGGTATTATAAAAGCATGGGGCAGCAACCGACGACCGAATATGTGGACGGATGGCAGGCGCCTTGTTATGTGGGCGCACCAGTGGAAGGTTTTATTGCCTGGCACGCCGTGGAACAAGTTCCGGCAACAGACTTTAGTCATGTTGAACAGGCGCTACAGGTGCCGCTGCATGGAAGTGTAAAGGCGTTTTTTAGCTGTTACTGGGCGGGCGACCTCGATGTTGTGTTTCAAGGGCACACCTTTACGTTATTGCAAGTGCAATTGCCAGAGGACGCCGAACGGTTACAGCAAAATTTAATTGGCCATGTCATGATGAAGCAAAGGTTAAAGCAGCCAATAACTTTGTTTATTGGGGTGGGTACAGAAGAAGACCTGATTTTAACCGTGAACAACGAAACGGGCAGTGTCGGCTTGGAGTATGTTGGCAAAGAGCCGCATGAGCTACTTGCCAGTGACTTAGCTTCTTTTTTAGAGCGAGTTGAGCCTGCTTAGAGTGGAATTAAAAACACCAACTGAAGGAGTGGTTATGGACTTCCAAAGCTTTCGGGAGTTTTACCCTTACTATTTGAAAGAGCACTCCAATAAAACGTGCCGAATGTTGCACTATATTGGCAGCAGTTTGATTTTATGTGTGGTCGCGTACGTCGTACTTGGTGGTAGCGCATGGTGGTTATTAAGCATGCCCGTCATTGGCTATGGCTTTGCTTGGGCGGGGCACTTTTTATTTGAGCGAAATAAGCCTGCAACCTTCAAGTACCCCTTGTATAGCCTTATGGGTGATTGGGTGATGTTTAAAGACGCACTCGTATACGCTGTAACAGGCAAACGTAGTGACGCAGCTAAGCAGGCGTGGACAAGTCATTAGCCCTTCTTTGAAGGGCCATAACTCATGCTGGAATAAGTTTCAGTAGCGCTCGCTTGCGGGGCAGGCTCGTTAGGGGTCCGGTGCGGGGGAATATGGTGCTCTTGCAACCGAAGATTAAAAAGAGTCAAGCTGGCTTCGTAGCGCTTTTCCCGGTCGCTGGAAAAGCCAAATTCATACCGAGCGAGCCAGCCTAATCCATTTTGCCAGCTAGGCCGGCCAGACTTCCTAGCAATGTCGAGCAATTGCAACTCATGCTTTTTACATAGGTGCTGGGCATAGGTTCGGGCGGTTTCGTCTTGCTGACGCCATTGCCAGAAAGCTGCGCAAATACCTATAAAAACAAACAGGACAAGCACGTCATATAAGTTAAACATGTTTGTTCCTTGCTACCGACTGTTTAAGGGCTGTAAAGGCTTCTTGAAGAACGGGTTGTACGTCTGCTTGATAAAGTAAACCTAAGCAAAATGGGCGCAGCTCTGCAATAGCAACGAGCTCGCGGTAAAGCTGAATAAATAGCTCAGTACTTAACGTGGCAACCTGCGTAAAATAAAGGGTTAACAGCTCGACGTCGTTAAAAGCAGCCCAGCAGCGTGCAGCCATTATAAGATAGAGTTCTTGCTGTTCAGCCTGGCTCCCTTGTGGTTCTTGCAATAACTGGCGAATCCATTGGCGGGTCGAGGGTTCATTGGCACGGGCAGAAACACACCGTAACAGCTTTTGTTGTTGGCTGACCGTTGAAAGCTTGGTTCGCAGCGTTAACAGATTGCTTTGCAGCGAAGAGGGTAGGGCAACCTGTTCAAGTGCTAGGCATAAGGCTTCTTGTAATGGCTCTGGGAAGTCGAGAAAGCCTTGGTAAATAAATTGCTGTACAGCCGGTGCTGTAAGGCTGCGTTGGGCCATGTCGTGAATGCCTTGCACGCCAAGTAATTGCCAGTCTATGTCGCTTTTACCGGAGAAAAAGGCCTCTGCATGTTCAAAGTGAATAGAAGGTGGCTGCTCGAGTTGTATTGAAATAGCCGCGTGAAAGGCAGCCCGGCGGGCTTCGTCGGGTTGGAATATATATGGGTTTTGCTTCAGTAACTCTTCTTGCGACTCCGTAACGTCGGCTGTAGGCGTTTCGCCAAGTGCCTCCACAATAATACTCATAAAGTGTTGCATTGCCGCGTGTTGAAACGCACCGCGCTCGTCTAAAGGCAGAGCAACAAACCAGATATAAGGCGTGGTCTGCCAAAAGGTAATAGCAAGCCAAGCTTTTTGCTGACGGGGCGTAGGGAAAGGGCGCTGACCTAATTCCACAGCACGTAACAACTCTGGAGAAAGCGCAGTCACTCTTCGCGACAAGTCGTGCACACGCCATTCTACACCACTTGCTTCTAAAAATTCCGTGAGGGTTGCTATGCTGGTCATGGGGCTCTTACTCTCTTCTTTAGTGGTCTTGGGAATCGTTCATACCCAAGCGCATGGTTTTTGCTTACAATAGGGAACATTTAGAAACACGATAGGAGTCCGTGGTGGCGGTAAAAGAAACAATGCAGCTGCTGACACAGTTGCGTGAACAGCTTCAAGCACTTGACCTATGGGAAGGAACCCCTCCCTCACCTGAATTATTAAAAAGCACGGAGCCCTTTGCGGTAGATACCCTTGAATTTCATCAATGGTTACAGTTTATCATGATCCCAGAGTTTGAGCACCGCATTCACAACAACATCGCCTTACCAAAAGGCTTTGCGGTTAGCCCGATGGCAGAAGAAAGCTGGCGGGGGAAATGGGGTGAGCGTCGGGCGCTTATTTTAACACTACGAGCACTCGATGAACTGCACAAATAAGCAAACACATGAAGCGCCAGAGCAAGTAGAAAACCCCTTTGGCCCTTTAGACATAGTGTACGCAGATGCCGACCTGGTGGTGATAGAAAAACCAGCAGGGTTGCTGGTTCACAGGTCTTATTTAGCGCGGCGAGAGCGCTGGTTTGCCATGCAAATGTTGCGCGATCAGCTTGGCCAGCATGTGTTTCCTGTGCACCGGCTGGACAGGCCTACGTCGGGCCTGCTGCTGTTTGCATTGTCGGCTGAAGTGGCTGCTGCCATTCAAAACCAGTTCCAAGCGGGTCAGATTCGCCGTAGCTACCATGCGGTGGTGCGTGGTTATGCGCCTGAGCAAGGGCGTATTGATTACCCGCTAAAAGAAGAACTCGACAAAATAGCCGACAAGCAAGCCAACCAAGAAAAGCCTGCCCAAACGGCCATTACGAACTTTGAACGTTTAGCTTGTGTGGAACTGCCTTTTCAAGTGAGCAAGAAATATCCCACAACGCGTTACTCCTTACTTAAGCTTCAGCCAGAAACAGGCAGAAAGCATCAGTTACGGCGTCATTTAGCACACTTGCGGCATCCCATTGTTGGCGACACCCGCCATGGAGACGGCCGTCACAACGTCTTTTTTCGTGAACACTTTCAATGCCATCGGCTATTACTCGCAGCAACAGAGCTTCGCTTTATTCACCCGGTAACAAAAAAGCCCGTTCACTTGGAACGGGCGATACCAGAAAGCTTTACACGGGTGTTTGATTAAGCTTATTCGACGTTGCGAAGCAGCTCGTTGACACCCACTTTAGCGCGGGTTTGGGCGTCTACTTTCTTGACAATAATAGCAGCATACAAAGAGTGGCTGCCGTCTTTTGCCGGAATAGCGCCTGGTACTACAACAGAGCCTGCCGGTACGCGGCCATAGTGTATTTCGCCTGTTTCACGGTCGTAAATACGGGTGCTTTGGCTAATGTACACGCCCATCGAAATAACCGCGCCTTCTTCTACAATCACGCCTTCAACAATTTCAGAGCGCGCTCCAATAAAGCAGTTGTCTTCAATAATCGTTGGGTTGGCTTGCAGTGGCTCTAATACACCGCCAATACCGACACCACCGGACAAGTGTACGTTCTTTCCAATTTGAGCACAGGAGCCCACAGTGGCCCAGGTGTCCACCATGCTGCCTTCGTCTACGTATGCACCTAGGTTTATGTAACTGGGCATAACCACAACGTTGGGGCCTACGTAACTGCCTTGGCGCACCATGGCCGGGGGCACGATGCGCACGCCATCCTGCTGGAAGTCTTCCGTGGTGTAATGCGCATACTTGCTGGGCACTTTGTCGTAAAAGTTCGTTTCTGCGCCTGGCATTAATTCGTTGTCGTTTAAACGGAACGAAAGCAACACGGCCTTTTTCACCCATTGGTGAACTACCCATTCACCGTTTTGCTTTTCGGCCACACGTAAGGCGCCGCTGTCGAGTTGCTTAAGCACTTGCTGCACAGCGTCACGAACGTCAACGGGGGCAGACTGGGGAGAGAATTCAAGGCGTTGCTCAAACGCAGCCTCAATGGTTTGCTGTAAAGAGCTCATGTAACAGGGTCCTTTTTAGTTCTTTAACTTATGGTTCTTGGGTTAATGGTCTAGTTCTTTCACGATGGCGTCACGGAGCGCTTCCCGCTCTGTTTCGGTTAATGCTTTTTGCTGGGCATTACAGACTATAAATAAGTCTTCTGCTTGTTCGCCCACCGTGGTTATTTTAGCGGCCATCAAGTTTAACTGTTGCTGGATAAACACGCGAGTGACCCGCGCTATTAAGCCGGGCCTATCGAGGGTAACCAGTTCAAAAGTGGTTTTTCGTTCATTTTTTTGCGGTAAAAAGGTCAGTTGCGTGGTGACCTGGAAGTTTTTCATGCGGCGCGACAGGCCCCGCTGCTGTCGTGGCGGTGAGCGGCGCTTGCGCAGTACATCATGTAAGTGCTGACGAACTTCTTCAATGCGGTGCTGATCGTACAGGGGAGAACTGTCTCGCTCAAGTACAATGAAGGTGTCCATGACATAGCCGTCCCGCGTGTTCAGTATTTTTGCGTCGTGAATACTTAAATGCTGAGCGTCGAGTACGGCGGCTACATTTGCAAACAAATGATTCTCTTCCAGGTGATAAATAAATATTTCTGTGGTGCCTTGGTTGTTCTCATCGCCAATTAATATTAAAGGCAGTTGGCGTTCTTTGACATGAATTAAATGCTGGCTATGCCAAGAAATTTGTTCCGGCGTATGGCGTGAAAAATAGTCAGCAGTAAACCGAGCCCACAACTGCTGCACTTCGATGGCGTCGAAGCCAGCGCTCAACAATAAAGCCAGCGCGACTTGCTTATTTTCTTGTATACGCTGGCGTAGCGTTAGAGTGCTTTCACCGTCGTTCTGTAATGTGTCTTCTGTCGCTCGGTACAGTTCTTCCAGTAAGCTGGCTTTCCAGTTATTCCACAAGTTACTGTTAGTAGCACGAATGTCGGCCACGGTAAGGCAATATAGAAGTTGCAAGCGCTGCTTTGTTTTCACCTCACGGGCAAAAGCTTGAATAACCTCTGGGTCGTAAATATCCCGCTTTTGTGCGGTTAACGACATCAGTAAATGCTGTTTTACCAGCCAAGCCACTAACTCAGCGTCCACTTCACTGTAGTCGTGTTGAATACAAAAGTGATAGGCGTCGACGGCGCCTAACTCGGAGTGATCACCACCACGCCCTTTAGCAATATCGTGAAAAATGCCCGCTAAAAATAACAGCTCTGGGCGTTCAAGTTGCTGCACAATGTCACTGGCTAAAGGAAACTCGTCCGTGTGCGCTGGCAGGGTGAAACGATATAAATTACGAATTAAACGGTAGGTATGCTCGTCGACCGTGTAGGCGTGAAACAAATCAAATTGCATTTGCCCTACAATGTTGGCCCAAGCCTTTAAATAACAGGCCATAATGCCGTGTCTGTGCATCAAGGCAAAGGCACGGCCAAATCCGGTCGGGTGTGCCAGTAGCTTACGAAATAAAGTACGGCATTCTGCATTTTCAGATAATGGCGCAGTGAGATTAGCCCGAGCATTTCGAAGTAAACGAATACTATGGGAATGAATGCCCTTAATGCGTTTGTCTTTGGCGATAAAAACAAAAAAGCGCATCAGTTGCTCTGGCTTAGCAAAGGCATGGTCATTGCGAACCATAATAAGGTGCTGGTTCAAAGCAAAGTCGTCACTGAGTGGCTCTGGTTCATGAATGTCGACAGGTCCCAAAATGGCTTGCTCAAAAAACTGCAGCAACATTTGGTTGAGCTCGCCTACTTTCAGCACCACTTGGAAGTAGCTTTTCATCATACGCTCTACGGCCCGCTTATCGGTTCCGCCAAAGCCAAGGCGCTGCGCTATTTCCGGCTGGTAGTCGAATAACAAACGGTTTTCGTTTTTGCCTGCAACTTCATGCAAAGCGTACCGAATGCGCCAGAGAAAACTCTGGTACTCACGTAGCTCCACAAACTCTTCAGCGGTTATATAGTTATATTCCACTAAGCTTTCGTCGCGCCTGGTTTTAAAGTGTTGCTTGGCTATCCAGTGGATGGTTTGAATGTCGCGTAAACCACCCGGTGAAAGCTTAATGTTTGGCTCTAAGTTGTACGAACTGCTGTGGTACTTTTGATGTCGTTGACGCTGCTCTTCACATTTGGCTTGATAAAAGTCACGACTTTGCCATGGAAATTCTGTGGTTAAAGCGAGGTTCAGCGCTTTCGTTAATGTGGCTTCGCCCGTAATATGCCGGTTCTCAATTAAACTGGTGGCAATGGTAATGTCTGCGGCGGCCTGTAACATGCAGTCGGCAACGCTACGAACAGAGTGACCTAGGTCAATGCGTAAGTCCCATAAAAAGGTAATAAACGCACTGACGCTGTGCTCTTGTTCTGTATTAAGCGGGGTGTGAAACAACAGCAACAAGTCAATGTCGGAGGCTGGGTGCACTATGCCACGGCCGTATCCGCCAATCGCAACGAGCGCAAGGTCTGTTTGGTCTAAACCAAAGGCCTGCCATAGTTGAGTCAGTAACTGGTCAAAAAAATGCGAACGGCTGCTAAGCAGAGCGTCTATTTCGGCCGTTGCAAAGAGTTCGTTAGCCCACTGATTGTATGCGTTTAGCTGAGCGCGCCAGGGCCCAGATGAGTGAACCTGGGCTGGCCAGTCTGGTTGGAAGCTGGGAAGCGCGCTTGCAGCCATGGGGTTAAGCGTGCTCTATAATGCGAGGTAAGTCTTCGTCGCTACGCAAGGTTAATACCTCAACACCGTTTTCTGTGACAAGCAGTGTGTGTTCCCACTGGGCGCTTAAGCTGCGGTCTTTGGTTAGAACCGTCCAGTTGTCGCGGAGTAACTTGGTATGCGGCTTACCGGCGTTAATCATAGGCTCAATGGTAAAGCACATGCCTGCTTGCAGTTCAACACCTGTGCCGGGCGTGCCATAGTGCAGCACCTGCGGCTCTTCGTGGAACTCAGCACCAATACCATGGCCACAGTACTCGCGCACAATGGAGTAGCCAAAGCTTTCACCATACTTTTGAATGTCGGCACCGATGTCGCCTAAGCGCACACCTGGCTTCACCATTTTTATTGCGCGGTATAGGGCTTCTTGCGTTACTTTAACCAAGCGGTTGGCTAGAATAGACCCTTCGCCCACAATGAACATTTTACTGGTGTCGCCGTGGTAGCCGTCTTTTAATACGGTCACGTCGATATTAATAATGTCGCCGTCTTTTAGCTTTTTGTTGTCGGGTATACCGTGACACACACAGTGGTTGACCGAGGTGCAAATAGACTTTGGAAACCCATGATAGTTTAAGGGAGCAGGGTAGGCGTCATGGGCAACAATATAGTCGTGACAAATGGTGTTTAATTCGTCGGTGGTGACCCCAGCTTTAACATAGGGGGTTATCATGTCTAATACGTCTGCGGCGAGTTGGCCTGCAATGCGCATTTTTTCAATTTCTTCGGCGGTTTTAATAATGGCTGCCATGTACTACCTTTCTTTATAAACAGAGGGGAATAATGAATGCAGGGCAGTTTAGCAGATTCACTTCTATTACGCATCCTGCTTGTTTTTACCCGTCATTCATGGTATAAATCGCGCCGCTTGTTTTAGGTTCTTGGTCTCGTACTAGAACCCGCAAGTACATTAACTTAAATTAACACACATATACCGACACATTCTGCGGGGTGCTCTTTAATGAGTCGCGGCATGGGGTATATGGAGGCCTAACCCCTAAAAGGAAACTATTATGGCAAACGTGTCTATGCGTGACATGCTCAAAGCTGGTGTTCACTTCGGTCACCAAACTCGCTTCTGGAACCCAAAAATGAAGCCGTTCATTTTTGGCGCACGAAACAAGATTCATATCATCAACCTTGAAACCACAGTGCCAATGATGAACAAGGCATTGGACTTCTTAGGTCACATTGGTTCAAACAACGGTAAAGTACTTTTTGTTGGTACTAAGCGTGCTGCTTCTGAACAAGTACAAACTGCTGCGAAAGCATGTGGTCAGTTCTACGTTCAACACCGTTGGTTAGGTGGTATGTTAACGAACTGGAAAACAGTTCGTCAGTCGATCAAGCGTTTAAAAGACTTAGAAACGCAAAGCCAAGACGGTACTTTTGAAAAGCTAACCAAGAAAGAAGCGTTAACGTTAACGCGTGAAATGGAAAAGCTAGAAAAAAGCCTTGGTGGTATTAAAGACATGGGTGGTTTGCCAGACGCTCTGTTCGTTATCGATGCTGATCACGAACACATTGCGATTAAAGAAGCAAACAACCTAGGTATTCCTGTTATTGCTGTTGTTGATACGAACTCAAACCCAGATGGCGTAGACTACGTAATCCCAGGGAATGACGACGCTATCCGCGCTGTTCAGCTGTACTTGAATGCTGCCGCTTCTGCTATTTCAGCGGGTCGCCAAAAAGGTGGTGCTGAAGTAAGTGAAGCAGACGACTTCGTAGAAGCGCCTGCAGAAGACGCAGAGCCAAGCGCTGAATAAAAACCGCTTGGTTTTATAGCGAGTTCGTGGCCCAGTGTGAAAGCACGCTGGGCTTGTTTCAAGAATTCTGACGTATTGAGGACTGGATCATGGCAATTACCGCTGCAATGGTAAAAGAACTGCGCGAGCGTACTGGCGCAGGCATGATGGATTGTAAAAAAGCGCTTCAAGAAGCTAATGGCGACATGGAATTAGCAATTGAAAACATGCGTAAGAGTGGTCAAGCACAAGCAGCTAAAAAAGCTGGTCGTATTGCCGCTGAAGGTGTTGTTTTAACAAAAGCTGAAGGAAACGTAGGTACTTTAGTTGAGTTAAACTGTGAAACTGACTTCGTTGCACGTGACGAAAGCTTCCTAGCGTTCGGTGAAAAAGTAGTTGCTGCTGCTTTTGCTAACCGTGAAAACAATGTTGAAGCGCTTAATGCTACCAATATTGGCGAAGGCACAGTTGAAGAAACGCGTGCTAACCTAGTGAGCAAAATCGGTGAAAACATGAACGTTCGCCGTGTAACGACAATTGAAGCTGGCGACCTGGTTGCAACCTATGTTCACGGTAACCGTATTGGTGTAGCTGTTGCTATCACAGGTGGTACTGAAGAACTAGCTCGTGACATCGCAATGCACGTTGCGGCAAGCGCGCCACAGTTCGTGAAGCCGGAAGACGTAGATGCTGAGGTGATTGAAAAAGAGCGTGCTATTCAAGTAGACATCGCTGTTCAGTCTGGTAAGCCACAAGAAATTGCTGAAAAAATGGTTGTTGGCCGTATGAAGAAATTCACCGGTGAAATCAGCCTAACAGGTCAGCCATTTGTGAAAGACCCAAGCAAAACAGTTGGTGAGTTGCTGAAAGAAGCAGGCGCTGACGTGGTTACCTTTGCTCGCTTTGAAGTAGGTGAAGGTATTGAGCGTAAAGAAGAAGACTTTGCTGCAGAAGTGCAAGCACAGGTAGCTGCTGTTAAGGGCTAATCTTCGTGGTTATACACGCTATACCATTATGAATAACACCGCGCCTGACATTTTGTCGGCGCGGTTTTTTTTGACTGAAAATAGGGAATCCAACACATGAGTACGAATCCGAACCCGACCTACCGACGTATTTTATTAAAGCTAAGTGGTGAAGCCCTGATGGGGGACGAGCCCTTTGGAATTGATGCCCGCGTGTTGGACAGAATGGCGCAAGAAATTAAAGAAATTCTTGAGCTAGGGGTACAAGTAGGCGTTGTGATTGGCGGTGGCAATTTATTCCGTGGGGAAGGGTTAGCAAAAGCTGGTATGAACCGTGTGGTAGGTGACCATATGGGAATGCTGGCAACGGTTATGAATGGCTTAGCCATGCGTGACTCGCTGCACCGTGCTTACGTAAACGCACGCCTAATGTCGGCCATTGACTTAGCGGGTGTGTGTGACCGTTACAGCTGGGCTGAAGCAATTAGCTTGCTTAAATCGGGCCGGGTCGTTATCTTCTCTGCGGGTACAGGTAACCCGTTCTTCACGACAGACTCAGCAGCGTGCTTACGCGGCATTGAAATTGAAGCGGACGTTGTGATTAAAGCAACCAAAGTGGATGGGGTGTTTAGTGCTGATCCTGTGACAAACCCTGACGCGACCCTCTATAATAAGCTCGACTACAGTGAAGTACTGAGTAAAGAGCTAAAAGTAATGGACTTAGCTGCCTTTACGTTGGCGCGTGACCACAATATGCCACTCCGAATTTTTAATATGAACAAACCAGGCGCATTGAAATCCGTGATTATGGGCGAGGATGAAGGTACACTTATTACTCGTCTGGAAAACAACGATTAAGACGCCTTAAGAGGAACAAACGTGATTAATGAAATTCTGGCAGATGCCAAAGAACGAATGAATAAGAGCGTTGAGTCGCTAGAAGGCCAATTAGCCAAAGTGCGCACAGGCCGTGCTCACCCAAGCCTACTCGACTCAATTATGGTGCCTTACTATGGAACCCCAACGCCATTAAAGCAGTTGGCGAATATTACGGTTCAAGACTCGCGTACCTTAGCACTTACAGTATTCGACAAAAGCTCTACGGGCGCTGTTGAAAAAGCCATTATGGGCTCAGACTTAGGCTTAAACCCAGTAGCGGCAGGGACAAGTATTTTGGTTCCTTTGCCAATGCTAACGGAAGAGCGTCGTAAAGACCTTATTCGTGTGGTGCGTAACGAAGCTGAAGGTGGCCGTGTCGCTGTTCGAAACGTACGCCGCGACGCGAATAACGACTTAAAAGAGCTTTTGAAAGAAAAAGAAATTACCGAAGATGAAGAACGTCGTGCACAAGACGCAATACAAAAGCTAACGGACGAAGCGGTTCAGAAAATAGACTCTGTTCTGGCAAATAAAGAAACGGAACTGATGGAAGTTTAACCGCTTGCCTGTTGGTTCGTTGGAGACTGACGCCGTGTGGGGTATACTTGCACGGCGTTTATTTTTGAAGACGAAATGTTATGACCCCTAAGCAAGGAACACAGCCTCTTGAAGGCCTGCCACGGCATGTTGCTATTATTATGGATGGCAATGGGCGCTGGGCAAAACAGCGCGGGAAAGGGCGTACCTTTGGCCATAAGCAGGGTGCTGAGTCAGTACGACAAGCCGTGGCCTTTGCGCGTCGAAATGGCATAGAAGCCTTAACTTTATTCGCCTTCAGTAGTGAAAACTGGGGCCGGCCAAGCACAGAAGTAAGCGTGCTGATGGAGTTATTTGTTAACGTGCTGAAACGAGAAGTGCCTTCATTGAACAAGAATGGCATTCAGCTTCGAGTTGTTGGCGACACCTCTCGTTTCAGTCGGCGTTTACAAGCGCACATAGCAAAAGCAGAAGCAGACACAGCGCATAACACAGCCATGGTGTTGAATGTGGCGGCAAATTATGGAGGCCGCTGGGACATAACACAAGCATGCAAACAACTTGCAAAAAAAGTGCAGGCAGGTGAAATTAACCCAGAAGATATAACGGAGGAGTCTTTAGGGCGTGCAGTTTGCATGTCTGATCTTGCTCCGATAGATTTACTCATTCGCACCGGTGGTGATATGCGGGTAAGTAACTTTCTACTTTGGCAAATTGCCTATACAGAATTTTATTTCGCTAACACCCTGTGGCCTGACTTCGACGACCACGCCTTTGCTGAAGCGATAGACAGCTTCTTAAGAAGAGAACGGCGGTTTGGCTTGACCAGCGAACAACGACAAAACATGCTGGCAGATGATTAAGATGAGGATTCATTCTTGTTAAAAACACGTCTTGCAACTGCATCGGTTCTTATACCGTTAGCATTAGGCGCAATATTTTTGCTGCCACTCAATTGGTTTGCCTGGGTGACTCTCATCGTGCTCACAATGGCTGCATGGGAATGGTCACCTATCATGGGCTTTCACAAAACGTCTGGCCGGCTTTTATATTGCGCAGTCGTGGCTGGACTTATAGGCCTTATTTTATACCTGACTCCGGTTGAACAGATATGGCAAGGGGGGCGTCTTGCGGCTGCTTACTTGTACCCTGTAATGGCCGCGGGCGTTTGGTGGGCCATTTCTTTGGTCCTGGTGTCGAACTACCCACGGAGCCACTGTGTTTGGATAAAAAGCCGGGGCTATGTTGCGCTTATCGGGATTTTAATGCTGGTACCCGCGTGGGCGGCTTTAATGAGCTTGCGGGCTATCGCGTTTGAGCTTAATACATACTACGGCTCCTGGATGGTGCTCTTTATTTTTGCGTTAGTATGGGCGGCCGACGTAGGCGCTTATTTCAGCGGCAAGCGCTTTGGTAAGCGTAAGCTGATGCCTGAAGTGAGCCCGAACAAAACTAAAGAAGGTTTTTTGGGCGGTATGCTATTGGCCTTTCTAGTGATGTTAGGTGTTGCCTTTTATGTGGATATACCGACGCACAATATGAGCGCCTTCTTTATTGTGAGTTTATTGACTGTGGTGTTCTCAGCCGTTGGCGACTTAAATGAAAGCATGTTTAAACGCTGCGCAGGCGTAAAAGACAGCGGTTCACTGTTACCTGGCCATGGTGGTTTACTTGACCGCATAGACAGCCTGACTTCGGCACTGCCGGTTTTTTTACTGGGTTACTTGTGGCTTTTACACACCCCCGTATGACGTTAAATTTATGATGTACAGAGTTGGAACCCTATGAGTCACCCGCAACGTATAACTATTCTAGGTGCGACAGGCTCCATTGGATTGAGTACCTTAGACGTGGTTGCACGTCATCCAGAGCGCTTTCATGTGCATGCGCTAACAGCCCATACGGACGTGCAAGGCATGCTCGCCTTAGCTGAAAAGCACACTCCTGAGTTGATTGTTATGTCGGACAGTGCTGCAGCCGCAGCACTGCGGCAGGCTTTAGCCAACGCTCAGCTGACTGTGACCGTAGATGAAGGGCCTCAAGCCCTTGCAGATGTCGCAGCAGCGACAGAAACCGATGTGGTTATGGCTGCTATCGTTGGGGCCGCAGGTTTATTGCCAACGCTAGCGGCTGTGCAAGCCGGTAAGCGTGTGCTGTTAGCCAATAAGGAAGCGCTCGTAATGAGCGGGCAATTGTTTATGGACGCTGCCCAAGCGTCTGGTGCTCAGGTGTTGCCCGTAGACAGCGAACACAATGCGATTTTTCAAGCGCTTCCTGAAGCGGTACAACAGGCTTCTGGCCAAGCCGCACTTGAGCAGTACGGTATTCATAAAATACTCCTGACAGGTTCGGGTGGCCCTTTTTTGCATATGCCTGTGGCCGATCTTGCCAAACAAACACCTGATTCTGCCTGTGCCCACCCTAACTGGTCTATGGGACGCAAAATTTCGGTAGACTCGGCCACCATGCTTAATAAAGGCTTAGAATATATTGAGGCGCGCTGGCTTTTTAATTGTCGGCCTGAGCAAATCGATGTGGTTTTACACCCGCAAAGTGTCATCCACTCGATGGTGCAATACCTCGATGGTTCGGTGATAGCTCAACTGGGAGCGCCGGATATGCGCACGCCGATTGCCCACGTATTAAGTTATCCAGAGCGCATTGAGAGTGGGGTAGCTCCACTCGACTTTATGGCACTAACGGAGCTTACTTTTGCTGCTCCGGAGGCTGACCGTTACCCTTGTTTGCAATTGGCTATGGATGCTTGCTGGCAAGGACAAGCGGCAACCACTTGCTTAAACGCTGCTAACGAAGTGGCCGTGGCCGCCTTTTTGCAAGAGCGCATACCCTTTACAGGCATCGCTCAGGTCTGCCAAGAAGTGCTGACACAACAAACAGCGACTCACAACTTAGTGGATAGCCTAGAGGCTGTTCTGCACTGCGACCAAGAAGCCCGTCGTGCAGCAACCACTGTTATTCAGCAAAGGTGGTAAGGTGGAAAGTTTTATTTGGTCGGTTGGCGCTTTTATTGTAGCCCTTGGTTTGGTGGTTACCTTCCATGAGTTTGGACACTTTTGGGTTGCCAGGCGGTGTGGTGTAAAAGTGCTTACTTTTTCTATTGGTTTTGGTAAACCTCTGTTTAAGTGGCATGGTAAAGACGGCACTCAGTATCAAGTAGCCACTATTCCGCTGGGCGGCTATGTGCGCATGCTCGACCACGAAGTTGACCCCACCGACGACAGCACCATCCATCAAAGCTTTCGGGCTAAGCCTGTTTGGCAGCGTATTGCTGTGGTGGCTGCCGGCCCCATCGCAAACTTTATCTTCTCCATTTTCGCACTTATGTTGATGCTTATGATTGGCATGCCTTCGGTACGTCCCGTGATAGGGGCTATTGACGCCAACAGCTTAGCGGCCGAAGCGGGCTTGAAAGCAGGTAGCGAAGTGGTAGCCCTTGACGGCCGTCAGGTGCAAGACTGGCAAGACGTGAACTTAAAACTGGTGGCACGCATTGGTGACGCCTCAACCCTGATGCGAGTGCGTACCGAGCAAGGCATTGAAACCGAGCATGTGATTGACCTAACAGAGTGGAACTTTGACCCTGACACAGACAGCACTTTGGCCAGTTTAGGTATTCAAGTATACCAACCAGAAGTGCTCACCACGGTTGCTTGGGTTGCTGAAAATTCACCCGCCGAGGCAGCCCAGCTGCAAGTAAACGACAAAATAATTGGTTTTAATGGAACTCACACGCAAGATTGGGAACAAATAAGAAGCTTTATCGCAGAACACCCGAATGAAAACATGCGATTAATGGTCGAGCGGGATAGCCAAGTTATAACGTTACCCGTTATTATAGGTGAGTTAAATAACCAAGGGTATTTAGGTGTTGCACCGCATATTGCTCCTTATCCTGAGGAATATAGGTTTCACTTGCAGTATGGACCTGTCGGGGCATTGATTGGCGGTGTTGAGCGCACGTGGGAGTTAATGGGGCTGAGCCTCTCGATGGTAAAGAAACTTATTGTCGGCGACGTGGCAGTGAAAAACCTAAGTGGGCCTATTGGCATTGCGCAAGGTGCGGGCACCCATGCAAGCTATGGTCTGGTCTATTTTCTCAGCTTTATGGCGCTCATTAGTGTGAGCCTAGGGGTGTTGAATTTATTGCCAATTCCCATGCTCGATGGCGGCCACTTATTATTTTATATAGTGGAATGGGTACGGGGTAAGCCCGTACCAGAACGAATACAAGAGATTGGTTTTAGAATTGGCCTGATGCTCTTACTTTTGCTGATGATAGTCGCAGTGTTTAATGATATTAATCGACTATTACCTTAAATTTTCTGACAATAAGACGTATTTTTCATGACTTTGAGAACGTTGGTAGTAGGCGCTGTTTTATTCGGTGCAAGTAGCACAATAGCAGCGGCAGATACATTTGTAGTAGACGATATTCGTGTTCGTGGATTACAGCGTGTAGCGCTTGGCGCAGCCCTGACATACATACCCGTTCGTGCCGGAGACGAAGTAGACTCCAGCCGAATTGCTGATGTGATTCGCGAGCTTTATTCCTCTAGCCACTTTGATGACATTCGAGTGGAGCGAGAAGGCAACTCATTGATTGTGGTGGTGCGAGAGCGGCCTACCATTAGTGCCATCGAACTGGAAGGGAACAAAGACTTAAAAGACGACCAGCTTCTAGATAGCTTGCAAAGTAGTGGTATTGCGGAAGGTGAGTCACTCGATAGAACGGTTACGACGGGCTTGGCCAAAAGCATTGAAGAGTTTTACCACAGCGTGGGTAAATATAATGCCAAAGTCGATGTGCGCATTATTGATTTACCGCGAAACCGTGTAGAGCTGCGCTTTGACTTTGAAGAAGGTGATGCAGCGGAAATAGCGCAAATCAACGTCATTGGTAACACGGTGTTTAGTCGTGAAGACATTCTGCAAGAAATGGAACTAAAAGACAGTGTTCCTTGGTGGGGTGTGTTCACTAAACGCAACTACCAGCAGCAACAGTTGGTAGGAGACCTAGAAAAAGTTGAGTCTTTATACTTAAACAACGGTTATTTACGTTTTGCCATGGACTCGGTGCAGGTTGCTATTACTCCAGAGCTTGAGCGTATTTACGTAACCTTAAACGTCACTGAAGGGGCTCAGTACGACGTAAGCGAAGCCACGATTGTGGGTGACTTACAGCAGCATCGCGGTTGGTTAGAAAGCTTTGCCAAAATGATCGAGGGCAAGCGTTATAACCAGGCAGATGTCACCGCGTTGGAAGAAGCTATTAAGCGCTACTTTGGACGTATGGGCTATGCGCACACAGAAGTGCGCAGCGTGCCGGACATTAACGATGAAGACAAAACCGTCAACCTGTCGATTGTTGTGGACCCTGGTCAGCGCGTTTATGTTCGCCGTATTCAATTTCAAGGTAATGATGCTACGAAAGACGAAGTGCTACGCCGCGAAATGCGGCAAATTGAAGGCGCATGGCTTTCAGACCAATTAGTGGAAAACGGCAAAGTGCGTTTAGAGCGCTTAGGGTACTTTGAGAATGTGGACGTAGAAACGATTCCTGTACCTGGCGAAGACGATCAGGTTGATATTATTTATAACGTGAAAGAGCAACCCTCCGGGACCATCAGTGCCGGTGTCGGTTATGGTGACTTTGCTGGCTTAAGCGTGAACGCAGCGGTGAGTCAAGAGAACTTTTTGGGTACAGGGAACCGTGTGAGCTTCACAATTGACACTAACCGGTACGCGAAAAACTTACAACTAGGATACCGTGACAACTACTTTACCGATGACGGTGTCAGCCTTGGCGGAAACTTAACCGTCAGCGAGTTTGACGCAGGCCGAGCTAACCTTCAGCAGTATAACCAAAAGTCGTGGGGGCTAGGTTTAGACTTAGGTTTCCCTGTGAATGAGTTTAACCGTCTGAACTTTGGTGTTGGCTTTTCGAGCACAGGTATTACCCAGCTAGACCCGTTTGATCAAATAATTAGTTTCTATGAGCGGTACACAGATCAAAGCTCGTCGGATGAAGCTCTTAATTTTAAAGCTTTCTATGCAACAGCTGCGTGGACACGTATTACCTTAAACCGCGGTGTATATCCAACAGCTGGGACTGAGAACCAATTTAGCTTTAAAGTAACTGCGCCCGAAAGTGACTTACAATACTTTCGAGCTGAGTATCGTTTCCGCTACTACCAGCCTCTTGATAAAGACCATAATTTTGTTGGATTATTCCGTTTCCGCGCCGGTTACGGGAATGGCTATGGTAAAGACGGAGACTTTGAGTACACCCTGCCTTTCTGGGAGAACTTCTATGGTGGTGGTGCAGACACACTACGTGGCTTCGAGCCTAACCGCACAGGTCCACGCGGTTTAGTACGCCGGGCTAGCTTTATTGAGGGGCCGCCAGATGCCAATGGTAATCCAACTCAAATTGCATTAGGCCCAGAGTTTGACACGCTAGAAGTGGCACGTCGCAGTACGTTAGGTGGGAATGCCATGGCAAATGCCAGTGTTGAGTTTATTTTCCCAACGCCTTTTGCTAAAGAAGAAACTCGTAACACCATACGGACCAGTGCCTTTATTGATGTTAGTAGTGTCTGGGACACGGAATTTGATTACGATAAATATAAAAACCTGAACCTTGTAGGTGACGTACCTTTCTGGGATTACAGTGACCCGAAAAACTTCCAAGCTTCTTATGGTTTGAGTTTACAATGGCTGTCGCCCATGGGAGCATTAACGTTCAGTTTGGGCTTCCCAATAAAATCGCTGGATCCAGAGTTAGAAGACTCATTTACATTTAATATCGGAACAACGTTCTAAACTTATAATTAACCGAAAAAGAGGAAGACGCTTTGAAATCACTATTAATATCTCTCGCCCTTGCGATGACAGTTGCTATGGCAACGGTACCAGCAGCACACGCTCAATCTGCGGGTGTTAAAATTGCCGTGGTCGACGTACGCGCTGTATTTGAACAGTTGCCGCAGTCACGCGAAATTGCTGAAACCATTGAGATGGAATTTAAAGAGCGCGCTGAGCGTTTACGTGAAATGGAAACATCGATGACTGAGCAGCAAGAACGCTTGCAACGCGATGAAGCCATTATGAGCGAAGAAGAAATCCAGCAAGCTGCCTTGCAATTGCAGCAGCAATTCCAAGAGTACCAAGAGCGCCGCGAAGCACTTTCAGAGCAGTTGAACCGTCGCCGTAACGAAGAGCGAAACCGTGTGCTGGGTCAAATACAGCAAGTGGTGAATGATATTGCTGACAGTGAAGACTTTGACCTCGTCATTGAAGCTGGCAACGTAGCCTTTGCTAAAAGCAGCTTGAACATTACAAACCGTGTAATTGAGCGGATGACGCGTGACTAATATGACTGGATACACACTTGCTGAGCTTGCCCAAAAAATTGGGGCAGAGGTTCAAGGAGACGCTTCTTTTCGTGTGACAGGCCTTGCCACACTTGAGAAAGCAAGAAGCGAACAGGTGGCTTTTTTAGCGAACCCTAAGTACGCTTCTCAGCTCGAAACAACAGCAGCGGGTGCCGTCATTGTGCACCCGGACGTTGCTGCTAAAAGTGGCTCGAAGGCGCACTTTTTGGTCAGTTCGAACCCTTATTTAAGCTATGCAAAAACTGCTCAAGCCTTTGACAACGCTCCTGGGCAAGCAGTTGGTGTTCACCCTTCAGCGGTGGTAGACCCAACAGCAGAGCTTGGCGAGAATGTGTCCGTAGGTCCTCAAGCAGTGGTCAGTGCAGGCGCTAAAATTGGCGCCAATAGCATTATTGGCGCACAATGCTTTATAGGCGAGGGAGCCTGTATTGGCGAACACACACGGCTGTGGGCACAAGTCACTGTGTATTACGGTGTTGAAATTGGTGCGAACTGTTTAATTCACAGTGGCACTGTTATTGGCAGTGACGGCTTTGGTTGGGCCAGTGAAAACGGAAAATGGGTTAAGATCCCCCAACTTGGGAGTGTGCGCGTAGGTGACCGTGTGGAAATTGGTGCAAACACAACCATTGATAGGGGTGCCCTAGACGACACAGTAATCGAGTCGGGCTGTATTATCGATAACCTTTGCATGATCGCCCATAATGTTCATGTGGGTGAAAACACTGCGCTAGCAGGTCAAGTAGGTATTGCTGGCAGCACGACCATTGGCAAGAACTGTATGGTGGGCGGCCAAACCGGTTTTGCAGGTCACATCACAGTGTGCGATGGAGCTCAGTTCCATGGTATGAGTATGGTGACCAAAAGCATTACCGAGCCTGGCTTATATGCCTCTGGCTTGCCTGCTATGGACCAGTCTACATGGGCAAAAGCAGGGGTGCGTTATCGACAATTGCCGACGTTGTTTAACCGTGTTCGGGCACTAGAAAAGAAAGTGCTGCCTGAATAGGCTTTAATTGGAGAAGATTGTGACTGATTCCGTACAACCTGGTTTTGATATAAATGAAATCCAGCATATTCTGCCTCACCGCTACCCGTTTGCGTTAGTGGACCGAGTTATTTCTTATGTACCAGGAAAGTCGTTACACGCTATTAAAAATGTAACCATGAATGAGCCTGTATTTACAGGGCATTTTCCGGGCAACCCTATTTTTCCAGGGGTGTTAATTCTTGAAGCTATGGCCCAAGCAACGGGGCTACTCGGCTTTAAAATGTCCGAGCGTCGAGACGAAGACGAAATATTCTTATTTGCCGGTATCGACAAGGCACGTTTTAAGCGTCAAGTCATACCGGGCGATCAAATCCACTTTCACGTTGAGTTTTTAAAAGAACGCCGTGATATTTGGAAATTTTCAGGACGCGCTGAAGTAGACGGTGAACTCGCTGCTTCAGCCGAACTTATGTGCGCGAGAAGGGGCGTTTAACTTGATTCACGAAACAGCGATTATTGATGAAACTGCTCGCATTGGTAAAAACGTTTCTATCGGTCCTTGGACTTGGGTTGGCCCACATGTCGAAATTGGTGACGACTGTGTCATAGGTTCACACGTGGTTATTCAAGGGCCAACGCGTATAGGAAAAGGAAACCGCATTTTTCAATTTGCTTCCATTGGCGAAGAATGCCAAGACAAGAAGTATGCGGGTGAACCAACCGAGTTAGTGATTGGTGATCGCAACGTGTTTCGTGAGTGTTGCACAGTGCACCGGGGTACTGTGCAAGACAACAGCCTAACGCAAATAGGCAGCGACAACTTATTTATGGCCTATGTGCATGTAGCCCACGACTGCATGATAGGAAACCACAATATTATGGCCAATGCAGTGACTTTGGCTGGCCATGTGCATGTGGGTGATCATGTCATATTGGGCGGTTTCACGGGTGTTCATCAGTTTTGTAAAATTGGCTCCCACGCCTTTACAGCTGTGAGCTCGGTGGTGGTGCAAGATGTACCACCATATATTATGGCCCAAGGCCATAATGCGGTACCCCGTACCATTAATAGCGAAGGCCTAAAGCGTCGTGGATTTAGTGCTGAGCAAATTAAGAATATTAAGCGTGCTTTCAAAACGATGTATCGTAGCGGGCTCACTCTCAACGAAGCAGTGGAAAAGCTAACGGCGATGAATTCATCCGATGTACAGTTGCTTGTTGACTTCATTGCGGTGTCGAACCGCGGCATTATTCGTTAATCTGCTTTATGACTTTCCAACCCCCACTTGTGATTGGCATTGTCGCTGGTGAAAGCTCCGGCGACATTTTAGGTGCAAACCTGATGCGAAGCTTAAAACAAGCACATGCTCATGTGCGTTTTGTGGGGGTGGGCGGTCCGTTAATGGCCGCAGAGGGGTTAGACTCTTTATTTCCGCTTGAAACCCTTTCAGTGATGGGCTTAGTGGATGTACTAAAGCAATTGCCTCAACTGCTTTCGGCGCGCAAGCAGGTGGTCAACACCATGCTGACAGAGCAACCTCATGCGTTTGTGGGTATTGACGCCCCCGACTTCAACTTACCGATTGAGAAAAAGCTGAAAGCTGCCGGTATCAAAACCATACAATACGTCAGTCCATCTGTTTGGGCTTGGCGCCCTAAGCGTATTTTTGCGATTAAAAAAGCCACCCACGACGTTCTCAGTATTCTGCCTTTCGAACAAGACTTCTATGCGCAGTATGACGCTCCTTGTACTTTTGTTGGGCACCCTTTAGCGGATGATATTCCTATGCAGAGTGACAGCGAGGCTGCACGAGCAGCGCTGTCTTTAACAGCCGACAAACAGTATGTGGCTGTATTACCGGGCAGTCGGGGTGGGGAAGCGGGCATGTTAACGCGGGACTTCTTAGACGCTGCACACCTGTTGCATAAACGCTTTCCAGATCTTGAGTTTTTACTGGCTTTCGCAAACCCAGCCCGACGAGAGCAAATTCTCGGATTGTTTAACGAGCAGGACCAGCAATTGCCTTTTCATTTTTTCGATGGGCAAAGCCGGACCGTTATGACAGCTGCAGACAGCTGTATGCTGGCTTCAGGTACTGTGTCATTAGAAGCCATGCTGCTGAAGCGGCCTATGGTGGTCTGTTATAAATTTGCTTGGCTGAATTACCATATTTTGAAGCACTTTGTGCACCTTGAGCACTTCTCTTTACCGAACCTGCTAGCAGGTAAGCCTGTGGTGAAAGAGCTACTGCAAGACGAGGTGACCCCCGCCGCTATTGCCGAAGAAGTACAGCGTCACTTGCAAACCGACATGAGCGACACGGTTGCAACGTACCAGCAGCTCCATGCTTCTATTCGCTGTGACGCAGGCAAGCGCTCAGCACAACGTGTACTTGAGCTAGCTTTAGGTTAACCCAGGCCGTTACCTTGGACTACCACTTCATAGTCTGCTTTTAACTGCATATAGCGGCGGTGGTGTGCTTTTGGAAGGCTCAGACCTTCGATAATGCGAAAGCATCGTTCGCATTCACTATGCAAGAAAGCCGACTCTGACTTTTTCTGTTCAAACATTTTAAGAGCCGCTTGTATGTAGTTAAGTGCTGCACCGCTATTGAGTGGCGCAAGTTTTAAGGCTTGCTCGAAATGCTGAATCGAAGCTAAATAGTCGCCCTCTGTATAGGCTTGAATGCCTTGTTTATTTGCTTCCTTAAAAGAACTCCGCTGCTCCTTGCAGCCTTTTAAGCGGCTACTCAACAGCTCTTTATTATAAGGGTCTACTTCAAGATCTGCTAATATATGGTTCGACAAGGCTTCTGCGCGCTCAAATTCACCAATATCTAGCAGGGCGATAATAATATCAGGGGTTACTTCTTTCGGAATTTCGTAGCCTTGCTCTAAAAACCCTGAAATAACGCCTTGCATATTTTCTTGGGCTTCCCGAAGCTGCCCATTATAGGCATTAATTCTCGCCATAACCGCGCTTTCAAGGGTTTTATAGTCAAACTTTGAATAAACCAAGGACTCTTCTGTACGTGAGCGCTGCAGGGCTAAAGTGGCGTCTTGTTGATAACGCTTGACCTGGTGCTCAGTTTCACTGTTTTCAGCAGCGTCCAGAATGCTGCGTATGTACGTGCATAAGTGTTTTGGGTCACGATGAACCGACTTTCGAGAAAGCTCAACCACTTGTCCCATGGCTTGTTTGGCTAAGTCAAATTGCTGATTGTGACGGGCTAAATGGGCTAAATAGGTTTGCCGCTGAATAGAGAAAGGGGCTAAGCTGACCGCCCGCCGCGCGGCATTCAGCGCTTGCTCTGCGTTTTTCAATTGCTCATATACTTTGGCTCGTAAATCGAAAGCTTCCACAGCATTGCTGTTACTTTGTATTACCTCTTCGATGAGGGGCAAACAGTCTTCGTAATCTCCTTTTTTGAACTTGATATGGGCGAGTTCCAATACGGCCCAAGAAAAGCGCTGTTCGTCTAATAAAACCTGTACTGCTTGTTCGGCCTCGTCTACTTTGCCCACGCGCAAATACAATTCACTGGCTAACTGTAAGCAAAAGTTCTTATAGCGCCCTTCCTGCGCTATATGCTCGTTACAAGCTTCAATGCAGGCTTGGTACTCACGTCGATACAAGTGATGGTAAACCTTGCGTAGGGTCACGCGCTTGCGAAATGCACGCTCTAAGCGGCTTTTTAGAACGCTGCTCGAGAAAGGCTTCATTAAGTAGTCGTCGGGCTGAAGTTCAATGGCACTCAGTATCATGGGGCGGGTGTTTTCAGCACTGACCAAAATAAATACGCCGTCGGGGCGTAGTAATCTTTTGTATTTTAACTCTTCAAGTACTTGTCGGCCGTTCTTGCCGCGTCCCAAGTGGTAGTCCACCAGCAATATATCGAACCTGTGCTGTCGGTGGGAAGCGAGACCCGCTTCACCAGAAGGAGCCGTCACCACTTGTAATGCACCTAAATTAAGCAACATGCTTTTTAGCATGACCTGAAATGTTTTCTGGTCATCAATAATTAAAATTTTCTTTTTAGATAAATCGAGCGTACTACGCATAGGGTCATACTCAATAAGCTGGTGCTTTTAAGGAATATCTTCAAGCATAAAAGAAATTGGTGGTATTTCAATAGCCATGACCAGCTTAAGTTCCTTGCTAGACAGCCGAAATAGGAGAAGCATCAGCGGTAAGGGTAGAAGAAATATGGTAGATCAGGTTCAGTGGGTACATAAAGAACAAGACTTTGCGGAGCCGTTAAGTGCTGCTTTGCATGCGCCCCAAGGAGCCAAATTTCGACTCATGCTGGCTAGTTTGAGCCCTCATGCGCCGGACTGGCAGCCACCGCCTACAGCACATGAAGAGACTGCTTGGAGCCCGCCTTTTGCGGTGGGAGTGCAGCGCCCCTTGTATGCCTCCAAAGAAGAGGCCGAACGACAGACGCCCACGCTCACAGAGCAGACGTTTCTTGACTGGTTTTTAACGGACTGTTTACGGCCTGCGCCCTTGGTGTCAAGCACTGAGCAGGTGGTACTGCCAAGCATTGTGCAGCAGTCTCTGCCTCATTGGTTGGTCGCTCGGGAACAAGAGCGTGCCGAGTCGGGGCTGCGTGAAGCGGATTTAGTGGACATGCTTGACCAACTGCATGCACATGCGTAAGCGGGTCGTGCCTACTTTCTCGATTGACCGTGTTATATTAGTTAAAAGGGGACGAATAGAAGGCAGAGGTGTAGGTGCAAATAGATGAGTTTCTCGACCAGCTGTGGCTAGGTCAGGGTGTGAGCGAACACACATTAGCAGCTTACCGTTCAGACTTAAAACAGCTTGAACGTTGGCTGATGACGCCGTTGAATACCATGCCAGAAAACCAACAATTGGCCCAGGTGCAAGGGCAGCAGTTGGAAGACTTTATAGCTCAATTAAGCCGCGAAGGCCGCACTGCACGTTCGCAAGCACGGCTTTTAAGTGCTTGTAGAAAGTATTACCAGTACCTGCAACGAACCGGCGGCCGCGAAGACAACCCTTGCACTTACCTTCGTACTCCCAAACAAGCAGCGTCATTACCAGACACCCTGAGTGAAGCCGAGGTGACAGCTTTATTAGAAGCGCCAGACACACAAACGGCGATTGGTGTACGAGACAAGGCCATGCTAGAGGTTATGTACGCCACAGGGCTGCGAGTAACAGAACTCATTAGTTTACGGATGAGCGAAATAAGCCTGCGCCAAGGCTTAGTGCGAGTTGTTGGTAAGGGTGATAAAGAACGACTCGTTCCCTTGGGGGAAGAAGCTTTGCATTGGCTTGAGCAGTACTTAAAGTACCAAAGAGCAGACTTTGTAAAACAACCGACTGATTTGGTGTTTTTGTCCGGAAGGGCTCGAAAAATGACCCGTCAAACCTTTTGGCATCGGGTGAAGATATACGCTGAGCTTGCGGGCGTTACACGCAACTTGTCACCACATAAGTTACGCCATGCTTTTGCCACTCACTTACTGAATCATGGTGCCGACTTACGGGCACTGCAAATGCTTTTAGGCCATGCGGATATAGCCACCACGCAAATCTATACGCAAGTCGCGAAAGAGCGTTTAAAACAGCTCCACTCTGAACACCACCCAAGGGGCTAAACAGCACGCTGCATGCCTTGTGTTTTTATACTATTCAGCGTAATGTTTCGGTCTTACATACCAAGAGTTATCAAGAAAAGGAAGGCAGAGTCGTGCGCTTGAACAGTCGTATTTTGGGTGTGTCATTGCTTGCTATCAGCAGCCTGTTGAGTGGTGTTGCACTGAGTTCGGAACAGCCCACAGAGCCCGAGTTAACGCCCGCTATCGAGCAACGATTAGGGCAGATGGGGTTGCAAGTAGAGCGTGTGCGTGAAGCCACAGAGCTAGAAGGGTACATGCAGGTTTTTACCAGCCAAGGTGCTTTCTATATTACCCATGATGGCAGCCGCCTCATAGCGGGAAAAGTTTTTTCCATTGAACAGATGCCGCCCACTGACCTAACCGAACAAGCGGTAAGCCAAGTGCGCCAAGCCTTAGTGCGGGAAAATGCGGACTTGACCATTAAGTATCCGGCGATGAACGAAGGTTACAAAGTGACGATTTTCACCGACCACACCTGCCCTTACTGTCGTCAACTGCACGAACAAATGGCAGGGTATCAAAACTTGGGTATTAGTATTGAATATTTGGCGTTTCCGCGGGCAGGCCTAGAGCATAGCTCGGCCACTGAACTCAACAGTATTTTCTGTGCGAGTAACCCAGCTGACGCCATGACACGTGCTATGGCAGGGCAGAAGCCGCGTCTTAGCCGTTGCGACCAAACCATGCAACAGCACTTAAGTTTGGCACGTCAAATGGGCATTACCGGAACTCCGGCAATTATTTTGCCCAATGGCAACTTAATTCCCGGATTTGTACCTCCAGAGCGTCTTTTGCAAGAACTTCGCGCTAGCGCACGGTAAATCATGACCACACACGTACGATTAAAACGCCGCCCCGATGCTGGTATCGAGGGGCTGCCGCAGCACTTACCTTTGCCTTTGCGACACATATTAGCCCGTCGCGGCGTTCTCCAAGCGAGCGAGCTTGATTTGCAGCTGCGTGGGTTGCTGCACTTTAATACGCTAAAAGATGCAGAGAAATCTGCGGCCCGCATTGGCCAAGCAATCTTAGCCGATGAGTCCATTTGTATTGTTGGTGACTTTGACGCAGACGGAGCCACCAGTGTTGCTTTATTCATGCGTGCGCTTACCGCGATGGGGGCACGCCGAGTGCACTTTATGGTGCCCAACCGCTTTCATGACGGGTATGGCTTGTCACCCGAGCTAGTAAAGCTTGCCCATGCAGAGCAGACAAACTTAATTATTACCGTAGATAACGGTGTGAGTAGCTTTACCGCAGTGGAAGAAGCGAACCGGTTAGGCATAGATGTTATTATCACAGATCACCACTTAACGGCTGATCGTTTGCCAGAGGCCTATGCCATGGTGAACCCGAATCAGCCGGCTTGTTCGTTTGCGAGTAAGGCCCTAGCAGGTGTTGGCGTCACTTTTTATGTGTTAATGGCACTGCGGGCTTGGTTTCGAGACCAGCAGTCAAATCACCCTGCGGCTCAGGTTAACTTAGCGCAGTGGCTTGACTTGGTGGCAGTCGGCACGGTAGCTGACGTGGTACCACTCGACTACAACAACCGCATATTAGTGCAGCAAGGTGTTGCGCGTATTCGCCAAGGTTTGTGTATCCCGGGCATTACCGCTTTGCTGCAGGTTGCTCAACGGGAGCCTGCACAGATACAAGCGCGCGACTTAGGCTTTACCGTTGGGCCACGTATTAATGCAGCAGGCCGCTTAGATGATATGCAAAAGGGCATTGATTGCCTGCTCGCCAATGACGCGACAGAAGCACGCGAGCATGCCTTGCGGCTCGACGAGCTGAACCGTTCGAGGCGTACCATTGAACAAAGCATGCAGCAGGACGCAGAGTCGCTGCTCGCGAAATTCGAATTAGACGCCGACAGTTTTCCAAATATATTAGCGGTATACGAGCCTGACTGGCACCAAGGGGTGATCGGTATTTTAGCTGGGCGCTTAAAGGAGCGCTTTCATCGACCTGTCATCGCCTTTGCTGATGCGGGTGACAACCTATTAAAGGGGTCTGCTCGGTCCATTCCAGGGCTGCATATTCGCGACTTGTTGGAGCGAGTACATACCTTAGCACCGGAGTGCATTGAGCGTTTTGGTGGCCACGCGATGGCCGCAGGTTTGTCGGTGCCCAAAGACAAGTTCGAGCTTTTCCAAGAACACGTTCAGCGCATTGCCAATGAATGGATTGAACCGCACCTGCTCGAGCGGATTATTTGGTCTGACGGTGCCCTTGCACCGGCGGACTTTAACTTACAACTTGTCCATGCCTTGAATAACGCCGGCCCCTGGGGGCAGAAGTTTGAAGAGCCGGTCTTCGATGGCCTGTTTCGTGTGGTGCAGCACCGGTGGTTGAAAGACGTTCATCTTAAGCTTGTGCTAGAAGTGGAAGGTAGCACCCAATTAGTCGATGCAATTGCCTTTCATGTTCCAAATGCTGGCTGGCAATTTCCGAATACCGAATGGGTTCAACTGGCCTTCCGTTTGCAAGAAAACACCTTTCGTGGTGAAAGTAAGCTGCAATTAATGATTGAGCATATCTGGCCCGCTTAAAGCCTGTTGTTTTTAAGGGAAATCCGCTAAACTAACGGCCGTTTTTAATTCCCGCTAACAACGCGAAGAAAGGATGAGTTCATGTTAGAAACAAACGCACTAAGCAACGAAATTCAAGACCTCAGAAAGCGCACTGAACTGCTTCGGGGGTATCTTTGACTTAACGGTTAAAGAAGAGCGTTTAGAAGAAGTAGAACGGGAACTCGAAGACCCAGATGTATGGAACAACCCGGCACAGGCGCAAGCTTTGGGGAAGGAACGTTCCGAATTAGAAAACTTAGTGCAAGGTTTTCGTGATATTGCCACAGGTTTAGATGACGCCGAGGCCTATGTCGAGCTAGCTATTGAAGCCGACGACGAAGAAACTTTAACCGAAGCCCGTGCAGAAGTAGGGCGTTGGCGTGAGGTGTTAGAAACGTTAGAGTTTCGTCGCATGTTCTCCGGCCCGAACGACGCCAACGACTGCTATATTGACTTACAAGCAGGGTCGGGTGGAACCGAAGCACAAGACTGGACCAGCATGGTGCTGCGCATGTATTTACGGTGGGCCGATGCCCACGACATGAAAACAGAGATTATTGAATTGTCAGACGGTGATGTGGCAGGTGTAAAGTCGGCGACCATTCGAGTGCAAGGTGAATACGCTTTTGGTTGGCTTCGTACTGAAACAGGTGTGCACCGACTAGTGCGTAAGTCTCCATTTGACTCAGGTAATCGTCGCCACACGTCGTTTACGTCTGTGTTTGTTTACCCAGAAGTCGACGACGATATTGAAATTGACATTAATCCAGCTGACTTGCGAATTGACACGTATCGCGCCTCCGGTGCCGGAGGTCAGCACGTTAACCGTACGGACTCAGCGGTGCGTATAACCCACGAACCGACGGGAACCGTGGTGCAGTGCCAGAATGACAGGTCGCAGCATAAAAACAAAGATCAAGCCATGAAGCAGCTACGTGCAAAGCTGTATGAACTTGAAATGCTAAAGCAAAGCGAAGAGCGCCAAGCATTAGAAGACAGCAAGTCCGACATTGGCTGGGGTAGTCAAATTCGCTCGTATGTACTTGACGATGCACGGATTAAAGATTTACGCACAGGCGTAGAAACAGGTAGTACTCAGGCCGTGCTTGATGGCGATCTTGATCGCTTCATTGAAGCGAGCCTGAAGTCTGGTTTATAACTATTTATTGATTGTATTGAACGTAGAGGAAAAGCAATGACGGATAACAGGCAAGAACCGCAGGTGGATGTGAATCAGCAACGTGTTGAGCGCAAGGAGAAACTGAAGGGCCTGCGTGAAAAGGGGATTGCTTTTCCAAATGACTTCCGTCGTGACAGCCTGGCTGCCGACTTGCATGCAGCACACGCGAACAAAGACCCGGAAGCCTTGATTGCAGAAGGCGTGCGTGTTCATGTAGCAGGGCGTATGATGCTGCGCCGTATAATGGGTAAGGCTAGCTTTGCCACTATTCAAGATATGTCGGGTCAAATTCAGCTGTACGTAGCACGGGACAACTTGGCTGAAGGCGTTTATAACAACGACTTCAAAAAATGGGACTTGGGTGACATTGTGGGTGCCAGTGGTACCTTGTTTTTCACGAAAACCGGTGAGCTGACAGTGCAAGTGGACGAGATTCGTTTACTGACTAAAGCGCTACGCCCATTACCAGATAAATTCCATGGTTTAGCCGACCAGGAAACCCGTTACCGTCAGCGTTATTTAGACTTGATTGTGAACACCAAGTCGCGCGAAACCTTTTTAATGCGCAGTAAAACCATTAATTACATTCGCCAGTTTTTAACCGAACGTCGCTTCTTAGAAGTAGAAACGCCGATGATGCATGTGATTCCTGGCGGTGCCAGTGCGCGTCCATTCGTTACGCACCATAATGCGTTGGACATGGACCTGTACCTGCGTATTGCACCTGAGCTATACCTTAAGCGTTTGGTTGTGGGTGGCTTTGAAAAGGTGTTTGAAATTAACCGCAGTTTCCGTAACGAAGGTTTGTCGACGCGGCATAACCCAGAATTCACTATGTTGGAGTTCTACTGGGGTTATTCAGACTACAAAGACTTGATGGACTTAACAGAAGAAATGCTGCGTGGTTTGGCGCTCGACTTACTTGGTACTACAGACGTGACGTATCAAGGGAACACCTTCCACTTTGGTGAACCTTTTGCACGTTTAACTGTGCTAGAAGCTATTCTCAAGTACAACGAAGGGGTAACGCTCGAGCAGTTAAATGATATGGCTCAAGCGACAGCCTTGGCGGAGAGTTTAGGTATTCAGGTACAGGACAGTTGGGGCTTAGGTAAAATTCAAATTGAAATTTTTGAAGAAACCGCAGAGCACAAGCTAATGGAGCCAACCTTCATTACCGCTTACCCGGCTGAAGTGTCGCCCCTAGCCCGTCGTAACGACGACAACCCATTTGTGACGGACCGCTTTGAGTTGTTTGTGGGCGGCCGTGAAATAGCCAATGGTTTCTCGGAGTTAAACGACGCGGAAGACCAAGCAGAGCGCTTCCAAGAACAGGTGAACCAAAAAGAGGCGGGTGACGCCGAGGCCATGTTCTATGACGAAGACTATGTTACTGCGCTCGAACATGGTATGCCACCCACAGCAGGTGAAGGGATTGGTTTAGACCGCCTTGTCATGCTGTTCACTGACTCGCCGTCGATTCGCGACGTGCTTTTATTCCCGCACATGCGTCCGCGTGAGAGCGGCGAGTAAAACACTGAAGTACTCGTTAAAACGCCCAGCTGGCTTTGCCTCGCTGGGCGTTTTTGTTTGTGTCGCATGTGCCGCTGCTTGCTCATCAGACCATCAGGCGTTTTAGTTCTGGCGGTTTGTCTGTCATGATGTTGGGTACGAAACAATTGCATAACGTAGAGCGGATAAGTGAGGTGTCGCGTGCACAGCCCATTACTACTGAACGCCGATTTGGGGGAAGGCTTCGGCCCTTGGCGCATGGGAAATGACGAAGTCATTATGCCTTTAATCCATTGTGCGAATATAGCCACGGGTTTCCATGCGTCAGACCCAGTGACCATGCAACGCACGGTCCGTTTAGCCGTAAAACACGATGTGATGATAGGCGCACACCCAGGTTACCCCGACAAAGAAGGCTTTGGTAGACGGTCGATGGCCTGCAGCTTGGAAGAAATTACTGCCATGGTGATATACCAAGTTAGTGCCTTGCAAGGCATGTGCAGGGCGGAAGGAGGCGTTTTAGGGTATGTAAAGCCCCACGGCGCCTTGTACAACGACATGATGGAAAAATTGCCGGTATTTGAGGCCGTGCTGCGAGGTGTTGCCGCTGTGGACCCAAGCCTACCACTGGTTGTGTTAGCCACAAATAACTTTGAACTATACAACAACGAAGCCGCGCTACAACAAGTAACCTTATGGCCTGAAGCCTTTGCGGACCGGGCTTACACCAAAGAAGGCCTGCTTATGGCAAGGCATGTCAAGGGTAGTGTGCACCAAACGAAAGCCGCTATTTTAGCTCAAGCTCGCATGATAGCAGAACACCGCCAAGTGCGTTGTCACCAAGGGACTTTACTGGACCTGCCGGTTGTTACCTTATGTGTGCATGGCGACAACCCCGAGTCTGTAGCCACTGTGGCGGATATACGAAATATGCTCGACGAGCTGGAGCAAGGCCATGCATAAGACTGTGTCTTTTGACTTTTCTGTTGCAGGGGTCGATGCCCTTTTGATGACGTTCACCAGTAACGCAGCGGACGATTTGCCTTTATTGCTGACACAGTTACGACAGCAAATTTTAACCAACTTAAGCGACGTGGTCGTGGATGTGGTGCCAGCTTATTCCACCTTGCTGGTTTATTATGACGCGCGCACGGTACGGTTATATGATCTCCAACTTGCGCTTGAGCATTTGGTCAGCGAAATCGAGCAAACTCGCTTGCCACAAGCTCAGCCTCTATTGCTTGAAGTTCCTGTGGTGTACGGCGGCGAACATGGCCCAGACTTAGAGCGGGTAGCGGCGTTAAATAAATTAACGCCGGATCAGGTTATCGAGAAGCATCTAGCCGCTGACTATGTGGTAGCGGCCCTTGGATTTTCGCCAGGGTTTGCTTACTTAAGCGGGCTCGATGAACAATTAGTGACACCACGGCTCGACACGCCCCGCAAGCAAGTACCAGCGGGAAGTGTCGGTATAGCAGGGGTGCAAACCGCCGTTTACCCAACTGCGGGCCCAGGGGGCTGGAACCTCATTGGAAAGGCACAAATGCGTTGGTTTAATGTGAACGGCAATATCCAGTTAGCCCATGGCCCAGACGCCATGACCCCTGTACAAGTAGGTGATAAAGTGAGATTTATTCGTCAGGGAGATACAACATGAGCACAGGCATGCGTGTGATTAAATCGGGTATTCATGCCACGCTTCAAGACCAAGGTCGATATGGGTTTCAGCATTTAGGCGTCACACCAGGAGGCCCAGCCGACGCGGTTTCTGCAAATTGGGCAAACCGACTGCTGGACAATGGGCCTGAATGTGCTGTGATTGAAATTACTGCCGGGGGTACTGAATTAGAAAGCCATACTCACAGCATGGTGGCTGTAACGGGAGGCGACTTAAACCTCACGGTCAATGGTCAACCCAAAGCGCCTTGGCGCAGCTTCTGGGTAAAGCCAGGCGACGTGTTGAAATTTGGCTATCCACGCTATGGCTTTCGTGCATACGTGGCTGTGGCAGGGGGCTTTCAGGTGCCAAATGTCCTAGGCAGTTGTGCCACCGTAGCGCGTAATAAACTTGGGGGGCTCACGGGCGACGGGTGCCATTTACAGCCCAACGACTTTATTCCCTGTGCTGCAAGTTCGCAAGAGCGCGTTCCACGTCAAATGCCCGACAAGTACGTACCAGACCTCCATTCTGAATTAACCTTATATGTGATACCAGGCTATCAGCAGCACGAATTTAGCGCAGAAGCTTGGCACACCTTTTGGACCAACGAGTATGAAATAACAACGGAAAGCGACAGCATGGGGGCACGCCTGCATGGGCCCGCGATAGCTCCTCCGTCAGGCAACCTCTTGTCGGAGCCCGTTTGCTATGGGGCGATACAAGTGCCAGGCGATGGCCAGCCCATAATTTTATTGCAGCAACGACAAACCTTGGGAGGCTACCCGAAGTTAGGCAGTATTTTGCCTTTATCAGGCTATAACCTAGCCCAGCGACCACCAGGTAGTAAAGTGCGCTTTCAACCCATGGGACTCGCCACGGCGCAACAGCAGATGCGGCGTTACCTTCGCTTTTTCGGCTTGTAAAATTTAGCGAAAATTGCCATTATAGATGCCATTTTTATTCGTATTTTTTAATAACGGAGAGTACTTGAATGGCCGAGACTGGCGTGCGTCCCAGCAACTTTATTCGCAAAATTATTGATGATGACTTAGCCTCAGGTAAGCACACTGAAGTGCACACACGTTTCCCGCCTGAGCCGAACGGTTATTTGCACATCGGTCATGCCAAATCTATTGTGCTGAACTTTGGTATAGCGCAAGACTATCAGGGTACCTGTAACTTACGCTTCGACGACACCAACCCGCTGAAAGAAAGCATTGAGTATGTGAAGTCTATTAAAAATGACGTTCGTTGGCTTGGTTATGAGTGGTCGGGTGAAGTGCGCTATTCCTCCGACTACTTTGACCGATTGCATGGTTATGCAGTGGAGTTAATTGAAAAGGGCTTAGCTTACGTAGACTTTTGCAGCCAAGAAGAAATTCGTGCCATGCGTGGTACCTTAACGGCTCCGGGTCAACATAGCCCTTACCGGGACACACCGGTTGAAACCAACTTGGCTGAGTTTGCTAAAATGACAGCGGGAGAATACCCAGAAGGGCATTGTTCACTGCGCGCTAAAATTGATATGACGTCGTCGTTTATGTGTATGCGTGATCCTGTCATTTACCGCATTCGTCATGTAGAGCACCACCAAACAGGCGACAAATGGTGCGTATACCCTATGTACGACTTTACGCACTGCATTTCCGATGCTATTGAAAACATCACGCACTCACTATGTACACTTGAGTTCCAAGACAACCGTCGCTTGTATGACTGGGTATTAGAAAACATCAGTATTGACTGTCACCCACAGCAAATTGAATTTTCACGGTTAAATCTTGAATACACCATGATGAGCAAGCGCCGCTTGAACGAACTGGTCGTAGAAGGGCATGTGTCTGGTTGGGATGATCCGCGTATGCCGACCATTGCAGGTATTCGCCGTCGTGGTTACACCCCTGCGTCTATTCGTGAGTTTGCCAAGCGTATTGGTGTGACGAAAATGGATAACGTGGTGGAAATGGGAGTGTTGGAGTCGTGCATTCGTGACGACTTAAACGCAACTGCGCCACGCGCTATGGCTGTGCTAGATCCGGTAAAAGTGGTCTTAGAAAACTACCCAGAAGGCCAGCATGAAGAAATTGACGCACCCAACCACCCAAGCGACGAAAGCATGGGAACCCGTAAGGTGCCTTTTAGCGGCGTATTGTATATTGAGCGTGAAGACTTCCGTGAAGAAGCCAATAAAAAGTTTAAGCGTTTGGTGCTGGGTAAAGAAGTGCGCTTACGTAATGCCTACGTGATAAAAGCCGAACGTGTGGAAAAAAATGACGCAGGCGAAATAACCACGATTTACTGTAGCTACGACCCAGAGACGCTAGGTAAAGCGCCTGCCGATGGCCGGAAAGTACGTGGTGTGATTCACTGGGTATCTGTTCCTCATGCGGTACCGGCTGAAATACGCCTGTACGACCGCTTATTTAAAGTGCCCATGCCAGGCTCTGCGGAAACCTTAGAAGAAGTGTTAAACCCTGACTCGTTAAAGGTTGTTGAGGGCTATTTAGAGCCATCACTGATGGACGCGCCCGTGGAGCAAGGCTATCAGTTTGAACGTGTTGGTTACTTCTGCCGCGACAGTGTGGACGGCCAAGGTGACAACTTGGTCTTCAATCGTACGGTTGGATTACGCGACAGTTGGGCGAAAATGGACGGAAAAGACTAACTACTTCGTGTTTAAAAAAATAAAAAAAGCGACCTGCGGGTCGCTTTTTTATTGCTTATTTGTCGGCTAAAAACAAGTCGATAAGCTTTGCGCCATATAAGCGTGAAGGCGTGTAAAAGCCGGGTTTTATTTGGTGGCGTAAAACATGAATAGCCACCTCAACAGCGCCCCGGGCGGTCAAGGAGTAGCCGTTCAGTACCTTTTCACGCAAGGAGATGGTTTCTCCTTGGTCGTTACTAATTTCGCCCCACACCCAGGTTGCATGTTGTTCGCGCTCTTTGGCTTCTGGGCCTGCCGGTTGTTTCTCTGCTTTTTTGCTTAACCATGTTTGCACGAAGCGGCGGCGCAGTAACCAGCGAACTCGGTTCAGCCTTTTCAGTTGTTTGACCAGCTTAGGTGAAGCTGGAATATACACTTCAATGTTGGGTACGCCGGTGGTGTAGTAGGCGGTGGAGACATCGCCCCAGGGAATGGTCATGGCGAGCTTACGACCATCGCCAAAGTTAATTTCTTCCGTTTTATAGGCAAGCGGCACACTTACAATGTGGCCTTCTTTACGTACAGCACCGCCTTTGCCTAAGCCTTCAATACTGGTTTTGGCAGTGCCACGGCTCATACGCGAGCGGGAGTCAAAACCTAATTTTAAGTGGGTTGCTCCAGGCATTTGTGACTTTAATCGTGCGGCAATACAGTCCGTTGGAATAACGTCAAAGCCAACGCCTGGGCAGAGCACAATACCGGCTTCTTCAGCTTGTGCGTGCAATTGGTGGGCAAGCTCAAAAACCTCAATTTCACCGGTAATGTCTAAATAGTGGGTGCCCGTGGCAATACAGGCATGCATCATGGGCTCGGCTGTTTTGCTAAAAGGCCCGGCGCAATGCACCACGAGATCAATGTCTTGTAGGTTTTCTACCAGGGCGTCGTGGCTTAAGTCGAAAGCGCGAGCTTCAAGCTTGACATGCTCGGCAAAAGTGTCGAGCTTTCCTTGGTTACGACCGGCAAGAATAGGGCTGTACCCCATACGCTTGGCGTGGTGGGTAATTAACTCACCGGTATAGCCATAGGCACCGTAAATAAGCCATTTCATAGGTTATAGCCCTATGCTCTTGTTTTCATCGGCTTCTACATTGTGCTCGCACGTATCAGGTGTTTTGCATTCACCGTATAGGTACAAGCTGTGGTTGGTTAACGCAAGGTTGTTAGCTTCAGCTATTTTTAGCTGCTGCTGTTCTATGATGTCGTCTTCAAACTCAATGACACGGCCACAGGTTAAGCACACTAAATGGTCGTGATGATCTTTATTGGCGAGCTCGAAAACCGAACGGCCACCTTCAAAGTGATGACGAGTAATAATCCCTGCGTCTTCAAACTGGTTTAATACACGATAAACAGTGGCAAGGCCAACCTCGTCGCCACGCTCCATAAGAATACGAAAAACATCTTCAGCGCTTACATGCTGGTTATCCGGGTTTTTCATCACATCAAGAACCTTGATGCGCGGAGAGGTTACTTTAAGACCTGCTTTTTTTAATTGAACATCAGAACTGGGCATTGAGTACTCTCTATACACAAAAGGGGTTGCTTGTGATTATAGCCACATGCAGCGGAAAAAGAACATGGGTAATACTTAACTTAACTCGTCAAGCATCATTTCTTCGCGCAGTTGCGCACACCAAGCGACCACGCGCTCTTTGGTTAATTCAGGTTGACGGTCTTCGTCGATACCGAGTCCAACAAAATGGTTTTCGTCTGCCAGCCCTTTAGAGGCTTCAAAGTCATAACCTTCTGTTGGCCAGTGACCAATAATAATACCACCACGGGCCTCAACAATATCACGCACCACGCCCATCGCGTCTAAGAAGTATTCGGCGTAGTCTTCTTGGTCACCGCAGCCAAAAATAGCGACCAGCTTGTCGGTAAAGTCGATCTCTTCAAACTCTGGGAAAAAGTCGTCCCAGTCGCACTGTGATTCGCCGTAGTACCAAGTAGGAATGCCAAATAAAAGTAAGTCGTACTCAGCGATGTCTTCTTTACTTGAGTTAGCAATGTCTTGCACCTTTATGAGGTGTTTGCCAAGCTCTTTCTGTATCATGTTGGCAACCGCTTCTGTGTTACCTGTGTCACTTCCAAAAAAAAGTCCAACAGTGGCCATAATAATGTTCCTGCTCTTACTGCTAAGCTAAAGTTAAAATGAAATAGAGTTAATGAATATTGGCTTCAACCACAAACTGGATAACGCCCTTGGCAATAAACCCAGCCATACCTAGAAACAAAACAAGCCAAACAAAAAAACGGCCAAAACGTGGCACATTGCCTTTTTTCAGCACATCTTGAATTGCTAAGCCAATAAGAAGAAACAAAATGGCGATAGCAAAGTTTGTCATTAACGATTCAATTTGCTCTAGGTTGTCGCTAAACATGGGGGCCTCATCCACAAGTCTGTATAGTGTTTATAATAACATAGGTGATATTAGTTCTCATCTAGAAAACGTTGTACCAAGCCGTTAAAAATAAGCGGCTTTTCCGCATGCAGCCAGTGACCTACACCACTCATGGTTTTCGACTGTGCGTTCGGGAAACGCGCAAGAATTTCAGTTTTGTGCTTTGCCTGTATGTAGTCAGAGAGACCGCCACGGATAAACAAAGTGGGGCCCTCATACACCTTGTTCGAGCCAGGGGCGCCTATCAGTTCTGGGTAGCAGGCGTTAATATCGGCCAGGTTCATACGCCAAGCCCACCCTTCGTCGGTTTTTGTCAGGTTCTTAAGCAAGAACTGGCGTACCCCTTTTATTTTAATGTCTCTCGCCAAGCGAGCGTCGGCGTCTTGTCGGTTCTTTACTTGGTTGAGCGGCAGAGCGGTTAAGGCCGCTAATATAGTATTATGGCTCGGTGGGTAGCGCACCGGAGCAATGTCGGCCACAACCAATGAACGTATACGTTCAGGGTGGTGCATAGCCACTTCCATGGCGACCTTGCCGCCCAGCGAATGGCCCAAAATGTGTGCTTGTTGTATTTCTAGAGTGTCGAGCAAGGCAAGAACGTCGGCGGCCATCTCTGGAAACGACATACTGCTGACCCAGGGCGACTGGCCGTGATTGCGTAGATCTATATTAATGACATAATACGCGTCGCTTAGAGCGCGACTAATACTTTTTAAGTTGTCTAGGTCGCCGAATAAGCCATGAATGAGCAGTACGGCAGGGTTTTCTGGTGAGCCCAGCGTTTCATGGTTTAATGAAATGGCATGATGTGACATAAAAGCTTCCTTTACAGAGTAAAGTTGTATTGTATGCCGCTATTCTCGCCCACGAAGCATGGTCGGTGCAAACCTTTCCATGCTTCTATATACTGTGGGCAAAATAAATACTTTAGAATGCAAACTGGAGCCTTGCTGCTGCGACAATGGCGCAACAGCATTTGCGAAGAAAACATTTATGAAACAGATAGAAATAGACGCTGAACTATATCGTTACATTGCTTCCCACACCCAGTCCATCGGGGAAAGTGCCTCCGACATTTTGCGCCGCCTGCTGGCGCTACCGCCTTTAACGGGTATAGAAAAAGAACAAGCCGTGGCCATGGAGCCAGAACTCGCACCGGCCCAGGAAGAGGCCGAGGTAGAAGAGCCCCCTGCAGAGGAGCCAGCACCTGCACAGTCGGCTTTAGAGAGTGTCGTGGCGGAGCAACTTGACGCAGAAAAAAGCAAAGTAGGGCGTTTTTTATATTTACTCAGTGTGTTGTACCAGAGTCACCCGGACACCTTCGACAATGTGTTACGCATTCGAGGCCGGCACCGGTTGTATTTTGCGAAAAGCAAAGAAGAGCTAAAAGCGTCGGGTAACAGCACCAATCCAAAGGAAGTGCCAAACTCGGGCTATTGGGTCGTCACGAACTCCAATACCAGCAAAAAACAAGCCATCGTAAAACAAGCGGCACAAGAGTTAGGATACTCTGCAGCAGACGCTGACCAACTAAAGGACTTACTATAATGAGCCGTCATGAGCGCGCAGGCCAACCGGCCCAGCAACAAGACTTAATTGATATTCCCAACCTGGTTGCTTCTTATTACGTACGTGAACCGAACCCAAGAAAAGTGTCACAGCAAGTGCGTTTCGGCACCTCGGGGCATCGCGGTAGTTCCATCACCAGCACCTTTAACGAAGCTCATGTATTGGCTATGAGCCAGGCCATTTGTGGTTATCGTGAAGAGCAGGGTATTACGGGTCCTTTGCTGTTGGGGAAAGACACCCATGCCTTGTCAGAGCCAGCGTTTATTACCGCGCTTGAGGTGTTTATAGCCAACGGCATTGAAGTGCATGTGCAAGAAGACATGGGGTACACCCCAACACCAGTTATCAGCCATGAGATACTCAGGTACAACGAAGGGCGCACCGAAGGGTTTGCTGATGGCGTGGTGATAACGCCTTCTCATAACCCACCGCAAGACGGTGGTTTTAAATACAACCCACCCCATGGCGGACCCGCGGACACCGACGTGACCACCTGTATTGAGAAATATGCCAATGCAATTTTGTCGAGTGAGTTGGTAGGCGTGAATGTGGTGGGCTACGACGAAGCCTTAAATGCGAAGAACTTACGTCGCTGCGACTGGATTTCGAGCTATGTGAGCGACTTGAAAAACGTGGTGAACCTTGAGGCGATAGCCCAGGCAAACCTGCACATTGGGGTCAATGCTATGGGCGGAGCAGGCATGCGCTATTGGCATGCTATTGCTGAAACCTATGGTTTACACCTGACTATTTTGAACGACCATGCAGATCCTCGTTTTTCCTTTATGACGCTCGACAAAGACGGCGCTATTCGCATGGACTGTTCGTCTGCAGACGCCATGGCCGGCTTATTGTCCATGCGCGACACCTTTGACTTAGCCGTCGGAAACGACCCTGACTATGACCGCCACGGCATTGTTACTGCAGACGGTTTGATGAACCCAAACCATTTTCTGGCCGTTAGTATTGACTACTTGTTACGTACGCGAACCTGGCCTAACACGACACAAATCGGGAAGACCCTTGTCTCCAGTGCCATGATAGACCGTGTTGTAGCAGGGGCGGAACGTCCACTCATGGAAGTGCCCGTGGGCTTCAAGTGGTTTGCCCAGGGGCTCGCTTCCGGAGCTATAGGCTTTGCTGGTGAAGAAAGTGCAGGTGCTAGCTTTTTAGACTTGCAAGGTAAGGCGTTTAGTACAGACAAAGATGGGATTATTTTGGCACTGCTTGCGGCTGAAATTCAGGCCACGACAGGTAAGTCTGCTAGTGCTTATTACCGCGCGCTAGAAGCTGAATATGGGCAGTCGTTTTATGCACGTCTCGACATGCAAGCGAGCTACCACGAAATGGAGGCCTTTAAAGCTTTGGTTGAAGCACCACCTACCCTGACTGAACTCGCTGGTGAAGCGGTAACGTCGGTATTGACCAAAGCCCCAGGCAATGGCGAAGCCTTTGGTGGGGTGAAAGTCACCACGGCAAATGGTTGGTTTGCAGCACGTCCTTCGGGCACAGAGCCTGTGTATAAAATATATGCGGAAAGTTTAAAGAGTGCGGAGCATTTAGCTGCACTGCAAGAAGAAGCCAAAACCTGTTTGACTAAGTGGCTCGCGTGTTAGCGAGCCTCTAGAACCTCTTCTTCAGACGCTTCTTCCAGTGGCGGACCTGTCACTTCAGGTAAGTCACTGGCCTGCTCTTCTTCAAGCTCAATCGCTTCTTCTATCATGGTGTGTACTATTTCTTCCGAAACCTGGGCAGGCGCTAACACAGCAAATGGCGACACTTGCTGCTCTTCTGGGGCGTCACGCTGACCTATCCGATACAAAGAATACAAGGCAATACTTGCGGTTAAAGCGGCCATTAGAAGAAAAAAGTAGTTTACGGCACCAAATTGCATCATGGCGGCCACCACAGGAGCACCAATAATTGCCCCAACACCAGCTATTTTTATGATAGTGCCGGTGGCACCTAGCATTTGGTCGAGTTCTAAAAAGTCGTTGGTATGGGCAATGGCCAAGGCATACACGGGCAGCATGCTTGCGCCAAATAAGGCAATACCCAGGAAAATCAGCCACGGGCTGCCACCGTCGATTTGCGATAAGACAAAGGCAATCAGGGTGGCGCTAGCGGTACAGCCTGCAAGTACGGCGCGACGGTCGTATTTATCCGACAGCATACCAATAATGGGCTGTGAAATAAGCCCACCGACAATAAAAGCGGCAATAAACACAGTCACTTGGGAAACACTTAAACCAAGGTGAATAGCATAAACAGGGCCTACACCGTAAAACATGGCATAACAAGCTTGTATCACAAAGGTGGCGGCAATCCCCAAGGGGGCTTGTTCAAGCAACAGCCGTAATGGCACTTTCTTTACATCGGTAATGGTTGGCTCTACTGTCACACTCGCTAAAATAGGGATCAGGGACAGGTTGAGCAACATAGCCACTAGGACAAACGGTATAAAAGAGGCAGGGTCAGCAATACCCAGTAGCAACTGGCCGACGATTAAGCCCCCGTACAGTAGCACCATGTAGACAGACAGCATGGCGCCGCGACTTTTATTGTCTGCCATGGTATTTAGCCAGCTTTCGGCAATAACAAACATGGCGGATAAGGCAAAACCGCTTAGAAAACGCATGAGGAACCAGACCACAGGGTCTATCCAGATGGCCTGAATAAGCACACTGATAGAGGCAAGGGCGCCGAGTCCGCCAAAGGCGCGAATATAGCCAACCCGGCGAATGTCTTTAGGTGCGCGCGTTGTGCCAAACAAGTAGCCAATAAAGTAAGCCGACATAATGACCCCAATGGTCATGGTCGAAAAACCTTCAAGCGCACCGCGTAAACTGAGCAGCGTGGTGGTCATGCCGACACACAGGCCAATGAGCGTCATGGTGGAAAGGAGTGAACTGACGGCTCTAACTTGTTGACGTAACATCGCAAACCTTAAAAACTGGAGAAATTTTATTCATGCTATCATTTAAGGTAGTTGTGAGCCACATATGCACTTGATTTCCACAGCTTGTTACTTGCCCCGCTGCGGAAGGGTGTTTATTATCCTAACCATCATGTTTAAAAGGTGAGTGCCTTGAATCGAATTACACATACTCTGCTGATGTTAAGCGCACTGGTTGTTTTGCTTATTGCGCAAGCAAGCTGGCAGCCTGCTTACGGACAAAGCTTGGTTGATGAGAATGGCATGCAGCAGCTACTAACGGCCCGGGTAGAGGTGAACTCGCAAACTCGGGCTGAACGGCTGCGTGCTGCTCAATTGGGATTCAATGAAGTATTAGTGAGGCTTGCGGGCCATGCGGATGTAGTTTCGTTTGAACAAGTGCAGTCGGAGCGGCGGAACGCCAGCGACTATGTTATTCAGTATTCTTACATTCGAGAGCAGGGCAAAACCTTTTTAAGTGCCACTTATAACGAAGAGCGTATGCTGCAGCTATTACGTCAGGTAGGAAGCTCTGTTTGGAGTGCGCAGCGGCCCACCGTTATGTTGTGGCTAGCCGAGCCAAGTGAAACTGGCGCCCGCGGAAACACCCAGTTAATAGCGCGCGACTCTGGGCATGAGCTACTTGCGGGTATTACCGAGCAAGCCAGCATTCGCGGTTTGCCAGTGACCTTTCCGCTGTTGGACTTAACAGACCTACTAGCGGTAAGCCCTAGTGACGTTTGGGGGCGCTTTGAAGGGCCTGTGGTTGCTGCTACGGAGCGTTATGCTGCAAGTGGTACGGCTATAGCACGCATTCAGCCGACAGAGCAGGGCTACCGTGCAGAATGGCGTTTGGTGGTGGGAGGCTTGCATACCACAGGGAGTGTAGCCCACGCAGACTTACACCAACTTGGTGTGTTGTTTGCCGACGCATTAACCGAACAGGTGGCTGCAGAATATGCGGTGAGCTTTTCAAATTCAGAGCAAACCGATGTTCGATTGCGTTTAGTGAATGCTGGAAGTTTAGAAAAAGTAATAGCGGCAGAAGCCCTATTAGAAAGCTTGGGCCCAGTCGTTAAAGTGGCCATGGCTCGCTACCACCAAGGAACAGTGGAGTTTCAATTGCGTGTGGTAGGAAATAAAGCGCGTGTGGAACAGGCTCTTGAACTAGAATCGCGATTACAACAAATTCAAGACCCGTGGAGCCGTACGCAAAATGATGTATTGGAGTACCGGTGGCTACACTGAAAAATAGTTCACAATTAACTTTGCCTGTACAACTTCCAGAGTTGGCACAGTTTTCTTTATTTGTGCCTGGGCCGAATGAAATGGCGGTGAATTACATTCGCGAGCTAGACACACACTCGTTTCAGCACACGGCGATTGTTGGCTCCGATGGTGCGGGCAAAACCCACTTCTTATCCGCCATGACCGACATGGTGCATAACCGTGGCGATGTAGCTATGTATGTGCCCCTTGAAGCGGTTCGGCATCAGTCGCCAGCCCTTTTAGAAGGGTTAGAAGAAGCTCAGTTACTGGCCCTGGACAATATAGACGCAGTGACCAGCAATGCGGAGTGGTCCGTAGCGCTTTTTGCTCTTATTAACCGTTTTATGGATCGGCAGGAAGGGCATTTGCTGTGGTCGTCTAAGGTGCCGGCGCGCAGTATGCAAATTGTGTTACCGGACTTACAGTCGCGGCTGCAGGCAGCGACACAATTTAAGTTAGCTCCCTTGGATGACAATGAAAAAATTCAAGCGTTGAAGCTGCATTTGAAGTCACGTGGATTGATATTGAATGACGACGTTGCCGAGTTTTTACTAGGTCGTTTAAGTCGCGGTATGCATGGATTAATGCAAACCGTGGATGCGCTTGATCAAGCTTCCATGCGTGAGCAGCGTCGCTTGACGCTGCCCTTTGTAAAGCAAGTATTAAACTTGTAAGGACCTCTAGTCGGGCATTTTCCCAGCGTTGCCCACTTGTTTCTTCTTCAAGCCTAAGCCAAGCTCTCGGCCTTTGTAGCGGGCATAGTAGGTGGCACCAATAAAAGCGCCCGTGGTGAGCAGCAGCTCAATCAGAGGCAAGTACCTGCGTTCCCACAAGGTATAAATAGTGGTGAAACCGTGCAAGAAATAGAGCATAAGAATAAAGTTTGCCCAGGCGTGTGTGTAAGGGTTGCCCTTCAAAATGCCATATAAGGGTAGCAATAGAGGCAGCACAAACAGCACGAATGCCAGGGGCAAACTAATAAACTCGCTCGGCGCTAGTACTGTTTGCCACAAAACAACAAACAGAATGAGCGGCAAATAGCACACCAAAGTGAGCTTGCGGTAAAACCCGGAGTGGGTAGGTAATTTCATGGTGTACTCACACTATTTGTAAAACGTCTTCAGGTGGACGGCCAATTTTCGCTTTGTCACCGTTTATCACGATGGGGCGCTGAATGAGCTTCGGGTGGTCGCATAAAAGGGCAATCAGCTCTGCTTCAGTGCCGTCAAATGTGGCTAAATTGAGGGTTTTGTACTCTTCTTCACCTGTCCGAATAATCTCCCGAGCGGATATACCTAAGGCAGCTAAAACCTGGCTTAATTCCTCGCTGCTAGGCGGGGTCTTTAAGTACTCGACAATGGTGGGTTCAATACCTTGCTCTTGCAAAAGCGCCAGGGTTTGGCGGCTTTTAGAGCAGCGTGGGTTGTGGTACATAACGATAGAACTCATAGCATCCTCTTCATTTATGCGTTGGGCGGCTGATACTACCTAATTGACCGGCGAAGTAAAAGCGTTACGAAACGCGGTTACGTTCAATTTCTAGCTGTCTGAACTGATCTATGCGACCTTGCAGACGGTGGCGGGTTAAAGGCCGCTCTTCGGGGGTCTTACTAATGGCGCTGTGTAATTCTTCAATAGCCATGCGGAAATTGCCACGTAAAGCGTATATTTCAGCCAAGGCCTCATGCATTTCTACCGATCGGTCACTTTGTTGATTGGCTTCGTAAAGCATGCGCCATGCCAGCATGTCGTTTTTATTATGAATGAGAAAGTTGGTCAGTACGCGACGGGTTAAGTCGTATTGCTTGGCTGCATTTGCGGCATAGGCCAAATTCAGCGTAATTACTTGGTTGTCGGGGCGGCGGGCAAACTCCTGGGTTAGTAATTCGACAGCCTCTTCACTGCGATTCAGCTTTAATAAGATATCTGTCAGTGTGTCTAAGTAAAACAAGTTGAAACTGTCGCTAGCACGTAAAGGCTGAATATAACCAAGTGCTTCTGGGTAACGCTCTAACTGAAAAAGGGCAAGGGCTATACCATAGCGAATGGCTTCTCGTTGGTTCGGATGCTCGGCCTTGGACTCTTCCGCTTGTAGGTCGAGCAGCAAGTCGGCAGCCGAGCGGGTGGAATAGCGAGCACGAATGCGCATTTTAGCTAGCTCAAACCCCAAGGCGGGAGGTAAGTTGCGTGGCGGAAATTGCATAGCGCGAGCGCGGGTGTCGGCAATGCGGCTTTCAGGCAAGGGATGGGTTATTAGCATTTGCGGCATTTTTGTGGTGTATCTGTACTTTGCCGCAAGCCGACCAAAAAATCGTGGGGCGCCTTCTGCGTCATAGCCGGCGTAATACAAGGTGTCCATGCCGACACGGTCTGCTTCCAATTCAAATTGACGCGTGTAATTTATTTGTCGTTGTTGCATGCCCGCAATGCTGGCGCTTAAAGAGGCCATGCCAACAGCCGGGTTGATCATGGTGAGTACCATGCTGCCAATAACTTGTGCCATGCTGTAAGAAGAGCTTTGCGCAATTCGCTCCATATTACGTGCTATATGGCGTTGGGTAACGTGTGCTATTTCATGGCTAAGCACCGCAGAAAGTTCAGACTCGTCTTCCGCTTCTAAAATGAGCCCTGTGTGCACACCAATGTGGCCGCCAAGAAAAGCAAAGGCGTTAATGCTGTCGTCGCGAATAATAAAGAAGTGAAATGGGTAGTTTACGTTTTTCGCATGGCGAACCAACCCATTGCCGACATCGTTTATGTATTCGCGCAATACAGGGTCGTCGACCATAGGAGCGAGGTTGCGAATTTCACGCATATAGAAGTCACCTAAAATGCGTTCCCGATCGAGGGACATGGTGACGCCGCCTGCCACACCAATTGAAGGGATGTCGTTGCCCGTTTGCTGGTAGTGCTGCTGAGCCAGGCTAGGGTTCGTTGCGAGTAGACTCAGGCCTGCGGCAGCAAAGCATAGCAGTGGCTTTCGTAGGCGTTGCCTAAAGGCAAAACGCGAATGAACAGTGCGAAAACGAGCAAAAAGTCGAGTCATGTGCGTGTTAAATGGCCTTGTAGTAATTCATTTCCAAAAAGAGTGCCTCATCAGACCAACAAACTTTGGAACTGTTCCCTGAACACAGTAGAATGCTTGCAGTTTACGAGAAACTCATTTCTATGTCGAACCGTGCCTGAGTGCTATGCTGTGAGCTAGTGCCTTTGTTTATGTAAGCGATGTTTTAAGGATATATACAGTATGCTCGATTATTTAAAAAACTGGTTTCGTCGCCGGTTTGCCGACCCGAACACAGTGACCTTAACGCTTTTGCTTATTATTAGCTTTGCCATTTTGATGTTTTGGGGCAGCATTTTGGCGCCCGTTTTGGTGGCCGTCGCTTTGGCTTATTTGCTGGAATGGCCTGTGAGTATTCTGGAGCGAGTTGGTATGAACCGGTTGTCCGCTGTACTGCTGGTCTTTGCGGTATTTATGACCGTGTTTATTTTGCTACTGGTGTTTTTGGTGCCTGTGGTGTGGCAACAAAGTACCACGCTACTTAAAGAGTTACCTTTAATTGCTGAAGCGTGGCAAGACTTAATGGAAGCGGCACAAGAGTATGCGCCGGCCTTTATTGAACAAAGCCAGGTCGTGGAGTTTACCCAACGTATTAATACCCGCCTACTGAGCATTGGCCAAGGACTTGTCGACAAGTCGCTGAACACTTTGTTTATTATCGCTGCGTTACTTATTTATTTTATTATTGTACCGCTGATGGTGTTCTTTATGCTGAAAGACAAGGATATTTTGCTAGGGCACTTTTCACGCGTACTACCCGAGCAGCGCCGCCTTATAAAACAGGTGGGACATGAAATGAACACGCAAATAATGAACTACATTCGTGGTAAGTCGTTAGAAGTAGTTATTGTTGGTGGCGTTACTTTCGTGGTGTTTTCGTTATTTGATTTACGCTATTCGGCCTTACTCGCAACCTTAGTGGGCTTTTCTGTTTTAGTACCCTATATTGGGGCCGCTGTAGTCACTATTCCCGTGGCCTTGGTGGGGCTTTTCCAATTTGGTATGGCGCCTACCTTGGCGTGGCTACTCATTGCGTACCTGGTCATTCAAGCCTTAGACGGTAACGTGTTAGTGCCGCTGTTGTTCTCGGAGGCGGTCAGTTTACACCCGGTTTATATTATTGCTGCTGTGCTGGTGTTTGGAGCCATTTGGGGCTTCTGGGGTGTGTTCTTTGCGATTCCACTGGCGAGTTTAGTGAAAGCGGTTTTGGCTGCGTTTTCTAGTCAATTATACCAAGACGAGGAAGTAAAAGAAGTGAAGGCCAAGGGGTAATCCCTTGGCCATGTAGGCGAAGCTTATAATGCTGCCAATACCACTTCGTGGTGGTCTTTGGTTTTAAACTTATCGAATATTTTACTAATGGTACCGTCCTGCTCAATTAAGAAGCTAATGCGGTGAATGCCGTCGTATTCCCGCCCCATAAACTTCTTTAAGCCCCATACCCCGTAGGCTTCTGCTACGGCGTGGTCTTCGTCACTGAGTAGGGTAAAGTTAAGCTCGTCGCGTTCGGTAAACTTAGCTAAGCGCTTCGGTGCGTCAATGCTAATGCCCACAGCAATCGTGTTTTTGTCGGCGAGGGCTTGCTTTTGGTCCCGTAGGTTCTGCGCTTGAACCGTACAGCCGGGCGTCATGGCTTTTGGGTAAAAGTAAAGCAGAACACGGCCTTGTTCGAGTAAAGAGGCGAGAGTGGTTTCATTTTCGTTTTGATCCAATAAGGTGAACGCGGGAGCCTTATCGCCTTCTTTTAAATGTTTCATGTTTTACTCCTGTATTAAAAATTATAAGGTTAGCTTTACAAGCGATTATAATTTCGCATGTGTTGAACCCTTGTCATTAATTGCGTGTCAACGTAATATTATGCGCTAAATTCCGGACGGAGCAGCTATGTTAACTGGCAGTATGGTGGCACTTGTCACTCCATTCACGCCCCAGGGTAATATTGATTACGAATTACTCGCAAATTTAGTTGAGTTTCACATTCAACAAGGCACTGATGCCATTGTTTCTGTAGGTACAACGGGTGAGTCTACCACGTTGACTCACGATGAGCATGTGGACGTTGTCCGTGCAACGGTGGAGATTGCCGCAGGGCGTATTAAGGTCGTTGCGGGCAATGGCTCGAATGCAACGGCCGAAGCAATACAACTTACCGAACGCATTACCCCTTTGGGTGTGGATGGCTTTTTAAATGTTTCCCCTTATTACAACAAACCAAGTGCGCAGGGCTTGTACGAACACTATCGGCTGATAGCTGAAGCCAGCGACTTACCTCAACTCCTTTATAATGTGCCGGGGCGAACCTGCTCAGACCTAGAACCTGAAATTGTGGCTCAACTTGCACAAATTCCAAATATTGTCGGCATAAAGGAAGCGAGCGGTGACGTACGCCGAGTGCAGCAAATACGCGAACTATGTGGTAATGACTTCTTGCAACTGAGTGGTGACGACCCAACCGCCTGTGAATTTATGCTAGCAGGTGGTCATGGTGTCATTAGCGTTACAGCAAACTTAATGCCCAAGGCCATGAAACAAATGGTCAGTGCTGCTTCTTGTGGCGACAAAGCCACGGCAGAAGCTGCAGATGCACAAATGAAAATGATTCATGATATTTTGTTTATTGAAGCAAACCCTATCCCGGTGAAGTGGGCCATGGCGCGCTTAGGTTGGTTAACTGAGGTGTATCGATTACCTCTTTGTTCTCCGGAACTTGAGAGTAAAAAAGTAATCGAAGAAGCTTTAGAAGCCGCCGGTTTATTAAATCCACGGAGTACCGATGAACGCTAAGTTAATTTTACCTGTATGTGTTGCTGCACTCGCTTTGTCTGCTTGCAGCAGCCAGCGAAATGTTGCCGACGGTAGTTTCGACTACCTTGATATTGAAAAACAAGAAGTGGTGAAAGGCACCCAAGAGCTGGTGTTACAAAAGCCTGACAATAAATACTATATTCCTGAAATACATGTGGACCCAGAGCAAGCCGCATTAGGTGAAAATGTACCCATTCGCCCGCCCATGCAAGTGATTGCAGCTGCACCCGGTAGCCGAGTAGAAGAGGGCAGCCGCGAATCAAAAATATTCTTTGACGCGATAGAAAGCATTACTAATTTAGAAGCAGGTATATGGCAGCATGTAGTGCAAGTGGTTGAAACGCTAGGTGCTGATTACCAAGTGGATGAGGAAGAGAAGCGCCTGGTGGTTGCACCCTTTCGTCAGGTTGTCGACTCCACTCGCCGTTCGGGTATTACCAACTTTATTTCTCGAGAGCGTATTGTCACCGAGTCAGAGTACGGTTTAGAACTGGACTTGAACATGGCAAGCCATGGCAGAAGTGGCGAATTAGAAGCGAAAGTGACCGCTCCTAAGTACTTTGTCGACAATGAGCAGCAGCCGCTGCCCATGAATTTTGCCCGTAACATTGAAGCGAACTTATTGAACAATATAAGTATTGCCATGGAACGTTCGTACCGGGTGAACCGGACCGCCTTTGCCCAGCAAGAAGTGGTGCTGGCCATTGGCGCCACTAAAAATGGGAATGCCGCTTTCACCATGGACACGGACTTCAACAGTGGTTGGGTATTACTGCCGGGTATTTTCAGTAAAAACCAACTGACAGTGACCGACCTAAACCAATCGGAAGGTATGTATTACACTAGCTACGAACCCTTTGGGAAGCGCCGTTGGTATCATGCTTTGGCCTTTTGGAACTCGTCTACCACAGGTCCACTTGGTATTGAGGCAGGAACAGAAGTAAACTTCTCCGTTGATGAAGTGGATGGCACTGTGTATATCACACCAAGCATCGACGGTGAGCTTTTAAGTGACGAGATGCTAGAATCTTGGCTTCCAATGTTTGCTGATGCTTTAAGCAATCAGCAGTAACGCGCAACTGACAGCGAAGAGTAAATTATGCAAAAGCAAAGCGAACTTTACCGCGGTAAAGCTAAAACAGTTCATACCACGGACGACCCAAATTTTTTAATTCTTGAGTTTCGTGATGACACCTCCGCATTTGATGGCGAGCGTATTGAGCAACTCGCTCGCAAAGGAATGGTGAATAATCGTTTTAACCATTTTATTATGGAAAAGCTAACGGCAGCCGGTGTACCCACACAACTTGAACGCTTGCTGTCGGACACGGAAAGCTTGGTAAAAAATCTCGACATGATTCCAGTAGAGTGCGTTGTGCGAAACCTCGCGGCGGGCTCCCTTGTGCGTCGTTTAGGCGTGGAAGAAGGCATGGCGCTAACCCCCCCAACCTTTGAGTTGTTCCTTAAGAACGACGAGCTGCACGACCCGATGATCAATGAAAGCCATGCCATTGCATTTGGTTGGGCAACAGCCGAGCAATTAGCAGAAATGAAACGCCTAACGTTAAAGGTCAACGAAGTATTACAAGCCTTGTTTGACGAAGCAGGCATGCTACTGGTGGACTATAAACTGGAGTTTGGCTTATTCAACGGCGAGATTGTGTTAGGGGACGAGTTTAGCCCTGACGGTTGCCGCTTATGGGACAAAGAAACGCGTGAGAAGCTGGACAAAGACCGCTTCCGCCAAGGCCTTGGCGGCGTAGTGGAAGCGTATGAAGAAGTAGCCAAGCGGTTAGGCGTGCCTTTACCCGCTTAATCTTCCTTCTGGCTTTGTGAGGCTTGCTCACGTTTTGCCTGAGCTTCTTGTTCAGCTTGCTTTTGCTTTCCAAGAAGGTCAGGCATTTTCATATCTGCACTTTCCTTTACCATTAAAATATTGCCAATAATAAATAAAAATATAACGGCAACAATGGCAATGATGGCCCAAGTGGGTAACATGCGAAACTCCTTATTAACCTTGTGGTGCTGCAATTTGATAAACAAATTGTCGCACATACGCCTCAATATATGCATCAAAATAATCAGCGGTGGGCGCTAGTCCAGGCAGGGGGTTCTGCTGTAATACCCGTTTGAGCTGATCAACGTCAAACTGTTGTAAATAGTCTGTGGCCACGGGTGCAAAGCTCCAATGCCAGGGCTCGGGCTTTACCCCGCCTCGGTCCTTGTCGTAAGGCCGGAAAAATCCGTAGCGAGGCGCGTGTTGTTCTAGCCAAAGGAATAAAGCATGACAAGGGCCACCACGTGCGTACTCCCATGTCTCTAGCACAAGATCGGAGCGAGCGACGCGCTGATGATCGTACAAGTCTAAGTCTGTGCCCCAATGGTGGCGACTGGTACCCGGTAAGGCCGACCATTGGGTAATATCTGCGAGTCGTTCTTGCGGGGACATATGACAACGAGTGGGTGCCTGATATTTACGCTCCCAAATAACTTGCTGCCGAGCAAAGCTGCGAAATCCACTTGCAATACGTAGGTCTATACCTTCGGCCTGCGCCTGTGTTTGCATGGCTTGAAAAGCCGCTGCAGCGTCAGGGTGCAGGTACAGTGGTTGCTCGCTCGTGTCCTGCGGATGTGCAGAGCAGGGCGCTAAATGCTGCTCGTTAAGACCGTACAAATGTGCCCGGTTTATTTCGGCAGTGGGCATAACAAATGCTCCAAGGTGTATTCATACATATCTGTTAAATGAATGAGGTCTTGGTGGCTCACACATTCATTTACTTTATGAATGGTTTTATTGACAGGGCCAAGTTCTATCACTTCAGCCCCTGTAGGGGCTATAAAACGACCATCGGAAGTACCACCGGCCGTAGACAGTGTAGGCGCTTGGCCAATGACCTTTTCTACCGCCGCTGTGGTAGCGGCAAGTAAATGACCGCCGTCCGTTAAAAAAGGGCGCCCATTGAGGGTCCATTGAATATCAAAATTCAGGTCAAATCGCTGCAATATAGCTGAAATTCGTTCCATCAAGCCTTCGGCTGTGCTTTCTGTTGAATACCGCAGATTAAACTGCACGGATAATTCGCCAGGAATTACATTTCCTGCGCCTGTGCCCGCATGAAGGTTCGATATTTGAAACGTTGTAGCCGGAAAAGCATGATTCCCCGTGTCCCACACTTCACTTGCAAGAGCTGCCAAGGCGGGGGCGGCTTTGTGAACAGGGTTTTTAGCTAAATGCGGGTACGCAACATGCCCTTGGATACCATATATAGTCAGGTCGCCCGTTAGGCTGCCGCGCCGGCCGTTTTTAATCATATCACCACAATAGTCTGTACTTGAGGGCTCGCCCACAATGCACCAGTTTATTTTTTCATTGCGTGCTTCTAAGGTGTCTACCACGCGTGTGGTGCCATTAATAAACGGGCCTTCTTCGTCGCTGGTGATGAGAAATGCAATACTGCCTTTATGTTCCGGGTTGTTTTGTACGAAACGCTCTACGGCCACCACCATAGCAGCTAAGCTGCCCTTCATGTCGGCAGCACCACGGCCGTACAGTACGCCGTCTTTATCTGTTGGGGTAAAGGGGGGCGTATGCCAGTCTTTTTCTGGGCCAGGCGGTACAACATCCGTATGGCCGGCAAAGCAAAACACCGGTTCGGCTGTGCCGCGTCTAGCCCATAGGTTTGTGGTGTCTTCGAATACCATGGTTTCTAGGGTAAACCCTAAAGCAGAAAGTCGCTCACCAAGTAGCTGCTGGCAGCCGGCATCTTCTGGGGTTATGGACGGGCGAGCAATTAATTCCCGAGCCAGGCTCAGCGTAGGATGCTGGCTCATGCAAATAACTCCGCATAACGGGCTTCTTTAAAACCAACTTCCACCTTGCCTTCATGCACTAACACCGGGCGCTTCATTAAAGTAGGGTGGTCTTGCAGTAGTTGAATTGTGCGGGTCGGTGTGCGCTCGCCTTTGTCTTCTTCAGGCAAGTTGCGCCAGGTAGTGCTGCGGGTATTCAGTAGCGTTTTCTCACCTACTTGATCAAGCCAGTTTTGTAGGGTTTCCGCGGTTAAAGGCTGTTCACGAACATCGTGAAATTGGTACTGTATGTTGGCGTTGTCTAGCCAGCGGCGTGCCTTACGCACAGTGTCACAGTTCTTAATGCCAAAAAGGGTCATGGGCGTCTCCATCTTTTTATTCGTATCGTTCTGGTAAAATAGGGTTCATATACAGTTGTATTGCGTCGCTGCTTATGGCGGTAACAGGACCAAGGGCCGCGCGCCAACATAGCTTTGGGTACACAGGAAGTGTCAACGACAAAAGGCAGGGCTCTGCCTGCTGAAACACTTCAGGGGCAAGCGTTAGCAAGGTGCCTGGCTCGGTACTTTTGAACGCCCAAGGTAATTCTTTGGTGGGCGCCCATATACGTAAATGTGCTTTCATGGGCTGGCTTGGGTCGGTTGAGCGTATGGACCAGTCTCGACGATCAGCTGAAACTGCATAGCACTCCCAGTCTGGGTGTAAATGCACACGTTGGTTGCCAGGTTGAAGGGCCACGCCCAATCCCCAGGCACCTAGTTGCAAGGTCGCATTTGGAATATGGGTTAAAGGCAAACACCTACCTGTTACTGGCGAGGGAATGCTAAAGCGCTTAGCCCACGCGGATGGTTGTTCAATAATCTCTTTCATACGACACACTCTAACATGAGGCAGCCAGTTAATTCATACGGCTTATTGTGCCATGCTCAAAGCCAGAAGTCAGAGTTTTGCACATCATCCACTATTTCTGTGGATAACCCTGTGAACTAGCTGGTCGAATCACTCTAAGTGGTTGATGTTTAAGGTTTAAGTGGATTGCTCGGATATTGACCGTATGATCAATAATTCAGCGTCAAAGCTGCTTATTGCTGCTGTTTTCCGTTATCATAGAGGCGAAAGCAAGGCACAAAAGGTGTTTTTATGTTTAAAGTTATTCAGCGCGGACGTCGCTATATGAAAATTTGGCCACTGCATGCGGTTGTCGGAAACCTTCCCGAGTCGCGGATTATTCCTCTGACGAAGCTGGGGATACGTTGGTTACCTGTGGCGGCCTTATGCAATGCTTTTGTGCAATGGCAGTATTTAGGCATGGACTTTTTGCCACAAATTTTGTCGAGCAGCTTGTTTATATTAGCTTTGCCTTTGCACGGGTATTACTGGCTGGGCAAGCGTGCATACTCGCGGCTACCCATTCCTTTGGAGCGTTGGTACACAGAATTAAAGGAAAAGCTGAATCGTTCCGGGCACGACATTCGGCTGCCAAGTGACAGACAAGGCCCTTACTACATTGACTTGGCTGGGGTACTCTCAAAAGCTCTGAAACAGTTGCCGCCTCACGAGTATTAGAGAGGCGGCAGTGCATGTAGGCCGTTTTAGAACTTAAACTGGCTCCAAATAGGTGCATGGTCTGAAGGTTTATCAATACCGCGCAGCTCATAGTCGATATCTGCAGCAACACACTTTTTCGCCAGCTCAGGCGTTGCATAGACCCCATCAATGCGCAGACCCCGGTTGTCGTCGAATCCGCGCGAGCGATAGTCAAACCAGCTGAAACGGTCGTTTGCTTCTGGGTGCATTTCGCGCCAGGTGTCGTGGAGCCCCCAGTCTAATAAGCGCTGGAACCACTCACGCTCTTCCGGTAAGAAACTACACTTACCCGTGCGCAGCCAGCGCTTTGCATTGGCTTCCCCAATACCTACGTCGTTGTCAGTGGCAGAAATGTTCACATCGCCCATCAGTATAAGTGGCTGGTCTGGCGACTCATGGGTATTTAAGTAGTCCATGAGGTCAGCATAAAACTTTTCTTTGGCTGGAAATTTCCATTCGTGGTCGCGGTTTTCTCCCTGTGGAAAATAGCCGTTCAATACGCGTACTTTGCCGCCGTCTGGAGTTGGTACTGTCACCATAATCATACGGCGCTGTGCGTCTTCTTCGTCTGTTGGGAAGCCATAAGTGACATTTACAGCAGGCTCTTTGGTGAGCATGGCCACACCATAGTGTGCCTTTTGCCCAAAGTAGTACACATGGTAGCCCATGGCCTCGACAGCCTCTAAGGGAAAGGCGTCATCGTGCACTTTAATTTCTTGCAACCCAATGACGTCGGGCTGATGCTTGTCAATCAGTGCCTGTAACTGGTGGAGGCGGGCACGCAGGCCATTAATATTAAAACTTACAAACTTCATAGAATACGACATCCTCATAGTAATGTGCAGGCATGATACCACTGCCAATAAAAGCTTTCAGCAGCAAAAACTGTGAGCTGGAAAACCAAGTTAAGTAGGTTATACTGCGGCCTCAAAACTGTTCGGTGAGACCCTATGCTTAACGATATTTTATTATTTTTAACCTTGCATTTAAGGCCGTATACGTCGCAGCTCGCCATGATGGTGGTAGCTACCTTATTGGTGCTTTATGGTGACACCATAAACCGAGCCGTGAAACGCCATGTAAATCACTATCACTTTATTCTACGCACCTTGGTGTTTGTTTTACTCTGTGCCTTTGGTTATGGCTTACTGCTGACGTGGCTAACCCCTTTACTTGCCCAGGCCTTGTATAAAATTCCTAGCCTGTATTTAGGCATTAGCATGGTGGGGATTATTTTAGGGCTGGGTATTTTGGCAGAGCGCAAACGCATTTTTTAAGGAGCTACATGAGCGATTTAATCGAAATACGCGCCGGAGCGCAGGCCTTCGAACATATTCAACAGCAAGGGCTACAAGCGGACGATATAAAGCTTATGCTGGGGGCCTCGGGTGGCCCTAAGTGGTTTGTGTTGCAGGGTTTCGACAACTTTTTGTTTGGTGAGTATTTTCAGCAACGGACCACCCCATTGAACCTGCTGGGTACATCCGCTGGAGCTTGGCGTTTTGCTAGTTTAGGGCAACAAGACCCAGCCCAAGCAAGTCGTACGTTTTTAGAGTTGTACCAAGCAACTGTGTACAGCGAGAAGCCAGATGTACACGAAATATCGGACAAGGCAGAAGCCTTATTACAAGAATATGTGCCGCAACAAGCGGTCCGAGATATTTTGTCCCAATCCACCTATTTACACCATATGATTGTTGCTCGTAGCCGTGGTTTAGGTGCTCGCGAGCACCGAGCTGTACAAGGGCTAGGACTGGCTGCGGCAGCCACGGCAAATGTTTTTAGCCGCCGTTTCTTGGGGCGTCACTTTGAACGGGTAGTGTTTCATCATCCAAACAGTAAGCCCTTAGGGAAACAGTGGCGTGACATGCCCACACGGCATGTCACGTTAACGGAAGACAACTTTCATCAAGCATTATTGGCGACAGGCTCCATTCCCATGGTGCTCCGTGGCGTACCGAATATTCCTGGTGCACCGAAAGGTATGTATCGCGACGGTGGGATAACCGACTACCACTTCGACTTAGACTTAAGCGAGCAAGAGGGGCTTATTTTGTATCCACACTTTCAACGCGAGGTGATACCTGGTTGGTTCGATAAGAAGCTAAAACGGCGTGTTACAGGCAAAAACTGGCCGAATGTCATTAATATAGTGCCTACGCAGGCCTTTATAGATAATTTACCCTTTGGCAAAATTCCAGACCGTAACGACTTTGCGAACTTGGCCCCCGGGCCCCGCCAAGCCTACTGGAAGCAAGCCACAGAGGCGGGGTACCGCATGGCCGAGCAATTTGCTAACTGGCTTGAAAAGGACGAACTGGCGCAGCATGTGACCCGCTGGGACTGATTTCTAGGCGATATCTGCTTGTAATGGTTGCGAAAACAAGAACCTTGACTACACTTAAAAACGAACTGTTTGAAGCAACCTATAAGAGGAATAACTATGAATAAAGCAGTTTCTGTAGCAATTTTAGTTGTCGGCTTAATTTTGTTGTATTTTGGCTGGCAAGAAAAGCAGTCGGTTTCGTCGCAAGTAACCGAAGCCATAACCAACCAGCCGACAGACAACAGCATGATGTTTCTTATTGGTGGTGCTGTAGCTGTCATTATTGGCTTGGGTGGGGTTGTCGCAGGGTCTAAAAAATAACCCTGATAATTTCTTGAGTTTCGTTATCATAAGGCCTTCTATTCTTTAGGAGGCTTTTTTTTATGTCATCACAGTTTGTAAGTACCGAAAGTTACATTGTTTCCAAGGAGTTAGCCGGTGCGGTGAATGCAGCCGTTACCTTGGAAAAGCCGCTGCTTATAAAAGGCGAGCCAGGTACAGGGAAAACACGTTTAGCAGAAGAACTAGCCAATAGCTTAGACACCCCTTTATTTCGTTGGCATATTAAGTCGACCACCAAAGCACAGCAAGGGTTGTATGAATACGACGCCGTGTCGCGCCTACGGGACAGCCAGCTTGGTAGCGACAAAGTACACGACATCAGTAACTACATTAAACCAGGTAAGCTATGGCAAGCCTTTACCCATAGTAAAAGGCCTGTGCTGCTCATCGATGAAATAGACAAAGCAGACATTGAGTTCCCGAACGACCTCTTGCATGAGCTAGACCAAATGGAGTTTCACGTGTATGAAACGGGTGAGCATATTCGTGCAGCCCAGCGTCCTATTGTTATTATTACCTCGAACAATGAAAAAGAGCTGCCCGACGCCTTTTTACGTCGCTGCTTTTTCCATTACATTCGCTTCCCCGACGCAGAAACCCTCGCGGCTATTGTGCAAGTGCATTACCCAGACATTCAGCCCAGGTTATTGACCCATGCGCTAGAGGTGTTTTTCGACTTACGAGAGGCTCCAGGGTTGAAAAAGAAGCCGTCTACATCTGAGCTACTGGACTGGCTGAAACTTTTATTAGCAGAGGACATGAAACCGGAAGAGCTACAACAAGCCCATGCCAAAGGCGGGCTGATGCCTATGTTCGGGGCGCTGTTAAAAAACGAACAAGACGTGTCCTTGGTAGAAAAGCTTGCGTTTATGGCACGTCGGCAGGGCTAACGGATGCTCATTGAATTCTTTTTTTGCTTGCGCCGTTACGGAGTAAAAGTCAGCATCACGGAGCTTCTAGACTTACTGGAAGCTTTGCAGCAACACTTAGTGTTTGCCGACGTAGAAGCTTTTTATGAGCTTTCGCGGACTATTTTGGTGAAAGACGAAAGCTATTACGACCGCTTTGATCGTGCCTTTGCAGACTATTTTGAAGGGGTTGCCGAAGTGGATATAGCCAGCGCGATTCCAGAAGACTGGCTGGCGCGGGGCTTACAGCGAGAATTAACCGAAGAAGATAAAGCCAAGCTGCAAGGGCTAGGTGGGCTCGACGAATTGATAAAGCAGTTTAAAGAGCGTTTAGCCGAGCAGCAAGAGCGCCACGCCGGAGGAAATAAATGGATAGGCACAGGTGGCACTTCGCCCTTTGGTGCTTACGGTTACCATCCGGAAGGCATTCGCATTGGCCAAGAGGGCAGTCATGCCCGGCGCGCAGCAAAGGTATGGGACAAACGGGAGTTTCGAGACTTAGACACAGACGAAGCCATTAACAACCGTAGTATTCAAATAGCGCTGCGAGCACTACGCCGCTTCGCACGAACAGGTGCAGCCACCGAGCTCGACTTGGACGGAACCATTCGAGCAACCTCCCGTAAAGGCGGGTTACTCGACTTGCAGTGGCAACCCGAGCGCCATAACGCCGTGAAGGTTTTATTGCTGTTCGATGTGGGCGGCTCTATGGACGACTACATAGCAGAGTGCGAAGCCTTATTTGCTGCTGCTCGTTCGGAGTTTAAGCACTTGGAGTTCTATTACTTCCATAACTGTGTGTATGAAGGCGTATGGAAGAACAACCAACGGCGCCGCCAAGAAGTAACCCCCACCCGCGAGCTGATAAATCGATACAGTAGCGACTACAAGCTTATATTTGTGGGTGACGCCACCATGGGGCCTTATGAAATAGCTTACCCAGGCGGCAGTGTTGAGCATTGGAACGAAGAGCCCGGCAGCGTGTGGGTGCAGCGCTTAACCAACCACTTTGAAAAGGTGGCTTGGCTTAACCCGCAGCCAGAGCAGCACTGGCGCTACTATCAGTCCATTGGCATGATGCAGCAGCTCGTAGCGCGGCGCATGTTTCCGTTAACCGTGGCGGGCTTGCAAAAAGCCATTCAGGCGTTGCTATAAGCTATTTGGCTGCTTCTATTTTCTGAATGCCGGCGGCGAGACGAGGCACAGAAAGCTCGCCAATATGGCTGTCCACAAGCAGGCCATTGGCATCAAAAAACAGGGTGGTGGGGAAAACCGAGCTGCCAACGGCTTGTGACAATTGGCTGCGGCTGTCCACCAACGCATGCTCGAAGGCAAGGCTATGGGCATGGAAAAAGCCTTTTATAGCAGCCACTGACTCACCTTGATTTACAGGCACAATGGCCATGTTTGGCCATTGTGTTTGTGCTTCCATAAGTACGGGCATTTCCCGGACACAGGGTGGACACCAAGTGGCCCATAAGTTGATAACCAGACCTTGACCGTGAAAAGCCTGTGCCAAGGGAACGGGCTTTGCGCTCAGCGTGTTTAAAGTGATTTCTGGTACAAAAGGGTGTTGCTGCTTTAGCACCTGTTGACCGTAAAAGCCGCCGCCGTAAACCAGTAAGCCTGCAAGCGTAGCAATAAGCAAAGGCTTTACCAGAGTGCGCTGACGCCACGCCTTATATGCTATAAATAACAAGCCTGCTGTAAGACCCATCAGAATGTCGAAGCCACCGTCGCGAATGTTCAGTATTTGCTTTGGGGACGCCAAATAAAGGTCACTGAAGCGCAAAACAAAGCTGCAACGTGCAACGAGCACAGCAACAATGAGGGAAAGAAATAGAGTGTCGCTCACTTTGTTTTTGCTGTTGTTTGAATTGCGACCCAAAAATGAAGCTAGGCCTAGAGCGGCGGCGCAGGCAGCAAAGAAAATAAGGTGAGACAAAGCAAATCCGAAGGGACCAAAACTAACAGACATATTGACACCCGCTAAGCGACATAAAGGGCCTAGCTTAGCATATTAACTTCACTGGCGGCGCCTTTGGTTTGCTATATCTTTATAATTAAACACTGCATTTTTGCCGCTGTTCTTTGCGGCGTACATGGCTTCGTCGGCGGCGTGCATTAAGTCTCGGTAACTGTCTAGTTGCAGCTGGCTAGAATGCACCCAACCAATCGACATGCTTGTGGGTATGTGATCAGCGGTTAAATCTTCGCTGACCAGCTTATGTAATCGATTTAACACAGTAGCTGCTACTTCTTTGGAAGCATTACTAATAATTAAAGCAAATTCGTCGCCGCCAATGCGTGCTAGGGTGTCTTCACTGCGACTAGAGCGCTTCATAATAGCAGCAATACGCTGCAGCAATTGGTCACCGGTTTGGTGCCCCTGGTTGTCGTTAATCGCTTTAAAGCCGTCTAAGTCAATGTAAGCTAAAGAAAAAGGCTCTTGATAGTCCTGGTGTACCTGAATGCTGTGATTGAGTGCGTCGTGAAAGTAACGCCGGTTGGCCAAGCCGGTTAAGTCGTCCGTCAGGGCGCGGCTGCGCTCTGCTTCTAGTTCCCGTCGAATGCGCTGTTCAATACGTTGACGCTCCGTGCTGTCGCGTACAATGGCCACAGCGAACAGCTCACCGCCTATCTCCAGCGGGCTAATAGTGATTTCCACAGGAAAAAGGCTGCCGTCCTTACGTAGCCCAAGGAACTCAATAGGTAAGCCTTTCCCCATAGGGCGTGACTTGGGTTGGCCAAAAAAAGCTTCTAGGTGTTTTTTATGATTGCTGCGAACTGCTTTTGGGATTAAACAGTCAAGTCTTTCATGAATAAGCTCACCGGGTGCATACCCAAAAATGTGGGCGACGGCTTCATTTGCTAAGCGTATGGTGTGCTCTTTGGTCACTACCAGCGCCCCGTCGGGAATTGTATTTAAAAAGTCAGCATAATAGCGGTACACACGACACTCGCTTATATTCAACATCATATATACCCTAAGTGTACATGAATAATACTGTACTTGAGTAGCATTAATCACTCAGTTTGATATACGTCAAAGTGGTTGGTTTTAGCCTTATTTCGCTTAGCTGCTTGTGGTACATTAGAAGGTCTAGAAAGCCCGCGGGCGTATTGTTAACCGAGGAGTTGTATTTTGGCGAACCGACGTCAACGACACGTCACTCAAACTGAGTATGAAATAGCACCTGGCGACAGGCTGATATCCACTACGAACACGCGCGGTGTGATCACTTATTTTAATGAGTGTTTTCGCCAAGCAAGTGGGTATGACGCAAACGAATTATTAGGCGCCCCGCACAATATTATTCGTCACCCGGACATGCCTAAAGCGGCCTTTGCGGACATGTGGGCAACCATTAAGCAAGGGCAGCCGTGGATGGGACTGGTTAAAAATCGCCGCAAAAATGGCGACTTTTACTGGGTCAGTGCATATGTCACGCCCATATTTGATGAAGGCAAAGTAACGGGGTATGAGTCGGTGCGGGTTCGGGCTACAGAGAACCAGAAAAAACGGGCGACGGCTATTTACCAACGGCTCCATAAGGGGCAGTCGTCTACGTCTAAATTAGAGTCAGCCAAGCGTTGGGCCAAGTATATATTACCTACTTGGGTTCCTTCTCTTACGCTTGCTATTGGTTTGGCTGCAACGAGTTACACATTCTGGTCGGTGCTGGTACTGGCTGCCACGGGCTTGGGAATGGTGATACAAACGGTCAGCCAAAAATCTTCGTACCGGGCTATTCGAGCTATTCGTCCAAATGCGTTCGCCAACCGAGTGATCGCTGAAACTTATTCTGACTACCGAGGCGCCAGAGCCGAGCTTGAAATGGTGCTGCGCAGCGAAGAAGCCCGGGCGCGAACAGGCTTTGCGCGCATTGAAGACGCGACATCTGGCCTGTATGAAGTGGTCGCAAATACACGAGATCAAGCCGCTTCAAACAGTGCCCTCGTGGATGAGCAAAATCACGCGACCCAGGAAGCGGTGTCAGCTATTGAGCAAATGCGTGCCGCTATTCAAGAGGTGGCAGTAAGCGTTGACAATAATGCCCAACAAAGCCAAGAGGCAAGCACCAGCGTGGACGAAAGCAGCCGTTTGGCTGGCGAGTCGTTAGTGACCATCCAAGAACTTAGCCAATTGGTCCATACCATTGTGAGCACTGTGAATGAATTAGCCGAGTCCACCGATGCTATTGGTGAAACTGCCGACTTAATTTCAAATATTGCCGATCAAACCAACTTATTGGCGTTAAACGCAGCAATTGAAGCTGCGAGGGCCGGCGAGCACGGCCGTGGCTTTAGCGTGGTTGCCGACGAAGTACGCACCTTGGCGGCTCGTACGCAGGAGTCGACGAGCCGCATTCACGGCATTATTGAAACATTGCGAGAGCGTGCAGACAACGCGGTGCGCGTTTCCTCCTTAGGGGAAGAAGCCGCCCAGCGAGGTGTGGGTATGGCGCAAGAAACCGATAGTGCCTTGAAACATATTCGTGCGGCCATTGAGTCCATTGCAGCGGGTACTTTGCAAATGTCGAGTGCAGTGGAACAGCAGCGCGGTGCCACAGAGCATATGAGCGAGCAGGTCACGCACATTGCTGAGGGCGCCGGCCGAGCCCAATTGAACGCCAATGAAACCTTTGAAGCTAGTATACAACTTGAGCAGACAGCGCGAGAGTTGCATGCACTGGTGCGACGCTTTGCTATGAATAACGCGTGAAAGGTTGTAAAAAGTAACGACAACACAGTATGAGAGCGTTATATTAAAGGAGTGTCGCTGATTCAAGGTTGAATAAACTGCGTTTCATTGAGCACGAGGAATTTTGCCTAACGAGGACGGGCTAGCACAGCGAGGCGAAATTCATGCTGTATATAAATACACAAATAAGAAGCAAAAATAATAAGAAAAACGCTTATGTATGATGATATAAACGCAGAGTTAGTCTTTAGAAAACTTGCGGATACCCTTGCGCATAGTGGGCAGCGGAATTTTTTTCAGCTGCTTGTAGAGCGCTTAGAAAGCATTTTGAAAGTTGACCATGTCATGCTGTCGGAATTTACTTACGACACCTTGCATGCGCGTACACTGCAAGTGCGTTCCAAAAACCAATGGCTTGACAACTTTTCTTACCAGCTGCAAGGCACACCATGTGGCCAAGTGCAGCCAGGTGACCCTCTTTTCATTAATCATGGTATTTGCCAGCTCTTTCCAGACGACCGAGTGCTCAAAGAGCTTGAAGCGGAAAGCTACATGGGAATGGCTATTCTCTCTCCAGACGGCAAGCCCATAGGGGTGCTCTGTATTTTACAGAATAGTCCTATGAGCCATGCTGAAATAGGTCGTGAAGTGCTGCGCATTGCAGTGGCTCAAATAAGTGCGGAGTTTGAACGCAAACGCAATGAAGCTCGTATTCTTGAGCTTGCCTTCCAAGACAAGCTAACCCGCTTGCCGAACCGCAGTAAACTTCACGAACATTTAGCCCACGTAGTAGAGCAAAGCCCACATACCCAAGGCGCTATTGGTCTGATTATTATCGACTTGAAACGCTTTAAAGAAGTGAACTATACCTATGGCCATATCATGGGTGACAAGCTATTGGTGGCTGTAGCAGGGCGTTTAAAAAGCCAATTGGGGGCAGACTTGTTTGTGGCGCGCCAAGCAAGCGACGAATACGCAGTGATTGATACGGACGCTTCCTTGCCAAAAATGCGCCAATTAGTGGAGCAGGTGAATCGGGTGTTTAGTGAGCCTTTCACCATTATGCAAACCCAGTTAGAAGTTGAAGTGAATATTGGTGCGTCGCTGCTGCCCCACGACAGCGACACGGCCGACGAGCTTTTTCAGCACGCTTGTATTGCTCTTGATGAAGCGAAGACGGAAAGCCTTGGTCAGTGTATTTATGACGCTTCCATGGCAGAACGTTTATATCGGAAGCATCGTGTTTTAAACCAGCTAACGCACGCATTGAATAATGGCAGTCTCGATGTGCATTTGCAGCCTCAGTTTTGTGTAAAAACGGGCAAAGTGTTTGGCGCAGAAGCATTGTCCCGTTGGACAGACGACGAGTTAGGACCTGTCAGCCCAGCAGAGTTTGTTCCTATTGCAGAAGAGCGTGGTCTTATTCAGCAACTTGACCGTTTAGTACTGCGAAAGGTTGGGCAACAGCTGAGCCAGTGGCGAAAACAAGGCATTGAGTTCCCAGGTAGAATTTCTATTAATTTGTCGGCGCAACAGTTTGAAAGTGTCGACGTGGTAGAAAAGCTGGGTCAGCTAACGCAAGAAGTGGGCGCTACAAGTTATACTTTGGAGCTCACGGAAGGCGTGATGATGCGGAAGCCTGAAGAAGCTTTAGTGGTGACGCAAATGCTGAAAAAGTATGGCTTTGATATTGCAGTGGACGACTTTGGCACAGGGTATTCATCCCTTGCATACTTGCAGCAACTGTCCATACAGTGGGTGAAAATTGACCGCTCATTTGTACGCGACTTAAATGAAAGTGAGCAAAATAAGTCGATAGTGAAAGCCATTATTGCCATGGCCCATAGCCTAGGTATGAAAACCGTTGCCGAAGGTGTTGAAACGAAAGGGCAAGCCATGTTGCTTAAAGAGCTTGGCTGTGACTTCTTGCAAGGCTTCTTCCTTGGGCGCCCCGTTTCGAAGCAGGAGTTCGAGAAGAAGTGGCTAACAGCCTCGGCTGCCTCCACAGCGTCTTAGCTCTTTAGCTGCGGGCAGTAAGGCTTGTCCACTTGTTTTGCTAAAACAGAGTGTCAGCCAGAGCACGCATTGTTGAAGGAGTACGACACGTGAAAATTGTCTTCTTAGGTGGTGCAGAAACGGTAACGGGCTCGAAGTATCTAATAGAAACAGAGTCCACCCGAATTTTGGTCGACTGTGGTTTATTTCAAGGCTATAAGTGGTTACGCCGTCGAAATTGGGCGCCTCTACCTTTAGGTATTCAAGACGTGGATGCTGTATTACTCACCCACGCCCACCTTGATCATTCTGGCTTTATCCCAGTCCTTTACCGCAACGGCTTTCGAGGGCCTGTTTATACCCATGCAGCGACAGCTGCATTATGTTCAGTGCTTTGGCCCGACTCGGGAAAAATTCAAGAGGAAGACGCCAAGTTTTACGCTAAGCATAAACTGAGCAGGCATGAGCAGCCGGAAGCCTTGTACGACACCCGAATAGCCACAGAAGCCTTAACCTTGTTGAAGCCAGTAGCATTTAATAAGCGCTTTAAAGTAGGCAATGTAACCGTTGAGTTTCATCCAGTGGGGCATATATTAGGCGCAGCCAGTATTATTATTGACGACGGTCATCACCGAGTTGGCTTTTCAGGTGATGTGGGGCGCTTTAATGACATTCTTATGCATGACCCAGCGCCGTTACCACAGGTGGACACCCTGTTATTAGAGTCAACGTATGGGGATAGATTGCACAGCCAAGAAGACCCGTTTGAACAGCTTGAAGAAGTAGTGAATGACACGATGAAAAAAGGGGGCGTGTTACTTATTCCAAGCTTCTCCGTAGGCCGTGCACAAGTGTTGCAGCATATGCTGGTGAAACTCATGGACAGCAAACGCATACCTCGTGTACCTATGTTTTTAGATAGCCCTATGGCGATTAACGTGTCGGATATTTATCGTGAGTTTCACACGGAGCATAAGCTCTCGGCAGCAGAATGTGGACGTTCTCAGCAGCTGATTGAATATACTCACAGTGTGGACGACTCCAAAGCCATTGCCAATCAAGTTGGGCCGCACATTATTATTGCCGGAAGCGGTATGGCCACGGGCGGACGTATACTGCACCACTTCAAGCATTGGCTAAGCGACCACCGCACCACAGTCCTCTTTACCGGTCACCAAGCAGGCGGTACCCGTGGCGCTAAAATGCAGCAGGGAATAGAGGCCATTAAAGTGCATGGCCAGTGGCTGCAATTAAAAGCGCAGGTGCGCACTCTCCATGGCCTTTCGGGCCATGCAGACTACCAAGAGATACACCAATGGCTGAACAGCTCGCAGCTTGCGCCGAACACGCATATTCAGTTAGTGCATGGCGAGCCCGACGCGCTGGAAGCACAGCGTGACTATTTATTGCAACACACGTCATTTCAGGTGGATATACCAGCTTATATGAGTGTGTTGCATTTGAGTGACTAAGCGTTAGGCTGTTTCTCTTTTCTATGCACCCAATGCTGCCGTAACCAACAGGTGTCCGACTGCCAAATAGTGCGCCGATTAACAGAGCAACAGGCTTGAATAGGAGCGTTCGAACCCCATATTAGAAGTTACTAATACATTGATTGGAGTTTCTACATGTCGACCGACACGCAAGAGAAGATGATTTTAGCTTGCCCCCATTGCCATAAGAAAAACCGCGTAGCTGCGGACCGAATAAGCCAGCAGCCCAAGTGCGGTCAGTGCAAAGAAGCTTTGATCACGGGTAGTCCGGTGGAGCTGACCATTGCTAACCACAAAGCCCATATGAGCAGCGACATGCCTGTGGTTGTGGACTTTTGGGCGCCCTGGTGTGGACCTTGCCAGCAATTTGGGCCGTTTTTCGAGCAGGTTGCCCCACAGTTCGCCGAGCGTGCACGCTTTGCCAAAATAAACACCCAAAACGAGAATGTGCTGGGCCAGCGATACGCCGTACGCAGTATTCCTACTGTGGCCGTGTTTCATCGCGACCAAGAAATAGCTCGCCAAGCCGGAGTGATGTCGCCGCAGCAACTACATCAGTGGGTGGAGCAGGTGCTGCAGCAGCTAGGTGCTTAGTCGGTTATAAGGTTAAATACCACGTTAATGGTGGCGTTAAAGGTAATGGTTTCTTCCAAGTATTGACCAGGCGTTGCGGCGTCGGCTCGTACCGCCCGCATTTCGTGTTGCCCATAGGCAAAGCGCGAAGCCGTATGGCCTGTGTTAATGCTATACACACTGCCAAGCTCTGCATCGAAAGACTCCGCCAAGTGGCGCCCTTGCTGCTTGGCATTTTCAACCGCTTGGGCCAAGGCTTGAGCTTCTAATTCAGCTGCATTAGAAGCAGTGAGTTGAATATTATTAATTTCATTCACTTCAACGCCTAAGGCAAAATCCATAAAGTCGTTTAACTTGGTGATGTCTTTAAGCGTAATGGTTAGGGTGCGCCGCGCCCGATACCCCACCAGCTGGTTCTCACCGTCGCGCGTGTGCTGCACATGCTGGCTGGTAAACAAGGACGACGCCGACACATCAGCCGTGTCAACGCCAAAGCGTTCCAACCCTGCCAATAAGTCATTTACCCGGGCGTCGACACTCTGCTTCGCCGCCAAACTGGTGGGCTCTTCCGCCCGCAACTGCAAGGAAAGCACCGCTGCGTCGGGCTTGGCTTGTACTTCACCCGAGCCAGTGATTGTAATATGCGGCCCCGCAGGAACCGCCGCCATAGCAGGCGCAGTGGCAAAGCCAAGCGTACCAGCCAGAAGCAGGGCAGCAGTGGCAGTGCGGAATTTAGTTGGTAATGGATTAGACACAGAGTTTGCACACGAGAACATTATATATTCCTTCTATAAAGGTAAAAATTACCTGGCCTTCTTATACGGCAACCAAAAGTCTGAAAGAGTTCAAAAAACTGCTAGTAAAGGAAATGTAAGTTTGTTCAACAGGGGAGAGTTAGCCGATGGCGATTTGCTCTGCAGGTGGTTTGTACAGTTGATACATCATTCATGGCTAGGAATACAATGTGATGAACTACTCTAGCCCTGAGTCTCAGTGTGTACTAAGATGTAATACAAATGAATACGGAGGTGTGTCTAGATGAGTATAACAAGTATCCGACTAGCAGAAGACATTGATAAACCACTTGAGTCTTTAGCCAGAAAGCTAGATAGAAGTAAAAACTACATTATAAATCAAGCTATTAAGGAGTTTTTGGCTAGGCAGTCGCTAGAGGACTCTAGGTGGTCCGACACATTGGAGGCTCTAGAGTCTATTAAGTCAGGCAAATCGGTTGCTGAAGCGGATGTGAATGCTTGGTTAAACAGCTGGGGCACTGGTGAACGCAAAGAGCCACCGAAATGATAGAGGTTAAGTATTCCGCAAAATCGCTCGAAGACCTTGAGCGAGTTGTTGAGTTTGTCGAAGTTAAAAATCCTTACGCCGCTCGAAGAATCGCTATTGATCTTCAAGAGGGAGGCTTCAAGCTAAAGCAATTTCCGCACATTGGCTTGCCTGTAATTAAAGCTCCTGATCCAGATAAAATCCGAGATTTATATGTTGGTGATTACACCGTGCGGTATTTAATTACCGAGGGCACCGTTTATGTTTTGAGAGTTTGGCATAATAAAGAAAACGAGAAAAGTTTATAAAAAGGCAATGTTTTGGACTGCCGTAAGCTCCGGCCTCCATTTCCGTCAGCCAAAATAGCGGAGTTAGCTTTCGTCATCATGCTTCATGGCAGTGGCGCTTATTCATGCAGCTAGCTACTATCTATTTGCCTTTTGCTCATAGCCCCAATAGTATCGCATGATACATGCTGTTAACATAAATGCGCAAATCGTCCTTCATTAAGGATGATTTTGTTATAAAAATTACTTACCTAAACAAGGACAAGGTGATGACAACAATTTTAGCTGTTGGGCTGCCAGTTCTCATTATTTTATTGCGCTGTTTTAAATAATGAGTGCAAGCCAGACGCACTCGAGGGTGTGGGCTTCTTATTTCATGGCATTTATGTGTTTTTAATTACGTCAGTGATTTACGCTTTTATGCCGAAAAAGTTGAAGCAAAAAAACATACATAAGAGCGAATAAAGCTCACCACTGTGGGTGCGCCACCCATATGGTTGGCGTTATAAATACTAGGAGCGTTATTTTGGATATTAATATGACGGTAGCTGGGCAAGTGATTTTTGTATTTGCCCTTGTTATGGGCGTAGTTTGCTATTACATAGGTCGCCGCAAGTCTCAAACGCCTGTTCTGACAGGTCTGCTAGGTGGTGTCTTGTCGCTCATTCCACTTTTCGGAGTGATATACTTGGTTGTGTTGGTGCTCAAAAAAGATGTAGGTGAAAACGAAATCGCTACTGCAAAATGCTGAACAGCAAGGGCGAAGAGCGTATAGGTACGTTTTAAGGAAATAGAAAAGAAATGGTGCGTCCTAGTAGATTCGAACTACCGACCCCCACCATGTCAAGGTGGTGCTCTAACCAACTGAGCTAAGGACGCACTGCTTAGGTAAGCGGTGGCTATACTAGGCATTTCAGACGGGGGTTGCAAGCGTTTTTTGTTAGAAGTGAACTGTTTGGCGTTAATTTGTACGGATTGCAGCTGTGTGAATGACTTGTTACTGGCGTTGCCTTGTAAACAACCGCTTGCTCCGCCAACCACCCCAGCGGTAATAGGCGATGGAAAATAGGCTACTGATCAGAAAACTGATGCCGATGCCAAGGGCGATGCCTCGTTCGTGGTATAGAGACGTTATCCAGTAGGCGAGGGGCACGCGCAGCAACCACAACGAGATAATATTCAAGGCGAGAATTTGGAACATGGCGCCGGCGCCGCGAACAATGCCGTTTAAGATAAAGTTTAAGCCGATAAAAGGGTAGAACAAGGCGATGGTGCGTAGGTAGGACACGCCAAAGTCGACGCTGCCCTGGTCGCTGATAAAGAGCTTGACTAAAGGCTCGGCGCAAATAAATAGAGTGGCTGCAAAGGCACCCATAACGGCGACGTTATAGCCAATGCCTATTTTTGCTATGTCGGTAATGCGAGCCCACTGGTTGGCACCAATATTTTGGGCGGCCATGGCGTTAACAGCTGCGCCGAGGGCGATGGCGGGCAATAAAATAATATTGTCTAAACGCTGCGCTGCACCAAAGCCAGCCACAACGTCCTCACCAAAGCTATTGACTAGGGAAAGAATGACCGTCATGCCCGCATAAATCACAATCATTTGAATGCCAGAGGGTACGCCAAGCTCTAAGATAGTGCGTATTTCTATGGCTTTCGGACGTTGTATTTTGAACGCAGGCAGCCCTACGCCTGAGCGGCCGGAAAGGTAGAAGAGGCTGTAAAGAAAAGCCAGCCCCTGAGACAAAATCATAGCCCAAGCTGCACCGGCCACGCCCATGTTCAAACCAGCAATGAACAGCGGGTTTAACAGTGCTGTGAGCAGGGTGGCTAGTAGAACAAAATACATGGGGGTTCTACTGTCGCCAAAGGCGCGTAGCAAGCTGCCAATGAAGTTATACCCAGTCAGAAATAGGGTACCGATAAACATGACCTGCAGGTACTCTTTTGCTTGGTCCATAATGGAAGCGGGCGTATTGATGAAGGCGAGCATGGGGCCGGCAAGCAGGTAGCCCAAAAGCCCTATTGCAAGTGAAAGGCTGGTGAGCAAAAACGTAAAGGCGCTTAAATAGGAGCTGGTTTCAGCTTGATTGCCAGCGCCTTTGAGTTGGGCAAACACGGTGAGTGTTGCATTGTTCACGCCCATCACAAAAGCGAGGAGTACCACCACAATGCTGGTACTCACGGTTACCGCTGCAAAGGCCGCACTGCCCAACAAGTTACCAACCCACAAGCCAGTAATAAGCAACAAGGAGGCTTGCAATAGATTGCTAAATAAAATGGGCAACGAGAAGTTAAGTAGCTTGCGCGCTACTGAGCCTTGCGTAAAGTCGCTTTTCACCTAAGAAGTCCTTGTTCCACTTATACTGCGGGTCACATTGTGTTGACCGGGCGCAGATTGAAGCATTTAGTGCTGTTTATGCCTGCGGTGTAATTAAATACTTTTCGCCAGTGGCTTGCTTTGAATAGGCAGCAATCGATTCCATGTGCAAGGCACCTGCCAGCGATACTTCGTGGGTGTAGTGACTGGCAAACGTCGTGGTGATCTCTGCTGCAACTCGCTTGCGCATGGCCATGACGGTTTCTTGGCTGAGTTTGCCCAAGGCGTTAAAGAGTAAGAAACCGCTGACATTCCAGGCAAAACCAAAATTGCGATGCAAGGTTATAGGGCCACGATCGAGTGCGCCATATATATACACTTGTTTAAGTGTGCCTGAACCGTACACGTTGTATTCGGTTGAGTCGTGGGTTATGGCCGCTTCCATGCAGTTGAGGATGTCGCTGGTCAGTGTACCGCCCCCGATTGGGTCGAAGGCAATGGTGGCGCCTGTTTCAACAATGGCTGCGATAAGGTCGCTGCGGAAGCTCTCTTTGCTTGAGTTCACCACATACTTGGCGCCCATATTGCGCAGCAGCGTTTCTTGCTCGTCTTTGCGCACTATGTTGACGAGGTCAATACCGTCGGCGATGCAAATGCGGTTCAGCATTTGTCCTAAGCTGGAAGCAGCCGCCGCATGAATAATGGCTTTATGGCCTTCTGCGCGCATGGTTTCAACCATAGCGAGGGCCGTAAGCGGGTTAACGAAAGACGAGGCGCCTTCTTTCGCTGTTGTGCCTTCATTCAGTTCAAGACAGCTTTGGACATGTACGCAAACATATTGCTGGTAGGTACCGCCGCCAATCACGGCAACGGTTTTACCTAATAAGGCTTGTGCCCCGGGTGAACTGCCTGCTGCAACGACAACACCTGCACCTTCGTTGCCCACGGACATCGCTTTTCCTACGCGGGTTTTAACCGCAGGCATGAATTTGGCGGGCACATCGGCGGTAATGACCGGTTGCTGTGCCGTACCTGACTGTGTTGCTGTGTTCATGTCGGCAACGCTAAACATAATCGCTAAGTCGGAAGGGTTCAGGGGGGCGGCTTCTATGCGCACAACGACTTCCTCGGTCCCTGGCTGTGGCATGGCAACGTTGTTTAAGGCAACGGTTAGTTTGTTGTCGGCGCTGATGGTTGAGGTAAGTTGAATATTGGTGTTTGTCATAGGGGGCTCCTGAATAATTCTACGTGGCTTGTAATAGTTCGATTGAGTGCATTATTACTTGTTTTAATTTGCTTATATATAGGTGAAAATGCGAATCACTATTGCTTTAAAGGCAACAATATAGCAAAAATGCCTTGGTATTCATTGAAGGGGAAGCAAGTTGGATCAACTACGGGCAATGCGCTATTTCAGTAAAGTGGTTGAAGCGGGCAGTTTTACCCAAGCGGGCAAGGCCTTTAATGTGTCGCCTTCGTCGTTGTCGCGGCGCGTGGCGGACTTAGAAAAAAGCTTAGGTGCGACCTTGTTAAAACGCTCTACTCGAATTGTGAAACTAACGGAGGTGGGGCAAATTTATTATAATGACGTGCAGCACATATTGAACCAAATCGAGCAAAGCGAAGAAACCGTGCGTAGCTACCAAACAACGCCAATGGGGCGTTTGCGTATTAGTTCTATGGTGAGCTTTGGCGATATTGTACTGCTGCCGTTGTTAGACGAATTTAGCGCGTTATATCCTGAAATAGTATTAGACGTGAGCTTAAGTGACGAGCTTTCGACTCTTGGCCGCGATGATGTAGATATTGCCATTCGTGGTGGTTACGCCCCCAATGAGCGGGTGTTAGCAATTAAACTGATGGATAATAGCTTTATTCCTGTTGCTTCTCCTCGTTACCTAGAAACGCATGGCGTGCCTGAAAATGCGATGGCATTAAAGCAACATGCCGGGCTTTATTTTAAAACCCCAACGGGGCCAACGCCATGGTTATGCAATAAAAACGGCCAGTGGCATGATGTTTCTGGGCCTGCAGTGGCCATTTCCAATAACGGTGCATGGCTTGCAAAAAAAGCCTGCGAAGGAGAGGGCATTTTAATGTCAACACGATGGGCATTAGCTTCATACTTAGAGTTGGGCCAGTTGCAAGAGCTAAAGTTCGAGCATGAGGTAGCCATTACACAAAGTTCAACTATGGCCGTTTATTTGTTGTACCAAAAGCAGCGCTACTTCGTACCGAAAGTAAAAGCGGCCGTCGACTTTTTAGTTGAGCGTTTACAAACAACCAATGCCCGCTAAAGGCGTTTTATACTGGGGCGCTAACCATATAATGAATTATTTATGTCAGGAATTACAGATTTAGACAAGTTGTTGCGCTTAATGCGCCCGGAATTGAACGACACAGAGTTTGTGTTTTGCACAGTTACAGGGCCTTTGAAAGCATATGTTGAGCTAAACCCGGTAGCTACTTTTAACGAAGCAGAAGGCCTTACTTTGGTGCTTGAAAAGTCGGCGGCCGAAAAAGCATGTTTACTATTTGAAAGTACGTATAGCCAAATTACGTTAACCGTACATTCTAGTTTAGAAGCGGTCGGGCTTACAGCAGCCGTAGCAACGAAACTCGCTTCAAAAGGCATTAGTGCCAATGTGATAGCTGCTTACTATCACGACCATGTGTTTGTTCAAGCCAGTAAAGCAAGTGCTGCACTAGCAGCGTTAAATGAACTTGCCGTTAAGTGTTAAAAGCTGAACAAGACAATGCGCATGACCAATTTGTATTATTGCTGAATTATCAACATCCTTAGTTTGGGCATTAACCTATATTCAGTAATGCTGAGAACGAATCAAGCTGATACACTTTGGGTATTATTAAAAAACAAAAAGTAAACATTCGATGGGCCTATTTTCGAAAGTTAGCACCAAGCCACACTTCGAGTCTTACTCGTGGGGTAAGCATAGAAGTATATTTGCCACGGTTACTTACTGGCTAGTATTCGTACTTCGAATATTTTCACCATTACAGTGGATTAAACTAATTTTTCGCAAAACCCAAGCGGCTCGTAATGATGAAAAAGAACGGGTCGACTTTCACGCCATGCATTCTGAAATATACTTGCTGGTGATTCTGTTCTTGTCTCTGGCTTTTTACTCCCTACCTTCGATAACGCTAGTGCTACCTAATATGTCTGAAGTGTTTCTGCAGAACCTTCAACTTGGGGCGCGCTATGTTTCTATGTTGTTACTGTTCGAGTCGGTGATGTGGGTTCTCTACTACATGCTGCTGCGGATACTGATTGAAAAACACTTGTCGATTTTTAATGAAGCTGAATACTTTATTGCTTTGCCTTTTGTGCTCGCCACTCAGTTATTTTTCTTGGCTAGTATTTTAGGAGTGAGTGTGTCTGAAGTGTTGGCGATAGCGATGAATTTAAACTTTATCGAATATAAAACAACGGGCATACAGCAACTTGCCATAGGCACCTTTGGTTATATTTATACGGCGCTAATTATTGCCAATATTATTAACTTAATACCGGCTATTCCCGTTGGTAGGCGACCTAATATAACCATTGTAGGTGCAGGCGACGTTGTTAGATATCGCATGCTGCCTGCGTTATTGGCGAATAAACTCTATTTGCCGAGTCAAATTGCCATTGTTAGTGATGGCATAGAAGGTGACTTTCTGCAGCAGTTGAAAAAAGACGGCGTAACCTTTGAAGAGGTGAAACCGAACTTGAACGCAGCTGAAAAAATACAGGAAGTGATTAAGTTTATAAAAAAACGCTCCTCGTATGCCGTTGTGGCCACGCCGACGGCTAGCCACCTTGGCTACGTGGCGGCTTTGGCGAAAGAAGGAATTGTGTTTGGTATTGAAAAGCCGTTGGCGGCTACCGCTTCAGAACTGGCTATGTTTCAAAAAAACGGCAATTCACTTATGCAAAATGGCTTTTTGTTTAGCTATTATTGGCTAGAGAAAGCCTTGCCGCTGAATTATTTTTTTAGTTTAAACCCACAGTATCAACGGTTTTTAGACATAACAGTAACAAACGCTTCTGAGCAGCGTACGGTTGATGCTGATGCGTTAGCTTATTTACGCATACAACTAGGTAAGTTAAAAAGTGCCGATATTGTTTTTTTAGAAGGTAAAGACAGCCGTGAATGGAGTTTGCTGAAAGAAACTGGCGGGCTGTTTTTTGAAACGTTAATACATCCGGTCACACTGCTAAACCATGTGTTGGAGCAACCTTTGCACTTAAGTGAGCTTGAGGCCGACTGGTACTTGCTCGACAACTTGCCGAATGAACTAAATAGCAAAGTAAGAAAGCTAAACGACTTTGGTGCGACTTATGTGTCTTTACGCTCAAAAGTGGGGGCCGATTGTGCCATTCAGGTTTGTGTGGGTAAGTATATGCCGACTAAAACTCGATCGATGAAGTTGACCTTTGAACATGGCAGCCTACATATGGACTTGGATGCTCGAGTTTGTACTATTACTTGCCCTCAAGCAGGCGCGTTGCAAGGCGTAACGATTAAAGTATGCTCAGACTTATCTAATAGAGATAAACAATGGGCTGGGTATGATGTTCAAATGACGCTTTTCGATAGCTTTGTTCGAGATCAAGGCTATTGGAGTGCGTTGCGGTACGATGATTACCCGAACCAGGTTGAAGTATTGTCGGCTATGATTCAGTGGTTGAAAACTGACGAGGGGCCAACACATTTTTATCGACCTAAGGTTTTAAATAGAAAAGAGTATAACGCACTCGAATGCTCGGCAGGTAAGAGTGAGTGAGGTAAAGCAATCTTGCACGGCACTGGGTCGTGCAAGATTGCTTTATATAAACAAAGTGTTCAAAGGTTTAAAATAAGTCTGATTGATAAATTACTGGCCGCGAAAAAGCCAAAGGTTTAAGCTTTGCAGAACTTGGTAAAACAGTAACTTCAACTGGATAAGGGGCTCTTAGCCTGTTAGGTTTGTTTAGGGCGTTGCTCGAATAAAAAGCCAGGACGTGTTCTAATTTAGTGACTTCATCGTGAATAAAGACACTATACAACGAATGCAGATGAGACCCTAGATGGATATACTGAACTATTTACCTGAACTTCTTTCTGTCACCGTGATAGCCACGTTTATGGCCATAAGCCCCGGCGCAGACTTTGTCATGATTACGCGCAATAGTTTGTTTTTTGGTCGCAAGTTTGGTGTGTATTCTTCGTTTGGCATTGCCGCCGCTATTTGGGTGCACGTAGCCTACTCCATTGCGGGGCTGGCGCTTGTTATTTCTAATTCGATTGTACTCTTCTCTGTCATCAAGTACTTGGGGGCAGCCTATTTAATATATATTGGCTATAAAACTTTCACTTCAAAGGACAAGTTAAACCTAGAAGGTAAGAAGGAGCAAAACAGCTTGACGCGCATGGCTGCCTTTCGTTTAGGCTTTGTCACCAATGTACTTAACCCTAAAACATCGCTTTTTTTCTTAAGTATTTTCACCCAAGTGGTCAGTCCTACAACCCCGCTTGGCGTGCAGGCAGTGTATGGGCTGATTATTTGCCTTGCGCACTTGCTGTGGTTTAGTTTGGTGTCTGTATTTTTTAGCCATCCTCACTTTGTCTCAGCATTTAATCGCTATAAACATCGCATCGAGAAAGTGATTGGCAGTTTACTGATTGGCTTTGGTTTAAAAGTGGCTTTGATAAGCAATCGTTAATAGCAAGCGTTGTAGGCTTTTAAAGCTCATACGGAGACGGTTTCTCTTGTTCTTGCACCGTATAGTAAAATTCATCCATACGCTCTGTTAATAAGCGGTAGGCACTGTTTAATCCTTTATTAAATAGTGCTGGGCCAATCAGCTCGATGAAAAAGTCGATAAGAAATTCAGCTTCGAAATTACCTATGTTCTGACCGAGTTCGTTTTCAAAGTACTCGGTTACTTTATAAACGAGCGCTTCTTTGTCTGTGCTTGAAAACTTCATTTCTATCATACCCGGCAGCCCCTTTAGAATGCTTTGCTATGGTGCGCTGAATCATAGCGTATTCAATAAATTAAGGCTAAGGTTACAGGTACTTCCATAGACTTATAGGGAAAAGTGCAATGCAAAATGAAACATTACAGTTAGCTCAAATACTGTCACGTACATGGTGGGTTCTTCTGCTGCGTGGCGTGTTTGCAATTTTGTTCGGTGTGGTTGCTTGGACCATGCCAGAGGCCTCCGTTGCCATACTGTTGATAGTATTTGGCGTGTATGTATTAGCCGATGGAGTAATAGGTGTGGTAGCGGCTATCTCCGGTCGGAAGGAAAGAGAACATTGGTGGGCGCTATTGGTTTGGGCGCTACTGGGCGTTCTTGTCGGTGTGCTCACTTTAATAAACCCTGCGCTGACTGCGATTGCACTCATGTTCTATATTGCAATTTGGGCTATAGGAACAGGTATTTTACAAGTTGTATTAGCGCTTCGCTTGCGCAAAGAAATACAGGGAGAATGGCTGTTGGTGCTAGGTGGAATATTATCCGTGGCATTGGGTGTGTTTTTAATGGCGCAGCCCATGATGGGAGCCATTGCTTTGCTGTGGGTTATTGCCACCTATGCCATTATTTTTGGCGGCGTATTTGTCGTGTTAGCCTTTAAAGCACGAGCTTTTGGAAAACGAGTATCATTCTAAAAAATAGCCTTGCGAGCGTTTTGAAATATCTAGAGGTGTCTTATGAATATCCACCTGCATCGTATTTATGAAGACGGGGCACCACAGGGCTACCGTGTGCTTGTTGAGCGTTTATGGCCGCGGGGTATTTCGAAAGAGGAAGCGAGCCTAGACGCTCATTGGAAAGACATTGCTCCGAGTAACGAACTGCGTAAGTGGTTTTCCCATGATGCGGCAAAGTGGGGAGAGTTTAGGAATAAATACTTGAGTGAGCTAAGTGACAACAAGAGCCAAGTGAAGTCGCTGTTAGCGGAAGCAGAAGGGCGAAACTTAGTGCTGCTCTATGGCTCCAAAGACAAACAGCACAATAGTGCACAGGTGCTGAAAGACTACTTACAGATGCTGAGTTAAATGGCCAATGAAGCCCGCATGTACAACTAGATGAGTAGCCATGGTGCAAAGTAGGTAGTTCATTGCATGGGCTTTGCGCCTCTATCACAATGTTTGCATCTTTTACTAGTGATAGAGGGTTATCATGGACTTAACAGACAAGTTGTTAGCGGCAAAAAAAGCCAAAGGTTTTAGTTTTGGTCAATTGGGAGAGCTGCTCGGGTATGACGAAGTGTGGGTAGCGGCTTTGTTTTACCGTCAGGCCAGCGCTTCGGTTGAAGAAGTAGGCAAACTTGCAGATGCACTCGACTTACCTGCCGCAGCACTCGAAAAGCTAACAGAGTCGTCGTTAAAAGGGTTGGGGCCTGTAGTACCGACAGACCCATTAGTCTACCGTTTTTATGAGATTATGCAGGTATATGGTATGCCGCTAAAAGCGGTGATTCATGAAAAATTTGGCGACGGTATTATGAGTGCCATTGACTTTACGATGAGCGTGGAAAAGGAAGAAAACCCGAACGGGGACCGTGTGAATATTCTGATGTCAGGAAAATTCTTACCTTACAAAAAATGGTAACTCAGAAAATAAATACAGCCTGCGTGTAAAGCACAGGCTGTGTTGTTCACACTATAGACTTTCGCCGTTTAAGACAGGTTGCCCGTCTTTTAATTCGAAAGTTAGCTTTTCACCAAAGTTGGCCAGCATAGCGGCAAGCTCAGGGTTAAAATGGGCAATAGTCGCTGCCAGCTCTTCACCAAACTCAGCTTGTACGTTCACTTCAACTGCATTGGCGGCTTGTAGGGCGCTGCTAATATCAGATTTGCTTTCAAGAATGTTACGCATAAAATTGTCTGGTAGCTTGCTGGCATTCAGCGTCAAAGCGCCTTCTGCCTGTACAAACAATTCGCCGTTTAAGTGGGCGTGTAAGCGGTCTACTTTATAGGTTGGGTTTTGTGCAATTAAGGTGTCGGCATGGGCTTTTAGAACGTTTAGAAAGCCTTCAATCATTTCTGATTCTTCCCACTGTTCGTACTGGGCCTGTTCTGCAACGTCAACTATGTCAAGCATGGCTGGACCGTCAATGCCTTTGAGAGTTTGATCAAACTGTCCGTTAGTGAAGGAGTAATCGAGTACTTCTAACGTTTCAAAAGCAAGGTGAAACGTATTCACAAGCTCACGCTTAATTTTGAGCTCTGTGTCGAAGGTCATGTCTTCAATGCGCAGAACTTGTTCGTTGTCTTGCACTATTTGTAATGCCTCTAGGCTGGTTTCTGCACCACCGCGCCCGCCTTTTTTAGTGAAGTCGTTATAAGCTGAAAAACGGACGTTGGTGATGTCTGCTGTTGTAAAGTCGTTCGTGGCTAAAAACGAAGGCAAGTGGCCGTTGAGGGTGTATTGGTCGGGGTTTCCATACGCGTTGAATCGGCTGGCTTCGAAGTTGGTAACAACAGGCGCGGAAACAAAGGTGTTGTTGTCCATGGTGAAGTTTACTTCTGGTATTGTGAAGACACCTTTGGTGCTGTCACTACGCATGCTGCCGCGCACGGTAATGGGTTTGTCCTGGAAAAACACGCTGGTTAAGGTTTCTTCATTGTCACCTTCTAACAGGGTGTTGGTAATGTCTACTTCGTAGCGAGCACCCGTTAAGAGTGCAGTTGGGCCGTGGTGAACTGTGTAGGCAATTTCGAACTGGCTGGGCTGCTTGTCTTCTTTCGTAGTGACAACCATGGTACCTGAGGATGCAAACAAACCACTTTCTTGGTGGAGCAGGCTGGCATGAATGAACTCTTTGGTGTAGTCGTAAGTGTTCATGTTGCGTACAAGCTGTTCTACCTGTTGCTCAACTTGATGTTGAAAACGCACCTGTTGTACGCCTGCTAAGCCAATAACAACAACAGCGACAGCTGCTGTAATGTATGATTTTTTCATGCCTGGTTCCTTTATTATGCTAGATAACAACAATATAACAAAGGGTGTAGTCAAGTGGAAGTGCTAAGCAGACAGACCTGACATGATTGCAACCCTGCAGGGGCTATAGCACAATGCGCGGTATGTATTTTTTCGCTGGAACACAAGGTGTGAGCGTATTGTGCTAACCAATAACCATAAAAAACTAATTCGTGCGTTGAAGCAAAAAAAGCAGCGTGATCAACACGGCTTATTTGTTGCTGAAGGGCCTAAAGTGGTGGGCGAGTTTCTGGCAGCAGGCTATGCCCTACAGCACTTATTTACTGTGGACACGAGCTTATTTCCAGGGCAGCCATGTATACCAGTAACAGAGGCGGAGCTAAGTGCGGTCAGTTACTTAACTACGGCCAATGCTTGTTTGGCTGTGTTTGCCTGCGCCGATAACAAGCCACTGCCTGCGAGCGGGCTAACCGTGGCTTTAGACGGGGTTCGTGACCCAGGAAACTTAGGCACCATTATAAGGCTGTGTGACTGGTTTGGTATTACTCAGCTAATGTGTTCTCAAGACACGGTGGACTGTTATAACCCCAAGGTGGTGCAGGCCACCATGGGCTCGTTGGCGCGGGTAAACGTGGTGTATACGGACTTACCCGGTTATTTAACCGACACCAAACTCCCTATTTTTGGCACCTTTATGGATGGTGGCTCCGTGTACCAAGCTAATTTACCTGCTGAAGGTGTACTGGTGATGGGGAATGAGGCCAATGGCATTCGCCCGGAAGTGGAAGCGTTGGTCACTTCACGCATTAGTATTCCTCGCTTTGGCGCTTTGCAAGCAACGGAAAGTTTGAATGTGGCCACAGCCACGGCTATTTTATTAAGTGAATTTAAGCGAGGGAGCGGTTAAATGAGTGAATTAAGTGTTGTTATTCTGCTGAGCTTGGGTGCGGGGGCGGCTATGCCCATAGGGGCCTTACTGGCTAAACTCGACTTGCAGCAGCCTGCGTGGTTGGGTGATGAATGGCGGCACTTTGTGGTGGCTTTTGGGGGTGGGGCGCTGCTGTCGGCTATTGCCCTAGTATTGGTGCCTGAAGGGGCCCATGCCCTGCATGTGTTCCCAGCAATTCTTGCATTTGCTGCCGGAGGTTTGTTTTTTTGTTGGCTGGATATTTTCTTAGCTAAGAAAAAAAGCTCTGCGGGTCAAATGGTGGCGATGCTGTCAGACTTTATTCCAGAGGCTATTGCACTGGGTGCTGCCTTTGCAACGGGGCAAAGCACTGGGGTGCTTTTAGCCATTTTAATTGCACTGCAAAACGCACCGGAAGGGTTTAACTCCTATGAAGAGCTAGCCTCCAACACTAAACTGCCAGGAAACACTATTTTGGCGGCCTTTACTGGTATGGCGCTCTTAGGGCCCATAGCGGGTATGGCAGGTTACTTCTGGTTAGCTCAAGCACCGCAAGCATTAGCTGCGCTGATGCTGTTTGCTAGTGGCGGTATTCTTTATTTGGTGTTCGACGACATTGCGCCAGAAGCCAAGCTAAAAAACCGCTGGATGCCGGCGCTTGGTGCTGTCGCCGGCTTTTTACTTGGGCTCATTGGCCATATGCTAGTGGCCTAAGTTATTAATTATCGTATGGGCGCCATGCACCGTCTTTAATCCGAATATAAAAGGTGCCTTCATACTCCATCATGACCACACCACTGTTTTCTGCAACGGGGCGGGTTTCCGGTAAGTTGCGCGCCACCACCTCAGGTTGATACAAACCACCAGAAAACGGAGCTTGCTCAATAATCCCATAAATGGCTTCGGTAATGGCCAGTGACGAGGTGGTTTGTGTCACTTCAATAGGCTCGAGTTCAGCTTTTTGAGCAATGCCAGGCCCGAACAGCTTGAGCATCACGGGTACATGGGTGAGGCTGGGGGTAGGGATTTCGCGCATACCGGGAAGCTGGAAGCGGTCACCCGCCAATCCTGCGCCGTGTTCAGGCACCATGACCACTAATACCGCCTTGCCACTTTCTTCAATTTCATTGAACAAGCGATTAAAGTCGTCCAACATGGTTTGTAAACGCTGTTTATAGCTATTTCGGCTGACTCCTGTGAAACCATTTAATTGGTTGCCGTCGTGTAAGCTGGTGGTGTTGTAAAAAGTAAATTCTGGCTCGCTGGTGCGGGTGTTGAGCCAGTCTTCCAAAATTGCATAGTCTGAAAAAATTGAAGATTGGTCAAAGCTTTCCATGGTAATAGGAAAACGCTTTGGGTTCACAAATGGAGCGTCTTGCAAGCCGCCAAGCTGTTGGAGCTCGGTTAAGTAGTTGTCGAAGGAACCTGTGTGGTTCATGCGGATTTCCGGACTATAACCCAGCGATGCCAGTTGATGAGCAATATTACAGCTTGGAATGGGCATAAAAATGTCTTTGTGGGGACGGTGGCCACAACTGGCTTGAAGCAAGCGAAGAGTAGAAGGGCCAGAGTAGGAGCTGCCCGAATAGTAGTTTGTAAACATAATGTCGGCACGCTTTAAAAACGGGTGCTCAAGCATGTCAAAAGCTTCTAAGTCGCTCCAAGAGACAGAGCACACGTTCAGCATAAGAATGTCGAAGGCCGGTGTGGTAACTGGAGGGGCGGTTAGAGTTTGCTGGCGCTGCGCTTGATAAAAGTCTTGCAGTATTTGGGCGGGGGTTTGTGCAGCTTGTGTACCAGCAGCCCCGGTCTGCTGGGCTGCGCCGTTGGTGTTCACAAGTTGAGTGCCGGCGATGGGTTCAGGCCCAACACCCGACCATAGAGCGACACTAAGGAGGGCTGCTAGGGTTATAGTGGTCATGCGCAGGAACTTGGCTAAATACAAGTACAGAATGCAGCTGATAAGAAAACCTGCCACCCACTCAAGAGGGACGAGGCGAGCGAGCAATTCGAACAAATAGCGGGCACTGAACGTACGAATTAAGTCCCATTGATCAAGTAATCGGTCGAAGGGAGGCAAATTGCTTTCGCTATAGAGTAGCGCCGTGGCGGCAGCCAGAGCTATAAGCTGTCGGACTACTTTGAGCCCACGTATATGAACGGGTAGCACTAAAAAAGTAAAGAGGCTGAAGTTCCAAAGTAACTGGAGCTCCAACATCCCTTGAGTCACCAGCGCCACTTTTAAAAGGAAGTAAAAACTCCAAGCCCCAAGCCCAGGCCAAGAGAAAACAGGGTGGTGTAAAACTTGCTGGCGCTGCATGCTATATAAATCATCTTGCATAATTAAACTCCCTTTTTACGCGCGCGTTTTTTTGAATGTTTGATAATACGCACATACTGATTACGCGAAGTCAAAAGAGACGCCTTGTGCAAAATACGCTTACCTAATAAGTAAAACCCAGCAGCGGCCAGGAGACCCAAACAAAATACAGTTAAAATAATTGCGGCAAACATAGTGTCTGTCATGGTGCACCTATAAAAAACTAACTTTACGAACAGAGCTCAGCTGCGCTTTTTCAGCAGCGCTATGAGCAGCTGCCACGGCGTTAACTTGTTTTCTTTCAATATTAATAATGGCTGATGGCGAAACGTTTTCCGTAATTTGCAATTCGTCGCAGTCGTCTAAAATTTGTAAATGCTGCGTGGTGCTTATTTGCTGCGAGAAAATGGTTTGTGTGGGTAAACCGAAGCTCATGTCGAGCGTGTATTCAAGCTCGCTTGGTTTACAGCCTGTGAGGAAAATAAAAACAGCGTCATCCATAAAGGTAATCATGTCGCCCGTTCGGCGGCTGGTGAACCGATTAACAATGGCTTCTTTGGTTAATCCTGTAGCAATAGAAGCCCTTACTAAAGCGGCCGGCGTGTCTTGTCGTTGTGCCTGTACAGTTAAGGAACGCACTGCTTGCAGAAACCCTTTGGGAGCGAGGTACCCTTTTAAATTGGGGTTCTGCAAGCCAATGTGTAACTGGCTTAAGTCTTTGGGGAGTGAATGGCTGTAGGTGCTGCCAGCTGTGTTTTTGGCCAAGTTCAGCATGCGCTGGAAAGAAATTTCTCGTGGCAACACCATGGTAGCGCCAGCATATACTAAGGCTTCTTCGTCTTGTAAGCGAATAGCGTCGGTAAACGAGCGCACCACAATACGCAAATAAGCCCCATAATGTTTGCGCAACTTAAAAATATGGTTAGCCAGTTCAAAAAAGGCTTCTTTACTACTCAGGCTTAGCACAATCAGGGCGTCGGAGCCGGGCGCTATACTTTCTTTTAAGCCTTCATTTGTGTCCATCATGCGCCAGCCTTCTGGGAGCGCCTCGCCCATTTTTAATGCGTTTTTCATAACGTATTTGGGGGCTTTTAAACCTAGCAAAGGAGCAAGAGCTTCGTTTTCTTGAATATCACTAAGTTTAAACCTGAGGCTGCCTTGTTCATTTTCGAACGGTGTGACGACCCAGTCCCACTGGTTCACTGTGTAGCCCGAAAGCCAAAAAGACGCTTTCCAGTGAATGTCGGAAAGCTGCTGATAAATAAAGTTTAAGCTCATGAAGTGGCGGGCATTGTCCGCTAAAAAGGTTTGCGTTTGTTCAGACTCCATTTGGCCGAACAAGCCCACAATGAGAATTTTATTGGCGTTATAAGCCCACGAAGTAAGCTGTTTCATAAGCGAGTTTCGCATAAACAGCGACTCGTAGCGGCTTGGGTTTTCAATGTCGAGTACTAAAAAAACAATCGGGCTGTGGGTTGAGGTGCGCTCAATTGCGGAAATTGCTTTTTTTACGTTGAAAAACCGGTTGAACTTCCATTCTGCAATTTGTACATGGTCACTGGTAAGTAAACTGCTATTTTTTTCGGTCATGCGCCGGACCAAGCTAGCATTACAGTACATGGCGATATTGGCTTTGCTAGCCAGGGCATGCACCGTATGGAATACCCAGTCCTGACTTTCCAAAATAATACAGTGAGACTCGTTTTCCGATAGCTTAGGTAGCTGCACGTCGTCACTGCTCGTCACGATGCTATTTAACTCAATCAAGACAAGCCTCCTAAAACGGTCATGTCGTCAATCCGTACTTGTAGTACAGGTATTATGTAGAATATACACAAAACCTATTGCTATACGAAGTAATTGTTTGCACTATGTTATAGCAGCTTGTTAGTGATTGTTAGGCTAGTCAAGCGTTTAGTGAGGATGCCTATGAGCAACAGAAAGGTATTATGGCGAGAAGGTCCGTTTTGGTCCGGAGCAACCAGTGAAGGTAGTGAAGCAGCGGATATTGCTTTTCTGCGTGAAGGGGTGGAAGCACTGGACGCGCCATATTTGGAAGTGCAGTTTAGTCAGCGTATAGAAAAAGTGAAGCAGCGTTGGCCACTGCTAAATTATAACTTAAGCGTATTACAAGCAGTAACGAAGTTTGCTGAACGGAACACCGAGTCATAGCTAGGAGCTGTACGTGTTTATTATAGGTGTACAAAGTATTCAAAGTGGGGCTGGAGCCTCTACTGTGGCCGCCGCTTTAGCCGTAGCGCTGAGCGAGGGCGGGGTGCGCAGTTACGCTATGGACCTAACCACAGAAAATGCGCTAGCGCTCATGTATGGCATGCCCCTCGACAACCCCGCCGGCTTGCTTCAGAGTGATTTAATTAACACCCATATTCGCGACTGCATGTATGAAAACGACCATGGGCTTGCATTTATTCCCATGGGGAGAATGGAACCCGGTGCCGCTGCTCATTTAACTGCACGGCTCGACGCAATAGCAGCCAACTTAACGACCTGGCTACAGCCTTTGCATGAAATTGGCGAACGTATCCTGGTGGTAGATACGCCTCGGGAAGCGGGTTCCTTACAAAATTGGGTGTATAAAAATGCCCACTTAGTGTTGAATGTAGCAGCCCCAGAACCCCGCCTTATTCCCGCGCTACTTGAGTTTGAACAGGGCAGCTTACAACGGCAGTTTGATCTTTCTGTGCAGAGTTACGTCTTGGTCAATGGTATAGCGCCGCATATTCAGCTTACGCATGATATTGCAGACTATTTAAAAATGGCCTTGAGTGAGACCATGTTACTGCCGTTAATGATACATAAAGACCAGCACGTACCTGAAGCGTTTGCAAAAATGCAGCCTTTGGCAAAATATGCTCCTGCAGCGCAGTCGACGAAAGACTTTGCAGCACTTGCGCTTTGGCTAACCAAAGAGCTTGTGAGTATTCAAGACAAGGAGTGATATGCTCATAAAAAACCAATGGCGACAAGTTCGGCAACAAATGTCTCCTTGGCAGGCTTGGGTCCATTTATTTAGCTTGTACCTCGAGGTACTGCTATTTAATGTGCGTCCTGCAGAAAGTGCAGACAAAGCAGCTGCGCGAGTTTCACAGCTTCGTTATTGGTTTCCTCACGTTAATTTTGCCCGCCTTGGACCTATTAATCTAATTCGTTTCTTTGTACAGCTTTGTTGGCTGGTGTTTATTAAGTCGGGGGTAAAAAGCTTACTGCCCGAGCCAGAACACGATGCTAAGCGTGTGGTACTGCACGAGCAAATAAAGGATGCAGAAAAAAGAAGCAAGCGGTCTAAAAAACAACGGATTTGGCGTTTTTTAACATCGAAAGCTGAAGACAGTGTAAGAGTGTTTGGGAACGTTGAAGGTTATCGCTGGCTAAACCACTCCGTCACTCGCGTTCTGTTCACTATGATTGCTTTTGTAGTGGCTCTATTTGCCGTGCAATTGCCGACATCGGGCACCTCTCAGTTGGTTATATTATTGGCTTTCTGGGCTGTGGCTTTATGGGTGCGCGACCTCAAAAACCGTGGGGCTGCGCTATTAATGATGGTGCTTTCCACTCTTGTCAGTTCCCGATACATGTATTGGCGAATTACAGAAACCATTAACTGGGACGTGTTAAGCGACACTATTTTAAGCTTAACCTTGCTAACGGCGGAGCTGTACGCATGGAGCATATTAATTTTGGGTTACGTTCAAACAGCATGGCCTTTAGGTAGAAAGGTGGTGCCATTACCTAAAGACACTGCGCAATGGCCTACGGTTGATGTGTATATCCCTTCGTATAACGAACCCCTTCAGGTAGTAAAACCAACCGTGCTGGCTGCTCTTGCCCTAGACTGGCCGAAAGACAAGCTGAACGTCTACCTATTAGATGACGGCGACCGAGAAGAGTTTGCCAAGTTTGCTAAGCAAGTTGGAGCCAATTACTTTGCACGGCAAGACAATAGCCATGCAAAAGCAGGTAATTTAAATAATGCCCTGAAACACACACAGGGTGATTATATTGCTATTTTCGACTGTGACCATGTACCTGCTCGTTCATTCTTGCAATTAACCATGGGGTGGTTTCTCCAAAGCAACGACTTAGCTTTAGTGCAAACACCGCACCATTTCTTTTCGCCCGACCCCTTCGAAAAAAACTTAAATATGTTCCGTAAAAACCCAAACGAGGGGGAATTGTTTTATGGGCTTATTCAGGATGGGAACGACCTATGGAACGCGTCTTTCTTCTGTGGGTCTTGTGCTGTTATTAAGCGTGGGCCGCTAGAAGAAGTAGGGGGGATTGCTACGGAAACAGTCACAGAAGACGCCCACACGGCCCTGAAAATGCACAGGCTTAAGTATAAGTCAGCCTATTTAAATATTCCTCAGGCGGCAGGCTTAGCCACCGAAAGCTTGTCGGCACATATTGGTCAGCGAATTCGCTGGGCGCGTGGCATGGCGCAAATATTTCGCTTAGACAACCCATTGCGTGGGAAAGGGTTAAGCTGGGGACAGCGATTGTGCTACAGCAATGGCATGTTGTACTTCCTGAACGGTTTGCCGCGACTTATTTACATGATGGCGCCTTTAGCTTTCCTATTGTTACACACCTACATAGTGTATGCGCCGGCCATTATGATAGCGCTATTCGCTGTGCCCCATTTAGTGCATGCATACATCACGAACTCACGGGTGCAAGGACGTTACCGCAACTCCTTTTGGGCGGAAATGTATGAAACAGTTTTGGCTTGGTACATTCTACGACCGACCCTGGTGGCGCTCTTTGCACCTTCCCGAGGGAAGTTTAATGTAACTGAAAAAGGCGGAATGAACGCAGAAGACTATTTTGACTGGGAAGTGTCTCGGCCTTATTTGTTTCTTGTAGGTATGTGTATTGCGGGCTTTTTAGCTGGCATTTGGCGCCTATTCGCTGGACCTACAGACGAAATACTCACGGTGGTTCTGAATATTGTTTGGATAAGTTATAACCTGATTATTTTGGGCGGTGCAGTAGCGGTGGCCGAAGAAACTAAGCAAGTGCGCGCCTCGCATCGGGTAGACGTGAAGCGGCCTATTTCTGTGGTGTTAGAAGACGATCGGGTCTTTGCTGCTTACTTGGTGGACTATTCTGACTTAGGTGCTGGTATTCAGTTACCAAGCGAATGCCCTCTTGCAGAAGGAGACACCTGCCAAATATTGATGCTAGACGGCATCAGCCAAAACGCGTTTGAAGTGAGTGTGATGAGCCGACGAGGGGACCACATAGGCGTGCTGTACCAGGTGCAGGACCAGGAAACACAGCAGTCGCTTCTTCGTGCTACCTTTTCTCGGGCCGATGCCTGGATAGGTTGGCGCGACTACAATGACAATGAAAAGCCCTTCACTAGCTTTAAAGAAGTGATAGCCATTGGCTTTAAAGGATATAAACGTATGGCGCTGCAGGTGTCGCCAAAAATTCAGCCTGTTTTACAAGTATTAGCACGTATGGGGAAAGCGATTCGTTCTTTATTACCTCATACACCAGGAAAGGAAGTGCACTATGACTAAAAGCTCTAAATATTATATGCGGTGTGTTGTTTTTATGATGGGGCTCGTTTGCTGGGGACCGGAAGCGCTAGCACTGCAAGGGGAAAGCCCCGACTGGTGGCAACTATACCAACAGCAGCAAGCGGAGTTAGGTGCTGTACCTTTACCAGAAGAGTCACTTACACTCTCATTACGCGAGTTGGATGGTGAACCTATTCAACGAGTGGATGGCCTAAAGAGCCGGTTAAACATAGGCTTTGGTAGCCGTGCTGACGAACTGGTTGAAACTGCAACCTTGTATTTAGACTTTCACTACTCGCCCACCTTAGCTGGGGACGTTTCGCAATTACGGGTGCACTTTAATAACGAACTGATTGGTAGCATTCACTTGCCAGCTGAGGGCTCGAACGTAAAGCATGAGTACCAATTTGAAGTGCCTGCGGAGTACTTTTCGCGGTATAACGAAGTGCAATTTGAGCTTTTAGCAGAAGCCATTGGCTACACTTGCACGGTCATTTCACCTTCGGCATGGCTTGAGTTTTACCGGAGTAGCCGGATTGAGCTGACCAAGAAAAAGTTGGTGTTAGCGAACGACTTGTCTTGGTTTCCAGAGCCTTTTGTGGATGAGCGCGACTTTAACCCGGTGGACCTTCATTACGTTTTACCAGAGCAGATAACTCCAGAGTTTGCCCAAGCAGCGGGGATTATGAGCAGTTACTTGGGTATGAAGGCCAAGTGGCGCGGGGTGACCACCCATAGAACGAGCTTTCGCAACGTGCCGATTATACAAGACACAAACAGTATGCTGGAACATAAAGCCTTGTTGCCGAACTTGCCAGAACAGCATGCCATTGTGTTGATGACCAATAGCCAAAAACCTTGGCAATTGTACGACATTGAGCCTGTGACTGAGCCTACGGTGCGTATGATCACCAACCCTCAAAACAAAATTTACAAGCTACTCTTGGTGCATACGCCGACGGCGGCAGAGCTCACGAAGGCGGTACAAGCATTAGCAAGTGAAGAGCTTTTGATGAGTGGCCCGGTTGCCATAGTGCATGACATTGAAGTAGAGCCGCGGGCGCCATATTCTGCCCCAAACTGGGTGACCACAGAACGGCCAGTGCAGTTTAGCGAGCTGGTTGAGTTTGAAAGTGAATTACAGCGTAGCGGATACCGCACGGCCCCAGTGAAGTTGAACCTTGTGTTACCGCCGGACTTGTTTTTAGGGCGTCGAGAAGCAGTCCCCGTGGATTTACGCTTTCGCTACACGCCCCCAACACAGAAAGATGAAAGCCGCCTACGGGTTTATGTAAACGACGAGTTTATCCAAGGCTATATGTTGGACGAAACGGGCTTTGGGGGTAGTAACCAACGCATTCGTATCCCGGTGATTGGCGAGAATCCATTTGCTGAAGCGGCTTTAGAAATACCCGCATTTAAGCTTGGGGTTGTAAACACCTTGGAGTTTGACTTTAGCTTTAGTGCGCTTACCGAAGAATGCCGTGTAGCTCCTTTGAGTAATACAGTGGGTTCTATTGATGGTAGCTCTGAGATTGATCTACGCGGATATGAACATTACACGGAAATGCCTAACTTGCACTTATTTGCCAAGAGTGGTTACCCCTTTAGCCGTTACGATGACCTGTCGAAAACCACCATGGTGGTGAGCGATTCAATGACAGACAACGAATTTGAATTAGCCATGGATAGCTTGGCAATGATGGGGGCTTATACTGGCTACCATGGGAGCTTGTTGACGGTAAAAGCTGTAGCGGATATTTCAGCCGAGACAGACCATGACATGTTGATTATAGGTGGAGACGCTTTGTCACAATGGGTTTCTCGCTTTGGCCGAAAAGCGTTTGACGCACAACTTAACTTATATGGATTGGCGGGCAAACGCGATTTGTTTTTCTCGGACAATGAGCAGGTCACCAACACGGGGCCAACGGGGGCTGTGGTGAGTTTTGAGTCGCCCTTACACCAAGGTGCCACAGTGGTGGCGTTAACCGCTAACCAAGACAGTTTCTTACCAAAAGTAGGTGAGCTGTTAGGCTCCGTAGAGCAGACCAATGCCATGAAAGGCTTTATGTCCTTGGTAACCCCAGGCGACACACGACACTTCGAAAGTCAGTACAACTATTATGTAGGGCAGTTGAGCTGGTTTGAACGCTTACAGTACCATGTAGCACGCTACCCCTTGGTTGTGGCCTTGGTAACCTTGTTAGCTTTGATAACCTTAATACTTGCAATTTATTGGTCTTTAAGCCGACTGGCTCGAAGCCGTAAACAAGTTGTTTAATAGGAGCTTTTATGCAGCGGATTCACAGGTGGCTAGGGTGCAGCGTGTTTGCTTTGATGCTAACGGCATGCTTTAGCCAGAAGCCGCCTGTGAGTACGCCCATGGACTTTCAGTGGCATTACACGCACTTTGTTGAAGAGTTGCTGGCGGAAGGGGGCCGGGTGATTGACTACAGTTCGCCTGCCTCTATTTCTACTTCGGAAGGGCAGGCGTATGGCATGTGGTTTGCTCTTTTGGCTAATGACCCAGAGCGCTTTCAGCGCATGCTGAGCTGGGCTAATGCAAACCTAGCTGCTGGGGGCTTGGGTGACAGGCTGCCGAGTTGGCTGTGGGGGCAGTCCGAGCCGGATGCAGCAGGTGAAACTCAGTGGCATGTGTTGGACGAAAATGCCGCCACAGACGCCGATGTATGGATGGCGTATAGTCTGTTGCTTGCAGCACAGCGCTGGCAGAAGCCACACTTTGCTGCACTTGGTAAGCGGTTGTCTGCTCGTATTTTAGAACAGTCGTCAGTGGTTGTTGCAGGTCAACGGGTGCTTTTACCCGGGCCGCAAGGGTTTACCCATGAAGGTTATATAGTGGTGAACCCAAGTTACTTTTCGTTCACTCTATTTCGTGGGCTGGCGGAATTAACAGGGGACGAGCGCTGGCAGCAGGTGTATGCCAGTAGCGTAGAAATTTTGCAGCAAGTGGCTAGGTTACCGGGCGCAAGTATTCCCGACTGGCTTGCTCTTGACATGAACTTGCAGATCGCGTCACCGGAGCTGCTGCAAGAGCGCCATCAACAGTTGACAGCAGCTGGCGACTACGATGCAATTCGTGCTTACTTGTGGCTGAGTTGGGAAAAACAATGGTATTCGGCAACGCCCCCATTAGAAGCCTTTTTGGGCCCGTACCACTTTGCTGCTCGACACAATTACCCCGCGGTAGAAATGAACCCATTAACGGGTGCGGGCTCCGGCCGAGGTGGTGTTGGCTTTACGGCTATTTTATTGCCTTACTTGCAGCAACTTTCTCAGCCACAGGCACCTTTACAAGCACGCTTATTCGAAGACTTTAAGCAACGGCTGCTGGCCTTTGAACCAGAAGAGTATAAAGGAAACTATTACGACACTATGTTACTGATGTTCGCTACCAGTACATTAGGCTGCTTAGCGTTCACCCAAGAAGGTGTGCTTGACTTGCAGCATAAGGAGCTAAGGGACTGTGCTATTTAAGCAAAGCATTACATTGCGGCGTCTGGTTTTAACAAGTTTCACCAGTGTGTTGCTGGTAACAGCGCCTGCTTGGGCTTCGGTTCCACTTTCCGAAACCTTTGATGAAGAGTCTGGCCGTTTGCTAGAAGAGCGGATTGACTATTGGTATGGCCGCGGGCGCCCCGATCGGGTGGGCGACTATGTTGAGCAGCTTTTACGCGTTCACCCAAACCACCCCAGCTTGCTTGAAGCTCAAGCACTGCTGGCTTTTAATGAGAGCGACTTGGATGAAGCGAGCCGTTACTATGCCTTATTGGTTGAGACCGCCCCTCGGTCTAGCCAAACCTTGCGTATTGAAGAGCTTGTGACTCTGAGCGAAGACCAACAGCTTGCCATTAGTGATGCGCGTTTATTGTCCTTAGCGGGCCGTTTAGAGGAGTCACTAGCGAAGTGGCACGAGGTTTTTCCCACTGGGCCACAAGCCCTAAACTTGGCCATTGAATATTGGCAGCTGGTGGCTGCCAATGGCGAACCTAACGAGGCCCTTGTGGCTTTGAACAGGTTAGCGCAGGAGCATCCACTATTTATTCCTTTGCAATTGGCCATTGTTCGTACAGAAATAGCTCTTGACCGATACCAAGTCACAGCACGTGACGACCTCATTGACTTAATAAGCGACACTGTGTTTGGAACGGAAGCGTTTTCATTGGCGCGAAGCATTGCTGTTAACGCACCAGAAAATGCACAGACACTCGCTTATATTGAAAAGCTCTTAAAGGCACGCCCAGGGCATAAGGAATTGCTTGAATTAGTCGCACGCATACAGCCTCAGGTTGAGCGGCAACAACAATTGGAAGCAAGTGGCGCCTTCGATAGGCTGCAAAAAGGACTGGCTGCCCTGGAGCGAGGCGACGCATTAGTAGCGGAAGCTTGGCTACGTGAAGCATGGCAAGCAGGTGGAGAAACGGCCCAAATCGCTGGAAATCTTGGTTATGCCATTCGTCAGCAGGGGCGGCATGCGGAAGCTTTGTCTTGGTTTAAGCGCGCGCAAGCGCTAGCACCTGACACTCAAGAATGGGCCGCTATGGTGGCGTCTTCCATTTTTTGGCGGGACACCCAAGTATTTTACCAACGGCTTGAAGAAGCACGGCTTCATAGTGCAGCCATTGCATTAAGCCGCTTAAAGTCGCACCCAGAAGGAGCCTTGCAGCAAAGCTTACTCACTCTTATGGAAGGCGAGTTACGCCTTGCGCGCGGTGAAACAGCTGGCGCGATACCTTATTTTGAACGAGCCCTTTCCCAAGCCGATACGCGTGAGCAAGCTGCTTGGGCGTTATTTGGGATATACCGTGATGAACAGCGTACCTATGCCATGGAGTCTTTCTATGGTCAGCTCGCGCCAGACCTTCAAACCATGTTGTCTGACGCGTATAACGGCTATCGGGCCAGCCAGCTTGTAGCACAAGCCGACCGACTGATGGCCAGCGGCGAAGAACAACAAGCGTTTGAGTTATTATTAGACGCCTATAGCTTAGACCCTGAGAACCCTTGGTTGATTGCAGATATAGCTAGCTACGAAGTGGACCAAGGAAGTGCAGAGCAAGGGCTTGCCTGGTTTGAACGCCTCCTGCGCACGAGTCCCTCGAACGATGCTTGGTATGCCTATGCTTTGTTATTGGCACGGTTGGATAAAAACCAAGAAGCTTTAAATGCCTTGGCACAGCTCCCTGCAGAAGCCCAAACCGAAGGGGTTCTGGAATTACAAAAGCGAGTTCAGCAAGCCCAATTAGAAACAGCATTTACAGAAGACTGGCGTGCAGTGCTGGCGGAACAACCCACTGTGTTCAATAGCTTGGCTGATGATGCTAGGCTGCGTTTACTGGCTATTATGGCAGAGGAGGCTACAGCAGACGATGACGCCTATTTGTTCTTGTTTGAGCAGCAAATACAGCAGACACCTGACAATAGTGAAGCCTACCGTTTAGCGAGCGACTTTGCCGCCGCAATAGGGCAGCTGGATCGTTCTTATACTTGGTCGTTGAAGGCTATTGAGCTGCAGCGCAGCGCCAGTGAAGCTGCAGGCTTGTCTGTTTGGCAGGTGTCTGAGCAAGATGACTGGCGTATTTCAGGCTTACGCCGACAGGCATACCAAGTGGCCGAGCGCAGTGAAAGCGTGTTTACCATTGGCTTTGATAAAAGCCATAAGTCAGGAACTCCGGGGATAACGGAGTTAGCCAAACAAACCTTGATGTTGCATTTAAAAGTGCCTTTTGCAGAGCGCGAGGGCTATTGGTTTGTGCAAGCAGACCCCACCACAATTGACGCAGGTGAAGCGGATTTTGATAACACCTTTTGGCGCGATCGTTTTGGTACGGGGCTTTTTTGTGAACCTGATTGCCCAACCGGGCTGCAAGAAACCAACGACGACGCAGGTATTGCGGTAGGCATAGGCGCCGACTTTCCCCGCTGGTGGTTTGATATTGGACGTAGCCCCATTGGTTTCGAACGCTCTGAGTGGGTTGGAAGTGTGGGGTACCGGTTCGATGTAGGGAACTTTGGCGCGAATGTAAAACTCGACCGACGGGTACTGACCTCCACGAAAATAAGTTTTGCAGGTCAACAAGACCCGTTTTCTGAGTATGCTTGGGGTCCTGCGGTTCGACATGGCTTAGGTCTAAGTTTGAGCTGGGACCAAGGGGAACGTTTTGGCTGGTGGGCAAGCCTAGGAGGCGACTATTACGACGGTCACAATATGGCAAGTAACACGGGTTGGTATACTTTCAGTGGCGCCTATGTCCGGGCCTACGACACGGAGCCATTGGCCGTTACCATTGGGTTAACGGGGTTGCTTTGGGGCTACCAGAAAGACTTAAGTGGCGTGAGCCTGGGCCATGGCAACTATTACAGCCCGAAAACTTACGGCTCCTTGAGTGTGCCTGTTTCTGTGTACGGCCGTTTGAATCGTTTTTCGTATTTGTTGCGTGCGTCGGTGGGGTATTCAAAGTCAAAATTAAACAGCCAGGTGTTTTACCCTCAGCACCCTGACTTACAAGAGCAAGCTTTACAGCTAGGCACGGTCACCGGGTTAGTCCCAACGTATGAAGGAGGCACAGGCGGTGGGGCTAGCCATAGCTTTGTAGGTAACTTTGAATATAGGTTGAGTTCTCATTGGTATGTGGGCCTTGCGTTAAACTTAATACGCTCCGACACCTTTTCGCCCAACCAAGGACTGCTTTACTTACGCTATCATTTTGGCGGCTATAGCTTACCTGTAGCACGACCGCCGGCACCGCCGACGGCCTATATGTCGCGCTAATAGTTGGTTTTAAATAAGCTTTAAGGCAAGGTAAGGGACTAAGTTAAATACCACAATAAGCAGTTTGTATTGGCCTAAATATTGAAAGTACAGCACTGGTAAGTGTTCTTTGCTTACGCCTGTTAACTTAGAGTGTATGCCCATGACAGTTTCTCTTAGGGTCGTTACCATGAGAAACGCCAGCAGTAAAATAGCAATGTTGATCAAGCTGCACCAGCCTAAAAGCGAGATAAGGTGAGGTAAAGTGAACATGGCGGTAGAACCTATAGTCAGGAGTGAAAAACAACAATAGAAGTAATTTTGTGCGTTTACAAGGCGCCAAAATTAAGAATGATAAGAAATATGGAGTATAGAGCGCTACGTTCAGTGAAATAACAGGGAGTGAACAGGGATATGGCATCAGACCAAACAATTCGTGCAATTGATATTCTTTTGTTTTTGTATGACAAGGAAGCCACGGTGCGTGACATTTACGCACATTTAGTTCACGAAAAAGAGCACTGCTTTACGAACGAACAAAGTGCTATGCGAGCGATTCAGCGCACACTGAATCAATTGGAAGACCGCTATGGATTATACCGGCATGAGGCAGGGCTTGGGGTGCCAGTCTTGTGGAGTGTCGATTCGACACAGTTTGAAAAGCTCTTGTCTCTCGACGAAAGCTTAGCGCTTGCTATGGTGATAGCAGAGCAACAAGTAAAAGAAATAGCAGAGCCCCTTATTTCAAACGCTGTAAGTAATTTGTTTGAACGGGCGAAAGCGCAGCTTGCGGTAACCAATAGGGCCAGCAATAAATGGCGTGAGCGGGTAAAAGTAAAGCCGGCTTCGCACAGGTTGGAGCGCCCGCAACTGTGTGAAACGCTTTTTAAAGAAGTTCTTTCGGCAGCGCTTGAACAAGACGGTTTGCGCTTCGAGTACCGCAGAGCCCATGACAAGCCTCCCATGGACGTTGAATGTATGGCCTTGGCTTTCTATTATCGCGGGCCGCAAGCTTATTTAATTGCGCGTATGCCCGACAAGAGCATACGCCGCTTTCCGCTCACTCGTATGTCGAACGTACGGCGCTGTTTAACGACGTCTATTGAGGTGGGCGACTTCGACTTAGACGAATACGAAAAACGTGGCGAGCTTGAGTTTTTAAATACAGGCCGGCTGCCAGAGTTAGGAGAAAGCTTTCGCTTACAAGCGGAAGTGTTTGTGTCTGTGGTTCGAGAAATAGAATATGCGCCCTTAGGGCCACGGCAGACAATAACCCCCATATCAGGGCGTGACAACTACTACACATTGGAAGTGGACGTCCCTAACACCTTGCACTTAGCGCAGTGGGTGTTAGCCCGAGCGCCCTACTTGCACGTTCTTTCGCCTAATCCATTTCGAGCCTATCTTGAAAGCGAACTGCGCCAAGCGCTTCGCCATATAGACAATAAACATTTAGAAGTGCCTAAATTGAACTAAGGCAACATTGAATGAGAGGTCGTTCATGTACGATATTATTGGTGATGTCCACGGGTATGCGGACCGCTTGATCGCGTTACTTAAAGCCATGGGGTACACCAAAAAAAATGGTGTGTGGCAACACCCAGAACGCACGTTAATTTCAGTAGGAGACCTGGTTGACAGGGGCACTGGGCAGCGTGAAACAGTGGATATACTTCGTGCAATGCACGAAGCAGGGTATGCTCACGTTATTATGGGCAACCATGAATACAACGCCGTGGGTTGGGTGACTCAAGATCATCAGGGGAACTACCTGCGGCCCCACACGGAAAAGAATAAAAGCCAACATGCGGCTTTTTTGGCGGCCTGTGAGGGTCAACAAGGCTGGTATAACAGCACCATAGCATGGTTTAAGCAGTTGCCTCTATTTTTGGACTTGCCTGAACTGCGCGTTATCCATGCATGCTGGCATGAAGCTTCTTTAGCGACAGTGAAGCCTTTTTTAGACTCCAACAATGCATTAATAGAAGAAGCTTGGCCCTTATCGGGCGATACACGCCAGGCCTTACACGGAGCCTTGGAGACGTTGACAAAAGGCTGGGAAGTGGCGTTACCAGCAGGCTACTTTTTTGCCGACAAAGACGGCCATAAACGCTACCGTATTCGAACAAAATGGTGGTCTGAAACAGCGCGCAGTTACCGTGAATTAGCCGTTGGGGCAGGACCTAAAGGGGCATTGCCCACCCAAGACATTCCAGGTGGTGCTTTACCTGGCTATGACAATAAAAAGCCACTGTTTTTAGGTCACTACTGGATGCGCGGTACCCCACACTTGTTAACGCCTTATATTGCTTGTGTCGACTGGACCGTGGTGGAGCCAACGGGTCTTATGGCTGCGTACCGATACGACGGTGAGCAGCCCTTATGCAATAGTAAATTTATTTCCGTTTAACGACGACGGCGTGGACGTGAACTGCTGCTCATGGACTTCGTGCGGGTTCGGCGCTGCACAGCCTTCTTTTGTTTATTGCGTGGCTGGCGGCGACGGTGACCAGGGGGAGCTTCTGAAGAGGAGTGCTCAATGGCTTTCATGAGGGTGTCGAGCTCGTCTTGTGTTAAGTCACGCCACTCACCGACGGGTAAGTTGCCTAGCTCCACATGCATAATGCGCACACGCTCTAGCTTGGTGACTCGAAACCCGAAGTGTTCTGTCATGCGGCGTATTTGACGGTTTAGTCCTTGCACCAGAATAATGCGGAATACATAGCGTGAAATTTGTGTGACTTCGCATTTTTTGGTCATGATGCCTAAAATAGGGACACCGTTTCGCATGCCATGCAAGAAGTCGTCGGTAATGGGTTTGTCGACCGTCACAATATATTCTTTTTCGTGACCATTGCCCGCACGTAAAATACGATTCACCAAGTCGCCGTTGCTGGTCATAAACAGTAATCCTTGGGAGTCTTTGTCGAGCCTTCCCACGGGGAAAATACGCTCTTTGTGGTTAACAAAGTCCACCAAGTTGGCCTTTTCGGCACTGTCGGTGGTACTGACAATACCCACAGGTTTATTCAGCGCAATAAATACAAACTCGCTTTTATCGGTGTCTTGTATGCGTGTTCCATTCACTTTTACAATGTCGTCGGGCCCCACTTTGGTGCCGACAACTGCGCGCTCACCATTAAACTCTACTTGGCCAGCTTCAATAAAAGCGTCGGCTTCGCGACGAGAACAAAACCCACTTTGACTAATAAACTTATTTAAACGCGTTAATGGAACGTCAGACATAAAATTCCGTTGCAATAATACATGCGACTGCTGAAGGGGAGACTATGGTAGGAAAAATGGTGGTTTTTATCAAACAAAATAGGCCCCGCTCTGAAAGCACCAGTGCGGGGCCGGAAGGCTACAGATTAAAAGCTGTAGCGCACACCTACTTCAAAAGAGCGCTCAGGGCCAACATAAATACCTTGGCGTAAGCCGGCAATGTAGTCTTTGTCGGCTAAGTTTTTCACCGAGCCATGGACACTCAGTTGCGGGCTTACTTCATACTGTGCGAATAGGTCGAGCACAGTGTAAGCTGGCAATTGACCGCCCCAAATGCCACCCGCTGCTTCGTCTGGAATAGCTACAGTGTTGTCTGGGCTACCAAACTGCTCACCGCGGTGATGTGCGGTTAAAGCTGCGCTAAACTTGTCTGCGCTGTAATTTAGGCCAATGTTCGCCACAATTTTAGGCGCATAAGGTAAGCGGTTGCCTGCGTATTCACCGGTTTTAAATTCAGAGGTAGGCACCCAGGTTGCATTGGTGTCTATACGAAAACCGTGACCCAAGTTATAGCCAAAGACGAACTCCATACCCAGATGCTCAGTTTTTCCCGCGTTCGACTTAGACAGGTTCGGGTTGCTGTTTCCGGTGACAACCTGGTTGTTAAAGTCCATGTAGAAAGCGGCAACTTCAAAGTTAGCTTGCTCTGTGCTTCCACGTACACCCACTTCATAGTTGGTGGAGCGTTCACCGTCGAGCTCTTGGTCGGTAAGACCATCTAAGGCCACGCCGTTAGAAGCAGGGGAGAAGGCACGATAGACCCCCCCATAAACCTGGGCAGATGCGCTTAATTCATAGGTTGCACCTACACCAGGCAGGACTTCCGTGTTTTTCGTGCTGGCACGGTCATTTTGCGAGGTTAAAATAGTACGGGTTTGCTCGTAAGACTCAACACGCACGCCCGGCGTAATGGCTAAACGGTCCGTTGGCGAGAAGCGGGTTTGCGCATAGGCAGCAACACTGGTGGCTTCGTCGACACGGTGACGGTCGTTGACCCCGGTGCGGTCTTGATCGCGGGTGGCGCGAATACGGGTGTCGTTTGACTTCTCACGCATGAAGCGAAGACCAAACTCACTGTAGGCGGTAGCACCCATAAGGGCGTGATCAAAAGATAAACGCGACTCAATGCCCGTACGCTCAAAGGAGCGGTTATTACCGGTTAAGTTGTCTGTATATACCCAGCGACCCGCAGCATTCGAGGCGTCTGTGTCGACACTGTAACGCCAGTAGTCGCGGCTCACTTCGCTCCAGTACACCAAGGTTTTCAAGCGCATGCCGTTGTCTAAGAACCACTCGTGGTTTGCGTCAAAGGCAGTGCGCTCGGTTAGGTACCAGTCGTCCGGCGCTGCGTTGTAGCGCTCACCGGCTAAGTAGTCACCCAAAAACAGTCCGCGGTATGAAATATTGGCGTCGTTTTCATACCAAGAAAACTTCATGCCCACGCGTTGGTTGTTGTCTAATTCCATACCAGCCTTAAACATGATGTCGTTCATGTCGTAGCCTTTGTCCATAAAACCGTCGCTTTCAGCATGGGTTGCTACGACACCAGCAAAAGCGTCACCTGAACGGCTTTCTTGACCCGCTTCAATGTTCACTTCGCGCATGTTGTATGAACCAACACGGCTTGAAAGAGAAACACCGTCGGTCGGTGTTTTTGTTTGGTAGTTCACGACGCCACCAATGGTAGAAGGTCCGTAGCGTAATGAAGCGGAGCCTTTTAATACTTCGACACTGTCAACGCGTTGAATGCGTGGGTTGAAGTAGCGGTCATTGCCGATAAACAAGCCTGGAGCAACGGGTACGCCGTCTTCAAGTACAAGTGACTTAGACTCGCTTGCCGAAAGGCCGCGCATACCGAAGTTGGCAACAATAGAGGTTTCTTCTTCACCTTTTACATTAATACCCGCCACACGACGTAAAATGTCTTCAGTGGACAACGGCTGAACACGTTCTATTTGCTCGCGGCTAATTAATACCACGGTACCGGTTTCGTCGTAGCTGTGCGCTTGTTGCGAGCCAGACACACGAATAACTTCGATGCTTGGCATGGGTTTAGACGCTTCACTGCTTTCTTCTTTTTCATTCGCATTGTCTGCGGCAAGGGCTGCATTCGACATTAACACAAGCATAACAGCAGATGCTATTTTGGTCGGTTGCAAAAGGCCTCGGTTCGGCATTGATATGACTCCATTTTTATTACAACAAGTTAGTTGCGTGGATTCTAAAGCGTAATGAGAATGATTGTCAATTGCGACATGAAGGTTTTTTTTGAATCTAAAAAGAACAGGTGCATTCAAGAAATCAATTGGTATGCTGTTGAAGAAACAACAGGTTCATGAGAAGAACAAGCCATGAAAGATATGTATAAAAAAGCGCGCAGCCAAAGAAGGAATGGGGCGTCAGCACAAGTTATTCGAGATTTATTTCGTGAACAGGGCTTCAGTATTGTCGACGCCGACCAGTTTTTATTGCGCGAGACAACCAAAAACAAACACCCCTTCGTTCGTTGGCTGTGGTTTGCAGGGGGGGCTTATTTATGGGCGCTCGTGCTGTTTGTATTGAGCAAAAGCTTGGGCTTTACTGTGCAACAGCAGTCGGTGAATTTGGGCACCTTGGCTTTAGCTTTGTTTGCTGTGGGCTTTTTGTTTCGACCTAAACCCCAACAGTTAAAGCGACGCACGGCGTTCACCGTGGTGGAGCTGTTATTCCCTGCGGCTTGTATCGCCTTATGTGCAGTATTGTTTGCTCATCCAGGTTGGCCGTCACCACGGTTGCCAGATGGTGGGGCCCTTATGTCTACTCTGTGGCCATTGATGTGGTTAGGTGCTTGGCTGGGACCTCAGGTGTTGGCTGTGGTGGCTTTATTAATAGGGCACTATGCTTTATTGAATATTCGCACCAGTTTTTTTGTTTACCTGCAGGACAGGGTGACAGAGGCTTGGCGTAAACGGCTGCGTGTGTATTATCGCGACCAGCTCATTCAGGCCGAGTTTGTACCGGAAAATTACGCTAACAACCTGAGTGTCAAAATAGTGAAACTGCTGACTTCCCACACAGAATGGAACCCAAAGTCTGTTATCGAACTTTATGCACTTGGCATTCAAGTGCACGTGCAACCCACCGGTGGCGGTGGTGCAGTGTTAGTCGCTACAGCCCTTGCTAGTAGTGCTACTGAAGGTATGCCAAAAACCTTGGAAGTCGAAGCATTGGAGCTAGATAAATAAGCTTGCCTTTTTGTACGGAAGGGTTAATATCAAGGTGGATTAAAAAACGAGGCTATGGCGATCAATACGTTAATTGCAACACTGAACAGAGTACTTCCTTACCTTACTTAAGCTCTCAAGCCTTGTGCCGTGCGCTTAGTTTTAAGGTACGGCAGCACTTCAATATCACCATTAAATAAAACATCATTTCCAATAACAGTTAGCCGCTTGCTTTTCAGCAAGTGGTTTTGCACGACTTTTTATAAAGGATAAGACCATGAACACACAACCAGACTTAATTTTGTCTGCGCACCACTTAAACTTAATTGAAGAGTGGATAGAAAAACTAGATTTAGACGAACAGCGTGTAGAAGAGCTTGAAACAGAGCTGGCTCGTGCGCAAATAGTGAAACATTTTGATTTGCCAAAAGACCGTGTTGGTATGGGCAGCCGAGTCACTTTCCAATTAGGAAATAAAGCAGAAACCTTCACGAAAACCTTGTGTTTTCCACATGAGTTAAAAGATTTCGAAGATGGAATTTCAATTTTTGCGCCTATTGGCAGTGCGTTATTAGGGCTGGCAATTGGTCAAACAATTCATTGGCCGGGCGCTCGTGGCGAACAGGTTGTGAAAATTATAGATGTGGAACAAGAGCTTGTAGAGAGTGGAGCCGAGTAGGCTCCACTAAAAGATCTGCCCTAACCCTGCCAAACCCATGCCACCTGTGCACTCCCTAAGGTACGTCAAATAATGACAGAGTAGTTTTATATTCTGAATAAACTATTATTTATAGACAGCTTATTTGCCTTACATGGAGTATGAGATATGGCGTCGCTTTCATTATTATTCACTTATGGCAGTTTAAAGAAAGAAGGGAGTAACCATGAGCTCATTGCAGGTGCGAATTATTTAGGGCGTTTTTTTACCAAAGAAAACTATGTTCTGCTGCCAGGGCCTGGGTTTCCTTATTTATTAAAACCCGATCAGTTTCCAGAACGGCCAGCGCTGAAAGTGTCCGGTGAGTGCCATTTAATAAACAGTAAAATGCTAGAGGCCACAGACCACTTAGAAGCGAATGGTATTTTCTATCAACGTGAAGAAATTAACGTGTTGTCACAGGCTACGGCGGAGGAGCAAGTGGCTTGGGCTTATTTCCTGCGTGATGTTAAATTTGCTGATGCCGAGTCTTTTGCTACGGATATCTCCAAGGTGTTTAATTCACGCACACAAAAATATGAATGGCGATGTTAGAAGGTCTATTTGCCTTCTTTTTAAGCTACTGTAGTATGAGTTTTGGTTCAGTTCACTGCTAAAACTTATTGAAGGTATCCGATTGCCCCATGCTACAGCCTCCCTCAATACCAACATACAATAAACCTCATTCTATTTGGGATATAGCCAAAGCAGTTTTAAAATTCACACCGCGCTTGCCGCAGTTTCTTTGGTGCAACTTGACATTAGCGCGCAGCAACCCAAGTACCCAAGGCTCGCCTGGGTACTTCTTTCAGCAACAAGCACAGCTTCAGCCAGAGGCTCCTTTTTTACGCTATGAAAATACTTGCTACACCTATGGAGTATTCAATGCGTGGGTGAACCAGTTGGCTCACACATTAAAACAGCAGGGTATCGGCAAGGGTGACTGTGTTGGTGTCATGCTTGAAAACCGCCCTGAATTAATAGCCTTGGTATTGGCGGTGAATAAAACGGGTGCTATTGCAGGTATGCTGAACCACAAGCAACGTGAACGCACACTTGCGCATAGCTTGGACTTGATTCAGCCTAAGTTAATGCTGGTGGGTAGTGAATGCCTCGATGCCTACCAAACGGCAAAATCTTATGTGCAAGACTGGAATATGCAGGACGTGCCAACGTTCTCCTTACCCGATGCATCAAGCACAGAGCAAGCGGCGAGTGTGTACGGAAATTTCTTGCAGTTAAGTGCGCAGCAAAGCACTGAAAACCCAACGGAAGCACAACAGCTGAGGTTAGGCGACGTGTGTTATTACGTTTTCACTTCAGGCACCACAGGCTTACCGAAAGCCGCACCTATGACAAATTTACGGTGGTTTAAAGCCGGCTTGGGCTTTGGCCGCATGTCCATGCACTTAACGGCCAAAGACACCTTGTATTGTTGCTTGCCTTTTTACCACAACACGGCACTTGCCATTGGCTTAAGCTGCGTGGTAAACACCGGGGCGTGCTTAGCCTTAGCAAGGCAGTTTAGTGCCAGCGGGTTCTGGCAGGACATTCAACACTTTCAAGCGACCAGCTTTGTGTACATAGGTGAAGTGTGCCGCTACTTGTTAAATAGGGTGCAACAAGCAGCTGAGCAGGAACACCAAGTACGAGTTGTGGTTGGCAACGGGTTGCGGCCAGAGCTTTGGGACGCCTTCGAACAACGCTTTGGAATAACCCGCATATGTGAGTTATATGGGGCAAGTGAAGGGAATATAGGCTTTGTTAATGTGTTTAACTTAAAGCGTACGGTTGGTTTTTCACCCATGAAGTACCGTATTATTCGTTTTGATGTCAATACGGAACAACCTGTTTTAGGGCCTAATGGCCACATGCAGCGGGTAAAAAAAGGCGAGGTCGGTTTATTGCTCAGCGAGGTTTCGCGCAAGGCGCCCTTTGACGGTTATACAAAGTCTGAAGCGAACGAAAGCAAGCTGCTTCGCAACGTTTTTAAGCCGGGTGACTGCTGGTTTAATACCGGCGACTTAGTCCGCGACCAGGGGTACCGGCATGTGGCATTTATTGACCGGGTAGGCGACACCTTTCGCTGGAAGTCTGAAAATGTAGCCACCACGGAAGTAGAAGCTGAACTTCATACTTTTGCACCTATTGCCGAGGCCGTTGTGTATGGGGTGAAGGTGCCCTATACCGAAGGCAGGGCGGGCATGGCGTCTTTGGTGATGGAACAAGGGCGTAGTTTTGATGTGCAAAGCTTCTACCAGCATATTAAAGACAAACTGCCAGACTATGCTGTACCAGTGTTTGTTCGCTTACGCCAGCAACACGAAACCACAACGACCTTCAAAGTTAAAAAAGCCAAGTTAAAGCAAGAAGGCTTTCTACCCAGCTGTTCGAATGAGCCTATTTTTGTATTGGTAAGCCGACAACTCGGTTACCAGCCTCTCGATGAGCAGCTTCTGGCCGACATTCAGGCAGGGCGCATGCGTTTTTAAATAAGGGCTGGCGCCGATATATGAAAAAGAGTGAAAGAATTACATTGCTATTAGGGCGAATTGCTGTAGTATACGTCTCGTGCTTGAAAAGAATATCGATTTAAATCTCCATCACGTTGCAAGTTGTCTACGTTCTGAAGTTCCTTAAGTTTGAATATGTTTTCCTGCACCACCTGCCAAAAGCAATGTTGCTCGCGGCTTTCAAATTAAGAAATTTCAGGATTAAAATATTATGTCAGATACAATTACTGGTACAGTGAAGTGGTTCAACGAGTCTAAAGGTTTTGGTTTCATCGAGCGTGAAGGCGGACCAGACGTATTCGCACACTTCAGTGCAATTACCGGTAGCGGTTTCAAAACCTTAGCTGAAGGCCAAAAGGTTTCTTTCACCGTAACTCAGGGCCAGAAAGGTCCTCAAGCTGAAAACATCGTTGCTCTATAATTTATAGGCAAGTGTTTTAGCAAACAGTTTTCTAAGGCAGCCCACGGGCTGCCTTTTTCTTTGCGTGTTTTTCCTATCCCTGTCATAGTTTAGTTCTTGAGTTTTCTACAGAAAGGCCTACCGACATATGTTTAAACTCCGTTTCGTTGACCGACTGAAATACATTATGGAACGTACCCTCGATGGCGGCCCTTTTGGGCAATTGCTTTTAGTAGTGGTGATTGTCATTTTGGTTGCGGTTGGTGGTGGCTTGGCCATGTACTTGTTAACTCCCGCAGATGTCATGAGTGAAGAAGTCTGGTGGTCGTTTTTACGGTTAACAGATCCTGGCTATTTAGGCGATGATCATGGGCTATGGCGGCGGGTTGTTTCGGTTATTTTAACCATGCTTGGCTATGTTTTGTTTATGGGTACCTTGGTGGCTATTATGACCCAGTGGTTGTCGCAACTTATGCGTCACTTGGAACAGGGCCATACCCCCATAACCTTTGAGTCCCATCGCGTGGTGCTTGGCTGGACTTCGCGTACTTTAACTATTTTAAGAGAGTTATTAGAGCACGGTGAAAAGTGGGGTGCTGAAAGCCGAATTGCTGTGCTTGCCGACGATATCTCTGAAGGCCCACTGAATGAAGTTTACAATGCGCGTTGGCGACGCTCTGAGCGCCGCCGCGTGGTGCTTCGTTCAGGTTCCACCTTAAACCCGGAACACTTACATCGAGTGGCCATAGAACAAGCCGACACTGTGATTATTCCACGCCGCAGCAATGAGCACGAGTCACAACTTAACGCCGATGCTGATATTATTAAAGTATTGCTTTCAATTGATGCCCAAACTGCAGAAATAAGCGAGCGTCCTTTGGTTGTGGCTGAACTTTATGACGCGACCAAAATACCAGTTGCCTTGCATACCTACCACGGTCCTTTGCAAATTATTCCAAGTAATACTGTGATAGCGCGAATGATAGCCCGGAGTATTATTTATACGGGCCTAATGCGGGTATTAAATGCCTTACTTATCGACGAAGCCTATCCTTATTTGGTGCCTAAATACTTTCCCAGCCTGATTGGGAAAACCTGGGCTGACGTGTATGCCTACTTTGACGACGCAACACCGTGCGGCTTGTTACGAACCGCAGAGGGCCGAAATGAAACCTTATTAGCTCCGCCTTTAGACACTGTGCTTAAAGCGGGCGACCGCATTATTTTATTAGCTGACTCGGATGATAAGCCACAAGCATTACGCAAGCCACGGCCAGCAGTTGCGCAAGTAACTGCTGCCCCATTAATAAAAAAGAGCCAAGAAAAACGTCAGCGCATTCTTGTGCTGGGTTGGAGTAGCCGTGTACCCCGTGTATTAGAAGAGCTGGCACAGGCGCGGTCCTTGTATGCTGAGGTTACCCTGGTGTCGTCTTTACCCACTGATGAGCGTGAACAAGCGCTTGCGCAGCAGCTAGGAGAAGACTGGCCGGGCACCACGACTTGTATACAGGCAGACTATACCGAGCAGCATGTACAAGAGCAGCTACAGCCGCACACTTTTGACTCGGTTCTGTTGTTTAGTAGCGATCGCTTGGGTACCGGTGAAGAGGCCGATGCACGAAGTATCGTAGCTTTTATGGTGCTGAATTATTTGCTGAGTATTGCACCAAAAGGGCGAGTTCAGCCGCATATTCTGTTAGAATTGCAAGATCAAAGTAATGCTGTGTATGTAAGCCATACACAAAGTGACCTGGTGGTGAGTTCTGTGGTGATTTCCCACATGCTAGCTCAGGTTGCATTACACCCCGGTTTACGCTCAGTCTACGACGACTTATTGTCGAGCGAGGGAGCACATTTAGGCATTCGTTACTTACCTGAATCGCTTCATGGCGAACGTACCATGGCAGACATTCAAGGGTATGTACTAGCTGAAGGTGGCGTGTTGCTTGGGGTAAGCCCAACAAGCAACGACCTTATTTTAAACCCAGAGGCTCAGGCGCGGTTTACCTTCGGTCCAGAAAGTCAGCTTATTGTTATTCAATAACAGCGAGCACACGGTAATAGGAGCAAGAAAAGTATGCGTGTATGCGCAGTAGAAATAAAAAGCAATGAAATGCTTTTTTGTTTATTAGCAAAGAAAGACGGTTTGTTTACTATTCCGGATTGCCGACAAAACCGGTTACAACTGCTGCAGGACAAAGAGGCAGACAGTCTTCGTAAACTGCAGTTCACGTTAAAAAAGCTGGTAGAAGACTACCGCATAGACGCCTTTGTTATTAAAGAAAGAATGCAAAAGGGCAAGTTTGCCGGCAGTGCCGTTGGGTTTAAAATAGAAGCAACCATTCAGCTGATAGACGAAGTAGACACCTACATTCTTTCCAGCACCGAACAAAAAGAAATTTTGAAGCGCAATCCTATCCCTGTGGACTTTGCTGAAACAGGCTTACGAAAGTTTCAGGAATCCGCCTTTGTTACGGGTTACACATTTTTATCTAAACGCTAGTTCCCGCACTTTCTATGTAGAGCATATGGCCCACTATGTACCCCATAGTGGGCATTCAGTAATACTTGAGTGATTTAGTCGGGTAATGTACTATAAGCACATAAAGATTAGCGAGTCGTGAGGTTTTAGTATGAGTGAACAAATCGAACAAGCCATCTCTCGAGAGTACGAAGCAGGCTTCGTTTCTGATATCGAGTCGGATACGTTTCCGCCAGGCTTAGATGAAGACGTTATTCGTCGTATTTCAAAAATGAAAGACGAGCCAGAGTGGATGCTTGAGTGGCGTTTACAAGCGTTTCGCTCATGGCAAAAAATGGAAGAGCCTGACTGGGCGCACCTTGGATACGAGCCGATCGACTACCAAGAAATTTCCTATTACTCAGCGCCTAAGAGCATGAAGGACAGACCAAAGTCCCTTGACGAAGTTGACCCTGAGTTGCTGCGTACCTATGAAAAGCTAGGTATTCCTTTGCACGAACAAGAAGTGCTAGCAGGGGTTGCTATGGACGTAGTGTTCGACTCGGTTTCTGTTGTCACCACATTCCGGGAAAAGCTTGCAGAAGCAGGCGTTATTTTCTGTCCTATTTCGGAAGCGATTCGTGAATACCCAGAATTGGTTAAAAAATACCTTGGAACCGTTGTACCCCGAACAGATAACTTCTTTGCTGCTTTAAACAGCGCAGTGTTTACCGACGGATCGTTTGTTTATATTCCTAAAGGCGTGCGTTGCCCAATGGAGCTCAGCACCTACTTCCGTATAAACGAACTGAACACGGGGCAGTTTGAGCGTACTCTGATTGTTGCAGAAGAGGGAAGCTATGTTAGCTACCTTGAAGGTTGTACCGCGCCTATGCGTGACGAGAATCAGCTGCATGCGGCGGTTGTTGAGCTTGTTGCGTTAGACAACTCTGAAATTAAATACAGCACAGTACAAAACTGGTACCCAGGCGATGAAAATGGCGTGGGTGGCATTTACAACTTTGTTACCAAGCGTGGTGTTGCAGAAACAAACGCAAAAATTTCGTGGACACAGGTTGAAACGGGCTCGGCTATTACCTGGAAGTACCCAAGCTGTATTTTACGTGGCGACAACAGTGTCGGCGAATTCTATTCGGTGGCGCTTACCCGTGCTCGTCAGCAAGCGGACACAGGTACGAAAATGATCCACCTAGGTAAAAACACCACGTCGACCATTATTTCGAAAGGTATTTCTGCCGGAAACAGTAGCAACGCCTACCGTGGTTTAGTAAAAATGGGGCCGAATGCAGATGGTGCCCGTAACTTTACCGAGTGTGACTCTCTGCTGATTGGGGACACCTGTGCGGCGCACACATTCCCATATATTGAGAGCGCTAACCCGTCGGCCATTGTTGAGCACGAAGCAACCACCTCGACAGTAAGTGACGACCAATTATTCCTATGCCAACAGCGCGGCCTCGACATTGAGAAAGCTATTTCCATGATAGTAAACGGCTTTTGTAAAGATGTATTCCGAGAGTTGCCGATGGAGTTCGCAGTTGAAGCGGGCAAGTTATTAGAAATTAGTCTTGAAGGTTCAGTGGGGTAAAAGATGTTAAAAATTGAAGGTTTACACGCCAACGTAGAAGGCAATGAAATTCTTAAAGGGTTAGACATGACAGTAAACCCTGGTGAAGTACACGCCATTATGGGCCCCAATGGTGCTGGTAAAAGTACCTTAGGTTATGTGCTGTCTGCTCGTGAAGAATATGAAGTAACGGCTGGTAAGGTGAGCTTTAAGGAACAAGACTTACTTGAGCTAGAAGTAGACGAGCGTGCCCGTGCTGGTGTTTTCCTTGCGTTTCAGTACCCCGTTGAAATTCCTGGCGTAAGCAACATGGAATTTTTAAAAGAAAGCGTGAATGCTGTACGCAAAGAGCGTGGCCAAGAGGCTTTAACAGCAGCTGAGTTTTTAAAACGAGCCAAAGAAGCCTGTAAGCAGGTGAACCTACCTCTAGACTTTTTAAAGCGCGGGGTGAACGAAGGCTTCTCGGGTGGTGAAAAGAAGCGTAACGAAATTATGCAAATGATTATGCTTGAGCCCACTCTGTGTATTCTGGATGAGTCAGACTCTGGCCTTGATATTGATGCGCTAAAAGTAGTTGCCGATGGCGTAAACAGCCAGCGCAGCGACGACCGAAGCTTTATTGTTATTACCCACTATCAGCGTTTATTAGACTTTATTAAGCCAGACTTTGTACATATTCTAGCGGACGGGAAAATTGTGAAAAGTGGTGGCCCTGAACTTGCCAAAGAAGTTGAAGCAAGTGGTTATGCATGGTTGGAAAATCATGAGGAGGCGAGTGCATGAGCCAGTGGTTAGCAAGTGTCATTGACCGAGCAAATTCGGTTGACGATTGGTTGCGCCCGGTTCGTCAAGAAGCGGTTGCGCAGCTAAAACAAACAGCTTGGCCAACACGTCGCACAGAAGCTTGGCGTTACACCTCTTTGCATGCGTTAAAAGACTTGACCTTAGCGGAACCGACAGCGGCACCTGCTAGTACGGAAGCGCCTGCCATTACAGACCTAAACAGCCTAGACATTGTGTTTGTTGACGGTGTGCCAACAACGGACATTGGGTCCTTAAATACCCCGGAAGGGGTTCGCATTTATGCGTTAGATAACGCAAGCGAAGAAGCGCAGACACAAGCAAAAAAAGTAATGAACCAAGCCAAAAATGCGTCCCATTTATTTGGTTTAGTAAACGACGCCTTAGCTCAGCAAGGTGTGGTTATTGACGTGGCGGACGGCGCTATTGTCGAACAGCCTATTCGTGTTGTGAATTATGTGAGTGCAGGTGTTGAGTCCCACAATCGCGTGTTGGTGAAGTTGGGCGCTAAGGCACAGGCCACCATTATTGAACATGGTGCGGGCCAAGGGAACAGCATGAACACGGCTTTTGCCGAGTACCTCGTTGGTGACGAAGCAAAGCTTGAGCATTATCGGTTTGCACTGCATGGCGCAGACGCTATTCATATTGGTGGTAGCCACTTTAAGTTGGGCGAAGCCTCGCGCTTAAATAGCACAATAGTGGGCTATGGCAGCCAAGTAAGCCGCATTGATACGGACATTGTTCACGCTGCAGAGCATGCGGACGCCAAAATGAACTGCATTTATTTACTGGCGCCGAGCGAACATTTTGACTTGCATAGCTTAATTGAGCATGCGGAGCCAAACGGAACCACAGAGCAAAACGCACGGGGCATTGTGGGTGACAAAGGGCGCGCTGTATTTAGTGGCCGCATTTTGATTCATCGCGACGCTCAAAAAACGCTTGCTGAACTACACAACCGAAACCTGTTGTTGTCGCGCGGTGCACAAGTAAGCACTAAACCAGCGTTAGAAATTTACGCCGACGACGTGCAATGTGCACATGGTGCAACCATTGCGGAAATTGAAGAAGACGACCTATATTACTTGCAAACCCGTGGCATAAGCCGCGAGCAAGCGTTGGTTATGCTGAACTTTGGCTTTATACAAGAGCTCGTGAAGCAAATGCCAAATAAGGCCCTGTCTGCTTGGTTAGAGCCGCTCTTGCGGGAGCGCTTTAAAACAATGGAGCCCGCATGAGTTTTGATGTAAACGCCATACGCCGTGAGTTTCCAATTTTAAGCCGTGAAGTGCATGGTAAACCCTTGGTGTACTTAGACAGCGCAGCAACCACACAGAAGCCACAAGCAGTGATTGACGCCTTGGTTGAGTTTTACACCGAGTGTAACTCGAACGTACACCGCGGCGCCCACTTCTTGAGCGACGAAGCAACGCGCCGTTATGAAGCCGCCCGCGACATCGTGGCCGGGTTTATTAACGCGTCGCAGCGTGAAGAACTTATTTGGACCAGCGGTACCACAGAAAGCATTAACATTGTGGCGAAAGGCATGGCGCAGCAGCTGAAAGCAACTGACGAAGTGGTTGTGACTGAGCTTGAGCACCATGCGAATTTAGTGACCTGGCAACAAGCCTGTTTAGCCAGTGGTGCTAGCTTGAAGGTAGCGCCCATTGACGACAATGGGGCACTGAATATTGCTGCGTTTGAAGCTTTGATTAACGAACATACAGCCATGGTGTCGATGCCTCATGTGTCGAACGCGCTTGGAACGGTGAACCCCATTCAGCAGCTTATTGCCTATGTGCGCAACAAAGCGCCTAAAGCACTCGTGATGATTGATGGTGCCCAGGGTGTAGCCCACAGCACGGTGGATGTTCAGGCTTTAGACTGCGACTTTTATGCTTTTTCAGCCCATAAGTTATTTGGTCCAACGGGCATAGGTGCATTATGGGGCCGCTATCAGGTGTTAGAAAATTGGCCTGTTTGGCTAACTGGTGGCGAAATGATCGCGACAGTTAGCTATCAGGAGTCCACCTGGGGACCATTACCGAACCGTTTAGAAGCTGGCACACCGAATATTGCGGGTGCCATTGGAATGGCGGCAGGTATTCAGTGGCTTCAGCAGTTTGACATGGCCGACGTACAGCGTCATGAACAAGCGCTGATGGCGAAAGCAGTTGAACTTGGTCATGCAATGCCTGGTTTACGTTTAGTAGGCAACGCGCCAGAAAAAGTGGGCGTGTATAGTTTTGTAATGGATGCTGGGCACCCTGCGGATATCGGCTTTATTCTCGATCGCCAAGGCATTGCTATTCGCACCGGAGACCACTGTGCTCAACCCTTAATGGCGCGTTTGAATGTACCGGGCACGGCACGGGCTTCATTCTCAATTTACAATACGCTAGACGAAGTTGAACAGCTATTTGCTGGTTTACGAAAAGCACAAGAAATGCTCGCATAAAGGAGTCATTATGTCTGTTGAATCGTTTGTTCCTCAAAAAGAAGTGGTGTCTTTAACACCCACGGCAATGAAGCATTTTGAGTCGAAGTTGGCTTCAGCACCGGGCAAAATTATTCGTTTGTCGACAAAGGAAAGTGGCTGCACGGGCTTTGCTTATGTAGTTGACTTTGCAGACAAAGCTGAAGCGGACGACACGGTTGTCACGGTGAGCGACACCATTACTTTGGCTGTTGCTAATGCCTCTTTACCTATTCTAAAGCACACAGAATTAGACTATGTGAAAGAGGGTATTAATGGTGTGTTGAAGTTTAACAATCCGAATGTGGTTGACGCTTGCGGTTGTGGTGAAAGCTTTAGTGTAGGCCAGTAATATGGACAACATTATAACCACGACGCGGGAAGTAAAAGTTCGGCGTGTACCTACGGGCGAAGTGAGTATTTTGCCCAAGGGTGAGTTTATTAAAATAACCCAAGACCTGGGTGGAAACTACACTATTACCTGGAAAGGGAATATGTGGCGTATTGATGGTACCGACGCAGACGCCATAGGGCGCGAACCAACGGTGCTAGAATTTACCCCACCGATTGACGGGCGCATTGATGAAAAACAGGTATGGGAAGCGCTTGAAACCGTGTTCGACCCTGAAATACCTATTAACTTAGTGTCGCTAGGCCTTATTTACGGGGTGCAAGTGAACCAAGAAACAGGGCAGGTGGATATTCAAATGACACTTACAGCCCCTGGTTGTGGTATGGGCCCGGTACTTGTGGGTGACGTTGAATACCGTGTGAGTATGGTACCTAATGTAAAAAACGTGCAGGTTGAAATGGTATTCGATCCGCCTTGGTCACGTGACAAAATGAGTGAAGAAGCATTACTCGAAGCAGGGCTTTTCTTTTAAAAGCCCTGTCTTTTCTGTCGAACCTAGAGCGATTGCCAGTGCCGCGCGACACGTGCGGCTTCTTGCAAACTGCGGGTGTAGGTGAGTGTACCTCGCTGTTTTTGAATACCTGCGCGTCGTAGTTTTACAATAATGCGAGCGGGTAGTCCGACCAAAATCAATGAAATACCTTGCTTGTTTAAGTCTTCTATCAGCGTTTGCAAGGCCAGTATGGCACTTGCGTCTATGCTGGGAACGTCTTTCATATCTAAAATAACCATTTCCACATGCGGGTCCACTTGTTTGAGGCTGGAAATGGCCTTTTCGGCTGCCCCGAAAAACAAAGGTCCATTCACATCATACACCGCCACTGTATTCGGAAGTGCACCAATGTCTGGGTGGTCGTGTGCTGGGGTGGTGGTATGAGTGTAGTCGGCCATGCGCTTAATAAACAGGGCCGATGCAACCCCTACGCCCACAGCTACGGCCACAACCATGTCAAAGACCACCGTTAAGCCGAAGCAGGTGATAAGAACCAACACATCGCCACCGGGTGCAGAGCGCATGGTATGTATAAAGTGGCGTGCTTCACTCATATTCCAAGCCACAATAAACAGCAAAGCCGCTAAGCTAGTCATGGGGACTAAGCCCAGCACATCGGCAAGGAGGGTCACCGCCAGTAAAACAACGCCCGCGTGGGTCATCGCGGCTACGGGGGAATAGGCGCCACTGCGAATGCTGGTGGCGGTGCGCGCTATGGCCGCAGTCGCGGTAATGCCACCGAAGAAAGGCGTCACAATATTCCCTATGCCTTGGCCTATCAGTTCACCATTCGAGTCGTGCTTGGTTTTGGTCAGACCATCAGCAATAACGGCACAGAGCAAGGACTCAATGGCCGCAAGCACAGCAATGGCAAACGCAGGGCCAAGTAAAGCACGAATCAGGGTAAAGTCTACTTGCAGTGGTTCGCCATTTGGCCCCGGTAAATTCCAAGGGAGCACGAATGACGGGGCCATAGGTGGGATTCCTTGGCCGCTTTGCCCTTCAATGTGCCAACTAAAACTCGAGCTAATAGTGGCAATGGAGTCGACCAAGTGTGAGCCAAAGTAGCCAGAGTTAAGTAAGTAGGCTAACCCCGCGCTAAGCACTAAACCGACTAATGGGGCTGGGACGGGCAGTTTGGTGCGCGGCCACAGCAACATAACAAACAAACTAAACAAGCCAATGCCGAGTTCGTACAGGTTGAGTGTGCCGATGCGTTCAATAATATGCTGGAGATTCGCCAAAAAGTGACTGCTTTCTTCGGTAAGTTGGAGACCAAGAAAGTCTGGAATTTGTAAGGCGGCTATGACCACGGCTATTCCCGCGGTGAACCCAAGCACCACAGGGTAGGGAATAAAGCGTATAAGGCGACCCATTCGGCTCAACCCAAGAAAGAGCAAGATAAGCCCGGCCATAATGGAAGCAATGAGCAAGCCCCCTAAGCCATATTGCTGCACAATGGGAAATAAAATAACAATAAAAGCAGCGGTGGGGCCTGAAACATTAAAGCGAGTCCCCCCGGTTAAAGCAATGAGAAAGCCAGCAATAATGGCGGTATAAAGACCATGCTGCGGGGCGACGCCGGTGGCAATGGCAAGTGCCATGGACAAAGGCACGGCGACGGTACCTACGGTAAGACCTGCAAGAATGTCGTGGCGAATGTGCTTTTTGCCATAGCCCGCTTGGCGTGCAAGGGAGAGCCCAACGCCAATGCGGGGACGTGGAAATGATAGTCGGCCATGTGCCATTAAGAACCCTCCGAAAAAAGAAAATTTAAACTTAAGCTGGTGTGTGTCCATGCTATCATATACACATGGAACCACTTGGTTGTACTGCGCTTTTTCTTGAACCAAAGCGCTTCAGAATATTGTATCTATAAAGGATTAAATATTAACGCTATGAACTTACCTAGTACGCAGGACATTGTTGAAGATATTGAATTTTTAGACGATTGGGAGTCTCGTTATCAGTACATTATAGACTTAGGTAAAGGGCTTCCGAAAATAGACGAAGCACAACGATTACCTGAGTTTAAAGTGAAAGGCTGCCAAAGTGATGTATGGCTGATTGCCGATGCATCGGCTGAGAAAATGGCATTTCAAGTGGACAGTGACGCTGTGATCGTGCGCGGTTTATTAGGCCTGGTAATGGCGGCATATAACCATAAAACGCCACAAGAAATTACGGCGTTTGACATTGACGGCTATTTTAAGTCACTTGATTTAGAACGACACCTTTCCCCAACACGTGGTAATGGCCTGCGTGCCATCGTGGCAAAAATACAAAGCATCGCTAAAGCGGCTGCATAAATTTAGGTTGGCTGAACAGGTATTTTTTCCTGTTCAGCGTGTTTGTGCTGCTTTATTTGTGCCTGGGCCACGTGGTCTTTCGTTAAATCTGCCAGCGAGATTTCGTTTAAAAAGCTGGCAATTCTGTCGCTTAAATCAGACCATAAATTATGCGTTAAACAGCGCTCCCCGCCATTGCAGTTCGACTGTCCCTGACAACGGGTTGCGTCGACAGACTCGTTTACTGCATGAATAACGTCGGCTATGGTTACCTGGGCTGCAGAGCGCGTGAGCTTATAACCTCCCCCTGGCCCGCGGACGCTTTCGACCAAGCCAGCGCGGCGTAGCCGGGAAAAAAGCTGCTCTAAATAAGACAAAGAGATGTTTTGCCGCTCGGCAATATCTGAAAGTGGTATAGGCTGGTCGTTACCATATAAGGCAACATCTAACATAGCGGTAACCGCGTAGCGTCCTTTCGATGTTAACTTCATTTTTTACCCCATAAATATGCCGTATGCATCGCCCAAGAAACAAAATCTAATTGAGAATCATTCTCAATATGGCATAGCCTGACCAATTAGGTCAAGTATAGCAAGTATTGATTTAGAATAACTAATTGAATGAAGGGCTGGTTCCTTCGCAATTTTTATTTGCTTTAAATATTAGTATGTACTAATGAATATGTGTGTAACTTGAGGAGTACATATAAATGAGCAAAAAGAATTTGCTACAAAATAGTGAACGGCGTCACTTTATTAAGTTAATGGCTGCAGGTGCGGGTATAACCGCAGCAGGTATTGGCGCAATGACTGCGTTTACAGCTGATGCGATAGAAACAAAAAGTAAAATAGTGATTGTGGGCGCAGGAGCTGCAGGAATTTCAATTGCAAACCGTTTGGCTAGGGAAACAAATGGCGCTGACATTACCATTATAGACAGGCGTGAGCGACATACTTATCAGCCGGGTTTAACACTAGTGGCTACGGGTATTTGGCAGGCGGAAAAAGTGACCGATACAAACAGTCACTTTTTACCCAAAAATATTACCTGGTTAAAAGAGTCTGTGATTGATTTTAGCCCGGTCAGTAATGAGGTTGTGACGGACTTGGGTAAGCGAGTTCACTATGACTACTTGGTTGTTACTACGGGGCTGCAGCTTGATTTTGAAGCTATAGAAGGTATGCACCCAGGGGTAATAGGTCAACATGGCATTGCTTGTGTTTATGACTCGACAGAACATGCCACGGCAAGTTGGCAAGCAATTGATACGTTTACAGAGACTGGTGGAATTGGTGTATTTACACGCCCCCCAGGGCAATTGAAGTGTGCCGGTGCACCGTTGAAAATTGCCATGTTAACAGAACACTTACTACGAGAAAAAGGGAATCGTGAGCAAGCAGAGCTCATGTACACAGCGCCAGCAGGAGGACTATTTAGTCAACCAGATGTTAATACTTTCTTAAAAGAACATCTGCCCGGTCGAGGGTTTGATGTGCACTGGCATAGTCAGTTAAAAGCAATCGACGCTGAAGCAAGGCGGGCCACTTTTTTGACTGAACAAGGCTTGAAGCAAATAGATTACGACTTTATCCACGTAGTACCGCCAATGCGAGCGCCTGATGCTTTAAAGAACTCTGAGCTGGCTGCTCAACAAGGGCCTTTTGCCGCTGCTGGTTGGCTTGAAGTGAATAAATACAGTTTGCAGCATGTTCGTTTTGCTAATGTGTTTGGAGCTGGTGATTGTGTCGGTACGCCTATAGGAAAAACAGCTGCCAGCGTGAAAGCACAAGTGCCAGTGGTTGTTCGTAACCTGTTACAAGTCATTCAGGGTCAGGCTCCAGATGCTGTTTATAATGGGTACACCTCTTGCCCGTTAGTCACTGAAAAGGGAGAAGCCATGCTAGTCGAGTTCGACTATGAGCTCAATATGGTGCCGTCTTTTGGTTTTATTAATCCACTGAAACGCCACTGGGTACCGTGGTTAATGAAGGATTATATGTTACAAGGTGCTTATAACGCTATGCTGCGTGGGCGCGTTTAAGGAGAGTTAAATGAGCTTTTCAATTCTTGGGGTTTTCTCTGTTCTTTATGAATCAGCAAAGCCATTTGCAAGTTATTTGTTCTTGATCATATTTATTGAGCTGATTATTTGGATAATGGTTGCTAGAAATCGCGCGGTGAGCATCAGTGCACCATGGAAACACCGCGGTTTATTCTATTTAGCTGGAGTTGTTGGATTACTTTTTTTTATTTTGACACCTACATTAACAGGCTCCGGACACAGTCATTTGGTCGGTGTGTTAGACTATGGCGTATTGTTTTTAGTATCTGTAGCTGCAAGCGTTTCCGGGCTTTTATTACTCTGGGGACCGTGGCTACTTTTTGGGAAACGTAAATAGCTCAAGGGGGCTAAATGTTAGATGTCAAGTTAAAGCAAACGGCAATTGCTGGTGCGGTACTCTCTGTTTTAGGCTTTTCTGGTGTGGCATTGGCTGAAAGCGACGCAACCTACTTTCAGATTATGGCGCGAGCGCAAGTAGAATTAGTGAATGCGTCTGGTGACATCCCCAAATTAACCGGTGAAGATGGCTTTAACATAACCGATGCTTGGGGAAGTGGGCGTCCGAACAATCATAACTGGAGTGGCTTATTCCTTGATGGCGGACACGCCTTCAGTTCGAATTTCGAGTTGTTTGGTCGTTTGTCTTATAACTTTAATATGGACGGCTTGCCTGATGGGCGCGGTAAGTATTGTGACCTTTATCTTGGGATACGTGGTGACTTTGGTACTGTTCGCGCTGGACGTATTGAAACTCCTTATAAGCTTGCAGGCTTGGGCTGGGACCCAATGAATGCGACCTCTTTTCAAGCGCGCCGAAATGGTGGCCGTTCTGGAGGTGGTTTAGGGCATGCGGGCTATCATGACGATAGTATTGACTATAGCTTCAGTATGAATGGTATGAAGTTCACCGCTTTTTATTCGAAAAATGATGGTGGGCCCTCTGGCCCAGATCAAAACTCTATGTATGCAGCATCTGTTCTTGTGCCTGTAGGCTCTGTCGAGCTTTCATTAGCACATATCGATGCAGATAACCGAGGCGGCGGTAAGCGTGATGGCACTAAGTTTGGTGCGCGTTATAATGAAGGTGCATGGACCTTTGCCGGCCAGTACGAATTTCGTGGCACGGGCTTAGACAACGGTGACTACCTGTTTTTAACGGGGGCTTACAAAGCGGCTGTTGGGCAAGTATCACTCAGCTATGGTCGTTTCATGGATGATAGTTTAGGTGCTGTAGCTGATGGCGAGTATGTTGGTGTTGGCTTGGTTCGCCGTTTATCACCACAATTTGCTTACCATGCGGGGGTGCGATACACAGATCGTGATTCGGTGGGGTCTGAAACCATGGTGGGTCTGGGCTTCCGCTTTACCTATAAAAACCGCATGACGTGGTAACCTAGGCAAAGAGCCTAAAACCAATAACGCAATAAAAAACCCGGCGTGCTTTTTAGCAGGCCGGGTTTTTTTATGCGATGGCGGTTACTGCGCGCCAGGGGTTGCGTACTGCTCTACCCAGTTACGAACTTGCTGGTACCAATATACCGAGTTATTCGGCTTGAGGATCCAGTGGTTCTCGTCGGGGTAATAAATTAAGCGCGAGTCGACCCCACGGCTTTGCAGAGTACGGAATAACTCGAAGCTTTGCCCAACAGGTACACGCAAGTCTTTTTGCCCATGAATAATCAGGGCAGGGGTGTTGAACTTGTCTGCGTAGTAGTGAGGCGAAATGTCACGGTAAATTTCCGGTTTTTCCCAGTAATGACCGAAGCGCTCGGCATGGACTGCAAAGTCAGCTGACATTTGCGAGTACATGTTGTAAACAGGCGCATGAATAAGCAGGGCATTAAAAGGATGTTCTTTACCCAGCAGAATAGTGCTTAGGTAACCACCATAGCTTCCACCGCCAGCTACCATGCGGTCGGCGTCAATCCAGTCTTTTTCGGCAAACCAGTTGGCAGCTGCAATGGTGTCGGCGTAAGGAGCTGTCACCCAGTCTGGGTTAATGGAGTCGGTGAACTCTTGCCCAAAGCCGCTGGAGCCATGGAAGTTATGCCAAGCTGTGACATAGCCCCAAGAGGCAAAGGTTTGCGCATTCCAACGGTAGTGGAAACCATTGCTAATGGCGCCATGTGGACCACCGTGAATAAGCAAAAACAGCGGGTATTTTTTGCTTTTGTCAAAGCCTGGTGGGTAATGCACCCACATTTGAATGTCGTCACCGTTATACCCTTTGTAGGTGACCGACTCGTAGGTACCTAGCTCCACGTCGGCCAGTAGGGCGTCGTTAAAGGTGTCTAAACGGGTTGTGCTGCCATTGCGAGTGTCAATTTTTACCAACTGAGCAGGGTGTAAAAAGCTGTCGTTGGTCCCCACAAGAATGCCATTATTAGAAATGCTGAGGCCGCTGAAATTGGTTTCGCCAGTAAGCGCTTTTACCTTGCCGTTGCGCGCATTAATGGCATACACACGTGAAGTGGCAGCGTCGTCGATGGTACCAAACAGACCACGACTATTGGCAGTCCAAACCAGGCCACGTACTGAACGATCCCAGTCTTCAGTGAGTACTTTTTCTGTTTTCTTGTTCAGGTCGTATACCACTAAGTTACTGGTGTCTGCGTAAAAACCCGTAATGAGCTGACGCTGGAAGGCCAAAACCTGACCGTCGGGACTAAACATGGGGTTGTAGTCATTGCCGCGGTTTTGGGGAGTCATATTGGTAGCTTCTGTTGCACCTATCTCGGCTAGGAAAATGTCATTGTTGGGGCTAACACCGTCGTTTAGACTGTCCGAAACCAACGCAATGTAACGCTCGCTTGGGTCAATGTCGTAGCTGCTTGCGCTTTGTGAAGAGCGAGGCAGTTGGATGTTCAGGGGTTGGGTAACCGCTTGCACCTCGCCCCCTGTGGCTGGAATACGGAATACGTGGGCTTCACGATTTTCGTCGAGCCAATGGTCGAATTGAGCATAAGGAAGGGCGTTCCACTGGTGTGCAGACACATGAGAGTTTGCTTCGTGTTTCACTTGCTCTGCTATGTCGTCCCAGTTTTTGCCAGGCCACACTTTGCTGATGAAATAAATATGCTCACCAACCCACTTTATGCCATAAGCACCGGTGGGCACACTCGTTAAGCGAGTCGCTTCACCGGGTTGGTTCATTGGCAAAATGTAGACTTGTCCCACGTCGTCTTTGTGACGTTTGCTTATAAAGGCAAGGGCTTGACCGTCGGGTGAAAAGGTCGGTTGACTAGCACGTAAGCCTTCCGCAGTAAGAGGGCGCTGGGTTTTTCCGTCGGGAGAGAATAGCCACAGTTGGCTTTCGCCTTTGTCTGTGTCCATGTCATAGCGGGTCACGGGTGCCACAATATATTCACCTGAGGGTGAAATTTGTGGCGAGCCAATACGCTCTATCTGCCAAAGAACGTCGACAGATAGGGGCTTACTTTCTTGAGCTTGGGCTGTAAACAGCACGAAGGGCAAAAAGAGTAGCCACAGGGCAACACCTATTTGTTTCATTTTACACTCCAATAAAGTTATCTAAGCCTTAAGTATGCCACTTGTTTGCATCAGATTGAAAATAAACCCTATATGTGGCATAGTTTGGCACCAAATTTTAAGCAAGTTTTCTCACGTTGCACCGCTTTGAAGAGGGTGATTTCACGAATAGGAATGACTATGTCAATTGATAACTCTACTATTATTTACACCGAAACAGACGAGGCGCCTCGTTTAGCTACGTATTCTTTGCTACCCATTATTCAGGCTTTTACCAAAGCCGCTGGTATTTCAGTAGAAACCCGCGACATTTCTCTTGCTGGTCGCGTGATTGCACAATTCCCAGAGTACTTAAACGATGACCAGCGCATTGCCGACGCGCTAACAGAGTTAGGTGAGCTGGCAAAAACGCCAGAAGCTAACATTATTAAGTTGCCTAATATTAGTGCCTCTATTCCACAGCTTCTGGCCACAATTAAAGAGCTTCAAGAGCAAGGCTACGCAATTCCTGACTACCCACACGACCCGCAAACAGACGAAGAGCGTGAAGTGCGCGCCCGTTATGACCGTGTGAAAGGCTCTGCGGTAAACCCGGTGCTGCGTGAAGGAAACTCTGACCGCCGTGCGCCTACTTCGGTGAAGAACTATGTGAAAAAGCACCCACACAGAATGGGAGCTTGGGACAAAGACTCAAAAACCCATGTGGCGCACATGGACGATGGTGACTTTTATTCTAGCGAACAGTCGAAAACATTTGCTGCCGCCGACGACCTTAAAGTGGTGCTAAATCATGACGGCCAACAAACCGTTTTGAAAGAGTCCATTAAAATATTGGCGGGTGAAGTAGCTGACGCTGCCGTGATGAGCAAAAACAAGCTACAAGCGTTTTTTGAAAAAGAAACCAAAGCGGCCAAAGAAGAAGACATACTGCTTTCCCTGCATTTAAAAGCCACTATGATGAAAGTGTCTGACCCGATTATGTTTGGTCATGCGGTGAAGGTGTACTACAAAGACGTACTGACCAAATATGCGGCTGAGCTAGCAGAAATTGGTTTTGACGCGACCAACGGTATTGGTGACTTATACGCTAAGCTAGACAAGTTGCCTGCTGACAAAGCAGCAGCCATCGAAGCCGACCTTCAAGCGGTTTACAAAACCAACCCAGCGCTGGCTATGGTGAACTCAGACAAGGGCATTACTAACCTACACGTGCCAAGCGACATTATTATTGACGCTTCGATGCCAGCTATGATTCGTGACTCAGGTAAAATGTGGACGCCGGACAACACCCAGGCCGACACCAAAGCCATGATCCCAGACCGCTGCTATGCAGGCGTGTACCAAGAAACCATTAACTTCTGTAAAGAGCACGGTGCGTTTGATCCGGCAACTATGGGTACAGTACCTAACGTTGGACTTATGGCCCAGAAAGCAGAAGAGTACGGTTCACACGACAAAACCTTTGAAATTCCAGCCGCAGGTGTTGTGCACGTTCTCAACCAAGCGGGTGAGGTGATTTTCGAACACAACGTGGAAGAAGGTGATATCTGGCGTATGTGTCAGGTAAAAGACGCACCTATTCGCGACTGGGTGAAACTAGCAGTGAACCGTTCACGCTTAAGCGGTATGCCTGCTGTTTTCTGGTTAGACGAAAACCGCGCGCACGACAACCAGCTGATTGCAAAAGTAAACCAGTACTTACCAGAGCACGACACAACAGGTCTTGATATTAAAATTATGAGCCCTGTGGAAGCAACCCGTTACACCCTTGAGCGTGTGAAAGCTGGCAAAGACACCATTTCAGTAACAGGTAACGTATTACGTGACTACCTAACTGACTTGTTCCCAATTCTTGAACTGAACACATCAGCGAAAATGCTGTCCATTGTTCCGCTGATGAACGGTGGTGGCTTATTTGAAACTGGCGCAGGTGGTTCTGCACCGAAGCACGTACAGCAATTTGTGGAAGAAAACCACTTACGTTGGGACTCGCTGGGTGAATTCCTAGCCTTGGCAGCCTCGCTTGAGCACTTAAGCCAAGCGACAGGTAACGCCCGAGCTCAGGTTTTAGCTGACACCCTAGACGAAGCAACGGCGAGCTTCCTTGAGAACAACAAGTCGCCTTCACGGAAAGTGGGTGAGCTAGACAACCGGGGTAGCCACTTCTACTTAGCCATGTACTGGGCGCAAGCCTTAGCGAAGCAAACAGCAGACGCTGAGTTGAAAGCTCGCTTTGAAGGATTGGCAAACACCTTAACAGAGAATGAAGCAGCCATTGTTGACGAGCTTAATAAAGCGCAGGGAGTTGCTGTTGATATTGGCGGTTACTACCAGCCAAATGCAGAGTTAGTTGCGAAGGCCATGCGCCCAAGTGAACTCTTTAACAATGCATTAGCAAGCTTGTAAGCTTCTAATTCGTAAGATGAAGGCGCCTTTATTTGGGCGCCTTTTTTTATATCTGGATTTCTTGCCAAGCGGTAAGACACCACGTATTGTTAGGGTCTTGTTAATAGGTTTTGGGCGAAAAATGAACTACGAAGAACTGTTAAATGTAGCCTTAAAAGAAGCTCGAAAAGGCTTTGAAGAAGAAGGAGTGCCTATTGGCGCTGCACTTTTTGATGCCGAAGGCCATGTGCTAGGGCGTGGTCGCAACCGACGTGTGCAGGAAAACGACCCTTCAGCCCATGCAGAAACCGACGCATTTCGCCGAGCCGGTAGGCAAAAGAACTACCAAGACACTATAATGGTCAGTACGTTAGCTCCTTGTTGGTATTGCTCAGGACTTATTCGCCAGTTTAATATTGGCACCTTAGTTGTGGGTGAAAACAAAAACTTCCCAGGTCATTTAGATTGGCTACGGGAAGCTGGCGTGAAAGTCATAGAGTTAAATGACGCACGTTGTATTGAGTTAATGTCGTACTTTATTGAACATCACCCTGATATTTGGAATGAAGATATTGGCGTGTGTAAACCAAGCAAGTAACACCCCGCATAATGAATAATAAAAAAGGCCCATTATGAAATTTCTGAAAAAATTATTTTCAAAACTAGGCGCAGGCTTGTCTGCTTTACGCCGCTATGTTGCGCATATTTTAACCCTGGTGGTTATTTTTGTTGTGTTAAGTGCATTGTTTAGTGGCGACAAAACGCCCACCGTTCCTGACGGTGGACTTTTGGTACTAAGCCCTGTGGGGGTTTTGAAGGAGTATCAACCTGAAATTGACCCATTCGATGCAATTAGCGACGAAATTATGGGTGCAGCTGTCCCAAGTAGCTCTTTGTACGAGCTAGTGACCATTATTGAGCATGCGAAAGCAGACGACCGCATACAAGGCATGGTCCTAGACTTAGGCAGCTTTGCGGGGGGCGGCTTAAACAAAATGCAGGTATTAAGCGACGCCATTGCAGATTTTCGTAAGGCGGGCAAAAAAGTTTATGCAAGTGCTGACTATTACAGCCAAGGTCAATACCTGTTAGCCAGCCAAGCCGATGAGGTGTATTTAAACCCATTGGGTGGCGTTGTACTGGAAGGCTTGAGTACAGAGCGACCTTACTTTGCTGAAGCCCTTGAAAAGCTGAAAGTGAAAGTGAATGTGTTTCGCGTGGGCGACTATAAGTCGGCGGTGGAGCCTTATATTCTCACGGGCATGTCGGACGAAGCTCGGGAGAACTTGCAAGGCTGGCTAAATGAGCAATGGCAGCGTTACTTACAAACAGTACAGCGCCATCGCAGCATTAACAGCCTCATGACGTCGGGTAGTCTGGACGACTTTATGCTGGCTTTCGAGCGCGCAGACAACGATATGGCACAAATGGCGCTGGACACAGGCTTAGTTGATGGTTTGAAACATCGTCATGAGTTTGTTGACTACCTGACTGAATTGGTCGGGCGTGATGAAGACAAAAACAGCTACCGTCACATTCGCCATACGGATTACTTTAAAACGATTCCTCAGTCGCAGCGTGATATGAACTTCCAAGCGAAAATGAGCGACACCCAAATAGCCGTTATTATGGCGGTGGGTGTCATTGTGGACGGCCCTGGGGCGGCTATTGAAATTGGCGGCGATCGCTTGGCGCGTGAACTTCGAGAAGCGCGCTTTGACGACAAGGTGAAGGCGGTTGTTCTTCGTGTTGACAGCCCAGGCGGAAGCGCCTTTGCCTCTGAAGTAATTCGCCAAGAAATCTTGCAGTTACGTGCTGCAGGTAAGCCGGTGATTGCGTCTATGAGTTCTGTTGCCGCCTCGGGTGGTTATTGGATTTCGGCGGGTGCTGATAAAATTATTGCTGCACCTACTACCATTACTGGCTCTATTGGCGTGTTTGGTATGATACCAACCTTCGACGAAACGCTCGCTCAGGTAGGTGTTTATTACGACGGTGAAAGCACCACAGAATTGCCCACCATGTCGGTGACACAACCTCTGACTGAAACGGTCGGTAAAGTTGTGCAAGCCGGTGTCGACGGTATTTATGATCAGTTTCTGGCCCTGGTTTCTGAAGCGCGTGGTATGACCCGTGAAGAAGTACACGCGGTTGCTCAAGGGCAAGTCTGGTCTGGTGAGCGCGCATTAAAGCTTGGCTTGGTGGACGAGCTGGGAAGTATTGATTTAGCCATTCAGCGTGCTGCTGAATTAGCTGAATTAGAAAGCTATGCGGTTATTTGGCCAGAGCGGGAAACCAGCTTTGCTGAAGAAATGCTACGTGAATTAGGAATAGGCCCTTCAGCTGAACTTGCCGCCTTGGCGGAGTTAAAAGAAGCCGTTTCTCCGCTGATGTTCCTACGTGCATATAACGACCCTGGACATATTTATACGCGTTGTGTGGAATGTGAGTTAAACTAATAGCCGCTGAGCGTTTATGTAAGTGAATGAAAAGGTCGGCATTGCCGACCTTTTTTGTGAACCAAATAACGAATTCAACGTACTAAACTGTATTACGGGAAACTTGATTAAGGAACGTCCATGTTAGCGAAACGAATGACAATCATGCTGGTCATTACGGGCATAGTGTTAGGCCTTATTTTTGGCTATAAGGCAGTTGGTAATTACTTTATGAATCAGTTTTTTGACAATATGCCTATACCGCCTGTGACTATTACGGAAAACACAGTAGAGGAACAGGAATGGCGCCGTACCTTAACTGCTGTAGGTACCGTCAATGCCGAAAAAGGGGCCATGGTGACAGCACAAACGTCGGGCGTTTTGCGTGGCATTCACTTTGAAAACGGGCAGCAGGTAAAGCAGGGCGACAGACTCTTTAGTTTAGACACGGAAGTGGCAGAAGCCGAGCGCTACCGTTTGCACACTATGCTAGAGCAAGCAGAACAAGAGCTTCGCCGCTTAACGCCTTTATTAAGTAACAACAATGTGTCGAAAGCGGATGTTGAGCGCGCTGAAAACCAAGTAAACCAAGCGCGTGCGGCACTGGCAGCACAAGACGCCTTAATACGACAAAAAACGCCACGGGCCCCATTCGATGGCGTGCTAGGTATACGCCAAGTAAACTTGGGTGAATATATAACACCGGGCACCGGGCTTGTTCAGCTCACTTCCTTCGACCCCATCTATGTGCAGTTTAATGTTGTCGAGCAGCGCTTGAGCTTATTGCATTCCGGTATGGAAATTCAGGTGCAAGTAGACGCTTATCCTGAGCGCACATTCACCGGGCATATTAATGCCATAGCACCAAATGTAGATGCGTCGACCCGAACCGTTGAAGTGCAGGCTGTCTTTCGAAATGAAGACCATGCACTGCGCCCAGGTATGTTTGCCCGTGTCACACTGCCGCTCGGTGAGCCTCGTGTGGTCAAGGTCATTCCTAAAACGGCTATACAATTTAATCCCTTCGGTAATTTGGTTTTTTTAATCGCTGAAGAAGGTGAAGGGTTAAAGGTAACACAACGCTTAATTCGCACAGGCGACGAGCAAGGTGACATGATTGAAGTCGTGCAGGGCTTAAACGTGGGGGACCGCGTGGCCTCGTCTGGTTTATTGAAACTGCGTAATGGCAGTACGGTGCTGATTAATAGCGACCCAGCTTTACAGCCAAGTACGGACACACAGCCAACGCCTAACAATGGCTAAGGATAGACGCATACTATGAAATTTACCGATGTATTTATTCGTAAGCCGGTGTTGGCGACGGTGATTAGCCTGATCATTATTCTTGTCGGCCTGCGTGCCATGGTGGACTTGAATGTGCGTCAGTTTCCTGAAATTAAGAACGCAGCGGTGAATATAACCACCACTTATATTGGCGCAGACGCAGACTTAGTGCAGGGGTTTATTACCACGCCGTTAGAGCGTGAAGTGGCTGCCGCAGAAGGCATAGACTACATTGTTTCTTCATCGTCAGCAGGCGTTAGCTCTATTCAAGCTTTCTTACAGTTGAATTACGACCCGAACGACGCTTTAACGCAAATTGCTGCCGAAGTGAACAAAATGCGCTCGGAGCTGCCGGAAAATGCACAAGAGCCAGTAGTGCAGCTTTCCGTTGGCCAAGATGTTGCGGCCATGTATTTGTCGTTTTACAGCGAAATACTCGATGAAAATGAAATAACCGACTACCTAGTGCGTGTGGTGGAACCGCAGCTTGCCACGATTGAAGGGGTGCAGCGGGCGCAAATACTAGGCGCGCAAACCTTTGCGATGCGTATTTGGCTGGATTCTCAACGTATGACAGCCCTAGGGGTTACAGGCTCTGATGTGATGCGGGCTTTACGCAGCAATAACGTGTTGTCTGCCGTTGGCCGTACCAAAGGGCAAATGACAGCAATAGATATTACCGCCCGCACGGACTTACGAAGTGTTGAAGAGTTTGAGCAACTCATTGTGCGCGCTGAAGCGGAAACCTTTATTCGTTTAGGCGACTTGGCGACCGTTGAGTTAGGCTCGGAAAGTTATGAGTCGTCGGCTACCTTTAACGGCCAAAAGTCGACCTTTATAGGCGTGGAAATTTCACCTGACGCAAACGCTTTAGACGTGATTAAGCGGGTGCGTACTGTGTGGGACGAAGACATTATTCCACAGCTTCCGGAAGGCTTAAGTGCCAGCATTCCATACGACTCCACCGAATACATTCAAAATGCTATTGAAGAAGTCGTATTGACCATTGCCTTAGCCATGGTCATTGTCATTGCAGTGATTTATGCATTTTTAGGCTCTTTACGCTCGGTCATTATTCCCGCTGTTACGGTGCCACTTTCCTTGGTGGGAACCTTCTTTTTAATGCTGTTATTGGGCTTTTCCATTAACTTGTTGACCTTGCTAGCCATGGTGTTGGCCATTGGTATTGTGGTTGATGACGCCATAATTATGCTGGAAAACATACAGCGGCATGTGGAAAGTGGCATGTCTCGCCTTGAAGCGTCTCTGTTAGGAGCGCGGCAGTTAGCAGGGCCTATTATTGTCATGTCCACAACCTTGGTTGCCGTATTTGTGCCTATTGGGTTTATTGGTGGGCTGACAGGAACCTTGTTTATTGAGTTTGCCTTTACGCTGGCGGCCACTGTGATTATTTCAGGGGTGGTAGCACTCACACTTTCTCCTATGATGTGTTCGCGTTTGTTGCGCTCGCGTAGCAAAGGGCAAAAAGCGCCACGCTTTGAAGTCTGGTTGAATAATAAGTTTGAACAGCTACGTCATGGCTATCAGCGGAAGTTGCATGGCGCATTAGAAACCAAGTCGGTCATGGCCGTATTTGGTGTGATTGTTTTGGTGAGCTGCTACTTCTTGTTTATTAGTAGCCCTTCAGAGCTAGAGCCGCAGGAAGACTTAGGCTTTGTGTTTGTGATTGCGCAAGGCGACAGTTATGCCACACCAGAATATATAGCGAGAAACTCGGCTAAAATGTCGGAGCTACAAACCGACGTCGACGAAGTAGAAATGGCCTTTGTGATTAACGGTATGTTGGGTCCTGGCAGTGCAGGGGTAGGGCTTGGGTTAACGGCGTGGGATGAGCGAAGCCGCTCAACCCAAGAAGTATTAGACCAGTCCATTCAGCCCTTTGTGAGCCAAATACCGGGCCTCCGGGTGTTTGCCATTGTGCCCCCTTCCTTGCCGACTCCAGGGGGTGGCTTACCGGTGGAGTTTGTGATTAGTTCGACCCAGTCGATAGAAAACTTGCGCGAGCTTGCGGCAGACATAAGTGCACAAGCAATGGCAGAAGGGCGCTTTATTATGCTCGACACAGACTTGCGGATTGACAGACCGCGCCAAACGGTACATGTGGATCGAGAAAAAGCTGCTTTAATGGGCGTTGAAATGTCGCAGCTGTCTGCAGACTTAGCGTCTATGATGGCCGGTGCTTATGCTGGTCGCTTTGCAATGGAAAACCGCTCGTACCGCGTTATTCCTCAAGTGCAGCGTTCAGAACGGCTGTCGCCAGAACAATTAAAAGAGTTTTATACTCGTAACCGTTCAGGTGAACTGGTGCCCATGTCGGCTTTGGTGCACTTAGAAGAGTCGGTTCAACCACAACAGCTGAAGCGCTTCCAGCAATTAAATGCGGTGACCATTTCTGGCATTCCGCGCCCTGGCGTACCTTTAGGAGAGGCTATTGGCAGTTTAGAGCGTATTGCCGCCGAGCGGCTGCCAGCCGGTGTGCTAGTTGACTACGCAGGCCAGTCGCGGCAGCTGAAGTCGGAAGGGCAGCAGTTGGTGGTTACCTTCTTCTTTGCCTTGCTGATTATTTTCTTAGTTCTGGCGGCCCAGTTTGAGTCTTTCCGTGACTCTATTATTGTTCTGGTCACAGTGCCTATGAGTATTTGTGGGGCCTTAATTTTTGTTAGTTTAGGCTTTACCACCATCAATATTTACACCCAGGTGGGCTTGGTGACGTTAATTGGCCTTATCGCTAAACACGGAATACTTATTGTGGAGTTTGCCAATACCTTGCAAGAGGAAGGGAAAAGCAAGCGCGAGGCAGTGGAAGAAGCCGCGGCCATACGGTTACGGCCTATCTTGATGACCACAGCAGCAACGGTATTAGGTATGGTGCCTTTACTTATGGCGTCTGGGCCGGGGGCAGCGTCTCGCTTTGCCATGGGTCTGATTATCGTGACAGGCATGACCATAGGGACCTTGTTTACCTTGTTTGTGCTGCCTTCCGTGTATGTTTACCTAGCCAAAGAACGTGCGCCGGAGCAGGCTGCAACCAACTAAGCAATGGCCCATGGTTAGGGCCATTGAATTTCAGGCAACAAAAAAGGCACTCGCAAGTGCCTTTTTTTATAAGCAACGAACCTGTTACTTAGTGGTCTACGCCACCTGGACCATGTACGTGGCCGTGGTCTAGCTCTTCAGCTGTGGCGTCGCGTACATCTACAACCGTTACGTCGAAAGAAAGGTCGAGGCCTGCAAGCGGGTGGTTACCGTCTACGGTCACTTCTTCGTCGGTTACTTCAACGATAACAACTGACTGTTCACCGTTGTCGGTTGTTGCACGGAACTGCATGCCTGGCTGGATCTCTTGATCGCCAAATAAGTTTCTCGGTACGGTTTGAATTAAACCGTCATGACGTTCGCCGTAGGCTTCAGCCGCAGGCACAACCGTGCTTAATTCGTCTTTTGCTGCTTTACCTTCTAGTGCTTTTTCAAGACCAGGGATAAGCATACCACGGCCGAAAATAAAGGCTAAAGGGCTGTCTTCAGACGATTTATCAAGCGTTTCGCCGGCAGGATTCTTAACCGCGTAATGAATTGTTACGGCTTTGTCTTGGCTGATAGTCTCACTCATGACTAGGATTCCATATTTATTGTTCAGGGCAGAGGGTGAATTGACTGTCGTCCTGCCCTTGTATGCGAAACAGGTCTGTAGACGCCAAATCAGTGGGTCCTACAGCGTATAACGCGACGACACCGTCATCATATCGCACTGACGAAAGAACTGCACCCGAGCGACGCCAGTTTTCAGAAACTTTTTTCTCCAAACGTGCACCCACTTCGGGCAGCGTTTCGCTTTGACCCATCAACTTGTGGGTAATGCGTTTATTTTGGCCCTTGTAATGCATGCGAGCCACCACCTCTTGACCAAGGTAACAGCCTTTTTGGAAGTTTATGCCTTCATGTTGGTCGAGGTTGAGCATTTGTGGAATATGCACGTCGGCCATGCTGGCGGGTACATCAACCCAACCGAGTTCAAATTGCGCAGCGTGCCACCAGGTGTCGGGCATGAGTTGTGTGTCTGCAGTCGCTAGCGGACCATGAATTAATACGAGGTTGCCTGACAAGCGCAAACAGTGCTGCTGTTTGTTTTGCAAAGCCTGGCGCTCCGTACTGAGAGCAAAAGTGTCCGCAGCGCCTTTTCCCCAGTAGGCAAAGAAAGGTTGCTGATCAGACACGTCGGTTATGCTGACTTTGCTAAACACACCAAACTTTTTCAGCTGGGCAAGGGTCATTTCCACACTTTCTTTCGCCATAAACAGTAACATGCGGTTGGCGTCGCCGAGCAAACGAAAAGTGGCCCATAGCTTCCCCTGCGGGCTGCAATAACCACCGGGCAACCACTGCTGCCAACTGGCCTGCTTTACGTCGCAGGTTAACTGCCCTTGAAGAAAAGACTGGGTGTCGTCGCCACTCACCTCAATAACACCGAGGCTTTCAACTTGGATGTAACGGGGCGTCGCGTGTGCTTGCTGATTAAATTGCAGGGTAGACACAGAACCTCCAAAGCAAAATGAATTAAAACGTGGCTCTATCCTACCTTATTTTGTACGCAAATACGGAATAACTCCTGCCGTTGCAGCTGCAATAGTCGCACTTTTTGGTGGATAATTTGGTAAACTGAACATTCCTCTATATGTGAAGTTTGTATTTAAAGGGAATCGTATGGAATATATTCGTCAGGCTGAAGAGCCGTTGAAAGATAAGCGCCGCTTACGTTGGGCCTGTCGCCGTGGCATGCTGGAACTTGATGTATTGTTTGCCCCATTCGTTGAAGAAGCATATGACGACTTAACGGAAGAGCAGAAAGCCGTGTTTCGTCGACTTATCACGTGCGATGACCCTGACTTATTTGCTTGGTTTATGGGGCACCAAAAATGTCCAGATCCAGAGCTAGCTGACATGGTCGCCTTTATGCTGAGCCGGGTGAAAGTCTGATTCAACCGGCACAGCGTCGCTGGCTTTTTGACGTCCAGCTTTCGGTAACTCGTCAGCGCCTTTCCTATGCCCTTGGGGGTGGTGCTATCTTGCTTGCGGTGGCAGGTATGGTGTTGCAAGCCTTTAGCTGGCTTATAGCGGCCTTGGGCTTGTGGGTGATGATGTATCACGGCGTACAGCAGCGGACCTACTACTTTTCCCTAGACGCCCACGGCCAAGGTGCCCTGGGCTCGGAGGCGGACTCTATGTATTTACATGCGCCCTTGTTGTGTACGCCATGGTTACTGATGTTTGCTGTGGGCCAGCAGGGGCACGCCCAACGCTGGCTCTTTATTTGGCGTGACAGTGTCGATGCGGCCGCATGGAGCCGCCTACGCCGCATTGCCCGTACAGTAACAGCGGAATCTACATAACAGCCGGGTCAAGAATGGTAGGCTTCGCCTGGGGTAACGGCTCTGGGTAGTCTAAGGTATAATGCAGTCCACGGCTTTCTTTCCGCTGTTGAGCGCTGGCAATTATAAGTTGGGCAACCTGAGCCAGGTTACGTAGTTCAAGCAAGTTATTGGTCACTCGGAAATTCGCGTAGTAGTCGTGTATTTCCTGTTGTAATAGCTCCACACGGCGGGCGGCCCGCTCTAAGCGCTTGTCGCTGCGGACTATGCCTACGTAGTCCCACATAAACAGACGTAATTCGTGCCAATTGTGCTGAATAATGACTTCTTCGTCAGAGTCGGTCACTTGGCTTTCATCCCAGCGCTCAATGTGTTCAAGGCATTCGACCAAATGCATGCGCTCGGCCATGTGCGCTGCCGCTGCCCGTGCGAACACCACACATTCTAACAGGGAATTGCTGGCCATGCGGTTGGCACCGTGCAAGCCCGTGTAAGCAACTTCGCCAATTGCGTACAAGCCAGGCAAGTCGGTTTGAGCGTGTAGATCTGTCACTACACCGCCACAAGTATAGTGAGCAGCAGGTACAACCGGCATAGGCTCTTGGGTGATGTCGATTCCTAAGCTTAAGCACTTATTATAAATGGTCGGGAAATGCTGCTGAATAAAGTCAGCGGGCTTATGGGAAATGTCTAAATACATGCAGTCGGCACCCAGCCGCTTCATTTCAAAGTCAATGGCACGTGCCACCACGTCACGTGGAGCCAGCTCGGCACTCGGGTGGAAGCTCGGCATAAAGCGGCTGCCGTCGGGGCGTTTTAAATAAGCGCCTTCTCCTCGAAGAGCTTCCGTTAATAAGAAATTATGGGCTTTGGGGTGGAACAAGCAGGTCGGGTGGAACTGGTTAAACTCCATATTTCCTACACGACAACCAGCTCGCCACGCCATAGCAATTCCGTCACCACTGGCAATGTCAGGGTTTGAAGTGTATTGGTATACCTTGCTCGAGCCCCCCGTACACAACGCAGTGAACTTGGCGCTTACCGCGTGCACATGGCGATTCGTGTTGTCCCAAATATAGGCACCGCAGCAACGGCGCTCTGCGCCTTCACCGTGTACAATCAAGTCGATAGCGTTGAAGTGCTCTAACACTTGAATATTCGGGTGAGCCAAAGCTTGGCGCACAAGCGTGGACTGGACCGCTTTGCCTGTTGCGTCTGCTGCGTGCAAAATACGGCGGTGGCTGTGGCCTCCCTCGCGGGTTAGGTGATACTTAGAGGTACCGTCTGCAGCGGTTTCCTGGTCAAAGTCAACGCCTAGCTGAATGAGCCAGTTCATGCTTTCTTTTGCGTGGGCTGCGGTGTATTCCACCACATGCCGTTCGCACAAGCCGGCACCAGCGGTTAATGTGTCCTCAACGTGCGACTCTATGCTGTCGTCTTCATCGAACACGGCAGCAATGCCGCCTTGCGCATAGTAGGTTGAGCCTTCTTGTAAAGGCCCTTTACTGAGCACAATCACACGGCTGGTTTTTGCTTGCTGCAACGCCAATGAAAGCCCTGCAGCACCACTACCAATAATTAGTACGTCACATTGGAACATAGCGCTCTCTGCCATGATGATATATCGTAGTCCATAAAGTTGAGTGGGGATTTTACCCTTGTTTATAAATTAAATGCGAACTTTTCCTAAAATAGGCGGTCTAGTGTTTATAGAATGTGTTCGAGCCAACAATAATCTTGGTGCGTATTCTTTAAAATTATTCTCGGGAAGAGTCATAAAGCAGTATTTTGGAGAGAGTGGGCTCGAATGAGCGAACAAGAAATTGATCAGCAGCTGGTTGAACGGGTACAGCAAGGTGATCAGCAAGCCTTTGATGTATTGGTAAAAAAATACCAACATCGGATTATGGGTTTGGTGTCGCGCTATGTAAAGCATTCGGGAGATGTAGCCGATGTTACGCAGGAGGCGTTTATTAAGGCCTACCGAGCGCTACCAAACTTCCGAGGCGACAGTGCTTTTTATACATGGCTTTACCGTATTGCCGTAAATACAGCGAAAAATTATTTGGTGTCCCGTAGCCGGAAGCCACCGAGTTCTGACATAGACGCACAAGATGCGGAGTTTTTGGACCAAGGGCAGGGCAACGGCCTACGCGATATAGCAACTCCGGAAAGCTTGTTGCTTACGGATGAACTGAAGACCGTGCTTATGGAAACCATTAGCCAACTACCTGAAGACTTAAAGCAAGCGATTACCTTGCGAGAGCTCGACGGGTTAGGCTATGAAGAAATAGCCATTACAATGGACTGCCCCATAGGTACAGTGCGTTCACGTATTTTTAGAGCACGTGAAGCCATTGAAGAGAAATTACGCCCCTTGCTTGAGAATACTTAAGCAATCGTTATGGCCAACTGAGGAAAGTAAACGATGACCGAGCGCCAGTATGAAACCTTGTCTGCGTTAATGGACTCCGAGCTAGACACAGCTCAGGAGCGTGCTAGCTTGGACAACCTGGTTCGCGATGACGCCTTGCGTCAGAAGTGGCACAACTATCACCTGATTCGTGCAGCCATGCGTAACGAGGTGAAACAGGACATGCCCCTAGACATTTCTGCCGCAGTGGCAGCCCAGGTGGCGAACGAGCCAATACCTTTTGCGCCTAAGCATGGTTTAGCGCGGAAGCTGGCATTGAAAAAATGGCTAAAGCCGGCAGCAAATATGGCTATTGCAGCAAGTGTAGCCCTTGTTACTGTATTAGGCGTGACTCAGTATCAGCGTATTGACGATGGCAGCTTACCTGAACAAGCGGTTGCGAGCCCCGGTTTTCAACCTACATTACAAACGGTGCCTTTAGGCGTTATTGGTAATCCAGTAAGCTATAATGCTGCACAACCGCAAACGTCGCTAACGGCTCAGCAACAGGCGCGGTTACAAAGCCAAGTGCAAGCCTTTATGCTTGACCACCAGCTTCAGTTACAATGGAGCGGTGCCCTGAACGAAGCAGCACTTAAAGAGCAGCAAAAGCAAGAAGAAAGTGACGTGAAGGAGCCGAATACATCGTCACCCCAGTAAGACTTTCGATAGGAATGTAAGCGCATGAAACCTTATGTAGTTGGTTTGCTCGTTATTTGTAGTTTGAATGTGGGTGCGCTTCAGTCGGTGGCAGCTGCCGAACCTAGTGCATTGGCGACCAATACGGTAGAGCCAGTGCCAACAGAGCAAGAAAGCAATGAATTGCAACAAGCACGGGCGCAAGGTGAACATTGGTTTAAGCGCATGCAAAGTGCCTTGCAAGAACTGAACTACCGCGCCTCGTTTATTGCAATGCAGCCAAGTGGCTTACAAGCTTACCGCTGGGTACACAGTGTTACGCCAGCTGGTAATAATATAGAAGTCATAGAAAGCTTAAACGGCCCACATAATCAAGCAGTACGTTTTAATAACCAAGTAGCCTATTTATCTTCCACAAGCACACCCTATGCGGTGGCATCAGAGACACTTTCAGGACCTATACCGAGTGGCTTGTACGGCAGTTTTGAAACCTTGCACCACTCTTACCATATGGTTGCTGTTGGGGGAGACCGCGTGGTCGACCGTGCAGCTCAGCATATTCGCCTGATACCCCACGAGCGCGACCGCTATTTATATAGCCTGTGGGTGGACCGAGAAACGGGCATGTTATTGAGTATGAATACCTACTTACCGAGTGGAGACGTGGTGGAACAGATCCTCCTCACATCACTGCATGTGCAAGCAGAGTCACTGGAAGAAGTGCAGCAGCTGGAGTCGCAATGGGGGCAAGGGCCGTCACGGCAACCAATGCGTCAGCAGCAGACATCGAATGAATGGCAATTTGACGAAGTACCTACAGGCTTCACGGTCCAGCGCCAACAACAGGTGCGTGTGGCCATGAATGGTCCCTTAGCCGAGCACTTTATGTTTACCGACGGTATGGCGAAATTCTCGGTGTACATTATTGAGAATGAAAACCAAGTATTACCTGTACAGTATGAAAACTTAACTTCTATGGTGTCTGTGGTGCACGACAGCTTTGCAGTCACGATTGTAGGAAAAGTGCCCTTGTCCATGGCGCAAGCAGTTGCCGCTGGCGTAAGGAGACAACCATGATTCGTGAGCTTGCTGAAGTAACAGCGGTGGACTCGGGGTGGGTTGAAGTTGCGACCAAGCTTAAGTCGGGCTGTTCTGGCTGTGCTCATCAAAACCATTGCGGCGCAGGGCTGCTTTCGAAGGCGCTCCCTCAGCGCAATGGCCGTTTGCAATTTACCATGGAACATAACTTTCAGGTGGGCGAGCAGGTAGAACTTTTGATGCCTGAGCAAAGTATGGTCCGCTTTTCCCTCATGCTTTATGGCCTACCTATGCTGGCGCTGATGATAAGTGCTATCATAGGGCACTGGTTTTGGCCTGCTAACGAGTTACTCGTTATTGCCCTCACTGTGGTGACAACGGCCGTTTCGCTGGTGCTTTTAAAGCGCTATCTACATGGTCGCGACGGCCAAATACGACGGGCACTACATATACAAACACGAACAAACAGTGACATTGATTGTAGAAACGTGTAAAAGCCAGTAAAATCCACTCGTTCGTGAGTCGCTTTTTCATCGCCTGGGCGTTGGGCGACTTTTCTTTTATGTCTTTTGAGGTGTCCATGAGCCAGAACGGCGTAGCTAAAGCCAATATTCGTAACTTTTCAATTATTGCCCATATAGACCACGGTAAGTCGACCCTATCCGATCGCCTTATTTCCTACTGTGGTGGGTTAACTGATCGTGAAATGGCCGCACAAGTGCTTGACAGCATGGATATAGAGCGCGAGCGTGGCATTACGATTAAAGCACAAAGCGTGACCCTGTATTACGACGCAGACGACGGTGAACGCTATCAATTGAACTTCATTGACACGCCAGGGCATGTGGACTTCTCCTATGAGGTTTCCCGCAGCTTGGCCGGTTGTGAAGGTGCTTTGTTGGTGGTGGATGCAGCGCAAGGGGTGGAAGCACAAACCCTAGCAAACTGTTATACGGCCATTGATATGGACTTGGAAGTCGTCCCTATTTTAAACAAAATAGACTTACCCCAAGCCGACCCAATGCGGGTAGCAGAAGAAATTGAAGAAATTGTAGGTATTGAAGCGGTCGACGCTGTGCAGTGCTCGGCAAAAAGCGGCATTGGTATTCGTGATGTGCTAGAGCGCATTGTTAGCCAAGTACCTTCACCGGTAGAAGACGCGGAAGACGACGCGCCACTTCAGGCCCTTATTATTGACTCTTGGTTCGATAACTACCAAGGCGTTGTGTCACTTGTGCGGATTAAAAAAGGTATTTTGCGTACCGGCGACCGCATGAAGGTCATGTCAACAGACCAGGTGCACCTAGTTGACAAAGTAGGCATATTCACGCCGAAACAAACAGAAACCGGTATTTTGCGCGCGGGTGAAGTGGGTTATGTTATTGCCGGCATAAAAGACATTAACGGCGCGCCTGTAGGTGACACCTTAACCAACAGTAAAGACCCTGCGAAAGAACCGTTGCCTGGCTTTAAAAAAGTACAGCCACAGGTTTATGCGGGTATGTTCCCCATCAGTTCCGACGACTATGAAAGTTTCCGTGACGCCCTGGACAAACTTAGATTGAACGACGCTTCCTTGTTTTTTGAAGCAGAAAACTCAAGTGCTTTAGGTTTTGGATTCCGTTGTGGCTTCCTGGGCATGTTGCACATGGAAATTATTCAAGAGCGCCTGGAACGCGAATACAACATTGACTTGATCACCACGGCACCTACTGTGGTGTATAAGGTAGAAACCACCAAAGGCGAAGAGCTGAATGTGGACAACCCGGCTTACTTGCCTGCGGTCAATGATATTGAGCAAATTTACGAGCCGATTGTAGAAGCCAATATACTGGTACCACAAGAGCACGTGGGTAATGTTATTACCTTATGTGTAGAGAAACGAGGCGTGCAAAAGGACATGTCTTACCACGGCAAGCAAGTGGCATTGCGCTATGAGCTGCCGATGGCTGAAGTGGTGATGGACTTCTTTGACCGCTTGAAGTCCACTAGCCGTGGTTATGCTTCTCTCGACTACCACTTTGTGCGTTTTGAGCCTTCAGACATGGTGCGTGTGGATATTCTGGTGAATGGTGACCGGGTAGACGCCCTAGCACTTATTTGTCACCGCAGCATTAGCCAAAGCCGAGGCCGTGAAGTGGTTGAGAAAATGCAAGAGCTGATACCGCGCCAGATGTTTGATATTGCAATTCAAGCGGCCATTGGTAACCAAGTCATTGCCCGTACCACGGTTCGCCAACTGCGTAAAAACGTTACCGCTAAGTGTTACGGTGGTGACGTCAGCCGGAAGAAGAAACTCCTACAGAAACAGAAAGAAGGTAAGAAGCGCATGAAGCAGATTGGTAACGTAGAGTTACCACAAGAAGCCTTCTTAGCGGTTCTAAAAACTGGAAAATAAGCAGAATAAGGTGTTAGGGACATGACGACGTTTTACTTTTCGTTGCTATTGGTCATAGCAACGATTTTTACCGGCCTTGTTTGGCTTATAGACCATTTCTTATTTAAGCCAAAGCGGGCTACAGCAATTGCTGAGGTAGAAAGTAAAACGGGCCGAAAACTGACGGCGGAAGAAGCCAGCAGGGCTGTACCCGAGTCCAGTTTAGTGGAGTTTTCCCGTTCGGCTTTCCCGCTTATCGCCTTTATTCTTATTTTGCGTAGCTTTTTTTACGAGCCTTTTCGTATTCCTAGCGGCTCTATGATGCCGACACTACTGGCAGGGGACTTCATTTTAGTGGAGAAGTTTCGCTATGGGGTGCGTGACCCACTGTTTAGAAAGCAACTATTAGCCACGGGGACACCAAAGCACGGCGAGGTGGCTGTATTTAAATACCCGGTCGAGCCCGATATTGACTACATTAAGCGGGTAATTGGCTTACCTGGCGACCGTGTGGTGTACCACGACAAACAGTTTTATATTGAAAAACAGTGCGCGCCCAATTGCAGCGGTGAAAATGAAGTGTCCCTTGAGCACGAGTTAGTTGCTGAAGGTGAATTTTATTACGGCCGTGTGCCCATGCGTACTTATGCGGAAACCCATGGCGACAATAGCTATCAGGTATTGGTGAACCCAGTTGCTGGTTCGCAAGTGGGAGCTTTTTATAACCAAGCCAATAGCCGCCGGGGCGAATGGATAGTGCCAGAAGGGCATTATTTTGTGATTGGCGACAATAGAGACAACTCCAGAGACAGCCGCTTTTGGGGCTTTGTGCCAGAAGAAAACCTAGTAGGCCGTGCTGTTTTTGTTTGGCTTAGTCTCGACTTTGACCATGGCCCAGACTCGCGTATGCCTTCTTGGCTGCCTGCACGGGTTCGGTTTGAACGACTTGGGAGTATCCGTTGAAGTTAAGTGAGCAACAAATTCGCGTGTTAAGTAAAGCCCTTGGCTATGAAATAAAAGACAAGCAGCTTTTACTTCAAGCGTTAACACACCGGAGTGCGGCAGGGAAGCATTACGAACGGCTTGAGTTTTTAGGCGACTCGCTACTCAGCATGTTTATAGCGGAAGCCCTTTACTTGCAGTTTCCAGATGTGCAAGAAGGTGATTTAAGCCGGATGCGCGCGACTTTAGTATGTGGTCCTATGCTGGCGGAGCTTGCCGTTGAATTTAAGTTGGGTGAGTTTTTGCAGCTGGGTCCGGGTGAGCTAAAAAGCGGAGGTTACCGCCGTGAATCTATTTTGTCGGACGCGGTGGAAGCGTTAATTGGCGCTATTTACTTAGACAGTGACTTAGAAACCTGTAAAGCACGCGTGTTGGCTTGGTATGCCACGCGCCTTGCAAATATAAAACCCGGGATGTCACAAAAAGACCCGAAAACCCAATTACAAGAAATACTGCAGGCACGACAAGAGCCCGTGCCCAATTATCAGGTGACAGAGTTAACGGGCAAAGCACATAATCAACGATTTACCGTGAGCTGTACCACCACCTTATTAGAAACGCCTGTGATAGGCACAGGCACGAGCCGAAGAAAAGCAGAGCAAGCAGCTGCTGCTAAGGCCCTTGAAGCGCTAGAAGCGCACACGAAAGAGAACACTGAATGAGTGAACAAGAAACAAAAAGTGGTTTTATTGCCATTGTTGGCCGTCCTAATGTGGGGAAGTCGACACTGCTAAACCAATTGCTAGGTCAGAAGGTAAGCATTACATCGAAAAAAGCGCAGACCACACGGCATCGCATTTTGGGCATAGACACAGACGGTGCTTATCAGACCGTGTATGTGGACACGCCCGGGTTGCACATGGAAGAAAAGCGAGCGATTAACCGCCTAATGAACCGCGCTGCTAGCTCGTCTATTGGCGACGTGGACATGGTGATTTTTGTGGTGGAAGGCACCCATTGGACAGACGACGATGAAATGGTGCTAAATAAGCTGCGTCGGGCCAAGCGTCCGGTAATTCTTGTTATTAATAAAATCGATCAGTTCAAAGACAAGTCTATTTTATTGCCGCATATTCAAGAGCTTACAAGCAAGTTTGAGTTTGAACAAATTATTCCGCTAACAGCCCGTTCAAGCGAGCAAATGCCAGCCTTGAAAAAGGCTGTGCGCGACTACTTAACGCCGGGCATGCATTACTTTTCTGAAGACTCCGTTACCGACCGCTCAGTTCGCTTTATGGCTGCTGAAATTATTCGCGAAAAGCTTATTCGCTATACAGGTGAAGAACTGCCTTATTCAACCACAGTGGAAATTGAAAAGTTCCAGGATCAGCCTTCCGGCGTAACCCTCATTCATGGCTTAATTTTGGTTGAGCGTGAGGGGCAAAAGCGGATGGTGATAGGAAACAAGGGCAGTAAATTAAAAACTATAGGCCAAGACGCACGGCGCGATATCGAAAAGCTCATTGATAACCAAGTAAACTTACAGCTGTGGGTAAAAGTGAAGTCGGGCTGGGCAGACGACGAGCGCGCACTACGTAGTTTGGGCTATGGAGAAGAGTAATGAATGCGGCGTTTGTGCTGCACCGTTGGGCGTATCAAGAGCATAGTTATATACTGGAGCTTTTCACCCAGCAGCATGGCCGCCGTCGGGTTATTGCTCGCGGCGCACGGAGCGCAAAAAGCAAGTGGCGAGGCGCATTAGAGCCGTTTAACTTGCTGGAAGCAGACTGGCAAGGCAGGGGTGAATTGCCAACGCTAAAACAAGCGGATGTGGTCCAGGCGTTTCCGCTGCAAGGCCGTTACTTATACAGTGGCTTTTATTTGAATGAGCTAATTCAGCGGCTGTTACCCGAACACTATGAGGCGGCAGACGTATTTAACGACTACCGCCACACACTCACCCTACTGCATGAACAAGCGTTACTTGAGCCGGTGCTGCGACGGTTTGAATGGCAATTATTAGTGCGCTTAGACCTGGCCTTTTCGTGGCGAGAAGAAGCCCATACAGGCCAGCCCATTGTGGCGCAGCAAACCTATATTTTTTACCCCGAGCAAGGGTTTGTGGCCGTGCAACAAGCGCCACAACAGGCTCTGGTTCTCCGCGGAGAAGACATTCTTGCGTTGGCCGACTTTCAGCTTAATACCGAGCAGCGACTAACGCACTACAAGCTACTGATGCGGGCGGCTTTGCAGCCGCATTTAGGCACGAAACCGTTACACAGCCGAAACCTTTTTCGACCGCAGCAGTCTTAAGTATTCATAATGATAAGAGAGGCGAAATGAACCCTTTACTTCTTGGTGTGAACATTGACCATATGGCAACCATTCGTAACGCGCGCGGCGGCAGTTACCCAGACCCGGTTCAAGGTGCTGCGGTGGCCGAGCAAGCCGGTGCCGATGGCATTACCATTCATTTGCGTGAAGACAGACGCCACATTACCGACCGCGACGTGGACTTACTTGCACAAACGCTTCAAACCCGCATGAACTTTGAAATGGCGATGACGGACGAAATGATAGCCATAGCTAAGCGCATTAAACCCACCTTTGTTTGCTTGGTCCCTGAAAAGCGTGAAGAGCTGACAACTGAAGGTGGGCTGGATGTGGCAGGGCAACTGGACCGCTGCAAAGAGGTGGTTGCTGAGCTAAGTGAAGCTGGTATTTTGGTGTCCTTGTTTATTGACGCTGACAGCGAGCAAATTCAGGCGGCCCATGCCTCGGGTGCTCCTTTCATTGAATTGCACACAGGCCATTACGCTGAAGCAACGGGGACCGCTCAAGAAAAAGCCTTAGCGCAAATTCAGCAAGGCGCGAAAGAGGCCCATGCCTTAGGTTTAATTGTGAATGCGGGACATGGCTTGAATTACCACAACACTCAGGCCATTGCAGCTATTCCAGAGCTTTACGAACTGAATATTGGGCATGCCATTATGTCTCGTGCCATGTTTACCGGTTTAGACCAAGCAGTGCGCGATATGAAGGCTATTATGAACGAGGCACGCCGCGGGTGAGCATAAGGGGCATAGGTACCGATATAGTGCAAGTGCAACGAATTGCCGCTGCCGTTGAGCGGCAGAAAAACTTCGCAGCACGCATTTTAACCGCACACGAATATGCTCAATTTGAGCAAGCCAAAGAGCCTGCTCGCCTCCTTGCGAAACGCTTTGCAGCCAAAGAGGCGTGTTTAAAAGCATTGGGGACAGGGTTGGCCCAAGGCATTTCTTGGCAGCATATTGAAGTGCAGCATACGCCATTAGGCCAACCCATATTGCACTTGTCTGGTGGCGCCGAGCAACGTGCAAAAGAGTTAGGCGTTAGCCAAATGGATGTGTCGATTAGTGACGAAATGGACTATGCCATTGCTTTTGTCGTGTTGTCGTAAGCAATGCATTAAAAAGCGGAAAAGGGCATTGACACCCGAGTTTGTTTTTCGCATTGTCAGTGAAGGCGGCTTGGAGAAAAACAGGAGTAGAATATGGTGCAGGTGCGTAATGTTCACGTGGATAAAGGGCACGGGGAACAAAGTAATTGGTTGGCGGCCATTGCGGCCGACGACAATAAAGCCGCCCTGGTTGCGCTCGACAACACCCTTGCTGCCTTACTTCCTGCTGACGACGCCCAAGCACACATTGAGTACCGCCTGAAAGGGCGGGAAATGGTTGAAATTCTCTCCGACTTAAACCTCGACTTAAATGGCCTACGCGTGGCACTTTTGGTGCCGTACTTTGAGGCCGGCCTTGTAGATGACGAATGGCTAGAGCAACATTGCTCACAGGATGTGGCGCAACTTGTGGCGACAGTGCAGCAAATGCAAAGCATTAGTGAACTGCAACACTTTCGGCGTGGCAAGCCAAGCGACACCCAAATAGACACAGTGCGCCGTATGCTCCTCGCCATGGTTGAAGACGTACGTGCCGTGCTGGTCAAGTTGGCAGAACGAATTTGCTTTCTGCGACTAGTGAAGCATGCGGAGGAAGAAGAACGCGTACTAGCCGCCAAAGAGTGCAGCGAAATATATGCGCCTTTAGCCAACCGCCTTGGTATTGGGCAGCTGAAGTGGGAGTTAGAAGACCTTGCTTTTCGCTATTTACACCCGGACATTTATAAGCAAATAGCCCAGCAGCTTGACGAAAAGCGGTTGCAGCGTGAAAGTTATATTGAAACTTTTGTGCAAACTTTGAATGAAGAGCTAGCGAAAAACGACATTCAAGCTGAGGTCTATGGCCGGCCGAAGCATATTTTTAGCATTTGGAAAAAAATGCAAAAGAAAAGCCTGCGTTTTGACGAACTGTACGACATTCGTGCGGTGCGGGTGGTAACGGAAAGCTTGAAAGACTGCTATGGCGCTTTAGGTATAGTCCATAGCCTGTGGCGACATTTAGCTGCTGAGTTTGATGATTACGTGGCGACACCAAAGGCTAATGGCTACCAGTCGATTCATACGGTGGTGATAGGGCCGTCGCAAAAAAACATTGAAATACAAATTCGTAGCCGACAAATGCACGACGACGCTGAACTTGGTGTTGCTGCCCACTGGATGTATAAAGAAGGGCAGGTTACCACCAAGGCGCAAGGCTATGAAGACAAAATTGCCTGGCTCCGTAAGCTACTGGCATGGCATGAAGACATGGCCGAAAACGAAGACTTGGTGCAAGAAATTCGCAGCCAAGTCTTTGAAGACCGTGTGTATGTGTTTACGCCCAAAGGGGATGTGGTGGACTTACCTATGGGCTCCACCCCCCTTGATTTTGCCTACTATATTCACAGTCAAATTGGTCACCGCTGTATAGGTGCCAAAGTGGACGGGCGCATTGTGCCCTTTACTTACCGCTTGCAAAACGCTGAGCGGGTAGAAGTGATGACGCAAAAAGAGCCGAACCCGAAACGGGATTGGTTAAACCCTCAGCTGGGTTATTTACGCTCAAGCCGCGCTCGCAGTAAGGTTCATACCTATTTCAAAAAGCACGACCGAGAGCATTATTTGCAACTAGGGCGCGAGCAACTAGAAGCTGAGCTACAACGTCATCAACTGTCCATGGCAGATGTACCGCCAGCAGTTAAGAAGTTCAATATGCAGCATATGGATGACTTGCTGGTGGGCATAGGCGCCGGCGACGTGCGCTTGCAGCAAGTGGTGAATTCGTTACGTAGCGACCACGACGACGAGCAAGAGCAATTAGAACGCTTAGCTTCTCGTCGTAAAGGTCAAAAGGCACCAGAACAGAACCGTGACGGAGTAAAAATTGCGGGCATCGGCAACCTGATGATGAGCTTCGCTCAATGCTGTCAGCCGCTGCCTGGCGACCCTATTGTGGGTTACATCACCAAAGGCCGAGGCGTGTCGGTCCACCACCAAGAATGTGACAATGTACAAAACCTGCTGGAGCAAGCGCCTGGCCGGGGCATTGATGTGGAATGGCAAGGCAATAAACAACAAACGTTTGCCGTAGACTTAAGCATAGTGTCGCTTGACCGAGCAGGTTTGCTGTACGACATTACCAGTATTTTAACCAATGAGAAGCTGAGCGTAAGAAATGTGAATACACGCCAAGACAAAGACGGCCATGTGTTCGTTAGTTTGACCGTGCTAGTACAGCATCAACACGACGTACAGCGGTTACTCAGCAAATTACAACAGGTGCCCCATGTGCTTAATGTGCAACGAAAAACCTAAGCAAAGAACAAGCACCATGCAACAAGCCGTGGCCATACAGCAGGCAGCTTCTCAGCATGGGTTTGACTGGCAAAGCCTTGCGCCTGTTATGGACAAAATACGGGAAGAAATCGACGAGGTAAACGAAGAGCTAACCGCTGAGGTGGTGCAGCGCGAGCGTGTAACTGACGAACTGGGCGACTTGTTGTTTGCGGTACTAAACTTAGTGCGGCATGCGCAAGTAGACCCCGATGTGGCTTTACAAAGTGCCAATGAAAAGTTTAGCCGGCGCTTTCAGAAGGTCACCGAGTCGGTTGCTTCAGGCCGTGGAGCCTTCAGTGACTACAGTCTTGACGAGCTGGAATTGTTCTGGCAACAGGCCAAGCGAAAAGGTTAATTTGGCCGATTAATCGTTGTTGAAAAGGAATAGCTAGCGTATACTGTTTCCCCGTCTTGATTACTTTTCCAAATCCACATTCATCCTGATGCAGCAAGGTTATGCATGGCGACTAAATATATTTTTGTAACTGGTGGTGTTGTGTCATCACTGGGGAAAGGTATTGCGGCGGCTTCTTTAGCTTCAATTCTTGAAGCGCGTGGTATTAAAACCACTATCATGAAGCTCGACCCATACATAAACGTAGACCCAGGCACTATGAGCCCCATTCAGCACGGCGAGGTTTTTGTAACCGAAGACGGCGCTGAAACGGACCTAGACTTGGGCCATTACGAGCGCTTCATTCGTACGCGCATGACGCGCAAAAACAACTTCACCACAGGGCGAGTTTACGAAGACATTATTCGTCGCGAACGTCGTGGGGAGTTCTTAGGGGCGACCATTCAAGTTATTCCTCATATAACCAACGAAATTAAACGTCGGGTTATTGAAGGGTCCGAAGGCTACGATGTTGCGTTCATTGAAATAGGCGGCACCGTTGGCGATATTGAGTCGCAACCCTTCCTAGAAGCTATACGCCAACTAGCCACCGAAGTGGGGCGTGAACGCACCTTATTTATTCACCTAACGTTAGTTCCGTTCCTTGGTGCTGCGGGTGAAGTAAAAACGAAGCCAACCCAGCACTCTGTAAAAGAACTGCGTTCTATTGGCATTCAACCGGACATTCTTATTTGCCGCTCTGATCATATTATTCCTGCCAACGAGCGCGCTAAAATTGCTTTGTTTACCAATGTACCCGAGCGGGCTGTGGTGTCATTAAAAGATGTGGACAGCATTTATAAAATCCCATCTATTTTAAAAGCTCAAGGGGTCGACGAGCTTATTGTGGACCGCTTCCGAATAGACTGCCCAGAAGCTGACTTAAGCGAGTGGGAGCAGGTGCTTTATCGAGAGTCGAACCCAAGCGGTGAAGTGACCGTGGGCATGGTAGGGAAATATATTGAGCTGCCCGACGCCTACAAGTCAGTGAACGAAGCCCTTGGCCATGCTGGCTTACACAACCGTTTAACGGTGAATATTCGCTACATTGATGCCCAAGACCTCGAAACGAAAGGAACAGCGAAGCTGGAAGGCTTAGACGCAATTTTAGTACCTGGTGGTTTTGGTGACCGCGGCGTAGAAGGAAAAATTATTGCGGCACGCTATGCCCGAGAGCATAAAGTACCTTACTTAGGTATTTGCTTGGGTATGCAAGTGGCGCTGATTGAGTATGCACGTAACTGTGCCGGCATGAAAAACGCCAACAGCACAGAATTTGACGCCGACACACCTTACCCTGTGGTTGGCTTGATTAATGAATGGTTAGACAGTTCTGGTGCGGTTATTGAACGTTCTGCTGACGACGATTTAGGCGGTACTATGCGCCTAGGTTCGCAGTTGTGTCATGTAGAGCCTAACACTAAGCTGTATGAGGCCTATGGCTCGTCAGAAGTTCACGAACGCCACCGCCACCGTTATGAAGTAAATAATAACCTGCGTGATCAGATCGCTGAGGCCGGGTTAACCTTTAGTGCTTTGTCAGCGGACAAGTCGCTAGTTGAAGCCATTGAGCTGCCGAACCACCCTTGGTTTGTTGCGGTTCAGTTTCACCCTGAGTTCACCTCCACACCACGCGATGGTCACCCACTCTTCACTGGGTTTATTGCTGCTGCAGGTGCGTATCAAAAAGCTAATCGAGTGTAATAGGTAACAACAATGAGCCAAATTAAAAAAATAATTGGACGCGAAATCATGGACTCGCGTGGAAACCCAACGGTAGAAGCCGACGTATGGCTAGAAGACGGTAGCTTTGGCCGGGCAGCAGCACCAAGTGGTGCGTCCACGGGAAGCCGTGAAGCTTTAGAGCTTCGTGACAAAGACCAAGACAGATACTTAGGTAAAGGTGTGCTGACGGCGGTTGATCATATCAATGAGTCGATTGCGGAAGCCCTACTAGGACAAGACGCCCTTGACCAAGAGCGTATTGACGCGATTATGCTGGAGCTAGACGGCACTGAAAACAAAGAGAAGCTAGGTGCAAACGCCATTCTTGCCGTGTCATTGGCAGTAGCAAAAGCAGCTGCAGCTTCGAAAGGGGTTGAGTTGTTTGAGCATATTGCCACATTAAACGGTACGCCCAACACCTACAGCATGCCATTGCCGATGATGAATATTTTGAACGGTGGTGAGCACGCTGACAACAACGTCGACATTCAAGAGTTTATGATTCAGCCCGTAGCTGCCAAAAGCTTTGCAGAAGGCTTGCGCGTTGGTGCGGAAATTTTCCACGCGTTGAAAGCAGTATTACAAAGCCGTGGGTTAAGCACCTCGGTTGGAGACGAAGGAGGCTTTGCGCCGAACTTAGAGTCGAACGAAGCAGCCCTTGAAGTCATTGCGGAAGCGGTTACGAAAGCAGGGTACGAGCTTGGTGGTGACGTTACACTCGCGCTAGACTGTGCTGCCACTGAGTTTTACCGTGACGGTAAGTACCACTTAAGCGGTGAAGGCAAAAGCTTTACTGCAGAAGAGTTTTCCGACTACCTTGCTGGGTTGTGTGAACGTTACCCCATTGTTTCCATTGAAGACGGTTTAGATGAGAGCGACTGGGCCGGTTGGAAATACCTAACCGAGCGCTTAGGCGACAAGGTGCAGCTGGTTGGAGACGACTTATTCGTAACTAACACTAAAATATTAAAGCGTGGTATTGATGAAAGCATTGGTAACTCGATTTTAATTAAATTCAACCAAATCGGTAGTTTAAGTGAAACCTTAGCGGCTATTCGTATGGCCCACGAAGCAGGCTTTACTGCGGTTATTTCTCACCGTTCAGGTGAAACGGAAGACGCCACTATCGCTGACCTAGCCGTAGGAACTGCTGCAGGTCAAATTAAAACCGGTAGCCTATGCCGTTCTGACCGCGTAGCAAAATACAATCAGTTACTACGTATTGAACAAGCCCTTGGCACGGTTGCTTATCGCGGTTTAGCAGAAGTACGCGCCGCGGCGAAATAAGCATTTAACGCCATGCAAGGTGATATTTTTCACATGCAAGCACACAACTCGGCTCAGGCCGAGTTGTGTAATGCTATGTATGAGCGTGAACTTGCATTATTAAGCTACGCAGACGACGATGCAGCACGCATTCGCAGAAAACTGCGTAGCTTACCCTTCTATGTGAAAAAAGCAGCCTGGTGGCTTATCGAGGCTGACTCACCCCTAACCTTAGACACACAAAATGCAGGCTGGCAGGCGAAACAACGGCCAAGGCCTCCGCAACCTGACCCAACTCATTTACCCAAGTGGCTTGAACAGCATATAGCTCCTGGCTTGCCGTTACCGGTGGAGGTCACCGCAGGGGGCAAAGTGCATATTCGTCTCGACTCTGTGGATCGTGTGGACTATGCCAATAAGCGGTTTCACCTTAACCGTTGGGGCTGGTGTGCGTTTACGGGCGCTTCGTTAGCGAAGGAACCTATTCGTGTCCTCAAACCTACTGTGACTGTTATGACAGCTGCTTGTGCGGGCCATCGCTGGAATAATGCAGGGCGTTTACCGCCTGTAGCTTTGCCGCTACGTGAATTATTGCTCAGCGCCATGTTATGTTGGCCTAAGTTCACCCAAGCTCGTAGACCGGATGAATAAAAGAAAGGTTTTAATTCGGGCGCTGAACTGGTCATAATAGTAGAAGGCCACTGACAAGGAGAGGTATATGCGTTTTTTAACCCTCTGCATGCTCTGCATTTTTATACTGTTACAATACCGCATTTGGTTTGGCCAAAGTGGGGTTAGCGAGTACCGTGAATTGCGCAGTGAAATTCAGCGACAAAGCGACTCGAATGCCGCCCTAAAGCAGCGTAATCAATTGATCTATGCAGATATTCGAGATTTACGCGAAGCTCGAGATGCTGTTGAAGAGCGGGCCCGGAATGAGCTGGGTATGGTCAAAGCCGATGAAACCTTTTTTCGCTTAATTGCAAAGGACAATAATTCTTCGTGAGTGTCATAGCGATTATACCTGCCGCTGGCATAGGTCAGCGTATGGGCGCTGAGGTGCCAAAACAATACCTGACGTTACTTGGTAAAAGCATTTTAGAACAGAGTGTTTTAGCATTACTGGCAGACACGCGTGTACAACAGGTTTTTATTGCTGTGCAGCCCGACGACCCGTACTTTTCAGCACAAACAAACTTAAGCAATCACCCACAGGTTGTACGTGTACCAGGTGGGGCAAGCCGGGCTCAGTCGGTTTTACATGGCTTAGCTGCAGCTCAAGCCTTGCATGGCCCCGACACGTTAGCACTGGTGCACGACGCGGCGCGTCCCGGCCTTTCTAAAAAGCTGTTAACGGCCTTACTTGATCAAGCGCAACAGGTACCCGAACGGGGTGTTGTTGCGGCTGTACCCGCCTGGGACACTCTGAAACAAACGAACAAACATGGACAGGTACAAACGTTGGACCGTAGCCTAGTATGGCATGCCTTTACTCCACAAATATTTCCTCTGCAAGCCTTATTAGACGCTATGATGAAAGCGGAAAGAGCAGGAGTCAATGTAACCGACGAAGCGTCGGCGATGGAGTTTATGGGGGTGTCTCCCATATTGCTCGAGGCAGAACAACAATTGCGTAAAATTACCTGTCCCGACGACTTAATTATGGTGGAAGCTTTATTGAAAGCGCAGCCACAACCTACAGAAAACGGAGTTGAGCATTCATGAGAATTGGCCAAGGCTTTGATGTACATAAATTCGGTGGCGAAGGGCCGGTTCGCATTGGTGGTATTGATATACCCTACGAACAAGGCTTACTAGCCCACTCTGACGGTGACGTGCTGCTGCATGCGTTAACCGACGCTTTTCTAGGAGCCATTGGAGAAGGCGACATAGGGCAATGGTTTCCAGACAATGATCCGCAATACAAAAACGCTGACAGTGCGGTTTTATTAACCGAGGTGTATGCCCGTGTACAAGCGCTTGGTTGGCAAACCGCGAATATCGATTTGACCTTAATTTGTGAGGCTCCGAAAGTGAACCCGCATCGTGCGGCAATAAAAACACGGGTTGCTGAACTGCTGCAGTTACCGGAAGGGCAAGTGAATATAAAAGCCTCGACCACTGAAAAACTTGGTTTTACAGGCCGTAAAGAAGGTATTGCAGCCCTTGCTGTGGTGTTATTGGTGGCTGCGTGAGTGTGTCTGAAACAGCGCTGCAAGCAATCAGCAGCCAAGCCTATGCTTACGGTAAGCCGAGCATTACCGCACTTTATAAACAGCAGCCGAGCGACTTCAAAGTGAATGAAGTACTGGGTTTTGAACCAGAGCCGGACGAAAAAGGCCAACACCATTGGTTGTATATTGAAAAAACGCAACTCAATACCGAGCAAGTTGCTCGGGCATTGGCCCAGTTTGTGGGCATTCAAGCTCGACAAGTCAGCTTTTCCGGCATGAAAGATCGCCAAGCGGTGACGCAACAATGGTTTTCTGTTGAGTTACCCGCCACACAAGTAGTGCACTGGAACGAATTTGCGCTTACGGGTGCGCGCATTGTGCAGGCGGTGAAGTGCAACCGGAAATTAAGACGAGGCACCCATAAATGGAATGAATTTGAAATTCGCTTGCGTGAAGTAAGCGACATTCCGGCTTTGTTGAAGCGCATAGAAGCAATAGCTGTTGGCGTGCCTAATTACTTTGGTGAACAAAGGTTTGGCCATCATGGCAGTAACCTCGTGAAGGCAGACGGTTTGTTTTCTGGACGCCGCATAAAAGACAGAGGCTTACGTGGTATTGTATTGTCAGCGGCGCGCTCGTTTATTTTTAATCAGTATGTAAGTGCTCGTATTCAAGCGTTTGGCCACCAACCTCTGGCAGGTGATGTAATGCAATTAACGGGCAGCCATTCTTACTTTGTGGCCAACCCGATAGACGCACGTGTGATTTCCCGGTTAGCCGAGCGCGACATTGAAATTACAGGGCCTATGGTGGGGCGTGGCCGACCTGTAGCCGAAGCCGAAGCCTTAGCGTTTGAACAAGCACAAGTTACCGAGTATTCCGCTTGGGTAGAAGGGTTGGAGCGGGCTGGCCTTGAGCAAAGCCGACGTGCCATTTGGTTGCACCCAGAACAGCTGCACGTCGCTGTCGAAGACACAACGGTTGTTCTGACGTTTCGTTTGGGCACGGGAAGTTTTGCGACATCGGTACTGCGTGAAATAGCTCAGGTACGCGAATATACGGAATGAGGTAGTAACCACATGAAAATTTTATTAAGCAACGACGACGGTGTGCGTGCGCCAGGGCTTGCGGCCTTGTATCAGGCTTTAGCCGACACCGCAGACGTGACAGTCATTGCTCCGGACAGGAACTGCAGTGGTGCGAGCAACTCGCTGAGTTTAAACCACCCCTTGCGCGTTGAGCAGCTAGACAATGGTTTTTATTCCGTAAATGGAACACCGACAGACTGTGTGCATTTAGGGATAAATTCGCCCATGGGCACAACGCCTGATCTTGTAGTGTCAGGTATTAATGATGCGCCTAATATGGGTGATGACGTTATTTATTCAGGAACTGTTGCGGCAGCCACGGAAGGGCGGCATATGGGACTGCCTGCCATTGCAGTGTCTATGGGAGCTTCTGGTCATGACCATTACGACACGGCAGCGCGGGTGGTGGCCGAGCTCGTAAGTAAATTAAAGCGCAAGCCCTTAACAGCAGATATTGTGTTAAACATTAATGTACCCTATATGCCATATGAAGATTTGCAAGGCATTCGGTTAACGCGTTTGGGGCGTCGCCACAAAGCGGAAGGCATGGTGCGCGGGGTAGACCCACGGGGACAAGAAATATTTTGGTATGGCCCGGTAGGCCCCGAGCGCGACGACGGGCCCACCACAGACTTTGCAGCCATACAAGATGGTTATGTGTCTATCACGCCGCTGACGGTGGATATGACGGCAAGTAAACGTTGGCAATTAGTAGATGACTGGTTAAAAAGTAATGGTTAATCAATTTCAAGGACAGGCACGCAAACTAAAACAGTTATTGGTGAATGCTGGCATTCAACATGAGGCTGTTTTAGACATGATGGAAACAACCCCACGACACCTTTTTATGCCCGAATCGCTGGCCCATAAAGCCTATGAAAATACGGCACTACCCATTGGCGATGGCCAAACCATATCGCAGCCTTATATTGTGGCCAAAATGACAGAGCTGCTGTTGGCTGCGAACCGGCCGATGCAGCGAGTTTTAGAAATAGGCACAGGCTCTGGTTACCAAACGGCTGTTCTAGCCCCACTTGTCGAACAGGTGTTTTCAGTTGAACGTATTAGCACGTTACAGTACCAAGCCAAGCGGCGGATGAAACTGTTGGACCTGCATAATATTCAAATGAAATATGGTGACGGTTGGGAAGGCTGGCATAGTAAAGCCCCCTTTGACGGTATTTTAGTGACGGCAGCTGCAAGCCGAGTGCCCGAAGCCCTTTTGGCCCAGCTTGAGCCGGAAGGTGGGCGGCTGATTATCCCTGTCGGTGAAGAACAGCAAGAGCTGAAAATAATTGAACGTCACGGGGACACCTACCAACAAACAAGCTCAGGTGGTGTCCGTTTTGTTCCACTTGTGCAGGGTGTTCTTGCCTGATTCATAAAAAGGACCTGCATGCGGCGAATGCGAACAGGAAATAGGGTGGGGCTGATGTGTTTATCGCTGATTTTAATCAGCGGTTGCGCAGGTCGGTCCGAGCCGGCCCCGGTAGAGAGTGTCTATCGGGGCACCAGCTATTACCATTATGCGCCGAACTCTTGGTCTGAAGAAACCTACACAGTTCGCGCCGGTGACACCCTGTACTCCATTGCCTTTCGTGCCAGCATGGACATTCGCGACATTGCGCGGCTGAATAATTTGACGGAGCCCTATGCTATTTACCCTAATCAAGTGCTCCGCTTGCAGCCTGAAACCTTAACCACTCCAACAGCACAACCCGTTTCATCGGCGCCCCAAGAAACGAATGTAAATGAAGGTGTTGCTACCACCTCGCAGACAGGGTATGGTGAAAATGTAAGCAGTACATCTCAGGTTGAAACGGTTGCTGTTGCAAGCGAAACCACCCGAGCTGTCGCTCAACCACAAGCTGTTGTACGGCCGCAAATATCCCGACCGAGAAGCCCCGAGCGAGAGGTGGCAAGTGCCGATATACGTTGGCGTTGGCCAAGTAGTGGACGCATTGTAAAACGCTTTTCAACCCGTGAGCCAATGAACCATGGTATGGAATTCTCTGGTTCTAGAGGTGACCCTGTTATAGCTGCCGCTGCTGGTAAGGTGGTCTATGTGGGAACCGCCTTGCGTGGGTATGGCCGCCTCATTATTTTAAAACATAATGACGACTATATTACCGCTTATGGCCACAACGACACCGTGTTAGTGCAAGAGCAACAATGGGTCGAGTCGGGGCAGCAAATTGCAACAATGGGGAAGAGTGGTCGCGAGGATGTGCGACTGCGCTTTGAGCTTAGGCTAAGAGGAAACTCAGTTAACCCAGAGAACTACTTGCCACGCTCACGTTAGAAGCCCCGCCTGTCAGCAAGGAGTGGAAAATGACTAAAAAGCGTAATGCCCGTGGGAGTAACCAGAATAGCCCAGATCCCAATGAAGTGGAGCTTCAGGAAGCATTGGCTAAGCAAAGTGTGCCGCGCCGCAGCTTAGACGCAACACAAATGTACTTGAGTGAGATTGGCTATTCTCCTTTGCTAACCGCCGAAGAGGAAGTGTATTACTCGCGTCGTGCGTTGAAAGGAGACATGGCGTCTCGACAACGTATGATAGAAAGCAACTTGCGCTTGGTGGTTAAAATTGCCCGCCGCTATAATAACCGCGGTTTAGCTTTACTCGACCTCATTGAAGAGGGCAACTTAGGCCTTATGCGGGCTGTTGAAAAGTTCGACCCAGAACGAGGCTTTCGCTTTTCCACCTACGCCACTTGGTGGATACGACAAACCATTGAGCGGGCTATTATGAACCAAACCCGCACGATCCGACTTCCTATTCACGTAGTAAAAGAACTGAATGTCTACCTTCGTGCTGCTCGTGAACTGTCACAAAAACTCGATTACGAGCCAACCCCTGAAGACATTGCAAATAGCCTTGAACTTCCCGTTGAAAATGTAGACAAAATGCTTCGCTTAAACGAACGCATTGCGTCTGTTGACGCTCCCTTGTCGTCGGACAGCGAAAAAGATCTGCTGGATATCACTCCGGACGAGCAGTCGGGCGGTCCGGAAAGCATTTATCAAACCGACGACCTAAACGAACGATTAATTGACTGGCTGAACGTGTTAACAGAAAAGCAAAAGGAAGTGCTTGCACGCCGCTTTGGCTTGCTAGGTTATGAACCTGCAACTTTGGAAAGTGTTGGCAAAGAAATTGGGTTAACTCGGGAGCGCGTTCGCCAAATCCAAGTAGAAGCCTTGCTAAAACTACGAGATATTCTGTCTCAGCAAGGCTTAAGTATCGAGTCGATTTTCTCTGATGACTAAGACACTGGGCGCCTAACGGGGCGCCTGTGTCAATTCGTACACTAGTTCGAGTGCTTGCTTGGGTGTTAAGTCATCGGGGTTTACCTTGGCTAAACGCTGTAAGCGTGGGTCTTCCTGGGAAGGCTCGGGCTCGGCAAAGACCAATTCGTGTTGCACTTCTGTACGCTGTTTCGGCTCTGCTTGTTCAAGCCCAATCAGCTTTTTCCGTGCATTTTCTAACACATGCTGGGGCACACCGGCTAATTTTGCTACATGAATACCAAAACTGCGGCTTGCGGGGCCTTGCTTTACTTGGTGTAAAAAGGCGATGGAGTCGCCTTGTTCCACGGCATCTAAATGCAAGTTCACGGTACCACCGAGCTCGCTCGGCAAGCTGGTTAACTCAAAATAATGCGTGGCAAACAAGGTGAAGGCCCGCAGTTTTGCCAGCTCGTGAGCACTTGCCCAAGCCAGTGCTAAGCCGTCGTAGGTGGACGTTCCTCGACCAATTTCGTCCATGAGCACCAGGCTTTGTTCTGTTGCATGATGTAAAATATTGGCGGTTTCCGACATTTCCACCATAAATGTGGAGCGGCCTGAAGCTAAGTCGTCCGAGGCACCAATACGGGTGAAAATCCGATCGATAGGGCCAATGATCGCTTGCTCCGCAGGGACAAAGCAGCCTGTATGCGCAAGCAAGGTAATCAATGCGACTTGGCGCATAAAGGTGGACTTACCGCCCATATTGGGCCCCGTGATGACTTGCAAACGCTCGTTGTGGCTAAATGCCACATCATTGGCAATAAAGGGCTCTTGTTGTGCTACTTCCACAACCGGGTGGCGGCCCGCTGTGATGTGCAGAACCGGTTCCTCGGAAAATGTCGGGCGGTGATAATTCAAAGCCACGGCACGCTCGGCGAAACAACAAAGCACATCTAAGGTAGCTAACTCTTTGGCTAATTGTTGTAATTCAGCTAAAGGTGTTAACAGCTCTTGTAATAACTCCGCATACAAGCGCTTTTCCAAGGCGAGGGCTTCGCTTTGGCTTTTTAGCACCTTGTCTTCAAACACTTTTAGCTCTGGAATAATAAAGCGCTCTGCATTCTTCAGGGTTTGCCGGCGCTGGTAGTCCGCAGGCACCATGTCGGCCGAACCACGACTCACTTCAATATAGAAGCCGTGCACGCGGTTATATCCCACTTTCAATTGGGCAATGCCAGTGCGCTCACGTTCACGCTCTTCCAGGGCGGCCAATTCAGCTGCACCGCCGTCGCTTAAGGCCCGTAACTCATCTAACGTGGCATGATAGCCAGGGGCTATAACACCGCCGTCACGAATAACGACGGGGGGAGCGTCAATAATGGCTCTTTCCAGTAGAGCGTGAAGCGGCGCTGCGCAATCGGGCGTATGTAATTGTTGGTCAAGGCCAGCTTCAACAAGAAGCGAACTTATTTCAGGCAACTGGGCAAGGCCTGTGCGTAAACGCACCAAGTCTCGTGGGCGGGCACTTTGCAAGGCGACTCGGCCAAGAATGCGCTCTAAGTCTCCCACCTCTTTCAAAAGAGGAGCAATATCGAGATAGCTTTGTTGTTGAATTAAGGCGTCTACAGCATCTAAACGCTGCGAAATTTGCGAGCGACTGCGTAAAGGCTGGTGCAGCCAACGCTGCAGCAGACGGCTGCCCATAGGCGTTGCCGTACGGTCGAGCACGCTGGCTAAAGTGAACTCATAGCCTCCCGACAGGTTCTGGGTAATTTCTAAATTGCGCCGTGTGGCCCGGTCTAAGTGTATGCTGTCTTCGCTCGACTCTAATAAGAGCGATCGCAAATGCGGAAGCGAGGTACGTTGTGTGTCTTTCACATACTGCAAAATACAGCCAGCAGCGCCTAAGTGGCGATGGGCTTGAATGCCAAACCCAAGTAAGTCTTTGGTACCAAACTGGCGGCATAGGGCGGTGAAAGCACTGTCGTGGTCGAACTCCCATTCAGGGCGGCGCCGCGCACCCGAATGGCGTGCTAACATGGTGGGCAGAGTCCAGCCTTCAGGGTATAAAACTTCGGCTGGCTGAAGGCGCTCGAGCTCGCTTAATAACTGGGCTTCATTATGGATATCGTGCAAATGGAAGTCGCCGCTGGCTAGCTCTAAGCTTGCCATAGAATAGCCTTGTTTGTGCTGGTTAATGGCAAGCAGCAGGTTGCGCTCGTTTGCTTGTAGCAGGGCTTCGTCGCTAATTGTGCCTGGGGTTAAAATACGTACAACCTTACGCTCGACGGGCCCTTTGCTGGTGGCTGGGTCGCCAATTTGCTCACAAATAGCTACAGACTCGCCCAGTTTAATAAGTCGGGCTAAGTGATTTTCAACCGCATGGTAAGGTACGCCGGCCATTGGAATAGGCTCGCCTGCTGACTGCCCTCTGTGGGTCAGTGAAATGTCGAGTAGCTCCGAACCGCGCTTGGCGTCATCGAAAAAAAGTTCGTAAAAGTCACCCATGCGATAGAAAAGAATACTATCCTGATGCTCTGCTTTTATTTTTAAGTATTGCTGCATCATGGGCGTATGCGTATTGGTTTTTTTACTCATTATCTTTTAAGGTCATTATGCATCTGATGAATATTTTCCTATGATCCCGTTTTCACAAGCAAATGCCAAGTGAAGTTCACCGTTAAACGGATTTTTAAATTGGAGTTTTAATTATGTACACCTCAGACCGTATACTCGTTGCGCAAATTGCGGAAGCTCTATTGTATCGTAAATGGCGCTTTGGTACTGCCGAGTCATGCACGGGCGGGGGGGTGGCGGTGACATGCACCAGTTTACCGGGTAGCTCCCGTTGGTTTGAGGGCGGGTTAGTCACCTACAGTAACGAAATGAAGCAAAATCTGCTACATGTGTCGGACGCTATCTTAACCCAGCACGGCGCTGTGTCCGAGCCTTGTGCAGCCGCCATGGCCCGTGGTGCACAGCATGCTATGGCCTGCGACGTCACCTTAAGTGTGACTGGTATTGCAGGCCCCGACGGCGGTACGCCTGATAAACCTGTGGGCACCGTTTGTTTTGGCTGGGCCTTGGCGGAACATGTATGGACCGAGACAAAACTGTTTCGTGGCAACCGTGAAGAAATTCGCACGCAAGCGGCTACCCATGCACTGGTTAAATTAGCAGGTCTTATTCAAAAAGACACCCGAAATTAAATTTTATGGTTTTAACTTTCAATAAGTTACGCCGAATTTGAAAAGAAATAACTGAATAGTCTTGATACTGTACAAATGCCCAGTATACTAACGGGTATTGAATGACATCGAACTGGAGCTACCACCTATGAGTGAGAATAAGCAAAAAGCATTAGCCGCAGCCCTTGGCCAAATTGAACGTCAGTTTGGTAAAGGTGCCATTATGCGTCTTGGCGACAACCGTGCCATGGATATTGAAGCAATTTCAACAGGCTCTCTTAGCTTAGACATTGCCTTAGGTATAGGTGGCTTACCTACGGGTCGTGTTATTGAAGTGTACGGTCCTGAGTCGAGCGGTAAGACAACCTTAACCTTGCAAGTTATTGCCGAAGCGCAGCGCAAAGGGAAAACTTGTGCTTTCGTTGACGCAGAGCACGCTTTAGACCCTGTGTATGCGGAACGCTTAGGGGTTAAAATTGACGAGCTACTTATTTCTCAGCCAGACACAGGTGAACAGGCACTGGAAATATGCGACATGCTGGTGCGCAGTGGTGCTGTTGACGTGGTCATTGTCGACTCGGTCGCTGCATTAACGCCGAAAGCTGAAATTGAAGGTGAAATGGGTGACACCCACGTTGGTTTACAAGCACGTTTGATGTCACAAGCGCTGCGTAAATTAACAGCGAACATTAAAAAGTCGAACACCATGGCCATTTTTATTAACCAAATTCGGATGAAAATTGGTGTCATGTTCGGTAGCCCTGAAACCACAACGGGCGGGAACGCGTTAAAGTTCTACTCATCGGTTCGACTGGATATTCGCCGAATTGGCGCTATTAAAGAAGGCGATGAAATTGTTGGTAACGAAACACGTGTGAAGGTTGTGAAAAACAAAGTAGCACCTCCTTTCAAAGAAGCGCACTTCCAAATTATGTATGGTCAAGGTATTTCCAAAGAAGGCGAGCTGATTGACCTAGGTGTGAAGCACAACATTGTTGAGAAAGCGGGCTCTTGGTATAGCTACAATGGCGAAAAAATTGGTCAAGGACGTGCCAACTCCAGCAAATACTTAAAAGAAAACCCAAGCGTTTCAAACGAAATTGAAACCAAGCTGCGTGACTTGCTTTTACTGAAGCCACAAAGCGCAGACGAAGAAGAGCTGCTTGCGGACGACACAGCAGCAGAATAACGCAAAAGTATTTGGGCTGAATCGATGCAGTCTGAGCACTCTAATAAGCCGCAGAGCAGGTTAAAACTGTTCTGCGGTTTTTTTATGCCTGTATCTTTTAATGAGCTAGGGTATTATTCTTATAGGCAAACGCATAAAGAGAAGAATAAGAATGAAACCTGTTGTTTTAAGTGCCCTTTGTTTGTGGCTCTTGGTGGCTTGCACGCCCGTTGAAAAGCTAAGTCACTCGACAGAAGAGTTGCAACAAAGTGAGCTGCTAGCCGATATTTTTGAAGATTATTTTTATGCAGACCTTGCACTTGATCCTTTGCAAGCAACTTATGTGGGCGAGACCCAGTTTAATGGGGAACTCGCCAATACCTTTAGTGACACGTACCGGAGCCAGCGGCAATTACTTGAAGAAGAGTTTTTGATGGCTCTGGATGCGGTGAATTATGCTCAGCTTTCCGACGCAGACAAACTCAGTTATGACCTGTTTCAGCGAGAGCGCAAGATTGCGCTAGAGCGACTGCAGTTCCCCACGCACTTACTTCCTCTTAATCAAATGTATAATTATGCCAATCAATTGGCACGGCTTGGCTCGGGTGAAAGCGCTCAACCTTTTGACACCTACGAAGACTATCAAAACTGGTTAAACCGCATGCGGGCTATTCCCGATATATTTCTGCAAATACAAGCAAATTTACAGCAAGGTTTAGCTACCGATGTCACCCAACCACGTATTATTATGCAGCGTGTGCTTGAGCAAATACGTGCCCATGTTGTTGAAGACGTTGCAACAAGTCTCTACTTTCAACCCCTAGCAAACTTCCCTGAAGGGTTTACACAAGCGCAGCGCACAGCACTTACAGAAGCTTATGTACAGGTTATAGAAAACCAGGTGGTGCCCGCGTACCGCGCCTTAGCTGAGTACATAGAGTCGGAGTATATTCCACGGACCCGCACGACTGATATAGGCTTGAGCCACTTACCTCAAGGCAAAGAATGGTATGCTTTTGAAGTGAAACGGCAAACAACGACAAATTTAACGCCCGACGAAATTCATGCTTTGGGTTTAGCTGAAGTTGCCCGTATTCATCAGGCTATTGCAGACATTATGGACGACGTTGGCTTTGCAGGGGACTTAGCTGCTTTTTTTGAATTTACCCGGGACAATCCGCAGTTTCACTATGCCAGCCCTGAAGCCATGTTAGCTGACTACCAGGACTTTGCAGCGCAGGTGGAAGCACGGGTATTGGACTTATTTCATGAAGACATGCTACCGCAAGCAGGCTATGAGATACGTCGGGTAGAGCCTTTCCGCGAACAAACCGCTAGTTCAGGCAGCTACGAAGTTCCTGCAGAAGACGGCAGTCGTCCGGGTATCTTTTATTTGAACACCTATGGTTTGTCGGCACGTCCTACCTGGGCTAAAGGCCCATTAACCTTGCATGAAGCCATTCCGGGTCATCACTACCAAGTTGCATTACAACGAGAAATGACAAACTTACCGCGCTTTCGTCGCTATAACGTTGTGGTCGCCTTTGCTGAAGGCTGGGGCCTATACACAGAGTCTTTGGGCGACGAGTTTGGGCTTTATGACAGTTACGACCGTTATGGCCAGCTAATTGCGGAATTATGGCGCTCTATTCGCTTGGTTGTGGACACGGGTATTCATTGGAAAGGGTGGTCAAAACAGCAAGTATTGGATTATATGTATGCCAATGCACCGGTTAAAGAGGCGCGCGCAGTGTCGGAAGCCGAGCGCTTTATTGTGTTGCCAGGGCAGGCACTGGCCTACAAAGTGGGCATGTTAAAAATTCACGAGTTACGCCAGCGGGCTCAGCAGAGACTCGCAGATAAGTTTGATGTGCGTGACTTTCACCGGGAAGTATTGCGACATGGCTCTATACCTCTTTCGGTATTAGAGCGTGAAATAGAGCGTTGGTTAGATTCAGAAACAAGCGATTAGGTTAGCTAGGTCCTGAGGAGAGAACAGATGAGAGTAAAAGTAGGTTTGGCATTAGGCTCTGGTGCAGCCCGTGGTTGGGCACATATTGGAGTTATTCGTGCCCTCGAAGAGCTTGGCATTGAAATAGATGTAGTAACCGGTACTTCGATTGGCTCATTAGTGGGTGGAGCCTACGCTGCGAATAAGCTGGACGATATTGAAGAGTGGGTTCGGGACATGGACCGCTGGAAGGTGTTCAATCTGCTCGACTTTGGGCTAACCAATGGTGGTATTGTCTCGGGCGAAAAAGTGTTTAATAAAGCACGGGAGAAGTTTGGTGCTTTACGTGCAGAACAGCTAAGTCGCAGCTTTGCTGCGGTAGCGACGGACTTGTACACGGGGCGAGAAGTGTGGTTGAAAGAAGGGGACTTGTTTGAAATAGCCCGTGCATCTTGTGCCATGCCGGGGCTACTTTCACCAAAAGCATTCGACGGCCGCTGGCTGGTTGACGGAGCGGTAGTAAACCCTGTCCCTGTGTCGCTCGCCCGAGCTTTAGAAGCTGAATTTGTGATTGCCGTGCACTTGAACTCGCAAGTGCACGTAGACGAAGACGACTTACCGCCGCAAGAACAAAGTCCAGCTACTTATGAGTCGGCCAAACAAGCAGGGTTTGAAGACGAGGGTAGTATAGAAAAGAAAGAGCAACCCAACGCTTTTGAGCGCTTCCTAAACCGCAGTCAAGACTATGTTGAGCAAGTAAAAGACAAGCTGACCCGCACGCCCACGTCGCCAGGTGTATTTGGGGTGATGGCAGGCTCCATCGACATTATGCAAGAGCGGATAACACGGGCTCGTATGGCCGGAGACCCACCTGATATTTTGCTGCAGCCTAAACTAGGCGAAATTGGTTTGTTAGAGTTTGAAGATGGTGAGAAGGCTATTCAAATTGGCTATGACGCCACCATGCGTATGAAGCATATTATTCTTGAAGAGCTGGAGCTGATAAAGCGCCGCCGCATGATAGCGCCGATACCGAAAGTGAAAAAGTAACGCCTTTGAAATATAAAAAAGCGGCCTGCGAACGTGTTCGAGGCCGCTTTTTTGTAGCTAGCTGTTATTCGTCTTTGTTTTCCTGCATGAGTTCACGCATTTTATTGAATTCAGCTGTTACTTGCTTGCTTGGCGCCGCAGTTAAACGGCTCACTAAGAAAATGGCCAGTGTCGACATAATAACCCCTGGCACCATTTCATAGAGCTTGCTGCTCAATGGCTCTTCACCCAGCACAGGTACGTAAATCCAGAACAGTACCGTGAGTGCACCCACTACCATACCGGCCAAGGCGCCCCAACGGTTCATGCCGCGCCAGTACAAGCTCAGAATTATTAATGGGCCGAAGGCAGCGCCAAAGCCTGCCCAAGCATTCCCAACTAAACCGAGAATGGTGTCGCGTGGTACCCACGACAAAGCACTGGCAACAATGGCCACGAGCAGCACAGAAATGCGGCCTGTCATAACTTGTACCTTGTCGCTGGCGTTCTTATGCAAGAAGCTTTTATAGAAGTCTTGGGTAAGGGCACTTGAAGTGACCAGCAACTGAGATGAAATAGTGCTCATAATGGCGGCTAAAATAGCGGCCAGTAAGAAACCACTAATGAAGGGGTGGAACAGGATTTGTGACAACACAATAAAAATAGTTTCTGAGTTGGCTAGGCTGCCGTCTGCTTTCATATAAGCGTTGCCAACCAGGCCGGCACCGTGGGCTTGAATGTACTGAGCACCGACAATACCCGTGAGCATGGCACCAATAATGGCTACGATCATCCACGTCATTCCAATACGGCGTGCTTTCGGGAAGTCGCGCACAGAGCGAATTGCCATAAAGCGGACAATAATATGTGGCTGACCAAAATAACCAAGTCCCCAGGCTAACAAGGACACTACACCTAAGAAGGTAGCACCATGAAATGCATTAAACATTTCAGGGGCTAAGGTGATGGTTTCTTTAGTGAGGGCCGTGTCGGCATTCAGAATATAGTAGCCCGTGACAGGCACGACAATAAGAGCAAGGAACATAATGCAGCCTTGCACAAAGTCCGTCATGCTAACGGCAAGAAAGCCGCCAATTAAGGTATAAGCAACCACCACGCCGGCTGTTAATAATAGGCCATGGTGGTAGTCCATACCGAAGGCGTTTTCAAAGAGGGTGCCGCCGGCTACAAGCCCAGAGGAAGTGTACAGGGTAAAGAAGATAATAATGACCACCGCCGAAACTAAACGCAGTAAGCGTGACTTGTCGTGAAAGCGGTTTTCAAAGAAGTCAGGAATGGTAATAGAGTCGTTGGCCACGTAAGTGTAGACCCGAAGGCGAGGGGCTACCACCAGGTAGTTAATGTAAGCACCAATGGTTAAACCAACGGCAAGCCACACTTCGGAGAAACCCGAAAGGTAAAATGCACCGGGTAACCCCATCAGCATCCAGCCGCTCATATCGGATGCACCGGCGGATAGGGCCGTGACTCCAGGAGTTAAACGACGCCCCCCTAACATATAGTCGGACAAGTCGCTGGTGGATTTAAAATAACCATAAACCCCAATACCCAGCATAGCGATAAAGTAAATAGCGAGAGAATAAAGCGTACCAGTTTCCAAAATAAGGCTCCTGTTGTGTAGCGCATTGTTAAAAGTTAGAAGACGTTTTAGTTCTTTTTATATTAATTAAATACAAATCTCGGCATGAGTTGTAAATAAAACAGGGGCACACGCTAACAAATAAGCTAATTTTTCTCAATACTCGCCGTGGTTTCGGCGTAGTTTACAACGTTGCCGTCTTTCAGCTCGAGTATGTGGTCGGCCATATGCTGGGCAATTTCATGGCTGTGGGTAATAAAAATGTAGCTCATTTTCAGTTCGTCTTGTAAATCCAGCAGCAAGTTTAAAATTTGTGCCCGCACTGACGTGTCTAAATTGGCTAATGCTTCGTCTGCCACCAACACCTTAGGGTTTAAAATAATTGCCCGAGCAATACAGGCGCGTTGTCGCTGCCCGTTTGACATCATATAAGGATAAAACACCCGATGCTCGTCAAGCAGACCAACGCGAAGTAGGGTGCGACGAATGAGCTCATTCCGCTGCTCGTGGGTTAGGCGGGTATTAAATAACAGCGCTTCATGCAGTTGTTTGCCTATGGTCATGTGCGGGTTTAAGGACGCTTCAGAGTCTTGAAAAACCATACGAATGGTTTGGGCACGGGTTTTGTAGTCGCCCGAGTGCAATGCGTGATCTTTCAGATAAAGCTGTCCGCTTGTGGGGGCGATAGCGCCAGAAATAATACCCGCGAGCGTGGACTTGCCCGAGCCGTTATTCCCCATAATGGCTAAAGTTTGTCCTTCATGAAGCTCAAAGGACACATCACTTAAAGCGACTTGGGTTTGGCTGCGAAAGAACCCTTGGTAACGCGTGTAGTGCTTGGTCAGGCCTTCGGCACGCAGTAAACAGCTCATAGGCTCACCTGCTTATACTGAACAGACTCAAATACAGCTTGGTCTTTGGTGTCTAAGTTAATCGGGTAGTGGCAATAAAACTCACGTTTAGCAATCACGTACTTCTCAGGTCGCTGCACACAGGCGCGCTTAGCATAGGGGCAGCGGGGGCCAAGCCGGCAGCCTATGGGCATATGTTGTAGGTTTGGCTCGAGTTCGGGCAGGGTTTGCAAGTGCTGCTTGTGGGCCAATTTCTGCGGTTGCGACAACGAGGTATAACTTAAAGCGTCTGTGTATGGGTGGTATGGAGCTTCTAACAATTGGTCACGGCTACCGGTTTCCATGATTTGCCCCGCGTAAATGGTCGACAAATGCGTGGTTTCTTTCATCAGCTCGGAAAAGTCTTGCGCTATCAGCAATATTGACATGCGGTGCTGGGCATGCAGCTGAGCTAACAGGCGATAAATTTGGTCCCGAGTGCGTGGCTCCATGGCGGTGGTTGGTTCGTCGGCGATCAGTAATTGGGGGCGGTGCGCAATGGCCGTGGCAATCATGACTTTTTGAGCAACGCCTTCGCTGAGTTCGAAAGGATAAGCCCGCAACACTTGCTGGTAGTTCTTCACGCCCATCTTTATGAGTAGCTGAGCTGCATACTTGTCCCGTGCTGCTTTTCGTTTCCAAAAGGGGACGTTTAAGTCTTGGTTTAGTATGGCTTCTCGTAACTGTTCAAGCACCGTGGCATTGGGGTCGAGGTAGTCGGCGGGGTCTTGGAAAATCATTGCAATATCAACGCCTATAATGCTCCGGCGCTCTTTACTGGTTAACCGCAGCAAGTCGGTGCCCTTGAACCAAAGTCGGTCTGCTTGAAGTCGCCACTCAGGGTTTATAAAGCCCATAATGGCGCGGGCAATTAAGCTTTTGCCCGAACCCGACTCGCCCACTAAGGTGTGCAGTTCGCCTTCTGCAATTTGGAGTGAGACGCGGTCAAGCACCTTCACCTCTCCGTGGGGGGCATCTGCAAAAATACTCAGGTTGCGAATATCAATTAGCATGTTAGTGCTCCATGCGGGCACGTAGGGTGGCACGAAGCCTTTCCCCGACAATGTTAACACTGCCCAAGGTAAGAAATAAGGCTAACCCAGGTAATGCCATAACCCAAGGGGTGTTATAAGCGTACTCAAGGCTTACCGCGAGCATGGCTCCCCACTCAGGAACGGGTGCCTGTGCGCCCAAACCAAGAAAACCCAAAGCGGCAATGTCTAAAATTGCGGCGGACAAGGCCAAAGAAAACTGGGTGACCAAGGGCTTTACAATGTTTGGCAAAATAACAGAAAAGAATAAATAGGTGGAAGTAACTCCATTTAGCCGGCTGGCAACCACATAGTCTTTTGAAAGCTCTTCAAGCACCACGTCGCGGGTGACAAGAATAAATTGAGGAATAAAAATGAGGCTAATAGCAAGGGCCGCATTAAATAGCCCAGGCCCAATAACAGCAATAATAATAAGGGCCAATAGCAAAGAAGGAATAGATAGCAACGCCGACAAAATGTGTTGAAAAGACATGCTGGCAACACCCACGCTCATGGCCACCATGGCGCCAATAGTAATGCCAATTGCCCCCGTGATGCAGACAATTAGCAGCGGCAAGCCAAAGCTATAACGTGCGCCATGTAAAATGCGCGAGATCATATCGCGCCCTAATGTGTCGGTGCCTAGCAAAAACCGCAAATCTCCGTCGTTTGACCACGCAGGAGGTAAAAAGAGGGCATCCGCAAACTGCTCGTTGGCACCAAAAGGCGCAAGCCAGGGGCCAAATAAACTTATAAACAGGAGGAAGCACAGCATATAAAGAGCTGCACGGGCTAACGGCTGCACTTTAAAGTCGAGCCAAGCTTGGGTTAAGGGCGAAGGGTTTCGCTCTTCATAGTAAAGTTCATCGTGTCGCATTGAGTTCTCGCCTTACGCGGGGATAACGCCAAACATAGTAAATGTTGGTCATCATATTGACGAACAAGATAAGCACAGTCAGTAATAACAAAGCTGTTTGAATAACGGGGTAGTCGCGCTCATAAATACTGCGTACAAACCATTGGCCTAACCCAGGCCAGGAAAAAATAATTTCAATAATCAGTGTGTTTGTCATGAGCAAACTAAAAGCCGTGCTGACGCTCGGGGTGACCCGTTGCATCGCGTTGGGAATAATATGCTTCTGCAATACAGAAAAGCTAGAAAGTCCTCGAGCATATGCACCTTGGACAAAGCTCATGCGCTGTACTTCAATACAGGCATTGCGAGTAAGCCGAATTAAGAGAACTAAAGGCACAGTGGCAAGAATGACCACGGGCAGCAGCATATGCTGTAGCGCATTCAGTAGGGCAGTGCCTCGGTATGGCATGTCGGATATGGCTATATCGAGCAGCACAGATCCAGTCGCTAAGGGAACATCGAATAAGGGATTCACTTGACCTGCAATTGGCAGCCAGCCGAGTAGCACCGCAAAAAATAAAATACTGAGCTGAGCAAACCAAAACACAGGAATGGAGTAGCCTGAAATACTTAAAAACGAGATGACCTGGTCGATGGGCTTGTTGTAATGAATGGCCGCTAAAATACCCAAAGGAGGGCCAATGAGCAGCGCTAAGCCCATGGCCAAAACGCTTAATTCTAGACTAGCAGGAAAGCGGACTTTAAATTCGTGCCAAATAGAAGCTCCGTCCTGCAAGGAAACGCCCCAGTTTAACTGAAAAAGGTGCTGCATATAGGCCAGGTATTGCCCGAGCAATCCTTGGTCAAAGCCCCGGGCTTGAGCCACAGCTTCATAGTGGGGGTGATTCATTAGCACGCCACTGGTGTTGCTTATGGGGTCTCCCGGAAATAAGTAGGCTAAGGAAAAAGCCAATACACTTAAAATAAAAAAGGTTATAAGAAACACACCCAACTGGCGCAGGACAATACTAATCATGTGCTGCTTCCTCCATAAGGCCATGGTCGCTATACACCGCATGGAAACGAATGCCGCTTAAGCTCGGTGGTAACATATTGCGAACCGTGCGACGTGACACTTGATAGCGAATGGAGTGAGCCAATGGAACAATCGGCACTTGTTCAGCGAGCAGTTTTTGGGCTCGTTCGTAAAGTAACTGACGCTTTGAGATGTCGGTGGTACGAATAGCTGCCGTGACAAGCGCGTCAAACTCCGCGTTACACCATAAAGCACGGTTATTAATAGAACGCTTCGCCGCACACGTGAGAATAGGGCGGAAGAAGTTGTCTGGGTCGCTATGGTCGGCCGACCAGCCAATCAGAACAGAGTCGTGCTTGCCTTGTGCTAACAGGCGTCGGAAGCTGCGCCATTCATAGCTTACAATATTTGCGGTAACGCCAATCTGGGCAAGGTACGACTGAATTTGTTCTGCCATTAACCGCGGGTTGGGATTATAGGAGCGCTGCACAGGTAAAGCCCAAATATCCATGCTAAACCCGTCGGCGTAGCCCGCTTCAGCCAATAAGGCGCGGGCTTTTTCTGGGTCGTATTGGTAGGCGTCGGGCAAAGCTAATTGCGCCCAACTGGTATGTGGCAAAATGGAATCTGCGCGCACCGCATGGTCATGATAAACACTGTGAATAAGTGCGTCTCTGTCTATGGCATGACTTAATGCTTTGCGCACTAGGGGGTTGTCAAAAGGCGGCACTTCCGTATTGAAGGCCCAAAAAGCGGTATTCGGGCTCAAGGACTGCTGTACATTCATGTCGTCGCGTTGTTGCAACCACGCAATATCACGGGCCGGTGGGTACGGGCTGATGTCGCAGTCACCTGTGAGCAGCATGAGCATGCGTTTGTGATTGCTTGGGGTAATACGAAACACCAAGCTGTCAGAAGCTGGGGCACCGCGCCAGTGCTCTTGGTGTGCTTGGTAATACACACTCACGTCGGGACGAAAGTGACGAAACTTGAAGGGGCCCGTACCAATGGGCCGTTGATCAATGTGGGGAGCTAAACCTTTATCTAGCAGTTGCTGGCCATACTCGGCAGACAGAATAACGGCAAAGCTTGAGCTTAAGGTGGACATTAAGGAGCTGTCAGGTTGATGCAGCTGAATACGCACCACATTGGGGCGAGGCGCAGAAATAGAAGCGATAAGCTGATCGAGCCGTGTTGCTCGGAAAAATGGGTAACGCCCTCCAGAGACACTATGGTAAGGGTGCTCAGGGTCCAGCCAACGCTGAAATGAAAATAGCACGTCTTCAGCATTGAAGGGCCGGCTTGGGGTAAAGTAATCGGTGTGGTGAAAGGCGACGTTTTCACGCAAGGTAAACTCATACGTGTGGCCGTCGTCGCTAATCTGCCAGTCAGTGGCGAGGCCAGGCTGCAAGCTTCCCTTCGCTGCGTCATACTCAACCAAGGTGTCGTATAACTGCAGAGAGGTCATGTCGAGCGTGGTGGCAGAAGTCACCATTTGTGGGTTGAAGGACTCGGGGTTGCCTTCGGAACAATAAAGCACACCATTGGTGTTTGGGGGTAACGCAGGGCCACACGCACTGAGTGTTAATAGTAACGGCGCACTGGCAAAAAAGCGTTTCACCTTAGTTATCACGTTGCATGCCCTCGAGTAACCCGTACTTTTTCAAATAGCCACGTAACTGATGATAGGTTAAACCCACAAGCTCTGCTGTTCTTTTTTGATTAAACTGGGCTTCAGCTAAGGCTTTTTCTAATAAGGACTTTTCAAACGCTTGGCTGACTTTCTTTAAGTCGAAGTCGTCGCCAAAGGCGGGGAGGTATGGTTGCGTTGTAATAGGCTCTACCGCAGGGACAACGGAGCTTTCTTGGTCTGTAGGTGCTGCTGTCGCCGGGCGCCAAGGGCTTTCAAATGGGTCTAGTATAATGTGACTGACGGGTACTTCGTCGCTATTGGTGCGATACACGCTGCGCTCTACCACGTTTTTTAGCTCGCGAATGTTGCCTGGCCAGTGGTAGTCTTCCAAGGTTTGCTTGGCTTGACTGGTGAAGCCTGCAAAGCACGACAAGCCGAGCTGACGCGTCATTTGAATAGCGAAGTGTTCTGCCAGCACTAAAATGTCTTCGGCGCGCTCTCGTAACGGTGGCAAAGTAATGACGTCAAAAGCGAGCCGGTCGAGCAGGTCGGCGCGAAACTTACCCTGTGCGGCGAGGTTGGGTAAGTCTTCGTTGGTAGCTGCCACCAGGCGGGCATTGGTGCGAACGGTTTTTTGCCCACCAACGCGTTCAAATTCGCCATATTCAATAACCCGTAGTAGTTTTTCTTGAATCAAACTAGAGGTGGTGGCCAATTCATCGAGAAATAAAGTACCGCCATGGGCGCGTTCAAAGCGGCCTTCATGCTTTCGGCTGGCGCCAGTAAAGGCTCCCGCCTCATGACCAAATAACTCACTGTCCAGTAGGTTTTCGTTTAATGCCGCACAGTTTAGTTTGATATAAGGCTGCTCCCAACGCTGAGACAAGTAATGGAGCCGTTCTGCCACTAACTCTTTACCTGTACCTCGTTCGCCAATAATTAAAACAGGCTGTGTCATTGGGGCTGCTTGTGACACATGCTCTAGGACGGCTAAAAAACTATCGGACTGACCGATAAGGTTATCGACGGGTCGCGTAGGATGCATGAAACCAAACCTTCATGTTAATAATAACGTTATTGTTCGAGTCTGAGGTTAGCCAAACTCACTACTTATTAGTGTATTTGTTTATAAAGCAGAAAGCACTTTATCTTTGCAAAAAATAATTATGCTTAGAATACAATAGTTTAAGATGTTTTGAAAAGTTGGCAAGCAACTTGTATTGGTAGGTGTGAGAATGTGCTACCTAAGAGGAAATAAAGATGAGTATTTTTTCACGATTTTCAGACATCGTTAATGCAAACCTAAACGCTTTACTTGATAAAGCAGAAAACCCACAAAAAATGGTGCGCTTGATTATTCAAGAAATGGAAGACACCTTGGTGGAAGTGCGCTCGGGTGCAGCTCGCACGTTAGCCGAAAAGAAAGAGCTAACACGTCAACTAAACCGCATGGAAGACGAGGTTGCCGAATGGGAAAGCCGCGCTAGTTTAGCTTTAAGCAAAGAGCGTGAGGACCTGGCCCGTTCAGCTTTAGTCGAAAAGGCCAAGGTACAAGACACAGTTGACGCTTTGCTTGCTGAAATTGCCCGTACCGACGAGCAGGTTGATCGCTTGTCCGACGAAATAACGCAGTTGCAAGAAAAGCTAAGCGACGCGAAAGCACGCCAGCAAGCTATTTTAATGCGCGAACGGACCGTTAGCTCACGCTTAAACGTGAAACGTAGTCTCGACAACTCCAAAGTTGACGAAGCATTGCAGAAATTTGACCGTTATGAAGCTAAAATTGACGGGCTCGAGTCGCAGGTAGACGCTTATGACTTAGGCAAACGCTCTTTAGCTGACGAGTTTCGTGAGTTGGAGAATGAATCTAAAATTGAAGCCGAGCTTGAGGCCTTAAAAGCACGTGTAGGTGATAAAGCAGAGCCGAAAGCATAAGGGGTAACAACCATGGACACGGCCGTTATTATATTGCTTATCGTTCCCGTTATTATTTTCATGCTGATTGTGGCACCCATTTGGTTGGTGCTGCATTACCGCAGTAAGCATAAGCTGAATCAAGGCTTAAGCGAAAATGAAACCTTACAGTTCCGTGAGTTAGTCGATAAGGCGGATAAATTAAAGCAGCGGGTACATGCTCTTGAACGTATTCTTGACCAAGAGCACCCGGACTGGAAAAAATACAACTAGGAGGCAGTGATGGCTGCTAAAAAGCGTTTATACCGAAACCATAGAGAAGGGAAGGTAGCCGGAGTTTGTGCGGGTATTGCCGACTATTTTGGCTGGGAAGTGTGGGCCGTACGCATTTTATTTGTTACCACGCTTATTTTTGCCTTTTCTTTAACTTTTGTTGTTTATATTGCCGCTTGGTTGGTGTTAGACAAAAAGCCTGCCATGCTCGAGCATATGAGTGAGCACCAAGGTTATCGAGAAGAAACACGTTTTGAGCAGGCCTCTGACGGCCGCACCATCGAGGTGAAAACTCGGGTGTGGGAAGCAGGGAAAACACCGAAAGAGGCCTTGAAAGACTTAGTGCAAGAGTTTCATACACTGGAAGGGAAAGTATGTGATATGGAACGTTGTGTTACTTCCTCTCAATACCGCTTGCGACAAGAAATTAACCAGTTGTAGCATTTCTTTGTGGCAAACTTTCGTTACAACGAGTAGCTGGTCGGAGCTGCTCGTTGCTATTGCCCTTCAGGCAGACCCTTCGTAAGCTGAGTTTCATATACATAATTATAACAATGGAACCATGCGACAATGACACAAGCAAAGACCTCATGGCATGCATCAACTGTTGCCATACACGGAGGCGAGCAAAGTACCGATGTACATGGTGCTTTAGTGCCGCCCTTATATCAAACCTCGACCTTTGTTTTTCCTCATGCAGAAGAAGGTGGCGCGCGCTTTGCCGGTGAACAACCAGGCTATATTTACAGTCGTTTAGGAAACCCCACAACACGTCAACTAGAGCAACGGGTTGCCGCCCTTGAAGGTATGCAAGACGCAGCTGCTACAGCAACGGGTATGGGAGCTGTGGCAGCTACCACCATGGCTTTTCTCAAGGCAGGGGACCATGTTATTGCATCGGACTGCTTATATGGCTGCACTTTTGCTTTATTTCACGAACTATTTGCCCGTTTTGGTGTTGAAGTAACCTTTGTCGATATGAGCGATGTAAGCAATATCCAAGGTGCTTTTCGTGACACGACTCGTATGGTGTTTTTAGAAACGCCTGCAAACCCGCATTTGCGCTTGATTGATATGGCACCAATTGGCGCGTTTTGCGCTGAGCATTCGCTTAAATTTGTTGTTGATAACACTTTTATGACGCCATTATTACAACGGCCTGGCGAATTTGGTGCAGACCTGGTGGTGCACAGTGCAACCAAATACTTGAACGGCCATGGCGATGTGGTGGCAGGTATTGTTACGGGCAGTGCAGAAGACATTGAGCTCATAAAACTCACTACTTTGAAAGATATGGGAGCCACCATTTCTCCCCACGACGCTTGGCTTATTACCCGTGGTTTAAAAACCTTGCCTTTGCGTATGGAGCGCCATTGTGAAAATGCGGCTGTGGTAGCCGACTACCTTGAAGGTCACGAAGCGATTGACAAAGTTTACTTCCCCGGGCTGAAAAGCCACCCTGGCCACCACTTGGTTGGGGCTGACAAACAAATGAAAGCGGCGGGTGCTATTATTGCCTTTGAAATGAAAGGCGGTTATCAGAACGCTGTCAACCTGCTGAACCGCCTGCAAATGATTCGTTTAGCAGTAAGCTTAGGGGATGCGGAAAGTTTAATGCAGCACCCCGCGTCGATGACGCATTCACCCTTAACACCAGAAGCCCGTGCACAGGCGAATATTGGCGAAGGCTTGGTGCGTTTGTCGGTGGGTCTTGAACATGTGGACGACATTCTTGCTGACTTGCAGCAAGCATTGGCCACGTTATAAGGGAGGTGCATTTGAATGTCTAAGAAGCAGAGTCAATATGTATCTAAGATGCCAGATGAGCACGGAGTGATCGCTTGGACAGATGAGGAAAACTCAATATGGCATGACTTAGTGTCACGCCAACTTGCGGTGATAGAAGGCAAAGCCTGCGACGAATACATGGCCGGGTACGAGCTGTTAAACCTGCCCCAAGACAGAATTCCGCAACTGGCTGAAATTAATAAGGTGCTAGCCGAAACCACAGGCTGGCAAGTAGCCCAAGTGCCGGCGCTTATTCCTTTCGATGAGTTCTTCCGTTTGTTAGCTAGTAAGCAATTCCCTGTTGCCACCTTTATACGCAGCCGGGAAGAGTTTGACTACTTACAAGAGCCAGACATTTTTCATGAAATTTTTGGCCACTGCCCCTTGCTGACGAATCCGGCATTTGCCCATTTCACCCATCAGTATGGTCGGCTTGGTTATGCAGCAAACCCGAAAGAGCGGGTTTATTTAGCGCGGTTATATTGGTTTACGGTGGAATTTGGCTTATTAGAAACCGCCAATGGGCTGCGCATTTACGGTGGGGGTATTTTGTCTTCTCCAGGCGAAACCATTTACTCTCTCGAAAGTGATATTCCGGAACGGAAGCCTTTAAATGCCTTAGACGCACTACGTACACCATACCGCATAGATATTATGCAACCCATTTATTACACCTTGAAAAGTGTGAATCAGCTATTTGAAATTTCCGATATGGACATTATGAGCTTGGTTCATGAAGCGATGGAGCTAGGTTTGTTTGAACCTAAGTTTCCACCTAAAAACAACGACTCTTAAAATGTATAAAAGGTAAAAACCATGAGTGATCTAAAACACCAAGAATGTGAGGCCTGTCACGCTGATGCACCGAAGGTAAGTGACGAAGAGCTACGCGAACTGATGAAGGAAATACCTGACTGGGTTCCTGAAAGCCGCAATGGCGTTTTGCAATTAGAGCGCGTGTATAAGTTTAAGAATTTTAAACAAGCATGGGCCTTTTCGAATAAAGTTGCACAACTAGCAGAAGACGAGTTTCACCACCCGTCACTGCTTTTGGAGTGGGGCAAGCTAACCGTCACTTGGTGGACCCACGCCATTGGCGGCCTACACCGCAACGACTTTATTATGGCGGCTAAAACCGACGCGCTACTCGACGACTAACTGACGGTTAAGCGTACAGCAAGCTCCAGATAGTGCTGCAATGAAATAAAATTAGCTGTATAATTTTATTTACATTGGACAAGGAGGGCTTCGCTGTGCGCTTAGAAATAACATGTCGTGACCGTCTTGGTATTTGCCAGGATGTGCTAACGATATTGCGTGAGTATGAAATTGACTTGCGAGGAATTGAAGTCGACCCCGCAGGTAAAATATTTCTCAGCTTTCCCAGCATGGCCTTTGAAGAACTGCAAATGCTCATGCCCAAAATACGCTTAATTCCCAACGTAGACGATGTAAAAACAGTTTCTTACCTGCCATTTGAACGCGAACACTTCGAGTTCAAGGTGTTATTGAACTCACTGCCAAACCCAGTCTTAAGTGTGGACCACAAGGGCCGTATAGATATTGCGAACCACTCGGTGACGGCACTATTAAAAACCACAGACGAAGCCTTGCGGGGCCAGTTTTTAGCGGATTACGCCACGGGCTTTCCCCGGCGTTGGTTAGCCGAGCAACCCGAAGAACCGACAGCGGAAAAGCTAGAGCTTGGGGGGCGTTGGTATTTAGCGCAGATCTTGCCTATTTGGCTAAACGATCAGTCGGGTGAACCCGCATTTGCCGGGGCAGTGATTCATTGCCAAGCCAAGCCCATTCCTTCCAGCCGTATTACCCACGAAGAAACCAATGCCTTTAACAAGGTGCTGACTCAGCATGCTGGGTTGAAGCGGGTGTTGCGTGACGCGGCTCGCATGGCCCAATTACATGCCCCCTTATTGCTCGAAGGGGAAACAGGTGTGGGGAAAGAATTAGTTGCCCGCGCTTGCCATGAGTCAAGCAGCCGAGCAGGAGAACCTTTTTTAGCCGTCAATTGTGGTGCGTTACCTGACAATGTGGCTGAAAGTGAACTTTTTGGCTATGGGCCAGGCATTTTCTCGCACCATCCCAATGGCAAGAAAGGCATTTTTGAACAAGCCCATGGTGGGACTGTGTTGCTCGACTCGGTAGCCGACATGTCGCCAGAACTCCAAGCAAAGCTATTACGCTTCCTTGAAGACGGTCGTTTTCGCCGCATTGGGGAAGAGCAAATGGTTGCAGTGGACGTGCGTTTAATATGCTTGGCGCGGGGGGAGCTATTAGAAAAAGTCGAACAGGGGCAGTTCCGTGAAGACTTATACTACCGGTTGAACGTGCTTAGTTTGTACATACCGCCGTTGCGAGAGCGAAAAGGAGACATTGAACTTCTGACAGACCACTTTGTGTACCAGTTTTGCACTGCTTTAGAGCGACCGATAGCCAGTGTGTCCGAGGCGTGCTTAAAGCACTTAAGCAACTACAGTTGGCCAGGCAACGTACGTCAACTCGAGAATACTATTTACCGAGCTGTGTCTATGTTAGAAGGTGACAAGCTAGAGTCTGAGCATATTCTTCTGCCTGACATGACACCTTCCTTTGAACCGTTAGCTATTGAATTAGGTGAAGAAACCTTAGACGAAGCGGTAAAACGCTTTGAAAGCTCCTTATTAAAACGACTGTACCCGAGCTACCCGAGTACACGCCAATTGGCGAGCAAACTTGGCTTAAGTCATACAGCGATTGCGAATAAGTTACGTGAATATGGCATTGGCAAGCAGCGTAGAAAAAGAACAAGTAAACAAAAGAGTACACCCGCGCCTAGCGAGTAAAGTAAAGTTTACACCTAAACCCCTGTTATCCCTTCTGTGAAGCCCCTGTAACTAAATGATTACAGGGGCTCTGTTTTTATTGGTACCAACAAATACTCGCAAAACTAGCCTTCGGAGGGTGGTTCAAGCTAAAAAGGTTACAAGAATATAACAATAATAAAGACACCACAGGAGGACACCTTATGTCTGATCAAACAATAAACCCTATGGGTACCGACGGCTTTGAGTTTGTTGAATACACAGCACCAAATGAAAAAGGCATTAACGACTTAAAGCACCTATTTAAACTGCTTGGCTTTACAGAAGTGGCAAAACACCGCCGGAAGGAAGTTTGGCTGTATAAACAAAACGACATTAACTTCATTATTAATGCGCAGCCAGGTTCACAAGCCGAAACCTTTGCTTCCGCTCACGGCGCGAGCGTGTGTGGTATGGCTTGGCGCGTAAAAGACGCCGAACATGCCTTTAACCATGCACTCGCCAATGGTGCGAAGGAGTTTAAGCAAGACGTAGGTGTTATGGAGCTGAATATTCCAGCCGTGTACGGCATTGGTGAAAGTGCCCTTTATTTTGTGGATCGCTACGGCAGCCAAAGCATTTACGATGTGGACTTCCAGTTTTATGACAACTGGGAAGAGGAAATGAAGAAAAACGAAACAGGTATGGACTTGGTGGATCACCTAACCCATAACGTGTTTCAGGGCAATATGGACGTGTGGGCCGGCTTCTACGAGCGCATTGCTAACTTCCGAGAAGTCCGTTACTTCGACATTGAAGGTAAGCTAACAGGTTTATTAAGCCGCGCTATGACGTCGCCGTGTGGAAAAATACGGATTCCTATTAACGAGTCTCACGACGATAAGTCGCAAATTGAAGAATACCTACGTGAGTACAATGGTGAAGGAATTCAGCATATTGCCATGAACTCAAATGATATTTACGACACAGTACGTAAACTGCGTGAGGGTGGCATGGAGTTTATGCCTACACCTGACACTTACTACGACAAAGTTGACGAGCGCGTAGAAGGCCACACAGAAGACGTAGACGCTTTACGTGACTTGCGTATTCTTATTGATGGCGCCCCCATGAAAGACGGCATTCTGCTGCAAATTTTTACCCAAACGGTGATTGGCCCTGTGTTCTTTGAGATCATCCAACGCAAGGGGAACGAAGGGTTCGGTGAAGGTAACTTCAAAGCCTTGTTTGAGTCGATTGAAGAAGACCAAATACGCCGTGGAGTGCTCAGCGATGCGTAAACCCATTTCTTTTCCAAAGCAGGTAGGGACAGCTTCGCGCCAAGCCCATGCTGACTTTCCGGAAGAGGCAATGTATGAACGTGAGGCGGGCCGGAGTGGATTCTTCGGCCCAGCGACCCACTTTCACCATCAGCATGCCCCCACCGGTTGGAGCGACTGGGAAGGCCCATTACGGCCGCGTGCTTTTAATTTCCAAGAGCTACAAGGCTTGGACACGGCGTCGCCCTGGGTTGCGCCAAACCTACTGTACAATGCCCATTGCAAGTTCCGTATATGGCATGTCAGTGAGCCCATGAAAAAGTTGGCGCGCAACGCCGATGGCGACGACCTCATGTTTGTGCACGAAGGGGGCGGTGAGTTCTTCTGTGACTACGGCCATTTAACACTGCGTGACGGTGACTATTTGGTGATTCCACGCTCCACCAATTGGCGTCTGGAGCCGACTTCACCCATGCAAGTGGTGATGATAGAAGCCACCAATGGTGCTTACCAGTTACCCGACAAAGGCTTGGTGGGGAATCATGCTATTTTTGACCCGGCGTGTCTCGACGTCCCAGACATTAACCAACGTTTTAAAGACCAATACAGCGAAGACAGCTGGCAGGTGGAAGTAAAACGCCATGGTGAAGTGTCTGTGGTCACGTTTCCTTATAATCCACTGGACGTGGTCGGGTGGCACGGTGACTTAGCACCCGTGCGGGTCAACTGGCGCGACTTTCGCCCACTCATGAGCCACAGGTACCACTTACCGCCTTCAGCGCACACCACCTTTGTGGCAGAGCGCTTTGTGGTTTGTACTTTTGTACCGCGGCCTATTGAAAGCGACCCAGGCGCCTTGAAGGTGCCGTTTTACCACAATAACGACGACTACGATGAAGTGTTATTTTACCATGCGGGCGACTTTTTTAGCCGTGACAACATTGAAAAAGGCTCGGTGACTTTCCACCCCGCTGGCTTTACCCATGGCCCGCATCCAAAAGCGTTTCAAGCGGGCTTACAGCATAAAAAGAAATTTACCGACGAAGTGGCGCTGATGCTCGATACACGCGACGCCTTGTCAGTGGGGGAAGCCGCACATGCCGTTGAAAATTCAGACTATGTAAAAAGCTGGCAGGAGAAATAAGAATGAAATTAGCAACCTATCGTGACGGAACGCGCGACGGATACTTGGTGGTGGTTAGCCGCGACCTAAAACGTGCTGTGGCTGTACCTGAAATAGCCAGCACCATGCAACAAGCCATTGATAGCTGGGACGAAGTAGAGCCTAAGTTGAAAGAAGTGTACATTGCTCTGAATAACGACAAGCTGAACGACGACGTGGCCTTTGACGAGACGAATTGTGAGTCGCCGTTGCCGCGCGCGTATCAGTGGGCCGATGGTAGTGCTTATGTTAACCACGTGGAACTTGTGCGCAAAGCCCGTGGTGCAGAAATGCCCCCCAGCTTTTGGGAAGACCCACTGATGTATCAGGGCGGCTCGGACGCTTTCATTGGGCCGCGGGAGAATGTACCACTGCCGAGCGACGAGTGGGGCATTGACTTTGAAGCTGAAGTGGCTGTTATCACCAACGATGTGCCCATGGCGGTCAATGCCGCTGCAGCGGGCCAGCATATTAAGCTGTTGATGTTAGTGAACGACGTTTCGCTGCGCGGTCTGATTCCCGGTGAGCTGGCCAAAGGGTTCGGCTTTTTCCAGTCGAAGCCGTCGTCCGTCTTCTCGCCTGTTGCCATTACGCCTGACGAGCTCGGTGACAAGTGGCAGCAAAATAAAGTGCACTTACCCCTGCTTTCCACATATAACGGCAAACTATTTGGTAAGCCGAACGCAGGTGAAGACATGACCTTTGACTTTGCTCAGCTAGTTGCTCATGCGGCGAAGTCGCGTCCATTAAGTGCAGGAACCATTATTGGCTCTGGTACGGTGTCCAATAAACAGGGGACCGAGCATGGCTCGAGTATTGATGAAGGCGGTGTCGGTTACAGCTGTATTGCCGAAGTGCGCATGATAGAAACCATTCGTGACGGCAAGCCCAGCACTCCTTTTATGAGTTTTGGTGACAGCATTCGTATTGAAATGCTAGACGAAGAGGGCGCGTCTATTTTTGGTGCTATCGACCAGAAAATGGTGCAGTACAAAGGGCCAAAGTCGTGAAGCTCTACGGTTACTGGCGTTCGTCTGCAAGTTATCGAACGCGTATTGCCATGCACTTAAAGGGCCTTGCTTTTGAGTATGAGCCGGTGCACTTGGTAAAAGACGGTGGCGAACAGAAACAAGCGGCATATAGGGCATTGAACCCGGTGGGCTTGGTGCCTACCCTGGTGGACGGCGACTTGGTGTTGAACCAGTCGCTGGCTATTATTGAGTACCTTGACGCTCAACATCCGAAAAACCGCCTTATTCCCGAAGACCCTAAGCAAGCAGCTATTGTGCGCAGCTTAGCCTTGGATATGGCGGCAGAACTTCAGCCAATTACCAACTTGCGTGTATTGCAGTATTTAACCGGCACGTTAAGGGTGTCGGACGAGGCTCGTTTAGACTGGATTCACCATTGGGTTGCAACTACCTTTGCGGCCTTTGAGCAACGGCTTGAGCAATACGCTGGCGATTATTGTGTAGGCGACACGGTAAGCCTTGCGGATGTATGCTTGGTGCCACAAGTGTATAATGCCAAACGTTTTCAGGTGGACTTAAGCCCATACCCTCGGTTAATGGGGGTGTATGAGCGTTTGCAAGCTTTACCTGCGTTCCAGCAAGCGCAGCCTGAAGCTCAACCCGACGCTGAAGCCTGACCGTTAACCGCAACAGCGCTCGCCACCGGCGGGCGCTTTTGTTTTAATAGAACGACTTTTAGCCCTTGGCATTCTCAATAGGAATTAAGAATGAAGAAAACACTTGTGTTAGCTATTTCTGCTGCCCTGTTTAGCACGTCCTGTGCGATGACAGACAATACGGCACAGTCGACGGCCAGTGTGGTGCCAGCAGCTTCACTGCAAACTGCCACGGCAGTTGAACGTGCACCAGCAGCTGTTGATGCCCCAGCCTTTACCATGGAACAAATTATGGCCGATCCAGACTGGATAGGCCGTAGCCCAGAGCGTCCGTTTTGGTCACTGGACGGCAAACAGGTATTGTTCCAGCAGAAACAAGAAGGCAGTCCAGTGCGCACTTTACAGCGTGTTGCATTTGAAAATGGTCAGCCTCATGTGAGTGAAGTGGCCTTAAGTGCATTGCATCACGAAGCCACAAACTCCCGAGTTTATAACGCGGACCGTACCCGTGCGGCTTATATTTTTGAACGCAATATATTCGCAGTGGACTTAGCGACAGGCGCAATCTCTCAGCTAACGCAAGACAATGCCAACCGCAGTAGCTTGCAGTTTTTAGCCGACGGTCGATTAAGCTACCGTCAAGGTAACGACTTCTATGCTATGGACGCCCAAACCGGACGTACACAGTTGGTGGCGAGTTTGGCGACCTCCGATGCGCCAGAGCCAGTACAAGCACCCAGTGACTACCTGGCGAAAGAAGAAGTTGACTTAATGCTGTACAACCAAGTTCAACGCCGTCAGCGCCAGCAACGACACGACTACAAAAGCGCAGTGCAAACAGAAAACCCGGCCACAGCACCCAAGCCATTTTACTTAGGCAAAGGTCAGCAGGTTGTCGCAGCTAGCCTTTCGCCCACAGCAGACAAGCTGATCGTGGCGATTTCCAAACCGCAAGGATGGCGCGGTGAGGGTGACCTCATGCCGCGTTTTGTTACCGAGTCAGGTCGTATCGAGATGCAAAACGTGCGGCGCCGTGTGGCCGACGCAAAGCCCGTTAGTCATGAGCTATTTCTTCTCGACATTGTCACTGGTGAAAAGCACGCACTGAGCTATGAAAGCCTGCCAGGGTTTGACGAGGACGTGTTGCGTGAGGTGCGTGAAGAAAACTACGCAGCCCGTGGTGAAACCTATACCAGCGAGCGAAAGCCGCGCGCCATTGGCGTACTCCCTAACTGGGCTGCAGGACAAGGCAATATAGCTTGGCAAGCAGACGGCAGGGGTGTTGCTGTGATGCTACGCGCTTGGGACAACAAAGACCGCTGGATAGCCACCATAGACTTTGCTGAAAAGACGTTAGTGAACCAGCACCGTTTGCACGATGACGCCTGGATTAACCGTCATTTCAACGACATGGGGTGGTTACCGAACAGTAATAAGCTGTGGTATACCTCAGAAGAAAGCGGTTATGGGCATTTATATGTGCGCGACTTAGGCAATAAGGGCCGTACTCAGCAGCTGACCTCGGGCGCGTACCAAGTACAGCAAGTGGTATTAGACAATGCCGGCGAAAACTTCTATTTCCAAGGCAATAAAACCCACCCGGGTGTGTATGAAGTGTATCGGGTGTCTGTTGATGGTGGTGAAGTGCAGCAATTAACCGATTTGGGCGGTATGACGTCGTTTGTGCTAAGCCCAGACGAGTCGCAGCTGCTTTTGTCTCATTCAAATGCACTGCAGCCAACCGAACTTTATGTGCAAGAAAACCGGGCAGGCGCAACAGCCAACCGCATAACCTATACCGTGTCGGAGCAGTTTGCTGCCATGCCGTGGACAGCGCCTGAAATAGTGGCGGTGCCGTCGAGCCATGGCGACCACCCCATTTACAGCCGGGTGTACTTACCTGAAGGGTACGACGCAAACGCAGCGGAAAAGTATCCAGCCGTGGTGTTTATTCACGGTGCGGGCTACCTGCAAAATGCCCACGCTGGTTGGTCGAACTATTTCCGCGAATTCATGTACCACAACTTACTGGTAGAACAAGGGTACGTGGTGCTAGACCTCGACTACCGTGGCTCAGCAGGTTATGGCCGCGACTGGCGCACAGCGATTTATCGTCAAATGGGTACACCCGAGGTTGAAGACCTAGTAGACGTGGTGAACTGGATGGGCGAGCACCGTCATGTGGACACAGAGCGTGTAGGTACTTATGGCGGCTCTTACGGTGGTTTCTTAACCTTTATGGCCCTGTTCAAAGAGCCAGGCCTATTCCAAGCGGGTGCCGCTTTACGGCCGGTGACAGACTGGGCGCACTACAATACAGGCTACACGTCGAATATTTTGAACCTGCCTCAGGACGACGCCATTGCTTACCGTCGAAGTTCGCCTATTTACTTCGCCGACGGCCTGGAAGACGCCTTGCTGATCAATGCGCCTATGGTAGACGACAACGTCTTCTTCCAAGACACAGTGCGTATTGTGCAGCGCTTTATTGAGCTGGAAAAAGAAAACTTCGAAACGGCTATTTTCCCAGTGGAGCCGCACGGTTTCGTGCAGCCTTCCAGCTGGTTAAATGAGTTCCGGAAAATTCATAAGTTGTTTGAAGAAAACCTGAAGAAATAATGTTCGTCGGTACGAAAAAACCCCAACCTAGGTTGGGGTTTTTTATTCTTACTGTTTATGGTTTTACAGCGTTTTTAGAAGTCGGCGCTATGGGGTGCACGCGGGAAGGGGATAACGTCGCGAATGTTCGACATACCCGTTACATACGACACTAAACGCTCGAAACCTAAGCCAAAACCGGCGTGAGGGACTGTGCCATAACGGCGTAAGTCGCGGTACCAGCTGTACTCTTCTTTCGGTAAGCCCATTTCGTCAATGCGCTTGTCAAGCAGGTCTAAGCGTTCTTCACGGGCACTACCACCAATAATTTCACCAATACCTGGGGCTAATACGTCCATGGCCGCAACGGTTTTGCCGTCTTCGTTTTGGCGCATATAGAAGGCTTTAATGTCCCTCGGGTAGTTTTTCAAAATAACAGGTGCGCCTACATGCTCTTCAGCGAGATAACGCTCATGCTCAGACTGCAGATCAACACCCCATGCCACCGGGTATTTAAACTCTTTGCCGCTCTTTAACAGAATATCAATGGCGTCCGTGTAGTCCATGTGCACGAAGTCGTTTGAAATCATGTGCTCGAGGCGGGTAATGGCGTCTTTGTCTACACGCTGGGCAAAAAATGCCATGTCGTCAGCACGCTCTTCCAGTACCGCTTTGAACACATACTTCAGCATGTCTTCAGACAGCTTGGCAATATCGTCTAAGTCAGCAAAGGCTACTTCAGGCTCAACCATCCAGAACTCCGCAAGGTGGCGGCTGGTGTTGGAGTTTTCGGCACGGAAAGTAGGGCCAAAGGTGTACACTTTCGATAGAGCGCAAGCATAAGCTTCCGCATTCAGCTGGCCGGACACGGTTAAGAAAGCTTCTTTGCCGAAGAAGTCTTCGTTGTAATCCACTTGGCCTTTGTCGGTCAGCGGCAGGTTGGTCATGTCCAAGGTAGAAACCCGGAACAATTCACCCGCGCCTTCGGCGTCACTGGTGGTAATAATGGGGGTGCTTACCCAGAAGAAGTTATTCTCATGGAAAAAACGGTGTAAGGCTTGCGCCAGGGTGTGGCGTACACGCGTTACAGCACCGGTAATGTTCGTGCGCGGACGTAAATGCGCATATTCGCGTAAATACTCCATGCTGTGGCGTTTTGGGGCCATGGGGTAAGTTTCCGGATCTTCTACCCAGCCAAGTACTTCCAACGCACTGACTTGGAGCTCAAACTCTTGGCCTTTGCCCTGAGACTCCACCACAGTCGCTGTGACAGACACAGAGCAGCTGGTGGTTAGTTTTTGTACTTCAGAGCTGTAATTTTCTAGCGAATTAGGAACGACAGCCTGCACAGCGTCAAAGCACGAGCCGTCGTGCAAATTTATAAAGGAAAAGCCAGCTTTCGAGTCGCGCCGAGTGCGCACCCAGCCACGTAGCACAACTGTGTCACCCACAGCATGTTTTCCTGCCAAAATGTCTTTGACAACTGCAAAGGTCATTGATGTTCTCCAACTGCATGTTAAAAATGGATTGTTATGTTACCTTGCTCGCCATGATACTCAAGCAAAATGTTGGCAAAAAGCCGCGATTGCCTGCGTTAACTGCTGAATATCTTGTTCCGTCGCAATATAAGGCGGCATGATATACAGCAAGGTCCCGAAGGGACGTATCCAAACCCCTTGTTTTACCAAGAAGGCTTGCGCTTTCGCTACATCAATGGGCGTTTTCATTTCCACGACACCAATTGCACCGAACACGCGCACGTCGGCCACTTGTTCATACGCCCTGCAAGGCGCGAGCTCTCGTTTCAATTGGGCTTCAATGCGTGGTACATCTTGCTGCCAGTGACCTTCAGCAACCATGGCTAAACTTTCGCAGGCTACGGCACAAGCAAGTGGGTTGGCCATAAAAGTCGGTCCGTGCATGAGCACACTGGCTTCACCTTGACCTATGGTGTCTGCCACATGCCGGCTGGCTAAGGTGGCGGCTAACGTCATGTAACCACCCGTGAGCGCCTTCCCGACACACAGTATATCAGGGCTGATATTGGCATGCTCACAGGCAAACAAACGCCCCGTACGACCAAATCCAGTGGCTATTTCATCGGCAATCAGCAACACGTCGTAGGCGTCGGCAAGACGACGGGCGCCCGCCAAGAAGCCTGGGTGATAAAAGCGCATACCGCCTGCGCCTTGTACAATAGGCTCAAGAATAATGGCTGCTAATTCCTGGTGATGCGCAGCAAGCAAACTCTCAAAGGCGTCAAGCTCCACGTCTTGCCAGGTGTCCTCGGGTTTTAGCTGCGGCGCTGGAGCAAACAGGTGGTGTGGTAACACACTTTGAAACAAGCCGTGCATGCCATTCACCGGGTCGCAAACGGCCATGGCCGCAAAGGTGTCGCCATGGTATCCCTGACGAATGGTGAGCAACCGGCTTTTCTCGGGTTTGCCGCGGCTGGTTTGGTATTGCAGAGCCATTTTTATGGCGACTTCCACCGCAACCGAGCCCGAGTCAGCGAAGAATACGGCGTCAAGCCCTTCCGGTGCCATGGCCAGCAGCTGCCGCGCCAGTTGCACCGCGGGAGGGTGGGTGATGCCGCCAAACATGACATGGCTCATTTGACTGGCTTGATCAACTAACGCTTGGTTTAGCCGCGGGTGGTTATACCCATGAATGGCCGACCACCAAGAGGCCATACCATCCACTAATTCGGTGCCGTCCGCTAGGGTTAATTTGGTGCCCGTCGCAGACACCACAGGGTAGGTAGGTAGCGGGTTACGGAGCGACGTATAGGGGTGCCAAATATGCCGGGCGTCAAAGGCCAAGCCATCTTGTACTGTTTGAAATTCAATCATAGGTAAACTACTTTTCTTTTGGTTTGTTGACAGTTTACCTTGTGCAGTTATTCTTATCGAGTAAATTCATGGCGATAGGAACCAGTATGACCACTGCATGGAAACGGGAGCAAATACAGGCTTTATTTGAGCTCCCATTTAACGATTTACTTTTTCAAGCTCAAACCGTTCACCGCGCACATTTTAAGCCGAACGAAGTGCAGGTTTCCACCTTGCTTTCGATTAAAACCGGAGCTTGCCCTGAAGACTGTAAATACTGCCCACAAAGTGCCCGGTACGACACGGGGCTAGAAAAGGAGCAGTTAATGGAAGTGCAACAGGTGTTAAAGCAAGCCGAGCGGGCTAAGTCGACGGGTGCGACGCGCTTCTGCATGGGGGCCGCGTGGCGCGATCCGAAAGATCGCGACATGCCAAAGCTTCAGGCCATGATACAAGGCGTACGCGAATTAGGCTTAGAAACCTGTATGACCTTGGGCATGCTCAACGGTGAAAAAGCGCAAGCCTTAGCTGAAGCAGGCTTAGACTACTACAACCATAATTTAGACACCTCACCAGAATATTACGGCGATATTATTACGACGCGCACTTATGCAGACAGGCTCAATACCATTGAAAATGTGCGCAGTGCCGGCATGAAAGTCTGCTCGGGTGGTATTGTTGGTATGGGCGAGCAGGCGAAGGATCGTGTGGGTCTACTCCAACAACTGGCGAACATGGAACAACCACCGGAAAGCGTGCCCATTAACATGCTGGTGAAAGTACCTGGCACCCCCATGGCAGACTTGGACGATCTTGACCCGTTTGAGTTTGTGCGGACCATTGCCGTGGCACGTATATTAATGCCCACCTCGCATGTGCGTTTGTCGGCAGGGCGTGAAGCCATGAGCGACGAGTTACAAGCCCTCTGTTTCTTTGCTGGGGCCAACTCCATATTTTATGGTGAAAAACTTCTCACCACAGACAACCCGGAAGCGGAAGCCGACCAGCAGCTCTTTGCTCGCCTTGGCATAGTGCCGGAGCAGCGCTCAGTGCACCAGCAACAGCTTGAACAGGAGGCCACGGCTGTGGACCAAGCGCATCAAGCCTTAGCCCCTGAACCTCTGTTTTACAATGCCGCACCTTAACGCCATGGGGCTGCAACAACAACTAAAAGCGTTTCAACAAGCGCGTAAAGAAAAGGCGCTATGGCGGAGCCGTCAGGTGACCGCTATGGGTACCCGGGCCTTTAATTTTTCGAGTAATGACTATTTGGCTTTAAGCACCCATCCAAAGGTGATCCAAGCCTTTCAACAAGGGTTAGAAGTGTGGGGTGCTGGCTCGGGCGGCAGCCCATTAACAACGGGTTACCAAGGGCCGCATCAAGCGCTAGAAGAAGCGCTGTGCGCTTGGCTAGGGGTCGAGTCCGTGTTGTTATTCAATTCCGGCTACGCCGCCAACCAAGCCTGTATGAAAGCGCTGACGCAACTAGGGGCTGTGCCAGCGCTAGACCGATTAAGCCACGCGTCTTTGTATGCGGGGGCCTTGTCGGGCGCAGCACAAGGTCAGCGCTTATTGCGTTTTCACCACAACCACGTAGAGCATGCTCGCAAACAACTTAACACGCTCCCCCATTCGACCCCCGGCGTCTTAGTTACCGAAGGTTTATTTAGCATGGACGGGGACAGCGCTCCTTTAGCTGACTTCATTGCGCTAAAAGCAGATCAGAAAAAGCACGGCCGCAACACTTTGTTGTTTGTTGATGACGCTCATGGGTTAGGGGCGCGTGGGCAAGCAGGGCGTGGTTCAGTCCCCGCAAGCTATATGTCTCACATTGACCTGCTTACGGCCACCTTTGGTAAAGCTTTGGGCTGCCAGGGCGCTTTTGTGGCGGGTGATAAGGCTTTTATTGAATACTTGGTACAAACAGCCGGGGAATACATTTACAGTACCGCTATGCCGGCTGCACAAGCCTGTGCGGTACTGGCTGCCATTGAACTTGTTCAAGACGAGTCTTTGGCGTTGCAGCAACAGTTAGCAACTCAGGTCAAGCTGTTTCAACAGGAAGCAACGCAGCTCGGCATTCCTTTACTGTTACCTGAACAGGGGCCTGTAAGTGCTATTTTACCTTGTGTGCTTGGTTCAGCAGACAAGGCGTTGCGTTTAAGCCAGCAATTGCAGCAACAAGGCATAACCGCAGTAGCCATTCGGCCACCAACGGTGCCGCAAGGGAAAGCTCGCGTGCGTTTTACCATCAGCTTGCAGCAAACTCCCCAGTCCATTCAACAAACGGTGCAAGCATTGCACCAAGCGTTACAGCAGCAAAGTGCCCCGTGGGTTGAGGAGACGCAATGAGCGAGGTGCATGTACAGCAAGCATTTAACCGGGCTGCGGCCAAATATCAGACGCTTTGTTATGGCGCAAACACGGCCACCCTGCAACAGCAAGCCGCCCAATTATTACTGCAGCAGACTCTGGCTGCGCACAAGCAGCCTGCTAAGCAACTCCTCGATTTGGGATGTGGCTCGGGGGTGCATTGGCCAAAACTACATACGTTAAGCAAAAATTACCTCGGCGTAGACCTGTCACCCGCCATGATAGGGCAAGCCCGCAAGCGCTATGGTATGCCTGCAGGGACACACTGGCTAGTAGGCGATGCTCAGGCATTACCGCTGCCCAATAGCGTAACAGACTTGGTGTTTTCTAATTTGGCTTTGCAGTGGTGTCCGCAGCCAGAACAGGTGGCCGCAGAGTTATTTCGGGTGTGCAAGCCCGGTGGGCGTATTCATGTGTCCACCTTAATTCAAGGCAGCTTAGTCGAATTAAAGCATTTGCAGCAACTAGGGCTGCTAACCCGTGTGAACCGTTACCCAAGGGCTGCCCAGTGGCAACAGGCCTTGCAACAAGCCGGCTTTCAACAGGTGCTTGTAGAGCAAACCCAAATTACCACCCACCATGATTCTGCAGCCAACTTATTACGCAGTATGAAGGCTATAGGCGCAAGCCGCGTACTGCAGTGTTCTTAGTCGCGGGGCTTGCGGACTCCCCATTGGTTACGCCAAGTCCACCAAGCCCTCGCTGCTTTTGAGCAAGAGCAGGGCATACCTCTTACTTATCACCTTGCATTCATCCAAGCATATACATGAGGTGTTTATGACCCAGCGAGTTTTTGTGACAGGCACGGACACTGAAATTGGGAAAAGCCAGGTGGCGGAACTGATTTTGTCCACGCTGCCATACACGGCGGTGAACCATGGTTGGAAACCCATTGCGGCTGGCTGCGAACAAAATGGGCAAGGCCAATGGGTGAATGAAGACGCCTTACTATTGCAAAGTGCCAGCACCAGCCAGTGGGGGTATGCCAGTGTTAATCCTATTGCTTTACCACAGCCTATAGCGCCGCATATAGCGGCTCAGTATGCGCAGCTTCCCTTGTCGGTGCAGTTGGTGCAAGAACACTTCGAAGCATTGCCAAAGCAGATGGATCATCTCGTGATTGAAGGCGCTGGCGGCTGGCTGCTGCCTTTAAATGCAAAAGAAACCCTAGCCGACTGGGTGTGTTTAAACCAACTACCTGTGGTCTTGGTGGTGGGCATGCGGCTCGGTTGTTTAAACCATGCGTTACTTACTTGGCAAGACATACAAGCGCGTGGGCTGCGTTGTTTGGGCTGGGTTGCTAACTCACCCGAGCCAACACCTATGGCAGAGTATGCCGCGAACTTGGCTTACCTACAGCATGCTTTACCTGTACCCATGTTAGCGGAAGTGCCGTTTATGGCGACGGAACAAGAAAGGCAACAGTGGTTGCAGCAGCATGCCCAGTTTGGGGCGCAGCTGCTGCAAAATTAACACATTAAAGCCAGTGTGAAATAGTGCTGCCAGCTTTTAAGGTGCGGCGGGTGTTGTCAGCAAACACAACCCCGTCTTTCTCACCGAGAAGCTGCATGTGCTGGCCTTGTACTTTTAATGCTGTGCCTTCCATAATTCCCAGCACAGGCGTGTGGCTGTCCACCACCATAAACTCGGCAATGCGTTGGCTGCGGGTTTCACCGCGGTGACCTTTTGGCATTGCGTCGGTAAAGTGAGGGTTTAACTGAAAAGGCACCACGTTTAAAGCGTTAAAGGAGCGTGGCTGAATAATGGGCATATCGTTGGTGGTGCGAATGCTTGGCCCTGCAATGTTCGAGCCTGCGCTCCAACCCGCATAAGGCATGCCTTCTTGAATACGACGCTTTAAAACGTCAAGGCTGCCGGTTTCGTAAAGGGTATGCAGCAGCATATAGGTATTCCCGCCGCCAACGGCTACTGCCTCGGCTTCGGCAATGGCTTCCGCAGGCTGGGTATAGTCCTGAATACCTGTTACTTGAATGTTCTCTTTAGCCAACGCCTCTTGCACCATGCCTGTGTAGGTCTCATGGCTCATGGTGACGCCTGCATAAGGGATAAACAGCACCCGTTTGCCAGCGAAATGTTCGCTCAGCCAAGGTAGACCGTGGGCCAAATAGTCGGGGTTGTCTGCACGAGAACTACTCATTAACAGCAGGTTACGCATGTGTTCATGTCCTTTCGTTACTAAAAGTGAAAGCGAAGCTTATCATTTACACGTAAAACATTGAACTTACGGCATCTGCCCCCATCTATGAAGCAGTTGTATTGTGTTTAGCTGTATAGGTCACATTCTTATGAAACGTACGATTCTTTTTCTAGCAACCAACCTTGCCATTTTGGTTGTGTTTAGCCTGGTTGTGAATATTTTGATGGCGGTGCTTGGCATCGACTTTGGAAGTACCTCCGGCTTATTGTTATTTGCTGCTGTGTTTGGTTTTGGTGGCTCATTTCTTTCCCTAGCTATTTCTAAGTGGATGGCCAAGCGCTCAACCGGTGCGCAGGTAATTACCCAGCCGCAAAATGAAGTAGAGCACTGGCTATTGAACACTGTGGCACGCCAAGCGCAGCAGGCCGGTATTAAAATGCCGGAAGTGGCTATTTATAACTCGCCCGAGCCCAACGCCTTTGCCACAGGCCCCAGCCGCGACAACTCGCTGGTTGCTGTGTCTACAGGACTGTTACGCTCCATGACCCGAGACGAAGTGGAAGCCGTATTAGCCCATGAAGTAAGCCACGTGGCCAATGGCGACATGGTTACCTTGACGTTAATTCAAGGGGTGGTAAACACCTTTGTTATTTTCTTAGCCCGTATTATTGCTGGGGCAGTAAACAACATGATGCGCAGCAACCAAGACGAAGAGCATGGGCAGGGTGGTTTTCTGTACTTTGGCTTGGTCATGGCCTTTGAAATTTTGTTTGGCTTCTTGGCCAGCATAATTGTTATGTATTTTTCCCGTCAGCGCGAATACCGTGCCGACGCCGGCGCTGCACGCTTAGTAGGAGCCAATAAAATGATCGCGGCCCTACAACGGTTAGGGCAAGGGCGTATGGACGAGTCGGAGCTAGAAGGCTCATTAGCAGCCTTTGGTATTCGAGGTGGCAAGAAGCAAGTCAGTGAATTATTTTTAACCCACCCACCTTTGGAAAAGCGCATTATGGCGCTGCAACAAGGACGCTTTTCATGATTATTGAACTGGCCAGTATGAGCAAGAACCAGGTGTACCATACCATGACCCAAACCTTGGTACCCCGACCCATTGCTTGGGTGCTTTCTCAGCATACACAGGGGCACTTGAACCTAGCGCCATTCTCTTACTTCACGGCGGTTTCAAGTAAACCGCCGCTGCTGATGTTCTCTGTGGATGAAAAGTCACCAGGGGAGCTCAAGGACACAGCGGCCAATATTCAAGCTTCACCATACTTTGTCGTGCATATTGCCAGTGCTGAACAAGCGGAAGCTGTGACAGAAACATCGCGCACGCTGCCAGCAACCGAGTCGGAACTTGCGAACATTGATATGCCCACAGTACCTTTTGAGGGGTTCCCCTTGCCGCGGTTAGCCGAGGCACCTGTTGCTTACGGCTGTAAGCGACATAGCACGTATCAGTTACCTGGCTCTTCGCAAACCCTCGTATTTGGAGAAGTAGAGTGTATTTATATTGCGGACCATTGCGCCGAGCGTATTGAGTTTACAGACAAACAAGGGCAGCAAAGAACCCGCATTCAGGTGTCTGCAGAAGCCATAAATCCATTGAGCCGACTCGGCGCTGGAGAATATGGCAGCTTAGGACCGATAAAGTCCGTACCAAGGCCCCGATAGTCGCCTGTAGCGGTTGCGTTTATATAAGCCAGCCGATACTATTTGTACTCTTTTGCACCACTCGGTAGGTGCTTTTCTCAGATGTTCGTATAAAGGTATAAGATGTCCTCAAATAACCCAGCATGGAGTACAAGTAGCTGGCGTGATTTTCCAGCCCAACAGCAACCTGATTATCTTGATAAAGCCCAACTAGCCGCAGTTGAAGCCCAACTAAAGTCGTTTCCACCGCTGGTGTTTGCCGAGGAGATTCGTAGCTTAGAAGCCAACCTCGCGCAGGTCTGTCAGGGGCAAGGCTTTTTACTGCAAGGGGGCGACTGTGCAGAGTCATTCCAAGACTTTACCGCACCCAAAATACGCGACACCTTCAAAGTTATTTTGCAAATGGCCATTGTACTGACCTTTGCAGGCTCATGCCCTGTCACCAAGGTAGCCCGCATGGCCGGCCAGTATGCCAAGCCTCGTTCAAGCGACTTGGAAACCATAGGCGATATGAGCCTACCCAGCTACCGAGGCGACATTATTAATGGCGCTGAATTTACGGCAGAAGCACGGGTACCTGATCCGAACCGCATGATCACTGCGTATCATCACTCTGCGGCGTGTTTAAACTTATTGCGTGCATTTGCGCAAGGGGGCTTGGCTGACTTACATAAAGTGCATAAGTGGAATATGAGCTTTGTGGAAGCAAACCCCTTGAAGGACAAGTACCTGGAGCTTGCCAGCAAGCTCGAAGAGTCGTTGCGTTTTATGCAAGTGATTGGGATTACTTCAGAAACCCACCCGACGATTCATGAAACCGAGCTGTTCACGTCTCACGAGGCCTTACTGTTGCCTTATGAAGAAGCGTTAACGCGTATCGACACCTTAACGGGGCTTCCCTATAACTGTTCGGCGCATATGCTTTGGATTGGTGAGCGTACCCGTCAGTTAGACCATGCCCACGTGGAGTTTTTCCGCGGGCTCAATAACCCCATTGGGGTCAAGCTGGGGCCAAGCACACAGCCAGACGACGTTATGGCCTTAATGGACACCCTGAACCCAGACAACAAGCCGGGCCGCTTAACCTTTATTACTCGCATGGGCGCAGACAACCTGGCGGAGCATTTGCCCAAGCTGATTCGGAAAGTGGAAGCGGAAGGGCGCCATGTTATTTGGTCGAGCGACCCGATGCACGGCAACACAGTAAAAACAGGAAATGGGTACAAAACCCGTAACTTTAACGCCATTGTGCGTGAACTCGAGCAATTCTTTGCAATTCATCAAGCGGAAGGCTCGTATGCGGGTGGAATTCATTTGGAAATGACCGGTGAGGACGTCACCGAGTGCACAGGCGGAGCTTATGCCATTTCCGAGTCGGACCTTGTACAACGCTACAAAAGCCAGTGCGACCCTAGGTTAAATGCCGACCAGGTTTTAGAGCTGGCGTTTTTAGTTTCGAAGTCGTTGGCGAATGCACGCCAAGGACAAACCAACGTTTAAGGAGCAGTAGAACATAATGCAAGCAGATCAGTTTTTTGAGTTACTGTGGCAAGACTACATTTCCCGCACACCGTCTGCGGCGAAAGTGCACCAAGTTCTTGGCCAGGGTAATGAAATTATCAACGACCACGTGGCTTTTCGTACTTTCAACATCGAGCCGATTGGCTTAGAGTCTTTAGCGAAGCTGTTTGAGGGTATGGGGTACTTTGCCAACGGCGACTACCACTTTGAAGAGAAAAAGTTACGCGCTAAGCATTTTGAACATGAAAACCCGAACCTACCCAAAATATTTTTAAGTGAGTTGTTGGTTGAAAAGTTCAGTCCTGAACTGCAAGAGTTTGTGCATTCCATTGTGGCGCAAATTAACCCAGAAGACGTAAAACAGCCTGAGTTTATGTTCTCGGGAACGCACTGGGACATTGACTATTCACGCTACGAAAGCTTGCTGCAAGAAAGCGAGTACGCCGCGTGGTTAAGCACCTTTGGTTTTTGTGCCAACCACTTCACTGTGAACGTGAATGAGCTAAATGACTTTGCCACGCTTGAACATGTAAACCAGCTGCTAAAAGAAGCGGGCTTTACATTGAACACGTCAGGCGGCGAAATTAAAGGCTCGCCAGAGGTATTCTTAGAGCAGTCGTCCACCATGGCCGACGAAGTGGATGTGCAGTTTAGTGACCGCACGGCTAAAATTCCAAGCTGCTTTTACGAGTTTGCACGCCGCTACGAGTTACCCGAAGGTGGCTTGTATACAGGCTTTGTTGCAGCCTCTGCAGATAAAATTTTCGAGAGCACCAACAAAGTAAACTAAAGGGTCCTAAGCTAAATTTCTGAGCGGACACCTTTCTGAAAGCGCTACCTAATACCGGTAGCGCTTTAATTTTGTAATGGCCATAATTTTGGCTGCTATTTCTTCAACCGAAGCATGGGTTGAGTTTAAATAGGGAATAGCCTCCCGCCGATACATGCTTTCTATATGCTCTACTTCTTTTTCGCACTGCTCCGTTGACGCATACCGGCTATTTGCCATGCGGTTGTCGCGTATTTGTTGGAGTCGCGTGGCGTCTATGGTTAAACCAAATAACTTATGGCGGTGCATTTTCAAGTCACTCGGCAATGACAAGTCCGCCATGTCCTCTTCCGTGAGCGGGTAATTTGCGGCTTTTACGCCATACTGCAGGGCCAAGTACAGACAGGTTGGAGTTTTCCCCGTGCGTGAGGCTCCCACCAAAATAATGTCGGCTTCAGGATAGTTTTTGGTTGTCACTCCGTCGTCGTTAGCGAGGGTGTAGTCAACGGCGTCAATCCGAAAGGAATAGTCTTGGTGAATACCGTGGGTTCTATTGGTTCTTGGTTGAGGCTCAACACCCAGTTCAGCCTGCACTGGTGCCACATAATGGTCCAAGAAGTCGAAAGCAACGGCTTGGCTACTGGTCACTATGTTTTTAATCATCGGGTCTATAATGGTGTGAAAAATAAGGGGCTTTTCCCCTTGAGCTGCAAACTCAGCATTTATTTCTTCAACGGCTAAGCGGGCTTTATTTTCGTCGTCGATAAACGAAAGGGTGCGGTGTTTCACCTCTACGGGGAATAAAGAAAGGATGGCGTGACCAAATGTTTCTGAGGTTAATGCTGTTCCGTCGGATATATAAAAGGCTGTACGCATAAAAGTTGTTTATCTCGAGTATACAAGTGGACATTCATGTTAACCTTTTGCTGTGGAATGTGTAAAATGATTGCACCTTCAAACGCTCCAGCATTTATGCGCAGATAACAAGGAAAAGACCGTGCAAGACTTTGTACTTTGGTATCAAGATTTAGGAATGGGTGATGTAAGCCGAGTTGGGGGTAAAAACGCCTCCCTCGGAGAAATGATCAGTAACTTAGCCGGTGCAGGCGTTACTGTGCCAGGTGGCTTTGCAACAACCTCGGAAGCATTCAACAGCTTTCTTGAGCAAAGCGGCTTAAACGATAAGATCTATGCATTACTCGACACATTGGATGTGAACGACGTCAAAGCACTTGCCGTAGCAGGTAAGCAAATTCGCGAGTGGATTATTGAAACTCCGTTCCAACCCGAATTCGAAGAAGCAATACGCCAAGCCTACGACACCCTGAGTGCCGGCCAAAGCGATGTTAGTTTCGCCGTCCGTAGCTCCGCCACCGCAGAAGATATGCCAGACGCTTCCTTTGCTGGTCAGCAAGAAACCTTTTTGAACGTACAGGGTATCGACGCTGTGATGGAAGCAACCAAACACGTGTTTGCTTCTTTATTTAACGACCGAGCTATTTCTTACCGAGTGCATCAGGGTTACGACCACAGAGGCGTAGCCTTGTCTGCGGGCATTCAACGTATGGTGCGTTCAGACTTAGCCACCGCCGGTGTGATGTTCTCCATTGACACCGAGTCTGGCTTTGACCAAGTGGTGTTTATTACCTCTTCCTACGGGTTAGGAGAAATGGTGGTGCAGGGTGCGGTTAACCCGGACGAGTTCTTTGTGCATAAGCCAACATTGGCAGCAAGCCGCCCAGCCATTTTGCGCCGTACCATGGGCAGCAAAAAAATTGAAATGGTTTACTCAGGCAGCACAGAGCACGGTGAACAAGTGCAAGTGCAAGACGTAGACGAAGCGCGTCAGCGTCAGTTTTCTTTGTCTGACGAAGAAATTCACGAGTTAGCCAAGCAAGCCGTTATTATTGAACAGCATTATGGCCGCCCCATGGACATTGAGTGGGCGAAAGACGGTCAAGACGGCAAACTCTACATAGTACAGGCCCGTCCTGAAACTGTGCGCTCAAACGAAAAAGGGCAAAGCATTGAGCGTTTTGCCTTGCAAGAAACCTCGGAAGTACTGGCCTCTGGCCGTGCCATTGGTCAGCGTATTGGCAGTGGCGTGGCACGTGTTCTGAACTCCATTGACGACATGGACCAAGTGCAACCAGGCGACGTACTGGTAACGGACATGACAGACCCCGACTGGGAGCCTATTATGAAGCGGGCGTCTGCCATTGTCACTAACCGTGGGGGCCGTACCTGTCACGCCGCAATTATTGCGCGCGAACTAGGCATTCCAGCGGTGGTTGGCTGTGGTAACGCCACCGAGCAAATTAGTGACGGTATTGATGTCACTGTGTCTTGTGCTGAAGGCGACACCGGCATGATCTACAAAGGCACATTGAACTTTGATGTGACCCAAACAGAAATTGGTAGCATGCCAAGCCTGCCGTTAAAAATTATGATGAACGTGGGCAACCCAGACCGTGCCTTTGACTTTGCTACCTTGCCTCATGAAGGGGTTGGTTTAGCGCGGCTTGAGTTTATTATTAACCGCATGATAGGCGTGCACCCACGGGCCTTGCTCGAGTTTGACTCACAAACCGACGAAATGCAGGCGGCTATTCGTGACCATATTGTTGGTTACCCAGACCCCATTGAGTTCTACATTCGTCGTTTAGTGGAAGGTATCTCCACCTTGGCTGCGTCTTTTGCGCCAGAGCGAGTGATTGTCCGTATGTCTGACTTTAAGTCGAACGAATACGCCAACTTGCTCGGTGGTAACCAGTACGAGCCAGAAGAAGAAAACCCAATGCTGGGCTTCCGTGGTGCTTCCCGTTACTTGTCGGAAGAGTTCGAGCCATGTTTTGCCCTTGAGTGTGAAGCTATTAAACGTGTTCGTAACGACATGGGCTTAACCAACGTGGAAATAATGATCCCGTTTGTGCGTACGCTTGAAGAAGGGCGGGGGGTTATTGAAGTGTTGGCTAAGCATGGTTTACGCCAAGGCGAAAACGGCTTACGTGTTATTATGATGTGTGAGTTACCGTCTAACGCGTTACTGGCAGACCAATTCCTCGACATTTTCGATGGTTTCTCCATTGGCTCCAACGACTTAACCCAGCTAACGCTTGGCCTCGACCGTGACTCAGGCGTTATTGCGCACCTGTTTGACGAGCGTGACGAAGCGGTGAAAGCCTTGCTGTCAATGGCCATTCAAACAGCCAAGAAGCGCGGTAAGTATGTGGGAATTTGCGGCCAAGGGCCGTCGGATCACCCCGACTTTGCCCACTGGCTGGTAGAACAAGGCATTGACTCGGTGTCACTGAACCCAGACACAGTGGTAGACACCTGGCAATACCTCGCACAAGAACTGTCGAACACTTAACAGAAAAGGAAGTAGAACATGAGCACTGCGTTACCCACGCTGCAAGATGTATCTCGCGTGGCGGATGAAACCGAACGCTTTTTAAACGCATTAGGTAAGGCAGGGTTCATAGGCGACATAGACGCCTCCTACGGGGGGCGTCTGATTGCTGCAACCGACAACAGTATTTATCAGCAGCTGCCACAAGCAGTTGTGTACCCGAAAAGTTCCCACGATGTTCGCTGCCTATTGCGGGTCGCTAACAAAGCAGAGCACCAACATATCACTTTTTCGCCACGAGGCGGGGGGACTGGCACCAATGGCCAGTCGCTTACGCCAGGTATTGTGGTGGATGTTAGCCGCTACTTAACCAATATCCTCGAACTCAACCTAGAAGAAGGTTGGGTGCGGGTAGAAGCCGGCTTAGTCAAAGACGCATTAAATGAATACTTGGCGCCTCATGGCTACTTTTTTGCACCGGACACCTCCACCAGTAACCGTGCCACTATTGGCGGCATGATAGGCACCGACGCTTCCGGGCAGGGCTCTTTGGTGTACGGCAAAACAAGCAACCATGTGCTTGGCTTACGAGCCTTTTTAGCGAATGGTGAAGCCCTCGACACGGCACCTATAGCCCGCACGCAGGCAGAGCAAATAGCTCAAGAAAACTCCACCTTAGGGGCTATTTATCAGCAAGTATTAAAAAGCTGCGTTGACGAGCGCGCCACCATCGACGATAAGTTTCCACCGCTGAATCGCTTTTTAACGGGCTACGACTTAAAGCATACATGGGACAAAGAAGCAGACACCATTGATCTTTCTCGCTTACTCACCGGGGCGGAAGGTACATTGGCCTTTGTGACCGAAGCGAAGTTGAACATTACCCCCATTCCCAAACATAAGGTGTTGGTGAATGTAAAATATCAAAACTTTCAGGCGGCGTTACGCCATGCACCTGCCTTAGTAAAAGCCCGTGCCACCTCTGTTGAAACCGTGGACTCCACGGTATTTGACTTAGCCCGCAACGACGTGATTTGGAGCGAAGTGAAAGACCTGCTCACGGACGTAGAAGGCTTCAGCATGGACGGCATTAATATGGTGGAGTTTACCGCCACAGAAGCCGCCGATATAGAAGACAAGGTGGCAAGTTTATGCGCCACCCTTGACAGGTTAGACCCGAATGAAAGTGGGGTTATTGGCTACCAAGTGTGTGCCGACGGGGCAAGTATTCAGCGTATTTATGCCATGCGGAAAAAAGCCGTAGGGCTGCTGGGCGCTACCAAAGGTCGGCGAAAACCCGTTGCCTTTGTGGAAGACACAGCGGTACCACCAGAGCATTTAGCCGACTTTATTGAAGAGTTCCGTGCCTTACTGGATGCAGAGCAGTTGCAATATGGCATGTTTGGCCATGTGGACGCTGGCGTTTTGCATGTGCGACCCGCGCTTGACTTAACCCAAGACGAAGACGAAGCACTGGTGCGCCGAGTAAGCGACCAAGTGATGGCACTCACAGAGAAATATGGCGGCCTTATGTGGGGCGAACATGGCAAAGGCTTTCGGTCTGAATATGGGCCGGAGTTCTTTGGTGAACACTTATTTATGCAGTTGCGCCAACTGAAAGCTGTATTTGACCCGCTGAACCGAATGAACCCTGGCAAAATATGTACGCCGGCTCATTCAGACGCTGCATTGGTGTCGGTAGACGCCCGTAAGCGGGGCTGGTTCGACAAGCAAATCCCCCTAGAGGTGCGTGAAGACTGGCAAAGCGCGATGGACTGCAATGGCAATGGGCTTTGTTTTAATTACGACGCCACAACACCTATGTGTCCTTCCTATCGCGCCACGAAAGACCGGCGTTATTCGCCGAAAGGCCGTGCCTCTTTATTGCGGGAATGGTTACGTCTCACCCACACGGAAGGGCAAACCCTTGGGCAAGCTAAACCCAGCTTTTGGCTGAAACGAGTATGGAATACTTGGCGAGCCGGCACAGACTATAACCATGAGGTGCGCGCAGCCCTCGACACTTGCTTATCGTGTAAAGCATGTGCCACTCAGTGCCCCGTCAGCGTGGATATACCGACCCATAAGTCGCGCTTCTATCAGCATTACTTTAGTCGGTACGCACGGCCACTAAAAGACTACCTGGTGCGTGACGCAGAGCAAGTCTTACCGCGCCTTGCGAAAACCCCGCGGCTGGCCAACGCACTGACGCAAAACCCATGGAGCCGGTGGCTGCAAGCACGGCTGTTTGGGTATACAGACACGCCGAGCTTTGCCGTGCCTAGCCTGCAGCAGCGCATGGAAAAAATGACCCACTTACTCAGTTGGGACGACTTTTATAACCTGACCCAAACCGAGTATTTTGACGCCAGCGACTATGTGGTTGTGGTGCAAGACGTGTTTACCTCCAGCTATGAGCCTGAAGTCATAGAAGCCTTTTTACAGGTTGCCCAGCGCTGTGGCAAAACGCCTGTGGTGATGCCGTTCAAGCCGAACGGCAAAGGCCTGCATGTGAAAGGCTTCCGCACACAGTTTCGTCAACAAGCGCAGCGCATGGCGAACCAACTAAATGAATTACACAACAAAGGCGTCAGCCTAGTTGGTTTAGATGCTGCAACAACCTTATGTTTCCGGGACGAATACCATGAAGTGCTGGGTGAGCAGCGGGGCGAATTCCGCGTTGATCTTGCTCATGAATGGATTATTCGCAACATGCCGGTGAAATTACAGGCTCAGGCATCGAATGCCCACTATACCTTGCTACCGCACTGTACAGAACAAACGGCATTACCAAACCTCAAGCAGGCCTGGAGTGCTATCTTTAATGTGCTGGGTCTGAAGCTAGAAACGCCAGCCATGGGCTGTTGTGGTATGGCGGGCAGCTTTGGCCATGAAGTGGAACAAAAAGAGTTAAGTGCTGATATATTCAACTTAAACTGGAAGCACGCCCTACAGCAAGAAGGGAGCGTTCCCTTAGCAACCGGGTTTTCTTGTCGCTGTCAGTCGGAACGTTTTACCCCTGAAAAAGCCAAGCCACAACACCCCTTAGTGGTGCTCGCGCAGGTGCTTTCGCCATAGTAGAAAAAAAGCCTAATGAGCAAAAAACTCATTAGGCTTTCCTATTTTAAACGTCCGTTTGCAGAAGCAAAGAAGCTTAGCCTGCGTTCTCCGCTGCTTTAGCAGCTAAGATTTCACGGGCCATTTCATCGGCAATTTCACCCGTAGGGCGGTTTTCTTCCTTCGAGCGCGTGAAAATTTTGTCCAGGGTGTTGTAAATGTTACGTACCCGAGCGGCCGTTTCTTCATTGCTAAAGCTAGCTGCTTCCGAGCATACGTGAATAACACCACCGGCATTAATCACATAGTCTGGGGCGTATAAAATACCCATGTCTTTTACTTTTTGGTCGTGCTCTGGCGTGGCCAGCTGGTTGTTGGCACTCCCGGCAATAACTTTTGCTTTAATACGTTGCAAGGTGTCGTCGTTAATGGTGGCACCCAGTGCACATGGCGCGTACACGTCAACTTCTTGGTCGTAAATTTCGTCTATACCAACCGCCGTTGCTGCTAACTCTTTCACAGCACGGTCAACCGCTTCTTGGTTCACGTCAGTGACAAACAAAATAGCACCGTCTTTAGCACAGTGCTCGGCCAGGCCGTAACCAACAGCGCCTAAGCCTTGAATAGAGATTTTAACGCCGGCTAGGTCGTCTTTATTTAAAGCATGTTTTACAGCGGCCTTTAAACCAAGGTATGCGCCAAGGGCCGTATGCGGCGAAGGGTCGCCCGCTTTTTCAGCTGTGCCTGCAACATAACGGGTTTGAGTTGCAACAATGGCAATGTCTGTGGTGCGAATGTTCACGTCTTCAGCGGTTATGTATTTACCGTTTAACGAGTTAATAAAGCGACCGTAAGACTTAAATAACGCTTCGGTTTTATCGGTTTTTGCATCGCCAATAATAACCGCTTTACCGCCACCGAGAGGCAAGCCGGCAAGGGCGCTCTTATAGGTCATACCGCGAGAAAGACGAAGCACATCGGTAAGAGCTTCTTCAGAAGACGCATAGTTCCACATACGCGTACCGCCAAGGGAAGGGCCCATGGTGGTGTCATGCACAGCAATAATAGCCTTTAAACCAGATTCTTGGTCATGGCAAAAAACCACTTGTTCGTGGTTATCAAACTCTTTATGTTCAAACAGGGACATGAAATTTACCCTTTTCAGTTATATAAAAACGCTGCGTAAATTATCACTTTGCACTAACAAGTGCTAGTAAGAAGAGCGTTAATTTTACCTTGTATTGAGTGGAATGTGTAAGAGTTCTTTACACCACACGATAAAAGGCGATTGAAACAATTCCCACCTTGGGCACTAAATGGTAAGCTTGTTTATGAACGTTTTATGTAGTTATAACGAGAATAAACATGACAACACCAATGAATGAAGAACAAATGCAAGCCTGGGTTCGAAGCCAGTACCAAACCGCGAATGGTTATTTAGCCGAACGTGGGTTAGTCACCGACCGTGTGCTCACTAAAGAAAGCCGTATGCTGGTTCCCCATGTGACGGTTTGGAAGTTTTCCTTGCAACGCCTTACCGAAAAAGTATGGGTCATAGCAGGGACTGACCTACCCACCGACCATATCGACGCAAGCCTTGCTGCAACAGCCCAAGACGCATTACGTTATTTTTCTTATATGTGGCAACTAAAAGCAGACAAAATACTGAACAGTGAGTCTGGTATAAGCAAAGAACAGCAGTCGATTGCTGATGTGCTTGTTAAAAGTGCCGAGCGTATATTCCAAATGAGTGAAGAAAAACAGTTGTGGGAAGAAGAGGCTTAAGCCTCTTCTTCATCTTCTGCGTCGTCTTCCACCACCAAATACCCTTCATTAAGCAACCATATAACAAGCTTAGCAGCCTTGGATGAAGTCTGCACAGCCTGCAAAATACGTGCGCTCGACACACTTTCGACCGACTTAAACACACCCAATAACGCTTCGACCTCTGTGTCACAAGCGAATGCTTGGCCTTGTACGTAAAGGGTGAGGGCCTCGTCTTCGTTGCAATGCTCTGTTGTGAGCCAGCGTAAACCTGGTGCCGTTAAAAATGCATCGTGCTCTGTTAAAAAAGCAGGTAGCTGCTCGTGTGTGAACGGTTTCTCAGGCCAAAACTGCAGCGGGGGCCGCGGGTTTTGCGAAAGAAATTGGGCACACAAGCGGTGCATAAGCGCCGAGTCGGCAACGGCTTCTTGCAACATCCGCTGAAACTCATTCACAGCCGCTTCGGGTAAATACCAAGAGGGCTGGCTATTTTGTGCTTGCAATGAAGCGTCTGTGTCGCGAAAGCGGGTATTAAGCAATTCTTTATCAAGAGCTTTGTCGGCTAAAGCAGAAAGTAGCTCGGCCTGGCTTGGCGCCCGGAAGCCCACGGAATAGCTTAACGACGGCTCAATACTCACCCCGTCATGAGGAAAGCCAGCCGGAATATAAATCATGTCGCCTGGCTCTAACACCACATCAATCATGGGAGTAAAGCCTTTGACCTGTTTTAACTCGGGGTGAGGTGTCATGGTTTCAAGATTACCTGGCTCGCCAATTTGCCATTGGCGTCGGCCTTCCCCTTGAATAATAAACACATCGTATTGATCCACATGAGGGCCCACGCCCCCTTTCGGTGTTGCGAAACTGACCATAAGATCATCAATACGCCAGTCGGGTAGCCAGTCGAAAAAGCTTAGTAATTGGCGAGCAGGGGGGTAATGTTCATTCACCGCTTGCACCAGCAAGGTCCAGTGGGAGTCACCGAGTTTGCCGTAGTCTTCGAAAGGACCGTGAGCAAGCTGCCATTGACCTCTGTTGCACCAGATAACACGCGAGTCGACACCAGGCTCTAACGCTAAACCAGCCAGTTCGTCGGGTGTTAATGGTTCTTCAAGCTGTGGCAAAACCTGGCGAAATACGCCAGGTTTTTTTTGCCATACAGTGCGCTTAAAGTCTGCAGGGTCAAAGTCGCGCAACTTATTCATTTAGTTGTTTTCCAAGTACTTAGACACGTCTTTAGCAAGGCGAACGGCATCACCTATATAGGTATTTGGCGCAAGCGCTTTCAGCTCGTCTTTAGCGGCTTCTGGCATGTCCAAGGTGTCGATAAACTCAGCCATTCCTGCTGCGGACAAACGCTTACCACGGGTAAGGTCTTTTAGCTTCTCGTAGGGCTTTTCAATGCCGTAACGACGCATGACGGTTTGTACCGGCTCCGCCAGCAGCTCCCAGTTCTTATCTAGTTCTGCATCGAGCACGGTCGGGTTTATTTCAAGCTTACTTAAACCTTTTAATGTGGCTTGCCAACCTATAAAGCTATAGCCTAAGCCAACCCCTAGGTTACGCAACACGGTGGAGTCGGTTAAGTCACGCTGCCAACGTGAAACAGGTAGTTTTTCAGCCAGATGACGCAAAATAGCGTTGGCTAAACCTAGGTTACCTTCTGAGTTCTCGAAATCGATGGGGTTCACTTTGTGTGGCATGGTGGAAGAGCCCACTTCGCCTTCTACGGTTTTTTGCTTAAAGTGGTTCAGCGCAATATAGCCCCAAACGTCGCGGTCGAGGTCAATAATAATTGTGTTTAAGCGGGCTACGGCGTCAAACCACTCGGCAATGTAGTCATGGGGTTCAATTTGTGTGGTGTAGGGGTTCCAGCGAATACCTAAGCTGCTAACAAACTCTTCCGACACCTTATGCCAGTCTACTTCAGGGTATGCCGACAAGTGCGCATTGTAGTTACCTACAGCGCCGTTAAGCTTGCCTAAAAACTCAATGTCTTTAATTTGTGACAGTTGGCGATCCACACGAATGGCCACGTTCGCAAACTCTTTACCAAAGGTAGAAGGGCTGGCTGGTTGACCATGGGTGCGGGACATCATGGGTACATCGGCAAACTCTGCCGCTAGGCTAGCAAGCTTCTGCAATAATTCTGTCACTGTCGGCACCACAACTTCTTCACGGGCATTGTGGTGCATCAATGCGTGTGACAAGTTGTTAATGTCTTCGGAAGTACAAGCAAAGTGAATAAACTCACTCACAGCCGCCAACTCTGCGTGGTCCGCAACTTTCTCTTTTAAGAAGTATTCAACGGCTTTCACGTCGTGGTTGGTGGTGCGTTCAATGTCTTTTACGCGGGCGGCGTCTTGTTCTGAAAATTCGCTCACAATGCGATTTAAGAAGTCGTTTGCGTCGTCAGACAGCGGGGGTACTTCGGCAATCGCTTCAATACTGGCCAGCTTCTGCAACCAGCGTACCTCTACCAGCACACGTTGGTGAATAAGGCCAAACTCACTCACATGAGGACGTAAACTGGCTGAACGGCTGCCGTAACGACCGTCGACAGGACTAATTGCACTTAAACTGGAAAGCTCCATTATAATTGGCTCCGCTTTACGATGTAGTTAATAAAAGTGATTTCGCAGCATCGACCATGCTGCGACGATTGAATATGAAATGGCGTTTTTTGCCGCCTAATTGACGCCATAAAACAGCGCTTCGTATACCTGCTAGCAGCAGGCTACGTATTTGGTGTTGAATGGCCGGCTGCTGTAATAAACTAGGTTTGCCTGGCACTTGAATAGGGGGAGCGAGGGGACTAATAATACTGCTGTATAAGCCCGCTAAACTCTCTGTAATACGGTAATTGTCCATATTAAAGTCGTTTCGCTGCCGCGCGACCTGTATTAAACCTTTGCCTAACTCAGCTTTGGCCGCCTCGTTCTTATGAAGCACCTGTTCCATTCGTAGTATGTTCAACGCATGCTTTAAGGGACCGTCTTGTTTTGCTTTAACACCTGGGGCCCCTGCAAACTGCTCTAAAAAAATCCGCAAGCCAATGGCTAAGGGAAGTCTATTCTCACCTTCTGCCATTTCACTCGCGTATATATCTTCTACAGACTCCGCATCTATCGCTAGCACTGAGTTTATCAGGGGGGTGGCGGCGTCTTGGGGAATTATTTTACCTTGGTATGCTAACTGGTACACACAAGCGGCTGCTTGTTGAATACCTGCGATAGCATACACACGCTGCTGCCACTCGGTCACAGTGCAACCTCAAAGTCGGTAATGCGCGACTCGATAATAGCACCACCTAAACAGACGTCGTCTTGGTAAAACACTGCGGACTGGCCCGGTGTCACCGCGGCCACAGGCTCATTGAACATAACTTCAAGGTCACCGTTTTCAAGCGGGGTCACCACGCACGGAATGTCTTGTTGGCGGTAACGGGTTTTCACCATACACTGCACGGGTGCTGTTAAAGTTTCACGGGACACCCAGTGTATTTGCCCAGCGACTAACCCCTTGGAAAATAAGCGCGGGTGGTTTTTACCTTGGGCAACCACCAGCTCATTGCTGGCTACGTTTTTGTCCACCACGTACCAAGGGTCATTGCCGGCATTGGCTAACCCGCCAATCAGAAGCCCTTTGCGCTGGCCTATGGTGTGGTACATCAAGCCTTCATGCTCGCCCAGCTGTTCACCGTCGACGGACACGATAGGGCCGGGCTGAGCTGGCAAGTATTGCTGTAAAAAGTCTTTGAATTTACGCTCGCCAATAAAGCAAATACCCGTCGAGTCTTTTTTATTGAAGGTTACTAGGCCTTGTTCTTCTGCAATACGGCGCACTTCGTTTTTCTCTAAGTGGCCCACAGGGAAGAGGGTACGTGCCACGTGTTCGTGGCTTAGCGTATATAAAAAGTAACTTTGGTCTTTATTGCTGTCTAAGCCTCGAATCAGTTGATACTTGCCTTCGTGCTCACGGCGCTGACAATAATGCCCTGTGGCTATGTAGTCGGCGTCCAACACCTCGGCAGCAAAGTCTAGAAAGGCTTTAAACTTAATTTCTTTATTGCACATAATGTCTGGGTTGGGCGTGCGGCCTGCTTTGTATTCTTCTAAAAAGTGCTCGAACACAGAGTCCCAGTACTCGGCGGCGAAATTAACCGTGTGCAATTCAATGCCCAGTTTCTCACAAACGGCTTCGGCGTCTTTTAAGTCTTCGGCTGCGGCACAGTATTCATCCGTGTCGTCTTCCTCCCAGTTCTTCATAAACAAGCCTTCCACTTGGTACCCTTGCTGCTGCAAGAGCCAAGCAGAAACCGACGAGTCTACGCCGCCGGACATACCAACAATAACGCGAGGAGAAGAAGTGTTTGTCATGGAAAACCTTTAGTCGAGAACGCCTGTATTTAGGCGCTGAATTCTACCACTATTTCCTTGCAGGGAGAAGCTCAGGTGGGATCTCGCTTAAACTCAGCTCTTTATATTCACCTGGTTGCAATCCATTGAGTTGAAATGAGCCAATTTGGTGGCGTACCAGGCGCAAGGTTGGGTGGCCAATCGCCGCTGTCATTCTTCGTACTTGGCGGTTCCGGCCTTCGCAAATGCTAATATTTAGCCAGGTGTCGTGAATGCTTTTGCGGACACGAACAGGCGGGATTCGCTGCCAAAGGTCCGGTGCATCTATGACCTCGGCTCGGGCGGGTAGTGTCTGTCCATCCTTCAGCTCGACCCCTTGCCGAAGTTGCGCTAAGGACTCTTCACTTGGTTCACCTTCAACCAGCACCCAATAGGACTTGTAGGTGCGCTGTTTGGGTTGGGTAATACGAGCCTGTATAATGCCGTTGTTTGTTAGCAGCAAGAGCCCTTCACTGTCTTTGTCGAGACGACCCGCGGGGTAGACATCCGGAATCGGGATAAAGTCTTTAAGCAAGCTGTCGTGAGGCTCACCGCTGAACTGACAAAGGGTTAAGAAAGGTTTGTTAAAGAGAATAATCTTCGGGGTGGCGGGCCGCGGTCTGCGCTTTTGTTGCTGCCAACGAGGACGTTTCGACACGGGTTTTTTGCTCACTTTAACCTCTACCGGGTAAAAACAACGCAAGCCATGCGTTCGTTGTCGTGAATTTACGTTACAATATGCCCTAAGCATAACAGTAGAATTGGAAAATAAGAATGAGTGATATGTGGAAGAACCAACAAATACAACGGATTGGCGGGCACCCAAGCACGGCTTTAGATGACACCTACACCTTAGACACCAAAGAGGTACTAAAAGAAGCTTGGGATATGGTGCGCACCACAAAAGCACCTTTTTTAATGGCTACTTTCATTATTTATGTCATCGCCCTGGCCAGTAGCTTTGTATTTCCGGCGTTAGATATTGATGTGAATGACCCGAACGCATTAGACGCGATTACCTTACCTGTGGTGCTTGGCCAATTTGCTTTACAAGTCATAACTGCCATTTTATTTGCCGGCATGATCTCCATGGGGCTACGCAATGCAGTGCGAGGCCAGCGCGCAGAAAATGGCGCTCGTGCTATTGCGCCAAATAATACACCTATGATGGTCTTTGAGCACTTCCCAACGGCTTGGCCTCTAGTTGTCTTTGAGCTGATTAAAGCCGTTGCTGTGTTAGCTTTAGCTGCGCTTGGTTTGCTATTAGCGAATAATCTGGGTGTGTCCTTGAACGCACTGATGTTCCTTTGGATTTTCATTGCCATGACGTTTAGCTTAGGCCTTATCTTCTCGGTGCAGTTAATTATTCAAGACAAATTAAGCCCTGTAAAAGCCATTCGTGTGTCGCTAACAGTTGTATTCCGTCGGTTTTTTACCTTTTTGCCCCTCTATGCCTTTATGACATTACTGGCGGTGGCCTCGGTATTTACTTTTTTCATTGGCTTTATTTGGGTTATTCCGTTGTTTTTTAACATGAAGGGTATTTTGTATCGGGAAATATTTGGTATTGAAGCACCGGTTACAAATGGGGAAGACTCATGATGAGTCACCTTGCATTGGAAAGGACGTAACATGCTGAAAGAGAAAATAATAAAGCATAAAGTATTGAGTGTAGTTTCCGGCCTTTTGGCCTTGATTGTACTGGTACTTATTCTGGTTGTTCTGCAGGTGGACGACCAGGTGCCTGCACAACAGCAAGCAGAGCAAGGCAAGCAAGCAGTAACCTTTGTAGCGCCCCCCGCAGCGCCATTACCCGCCGTGAATGGGCCCATTCAGCAAGGCCATACAGAAGTCCCAAATTTTGCTGAAATAACCAATGTGACCGCCAGAAAAGTAGAGTTCTTTCGTTTCTTATTGCCAGCAGCGCGACAAGAGAATCAAGCCATATTGACTCAACGAGAAACGCTGGAAAACCTCTATCATGAAAAAGTGCTCAAAGGCATTGCGCTATCAAAGGAAGAGGCTGCCTGGTTAGCCAAGTTAAGCGACTACTATAAAGTAGACACTCAAGACAGAACACGGCAGTTCAAGCTTCTCTTGCGACGGGTCGACATAGTCCCTGAAACTTTAGTGCTTATTCAGGCAGCGAATGAAAGTGGTTGGGGAACGTCACGTTTTGCCTTACAGGCCCGAAACTTTTTTGGTCAGTGGTGTTGGGTGCCAGGCTGTGGCTTAGTGCCAAACCAACGGCCAGAAGGGGAGTCCTATGAGGTACAACTGTTTGCCAATATGGAGTCGTCTGTTCGCGCCTACATTCGCAACTTAAATACCCACCAAGCCTACCATGACTTGCGCAGCATCCGACGCCTACAACGTTTGCACGACAAACCGATGAAAGCCACTGCGCTGGCAGAAGGGCTTATGAGTTATTCCACCCGTGGTGAAGCTTACATTGCAGAGTTGCAACAAATGATCAGAGTCAATGGCCCCATTATTGAGGCCATTCGCGCAGACTTAGAAGAAAGTAACGAGCAAGGTATACTTAGCCAAGTGGGCAGTTAAACCCTTCCGGTTTCAAAGCCAACAAATCGCAATTTAAGCGGCCGATCACATGCTCCGCCGTATTCCCAAGCAGTGCGGCGGAAATTCCAGTACGTCCAACCGTGCCCAGCACAACCAGCCCAGCATCAATTTCTTCAGCTAAAGCAGGAATTCTGTCTTCCGGCATGCCTTCTTCCAAATGCAGCTCGTAAGCGTCCGCATGCAACTCTTCTGTTAGCTTTTTTATTTCTTCTTCATGGTAAGAGCGCACACTCTCTTGGTACTGGTAGGTGTCAAAGTCTGGTATTTCAATGGCTATGGCCGATGGAGCAGACGGATAGCTATTGATTAAATGTAAACTTGCCTTGAGCTTTTCACTCATGGCATAAGCGCTTTGAATCACTTTTTTGTTCAAGCTTTTGTGGTCTTCGCTGGTGGTTGCTGCGTGTACAGCCGCCAGCACTCGGCCTCCTTGCTCTGGCCATGCGTGCTCTTTCACCAGCAATACTTGGCAGGGCGCTTTGCGTAACAAGTGCCAGTCAGTGGGCGTAAACAGAACGCTCTGGAGGGCACCGTGCTTTTTAGCCCCTTTAATAATAAGGTCATGGTTATGCTCAAGAGCGCAGCGAATGATGGCTTCAAAAGGTCTGTGGTGCCACACCACTTCCACGTTTACATCGAGGTTTTCTACCTCTCGCTCTTTTAACAACCCTTGCACCCAGTGACGACGCTCGTGAATAAGCGAGTCGCGCATTTGCTCGCGCTCTTCACCCGAAAGCATGGTGGTCATTTCATAAGAGAAGTCGTAAATAGACACAAACAGAGTGAGTTGTGCGCTTAACAGGCTTGCAAGGTGCAAGCCGCGGGAGAGTGCTTTATGCTCATCATCTTCAGCATCAAGTACTACCAGAATATTCTTATACATAAGCAACCTTCCTTAAACAAAAAGAGAACAATGGCTTATGTGTAGCTTAGTCTATTTGCTGGCTAATTCACAAGCTATTAAGCTTGTTTCAATTGGCAGGGTACTGGCGATAAGCCGGCAATTTCACAAATACGGCTCGAGTCGAGTAGCTTCACAAAACGGCCATTCACCTCAATGAGCTGCTCTTTTTGAAACTTACCAAGCAAGCGGCTGACCGTTTCTACCGTAAGCCCAAGGTAGTTGCCTATCTCTGAGCGGGTCATGCTTAAACGGTATTCAGTTGATGAAAAGCCACGTTTATGAAAGCGTGAAGAAAGCTCCATTAAAAAGGTGGCCACGCGGGCTTCTGCACTGCGAGATGTTACTAAACCAAGCAGGCGTTTGTCGGCGTTAATTTCGTCGCTCATCAGCCGCATTATTTGACGGCGCAGACTCGGCACCTGGCCACTCAATAACTCTAAGTTATTGTAAGGTATTTCACAGACCATGCTGGTTTCAAGGGCTTCAGCGAAGCCTTGGTAATGCTCTTGACCTATAGATGAAAAACCAATGAGGTCGCCTGGCAAGTGAAAGGCTGTAATTTGCATTTCACCCGCGTCGTTTAGCATGTAGCTTTTTAGACTGCCTGAGCGTACCGCATACAAAGAAATGAGCGGATCGTTGGCTCGGAATAAGGTTTCGCCGCGTTGGTAGGGACGTTTCCGTTCAATAATCGAGTCGAGTTTGTCCATCGAACTGTCGTCTAAAGTATAGGGCAAGCAAAGCTGATTGATGCCGCAGTTTTGACAGTTAATATGGTTTTTTAAACGACTTTCATTTGACATTTGAACTCCTAGAATTAACGCAATTGCATTAACCCGATAGTAATTGTAGCCACGCCATAAGTTGCTAAAATAGCTGATGAAAACCAACGAAATTTAGTTGATTTCAATAGGCTAACTAACGTATGACTCACCATACCTAAGAATAACATACTTGGCAAAGTACCGAGACCAAATAACAACATAAATAATGCCCCGGATGTCGGCGACGCGGTTAAAGCAGCCCACGACAACGCACTATAGACCAAACCACAAGGTAACCAGCCCCATAACATGCCGGCCAAGTATACATGATGGCTTTTCCCGTTACGGTTATATTTTCGGGTTAATGGCTTTAAACGTCGCCAAAGAATGGCACCGATGCGCTCCAGCCACAGCAGGGCGGCGGTAATGCGCAATAAGTAGGCAGCTAAAAGCAGCATCATAACGCCAGCGAATATACGCATCCAAATAAACAGCTGGGGTTGCAGTTGGGCTAAACCAAAGAAAGCAGAGCCAACCAAAGCGCCTGCTAGCATATAACTGCTAATACGGCCCACGTTATACAGGAGAATGCGGGGTTTGCTTTGCTGCACACCCATGGCACCTGCAAGGCCGCCACACATGGCAATACAATGGCCGCTTCCGGCCAGTCCCATTAAAATAGCAGCCCAAAAGTCAACGGGGTTCATGGTGATTTCGCAGAAGAGTGTTTGTTCGGTGTTTCTTTGTCGTCATTCTTTGTTTCAGGTGTTTCGTCGTCCAGAAGTATATTGAACCCCTGACGTTCGAGGTCGTCGAACTGGCCTGTTCGAACCGACCAAAACAGCAAACCAATTAAAGCCGCAACAATAATAATAGCAACAGGGACCATAATATGGAGATATTCCATATTCCCTCCTTAATACGCCTGTTTACGGAGTAGGCGTAACGAATTAGAAATAACAATGAGTGAGCTTGTGGACATGCCTAGCATGGCCCATAAAGGCCCCACATAGCCCATCACGGCTAAGGGTAATATTATACCATTATACCCTAAGGCCCAGGCAAAGTTTTGACGAATGACCAATCGGGCCTTTTTAGCGGTATCGAACAGCCGGCGAATCGCCGTTAATTCACCGTTCAAAATAACCACGTCAGAACCTGACTGGGCCAATTCCGAGCCGGAGGCGAAGGTAATGGAAGCGTCGGCCTGTGCAAGTACAGGCGCGTCATTAATGCCGTCGCCCACCATAATAACCGGCCCTTGGTGTTGCTGCTTGCGTAAAATGGCCAACTTGTCATCTGGTTTTAATGCACTGTGAACTTCGTCTAAAGCTAAGCTTTCAGCTACTGCAAGCGCACGCTCTTGAGTGTCACCTGTTAGCATAATGGTGTGGAAACCTTTTTTCTTGCACCACTGCAGCATAGTCGTTGCGTCATCACGCAGTTCATCGTCGACTCGCCAGCAAGCGATAAGGCCTTGCTCTGTGGCTAAAAACACATTGGCTTGAGGCATCGGCGAGCTTAACTGCGGATGCCATTGCTGAACAAAGGCCAAGCTACCAATGCGGTAAAGGGTGTTGTCTACGCGGCCTTCCACGCCAAGGCCAGGGGTGTTTTCTACTTCATTTAAGTCCACCGGTTTAGCAAGCCTGCGAAAGGGCTGGGCAATGGGATGTTCTGAAGAAAACTCCAGCGCAGCAGCAATGGCTTCATGCCGACTTTGCTCGCTCGTTTCCTGGTGCCATGCCTCCAAAATATGAAAGCGACCATGGGTTAAGGTGCCTGTTTTGTCAAAGCAAACGGTTGTTATTCCAGGTAATGCTTGCAGCACATTGGCTTGTTTTAACAAGATCCCACTTTGGTTTAACCGACTGACTGCACCGCTCATTGCCGTAGGAGCCGCTAACGAAAGGGCACAAGGGCAGGTGGCAACCAAGACAGCCAGCACAGTCCAAAGGGCTTTCTCTGGCGCAATAAAATACCAACCTAAATAAGTCGCTGAAGCAATAATAAGAGTCGCCAGCACAAAGTATTTACTAATGTGGTCTGCCAATTGCACCACGCGTGGCTTTTGCCCTAAAGCGTCGTCTTGCAAATGAATAATGCCTGCCAGTAAGGTGTTTTGATGGGTATGGGTTACCCGCATACGCAGTGGGTTTTCTTGGTTCACACTGCCCGCATAAATGGTTTCACCGGTGCGCTTTGCAATCGGGCGGCTTTCGCCGGTGAGTTGGGCCTCGTCGCACCAAGCTTGTTGTGAAAGTAATACTCCGTCGACAGGAATAGCTTCGCCCGGGCGAATTTGAATGACATCGTCTGGTACTAGGTGTTTCACCATCACTTTTTGCCAGCCTTCAGCGGTTTGTTTCTCGGCGATAGCTGGAATAAGCTTCATCAGGTTTGCGGCATTGGTAATGGCTTTTTGGCGGGCTAATAGCTCTAAATAGCGGCCCGACAACAGAAAAAACGCAAACATGGTGACACACTCATAGTACACGTCACCGGTGTCGGTTACCGTGGCGTAAAAGCTGGCAAAAAACGCAAAAATAATTGCCAGGCTGACCGGCACATCCATATTTAACGACTTGGAGCGTATCGCCCGCCAAGCGTTTTGAAAGAAGGGCTGGCAGCTATAAACAAACACCGGGGCACTAAAGAGTAAAGAAACCCACCAAAAATACAGCCGGGTGGTGGCGTCAATGTCGTCGTAATACAAGCCCACAGCCACCATCATGGTTTGCATGGAAGCAATACCTGCTACCCCCAGCCTGCGTATATAGCTGCGGCGTTTGCGTTCGTACTGCTCTTCTAAGTCAGCTTGCTGGAAAGGCAAAGCCTTATAGCCTATTTGGTGAATGGCTTTTAAAATAGAGCTCAGCTTCGTTTTGCCTGCAGCCCAGGTCACATGGACACGATCTGTAGTGGCGTTCACTACCACCTTTTCAATCCCCGCGTGGTTGCCTAATTGCCGCTCAATCAACCAAGCACAAGCTGCGCAGGTCATGCCTTCTACCGCCAGCGAGGCCGAGCTATGGTCGTTTTGAGTGAGAACAAATTCTTTTTGTATTTCTGCGTCATCGTAGGCTGTAACGGCTTCATCAAGCCCCGCTAGCTCTTCAGGAATAAGTGCTGGGCCTTGGCTATCGTCTACTTCACGGTACTTATAAAAATGGGTCAGGCCTTGGTCCACAATGGTTTCGGCAACGGCTTGGCAACCATAGCAGCACATGGGTTGTGCTTCGCCGAACACCTCTACTGTAATATCAACGCCTTTGGGAATGGGCTGAAAGCAGTGAAAACAGGCCTGTTCTTTGTTCATTCGGAAACCTTATACATCAGGAGTAATATTCAGCTCTTTGCGCAATGGGAAAGTGGTAGACTTCGAAATACGCCACTCTCTGTTATAAGGTTCAAAATCCATACGCCAATGGCCACTCACATCCTCTGGAAACTCGGCACGGTACACACCATTCGAGGCGTGAGGCACAAGAATATCAAAGTCTCTGTCGTCTAAAGTAGGGTGGTAAAACATGACACGTACAGCCGTTCGCTGCTCAGGCTCGCCACTAGCGAACTTTAAAATAAACATGTCGTTTTCAATGCTCACTTGCAACTCAATACCAAGGTCTGCAGCGCGCTGTTCACGGTCGAGTTGGAAGTTAATGGCACGGCCTTCGTTATAATAGTCGTCAATAACCATAGCCGTTGGGTTTTTCTTAATGAGTATGACGGTAATCGTTATTGCAGTAATAACCGCAAGCTTCATGAACACTAAATACCAAGGCCAAAAGTGCTTGTACCAAGGACCAGTATTTTTTGTGTGGTTTGTATTCATCGACATACGCATTCTCTTTTAGGGTGATTGATACAAAAAGCCCCTAACGAAGTAGGGGCTTCCAATAGGGCAGAAAAGGAACTTGCTTACTCAGCGTTTAAGCTCAGTACATAACCTGCAAGTATTTTCACCTTATCTTCGCCTAGGATGTTTTCCCAACTTGGCATAACACCGTTCCGGCCATGGCGAATGGTTTCTTCAACTGCTTTTTGCGAGCCACCGTACAACCAAATGTTGTTGGTTAAGTTAGGTGCGCCTAGCATTGGGTTACCTTGACCTTCGCTACCATGACACACAAAACATGTCCCTTGGCCTTTAAAAATTGCTTCACCAGCGCGGGCTACGTCACGGTCTACAGAACGACCATTCAGGCTTAGTACGTAGGTTGCTACTTCAACAACACCTTGTTCGCCTAGGGCGTCAACCCACGACGCCATGTTGGCGTTACGGCCTTTCATAATAGTGGTGTAAATGTCTTGTGGCTTACCGCCCCAGTTAAACACACCATCGGTTAGGTTCGGGAAGCCTTGTGAACCACGCGCATCCGACCCGTGACACTGAGCACAGTTCTGCAAGAACAGGCGTTGACCAATTTGTACAGCTTCAGGCTCAGCGGCAATTTCTTCAATGCTTAAGCTTGCATACTGTTGGAAAATTGGGCCGTACTTTTCTTCCGCATGCATACGCTCACGGTCGTATTGTACGTTTAAGCCTTGTTCACGAGCAAGCTCGACAGCTTGACGCGACTCTTCAAGTGAAAGAACGCCTTGGTTTGAACTTGTCCAGCCAAGAAGTCCTTTGAAATTGCCTAATCCTGGGTATAAGGCAAGGTATACGAAACCCCAAGCAAAACATAACCAGAATAAAATAGTCCACCATTTAGGTAGTGGGTTATTTAACTCTGAGATGCCGTCGAATTCGTGCCCCATAGGCTCGCCTTCTTCCACACCCGTGTAGTTAGTCATGTTCCAACGCAGTAGTAGCATTAGTGCTATTAAGGTACCGAGGGTTATTACAATTATCCAGGCACTCCAGAAGCTACTCATTATTATTTGACTCCTGTTTGCGACCTGAAGCGTTATCCTTCAGGTCGGTTGAATCATCGTCCACGACAGACTTTGCGATATCGTCGTAACGCTTTTTGTTTTTAGGTAAGAAGGCCCACAGAATCACCAAAATGATGATTCCGAAGACCACGAGTGTGTACCATGCTGTGAATGTAGCTCCACTCATATTTTATTCCTTACCTTAGGGCGGTGCCAAGTGACTGCAAGTAAGCAATCAGGGCTTCCAACTCAGTGTGACCGGCAACTTTCGCGCCTGCGCCTTCAATATCCTCGTCCGTGTACGGGACACCTAGGGTTCTGAATGCGCGCATTTTACGCTCAGTCAGTCGACCATCGAGTTTATTTTCAGCTAACCAAGGGAAGGCTGGCATGTTTGACTCTGGAACTACGGCACGTGGGTTAATCAGGTGCACATGGTGCCATTCGTCAGAATAACGACCGCCTACACGGGCTAAGTCAGGACCTGTACGCTTCGAGCCCCATAGGAATGGGAATTCCCATACGTGCTCACCTGCTACAGAGTAGTGACCATAGCGTTCGGTTTCGTGACGGAACGGGCGAATCATTTGGCTGTGACACCCAACGCACCCTTCACGAATATAAATGTCACGACCCTCTAGCTGCAACGGTGTGTATGGCTGTAGGTTTTTCACTGGCTCATTTACTTGGCGTTGGAATAAGAGGGGGGTGATCTCTACGAGACCACCTAGTGATATTGCAATAATTGCAAATACAGCAAGCCAGCCTACGTTCTTTTCTACTAACTCATGTTTAATTCTTTTCACGACTCAGTATCTCCTTAGGCGGTTTGTGCAACGAGTGGTTCGCTTTTGCGAACAGCGTTACTGCGAACTGTTTTGAATACGTTGTATGCCATAAGAAGCATACCAGTAACGATGAACAGGCCACCCACAAAGCGCACAAAATAGAATGGGTAAGAGGCTTGTAAGCTTTCCACGAAGCTGTATGTCAGGGTACCGTCAGAGTTCACTGCGCCCCACATTAAGCCCTGTGTAACACCTGAAATCCATAGCGCGACAATGTAAAGCACCACACCAATGGTATGTAACCAGAAGTGCGTAGTAATCATCTTAATGCTGTACATGCGCTCGCGGTTGAATAGCACTGGAATTAAGTGATAAATCGAGCCGATGGTGATCATCGCAACCCAGCCTAGCGCACCCGAGTGCACGTGACCTACAGTCCAGTCAGTGTAGTGTGACAAGGCGTTCACCGACTTAATCGCCATCATGGGGCCTTCAAACGTGGACATGCCGTAGAACGACAACGACACAATCAGGAAGCGCAAGATAGGGTCGGTACGTAATTTATGCCACGCGCCGGATAAGGTCATAATACCGTTGATCATACCGCCCCAGGAAGGAACGAATAGAATAACGGACATCACCATACCCACACTTTGTGCCCAGTCTGGCAGCGCAGTGTAGTGTAAGTGGTGAGGGCCAGCCCAAATGTAAATACAAATAAGGGCCCAGAAGTGAACAATGGACAAGCGGTAAGAATAAACCGGACGCTCTGCCTGCTTAGGTACGAAGTAGTACATCATACCAAGGAAGCCAGCTGTCAATAGGAAGCCAACCGCGTTATGCCCGTACCACCACTGCATCATGGCGTCGATAGCACCCGGGTAAATCGAGTACGACTTCATGAAGGACACAGGTAAGGCCAGGTTATTACCAATGTGCAGCATGGCAACGGTAATCATAAAGGAGCCATAGAACCAGTTCGCTACATAAATGTGCGAAGTTCTACGTGTGGCTACTGTACCGAAAAACACGATCATCACGGCAATCCACACAATCGCGATAAGAATACCAATCGGCCATTCTAGCTCCGCGTACTCTTTGGTGGTTGTGTAACCCATAGGCAGGGTGATAATTGCTGCAACAATGACAAGTTGCCAACCCCAAAAGGTGAAGGCAGCTAAACGGTCAGAGAACAGTCGCGTATGACAGGTTCTTTGCACCACATAGTATGCAGTCGCAAAAAGGGCACTGGTACCAAATGCAAAAACTACTGCGTTGGTATGCAATGGACGTAAACGGCCGTAGGTTAGCCATGGGGTGTCGAAGTTCAGTGCGGGCCAGACAAGCTGGGCTGCAATGAGAACACCAACACTCATGCCTACAATGCCCCATACGATGGTCATGATCGTAAATTGTCTGACCACCTTATAGTTATATTCAACAGGTTGAGAGTTCGTTTGGTTCATTTTCTTATTATCCGCTCGAGGTTGCAGGACGTGGAAAGGTAACTTTAATAAAAAATTACCAATAACAAATTAATTGTACGGTTTTTATAAAAGGATTACACCCTATAAGAGGTAGATTTTATGACACTGATCAATCTAATGGGTATTATAGCAGCGGTTTTTCATGTTTGCGGAGATAAAATGCACAAAATAAATGTATATAAAGCCATGGGCTTAGCAGTCGTCCTTTCTGTTTCGCTTGTTTCTTGTACAAAAGCAACGCTTCCAAGTACGGAGGTGGCTTTTTGTGCGCTTGGCTCTATTCCAAGCGCTCAGTGCCAGGTACAAGTGGGCGACCAGACCATTAGCTTTTTCTCAACTTCACCTTCCATGCCAGAAGAAACAGACATGACCCTGTTTGCGCAAACACCTTCGGAGTGGACTCTGAATAAAGCGGTGATGCGGGGCGAAAGTATGTATATGGGAGAAATACCTATTGTCTGGACGCCACAAGGGGATGGACGTTGGCAGGCCGACCTACGTATCGCTGCCTGTGCACACCCCGGCATGGTCTGGCGTATAGACTTTGACATAGAAACAGAAGCAGGGCATGCGACCACAGCTATTCACTTTCCTGTGGCCGCACACGGTGAAGCGTCACATCACCAGCATTAGGTTTTAAACTGTCGCGCTTGGGCTGCAAGCTCATGGCTACTTGTAGACATGGTGTTGCTTAAGCGGCCCAGCGCTTGGTTGTTTTCTTCATTCTGATTGGTTAAGTCGTTAATACCAACAATGCTTTGACTGATTTCGCTAGTCACACGGCTTTGCTCGTCCGTGGCTGTCGCAATTTGAACGTTCATGCTGGATATAGTTTCAACCGCTTGATTAATGGTACGTAACGCATTTTCAGCATTACCAACATTGGTACTGGTATGAGCCGATGCTTGCTGCACATCGTTTATCACTGTGGAAACATTACTAATCGCCGCTTGTATATTGTCCGTTAGTTGGCTTATTTCATTGGTGGAGTGCTGGGTACGGGTCGCTAGGGTACGTACTTCATCAGCTACAACGGCAAAGCCGCGGCCTGCCTCGCCCGCTCGCGCTGCTTCAATGGCAGCGTTTAAAGCAAGCAAGTTGGTTTGCTCGGCAATATTTACAATCACTTCAAGAATATCACCTATGCGGCTCGAGCTTTCTTCCAGTGCTTTTGTTTGCGAAACAGCCGAGTTCAACTTGATGGCCAGTGCGTCAATGCTTTCTACTGTGCTGTGCATCACTTCCGCGGTGGTATGAGACTCTTTATCCGCTTCACTAGCCGACTCCGCTGCTTGGCGGGCATGGTCCGCAACTTCAGCGGCAGAAGCCGACAGCTCATGCACGGCTGTAGCAACCGAGGAAGCCTCTGAAGCAAGTTGCGCAGAAAGGCTCGAGCTGGAATGGCTGAGGTGGGTCAACTCTTCCGCAGCTTCCTCCTCTTGCAAGGCACTCTCTTGTAGGCTTTTCACCACTTGCTGTACCTTGCTAACAAATAAATTAAAGCTGTGGCCTAATTGAGAAAGCTCGTCATTTCCTTCGGCATTTAAACGGACAGTTAAGTCGCCATCACCAGAAGCTATGTCTTGCATAGCCGCAATCGACGTGTTCAATGGCTTAGTGATGCTGCGAATAATCAGCATAAAGAGCAGCAGAAGGGGGATAGACAAGCACAGGGCAATCAGCATTAAGCGCCAAAACTGTTTCATGACCAAGCCGTTAATGGTTTGCATTTCAACACGTGTGTTAATAACCCAACCCCAAGGCTCAAAAGCCGCAACTCGAGCCAACACAGCCTTGTCGTTTTGATGGTACCGGACCGTTGCTTCTTTGTTGTTCGAAAGGGCGCTTAACATGTCTCTATAGTAGGGAGTGCCACGGCTGTCCGTTTGATCAAGCACTTTTTGCCCTTGCAGCCTCTGGTTTGGGTGCTGCAACAAGGTACCATTGGTGCTTAGGGTATAAATATAGTTGCCACCGTCGTACTTTATATTGGCTAACATGGCTAAAGCGGCTGCTTGGGCTTCCTGTTCTGTCATATTTCCGCTTTCAGCTTGGCGGTAAAACCCTTGTACTTGCGTCAGAGCAACGTCATTAATGGCATCGAGCTTATTCTGAACCTCGTTCATCACAAAGCTTCTGTCGCTCATGAGCATAAATAACACCATAAGCCCCGTGCCTATTGCCGCTATGCAAAGAAGTAAAAAAAGTCGAACGCTAATTTTAAAGCGCTGAAAGAAACGGTCCATATTTTAACCACCTACTAAGTTCACAAAAGATGATGTTGTATTCTAGTGAATATGTATCGGCTGATATTGATATAACACAAGGCTTTATTTCATAAATAGTACTACGCCGTTTATAAGAACTTTGGTAACCTAACATACATATTACAAACAAAAGTGCTATGGAGGGATGGATGGCGCAAGGTTACCAAGCGGAGAACCCGCCTGTAAAAACCTTACCTGACTTACCAGGTATGTTGTTGCGAGCTGTTGGCACAGTCACACGGAAAGGCATTGTCAGCGACGATTTGAAGCGACTGACCAGTCAATACAGTGCCAAGCCGATCGATCTGGAGCATTTGGCGTCTTATAAAGAAAAAATACCTAACTTTGTCAGTGACGTACCTTTAACTTACTTTTATTTGTTAGCACAACGGGCGCATTTAGCGCTGATGCTTGAAAATGACTTCCCGTTTCCTATTTTAGGCATGGTGCATGTTGCCAACCGTATGGAGTACTTTGCTCCAGTTGATAAAAAGCAACCCTTCACCCTGGATGTGCAAATAGAAATGCCAGCAAGGGCAGCCAAGCGTAAGCGTATTCGTCCAATGTATTTAGTGGACTTCTACCAAGACGACACGCTGGTGCTGCGCAGTAGCAGTGCCTACCAGGTAGGTGGCGGCAGCAAGCCAGGCAAGGGGCGCGAACGCAAAAGCCCAACTATCGACTTGAGCCTGTGGCAAGAAAACGACGCCTGGTCACTGCCAAGCCATTTAGGCCGCACCTACGCGCGCTTGTCGGGTGACTATAATCCTATCCACTTGCACCCTTGGGTGTCGCGCTGGTTTGGTTTCAGCCGGCCTATTATTCATGGCATGTATTCGGTAGCTCGGGCGCAAGCCAGTATTGAGCATTACTTAGGCGAAGAAGTCACGCTCATGGACGTTGGCTTCCGACGTCCCGTATTTTTGCCGACGGAGCTAAAAAGCTTTCACCAATTAGAAGAAGGGCGGCTGATGGTTGCTGACACACGTGGCAGCCGGAGTTTTTTAGAAGGCAGCTTCGAAACCCGCAGTATGCACTCGAATAAAGAGGACTAAACATGTCAGCCGGTATTATTTGGATTATCGTAGGTATATTTCTGATACTAACAGAACTCCTGGCAACCAGTGTCATTGCTGTGTTTATTGGTATAGGCGCTATCACCACGGGCATTTTATTGCAGCTTGGTGTTATTACTTCCCAGTCTGCCCAGTACCTAGTGTTTGGTGGGGTCAGTTTAGCGACGCTTCTGTTAGCTCGGAAACATTTACAAAATTGGTTTGTTGGCTTCACCAGCGACACTGCAAGCTCTCCACAAATTTTTCAAAAAAGCCTGGGCGACCGGGTTGAAGTGCAAAGTACCTTTGTACACGGCCGAGGGCGTGTCGTTTTGAATGGCGTACAGTGGGACGCAAGCAGTGAAGACCCGCTAGAAAAAGGGGATGTGGCTTGGGTGATCAAAAACGACGGCATCACCTTAATTGTTAGCCGCAACCAACCTGCAAAATAATTTACTTATAAGGAACAACTCATGGACAGCTTAGCCATACTCTCGTTGGGGTTTGCCGTATTTGTCATTGTTATTATTGTCAAAACAGCGCGCATCGTTCCCCAGCGCAGCAACTATGTCATTGAACGTTTAGGAAAATACTCCCGTACTTTAGACTCGGGCTTTCATATTTTAATCCCGTTTATTGACAAAGTAGCCTATGTACATACGCTAAAAGAAGAAGTAATCGACGTGCACCGCCAAGCTTGTGTCACCAAAGACAACATACAAGTAGGCATTAATGGTGTGCTGTATATTCAGGTAATCGACGCACATCGCGCAAGTTACGGTATTAACGACTATCGTTACGCTGCGTCTCAGCTTGCACAAACCACCATGCGTTCTGTTATTGGCCAAACGTCATTAGACAAAACCTTTGAAGAGCGTGCCAAAATTAACGAAGCTGTAGTGCAAGCACTTGACGAAGCAGCTGCACCTTGGGGTATTAAAGTCCTGCGCTATGAAATTTCAGACATTGAGCTACCCACCAGCATTAAAGACGCCCTTGAACAGCAAATGCGTGCAGAGCGTGAACGCCGCGCTGCAATCGCCAAGTCTGAAGGTGAACGCCAAGCCATGATCAACGTTTCAGAAGGTCAGAAACAAGAAGTGATTAATATGTCGGAAGCCGAAAAGCAGAAACAAATAAATGAAGCAGAAGGGCGTGCGCAAGAAATTGAACTTATTGCTTCTGCCACGGCTGAAGGTTTACGTAAAATTGCCTTGGCCATTAATGAGCCAGGTGGTAAGGAAGCAGTGAACCTACGCGTTGCAGAACAATATGTAAAAGAGTTTGGTAACTTAGCTAAAGCCAACAACAGCATGATCATTCCTGCTGAATTAGCCAACATTGGTGGCGCGGTGGCCAGTATTACCGACATTGTGAAAGGTATGAGCAAGTCATGAAGCATGGTTTATTTAAAACAAGCGCACTCATAGCAGCAAGCTCCTTGCTGCTCAGTGCATGCTCTGTCGTAAAGGACCAAATAACCGACAAGGTTTCTTTCGATTTAGCTGCCGTGAATGCAAACATGTCACTCCAACAAGACGGTACCTATATACCAGACCTTGTTACAGACCTAGCTGTGCAAGTGAGCATAGGAAACGCCAGTCCTGTGCAGCTCCGTTTAACCCAGGTAAATTACCAAGTTTATATGGGCGAAGCCTTAATCGCCGAAGGCGCAAACAGCGACCAGCTAGCAATAGCAGCAAATGGTGGCACGGGCGACATTACGTTGCGCATAGCGCTGAGTGGTAAGAAGCTCCTTACTGAAGGCTTAAAGTTAAAACGCGGCGAAAGCTTGCCACCATTTCGAGTAGAAGGTGCTGCCCAAGTAGGAACACCGATTGGCCAATACGCATTGCCGTTCACCTTAAACTACAACGAGGAAACCAAGCCCAGCAATTAAAGCTTTGGCTTTTCACCAAACGAATCGCCGCCACCGTTTTTACGGTGGCTTTTTTTTTGACAAATTTTTGAACAAATCAAATTTCCTGTTTTTACGTTATAACCAAAAACCAGCAAAAACAGCCGAAGTTTGCACGTACAAACACCACAGGGCAGAGCAGGCCTCATAAGAGCATAATAAGCAATTTAACATAATATATATTATGCGTAGTTATAATAATAAGAGGCGCCTGGAAAAACACCTCCATATGTTTGGTTTTTGCATCACGCTACAGCCGATAATTGATAATGATAAAGGCACTATTTGCATGGCTGCCTTCAGTCATTGGGCTGTTACGAATGGCGTCGTCTAAGAAACTACGTTTAATGGTACCTGCCAAAGACCAGCGCTCATTTAAGCGCACAAAGCCTTCCAAGCTTATGGCCACATTCCAGCTGCTATTGCTGTCGTAGGCAGAAAGCCCAGACCGTCCAGCTTCCGCTTGGCTTATTCCATAGAAATAATCGGTATAGCTGCCGCTGACATAACTGACATCTAGCCGTGGTCCTAGCTGCCATTGCCGTGGGCTTGGGCTAAAGGAGTAAAAATACCCCAGTGTCGACTGGTAACCCGTGTCAAAGTCACGCACGTTCACACGGCTTTCAGCGGTAAATCGGCCGTATGGTGTTCGCTGTGTGAATTTAAGGCCTGTTTCTAAGCGAAAGTCCCGTTTATCTAATTGCTGCAGTTCTGCATTGTTATTCTTTTTAGGATCAAAACGTTTCCCTCCAATGCCAGACACAATGGCCAGCTCCTGACTGCGCGAACTCAACAAGCGATAACCTAACTCAATTCCACGAAAGTAAAGCCGTTCACTTTCGTAACCAAGTACAGGAAACACATAATTATCGCGGTTTCTGCCTTTATAAGCAGCATCTACCGTGGCCAAAGCCAGACCTGCTTGCCAAACACCTTTGCTTGACTCTTTTTCAGCGGCTACGGCAAGGCCGCTAACAAGCGTCAAGCCTATAAATGGCGCTGCTTTTAGTGCTTTTCTGAAGGCTTTCTGCTTTTGCGTTAAATTCAACTTACCATTCCTTTTAGTCATGTCAAATTAGGCTTTTTTAGCCTCAATATGATGTTTTTAGCCAGTATTACTACCAATACGCATGCCATTTCGAAACGGATTCACCTCTGTATTTTTAACTTTCGTTTACAGTGCTGTGTTTTAGCGTATCATACCGTTTGTTTTTACGGGGGCGCTATCTTATGCCAAGCAATCAAGAAACCACGAGTTCATTTACGTATCAAAAACTAACAGCAGAGCAGTTAACCGCTCAGGTCCATCCCATGCTGACGCAGCCCGCTTCTGCGGAAAATGTGGCAGCCCAGGTATTAGCAGGACAATCACGCGCCCTTCTTGCTTTACAACATGCCATTCAGTCGAACTCCAGCTACAGCCATGCGTTTATGGCGTTACCGAGTGGACTTATTGCCAACGACGTTATTCGTGCCGTGGCGAAACATCAGCAATGGCAAGCAAAAAACCAATACGACTGGGTTTATTTGGCCCATCCCAGCAACCCGCTGACACCCGTCTGTGTGTGGTTGCCCGCTGGTAGTGCGCCAGAAGCCCTGCACAGCTTATGGGATTTTTTAAACACAGCACCCGAACAACGCAGCGAACTCATGCAACAGCTGAAGGCACAGTTTCCTTCCAGTAGCTTCAGCCAGTACTTAAACCACATCGCCACAAAGCGCTTCGACGACATACCCGGCAATGAACTGGCCAATATTATTGTGTCCCACACCCAAGACGCTGAGCCTTGGGTGTATTGTGACCGGGTAAACTATGCCCGTTTATTTGGCGACATTCGTATTCAAGCCGTAGAAGGCACCGTGAGTTCGGCCCTGCATTTAATTCGTCCAGGCGCCCTGTTGCATGCAAATGGTGGGGTGTTGGTGGTCGACGCCCATGAACTATTGCAAGAGCCCCATTTATGGCGCCAACTAAAGCATGTGTTAAGACGCAAACGGTTTGACTGGGAGCAACCCGGCAAAGGGCAAACGGCTATTTTTTATCAGCCCGAAGCCATTCCTATCGACGTCAAAGTTATTTTAACCGGCGACACCTACTTATTTAGTCAGTTGGCGGAGCTCGACGAAGAGTTCAGCAACTTTTTCCCATTTATTGCCGACTTTACAGCTATTTTTAAGCCAAGCGAGCACAACAGCCATGAATATTTAGGCTTTTTAACCTACCTGCGCGATCAGGTTCGACACCGCCCGCTAAGTGCATGTGGTTTCACCGCCCTCTTACAGTATTCGTCCAGCCTGTGTGAACACCAAGGCGAACTCAGCCTAGACGCCGTGCGATTAATGCAGTTTTTAGAGCAAGCCGAAACCCTAGCAAACGCCGCAAACAGTGAGTACATAGAAGCTCGCCATATTCATGCCACAGAGCAAGAGCAAGACTACCGCATGGCCCGTATTGCGGAAATGAACTGGCAAAGCATTATTGAGCAACAAGTGCATATCGACACCAGCGGCCAAGTCGTCGGTCAAATCAATGGGCTGACGGTGGTGTCAACGGCGGGCATCGAATTTGGTGAGCCTTCCCGTATTACCGCGACCGTCCATTACGGCGACGGCGATATTATTGATATTGAGCGCAAAGCCGAGTTAAGTGGCAGCATCCATACCAAAGGCGTCATGATATTAACCGCCTATTTAGCCCATGTTTTCGCGCAGAAAGAACAAATTCCTCTGTCTGCAACCTTGGTGTTCGAACAGTCGTACCATGAAGTAGACGGCGACAGCGCCTCGCTGGCAGAGCTTTGCTGCTTGCTTTCAGCCTTAGCCAATGCCCCAATTGAACAAGGTTTGGCTGTGACCGGCGCCATCGATCAATTCGGTAATGTGCAAGCCATTGGCGGTATTAATGAAAAAATACAAGGCTACTTCACCATTTGCCAACAACGCGGTCTCACCGGTCAGCAAGGTATTATTCTGCCCTACTCAAACCGGCTGAACCTGCATTTGCCTCCAGCCATACGGGAAGCCGTGGCCAACGACACCTTTCACATTTACACCGTGAAACATGTGAGTGAGGCGGTACAACTATTAATGGGGATGCCGTGCGGCTCAGCACAACAGCCAGACAGTGCTAGTATTTTCGGCCGTATACAGCAACGGTTGCAAGAAGTACAAGAGTTACACCACCACGACGAGCCGGTCTTTTTCCGCCGTTGGCTGCGTAAAAGCTAAAGGCGCAACTGTTCGGACTTGTTCAGCGTACAGGTGTTCGCTAAGCTACGCGCAACATTTATAATATAAAGGTGTAACAATGCAGTCTTCTTATACACGCGAAGAACTCTTAGCCTGTGGCCGTGGTGAAATGTTTGGTCCTGGTAACAGCCGTTTACCAGCCCCGAACATGCTCATGATGGACCGTGTCACCCGCATGGAAGAAACCGGTGGTACCCATGGTTTAGGATATGTGGAAGCCGAACTCGACATTCATCCAGACCTTTGGTTCTTCGACTGTCACTTTATTGGTGACCCTGTCATGCCCGGTTGCCTAGGCCTCGACGCCTTGTGGCAATTACTTGGCTTCTTCTTGGCCTGCTCTGGTGGCCCCGGTCGAGGCCGTGCCCTAGGTGTGGGTGAAGTCAAATTCACAGGACAAGTATTACCAACAGCGAAAAAAGTAACCTACCGCATTAACTTTACCCGCGTTATCAAACGCAAGCTGTTTATGGGTATTGGCGACGGTGAAGTAGAAGTAGACGGCCGTGTCATTTACACCGCCAAAGACCTAAAAGTAGGTTTGTTTACCGACACATCTAAGTTCTAATATGTGCCGTTAAACACAGAAAAGCCCGGTAATTTGCCGGGCTTTTTGTTGTGAATTCAATAGTGAGTTTAGCGAATAAAATAACCGTCGTTGCGGGCTTCCATGGCCTCTCGCCACCCGCCTAACCACTCAGAACGAATATCGCTTTCTTGATAAGGACAAAGATCTTTCGAACGACCAGCAACTCCAGCTTTAAAGCCTTGGGCATTTGCCCTTTCTAAGCGATTCCGCTTCTGTCTTTTCATGCTCATGTTCACTTTCCTCTTGTCTTAATATAAGGCGTGCTTTTTTCACTGCACACTTACTTTGATAGCGAGGATCGTGGCAAAGTTCAATCAAAAAAAATGCGATCTCATCGGCTTTTCGTTAAGCAGCTGAGATCGCACCAAATTTAATTTGCACAAAAAGCTTATTTTTTCGCTTTTCGACGGCGGCGGCTAAATACTGCAAAAACAGAAAGTGTCGCAGCCATAGCAAACTGCATAGGGCTGAGAGCCGCACCTTTCCGCTCTTGGTTGCCCGTGTTATCGCCACAGGCTTCCACTGTGTCGCTGGCACGAAGTAACACAGGCTGCACCGCGTGAGTAGTGTAGCTGCGTCCGTCAATTTCACGGGTGACTTCTTTATTAGCTAAAGCCACAATATCGCCATGCTCGTTAATGCTTACCGCATCGAACAAGTGGTAGCCGCTATTACACGCCAATTGACTGTTTAAGTCCGTTAAGGTGTCGGTTTCTATATCGTATAGAAAAGCAGACGTTGGGCGATTTTGTACTAGGGTTCTGTCGCGCTCAGCACGACCAACCACTTGGTTTAAGTTGTTTAAATCGCGCGCTTCCCACGCTGAATGACTAAAGTGACCATCGGGGAAGACAGGCTCACGACCATCCACATGCGCTACAAATAAACGCTTCCGGTTAAATTGGAAGTTTCGAATTAATGCGTCACCCACAATGTAACCATTGTCGTTTATATGTGTCGCCCGCGACTGAGTGAAGCCTTCTGTATCCCGTGGTAAAACCCATAGGGCTTCACCGTCTTTAAATACAGTGGCATAACTTAAAACAAAAAACTCATTCCGTAGGCTAGTGAAGCCAACCGCAACTCCTTGGTTGTTAATATCTACAGCTTCACTGCGTACCACGCCGGTTAATCTGTCTTCTTCAGCTACATCCTCTTGTTCGTCTAATAAGGTCGGAGCTGCCCCTAAAGTCGTTTGACTTACCACAGTTCCTGTTGCATCGAGAGTCCAGGTATAAGCTTGCTCTGTATATAAAGGAGCCGTTATAACTTGCGCAAAACGCTCACTAAACCAAGCCGTGTGCATGCACACCTTCAGTGGTAGGTGAGCTGTTTCAGATTCAGGATCCGAACATTTTTCATAGGCAGCCACAATCCGGTCGTTGTCGGCTACAGCCGCATAACCCACCACTTGGTTGTGGTCGTTAATTGCATAGGCCCGAGACAAGCCGCCATAGGTTAATCCAGGCTCTGCAGGCAGCTCTACATGGTCTACCCCATTACTCCAAAGCCCATGGGGGTAGCGGTCGCGCACAAAGTACTGCACCGGCTCACCTGCACCATTCACACCCTCTTGCTGAATAAAAGGCGCTCTGTGCTCACCCACAACTTGGTTTTGTTCGTTTATATCGTGCAGTAGCACGTCGTTGCTTTGGCTTAACAAGCCCGTCGCCGGCTCTATTGTGTCAAGGTCTTCATTTAAAGACATGTTCATACCTTGAAACACTACGCCTCGTAAGCTACTTAATTTTTGTGCTGTCGAGTCAGCTAATGAACCATTGGTACTTAATAAGTAGTTACGCAATTGCATGTACTCACTGGCGGATAACTCATTGAAGTCTTCAATCCCTTCAAAGTTTTCCGGGTCTAATAGCTCCGTACGAATAAGAATATCAGCAAGGTTATAGCCAATACCCGTGTAATTGCCGCTGTTGTTCATACTGGTTACGGAAAAAGAAAGTGCACCCGTAACTGGCTCTAGCTCTGTCACTTCATAACCTGTGGCAGCGTTTGCAGCACCCGAGAAGCTCGCACTCACCAATAAAGCAGAAAGAGCTAAAGCAAGCTGTGTTTTTTGAAATTGCATTAATTATCCTCGAAATTCTCTAAGTAATCCCAACGCTCAAGCGCGGTTTCTAATTCTTCTTCGATGGCTTGTATACGCTCTAAAACAGGCTGCGTATCACCAATAGGCTGAGTAAAAAAGTCCGGCTCAGACACCTTTTCTTGCAAGCCTTCAAGCTCTTGCTCAAGCTGCTCTATTTTAGCGGGCAACTGCTCAAGTTCGCGTTTCAGTTTGTATGATAACTTGTTACCGCTACGAGCTGAAGTTTGCTGTGCTTGTGAGTGCTTTTCTTTCGCAGAAGTTCCCTGCTTTGGCGTATTAACCGCCCGTTTTTGTTCTTTTTCACGTTTTGCTTGCTGGTACATGGCCACTTCGTGGAAACCACCCACTATTTCAGTAATTTGACCATTACCTTCAAACAATAACACTTCGTTCGCCGTGTTTTCGATAAACTCACGGTCGTGGCTCACTAAGAGTACCGTGCCTTTAAACTCCGACACAATAGTTTCAAGCAATTCTAAGGTTTCCACATCCAAGTCGTTGGTGGGCTCATCCAGAATCAGCAAGTTGCATTCTTTCAGTAGAATTTGGGCCAACAACACCCGGTTGCGCTCACCGCCAGACAAGGCCTTCACTGGCATACGGGCTTGCTGCGGGGTAAACAGGAAGTCTTGCAAATAGCTGTATATATGGCGAGTGCGCCCACCAAAGGTCACATCCATTTTGCCTTCGCCCACGTTGTCCGCTATCGACTTTTCTGGGTCAAGCTCAGCACGGTGCTGATCGTAATAAGCCACATTCAGCTTGGTGCCCTGCTCCATCGTGCCAGCCGTGGGCTGTAAGTCACCAAGAATCAGTTTAATCAGGGTACTTTTCCCAATTCCATTCGGACCCACAATGGCAATTTTGTCGCCCCGTTGCAGGGTAAAGGTAAAGTCTTTCACCAGCACTTTGTCGTTGTACTGAAACGAAATATTATTTGCCCGCCAAACAATTTTGCCCGAGCGTTCAGCTGCCTGCGCTTCAAAATTCGCTGTCGACTGCTTCTCGCGGCGTTGTTTGCGCTCTTCGCGCAAGGCTTTTAGCGCCCGTACTCGACCTTCGTTGCGGGTACGACGGGCTTTAATACCTTGGCGAATCCACACTTCTTCTTCGGCCAGCTTTTTGTCGAAGGCCGCATTATGGGCTTCTTCTACTTCCAGCAAACGCTGTTTTTCCACTAGATAGGCGTCATAATTGCCTGGGAAGCTATGCAGCTCGCCCCGGTCTAAGTCTACAATACGTGTGGCTAAGGCCCGAATAAAGGCCCGGTCGTGGCTTATAAATACAATCGAACCATGAAAGTCACGCAAGGTTTGCTCAAGCCACTGCACAGTTTCTACGTCTAAGTGGTTCGTGGGCTCGTCTAATAACAATACATCGGGTTGAATCACCCAAGCTTTCGCCAAGGCCACACGGCGCAACCAACCACCGGACAAACTGTCCAAGCGGGCTTGGCCGTCTAACCCTAAACGCGTCAGGGTTTGCTCAATTTGCTGCTGCACTTCCCAGCCATTTTGGGCTTCTAGCACTTCTTGTACTTTCGAAAGCTCCGTAAACAAGGCTTCGTTGGTAGGCTCGTCGGTCATGCGTTGAATCAGGCGCGCATACTGGCTTAAATGTTCTTTTAAGTCGGCAAAGGCCCCAGCGACAAAGTCGAACACCGCCATTTCCGTGCGCGCAGGCGGGTCTTGCGGCAACATAGCCACTTTCAAGCCAGCGTCTTTCTTTAATTCGCCATCGTCCAGCGCTACTTGGCCATTTAACACCTTTAGCAAACTCGACTTGCCCGCACCGTTACGGCCAACAATACACAGGCGCTCGTCGCGCTCCACAATTAACTGTGTGTTGTCTAATACAGGCGCCGTACCAAAGGCTAAACGGGCATTTTGTAAACGAAGTAAACTCATTGTTCGAGAAAATTCCTTAACTTGTCATCGCCGAAAGGCCATTTCAATTCGGCATCATCGTGCTCACGCACTAAAACAGGCACTAAATTGCCATACTCTTCAAGCAGCTCTGCTTGGCTGGCAATGTCCACCTCGTGCAACGCCACAGGCTGTTGCAGCGCCATACGCTGTATAAGCTGCTTGGCCATGGTGCATAAGGGGCAGTTGTCTTTTGTCAGTAAATAAAAATTACGCATGCTCTATATACCAGCAGTAATGAATGGCGCGCTGGCGTTTAAAGTCTTCCGACGTGGTGGCATGGGTGCGTTCATCCGCTTTTAATGCCAGTTCTGCAAGCCCTGCCTGATCCAGCTTAAACCTGCGTTTGTTGGTCGAAAATATCAGCAAGCCACCAGGCGCCAACAGGCTTTTCACCTGACGCAATACGTCAAGGTGGTCACGTTGAATGTCAAAGGTGTCTTCCATGCGTTTCGAATTTGAAAACGTCGGCGGGTCTAAGAAAATCAAGTCCCACTGCTGCCCCGAGCCTTGCATGTCACTTAGCCACTGCAGGCAGTCCGCTTGAATAAAAGCGTGCTTATTAATGGTTAAATGGTTCAGACGGAAGTTGTCTTTGGCCCAGTTTAAGTAGGTGCGCGACATATCCACCGTGGTCACTTCCGTCGCCCCGCCTAAAGCCGCATGCACAGACGCACTGCCCGTATAGCCAAACAGGTTCAACACCCGCTTGTTCGCCGCCCGCTTTTGAATGTCTTTACGGACTAAACGGTGGTCTAAGAACAGCCCCGTGTCTAAGTACTGGGTCATATTCACCCAAAAAGCCGCATTGTATTCACGGGTTTGGAACACCACAGCATCGTCTTCGGCCGTGTTTTTCTTATTGTACTGCGCAAGCCCTTTCTGGCGACGACGCTGCTTGGTGTGAATATTGTCAGGGTCAATCGGCAATACTGCTAAAATGGCATCAATTAAGTCCCAAAAGCGGTTTTCCGCCACATGATCAGGAATATCCGCCGGAGCTGCGTATTCTTGCACCACCAGGTGGTCGTTATAGTAGTCAATGGCTGCGTTGTAGTCGGGCAAGTCCGCGTCGTACACACGAAAGGCTTCCACCCCTTCCCGCTTCGCCCACTTGCGGCGCTGCTGCCAATTCTTTTTCAAACGGTTGGCAATGTCGGTGTTGTCTTTCGCCCCAAGCTGCTTTTGGCCTTCCAGCTTATAAACAGCCAAACGCACAGAAATAGGTCCGTTATTAAAGTTGTATTTCTTCCAGGCACGTAACCGCAGCGACTTCAACAAGACGTCGCTTGGTGCTAACACACTGGCGTTCCAAGTACCTTCTAATTGATACAACACAGCGCCAAAGTTTCGGAACAACACATGGGCCGAAAGCGGAGTTTCTAAGCGTTCACCATAAGGCGGGTTGGTTACCAGCAGGCCGTTTGCTTGCTCGCCTACAAAACTCACTAAGTCCGCCGTTGCCGCGTCTAATCGTTCAAATTGGAATAAGTCTGCCAGCCCCAAAAGCTCTGCAGACGCAGCCGCTTGAGCCAGTACTTTCGGCTCTAGGTCACTGCCATAAAAGGTGGTGGTACAGCTGGCTTTGCCTGCTGCAAAACGCTGCTCGGCTGCCGCCAAGGTTTCTTCCCATAAGCCTTGGTCGTGTGCTTTTAAACCGAAAAAGCCCCAATGTTCGCGCAGCAAGCCAGGTGCACAGTCTGTTAATAGCATGGCGGCTTCGAGTAATAAGGTACCCGAGCCACAAAATGGGTCTACTACTGCAGAAGGCGTAGGCTCTGCCAGCGAATTCAAACTCCGCTGCACAACAGCCGCAGCCAAAGTTTCACGAATAGGCGCTTGCCCCGTACCATGGCGGTAACCCCGCTCATGCATGCCCGACCCAGAAAGGTCTAAATAAAAATTCGCGTTCTCTTTGCCCAGCTGCACCACCACCATGACACCCGCTTCGTCGCGGTCCACCGCTGGGCGTTGGTCGAAGGTACGCCAGTAATCCAAATAACCGTCTTTTACCACTTGCGCAGAAAAGCCCGTATGGCGCAGCGCGTCGTTGGTACCGCTAAAGCGCACCACAAAGCTGTCGTCGCCATTTACATAGCTGCCCCAAGGCACCTTGGTAGACTCGCGTAACAAAGACTCGCGGTCCGACACCGGCCCTTCATGTAGGTGCAAAAGCACTCGGCTGGCCGTACGCAAGTTTAAACACAGGCTGTAAGCAGCGGCTAAATCGCCCTTACAAGTTACCCCACCGTGAGTTAGCTTCACTTCAGAAACAGGCTGTTGGCTTAACTCAGCCGACAGCAACTCTTCTAAACCATGCGCGCAAGAAATATAAAATTGATACATAAGGCCATCCGTTCGTTTTAATGGCGCATAGTATACCTGTTCAGCAAGGCTATGTCTGTTATAGCTTTTCAAGCCAATATGCACACATAAGCAGCACATTGCCCAATAAGTACGCACTTAAACGCTTTTTCAAGAAATAGGCTTGCGTTCTGCTCTGCGCATCATTATAGTGCACTTCATCGGACGCGGGGTGGAGCAGTCTGGTAGCTCGTCGGGCTCATAACCCGAAGGTCGTAGGTTCAAATCCTGCCCCCGCAACCAACGTATTCAAAAGAAAGCCCGAACAGAAATGTTCGGGCTTTTTTGTATCGCGGGCTCAATCAATGTCCTTATCGCGCACGACATTCCTACAGCTTACGCCCTAGCTTCCACTCGACCAGCTTTTTTTCCCATTTAGGGCTTATAAAGCTTATAACTTCAAAGGCAAGCAACCCTTGCACGACCAAACCTATGCCTAACCCCGCAAAAATCATATAAACGACTGGCTCATCATGAAATGCGAAGAGAAAAACCGCAGCAAGCACCAGGTAGGTTATCAGGTGATCATAAAATGCTTTCATACGTTTGCCGCTCATTAATGCTTCTTGCTCATCAGGCTGAAGCCCCTCATTGGTTTTCTTGTTTTCTAATCGTTCATTCGTTTCTTTCATCGTCTTGTCCTCTGGTTGTAAAATAGAAAGTTCTATCTCAAACACAGAAGCAAGTGCTTTGCTGGTTTCCAAGCTCGGCCGATAGCCTTGTTCAATCCGTTGAATCGTGCGCGTGGTAACCCCTGCCATTTCGGCTAGTTGGCTTTGCGTCCACCCTCTTTTCAAGCGAAGTTTTCTTACTATCATGGCTATTCCCTTACTGTTTGAGATGCACCAAGCGTTACAAACTTTTCGCCATTTGAGAACGAAAGGAACACGAAATGAACACGACACATCAATAAAATCAATAGGTTAAAAAGCAAGCATTCGGCTTTGTTAGCGAATCCGCTTTCTCGTAAAGCATAGTATTAGAGTAGCAGCTTTTGCTTTTGTAGTGGTCAGTGTTTCGGTAACGTGAAGTCTTCGTCAACGAAGAAGTCAGCATAGCTATGTAGCGCGCCAACAAGGGCGACGGCCGCCTGGCGCTTTTCAGCTAGGTCGCTGTTTTGCTCCATGGTTTGGGCGCTCACCATCATGCGAGCAATCACAATATGCAGCTGGGCGTCAGCGGCGGGCTCAAGTTCGCAATTGGCAAAGATATACGCTATTTGTTCATTCACCTGCCCTGCCAGGGTTTTGTAGCCCGCTGCGTTTAATGAATGGTTGTGTATGTCTGCCAGCACTGCGCTTACATTCTGGCTCACTGTGGCCATCGACTGGCGAAGCGGCGCATCGGTTTCCCATTTCTTACCGTTGTTAAGTTGCAGTTCAACACCTTCAGCATGATGGTGATCGTGCTCATCAGCGCTACCGGGAAAAGCAGTCGCCGTGAAAGCCAAGGTTGCAACAAGTCCGACAATCGAGCCAATAGGTAATTTCATAATCTATCCTTTTGTCAATTAGTGTGTCTTTACATATAACGAGGGTTAATTCGGTTGCCAACTCATAAAAGCCCAGCGTAGAGGTTCACCGCCCTGCTTTGCGTACTCCGGCTGCTGTTGGTACCAGCGGCTTAAGGTGTGCTTTTCTGCCGTGCTCAGGGGGCCAAAGCGAGTGTCTACCTTTTCAATAAACTCGGCTTCCGAACGGCTGCCCGCAAGGCCACTGGGCAGCTCAATATAATCCATAGTCGGATAAATATTGCGTTGATACAGCATGTTCAACACATACATATGATCAGGAAAACTGGTGTCGGGCCGACCTAACAGCTCGGCTATTTCACGGCTTTGAAAACGTCCGCCAACCAAATGCGTCATATACACGCGTTTGCGAGTGTGGGCATTCAGTTTAGTTAAAGCCCTGTCCATGTCGTTCACAATACTGGCGCGAGACACAACCGTAATGTCGCACACAGGCACTTGCTCCCAAGGGGCATCCCAGGAGCATTCAATAGGCGCCACATTATTTAACTCAAGCCGCTTAGCATGCTCCATCAGGGCCGTTAGCATTCCTGAACTATAGTCGAGCCCATACACCTGTTGCACGTGCGGCGCCAACGCCAAACCAATGGTGCCAGGCCCACACCCCACATCAAGCACAGTGTCGCTTGCATGCAACTGAACCCGACGTACAAATTCCCTCGCATAATCACTGTCGGTTCCAGGCGAAGCCATGGCAGCCGCCTTCGCGTCCCACACACTGGCGGGCTTTGCTTTACGTCCACTACGGGCAAGGTGTTCACGGTACAGGCGGGCAAAATCAATGTCTTTTATCACGCACTCCATTCCTACTTCTTAAGAAACTGCATATGCGAGTAGTTATACCTGTTTCTCTAAAGGTATACGATGCTACTTATGGGGTATTTAACGAATCAGTTGCACTTTGCATCATTTGTGGCAATTTGCTACAATATGCGACAATGTTAACCTGCTTGAGGATATGCCCGTGGCAACTACTAGTATACGATTAGACAAAGAGCTTATAGATAAAGCCACTATTATGGCAAAAGCCCTTAACCGAACACCACCCAAACAAATAGAACATTGGGCTAAAATTGGTAAAATAATGGAACAAAACCCCGACTTACCTTATGGGTTTGTTAAACAAGCCATTATTGCGCAGGCTGAAAAAGAGGCAGGAAAGCTGGAGAACTACGACTTTGGTTAAAGTTACCAGCGTTTTACAAACGCCGAGTTTCAAGAAAGCCGTAAAGAAACTTAAACCGAATCAAAAGAAAGATCTAGATTCCGCCATTAAAGAGCTCATGAATGAACCTTCGCTTGGCGAACAAAAAAGAGGCGATTTATCTTTTTTGCGCGTTTATAAATTTAAAATGAGTAAACAGCTTACATTATTAGGGTACAGCTTTAATGATGGCACGCTCACTCTCGAATTAATGGCACTTGGTTCGCATGAGAATTTTTATCGCGATATAAAACGTAGCACCTAGAACCCCCATCAATAGAACCTGTTTATGCTGCCCCACCGTAAGGCAGTGCCTTACCTACCATCCCTTTTATTAAAGGGCTTTCGACCTCGCCAACCAATACCCCAGCAGTGCGCATGGGAAGTACGCTAGTACTAAGTCCATGGCTACAAACCAGGTGGGTGCGGGGACCATGCGGGCGGCTTGTATGCCACCGACGAAAAACAAACTACCTACCACCAGGGCGGCAGCTAGTTGGTGCTCTTTTGTTATTTTTACTGCGGCAAAGCTGCCAATAAAGGTGCCAACGGCGTGTGCTAGGGAGGGAAACATATAGTGTTTAGGCTCAAGCAGCGCATGGGCGGCTTGTATGCCTTCGGGTGTGCTTAGGTCGGCCCCGGTGGGCGGTGCAACAAAAAAGCCGCTGTTGAGAATAACGCCCATGTTTACAAAACCTCCGAGCGCCACACCTATAATAATGGCTAATAGAAGTCGAACAAATGACATTGAGGAGCTCCTTATGTTTTTAGGAATTATCATCACACACTTTTTGTTAACTCACCACCGACAAACACCAATAAAGGCCCTAAATGAACATACAGAGCGTTGGAGATCTGACTTAAACGCTTCGTTAGTTGCCCTTGCCTGACGCTGGTGCTAACATTTGTGTGTACAATTATTTGGGAGCAACGCATGGACACTAGAATTCAATTTCGTGTTGATGACGAAACAAAACGCTTAGCTCAGCAAATGGCTGAAAGCCAAGGACGCACGCTTAGCGATGCTTGTCGTGAACTTACTGAGCAAATGGCCGAGCAACAACGCAAAGCATTATCTCACGACGCTTGGTTAACTGAACAAGTAAATAAAGCATTTGAAAAGTTAGACTCTGGAAAAACTTCATTTGTTGATCATGACTCAGCAAAAGCACGAATGGCTGAACGAAAAGCAATGGTTCGTAGCCGAGGTCAATAATGATTTTATGGGAAGAAGCATCGCTAAATGATCGTGAAAAGATCTTTGAATTTCTTTATGACTTCAACCCTGAGGCGGCAGACAAAACGGACGATATGCTTGAAGCTAAGGTAGAAAACTTACTTGAGCACCCCCTCATGGGTGTGCAACGTGCTGGTATTCAAGGACGATTACTCATTATCCCCGAAATCTCAATGATAGTTTCTTACTGGGTAGACGGCTCCGCAATTCGCGTCATGCGAGTATTACACCAGAAGCAACAATTCCCTACCGGCTGATTGTGCCGGCGGGCAAAATAAGGCCCGTGTTTACTAGGATAGGCCCCTGCCCTATTTTTAGTAGTCTGGATTTGTCACCACCCAAAGTGCGTGGATAATCCCAGGCACTAAAAATATAAGGGAAAGCACCAGATTTATAAGAAAGTCTTTACCTAACCCTTTTTTAAGCAGCACAGCCAGTGGTGGTAAAAATATAGAGATAATAATGAGCAGTAAGCGGTCCATAGTTTCAGCTTTTGTTGGTTCATTTCGCATCGTTGTCATGTATAACCTAGCATGAACCGCTATAAACTCAATAAACTATCAACAAAAGCAAAGCAACAATGCCGAGGGTTAGGAATCCCATGTAGATACTTAGCTCAGCAATTCGCGTCATGCGAGTTTTACATCAGAAGCAACTATTTCGTAACGGTTGATTGAGGTTGGTGGGCAAACTAACGCTTTGCTCACCGGTAAATTGCGAGCGTAGCGAGTAATTTATCCGCGTGCAGCAATTTGTTAGCGATTGCTCGCCCGTAATTTGGACATAAGCTTCCAAACATACACAATACTCTGAACGGCTAAAACTGAAGTGAAAACCTCTACCAAGACAAACGACGTAGCAATCGGGTCATAGTTCTGAAAGTTTTCGAATCCGAGAGAGCAGTAACCCTTAAAAGACGATGCAATAATACCGATGCTCGGCGGAAGATAAACCAGCATTATGCATAGTGTAGCCAGTAATAGTGGTATCGCACGGGACCATAATACTGACTTAAGATTTTTGTCGAACTCTCCTCGGTCTTCCTTATGCTGCGGCATAACCTTAGCTATTGCGTTAACAATATCATCATGCCAAAGCGCATACAGGACGCCTGTTATGGCCAAAAGAACACTTGCTGCGGTAAGAAGCTCATTCATTAGGAATAAATTTTTCCGTCAGTCTGGCGTATGCGGCAGGGGATATTTCAAAAGTGGACACACTACCTCGCTTTTTCTTTATTTGCTGAAGTGTTCCATCTATTGATGCAAGCGCCCTATTGAGCTCTTCGACAACATTTTGGCTGTTGATTGTTACCACATAGGGACCAGTATTCCCCTCTTGCTGAGCAGACTCTAATGCTCTTCGTATTGAATTATCGATGGCGCCACGTAGTTGATATTGAAATTTGGACATTACTGCCCGAATCAATGCTCGACTTTCTGTAGCGCTCGTTTGAAAGAGTCGGCAAACCTCTTGTTCGTCCGGGATCCTGTTCTCGAACACATTTGTTATCAGGAGAAATAGTCGATATTCGTTGATATCAGATCCACGCCTGAATATCTTCTGCCCCAAAAACATGGAAACATATTCCCTCAGCGCAGCTGATGAATACGATGAAAGGGAATCTGAAATATCGTCTATCGAGCAATTTAGAATTCGGGCTAGCTCTTGCTGATCCTCATCACTGAGTTCAATTGTTGCATTTACTTCCATGCATCCTCCTTATCTATTTACGCTAACATTTATATACTAAGCATGCTTGGTATATCCAACAAACCAAACAGCTGCAAAGCCTTTCAGGCCGTGACTTTTAATCACCTTCACGCGTATAAAGCTGAAGTGTAAGTGTGCATGCACGTATATCTAATATAACAGGCATGCGTGTTAATAAATTGTAACCATTGATGTTAGCGAGGCTATGGCTAATTATCAAGCAGATAACGTGCCTGTTCTATTTGATGTTTCAGGTTTGTTGCGTAACGCACTCACTGGTAATTCGCCCATACACTTGCAATTGGTGTGGGCGAATACGTCAACGCTGTGGCCTTTCTGCATGAAATAACAAATCAAATATGGTTAGCATGAAGTTATGCGATCGTTTCGGGTCGCTTAACAACTGCATCATTTGGTTTTGGTGTGCGTCGCCTGGCTCTAGTTCATATCCGTCGGATTCATCTTCAAGCTTTATATCTTGCTGACGAATTTTTGATAGGCGGTAGTGGCTCATTACCACGTTGCTTAAGTCTATATCTGTTTTTCGGGCTCTACTGACCTTTCCCCCAAATTTAAAACGCCTAGTCTCGCCTGTGCAGCTACTTTAGTCAAAAAGCTTTGACCTTCGGTTATGCATGTATTTGGGCTGTAATTTATCGATTACTATTTTAATTCTGGTTTAGCTTTAAAATCATATTTTACCTTCCTTTATACTGACTTTAAGGAGTGCCATCAATTTTGATTTAAAGACTAACTTCATCAGTAGAACTGCTCTCTTGTTGCTCGCGGAAGCGTGTCATCAGCTCGATCAAACGAATTTATACTTCGACACCTACCCCTGATAAAAAATCTCGCGCTTGGTCACCAGGCAAGCTTTGCCTGACTCTGAGGGGGTTAGGTAATAGTACAGGTCGTTGTCTTTGTGCAGCATTAAGCTGGTTTTGTTCATGGAGCCGCCATAGGACATTTCACTGAACATTTCTTCCCGAACGACTTGGCAAGGCTGTTCCACGGTGAAGGTTTCTGTGTACGACCAGTCGCATTTGTTCTCTCGGGGCACAATGGTCAAAGAAATATGGCTGTCACCGTCGGAGTAGTCTTTGACAATAAGCGAGTTAAAAAAGCGCTCGTTTACGTTGTCGGAGTTCCAGAAGTCGTGTGAAGCATGTGCGTGTTCTTTTACAAGGAAGTTCGCAAGGGTTTCTGTGGTTTCAAGGCATTGAGTGAAGCCTGCGCTTTTAGCTTGGTCGGTCACTGTCGTGGCAAAAGCGGGGGTTATGAAACCGGCTAAAAGTACAGAAAAGGCGATTTTTTTCATTGTTATTCGTTGTCCGTTATATGTGTGGTCGTAAAACGGCCTTTATACATATTTTACAAATCAATTTCAACAACTTGCGCTTCTAAAGCGTTGAATTAGCTACCTGTAATAGCCATAAAAAAGCCACCCAACAGCTCCTTGCTGAGTGGCTTTGTGTTTACTGCTTAGAAAAGCATTCCCTTACTGTAGGCTTCCTCCCTGCTCTCGCTCGGGGGCGTGTTGTAACACCTCGGGCTGTGCTTTAGGTAAGCGGTGCTGTTTCTTGAAGGCGTCGGACATACGGGCCTTCACACGACCACTGGCAATGGAGGGCTCCACTTCGTCGTAGCTAATGTCAACGAGGCGGAAGTTGTCGAGTACCCAGCCTCGGAAACCGTTATACAGACTGTCCACCGTGTTAAACATGAAGCGTACTTGTATTTCACTGCCTGCATACTCGCTTAAGTCGAGGGTTTCGTTGGCCCACACTGGCATGCGGTTGTACCCTGCTGACGAGAAAGGCTTGGCGGCTCTTTCTGAGTCGTTCGGGTCCACATAGGGGTTCAGGGTACGCACCGTAACGAAGCTGCCGCCATTTTGCGAAATTTGGATTCGCATCAGGTCGAAGCCACTGCTGTTCGGGTTGACCGACTCAATTTCCCACCAGGTTTGCAAGTCAAGGTGCGGGTTGGTGGCGGTGGTGAGGTCTATCACCGGCGAGGTCAGCGTTCCTTGGTTCGACGTTGTAGAGCGCCCACCACTGAGTGGCGAGTCGTTCGGGTTTTGCGTCCCAATAAAGGTGCCCGTGTCAGCGGCGCCATACCACCACACATGGTCGCCTTGGTAGGCTTGTGGTAAGTAGGCAAAGTCACTTACTTCGTCGGGTGCAAACAGCACGAAGCCTTGCTCGACCAACAGGTTGTACAGGGTGTTCCCCGGCATGGCTTCTATATGCCACATACCGGTGGCCTCCCAGTCGCCTGCCCCTGCTTCGAAGTTATCGACGAACAGTTCTTCTTCCGTGTACACCACTTCGTTTAGGCGGAAGTTTTCGGTGCGATCAAGCCCTGCTAGCACAATCACTTCTTCCCTAACTATGGTGGCATGCATGGGGGCGCTTGCTTCCATGGTGAAGCTCACAATGGGCTGGCCATTCGCCGCTGTTTTCGAGATGTTCGAGATAACGTATTCACCATTGCTGTCGGTCACGGCTGAAGCGAAGTATCCGTTGGTGAGCTCACCACCGGAAATACGCACAGAAGCCCCTGCAATGGGCACGTCATTTTGATCAACCACTACACCGCTAATGGAGCCGACCGCGCCCGCGTCGGAGCTGGTCATATTCACAAACACCTGCTGCACGTCGTCGGCCGAGGCCACAAAGTTCACCGCGTTGTCTTGGTAGTCGGTGGCTTGGGCGAACACAGTGTAGCTGCCTGGCGTAAACCATGCGTGTTGCATGCCCTGTTCGTCGGTTAGCCCGGTGGTGTCACTGACCAAGCCACTTTCAAAGGCAATGGTTAGGTCCGCCCCGGCTATTGGCGCCAGCGAAACCGTGTCGCGGGCCACAAAGGTGACCTGCCCGACTGCAAACGGATAGGTGCGACTTGCGGTTACCAGGGTTTCGCTGGTTTGGTCGAGCAGCTCTACGTCAAGGGTAATACGGTGTTGGTTCGACTGCGGGTCGAAGCTACCGCTGAACATACCCATGTCAAACACACCAGAGCCTGAGTCTACCACTTGCCAGCTTTCGCCATTCACAAAGCTTTCCAGTGTCCAAGCTATGGTTTGCAGTTCTAAGTTACTGTCGATGCTGCTTACCATAAAGTCTGAGCTTGGCATAAACGGATTGCTCACTGTGTGCTGCACCGTCACACGGCCATTAATAATGTCTTGGGCCATGCTCACCGCATTTGCTGCATTTAACACAGGAATGGGGTTGGGTAAGTCCACCAGTTCCGGTGCTCCGCCTGTACAGCTGTCGCTCGTAGCGTGGCGCTGAGTAATAAAGGTGTCGGCGCTTTCAATAAGTATGTTGCGTACCTCGGCGGCACTAAAGCCTGGGTACATACTGTAAATAAGTGAAGCCACACCCGACACAACAGGCGCTGCTGCCGATGTCCCATTAAAGCCACCGCTATAGCAGTTTCCATAGGTGTCATTGTCGCTGACATAGTATTGCGACTGGCCGTCTACCACGGCCCCAACACCTAAATACTCGCTGGGTGCGGCAATGTCGACGGTGGTGCCATAGTTACTGTATGGCAGTAGTACACCGTCGGCACCATGAGCGGCCACCACTAAAATGTTGTCCAGCGGTGAGTAGCTACCTGTGTCGTTTAAGTGCAAGGCACCATTTTGGTACGTGGCACTGGTGCCGTCGTTACCTGCGGCCCACACATGCAGTACGTCGCTATTGTAAAGCGCAATTAAACGGTAAGCACGGCTAAAGAGAATACCCGCGTTCACCGAGGCGGAGCTATTCCCCATAGGCCCCCAGGAGTTGTTTACCACTTTAATGGCGTGCTCTTCACTGCTGTCGTTTTGTCCCAAGGTTTCAACGTAGCTATGAATACCCCAGCGCGAAAGCACCGCTTGGGAGGTATGGTTCATACCGGTTACACCAACCCCGTTGTCGCTTGCACCCACAATAGCGCCCGCTGTCGCATTCCCGTGGCCCGACTGGCCATTGGTCAGAACATGGCTAAAGCGCCCGGCAATTTCTTCGTGGTTCGCGTAGAAGCCACTGTCAATAATGGCCACGCGTATATTGCTGTTGCCTGTGGTTGTTTCCCAGGCTTCCACAAAGTTTGCGCCCTCGGCTTCTAGTTGCCAGTTACTGCCCCCATCGCCCCAGGTGTCTCCGTCGTCGGGCAGGGTTATAACAAAGGAAATGTCGGAGTTTACCCCCGTATGCACGCGCTGGTGCACACTGGCCACACTGGGCTGCAAACGCAGCATTTCAAGCTGTTCGCGGGCCAATAACGAGTCGGCGTTGTATTCCAATAGCAACCCTTGGGTGCTGTCGTACACACCTGGTTGAAGCTCTGAATAGGTGTTCACCACCAGGTCGCGTAATTCCGCTTCTGTGAGTACCCGGCTGACCACCCACGACTGGTTGGTGACCACACTCACCACTTCGTCTACGGGGGTGGTGCCGTCGTAGTCTTCAAGGGCTGCTGGGTCTGGCTCGGGAATATTGGTAGTGAGTATGGCCAGGGTTTGTTCACTTAAGCCCGACTCTGAAGTAACGGTAACATCGTAATAGGCGCTGGCGTCTATGGTGAATTCGATGGTGTTTCCGTTAACACGGGTAAATGACACGTCTTGGGCCGTGCTTCGGTTACTCACAGACCAGGTGGCACTCTCAAAGTCGTCGTCGCTGTCCAGGTACACGCTCAGGGTGTCACCCACGGTGCGCTGATCGCTTGCGACTAAAGCCACCCCGGTGACCTCAAGAATTTTAGGCTCGACAGTGACCACTACCGTGTCGCTGGCGGTTGCACCGTCACTGTCGGTAACTGTCAGCTGAAATTCAAGGTTTGTGTTTTCGTCTACGTCAGGTGCCACAAAGGTGGCGGTGGCCGTGTCTGCGTTCGCTAAGGTAACACTTGGCCCGGCTGTTTGTTCCCACAACCAGCTGGCAATGGCCACGTCGTCGCTGGCGTCTCCCTGTAAGGTGACAGTGTCGTCGGACGTGACGGTCATGTCTTCGCCAGCATTCACCGTTGGCGCTTGATTTGCCTCAAACTCAGCAGACACGGTACAGGCGCTGGTAATAGCCCCTGTGGTGTACGTGCCTTCACTGAAGCTGCCTCCACAGCCCTGCGTATTTAACAGGCGAAAAGCAGTGGCGTCCCAGGTGAGGGTGAACGCAGCCGTATCGCCATGCTCTACCGACCGCTCTGCGGGCGACCAGGTGCCCCCTATATTTACTTCAGTGCTGACGGTATAAACGTCGGGTGTTTCTTCTTCTTTCGAGTCGGAGCCGCCGCAGGCTACTAAAAAGAGCGCAGCAACAACCCCTGTGGTTAAATGGAGTAAGGATCGAGCCGAGAGCCCCACCCCTGGGTTTATTGGTTTCATAATAAGTATCCTTACCAATGTGAGCAAACGCCCTTGTTCACTACGAAACTCACGGCTGTGGGTTACAACGTCTAGTCGGAGCCTCCCCAAGAGCTATTATATGTAAATTAGGCAATAGCTTACAAAAACACAAAGTAATATAACAAGAAATCTACATGGTTCGTTATATATAACTGATGTTCCACACACTTTAATTTTTGTTTTTTTTGTGGGATCGACCATATCTTTACTGGGTTAAGCCTTTTGCATCGTGTTACTGTTCTTAAAAGCAGAACGTAAATTAGAACAAACCCTATTTTTTATTCCACAAACCCGAACGGTGAAGAGGTGCAATTTTTATGGCTAAGTTACTTGAAGGAAAAATACTTAGAGTCACCTTAGAGCAATGGCGTATGTTCCGTGCTGTGGTGCAATACGGTGGCTTTAACCAGGCGGCCGCAAGCATTCATAAAAGCCAGTCGAGCATTCATAATGCGGTGAGCAAAATTGAAAACAGCCTGAATGTGAAGCTATTTCAGGTAGAAGGGAGAACAACACACCTTACAGAGGCGGGCAAGTTGATGCTGCGCCGCGCGAACTTTTTACTGGACGAAGCGGCCAAACTTGAAATTGTTGGCCAGTCTCTTGGGCAAGGCACAGAAACCAGTTTACGCATTGCTGTCGACGAAATGTTTCCTCCGGCCTTGTTGTACCAAGTACTCGAGCAGGTTTCTTCGCAGTACCCATTGCTGCAAGTCGAGCTGGTGGAGTCGGTGTTAAGTGGCGCCAGCGAATTGATAAGCAATGCCGATGTGGACCTTGCTATTTCTCCCTTGGCGTTTACCGAAGGATTTTGCGAGCAGCTATGCACCATCGAATTTTTAGCGGTGGCCAACCCAAACCATGCGCTGCATGCGTTAGGCCGCAAGTTAACCGAGCAAGACCTAAAAAGCCACCGCCAGTTAGTGGTGCGGGACTCGGCACTGACCAATCGCAGCGACTCGGGCTGGCTAGGGGCTAACCAGCGCTGGACGGTTAGCCACTTACGCACCTCCATTGACATGATTTGCAATGGGCTGGGCTTTGCGTGGCTACCTGTTAGCGCTATACAGGAGAAACTGACTGCAGGCACGCTTAAACCCTTGCCTTTGCAGCACAACAGTAAACGCACCATGCAGCTGTACCTCGTATTTAAAGACGAAGACAGCCTTGGGCCTGCCGGGCACAGCTTTATTCATGAACTGCGTAACCGCTGCAACCATTCTGATTAAACGAATGGTTTGGGCTGTATTTGCTAATTTTTATTAAAATCAAAGAACGCTAAAGTAACTCCATTAAACGAACATAAGGAGTTCAGCTATGAAATATATTCGACGAGCGAATGAGCGTGGCGTGGCCAACTTTGGTTGGCTTAACAGCAAGCACAGTTTTTCTTTTGGTAACTATTACGACCCGAAACACATGGGTATTTCAGCACTGCGAGTGATTAACGACGACATGGTCATGCCTGGGCAAGGCTTTGGCACCCATGGGCACCGTGACATGGAAATTATTTCCTATGTAATAGAAGGCGCATTAAAGCATGAAGACAGTGAAGGCAATGCACATGTTATTCCTGCGGGTGACGTACAGCGTATGAGCGCCGGCAGCGGCATTATGCATTCGGAGTTTAATGCCTCGCAAACAGATCCGGTGAATTTTTTTCAAATTTGGATTCAGCCCAACCGTTTAGGTACTCAGCCTAGCTATGCGCAGAAAACCCTGCCGCAAGAGGACCCGTTAACTCCACTGGTCACGCCGGACGGAGAAGGCAATACGCTGTCGATGCAGCAAAATGCGCGTATGTCGCGTTTAATGTTGAGTACAGGCGATGTGTTTCACTTGGCGTCGCACGAAAGCATTGGTTATTTGCACTTAATTAAAGGCGAATTGACCACAGAAGACGACACCTTTGGTCCAGGCGATGCCTTTGCCATTGACCCAAACCAAGTGCTGCAGGTAAAAGCCGGGGCCGACGTAGAAGCCCTGTGGTTCGAACTGCCAGCGGCTCGTTAACATGGATGCGACGAGTTTGGCTCTGATTGCCGGTGTGGTGTTGCTCACCGGCATTTCGAAGTCTGCCTTTGCAGGGGCCCTGGGCGTGTTCGCCGTGCCCCTGTTAATGTTGAGCTTTCCTGCTCCACAGGCCATTGCCTTAATGCTGCCTATTTTAATTATGGGCGACGCTTTAAGTGTGCGTAGTTATTGGCAAAAGTGGGACACGCAGCTCTTGATGCCTTTGTTACCTGGAGCTGTGGTGGGGGTGCTGGTTGCCTATCTGATTATTGATGCAGTCAACCCAAGCCTGCTGCGTACCCTAATTGCTATTATTTGTATCGCTTTTGCGTTAAAAAGCCTGCTCTTTAAGCATATTCAACTGACTTTTTTCAAGAACAAGCTAGGTGCCTTTGGCATGTCCACCACGTCAGGCATCACCAGTAGCTTGGTCCACGCGGGCGGGCCACCTATTCTTATTTACTTTAGCGCCATTGGCTTAGCGCCGAGTAAATTTGTAGCCACTGCGGCTGTGTTTTTTGCCCTGATGAATTTACTGAAGCTCGCGGGCGCTGTGAGCTTTGACTTATTGTCACTAAACACCCTGGGGACCGCCCTGCTGTTCTTTCCTTTGTCGCTTCTTGGAAATTGGTTAGGTGTGACAATTAACGAGCGCTTAAACAAAGAACGGTTTCTTACGGTCATGAATGCCCTGCTGTTGGTGCTTGGCTTCTGGATGCTATTCACCTAAAAGCGTTTGTGAAACGACACTTGCTGAAAGTGCGGGTTTTCCACGCGAACTTCTAAACTGGCTACCTGGTCGAGCGCCACCAAGCGATGGTGGCCATGCTGGTTAAGCTCAATGCACTCTTCCCGTGCTTCATTCAAACAAGTATTCACAGCAATGCCTTCGATGGCTTCACCGGCGCGCATATGCAGCCGCACGGGGTACTGAAACAGGCAGGCAATTTCAACATAGTCATGCTGATCGCAGGTGATCATGTGTTACTCCTTGCTAAACAGCGGAGTGTGAAGGACACTCTTCCTGAAAGAGGGTTTACTTTCAGTATAAATAAACCTTAGCATAAACGCCTCATTGCTTGTGAACAGGAGCCTTCATTGAAAACAACTTCGTCGCCGTACATGTGGTTTGTATTTGGCCTCATGGCCAGCGTAACCTTTATTGGTCTGTTGTCGGAGTTACTACCTTCGGGTATTTTGCTGGAAATGACCGAAGGCTTAGGCGTTGAACAAGCCGAAGTCGGTTTTTTAGTGGGCGTGTATGCTCTCGCCTCGGCCGTATTCGCTATTCCTATTATTAGTGCCACGCTTTGGGTGAATCGCAAAGTTTTATTGCTCACCCTGTTAGTGGGCTTTAGCGTGTCGAATTTGGTGGTCGGCTTTAGCAGTAACTACAGCCTGATTGTGGCCATGCGTATTGTAGGAGGAGTTTGCGCCGGGATTATGTGGCCCATGATAGCGGCCTATGGCTCGAGCTTGGTACCGAAAGACCAACAAGGTAAAGCCATTACCATTATTATGGCGGGCAATACCTTTGGGGTGAGTTTAGGCCTGCCCCTTATGACCGTATTAGGGACCAGCTTCGACTGGCGGGTCTCGTTTATTGCCCTTGGTTTACTGAGCGCCCTGATTACACTGCTTTCGGCTAAATGTTTACCCCCGGTGGCCGGAGAAAAGCTCACCAGAGAAAACTCTCCTTTGGCTATGTTAAAGCTGCCTGCCATACAGGTTATTTTATTGCTCACCTTTTTGTCGGTAGTCGCCCATTACAGCACCTATACCTACATTGCTCTGTTAACCGAGCGCATTGCTTTTTGGGGTGGTATTAGTTTTGCGCTGCTTATTTTTGGGCTCGGCTCAATTGTGTCTGTGCTGCTGTCGGCGTACATTATTGACCGTTATCTGCAACAACTGATTGTGGGTATGTTATTCAGCGGCGCTCTGGCTATTGGTGTGCTTTCCTTCCTTGGGCACGTGCAAGGGCTTTCCCACGCAGCCTTTTTCCTTTGGGGGTTAGCCTTTGGCCCCTTAGTCACCATGTACCAAGCGGCTATTAGTAAGCGGGTAGCAGAAGGTAAAGCAATTGCCACTTCAGTGCAGTCGAGTATGTTTAACCTGTCGATTATGGTCGCCACTTGGCTGGGTGGGCTTATTCTGGTGCATTTGCCAGACTTAGGGGTGATCGGGGTGGGTTATTTATCTCTCCTCTGCTTTGTGCCGGCTACTCTTATAGCCGCGCTTGCTCACCATAGCTTAAGCAGCAAATAACGGCCCCTTATGCGCACAAGGTTAGCTTGTCTTGTGCGCATTCACATAGGCTTTTAACTCGGCTAAAGGCAGCGGTTTTGAAAAGTAAAAACCTTGCACGAAAACTTCGTCAATACCTTGTAAATAGTGAATGAGCCCTTCTTGCTCCACCCCTTCTATGACCACTCTTTTGTCCAGCTCCATGCACACCTTAATAATAGCTTCAAGCAATGAGCGTTTTTGTCCCGGCACTTCTGTGTCGAAGGTGAACTCCCTGTCTATTTTTATAATGTTTGCAGGTTGGCGGGACAAGTAGGACAAGCTGGAAAAACCGGTACCAAAGTCGTCAATTGCCACATTGAAGCCTTCGGCCATTAAGGCTTTTAATATGCCTTCAATGGAGCCTTTTTCCGACATCACGGTTTCTGTTATTTCCACAGTAATTTGCTCTGGTAGTAACCCTTTATTACGCACTTTTGCACTGAGCTTACGAACAAAGCCCGTTTGTTGTAACTGCTGTGGCGAGAAGTTAATAGACACGCCCAGATCAGCAAACTCTGGGTTGTCCCGCATATCATTCAATGCGCGCTCTAACACAAGCTCGCCTACTTGGTGGATTTGCCCGGTTTGTTCAGCCACAGGAATAAACACTGCCGGTGAAATATAGCGGTCGTCATTTTTCCACCGAGCTAAGCTTTCAACCGCGGCAATGCGCCCATCAGAAAGCCCATGTATCGGCTGATAAAACACCTCAATGTCGCCGTTATTGATGGCTTTTTGTAACGCACCCCGAATTTCCACCATACGTTGGTGACGCTCGTCCATAGCACTGCGATAAAAGCTAAGCTGGTTTCCACCCTGTTGCTTGGCATAATCCATAGCAATGTCGGCTTGTTGTAAAATAAGCTTATGATTCGCTTCGCCTTGCGTAGACACAGCAATACCTGCGCTTACGGTGAGGTGTACATCGACTTCGCCTAAGGGGTAAATCTCGGCAAGGGCCTGCATGACCTGCGTCACTTCCACAATTAGGTCTTCTTCGCTGATGTCGCAGTACAGTAATAAGAACTCGTCGTTACCAAATCGAGAAATTGCCTCGGCTCGAGCAGCGTGGGCTTCAAGGCGCCGTGCCACCATCACCAACACTTGGTCGCCCAAGGTATGGCCAACACTGTTATTCACAGCACTAAAGCCGTCGAGGTTTAAAAACACAATGGCGGTGGTTTTTCTTTGTTTCTGCAGCTCTTTAATTTTTTCCGTGAGTGCGTCACGACGCATAAGCCCTGTTAAGTCGTCAAAATGGGCCGTGGTATACAGCTTTTCAGACTGCTTGCGTAACAGATATACGGAGTCGGTAGCAAAGGTATAAATAAACACAAAAATGAGCGTAAACCAAATAATCCCTTGCTCTGTTTTTGCAGCGTTATTGAGCGCGCTATAATCTTCAATGTAGGTATACATTTTAAAGTTGAGCCGATTCATAAATTGAATGGGCTCCACTATAAAGTGATCATATTCAGCCATAAGAGCGTTTAAATCGGGGTAAAACTTATTCTGCGCATTCAAAGAGAAGTATATATTTTTGCTAATTTCAACGTAAGCAGCATACGCGTCTAGGTAACCCAAGTAATCACTATCAATGAGTTGGTCCACATTTAATAAAGCGAGCACCTGGTAACGCTCTTCTGAGTTTTTATTAATAAAAAAAGAAAACATGATGATAGGCACATCAGCGCTTAAAGTGGCAGCAGTTGTTCCGTACTTGATGCTTTCTGAAGGCCTGCGCAACCAAGCTTGTACATCTGGATCGTCAAGAATGCCCTTTTGAATAAAGCGCTCAGCAAATGGAGTAGCTTTGACAGGCTCTAGTTCTGTATTAAGTAAGGTGAGACCCTCTATCGCTTCGTAGTCTGCTGTGTAGATTGTAAAATCGACAGCAATTAACTTGTGGAAATCATCTTCATTCATGATATCTAAACGTGCTTTTATGCGGCCTAGCGCAGCACTATATTTGGCAACATTTCGGTTCACCATGGTTTCAAGCAGGTGTACTTTGCTTTTTGCGTTAATGGTTTCACGCTCAACGTTTTTTATGCCACTTAAATGCCATAAGCCGAAGCCGAGTAAAATCATGACAAACATAATCCGCCGAGCAACCTTCCCTGCATGGGCGCGCTCTTCGGTGTTGAATACTTTGATGGTGACTGCGCACAGCAGCGAAAGAACAAGAAGCGCATTTAAGGAAGTAATAAAACCGTTCGCATGTATCCATAACCAACGCGTGTTGGGTTCACCCCAAATATTGATCTGAAAATGGGCAAGCAGCGCCAAACCTGTCACTATGAGCACATAGCCTAATGGTTTGGCTTTCTGCGGAAATGTAACGGGCTTCAATACCAGTAATAGTAGACCAAGAGCAAACGCAACAAGCCCGGAGGGAAAGGGAATAATAGGCATGAGCTCGAGCGAAAAAAATAGTTTCTCGACCAAGCTTAGAATGGCCACAACAAAATAAACGTAGATAAACCCTAAATATAAGGTGTTTGCCGCCGTTCGAGAAAAAAACACAGACATAAGGCCTATTCACTCTTCATTAGTAGTAACGTTACCTTGTTACCACTAAGGTAACACTGATCTGCATCAAGTGTTAGTAAAAAAATGTGGGTAGGCTTTTATGCAAGAAGGCGTGCCCTAGCCTGTGCTAAGGCACGATTGTCGGTTAACTTAATTGTTCCCTCTGATGGGGCTGTTCAAAATCTAAGATGGGACCTGCCGGTACCACCCCTGTTGGATTTATCGTGCCGTGACTACGATAATAGTGCTCTTTAATGTGTTTCATATTCACGGTTTCCGCAACGCCTGGCCATTGATATAGCTCACGAATATAGCCCGTTAAATTCGGGTAGTCGGCTATTTGTTTTAAGTTACACTTAAAGTGGCCATGATACACAGGGTCGAAACGCACCAAGGTGGTAAATAAGCGCCAGTCCGCTTCAGTAACCTGGTTGCCAACGAGGTACCGCTGTGTGCTTAAACGCTGTTCTAGCTCATCAAGAGTGTCGAACAATGGGTGGACTGCGTCTTCGTAGGCATGTTGGGTAGTAGCAAAACCGGCTTTATACACACCGTTATTTACTTGATGGTAGACTTTTTCATTTATCTCATCGATTTCGGCGCGCAGCGCTTCCGGATAATAGTCGCCCTCAGTGGCTCCCACCTGGTCAAACGCACTGTTAAACATACGAATAATTTCTGCCGACTCGTTGCTGACTGGCTTATTCTGTTTTTTATCCCAAAGCACTGGCACTGTAACCCGGCCTGAATACTTAGGATCAGCTTGCGTATAAATTTGGTGCATAAAGTCTGCATTATATAAAGGGTCGGCGACCACGCCTTCGTCGTCTGCGAAAGTCCAGCCATGCTCGGCCATCAGTGGGTTTACCACCGACACAGTAATCATAGACTCCAGCCCTTTTAGCTTACGAAAAATAAGGGTGCGATGGGCCCAGGGGCATGCTAGCGACACATACAAGTGGTATCGGCCTGGCTCTGCTTTAAAGCCCGCTTCACCGGTTGGCCCTGCGCTACCGTCTGCGGTAACCCAGTTACGAAATTGTGACTCGCTACGGGCGAATTTACCGTCGTTTGCGTCTGTGTCGTACCATTGGTCGACCCATTGACCGTCAACTAAAAGTCCCATAATGACTCCATATATTGATGTATGAACCCCAGCAAGCCATGCATGCTGGGGTATGCGTGTATTTTGAACATGCAGTTTATGACTGACTTAATTTATTATTGATCAGGCTGTCGAGAGGAATCTTGCCTGCACCGTTAAACACAAGTGCCACAGACATACCAAGCAATGCCAAACCAAACTCATACCCATTGTTGCTCATAAACAAACCGTTTGGTAAGTGCACGGTAACAATTGCGACCACCATAGTTACAGCTAACACCAAAGCAGCTGGGCGGGTTAACAGACCTAAAATAAGGGCCAGGCCACCAAAGAATTCGGCACTGCCAGCAGCTAAAGCCATTAAAAAGCCCGGCTCTAAACCAATCGAGGCCATCCACTGCCCTGTGCCTTCAAGCCCGTAGCCACCAAAACTCCCAAACAGTTTCTGGGCACCGTGGGCGACAAAAATAATGCCCGCAATCATGCGCAGTACAAGACCTGCATAGTTTTGGTTCGTGCTCAGTACACATTGTAATTTTGTCATGTTTTTCATAAGTTGCTCCTGGTAAGTTGCATATAACTAATTTAAATATTCAATTGCCTTGTTCGATGAAGATACTATAGTAGCTATATGTACTAATTAATAACGGAACATTTTGACCAATAACATCAGGAATTTTGAACAATGGCTTCACCTATTACACTTGACTCCCTTTTAACCTTGGACGCCATTGCTCGGCGGAATAGCTTTGCTGCTGCGGCAGAAGAGCTACACCGCGTACCTTCCGCCGTGTCTTATACAGTGCAAAAGCTAGAAGAAGACTTGGGCGTCGCCTTATTCGATCGTAGCAGGCGTCGGGCCGAACTGACAGCAACGGGCCGCTTGGTATTAGAGCAAGGCCGGCACATACTGAAAGCCGCAGATGAGCTAACTGCTTTAGCCCGCCAAGCTGCCGAGGGTTGGGAGCCGGAGCTGCGCATTTGTATCGACAGTATTTTAACCAACGAGCACGTACTGCAACTGCTGGCTGACTTTCAGCAAATCCAGCCAAAAACTGAAATTCGTTTAAGCGAAGAAGTGTTAGGTGGTAGCTGGGACGCTCTAAACGACGACCGTTGCGATTTGGTGATCGGTGCCGAAGGAAAGCCGCCCGCTGCGGGTTTTCGTACCCATGCCCTGGGTGAAGTAGTTTTTGACTTTGCAGTGGCAGCCGGCCACCCGCTCACCCACGCACCACAACCCCTAACGCCCGACGTAATTCAAGGCTACCCTACCGTGGTGGTAGCAGACAGTTCACAGCGGCTACCACGACGCTCTTCTGGTCTCCTTGACGGTCGCAGCCGCATAACCGTGCCTACCATAGACTACAAAGTAGATGTTCAGATAAAAGGGCTTGGCGTTGGGTTTTTACCTCGCCACCGTATTCAGCAGGAATTAACTGAAGGCTGCTTAGTTGCCCTTGAGCTAGAAAGCCCGCGCCCCAACACCCCTATTTCAGTGGCTTGGCGTGCTGGTAAAGAAGGAAAGGCCTTGGCCTGGTTTATCGACCGTTTCAAGTCGAGCTTGTTCGACCCCAAGCATGGCTTGAAGCAACAATAACTTATAAAACGCTTGCATTCTAAATAATACATTAGCTTACAGCGTGCACATTGCCCCACGGCAGTTAGCTCGATATAGTAGTTTTAATTAACTTTAAACGATGGCGGTTACCTTGAATCTATCCACTATTGGTTTGATTATTTACTGGTTACTTTTAACAACTGTGTTCCTGCGGGTTGTTTTTAAACGCCGCTCTGTTAGCTCGTCGCTGGCTTGGATGCTGATTATTGTTTTCTTACCCATTTTAGGGGTGGTTTTGTACTTCCTGTTTGGTGAAGTGCAACTCGGAAAGCGCCGAGCTGAGCGGGCGCAAGCCTTGCGTGACCCCTTTATTCAAAACCTTTCCTCTCATTTATTAGAGCAAAAAGGCCAAAAGCCGACTTCTACCGCAGCTAAAGCGGTTTACAGCATTATGCAAGAGCATATGGGCCGTGGCTCTATTGGCTACAACGACTTACAGGTGTTCAGTGACCCCGATGAGATTTTTGATGCTTGGCTTGCTGACATTCGCTGTGCTCAGAAAAATATACGGGCGTGCTTTTATATTTGGCACGACCAGGGCCGCGTGGCCGAGGTGGCACAGGCATTAATAGAGGCCGCAGAGCGTGGCGTGAAAATAGAAATATTGGTGGACCATGCTGGCAGTTGGTCCTTCTTTATGTTTTCCAAGCAATTAGCAGAAATGCGGGCTGCCGGTATTGAGTTCGTTGCCGCATTGCCTGTTTCCCTTTGGCGAAATATTTTTCGCCGCATCGACTTGCGCATGCACCGTAAACTGCTCATTGTGGACAATAAGGTTGGCTACAGCGGTTCGATGAACATGGCCGATCCGCGGTTTTTTAATAGCAAACGCAAAGTAGGTCCTTGGATAGACATGATGATGCGCTTTGAAGGCGCTGCCGCCTTTGGTGTGTCTAAAGTATTTTCATGGGACTGGGAAGTTGAAACGGGCGAGCGCCGTTTCCCTGTAATGGAGCGAGAAATAGAGCTTCTTCCCACCACCCAGTGGATGACCATGGTCCCCTCTGGTCCAGATTTAGGCACTGATGTGATAACCCAGGTTATGCTGACCAGTATTTACCGAGCTGAAAAGTGCATTACTGTAGCAACGCCCTACTTCGTACCTTCTGAGTCCTTGCTATTGGCCTTGTGCCATGCGGCCGAACGAGGTGTGGAAGTGATTATTTTACTGCCCAAAAAGTGCGACTCCAAGCTAGCCGGCTGGGCAAGCAAGTCTTTTTATAGTGACATTTTGCGGGCTGGCGCGGAAATTCGTCACTTTAACAAAGGATTGCTGCACACCAAAGCCCTTGTGATAGACGAGCAAATAGCCATTGTTGGCAGTGTCAACTTAGACGTGCGAAGCTTTCAGCTAAACTTTGAACTTTCGTTTGCTCTTTATAATGAAAACAGCTGCGGAAAAATCATTCGTTTGCTGAACCAATACAGCAAAGACAGTGAACCTGTTACTTATGAAGCGTGGGAAAAAAGAGGCCGCTTAAGCCGCCTCTACGAACGTTTAACATTCTTTGTAAGCCCTTTGCTGTAACGAGCAGAAATAGCCACCTAAAAAGCTTTTAAGCGAGTTCCTGCCAATGGTTCGGCGTTTCTGCAACAGGGTGACAAGGGTGGCTAAAGAGTCGGTCGTTTAAAACCCGCACCACATCAAACCGCTTCATTACTTTGTTTGCCCCTATTTCGAAGGTATCGTCAAGAAGCATACACAGGCTACTACGATGATCTTGACTGACAATAATAAAGCTCTTCTCTTCAAAGCCAGACTTTAACCGGCAATAAAGATGATTGACAGGCCATTCTTCAAGGGTGTTTGTTTGGAAGTGCCAGCTTTGTGCCATTAAGGCTTTACCAAAGCGTGCAATTGCTGCTCCATGTAGAGCAACCAAAAAGAAGTCCGAGGGAGCAGTACCCTCTTGTGTTTCTTGGTATTCTAGCAGCGTACTATGCAAATTAGCATCGTCTAGTGTGAAGTCACACAAGGCTGGCATATCATTTCGGAAATGTTTCTTTTTAAAAACAAGCGGTTGCTCTATGCCATTGTCCATAATGGCACATAACGCTTCATTAGCTGTGTCATACCGCCACTGCCAGTTTTGCATCTAATTGAATTCCCTTACAATTTAGCCACAACTTAAGACTGTTAGTTATAATTTTGTTACGATATCACGAATTAAGCGGGGTCCGCTATATATAAAACCTGTATAAATTTGCACTAAATTTGCGCCTGCGTCCAGTTTTTCTTGTGCGCTTTTTGCACTATCTATCCCTCCCACCCCAATTATTGGGAAATCAGCATGGGTTGCAGCCCGTAACCAACGGATAACATCGCAGCTACGTTCATGAACGGGTGGGCCACTAAGTCCACCGGCTTCGTTACCGTGTTCAAGCTCTGCGACCGCATGACGCTCAAGGGTTGTATTCGTTGCAATCACACCGTCGATGCTATGTTCTAACAACAGTTCTGCTAAAGCTTCCACGGCTGGTTGGTCGAGGTCTGGTGCTATTTTTACTACCAAGGGCACATAACGTTTTGTGGCTTGGTGTTGGCGCTGCTGTTCTGCTTTTAACACTGAAAGTAAACGAGCTAATTGTTTTCCGTGTTGCATATCGCGCAAGCCAGGCGTATTCGGTGATGAAATATTGACTGTGACATAGCTTGCATAAGGATAAACACGCTCTAAGCACAGCCTAAAGTCTTCAGGCCCTTCTTCTTCTGGCGTGTCTTTATTTTTTCCTATGTTCACACCCAAAATACCTGAGTACTTGGTGTTTTTCAGGTTTTCGACCATGAGGTCTAAACCACCATTATTAAAGCCCATGCGATTAATAAGCGCACGGGCTTCTGGTAATCGGAACATGCGGGGCTTTGCATTACCAAGTTGTGGGCGCGGTGTGACCGTGCCCACTTCAATAAAGCCAAACCCCATTTGCGCAAATGCGTCAATACAGTTTGCGTTTTTGTCTAACCCGGCCGCTAACCCCACAGGGTTAGGAAAGGTCATGCCTAAACACTCCACAGGCTTACTTGGCACCGTTTGCTTTAGTAAAAAAGCCAACGGTGACCGCCCTAACCTGTGTAATTGTTTTAGTGTAAAGTCGTGTGACCATTCTGCGTCGCGGCTAAATAGCCAACGACGCATAGCAGGGTACAAAAACTGCATTACTGATCTTCTCCACAATGCTGTCCTAGCATCATCAATTCACTAAGCGCAACAGAGAATTTCGCAAACTCGTGGCTTTGTGTTGATTTGAAGTCTGCAAGCATTTGCTTCCAGCGGTTCAAGTGGGTGGCATTTTTCTCCATCCATAGTTCTAGCATAGCCACTGGGGAGTCTGCTTTGTCAGCAAATCTCAGGACTGTGCTGGTAAGTTCACGCTGCTGCCAGTCCAGCTCTTCACGGAAGGCAGCACGTGCAAGTGCTTGCCAGTGGTTTGCTGTAGGCTGTGCGTTCACTTCTTTTAAGAACCAGTGCAATTCTGTTTTTGCACCGAGACGGAAGTAAATTTGCGCAACAGTTGAAATTTCTTGCTTACTTGCCGCTGAAATTTCCGCAATATCCATGGCTGAGAAGGTGGTGCTTAACAAGCCAACTTGCTGGGCAAGGGCTGCTGGCACTCCAATTTCTTCTAAGCGTGCAATATCTGCTTTAATTTCTTTCGCTTCAACCTCGGTAATGTAGTCCAACGCATTTTCACGTAGGTCGTCAAACGCTGCTTTGTAGAAGTCGATATGCGCCTGAATACCTTTCAGTGCTGGGTTCTTATGACGTAAGAACCAACGGGAAGTACGGCGAACTAAGCGGCGAACCTGGAATAGAATTTGGTTCTGTGCATCTGCCGAAATAATGTTATCGAGCGCTTCAATTTCAGCTCTAATTTTATGAGCTTCAAAGAGTTCGCGAGAAATAACATAACTAGCCGCAATTTCAGCTGAAGTAGCGCCTGTTGCTTCTTTCTTACGAAGCAAGAAGTTTGGCCCCATGTCATTCACCATATTATTTGCCAATTTAGTGGCAATAATTTCGGTGCGCAGTGGGTGCCCTTCCATGTCGTCTGCAAACTTTTCACGCAGCGCAGCTGGGAAAGAGTTCACTAACTCTTTGGCATGGAACGGGTCGTTGGCAATTGCGTCAATGGCAAATTCGTCTTTCAACACCATTTTGCCATAAGCAGACAGTACGGCTAACTCTGGACGTGTAAAGCCTTTGCCGTTGGCAATGCGATCGGCCAGTTCGTCGTCGCTTGGTAAGAACTCGATGGCACGATCAAGGTGACCGTCGCGCTCTAACTGGTGAATAAAGCGTTGAATTTCTTTAATTTGGCTTACACCACGTAGGTAAGTTACCGACATGGACTGGGTTTGACGCTTCGCGTCTGTCAGCACAATTTCACGCACGTCTTCGGTCATGGCAAAGAGCATTTCGTCGCGCTGTTCACGCGTTAATTTGCCTTGGTTCACCAAGCCGTTCAGTAATATTTTAATGTTTACTTCGTTGTCCGAGCACGACACACCACCCACGTTATCAATAAAGTCGGTGTTAATGCGGCCGCCTTTATTCGCGTATTCAATACGGCCAAGCTGGGTCATACCCAGGTTACCGCCTTCGCCAATAATCACAGCACGAATGTCTTCGCCGTTGACACGCAGTGGGTCGTTAGCACGGTCGCCTACGTCAATGTCGGACTCTTTCGACGACTTCACGTATGTACCAATACCGCCGTTCCAAATGAGGTCGACTTCAGACATGAGCAATGCACGGATCAACTCGTTTGGCGTCATGCTGCTTTTGGTTGTGCCCACAAGCTCTTGAATTTGTGGTGTTAAGTTAATGGACTTGGCACTACGTTCGAAAATGCCACCCCCTTCACTGAGCAAGCTCTTGTCGAAGTCAGCCCACGATGAACGTGGCATTTTGAATAAGCGTAAACGCTCTTCATAGGTGGTTTCTGGGTTCGGGTTCGGGTCCACAAAAATGTGCATGTGGTTAAAGGCACCCACTAGCTTGGTGTGCTTCGACTGCAACATACCGTTTCCGAATACGTCACCGCCCATGTCACCAATACCCACACAGGTAAAGTCTGTTGTCTGACAGTCCACACCAATTTCACGGAAATGGCGCATAACCGACTGCCAAGCACCGCTTGCGGTAATACCCATTTTTTTATGGTCGTAACCAACTGAACCACCCGAAGCAAAGGCGTCGCCTAACCAGAAGTTGTATTCAGCAGCAATGCCGTTGGCAATGTCTGAGAAGGTTGCGGTTCCTTTGTCTGCAGCAACAACAATATAGGTGTCGTCTTCGTCGTAACGCACAACGTCTGGCGCATGTACCACTTCGCCTTCCACAATATTGTCAGCAATATCAAGCAGACCGCGGATGAAAATACGGTAGCAGTTTTTGCCCTCTTCAAAGAAAGCGTCACGCTCGGTTGGCAGTTTCTTCGCAACAAAGCCACCCTTCGCACCAACAGGTACAATCACGGTGTTTTTCACTTGCTGTGCTTTTACCAGGCCAAGCACTTCGGTACGGAAGTCTTCAGGGCGGTCTGACCAACGTAAACCACCACGAGACACCTTACCACCACGTAAGTGAATACCTTCAACACGCGGCGAGTACACAAATACTTCGTACTTCAACAGCGGTAATGGCATTTCTGGAATCTCTTCCGGTAAGAACTTGATAGACACATAGCTCTTCGGCTTGCCGCTTTCGTCTTTCTGGAAGAAGTTAGTACGTAAAGCCGCTTTAATTAAGTCGATGTAGCGACCAATAATACGGTCGTCGTCCAGGCTGGCTACATTGCTTAACTCGCCCTGAAGCGCTTCGTTAATAGCGGCCAGTTGCTCTTCAACGTTTTCCACACCCGGCTCAAACTTGGTGTAGAACATTTTAATAATAAGCTCTGCAATTTTCGGGTAGCGAGCAAAGGTGTTTTCTATGTAGCTTTGGCTAAAGGTCACGCCAATTTGACGCATGTATTTGGCTAACATACGTAAAATAACAACGTGGCGACCGGACATGCCTGCGCTTAAAACTAAACGGTTAAAGCCGTCATCTTCTAGTTCGCCGCTCCATACACGTGCAAAGGCTTCCTGGAAGTTTTCACGAATTTCGTCAAGGTCAAGAGGGCCGGCCGTGTGCACCATAAAGAAGTCGAGCACCCAGAACACATTACCTTCGTTGGTGGTAATTTCGTACGGGCTTTCGTTAATAATGCGCAGACCAAAGTTTTCAAGCATGGGTAGCACGTCAGACAAGTGAATAGGCTCGTCTTTATGGAAAAGCTTTAGTTTCACACGGTTTGAGTCGTTTTCCACTTCTTGGGCACGGTAAAACAACATACCAAGCTTGTGGTCGTCGTCGAGCGCTTCAAGCTGGTCGATGTCTGCAATCGCAACTGACGTTAAAATGTCTTCCTTATAAGAGCGCGGGAAACCGTCGGCATAGCGGCGCATGTAGGTTTGCGCTTTTGCTTCACCGTGGGCTGCTACAAGTAGGCTTTCCAGGTGGTCTTCCCACGTGCGAGAAGCTTCTTCTAAATCTTGTTCTATTTGACTCACATTAATGTCCTGTACGCTGTCTGATACACGAACCGTGTACAATGTTCTGGCAAAGTTCGACTCTGAGAAGTACGTATTAAACTCAACGTCTCCAATGGCTCCGAGTGAACGGGCTAATATATCTTGAGTTTTTTCACGTAACCCGGTGTTGTAGCGCTCTTTTGGCACATACACCATGGCCGTGATAAAGCGGCCAAATACGTCACGACGAATAAACAAACGGGTCACATCACGCTCTTGCGCTTGCAGTACACCCATGGCCGTACTGAGTAACTCTTCCGGGCTGGTTTGAATCAGCTCGTCGCGCGGGTAGGTTTGTAAAATATTTAAAATAGCTTTGCTGCCATGAGAGTTCGGGGCGTATTTTGACGCTTCCAATACCGCTTGAATTTTTTCCCGTACAAACGGAATGTCCATGGCACTGTCGTTATAAAAGCTTGACGAATACAAACCAATAAAACGGTCTTCGCCTATGACGTTTCCTTCTTTGTCGAAACGTTTAATACCTAAATAGTCGGTATAAGCTGGGCGGTGAACCCGCGACTTACTGTTGGTTTTTGTCACCAAAATAAGTTCGTCTTTGCTTAAAGCTGCATGGCGCGACTGCTTGGTCATGCTGGTAATTTTACGCGGAGTGTCAGACTCGGTGCTTTTCATAACACCTAAGCTAGAGCCTTTTTCTTGGCGCAACTCGTAGTCACCTTCTACAGGCGTTAGCGTATAACCACGGTAACCCATTAAGGTAAAGTTGTTGTCGGCCAACCATGACAGTAAACGCTTGGCTTGTGCCACGTCTTCGTCGCTACCTGGGTAGTTTCTGTCTTCAATGGTGTCCGCAATTTCTGCCAGCTTTTCACGCATAGGCTGCCAGTCGGTAACCGCGGCTTTAATTTCAGCCATAACCGAGGTAAGTTCAATTTTTAATGTTTCAATTTCGTCCGCCGAGGTAAGGCGGTCAATTTCAAGCAAGAAGACAGTGTCGGCTTGTGCATTTTTGTCGACTTTACCTGCTTCAACAATACTCACCACGTCCCCTGCTTCATTCCGGGTGTGGGTAAAAGGCGCTTGTAAGAATAAGTGCGGCTTAATACCAAAGCGGTTCAGTGCCATGCGCACCGAGTCCACCATAAATGGCATGTCCACTTGAATAATCTCTACAACGGTATAAGGCGATTCCCAGCCATGCTTGCTCGCTTCAGGGTTGTATACCCGAATTTGTGCTTCATTCCCGTTCGCATAGTTATTAAAGCTGTGCCACAGGGAAACTACAGAACCGTAAATATTACTATAATCGCGTCCGATTAGATCGTCTCGAGAAACGTTTTGGTAGAGGCGCTCGGTAAACTCGACCACAAGCGGAGCTGTGTCTGCTGGTAGTTTTTTCTTGATTACCTCAAAAACCTTCTCAAGGAGAACCGGAGACTGACCATTCAACGAAGTCATTAGGGATATATCCTTGTATGCATACACTCAGAGCAAATATATAAGTGCAAAAAGTAAATACGAATGTCCTTATATTCTCGACCTTAATGACACAAAAAGCAATGGTACCCAGTGTGGTGGGATGAGTTTATTTTGACCCTTGTAGTGTTTTTCCTAGCTGTTTTTTTATTCTAAAAAAACAACAACTTAAAAGTTACAATTTCTCTAACGAAATGAAGGCATGTTGGGCATTCGTGCGTAAACGAAAACGCCCTGAAATTCCATCGCGGGTAATGAAGGGTACTAAATGGCGCAGTGCCAACTGCACGCGTAAGCCGTTTTCGGCAGTGACAACAATGTGGTGTAGACCACTGCCGTAAAATAACTGTTCGGTTTCAAGTGCCGTAAGATGAATGGGCAAAATATATTCGTTCACTGGCTTACCGTAAACTTTGCTCTATTTTTTCAAACAAGTCGGGTGCTAAGTCTGGCATGTTACGCAGATCAGACAGCACTTGTTGCAATAAGCCTTGGCGCGCGTCGTTAAAACGTCGCCAGTTCAATAAGGGCGACAGTAATCGGGAAGCCACTTGCGGGTTTGCTGTGTTCAAGCGTTTAATGGCGCTAACTAAAAGTGCATAGCCTGCCCCGTCGGCTTGATGCAGCTGGGCAAAGTTGTGGCTAAAACTAGCCAGTAAAGCATACACCCGGTTGGGGTTACTCCAGTCGAAGGCGCTGTGCTCCGTTAGTTCGTGTACCTTCGCAATGCTCGAAGCATGTCGCACTGTGGCTTGCACCGCGAGCCATTTATCCATCACAAGGGGGTCGTGCTGCCAACGGTTGGCAAACTGGGCTAGCTGGACTTCGGCCAATCGGTGTTGGTTGTGAACCGCAGCTTGTAAGGCACCGAACACAAGGGTCATGCTTTGTTCTGCGGCAAACTGCCGCTGCAAACGTTCATGGACAGCTTCGCTGTCGGTCATAGCCGCCAAGTAACCCAAGCAAGTATTACATAACATACGGGCTGCAATGGCTTCCTTACTAAAAGCTGCCTGTTTGTCTGTCGCTTGAGGCCAATGCATGTCCCAAGCCTGTAGCAATTCCGTATACAAGCCTCGGGCTAACGCTTCATGCAGCTCGGTGATAGCCCGGTGAATTGCTGACACAGGGACATACTTAAATTCAGCTGCCACACCCTCTTCTGATGGTATTTGCAATAGCAATGCGACTAATGCTGGGTCGCTATTGCCATCGGTTAAGCTGGCTTTTAAGCCGTCGATCAGGGCGTTAGGCAGTGTCAGTGCGCCACCCTGCGCAATGGCTTCATGAACAGCCTGGCTATACAGCTGCTGCACCGCGTCCCAACGCAAAAAAGCGTCTTGGGCAAACCGCGTAATGGTGATTAATTCGTCCAAACTACGCGTGTCGTTGCATTTAACAGGCGCTGAGAAGTTCGCAAGAGGTGCAAATACAGGCGCTTCCTTCAACCCAGTAAAAGTGAAAGTTTGTTCGGGCTCGGTCAACTCCAGCACGCTGTTTACAGGCAGCTCTGGTGGGTGCAATGGCTCGCCCTGCTGGGATAGAAGCTCCACTTGAATGGGTATATGAAAAGGAGCATTAGCAGGTTTATCGCTAGCTTGGCTAATAGTTACAGTAAGCTTTCGTTGCCGTCGGCTGTAGTCTGTTTGCACACTAATTTCAGGCGTGCCAGCTTGTGAATACCAACGTTTAAACTGATTGAGGTTGCGACCACTGGCCTGCTCCATAGCCTGCAAAAAGTCATTGCAGGTAGCTGCTTTGCCATCGTTATCGGCTATATAGCGGCGCATACCCGCTTGGAAGGTTTGCTCCCCAAGCAAGGTGTGCAGCATACGCACTACTTCGGCACCTTTGTTATAAATAGTCACCGTGTAAAAGTTATTCATTTCGACCACTATGTCGGGTCGAATGGCGTGGGCCATGGGGCCTGCGTCTTCTTCAAACTGGTGGGTACGCATAATGCGCACGTCTTGAATACGGTTCACCGCGCGCATGCCTTGGTCAGCACTAAACTCCTGTTCGCGGAATACCGTTAAGCCTTCCTTTAAGCTAAGCTGAAACCAGTCTCGGCAGGTTATGCGGTTACCTGTCCAGTTATGGAAATACTCGTGGCCTATCACCGCTTCAACGTTAATAAAGTCTTGGTCTGTGGCTGATGCTTCATCGGCAAGCACAAATTTTGAATTAAATACATTCAGCCCTTTGTTTTCCATGGCCCCCATGTTGAAAAAGTCCACGGCAACAACCATGTAAATATCGAGGTCATAACTTAAACCAAAACGTTGTTCGTCCCAGCGCATGGAGTTTTTAAGTGCCTCCATGGCAAAATACGCCTTGTTTAAATTTCCTTTGTCCACAAAGAACTGAAGTAAAACCTGACGGCCTTCCGCGGTTGTATAGGTGTCTTCCAGTAAGTCGAAGTCACCCGCTACCACGGCAAATAAATACGAAGGCTTTGGGTATGGGTCGTGCCAACGTACCCAGCTGAGCCCTTCTGCTGTGGTGCCCGTGTCTACTTTGTTGCCGTTACTGAGTAAGTGGGGGTATTCTTCTTTGTTGGCAACGTACAAGGTGGTGGTGTACACACTGAGTACGTCTGGCCTGTCTAAAAAGTAAGTAATGCGGCGAAATCCTTCTGCTTCACACTGACTGCAAAACACACCTGCCGACTTATATAAACCTTCAAGTGCCGTGTTAGCACTTGGGTTAATGGTGTTTTCTATGGTGAGGCTAAACTGTGCGGGCACATTGTAAATGGTTAAGCTTTTGCGGCCTACTTTATAGTCTTGTTCAGCCACCAGCAGACGGTCGTCTAATGTCACCTGCACAAGTTGAAGTTGTTCGCCGTCAAGCACTAGGTCAGGTTCGTCGTCACGCTTTTGTACCTGCATGGTATTGACCACGCGGGTGCAGGTGTCGTCCAAATAAAAGTGAAGGTCGACCGTGTCGATACTAAAAGAAGGCGCCTTATAGTCTTTTCTATAACGCGCCGTAGGAGCTGTTGTTACAGTCATGCTTCTTGCACACGATTGGTTTGTGAGTCGTTGGTCCGTAAAATTTTAAAGTTGGTGTAACCGTAAGCGATGGCTAACACAGGGACTAGCCACAGGAAAATAGCATAAGGTGCATAAGCCAATGGGTAGACACCTAATACCGAGAACATAAAGGCACCACAGGTATTCCACGGAATTAGTGCTGAAGTAACGGTACCGCTTGACTCAAGGGAGCGTGAAAGCACTCGCGCGTCAAGGTTTTCTTGTTGGTATGCTTCACGGAACATGCGGCCAGGTAGAACAATCGCCATGTATTGGTCTGCGGTTAAAACGTTGGTGCCAAAGCCCGTTGCTATGGTGGCGAAAATAAGTGAGCCCGTAGACTTCACCAGCTTCAGCACGCCGCCTATTATTTTTTGCAGCAGGCCCGTGGTTTCCATCACCGCACCAAAGGTCATCGCAGAAATAATCAGCCATACTGTGTTGGTCATACCGCTCATACCACCACCGCTGACTAGGCTTTGTAAGTCTTCGTTATTGGAGTGAATATCGACGCCGTCGGCCAATGCCCGCCAAACAATTTCTAGTGCGCCAACAACCCCGTTGGCACGGCTAGGGTCTGCCAATTCAGCAATTAGGTCTTGTTGGAAAATAAGAGCCCACACACCACCCAGCACGGCCCCTGCCAAAATGGAAGGTAAGGCTGGCTGTTTGAAAATAGCCAGTGCAAGTAACGCTAATAAAGGCAACAGCACAATGGGACTAATATAGAAAATGCCTTTCAAGTCCGCTTGCATTTGCACCAGCTTGCTGAGGTCTGCAGAGCCTGTGTTACTAAAACCCATAATGGTAAACACCAGCATGGTAATACCGAAGGCTGGAAAAGCAGTCCAGCTCATATAGCGAATGTGGCCGAACAACTCACTACCACTGACAGCGGCGGCCAAGTTCGTAGTTTCCGAAAGTGGTGACATTTTGTCACCAAAATAAGCTCCTGAAACGACGGCACCTGCGGTTATTTCTACGCTTAAACCAAGCCCGGTGGCAACGCCTATAAGGGCCACACCTATGGTGGCTGCTGTCGTCCAAGAGCTTCCGATGGACATAGCAACTACAGCACAAATTAAGCAGCTTGCTGCGTAAAACCAGGAGGGGCTAAGTAATTCTAGCCCGTAATAGATCATCGTAGGCACAATACCGGAAAGAAGCCAGGTACCTATTAAAGAGCCCACCATAAGGATGATGAGCACTGCGCCTAAGGCAACGGAAATGCCCGAGACAATACCCTCTTCTATTTTATTCCAGGTATGGCCATTTCGAAACGCCACCACACACGCAATGGCCGCTGCAAGTAATAAAGCGATTTGGTTCGGACCATAGGAGGAGTCTTCGCCAAATAAATACACGGAGCTGGCCAGCATGGCCACAAGAGCTACAAGCGGAATTAAGGCCTGCAGATACGATGGAGATTTAATGTCTTGGTTTGTCATTGTTTAATTCCACTTCTAATGTTCTATGTGGCAATGGCCTCAATTTAAATGAGGCCTAGCAACTGAAGAAAAATAATGATGATGGCCACAGGCGCCAAATAACGCACACACACCTGCCAAATAAAGTAAGCAAGTGGGCTGGTGTTTAGTTCGTCTTGTGTGTAGTGCTTTTTCATAATCCAACCGGTAAATAGCGCAGCGAGCAAGCCACCAATTGGCAGTAGTATATTGGAAGCTATGTGGTCGATGGCCGAGAAAATAGTTGGTAGCTCTTTACCAAAAATAACCCAGTCGATTTGCGCCCAAGCGGCACCCGACATGGAAAACACAGTACCCAAACTGACTGTCCAAAGCAGTGCACCGGACACAATGGCCGCTGTCCAGCGGCTAGTTTTAAATTTCTCTTCAATAAAGGCTACCGTGGCTTCTATCATGGAAATAGCCGAGGTAAAAGCAGCTAGAACCAGCATTAAAAAGAACACAGTAGCAACTAAGCTTGGAGCTGGCATGGCCGAAAAGGCTATGGGCAAAGTTTGGAAAATAAGTCCAGGCCCCTCGCCAGGCTGTAAACCAAAGCCAAACACAATGGGGAAAATGGCTAAACCGGCTATCACCGCCACTATGGTGTCGGCAATGGCTATCCAAATAGACGTACGGACAATAGATGTTTCACGGGGTACGTACGCACCGTAAATAATCATCACGCCGGAAGCTAAGCTTAAAGTAAAAAAGGAGTGCCCTAGGGCAATCAAAATACCTTGGCTGCTTAAGTTGGCAAAGTCGGGTTTAAAAATAAACTGCGCCGCTGTGCCAAAGTCCCCTATTTTTGCTGCATAAACTGCAATTAAAATAAGCAACAATAAAAGCATGGGCATTAAAAAAGTGACCGCACGCTCCAAACCGCTTTTAAAGCCCTTGCCCACCACAAACACGGTGCCCGCTATCATGATGGTAGTGAAAAGAACCAGTTCATTAGCGTTACTGACCATGCTACCAAACACATTGCCAATTTCCGCTTCTGATATACCGGTAAAAAAAGTGCCTTGCGCCGCTTTCACCATGTAGGAAAGCGCCCAGCCAGCAATAACGGCATAAAAAGAAAGAATCATAAAGCCGGCAAACATACCCAGCCAACCTGTGACTTGCCAAGCTGAGTTTACCTTCGACTCTTTAGCCAATTTACGCACTGCATAACCAGGGGATGCTCGTCCACGGCGACCTATAAGCACCTCGGCCATAAGCACAGGCACACCAATTAAAAAGATAAAAATCAAATAAACAAGAACAAAAGCACCGCCCCCATTTTCACCCATAATGTATGGGAACTTCCAAATATTTCCGAGCCCGACGGCTGCGGCTGTTGCGGCAAGTACAAAAGAAAAGTTACTTGACCAACGGTTATGAGTCGGTGATTTTGTTGTCATATTATTTCTTATTATAGTTTTGATTAAGCAAATGGCTGCACTCTACAGGGTAGAGTGCGCCAGGGCGTTGTTGTTTATCATGCTTAGGTAGTCACGGGTTATCAAGAGGGTTTCGTCTAAATACGGGTCGGCATTTTGATATTCTTCCGGCACGTCGTCCCAGCTTTCTACAGGCTCTAAGCCTGCCCGCTGCATACGTTCATTGGCACGCTGTAAACGGCGAGCTTTATTCGCTTCACTTTCAGCTTCGCGTTCGCTTCGAACCAAGCTTACGTAGTCACGCTCTTGCAGCGCTTGGTAACGAGCAATATCTTCATACACATAGGCAAACTCTGGGTCCTTTGCAATACGCGCTTTGTGCTCTTGGGTCAGGGTTTCTAACAGCTCTGTAGACACCTTACCAAGCAAACGGTATTTCAGCGGATCTATTTGGTCCCAGGGCAAGGCATTTTCTGCTTTGCTTTCACCAAAGTCGTCAGGGTTTATGGCTGTGGGCAACGAAATGTCCGGTACCACCCCTTTATGCTGCGTGCTGCCCCCATTAATACGGTAAAACTTGGCAATGGTGTACTGCACGCTGCCCATGGGCGACGAATAGAAGTCAAAACGACGTTGTAGTCCTCTGTGTTGCTGTACAGTTCCCTTACCAAAGGTATGTTCACCAACAATAAGTGCACGCCCATAGTCTTGCATGGCGGCTGCAAATATTTCAGAGGCAGAGGCACTAAAGCGGTCCACCAAAACCACTAAAGGCTTGTCATACACCAAGTTCGGGTCTCTGTCTTCGCTAACGCTGACACGGCCACTGCTGTCGCGTACTTGCACAACGGGCCCTTCAGGAATAAATAAACCGCTGAGATTAATGGCTTCTTCTAACGAACCACCCCCGTTACCGCGTAAATCAATAACCAACGCTTCAGCGTTATCAAGCTGTTGCAGTAACTCACGCACATCGCCGCTTAAATTATTGTAGAAGTTAGGTATTTCAATAACGCCCAGGGTTATATCGTCTAACTGTTTTAGCTCTAATTTGGCTTCACGGTCTTCTAGGCGAATTTTCTCGCGGGTTATTTCAACAACTTTAGGCGTACCCGCCGTGCCTTGGCTTTCAGGCAATACCTGCAAACGCACCACACTGCCCTTCGGCCCCGTAATTAACTCGACCACGTCGTCTAAACGCCAGCCGATTATGTCGACAAACTCTTGGTCACCTTGGGCTACAGCAATAATGCGGTCGTTCGGTGCTAGCTTGCCAGACTTAGCCGCAGGGCCACCTGGCACCAGGCTGCTGATCACTGTGTAGTCATACTCCGCTTGTAATACTGCGCCTATCCCTTCAAGGGACAGGTTCATATTCTGGCGGAAACGCTCGGCATTTCGAGGTGACAAGTAGCTGGTATGGGCGTCGACACTGCGACCAAAGGCATTCATAAGCGACTGGAAGGCGTCTTCACTTTGAGACTGGGTTAAACGCTGAATGGCTGTTTGGTAACGGCGCTCCAGGTTTTCTTTTATCTCTTCTTCATTGCGACCGGCCAAAGCCAGGTTCAGGGCGTCATTTCGCACCCGTTGCTCCCAAATGCTGTTGAGCTCTTCCACAGAGCTTGCCCAGTCACTTTCTGATCGGTCGTAATAAAAACGTTCGCCTTCTTGTTCGAAGGTAAATTCGGTGTCTAACAAGGTCAGCGCATACTGATAGCGTTCATAGCGGCGTTGTAAATGCAATTGATACATGTGGAATGGCACAGCAAGCTCGCCGCTTTCAAAAAGTTTATGAAAGCTGTCACGGTGTTTGCTGAAATTGTCTATATCCGCCTGTAACAAAAACATCCGGTTATAGTCGAGTTGCTCGATATAGCGGTCAAACACCTGCTGACCTAGCTCTGCATTTAAGTCTGCTCGGCTGTAGTGATAGCGCGTGAAATAAGCAGCAATCCGCTTGGTCGCTGTCATTTGCTGCGACTCAGCACTCAGCTCAGGTATGTCATTTAATGTATGTAGCGGCTCGATAGCATGGCTACTTACAACATACCCACTGGATAAAATTAGCAGTAAAAATGCAGTGGCTAGCTTAGACCCGAATTTAAACATTAATGCTCCTGTTACACCTGATGCAGTTCAGCAATCGACACTTTAATGGTCATGCCTGTATCAAGCTGCACTTGTGCCTCTGATTTGTCAATGGTTGTGACTGTCGCTTCCATTGGGTTATTACCTAGTTTTAAGGCAACCCGTTGGCCCACTGTTAGTGCTGTAGCGTCCACGGTTTCTTTTAATGCGACCTCGGCTTTCGGCTTTGGTTCAGCCTTTTTCGTGCGCACGGGTTTTGTTCCTTTGCGCACTGCACGCTTAGGTGTGCGGCGAGGCTGCTTCGCTTCTGCTTCTTTCTTGTTGGCTTCACGCTGAGCTTTTTTTGCTTCCTGCACTTTGGCTTGTGAGGCAGCCAATGTTTCCTGTGCATGAGCTTCATGTTCAGCTTCAATCACCCCTGCTTCCGCACCGTCTAGGTCAACGCGCACAGCACCGGCCTTGACCGAACGAAGATACCGCCAAGAGTTAGTGTATTGACGAAGCGCTGTGCGTAAGCGGGTCTTACTCACTTTTTCGTCGTTTTCAAGACGCTTTGCTAAGTCTTCAAAAATGCCTATTTTCAGCGGTAGTGCGTCGCCAGAAGTGGTAAAACACGCTGGGAATAATTCCGCAAGATACGCAATAACGGCCTTACTATTCGGTAGACGCTTTGTTTCTTCTGCAGCAGGTGCCACTTCAGAGGTTGTTTCTGTTGCTTGTGTTTCTGGGTTTACTTGTTGGTTATTCGTCACCGTCTTGCTCCTGCTCTATGCGACGTATCAATTGGCGGACGTAGTCGTCCAACTCATCGGTTTCGGCTTCCAGGAGCGCAGGCTCTTGTAACCATTTTTGTGAAATTTCTTCTATAAATTGCTCGGCACGGTCTAGGTTCCAGAACGTGCTTTGCGCCATTTCATCAACAGCACTAAAAAACATAGCGTTTAGTTGATCTGCGGCATATTCTGCCTCTTCTTCGAAGGCTTCCATATCAGAAGCCGTTACCAAGTAGGGGCGTACATCAAATTCAAATGTCATTGTGGGTCCAGCTTAAACTTTCCAATAAAGGTAATAATAGTTCAAAACCGGCCTGATCTTCAGCACTAAAGCGCTCTGTTACTGGACTGTCAATATCAAGCACAGCAACCACCTTTCCTTGGTGCTTAATCGGTAACACTAATTCGGACTGGCTTGCAGAGTCACAGGCAATATGCCCTTCAAACGAATTCACGTCAGCTACCCGCTGCACTTCGCCCGTGGCCACAGCTGTACCACAGACCCCTTTACCCACAGGTATACGAACACAAGCGACCTTTCCTTGAAACGGGCCGAGCACTAACTCGCCTTGCTTCATAATGTAAAAGCCCAGCCAGTTCAGGTTTTCTATGTGTTCATAAAGTACAGCACTAATATTGGCAAGGTTTGCGATAAGGTCTGGCTCGCCTGCAGTAAGCGCAGTCAGTTGGTCGGCCAAGGACTGATATTGTTCAAGGGTACCCGTAGAGGATGTTTTAACTTCAAACACGTGGGTTACTGCTCCTGGTCTTCATGGTTGGATTTATTCAATTGAAAGCGGGCAATATCGTTCTTCGAAGAAGTCGCTTTCGCTCGCAGTTCATCTCGCATATCGCGCTTGGATTTCATGACAAGTTCACCCTGGTTGTTCACCGAGAAGTGATCTGTTTGGTTTAAACGTTTTGCTTGGTACACCATAACAAGCTGCATGGCATTTTCTTTTTGCTCGTCGGTTAAAGGCTGTCCGTCAGGCCAGCGCCCTGTTTCCACAGCCGAGAGCATACGTTCATAAATTTCTGGGGTCATGGCCCGCAGTACATCGTCGTATTGCATAAACTTATGCTTTTCTCTTCAAATTAAAAATACGGCTACGGGTAATAACATACCAGCCAAGGCCTACACCCATCAGCATAAACCCAATGTACTTTAAAAGCACCGGGGTCATAAAGGTTTTTTCAAACACGCTGGCCATAAAGCTTTCATCGGACCATTCATAAAAAGCAACGGCAATGCCCACCACAAACAACAGCATAGACTTCATTTGGCTGCCAATGAGCTTGTTGAGCCGTTTGCTTTTTAATGCTTGTGCACTGTGCGCCATGCTTGCTGCATCTTGGCCGCTGATTAAAAAGCCGCAATGCTCGCAGGCCGCTGCTTTGTCTGACACCCGCTTGTTACAGCTTGGGCAACTAATAATCGCCATGTATCGTCCTGTTCAGAGTCTACTTTACAAGTTAATAGGCCGATAATACCAGTACACTGGGCATTGTTCACCCCTTCTTAGCATGTCAATGCGCTACTTACCGCACAAATTAGTGCGTCCATGTCAATTAACGCTAAGAGCCTACGATTGAGAGCATGAATTCTAGCGGTTTCATGTGACTTATGGCAAAGTGGCATTCTTAATAATAACAATACAGCAACAACCAAGGGGAACCCTATGGAAGGCCTGGTTAATACAGTTAACAATATTATCTGGAGCCCTGCACTTGTCTTTTTATGTCTTGCTGCAGGCTTGTTCTACTCTATTCTTACCCGCTTTGCTCAATTGCGACATTTTCGCGAAATGGTTCGGCTCCTGTTCCGGCCCAATCCCTCCAAAAAAGGCATTTCTTCCTTTCAAGCACTTTCTGTGACCTTATCGGGCCGTGTGGGCGCTGGTAACATTGCCGGTGTTGCGGCCGCTATAGGCTTTGGTGGCCCAGGTGCCGTGTTTTGGATGTGGGTGGTGGCATTTCTTGGTGCAAGTACTGCCTTTGCCGAGTCCACCTTAGGTCAGGTTTACAAAGAAGAGCAGAACGGCCAATACCGTGGTGGCCCAGCCTATTATTTTGAAAAAGCCCTCGGGCAAAAGTGGCTGGGTATTTTATTCGCTCTGTCTGCCGTTTTAGCTTGTGGTATTTTCTTGCCTGGCGTGCAAGCCAACGTGGTTGGCAACGCAGTAACCCAAGTCTTTGGTGAAGGTGACCTTGTAGCCACAGCCTTTGGCGACGTGGGCATGCACAAACTTATTTCACTTGCCGTTATTTTAGTGGTACTGGGCTTTATTATTTTCGGTGGTATTAAACGTATCGCCAACTTCACGCAAATAGTTGTGCCTTTCATGGCCCTTGCATACATTATTATGGCCATGCTCATTGTGTTCCTTAACCTCGATAAGGTTCCGGGCGTGTTGTCACTCATTGTCAGCGACGCCTTCACGGCGAAGGCTGGCTTTGGTGCCGCTATCGGCTGGGGTGTAAAACGGGGTATTTACTCAAACGAAGCAGGTCAAGGTACCGGCCCCCATGCTTCTTCTGCAGCGGAAGTGAACCACCCGGCTCAGCAAGGTCTAGTGCAAGCTTTCTCTGTTTACATAGATACTTTGTTTGTTTGTACTGCAACGGCCCTGATGATTCTTATTACCCAACAATACAACGTACAAACCGAAGACTTCGACATGCTGGCCAATACAGGTGTAATGATTGTACAAAACGTACCGCCAAGCACGGAAGTGGCTTCGTCGGCCTTTACTCAGTTGGCTCTGTCGAGCGTGTTTGGTCACATGGGTCAGGTCTTCGTTGGTTTGGCTCTGTTCTTCTTCGCCTTCACCACCATTTTGGCTTACTACTACATTGCCGAAACCAACGTGGCATACCTCACCCGCTTCCTCAACAAAAAGTACACCATTTTGTTTTATGTGAAGCTGGTGATTATGGCTATGGTGGCCTACGGTACGGTGAACCAAGCAGGCTACATTTGGGACATGGGTGACATAGGTGTGGGTTTGATGGCCTGGATAAACATCCTGGGTATTATCGCCATTTTCTTTGTGGCGAAGCCCGCTATTATGTGTCTTCGCGACTATGAAGATCAGAAAAAAGCGGGTGGACCTGTACGTTTTGACCCCGTTAAGTTAGGCATTAAAAATGCTCCCTTCTGGGAGAAGCGGTTAGCTAAGCAGCTGGCTGAAGACGCTAAAAACGCGAAAGAATAAATAGTTTAAAGCGGCATATAAAAAGCTCCGTAGGCTGTTTTCAGCTACGGAGCTTTTTTTGTTTTAGTCAGCGTAATGACTGATATGCCGATGGTCGTTCGCCTGCGCTAACAGGTTTCTGCTTTCCTTTAGGAAGGTGTCTGCATAGTCACCAAAGAAGTCGCTCACTTGTTCAAAGGTTTCAATAAATGCGGCACGGTCGCCCTGCTCCAGTGACGTGAGCAAAGCACCAAACCGTTCATGGTAGCGCCTGATCATGGCCAAGTTGTCGGGTGAAGACAGAATAATGTCTGCATACAGGTTCGGGTTTTGCGCAAAGAGCCTACCCACCATGGCCAACTCTAGTCGGTAAATGGGTGAACTTACACTCAGCAACTGCGCTACGTCCGCTTGCTCAGCACATAGGTGTGCTCCAAATGCAAAACTTGTAAAGTGACGTAATGCTTGAATAAACCGCATCGACTCGTCGTGAGCGGATGCGCTCACAGGTTGCAGTCGTGCGCCCCAGGTGTGCATTTGCTTGATCAGCCCATGGAAGGCATTTAACTGGCGCCCTTCAGAATACACAATGACTTGCTTTGCCAGGCTAGCCACGTCGGGCCCAAACATAGGGTGTAAGCCAAGTACAGGGCCTGAATGGGCCGCCAACATGGCGTGTAGCGGCGCTTCTTTTATACTGGTTAAGTCTACCAGCAAGCACTGCTCGGGTAAGGGGGGTAATTGCTGAATAACTTGCACCGTCTGTTGAATGGGCACAGTAATCACCACAAGGCCGGCGTCTGCGAGCAGCTCCTCTGCTTGGTGCCAGTCTTCTTTGTCCAGTACCTTCACCTGATACCCAGACAATTGAAATAAATGATGAAATAACCGTCCAAGGCGCCCTGCACCACCCACCAAGACCACAGGGCCTAAGTTAGGCATCATATTTTTAAAGCCGGCATTTTTTTCACTATTGTAGGACTCGCGCATGGCCCGGCGCAGTACGTCTTCTATGAGCTCGGGTGGCACACCCAAAGCCTCCGCTTCAGCACGGCGTTTGGCTATCAGTGCGGCTTCTCGTTCAGGAACATAAATGGACTCGCCTTGCTTGGTTTTCACTTCGCCTATTTCAGTGACAAGCTGCAAGCGTTTAGCAAACAAGGCAACCAGCTGTTGGTCAACAGCGTCTATTTGGTTGCGTAAATTCGATAGGTCGACTGGCATGGTGGTCTCAATTGGCTACAACATGGCGTTATTATGCCAGTTTCAAAAAGGCGGTGCTGTTGAAAAACACCGCCGTAGACCTTTCTTTATGGAACATCTTTCATATCAATGCCGAGAGCCTTCGCTACACCCTCACCATAGGCTGGGTCGGCTTTATAGCAATGGCGAATATGCCGATACTTTATTTCAACGGGTATGTCACCCATATTGCGTGCCGTGTTTTCAAATAGCAGCTGCTGCTTTTCCTGCGTCATAAGTCGGAATAGGTTGCCCGGTTGGGTAAAGTAATCGTCATCGTCTTCTCGATAATCCCAATGGTCGGCCGCCCCATTTATAGCTAAAGGCGGTTCACTATAGTCCGGCTGCTCTTGCCACTCTTGGTAGCTGTTGGGCTCGTATCCTAAAGTTGCACCAAAGTTGCCGTCTACACGCATAGCGCCGTCTCTGTGGTAGCTATGGACTGGACAACGGGGTGCATTCACTGGAATATGCTGGTGGTTGACACCTAATCGGTAGCGCTGTGCGTCACCATAAGAGAATAAGCGCCCTTGCAGCATACGGTCTGGCGAAAAACCAATGCCGGGTACTACGTTCGCTGGGTTAAATGCCGCTTGTTCAATTTCAGCAAAATAGTTTTCTGCGTTTCGATTTAGCTCGAATTCGCCGACTTCGATCAGCGGGTAGTCGCTATGGGGCCACACTTTAGTTAAGTCGAAAGGATGATAAGGCACTTTTTCCGCGTCTTTTTCTGGCATCACTTGCACAAACAGGGTCCACTTGGGGAAGTCACCGTTTTCAATGCTTTCGTATAAGTCTTTATGGTGGCTTTCTCTGTCTTTCCCTATTAATGCTTCTGCTTCAGCGTCGGACAGGTTTTTAATGCCTTGCTGCGTTCTAAAGTGAAACTTCACCCAAAAACGTTCGTTGTTGTCATTAATAAAGCTGAAGGTATGACTGCCGAAACCATGCATATGGCGATAGGTTGCAGGAATACCGCGGTCGCTCATGACAATGGTAATTTGGTGCAGTGCTTCCGGCAGTGAGGTCCAGAAGTCCCAATTATTATGCGCGCTGCGCATGTGGGTGCGCGGGTCACGCTTCACCGCGTGGTTTAAGTCTGGGAACTTGAGTGGGTCTCGGTGGAAAAATACGGGAGTGTTATTGCCTACGAGGTCCCAGTTGCCTTCCTCTGTATAGAACTTCAGTGCAAACCCGCGAATATCACGCTCCGCGTCAGCGGCACCACGTTCACCGGCAACCGTACTAAAGCGAGCTACCAGTTCTGTTTGCTTGCCTACCTCAGAGAATATTTTAGCCCGTGTGTATTTACTTATGTCGTGGGTAACAGTAAACACACCATATGCGCCCGAGCCTTTTGCATGCATTCGCCGCTCTGGAATAACTTCACGGTCAAAGTGGGCTAGTTTTTCTAAAAACCAAACGTCTTGGAGTAATTGTGGCCCACGCGGGCCTGCTGTCATAACGTTTTGGTTATGGCTAACAGGGCACCCTGCCGCTGTGGTGAGTTTCTTTTTCTTGGTCATTCTTTTCACCTTTTTATGAACGATGTTTCATCAGCTTAGAACACTCCAAGCGTTTGAGCAAAGCAACTTAATAGATACCCCCTATCGAATTTCTTAGGCAAAAAAAAGCCACGCAATTTCTTGCATGGCCTTTATATTTTCAGCGCTTGGCTATTTACAGCTGGTCGACAACCGCATGAATAGCCGACAAGGTGTCACGCCCAAGTTGGCTTGAACGGACGTCGTTCCAGCCCGTAAATGGTGCTGGCATATCGTCGTTGTCTTTAAACGGCATTTCAATGGTGAAAGCTAAGCACTTAAAGCGCTCGCCCACAGCGGTTGAGGCAACCGTTAGGTTCGCTTGTCCTGGTGCGTCTTTTTCGTAGCCATGGGTCACTTGGAATTCTGGCGTCGCTCGCAAGTAAGCAGTGCGGAATGCGTCTTCTAAGTTTTTATGGCGCTCGTCGTAGGAAGGAATGCCTTCGCAACCGGCCACAAAGTTGTACGGAATCGCTTCGTCGCCATGCACGTCTAAAAAGCAGTCCACGCCTACTTCTTGCATTTTATTAAGCACATGGAATACTTCCGGGCTTTGCTCAAGGGAAGGAGTCGCCCACTCACGGTTCAGGTTCACACCTGCTGCGTTGGTGCGTAAATGGCCACGCACACTGCCGTCTGGGTTCATGTTCGGTACAACATAAAACACAGACTTTTCCAGCAGTTCACGACTGATAGGCTCGTCTTCGTTCAGCAAGTGTTCAAGTAAGCCTTCCACAAACCATTCGGCCATGCTCTCACCTGGGTGTTGGCGCGCCGTAATCCAAATGTTCTTTTTACCTTCTGCTGGCTCACCTACCATCAGCATGGTCATTTCTCGGCCATCTAAGGTTTCCCCTAAATGCACTTGGCTAACCCACGCCGACTGCTGCGCCCACTGCAATAAGTCGAGGTGACGGTCCCAGCTATAAGGCACGAAATAGGCAAAGAACATGGACTCTTGTTCTGGCGTAACGCTAATAACTAGGTTTTCACCGTCAAACTCAGTAGGTACACGGAACCATTCAACACGGTCATATGAAGCCATAGCATGGTAGTTTTCCCAACCTTTCGGGTAGGCAGAGCCACCGGCGTTTTTAATGGTTAGTAAATGGTGCTGCTGTTCCGCGTTGGTCACCAATTTAAAATGAAACCACTGATAAAAGTCTGACTGGTTGTCTTTTTTAATGTTCAGCTCAATGGTTTCTGGTGAATCACAACGTAAAACTTCGATGTTTCCACTATCAAATGCACTAGTAATATACATACGAATTCCTTTAAAAAAAGAAGCGCCCGAAGGCGCTTATAAAAAATATGAGTGCTAAACCCTACTCACGCAGGAAGGCTTAATACATTCAGTCCTGCCATATCTTGTACCACACGCAGTACCTGGCAGCTGTAGCCAAATTCGTTGTCGTACCACACATAAAGTACCGCACGGTCGCCATCTACAATGGTTGCTTGCGAGTCGACAATACCGGCATAACGGCTACCTACAAGGTCGGAAGAAACAATTTCAGTCGACGCTGTGTAGTCAATTTGGTTTTGCAGCTCTGAGAACAAGGCTGTTTCACGCAAGAATTCGTTTAGCTCTTCTTTGTTGCTGCTCTCGTTTAAGTTCAGGTTCATGATAGCCATGGACACGTTTGGCGTTGGAACCCGAATGGCGTTACCGGTTAACTTACCTTCAAGTTCTGGTAGCGCCTTTGAAACAGCTTTAGCAGCACCTGTTACCGTAAGTACCATGTTTAATGGTGCAGAGCGGCCGCGGCGGTCAGCTTTGTGGTAGTTATCAATAAGGTTCTGGTCGTTGGTGTAAGCGTGAACTGTTTCAACATGACCATTGCGAATACCGTAGCGGTCGTTCACAGCTTTTAACACAGGCGTAATGGCGTTGGTGGTGCAACTTGCCGCTGAAAGAATAGTGTCTTCCGGGCTAATGTCTTTGTCGTTCACACCGTACACAATGTTTTTAATGTTGCCTTTACCTGGTGCAGTTAAAAGCACCTTGGAAACGCCCTTCGACTTCAAGTGTAAGCCGAGGCCTTCTTCGTCGCTCCAAATGCCTGTGTTGTCTACAACAATGGCGTCGTGAATGCCGTACTCTGTGTAGTCTACTTGGTCAGGGCCATTCGAGTAGATCACTTGAATAAGAGTGCCGTTGGCTTTAATGCACTTGTTTTCATGGTCAACCGTAATAGAACCATTGAACGGACCGTGAATGGAGTCGCGACGCAATAGGCTGGCACGCTTTTCTAGGTCGCCGTCACGGCCACCACGCACCACAATAGCGCGTAAGCGAAGCTTGCTGTTGCGGCCGTTGCGCTCGATAAGCAAACGCGCAAGTAAACGACCAATACGACCAAAGCCATAGAGAACAACGTCGCGTGGCTCGTCGGCTTCTTTTTTACCGGCTGCTGGTGCCAGCTGACGGCTCAAATAGTCTGCAATCGACTCGTCGCCCTGTTTGTCACGGCCGTGAATATAGCCAAATGCAATTTTGCCTAAATCGATACGGCAGTTGCTAATGTCCATTTCCGCCATGGCTTCAAGGAACGGGAAACTTTCGCGTAAGCGGAGCTTTTCGCTTTCATGTTGACGTACTAAACGGTGAGCTTTGATAATGTCGATGGTAGAGCCTGCAACTAAGCTGCGACCATAGACAACTACTTCTATACCCTTGGTGCGGTATAACTTACCAATTAACGGCTGCATTAACTCAGCAAATTCTTGACGCTCTTCCCAGCTGTGAAGAGTTGTATCGTTTTGTACGTCAGTCATGGGTTTTAAACCTTCCACGTATTTAGCAAAATCATAGTTGATTGTCGGTGTGCGGCTTATTTTATGTGCTTTTGCGCAACAACCGGGCGAAAAACGCCCATTATTGTACTAAAAACGCAGCCTGTAAGCCACCATTACCATACAACTCTTGCCTGTTCGCCTTTATTCTGCGCTTGGCACAAACTCGATCGCCACTGAATTTATGCAGTAGCGCTGCCCTGTCGGTGCAGGCCCGTCTTCAAACACATGGCCAAGATGACCCTCGCAATGGGCGCAAAGCACTTCTGTGCGGCGCATGCCGTGGCTGGTGTCTTCACGGTAGGTCACGTTCTTACCTGCCGCTTGGGCATAAAAGCTGGGCCAACCACAATGGGCGTCGAACTTGGTCTGACTGTCGAACAAATGCGCCCCACAACCAGCACAAACATACCGCCCTGCTCGTGTTTCATTTAATAAGGCACCACTAAAAGGGCGCTCTGTCCCCTGTTGGCGTAAAACATAGTATTGCTCTGGAGTTAATACTTGTTGCCACTCTTGGTCGGTTTTCTTAACCATCATTTTCCTCCTTCACCTATGTAATGCTCGTACATTCAGGCGCTTACTATGGTAGAATGAAGCATACTATTATACACCACAATAGGACTTGCAATAATGATGCTGCGTCGTACAAAAATTGTTACCACTCTGGGCCCCGCCACAGATAAACCCGGTGTTTTACGGGAGCTGATCAAAGCGGGAGCAAACGTAGTTCGCCTAAACTTTTCTCACGGAGAAGCGAAAGATCACGCTCGCCGAGCACAGGATGTGCGACGTATAGCCAAGGAGCTAGGTGTTTATGTGGGTGTTTTAGGTGACTTACAAGGCCCTAAAATACGCGTCGCGCGTTTTGCCGAAGGCCAAGTGACATTAACCGAAGGACAAACATTTACCTTGAACTCGGCACACCCTAGCGACGCAGGTGACGCAAGTGTCGTTGGCCTTGACTATAAAACCCTGCCTGAGGAAGTGTCCCCTGGCGATGTTTTGCTGTTAGACGACGGGCGCTTGCGGTTAGAAGTAAGCCATGTGAACGACACTAAAGTTGTCACCACTGTGGTCATTGGGGGTGTATTATCGAACAACAAAGGCATTAACCGCTTAGGCGGTGGTTTGTCTGCCGACGCCTTGACCGAAAAAGACTTGGCCGACATTAAAACCGCAGCAGACATTCAAGTGGACTATTTAGCGGTTTCGTTCCCCCGCAGTAGCGACGACCTAAATCGTGCCCGTGCCCTTTTAAATGAAGCCGGTTGCGACGGGGCTATTTGCGCCAAAATCGAACGTGCTGAAAGTGTCGCCACAGACGAGGCTTTAGATGACATTATCCTTGCCTCCGACGCTGTTATGGTCGCTCGGGGTGACTTAGGGGTTGAAATTGGCGACGCCCACTTAGTGGGTAAGCAAAAGCGTATTATCGAGCGTTCACGTGAATTGCAGCGTGTGGTTATTACCGCCACGCAAATGATGGAGTCGATGATTGAAAACAGCATGCCAACCCGTGCCGAAGTTATGGACGTGGCAAACGCCGTGTTAGATGGCACCGACGCTGTAATGCTCTCTGCCGAAACCGCTGCAGGCCAGTTCCCCGTTGAAACCGTGCAGCATATGAGCGACATTTGTATTGGTGCAGAAGAGTACCCGGCTCAGCGTGTTATCGATGCCTGTGTGGGCAAAACCAGCTCCGTCTCAGAAGCCAATGCCATGGCGGCCATGCATACGGCGAATAACCTAGAAGGTGTGTCTGCTATTCTCGCTCTCACAGAGTCTGGGCAAACAGCACGCCTCATGTCGCGTATTAACACCATACTGCCTGTGTTTGCTTTGTCTCGTCATCCACGCAGTTTGGCGAAAGCTGCACTTTACCGTGGCGTGTACCCTATTTACTTCGACTCAACCACAGAGGAAACAGAATACGCGCTGCGCAGCGCTATTAAGCTGCTTCATCGCTTAGGTCATGTGAAGTCGGGTGAATTTGTTATTGTCACACACGGCGACATTATGGAAACCGTAGGCGCCAGCAACACCACGAAAATCATGGTGGTGTAAGCAGGGCTTCTTGGGCAGCAGCCGCGTTATTTGGTTAGCTGCCCAATACTAGCTGTTTAATTCTGTCTTTGTACGAACGGCTTACTTTCAGTTCTTTACCGTTATTCAGCACAATATGGTATTCGCCATTTTGCCTACTACACAGTTTGGTCACTTGCTCTAAGTTCACAATAGCCGAGCGGTGAATGCGTTGGAATAAGCGTGGGTTCAGCTCCTGTTCAAGCTCTTTCATGGTCCGGCGTAAAATGTGAGTTTCTGTGCCTGTGTAAATACACATATAGTCGCCTGCGGCTTCTACCCACTCAATGGCATTAATGGCCACACGGGTAATTTCACCACTGTCTTTAATGGCGATATGTTCTGGGTATTGGCTGGTGTTGGTTAGCTCGCCGCCTTCTGCTAGGTGCTTTAAAATTTCTTCACAGTCGGCCCCACTCATTTCACTGACTAACTGAAACAGCTTTTGCTGCTGTTCATTTTCCAATTCCGGCATATTTGCAGCGGACACTTTTTCAATGGCCTGGCTTAAACGCGCATCATCTACTGGTTTTAATAAGTAGTCGAGGGCACGCACTTCAAAGGCTCGAATAGCATATTGATCATAGGCTGTAACAAACACCACAAAGGGCATGTGTTCTGCTGTGGACTTCAGTTCTTTTAACACATCGAAGCCATTCCAGCCGGGCATTTGAATGTCCAGAAATACTAAGTCAGGTTTCAGTGACGCAATGAGTGTCACCGCTTCTCGGCCACTACTGGCTTCACCGACAACTTCAATATTAGGGAATTCAGACAAACGAACCAGAAGGCCTTTACGAGCGAGTGGTTCATCGTCAACGATTAACGTACGTATTGTTTGGGTCATTTTACTCTGCTAACTGCCAAGGAATTACTATTTCTACGACACAACCTGTGGGGTTGTTACTAGACAGATTAAAGGAGTAATGCTTTCCATACAAGGCTCGAAGACGCTCTTCGGTATTTTTTAGGCCCACACCACGTTCGTTTTGCCGGACTGTTTCTGGGCTGTAAGCTGCGGGCCCATTGTCTCTTACTTCGAGATACAACCGCTGCTTGTGCACCCGACCATGCACTTCAATTATGCCCTGGTCTTCCAGCTTTGCCACCGCATATTTTATGGAATTCTCAATCAGTGGCTGCAAGATCATGCTGGGCACCAAAGCTCGCTCTGCTTCAGGTGTTATGTCAATCGTGACATGCAAACGCTCAGCAAAGCGCAGTTTTTCAATATCTAAATACAGCATCATGGCGTCGATTTCACGGGCCAATGAAATACGTTTAATGGGGTCGTTGTCTAAAGAAAAGCGTAAAAACTCACTCAGCTTCGACACCATGCCGTTGGCTGTTTTGTTTTCATTCACCAAAATAAGCGTTGAAATAGCATTCAAGGTGTTGAATAAGAAATGCGGGTTTAACTGGTACCGCAGCATTTTTAGCTGAGACTGGTGCGCCATCGACACGGCTTGCAAAGCTTTTTGCTTCTCGTCTTGCAGTAGCTGATAGTACTTAATGACAAAGTACAAGCCACTCCACGACATCATAATGTAGAACTTCACCACGCTGTGCTTTAAGTAGAACAGCCAGTTATATGGGCGGTAGCCGAATTTGTAAATTTCCCAATGGGTCGCGTTGTCAATGACCGCCCAAATTGCAGCCGCCACGTAAGAGCATGCCAACACCACGATAATCAGCAGCAGCGGCGGCGCATTCCAAATTTTTCGATAAAAATAGCGCATGGGTATCGTAATAAGAAACCCACCATAGGCCCCAAGCAAGATAATAAGTACATAGATACTGCGCATTTCTTGTATAAGCGAGCCAATGTATTGAACAAATGCATAGCCGAGCCACCCCATAATTTGGAGAGCCCAAAACATTTTGTTTCTGTCTTCTAAAATAACGCGCCAGTTCAAATGAATAAGCCTTACTGTGAATGTTGCAATATTGTAACTAAGTAGCCCCAGGTTTAGCGATGTTCTTTATCGTTTGTTTAGGCTGTTCTGTCGCAGTCAGCCCCATGCTATGGTATGCCCATTGTTTTTAAGGAGTATTTTATGATTGCAGTACGTATTGACCTTGCTTCGCCTCATCATCATTACTTTGACGTGAGTCTTTCCTTCGAGCAGCCTGACCCCGATGGGCAAGTTTTGCGGTTGCCTGCCTGGATACCCGGAAGCTATATGATACGTGACTTTGCCAAACATATTGTTAGCTTTGAGGCTAGTAGCTCGTCTGGTGCGCTTGAATACATCCGACCAGATAAAAGCACCTGGCAATTAGCCCCGACTGAAGGTCCAGTGACCGTTCGATACCGGGTGTATGCTTACGACGCCTCCATACGGGCCGCCTATCTGGACCTTCACTATGGCTTTTTTAATGGCACCAGTTTGTGCTTAGAGGTTCTAGGTCAAAGCCAGCAGCCACACCAAGTAACCCTTGTGCCACCTTTAGACCCTGCCCTAACTCAGTGGCAGGTAGCTACCGGTATGCCCGTCGCTTCAGTCGATCACAATGGTTTTGGCAGCTACCAAGCGGAAAATTACGATGCACTGATTGACTACCCGTTTTTGCTCGGTGAACTCTCCCGCATTTCTTTTCACGCCAGCGGCATTCCCCATGAGCTTGTTCTGGTGGGCAAACATTACGCCAGCCAAGCAAAGCTGGCGGAAGATTTAACGAAAATTTGCGAGGCCCAGCACACTTTATTTGGCGGTGCGCCCGACTTCGACCATTACCTCTTCTTAACGATAGTGACAGACAATGGGTTTGGTGGGCTTGAGCATAGGAATAGCACGGCCCTGATGTGCCCACGTGATGCCCTTGAATACGGCTCTGCAGAAGCGCCCCGAGACGCCTATGTGGAGTTTCTTTCCTTATGTAGCCATGAGTATTTTCACAACTGGAATATAAAACGCTTAAAGCCGAAAAGCTTCTTACCTTATCAGCTAGACCAAGAAAGCTATACTGAGCAGCTGTGGTTTTATGAGGGGGTTACTTCGTTTTATGACGACCTGATGGTTTACCGGGCGGGTTGTATAAGCGCTGAGGCGTATTTAAAGCGACTTGAAAGCACCATAAGTCGCGGCTTACGAGGGCAAGGCCCACGCCGGCAAAACTTAGTGGAGTCGAGCCAGCTCGCTTGGACGACCTTCTATCAGCAAAATGAAAACGCGGTCAATGCTATTTCCAGTTACTATGCCAAAGGTGCCGTGGTCGCCGCGTGTTTAGACTTATTATTACGCAAAACCAGCGCCGGACTTCACAGCTTAGACACTGTCATGCACAACGTGTGGGCAACTTATGGTGTAACCGGCTTAGGGACCAGCCAGGAGGAGTTACTTGCTGTTTGTAACCCGGAGCAACATGCGGACATTACCGCATTTCTCGAAGCAGCCTTATACAGTACAAAACCGTTGCCCTGGCAAGCCCTCTTAGCTGAACTAGGTGTGCAGGCCGAGTTCAGCCCTTTCGACCCGATCAGCCAACACATGCGAACACAAGGTGAGCTGCCACAGGTTGAACTGGGAGCTGGGCTGCAAGCATGCCCACAAGGGTTTAACGTACAGCGAGTTATGGAAGGCAGTGCGGCCGCTTTCGCAGGCTTGAGCGCTGGCGACACCCTGATTGCCCTTGACGGCTTACATGCCACTGAAAAAAGTTTAAAACTAGCCCAACAGAGGTTTCAACCTGGCGACACTGTGTCAATACACTTTTTTCGTGATGCCCAACTGCACCATAGCCAATTAACTTGGCAGGCGCCTGTGCCAGAGCAGGTTCAGCTAACCCTTGCCGACCCTGCTCGCTTCCCTTGGCAGCCAAACTAACCCCGCACGTTTTACACGGTTAGTTGCGCTTCGGCACCAAGTATTGGGGGTCGAGGCGCACATTGCCCCAATTAATACGCCAGTCCAAGTGTGGACCCGTAGCACGGCCTGTAGCGCCTATTTCAGCCACTACTTCCCCCTGCTTCACTTCTTGCCCGACTTCCACATGCATGGCGCTTAAGTGCAAGAAGGTAGAGAAAAACCCATAACCGTGATCAATGATCATGGTGCCCCCAGAAAGCACCATGTCTGGGTGTGCCAAACGCACAATACCGCCCGCTGGTGCCACCACAGGAGTCCCCGTAGGGGCTGCCACGTCTAAACCATAGTGGGGTGTTCGCGGGTTACCATTTAAAACCCGCTGACTCCCATACACGCCGGATATACGCCCTTCTGCAGGCCAAATAAAACCATTGGCAAAGTCTTCCCGCTCCGTACGATGTTGACGTGCAATCCACACTTCTTCATTGTTTTTCCGAATTTCGGCAACCACTTCAGGGTCGGGGGTGACGGTACGCTTCGGTAAGCCGTCAATGCGCTGTATATCGAAGGTTCGGCTAGCAATGGGGTAGCTTTGTTGCCACACCTCGCCCGAACTTGCAGTCAGCTTCAGCTCCACTGGACCGGTTTCATCGCGACCAAAGCCAAACACAAAGTGGCCGTTTGTACTTACCTGCACAGGCTCCCCATTGAGTTGCACGCGGGTACTTGGGTTTGTGTGCCCGAATACTATGCCCCCTTGTTCAAAATGACCTTGCAGTGTTGGTGCCATATCTGCGGCATACACTCGCCCCCAAAAGGCGGCAACCACCAGCACACACATAAGCACGCGCCAGGTGCGACATGAAACACGAAACATAGAAGAAAGCTCCTTGCGTTTATAAGAAAGTTAAAGCATACCACTGCCACAGCAGATGCATAGCCAAAATGAACACAATCAGCCCCATAACCCGGTCGAGCCAATGACCATAAGCATAGAGCCAGCCACGTAATGGCGTTTTACCTAGCAGCAGCGACAAGGCAGCAAACCATACAAAGGTCGCCATTGCTAAATACCCACCGTACAGAGACTTCACCACTAAAGGCGTTTCCACAGACACAATGGAGGTAAACAGCGCCAAGAAAAACATAGTGGCTTTCATATTTAAACCATTGGTTAAAAAACCTAAACCAATGGCACGTGGGACACTCGGTGCTTGGGTCTGAGCTGACTGCTGGGTAGTGGGCATGGCTTCTTGAGACTTTTTAGCGCGCAGCAAAATGCTGGCTAACCAAAGAAAATAGCCTGCAGCAACCAATAACAAACCACCATAAAGAATGGGCGTAGCTTGCACAACAAGCGCCAGCCCTAACACGGAATAGGTCACATGAATCAGAATACCCAGAGCAATACCTAAGCTAACCCATACCCCAATACGTGCCCCACATCGAACACTGTAGCGGCTGACCACCGCAAAGTCGGGACCAGGGCTAGCAACGGCAACTAAATGGGCTACGGCCAAAGCCGTAAACTCAATCCAATAGGGGGAATTTAATAGTGTATGAAGCATGCGGTTGCCTTATTCTCCTTATATTAAGCACACACCTTCACCATGACAAAATGTAATGCTAAGATAACCTCACCTACTAGCAGACACAGTCACAGCAGGGCCTTTTTATGAATAAATCAGAATTTCCTTCACTCAATGCACTGCGTGTATTTGAGTCTGTTGCCCGCTTGCAGAGCTTCAAGCAAGCCGCTGCTGAACTTGGAGTAACCCAGTCAGCAGTGAGCAGGCAGTTAACCACCTTAGAAAAACAACTCGGCGTTAAGCTTATACAGCGTGACAACCGCGTGCATGCCCTGACTGCCGCAGGCCAAGCCTTGGCTCCCGAACTGCACCGCGTGTTTCGCCAGCTCGAGCGCATCGTGACTTATACCATTAATGAAGGTGAACAAGCGCGGCGAGAAATAAGTATTGGCATTAGCCATGAAATTTATAGCCAGTGGTTGGCCCCAAAGTTAGAGGAGTTCCAGCAGCTTTACCCACACCTCGACTTGCGCTTTGTACAAGTGCAAGAGTATATGGATCGTAGCAATGAAGAAAGCTTAAATGGCCTACTTTTACGTAATGAAGTGGACGCTTTAATTGTGCTTGGCCAGAGCAAACAAAAACAGTTGGTTTGCCAAACATTATTGACACTGCCAACAGCAGCCTATATTGCTAATGATGAGTCAGTAAAGCAGAGCCAAGAGCTGATTCGTGTGGCCCACCAACCCCTGCCAAGCAATATAAAAAAGCAAACGGCGTTACCTATTGAGCGCCAAGCCCATGCCCAAAGCTCGCTGATGGCAGCCACCCTTGCAGCGGCACAGCAGGCTGTGGTTATTTTACCCCTGCTCTATAAAGCCATTACTCAAAGCACCCCACTACACCAGCATGCGTCGCTCGATGTAAAACTGCCCTTGTCCATTATTACCCGCAAAGACGACGAACGAGAGCTGGGCATGGTCGCGCTAAAACAATGGCTAGAATACCGCGCCGAGCGGTTTAAGCCCTAAGGCCCTAGCAAACAACTGACACAAAAACAACCCCTAAAGCGAAATAATCTTGACTTTTACACTCTATTATGCTAGTGTCCCCTTCCCGTTCGGGAGGCCTATGTCAGAATGCCACCCGAACGACATTAGATAGCTCACCCTTTTTAATACACCACAAACACTAAAAACTGATTGCACTATACGTTTACAGGCTGTTTTTTTTTGATAAAAACAGCCTGTCTGTTCATTGGATGAAGGATGTTTATGCAAACAATAACTGGCGCAATACTCGGTGATTTTGTTGGAAGCGTTTATGAGGCTGCAGGTATTAAAGGCATGATGTTGCCCTTAGTACTGACCACGAGCCACATCACAGACGACTCTATGATGACCTTGGCAACTTACTGGGCCCTAACGAAAGAGCAGTCTTTCGCTCCCTGGCTCAAGTATGCGTGCACGCAATATCCCCAGGTGGGCTTTGGGGCCACCATGGAGCAATGGGCTGCGGGTGAAAGCCCCGTGTATTTAAATGCAAACAGCAATGGCGCGGCGATACGTATTTCGCCCATTGCCAGCCTCGACACGGATTTACATACTGTCTTGGCCTTAGTGGAAGAAAACGCTGCACTGACCCACACGGGCGAAGACGCAATAACAGGCGCACGGGCGCTTGCTGAAGCTATTTATTTAGCCCGTCAAGGAATCAGCAAGGACACCATACGCAGTACCATTGAACGAACCTACGCCTATTCACTGGACTATGACATAGACGCCCTTTTCCACCACTTCGAATTTACAACGGCTGCCGCTGAAACCGTTCCCGTGGCTATTTGCTTGGGGCTGATAGCTCGCGACCCTATACACTGCCTGCGCTTAGGCTTGCATGTGGGCGGCGATACGGACTCCATTACTTCAATGGCCACAGCATTAGCCGCCTCGTTTCCTGGCGCTCACTTGCCCACAGAAGAAACGCAAAGGCTGCTGAGCTACCTTGCCCTTCATTACCCAGAGTTTGTTCGGGTAGAGTCGCCTTTACAGGTCCCACTCTACACACACTAAACTACCCCATTTCCCTGCAAAGGCCCTAGCAAGGGCTTTGGTCTCCCTATACCTAAAAAGTGAGGATTGAACATGAGCAAGAATAATAAACCAGCCAAGTGCTCAGCTAAGGACGACTTCTCATTGGACGATTTAGTTGATGAGATAATGGGTCCGTTTCCAGAGGCTTTTCAACGCGATAAAAACCATTCGCCTATGCTATTTCAACCGTCGCATTTAAAGCAAAGCAAACGGCTCTCTTCGGAGCAAAACAGTGCTGCTTTTCGGCCATTTCTGCAAGAGAAGCCTTATAAAACCCTGGTACCTATTACCAACCAAATAAAGGAACTGAATGCCTTAAAGCAACAGTTCCCAAACTTTTCTGAGGTGATCGCGTACTTCCAAGGGCAGATCGCTATTTGCCAGCACGCAGGCACTTCCCTTGCGGTGCCTCCCATTAACTTACAAGGCGAACCTGGCATTGGTAAAACCTTGTTTGTTAAAGCGCTAGCTGAAGCATTAAACACGGAGTTCTTTGACTTGCATGTGGGCGGTATGCATGCGGAATTTGAGCTTGTGGGTGGCAATAGCATGTTTAGCAAAGCAACGGCCGGTGCGTTAGCTACAACCTTGATTATCAAAGCCAAGACATACAGCCCTGTGGTGCTATTAGACGAGATTTGTTTATTAAAAAATGGCACCAATGAGAACTTATACCACCCGCTTTACAGTATTTTAGATACAGAGCAAGCAAGAAGCTTTCGGGATCAGTTCTTAGATATTGATATTGACGTCAGCAACGCCCTTTATATTACCACTACAAATAACCTAGAGCAGGTGCCAGCCGCTATTCGCAGCCGAGTGAACAACTTTCATGTGACAGCTCCTAGCTTGGAACAAAACTTGGTTATTGTGCCGAATATATTTAAGCACCTGCTAGAGCAATTAAAGCTATCCGATAGGGTCAGTAACACCCTGCCACGGCATAGTTTATTTGCGTTGGCTGAGCGCCCGCCACGGGAAATCAAAAAAGCGCTGCATCGTGCGGTGGGCTGTGCCTTATTAAGAGCAGAAGAAAATATTGAGCTCTGCGACGCAGACTTTGCGCACATTATTGATTTAGGGGAACACCATGTCAGTGAACATGACCTACTGCATTAGCAAAGCAGTGTTAGGGAGAAGTCTTGATAGAAAGCTTGAAGAGTGAGATTTAAATGCTGCAGGAGAAGCAGTGATACTTGAGTTGTGACCAATTGAAATTGGTGCCCGGGGCCGGACTTGAACCGGCACGCTGTTACCAGCGAGGGATTTTAAATCCCTTGTGTCTACCAATTCCACCACCCGGGCAAACACATTTTTTTGTACTTTAAACTGTCTCAAGTCTGGAGGCGGGTCCCGGAGTCGAACCGAGATCCACGGATTTGCAATCCGCTGCATAGCCATTCTGCCAACCCGCCAGAGACTTGAAATATTGGAGCGAGTAACGAGGTTCGAACTCGTGACCTCAACCTTGGCAAGGTTGCGCTCTACCAGCTGAGCTATACTCGCACTTTATTTCAGTTCTTGCGTGTGGCTCTTGCCAAACGCAGGGCCATTCTACCCATAGAGATTCTGCCGTCAACAACAATTTTCACTTTTTTGTTCGACTGCTGCTTTTTTGGCTAATTCGCTCTATTTTCAGCCGTTAATTCGTCCCAAGCGCTCATTAAGTAGACTTGCATCGACCACAGGGTAAGGACTGCAGCTGTATACAAGGCAACCGTGCCAACGGTCGAAATAAACATATTTGCATTCCAAAGGAGTGCCGTAAGCGCAATCATTTGTGCTGTGGTTTTAATTTTCCCCAAGGAGGAAACTGCCACCGCATCGCGCTTACCTACTTCCGCCATCCATTCGCGCAGAGCCGAGATAATAAGCTCTCGGCTGATAATAATCAAACCGGGTATGGTAATCCAAAGGGTTTGATGGTGTTCAACCACGACAATGAGCGCAGCGGCTACCATAATTTTGTCTGCTACAGGGTCAAGAAATGCGCCAAACTTGGTGTGTTGGTTCAGCTTTCGTGCCATGTAGCCGTCTAGTCCGTCCGTGATGGCCGCAAAAACAAAAATACAGGCCGCGGCAAAGTGTGCATAGGGCACAGGTAAATAGAAAAACACTAAAAACACCGGGATAAGTAAAATCCGAAAAGACGTTAATAGATTTGGGATATTCCACATAAACTGCTCGTTCTCTTTTATTGTAAGGTTTTTGTGTTATTCATCACGCAAAGCATAATAAATGGTTTCTGCTAAGGGTTTACTAATACCAGGTACATTGGCTAGCTGCTCTATACTAGCCCCTTTTACTTGTTGTAATCCACCTAGATATTTCAATAGATTTTGGCGACGCTTAGGCCCTACCGACGGAATAGACTCTAATGTAGAGGTTTTCTTCGCTTTGGCGCGCCGCTGTTTGTGGCCTGTAATGGCAAACCTGTGAGACTCGTCTCGAATGTATTGAATAAAGTGCAGTCCAGGGTTGTCCGCGGGTAAATGCCGGGTATTGCGGCTATAGCCAAAAATGAGTGTTTCCAGCCCTAACTTCCGACTTTCCCCTTTCGCCACGCCTATCAGCAGCGGCTTCTGCGGCCACTCAGCAAAGTACTCTTCCGCTTGGGTAAGCTGACCCTTGCCGCCATCAATAAACACGATATCAGGCACTGTGTCACGCTCCACTGCATGCTTATAGCGCCTGCTTAACACTTGCGCCATGGCGGCGAAGTCGTCGCCTGGGGTTATGCCGTCGATATTATACCGACGGTACTCAGATGTTCGAGGTCCTTCTGGGCCAAACACCACACACGAAGCCACGGTTTGCTCGCCCATAGTATGGGAAATATCAAAGCATTCAAAGCGCTCGAGGTTTGGCTCCTCGTCATTCAGCTCGCTTGCCACGAGCTTTTGTAAAGCATCGAAACGCGACTGCATAAGCGAAGCCTGCCCTAACCTGCTTTGCAGCGCATTCATGGCGTTCTTGTTCGCCAAGGCTCGGTATTGGGCACGTTGCCCCCGGTGGTTACTGGTAATGCGCACCCGCTGCTGTAACGCGTCTGTCAGTTGTTGACTAAGCTCTTTGGCGTGGGTTGGCTGGAGCGGGCTGACAATTTCGCTGGTCACCCGCTTTCCTTGGCTTTCGTTTAAGTAAAACTGCACTAAAAACGACTCAAGAACCTCCGCGTCGGGCGTATGGGCCGGAACTTTCGGGTAGTAACTTCTACTCCCATGCACGGCATTTTGTCGAATAAACAACAAGTGAATGCAGGTCATGCCTCCTTCTCGCCAGAAGCCAACGACATCAAGCTCTTCCTGTGCTCCGGACACTGCATTACGCTCTTGTACTTGGCGCAGTGCTGCAATTTGATCTCGTAACTCCGCAGCTTTTTCAAAGTCGAGTGCTTGGCTGGCTTGGTCCATAGCTGCCACTAAGCGTTCAATCACTTCGTCGTTCCGCCCCCGCATAAACATGCGCACTAAATCAACTTGTGCTTGATACTCTTCGTCGCTTGGTATGTTCACACAGGGTGCCAAACACCGCTTCAGTTGATATTGCAAGCAAGGTCGACTGCGCGCACGGTAAAAAGTGTCATCGCATTGACGTACGGGAAAGAGTTTTTGCAAAAGCTTTAGGCTTTCACGAACCGCATGACCATTTGGGAAAGGGCCAAAATAGTCCCCCTTTTCACGGCGTGCGCCACGGTGAAAGGCTATCCGCGGGTGTTTGTGGTTAGATATGAAAATGAACGGGTAGCTTTTATCGTCACGCAGTAACACGTTATAGCGTGGACGGTACTTTTTAATAAAGGTGTTTTCAAGTATAAGCGCCTCGGCTTCCGAATTGGTGACTGTCACATCCATATTGGCTATGTTGCGCACCAAAGCTTTGGTTTTAACCGCGTCCAGCTGTTTCCGAAAGTAACTCGACACGCGTTTTTTCAGGTTCTTGGCCTTCCCTACATAAATAACCTCACCGTCGGCGTCGTACATGCGGTACACCCCAGGTTGTTGGGTTAGAGTGGCTAGAAACTGTGAGGAGTCAAACACCTTATTTATTTACCTTGGCTATCTGTTAAACACGTAGCCAGTTTACCAGATAGCCATAGGTCTGTCCTGTGCTCTGTAGCTTAGGGCAGCTCCGCTTGCGGCTCTACCAGCCCACTTTTTATAGCTAAGTGAGCTAATTGCACATCACTGCTTACTTGCAGCTTTTCATAAAGTCGATATCGGAATGTGTTAACGGTTTTGTTGGATATCACCAATCGCTCTGCTATTTCTTTCACCGATAACCCCAGGCTGACCATTTGAAATATTTGTCGCTCGCGATTACTTAAGCCGAACGTCACGCAGCTGTCGTCTGCGTATTGACGATAACGCTTAAAGGCAGCGGTTAGATAGGGCGAGCTATAGCGTTGCCCTAAGGCAACGACCTGACAGCCACGGACTAACTCTTCTGTTTCTACAAACTGATAAAAATAACCGGGAATCAGCGGGTGCCGTGTTCGCATGTCCAGCGCACAGGCGAGTGTGTAGGTCCAAAGCATGACTTTTGCTCGGGTGTGTTGTCGATAAATCGTTCGCAATAGACCTTGCATACGTGACTTTTCGAAATGAGCCGAAAGAATCACAATAGCATTGGGGCTTTGTTGGAGCTGCTCTAAAAGAGCATTGCCGTGACTGACCTCGATGGGCTTCCAATGCTGTGCACTTAGCTCGGCCACAACACCACGACACTGAACACCTTTGGGGATTGCAACAATTACTTTCTTCATCTTCACGTCCTTGTCTAAATAAAAAAGGCAGTTGTTAACATCTCGTTACATATAATTGCAGGCTTTAACCTAAAGTCAAGCTTAGCTCAAGCAAAAGCTATTTAGCACTCAACATACGGTCTAACGCCACCTTTACTTCCTTAATAAAGCCAGCACGATCATGGCTATGCCCTCTTCCTCCGCCAAGCTGCGACCAACTTGGCTGTTGGCTTAAACTGCGTAATTTAGTGCGTAAATCCGTACTTATAACCAAGCTGTTGTCTAGCTCTAGTTGTAATGGCTCAATGGCTGCATGGCCCCTGTGCAATAAGGCGCGAATAAGCAGCAATTGTCGCTTTAACAGCATGTCCAACACCTGGCTTTCTGCTTGCATTAATACTTTACCGGTGAATTTAGCTTGTAGTTTTTTGCTGAATTTTTTACTCCCTTGGTACAAGCCCCCCACCATGGCGCCAAGCACGGTGCCTGCCCCTAAACTTAAACCACCGGTGAGTATGTCAATGCCCGCACCGACCGTGCCGCCGGCGACAACCCCTGTACCTGCCTCCACACCGAGCTTTTTCCAAGCGTCGGCATTAAAACTGTGTTGCTGCCAACTACCCTCCGTAATCGGCAGCTGCTGCAAACGCGCGTCGCCAAGATCAAACCCAAACACGCCAAGTATGTCTTGTAAACACTGGTTTTCTGCTTGTATGACCGTGTTTTTAAATGCAGACTGCGCTTCGATGAGGTCAATTTCATTGTCAGCGTCTACGGCTATTTGGAAGGCCCCTACATTCACCAATAGCTCAGCAAGTAACTGAAAGGCTGCGGACTGTTTGAAAGCCTGCTCTTGCTCCCGTGCTTGCTGTAACCGCAGTAAAGGCTCGCGGGCCATAGGCATAGCTGCAATACACTGCTCCAATAGCCTATTTTCGTCAGCCAAGGAGCTACTTTGGGTGTCAAACAGCACACTGTTGTGCAAATTTACGCGCGCCAAAGCTTCTTGCCAGGGCTGTAAGTCGCGCCCGGCATCAAGAAAGTTTAATACAGGAATAATGGGTTTTGCTGCCAATCGCAAAATAGCCAGCTCGTCAAGGTACTTTTCTAGTACCGGCGTTCGGGTGTCAATAACAAACAAGGCAATGTCTGTATTTAACAGTTGCCGTATTACTTTTGCTTCTTGTTCAAAGGTGGCCTTGGCTTCAGGAGCATTTAAAAACAGCTCCAGGAGCGCTGGACCGTTGTGCTTATGACGGTCGTCCATATAGCCTTGCAAGTGTTCGTATAAGGCTTGGCTGTCTTCTAGTCCGGGCGTATCAAATAGCTGCACAATGGTTTCGTGCTGCGCCCGCAACTCGGCCATGAGTACGTCGCGGGTGGTACTTGGGGTCGAAGACACCTCACCAAAGTGCGGGTCTTTTAGTAGCGTACGCAAAAACGAGGTTTTCCCCGTATTCGTATGGCCGACCACGCTCACGCGAACGGGGTTAAACATTTGGCTGCTCCTTATTTATTCGTACTCGCACCCGGTGCACAGCTTTCATGTCGTTAATGGCAGCTTGCCAACTGGGTGTAAAGTGCCCCTCGTGCGTCATGAGAAAACAGTCGAGCTGTGCGGCCAAAGGCAATAAGCTCCTGATCAATCTGAGGTTGCCGCGGTCGGGGGTCAACTGCGTGTCGATGAGTAGCACTATGTGTGCCGCAGGGCGCTTTTGCAACGTCTGCTGAACCCGTTCGACGTCGCTTAAGCTGGCCAGTACACCCAATACCTGGTACTCAGCAAATAACCCATAAGGGATGGGCTGCTCATGCTCTAAATGCACTAAATAGTTGCCCTTTCCTGTATGCGGTTGTATCTGTGAATTCGTGTCTTGCGGTAACGCTCCATCCTTGTCTATGGTGCGGGTTTGGCTGCGCATAAGCAAAGGCACCAAGTGACTAAGCCCTGGCTGCTGCTTGTCGATCTCTAATTTGTTTATACGTCGCATAAGTACCAAGGCACACACACCTGCGCTGACAAGGCGTAAACCACAGCCATAGACTAACACCATGGTAATAAGCCAGCGCCCCACTTGGACTTGGGTGTCTACCTGGCCTGCTTGCAACTCTGTCACCTTAGGTAAAGCGCCTCCTAGCCAAGCCAAACTTGCGCCTAACAGGTGCGCTAGCTGTTCCATGGTGGCTTGGTCTAAAACAGTGGTTTCCCAAGTGAAGGTATAGCGTTGGAACAAAAACAAGGCTCCCAGCGTACCGGCAGCTGTAAGCAGCAACATAAACCAGTACATATGGGTAAACACGGAAAAAAGTAACTTGCCCAAACGATAATGACGCAAGGTGTGTACAAAAGCTTGTAAGCAATACTGCGCTTTTGCATTCTTATTGAACAGCAGCATGCCTCGCTGCATAACGCCTGCGAACCAGCCTGTCCCTTGGGCTTTCATGCCATAAAGCGCAGCCCATACAATATAAAGCAGTAAATGCACACCCAACAAAGCAAACAGCACCCAGGGCAGGCTTAATTCGCGAGTGGCACTGTTATTCACCACTTGTGCTAAGCCAATTCCCAAAAGAGTCGCCAGGCCCAGCAGCAAGAAAACAACCCCTTTGATGTTCTGAATGCTTCTTTGCAAGTTTGAGTCCAAGCCGTACGTTGTCAGTAAATGCAGCGCTCGGCCTTGTAACCTTGCGTCAATGGACGCCGCTGGACTTGCACTTTCAGGTAACGAAGGGTCTGCAACGCCTTCGCCACGCTCGTAGCAGCGTACAGTTTCTACTTGCCATAACTGCAAGAACTTACGTTTACACAATGAATAGCCCATGAAAGGAAGCTTACCTTATTAATAGCAGGATATAAGACGTTGATATCATAAGCAGGCTGCGGGCAAAAAAAAAGCCCGCATGTTAGATGCGGGCTTTCTTGGAATGTGGCGGAGAGGGAGGGATTCGAACCCCCGGTAGGAATGAACCTACGTCTGATTTCAAGTCAGGTGCATTAAGCCGAGCTCTGCCACCTCTCCGAAGTGTTTCAGCAGTTACTTGCGATAACGCTTGTTTGCTGAAGACGGCGTGAATAATAAAGAGCTACTCGTCGCTTGTAAAGCCTATTTTGAAAAATATTTTTCAAGTGCTTCTTTTTCGATCATTTTGTCTTTGTTTTAAACAATTTGAATATCTTTCCCCTTTAGTTCTTGATATTCATCACCATATATAAGGTATACTGCTGAACTTGAATGAACAACAATGGTCTGAGTGATAGCATCACTTCGAACAGGAGAGTAAAATCTAATGAATAATCCTTCGGTACAAACAGTTCGCCATGACACGGCTGTTGAAGCCAACAAAGTGCTTCGAAACACCTATACTTTATTAGCCATGTCACTTGCTTTCAGTGCCGTTATGGCTGGAATTAGTGGCATGCTAAACCTACCACATCCTGGCTTTTTATTAATGATCGTCGGTTTCTACGGCCTACTATTCGGCATTCATAAAACCGCCAATAGCGGTTTAGGTATTGTGTTTGTTTTTGCCTTAACCGGCTTTATGGGTTACACCATTGGCCCCATTTTAAATATGGTTGTCGCCAACGGCGGGGCTGAAATTGTGATGATGGCCATGGGCGGCACCGCGCTTATTTTCTTTGCGCTCAGCGGCTATGTGCTGACCACGAAAAAAGACATGTCATTTTTAGGTGGCATGATGGTCGCTGGCTTTGTGGTATTACTAGTAGCCGTAGTTGCTAACCTGTTTTTAAACATTCCAGCACTCGGACTAGCCATTAGTGCCCTCTTTATTCTATTTTCATCGGGTGCTATTTTGTTGCAAACCAGTGAGATTATTCACGGCGGTGAACGTAACTATATTTTAGCGACCACTACCTTGTTTGTGTCGCTTTACAATATTTTCATTAGCCTACTAAACTTATTGATGGCGTTCAGCGGACGCGACTAAGCGTTTCCCCGCAAACGGTTCAAGCAAGAGCGCCCTGCGGGTTTCCCCCAGGGCGCTTTTTTTACCCTGTTACATTTACCCTATTATTCAACCTGAAGGGTTTTTATGGCCAACTATATTTTTCTTGTGCAAACCAACCCAGACGACATTCATGCGGGTCTCGATGCCATTCACCAAGTGACCCAAATAGCCGAACAAGGCCATGACATTGAACAAGTGTTCTTTTATGGGCCAGGTGTAGGTTACGGACATCATTTCTTGTCGTTTCCGGCGGGCGCTCCAAATTTACAGCAGCAGTGGCTTGAACTGGCCAAGCAGTATGCATTCCCCCTCGTTGTATGTGCCACTGTTGGCAGCCAATACGGCCTAGAAGCCGAATTACCGCCAGAAGGCAACCTCGCCCTTGGGTTTCAAGCGGGCGGCCTAACCGACTTTATGAGCCATTTAGTAAATGCCGACCACCTACTGCAGTTTCCTGCTGTTAAGCAAGGCCAAGCAGGTGCCAAGGGGCACATTAGCTTTCTTTTTCAAGAGCCAGCCACACAGCCGGCGGCTCGCCATGGCCTAGACATGCTGTTAATGGCCGCTAGCCTTGAACTCCCCTGTGCAGCAATTTATAACAAAATGGCTTTAACCCAATTAGTTGAGCCAGACCAGGGGCCAGACTTATTCAAACGCTTGGACATGTTAGCGGATATATTTGAATTTGAAGGTTTCTACACCACTGCCGAGGCCCTGCAGCAAGCCGGGTTAACAGCGGACGACTTGCGTGTGCCTGTGCGCTTGCTTACGCCTGAGGCCTTAGACGCTCTGCTGAGCACTGACAGCCAGCATATTGTGAGGTTTTAAGTATGTTTCTTTTTCAAGGGGAAGAGTACCCCACCGACAAACATGACTATTTGCTTCATTTCGAACAGTGGTCTGAGCCCTTGGCCGAGTACATTGCCTCCCTCGAAAATATAACCCTGACCCCAGAGCATTGGGAAGTGGTGCACTTTGTGCGAAACTTTTACCAAGAATATGACACGAGCCCCGCCATGCGGGTGTTGGTAAAAGCCATTGGCCAGCGTTTAGGCAAAGAAAAAGGGAATAGCCGGTATCTCTACTCCCTTTTCCCCAAAGGCCCGGCTAAGCAGGCCACACGCATAGCTGGTTTACCTAAACCAGCTAAGTGTATTTAGGCTGTAATACGCTCTGCGCCCGCCATGTATGGGCGTAGAGCTTCTGGAACCACTACCGAACCGTCTTCCTGTTGGTAGTTTTCAAGAATAGCCACCAACGTACGCCCAACCGCTAAGCCGGAGCCATTCAATGTGTGCATGAGCTCTGGTTTTTTCACCCCTTTACGGCGTAAACGAGCCTGCATACGGCGGGCTTGGAAGTCGCCCATATTCGAGCAAGAACTAATTTCGCGATAAGTATTTTGGGCCGGTAACCATACTTCTAGGTCGTAGGTTTTCTTTGCACTAAAGCCCATGTCCCCGGTGCACAACAATACTTTACGGTAAGGCAAGCCAAGCTTTTGTAGCACTTGTTCAGCGTGTCCTGTAAGTTCTTCAAGGGCAGCCATGGAGTCTTCAGGCTTCACCAACTGCACCAGCTCAACCTTGTCGAATTGGTGTTGGCGGATCAACCCGCGGGTGTCTCGCCCGTGAGAGCCCGCCTCACTGCGGAAACAGGCCGAATGGGCGGTTAGCTTAATAGGTAGCTCTGCTTCGTCGACAATTTCGTCACGCACAAAGTTGGTGAGTGGCACTTCCGCCGTAGGAATAAGCGACATGGCAACCTTGTCTTGGCTTTCACCGTCTACATGGAACAAGTCTTCACCAAACTTAGGTAGCTGACCTGTTCCCTGTAAAGAGGCATGGTTCACTATTACAGGAACATAGGTTTCTAAATAGCCGTGCTGCTCTGTGTGCAGGTCGAGCATAAACTGCGTCAGCGCACGGTGTAATCGCGCCACTGCACCTTTCATAACCACAAACCGAGCACCGGTAATTTTCCGAGCTGTTTCAAAGTCTAATCCGTTTTGCAGCGCTTCCCCAATGGCCACGTGATCTTTTGGCTCAAACGAGAAAACAGGCGGTTCACCAACTCGGGTTACTTCCACGTTGTGCTCTTCGTCTTCCCCTTCCGGTACATCGTCTGCCGGTAGGTTGGGTACGCCTAAAATAATCTCTTGCAGCTGAGCTTGGACTTTTTGTAGCTCCGCTTTCGCGGTATCCAATTGGTCGCCTAAAGCCCCTACTTCTGCTTTTAATGGGGTTGCGTCTTCGCCGCGCCCAATGGCTTTCCCAATTTCTTTAGAGCGGGCATTTCGTTCACTTTGTAGCGACTCGGTACGTACTTGCAGCTCTTTACGCTGTGCTTCTAGCGCTTTTAAGGTGTCTGTGTCTAAGGTAAAACCACGACGCGCTAATTGAATCGCCGTTTCCTCTATTCCATCACGAAAATGCTTCGCGTCTAACATGGCAACTACTCTCTTATAAATGCAAAATTAACAATACACGCAGCTTACTTGCTGCCACCCTTTGTACACGCCATAACCAAGCGCATTGCGGTGTAACACAGCACTAAGCCTACTCCGACTTGTGTCAGGACAAACCCCGCAACATGCACATACTCATGCTGTAGCATCAGCTCGACAGCGTCTGTTGCAAAGGTGGAAAAGGTGGTTAAGGCGCCAGCAAAGCCTGCACCATGTAACCAGAGGCGTCGCGCAGGCCAAATTCCTTGAGAAACCAGGCCAGCGACCAGCCCTAAATACAAACTACCTAATATGTTAACGACCACAACCTCAAAAGGGAAACCCATAGTGCCGCTTTGCTGAAAAAAAAGTGTGACCCCATAGCGAGCACTAGCCCCTAAAGCTCCGCCTAAGGCAACCCACAGTATGGCTTCTTTATTTATTGCCATAGACTTAACCCTAACAAGGCCGCCAACAAGCAGGCCACAATGGACGCTCCGGCATACACAAAGCGCTGACCCAGTGGCACATCACTAGGCTCGGTAAGCTCCAATATAAAAGTGGAAAAGGTGGTGAAGCCGCCCAACACTCCTAGCTGTATAAAGGCACCCCAAGGTGCGGGCCATGGAGCAATAGCCAACGCACTACCGAGTAAAAAAGAGCCTAAAACATTGTTCCCAAACGTGGCAGGCATCGACCTGCCCCAGCGCTGCTTCGCATACTCCGTGAACATAAACCGAAGCAGGCTGCCAAAAGCACCACCAAGAGCGACTGCAGCGAGGCTAAGCATTCGCTTTAGGGCTCCCGCTGCCAGGGGCTCGCTTGGTCAAGTGCCCGTAAATAGTCTAATTTGTCGCGTATTTGCTTTTCTAAGCCGCGATCGCTCGGTTGGTACCATTGGGTGCTGGCTAATTCCGGTGGTAAGTAACGTTCACCAGGCACATACGCTTCCGGCTCGTTATGGGCATAACGGTATTCGGCACCGAAGCCTTCCGCTTCATGCACTTTGGTGGGCGCATTGCGTAAATGTTCAGGTACAGGATACGAGGGGCCGTGTTTCGCTTCTTTTAGCATGGCATTAAAGGCTGTATACACGGCATTACTTTTCGCCGCACTGGCACAAAACAAGGTCGCTTGGGCAATGGCACGCTCACCTTCTGCAGGCCCCACCCGGTGAAAGGTGTCCCAGGCATTAATGGCTAACTGCAAAGCGCGCGGGTCGGCATTGCCGATGTCTTCTGAAGCGATAGCCAGCAGTCGGCGAGCGATGACTAAAGGCTCTCCCCCTGCCGCTAAGAAACGACAATACCAATACAAGGCGCCATCGGGCGAAGAGCCCCGTACCGACTTGTGAAATGCCGACAGTAAGTCGTAATAGTGGTCGCCATTTTTGTCGAACTGAATGGCCTTTTCACCGGTCACTTCTTCAATTAACTGACGGCTAATGGTGCCGCCAACGGGCGCCTCCACAAAGTCCGCCGCTATTTCTAAGTAATTTAAGGCGCGTCGGGCGTCGCCTTCTGCCACATGCAGCAAAAAGGCTTTTGCTTCAGGTTCAAACTGCAACTGGCGCTCGCCAAGTCCCTTTTCATTATCATGCAAGGCTTGGTCAATTACTTGCTCTAGTTGCTCTTGTGTTAAAGAGCGCAACCGATAGACTCGCGCACGGGACAAGAGCGCGTTGTTTAAGGCAAAACCTGGGTTTTCCGTAGTGGCGCCAATAAATACGATGGTACCGTCTTCAATAAAGGGTAAGAACGCGTCTTGTTGGCTTTTATTAAAGCGGTGTACTTCGTCTACAAACAATAAGGTTTGCTGTTTGCCAGCGCGCTCTTTGGCCGCTTTAATGGCATCGCGAATGTCTTTGACGCCAGAAGTAACCGCTGAAATACGCTCCACATGGGCTTGTACGCTACGCGCCATCAATTCGGCTAGGGTGGTTTTACCGGTGCCTGGCGGCCCCCAGAAAATCATGGAATGCAGTGCACCCTGCTCGACAGCACGGCGCAAGGGTTTGTTCGGAGCAAGCAGGTGCTCCTGCCCCATGTAAGTGTCTAAGCTGACAGGGCGCATACGGGCAGCGAGAGGCTGATAATGTGAGGCAGAGGCTGCTCGCTGAGCAGGCTGCTGCTCTTCTTCGTCACCCATTAAACTAAACTGCTTAACCATTACATACCACGCTGGTCATCTATCTCCACACCTCGAGGAACTTCAAATTGAAAGGTTTCACTGGCAACTGGCTGGTTCAGCTGTGTTTGTTGCAGGTGAAAAATACTTTTTTGGCCATAGGCATCGCTTAACTCTATTTGTGCAAGTTGTTGGTTATCATCAAAGGCTAAAATAAGTTGCTGCCCTTGGGCTTCGCCTTCGCCGTTAATAACCCATTGGCCAGCCACCTGCTCAATAGAAAATCCTTCCCAGGTGTTGTTTTCTAAAAGCACCAAGAGCGGGTTTGACGCCATAGTGGCTGACTGCGAGTACAAAGACACTTGTTCAATAAAAGGCGAGTAATACCAAACGGTTTCCCCGTCAGCCACTAAAACTGACTCGTCCGGTGCTTCCGTTTCCCAATACAATTGGCTTGGTCGCTGCAAAGCGAAGTGCCCTTGTAATACTTCAACGGGCTCGCCATATTCGTAAATATGCTGTTCGAAACGGCCTGTTAAGGTGTGAATTTGGTTTAACAGCGTCTGTAAGCTTTGCGCCTGCACAGACTGTTCTTGAGCCTGCAAGCTACTGGTTACCAGCATTCCGCCCGCTACCGACACACACAAAAAAATACGACCTACAACACGACGAACCGCTTTACTTAACAACATACACATTCCTTAATAATCATCCCGTGGCGCGCGAGGCGCAAGCACCTCGCGGGCGCCTCCTGAGCTTGCTGTACTTACGACGCCGCTTAGCTCCATTTGTTCCACAATACGCGCAGCGCGGTTGTAGCCTATACGGAATTGACGTTGTACCAAAGAAATAGACACACGCCCTTTTTCCGTGACAAAGGCCACGGCTTCATCGTAAAGCGGGTCCGACTCGGCGTCTTCTTCGCTTTGCTCTCCGGGTAAAAGGCTGTCTTCACAGGTATCACCATTCAACACTTCTTCTAAGTATTGGGGTGCACTTCGCGATTTCCAGTCAGCCACCACGGCATGAACTTCGTGGTCGTCTACAAAAGCCCCATGCACACGATTTGGCACACCAGAGCCTGGTGGCAAGTACAACATGTCCCCTTGGCCTAACAATTGCTCGGCGCCCGGCTGGTCAAGAATGGTGCGCGAGTCAATTTTTGACGACACTTGGAACGCAATACGGGTTGGAATGTTGGCTTTAATCAAGCCAGTAATAACGTCAACAGATGGTCGCTGAGTGGCTAAAATCAAATGAATACCTGCGGCTCGTGCTTTTTGAGCGATGCGCGCAATCAGCTCTTCGACTTTTTTCCCAACAATCATCATCATGTCGGCAAACTCGTCCACCACCACCACAATATAAGGTAGCTTTTCTAGCTCTGGCACGGTTTCATCCATGGTGTCGCCGGGTTTCCAAATAGGGTTTTTCAAAGGAGCGCCCGCTTCAATCGCTTCCATCACTTTGTCGTTGTAGCCCTTCACATTACGCACACCTAAGGCTGACATCAGGCGGTAGCGACGCTCCATTTCACCCACACACCAGCGCAAAGCATTGGCGGCGTCTTTCATGTCCGTGACCACTTCGGTCAGTAAGTGAGGGATGCCCTCATACACCGACAACTCCAGCATTTTCGGGTCTATCATAATAAGCCGCACATCTTCCGGCTGTGACTTATACAGCAGGCTAAGGATCATGGCGTTCACCCCAACGGACTTACCCGAGCCCGTAGTACCTGCTACTAGTAAATGCGGCATGCGGGCTAAGTCGACCACCACAGGCTTACCGGCAATGTCCTTACCTAGCACCATGGTTAAAGGCGACTCGGAAGCTTCAAAGTTCTCACAAGAAAGCACTTCTTGAAGCTGCACAACCTCACGGTTTTTATTCGGTAGTTCCAGCCCTACATAAGACTTCCCAGGAATTACTTCCACGACACGCACGGCAATAGCCGACAAACTGCGAGCAATATCCTTCGCTAAATTGGAAATGCGCGACACTTTCACCCCAGGTGCTAAGTCCAGCTCAAACCGTGTAATAACAGGTCCTGGCTGCACGCCCGCTACCTGCACACTGACACCGAAGTCTTTCAGCACGTTTTCCACCGTACGACTAATTTCATCCAGTTCTTCTTGGCTTAAGGGGTTTTCAACACGGTTTGGCCTATCTAATAAAGCTAACGAAGGCAACGGGTCGCGCACCGGCTCAGCTGTTTCTGGCACTGTCGGCTTCTCTACCGGTGCTGCGGTGGGTCTCTCAACGGACTCTACAGGCGAATCTACATGCTCTGTCACATCGGTTTCCCACGGCACGTCTGTTGTTTCTTCTGTTACTGGCTCCTCACTGGGTGAAACAACCTCTTGCGCTGACATTCCCACAAAGTTCTCTGGTTCAGGCTCGCTGTCAACCGCGTCGAGGCTAAACGATGGCAAGGCTTCGTCTTCTATATCAATAGAGTCTATGCGCATGCTCGGGCTTTTTAAGTGGCTGTCGGTAACTGGCAGGCTGTCCCAGTCGTTTTCTGGAGCGGCTTTACGACCTTTAAATAAATAGCGCCAAAAGAAAAGCTTGGCATGCCAAGGGCTGCTTGCTTGCGTCTGCGACTCTGTTTGCTCTGGCTCCGCAAGCTCCAATTGGGGCGTGTCGAGCGCTTCTGCGTCGGCAGAAGTTTCTGGTTTACGCATGGCTAAATTAAACACCCACAAACAGCCAGCGATAACCCAAGCACCTAGGGTGTCCACAACTTTCAGCCAGGAAATACCTGTCACCAAGGTGACGCCCGTTAGCACAAAAGTCACTAGCAATAACAAGGTGCCGGGAATATTAAAGTAGGGGATCATGGCGGAACTAATGACCCGACCTAAAATACCGCCGGAAGAAAAGCTGTAAACAGAGTCTAAGTTTAGGGTAAACAAGGCTGCAAAGCCCGACACCAGTAAAATGGAGCCAATTAAACGCAGACCTAACCCCAGGTAGTCTATTTCCACCAATTGACGGGTACGATAAAAGGCAAAGTAGCCTGCCAGCATCACTAAAAACGGAATAGCGTAGGCAACCAAGCCAAAGGTAAACAGCAAAATATCGGCAAACCACGCGCCTATAGCACCCGCCGCATTTTGAATTTCTTGGGTATGCCCTGCTTGTGACCAGCCTGGATCTGCCGGATGAAAGCTCAACAAGGCGGTGAGTAAAAATATACTGATTGCGCCGCTAATAATGAGCCCAGCTTCTAATAATCGTTGAACACCTGTCATAATTTATTGTTCTTCCTCATTCTATGCACTACGTTCGAGTTAGTTACAGCACAAATAACCTTCAGAAGAAAGTTACCGGTTCAACGTAAAAATCTTGTCTTTCAACTTCCTGCTCACACCAGTCATAAATAACATTAACAAATGAGTGTAACATGCTAATATGACGCTGCAAAAAATAGCACCCTGCGAACAGACAAATGGGGCTTTTTTGCTTGTTTTTTACCCCTAATTATTGTTTGAGGCTTTCACTATGTTAATAGGTGTTCCTAAGGAAATTAAAAACCATGAGTATCGTATTGGTTTAACCCCGTCTGCTGTACGTGAATATGTTGCTAACGGTCATCAAGTGATTGTTGAGCGCGACGGTGGCTTAGCGATTGGTTTTACCAATGAAGACTATGAACTAGCCGGAGCCCGCATTGCTGACACAGCTGAAGAAATTTTTGCCAGTGCGGAAATGATTGTAAAGGTGAAAGAGCCTCAGCCGCACGAATGTAAAATGATGCGCGAAGGTCAAATTTTATACACCTACCTGCATTTAGCACCCGACCCAGAGCAAACACGCTTATTAGCCGAAGCGGGTGTCACAGCAATTGCTTACGAAACGGTGACCGACAACCACGGCGGTCTCCCCCTACTTGCACCTATGAGCGAAGTAGCTGGCCGCATGTCCATTCAAGCGGGTGCGCACCATTTAGAAAAAGCCCAAGGTGGTAGTGGTACTTTACTAGGTGGTGTTCCGGGTGTGCAACCGGCTGAAGTCCTTATTCTTGGTGGTGGCGTGGTGGGTACAAACGCAGCCAAGATGGCCCTTGGTATGGGCGCTGATGTGACAATTCTTGACCGTTCACTGCCACGTCTACGCCAACTGGACGATATTTTCCGTGGCAGCGTAAAAACCATTTACTCCACCGTGGACGCAGTCGACTACTATTCGCAACGTGCCGACTTAGTCATTGGGGCCGTTCTTATTCCAGGTGCTGCAGCACCTAAGCTTATTACGCGTCAGCACATTAGCCAAATGAAGCCAGGCTCTGTCCTTGTAGATGTAGCCATTGACCAAGGTGGTTGCTTTGAAACATCGAAGGCTACAACACACCAAGACCCAACATTTGTCATTGACGACGTGGTTCACTACTGTGTAGCGAATATGCCAGGCGGTGTTGCTCGTACTTCTACAATTGCATTAAACAATGCCACCCTACCCTATGGTATTGCCCTTGCAAATAAAGGCTTACAAGCCATGATCGACGACAAAAACTTCCTCAACGGGTTGAATTTGCACCGGGGTGACATTACTTATAAAGCAATACACGACGTATTAGGCGAGTCCTTAGGCTTAAATTACAAAGACGCACTCACAGCGCTTTCAAGCTAAGTAGTCAGAGCCGGGATTTTCCCGGCTCTTTACCCTCTGGGTACAATTCCCTACAATCGTTGCACAATATTATTTTAATTCATCGGAAAACTGGAGTTTGAGCTCGATGGCTGATGTAAAGCATTGTAAATTATTAATTCTTGGTTCTGGCCCTGCTGGCTACACGGCGGCTGTGTATGCAGCCCGTGCGAACTTAAACCCAGTGTTGGTGACCGGCATGCAGCAAGGTGGTCAGCTTACCACCACCACAGACGTAGAAAACTGGCCAGGTGACCCAGAAGGACTTACAGGCCCCGATTTGATGGTGCGCATGCAAAAGCACGCTGAGCGTTTTGATACGGAAATCATTTTTGATCATATCAACGAGGCCGACTTAACACAGCGCCCTTTCCGCTTAAAAGGTGACTCGGGTGAATACACGTGCGACGCCTTAATTATCGCGACTGGCGCATCTGCAAAGTATTTAGGTTTACCATCGGAAACGGCTTTCCAAGGTCGTGGCGTAAGTGCCTGCGCAACCTGTGACGGTTTCTTTTACCGTGGGCAACAAGTATGTGTCGTCGGTGGTGGTAATACTGCCGTAGAAGAAGCCTTATACTTGTCGAACATTGCTGAAGAAGTGCATGTGATTCACCGCCGCGATACTTTCCGTTCTGAGAAGATTCTGATTGATCGCTTAATGGAGAAGGCGGAAAACGGCAATATTACACTGCACCTGAATAAAACCCTCGACGAAGTCGTTGGAGATGACGCGGGTGTTACCGGTGTGCGCATTCGGGACACACAAAGCGACGAAGTGTCTGACCTGGCTGTACATGGTGTGTTCATTGCCATTGGCCACCAGCCAAACACTCAGCTATTTGAAGGCCAGCTGGACATGGAAAATGGGTACTTAAAAGTGCAGTCCGGGGCCCAAGCGAACGCCACTCAAACCAGTATTCCTGGCGTTTTTGCTGCTGGCGACGTGTCCGACTTTACCTACCGTCAAGCCATTACTTCTGCTGGCACAGGCTGTATGGCCGCCCTTGACGCAGAGCGCTTTCTTGACAGTTTATAGCCAAACAAACAGGCCATGATTCCCTATTTCAACGCGGAGAGATTTTACTTTCCGCCCCTTGAAACGGCGTTACATGAGCCTGACGGCTTACTTGTTGCAGGGGGTGATTTGAGCCCAACGCGACTGCTACAAGCTTATCAACAAGGTATTTTCCCTTGGTATAGTGAAGGCGACCCGATTCTTTGGTGGTCGCCTTATACCCGGGCCGCCTTCTGGCCTGAGCAGATTCATACCAGCCGTTCCTTGCGCAAGTTTCTGCGCAAAAACCTGTACAGTTATACGATTAACTACGCATTTTCTGATGTGATAAAGTCATGCGCAGAGGTGCATAGCGCGGTGACAGGTACTTGGATAACACCCGACATGATGCAAGCCTATCAGGCTTTACACCAGCAAGGACACGCCCACTCCATTGAAGTTTGGTCGCAAGGGGCTTTAGTGGGGGGACTATATGGCGTGTTAGTGGGCCAGGTTTTTTGCGGTGAAAGTATGTTCCATCGGGCCGACCATGCTTCGAAGTGTGCTCTTTTAGCCTTAAAAAGCCATTTCCAGCCCCATGGCTTGCAACTTATTGACTGCCAGGTACCTAACCCGCACCTTATGCGCTTAGGCGCCGTTGTTCTCCCCCGACACGAGTATCTACATGCATTAGCCAAATACGGTCACAAGAATGTCTCGCAGCAGGCTCTTGCGCCACAAAAAGTACAGCTAGATACTTAGCTAAATTTGAAAATCGCTGGCAATTTGTCTTGTGTTAGGTTATGATTGCCCGCGTTTTTAAGCCAGATGCATTGATAAAGATTTGAGGAATTAATGGCGAAAGAAGATAGCATTGAAATGCAAGGTGTCATTCTCGACACTCTGCCAAACACTATGTTTCGTGTTGAACTTGAGAACGGTCACGTTGTGACTGCGCATATCTCTGGGAAAATGCGGAAGAACTATATTCGAATTCTGACCGGTGACAAAGTAACTGTTCAGCTAACACCTTATGACCTTACCAAAGGTCGTATTGTTTTCCGTACACGTTAATAAACGTTGCTTGAAATACCAAAAAACCGGCCTGTTGGCCGGTTTTTTTATTGCTTCATTCCCGCTTACACCACAGCTTCACTTTCGTTATCAAAGCAAAACTGCAAAGCGTTTTCTTTGTCGTCTGGCGTGTCCGACAAGGTAACACGGACATTACCTCCCTTCGTGAGGCGACCAAACAGTATTTCGTTCGCTAAAGGCTTCTTCAAGTGCTCTTGAATAATACGCGCCATGGGGCGTGCACCCATCGCCTTGTCGTAGCCATTATCGGTAAGCCATTCTCGGGCACCTGTGTCCACTTCTAGAGAAACGCCTTTACGGTCAAGCTGTGCTTGCAACTCGCAAACAAACTTGTCCACGACTTGTAAAATAACGTCTCGAGCTAAGTGGTTGAACCAAATAATGCCGTCGAGACGGTTACGAAACTCTGGGGTAAACACTTTGTTTATTTCTGTCATAGCGTCCACACTGTGGTCTTGCTGGCGGAAGCCCATGCTCTTACGTACCGTTTCACGAACCCCTGCGTTCGTGGTCATCACGAGGACCACGTTACGGAAGTCGGCTTTGCGCCCGTTATTGTCTGTTAACGAACCATTGTCCATGACCTGCAGTAAGATATTAAAAATATCTGGGTGAGCTTTTTCAATTTCGTCGAGCAGCACCACACTGTAAGGGTTTTTAATGACAGCTTCGGTTAACAACCCGCCTTGTTCGTAGCCTACGTAGCCTGGAGGTGCGCCAATTAAGCGACTCACCGCATGCCGTTCCATATACTCGGACATATCAAAGCGAAGCAGCTCCACTCCCATCGCCTTGGCCAGTTGTTGGGTTACTTCAGTTTTCCCAACTCCCGTTGGTCCCGCAAACAAGAAGGAACCTACAGGTTGGTTTTCACCTCCTAATCCGGAGCGCGACAACCGAATAGCCGAAACCAAGCTGTCAATGGCTTGATCTTGTCCGAACACCACCATTTTTAACTGATCATCGAGCTTTTGCAGCATGCTTTGGTCTGATTGCGAAACCGACTGTGCCGGCACCCGCGCTATCTTCGCAATAACCGACTCAATATCACCGACCCCAATGGTTTTCTTGCGCTTAGACGCTGGCAACAAACGTTGGCTTGCCCCTGCTTCGTCAAGTACATCTATGGCTTTGTCGGGTAAGTGGCGTTCATTAATGTATTTCGCTGCCAGCTCAGCTGCCGCACGAATAGCGGGCTGGGTGTAGCGAATACCATGGTGCTCTTCGTAGCGGTCACGCAGTCCCATTAAAATACGTGTGGTGTCTTCTACGGAGGGCTCCACCACGTCTATTTTTTGGAAGCGACGAACGAGCGCGCGGTCTTTTTCAAAAATATTCTTGAACTCTTGGTAGGTGGTAGAGCCCATGCATTTGAGCTCGCCACTACTAAGTAAAGGCTTCAGTAAGTTCGACGCGTCCATGACACCACCAGAGGCAGCACCGGCACCAATAATGGTGTGTATTTCGTCGATAAATAAAATTGCGTGCTCTTCTTTGCTAACTTCCTGCAAAAGGGTTTTAAAACGCTTTTCAAAGTCGCCGCGGTATTTAGTACCGGCTAGCAAGCCGCCCATATCCAAACTGTAAATGGTCGCGTCTTTAATCACTTCCGGAACGTCACCATGCACAATGCGGTACGCTAAACCTTCAGCGATGGCCGTTTTCCCTACGCCCGCTTCACCCACCAGCAACGGGTTGTTTTTGCGACGGCGAACCAACACTTGCACCGTGCGCTCTACTTCTGCATCGCGCCCAATCAAGGGGTCAATTCGCCCCTCAATAGCACGTGCATTTAAGTTGCTACAAAAGCGTGCAAGGTAACTTGTATCCTGAGAAGCAGCTCCCTGCTCTATTTCTTCTTGTATAGGCTCTTCTGTGTCTTCCAGGCGTGAAATGCCATGGGACAAGTAATTCACGACATCGAGACGCGTCACTTCATGTTTTTGCAGTAAAAACACAGCTTGCGACTCTTGCTCACTGAAAATAGCAACCAACACATTAGCGCCGCTGACTTCCGAGTTACCAGAAGACTGCACATGGAATACAGCACGTTGCAACACGCGCTGAAAACCCAAGGTTGGTTGGGTTTCACTTTCTTCGTCGGCTAGCTTAGGCGTTGCCCGCTCAATATAACTTTCTAAGTCCTCTTTAAGCCGCTCAAAGTTCACTCCACAAGAGCGTAATGCTTCGGCAGCGTCAGGGTTGTCAAGGAGGGCAAGTAATAAATGCTCTACCGTCATTAGCTCATGTCGAAACTCACGGGCAATTCGGAAAGCGTCGTTTAATGTAAGCTCTAAAGCTTTATTCAGCATAGATGCCTCCTTTCTTTCAAATCAACTCGCTTTGCAACTACACTTGTTCCATGGTGCAAAGCAATGGGTGCTGCGACTCACGTGCGTACTGGTTCACTTGAACCACCTTGGTTTCGGCAATTTCTGCCGAGTACACACCGCACACTGCTCGTCCTTGATAGTGTACCTTTAACATTACGTCAGTTGCTGCCTCTTGGTCTAGCTTAAAAAAACGCATAAGCACTTCAATGACAAAATCCATTGGCGTGTAATCGTCGTTATTGAGGACAACTTGATACTGCGAAGGCGGCTTAATACCCACCAAAGTATCTTCATCAAGATGCTGTTCTGGTATTGAATGACTATATTTGCTCATAACCCTATTATAGCTGAACCTCGATTAATCAGGCAGCTCTATCTCCACCTGTTTGTTAACTTTCCGTTAAAAATAATACACAAAAGCCTTGACTATTAATTAAGCTTATCTAAAGTTATAGGTAGTGTCATTACTGAGTTAATTCAAGGTTTTGACACGCATTAAAAAGAGAACCTGTTTCAACAGGTCAACGGCAGCTTACAAAGCGCCACCCAAGCAACACATATAGTACCAATAGAGGAAGTAGAAGTATGGCTACGGGTAAAGTTAAATGGTTCAATAATTCCAAAGGTTTTGGCTTTATTGAAAGCGAAGAGCGCAGCGGCGACATTTTCGCACATTATTCAACCATTCAAATGGAAGGGTACCGAACACTAAAAGCAGGACAAGAAGTACAATTCGAACTGCAAGAAGGGCCTAAAGGTCTGCATGCTGTTGAAATTGTACCAACCGAAGATGGCAGCTAACAACTTGTAGTTAGCGATAAAGCCAGCGCACTGAGTTAAACTCCATGCGCTGGCTTTTTTCATGGTTCAAGTGATCAGTCGTTCAGGCCATAGTAACGGCGTAATTGATCACGCAAGTTCGGCGGTGTGCCTGTAATGGTGAGCGTGTCTGTTGCTGGATCATACTGTACTCGTTCACCTAGCATTTTTTGGTCGAAGCCTACACTTAGGCCTCCCCCTTGCCCTTGGAAGCGCACGAGTTGACGCAGTGCTGTTTTATCGGCGGGAAATGCGTCCGGTAACTCTTGCTCTTTACTTTCACTGTATGACCGTAAAGAAGGAGCCCCCTTGTCTTGTAAGCGCTCGTCGAGTGCTTCAATATTTACCCGTTCGCCTTGTTGCCATTGCTCGCCGCAGTAGTCGTACACTTCCTGGCGTACTTGTTCTGCCACTTCCTTAGGCAATTCTTCTTCACCCACAAAAGCCTGCACTGTGCGCACTAAACTCTCCGTGCTTTGCTTGGCATTACTGCGCTCTGCGCAGCCTAAGAAGTCGAGAAAGAAGTCGGACACTTTGCGCCCTGCGCGCCCTTTAATAAATGAAATGTAATCCACATTTTCAACTTTAGCCTGGTACTCGGTCAGGTTAATACGGGCCGCTAATTGCAATTTCGTGACATCCAATTGCGCTGCACGATCAACCGATAAGTCAGGCTGCACCATCACCCCTTCCCGCACAGGGAGGAAGCTGACTAATAAGTACCGCGCACCGGTTTGCTCAAAGTCCGACAGCATTAAAAAGCCACTTTCAGCAAAGCCATAATGAGCAATTTCGTCTTTTAATAGGCGTGCTACTTCATGACTAAAGTCAATAAAGCTTGTTTCCTGTTGCAGCCATTGTTTAAGCAGCAACTTGAATTTAGGTGCGTCTGCTGGCGTTTCATCTGCTTCGGCAACTTCCAACTCGTCAACAAAGTTTGCATAGCCTTTGGCTGGCTTTGCGTTATAAACTCGGTTCAACTCCTCAAGGAGTGCAATAACTTCTACATCGTCCACTAACTCGGTGGGCGACAAGCGCAAGCCAAACTGGCCTTCGTTGTCGTGGTATAAATGATGAACAATACTTGTGGTTATATCTAGTTTCATTCCGCCTCTCGCTTTGCAAGCGTCTGATTTATGTTAAACTTCATTCAATTCTAACACGTTACTGGTGAACCTAATGCCTATCATGTCTAAATATTCCCGCGCCGAGCAAGACGAGCTGTTTGAAAAGCTGTTAAATGCGCTCACAGAAACCGATGTTCCCGCTGACTTAGCCTTGATGACTTTAGGTAATTTAGTCACTTATGTGTTAAATCAACAAGCGTCGCCAAGTCGACGTGAAGCACTTGCACGCCAATTTGGCGCTATACTGTTGCAGTCGGTGCAAACCAAGCAATAATAATTCAAAAAGTGAGGAAGCTATGAAAAGCCACCAGCATAGAGAACGAATTGCGCGAAGCATTAGCTGGGGCCATTGGTTTACTTTCGCCAATATATTCCTCGCCCTCCTGATAGGTAGCATTTACTTTTTGTCGGCTAACACCACAGGAAGCCCCTTGGCGCTATTTTATACTGTGGTTAGCTGGCTGGGACACTTTGCGTTTTTACCTTTTGCTTTTTTTATAGTTCTGCTTTTCCCCTTTTGCTTGGCACTGCCCTATTCCCGTATTTTAAGGGCCATCGGTGCTATTGTTGGGTCGTTTGCCATATTTGCTCTTTTGCTCGATGCCGTTTTCTTTCACTACTACCAATTTCATTTGAACTCCTATGCATTAGCCCAGCTTGCCACCGACGCAGAGAAGTGGCTTTCTGGTGGTAGTTTCGTGCTGTTAATAGGCCTCATTCTGAGTTTTCTGAGTATTTTTGCAATTCAATTACTGCTGACCAACGTAACCTGGAAAAAACTCGACAGCCTGCGCAACATGAGAAGCTTGCGTATTTTTCCGGCAATTTTTATTAGCGCATTTTTTATAAGCCACAGTATTCATATTTGGGCTGACGCTAATCTGTTCCGGCCCATTACCCAGCAAGACGACTTGTTTCCTCTATCATACCCAACAACGGCTAAAAGCCTCATGAGCCGCCATGGTTGGATAGATATCAGCAACATCAACAAGCACACAAATGCCCTTGAGCAGTCCCCACAAACAGACTTACGTTACCCTGTTAGTCCTTTGCTCTGCGCGCGACAAAGCCATGCGGAACCCACATTGGTCGTTGCTTTTGACAAGTTAGACCAAGAGCAAGTAGCGCATATACAGTCTGCGCTTCCACAGCTTGCTCTTTATTCAGGGCACTTTATAGGCCACCCACAAACAGAAGCAGGCTTTTTTCAACTAAGTTACGGGGTGTCTGACTTATACCAAACCAGCATTAATCAGCAACGGCGCATACCTGTTTTTGCCCAAACCCTGCAAGAGTTAGACTACCCTGTCGTCTGGCAACGCTCTGCCAACCTCGACAGCACTCTATTGCCAACAGCCCTACAAGGACAAATAGCAGCAGTCGACTCTCCTTTGTCGCCGCACTTAAGTATGCGGGTCGTGTTCGCGAGCACGCAAGACTTCAACTATGTGATGGCACGTGTGCAGGAGTTTATTCAGCGTCAACCAAAGGGGCGGGTTTACTTAACGGCTGTAACGCCTAGCACAGCGCCGACAACCCAGCGACAGGCCCAGTTACCCATAACCGCCAGGCTTTCTGTGCCTTTGCTCACGCGCAATGTGACGATTTACCCCGAGCGCCAGCTGGCCAGCTTGCACGACATTGTGCCCACGGCGGTCAGCCGCTATATGTCATGCGTCGATAAAAGCACGAGCTATAGTAACGGGCAACACCTCAATAGCCCGGTGAGCGGCTACCCTCGCGCCACCAGCATTGCTCCCAACATTTACTTGTTTGAGCCGCTAAAAACCAGTGTGTTAACCGCAACCGGTGACGTGGTGGTGTTTGATAACCAAGGAGCGGAGTTGGCAGGCCAGCAGCCTACAGCTTCAGCCCTTATTCAAGGACTGAATGAGTTACAGCGATTTACCGAGGCACAACGCAAATAAGCGCATTCGCTTGAAAAAGCAGCAGTCGCTTGCTGACAAGGGCCTTTCCTCTTGCCATTTGCAAAGAATTGAGTAAGATACACGCTTCAGTCGGCGTGTGGCGCAGTTTGGTAGCGCACTGGCATGGGGTGTCAGGGGTCGAAGGTTCAAATCCTTTCACGCCGACCAACACATTCTTTTTAAAGGGCTTTAACTCTACGTTAAAGCCCTTTTTTTATGGCTAACAAATAAAAAAGCCTTAGCTTATGTGCTAAGGCTTTTAAGTTAATCCCAGTTGCTAGTAGGTTATGATATTGCTAGTGGCTTGATCACAAAGCTTACAACAGCTTTGGCTACGACAACGTTAACAGCCAGCAATAACGAGACAATAACTGCTGACTCGTTCAAGCTGCCCCACCTATTACCATGCCAAAGAAACTCAACCGCTAAGGGTAAAACGAAGCTAAATGACGGCGCTTTCCTTGAAAGAAAAGCCCAAGCTGCGACCACCAAAACGACAGCTAGTGCCCCTTCTAATAGGCCGATGGGTGCAGGATGTAACCAAAACAGTGAATACGTTAAAAAACAAAATAAAAGAATAGAGGCAAGCATACTTGCAGCCACTAGCATGCCCATATAGGTTTGGGCACGGCGGTACTTCTTAACCATTAGAGATCCTTCGTTACAGTTTGTCTATTTCAGATTTTACTCGATAACTTTGGTCTGTAACCAGCGCTTCTAGGGTTTTCACTCTCTCTTTTAGGCGTTCTACATCATTTTTCAGTGATGAAACGGTTTCGTTGTCTGTGCCTGATTTATTTTCATACTTAAGCTGTACTATTTTTCCGACAATGCCAGCAACTAAGCTCGCCACCACAATAATAACGACCATGCTAAATGGGTTCATAATAACTCCTGTTGTTGTTTTCTATTTACTTTAAGGTGAAGTGTATTGATTGGCAATAAAAAAGGCACACTGCTTGTGTGCCTTTCCGTTACACCTTCACCATGGCAGTTAGAATGTAAATGCCAACTGTGCACCCGCACCTAGGTTTCGGTCGGACACATAGTTCGCCATAATATTAATATGCACTCGCCCAAACGGTGAAAAGCCTAGACCTGCGGTAATCATGTCGTCGAAGGTACCTTCTAAGTCGTGACGGTAGCCTACACGCAATTGCAAGGTACGCCATAAATCAAACTCTGCACCGGCTCGGGCAAATTGATGTTTGATTTCTTGACCGAATAATACCTGCTGGCTTTCACTCGACATATGCAAGTAGTTCTGCGCCGTTAAGTCGACGTCCGCTGACAGCGTGAACGACTTAGAGCGGAAGCCAACACCAGCAACAAACTCGGGCTTAAATTCATACACCAGCGGCATGGTTGGGTTACCATACACAACTTTGTTATTAATAAAGTCGATGCTATAAAAAGGAGAAGACTCAACATCTTGGCTGAGTAAGTTTTTCCCTACCAAGCCGAAGCTGACATTGTCGAGTGTGTAAGTAAGGCCAACGTCTAGGTTGAAGTAACTATCGTCTGAGGCAAAGTCATTGGCGTCGAACTCATCTTCGTCAAAGCTTTGAATGGTAGAAGCGTAAGCAAAGGTGTCAATGCGTTGCATTTTAGGAGCAATACCCACGCCTAATGTATTCCCACCTACTTCAAAGTTTTTAGCGAGGGCCACACCTAAGTCTGTGCGCATAGAGCCCACGACCACCCCGGCACTGCGTAGGTCGTCTAAGTCTGCAGCGTCCGTCGCATTATCAATGATGTCAAAGTCGCCGGTGTCTAAGCGAGGGCCTGTAAAAATGGTGGGTTGCGCATTCACAAACACACCAACCGACACTAAATGCGCCGGAATAGCTAACTGCGCATAGAAACTTGCTTCAAAGTTCACATCGCCTTTCACATTGCCGAAGTCGGTTCGAAGTTGGTCGCGAGCCGCTTCAATTGCAACCGCATCGTTCGAGCCAGAGTCAAGCAAGTCTTCAAGCTGTTCGTAGCTTTCTTGGAAAGCGTCGATGCGGTCAATTAAGTTGTCTTCGTCGGCAGCGTTAAAGCCGAAAGAAGGGAAAACCAAGCTTACGTTGTCTCTTTCTTCAAAACGCGCCATAAGCGCTGGGTTTAAAAAGCCAGCCTGAATGTAATTACCATTCGCAACACCGGCCCCACCCATAGAAAGTGTCCGATTTTCCGCCATTGCGCTCCCAGCACATAAGCTAGCTACAAGTACGCCTAAAATTCTTTTTTTCATTGGTTTTCTCCGACTTTCGGCTTAAAAAATAAAATGTTTATTCGGTTTTACTTTGCTGCTCAGAACGCATTTTTGTCACAATACTGGTTAAATTCGACAGGTTAAATAACATGCCTAAGCCACTGCCAACAATAAAGGCATACAGTAAGCCTAAAAGCTCTGCCACAATAAACCAGCGGCGAATGGCTTGAACATGCGTTAACACAATGGCGCCAACGGTAAATATAAGCGCTGAGGCATACGCAATAAATAAGCTCACTGGGTTATGCAAGTACAGCCACTCCCACAGACAAAAACCCAAGGTAGCGGCCACAAAAACAACAAGCACCAACCTGTTGGTGTAGCGCACTGCAACCAAATTTCGGATAGCGCCAATGCCTATACCAATGGCGCCAGCTAGCGCCTCTTGCAAAAAAAAGTGCAAGCTAAGAAAAGCAAGTGCTAAGGCTGCAATGACTCTGTATTTATTAATTGTCCCAGCACGGTACGCTATAAAGTTTGTTAGAACAGCGAGGCCGCCTGTGATATATATCCAATATTCCAATTCTAGACCCTGAGTATAGTATATTTCAATTTTTTTTCTGAAAGTGGTTGTTTTGTAAGTCGTAATCCACAAGCACCGCTTGGGAATCAAACACCAAGGTTAAACGGACCAAATTACTTTCTTGTTTTACTTGGTCATGGCGCACGTCCGTGTAATTCCAGTATTGATAGTCACCCACTTGGCTTACGCCGTGTGGTTGTCCTAACATGCCTAATACCTGCTGCTGACGAGTGTGCCCGCGCACCAACCACTGCTCCGCACGAGCAGGCGTTAAGGCGGTCAGCAAGATAGGTTCAACTTGAGGTTGTTGGTTAGCGGCTTGTTGCGCACACCCCACACCGAGCAGGCACATCAGAGTAAGCAGGCTAATAAGGCGGTGGCTGTTCATGACGGGTTCCCTATTTCTTGTGGGCAGGCATGCAGGGACAGCTTACTCCCAGTTGTTATATGCAAAGCCGCAAAACGCCCGGCGGCCATTTCCAGCGCCATTTTATATGGTACAGCGGGTCGATAGGTTGGGCATCGGCTGGCTTTGCGTTCATGGCATGGGGCCATTTGTTGAACCTCCATGACCACGCCTTGCGCGTTCATAAACGCAATGTCTAAGGGAATACGCGTACGGTACATCCAGAAGCTACGCAGTCCTGTTGTTGGGTAAATAAACACCATGCCGCTGTTGTCGCTTAACGAAGTACGCTCCATTAAACCACGGGCTCGCTGCTCATTTGTCTCTGCAACTTCCAGTTGTAACAACGTAGGCTGTTGCCCTTGCAGCGCGGGTGAAGTAATACATGCTTGGCGTGTTTCAAACTGCACATGAGCTTCGGCCGGAGTCGCCCATAAACTCACCATGAGTAGGCTACTGGCCAATAATCCACAAGCTCGTTGCCTTACAGACATGAGAACTTCCCCCTTCCATTTGTGTAAATTTAGCGTTAAATTAGCCCTGTGCATTTGCAATTGAAGGACACACACATGACTCACACCCTACGACTTGCTGCTGCTCTTTTGGCCATTAGCGGGCTTAGCGCATGCTCTGTTACGGTGCAAGACACTGTTGCCCTTCATCCATTTCATGAGCAACCCATTCAAGATCCGCGACCACAACTCCACTTTGCAACGCCTGCACACGTCGATGCAAGCCAATATAAGATTTATGTTAACACTCTTTATGTCGGGACTGTGGCTGATTTTAAAGAAAATTCTCGCCCGTTGCGTTTACTTTCTGGTTCACACCAAGTCAGTATAATGCACAATGCAGAGCCTGTTCTTACAAAAGGTGTCGTGTTACAAGACGGCTCTTTACAAGTCCTCCAGATTCCTCGGTCGGGCATATTGGTGCTGGCTGACAGCGAACACTAAGGCGCTTTTGAATAACCTGCCATAAAGGCCTGCCAGTCAGCAGGCTGCCAATGAAACCTACTTCCAGAAGGCGTATTGGCTAACTCTTTTTCAAAAGAACGCAGCAAGCGTTGTAAGTTAGACATTTGCCAGGAAAGGATTTGTGAAGAAGTATAGGGCCGCGGTTTCATACCACAGCGGTCAAAGTCTATCAGGAATGCTTGTTGGTCAAGGGCGCGCCACAGAATGTTTTTGCAATTTAGGTCTGAGTGGTACACCCCAGCCAAGTGAAAGCGCCGTACTGTTGCGCCCACCGTCATCCACTCTTCTTCATTTAAACTCTGTTGGAGCAAGAGCCGCCCTACATCTTGCGTGTGCGGTATTCGCTCAATAAGCAAACTGGCTTGATATGTGATGCCACGGCGTTTAACCAATGCCGCCACGGGCTTAGGCACTGGCAGCTGTGCTTTGCCCATATCTAAAAGCATTTGGTATTCAGCCATTGAACGCGTGCGGCTCAAGCCTGTATACACAAACGAACGGCGAATAAACTTTCCAGGCAGCCCTCCGCGGTAATAATGCCGCAGTACCCACTCCTGTGCTTGCACGTTGACTTCTGTTGCCTGTGATAACACCTTTTCTGGCGCCACAAACCACACCGTGTTACGACCACCTGACGTACCCGTTACGGCCTTGTGCTGCTGCCAAAAAGGAGCTTGAAAGTAACTTTCTGTAAGGCCTTCTACCTGCGTTACAAGGTGGTTTTGCGTCATCATAGTGTGGGCTCGTGTTGAAGGCTTTGCACGGCAGCATAGGTTCGCACTGTGGCCCCTCGATGACGAGCAAACACTTGCTGGGCTTGGTCGCCAATGTGACGGGCCTGGTCAAGGCAAGTAAGCAGTTCAAATAAAGCCTCTTCCATACTTGGCTCGCCGTGAACCCAGCGAATGGCTTTATGCGCGTCAAGTTGCTGGTACACTTCAGTAAAGTTAAACACATGCGGCCCAGATAAAATGGGTAAACCGTACGCCATGGGCTCTAAGGGGTTATGCCCACCCCGCTCTATTAAACTACCACCGACAAAAGCGACGCTTGCAACCCCGTACCACACCATCAACTCGCCCATGCTGTCGGCGAGCAATACCTGTGTGTCGGCAGTCATGGGGTCGCCACTACTGCGCCGTACCATACGCAGTCCAGACTGCTGTATTAAGTGAGCTACTTCTTCAAAGCGCTCTTTATGGCGCGGCACTAAAATTAACAAGGCGTCAGGCTTTTTGCTGAGCAACTGACGAAATGCGGCTAGTACTATTTCTTCTTCCCCTGCATGGGTACTGCCGGCTGTAATGATGGGCCGGTCCGAAAGGAGGGTTTTAAAAGCACTCACATCACGCTGCACCTGGGGTGGTATTTTTACGTCAAACTTCAGGTTGCCTGTCACTTGCAGCGCCTCGGTACGAACACCCAACTGTAAAAAACGCTCAGCCTGAACGCCGTTCTGCACACCACATAACTGCAATGTTTGCCAGCTCGGACGAAACAACCAAGCTGCGCGTAGGTAGCCTTTCATACTACTCTGGGACATGCGGGCGTTAATGAGCGCTTGGGGAATACCGTGCTTTTTGCCCGCATGCACCAAGTTAGGCCACAGCTCGGTTTCCATCAGCACGATGGTTTGGGGTTTCACCCGCTGTAAGAAGCGCCCCACGGCACATGGTAAGTCGAGAGGCAAGTAGCTATGTTCGCCTCGCCCTTGCAGAAAGTGTTGAATAAGTTCAGAACCCGTAGGTGTGGTGCAGGTTACCCAGACAGGCGTACCATTATCAAGTAACTGCTCAATAAAACCTTTGGCGGCAAGAAACTCTCCAACAGAAGCGCAATGCACAAGTGTTGGTTTATTCTCTTCAGCAACCTGAACAAAACCAAATCGTTCACCCCAACGGCGGCGGTAGGCTGGGTTTTTTCGACTTTGCCAAAAAAGGGAAAGCAATAACAAGGGCACCATCAAATAAAACAAAAGCGTGTACAACAAACGGACACAGCCAGCGCGCATAACGTACTCCAAGACACTGATAACCAGCATATCTTGCCAAATGCTTAGGAAAAACGCCACGAAAACAAGGTATACTGCCCCCTTTTGTGGTTATATGTTAATGCATTGTTGTATACTTGAAATGCATGTAACAACATGCTGTGCACTTCTTTGAGTTGAGGCAGTCTTTGGAAACACAACACATACAAACAAGCAGCCAAGCCAGCGACTATTTAAGGCCCTTACAGCGCATTACTGCTCTTGGCGGTGGCCATGGCTTGGGCCGTTTACTCTATTCATTAAAGTTTATGGGCAAGAAGTTAGTGGGCGTTGTTGCGACCACAGACAATGGTGGCTCGACGGGTATGCTGCGTGCGACACACAAGTGCATAGCCTGGGGCGACATTCGAAACTGCTTATCTCAACTAGCCCAGCAGCCGCTTGCCGCTGAGCTGCTAAATTACCGATACAACGACAACCAACTAAATGGCCATAGCTTTGGCAATCTATTGCTGCATACTTTGAATGAAATTTCGGCCCGGCCTATTGATAGTATTGAGCTATTAAGCCGGCTCTTAAAGGTAAATAGTAAAGTACTTCCTATGTCGGAAGTACCCACAGACCTAACCGCGGACACTGTTGAAGACTTACATTGCTTTGGTGAAATCAATGTGGACGCCCTGGTCACTATGCCCAAACGTTTGAGCTTAAGCCCGAAGGTAGCCGCCACACCCGAGGCCATAGAGCATATTCTTCAAAGCGACCTTATTCTGCTTGGACCTGGTAGTTTTCTTACGTCTATTATGCCGCCCTTATTAGTGGAAGAAATTCAACAGGCGATTGCTGCGTCCGGTGCTTCCATTCTGTATGTAGACAACTTAGTCAAAGAAAACAGCCCTGCTGGGCGTTTATCAACCCAAGAACGTCTCACATGGTTAGAACAATATCTAGGAGGCGCCCGGGTCCATGCGGTAATCAGTCCTAAAGCCCATGAGATCACGCATATTCCCGTTGTGCAAACGGTAACCCCTGAAGCAAACACCTTACATCGCCATGACGCAACCCGTTTACGTATAGCGATTGCGCAAGCGTACTACCAATTAAATAATAAGTGAGGAATAGTATGAACACACCTGTATTAGGTGCACGTTTACGTGTACTTGTTGGCGCTCTTTGTTGTGCCATGCCCATGTTTGCAAGCGCAACGGTAAACCAAGATCTACCTCAACAATACATACCGAATTGGTACAACAGCACCCAGTATCTCAGCAGTACGCCCACTGTTGAACAGGTGTTAGGTTATGCCGCAGGCTCCCGTATTTCTTCGCCTGCGGCAATTCATCACTATTTCTCCGCTTTGGCGCAAGCCCATCCGGACCGCATCAAACTATTTGAATACGGTCGTACATGGGAAGGCCGTCCGCTTTTTTATGCGGCGATTTCAAGTCCAGAAAACATCGCCAGGTTAGAGCAACTTGAAGCCAACATGCGCCTGTTAGCCGACCCACGCCAAACAAGCGAAGCAGAAGCGGCTGACATGATAAAGCAGCAGCCTGCCTCTGTTTGGATTGCAAGCTCTGTGCATGGTAACGAGATTTCGCCGGCAGACTCGTCCATGGTCACCGCATGGCATTTACTGGCCCATCAAGACGAGGCCACAAACGCTTTATTGCAGGACACGGTTATTTACCTTGATCCTCTCCAAAACCCAGACGGCCGCGCACGTTTTGTGTCGCGCTATTACGCCACCATTGGGCTTGAGCCTGCCGCTGACCGAATTGCTGCAGAGCACAATGAGCCTTGGCCCAATGGACGAACCAACCATTACTTGTTCGATATGAACCGCGACTGGCTCACCCTGACACAGCCAGAAACTCAAGGCCGTGTACGGGTGTTGCAACAAACGTTTCCCCTTTTGTTTGTTGACTCCCATGAAATGGGCGGCGATTCGCCTTATTACTTTACACCCGAGGCGCACCCCTATAACCCATTTATAACCCAGCCGCAGCGTGAAGCCCTGCACTGGGTTGGGGAGCATAACGCCAGCCACTTCGACGCCAATGGTATTGACTACTACACACGTGAGATTTTCGACGCCTTTTACCCAGGTTACGGCGCCAGCTGGCCTTTGTATCACGGCACCATTGCCATGACCTATGAAGTAGGTTCGTCCCGTGGGCATACATTCCGTACCCGCGATGGGGAGACCCTCACCTATGCCGACACTGTGCAGCGCAATTTTATTGCCTATATGGCAACGATAGAAACAGCTCAACAACGGCGTCAGGCCTTACTCGAGCGTTTCTATCAGTACCGAAGCGAAGCTGTGAATGCAGGCAATAAAGGCGATGTGCGCAGCTATATTTTCGCCAATCAACGTGATGCTGCAGGGCATCGAAAACTGATGAGTATTTTAACCGAGCACGGCATTGAGGTGGAGCAAGCGCAAAATGACTTTCGCGCCTGCCGTACCCGTTTTCCAGCAGGTGCCTATATTGTTAATGCCAACCAGCCAAGCTATCAGCTCATACGTACTTTGCTGGATAAGCATGTGCCCATGGACCCAGAGTTTCTTGCGGAACAAGAGCGGTTGCGGGCGAACAACCTGCCCGATCAAATTTATGATGTGACGGCATGGAGCTTACCCCTGCAATTTAATTTAGACATGCAAGTGTGTAACCGCACCGTGTCGACTGACACAGTAAAAGTAGCGCCACAGCGCATTCAGCCTGGCACTCTTAGCAACCCCGACGCCCGCTATGGCTTTTTTGCCGCTTGGGGCGACATGAACACCGGCAGACTATTAACCGCCGCATTACGCGCGGGCCTGCTGGTGCGCAGCGCGGATGTCGCCTTCACTGACAAAACAGGCACTCAATACCCTGCCGGCTCCTTAATTATTCCGCGTGAGGGCAACCCAGAACAGCTGAACGACATTCTTACAGAACTAGCACACTCCTCGGGTGCGCACCTCGTGGGGAGCGACTCGAGTTGGATGCAAGCAGGTCCTAACCCGGGCTCAAACAATGTGAAGCGCATGCATGCACCGCGCATTGCCATGCTTTGGGGCGAACCAAGCAATGTACTAAGTGCTGGTAGTACCCGCTTTATTATTGAGCGAGAGTTTAACTACCCTGTGACGGCTATTCGGGCTGAGCAGTTGAAACAGGCCAACTTGTCCCGTTACCAGGTTATTATTTTGCCCGCAACCCGCGGAGCTGGTTATCAACAAGCGCTAGGAGCCTCGGGCCGTGAACATTTACGCCAATGGGTGCAAAATGGAGGGGTGCTGATTACCTTAGGCAACGCCACCGCATTTGCCACCAGTGGCGACAACCCGCTACTAGCCAGTCAGCTAGAAATGAAAGCCCAAGTGGGGGATGTTGTGCCAAAAGGGCAAAGTGCAGGCGCCCTGATTACGGACAAACAAGACTTACAACGCTACATTCGCCCTGATAAGACACGCCCAGACTGGGTAGCGGGTGCATTATTGCGTGCAGAAGTGGATCAAGAACATTGGTTAACAGCGGGTATTCACTCGCACTTGCATAGTCTGTACACAGGCAATGCAATGTATACGCCGCTGCGCATTGAAGATGGCCGAAACCTGGTGTATTTCAGCGACAAGGAGCAGGTGTTGGCAAGCGGCCATATGTGGCCTGAAAGCCACGAACAAGTGGCCTTAAAGCCCCTGCTTATGCAGCAGCCTCATGGCCGTGGCATGGTTGTTAGCTTTACCCAAGAGCCAAACTACCGTGCCTACATGGACGGCATGCATGTATTATTGATGAATGCCATTTTCCGCGCGAGCGCCCATGCTCGCCCATTGCGTTAATATAAAAGAGGAAGCACATGACATCTTTTACATCCACTGGAGTTGCCGCTGCCCTGTCGGCTTCTTTAGTATTGTCAGGGTGTGCCCTCGCGCACACTCCTGCTGAAACCCAAACTGAACAACGGGCCCTAACCGCAGAAGACTATTATCATATAAAGCAGTTAAGCCAATTGGCCCTCAGCGACAATGGTCAATTGCTGGCATTTGTCCAAGCACAGGTCAGTGACGACCGGCGCTCACGGGAGACGTCTATTTGGGTCCACAAAGCGGGCCAAGAGCACCCCGTGCGGTTCACCTCTGGCAAGAGTGACCGAGCCCCCGTATTTTCACCTGACGGCACCACCTTATTATTCCAAGGCAGCCGCCCCGGTACCGGCCCTTTAGCAGGCAAAGACGTATCTGGCTTGTATGCCATGAGCACCTCGGGTGGCGAAGCGCAGCTGCTCCTGCATCTTGAACAAGCACGCATACAACAGCTCGCTTGGTACCCAGACAACACGCGTTTACTGCTTACCTTAAGCCATGCTCCTGAAGTTACAGACCCGCAAGCTAAAGCAGAAAAAAAAGAACAGCCAGAAGCCGACAGTGACTTTATTGCCTATGCAGACTACAAACGCCAAGGGGGTTACAAAAGCGAGCGTGTTAGTACCTTGTGGGAATACAATACCCAAACCCACCGCTTAACGCGCTTAGCCGCCGAAGTCGAACATTCTATTCAAGATGCCCAACTCAGCCCAACGGGCGAGCACATTGTGTTTACCGTGAACCGCCACCCTGACGCCCGAGAGGGGGCTTATGCCCGCGACATCATCCTATGGAGTGAAGGGGACACTCAGCTTTTACAAGCAGGAAAAGCCTATGCGGGCCAGCCTCTCTGGATAGATTCAGAGCACCTTGCTTTTGTGCGTCGTGAAAATGCGTATGCAGCACCGAGCTTGCTAAGCACCAACATTCATTCAGGCACGGTTCAATTGCTAGCAGAGCGCATGGACCATCACCCGCGTAATTTAGTGGCAGCTCATGACGCCCTCTGGTTTATTGCAGACCACTGCGGCAGTCGCATGCTATTTCGCACCGCTCTCGATGGCAGCGGCTATCAGCCTGTCACGGGTGAAGGATTTAGTTTAAGTAGCTTAGTGGTTTCGGAGCAAGGGCAACAATGGGCCTGGCTGCGTGAAAACGAAGTACAGCCCACCGAGCTAGTACGGGTGTCTGCACAGGGTAAGCCAAGTAATCACCTGCCTGCACTATACGACCCAAATACCGAACTGTTAGCGAAACTAAAGTTAACGCCCTACCAGCGTTTTACCACAGAAACTCCCGACCAACAGTCGCTTGACGTATTTTTCTTGGCCCCCAAACAAACGGCAGAAAACACCCCGGTTATTTTGAACATTAAAGGAGGCCCTGGCGGCATGTGGGGTCACCAATGGTTCCCAGAAAACCAGCTGTTGGCTGGTCACGGCTATGCAGTGACCTTTGTTAATTACCGTGGCAGTACTGGCTACGGATATGACTACCAAAACAAGGTACGATTCGACTATGGAGGGGTGGACTACCGTGACAACATCAGTGCCCTCGATGCGACTCTCGAGCGCTTCCCTTGGTTAGACAAAGAACAACAGTTTATTACCGGGGGCAGTCACGGCGGCTTTCTCACAAACTGGGCCACCACGCAAACAGACAGGTTTAAGGCAGCGGTTACCCAGCGCAGTGTCAGCAACTGGATTTCAGAAGCCGGCACACAAGCCTTCCCACCCCTTTCTATGCAACAAGAGTTTGGTGGCACCCTGTGGGAGAATTATGACTATTACTGGGACCGTTCACCGTTGCAGTTTGCCAATAAAGTAACCACGCCTACTTTGATTATTCATAGTAGCGACGACCACATTACCCCGATTGGTCAAGGTGAAGAATGGTTCTATGCCCTAAAAGCAAACCAAGTACCGGTTGAAATGGTGGTGTTTCGCGGGGAAGGACATGGGTTAAGCCGTTCCGGCAAGCCAGTGAACTTGGTAGAACGGCTACAACGCATGGTCGAATGGTTTAATCGGTACCGTCATCCGCACTAATGCGGCTGGCGGTCGCACCGCGCTGATCTTTGTATTTAGCGTCAGTGCGTTTACTGTAGGGGCGTATGCAAGACTCGCTAAGCACTTCAAAGCTAAGCGCCCCTATTTTCATATTCGGTCGCAAGGCCAGTGGCAGCTTACCACTATTGTAAAACTCCAACACAATTTGCCCCGACCAGCCTGGGTCAATTCGGTGGGCGGTCACATGCACCATCAGCCCTAACCGGGCCAGCGAGGAGCGGCCATCGAGCCAACCGACAATATTGTCTGGTAAGGTCACCGACTCATGGGTAACAGCTAAAGCAAACTCGCCAGGGTGTATAAAAAACTGATCATCGTCGTTAAGAATGATTTCACTGCTCATCACCCGTTGAATAGCTGCGTCAATGTCTTCCCGCTTGCCGCTAATGTCAATATAGGGAGCCGCATGGTCATCTATGACCCGGAAGCTATTGCCTAGGTGAATATCCACGGTGACCCCAGAAATGTTTTGCGAACTTGGCGCAGGCTCAATACCAATATGCCCTGCAGCCAAGTACTGCTCGATTTGTCCATCTGTTAAACGCATGCTCATATCCTATATAACTCAATCGTTTGGCGCATTGGGCGAGCTCAATTGCCAAGCATTGGCCGCCATCCGCTCTGCTGTTGTTATTATTTCTTGGCTTACTGGGTGTTCGGGTGAACTTTGAACCAAGGGCGTACCTGCATCTAGGTGTTCTCGCATATCTGTCACCAAAGGCCATTCACCCAGTAAAGGAATACTGTGCCGCTCTGCTAAGTTTTTACCACCGTCACGACCGAAGATATAGTCTTTGTGTTGGCACGCACCGCAGCTATAGTAACTCATGTTCTCGACTAAGCCGAATACAGGCACCCCCACCTTACGGAACATGGCAATGCCTTTTTGTGCATCGGCCAGGGCCACTTCTTGCGGTGTGGTGACAATAACAGCCCCTGTAACAGGGAGTTTTTGCGCCAGGGTCAATTGAATGTCGCCTGTCCCGGGTGGCATATCTATCAGTAAGTAGTCTAAGTTATGCCAACGCGTATCAAAACACAATTGCTCCAATGCTCGGCTGGCCATAGGTCCACGCCAAACCGTCGCGTCCTCTTCGTCCGTTAAATAGCCAAGGGAGTTCACCTGAAGTCCAAAACGCTCAATGGGAAGCATTTTCTTGTCTTCCGTAAACTCAGGTTTCGCTTGTTTGTTTCCTAACATCGTAGGAATAGACGGACCAAAAATATCTGCATCGAGAATCCCCACGCGGGCTCCACTGGCTTGCAGCGCTAAAGCAAGACTCACAGTTACCGAAGACTTACCCACACCCCCTTTGCCAGAGGTTACCGCAATAATATTACGACTGGACACAGCCTTAGCGTCCGTTTTTCTGGGTAAGGCTTCAACTTTGCCATGAATATGCCAAGTGTAAGCATTCAGAAAGTCATCTGTTGCAATGAGCTTTCGCGCTTCAGTTTCTGCATAAAAAGGAAGGGTTAGTTCAATCACAGGCCCGCGCACCTGAATCCATTCAGGAAGAAAACCATGCACGAAAGTGTCGCTGCGCAAGGTTTGGCAATAATGAAGTAGTGAATCTGTCATGAGGAAGGTCCTTGTAGCAATCGATTGTCGCTCGGGTACGTTGAAGCTTTGATCTTATGAACAAGTTCACTGGAAAAGCAACTGATAGCTAATGAAAACAAAGGCGAAATCAGCTACTATATGCAGCTTATGAGGCACACCCGACTTAATTTAGGAACGAGAGCGCTAATGGCTGATCAAGAAAGAAAAATATTAGTAACCAATGCCCTACCCTATGCCAATGGCCCAATACACTTAGGCCATATGCTTGGTTATATCCAAGCGGACATTTGGGTTCGCTACCAACGTTTGGTAGGTAATGAGTGCCATTACGTGTGTGCCGATGACGCACACGGCACACCTATTATGCTGAAAGCAGCCGAGTTTGGCATAACGCCTGAAGAAATGATCGAGCAGATGAGCCAAGCTCATCAAGCCGACTTCCGCGACTTTGGTGTTTCTTTCGACCACTACCACTCAACCCATAGTGAAGAAAACCGCGCTCTTGCTAGCCTTATTTATACCCGCCTACGGGACAACGGTTATATTACAACCAACACCATAGAGCAGTTATACGACGCCGAACGCGGTATGTTTTTACCGGACCGTTTTGTCAAAGGAACCTGCCCTGAGTGTAAGTCGCCTGACCAATACGGCGATAACTGTGACAACTGTGCAGCGACTTATTCGCCTATCGATCTCATTGACCCGCGTTCGGCCGTGTCGGGCTCTGTGCCTGAGGTTCGCGAGTCTGAGCACTACTTCTTTGACTTGCCTGCCTTCGGTGACATGCTAAAAGAATGGACCCATTCTGGCTCATTGCAGCCGGAGATGGCGAATAAGCTCAATGAATGGTTTGAAGCCGGGCTGCAACAGTGGGACATTAGCCGCGACGCACCCTACTTTGGTTTTGAAATTCCAGACGCACCGGGTAAGTACTTCTATGTTTGGCTCGACGCGCCTATTGGCTATATGAGTTCGTTCCAACATTACGCCGAGCGCGAAGGCTTAAACTTTGACGAGTTCTGGCAAAAGGGTAGCAAAGCCGAGGTATACCATTTTATTGGTAAGGACATTATTTATTTCCACAGCCTGTTTTGGCCTGCCATGCTGAAAGGCGCGAACTTCCGCCAGCCCACCAACGTTTGGGCTCATGGCTTTATTACGGTCAACGGCACCAAAATGTCCAAGTCGCGGGGCACTTTTATTATGGCCCGTACCTATTTAGAGCACCTGAACCCTGAGTATCTGCGTTACTACTTCGCCGCGAAATTAAGTAACCGTATAGACGACTTAGACCTGAATTTAGAAGACTTTACCCAACGGGTGAACTCAGACCTAGTAGGGAAAGTAGTCAACATTGCCAGCCGTTGTGCCGGTTTTATTAGTAAAAAGTTTGCCGGCCAATTGTCAGACACTGTTGCCGAGCCAGAGTTGCTAGCAGAATTCCAAGCAGCGCAGAACACCATTGCCCAAGCTTATGAGTCACGTGAGTTTAGCAAAGCCATGCGTGAGGTTATGCGTTTAGCAGACCGTGCCAATGAGTATATTGCTATAAAGGAGCCCTGGCAGTTAGCTAAGCAAGAAGGCCAAGAGCAAGCGGTGCAAGACATCTGCTCTATGGGTATTCACCTATTCCGCATTCTGATGGTTTACCTTAAGCCGGTTACGCCGCAATTAGCAGCCGACGCAGAAGCGTTCCTGCAAGACACGCTCACATGGGCAAGCATTGATCAGGTCCTCACCGGCCACACTATTAATAAGTTTAAGGCGCTGTTACAGCGCGTCGATAAAGAGAAAGTGAATACTATGATTGAAGAGTCAAAAGAGTCGTTACAAGAAACAGCAGCCCCAGCTCAGGAAACTCCTGCGCCTACGCAAGCAGCCATTGAGCCTATTGCGGCTGAAATTGAGTTTGACGACTTTATGAAAGTTGATATGCGGGTTGCTCGCATTGTCAACGCAGAGCATGTAGAAGGCGCTGATAAGTTGATAAAGCTCACCTTAGACATTGGTCTTGCAGAAACCAAGCAGGTTTTTGCTGGCATTAAGGCTGCTTACCAACCTGAGTCTCTGGTAGGCCAGTTAACGGTTATGGTGGCCAACTTGAAGCCACGTAAAATGCGTTTTGGACTGTCTGAAGGCATGGTACTAGCGGCCGGCCCAGGCGGCGACGACCTCTACATTTTGAACCCACACGAAGGCGCTCAGCCTGGCATGCAGGTCAAATAAAAAATAACAGAATTCGGGTAAAGCTCGTGCCATTGGTGCCGATAAGTATGTATCGCGCAGGATGAATACGTATAGAAGGAGCACAGTATGGTGCGAGCTAAATTTTCAATAGGTCAGGTGGTGACCCACGGGTTATATGGATATCGTGGCATCATTATAGACGCCGACCCGGTATTTTCTTTGTCGAATGACTGGTACGAACGCATGGCGCAAACTCGTCCTGCTAAAGAACAGCCTTGGTACCACATTCTGGTCCATAACTCGGATATACAAACCTATGTCGCTGAACACAGTTTAACCGCTGAGCAGCAGACGCTAGACGTTACCAACCCGCATATTGAAAGCTATTTCCGTAAGCGTGAGCGCCAGCAATACGACACCCAACGTATGATGAGCTAAAGTTTCACCTTCTATTTGATTGAATATCCAAAGGGCTCAGTGTTATCACTTGAGCCCTTTTGCTATTCTGCCTACCATAGGTTGAAACGTGTAAAAGGAGGCTACATGGCCGAAGAAACTATTTTTGACAAAATAATTCGCAAGGAAATTCCTGCAGACATTGTGTATGAAGACGACCTTGCGCTTGCATTTAAAGACATTAACCCACAAGCGCCTGTTCACCTACTGATCATTCCGAAGCAAGCAATTGCCACTACGAACGATATCAGCAAAGAGCAACGTGAATTGGTGGGGCACCTTTATTGGGTAGCTGGTGAAATTGCACGTGAGCAAGGGTTTGCAGAACAAGGTTACCGTACCGTCATGAACTGCAATGAATATGGTGGCCAAACCGTGTACCACATTCATGTTCACTTATTGGCGGGGAAACCATTAGGTTGGCCGCCCTATCAAGAGCGGCTAAAAGCCTAATTATAGGGGCCGCTGAGTAAGCGTTCAAGCTTCCAGCGTCCCTCTTCTACCGTCATCACTGCAATACGAAAATTCTCGTAATGCTTGTCACCTTTATAACCGGTAACCGCCAAATTTAAGCGTAAACTCTCAGTGTCACTGCGCTTCGGCGGATGCAGAGGAGCTTGAACACTAACTTCTATTTTATCGTAGCTCATATTGTATAAGTAACGCCCCACAGAGCGCGTGGTGCCATACGACTGCATCAACTTTTGATGCCGCTGGCTAGCATAAGCCATCGCTGCATCGAAATTGTCTTGGTTATATAGTGCATCAAAGTGCTTAACAACCACCTCACTAGGCGTTTCTATATGAGGCTCTTCCTGACAACCAGTAAGGAAGGGCAATGTTACACAAATGATTAATATAAGGTTTTTCATTGCCCTGCCACATGTCCTTCTCGACGTGGGTCAGCACCACCGAGTAAACGACCATCTGGTAAACGCGTAATACCATGCAAACCGCTGTTCAACGCCCGCACTTCAACCGTGTGGCCACGCTTCGTTAGGTCTTCAACCCAGTTCAACGGAGCGAGTTCAGCCTCCACAGCTGTGCTGCCATTCATATTTGTCATTCTTGGCATATCAATCGCTTCTTGCATGTCCATGTTCCAGTCGACAAGACCTAAAATAGTTTGTGCTACATAGTTAATAATACGGGGACCACCCGGTGAGCCAAGCACATGCAAGGGTTGACCATGTTCATCAAACACAATCACAGGGCTCATTGAACTACGGGGACGCTTTCCTGGCTCTACCCGATTTGCGACCAACCCTTCGGCATTGCGCGGGTTTAATGAAAAGTCTGTCAGCTGGTTATTCAGTAAAAAGCCACCGGCCATCACCGTCGAGCCAAAGCCCATTTCAATGGTGGTGGTAATGGACACTGCGTTTCCTTCTTGGTCCACAATACTAAAGTGGCTGGTGTTCGGTTGTTCCAGGCTAGCGGCCATCACCCATTGACCACCGGCTAAATCACCCGCTTGCGCAGTTCCCATGTCGCGCTCGGAAATAAGGGAACGACGCATTTCAATATAATCATCGGCCAGCATGGCTTGCACCGGCACTTCAATAAAGTCCGGGTCGGCGCTATAGGTGTTGCGATCAGCAAAGGCTAAGCGGGAGGCCTGAGTAAAATAATGCAGCGCTTCTGTATTCACGTGCTCACCCAGTTCAAAGCCTTCTAGCAACTTGAGCATTTGCACAATAGTGGTGCCTCCCGAGCTTGGCGGCCCCATGCTGCACACATCAAGCTCACGGTACGCGCCACAAACAGGCTCGCGCCACACGACATGGTAATTTGCCAAATCCTGTATATTTAGACGGCCGGGTGCTATGGCAGAGTGTCGAACAGCTTGCACCATCGCTTCCGCTAAAGGCCCTTGATAGAACCCGTCTGCTCCTTCATTGGCAATGGTACGTAGGCTCTCAGCTAAAGCTGGATTCTTCTTTAAGGTGCCCGCTGCCAGCGGTTGCCCATTTGGAAAAAAATAACTTTTCGCAGGCTCTAGTTGTGCAAGCCCCGGATTAATGCCCATGGCGACCAGTTGTGCCAACCGGTCAGAGACCACAAAACCTTCTTCGGCACGTTCAATGGCTGACTCAAATAAGTGTGCCCAAGGCAAGCGACCAAAGCGTTGATGCGCTTCCTCCAGTCCCTTGACAATACCTGGGGTACCCACTGAGCGGCCCCCGACAACAGCGTCTATCCAACGCACAGGCTGCCCTTGTGTGTTGAGGAATAAGTTTTCGTCTGCTTCTGCCGGTGCAGTTTCTCGCGCATCAAGGGTGTATAGCTGCTTGGTCTTGGCATCCCAATACAAAATAAAAGCCCCACCACCAATACCTGATGACTGTGGCTCCACCAGCGTTAGCATAGCTTGCACTGCAACAGCCGCGTCAATGGCATGCCCTCCTTGACGTAAAATATCCGCCCCTGCCTCCGCCGCGTAGGGATTAGCAGCAACCACCATGTAGTCGTTTAACACAACGGCTTCTTGGGCAATGCGGCCCGTATGCCCTTCTGGGTCGAAAGCCGTCGGCGCACCCGTGGGGGTTGGCTGGCATGCAGCTAAAAATAGTGGCGCTGCGAGCCACAGCAAGCGTGATAATTTTTTCATTTCAAGTACACTTCTAGAATACGAGTCGTGGCATTAAGCCTACCATAATATCCACTACCACTGAAGCTACAAACGAAAGGTAAAATTAATCATGGATCGTGTGTTTAAATACCCTGTCATTACGCCCCTGCTTGTTCTTTGTGTGTTGCTATTGGTGGCGTATTCCCCTGCAGCACAAGACGCTTTAGTGTTAATAGAAGGCGAACTTTGGTCGCAGATTTGGCGTCTTTTCGGGACCCACTTGGTGCATATCCACCTTGCACATGCTATTTACAACGGCTTGGGCCTGTTTCTCTTGGCTGCTGTCTTTCACACCCAGTTTACCAACCGCTTATTGTTTAACGTGATGTTATTAAGTGCTTTAGGCGGCACCTTGGTTTCTGTGTATTTAGGGGGGGAATCAAACTTTGTTGGGCTAAGCGGTGTGCTGCATGGAGTGTATGCCTATGCTGCCTTGCGTATAGTGCAAACTGAGCGGACCAAAGGCACTATTTTATTGGCCTTGTTGGTGTTAAAGCTAAGCTATGACTTTGTCACAGCAGGGAGCCAGCTTGCTTGGCTAGATGGTGCTGCCGTGGCGCACTGGTGCCACTTTGGCGGGGCGATTGGCGGCGCCCTGGCAGTTCCTGTACTTCGTAAAACGTCACTCGAACTGTTACGGGGCGCCGATGAGCAGCATTAGTTGCTGCTGTAGTCGAAGAAAATCTTCTTGTCTTTGGCTGGCTTAATAGGCGTTGGCACCGCAGGTGTGCCCACATAAATAAAGCCAAGGATGTCTTCTTCCGCTATACCTAGCTGCTCTTTTAAGAACTGGGATTCCGCATAAGGCCCCGTACGCCACACCGCCCCGTAACCTTGGGTAAACGCCATTTGCACTATCGCATGGGCGGCACAGGCAGCACTGGCGAGTTGTTCGTCACGAGGCACCGACTTATGTTCTTGATAACGAGTCGACACCATCAAAATCATGGGGGCACGCAAAGGTAAGCTGGCCGCGCGCTCTATGGCATTCTCGCCTAACTCTTCATGCTCTGCTGTGGCTCGGAATAAGTCTCCAAGCTCCACTAAATGCTCGCCGCGAAATACGATTACTTGGTATGGTGTTAAGCTCATATGATCTGGGACCCGCAAAGCCGCTGCTTCAAACAATTCTAAATCAGCAGGTGTCGGCGCTGGCTCCACTAGTCGAGGCATTGACGAACGATTCAATAACAAATGACGTGCATGCATAAATGTTCCTACATCATAATCAACAAAGAAATGAATGGGCAAAGAGTACCACTTACCCTATAACCTTACAAAGCGCTCTTGTATTCGGTTACAATACGGCTTTGTTTTTAACGGATAAAAAACATGAAGCTACTAATGCGCTTACTACACTCGCTTGGGCGGTTTTTCAACGGCGTTCGCCGTTTTCTCACTAACTTGGTGTTTTTCACTGTGTTGTTTTTTGCTCTGCTCTTTTTCGTGTTCAAGGACGACCGCGTGGTGATTGACGACAACACCCTACTGGTGCTTGACATAGAAGGCGTGCTCGTTGACTTACCTAACTACAAAAGCCCGACTGAACAGCTTACAAACGACATGTTCAGTCTCGACGACGACACTTTGGAAACCAGTATATACGACGTATTAGCTGCCATAGACCGCGCTGAAGTAGACCACAGAATTTCGGGCATTCACCTTCAATTAGACTACTTCCAAGGGGGTGGCTTAAATCACCTGCAATTGCTTGGCCAACGGTTAAGTGCGTTTCGTGAGCAAACAGGGAAACCCGTTATCGCCACAGGCGACTACTTTAACCAAAGCCAATATTATGTAGCTGCCCATGCCAGCCAGATTTTGTTGCACCCTGAAGGGGTTATTGACCTACAAGGCTTTCATGCCTACCAAAATTACTTCGCCAGCTTTTTCGAAAAGCTCAATGTGAACACCTACATTTTTAAAGCCGGCGACTATAAAACAGCTACCGAACCCTATAGCCGCGACACCATGTCGGAAGCTGCTCGCACCCAAAGCAGCCTCTGGCTAAACGACCTATGGCAACAGTATCTAACGGATATTGCGAACCAGCGTGTATTGCAACCAGACGCCCTTTCAGGGCGCATCACAGACTATTTATACGCCTTAGAAGCGGCCGACTTTCATCCGGCCCAAATGGCGTTGCAAGTAGGGTTCGTAGACCGCTTGGCCAGCCACCAAGAAATGCGTGAAGTACTGGCTCAAGCGAGTGGCAGCCAAGCCGACCATCAGGATTACCCACGTGTTTCATACCGCTCGTACTTAGAAGCCTTCGACCCTGTCCAGGTGCCTCAAGAACAAGCGCGCATTCAAGTTATTCTGGTTTCCGGCAGTATTATTCATGGCTCCAGTTACCCAGGCGCTACCGGCAGCGACACCCTGATCGCCAAGCTACGGGAGGCCCGTTTAGACGAGCACGTAAAAGGCGTGGTACTGCGTATCGATAGCCCGGGTGGCAGTGCCTTCGCCTCGGAAGTAATACGCCAGGAAATGGCGCTCTTTGCCGAGGCCAATAAACCTATTTATGCTTCTTTAAGCGCTACGGCAGCTTCTGGCGGGTACTGGGTGGCTTTAGGCGCAGACAAAATTTATGCAGCCCCCTCCACCATTACAGGCTCCATTGGGGTATTTGGCATGTTCATTAGCTTGGAAGATAGTTTCAAGCAGCTGGGAATTCATTACGACGGCGTGTCGACAACGGATATGCCATTACTCGATGCAGGCAAGAACCTGCCTGCAACCGCAGCGCTGATGATGCAACATGACGTAGACAGAACCTATCGCAACTTTACCCGGTTAGTAGCCACAGAGCGCGGCATTCCCATTCAAGGCGTTGCCAACATTGCCGAAGGCCGTGTTTGGACGGGCCGTCAGGCAAAGCAACGGCAGCTTGTGGACGCTCTCGGTCATTTATCCGATGCACTCACCGACCTGGCCACCGAATACGAAATAGACCACTACTGGGTGGATATGCCAACGGTTGAAAAAGGCAGCCTGGATTACATCCTCGAGCAGCTTTTGCAAGCACAGGCCTCCATCACAAAGCAGCTGGTTTCGCTGAATGTGCTGAGCGCTGCGCCTTCGCCCACTACACGTATACCCAATAGTTTGACTCAACAGATACTACGGAAGCAGTTAAAACAACTGGCCACCCTGAATAATTTTAATGATCCACGCGGTTTATACAGCCGCTGTACCGAATGTATTGAGGTATTTTAAGTGAACACGTCTCGTAAACGTATTTATATTGCTTACACCGGCGGCACCATTGGCATGAAAAAGTCGGACCATGGGTATGTCCCAGCACCTGGCTTTTTAGGCCAGTCTATTCAAGGTATGCCAGAATTTTACCGGGAAGAAATGCCGACCTTCGACTTGTGCGAATACAGTCCGTTAATGGACAGCTCCGACATGAACCCGTCGGACTGGCAGAAAATAGCCGCCGATATAGCAGACAAGTACGATGATTATGACGGCTTTGTTATTTTGCATGGCACCGACACCATGGCCTACACAGCCTCGGCTTTGTCGTTCATGTTTGAAAACTTAGGCAAGCCCGTTATTGTGACTGGCTCGCAAATACCTCTTGCTGCGCTGCGTTCTGACGGTCAAACCAACCTCCTGAATGCACTGTATTTAGCGGCTCACTACCCTATTCATGAGGTGAGCTTATTCTTTAATAACCAGCTATTTCGCGGCAACCGGTCCACCAAAGCCGACGCAGATGGCTTTAATGCATTTGCATCACCTAACTTCCCTCCCTTATTACAAGCCGGAATTGATATTGACTTAATTGAAGGCAAGGTAAGCCCTGTTTCCGAAGCGCCATTAGTTGTGCACCCAGTAACAGCGCAAGATATTGGGGTGGTCACCCTGTATCCTGGCATGAGTGCAAATATTATCGACAGCTTAGTAGCACAACCGGTTAAAGCTTTGATTATTCAAAGTTTCGGTGTCGGCAACGCCCCCCATACGGGTGCTCTACCCGCAGCCATAGGACGTGCTGTCAAAGCTGGCATTCCTGTATTGAACTGTACGCAGTGCTTTAGCGGCAAAGTTAATATGGCCGGGTATGCAACAGGTAACGCATTAGCCGACTTAGGTGTCATAAGTGGTGGGGATATGACCATTGAAGCCGCCCTTACCAAGCTGCACTATTTGCTTAGTAAGGGGCTCACTGGTGACGCCTTGTGCGAGAAGTTAAAAGCCAATTTGCGTGGCGAATTAACTTAAAGCGTCTAAGCAGTATGCGAGGCTGCCAGCGTAAATAAGTCGTAGAAGTTTTGTTTCGTTTGCGCTGCAACCTCTTCTACGGAACGTTTCTGTAACGCAGCCACGCAACGGGCCACCTCACTCACATAGGCAGGCTCGTTTTCTTTCCCTCGGTGTGGAACGGGAGCCAGCCACGGTGAGTCCGTTTCAATTAAAATACGCTCTAACGGAAGCTGTTTTACCACTTCACGCAGTTCGTCGGCGCTGGCAAAGGTCACAATTCCTGAAATAGAAATATAAAAGTCCATGGCCAAGGCTTGTTCGGCCATTTCCAAGGTTTCAGTAAAGCAGTGCAATACCCCTCGGCAACGCTCTGCTCGCCCCTCCCTTAACATCGCTATGGTGTCTTCTCGAGCATCGCGCGTATGTATAATAAGAGGTTTATTCACTTCACAGGCAATTTCGATGTGGCTAGCAAAACTTTCCTGCTGCGCTTTATGAAATTCCTTGTCGTAGTAATAGTCGAGCCCTGTTTCACCTACAGCCACCACTTTTTCGTCGGTAACCAATTGGCGCAGTTGGATCGGACAATATTTTTCTTGTTTCATATACAAGGGGTGAACCCCACAAGAAAAGCTGACGTTGTCTCTATTTCCTACCAGTTCACGCATTTTAGGGTACTCTGACAAGGTCACATTCACGCATAGCATGTGTTCAACCTGTGCTTTGGTAGCACGCTCAATGACTGCGTCTATACCGTCTGTTGCAACGGCCTTCATTCTGTCTAAATGACAATGCGAGTCGACAAACTGCATTTTTACTCCACTTTAACCTGAATACTATTCATGTACATGGTACTTAATAACTGCTGAATCAGGTGCTTTCCATTCACACCACTCCCCTGAAGCTGGCGCTTAATGTCCAGAGCACGATCATACCAAACGGGCAGCAAGTTCGCGACCTGAGGTACTTGCACCAAAAACTGTCCCCAAGCGTCAGCTGGTGGCTGCTCGTTCAACTCAAGCCGCTGCGCCGCACGCATGCCTCGCACCAAGCTCAGCAGAAAGGTATCAAGCCAGGCTAATTGTTCTGGGGCTTTATCAGGCAGCTCCAACAATTGGCCTTGAAACACCGCAAGGATGTCTTCTTCAGGTTGCTCTTGCCCACTCTGAATACGCTTTAATACTGCCACGGGCTGGACCTGCGCTTCACTTAACAAGTCGGCATTGTCAATCCGTGTTTCGGTATGCCGTTGCAGCCAGTCTTGTACTTCCGTTAAAGAAGGCTTTGGCAGTGGGTAAACCGTTAATCGGCTACGCACCGTGGGCAATAAACGGGAAAACCGCTCAGGACAAATAATTAAATAGTTATGTGCTGGTGGCTCTTCGAGGGTTTTCAGCAAAGCATTTGCTGCTGCTTCTGTCATTTGCTCAGCTTTTTCAATGACAATCACTGTAGCCCCACCCTGGCTAGCGTGTTGCCACACTTTATTTTGCAAGTCTCGAATGCGGTCAACCCCTATTTTCTTTCCTTCTTCAGGTTGTACCCAAAGTAAGTCAGGGTGGTTGCCTGCTTGCTGCAATAAACAGCTTTTACACTGGCCGCAGGCCTTACTAGCTGGTTGTTGGCACAGTAACCACGCCACCAAGGCTTCCAGCAAGGCTTCACTGCCAGCATGGGGTTGCCAAGGTATACCCAGTGCATGGGGTAAGCCTTGTTGCTGTTTGGCCTGCAACCATTGTCTCCAAAGACTGGCTAACCATGGGTAGTCTAACTTGGCCATTGTGCCTCCAATACGGCCAGTACGTGCGCTTTCACTTGCTCTGGCGTTTGTTCTGCGTCAATGGTTTTAATGCTTGGGTCGGCGGCTGCAAGCTCTTGATAACGAGCTCGCGTGCGTTCAAAAAACCCGAGCGCCTCACGTTCAATTCTGTCCAAGGCACCACGTGCTGAGGCCCGGGCTAAACCAACCGCAGGCTCAATATCTAAATATAAGGTTAAGTCCGGCTTAAAGCCTTGCAGCGTCATGTCGCTTAGCTGGGCTAGCATATTCTTGCTTAATTGGCGGCCCCCACCTTGGTAGGCTTGAGAGGAAAGATCATGACGGTCGCCAATCACCCAACGGCCTTGCGCTAATGCTGGCTTAATCACTTCATTCACCAGTTGCACGCGGGCTGCATACATCACTAAAAGCTCCGCCTCAGGGCTGACCCGTTCGTCCCAGTCTTTTTTTATGAGCTCACGCAAGGACTCGGCCAATGGTGTACCACCAGGCTCCCGCACTGTCAGGTAGTCTATTCCGCGTTGCTCAAGCCATTGGGTTATCACTTGCAAAACCGTGCTTTTACCTGCGCCTTCAAGGCCTTCTAAAACAATAAACGGTGTTTTCATTTATTTCTCTGATAATGCTGTACGGCCCTATTATGCTCTCGTAGGGTCTTAGAAAAAACATGTGTGCCATCGTTTCGGCTCACAAAGTAAAAGTAGTCTGACACATCGGGTTGTAAAGTTGCAGCAATAGCTTCGCGCCCTGGCATAGCTATAGGTGTAGGTGGCAGCCCATTTATGCGGTATGTATTGTACGGGGTTGTTTCTTGAATATCCGAGCGATAAATAACGCCACGATAGCGTTCACCAAGGCCATACACTATGGTTGGGTCTGATTGTAATCGCATACCTTTATTCAAGCGGTTCACAAACACCGAAGCCACCAAGCCTCGTTCATGGGCAGCCCCCGTTTCTTTCTCCACAAGAGAGGCCAATATTAACGCTTGGTATGGAGTTTCAAGAGGAACCTGTGCGCTCCGCGTTGGCCATAATTCCATTAATACCTCTTGCATACGAGCATAGGCCTGCTGGTACAGCTGGCGGTCGCTGGTATAAGCATGAAATTGGTAAGTGTCGGGAAATAGCAAGCCTTCTGGCAGCGTATAACCTGCCTCGGGAGCTAGTTGCGCCATCACTTCGGTGGCCGACAAGTGGGCCCACTCTTTACGTAGCCAAGGGTGTTCAGCAATACGTTGGCGCCACTCTTTAAAGTTTAAACCTTCCGCAAAAGTAATAGAAAAATAATGTTGCTGGCCTTCGGCTATTTTTTGCCAAAACTGCGCCAGAGTTTCGCCTTGCCGAACTTGGTATACGCCCGCTTGTATATGTTCGCCCCCTTGAAATAACCGCACCGCCCAATAGGCTAATTCAGGTGAGGCTATGAAACCTTCTGTAGCCAGCTGACTTGTTAGCCGGCGAGCGTGGGTGCCAGGTCGAACTTCAAGTAGGCGCTCGGAACTTGTGTCGCTTAACTGCAGTTGCGTTTCTTTATACCAGTGACTAAGCCCGTAATAACCCGCAGCGGCCAGCATAACCGTTAGCAGCAAAGACACCGCAACAAACCAACGAATAAATTTTAGCATGGTGACAATCCCGCCAAAGTGAATGGCGCTTCGTTTTTATAGTTGCGTACTGTAGGAAGTGCCTTGCCATCCAAGCTGCGAATACTCACTTGTCCCATCAGGGCGTTGCACACAAAGGCTTCGTCCGCTGTTCGTAATGCATTCACCTGGGCATTCACCCGTTGAATCTGAGGATATTTAGTCAGTAAAGCCTGACGGACTACACCATGCACGCCTGTTTGTGCAAGCTCTGGGGTGTACCAGGTGTCGCCTTGTCGCCAAAACACATTTCCTGCCGTCGCTTCAGCGATTGCGCCAGACGCATCTAGCACGATAAGCTCGTCAGTGTCCCGTTGAGCCAGCTCTTGCTTGAGCATCACTTGTTCTAGCCGGTTTAAGGTTTTTAACCCAGCTAAACGTGGGTGCTGACTACCTAAATAAAACGCGGCTAGCTCCGTCTTCACTCCGTGACGCTGCCAGTCGCTATACACAGCCGGGTAGGCAAAAGCTGTCACCATACGTGTCACAGTGTCTGCGTTCGACTCAGGAGGCGCATAACCTCGGCCCCCTACACCCCGTGTAAGCGTGATACGGGCACCACATTCCTGGTGCCCCTCTGTCACTGTGCTCAGCTCTTGCTCAATCAGTGTGAGCACGCTTTTAGGCAACGCTGCCCAGCCAAATACAGCCCGCGCGCAGGTCTGCAAACGCTCCACATGCAAGGGCCACAAATCTGGCTGCCCTTGAACTACGCGAACCGTGGTAAAAAAACCGTCGCCGTATAACAAGCCGCGATCTGCGGCCGCAATGTCGGCACCGGCCGTACCATTGATTAAGCTGGTATACACCTGTTGCGTTGTCATCGGCGGGCTTAGTCCTCGGCGTCTAGTTTTGAGAAAAGCACACTACCATTGGTACCACCAAACCCAAAGGAGTTACATAAAACATGGTCTACTCGCATAGGGCGAGCTTTATGCGGAACAAAGTCTAAATCACATTCTTCGTCTGGTTGCTCAAGGTTAATAGTCGGCGGCACCACTTGATCACGAATAGCCAGTACAGAGAAAATCGACTCTATCGCACCTGCTGCACCCAACAAATGCCCTGTCATCGACTTGGTAGAACTCACCGTTAGCTTTTTGGCATGGTCCGCAAATACCGCTTTCACGGCCCTGACTTCGGCGATATCACCCGCCGGAGTAGAGGTTCCGTGGGCATTAATGTAGTCGACAACGTCGGCTGTTAGCTCCGCATCGGCTAAGGCATTGCGCATGGCCGCAGCGGCCCCTGCACCATTTTCAGGAGGTGCCGTCATATGGAAAGCGTCGGCACTCATGCCAAAGCCAGTGAGTTCAGCATAAATGGTTGCGCCGCGCTGCTTCGCATGCTCGTACGACTCGAGTACCACCACCCCAGCACCATCGCCAAGCACAAAGCCATCTCGGTTTTTGTCCCACGGGCGGCTCGCTTGTTGTGGAGCGTCGTTCCGAGTCGACAAAGCACGAGCAGCACTAAAGCCAGCCATACCAAGAGGTGTTGACGCTTTTTCAGCACCCCCTGCTAGCATCACATCTGCATCGCCATAAGCGATAATACGCGCCGCTTGACCTAAGTTGTGCACGCCACTGGTACAGGCTGTCACAATGGCCATATTAGGCCCTGTCAGACCATGCATCATGGACACCTGACCGCTGATCATATTAATAATGGAAGAAGGCACAAAAAACGGCGACACACGACGCGGGCCACTGTTATTCAGTTTATTGTGGTTTTCCTCGATACCTTCTAACCCACCAATTCCTGAGCTTATCATGACGCCCACACGGTGACGGTTACTATCATCAAAGGTTAAGCCGCTGTCGGCAATAGCCTCTTGCGCTGCGACGACACCGTATTGAATAAAGGTGTCCATTTTGCGTGCGTCTTTACGGCTCATGTAGTTGGTTACTTCAAAGTCTTTGACTAAAGCAGCAAAGTGCGTTCCGAAGCCTTCCGTGTCGAAATGCTCTATTGGTCCGACACCCGACTCCCCTGCTAAAATACTCTGCCACGTTGACGCCACATTTAACCCGTTGGGCGTCACCATTCCTAAACCTGTTACTACAACACGTCGCTTCGCCATATTAACCTCTTGAAAAATTGACTGGTATTATTCTACCTAGCCTGCGCTGCATTTCCATTAAAAAGCGGGCAAAAAAAAAGGCGGAATAAAATTCCGCCCCTTATTCATTCAAGCAACTAATTCATTAGTCTGCAGAATGGTTGTTCACGTAGTCGATAGCAGCCTGAACCGTACGAATTTTTTCAGCTTCTTCGTCTGGAATTTCAGTTTCGAATTCTTCTTCTAGCGCCATAACTAGCTCAACAGTGTCTAGAGAGTCTGCACCTAGGTCATTTTCAAATGACGCTTCAGGCTTTACTTCGTCTTCAGAAACACCTAGTTGCTCGATGATGATTTTTTTAACGCGTTCTTCAATAGTGCTCATTATGATCCCTCAAAGGTATCTTGGATTAATTTGCGGCTAGTTTAGACAAACTCGCCCCACGAATAAAGAGAAACTTCTCAAGAAAGGTCGAGGTACGACCTCACTTAAGCCATATTCATTCCACCATTCACATGAATGGTTTCGCCGGTAACATAGGCAGCGCCTGGTGAAACCAAGAAACTAACGGCTGCCGCAATTTCTTCAGGCTTACCTAAACGTGCGGAAGGGATTGTAGCAAAGATTTGCTCTTTTTGGTCTTCCGTTAGCGCTTTTGTCATATCTGTGTCAATAAAACCTGGAGCGACCGCGTTGACTGTTACGCCACGGGAAGCAATTTCCTTGGCAAGCGCCTTGGTAAAGCCAATTAAACCAGCTTTGGCTGCACAGTAGTTTGCCTGGCCAGGGTTACCTGTGGTGCCAACCACAGAGCCAATATTAACAATACGTCCCTTACGTTTTTTCATCATGCCACGCATAACAGCTTTACATAGTTTAAAAACCGACGTTAGGTTGGTGTCAATCACATCATTCCATTCATCGTCTTTCATGCGCATCAACAAATTATCACGGGTAATACCGGCGTTGTTGACCAAAATGTCTATCGCACCAAATTCCTTTTGCACCTGGGCAATAAAGGCGTCAATAGCACCTTCTTCCGTTACATTTAAGCGTAACCCTTTGCCGCCAGCACCTAAATACTCACTAATAGCCTCGGCACCCTGTTCGCTGGTGGCTGTTCCAATCACTGTAGCGCCTTGAGCTGCGAGTATTTCTGCTGTCGCGCGCCCAATACCACGGCTGGCCCCTGTTACAACTGCAATTTGTCCTGACAAATCACTCATAATATACCCCTTACTGATGAAATGCTTGCACACTCGCTACACTATTTAACGACTGGCCTACTAAAGATTTATCGATGCGCTTGGTGAGACCTGAAAGGACCTTCCCCGGACCTACTTCATACAATTCTGTAATACCAAGGCTTGCTATATGCTGCACGGTTTCTGTCCAGCGCACTGGCGAGTAGAGTTGGGCAACGAGTGCATTCTGTATCGCCTCATCAGACTCGGCTAAAGCAACACTGACATTATGGATAACTGGAATACTTGGTACACGCACTTCCATTGTTTGCAACGCCTCAGCAAGTTTTTCCGCGGCGGGCTGCATTAAAGCACAATGCGACGGTACACTGACAGGCAATGGTAAGGCACGTTTTGCGCCTGCTGCTTTACAAGCTTCGCCAGCGCGCTCTACTGCGGCTTTATGTCCGGCAATCACCACTTGACCTGGTGAATTATAATTCACTGGGGCAACAATTTCCCCTTGAGCGCTTTCTTCGCATGCTGCTGCAACAGCTGCGTCGTCTAAGCCAATAATAGCAGCCATGGCACCCGTACCTTCAGGCACAGCGGCTTGCATGGCTTGGCCGCGCAGCGCCACTAACCGCACTGCGTCCACAAAGTCGATAGCACCAGCACAAACTAAGGCAGAATATTCACCTAAACTGTGCCCAGCCATGACACTTGGTGCGACAAAGTCAGGCTGTGCTGACAACACCCGATAAATGGCCACACTAGCAGCTAAAATAGCAGGCTGTGTCACCTCTGTTTGGTTTAGACGGCCGTCTGGGTTGTTCTCAATAACATCCCACAAATCGTAACCGAGCGCGTCACTGGCTTCTTGAAAGGTTTCCCGAACCTGCGGATAGTCTGCATATAAATCTGCGACCATGCCCACACTCTGTGAGCCTTGTCCTGGAAATACACATGCGTATTTAGCCATTTCCTTATCCTTTTCTAGCCTTTAAAGGTGTCTTTAAAAATTAATAGTCTATAAGGGCCGAGCCCCAAGCAAAACCACCACCAAACGCTTCTAGCAAAAGCTTGTGGCCACGCTGTATGCGGCCATCACGAATGCCTACATCGAGCGCTATAGGCACGGAAGCTGCTGACGTGTTTCCCGTGTACTCTAATGTGAGTATTACTTGTTCCATTGGCATTTTTAGCTTTTTTGCCGTCGCTTGAATAATTCGGTAATTCGCCTGATGCGGAACCAGCCAATCAATCGCGTCTGGTGGCAGCCCATGATGTTGCAGCGTATCTTGCACTAACTCCGACAGCTTTTGTACCGCAACTTTAAAAACTTCATTGCCTTTCATATAAATCCAGGCGTCGTTTGCCACAACAGACTCGCTTCTACTCGGCAGCTTTGCGCCCAGTAATGAAGCGTATTTGCCGTCACTATATATATGCGTCGAAACAATGCCGGGCTTTTCAGCTGCGCTCGCAACAAGGGCCCCTGCACCGTCGCCGAACAATACCAAGGTGTTTCTGTCGTCTGGCTTGCATAAGCGTGACAGCACGTCACTCCCTATCACCAGTACATGCTGCGCCATGCCCGACTTTATATATTGGTCCGCCACACTCAGTGCAAACATAAAACCGGCGCAAGCAGCTGACACATCAAAAGCAACCGCACGGGAAGCTCCTAGCTGCTCTTGCACTTCGCAGGCAGCGCTTGGAAATGAATGTTCTGCGGAGGTGGTTGCCACAATAATCATATCAATATCTGTGGCTGCCAGTTGCGCCGCTGCTAAGGCTTGTTGGCTGGCCGCAACAGCCATGGTGACAACATTTTCATGGGCGCCGGCTATACGGCGTTCACGTATGCCTGTACGTTCACGGATCCATTGATCCGACGTATCAACACGTTGTTCTAGTTCTACGTTTGTTAAACGCTGGGAAGGTAAATAATGACCCGTACCCGAAATGCGAGAAAACATACCATTCCTTTCCTATCACTTAGGAATATAAGGAAACTACTGGCTTTTCAGTAGCACCGACTCAACGCGGTCATGAATTCGTTCGGGTACTTGCAAAGACGATTCTGCATGCGCTTGTTTTATCGCATGATAAAAGGCGGTTGCGGAGGCGTTCCCATGGCTTTTCATGACCACACCGCGCAATCCTAACAAACTTGCTCCGTCATACTGGTCGGGGTTGAGCCACTGCCAGGCCTTTTTGAAGCGCTTGAGCAAAAACCACGCCATTAAGCGGCTAAACCAATGGCCTTTTAAGCTTGAACTCAGTTTTTTGTAAACAAGCTGGGCCATGCCTTCGCAGCTTTTTAAAGCGATGTTACCGGTAAAGCCATCGCAAATAACAACGTCTGCTTTTCCAGAGAACAAGTCATTCCCTTCTATAAAGCCTATGTAGTTAATATCGGTGCAATTTGCTAACTGTTGGCCGGCCTGCCGAACCGCATCTGTGCCTTTTATGTCTTCAACACCTATGTTCAGCAAAGCAACCTTTGGCTGTGCAATACCCGCCACTTCTTTGGAAAGCACAGAGCCCATGACACCAAACTGGAATAAGGTGTCTGCGTCACAACGAGGGTTTGCACCAAGGTCAAGTAAAAAGCCCGGACAGCCTTTTTCGGTTGGTATTTGCGCCACCAAGGCTGGGCGAATCACACCGGGAATGGTTTTTAAGCGCACATAGGCAATTGCCATTAACGCCCCGGTATTACCACAGCTAACACACGCTTGTGCCCGCCCTTCTGCCACCGCTTCTATTGCCAAGCGCATCGACGCTTTCGGCTTTGTACGAAGGCTTTGACCTGGCTTATCGTCCATTTCAATCACTTCGTCGGTGTGCTCAAGGCTTACCCTGGGATGATTCTGGATTTTTTCTGCTTGAAAGAGAGGGAGCAGCACCCTGGAGTCGCCGAACACAAGAAAGTGTGTCTCGGGAAATGACTGCAGCGCTCGAGTGAGCGCTGCAACTACAATAGCGGGACCACGGTCACCGCCCATTGCATCAATAGCAAGTGTGAGCGAACTCATGCACTTTATTTAGCAATAACTTGCTTACCTTTGTAGTAACCGTCAGCAGTTACATGGTGACGACGGTGCGTTTCACCACTGGTTGGGTCGATTGAAAGCGCAGCACCACTTAGTGAGTCGTGCGCACGACGCATACCACGCTTAGACGGGGTTTTACGGTTCTTTTGTACAGCCATTGGAATTCTCCTAAATGTATTTCTAAACTGTTATTTCTTTAACTGTTGCAATACCGCAAATGGGTTCTTTTTCTCCGCCTCAGGCGGTAATTCCCCAAATACCATGGCATTGCGATCAATTTCGCATTCGTTCTCAGCATGCATTGCGACCAGCGGCAACCCTAAGATAAGCTCATCTTCAACAATTTCATGAAGATTCACTTCTCCGAGTTCGTTTAATTCCACTGCCTCGTAATGACTCGGCAAATCGTCAATGGTTATTTTACGATTTGTCGGCGCATATATAAACTTCACGCTTACCTGTTGCTCAATCGGCTTGCCGCAACGTTGGCATGCAAGGGCCACATCCACTTCCGCGTTGCCACGAAAAAACACGATGCCCTGCTCATCCCTATCAAATGAGAGATAAACAGCTACATCGTCACATGGAGTGAACAATATTTCTTGCAGCCGCTTTAAACCAGACGCTGGTACAACACCATCGTAACTGGTTGCTTTGCTAGCACTGCGAACCGGATCGACCGTTATCGGTACTCTAACCTTTTTCATAACGCGCGAATCATACTGTTTGTAAGCCTTTGAGTCAAAGTTTTTTATGATTAAACCCTTTCATTGTGGCAGTATTTTGTTTTATCAACTATCGACACGCAGAGAGTTATAGAATGTTGAAACCCTTAGTGCTTGCTTCAAGCTCCCCTTTTCGAAAAGAGTTACTTGAACGATTACAACGCCCTTTTATTACCGCGACGCCAGATATCGACGAGTCAGCTCTTGAAGGAGAAACAGCTCCAGAACTAGTTCAGCGGTTGGCTCAGCGAAAAGCGGCTGCCCTCGCCCCTCGCTTTCCTCATCACCTCATTATAGGATCCGATCAGGTTGCCGTTGCCAACGGGCATATACTTGGCAAACCTCACACTGAAGAAAACGCCTATCTGCAATTAAAGCAGTTTAGTGGCCAGAAGGTTACCTTCCACACAGGCGTAAGTGTATATGATAGTGCCTTAGAAAAATACCATACCAGCCTAGCGAATTACGCCGTGTATTTTCGCCAATTAAGCGACGAGGATATTTGGGCCTATATTCGCGCTGAGCAACCACTTCAATGTGCCGGGAGCTTTAAAAGTGAAGGCCTGGGAATTTGTTTATTCGAGCGTATGGAAGGAGATGACCCCACCAGCCTGATTGGCCTGCCACTTATTCAGCTTTGCACGCTATTACGTGACTGCGGCGTTAATCCTTTACTGTCGCATGAAAGTAGGTCTTGACCAGCCAGGTGTGCAACGCCCTTGGCGACGCTGCAATGTAGCGCGGTGACTCTGCGGCCAATACCTCACGCCCATGCACCCCATAGGTCACACCCACACTGGCTATTTGGGCGGCCGCAGCCATGCGTAAGTCAAACTTTGAGTCGCCTATCATCACGCTATTTTCAGGCGTTTCTTGTTGTTCAGCTAAAATTCGCTGCAGCATTTCAGGGTGCGGTTTAGACTCGGCTTCACAGGCACAATAAGAGCTGCTAAAAAAGTGGCCTGTATTTGTTTCCTGCCAAACTCGGTCCAGGCCTCTCCGCGCTTTTCCTGTTGCAACCGCAAGTCGTGCCCCTCGTTGCTTCAAGTCTGACAACATGTGTTCAACGCCGTCAAAAAGAGGCGTTGGGGTGGTGTCTTCTTCCACATAATAATAACGGTACAAGCTGGTCAACCTTTCTTGCTCCGTTTCAGTACGCTGCTCTGGAAATAACTGAGCAAGCGCTACCGGCAAACTTAAACCAATGACATCATGAACTGCGGCGGGGCTTGGCGGTGTTAGCTTCGCTGCACGAGCTGTTTTTTGCATACAGGACACAATACGAGGCACCGAGTCCATCAGAGTGCCGTCCCAGTCAAAAATAATCAGAGGCATGCTCACTTACCTTTCACGACGAGGTGGACGCGGTAATTGACGCAGCCTTTGTAAAACACCTTCGAGGGCTTCATCGAGAGGCGCTTCCACACGCATTCGCTTTTCTGTTCGTGGGTGAGTAAAAGTAAGCTCGCGAGCATGCAAGAACAGGCGCTCTAGGCCATTTTGCTTGGTCAACGCGTCGAAGGCAGCGTCCCCGTACTTGTCGTCACCCGCAATAGGATGCCCCGCTACTTGGGTGTGAACACGAATTTGGTGCGTTCGGCCTGTCACCGGCTCTGCCTCTACCAAGGTACCGGCCCGAAAGCTTTCCAGCACTTTAAACCGTGTCAGCGACTCCTTGCCTTCTGGGTTCGCACGCACCACCCGTTCACCCGACTTTAATGTGTTACGTAACAAGGGTGCATTCACTTTGGTTTTATTGGTGGGCCATTGCCCGGCCACTAAAGCCACATAGCGTTTGTCCATTTGCTTGTCGCGTAATTGCGCATGTAAAGAGCGCAACGCCGAGCGCTTTTTAGCAACGAGAATAATACCTGAGGTGTCGCGGTCTAAACGGTGGACCAATTCTAAAAATGCATGCTTGGGCCGCAAGCTACGTAACCCTTCAATTAAGCCAAACCGGAGCCCAGACCCCCCATGAACCGCCAGCCCCGACGGTTTATTAATAACAATAAGGCACTCGTCTTCGAACAGTATGGCGTCTTCCAGGGTTGCCACCTGGCTTAGTTTGGGGCTTGGTAACGCTTGCTCCGGCGCTACGCGTACGGGAGGAATACGGACCACATCAGCTTCTTTTAGCTTATATTCGGGCTTACAACGGCTTTTGTTAATGCGCACTTCCCCTTTGCGCACAATGCGGTAAATCATGCTTTTGGGCACGCCCTTTAACCGCGCTAGAAGAAAGTTATCTAAGCGTTGACCGGCTTCGTCCGCCGAAACTGTGTACCAAGTAACTTGCGCTGGTGGTTCAGCGTGTTTTTGTGGTGGCTTTTTTAAAGACATACTTGCACCATGTAGTGAAAACTGCGGCTAAACACGGATAAAACTGTAAATTTCGCCATGTTTTAATAGACTTGCCATGATACCACGAGTTTTTCCTCCTCATGTCTTTTATTCGCATATATTTGTTACTTGTCAGAGAAGTACTTTTAATGCGACAATACGGTGTCAGAACCATTTTATTTGGTCGGGGCGTAGACGAATCGTCCGCCTGTTGAATTTTCAACCGAGCGACAACACTGGCTAGGCGAAGGCGCCTGTTTCGGTTCAGCAGAAATTTAATGTTACACGTGGCACTAGCGCAGTATGCAACATGCTGGTACACGGGTAGCTCCGCCTCTCTTTATATAGGTTGGGCGATGAATTTAGAAAGCAGAAAAACGTATATTGTACTATCGATAAATGACAGTTTCCCCGCTTCTTGCACTATGTAAGCAAGAGCAACGATAGGTTCAGTTGACGGAACAGAGCCGTTTAACGGTGCAGTGTTGTGGCACTATACACTTGAGTATGAGTCACAATTTATGAAAAGAATGCTAATTAATGCCACGCAACTTGAAGAGCTTCGAGTTGCCTTGGTAGATGGCCAAAAGCTTTATGATCTTGATATCGAAAGTCCTGGCCACGAACAAAAAAAGTCAAATGTTTACAAAGGAAAAATAACCCGCGTAGAGCCAAGTTTAGAAGCTGCATTTGTTGATTATGGTGCTGAAAGGCACGGTTTCCTTCCACTGAAAGAAATAGCTAAAACCTACTTCCCCAAAGACTACAAGCTCAACGGCCGCCCTAGCATTAAAGACGTTGTCCACGAAGGACAAGAAGTTATCATCCAAATCGATAAAGAAGAGCGTGCGCAAAAAGGTGCCGCCCTAACCACCTTTATTTCGTTGGCTGGTAGCTATTTAGTACTGATGCCAAATAACCCGCGTGCCGGTGGCATTTCACGCCGCATCGAAGGCGAAGAACGCACACAACTGAAAGAGGCCATGGCCAACTTAGAAGTGCCTAAGGGTATGGGCCTTATTGTCCGTACCGCAGGTGTTGGGAAGTCTGCAGAAGAGCTGGCTTGGGACTTAAACGTTCTGCTTCATCATTGGAAAGCCATTGAAGAAGCTGCCGCTGCAAACCCGGCTCCCTTGCTTATTCACCAAGAAAGTAATGTTATTTTCCGCGCTATTCGCGACTATTTACGCCGCGATATTGGCGAAATATTAATTGACGACGAAGATGTATTTAAAAAAGCGCAAGAGCACATAAAAATTGTTCGTCCAGACTTTTTACAGCGCGTAAAGCTGTATAAAGGAGACGTGCCTTTATTTAACCACTACCAAATTGAAAGCCAAATTGAGTCGGCTTTTGAACGTGAAGTGCGCCTACCTTCCGGTGGCTCAATTTCTATTGACCCAACAGAAGCGCTTACTTCTATCGACATTAACTCGGCAAAGGCTACGAAAGGCAGCGACATTGAAGAAACGGCCTTTCAAACCAACCTAGAAGCAGCCGACGAAATTGCACGCCAACTGCGCTTACGTGACGTGGGTGGTTTAGTGGTTATCGACTTTATCGATATGACCCCAGCACGTCACCAACGTGAAGTTGAAAACCGCTTACGTGACGCATTAAAGCAAGACAGAGCCCGTATTCAAGTAACGCGTATATCTCGCTTTGGCCTGCTAGAAATGTCACGTCAACGCCTACGCCCTTCGCTTGGCGAGTCGGCCAACCATGTCTGCCCTCGCTGTGATGGTCAAGGTACCATTCGTAGTGACGAGTCCCTGGCTTTGTCCATTCTTCGCTTAATCGAAGAAGAAGCGTTAAAAGACAACACAGGCCAAGTTATTGCTCAAGTACCGGTTGTGGTTGCAACCTACTTACTGAACGAAAAACGAGAGTCGTTGCAAACCATTGAAACTCGGAATAATGCTCAAATTGTCATTATCCCTAACCCATACCTTGAAACACCGCATTTTGAGGTTATTCGTGCACGTAAAGACGAAATGCTACCAGGCCAAAGCATTAACTTATTGCAAGCACCCCCTGAGAAGCGCATTGAGTTAAGCAGTCAGGAAGCAAAACAGTTTGAAGAGCCCGCGTTGAAAAATATTGCAGCGCCTAATATGCCTGCCGCTGCACCTGTCAGCCAGCCAAAGCCTGCGCCGAAGCAGTCGCAAAAAAAGGCAGCCGAGCCTGGTTTACTGGCCAAGTTAAGTGCATGGTTTAAAGGTCTTTTTGCATCTGTAGAAACGCCAAAGCCAGAAGTTAAACCGAAGCAACAACAGAACCAACGCTCGAGAAACCAAAACCAACGTCGTAATAACCAAAATCGTCGTCCGAACCGGAATAATCAAAACCGTCAGCGCCCAGATCGCAATAAACAAGGGAAAGCTGCTGAAACGCCTGCGGAAAATACTGCGGCCAATACCCAAAAGGCAGCAGCTAGCTCAGGTGCAAGCTCTGCCAATGAGAACCGGAACCGCCGAAATCGCCGTCGTAAGCCAAGTGATCAAAACACCAAGCAACAAACGAGCGAAACAAATACAAACGCGAATAAGCAACAGGCGAATACTGGTCAGCAGCAAAGCGCTACTCCGAACATTCCAAGCAAGCGTCGTCAACGTCGTAAACTTGAAACCTCAGTGCGTGCAGGTGGCAGCATTGAAGAAACGGCAGTAACAACAAGCCAAGTAGAAGCGCCGGCGGTACAACCTGAAGAGCAAAAGCCAACAAGCCAAAAGCAAGTTGATATAGCTCAAAAGGAAGTAGCTTCTATTGTTGAAGCTGCACCTACAGCTGAAGCAGCGCCTAAAGCTGAGGAAGCACCTACAGCTGAAGAAGCGCCTCTAGTTGAAGAAGCGCCTGTAGCTGAAGCAGCACCAGTAGCTGAAGAATCACCTCAAGCTGAAGAAGCACCTGTAGCTGAAGAAGCACCTCAAGCTGAAGAAGCACCTGTAGCTGAAGAAGCACCTGTAGCTGAAGAAGCACCTCAAGCTGAAGAAGCGCCTCTAGTTGAAGAAGCGCCTGCAACTGAAGAAGCACCTAAAGCTGAGGAAGCACCTGTAGCTGAGGAAGCACCTGTAGCTGAGGAAGCGCCTGCAACTGAAGAAGCACCTCAAGCTGAGGAAGCGCCTCAAGTTGAAGAAGCACCTGTAGCTGAAGAAGCGCCTCAAGTTGAAGAAGCACCTGTAGCTGAAGAAGCGCCTCAAGTTGAAGAAGCGCCTCAAGCTGAAGAAGCACCTCAAGCTGAAGAAGCGCCTGCAACTGAAGCAGCACCTGTAGCTGAAGAAGCGCCTGCAACTGAAGCCGCGCCGCTCGTGGCCGCCTCTGGTTACTCGAGCCGCTTTGTTTCGGCAGATACAGCGAAAGCGCCTGCCGTGCCTGTACAAGGCGAGCCTGAGGTTTTAGCAGCTCGCGCTTTTGCCGAGCCGCAAACCAGCGGTTTAGCCCCTGCTGGTTTCCAATCTCCGACTGCGAAAAGCAGTTCGGAAACAACTCAGTGCGGCGTTAACTGATAACACTGTATAAGTCATTAAATAAAAGCCGGACTTTTTGAAAGTCCGGCTTTTTTGTTAAAGACGAATACGATCACGATTGGCGTCTAAGGTACGTACCCCTAACCCCCTTACCTCAAGTAATTGGTCAATATCGCTAAAGCCACCTAACCGTTCCCGTAACTCCACAATGGCTCTAGCTCTGGACATTCCCACCCCTTTTAAAGAGGCCGCCAACTCTTCTACCGTTGCCGTATTAATATTGATGGTTTCTTGGGCTTGTTTCATATCCGACGCCACCGGCTTAGTAGGTAACTCAGCAGCGTATACCTGAGGTGGGCTAGCCAGAGCTAAGGGTGAAATAAGCGAAGCAAATAAAAGTGTTTTTTTGAACATAACTGTCTCCTTAAGAAAAAGCACTGCGTTCCGTGCAGTGCTTCAAAGTATAGACAGGCTTATTCGGTTTTAAAGGCGTGGTGTTAACTAAGCTGCTGGTTTATTGCTGACAAAGTTGCGACAGGGTCTGAACTTTGTCGAATGGGACGTCCCATCACCAAGTAGTCTGAGCCGGCTGCAACCGCTTGTACGGGCGTCATAATACGGGTTTGATCTTGTGTCTCTGCACCTTCAGGCCGGATACCAGGTGTGACCAAGCAAAATTCAGAGCCTAGCTCGGCTCGTAAGGTTTGCGCTTCATGAGCAGAGCACACAACGCCATCTAATCCCGCTTTCTGAGCTAACTTAGCCAAGTGTAATACATGCTGTTCAAGGGGCTGCTGCACACCTGTAGCCGCTAACTCAGCTTCATCCATGCTGGTGAGCACAGTCACAGCAATCAAAAGTGGCGCGTGTTCTTTATACTCTGCTAAGGCCTCTTTTGCCGCCCGCATCATACGCTCGCCACCGCTGGCATGCACATTCACCATCCAAACCCCAAGGTCAGCGCTTGCTTTCACTGCTTGAGCAACCGTATTTGGAATATCATGAAATTTCAGATCTAGAAATATATCGAAGCCCATAGCAACCAGTTGCTTCACAAGGCTTGGGCCGCCCGCTGTAAACAGCTCCTTACCCACTTTTAGTCGGCACGCATCTGGAGACACTGTTTTTGCAAAAGTTACAGCGTCGTCGGCATTGTTATAGTCTAAGGCAATAATTATTCGCTTCATTATTCTCCGTCTAATCCTCGCGTTGGTTTCATTCGGCCCCACGATTTACATGAAGGACAGTGCCAATACAGCGACTGAGCAGAAAATCCACACTGACCGCATTGGTATTTGGTTCTTAATTTCAATTGTTGAGCAACAATGCCGCCTAAGAGTTCTAAACTTGAACGCTCAGTACCCGGCGTAGCTTTTTTAGTATGTAACTCGATAAGCTTGTGAAACCCCTTCATGGTAGGGTTGCGCTGTAAGGCTGTTAAAATAAACTGTTCTGCGTCTTCGTTATTGTTTGCCTCAGCTACATGCTCTGCCAGCATGACGACGGCTGTGGCACAAGGCTGTTCTAGCACAATGTCGTGTAAGCATGCCATTAAGCTTTCTCGGTCATTCAAGCCTTCGTAAGCGCTTTCAATGAATGGGAGAGCTTCAGGCGTAAAGTCCGGTGCGGTGGTTAATATAGGCAATAAGTAGTCTAACGCATGGCTGTAATTCTTTTGCTCTAGCCACCAATGGCCCAAGGCCAAACGTGCTCGTGCAGAGCTTTTGTCATGCTTCAGGGCTTTTTCATATAGCTTCAGCACAGACTCAACGTCATCTTGCACAGACGCTAATTCACAATAGTAATGGGCTATTTTCAAGCTGACAGAGGCGTCGTAGCGACGAATTTTCAAGGCAACGCGTATTGCCTTATCCCAGTCGTTGGTTGCTTCGTAAATTTGCAATAGCAGCTGTTCACTTGCTTCGCGGTATGGCTTATGGACACTAAGCTCAGCCAGCATTTTTTCGGCACGATCATAGAGGCCTGCTGCTAAGTAGTCTTTACCCAGCTCCAGCATAGCTTGAAGTCGTTGCGGCTCGGTTAAGGAAGGGCGGGCTATCAGATTACGATGTATGCGTATGGCACGTTCAACTTCACCCCGGCGGCGGAATAAATTGCCTAAGGCCCAATGTGTTTCTATGGTTTCGCTATCGACATCCAGCATGTCGATAAACATGTCGACGGCTTTGTCACTTTGTTCTGATAACAGTAAGTTTAAACCGGCTACATAACTTTTTGAAAATTCTTCTTGCTCACGTCGCTGCTCTTGTCGAACACTGTTACGCCCCATAAACCAACCGTATGCGGCGGCAACAGGCAGTAATAAAAACAGCAACTCGAGCATATTATTCGCCTTGTTTAATGCGCTGCGCCAATTCTTTTCGAATGCGGCGATAGCGTATGCGTAAACTGAAGTGATTTGCTAAAAACACACCTAAGCCAAAGACAAAACCTATGCCTAGCGTCCATGCAAGTAGTGTTGACAACATCATCTCTGGCTTCGCCAACAGTAAATTTATCACTACGGGTTGCTGATTCTGTGAACCAATAGCAAGCGCTAACAGGAAAAAAATCACCAACGGAATAAGACTAAGAATAAAGCGCGCCATATATCTTCCTTTTTTTGTTTAGAATAATAAAAAAGGGCACGCTAGTATAGCATGCCCTTTTATTATTCCGAGTGCTTTCAGTTAAACACTGGCGTCTACACGTTCGCGTAGCAACTTGCCGGGTTTAAAGTGCGGTACATACTTACCCTTTAAATCCACCTTTTCGCCAGTTTTCGGGTTTCGCCCAATGCGTGGGCGACGGTAATGAAGCGAGAAGCTTCCAAAACCCCTAATCTCAATGCGCTCTCCAGACTCTAACGACTGGATCATCGACTCGAGAATACTGCGCACCCCTGCTTCAACATCCTTTGGTGCTAAATCTGGCTGCTTACCAACCAGAATTTCAATCAGCTCTGACTTCGTCATAACAGATATTTCCTTCTTAGTAAGCCGCCATTAGCACCTGCGACATTAGTCGTCAGTTTTAGCAGCTTTAAATGCTTCAGCCATTGCGCTGCTGAAGGCTGTGTCGTCTTGCTTGTTGAGCGTTTCCATTGCTGCTTTTTCTTCAGCTTCGTCTTTCGCTTTAATTGACAAGCTCACAACACGGTTCTTACGGTCAACACCCATGAAGCGTGCTTCTACGCTATCACCAGCAGTTAATACTGTAGATGCATCTTCAACACGCTCACGCGCGATGTCTGATGCACGGATGTAACCTTCAACGCCTTCGCTTAGCTCAACCACAGCGCCTTTCGCGTCAACTTCTTTGATAGTACCTGTAACAATAGCACCCTTCTTGTGTGACGCCAGGTAGTTATTTACTGGGTCTTCAGAAATTTGCTTGATACCTAAAGAAATACGCTCACGCTCTGCGTCTACTTGAAGAACAACCGCTTCTACTTCGTCGCCTTTCTTGAAGTCACGTACAGCTTCTTCACCTGCTGAATCCCATGAGATATCAGACAAGTGAACAAGACCGTCGATGTTTCCGTCAAGACCGATGAAGATACCGAAGTCAGTGATAGACTTGATCTTACCACTTACTTTGTCGCCCTTCTGGAAGCTCTTCGCGAACTCTTCCCATGGGTTCGGCTTACACTGTTTGATACCTAGAGAAATACGACGACGCTCTTCGTCGATTTCAAGGATCATTACTTCAACGGTGTCGTCTAAGTTGACAATCTTAGATGGGTGAACGTTTTTGTTCGTCCAGTCCATTTCAGAAACGTGTACTAGGCCTTCAACGCCTTCTTGTAACTCAACAAAGCAACCGTAGTCAGTTAGGTTGGTTACGCGACCAGATAGGGTTGAACCTTCTGGGTAACGGTTTGAAATTTCGCTCCATGGATCTTCGCCTAACTGCTTCAGGCCTAAAGATACACGGGTACGCTCACGATCGAACTTCAATACTTTACAGTTGATTTCGTCGCCAACATTTACGATTTCACTTGGGTGCTTAACACGCTTCCAAGCCATATCGGTAATGTGCAGTAGGCCGTCTACGCCGCCTAAGTCTACGAACGCACCGTAGTCTGTTAGGTTCTTAACGATACCCTTAACTTCTTGACCTTCTTGTAGGTTCTCAAGAAGCTCATCACGCTCTGCACTGTTTTCTTTTTCAATCACAGCACGACGAGAAACAACAACGTTATTGCGCTTCTGGTCCAGCTTGATTACTTTGAATTCTAATTCACGGTTTTCTAGGTGCGTTGTGTCACGTACTGGACGTACATCAACTAATGAACCTGGTAAGAACGCACGTACGCCGTTAAGGTCAACTGTGAAGCCGCCTTTTACTTTGCCGCTGATAACACCGTTCACAGTTTCTTCGTTCTCGTAAGCAGCTTCTAACTGAATCCAAGCTTCGTAACGCTTCGCTTTTTCACGAGAAAGAATGGTCTCACCGAAACCGTCTTCTACTGCGTCTAGAGCAACTTCTACAGAATCGCCAACTTCGATTTCTAAGTTGCCTTCAGCATTCATGAACTGCTCTGCAGGAATAGCACTTTCTGACTTAAGACCCGCGTCAACTAATACTAGGTCTTTGGTAATCGCAACTACAACACCAGAAACAATTGAACCTGGACGAGTTTCGACTTCTTTGAGGCTTTCCTCAAATAATTGAGCAAAATTTTCTGTCATAATTTAATAACTTCTATTTAAGTTAATACATCCGCACAAAATCCATCTCGACGGGGTTGTTAAAGTTTGTCAGTCACATCCTGTCACCGACGCTTGACGTTAATAAGCCTAATGGCTTACCACTTCAATTTTTCCTAGTCTTGTACTTTTACTTTTGACGCTGATAACTTTTCATGTGCAAATTCAAGCACTTCACTTAAAACTTGCTCAATAGGCTTACCTGTCGAGTCTAGCAAAAGCGCATCCTCCGCAGCTTTCATAGGAGCAACGGAGCGATTAGAATCTCGCTCATCACGGGCATTTATGTCCGCAATAATACTGTTCATATTAGCATCAATGTTCTTTTCCTGCAATTGCAAAAAGCGGCGTTTGGCCCGCTCTTCCGCGCTTGCGGTCAGGAATATTTTTACTTCAGCAGAAGGGAAAACCACGGTCCCCATGTCCCGGCCATCGGCAATTAAACCGGGGAATTCACGGAATGCGCGTTGCCGGCGTAACAAGGCCTCACGTACGCGTGGCAGAGCCGCAATGCGAGAGGCTTTCGTGCCCACGTCTTCAGTGCGGATCGTGTCGGTTACATCTTCGCCTTCTAAAACAACATGGGTTTGGCCGGTTTCGTCGCTTACTACAAACTCCACATCTAAGTCGGTAGCAAGGGCTACTAAGCTGTCTTCGTCGCTTTCAGAAACATCATGGTGCATACCAGCAAGGGCTAAAACACGGTAAATAGCGCCACTGTCCAGCAAGTGCCAACCTAATTGGTTCGCCACTAAACGACAGATAGTGCCCTTCCCAGAGCCACCAGGTCCGTCAATGGTAATGACAGGCGCTTGCGAGATGCCCGCTTGCTCTGCAGGTGCATTATTTGATGCAGGTAAAGACATAGTCACCTCAGTTATGTATGTTCATCGCCCCGAAGAGCGTGCGAAATGCGGGCAGATTATACGGCATTTCACAAAAATTGCATTAAGCTAAACGATTAAGTTTTTACGACGTCAGCTGATTGAAGTCGTGAAAAAAAGCAGGATAGGTTTTTTCGCAGCACTGGGGATCGAGAATGGTCACCCCGGCCGCATCGAACGCAAGGAGTGCAAAGCACATGGCCATGCGGTGATCATTGTACGTTTCAATCGTTGCATGCTGGATGGATGTGGCAGCTTGTAAGCTGCTCGGTGGGGTTATGCAAATCCAGTCTTCGCCCTCTTCTACGCCGGCCCCCACCTTTCGTAATTCGGTTGCCATAGCATGTAGTCGGTCTGTTTCTTTAATACGCCAATTACCTATATTGCGAATACAGGTGGTGCCTTGCGCAAAAAGCGCGAGAGTCGCTATGGTCATTGCGGCATCGGGAATTGCATTCAAGTCAAAGTCGCCGCCTTGCAAAGGTCCCGCCTGTACCTCAATGGCATGAGGCTCAATGGTTACTTCAGCACCCATCCGAGCTAACACGTCGGCAAAGGCTTTGTCCCCTTGTAGACTTGCGCTACCCACACCTTCTACGCGGATCTGACCTGCTATGGCGCCCGCAGCTAAAAAGTAAGACGCGGAAGAAGCGTCGCTTTCTACTAAGTAATCGCCTGGGCTTACATAACGCTGTCCGGGCGGTATAAGGAAAGTGCGTTCATCAAGCTGCTCCACTTGTGCGCCAAACTCACGCATCATGGCTAAGGTAATGTCGATGTAAGGTAAAGACACTAAGTCGCCGGTTAATTCCAACCGAGTATTTTCTTGTCCTTCAAGCAAAGGCAATATCATCAGAAGTGCGGAAATGTACTGGCTCGACAAGCTACCGTCGATACTGACTTGGCCACTTAACAGGGTGCTTCCGTTTATTTCTAATGGCGGAAACCCTTCTTCTTCTAGGTAACGAATATCTGCGCCTAATTCACGCAAGGCGTCAACTAAAGGGCCAATTGGGCGTTCTTTCATTCGCGGCTCGCCCGTTAATTCAAAGCTTCCGCTCGATGCTGCTAGCGCAGCACACAAAGGTCGCATGGCGGTTCCTGCATTGCCCAAAAATAATGACACTTGCGCTAATTGGCTGGCAGCAAAAAAGCCGGCGCGGCCTTGCACATGGTACTGCTGCCCTACCTGCTGTACAGAGACGCCTAGTTGTTTCAGTGCGGATAGCATCCAGTGGGTGTCGTCGCTGACCAATAAATTGTCAATGCGCGTGGTACCTTCGGCTAACGCTGCTAACAGCAACGCCCGATTGGAAATGCTTTTTGAACCTGGTAAGCGAATACAGCCCTCGGTTACCCGAGGGCCAGAAAGGGTTAGTGCATTATGCTTCATTTGCAATTGCAACCATGGCGTCTATAAACGCCTGGTTTTCACTCCTTAAACCTATGCTGACACGTAAATGGCGAGGCAGTTCATACCCTGTTACTGGTCGCACAATAACGCCTTTATGCAAGAGTTTTTGATACAAGCCTTCGGCGTCGTCGCCCACCTCAATGGTCAAAAAGTTGCCGTGGGAAGGAATGTAGTTCAAGCCCTGCTGCTCGCAAAAAGCCACCAACTGTGCCATCCCTTCACAGTTTACTTGCACCGAACGTTGCAAGAAGTCTTCATCGGCCAAAGCAGCCATAGCCGCAGTTAAAGCCAACTCATTCATATTGAAAGGCTGACGAATACGGTTCATTAAGTCCGCTACCGCTGGGTGCGTGATGGCGTAACCCGCTCGCAGCCCTGCGAGCCCATAGGCTTTGGAAAAAGTTCGGCTAACAACCAGGTTCGGGAACTCAGCAATCCATTCAATAGAAGGCGCGCGCTCCGCTGCCTCTACATATTCATAATAGGCTTCATCAAGCACTACTAATACATGGCTCGGCACTTGCTGCAAAAATCCATAGAGGGCATCTGCAGTAAGAAAGGTACCGGTTGGGTTATTCGGGTTGGCAATGAAAATCATGCGGGTGCGCTCTGTGACAGCTGCCAACATAGCGTCTAAGTCATGGCCATAGTCTTTGGCGGGCACTGCAATTGGCGTTGCGCCTATGGCTTTTGTCACCAAAGGATATACTACAAAGGCATGCTGTGCGAATATCACTTCATTTTCGGCACTAACATACGTCCGTGCCAACAGCTCTAACACATCGTTCGAGCCATTGCCGAGCGTGATCTGTTCGGGCTGCACACCATATTTTTCAGCCAAGGCTGACTTCAGGTAAAAACCGTTGGCGTCTGGGTAACGGGCGAGCCCTGCAATTTTCTCTTGCAGAGCCTGCGCCACTTTTGGGCTGACCCCAAGGGGGTTTTCATTAGAAGCGAGTTTAACAATGTCCGTCACGCCTAGCTCCCGCTCTAACTCTTCAATAGGTTTCCCGGCTTGATAGGGCTGAAGCCCACGAATTCCTGGTAATGCAAGTTGTGCAGCATCAAAGTCACGCATCATTCTGTCCTTTTTTATTATTATTTGAACGTCAGTGTTTGTTACGTATTTTCTTTGGCAAAGCGGGTCATAAAGTCGACCAATGCTTTTGCGCCTTCGTATGGCATGGCGTTATACATGCTCGCCCGCATGCCCCCTACAAACCGATGCCCCTTCAATGCCAGTAGCCCTTCTGCTTTTGCTTGCTGCAAAAACAAACTATCCAGCTCAGGGTTTTCAAGCTGAAACGGCACGTTCATTTTAGATCGGTTTTTCGGGTGAATGGTATTGCGATAAAAGCTTGAGTTGTCTACGCACTCATACAACAGTTCTGATTTACGCGTATTTAAACTGGCCATAGCTTCAACACCGCCCTCAGCTTTAATCCACTTAAATACTTCACCCGCTAAGTACCAAGCAAAGGTATTTGGCGTGTTGTACATGGAGTGTTCAGCCGCTTGAACCTTATAGTTCATTACGGTGCACACTGTATTTTGCTGTGTTTCCAGCAAGTCTTTGCGAATAATAACCAAGGCTAAACCGGAGGGGCCTATATTCTTTTGAGCGCCAGCATAGATAACCCCAAACTTCGACACATCCAGGGGCTCAGACAAAATAACCGAAGACATGTCCGCCACCAAAGGAGCTGACACCTTGGGTATGTCATGAATGGCAATTCCGTCGACGGTCTCGTTCGGGCAATAGTGAACATACGCAGCGTTTTCACTTAAGCTCCAAGCGGCTTGTTCACGAACTTGTTTTAAGCCGTCTTGCTCGGTCATGACGTCGAGCACATTCACATGAGCTGTGTACTTTTTAGCTTCACGAATAGCAAACTCAGACCAAATACCCGTGTTCAAATAGTCCACAGTGGCATCGGCAGACGCTATATTTTGTGGCACCGCAGAGAACTGCCCGCGGCCACCACCGTGCATAAACAACACGGCATAGTTGTCTGGAATCGCCATTAAGTCACGGACGTCTTGTTCCGCTGTTTCTGTCATCTGTACATACACAGCGTCACGATGGCTCATTTCCATCACAGACACGCCTTGGTTGTTCCAGTTCAGAAGTTCCGACTGAACCTTTTTAAGAACTGGGGCCGGCAGCATTGCCGGCCCCGCAGAGAAATTATACATCACGCCATTATTCCTCTACGTGTTCGTCACTACTGGCGTCATCTGCTGCGTCCGGGGTCGTTTCCTCGGCCCCTTGCTCGTCACCTGGTAGTGCTTCTTCTTCGTCTTCTTCTGCAATTCGGGCAACGCCCACAACCACTTCGTCGTCGCCTGTACGAATGAGGGTAACCCCTTGGGTATTACGTCCCACCAAAGACACTTCATCGACCCGTGTACGCACCAAGGTACCCCGGTTACTAATCAGCATCAGGTGTTCTGCGTCCACCACCTCAAGCGCGCCAACAACACTACCGTTACGCTCGCTTACTTTAATGGACACAACCCCTTTCGTGGCTCGGCTTTTCGCTGGGTATTCGCTGAGTAGAGTACGCTTACCGTAACCATTTTCAGTGACAGTCAAAATAGCTGACTCACCCGCATCGTCACCTTCTTCCACTCCGCGAGGAATGATAAGGGACACGATCCGTTCGTCTTCATCAATACGCATACCGCGAACACCCGTTGCGGTACGACCCATAGAACGCACGTGCTCTTCGTGGAAGCGGACCGCCTTCCCTGAGTCTGAAAACAGCATAATGTCGTTACTACCATCGGTAATATCAACGCCAATCAGCTCGTCTCCTTCGTTTAAGTTCAGCGCGATAATGCCACTAGCACGTGGGCGCGAATACTCAGGTAATGGGGTTTTCTTAATGGTTCCGTTACGCGTTGCCATAATGACAAACTTGTCTTCTTCAAAGTCAGTAATAGGCAAGATAGCCGTAATACGTTCGTCCGACTCCAACGGTAGCAAGTTCACAATAGGACGCCCTCGCGCCGCACGGCTGGCATATGGTAATTGATATGTCTTCATCCAATACACGCGACCGGCACTAGAGAAGCAAAGAATATTGTCGTGCGTGTTCGCAACAAGCAGGCGCTCTATAAAGTCTTCGTCTTTCATACGTGTTGCCGCTTTACCACGGCCACCACGGCGCTGTGCTTCATACTCTGTCAATGGCTGGTACTTCACATAGCCTTCATGGGACAAGGTCACAACAACGTCTTCACGGTCAATTAAGTCTTCCATGTTAATGTCGTGGCTTGCCGCCGTAATTTCTGTACGACGCTCGTCGCCGAACTCGTCTTTTACTTTCTCAAGTTCTTCACGAATCACTTCCATTAAGCGCTCAGAGCTATTTAAAATATGCAGTAGCTCTTCAATGACACTCAATAGGTTCTTATATTCTTCAAGAATCTTTTCGTGCTCTAGTCCCGTTAAACGGTGTAAACGTAGCTCAAGAATAGCTTGTGCCTGTACTTCCGTTAGACGGTACTCATTGGTGTTGATAATACCGTAGCCTTCTTCCACCCACTCCGGGCGTGCTGCGTCAACACCTGCACGCTCGAGCATGGCGGCTACATTGCCGAGTGACCAGCCACGCTCCATAAGCTGAGTTTTGGCCTCAGCCGGTGTCGGAGACGCTTTGATCAGTTCGATCACTTCGTTAATGTTAGCTAAAGCAATCGCCAAGCCTTCAAGGGTATGGGCACGTTCACGCGCCTTGCGAAGCTCAAACACACTCCGGCGTGTAACAACTTCACGGCGGTGCGTAATAAAGGCTTCCAGCATTTCAGCTAAACTAAATAGCTTCGGCTGGCCTTTATCAAGTGCCACCATGTTGATACCAAAAGACACCTGTAGCTGGGTGTTACGGTATAAGTGGTTCAAGATGATTTCGCCTGACTCGCCACGGCGTAACTCAATCACAATGCGCATACCGTCTTTGTCTGACTCATCGCGCAGTGCACTAATACCTTCTACTTTTTTGTCTTTTACCAGCTCCGCAATTTTTTCGATGAGCTTGGCTTTATTCACTTGGTACGGCAGCTCGTGCACGATAATGGTCTCGCGACCGCTGTTCTCGTCCACCTGTACTTCTGCCCGCGCGCGAATGTAAATTTTGCCCCGACCAGTGGTGTAAGCGTCAATAATGCCTTGACGCCCCGACAAAATTCCGGCCGTTGGGAAGTCTGGCCCAGGAATATACTCCATCAGCTCAGGCAAGGTAATGTCAGGGTTTTCGATCATGGCTAAACAGCCATCAATCACTTCATTCAAGTTATGCGGAGGGATATTGGTTGCCATACCAACGGCAATACCAGACGACCCGTTCGCTAACAGGTTCGGGACTCGCGTTGGTAAAACTTCTGGAATTTGCTCTGTACCGTCGTAGTTAGGTACAAAATCAACGGTTTCTTTGTCTAAGTCGGCGAGTAACTGGTGCGATATTTTGGCCATGCGCACTTCTGTATAACGCATCGCAGCCGCCGAGTCACCGTCAACAGAACCAAAGTTACCTTGACCATCTGCCAGCATATAGCGCAATGAAAACGGCTGAGCCATACGAACAATGGTGTCATACACTGCTGAGTCACCATGCGGGTGATACTTACCGATAACGTCACCCACCAAACGGGCAGATTTTTTGTATGGCTTGTTAAAATCGTTCCCTAAAACATTCATTGCGAAGAGAACGCGCCGGTGAACTGGCTTTAACCCGTCTCTCACATCGGGTAATGCTCGACCAATAATAACGCTCATCGCGTAATCTAAGTACGAGTTCTTTAACTCGTCTTCGATATTGACCGGTACAACTTCGTTGGCAAGATCGCTCATATATTTTTTTCCTGAATCAATCGACGTATTCGTTATAGTTATGCGTCTAAATACCACTGCGCTTAATGCAGCGAGCATACCATAAGCTGCCTTTTATGACACTCCCCCGTTGAACGTGCAACTAGTTTCTGCCGTTCTGCTAAGGTAGACTAGCTAGCCTATCAAGTGAAACCAAAAAGAGGCAAATGGTGAGCCAGCCCATGAATGTTGATCCTGCTGAAATTGAAAAGTTTAATGCTATGGCGTCCCGCTGGTGGGACCCTGAAGGCGACTTTAAGCCCTTGCATAAAATAAACCCGTTACGCGTTCAATTTATTGACCAACATGCTGGCGGTCTTGCCGGCAAGAAAGTACTCGATGTGGGCTGTGGCGGAGGCTTACTTACGGAAGCCATGGCACGGGCGGGTGCGGAAGTTACGGGCATCGATATGAGCCCAGACGCCCTGAGCGTGGCTCGCTTGCATGCCTTAGAAAGTGAGCTAAGCATAGACTACCAACAAATTACCGCTGAAGCCTTTGCGGCGGAGCATGCCCAGCAGTTTGATGTGGTGACCTGCTTAGAAATGCTCGAGCATGTCCCTAACCCCGCTGCGGTGATTGCCGCCTGCGCTAGCTTGGTAAAACCCGGTGGACGGGTTGTATTTTCAACGCTAAACCGCACTTTAAAAGCCAAGTTATTTGGTGTGTATATAGCGGAGTATGTACTGCAATGGCTGCCTAAAGGCACCCACGACGCAAGTAAATTTATTCGCCCTTCTGAGCTTATTCGCTCAGCTGAGAGTGCGGGGCTACAAGCGAAAGCCACAACGGGCATCCACTATAACCCGCTGACTTCGGGCTTCTTTTTAAGCGATCGAAACCTCGACGTAAACTACTTAGTTGCCTGTGAAATGCCCGCGGAGCGTTCATGAAAGACATGCCTATGCAGCCTTGCAAAGCCATTTTATTCGACCTAGACGGTACCCTTTTAGACACAGCAGCAGACCTCGGTTTTGCCCTGAACTTAATGCGCTTAGCACGTTCGCTTCCGGCTCTCAGCGATGAGCTTACTCGGCCACTCGCTTCCCATGGCTCCCACGGTTTATTGAGCCTGGGCTTTGCCGACACGTACCCAAGCGCTGACGAAGCCACACAGTTAAGTTACAAAGAAGAATTCCTCGCTTTTTATGCAGAACATGTATGTGTCAACACAAATTGGTTCGAGGGAATGCAGGAAACCATCGAAGCTTTGCATGCAAAAGGCATCGCCACTGGCATTGTGACCAACAAGCCAAGCCGTTTTACCATGCCTATTGTGGCAGAGTTCCCTCTGCTCGCCGACATGCAAGCGATTGTTAGCGGCGACACGCTGCCTATTGCTAAACCTGACCCAGCACCTATTTTATTGGCTGCAGAGCAACTTCAAGTAGCCCCTGAACACTGTTGGTATGTGGGCGATGCCGAGCGCGATATTATGGCGGGGCGAGCGGCTGGCATGAAAACCTTCCTTGCTGAGTGGGGTTATATTGGCCAGAATGACCGCCCTTCTGCTTGGGGAGCTGATGTTCATTTAAGCAAGCCTGAGCATATTTTGAACCACTTGCCTTAAGGCCTTAACAGCTGTCATATGCCACCTGTTATATACAAAATAAGCAATTCCATTCGAAGCAAAAACATTGCAGGATTTTTTTCAATGCAGGAACTAGCTCGCAACTGACAGCAAAGCCGCACCAGATATGCGAAACAAAATTTTCAATATATTGTCCAGTTTTTTATTTTCTTAAAGCCCCTTGATCAGAACCCACTTCCTGACTAGAGTAGCCTTCATACCCAAACACTATATATTGTGTCGTTTTGACCACTGGCGCCAAAACGACCACTATATATAGTGATAATAAAAGTAACCCAAAGAGGGAGCTATGAACCAATCTATTCAAGTCACTAAGCGTGATGGTCGTCGCGAATTACTCGATCTCGATAAAATTCACCGTGTTGTTGGTTGGGCGGCAGAAAACTTAAATAACGTTTCTGTGTCCCAAGTTGAAATTAACGCACAAATCCAATTTTACGACGGTATGCGTACCGACGTGATCCATGAAACGCTCATCAAGGCAGCGGCTGATTTGATCTCTGAAGACGCGCCAGATTATCAGTACATGGCTGCGCGTTTAGCTATTTTCCATTTACGGAAAAAAGCTTATGGTAAATTCGAGCCACCGCACCTATACGACCAAGTAACCAAAATGGTTGCGGACAACCGTTACGACAAACATTTACTAGAAGACTATACAAAAGAAGAGTTCGAGCAAATGAACAGCTTCTTAGACCATAGTCGTGACCTGAATTTCTCCTACGCGGCTGTGAAGCAGTTGGAAGGCAAATACTTGGTTCAAAACCGAGTAACAGACGAAGTCTATGAAAGTGCACAGTTCCTGTATGTACTTGTGGCTGCTTGCTTATTCGCAAACTACCCTAAAGACACGCGCCTCGACTACATTCGTCGTTTCTACGATGCAGCCTCTACCTTTAAACTGTCGCTACCCACGCCGATTATGGCGGGTGTTCGTACTCCGACACGCCAATTTAGTTCATGTGTTCTAATTGAGTCTGACGACAGCCTCGACTCCATTAACGCCACGGCGAGTGCCATTGTAAAATATGTTTCTCAGCGGGCGGGCATTGGTATTAACGCAGGCCGTATTCGTGCGCTAGGTAGCCCCATTCGTGGTGGTGAAGCCTTCCACACAGGCTGTATTCCCTTCTTTAAATACTTCCAAACAGCCGTTAAAAGCTGTTCGCAAGGCGGTGTGCGTGGCGGAGCAGCGACCCTGTTTTACCCCCTTTGGCACCTTGAAGTGGAGTCTCTGCTGGTACTGAAAAACAACCGTGGTGTAGAAGAAAACCGTGTTCGCCACCTAGACTACGGCGTACAATTTAACCGCACTATGTACCAGCGCCTCATTAAAGACGACTACATTACTTTATTTAGTCCGTCGGACACGCCTGGTTTGTATGACGCTTTCTTCGCTGACCAAGACGAATTCGAGCGCTTGTATGTGCAGTATGAAAACGACCCAGACATTCGCAAAAAGCGCATTAAAGCCATCGAGCTATTTAGCTTGTTTATGCAGGAGCGTGCTAGCACAGGTCGTATTTATTTGCAAAACGTTGACCACACAAACAACCATACGCCATTTGAGCCTAAATTGGCCCCTATTCGTCAAAGCAACCTATGCTTAGAAATCGCGTTACCAACCAAGCCATTGCAGCACATTAACGACGAAGAAGGTGAAATTGCCCTGTGTACACTGTCGGCCTTTAACTTAGGTGAAATTAAGTCTCTTGACGACTTTGAAGAGCTAGCTGATTTGTCGGTACGTGCTCTCGATAGCCTTCTCGACTACCAGGACTACCCAGTACCTGCAGCCTACAATGCAAGCATGGGCCGCCGCACCTTAGGTATTGGTGTTATTAACTTTGCCTATTACCTGGCCAAAAACGGTGTACGCTACTCAGACGGTAGCGCCAACGGCCTTGTGCACCGCACCTTTGAAGCAATGCAGTACTACCTGATGAAAGCTTCGAACGAGCTAGCGAAGGAAAAAGGCGCGTGTCCTAAGTTCAACGAAACCAGAACTTCGAAAGGCATTTTGCCCATCGACACGTACAAAAAAGACGTGGACAGCATTTGTTCAGAACCACTCCATTACGACTGGGAAAGCCTCCGTGAGTCCATCAAAAAGTACGGCTTACGTAACTCGACGCTGTCGGCCTTAATGCCGTCTGAAACATCGTCGCAGATATCGAATGCCACCAACGGCATTGAACCTCCACGCGGTCATATCTCGGTGAAGTCGTCAAAAGACGGTGTCATGAAGCAAGTCGTGCCAGAGTTCGAGCGTTTGAAAGACGACTACGAACTGCTGTGGACCATGCCAAACAACAAAGGCTACTTGGAACTTGTAGCGATTATGCAGAAATTCGTAGACCAAACTATTTCTGCCAACACCAACTACGACCCAAGCAAGTTTGAAGGCGGCAAAGTACCTATGCGCCAACTGCTGCAAGACTTACTGCATGCATATAAGCTGGGCGTTAAAACCATGTACTACCACAATACCCGTGACGGTTCTTCAGACAACCAAACCGACTTGTCTGCAGCAACACGTGAGAAGCTTCAAGAAAACGCCAGTGCGGCTGTTACTGCCGTTGTGGAAGACGATGACGACTGTGCCGGTGGAGCTTGTAAAATTTAAGTAGTGAGGAAACTATGCGCTATACAACATTTAATCAGAACAATGTGAACCCACTTGGGGAGCCGATGTTTTTCGGCAACCCAGTGAACGTTGCTCGTTACGACCAGCAGCGCCACAGTATTTTTGAGAAGCTTATTGAAAAACAGCTTAGCTTCTTCTGGCGCCCAGAAGAAGTGGATGTAAGCCGTGACCGCGTCGACTTTCAGGCCATGTCGGAAAGTGAAAAGCATATTTTTATTTCAAACCTGAAATACCAAACATTGCTTGACTCGGTACAAGGAAGAAGCCCGAACATTGCGTTCCTTCCCATTGTTTCCTTGCCAGAGCTAGAAACCTGGATAGAAACCTGGAGCTTCTCTGAGACCATTCACTCACGCTCGTACACGCACATTTTACGCAACCTGTTTACCGACCCAGGTCCGGTGTTCGACGACATTGTGGTGAATGAGCAGATACGTGAGCGTGCCTCAGACATTTCCAAGTACTACGACGACTTGATTTTCTATGTGCAGCTGTGGCAAATCTACGGTGAAGGCACCTTTGAGATTAATGGGGAAACCCATGAAGTCAGCAGGCGCATTTTGAAACGTAAACTCTTCTTGTGTGTCAACTCGGTGAACGCACTAGAAGCCATTCGTTTCTACGTCAGCTTTGCGTGTACCTTTGCTTTTGCCGAGCGCGAACTGATGGAAGGGAACTCAAAGATTATTCGCTTAATTGCGCGTGACGAAAACCTGCATGTCACCTCAACACAGCACATTATAAACCTGTGGCAACATGGTGACGACGACCCAGAAATGAAAGAAGTTGCAGAAGAGTGTCGTGAAGAAGCCTTTGAGATTTTCACCTCTGCTGTTGAGCAAGAGAAGAAATGGGCCGGTTACCTGTTTGAAAATGGTTCCATGATTGGCTTGAACAAAGAAATTCTATGTCAATATGTGGAATACATTGCGAACTTGCGTATGCAAGCCATCGGCTTTGAACCTCACTACAACCAAGTTACCAACCCACTACCATGGATGAATAAATATTTGGTTTCTGACAACGTACAAGTCGCACCGCAAGAGTCAGAGATTAGCTCCTACTTAGTTGGTCAAATTGACAGCGAAGTGAGCGCTGGAGACTTTGGCGACTTTGACCTGTAGTTCTTATGGCTTCAACGCATAAAGTTCAAGTGAATAGCTTACCGGTGGTCGAAGTGACCACCGGTGAGTCTAAGTCCCTACTCCAAGCCCTCGAAGAAGCAGGCCTAGAGCTTAACTACCATTGCCGAACTGGATTCTGTGGCGCCTGCCGCTGCACCCTCACCTCGGGCCAAGTTGAGTACCTGAACGAACCTTTAGCCTATGTACGCCAAGGCGAAATTCTACCTTGTGTCTGCATTGCAAAAAGCGACTTGAGTATTGACCACTAAAAACTATTAAGCCTATCGATAAAGCCCATTGGTTCCTGTTCCGCTTTAATGACATAATAAGCGCAATCGAAACTAGAAAGGAGTATTTCATGTTAACCGTTATTTTTGGACGCGATTCCTGTCCTTTTTGTGTGCGTGCAAAACAAATTGCTGAGCAGCTTGTAGAAAAGCACGACGACTTTGAATACCGCTATGTGGATATTATTAAAGAAGGCATTAGCCGCGCAGACTTGGAAAAAACCATTGGGAAGCCAGCAGAAACCGTGCCGCAAATCTTTATTGATGAAAAGCATATTGGTGGTTGCACCGAATTTGAAGCTTACGCAAAAGAGCATTTAGGCCTTTACGCTTAAGCAAATACAAAAAACCTGCCTAGAGCAGGTTTTTTGTAACTAAAGGTAGCCGCAGCCTCTTAGAGCCCAAGCTCCTTCTGAAGCTGCGTTAAATGACGCTTAAGACGCTGTTCCGACACCGGAAAAGCTGTTCCTAAAACTTGAGCAAACAGAGAAATACGAAACTCCTCCAAATGCCAACGGAAAGCCTGTAAAGGCTCTGGCCTGCTTTTATAGTCTGGCACTTTATTGCATAAGCTTTGCCATTCAGCTTTTATTTTTTCCACTTGCAGCACGCGCAACCTGTCTTTATTTGGGTCCACCGGTAGCTTTTCTAAACGGTACGCTATGCCTTTTAAATAGCGCTCCAAGTCAGCTAAGCGCTCTGTACCAAAGGTGGTAACAAAGCCTGGAAAAATAAGCTCGGACAAGTGGGCTTGTATGTCGTTATACGACTGCATTAAACGCAAGTCCAGCTTCCCTTTTAACCCTTTATTAATGCTGTGGCTAAGCAGCAAACACTGCTCTACGCGTTCAACAATAGCTAAGGTGGTGTCATTCAGCTCTGCCCGCACCTTGTCTACTAGCTGCCTAAAGCTGGGTTCATCTGTGACTGCATGGCCTGCTATAAGCTGGTCGATAGCTGCCATAATACAGTCGTCGATTAAGGCTTCAATACGTCCCCAAGGGTTAAAGTACATCGCCAATTTGGTTTTTGCCGGCAGCGCTTGCTGTAAATATTTTAACGGTGACGACACTTGCAAATAAACCAGGCGGCGCAGCCCTTGTAGCTGTGCCTGCTGTGCATCCTCAGCTTGGTCATAAACACGAATGGCGACCGACTTCCCTTCGTCGGTTAAGGCAGGGTAGGCCTTAATGGCAAAGCGTCCTTGGCGGCGCTCTACGGGCTTTGGTAGCGCGCCAAATGACCAGTCCGTTAATCCCTCTTGTTCAATCTGTTCGCCAGCCGTTTCGGTAATGGTTTCTTGAACTTTGCCTTTCATGCGCTGCTGCAGCTCGCTTAGGTTTCGGCCTTGGCGAACTATCTTGTTGTCTGCATCACGAACCCGGAAGTTTATGCGCAAATGCTCTGGTATCAGTGTCGCATCCCAGGCATCTGTGGGTATCGTCAGCCCTGACATGCGTCTAAGCTCATCGGTCATGGCTTCGAGCAAGGGCGCTGTAAAGGGCTGCACAGCGTCGAGCACAGCCTGCGCATAGTCCGGCGCAGGCACAAAATTACGTCGTAGGCGCTTTGGCAGGCTGCGGATCCACGCGGTGATCAACTCATGCCGCAAGGCGGGCACTTGCCAGTCAAAGCCTGTGTCTTGAACTTGACTTAACGCAGCCAACGGAATGTCAATGTTCACTCCGTCGTCTTTCCTGCCTGGTTCAAAGATATAGTCTAAGGGTAGACGCAAGCTACCCTGCTCCCACTCATCTGGGTAGAGCTGCTCTGTGACATGCTCGGCGGACTGCGCCATTAAGTCGTCACGCTGGAAGAACAAAGCTCGCTGTTGCTCTTTATTTGCTTTGCGCCACCAGGCATTTAAACTGCGATCGTCCAAAATGGACGGGGCAAGCACACGTTCGTAAGCCGCATACAAGGCTTCTTCATCCACTAAAATATCGCGGCGGCGTGACTTTGCTTCAAGCGCTTGAATGTCATCTATTAGTGCTTGGTTCGCAGCCACAAAGGGTGGGGCTTTTTTTACTTCACCCGCCACTAAAGCTTGGCGAATAAATAACTCTCGTGACACCACAGGGTCAATACGGCCATACTGCACACGGCGGCCAGGCACCAACAGTAAGCCATACAAAGTCACTTGCTCAGAAGCAATCACAGCCCCCTGTCGCTTTGAATAACGTGGTTCGTTATAACTTTTTCGCACCAAATGAGCTGCCGCCTGCTCCACCCACTCGGTCTTGATACCCGCCACATAGCGAGCGTACAAGCGCGAAGTCTCCACCAGCTCCGCCGCCATAATCCATTTAGGCTTCGCCTTAAACACCGCAGAGCCTGGAAAAATATAAAAGCGACTTTGCCGTGCGCCCATATATTCAAACTTGTCCTGGCGCGTACCTATGTGTGAAAGCAGCCCCGGCAACATGGCTTGGTGCACATGGTCTTCACTCGCTGGCTCGTCACTTAAAGGGAAGCCAAGCTCGCGCACCGTGTGCCTTAACTGTGTATACACATCGTGCCATTCCCGCACTCGTAAGTAATGAATAAACTCTTTCTTACAGCGTTTCCGAAATTGGCTGGCACTGCCCTCTTTTTGAATGTCTTGTAAGTAGCCCCAAAGCTTTAAATAACTCAAAAAATCCGAATGACTCACCGCAAAGCGGTTATGTAATTCATCCGAACGCTGCTGCTTGTCATGGGGCCGCTCGCGCGGGTCTTGAATGCTTAAAGCGGCCACTATCACGAGTACCTCACGGGTACAGTTTAATGGCCCACTAGCAAGCACCATGGCACCTAATCGTGGGTCTATGGGTAAACGCCCCAACTGTCGACCCAAACTGGTTAGCTTTAACTGCTGATGGCCCCGCCGGCCACGCATGGAAACAGCTTGAAGCTCTTCGAGCAGTTTTAAGCCGTCATTAATATAACGCTCGTCGGGCCGTTGTAAAAATGGAAAACGACGAATATCACCCAGCTTTAAACTGGCCATTTGTAAAATAACCGAGGCTAAGTTTGTTCTTAGTATTTCCGGGTCTGTAAACTCAGGCCTGTTTAAATAGTCCTCTTCACTGTATAAGCGAATACAAATACCCGGGCCAAGTCGCCCGCAACGCCCAGCCCGTTGGTTCGCACTTGCCTGTGAAACGGGTTCAACAGGTAAGCGTTGGACTTTTGTACGGTAGCTATAGCGACTAATACGGGCCAGTCCCGTGTCAATAACATAGCGAATTCGGGGCACAGTTAACGACGTTTCTGCAACGTTCGTGGCTAGCACAATGCGCCGGCCACCGCGGGGTTGGAATACTCGGTTTTGCTCTTGCGCTGACAAGCGTGCATATAAAGGAACAATATCAACCAGGGTGCCACTGCCGGAACGGTTAAAGGCATCGTTTAAACTGTCGGCTAAGTCGCGAATTTCACGTTCACCACTTAAAAACACCAAGATATCACCTGGCCCTTCTCGCATCAGCGACTCGGCTGCATCGATAACACCTTGGTGTAAGTCTTGGTCTTCCTCTTCAGAAATAGGCTGATAGCGGACTTCCACGGGATACGTACGTCCACTCACTTCTATCACAGGCGCATCATGAAAATGCTGAGAAAATCGTTCTGTTTCAATCGTGGCAGATGTAATAATAAGCTTTAAGTCTGGTCGTTTTGGCAGCAGCTTATGTAATACGCCTAAAAGAAAGTCGATGTTCAGACTACGTTCATGGGCTTCATCAATAATGATGACTTCATAGTCACTTAAAAAAGGGTCGTTTTGCAGCTCTGTCAATAAAATACCGTCGGTCATTAATTTAACTGACGTTTGGTCACTTGTCTGATCTTGAAAACGAATCTTATAAGAAACAAGTGTTTGCCCTAATTCTCCCACTTCTTCTTGAATACGCGATGCCACCGAACGGGCTGCTAACCGGCGTGGCTGTGTATGACCAATAACGCCCGCGGCACCATAGCCCATATCTAACAGCATTTTCGGTAGTTGGGTGGTTTTCCCAGAGCCTGTTTCACCGGCTAATACTGTGACTTGGTTGTCAGCTATGGTCTGCTGAATACGCTCACGCTCTACACTGACGGGCAAGTCGTCGGAAAAGTGAATGGTCGGAATACGCGCTCGCCGTTCGCTCACCCAAGCACGGGAGCTTTCAATGTCGTGCTGCAAACGTTCAAGGGCTTCGGTGCTGGCTTTCTTTTGTAAACGGCGAAGCCGTTGCTTGAAGGAAAAGCGGTCACGGCTTCGGCATTCGGGCAATAAACTAAACAGATGCTTCATAAACTCATTACAACAGGAATGTAAGCTGCTAGTTTAGCAAAAATATAGGTGGGTCGATATGTTAAAGAAAAAGGGGAAGCTAAGGGCAGCTTCCCCCTGTAACAGCCCTATTATTCGTTAGCGTAAATGCCTACGTATAAAGGTTGACTGTTCGACTTAGAAGCTCGGTACATGCCTTCGGTATTAAAGGGTAAGCTTATATTCCCTTGTGCGTCCAATACAATGACACCACCGGTACCGCCAAGGGGTAGCAGCACCTCGTGTATCACTTCATGGCTCGCTTGTTCTATACTTTTGCCTTGATACTTCACCCGTGTACAAATATCGGCAGCCACGTGGAAGCGAATAAAGTACTCACCATGTCCTGTCGCTGACACTGCACAACTTTCGTTATCAGCCCAAGTACCTGCGCCAATCACTGGGGAGTCTCCAATACGGCCCCAGCGTTTGGCTGTCATGCCACCTGTGGATGTGCCCGCAGCCAAGTTGCCGTTCGCATCAAGGGCCACCGCACCAACTGTGCCCATATTAAAGGCAGGGTCCCAGTTTTCTTGATAGGCAATGTGGTCGCCCATTTCGTCTTGCTCGCGAAGCAATTCCAAAGCGCGCTGTAATTGCTCGTAACGCTCCATGGTGTTGAAGTAAGTATTACTGACTTGCTCTAAGCCTACTTGGCGAGCAAATGACTCAGCACCACTGCCACTTAACATCACATGGCGTGACTGTTCCATCACCGCTCGAGCAGCAGCAATCGGACTTTTCACTGTGGTCACTCCAGCAACGGCACCGGCTTCACCTGTTTCGCCAAGCATAATGGAAGCGTCTAATTCATGGCGGCCTTCATAAGTATAAACGGCGCCTCGTCCGGCATTGAATAAAGGGTTTTCTTCCATCATTTGAATAGCTGCTTGCACTGCGTCCACAGCACTCCCACCGTCTTCAAGCACGGCATAACCAGCTTCCGTTGCATAAGCGAGTGCTTGGCGATACTGCTCTTCCCGCTCGGGACTCATGTTTTCACGGGTTATAGTGCCAGCGCCACCATGAATCGCAATGGCAATAGGTTGCTCAGTGCTTGTTGGTCCGTCGCTGTCGACACACGCTGCAAGCCCAATGGTTAGCAAACTTGCAAATATTAAATGCTTCGCACGCATAAACTTCTCCACAGTAAAGGTTGACCCTAAAATTAATGAACTGAACGATTCTCGCATATTAGTATGCTCAAGTGCTATTCTAGTGTCATTAAGCTCACTTAACTTCGTTGTATATATGACAGATATCACATTTTTTTGGCACGACTACGAAGCTGGCGGTGTGAACCCTCGCGCCGACCGCCCCACACAGTTTGCCGGCATTCGAACAAACGCAGCACTAGACATTGTAGGCGAGCCCATGAATATTTTCTGCCAACTGGCGCCCGACTACCTGCCCCACCCCGAGGCGTGTCTTATTACAGGTATTACGCCGCAACAATGCCAACGGGACGGCTACATTGAAACAGAGTTTGCCGGAAAAATAGCGGCTGAGCTGTCAAAGCCCGGCACCGTCAGCGTTGGCTACAATAACATACGCTACGACGACGAAATGACGCGCTTTCTGTTTTATCGTAACTTTATTGACCCTTATGCGCATACTTGGGCAAATAACAATTCCCGCTGGGACCTGCTCGAACTTGTTCGTGCCTGTTATGCACTGCGTCCTGAAGGGATAGTATGGCCCACAAATGCGGAAGGCGCTATTAGCTTAAAGCTTGAACACCTGACTGAAGCTAACCAACTAGACCACGGCCAGGCCCATGACGCTTTGTCCGATGTGTACGCAACCATAGCGCTGGCTAAACTTATAAAAGACACACACCCTCGGCTATTTGATTGGGCCTTTCAAAAGCGCCGCAAGGCCGCTTTACTGCCCCTTATCAATGAAGCGCTTGTGAACCTGACTCCGTTGGTGCATGTGTCTGGCCTTTACGGTGCCGCACAAGGCTACTGCCGATGGGTTTTACCCTTAGGCTTTCACCCAGAACAACCCAATCAATTAATAGCCTGGCGTTTAGACAGTGATCCGAGTAAGTGGCACCAACAAAGCCTCGAAGAACTTCAAAGTACGCTTTACAGCAAGGGGTTAGCACAAGAAGAGCGCCCTGGTCTTGTACGTATTGCCATTAACCAAGCGCCGTTTTTGGCCCCAAGACAAACCTTAACGGAAGCCCGCGCACTTGAATTTGGTCAAGACCCGAGCACTATTGAAGCCCATGCTACTTGGCTACGCAATGCCCCAGATGTGCGCCAATATTTTATCGACTGTTTAGCCCAACCTTATGGAGACGAAGGCTCCGAAGAAGTCGCTATTGACGTTGACCTCGCTCTCTATAGCGGCGGCTTAATAAGTCGCCAATCACAAACTCATATGGGTATGATCCGTAACATGGACCCCATGCAGTTAAGCGCGCACCCGTTTGAGTTTGATGACCCGCGTTTTCAAGAGCTTTTATTCCGTTACCGGGCACGAAACTACCCGCAAACCCTCACCCAAACCGAGCTTGAAACCTGGCGTCAGCATTGCAAAGAGCGGCTTGAGTTTGGCACAGGTGGCTATTTAAGCATTCATGAGTTTATATTAGCGCTTGAACATGCGGCCGAGCGTGTCGCCGACGATCCGGCAAAAATGCAGATATTAAGAGACTTGTACCAGTGGGTCAGTGAACTATAAGTCACCTTCAAGCATAAAAAAACACCAGCTCAAGGAGCTGGTGTTTTCTTAAGTAACTTAGGTCTATCTGAGAGCTAGCGTATTGTTAAAACCCATAGGTTAGGTTTGCAAACACGCGGCGACCCATTTGATCGTACTGCGAGTAAAGCATCGCATTACCAACAGTACTAGCACGAGAAGGACTTCCCTTCGGCGGCTTTTTATCAAATAGATTATTAACACCTACGGTTAAGTCCCAGTTGTCCCCAAAGGTTTTGCTGGTTGAGAAGGTATGGTAAATAACTTTTGGTGCAGAGCTTACAAAGCGTACTTCTTCACCCCGGTAAGTACCTAAGTCGCCGTCTGTATACAAATGGTCGTTCGACACAGAGTCCACATAGCGAATAGAATAGTTGTAGTTCCACGTATCGCGCTCAAGGTTAATATTCACGTTCCCCGTATGCTTCGGATTCCCTAAACGACCTACATACTGTAAGCGTTCACTGTCTGGGAACTGCAAGTAAGAGCGTTCCAACTGCACCGTATGGTCTAAGCGCATACGTAAGCGACCAAAGTCCATGTCTCGCTGGTACGAAAGCACAAAGTCAGCACCGCGAATTTTCTGTTCTGCAACGTTCACGTAACCACCCCGTACTTCTGTAATGTTGTAGTCACCGTTTGCACCATCATTCCGGTCAAATTGTTCAAAGAACGGCTCACTTTGGAAGTTCTCTGAGTTATAACATAGATTCACAATGCTTGAACCACCTACGTTACTAATTTGGTTACGTATAACCACATCATAGTAGTCAACCGAGAAGGCAATACTATTATCTTCAGAAGTCCAGACCAAGCCAACGCCTTCCGACACAGAGGTTTCAGCGGCCAAACGACCAGCACCACCAGAAGTAATAGCGGTTGCTGAACCAAAATCTTGCTGGTAGTCATCAGGAATACCATCAGCAGCACAGTTTTCAGCAATGGTTGAGTTGATTGAGCCAGAGTCTAAGCGCTCTCCCCAGTTCCAACACGGGTCATTACGTTGGTCAAAGAAGCTGGTCTGCTCTTTTAAGAACAGCTCAAATAAAGCCGGTGAACGGAAGGATGTTCCCCGCGATGCACGGAGTCTAAAGCCATTGGCAATTGACCAGTTCATGCCCAATTTATAAGTTTCATCACTACCGTAGGTAGACACATCTGTGTAGCGCGCTGAAGCAGTTACATCAAGCGCTTCCATCAGCTTTAAGTCGCGTATTAAGGGAACTTGTACCTCACCATATAACGCCGTTGTGGTGGAACGACCTGCAGTAATACCCGAACTGGTCATCCCCCACGAGTTACCCGCCATAGTGACGGCTCCCGGGGTGTCTCGTATTTCATCAGTTTGATAGGACACACCGAAAGCCGCACCTATCGTGCCAGCACGTAAATCATATACGTCACCTGTCACATAAGCTTCAAGAGTATCTTGTTTATAGGTAGTTTTACCCACTTCAGTATCAAACAAGAAATCTTTCGTGCCCTGATCAAATTCACCACGCAAGTATTCTGGCGTAAAAAAGTCTATTGCATAGCACGGTCGATTTGAAATAGGCGAGAACTCTCCTTCACAAGGGTCCCCCCAAAAAGCATCATGAGCCATAACTAAGGCGTCGTCTAAGATCACTTTAGTTTGGTACTCACCGCTGTTTAAAGTACGCTGGAATGAAGCATTCCACTCCCAACTTCCGGTTAAGTGTCCTTCGAGACCAGCCACAAAGCGCGTGTAATCAACGGTTGTAACCGATCCCGAGTGATCTGTTACAGTTGTTGGGTCCAAAATGACATGACCGTCCCAGCCATCAACCAAACCGTACCATGCAGGTACAAAGGGTTCCCAGAATTGGCGATAACTGTTAATAGTGGTTTCACGGCGGCTAAAAAGAAGCTCTGAATAAAAGCCAATGTCATTGGTTAACTGGTAGTCACCCTGTAAGTACACTGACATGCTTTCTGTTTTCGGCGTCATCGACTCTAAGTCTTGGTATGGGTGGTCGGCGTCAACCCAGCCGTCGGACTCTTTGTCATAGCCCACAGGGAACCAACCTTCTGGCGCACTAATGTCGCCTGGGTTTTGTGGGTTATAGCCTGGCTTATTGTTTTCTCTTAAATAACCCGAATAGTCATAGGAGGTAATGGTCGACGTATAGTTTCCAGCACCTTGATTCCAAAGCCACATACCATAAGGCAAGTCATTACAATGTATTTCCCCAGTCCTCGGGTCGATTGGGTCCACCTGCTCCCCGCTCGTTGGATCGAACATAAAACGCTGCCCACAGGCAAAGTGCTCGCGATCGCCACGCTTTAACTCCGTTTGTAGGTTGTAGTCTACAACTGCGCGGACAGAGCCCCGATCGAAGGATTTACCAACAGTACCGTTGGCTCGGAAGTTTTCACCGCCTTTCTCAAAGGGCTGACTACCACTAACGTTAATACTCGACTCATCGCCTCGCTTGGTAATAATGTTAATAACCCCAGCAACCGCGTCAGAACCATACAAGGAGGAAGCACCGTCTTTTAATATTTCAACGCGCTCAACTGCAGACACAGCTAAAGCGTTCATATCAAAAGCAGCCACTTGTCCACGCGTACCTGCTGGTCCTGCACGACGACCGTTCAAAAGTACCAAGGTTCTGTTGGCACCTAAGCCACGCATTGAAATAGACTCAGCCCCTGCTCCACCTGCGGTGACACTCCCTACCGACATAGCAGAAATTAACTGGTTTGAGCCGGTGGCAACGGTTGCCGTACGAAGTAGCTCTCCGAGGGTTGTTAAACCTTGCTCAGTGGCTAAATCAGCACTAATAATATCGATGGGTGTCGCATTATCGATACCGTCGGTTCGTATACGCGAACCAACAATTTGAATGCGTTCAGGCTTTTTTTTCTGTTCAGCCTCTTGGTTTTCTGTGGTGGTTTATTCCTGAGCTAACGCTCCTGGCGAAAGTGCCAAGAGTGACGCAGCGCCTATTGCTAGCGCCACTTTGGACTTTTTAAGGTTGGTGTACATTGGGAGCTCTCCCTAGGGTTTTTATTAGTTTTATTTAAAGTGCTTGGCTGTGTAGAAAACAGCCAAGCAACATTAATACTAATGAGCCCCCACCCCATGTCAACAATTATTATACATTCGTTAATTAATTGCTTTAGCTGGAAATCGACACCCTAGGGAAATGCCTTTCAAACTACATAACTGGCTCTTTATTTTTTCCCTTTGGCCCTACCTTCAGCACGTAAGCCAAAGCAGGAATGAGAATTAATGCACCTAGCATGTTCCAAATAAACATGAAGGTTAATAGTAAGCCCATATCCGCTTGGAATTTAATAGGTGAGAAAATCCATGTTGCGACACCAATAGCCAAGGTCAAGCCAGTAAAGCCAACCGCTTTACCGGTTTTTGATAAGGCATACCCATAACTGTCCGACAGGCTCATGTTTTGAGCTAGTGCCTCACGCATTTTACTATAGATATAAATGCCATAGTCGACGCCAATACCCACACCCAATGCAATAACAGGTAAGGTTGCAACCTTAATACCTATATCTAACCAAGCCATTAACGCTTGGCTCATAATGGTAGTAAACATCAGGGGCAGCACAATACAAATAACGGTACGCAGGCTTCTGAAAGTTAATAAGCAAAGCGCTATCACCACACCGTATACCCACACCAGCATTTTAAATTGTGCTTCTTCAATCACAATATTGGTCGCCGCTTCAATGCCTGAGTTACCTGCTGCTAATAAAAAGTCCAAGTTCTCACTTGGGAATTCAGCGCTAAAAGCACGCACCTCTGCAACCACTCGGTTAAGCGTGTCGGCTTTGTGATCGTTCAAGTAGATAATCATCGGCGCCATGCTGCAGTCGCGGTTAATCAGGCCAGAAGGTGCTTGAGAAATAGACGCATTCAAAACAAAGTTGTCGCGGTTAATGCTGTACCACTTCAAGTTACCTTCGTTAATACCCGCCATTCCCAACTTAGAAACATAAGTAATAGAGCGCGTGGTTTGGACACCTGGAACGTTTTCCATATGCCACTGAAAGCGGTCCATCAGCACCATGTTTTCCCATGCAATACACTCTCCTGGTGGTGTTTCAGCCATCACCACAAAAATGTCGGTGCTTGAGCTGTAGTTCTCCACCATAAAGGCATTATCGAGGTTGTAACGGGAGTCTGCACGTAGTTCAGGCGCACCGCTGTCGAGGTCCCCTATTTGCAACGACTGCCCTTGCCAAACACCTATCACCGCCATAACAACAGCCACGGCAATCGCTGGCTTCGCCCATTTCGGCTGGGTAAAGTGTTGAAACCACTTCTGTACTTTGTCTTGCTTTAAGCGCGCTTGTTCGAGGTGTTGAATCCCTCCTTGGCTTACACCAAAGTAGGACGTAAGAATAGGCAGTAAACCCAGGTTGGTGAGTACAATAACCGCAACACCAATACTGGCCGCTATGGCAAGCTCTTTGATGACTTCTATATCAATGACCATCAGCGTGGTAAAGCCAATTGCGTCACTTGCTAATGCCGTTAAGCCGGCAATATATAGGCTGCGAAACGCCAAACGTGATGCCTGCAGTTTTTCTGCACCGTCAACCCGGTACGCCATCACAGCGGTAATCACTTGTACCCCGTGACTCACCCCAATAGCGAAGACCAAGAATGGCACCAACATGGAGTATGGGTTAATACCACTACCAATAAGGTTAATAATACCGAGCTGCCAAACCACTGCAATAACAGAGCACAGCAATACAATTAAAGAGCTACGTACACAACGGCTATAACCATAAAGCATGGCAAAGGTAATCAGCATAGCCAAAATAAAGAAAATGCCCACTTGCAAGGCACCGTCAATTAAGTCGCCGACTACTTTCGCAAAACCAACAATTTGAATATTTATCTTGTCGGATTGGTACTTCGCACGAATACGCTCTTCGAGGTTCAAACTAAACTGGTGGTAGTCGAGCTGCTCCCCTGTTTCTGGGTCTATCTCGTTCAAGGGAACATAAATAAGAGCAGAGCGGAAGTTATTGGCAACCAAGTTCCCCACTTCTCCAGAACGTAAGACGTTCTTGCGCAGGTTCTCTAAGCTGGCTGGGCTGCCGTCGTAAGTGTCAGGAATAACCGGGCCACCCACAAAGCCTTGCTCTGTTACTTCCGACCAACGCACGTTAGGCGTCCATACCGACCGAATACCCGAGCGGTTTACACCCGGTATATAGTTTAGTTCGTCGGTAATTTGCCGAAGAGTTTCTTGGTAGTCCGCGTCAAATATGGTGCCTTCAGTCGTTTCTACCGAGACTCGCACCGCATTACCTAAGCTGGCTAGGTCGTCGCCATATTTAAAATAGTTTTGTACAAATTCATGATTACTCGGAATCATTTTTGTGAAGCTCGCATCAGGGCGTACCTGCGCTGCTTGGTACAATAAAAATGCAGTAATACCTATAAAAATAAACAGCCAAAGTTTGCGAGCAGCAAACAGCGCGCGCTCCATCAGTGGTACCTTTGCGTGTGCAACGCTTAAATTATCCTGCATTGTAAATTACCCTTTCATTCCAGTTACGTCTGTGGGAATGGTAAAGCGTTGAAGCCCCGCTCGCCCAACCAGAATAAGTTCATTCCCGTGCAGCTGGCGCACGCCCATAATCGAAACGCTGCTCTCGTGCGTATGCGTTGTTATTGTGTCTGTGTCTGGCTCGATAACCACAATCACACCCGAATGCCCAACCAGCACAATACGACCGTCGTCAAGCACGGTCCCGCTGTTTAGGTTGTAATTGGTGTTCGCAAAGTGACCTTGAAAGCTTTCCCCATGGTCACTGCTACTAAATATATTGCCCCGAAGTCCAAACACCCAGAGTGTTCCATTCTGGTCGACGACGCCGCCAAAAAAAGAACCGTCATACGGGGTGTCTAAGGTGTCCCAGCTTTCGCCTAAGTCGGTACTACGGCTCATTAAGCCGTACTCGCCCAAGACATAAAGTCGCTGTTCTTGGTCCGAAACAATTTTATTCAGGTGATAGCCATAAGGGTTTTCAATTTTATCGTTCAGCACCTGCCAGGTGTCACCGCCGTCTGTGGTTTTCAATAAGGTTCCATAAGCCGCTATGGCAAACCCGGTCGAGCGATCTAAGAAGTGTATGTCTAGGAAAGGTTTGGTTGGGCCAACTTCAAACTGAATTTCCAGGCCTGACATCAAAAAACCAAGCTCTTCCAAAGCAAACTCAAGCTCCTCAGCTTCATAAGCGTCATCGGTTTCTGCAATTTTTGCTTCTAGGGCTGTCATTTTCGCTTGCAGCCACGGGTATTCAAGGTTCAGCAGTTGATAGCCATCTAGCCGGCGTTGCCAGCTTTTACCACCATCAGTACTTTGCACAATCACGCCATCGTGACCCGCTGCCCAAATATGTTCTTCATCGACAATATCAATACTCGTTAACAGAACAGATGTGGGGATTTCCAGTTGTTGCCATGACGCTTCACCTTCTTTTTCTATGACCGTACCGAACACACCACTGGCAAGCAGTTGATCTCCTCGCTGGTCTAACCCAACTAAAGCCGCATGTTCCGCACGAACAGCTTGAGGTGCTGGGGTAGTAATCGGGTCATAAGGCTCAGCAGCCTGGGCTCCAAAAGAAGCGAGCAACACTGAAGTAGCTACTGCTATCCTTATCATTAGTTAAACTCCAAACATTGATGTGTTAAAAAACATACATAGCGTATGCTTTTTAACCGGGGTTATAAGGTATCACCCTATAATCTAACAGGTGTTTGAAAACGCTTAAACTAAATTTCGTTAAATAACGTGAATCATTTGCTGAAATGATGCGGAATTATTTTAATTCTGTTTGTTTTGGTGTAGCTTAAGCCTTAATAAGGTCGGCCAACATCGTATTGGGGCGACGATTTTATAAAAAACGCACATGAACTAAGGACAACGACAATGAAAAAAATAATGTTTGGTGCAGGGATTCTAGCTCTTTCTCTGCTATCAGCAGGCGTACAGGCTGCTGTGTCACCGGAAGAAGCTGCCCGCTTAGGGAATGACTTAACGCCTCTAGGTGCTGAGCGTGCGGGTAACGCTGCTGGTACCATTCCAGCATGGGACGGCGGGCTTTCTCGCCCAGGTGAAGACACCAACCGCCCACAAAACGTATTTGCTGATGAAGAGCCACTTTTCACCATCACACGGAGCAACCTTGACCAGTACCGCGACCATTTGTCGCCTGGCCAAATTGCCATGTTTGAACGGTATGACACATGGCGTATGCCTGTCTACAAAACTCACCGTACCGCTGCTTACCCAAGCGAACTGTACGATGTCGTTGCCCAAAACGCCGTTAACACGACGCTTGTAGCTGGTGGTAGCGGACTGAATAACTTTTCGAATGTCATCCCATTCCCTATTCCAAAGTCTGGGCTAGAAGTCGTTTGGAACCACTTAACTCGTTACCGTGGTGGCTCGGTAGAGCGCACTGTTGGTCAGTTCCCTGTACAAACCAACGGCAGCTTCGAAATGGTGCGCCTAAAAGAGCAACTTGTTTGGCCTGAGTACCTCGAAGGTGGCCGAGACGAGCGCGCCGACGACAACATTCTGTTCTACTTCTTACAGCAAGTACTAGCTCCTGCGCGCCTAACCGGTACCGTGTTGCTTGTACACGACACTATTGACCAAGTAAAAGAAGGTCGCCGTGCGTGGATTTACAACGCAGGTCAGCGCCGTGTTCGCCGTGCACCAAACGTCGCTTATGACGGACCAGGTACAGCGTCTGACGGTCTGCGTACTTCCGACGGCTTGGATATGTTTAACGGTGCGCCAGACAAGTACAACTGGAAACTTGTGGGCAAAAAAGAAATGTACATTCCTTACAACAGCTACGGCTTAATGGACACAAACCTTCGTTATAACGATATTCTGCTTGCAGGTCACATGAACCCAGAGTACCTCCGCTATGAGCTGCACCGTGTGTGGGTTGTAGAAGGGACTCTGAAAGAAGGCGAACGCCATATTTACGCCAAGCGCACGATATACATTGACGAAGACACATGGACAGCCTCTGTTATTGACCATTACGACAGCCGTGGCGAGTTATGGCGTGTTGCTGAAGCCTATAACGCTCAGTTCTACGGCCATGATGTACCTTGGATGGCCGCAGAAGCCTTATACGACCTAAACAACGGTCGTTATATCGCGCTGGGTCTGGCCAACGAAGAAACGGATTACATGAACTTCGAGCTTAAAGCACGTCGTAGCGACTACACAACACAAGCCCTTCGCCGCTTAGGTATTCGTTAATACCTAGCGCCAGTGAGCTTGACTCGTTCAAAAGCCCGCACTTCAAATGTGCGGGCTTTTTTTTAGTGCTTCGGTTCGATAAAGCGCGTTAATAAAGATGACGTGTCCCAGCGCCCTCCTCCTTTTGCTTGCACATCACCATAAAACTGATCCACCATGGCGGTCAGGGGCAAGCGGCTGCCATTACGGTTTGCTTCTTCTAATGTCAGTTGCAAGTCTTTGCGCATCCAGTCTACGGCAAAGCCAAATTCATAGTGGCCTGCGGCCATGGTCTGCCAGCGGTTGTTCATTTGCCAGCTTCCGGCAGCGCCTTGCGAAATGGCTTGAATAACGCGTTCAGGGTCTAACCCAGCTTGCTCAATAAACTGCATGCCTTCCGCCAAACCTTGCACCACCCCTGCGATACAAATTTGGTTCACCATTTTCGCCAATTGCCCACTACCAGCGGGTCCTTGCCAGCCTACGTATTTGGCATAGCTGCTGAGTGCTGGCTGCACTTTCTCAAGCAGGGACTTATCCCCACCTAGCATCACAGTCAACACGCCATTTTCAGCCCCAGCTTGCCCACCAGACACAGGCGCGTCCATAAAGCCAACTCCTTGTGCCTGGGCTCGAGTCTCAAGCTCGCGAGCAAGCTCAGCCGAAGCTGTGGTATGGTCCACAAGCACACTGTCTGCTTGCATGGCACTTAAGGCCCCCGTTTCCCCATACACCACACTGCGTACATCTTCGTCGTTACCGACACACACAAAGACGAGTGAAGCACCAGTAGCAGCCTGCTTGGGTGTACTCGCTGCTTGTCCACCATACTGTGAACACCAACGCTCCGCGACAGCGCCCGTGCGGTTATATACACACACGTCAAAGCCTTGCTGTTGCAAGTGACCTGCCATTGGAAATCCCATCACGCCTAACCCAATAAATGCAACTTTCTGTGCCATACTATTTTTCCTTTCGTAACAACAAATGCTGGTAACGCCCTAAACTTCGGTAAGGCTCAGCTCGTCTGTATTGTAATTCTAGGGCGATAAGCTCTTGCTCATCAATTCGCTCCGCCTCTTTAATGTAGTCATTAAAGCAACGAATACCGCTATGTTGCACAACCGTTAAAGGCAGCTGACTCAGCCAGTTTTTCACCTGGGGTATCTCCAAGGGCCGCTGTGGACTCAAACGTACTTTCTTTTTTACCTGTAATCCGGCAAGCACGTAGTCTAGGTTGCCATAGGTCATATTCGCCATGAGCTTGGCGGTGCGGTTATAAAACATCAAAGAAAACCAACCGCCTGGCGCGACTTTACTTGAAAGCACCTGGAGAGCAGCAAACGGGTCTGCCAGCCACTCCAACACTGCATGGCAACACACAAGGTCAAACTGCAGAGGTTCTTCACCGAGGGATTGCAAAGGGGCCACGCGGTATTCATATTGCTGGCTAAGGCCTGCTTGGGCATGCCGTTGCCGCGCCGACGCCACCATATCTTCCGCCCCATCTAAGTGCAGTACCCTATGACCTGCTTCGGCAAACCACTGATTCACTTGCCCAAGCCCAGCGCCTGCGTCTAGCACGTGAAGGGGACTTGCATGCTGAAGTAAAAACGCAAGATCCTCCTTTAAGACCGCTTCACGCACTCGCCCTTTTCGAGTTGCGTAAATATTCTGTGCAAACTTGGTCGCGTCTTTACTAAAAATCCGATCGGTCATGCGGGATTATCAATATCAATGAATTGCACCTCGAGCCCACACACCTGTGCCAACTTCTCGCCTAATGCCTTTATGCCATATCGCTCAGTTGCATGGTGGCCTGCTGCGAAAAACTGAATACCACACTCGCGAGCCACGTGAATGGTTTGCTCTGACACTTCACCCGTAATAAAGGCATCTGCTTCTGCTGCCAGCGCTTGCTCAATAAAGCCTTGCCCACCCCCAGTACACACAGCAATGCGCTGTATAGAGGTTGCGTTACATTCCGCAGCAATAAGCGGTCGTTGCAGAACGGCTTCTAACCGTTCTGCCAGCGCATGCCCCGTACATGGGTTCGCCAATTGCGACATCATTAAAATACCTTCAGGGGCTATTCCCGCCACAGGCGCTATCGCTTCTGTACTGCCTTCTCCTTGAATCAGTTTTATCAGCTCAACATTATTACCAAACTCTGGGTGGGCATCTAAAGGCAGGTGGTATGCTAAAAGGTTTATATCTGCGTCCAGCAAGGCCTTCAGCCTGCGCCGCTTCATGCCAGTAATAGGTTGCGACTCGCCTTTCCAAAAATAACCATGGTGCACTAATAAGGCATCGGCTTCTGCCGCCACAGCCGCGTCAACTAAGGCTTGACTCGCCGTCACTCCAGTCACCACCTTCTGGATATCTAAACAACCCTCAACCTGTAACCCATTTGGACAGTAGTCATTTATCAACTCTGGCTGAAGCCAAGCATTTAACTGTGCGATAAGCGCATCACGACGCATTCTATACCCCTTACAAAATTAGACAGCGTGTAGTAAAACCTGTATAAAAATAATGTAGTTAAATAATACCACATAGGAAATGCCGAATGAGTAAACTAGATAAAGAGAAAGTTCTTAGTGAGTTTTCTCAGGCTTATAAAGCTGCCAACGGGAAAGCCCCAAAAATAGAAGAAAGCCCAGGCTGGTATAGTGTTGACGGTAGCAAAAACATGCGTTTAGCTAAGCTGGCCGAATGGACAGAAGAGCTACTTGGAGGCGCTGCAGAACCTGCAAGCGCTGCAAAGCCCGCTGCAAAAGCCAAGAAAGCAGCGCCCAAGGCGAGTCCAAAGGCCGCTATGAAGGTTAAAAGCAAGGCCAAAGGCGGTCTTTCAGCGAAAGAGCAGTGGCAACAATACTTAGTCAGCCAAGCTGGAGCAAGCAAGGCGCCTCGCGGCTTCTAAATCTCATGCCGAATAAAGAAAGCCCAGCAAAAATTGCTGGGCTTTTTGTTAACTCGAACGCATTCTTATTTTTCGGTAGCGGTGCACAATAAATTCCTTTCGCTTGAATTGCGCACGCTCTTTTCCAAAGTCAGCCCCGGTTACCATGTACACATCATTATTGAGCACTTCTTTGACAAGCCCAATTTTGCCCTGATGCGGACCTCGTTTAATAAAGACTGTCTGTCCAAGAATATCTGGATCATTAAATAAAAAACTCACTTTCGATCCCATCACTAAATACCGTCTATTCACTCTCTTATGCTTTTATCGGCCTAGCCCAACAAAGCTAAAGTGCACATTGTACACTAAGTTAATAAACGTGACGTTCCATATAAATGGTTATATCCCCTAAATGAAAACCCCATTTACTCATTTTAGTTTTATTTACTAGCTTGTTCTCATCAAGTAGATACATCCAGTCATCTAGCGTAATAGCCATGGTACTGCCTCGCCAGGGGATATTTAGCTGATAAGTCCAGTGCAATGCATTACCGGCAGTGTGACCTATCGCCACCCCTTTCACGTCACCGGCTCGCCCTTCGTACTGATGCTCTGAAACTTTGGTTAATAGCCAAGTTCGAGTTTGCTCTCGTCCATCGTCCCAAACAAACACTTCATGTAAGGTTCCTTCAAGCTGACCTGCTTCATTTCGCTGCCAGCTTCCTTGAATATCAACAGTAAACCGTTGTGTCACAAGCCCCGACCTGTCTTGTACCATGCCATAAGCGGTCAATGAGCCATCAAAAAAAACTTCAAGCGCAAGCTTTGGTGTTTTGCCATGGTAGTCGTCGATGTGTGCTGAACAGCCTGCTAACAAAAACAGACTTACCAAGACACAACATAACTGCATGCAATAGTGTCGTGTTTTCATTTCCTTCCCCTCTCGTTAAGCCCTAACAATTCATTGCGGTTACTTCGAAAGCGAGACTTATCTGATAACCAAATAGCCAAGAACTGCTGTGCAAACTGTTCGCTCTCAATCACCCCAAGCACCTTCTGAGAGTCAGTAAAGACAATACCCTCACCTTTTACATGCTCGGCAATAATCATGTCGCCTGCCGTTACATGAGGCCAAATACTCGCTAACTGTTGCAGCCAAGCAAGGCTCACTTGTGTGGTTGGAAAGCCTAGCCTGCGCCACTCTTTTGCTGTTGCCTCAACAAGTGACTCTGAGCTAATTGAGCGTAAGTATCTCAGACTCAACCGTAACCTGTTATACCCTGGGTACCTTCCTGTGTCTGTTTCCAAGGTGGCGTCATATACTTTAAACAGCATAACTTGTACGCGAGTTTGTCCAAGCCGAACGAAAGCGGCTTCGTCACTCGTAAATTTCGTGACCTCCATAGCGATGGAGGTAGGTGAGCTCAGAGCTAGTAGAGAAATAAGCCACACCATCAGAATGTTTTGTTTACCCATCATGGGATCGCACCATTGCTGGATGTGGGTCTTGCTTAACCAGCCGTGCAAATACCAACATCAGCACCGACCATGCAACTGCGTAGAAAAAAATCATATGTGGCTCACTTATTTGTATTTGTGCGGCACCAAATCGCACCCCTGCTAAATATGTCACAGGACCAAACACCGCCCCTAAAAGAGCTGCTAGAACATAACGACCTGCAAGCCAGTCCATGCTAGAAAATGCTGTGGCTGAAAAGCCCAGCCAGAGGACAACCAGCCAAAAGGGCAAAAAATCCGTTTGCGTAAAACGAATAACATGGAACATCACAAAAAGCAGTTCGGCCCCAAGCCCAAACAATACAAAAAGAATGAGAGGCTTAGCTTGGGCAACGAGCTGTCTGCCATTGAACAAGAACAGGCACAACACGAGCACTGTGTTTATTAACACATAAGCATCTCGGCCCCATACAGCCAAAAACCACACAATATCAAACAGAAAAAAAGGGATAATGCGGCGTAACAAACCCAACTGAATTAATGTTTGCATAGGGGCTTTGTTGCCATTAGTTGAACAGTACTAACGGTGCGTTCCCGGAAAGCCCCCTCACAATAGCTCAGGTAATAGTTCCAGAATCGGGCAAAGGCTTCATCATACCCAAACGCTGTTAGCTCATGCTTGCGCTCGTTAAATCCATGGCGCCAGTCTTTTAAGGTGTCGGCATAATGCAGCCCAATATCGTCTAGTTGGCGTACCCCCATGTCTGTATGTTTTCGAAACATTTGGGCTAACAGCTCGACAGATGGTAAATAGCCCCCAGGAAATACATATCGCTGAATAAAGTCGACGTTTCGGTTATACGAGGCCATACGCTGGTCTGCTATGGTAATGGACTGCAACACCATACGACCGGAAGGCTTAAGCAGTTGAGAACATTTCTGAAAAAATTGAGGCAAGTATTTAGCCCCAACTGCCTCTATCATTTCAATCGACACGAGTTTATCGAACTGTCCAGTAAGGTCTCTATAGTCCTGTTTTAATAAGGTTATTTTATTTTCCAGGCCAAATTCAGCCACTTGTTGCTGGGCATAAGCGTATTGCTCCTCGGAAATTGTTGTCGTGGTCACCCGGCAGCCATAATGAGTGGCAGCAAAAATTGCTAAACCTGCCCAGCCGGTCCCTATCTCCACAAGGTGGTCATGTTCAGTCAGTTCCAGTAGGTTGCAAATTTTATGCAGCTTATGCTCTTGTGCCTCTTGCAAGGAGGCACCAGCGTGCGGGTAAACAGCGCTTGAATACTGCATGCGCGCATCCAAGAAGCGGCTATATAACTCATTTCCTAAGTCATAATGCTCCGTTATATTTTGCTTCGCTTGTTGTTTACTATTATTGCGACGAAGATGACGTAGCATGTGCACAGGCCAGCTGAGCCAAGCAAACCGCCGCTGTATTTTGTCGAGTATTATAAGATTCATAGCAAACACACGAATAACACTGGTGACATCAGGGCTTGACCATGCCTGCTGCATAAAAGCTTCACCTGCGCCTATGTCGCCTTGAATCAGAAAGCGCGTGTAAGTTTTAGCATCATGTACATCGATCCGCGCCTTGATACTCGATGCTGGATTACCAAAGCAACCCACCACTTCGCCTTCTTCCGCCATGGTTAAATAACCATACCGCATTTGGGATAGCACCCGAAATAAAAGATTCCGAGCGATTCGCTGTGTTCTAGAAAGGCTATCAGATAAGGCTGTGAGTGATTGATCGTGATGAATTTGTGTCATGTGTCCTGCCTATGTTCACTGTGACCGTAAAGAGGTACGCGCTTAAGAAACAATCGAAGAGCTTGCCAATAAATGCCCCCAATAATTCTTATGCTCATCATTGGGTACTTCCTTAGTACGCGGTAAACGGCCGAACGGTTCAGTGTTTCGCCTTTTAAAGCTAAGGTAGCGTCAAACTCTTTGTGTTTTCTATGCGCTTCAATATGAATGAGGGCTCCCTCACCTGGCGCTCGAATACGCCAGTGATACTGCATTTCCATAGGATTGAAAGGCGAGACATGAAAGTTTTTTTCCGTTGGCTGCAGTGGGGCTGCGCTGTTATGGTGGTTGAAATTCACCAAATAGTAATGACGCTGATTCCAAGGTGTATTACTCACTTCAGCCAGCATATGGGTTGCTATACCTTCTTTGTTGATCAGGAAGTAGCAATTAAGAGGGCTAAAAAATAGCCCCCAAGTCCTTATATTTCCTAAAAAGAACACCTGGCCATCGAGAGCGCCTTCACTCAGGCTGTTCATTTTACGTAGAACGGCAGTGGACAAGGTCTCATGGCTTGGTAGGTAATAGCCCGGTAAGTAGTCGCTCGGCTTAAAGTGCAGGGGCGCCCATCGTTCACTGGTGCTGAACCACTTCGACGTGTTGTTTAGCTGTTCAAGCTCCTCAAGAGCTATACCCCACTGCATCAGGTGATAGCGAAAGCTATGCTCTTTAGGAATAAAGCGGCGATGGCGAACACTTCCCCAATAAATGCGGCTTGTTATGTGCCCTTGCATTTGGCTACGCATTTGCAGCTACTTCTGATGCCATAGGTGAAATGGCGGCAACTTGGAATCGGCTAGCAAGATCGTTAGCACTTCGCACGCCATCTTCATGGAAACCGTTGTACCAATAAGCACCACAATAATGGGTATTTCGTACTCCACATATTTCAGTGCGTCGCTTGCGTGCAGCAAAAGAAGGAATGGAGTATACCGGATGATGGTAAATGAAGGTGCGGAGTATTTTCTGTTTATCAATGGCAGAGGTATTGTTTAGGGTCACACAAAAGTCCGGCGTATCAACTCCTTGTTGCTTAGCTGGCAGCCCCTGTAAAATATTCATATTGTACGTCAGGCTAGCTAACTGGGTCTGCCGCTCCTCCCCTACGGGCAGCAAGTAGTTCCAACTTGCCCAAGCCCTACGCCGTGCCGGCAATTGTGTTTTGTCCGTGTGTAAAACCACCTCGTTAGCTTGATAAGGAATGCCCTTTAAAACCTCCTGCTCGGCGGCACTCGGGTCATCTAATAACGCCAAGGCTTCATCGCTATGACAAGCAAAAATCACATGCTCAAATTGCTCTTGCTGCCCGTCAGTAAAGCGCAGCACAGCCCCTTGTTCATTTCGAGACACCCCTTCTATGTCTGCATTGGTGTGTATTTGCTTTGCGAAGGGCTTCGTTAAGGGTTCTAAATAACTACGTGATCCACCTTGAATAACAGCCCACTGTGGCCTGTCTTTGATGTTAAGTAAGCCATGATTCATAAAAAAGCGCAGGAAAAAACCAAGTGGGAAAGCGGCAACTTCATTCAGACTCGCTGACCAAATAGCAGCACACATAGGGTAGAGATAGTTTTGCTGAAACATTTGGCTCATGCCAAGATTGGTAACAAACTCACCCAAAGCGATGTTATCTACATCCTCTGTCTTCTTGCGAGATCTTTCAAAAGCTAGCTTGGCTTCCTTGTTAAAACGCACTATTTCTGCCAAAAATTTATAGAAACTGGGCTTCAACAAGTTACGTCGTTGCGCAAACAAAGTATTCAGGTTGTGCCCGTTATACTCTAAGCCTGTCTCAGGGTTTTTTACACTAAAACTCATTTCAGTGTTCTGCCAAGAAACCCCTATATGCCGCATGAGGGCTCTAAATAGCGGGTAGGTTCGGTCATTGAAAACAATAAATCCAGTGTCGATTGCATACGACAGGCCAGCAACCTCTACATCCACTGTGGCCGTATGTCCACCAATACTGGGGTTCTTTTCGAATAAGTGGATTTCGTGTTCTTTGTGGAGTAAGTGGGCTGCGGTAAGGCCCGCAATTCCTGAACCGATAATTGCAATGCGCATAACTTATCCTTTTTTCATTCGTTTCGAAAGATATAACTGCAGCCCTAAGGGTAAGGCATTTAACATGCGCATAATGAAGCCGAACAGACGAGGAAAATAAATTTGGTGTTTACCTTTCTCTATACCAGAACGGATAGCGTTTGAGGCTTCAGCAGCTGTTACTTGCATGGGCATGGCAAAATCATTTTTCGACGTCATAGGCGTGCTGACAAACCCAGGAGACACAGAAATAACCTGCACACCAGCAGGTGCCAAGTCTACTTTTAACGTGTTTGCTAAGTAATGAACTGCGGCTTTGCTGGACGCATAGGCTTCGGCACGGGTAAATGGAAACAAGCGCGCCATGCTGTCGATAATAACTAAGCGAGCCCCCTCACTGAGTTGCGGTATGATGCCTTCAACACAATTGACCACGCCAAAGTAATTGGCAGCAAATACGCGTTGAAATAAAGGCCCTTGAATGTCACTTGGTTCATCAATGTATTCACATACGCCCGCACTTAAAATGACACAATCTATTTCGGAAAGCTGGCGTAAGGCTATGAGAGTGCCTGTATGATCGGTGACATCAAACGGCACTAAATGCAGCTGCCCTTGGCCTTGCAGCTCCTCTTGCAAGCTTTGCAACTTAGCTTCACTTCGGCCACAGGCATAAACCGTTTCCCCGGCCGCAAGATAGTCTGCTACTAGCTGACGCCCAATCCCAGAAGTCGCACCGGTAATAAGTACCTTCATGACTGCTCCAAATGGCTGCGAACCTTGCGAACCAAATAGCCAATAACGGGTAAGTGTTCGTACACCATACCCCCTAAGTCACAAAAGTCTTTATGCAGTTTTATCAAGCCTGTGTCAGGGTCAAACTGAAGCCAGCTAGCCCCTGGTACATAAATGTCCTTACCGCCACCAATGCTGGGGTGCTGCAGGTGCATTTCCCACACCAGAAATGCATTGTTGGCAGCAACACTTACATGCTCAAAGTGAAATGAACAGCGCTTCGCGTTACCCAGTCCGTGGTGGAAATATGCCTTTAACGCGCTTCGGCCAATGACCTGTTGCACTGCATCTTTGAATACGATATCTGGCGCATATAGGCTATCTATGACGGCAAAATCGCTAGCATGCATATCCGCATAAAAGGCCTTTACTTGATCTATTTGCTTAGAGAAGCCCATTTTTTACCTGCTTAAAGGTTTGTGTAAATAGCTCGCGCATTTGGCTGTGTTCCACAATGGGCTTAGGGTACGGGTTAGCCCTTGCATATTGTTGTAACCACTGCCAAGGTGCATGAATATGTTTGGCTGGCACATCAGCCAACTCTTTTACCCATATACGAATATACTGGCCTGCTGGATCAAACTTTTCACTTTGACGCTCGGGATTAAACACTCGGAAATACGGGGCGGCATCTGTGCCTGTGCCTGCACTCCACTGCCAGCCGCCATTATTAGCAGCAAAGCTACCATCTACGAGGTTTTGCATAAAATAGGCCTCTTCTAACCGCCAATCTAGGTGCAGGTCTTTCACCAGAAAGCTTGCCACCAACATACGCACTCGGTTATGCATCCACCCGGTAGCCTTTAATTGCCGCATGCCTGCGTCAATAATAGGAAAGCCTGTACGGCCCTCACACCATGCTGTGAACCGCTCTTCGCTGTTCACCCATGGGTATGCATCGGTTTCTTCTTGAAACCCTTTCCCTTGGCTTAAGCGCGGCACATGCCACATAAGGTGCTGGTAAAATTCGCGCCAGGCCAACTCCGACAGCCAAGTACTCGCCCCTGGCTCCAATCCGTCAGGAAAGTCGGGGGTTAATTGCGCCAATTTGCGGGCCAGGGTTGCAACCCCAAGACTGCCATTTTCAATATACGGCGACAAAGCTGAAGTACCATTAAGCGCTGGAATGTCTCTGTTCTGGGCATAGTCATGCAGCCGCTCGTGATAATACTGCTCCATCGCAGCATGAATCGCTTGTGTGTCGGCTCGCCATGCTGCACTGGATACTTTGTCGCCAAAGAGGGTGACTTTTTCGGGCAAACCTATAGGCGGCCCTTTGGCTGGTAAATGCTGCGGTGCAGATACTCCCTGCTCTGCAAGCACAGCAAGCCAGCGTTTATAAAAGGGTGTAAACTTTTTATAGTAGTGGCCTTGGCCTGTGTATATTCGCTCAGGAACAACCAGCAGCAAGTCGTCACTGACATGGCTTTGTATCCCATGCTGTTGTAACCAGCCCACAACAGCCTGGTCGCGCCGTTTTTCATCCAAGGGATACTCTCGATTAAAGTAAAGCTGCTGCGCCTGTTGTTTTTGCATGAATTGCAAAACACAGGCGGGCACCTGGCAGTAACTTTCAGCGTTGATTACATGCAAAGGAACACCTAAAGCCGCAAGTTCTGACGCCAAGGCATTGAGCCTACGTTCATAGAGGTCGCGCTTTATGGGTGCCCAGTGATGTTTCTGCCAGGTTTTTTCAGTCTGGGTTACCAGGGCCACAACCCGTTCATGGTTGTGCCACGCTTGGGCTACGGCTGTATTGTCTTGCAAGCGTAAGTCTTGCTTAAACCAGATAACTGCAGTCATAAACGTCCTCTATAAAGCGTAACGCAACCCCAAAGCCTGAGGGTAAGGTTGAAAGTAGCTTTGGCCCAGTAAATAAGGTTTTGGATACATTTTTAAGTAGTGCTTTAACAAGGACATAGGGGCACTTAAAGGTTCAACGCCTTGGCGGTAATCGAGGATGACCTGGGCCAAGGCTTCGCGCTCCACGGTAGACAGCTGCTGCTTAAAATAACCCTGAACATGCTGCAACACATTGGTGTGATTGCTCTTTGAAGCGGGTTTAGACAAGGCTTGCATCACTTCCAATATATAATTATTGGTAAAGTTTTCATCCATACTGTCCAGCTCGCCTAACTGCTTGCCAAGGGCGCGGTACATGGACTGATTGTGCGCCAGTAGTAATAATTTATGGCGAGTATGAAAAGCCAAAATATCTTTTTTTGCTAATGGCTGCGGTAAGCTTTTCCACTCTGCATAAACAAACAAGCGAGTGACAAAATTCTCGCGTAAGTGGGGGTCGTTTAGCCGACCATCTTCTTCCATCGGCATTGCCGGTTCAAGTTCACGCAAGCGCTGCGCGAAGACTCCTACGCCCGCTTTACGGTTTGCCTTTTCACCCGGGGTGTACAAACGCACCCGTTCTAAGCCACAGCTAGGCGACTTGGCACATAGCACATATCCGCTTAACCCCTTAAATAAGTCTTTTCTGTCGCTCGCATACTGACTTAAACGGTTGGTAATATCCTCACCCGTACTGGTAATAACGGCACGGGTTTCGCCCGCCTCGTTTTCTTCTAAGCGTATGCTAGGGCGCGGGGCCGGCAGACCAATGCCCATCTCGGGGCAAAGAGGTACATATTCAACAAACTTCCCCAAATTGTTTTGACAAAAGTCTGAAGCCTTATGGCCACCATCAAATCGAACTTTATGACCCACGAGGCACGAACTGATACCTACTTTCACCATCTCAATTTCCTTTTTATTTTCCCTGATGTGTTTGTATACACACTTAGTTATACGCTGAGTGTGAAAAAAAAGATTCCTCTTATGGATCTTTTTCCTTTTTACGATCGTATTAAAAATATGAATAGCAATACACGGGTCACCTGCTGATGGCACAGTCACACATGCAACAAACAATAGCGATTTTGCCCCTGGCAACCATTGTGTTACCGCAAGGGCGTATGGAACTGAGTATTTTTGAACAGCGCTATATTCGTATGGTGAAGGAGTCGCTTCAGGAGAAACGACCTTTTGGCTTGTGTTTCCTGAAAGCCAACCAAGAAGACATGGATAAAGAGCCCGTGTTTCCTTGTGGCACTAAAGTGCATATTATCGATTTTCATGCGCTCGCAGACGGTACCTTGGGTATTACCGTAGAAGGCGATTTCTTTTTTAACGTGAAAAGCATGGTGACTGAAGCGGATGGTTTACATGTGGCTGAGGTGAAATTCTTACCGCCTTGGCCAACACAACTGGATGACACAACGAAACTACAGACCTTGCTTCGCCAGCGGCTTGAAGAGGTGTATGCCACCTACCCAGAAATAGGTGACCTGTATGACGCACTGCCCTCCCATGACTTAGCTTGGTTATGTAGCCGCTGGTTAGAACTGCTACCTCTTTCACCTGAGAAAAAACATGCGCTTATATCGAGTCATAACCCAAAAGAAATAGCGAATTTTCTTAGCCGGCTTTTCGAGTGAGTATAGAACATGTATTTATCCATTGGTAACTTGAAGCTGAAGGCGTAAACTACTATGTATGGTCACTATCAAAACACGACGCACTCTATGACAGCCCATGCCTCCGGTTCGAGCCAAGCGACTTCTGCTGCGCATTTAGCTAGACTTTTGTCAAAGGTTGCAAAAACCCAATGTCGGGTTGCCTTTGCAGAGCTGTTTCATTATTTTGCGCCCCGTTTACAGGCTTATGCCAGCAGCAAGTTCGGCAACGAACAATTAGCCGCTGATCTCGTTCAAGAAGCCATGACGAATGTGTGGCAAAAAGCCCACCTCTTCAACGCAGAGCGTGGTTCGGCTGTAACCTGGGTGTTCACCATTGCTAGGAATACAGGTTTCGACTACCTGCGTAAAAACAAACACCGTTTAACCGACTTAAGTGCAGACGACCTGTGGCCTATCCTCGCAAGCAGCGAAGCGTCATTAGAAAGCGACATAGACCTTGATACGCACCGTCTTCAGCAAGAGCTCGCCCATTACCAACGTCAACTACCCGAAAGTCAGCAGGTTATTTTGCATATGATTTATCAAGAAGGTAAGTCGCAACAAGAAGTTGCAAAGGAACTTGGCATTCCTCTAGGCACAGTTAAGTCGCGAGTTCGCCTTGCCCTAGAAAAAATACGCGAGATGATTCATGAAAATTAAATACCACCCAACGGACGAGCTGATAGAACACTTCACAGCTGGCATATTAAGCCCTGCTTTAAGCGTCCTAGTATCGACACATTTGGACCTCTGTCCGCGCTGTCAACAGGTTAACCTGGAGGTTGAGGAAAGCTTAGCCGAGCAGCTTATTACTACATCGCCCGCCGGAGTTAATACAGCAGACTATGACCAGATGCTAGAGCACATCTTTAATAGCCCGGCTCCTGTACAGCAACCACAGCGTCAGTCGCTGCACAGCTTGCGTGTTAACGGTAAAACCTTTGTCTTACCACCCACGCTAGCTCGCCAATACCAGCGCATAGGCCAATGGAGTCGTATTCCCGGTAAAATGTTTAAAGCGCCCGTGCAATTAGGCTCTGACGAGTGCATTCATTTAATCTATATGGACAAAGGGAGCCGCGTACCTGAACACACCCATAAGGGAAACGAAGTTACCTTGGTGATTAATGGTGTTTTCAATGACGAACAAGACGAATACCGTGACGGGGACTTTGTCATGCTTGACCAACAGCACAAGCACCAGCCACAAACCCAAAGTCACGACTGCCTAACATTAGCAACCCTCGACGCACCTTTGCTGTTTACAGCAGGGTTACCGCGCCTGTTAAACCCGTTTAGCAGCTTGTTCTTTAAATAAATAAGCCCACTGGGTAGTGGGCTTATTGGTTGAACTTAGTCTTCTTTTAAGGTTGCATTTTCAACCCGGGACTTTAGTTTTTGCCCCGGCCTGAAGGTCACGACACGACGTGCAGAAATTGGAATATCTTCGCCAGTTTTAGGGTTACGGCCTGGCCGCTCTGCTTTATCGCGCAAGTCAAAATTTCCGAACCCAGAAATTTTCACCTGTTCACCACTTTCTAACGCAGTTCGAATTTCTTCGAAAAACAAGTCGACTAACTCCTTTGCGTCGCGCTTGCTCATCCCTAGTTTTTCGTACAGATGTTCTGAAATATCTGCTTTCGTCAATGCCATCTTAGCTGTCCCTTAAAATCGCGTTAAATTCAGTTTGCAGTAACGAAACAATTTGTGCAACCGATTCGTTCACATCCGCATCTTCAAGAGTGCGCTCTGTCGCTTGCAATGTTAACGCTATTGCTAAACTTTGTTTGTCTTCAGACAAACTATCACCTTGGTATACATCAAATAAGTGTAGGTCAACTATATGATTTGCGCCAACATTTCTGATTGCATGCAACAATTCGCCTGCGGCAACGTCGCGATCGACAATCACTGCGATATCACGGCGAATAGAAGGGTAACGTGAAATAGTCCCCGCCATTGGAACCGAACGAGTGTCGATGGCACTTAATAGTAGTTCGAAGACAAAAGCACGACCTTTCAAACCAAAGGTTTTTTCAAACTGCGGGTGCAATGCGCCACAGAATCCAACCAAGCTGTCACCGCGGTAAATTTCAGCTCCTTGGCCTGGGTGTAAGGCAGGGTTATTGGCAGCCACAAAACGGTATTCATGTAACTCACCCGTTTGTGCAAGTATGCTTTCCACATGGCCTTTTACCTGGTAAAAGTCCACCGGCTTGTTCCCTTCACGCCAATGTTCGGCTAATTGAGCACCTAGCAGCACGCCACCTATAACCGCTTCCTGGCGAATGCCGTTTTCCGCCTGCTGATCAGGCACAAAGCGAAGACCCGACTCAAACAAACGAACACAGGCTTGTTGACGCTTTTGGTTATAACCTGCTGCAGACAGCAAACCTGGTAACAAGCCTAAACGCATCGACGACATGTCCACTGAAATGGGGTGAGGCAATTCTAACCTTTCTGCATTCGGGTAAAGCATAGCCTGGTGTTTTGGATCGACGAAGCTATAAGTAATAGCCTCTTGGTAGCCTGCGGCTAATAAACGCTGCTGAAACAAAGCTAAAGGCGTTTTCGACTCCGCCGTACGGAACATTTTTAACCGTGCAAGCGGTGCTGCTTCTGGAATTTCGTTATAGCCGTATACGCGGGCGACTTCTTCAATCAGGTCTTCTTCTATGCTTATGTCGAAGCGATAAGCAGGCACTGTCACCTGCCATTGGCCCGTCAGCGCCTCCACGGCAAAACCAAGGCGTTGGAATATTTCGGTTACTTGCTCAGGCGCAATATTCACACCTAACACGCGCGCCAAGCGCTCGGCACGCAAAGTGACTGCGTTTGCTGTCGGCAAGTGGGCATTGTCCTTCGCTTCAACCACAGGTCCGGCTTCACCACCACATATTTCAATGATAAGCGCCGTTGCACGCTCCATTGCCTCAGCTTGAAGCTCTGGGTCAACACCCCGCTCGTAGCGATGAGAAGCGTCTGTATGCAAGCCTAAACGGCGGGCACGTCCAGTAATAGCCTCTGGTGCAAAGAATGCACTTTCTAAAAATACATCTTGAGTCGCTGCCGTAACACCTGTTTCCTGGCCACCAAACACTCCGGCAAAAGCAATCGCTTTTTGCTTGTCCGCAATGACCAGCATATCGCTGTCTAGCTTCACTTTTTGGCCGTCTAGCAAGGTTATTTGCTCGTCCTGATTCGCCATACGAACAACAATTTCCGTATCGAGTTTGGCTAAATCGAAGGCATGCATCGGTTGACCCAGTTCAAGCAATACATAGTTGGTAATGTCCACCACAGGGTCGATAGAACGTATTCCACTGCGACGCAGTTTCTCGGTGAGCCACAGCGGGCTTTCCGCTTGCATATTAACGCCACGAACGACCCGACCTAAATAGCGAGCACAAGCTTCTGGCGCTTCAAGGCGAATAGGCAAGGTGTCTTCGATGCTGGCTTCCACAGGTGGTATTTCTGGTGTTACCACGTCTAAGTTGTTCAGTACCCCTACTTCACGGGCAATACCTCGCAAACCTAAGCAGTCTGCACGGTTTGGTGTTAAGTCCACATCGAAACTGACGTCGTCTAACTGCAACCATTCCCGAATGTCTTTCCCTACTGGCGCATCGGCAGGTAGCTCTAAAATACCATCACTTTCTTCACTGAGCTCTAACTCTGAGGCAGAGCACAGCATGCCATGGGAAGGCTCGCCCCGTAGTTTGGTTTTCTTAATTTTAAAGTCCCCAGGCAATACAGCACCAACTGTGGCAACCGCCACTTTTAAACCTTCACGGCAGTTCGAAGCACCACAAACAATGTCGAGCAGCTCTGGGCCACCCACATCCACTTTGGTGACTTGCAATTTGTCTGCATTCGGGTGCTGCGTGCTCGACTTCACTTCACCCACTACCACGCCAGTAAATGCACTAGCAACCGGCTCTACACCGTCTACTTCTAAGCCAGCCATACTCAGCTGCTCAGCTAACTGCTCTGTTGTTAACGCGGGGTCGACCCATTCACGTAACCACTTTTCGCTGAATTTCATTGTCAAACTCCCTTAACTGAACTGGCGTAAAAAACGTAAATCATTTTCAAAGAAGGCGCGCAAGTCATTCACGCCGTAGCGCAACATGGTTAAACGCTCGACCCCCATACCAAAGGCGAACCCTGTGTATTCTTCTGGGTCAATATTAACCGCTTTTAGAACGTTCGGGTGCACCATGCCGCAGCCAAGTACTTCCAGCCAGTCACCGCCCTTACGGCGCACGTCCACTTCAGCTGAAGGCTCAGTAAATGGGAAATAAGAAGGACGGAAACGAATTTCTAAGTCTTCTTCAAAATAGTGGTGTAAGAAGTCATGCAAAATGCCTTTAAGCTCGGCGAAGTTCACATGAGTGTCCACCATAAGCCCTTCGACTTGGTGGAACATCGGCGTATGAGTTTGGTCGTAGTCGTTTCGGTACACTCGGCCAGGAGAAATAATACGCAGAGGTGGCTTTTCATGTTCCATGGTACGAATTTGTACGCCCGAGGTCTGCGTACGCAACATAGTACTTGGCGTAAAGTAAAAGGTGTCATGATCGGCACGAGCTGGGTGGTTCGCAGGTATATTCAAGGCATCAAAGTTATGGAAGTCGTCTTCTACTTCTGGGCCCTGCTTCACGGCAAAGCCAAGCTGGCCAAAATAGTGTTCAATACGTTGAATGGTGCGCGTAACAGGGTGCAAAGCACCTGGTTCTACAGAGGTTCCTGGTAGAGTGACATCAATGCGCTCTGCTTCCAGCTTTTGGTTTAGCTCCGCAGTAACCAATGCTTCACGGCGCGCATTTAATAGGGTTTGTAATTGCCCCTTGGCAATATTTATTTCTTGCCCTGCTTTAGGGCGCTCTTCCGCACTCAGTTTACCCAAGCCCTTTAACAGCTCAGTCATTTGCCCTTTTTTACCTAAATAGCTTACGCGCACTTCATCCAGATCGGCGGGCGTTTTAGCAGCTTCAATGGCTGCTGTCGCGGCGGCTAAAATAGCTTGTAAATCCATGAATGTCCTCTGTAATGGCGGTGCCAATTCAACTGGCAATTTAGCTCGTATTTGAAGCGCTAAATAATACCAGAAATCAAACAAAAAGGGAGCCATAGGGCTCCCTTCCTTATTGCAAATATCAACTTACTGCTTACGCAGATAAGCCTTCTTTTGCTTTCTCAACTAAAGCTGTGAAACCAGCCTGGTCGTGAACAGCGATATCTGCAAGAATTTTGCGATCGATTTCAACAGATGCTTTTTTCAAGCCATTGATAAAGCGGCTGTATGACAATCCACCTTGACGTGCTGCAGCATTGATACGAACAATCCATAGTTGACGGAATTGACGTTTCTTGTTGCGGCGGTCACGGTATGCATATTGACCTGCTTTAATGACAGCTTGATTCGCAACGCGATAAACGCGACTACGAGCACCATAATAACCTTTCGCCTGCTTTAGGACTTTTTTGTGACGCGCTCTCGCGACGACACCACGTTTTACTCGTGCCATTTGCTATCTCCTCTCTTAAGCGTACGGTAACATGCGGTCAATAAGTACAACATCATTCTGATGTACCATTGCAGTTGCACGAAGATGACGTTTACGCTTAGAGCTCTTCTTGGTCAAAATATGACGCAAGTGAGATTGCTTACGCTTGTAACCGCCTGAAGCAGTTTTCTTAAAGCGCTTTGCAGCACCTTTTTTCGTTTTCATTTTTGGCATTACATATACTCCGCATTGAGTTGCCAAGTGAGTTACAGGGTGAAGGGCCGAACTGGCACCTTACTTGTGAACCGCTGCTACTTCGTTATTTTCCAGGAGCCAGAACCATTACCATCTGACGCCCTTCAGCCCGTCGAGGGAAAGCCTCGCAGTTTGATATTTCGTCTAGATCGTTTTTAATACGCTCTAATAACTCAATACCAATCTCTTGGTGTGCCATTTCTCGGCCACGGAAACGCACGGTGACTTTCGCTTTGTCACCTCCCTCAAGAAAGCGACGCAGGTTGCGCAGTTTTACCTGGTAATCGCCCTCATCTGTGCCAGGTCGGAACTTCACTTCCTTTACCTGAATCTGTTTCTGCTTTTTCTTTTGCTCTTTTTGCTGTTTGCTTTTTTCGTATAAGAATTTGCCGTAATCCATCACTCGGCACACAGGTGGCTCTGCGTTGGGGCTAATCTCGACTAAGTCGAGGCCTGCTTCGGCAGCCAGCTCTAAAGCGTCATTAATAGCAGTTACGCCCCGTTGCTCGCCTTCCGCGTCTATTAAGCGTACTTCGGCAACAGTTATAGCGTCATTAATCCGGGTTTTATCGGCTTTTACGCCTTTTCTTCCACCTTTAATGTTTTATTCCTCCAGCAATATTAAGAAATTGTACGCGATGCCACATCATTGCTCAGGGTTTCAATAAACTCAGCAATAGACAGTTTTCCTAGATCTTCACCTCGGCGCGTACGCACGGCCACTTGTCCTTGTTCTACTTCTTTGTCTCCAACAACTAACAAGTAAGGCACGCGTTGTAAAGTATGTTCACGGATCTTAAATCCTATCTTCTCATTTCTCAAGTCAGCTGTCGCGCGGAATCCGTTCTTTTTTAACTCAGAAACGATATTTTCCACATATTCAGCCTGTTTGTCCGTAATATTCATAATGACAACTTGATTCGGTGCCAACCAGGTTGGGAAAAAGCCTGCATATTCTTCAATAAGAATACCCATAAAACGCTCTAAGGAACCCAAAATGGCTCGGTGTATCATAACGGGCACATGGCGTTCGTTATCTTCACCTACATAAGTAGCTCCTAAACGACTTGGCATAGAGAAGTCAAGCTGTATTGTACCACATTGCCAGGCTCTACCTAAACAATCGAATAAAGTAAACTCAATTTTTGGCCCGTAAAAGGCGCCTTCGCCTGGCAAGTACTCAAAGTCAATGTCGTTTGACTTCAATGCTTCTGCTAATGCAAGCTCTGCTCTGTCCCAAACTGCATCGTCACCTAGACGCTCGTCTGGTCGAGTGGACAGCTTCACTACAATGTTTTCGAAGCCAAAGGTACGGTACATTTCGTAAACCATACGAATGCAGTCTGCCACTTCCTCTTGTACTTGTTCTTCTGTACAGAAAATATGAGCGTCGTCTTGCGTAAAACCACGCACACGCATTAACCCATGCAAGGCACCCGATGGCTCGTTACGGTGACAGCAGCCAAACTCCGCCATACGCAGTGGTAAGTCGCGGTAAGACTTCAGGCCTTGATTGAAAATTTGTACGTGGCCTGGGCAGTTCATCGGCTTCACCGCATATTCACGGTTCTCGGACGCCGTTGTAAACATCAAGTCTTGGAATTTGTCCCAATGGCCTGAACGCTCCCACAATACACGGTCCATCATTAATGGGCCTTTCACTTCTTGGTAGTCGTACTCGTTCAGCTTTTCCCGTACAAACTTTTCTAGCTCTTGGAAAATAGCCCAGCCATTGTGGTGCCAAAACACCATACCTGGCGCTTCTTCCTGCCAGTGGAATAAGTCTTGCGCTTTACCAATTTTGCGGTGATCACGCTTTTCAGCTTCTTCCAAGCGTTGTAAATAGGCCTTCAACTGTTTTTTGTCTGCCCAAGCAGTACCGTAGATACGCTGTAACATTTTATTGTTGGAGTCGCCACGCCAATATGCACCCGCTACTTTCATTATTTTAAAGTGCTGGCAAAAAGACATATTCGGAACGTGTGGACCACGGCACATATCAATGTATTCTTCGTGGTGGTACAGACCTGGACGGTCATCGCGAGCGATGTTTTCGTCTAAAATTTCTACTTTATAGCTTTCGCCACGCTCAACAAACACTTCCCGTGCTTCTGCCCAGCTTACTTTCTTTTTAATAACAGCGTAGCCAGTTTTCGCTAGCTCTTTCATACGCTTTTCAAGCGCATCCAAGTCATCTTGGTGCAAGGGGCGGTCAATATCTACATCGTAGTAAAAACCATTGTCGATCGTTGGGCCAATGGCCATACGTGTTTCTGGCCACAACTGCTTTATGGCGTGACCCAGCAAGTGAGCACACGAGTGGCGAATGATTTCTAGGCCCTCTTCACTTTTCTGGGTAATGATTTCAAGGCTAGCGTCGTGCTCAATCAGGTCACACGCATCGACCAGCTCGCCATTAACACGACCAGCAATGGTCGCTTTGGCTAAGCCTGGTCCAATATCTTGGGCAACATCTAAAACGGAAACGGCATGGTCAAACGCACGTTGGCTACCATCAGGAAGAGTAATTACTGGCATGGAGATAAATTCCTTTATTGACAGTGGTGACACCCACCAAGTGCCACTTGTACACGTTCAGACTGCAATAACACACATGGGTCATTCTAGACAGCCCAGTAAAGAGCAGCATACTATACAGAATTTCGCTATTAGTAGCAATTACAACCCCGGCCAAAGGTATGAAATAAAGTAAGAACCGAGTACCCTACAAACTCTCGTGTTTTTACTTTGTAGGCGCTTGTGTTGATAGGACAAATTGCAGCATTGTCGGCGGCTTTTTTATGGGCCTTAGCCACCCTTCTTTATAGTAAAAGTAGCCATCATTTGTCAGCCGTACAATTGAATTTAGTAAAAGGCTTGGTGGCCTCTCCTTTATTACTTTTCGGTGTTTTTGCGTTACCAGGGCATAGCTGGGAAGGCTGGAGCCAAAACACCTGGCTCCTTATGACAGCCAGTGGCGTGATTGGTATTACATTAGGCGACAGCTGTTACTTTGCTGCATTAAGGCGGTTAGGCCCTGCCCATACTATTTTACTCGAGTACTTAGCGCCGCCCCTAGCGGCGTTGTTGGCTTGGTTGGTGTTATCCGAAAGCTTAACCTTATGGCAAATGCTGGCCAGCCTTATTGTTATTTTGGGCGTGCTTTTGGTTATTACCGAACGTCAATTAGGTAGTCCCATGCGCCTAAGCCGCTCGGGCTTAGCGTTTGCTATAACGGCAGCTGCCTGCCAGGCTACTGGGCTGGTCATGGCCTTTCAGGGGTTTGCTTTAAGCCAGGTGTCGGCAGCAGAAGCTGCATTCGTACGTTTACTCGGCGGCACTTTGGTACTGACTGCAGGTATTATGCTGTTCCGCCCACGGCTGATACCGGGCACTTATAAATCGCTAAAGCAAAGCCCGTTCTGGCCCTTGTTAGTGGCCATTGTCATTGGCACTTTCTTAGCTATTTGGTTACAGCAAATGGCGGTAGCCTACGTAACTCCAGGCATTGCGCAAACGTTATTGTCCACAGCGCCTTTGTTTATGCTGGGTTTAAATGTTTTTCGAGGACAGCGCGTCAGCATCCGCGCTGTTATCGGTACCCTCATTGCTATGCTGGGTATTAGCTTGTTGTTTCTGCTCTAGCCAACACCTGCTTCACCGTTTCTACAATGGTCAAAGTTTGTGTGTCCACCTCAATATTCAGCGCTGTGCCTACCTGCGCTTCTCCTAAATTTGTTCTATCCAAGGTTTCAGGTATTAAGTGCAGCCAAAAACCCTGGTCCGTGACTTCACCTACCGTTAAACTAGCCCCATTCACGCTGATAAAGCCTTTGGGGAATATGTATTCAAGCCACTTTTTATCCAGCTCTAAATACAGCCGGCAATTGTCGTCACTGTCATGGCGTTCGGCTAAACGTGCCGTGGTATGAATATGACCCGACACGATATGACCACCCAGCTCAGTCCCCATCGTCAGCGAGCGCTCAAAGTTAACCTCATCGTTTACCGCCAGTGCGCCCAAATTGGTTAGGCGCAACGTTTCGTCGATAACATCAAACTCCACTGTGCCAGGCTCTGTGCTGGTATGAAATGCGGTCACCGTTAAACAACAGCCATTAATTGCAATGCTTGCACCTGTTTCCAAAGCTTTCAAGTAGGCTGTAGGAGCAGCGATAACCAGCTTTCTAAATTGCTCCTTGTCTAAGATCGCGCTAACCTGAGCCTTCGTTTGTACAATACCTGTGAACATAAACACCGCCACTAAAATGAAAAGCCAATTCGATACAGGACTCAATAAAAATGAAGTACATATCGAAAATAATGCAGGCAAGTGTACCTAACTCTGGCCTTTGCTGCTATATCGCTCGCTGCAGCTTTTTTCTTTTGGCCCTGTTAACGGTTGCTTGCAGCGACTCGCAAGAAGCCTTGATGGAAGACTACAGCAAACGTATTGAACGCTTGTCACAGGTGCCCGCTGTCCATAGCGTCCAGGTGCTACACCCAGTCCCACCCCAAGTGAGCGAGTTACGAAAAACACTTCCCGATGTGCGCATTTCATTGCTCGATAGTTTTCGTTTAAGTAACTGCCGACTCGGTCAGGTCGTGGCAGAGCGAAATAGCTCCTTAGGAAAGGTTATGACGCCCGCCAACCAGTTATTGTATGAGGTGGAAGTGACACGAGCCCTACGAGATTGTTTATCGCAGCCTGCCAACCTTTCCCAGCAACTGAAGGAAGACTTAGCAAGTGCATTAGCCAGCAAAGAGCGCAGTCTTCACTTGGCAATTCATAATTTTTTAACCACCGACGACATTTGGCGCCAGCAATTTCGAGTCGGCTCAAAAGGTTTGCCTTTGCACAACCAAGATGACTTTACCAACACCTATATCGCAATAAGTTATTTTGCCCACACACTGACTCTGCTAGCTGAAAGTCCGTACCACGTAGATCTTGACCTCAGCTCTTGGCACACCCATGTGGAAACTTTGCATCGCTCGCAGTTTTTGCCAGCCTATTGGCGCACCCTGGCTTATATGCCGGCGCAGCTCGATGCCATTTCTGTGCAGTTACAGCAGGCACGATCGCACATTGGGTGCAGTCCTGTGGCTAGGCCCCAATCAGCAGAGTATATGCACAATGTGATGATGAGCCTCTATATTGGTCAGTTGCAGCCTGCCTTGGCCCGCTGGCATCACTACGGACAACAACTAGAGCCAGAGCTTAACCAACTATTGGCGCTGGTTCAGAAGAATGCATGGCGTTCCCATGCGCAGGCTCTTGGTTTGGGCGCTGTCCAAAAGCTGCAAGAAAGTACCCGCCAACATACCAAACAATGGCAAGACCTACTGCAAGCGTGCCGCTTAACGCCCCACGGCAACCCCATTAACGGCGCATAGTCAGTCGTTGCGGTATACTGGTGATATGCGCAGGTGTGCAGCCAATGTACTCTCCATCCGCTTGCATGGGCACACCTACTGTTTCTATATGTAATTTGTTTAACTGACCTTGAGTCACAATCTTGTTACGTATGTGCTTCCCTGTGTAGATCGACGCAAATGACCACAGCTTTGTCACCAAGTTACATTCATTTATATGTACCCAAGCTAACTCACCGGAATCATGCTGGGCATGGGGAGCTATGTGCATGCCAGCTCCGAAATATGGTGAATTAGCCACGACTAAAAGCAATGTAGACTGATTTTGTATAGGCTCGATGTCTGTTGGAGCATCACGATACTGTATCGGAACTCCTCGATAGCGGAAAAGTTGCCGCAACGCACACAACAAATAAGTTAATTGCGGCCACCAGCTTTTACTTCCCGCTAAACGCTTGGTTAAATCACCATCGAACCCCACCCCTACAGAATTAATAAAATAACGGTCATTCACGCAGCCCACATCCAATGGCTCAGGATCGCCATATACGGCACAATGGATCACCGCATCAATTGGTTGTTTCGGGATAAGCCAACCGCGAGCAAAATCATTACCTGTGCCAGCTGGGACTAGGCTGAGTACTGGCGGCTTCTTCAATAGAGCCAGCGCATTAACAACTTGGTGCAGGGTTCCATCTCCACCAACTACAATCAGGTTGTCAGCCCCTGCGAGTTGCTGCTGAATACTCGCTGCAGTGGTCTTTAAATCTGCGTCTGTTGCCAGCAAGGTATAAGACCGCTGGGCCGCATCTAAAGCCTGACAGAGCCTTTGTAGTCGTTGCCCTCGTGTTCGTTGTGGAAGCGGGTTAAACACCACCAGGGTGTTCGTTTGATTCATGCGCAAGGCCCTTCAAGCAATATTCACTCAGTTGTTTATTGACTAACCTATACTGCTTGTGAGTACCAGGCAATACATTCGTATCATGCGCAAAATAAATCACCGTGCGTCCCTGTAGCCAGGACTGTATTCGAACTTTAATCAGCGATTGCGTTGCGTTATCAACCCCGGTAAATGGCTCATCAAGTAGTACGAGAGCGGGATCCGTCAGTAACACACGTGCTAAAGCTAAGCGCCGTGCTTGCCCGCCAGACATTAACTCTCCTTGCTCACCTAACCAGGTATCGAGTCCTTTGGGTAACGCATGTACCCAGGTGTCTAGGGCAACCCAATGCAGCACTTGCCAAGCGTCTTGCTCTGTCAGCTTTGGGTTAGCCAAGCGCAAGTTTTCCCAAAGAGTGCCATTGACTATATGGTTCCGTTGGGTCAAATAACTAATCAGCTGAGTGCGCTGGTTCACCTCTAAACTCTCTAGAGAATCCCCCTTCCAATATACACCCAGCGTGTCGCTTTTTATCAAACTTGCAATGTGGTCTGCCAAGCTACTTTTACCTTCTCCTGAAGGAGCACATATAGCAACATGCATTCCTTGGGGTACATGCCAATATCGCATATCAAATAGCACCCGTTGCCGCTGCTCAATATAGACAGGCGCAAGCAGAAGCCCGTCCGACTGGTGCGGTATACTTGGCTCTGACAGGTCATGTGGCTGCAAGCTCTCGTTCGGTTTTAGGGCCCATCCATTCAATTGTTTCGCGGCGTACAGAATATCGCCCCAAGTATTGGCTTGAGTGGCTAGTGGCATAATTAAGTCGCCCAAGGCGAGCACGGTAATTGGCAACATCACAGCCACAGGACCTGACAGTTGCTGCTCCTGCCATAGGTTTACACTCACAACCGCCGTTAACAGTACCGCAACTTGATGCAACACTTGCATCACACTCTGACAAATATGCATACGCTGTAACCGTTGCTGGCGTACCTGATGGAATAATTTTTGCTGGGCTAAAAGCCGCTCTTGGTACTGCTGGCCTAAACCCCAAGCAACCAACTCAGGAAGGCCGTCAACAAAGTCCAGCGCAATATGCCGCGTCATTTCATCGGCATGTTGCTCTTTTTGGGCATAACGTAACGACACACGTAACGGCAGTACCACGCCAAATAGCCCGATAAGTAGCAACAAGAACACTAAGCCAAGCGCCAGCATTGGTGTCCAAATAGCAACAAATATAACCACCGCCGAAGTCAGTAATACTGCAGAAGCTAAGGGAGTGAGGAAACGTAACCAAAGCATATCGAGAACATCTAGGTTACGAGTTAGCCGATGAATCAGCAGACTTGTTTGCTGGCCATGTAACCAACGTACATCTCGTTGACTCAGTTGGCTAAATAGTTTCACCCGCCATAATGTTTGTATTTTTAGCACGGCATCGTGTTGTATTAATCGTTCTAGGTAACGCCCAACTGTACGTGTGACTGCAAACAACCGTATGCCAGCACCCGGCGTATATATGTTTACTAATACACCAAAACCCAACACACCAGCGAACGCCGATGCAGTAATAAACCAACCACTTAACGCAAGTAAACCGATTCCCGAAAAAGCGGCTAACAGGCTAAATAAAAAGCCCAACACAAGTTTTTTGCGGGCGGGCTGTAAAGCCTGTAACCAGGGTTTAAGCAGCTGCCAACTATGCTTCATGTAGCTGCCCCTCTTTCAATTCAAACGCCTGTGCTGCCCAATCAGCTAACAAGGCATCATGACTGGCCACAATGACAGTACGATTAGCTTCCAATAAACAGTTTATTGCGTGCATAACCTCAAGAGCACTTTCCTCGTCTAAGCCTGCTGTGGGCTCATCTAATAAAACCAATTGCGCCTTACTCAGCAACACTCGTGCTATCGCAACTCGGCGACCCTCACCACCTGACAAAGCCGTACCTTGCGTGCCAACAAATGTGCCTAAACCCTCCGGCAACTCTTGTAACAAATAGTTTAAACCCACTTGGTTTAACACATCTTCTAGTTGACTATCGGTTGCTTGAGGTGCCGCTAGCCTTAAATTATCAGCCAAACGTTGATTCCCTATAAAAGGGGTTTGCGCTAAATAAGCAACGGCTTGCTCTGTCATCATTCGACCACGGAACTGTAGGTCACGAGTCAATTCTGCTTCTACTTCTAGCAAACCAGCCAAGCTTTTAAGTAGCGTAGACTTGCCCGCACCGGACGCACCTGAAATCCAAATAAGCTGGCCTGGCTTTGCCGTGAAGCTCACATTCTTTAAAACGATCCCACGCCCCTCATACCGGACCGTAAGCTCTGTGACGACCAGTTGACCATCCACTTGCAGAGGGCGAAGCTCCTGCTTGCTGTCGACTTCATTTAGTTGCAGCCCAAAACGAGCAAGCTCTGCGGCAGCGCCAACAGCCGCTGCTCGATCATGATAATAAGAGGACAGCGTACGAAGTGGCTGAAAGAACTCGGGGGCAAGCATGAGTACCGTTAAACCAGTAAACCAGGTCATACGGCTAGCAGGACCTATTTGGTAATAGCCAAGAAGGGCGAAGCCGACGTAAATTGCCACAGCCGCAATAGCAACCGCAGTAAAAAACTCCAGTACAGCAGACGACAAAAAAGCGACACGAAGGGTCTTCATATTTAACTGGTGCGACTTTTCACTAGCCCGCCGTACTTCATCTTGGGCTTGTTCTGTTTGATTGAACAGCTTGAGTACAGTTACATTTCGAAGCCTATCAATAAATAAGCCTGAAATACGTCGCATTAATGCAAAGTGCTGTTGATTCACACGATCCGCTCCCATGCCAACTAATGCCATAAACACAGGGATAAGAGGAGCTGATAGTAATAAAAACGTGCCGGCTATCCAGTCGAGGTAAAAAACAACGGATAAAATAATAAGAGGGACAATAACAGCGAGGCTTAATTGGGGTCTGTAGCGAGAAAAGTATGGGCCAAGCACTTGCATTGGTTCACCTACGAGGCTGGCTTGATCACGTACAACCCCTCGCCCAGCAGCATATTGCCAGCCTTGCGCTAACCAACTTAAGGCTTGCTGCTCACTTTTCAGCGCTAGCTGCAGAGCGCATTTTTCTTGTTGGTAAAAGCTAAGTCCCCTCACAACCAATGTCGCTATCAGTCCGAAAGCAAGCCAGATTAATTCAGATGGAGTAGCCGCCGAGCCTATAGTTGAACTGAGTAAGGCTGCTAGTAACACCACATAAGTAACCGTCATCAAGCCTTGCAGTAACGCCCAGAAGGTCACCCGACGCACATCTTTCTTTAAAACAAATAGCAAGCGCGCCAATAATAGGCGCGCTTGCTCTCTTTCTACTTCTACTTGTTTCAAAATAACTCAACTTATTTGATTAATGGTAGCCTTCGCCTTTTTTTACTTTACCTCGGAACACCCAGTAGGTCCAAGCTGTATACATCAGCACAAAAGGAATCACAAAGAGCAAGCCGAGCAACAAGAACAACTGGCTTTCGTGTGCAGACGCGGCATCCCAGAGAGTATATGTCGGTGGCACCACATAAGGAAACTTAGAGGCAAGCAAACCAAAATAGGTCATAACAAACAAACCGAGCGTCGCTACAAAAGGTTTGCCGTCTTGCTGCTTACGGACTGCGTTAAATAGCCACCAGGCAAAGCCCAAAGTAATCACCGGCAGCAACCAAAGTGGTGTTACACCGCCAAACCAGCGCTGGTATACAAAGTCGTCCACAAAGGGGGTCCACACACCGATCAGCCCAAACACAACAAGTACAGCCATTAGCAGTACGAGAGACACTTTATAAGCCCACGCTTGCAGCTCGCCTTGCGACTTCAAAATAAGCCAAGTTGAACCCAGCAGCCCATAACCGGCGACAATGCCTAACCCGGTTAGTACCGAAAAAGGGGTTAGCCAGTCAAAGGCTCCGCCCGCGTATACGCCATCGACCACATGAAAACCCTGAATATAACTGCCTACCACAGCTCCTTGGGCAAAAGCCACCACAATGGAACCAATCGAAAAGGCCCAGTTCCACAAATAACGCGAGCGTTTCGCTTTAAAGCGGAATTCAAAGGCAACACCGCGGAAAATAAAGCCTGCTAGCATAAGAAACACGCCAATATACAAGGCGGGCAGCAAAATGGTATACACCCGCGGGAAAGCAGCTAACAGCCCTGCGCCCCCGAGAATCAGCCAGGTGCCGTTGCCGTCCCATACAGGAGCTACGGAGTTCATCATAACGTCACGAGACTCGTCGTTTGGAGCAAACATAAACAAAATACCTTGCCCTAATACAAACCCGTCCATCATGACATACATAATAACACCAAAGGCAATAATCATGGCCCAGATAATAGTTAAGTCAAATACAGGTTCCATCATTATTTAGCCTCCTCTATTTCCCAGCTGGCTTCCGCAGCTGACATAGGTCGTTTTGCCTTGCGGTTAAGTTGTTCACGCTCCACAGCTTCATTACTTGGTGCTCCTGTGTAAAGCACACGCATGAGGTAATACACGCCCGCAGTAAAAATAATGCCGTATACAATGACGTAACCTATTAAAGTGAATAACGCCATTCCTCCAGTAAGAGAAGGTGTAACGCCTTGTGCCTGTGTCATTTGTCCATACACAAGCCAAGGTGAACGACCAATTTCGGTGACAAACCAACCTGCTAGTACCGCGATAAAGGGAGACAGGCTCATCCACCTTAGGCCATGCAGGAATGGTTTTGAAGTAGCAAAGGCACTATTGCGGCGGAGAACAAGACCAGCAATAGCAAACAGGACCATTAACACACCTATTCCAACCATAATGCGAAACGACCAAAATACAATTGCTACAGGTGGTTGTTCATCCACAGGAACGTCTTTCAAGCCAGGTACTTCACCATCCATATCGTGCGTTAGAATTAAACTGGCTAACTTAGGTATACCTATTTCAAAGTGGTTTGTCTGATTCTTTTGATCAGGAATAGCAAATAAAAGGAGAGGAACCCCCTTACTTCGCTCCCAGTTTCCTTCCATCGCTGCAACTTTTGTTGGCTGGTGTTCCAATGTATTCAGGCCATGGAAGTCACCAACAACGACTTGTGCTGGGGCAGCGAATAAAATAAGCCATAAGGACATGGACAAGGTTTTTTTATGTAGTGCAGTATCTTTTTTGCGCAATAAAAACCAAGCACTAACGCCTGAAACAACAAAAGCTCCCGTTAAAAAAGAAGCTAGTATCATGTGCAAAAAGCGGTATTGCAGTGAAGCGTTAAAGATAGCTTCACTCCAGCTTTTCACATAGTAAAGCCCTTCATTCATTTCCACGCCAGCCGGGGTTTGCATCCAGCTATTGGCGGAGAGAATCCAAAATGCTGAAATAAAGGTTCCTACCGCAACCATAACAGCAGACATAAAATGAATACCTTGTGGTACTCGGTCGCGGCCAAATAAAAGCACACCTAAAAATGCAGCTTCAAGGAAAAAAGCAGTAATGACTTCATAGCTTAGTATAGGTCCTAAGAAGTTTGAGGTAACCATTGAAAAGTTACTCCAGTTTGTTCCAAACTGGAATGCCATTACAATGCCAGACACCACGCCCATACCAAACACTACAGCGAATACTTGAATCCAAAAACGCGATAACCTTTCCCACGCGGGGTTACCGGTTTTAAGAGACAAGCCTTCAAGTACTGCTATAAAAGAAGCAAGACCAATAGTGAACACTGGAAAAATAGCGTGAAATGAGACAACAAATGCGAACTGTAGTCGCGATATGAGTACAGGATCGAACTCCATAAGACTCTCCTATATTATTGATACCTAATATAGAGTAGCTCAAATTACTCAACGTTACTTAATTTTGATCAATCTTTTATAAAAAAAGCCTACATTATAAAAATAAACTGTAGGCTTTCCTTTACACGTGCATAAAATGCACGCTTTTAATCCATTGGGTTTAACTCTGAAATATGCAACGTAGCAGGAACTATGTCGCCACTACCGTACACACCCACCCAAATGTCATACTGGCCGCCGTCTGGCTGCTCAAAAATAATCATAGGGTTCAGGCCCATGGCATCATCATTACAATGCCAACGACCGTCTGGCCCACTCACTACGAGAGTTGTGTCTTCATTTGAAGTCACATATAAGTGCAAGTCGAGTATGCTGCCACCTTCATAGATTAAGGTCACATCTGGTGCGCTGTTATTAATATAACCAGAACACTCATCGCCCAAGCGCGTTGCTTGGTTTTGTCCACCGGCTTGTAAGTCATAGGACCAAGGGTCTGGCGTAAAGCCTTCGCTTAGGGTGACCGTTTCAAACAAAGCATCGGCCCGCCAGTTCGGCTGGCTCGACGCTACTCGGGTTTGGCTAAATGCCGCACCACTTACCAACACCCCGGCCAAGACAAGCGAGAATGCTGTTTGATTAAACTTAGTCATGTTGTTCTCCATGCTAATTTTTGAAGTTGGAATGACACATCGTTTTCTCAGTAAACAACATTTCGCAAGAATCAGATGCCTTTTATATTTGTATGGTATTTATCACTTTTTTTCCAGTGCTTTTTAACCAAAACTCCAAACCTGTTTCATCACACGCGTGCTTGCGAGGGCAATATTCGCAGTCCTTCATCACCTTCTCTGGCCAGGTGCTTTTATCGGCTTGAGTAAAACCTAAGCGAACAAAGAACCGGGGCTGGCGGGTTAGAACAATCACTCGCTGTATGCCAAGTTGCCGTGCTTGGTTCAGTGAAAACTGGACAAGCTCTGCGCCTAGTCCCTTACCCGTTTGCTCTGGCTTTAATCCAAGCGAACGGATCTCAGCTAGGCCTGTACCGTACACGTACAAAGCACCGCAACCAACCACTTCACCGTCACATTCGGCCACAGCAAAGGTGTGTATGGCCTGCATAATGTCTTCCGTTTTACGGGGTAAATGCTCTCCTTTGTCAGCCCAATAACGGATCAAGTCCACAATGGCAGGCACATCACTTAAATTTGCTTGCCGAACACAAGTAAAGCCTGCACGTTTCCCCTGAAAACGTAACTTTGCTTGACGTAAAGCTTCGCTAACTTGTTTTGGTGCTGTGCCCCCAAGTACATTTCGACGGGCCAAGGATGCTTCTAAGCTGAGGGCTTGGTACACGTCTTCTTGAATGAGTTGGCTCCCTTTTTGTAGCTTCTCGAGGCTTAGTTCCTCCAAAGCCACGCCTTCTTGAATGGCGGCCATCACCAGTTGACCACTTACTTCATGAGCATCACGAAAAGCCATTCCACGGTCTACTAGGTAGTCGGCTAAATCAGTGGCATTGCTATACCCTAAGCGGGCTGCGCTTTCTGCCTTAGCAGCGTCCACAGAAAGCTCAGGGATAACGTAGGCAAGAATGCTTAAACATTGGTGCCACTCCTGCAATGCGTCAAAAAAACCTTCTTTGTCCTCTTGCATATCTTTGTTGTACGCAAGCGGTAACCCCTTCAGCGTTATGAGCATAGCTTGTAAATGACCAATAACCCGTCCACATTTACCGCGAACCAGCTCAAACACATCGGGGTTTTTCTTTTGGGGCATCAAAGACGAGCCGCTAGCAACCGCGTCGCTGACAGTAAAAAACCCCGCCTCGCCAGAGGCATAAAAAATAACGTCTTCCGATATGCGCGACAAATGCACCATGGAAAGGCTGGCAACACTGAGCAGCTCCACCACAAAGTCGCGGTCTGAAACGGCGTCTAAGCTGTTGCGGCAGGCCCGTGAAAAACCGAGCGCATGCGCTAACTCTGTGCGGTTAATAGCAATACCCGAGCCGGCCAAAGCCCCGCTCCCTAACGGCGAAATATTCATGCGCGTGCTGGCTTCTTGCAGCCGCTGGAAGTCACGCTCCAACATTTCCACGTAGGCAAGAGCCCAATGGGCAACCAAAACCGGCTGCGCCCGTTGTAAATGCGTATAACCCGGCATCACCTGATGTTCATAACGCTCAGCAAAGTGCAGCAGCGACTCTATCACACCGAGCAGGGCCGTCCCTGCCTGCAGCGAAGCCGACAAGGCATATAAACGCAAGTCGGTGGCCACCAAGTCGTTACGGCTACGGCCCGTGTGGAGTTTCCTTGCTACTAAGCCAATCCGTTGTTCCAAAATAGACTCAACCCAGCCGTGAATATCTTCTGCACCCAAAGCCAGTGGCAGCTCAGGATTTGCCGCAATATCTGTTTGCAGCTGGGCCAACCCTTGATGTAACAATTCCATCTCATCGACGCTCAGTACCTGCTGTTCATGCAACACGTCTACCCAGGCCTGACAACACTGCAACTCGAAAGGCGCTAGCTTATAGTCGAAGCGCAGCGAGTCATTAAAGTTGCGGAATTCTTGCGCGGTCACGCCCGAAAACCGCCCTCCCCACATGGTCATATTAGTCTCCTTGTGTGAGTGCGCGAATCCGCGACGGCAGACTAAATAACCGAATGAAGCCTGCGGCGTCTTTCTGGTCGTACACATCGTCGGCCTCGAATGTTGCAAAGGCTTCTGAGTACAAGCTAAATGGCGACTGACGACCTTCGACACTCACCTGGCCTTTGTAAAGCTTTAAGCGCACTTCGCCTGTCATGACGGTGGCTAAGCTTTGCACACCCGCTAGCATCGCCGCGCGTACGGGTGTAAACCACTGGCCGTCATACAACAAGTCGGCCAACTTCACACCCAGCTCTTGCCGAAAACGCAAAGAGGCGCGGTCTAAAACCAGCTGCTCAAGCCCCCGCAAGGCGGTATACCAAATGGTGCCTCCCGGTGTTTCATAGCAACCGCGAGATTTCATGCCAACTAAGCGGTTTTCCACAATATCGATACGGCCAACCCCATGTTTGCTACCCAGTGCATTGAGTTGTTCTAAGGCTGCCACCGCAGACATCTCTTCACCGTCAACATGGGTTAAAGATCCGCCCTGAAAGCCTAAGGTAACCCATTCGGCAGCATCCGGCGCTTGCTCCGGGGCTGTACTCATTGTCCATACCTGATCGCTCGGAGCTTGCCACGGATCTTCCAGTTCCCCCCCTTCATGGGAAATATGCCACACGTTCGCATCGCGGCTATAAATTTTAGTCAAAGACGCCGTTGTCGGGACGTTTTTACTGGCTAAGTAATTTAATAAATCCTCTCGCGAATGCATATCCCACTCACGCCAAGGAGCAATAATCGTTAATTCGGGTGCAAGTGCAGCCACGGTACTTTCAAAACGCACCTGGTCGTTGCCTTTCCCCGTGCAACCATGGGCAATCGCATCAGCTCCTAGTTTCATAGCGAGTTCCACTTGCGCTTTGGCAATCACAGGGCGTGCTAAGGCCGTACCCATTAAGTATTCGCCCTCATACAAGACACCTGCTTGCATGGCTGGGGTAATGACGTCGTTCACCATTTCTTCTTGTAGGTCCACCACATAGCAAGCAGAAGCACCCGACTGAATGGCTTTTTCTTCAACGCCCTCAAGCTCTTCAGCGCCTTGCCCAACATCGGCCACGAACGCGATGACTTCGCAGTCATAGTTGTCTTTTAGCCAAGGCACAATGGCCGAGGTGTCAAGGCCACCGGAGTAAGCCAAAACGACTTTATTGATAGAGGTATTCTTTGGCTGGCTCATTGGTTTTTCTCCTTGAACATGGTGTGTAAAACGGCCTTTTGTACATATAATCTATTTTCTGCTTGTTGCAAGACGGTACTTATTGGACCATCGAGCACTTCGTCTGTTACTTCATGGTTTCTGTGTGCTGGTAGGCAGTGCAGCACTGTTGTGGCCTGCAGCCGCTCGACTAACGCTTGATTTACCTGGTACGGCATAAATATTTCGAGGGTTTCTGCTTCTGAGCGGGTGTCACCCATTGAAATCCATGTGTCTGTGTACACCACGTCCGCATGCTGTACTGCGTCTAAATCAGTACCTAATTGAATACCGTGCTCAGGGTAGTGTTTATTTAGCTCCGCCATAAATTCTGCACGTGGCGCAAACCCCGGGGGGGTTATCACCGTGAGTTTAAGGCCTAAAGCAGCCGCTCCAACCATCAGGCTTTGGCATACATTATTTCCTTCGCCCAAATACAAAATATCAACTACACGCAAGTCAACCGGGTAACGTTCTTGAATGGTGAGCAGGTCCGCTAAGGACTGACACGGGTGGTGCTGGTCACACAGTGCGTTAACCACAGGCAAGTTCGCCGCCGTCAGTTGCTTTAAGGTGTTGTGCTTAAACACCCGGGCAACAATAGCGTCGGTCCAGCAACTTAAATTACGAGCAATATCTTCGACACTTTCACGCTGGCCTGGCTCGATCATCTGGGCGTCTAAGTAAATGGCTTGGCCACCGAGCTGTTGAATACCTACTTCAAAACTAACGCGTGTACGTAAGCTTGGTTTTTCAAAAACCATAGCCACTGACCGCCCTTTTAAGCATTCAGTGTAGCCTTCAGGGTGTGCTTTTATTGCACTGGCCGTTTTCAGCAGCTGTTTTATTTGCGCTGCGGATACATCAAATAACGACAATAAATTCATGGTTTTACCTAATTAAGAAAGAATACGGGTTCCAATTGACTGACCTTGTAATAAAGCGACCACTTGTTGCGGGTTTTCCCAGCTGGTGATCGCGGTGGTTCGTCGACAACGGGAAGCCGCTTCTAGCGCAGCCTGTAGCTTGATGTACATGCCACCTTGGACAAAGTCTTGGGCGAGTAAGGCGTGGCCCTGGCTATAAGTAATATCTCCGATGGGCTGGCCCTCAGCATCTAACACAGCGGCTACATCACTCAATAAAACCAGCTCTGCTTCCAACACAAAGGCAATAGCCGCGGCAGCTAAGTCCGCATTGACATTGACTAACTGGCCATCGGCTAAACCACCTATCGAACTCACGACAGGCGTTAATTTCCCGGCAAGTAGAACTTGCAAACGCTGCGCATACATGGCTTGTTGATCAGCTATTTTTTGCCAATCAGGAGTCCCTACTTGACCCAGTTCATGCACGGGTAACAGTGGCACACAGGCAGCGTCGAGCAAGCTTAAACCAAGAGCGTCGATTCCCGCTGTTTGCGCGACACTTACCAGTGCTTTATTGCTGTATCCGGCCAATGCACCAGTCACGACAGGCATTTGTTCTGCGGGTGTGACCCGTTGCCCATGGCGTTTCTCGGTGGAGCAGCCCATATTGCATAACCATTCATCCACCAAGGCACCGCCACCATGCACTAGTACCCAGGGCCGCTGCCCTAAGGCTGCCTGTACCTGCTCCAACAAGCTCAGCAAGGTGCTTGGTTGTGCAAGAGCAGCACCACCTAACTTAATAACAGTAGGCTTTTCTTGCGCTTTGTTCATGGCAGTAGCCCTGCATAAGCATTCAAACCAAACACTTGGTTTGCAGCCTGCATAGCTTGCCCTGCTGCCCCCATCACTAAATTATCGATGGCTACGGTAATGACGGCTGTCGATTCTTTTTGGGCCACATGGAGATGGGCAAAAGGTGTATGCGCAACATGGTTCACAGCAGGTGGTGCAGGCACAACTTGCACCAACACATGCTCAGCGTATTGAGCTTGAAAATGGGCCTGTAAGTTTGTTACTGCGCCCTGCTCTGTAAGGGTTACCGTGCAGACCGCCAAAATACCCCGGGCATAGGGCCCAAGCACAGGCGTAAAGACAACGTCGCAACCCAGTTGCTGGCTTATTTCCGGCTGATGCCGGTGCTGCAACACACCATAAGCTTTCATGCTCACTTCACAAAAAGACGTAGCAGGGTTAGCACCTCTGCCTGCACCACTCACGCCACTAATGGCTGTGATTACAGGAGTGCCTTGAATAAAGCCCGCATCTACGAGTGGTTTCAACGCTAATAAAGACGCAGTGGGATAACACCCTGGAATGGCATACACAGAGTGTTCTGCTTGCGCGCTATACCAGGGCATCAGCATGTATTGAGCTTGGGCTAAAAGCGTTGGCGCAGGGTGTTCAAAGCCATAAGCTTGCGCAAAGTCACACGCATTGTGGAAACGAAAAGCCCCCGAAAGGTCGAATACCTGGATACCACGGGCAAGTAAGGCAGGCGCAATGTCTGCGCTTGCAGCATGAGGTAATGCTAGGAAAGCAGCCTGCACCGACACATGGTCCAGCTGGGCCATGTCCCAAGGCTCTATCATTAAAGAGGAATGTGCAGCTAGCTGTGGTGCAAGTTCGCGCCAGCGAATAGCTTCACGTTCAGCCGAGCCAAACGCTTTCACTACAGAGAAATGTGGATTTTTATGCAAAAGCGCTAATAACTCAGAGCCTGCATAACCGGTTGCACCAAGTACAACACATTGAATAACACCTGAACTCACAAAAACAGCCTTTCGTTACCTTTACTGGAATAAGCAAAGAATAACGAAAAGCTGGAATCACCGCAATAGAAAAATGCGTATTTATGCGATTATTTTGAATTATTAAATAACCCGTTAGTCAGCGTAGCCCCAAGGTGTTGGTGGAGTAGCTACCGGCTTCGTTAAGTCGAACTCCACGCGAAACTCACGCCCTTCACGAATAAGACGGTAGGTAAACACCTCGGGATAGATATACATTTGCCACACATTTGTATTAGACACAGCTAAGCCCAACTCAACAAAGTGTTCCTTTGAATAGGCATCGGCCGGGAAGGACTGCACGCGATCGTAACCAGCATCCACCGTATGCCCGCCGTACATCGTCAGCGCGTCATAGGTTCCATCAGCATTTCTATGGTCGTGCTTTAAGCTAATACCCGAACCCGTTTTGGTTAAAATCCAGGTGCGTGAGTGGTTATCTCCCACATGAAATGGAATTTGTAGCTCCGTTTCTGAACACTTGCGCACGTGCATAATCAAAGGCCCTTCAAAGCCAGACGAAGCTGGGTTGTTCATCGCAACCTTACCTTCGTAAGACTTTCCGCAGTGCGCCCGCAGGTGATCAAAGAAAGCGTCGTGGGTTTTAATAGAAACCTGTGGTGCAGGTAGCACAACACTAGCCTGTACAGGCGCTGTCGCACCTGCCATGAAAGCAAGCGTTCCCGCTACCAATACAACTGCCTTTTTCATTTTTACTCTCCTCATCTGCACGCCTCAGTGCATTGTTATAAAGTAATGCTCTCTAGTTTAGCTTCTCGTTCTCGCCAGTCTGGGAGCATTTTTTCTACCCAAGTGTAAAAACGCTTATTGTGATAGCGCTCATGTAGGTGCACCAGCTCATGCACTACCACATACTCTAAAAGCGCATCATCTAAAGCGCCCAACACTAAATTTAAGTTTATTCGGCCCGTTTTGATATTACAGCTGCCCCACCGAGTTTTCATTTTTCGCACTCGCCAGCCCGTGCAAACCACCCCTAACTGCGTTTGCCAATATGCAATGAGTGCAGGCACGCGTGTAGTTAAAATGGCACGGCAAGCGGCTTCATCTATTTCCAAAGGTGGGGGTAATTGTTCTATACGAGCTTGCTGCTGGCACACCCAGTCGGCCTTGTCGGCAACAAAGGCCTCGATAAAATGCAACGGCACCCCGTGGGGTGCCGACACTTTTACTACGCCATGGGGCGGAACCACCCGCAAACGAATCGACTTCATGCGTTTACGGGTTAATTCAAACCGAACAGCTGTCATAACGTGCTAATTTATTCAGTGGTCAGCTGGTTATAGCCCATGTTGTAGAGGCTAAAGCTGAGAATATCGGCGGCTCTGTCTATAAGCATAGACGTAGGCATACCGGCACCATGTCCCGCATTCACATCAATCCGAATAAGCTGTGGGTGAACGCCTGCGTCTTTGGCCTGGAGCTCCGCAGCAAACTTGAAAGAATGTGCTGGTACCACTCGGTCATCGTGGTCTGCTGTGGTTATCATGGTGGCTGGGTAAGCCACGCCCTCTTTCACATTATGAACCGGCGAGTAGTTTAGTAAGTATTTAAACATATCTTCACTTTGTTCCGAGGTGCCGTAGTCAAAGGCCCAGCCTGCACCGGCAGTAAAGGTGTGGTAACGCAGCATATCCAGCACCCCTACAGCAGGTAAAGCAACGCGAGCTAAGTCTGGTCGCTGGGTCATCACAGCACCCACCAGCAAGCCACCGTTGGAGCCACCACGCAGGGCCAACTTGTCACTGCTGGTATACCCTTCGGCAATCAGGTATTCACCTGCTGCAATAAAGTCGTCAAACACATTTTGCTTGTTCTGCTGTGTCCCTGCTTCGTGCCAAGCGCGACCATATTCGCCACCGCCACGAATATTAGGCACCGCATACACCCCTCCAAGTTCCATCCAAACCGCATTCACGACACTGAAGGAAGGCGTTAAACTCACGTTAAAGCCACCGTAACCATATAAAATAGTCGGGTTCGAGCCGTCGCGCTCAAGCCCTTTTTTGTAGCTGATAATCATGGGCACTTGGGTGCCGTCTTTTGAGGTGTAAAAAACCTGCTCTGAAACGAAGTCGTCGGCATTAAACTGCGCACCCGACTTAAAGTATAAGCTCGACTCGCCCGCGTCTGGGTCGAACGCATAAATGCTCGACGCATTAATGTAGTTGGTAAAAGAGAAGTATAAGGTGTCTGCGTCTTTCTTACCGCTAAAGCCACTGACAGTCCCTACCCCTGGTAGCTCAATATCACGCACTAATTCGCCTGCGTAACTGTATTGCTTCACTTGCGAGATAGCGTCTTTCATATAGCGAGCAAATAAGTAGCCAGCACCATAGCTTACGTTTAGAACCTGTTCTGTTTCCGCAATCACGTCTTTCCAGTTCTCTGGCTGCGGAGCTGCTGCATCCACTTGAATTAAGCGGCGATTCGGCGCATCCAGGTTAGTGGCTAACAATAAGGTGCTACCTTGATTGGTTACCGGCGTAGTGGACGAGTCTTCATTGTCGACTATTGCTACAAAGGAGCTGTCGCTTACGGTTAAGTCTTTTATGAATAGCTTATTACCAGAGGTTGTGTTCGCAGCTGAAACAAACAAATACTTGTCGTCATCTGACACGCCAGCACCCACATAGCGATGCTTTTCACCTTCTGCAAGGCCAAACACCACCTGGTCTTCCGACTGCGGAGTTTCTAGCTTGTGGTAATACAGCTTATGTTGATCTGTCATTTCCGAGAGGTAGCTACCGTCTGGTCGGTCATAGCTGGAGTAATAAAAACCTTCGTTTTTATACCAGGAAATGCCACTAAACTTCACGTCGACCAAAGGCTCTCCAATCAGAGCTTTGGTTTCTACATCCATCACATACACAGTGCGCCAGTCGCTACCGCCTGTAGACGTTGCATAGGCCGCTAAGGAGCCATCTCGTGAAAAGCTGAGTGTTGCTAACGAGGTCGTGCCGTCGTCACTAAAAGTATTCGGATCTAAAAACACCTCAGGCTCGCCACCGTCTTTTTGTCGGTACACCACAAACTGGTTTTGTAGGCCATCGTTTTTATAAAAGTAGGTGTACTCTCCCTCCACAAAAGGAGCGCCTACCCGTTCAAAGTTCCAAGCTTGGGCAAGCTTTTCACGGATGTCCGCACGAAATGGTATTTGCTCTAAAAAGTCAAAGGTCACTTTATTTTGCGCTTGAACCCAAGCCGCTGTTTCTTGACTCGTGTCGTCTTCTAGCCAGCGGTATGGGTCCGCCACCTGTGTACCAAAGTAGGTGTCTACCTGGGTACCCTGTTTTGTTTCTGGGTAACTCACTTGTTCTCCATAGTGGGCTGTTTGGGCTGTTGTTGTGGGTTCGCTACTGCACGCTGTTACAAGCGCAAGTGCGGCAAGGGGTACTAAAACACGCATGCTTGCTTCCTTTGTTATTTTTTGAGATACAACCTGAAAAATACGAACTGCTAAGATACCGTTAAAATAGGTACTGCACAAACAAACTAGGCATTACACATTTTTATTGTGCTTCCCTGCGGGGTGCGGAGCACGTCAATTCGTTGTGGTAAACGCTCTTTTAACTCCCGCACATGGGAGATAATGCCAATGGTGCGGCCCGAGTCACGCAAGTGGGTCAGCACTTCAATGGCCGAGTCCAAGGCGTCTTCGTCAAGGCTACCGAAGCCTTCGTCAATAAACAGTGTGTCTAAACGAATCCCCCCGGCGTAACTTTGCACTACCTCCGACATGCCCAGCGCTAAAGCCATGGCAGCCATAAAGCTTTCACCTCCGGATAGTGTGTTTACAGGCCTTGAGCGCCCCGTATAGCTGTCATCAACCACGAGATCAAGCCCACCTGTTGCGCGTAAGTTGCTTTGCTCTTCCGCTCGACGCAGATTAAAGCGACTGCCTGACATTTTAACTAAACGATGAGAAGCCTCTTGCAGTACATCCTCTAACAACACACTGAGAACAAAGCGGTGCAAGCTCATACGCAACGGGTTGTCGCCTCGCACTGCGCTCGTTAAAGTACCCAGGGTTTTATGGCGCGTTAACACAGCTTCGCTTTGCTGGCTCATGTCGGTGATTTGTTGATGCGTGCTACGTAACGCTTCATATTCAGTGGTGAGCTTTTGCAGCTGCGCTAGGGCTTCATCTTCTGCTTTTTTAGCGAACGCCTCCGCTTCCTCTAGTGCCGCTAAGTCTGGCCGCACCTGCTCCTTTAGCTCAGCCTGCAGTGCTGTCCGTTGCTCTTGTACATGATGACACTCCGTTTCGTACTGCTGAACCTCTTGCTGCCAGTTTGGCAGCTGCTCGCCATTGGATGAGTCCACCAAAAAGTCTGCTTCCGTCGCAAAAGAGCTTTGTCGCAAACGTTGCTGCCACTCGTTGTCAGCACCTTGCAAGTCTTCTTGTGTCTGAGCCAGTTGAGCTTGCAACCCTTGTGCCTGCTCCTCCGCACGCGACACTCGCACATAGGCCGCTTGCATTGTCTCTTGGGCGGCCTTCAAATCGTCTTGGGCTTTCTGATAGTCAGTCTGTAGCGCTTTGTACTGGGCTGTAAGGGCTTCGACATCCGCCGGTTGCCCTGCTAGCTCACGTTGTTGCCGCTGCAGCGCTGCTTCGGCTACAGCCACTTGTTCTCGTATCGCACTGAAGGTCGCAAGTCGTTTTTGCTCCTGCTCTTGCAGCCCTTCCTGCTCTGTTTGCGCTTGTGTGTACTCTCGACGTAACTTTGTGAGCTGCTGCCGTTGCAGCTCCTGCTGATTTTGCTCCGCCGTTAGTTTGGCCAGTTGCGCTGTTATATCGGCTACGGTCCATGCCGCGGCTTCTGCTAACTCGCTTTGAAGATCTTGTACCTGGCTTTGAGTATACGCCAATGCCTGTTGCGCCTTCTGATATGCTACTTTTGCGTCTTGCTGGTTACTACGCAGTTTTTCTAGGTTATCTTCGGCAGCGGCTATTTCGTTATCACTCACAATGTCAAAATGGCCAGCTAAGTGAGCCGGCGCTGGGTGTTCTTTACTCCCACACACAACACAAGGCTGCTGCTCTTCTAGCTCTTGAGACAGCCGGTAGGCTTGCCCTAAATGCCACTGTTTGCGTAGCGCTTTAAAGGCTGTTTCTGCCTGCACATACTCGTCAACAGTGTGCTCTAACCGTTGCTTCTCCTTAGCTTCTTGCTCCTTTTGCACTTCCAACTGAGCGGTCAATTCTTCTACTTGTTGCAGCAGGCGTAATTGATTTTTCCGCGTAAAAAGAACTTGTTCCAGCGACTGGAAAGCATCCACTTGCTGTTGCAGTTGGTCAATTACTTTTGCCAGCTGTTGGGTCTTTGCCGTCGTGGCTTGAACACTGGTTTGTGCCTGTTCATAGGCTTGTTGGGCTTGCACTTGCTTCGTTTGTAATTGGTCGAACTGCCGTTGCTGTTGCTGTAATTCAGTAGCGGTTTTAATGGCATGCTCTAGTTTTGTCAGTTGCGCGGGCGCATCAGCGAAGCGGGTATGTGTTTGCTGGGCTTGGATTAAAGTTGCTTGGGCTTCATCACTCAAACGTTTATGCTCTGCAAGAGTCTTCTGAGCCTGTTCAAGCTGACCTTTAAGCTGTTCTGCCTGCTTTTGTAAACGTTTTCTTTCACGGAAGATTGGTGCTATAGCCATGGCTTCTTGCACGGAAACAATACGCTGTTTTAATGTAGCAATATGCTCTTCAGAAGCCTGTAACTGCTGCTGCTTTTGCTCGTAGGTAGCCAGCTGAGAAAACTTCTGCTGTACGTGTTTTCCCTGCGCACACGCAAGACTTGCTTGCTCCGCCCTTACACGGCTATGTTCATGTGCTTGCTTAGCTTCAGCAAGTGGCTCTTGCCGTTCCGCCATGGCCGAAGCCAACGCTTCTTCTGAGTCCAGCTGAACACGAGCCAGCGCGTCTGTAATGCGTTGCTGCAGCTGCTTGTAGCTCTGCTCCAAAGCTCTGTTTTGCTCTTTCAGCTTGTCTTCAATCAACTGATATCTTTCTGTTTTAAACAGGCTGGCCAGCACCTCTTCCCGCTCGTTTGACTTCGCTGTGAGCACGTCCCGGAACTTCCCCTGGGGTAGAACCACCACTTGTCGAAACTGTTTGTCATCTAGACCTATGAGGTGGCGAATGTAGGTGCTGATTTCTGAAACTCGGCGGGCTTCTATCAGTTTTTGGGGCCAGTCAACTGCAGGGACCCCCGCCTCTTTCGTTAACTCCCAGAGCTCACCCGTGGCTTGGCGTTTTACTAGGCCCTCGCCCCGTGCTTTCGCATTGAGCTGTGTCGGTAAGCGCAAAACACGATAATACCGCCCGGCCAATTCAAAGATAAATTCGACCTCTGTTTTGGTGTCTGGGTCTGCATGATCACAGCGCATACTTTCTGCGCCCCTATCCCCGGTTGTTTCCCCGTATAAAGCGAAACTGATGGCGTCAAGTAAGGTTGTTTTTCCTGCTCCAGTTGGCCCATTAATAAGAAATAACGGGTCTTGACCAAAAGCCGTGAAGTCCACTTTTTGTTCATCAGCAAAAGGACCAAAAGCTTGCATTCGAAGGTAAATAGGCTTCACTGTTGCTCCTCCTGATGGTTTAACTCAGATATCACTTGAAGAGCAATGTCACGTTGTTCTGTGGTTAATTCTTCCCCTGTCACTTGCTGGTAAAAGTCACTTAGCATATCAACTGGGGTGCGTTCTAAATGCTCGCGAGCGTTGGGCTTGTTTGCTCGCTCCTGGCTTTGAAAGCGCGCTTTATTAAGGTCCATCAAGTTTGGGTATACTTGCCGCAAACGGGCGAATGCATCAAGCACAGCTTCTGTGTTTGTGAGCTCCGCCATAATATAGTCATGGGCGGCTGGGTCTTGTTTACCTGCGGCCAATAGTTCTTGCATGGAGCCTGTCACCACCCGTACATTGCGCTTGGCCTGCAATGGCACCAAGCGAACACCCGCATAGCCCTTTTGATCAAGCTCCACTATGGTGACACTTTTCTTTTGTTGATGTTCAGAAAAGCTATATTTCAAAATCGAACCACTGTATCGAATCCACTCCTCTCCCTTATATTGCGGTTGATGCAAATGGCCAAGGGCAACATAATCAAAGGCACGAAACGTCATCGGGTCGACTTTGTCTGCCCCACCAATGGACAAGGGCCGCTCGGAGTCTGACTCAGCACCACCGTCTAAATAGCAATGGCTAACTAACACATGGCGCGCTTGCTCCAAACCTAGGGCCTGTTGTTGCTCTTGAATATCTTGCACCAAGCGCTCATGAGCGGTTTGGTAGTCTTTAATCGCTTCTCCATAAAAGTCTGCTACCTGAGCTGGGTCGTTATAAGGCATACACCAGATAGCTACAGGCCCATGCTGGTCTTCAAAAAGCACAGGCGTTTGCATTTGCTCGAACGAGGACACTATGGTTAAGCCTGCATTACGGAGCTGACGCGCCCCAAAACCCAGCCGTTCGGCACCATCATGATTACCAGAAATCATAATCACCGGAATACCATGTTCGCTTAGTAGCGTGTGAAGTGTTTCGTCCAATAAGCGCACGGCATCGGCAGGAGGAACCGAGCGGTCATAGACATCTCCGGCAACCACAATAGCATTGACCTGTTCGGCTGCCGCCGTCGCCACAATTTGCTTTAGAACATGCGCTTGATCAGGCAGTAATGAGTGCTGATGAAAATATCGGCCTAAATGCCAGTCGGATGTATGCAATAACTTCATAGCCGCCACTCCAAAATAAAAATAGTGCGCCAAGTATAACCATAGGGTGCGACAATAACTGTCGCACCCTATGGCGGATCTAATTGTTTAAAGGCTTTTAAGGAAGGTCGTTAAAGCGGCGTTAAACAGGTCGCTTTGCTCTAAATGAGGCGTATGTCCAGCCCCTTCAAATACCACAAAGTTCTGTTCGGACACATGAGCGTCGCGGCGCACAGCTTCATTTTGACTAAACGGAACTGTGGTGTCGGCGGTTCCCCATGCCAACCACACGGGCACCCCTGCGGCTGCAACTTCGCGGTAATACTGCGGGTGATTATCCGGGCTGAAGTGATACAAACTTGAAGTCAGAGCGCGGGTAAACCCACGAATTTGTTTCTGTTGCTGATAACTTTCTTGCAGGGCCTGCTTAGTACTCTCCGCAAAGTTATTTTCTTCCAAGGACTTAGCAATGGCCGGCACATAAAATGCTGAAAGCATATAGTAACCAAGGCCAGCTGGAATGCCTAAAGGAGGAATGGGTTGATGCAAAGGGGCCACGAGGCTTAAGCTATGAAACCGTTCCGGGTGATGGGCAACGGTTCGAGCAGCCACCGCCCCTCCCATAGACAAGCCAACCAAATGCACAGGCTGCTGTATGGATAAAGCGTCCAGTAGCTCTATGAGCTGTCCTTCAAATAAGGAACCAATATAAGGGACGTCCGGCCGCGCGGAATAACCACGCCCAAATAAATCGTATTGAATGACATAAAAACCTTCGGCTGCTAGGTAAGCGCCTGTTTCACCCCAAACGCTGGCGGGTATACTAAAACCATGCACTAACACCACCACAGGTGCACCTGGGCTGCCAAAGGCTTGGTAATGGGTTAAGCCTGCTTCAAGCTCCACATAGTGCCCAGGGGCTTGCGCTTGGACCTGCTCCGTTAGGCTGGTGTTTTCATCAAAGGAACTCCAATGCAACACGAGCACCCACAACATCACCCCAACCAGTAGGGTAAAAAGAATAATTGCTATCCAGCGAATTGCTTTCATTTATACCTAATCCTTAACCTTTAGTGCTCATCACTAGCCTAGTTTCATCACCACTTTCAGTGGCAAACGCTTCATTAAAAACCCCATTATAGTCCATGGCCAGCTTGGCACATAGGCTTGTGGCTTTTCCTTTTCTATGGCCCGCACCATAGCTTGTACACCTGGCACTGTGTCCACCATAAAAGGCGTGTTTTTTACTTTTTCATTCAATTCGGAACGGATAAACCCGGGCATAATGCAACTGACCTTAATGGGGCTTTTCGCCCGCAACAAGTCGGCTCGAATACCTTCCGTTAAATTCACCAAGCCCGCTTTACTGGCAGCATAAGCTGTCATAGCTCGGGGCATACCGCGCAGAGCACTCATGGAGGAGATGGTCACTAAATGCCCGCTCTGCTGTGCTCGGAAAATTTCTAAAGCCGCTTCACATTGAGCAAGCGCAGCCACCAAGTTGGTTTCTATGGTTGCCTTGTTGTATTGAAACAGCCCCGTGCCCAAAGAGCCTCCTTTACCCATGCCTGCGTTCACTATTACTCTGTCTAGGTGTTCAAACTCTTCTTTAAACGCTGCAAAGACACGAAATACAGCGTCGCTGTCCGTCACGTCTAAGGCCTTTAGGGTTACTTTTACGCTTGGGTTGCTGGCTTGAATATCACGCTTTAACTCTTCTAAACGTTCAACACGGCGCGCGCATAAGGCCAAGTTATACCCTTTTGCGGCAAATTGACGGGCCATCTCAGCACCTAGTCCAGAACTGGCTCCCGTAATTAAAATTGTCTTTGCCATCTTTCCTCCTTTCTTCAGGACCTTAAATATAACTCAGTAAATGCTCGTACTTACCGGCTAAGTGGCCATGCTCATTAAAGCTTAACAGCTGTCGTTGCTCTTGGTGTAAAGCAAAGCGCGTTATACTGGTGTTCACCACTTTTTGATTCAGTTGAATAAGCTGTTCTGCCCGGCAGTCGAGTGCCCGCATCACGGAAAGTGAAATAGGACCACCCGATGTAAACACCCACACCTTTCTATGCTGTGCTGTGAGCTTTGCTAATGTTTCCCAAGCAGCCTGCACTCGAGCAGAAAAACCAGCCCAGTTCTCATGGTAAAAAGAAGCATCTGCATGGGTTTGCCAGTAACGGACAGCTTTCACAAACACCGGCAAGAGCCGCTTCGGCTCTTTCGACAAGACATCCTCCAGAAACTCTGGGTACAGTGCCACAAACTGCTGTAAAACATCCCGATGATCAAACTCATTCCATTGGGCATCGGCAACCCGCTGTGGTTGTGTACCCAACCCCTGTGTAAAGGCGTCGAGGGACTGGATATGGCGTTTCAAGGTACCATGCACAACACAGTCAAGCTGCTCTTCCCGAGCCTGCACCAATTCACCCAATGCTTGCGCTTGCTGCGCGCCCAAGGGCGAGAGCTGGTCGTAGTCGTCGGCCGCAAAGGAAGCTTGGCCATGGCGTACTAAAGTGATCAGTGCCATTCATCGGGCCCCTTGCTTTATGCGGCGATTCGCCCGCCACTGTAAATAACGCACCACAAACCAAAAGTTCTTAAAAGCTGGGTTGCGGGTTTGCTTGTGGTAATAGCGATAGTAAATTTGTTGGGCAATGACCGACAAACGGAACAAACCAAATACCTCATAGAAGGTCATGTCCACATGGTCTTGTCCAGTTTTATCACAGTAATAATCAATCACCTGCTGCCGCGTAAGCATTCCCTTCAGGTGTGTTGGCTGGCGGCGTGTAGCACGGGCTATGCGGTCGTCATCGGCTTGTACCCAATAAGCCAACATGTTTCCGACTTCCATTAGGGGGTCGCCTATAGTCGCCAGTTCCCAATCGAGCACCGCCAGAATGTTTGTCGGGTCCTTTGGATCGAGAATGAGGTTATCAAAGCGAAAGTCATTATGAGTCATGCAAAGACTTTCTTGGCTTGGCATATGGTCTTCAAGCCAGTGCATTAAGCGCGTCGCCCGCGGTACATTCCACGTGCGTGATTGTTGGTAACGCTGATTCCACCCCGTCACTTGTCGGGCAACAAACCCGCTGCCTTTGCCTAAATGAGCCAGGTTTGCAGCCTCAATGTCCACTTGGTGCAATTGAATTAGGGTGTCCAGCATGTTTTCACACAGCCTGTGCACCTGGTTTTCAGCGAGCGTAACAGGGCGAGGAAAGTTTTTTCGAGGAATGATGCCAGCAATACGCTCCATGACATAAAAGTCTGTACCTATGAATGAAGTATCAGAACAATAGTCTACCATGGGTGGGATCGGGCTAAACTGAGGTTTCAGGGCTTGTTGAATACGAAATTCACGTTCCATATTGTGGGCCGACTTGGCTTTCGTGCCAAGCGGCGGGCGCCGCAGAATATAGTCTCCGTTGCTATAGGCTAAACGGTAGGTCCAGTTGGACGCACCCCCCGTAAATTGAGTCACCTCCGGGCTGCCTATTAACTCAGGATGACGCGCTTTGAGCCAAGTGTCTACCGCCGCTTCATCGAAACTCTCTGCTTCCCGAACAGGCTCACCAAGATCAATCCCCTGTGCTTTCCCTGCGGTCACACAGCACCTCCAGTGTACTTTCGGAGTTCTTGACGCAATACCGTGGCTTCATGCACTTCGTCTGGGCCATCGGCTAAACGAAGCGCCCGAGCAAGTGCAAACAACCCCGTAAGCGGGTGGTCGTTACTTAAGCCCGCTCCACCATGTATCTGTATTGCATCGTCTACCACTGCTTGCAACACATTCGGCACCACCACTTTAATACCGGCTATTTCACTGGCGGCACCCCGGGCCCCCGCCTCATCAATAAGGGCAGCAGTATGCAAGGTATACAAGCGAGCTTGATCAATCGCCATACGGTGTCGCGCAATCCGAGAACCGTTGTCGCCTAACTGCAAGAGCGGTTGGCCAAAGGCAATTCGCTCTTGGCTGCGTTGAATCAGAAGTTCCAAGGCCAACTCAGCGGCTCCAAGCGCGCGCATGCAATGATGCACACGCCCGGGTCCAAGTCGCCCTTGAGCAATGGCAAAGCCTGCACCTAAAGCTTGAATGACATTCTCTTTCGGTACCCGCACCTGGTCAAAACGAACTTGCCCGTGCCCATAGGGAGCATCGTACTCTGAAAACACCGGCAACATTCGCTCAATCGTCACCCCAGGGGTGTCTAAGGGCACCAGCACCATGGAGTGCCGCTCGTGCCGAGGGGCTTCTGGGTCCGATAAACCCATCACAATCGCCACCTGGGCTTCGGGGTGACCAAGACCTGTCGTCCACCACTTGCAACCATCAATCACCACGTCGTCACCGTCCGCTACAATGCGCGTTTCCATATTGGTTGCATCGGAGCTTGCCACGGCTGGCTCAGTCATAGCGAACACCGAGCGAATACGGCCTTCAAGCAAGGGCACAAGCCACTTCTTTTTTTGCTTATCGCTACCAAAGTAATGCAACACTTCCATATTGCCTGTGTCTGGCGCATTGCAGTTAAATATTTCTGGTGCGAGGAAGCTGCGTCCCATCTGCTCGGCTAGATGCGCATAAGCCGAGGTAGAAAGCCCTTTACCAAAGGTTTCATCGGGCAAAAAAAAGTTCCACAGACCTTCTGCTTTTGCCTGTTGCTTCAGTTCGGCAACATGGGGGTGTATTTGCCAAGACTGCCAGTTTTCATGGTGGTTCGTTTTACGATTCCATTGCTGGTACTCTGCTTCAAAGGGGGTAATATGCTCACGCATGAAGTGTTTAACACGCTCAAGCCAATGGCTCGCTCTTTCGGAAGGCTTCCACATATCAGTTACTCTTTATGGTTATTATTGTCAGTAGCTTCTTGGCCCGACGCCTCGGACGCTTCCCGTTCATTGCGTTTTGCCAAGCTCAGCTTGTGTTTTACCAAGTCTAAATTTAGCTGTTCAACGCGCTGTTGCAGGCCTTCTATCATTTTGTCTTTCACTAACTCGCGGGCATAAATGGGTAAGCGGCGAAACGTGTCTGCCGTAATACGCATGACAATTAGGTCGCTTGTTGCTAACACCGAGGCGGTTCGTTCTTCTCGGGTGACAAAAGCGACCTCGCCGACAAATTGGCCTGGCCCTACTTCACCTACCAAAATATCGTCTTTATACACGCGCGCTTGGCCACTCATAATGATGTAGATGCTATACTCAGGCTCCCCTTGCTCAATAAACAAGGTTCCTTCCCGAACCAAATGGAATAAGCCACGAACACGAGCAAACACGCCTTTGTCGTCGGTACTAAGAGATTTAAACAAAGGGACACGGCTTAGTAGCTCTACGGCTCTGAGCTCTGAAATTGAATTGATTGCTTGTGTTTTAGCCACTCTGTACCTCAGCTTGCTACTTGGTATAGGAGTTAACCTACGAACAGGTCTCCCCTCAAAACCATAACACAAGTTTTTAACAAGTACATACGCGCTAGAAGGAAAGGGCTATGCTTACCACCACGCCCAAAATAAGCCTGCTATTAATAACAGCAGAAACGCATGGATAAAAACAACGTTCAAACCCAAATAAGGCGTGAGCTTGAGAACGCTTCCTTTGTTTTTATAAATACCTGGCAAAAGCAGATATAGCAAAGGTGCACACAGAAATACCAATGTACTTTGCAGTGGGAGCCAGCTTAATAGTACCGCCACGCCAACCAATATGAAGCAGAGCACATAATGGAACGCTAATAGCACGGTGCAGCGCGCTTTCCCCCAAACAATAGGGAGCGTGCGACGACCTACTTTGAAGTCTGCATCTGCGTCTGGAAACTGGTTCAGCAAGAGCAAATTGTTCACCAGCAGGGCCACCACAGCGCCAAGCAACCAAGCACCGGGTGTCAACTGTTGGTAGAACACCCATATAGCACCTAAGGTCATAAAGAAGCCAAAGCCGATACCTGGAGCCATTAAACAAACAATGGGTAACCTATTTATATGCTGAGTATAGGTGTAGATAATCAGAACACCTGGCACCCCAATGAGTAACAAAGGCCACCCCATAATAGCTGTGAGCGCTAAGCCAGAGCAAACAACAACCAGCAAGCTCAGCCAAGCAAAAACATAGGCTATGCGTGCTTTTTCGGGCGCTTTTACTAGGGTCCCACTGCCACCGCTGAAGGGGGTTTTAGGCGTTATTTTGTCCAGCCCTGAACGAAAGTCGAAATACTCATTAAAGGCGTTTACACTCATATGAGCTCCAAAAGCCACCAAGCACACGAAGAGCAGTGGTAACAAGGCTACGCTGGCCCCTTGCTGTATGGCATAAGCCATCGCTAACAGTACACACAGTAAAGTGAGGGTGAGAAAGTTTAAGCGTGCAACACCCTTCATGGTTTTTAACACAAGAGAACCTCGTTAATGGAACGGTGGGCCTAATCGTCCACCGTTATAAACTTACCGATAATATCAAACAGGCCGAACTTAAAGCGGCCAATGCGCACGAGACAGCGCCACCCTAAGTAAGCCGCCAAGGCTGACTTCCAAAGTAGGTTAGCGTTCACATAAATAACGGTCACTACTTGCGCCCATTGAAAGCTTGTAACCAGAGCAGTAAAGTTCGGGTTGAAATCGAACATCACCGTGCCCGATAACGCCAAGACAACCCCAAAAAGAACGGCTTCTACAATCACAATATATAAAAACTTCGGGAAGGTACCAAAGCGCTCTATATCAATATTGAGGGAGCTATGCTTAAACTGGAATGCAAACTGTTTGAGCCGCGTAAATGTACGCCATGTTGCAAAAAGCACCACCCCTAGTTTAACAACAAGCGGTGCCGAAGCCCAAACTTGGCTAAGCATACCGACAAGTTGCAAGCCAGTCACTAACTCAAAGAATGGCGAGTTAAACCCAAGTAAGAAGCCCCCCAACAGGGTTAAGCCAATAAACGCGATGATCAACTCAACGGCCGCTACGTAGGCAATGCGTAATGGCAGTGGCCACAGGTGTTCTTTATTAAATGTAAATCGAAATAAAGGTTGTAGCTGCGCATGAGCCCACGTCTGTTGAAAGGCCTCGCTGTGACGCCAGCTAGCAGCACTCGGGTATTCTATAGTCTGCTCACCTTGGTGGTCGTTAATATTAAATACTTGGTCCCAGCCATACAGTACGTAACTTGCAGCATGTTTCACCAGCACAAAAAGCAACGGCAACACAATAAGAATAATTGCTAAGTACAATGGCAGTGTGTGCTTAAACAACGTGAAGGTCAGCGCAGAAAAGACCACTACAGCCACATAGTAAGCTGGAGACTTAGCCCCTGGTTTTATTTGGCGTATCCACACATTTTGAGTCTCTGCCTTGCTAGACCGACTCGCCCCAGGCGCAAACCGCTTGTCTCTGTCCCCTATTGCCTCAGAACAAAAAGCGAAAATAAAGTAACACAAGACAAACGTAAGGCCGGCGAGCACACTTGAGCCTTCAAAGGCCGCCACTATATTTGCAAATGTTAGTAAATTAACCAGGATCAACAAAACCTTTTCGGCCGGGCTAACCCCAGACCCTTGTGCCCATTCACTGAACCCAAGTTCACTGACATGACTCACTTGCGTCAGCAGCGAAATGACAAGTCCTACTAAAACAATATTGAGATAGTATTTTTTGAAAAAGCCCGTTAATTCATAACTAAAGTGTTCAGGCCGCACCTCACCGTCATACACATAAAGCATGAACCGGTTCAGTAACAATTGAACCACAGCTAATAAAAAGAAGGGCCAAGCGAGAAAAGAAAGGAAGTCTGTTATCCGAATACTAAGAAACTGCAACCAACCTGTGGTTTCGGGAATCAATGAAACGTAATGATTCTCTATCCAGAAAAAAAACAACACCCCACATACCAGTAAAATACGCCGGTTCAAGTGCGCTAAATATAAACGATATACATCCATCGTTCCCGCCTTTTTGCTATGTTAAGAAGTAGTAAAGAGCACACCTTTATACTCTGCTAAGCAACTGATTTCAAATTAAATAAAAAAGGCTCCCGAAGGAGCCTTTGTTGAAAATAAGCTGTACTTACCAGCCTGTCTTCTCACGTAATGCTTTGCCAATGTCAGCAAGGCTACGTACTGTTTTAACACCTGCGTCTTCAAGGGCTGCAAACTTCTCGTCCGCTGTACCTTGACCGCCAGAGATAATAGCACCGGCGTGGCCCATGCGCTTACCTGGAGGAGCAGTAACACCTGCAATGTAAGAAACAACCGGCTTGGTTACATTGTGTTTAATGTACTCAGCGGCTTCTTCTTCTGCAGTTCCACCAATTTCACCAATCATAACAATGGCTTCTGTTGCTGGGTCTTTTTCAAACAGCTCTAAAATATCAATAAAGCTTGAACCTGGAATTGGGTCGCCACCAATACCTACACAGGTCGACTGGCCAAAACCTTCGTCTGTGGTTTGCTTCACGGCTTCATAGGTCAAGGTACCTGAGCGCGAAACAATACCGACTTTACCCGGCTTATGAATATGACCAGGCATAATACCAATCTTACACTCACCCGGAGTAATAACACCTGGGCAGTTTGGACCAATCATGCGTACGCCTTTGTGCTCTAGGTATTCTTTCACAAAGAGCATGTCCATTGTTGGAATGCCTTCTGTGATACAAACGATAAGCTCAATACCCGCGTCTGCAGCTTCTACGATAGAGTCTTTACAGAAAGGTGCTGGCACGTAGATAACAGACGCTGTCGCACCTGTTGCTTCTACTGCTTCACGTACTGTGTTGAATACAGGCAAACCTAAATGCGTTTGGCCACCTTTACCTGGCGTTACACCGCCAACCATTTGTGTACCATACTCAATGGCTTGCTCTGAGTGGAACGTACCTTGACCGCCAGTAAAGCCCTGGCAGATTACTTTGGTGTTTTTATCGATCAAGATAGACATTATTGACCTCCTGCCGCAGCAACCACTTTATCAGCAGCGTCAGACAAGCTTTCTGCTGCAATAATGTTTAGGTCGCTTTCTTCTAGTTTCTGACGTCCTAGCTCTGCGTTGTTACCTTCGAGGCGCACAACCACAGGCACATTCACGCCAACTTCTTCAACTGCGCCGATAATACCTTCCGCAATCATGTCACAACGCACGATACCACCGAAGATATTCACTAAAACGGCTTTAACAGCAGTGTCAGACAAGATAATTTTAAATGCTTCCGTTACACGTTCTTTCGTAGCACCGCCACCAACGTCTAGGAAGTTTGCAGGGTCGCCACCGTGAAGTTTCACAATGTCCATGGTACCCATAGCTAAACCAGCACCATTCACCATGCAACCAATGTTACCGTCAAGAGCAACATAGTTTAGTTCAAACTGAGCAGCTTCAGCTTCACGCGCGTCTTCTTGTGACGGGTCGTGCATTTCTCTGATTTTTGGCTGACGGTATAGTGCGTTGCTGTCGATGTTGATCTTTCCATCAAGGCAGTGCAATTTACCTTCGTCCGTAATAACAAGCGGGTTGATTTCTAGTAGAGCGAAATCATACTGCTCAAACATGTTAGCTAAACCTAAGAAAATCTTAGTAAACTCTTTAACTTGAGTTGGGTTTAGACCAAGTTTGAACGCAAGCTCACGACCTTGGTATGGCTGAGGGCCAACCGTTGGGTCAATGATCGCTTTTAAAATTTTCTCTGGTGTTTCTTCAGCAACTTGCTCAATTTCAACACCACCTTCAGTGGACGCCATGAACACAATTTTACGTGTCGCACGGTCAACAACAGCACCTAGGTAAAGTTCTTGGGCAATGTCTGTGCAGCTTTCAACTAAAATTTTAGCAACCGGCTGGCCTTTTTCATCTGTTTGGTACGTGACTAAGTTTTTACCAACCCAGTTGTCTGCAAATGCACGTACTTCGTCTAGGCTCGAGACGAGCTTAACGCCACCAGCTTTACCGCGGCCACCTGCGTGTACCTGACATTTAACGACCCATTTGTCGCCACCAATTTTTTTAGCTGCTTCTACAGCCTCGTCAGCTGTGTCGACTGCGTATCCATCAGATACAGGCAGGCCGAACTCTCTGAAAAGCTGCTTTGCTTGATACTCATGCAAATTCATTATGCTTGTTCCATCTGTTCATTCAAAATGAAAGCAACCGTGGCTTTACACCCTAGCTACTTACCCGAATTTCGAGGCACATTATACGTTTTTATGCCTGAAAATGACAGCGGCAGACGAAATGCTGCCGCTGTACAAGTGCTGTTAGATATCCAACAACAAACGTTGTGGATCTTCGAGCAGGTTTTTCACGGTGACAAGGAAGCCAACCGATTCTTTTCCATCAATAATTCTATGGTCGTACGATAACGCCAAGTACATCATTGGTAGAACTTCAACCTTGCCATCAACAACCATGGCGCGGTCTTGGATTTTGTGCATACCTAAAATAGCACTTTGTGGTGGGTTCAAAATAGGCGTTGAAAGCAACGAACCAAAAACACCACCGTTGGTGATAGTAAAGTTACCACCTAACATTTCGTCTAAGGTTAACTTGCCGTCACGGCCTTTCAGTGCAAGCTCTTTAATGCCTGACTCAATTTCTGCAAGGCTTAGTGTGTCAGCGTCGCGCAGTACAGGTGTAACAAGACCACGCGGGGTTGAAACAGCAATACTCACGTCGAAATAGTTGTGATACACAATGTCGTCGCCGTCAATGGATGCATTGACTTCAGGGAAGCGTTTCAGGGCTTCAACAACGGCTTTCACGTAGAAGGACATAAAGCCTAAGCGTGTGCCATGACGCTCTTCAAATTCTTTTTGGTACGTTTTACGAAGATCCATAATAGGCTTCATGTTCACTTCGTTAAACGTCGTTAACATGGCCGTTGAGTTCTTCGCTTCAAGGAGACGTGTGGCAATTGTTTTACGTAATCGCGTCATAGGAACACGTTTTTGTGTACGGTTACCACTTACCGTTTGTGGCGCAGCAGCTGCTTCAGGAGCTGCCTTGCTTTGACCTGCAGACTTCACATGCTTCTCCACATCTTCTTTCGTAATACGACCGTCTTTACCTGTACCCTTCACATCACTTGCGTTAAGGCCATGCTCGGCAAGCAAACGACGCACAGAAGGAGAAACCGCGTCTGAGCTTTCTTTTTCTGCTGATTCAGTCGCTTCGCTTTCAGCAGCCTTCGCTGGTGCACTTGCACCTTTCACAAGCTTACCGATAACGTCGTGACCAACCACGTTGGCACCTTCGTCGTGAATAATTTCACCAAGCACACCATCCGCTTCGGCGACGACTTCAAGTACTACTTTATCGGTTTCTATGTCCACCAAGTTTTGGTCGCGGCTGACTGCTTCACCCGCTTTTACATGCCAAGTGGCAACCGTAGCTTCCGCAACCGACTCAGGCAGCTCTGGAACTTTTACGTCCACCTCTTCGCCACCCGATGTAGCGTCAGCTTCTTCACTTGCTGGTGCGTCGTCTTTTTCAGAGGACGCCTCTGCTGGCTTGCTTTCGCCTTTAGCGCCTGCTTCAAGCGTACCAATCACTTGTTGGCCTTCTACTGTGTCGCCTTCAGCTGCACTAATTTTACCAATCACACCATCAGCTTCTGCTACAACCTCTAAAACAACTTTATCGGTTTCAATATCCACCAGGTTTTGGTCGCGGCTTACAGTGTCGCCTTCTTTTACGTGCCAGGTCGCAACTGTGCCGTCGGCAACAGACTCTGGTAATTCAGGTACTTTAATTTCAATCGCCATGTGTTTTCTCACCTGTTAAATGCTTAGTGCTTCGTTGACAAGTTTATCTTGCTGTTCTTTATGAACCGATGCATATCCTACTGCTGGGGATGAAGACGCAGCACGGCCCGCATATGTCAAACGAGCACCGCTAGGAATTGCTTCTCGGAAATGGTGTTGGCTCGAATACCAAGCACCTTGGTTTTGTGGCTCTTCTTGACACCAAACAAAGTCTTCAACATGTTGATATTCTTTCAGAACCTCTGCCATTTCCGCATGTGGGAATGGGTACAGCTGTTCAACACGAACTATAGCAACATTGTCTTGTTTTGCTTTTCTGCGTGCAGCGACTAAGTCGTAGTACACCTTACCGCTACAAAATACAACGCGCTTCACCTTCTTCGAGTCAAGTGCGTCCGTTTCGCCGATGACATTATGGAACACCCCTTCTGCTAAATCTTCCAGAGAAGAAACAGCTTCAGGATGACGCAGCAATGACTTCGGTGTCATCACAATCAAAGGTCTGCGAACAGGACGTAATTGCTGACGACGAATCATATTAAATACTTGCGCCGGTGTGGTCGGAATACAGACTGACCAGTTATGGTCGGCTGAAAGCTGTAAAAAACGTTCCAGACGTGCTGAGCTGTGTTCTGGACCTTGCCCTTCATAACCATGAGGTAGCAATAGCGTTAAACCACAGAGGCGGCCCCACTTTTGCTCTCCCGAGCTTAGGAACTGGTCAATAACAACCTGAGCACCGTTGGCAAAGTCACCAAACTGAGCTTCCCACATCACCAAAGTGTGCGGTTCAGCGGTGGCATAACCATATTCAAACGCCATGACAGCTGCTTCAGAAAGCACTGAGTCATAAATTTCAGCGGGAGCTTGGTCGTCTGCAACATGTTGCAGCGGCGTGTAGGTTTCTGCATCTGTTTGGTTGTGCAGTACCGCATGACGGTGGAAGAATGTTCCTCGACCACAGTCTTGACCGGTTAAGCGAATGGCTTGGCCTGCCTTTACTAACGAAGCATACGCTAAGGTTTCACCCATACCCCAGTCGAGGTCGCGCTCGCCAGCCGCCATTTTAACTCGCTCGTCGTAAGCACGGTTCACACGACTATTCAGTTTAAAACCTTCCGGCAAGGTAGTCACTTTCTTGCCTAGTTCCTTTAGTTCATCAACTGTAATCGATGCGTCGTACTCTGCGTCCCAGTCTTTATCAATAAAAGAAGCCCAGTCCGAAGAATGAGACTCCATCGGACGCCACTCATCGACAACGCACTCACCTACATCAAGTGCGTCACGGTAATGACTGACCAGTTCTTTTACGTCGCTTTCTTTTACAATGTTTTGTGAAATCAAGCGCTGTGCATAAATTTCACGCGGCACCGGGTGCTTCTTGATTTTCTGATACATTAACGGTTGCGTTGCATTCGGCTCGTCTGCTTCGTTATGTCCGTGACGACGGTAACAAACAAGGTCAATCACAACGTCACGCTTAAAGGTATTGCGGTAGTCCACCGCAAGTTGTGCAACAAACAGAACGGCTTCAGGATCATCAGCGTTCACGTGGAAAATAGGCGCTTGGACCATTTTCGCAATGTCAGTACAGTACTGTGTAGAGCGCGCATCTTCTTGCTTAGACGTCGTAAAGCCAACTTGGTTATTGACTACCACACGCACACTACCGCCTACACCGTAAGCGCGAGTTTGAGACAAGTTAAATGTTTCTTGAACAATACCCTGGCCGGCAATGGCTGCGTCACCATGAATGGTAATGGGTAAGGCTAAGCTACCATCTTTACAACCACGGCGGTCCATGCGCGCGCGCACAGAGCCCATCACCACGGGGTTTACAATTTCTAAATGCGACGGGTTAAAAGCCAATGCTAAGTGCACATTGCCACCGTCGGTTTCAAAGTCTGACGAGAAGCCCATATGGTACTTCACATCACCCGCTTTGTCCGTGGAGCTCTTTCCTGCGAACTCGTCGAACAGCTCTTTCGGCTGTTTACCCAGCACGTTAACCAGCACGTTCAAACGACCACGGTGCGCCATACCAATCACGACTTCTTTCGAGCCCGCTTCACCAGCACGGCGAATAAGCGACTTCAAAAGTGGCACTAAGGCGTCGCCGCCTTCAAGTGAGAACCGCTTCGCACCTGGGAACTTAGAGCCTAAGTACTTTTCAAGGCCATCTGCAGCTACAAGCTCTTTTAACGCACGCTTACGCTCCTCGGCGCTAAAGCTTGGCTTTCCAAGTTGCGTTTCAAGACGTTGCTGAATCCAACGCTTCTCTTTGGTGGAAACAATATGCATATACTCTGCACCAATTGAACCGCAGTAAATGGACTCAAGGGCAGCATGGATTTCACTTAACTTGGCCGTTTCTTTGCCAATTTGCAGTGAACCCACATTAAATTCTTTGTCGAGGTCTTCTTTGCCTAAGTTATGGTGACTTAAAGACAAGTCCGCAACTGTTTCTTGCTTCCATAAACCAAGCGGGTCAAGGTTTGCATGCTGATGACCACGGAAACGATAGGCGTTAATAAGCTGCAGAACACGCACTTGCTTTTCTGCTTCTTCAGAAGTGAGCTCGCCACCACCGACCTGCTTATATTTTGCTTTGGCTGCAGCACGAAACTGTTCGCGAATTTCACTATGCTTTACGTCCGCGTCTTCACTAGCAGGCAGCTGTTGGAATAGTTCACGCCATTCGGCTGGAACAGAGTTAGGGTCATCAAGGAAAAGCTCAAACAGCTCTTCGACATAGGCCGCGTTACCTCCGGCCAGAGGAGAGGATTCAATCCAGGCTTGCATCGCGCCTTCTTGCATTGTATTTCCTTTCTTCACGTGAACTTAGATAGACAACCAGTGACTATAATGTTCATTTAGCAAAAATAGCCGTCCCCAAGAGGACAGCTATTTTTAACATATTAGTCACAACTATTGATGAGTTGCACGATCATTCTTTATACCGCACGACTCAATAACATTGACTTAATTTGTCCAATCGCTTTGGTTGGGTTCAGTCCTTTTGGACATACCTGAACACAGTTCATAATGCCGTGGCAGCGGAATACGCTAAAGGCATCATCGAGGTCTGCTAGACGCTCTTCCGTTGCTGTGTCACGGCTGTCTGCTAGGAACCGGTACGCATTCAGAAGACCTGCCGGACCAATAAACTTGTCTGGGTTCCACCAGAACGAAGGACATGACGTTGAACAGCATGCACACAGTATACACTCATAAAGACCATCTAGTTTTGCGCGGTCTTCCGGGCTTTGTAGACGTTCACGTGCAGGCGGCTGCTTGTCGTCGTTCATTAAGTATGGCTTCACTTTTTCGTATTGTTCAAAGAACTGAGCCATATCAACAATTAAGTCACGAATAACTGGCAAACCCGGTAATGGGCGAATCACTACTTTCTTGCCTTTTAATGAAGACAAAGGCGTAATACAAGCCAGTCCATTCGTACCGTTCATATTTAAACCATCCGAGCCACATACTCCTTCACGACACGAACGGCGGAACGCTAATGTAGGGTCTTGCTCTTTTAAGAGTAGCAGAGCATCGAGAACCATCATATCGCGTTCTTTATCAACTTCTAGCGTGTATTCCTGCATACGTGGTTTCGTGTCCACTTCAGGATTATAACGATAGATTGAAAAGTTAATTTTTTTCATCGCTTTAAGACCCTCTTAATAAGTACGTGCAACGGGCGGGAACGCGTCACGCTCTTTCGGTGACATATTCACGTCGCGCGTACTCATTGATTCGTCTGTTGGGTTATACACAGTATGCACTAACCAGTTTTCGTCATCACGCTCTGGGAAGTCTGCACGGCTATGTGCACCACGGCTTTCCGTACGATAGTTAGCAGCTACTGCTGTGGAATACGCTGTTTCCATCAGGTTGTCTAACTCTAAGCACTCAATGCGCTGCGTGTTAAAGTCACTGCTGGTATCTGTTAAGCGTGCATTCTTCAGACGCTCACGTATTTCACTTAGCTCTTTCAGCCCTTCAGCCATCGCTTCACCTTCACGGAATACCGAGAAGTTTAACTGCATGCACTGTTGTAGGTCTTTACGAATTTGTACTGGGTCTTCACCTTTTTGTGTAGTGTTCCAGCGGTTTAGACGTGTCAACGCTGCTTCTAGGTCTGAATCGCTGGCTTGACGGGCTTCAAAGTTACCATCAAGGGTTTCGCCTAGCTGCTTACCAACAGCGCGACCAAACACAACCAGGTCAAGCAATGAGTTACCACCTAAGCGGTTGGCACCGTGTACCGACACGTTCGCAATTTCACCACAAGCGAATAATCCTGGAATTGGTTTGGTTTCGCCTTTTGCGTCAACATAGATAGCCTGACCTGTAACATCTGTTGGTACCCCACCCATCATATAGTGACACGTTGGGATAACTGGAATCGGCTCTTCTGCTGGGTCTACATGAGCAAAGGTTTTTGCTAAATCACATACACCGGGTAGGCGGCTTTCAAGTACTTCACGGCCTAAGTGGTCTAGTTTTAATAGACAGTGCGGGCCTAATGGGCCGTCTAAGCCACGGCCTTCACGTATTTCTGTCATCATGGAACGGGCGACCACGTCACGGGACGCTAAGTCTTTCGCATTTGGAGCATATCGCTCCATGAAACGCTCGCCGTCTTTATTTAGTAGGTAACCACCTTCACCGCGGCACCCTTCTGTTACAAGCGTACCTGCACCAGCAATACCCGTTGGGTGGAACTGCCACATTTCCATGTCCTGTAGCGGTACGCCTGCACGTAGCGCCATACCAATACCGTCACCTGTGTTAATGTGAGCGTTCGTGGTCGAGGCATAAATACGCCCTGCTCCACCCGTCGCTAACACCACAGCTTTCGACTTGATGTACGCGGTTTCACCGGTTTCAATGTCAATAGCGGTCACACCAACAATGGCGCCGTCTTGGTTTTTCACTAAGTCGAGTACAAACCACTCAGAGAAAATTGTGGTTTTGTTCTTCACGTTTTGTTGGTACAGCAAGTGAAGCATAGCGTGACCTGTACGGTCTGCTGCTGCGGCCGTACGAGCCGCTTGCTCACCGCCAAACTCTTTGGATTGACCACCAAACGGACGCTGGTACACTTTTCCGTTTTCAAAACGCGAGAAAGGTAAACCCATGTTTTCTAGTTCTAAAATAGCCTCAGGGCCACTCTTACACATGTATTCGATCGCGTCTTGGTCACCGATATAGTCGGAACCTTTGACCGTATCGAACATGTGCCACTGCCAATCGTCCTCGTGTGCATTACCAAGTGCAACGGTAATACCACCCTGCGCCGACACTGTATGCGAGCGAGTTGGGAAAACTTTGGACATCAGCGCACAGGTCATACCCTGTTGCGAAATCTGTAATGCTGCGCGCATTCCTGCGCCACCAGCGCCAATAACTACGGCGTCAAATTCAAGTACTTTCATGCTGCTCACTTAGACACCCCACAATACGAATAAGCCGGTGAACCAATAAACCCCTAGAGCAAGCACAACTATGTATTGTAAAAGCACACGTAAACGTGAACATTTAACGTAGTCGGTTAACACCTGCCAAATTCCAATCCAGCCATGCATGAGCAAGCCTGTTAGGGTTAACAAAGTAAAAACTTTCATGCCAAGGCCGCTGTATAATGCCACCCAACCGGCGTAATCAACACCTGGGTTGCAGGCAAGCCATGCCACTAAAAAAATTGCATACGCAGCCATAACTAATGCGCTGGCACGTATTAAAATAAAGTCGTGTGAACCACTACGACCTAAAGTTGCTGCTGCGTTTACCATAACCACACTCCTGCTACGATGGCCCACACTACACCAAGCACAATACTTAGACGCCCGGTTAGTTGGCCCGTTCCTTTTGTCACGCCAAATCCTAGGTCCATTATTAAATGGCGAACGCCAGCAATAATGTGATAACCCAGCGCCGTTAGGAAGCCCCATATGACGAAACGTGCCACAGGGTGAGCCATAACAGACTTAGCTTCAGCGAAACCTTCTGGTCCAGACAGAGATGTAGCTAACAACCAAACCATGAACCCAATGAGAACAAGCATAATAACGCCTGAAACACGGTGCAAAATGGAGGCAGTAGCCGCGGGTGGTAAACTGATAGTACTCAGTTCTAAATTTACAGGTCTTTGTTTTTTCACCACTGTTGCCTTCTTAAAACGCAATGGATGTCGGTGCCGTAAGTATATCGGCCGAAACAGCCAAATACAATGCAGAAAAGGGGGTTTACCCCCCACCAACTTAAGTAGAACCGCTCGTTGTCGGTTAATTATTCGTCAGACTCGGCTAAATAAGTCACCAAGTGCTAATACTTTAGCTTAAAAATATAAGCTTAAGTACAAACCCCATAGAAAATATAACGCTTAGGGCCATATGTCCACCCTCAATATGGCAATATACCCCCAGAATTCTCGTAAAACACAGCGAATACCCCTTACGTAAAATTGACAAACACTGGTCGGATCAAGTACAACTAGCGCACATTTAATTCACCCGAGATGCAACGAAAGCAAGGAGAATCTATGGCTGACCGAAAGGCCACTTTGCAAGTCGATGGCAATTCAATTGAGCTGCCAATACTTACAGGTACGGCAGGATACGATGTAATTGACGTCCGGACACTGGGCAAACACGGTTATTTCACGTTTGACCCTGGTTTCCTCGCCACTGGCTCTTGTGAGTCGAAAATCACCTATATTGACGGTGACAAGGGCGTTTTATTACACCGTGGCTACCCTATTGAACAGCTTGCAACCGATGCAGACTACCTTGAAGTTTGCTACATGCTTATTCATGGTGAAGCACCTACTAAAGAAGAGTATGAGTCTTTCCGTAGTACCATTACAAACCATACTATGGTGCATCAGGGGCTACATAATTTCTTCAATGGTTTCCGTCGTGACTCTCACCCGATGGCCATGCTTTGTGCTGTTACTGGCGCCTTGTCCTCTTTTTACCATGACGACCTAGACATTAATGTTCCAGAACAGCGTGTTCGCAGCGCGTACCGCTTAATTGCGAAAATGCCCACCATAGCGGCCATGTGCTACAAGCACAGTATTGGCCAGCCTTTCGTGTACCCACGTAACAACTTAAGCTACTCAGAAAACTTCTTAAATATGATGTTCTCTGTACCGGCTGAAGACTATGTGGTGAACCCGACAGTGGCAAAAGCCATGGACCGCATTTTCACATTGCACGCAGACCACGAGCAAAACGCTTCCACATCGACAGTCCGCCTAGCGGGTTCATCGGGTGCGAACCCTTACGCTTGTATTGCTGCTGGTGTTGCTTCCCTGTGGGGACCTGCACATGGTGGCGCAAACGAAGCCTGCTTGAAAATGCTAGCTGAAATTGGTTCAGTCGACCGTATTCCTGAATATATCGCCAAAGCGAAAGACAAAAACGACTCGTTCCGCCTCATGGGCTTTGGTCACCGGGTTTATAAAAACTTCGACCCACGAGCCACCGTCATGCGTGAAACCTGCCATGAAGTTCTAAAAGAACTAAACGTGAAGGACCCACTACTTGATGTCGCTATGGAGCTTGAGCGAATTGCCTTAGAAGACGACTACTTCATTGAGCGTAAGCTTTACCCGAACGTGGACTTCTACTCAGGTATTATTCTGAAAGCCATTGGCATTCCAACCAGTATGTTCACGGTTATTTTTGCCATGTCGCGTACCGTTGGTTGGATTTCACATTGGCATGAAATGCTGAGTGAAGAGAGTCAGCGTATTGGCCGTCCGCGCCAGCTATACACAGGTGAGTCTCAGCGCGATTTCACACCTATTAAAAAGTAAGCTCATTCCTTTGTAGCTTCTTCCCAAACCAAAAGGCCGCTCCACAAGAGCGGCCTTTTCTTTACCTCAACTTGGTGTCATTCGGCATAAAGCCGCGCACCCTTCCCCTCAATTCTTTTATACCTTGAACTTCAAACTAATACACAGGTCCATTAATTGTTAGCGTAATGCACTAATAAATAGTGTGAAAATGAATTGTTACACTTAAGAAATAGCATCTTGACATAAATATATTAAAATATAATCAGTATGTTACACCTCTTTTCTAATATTGGCATAGTAGCTGCATAACTCTGCGCAGAATAAAACATTATATTGAGGCTCTTATGAAACAACCAACAAGCACCCACTTTATTGTCACCTCTGCGATAGCAGCTATGCTTATCATCCTCACCGGTTGCGGGAATATGGACCCGAACCGAGCGGAAACAGCACAAGCAGAAAACGACGAGCCTGGCGTTCCTGTTGAAACACTCTTAGTAGAGCAAGGCAACATACGCGCTTCATTCAATGCCAGTGCAATACTCGAAGCCGAGGAAAGCACCGATGTAGTTCCTCGTGTAAACGGCATTATTGAAGAAATTTTTGTTGAAGAAGGCGACTTTGTCAGCAAAGGGCAAGTATTAGCTAAACTTGAGTCCAGTCGCTACGCATTAGCCGTAAGCCAAATAGAAGCCGAATTACGCAACGTACGCCAAGAGTTGGAACGAAACCAACAGCTGGCCGCCAGTCAGCTCGTCAGTGCCGACGCTGTGAGCCGCCTCCAGTCGCAACTTGACAGTTTAACAGCACGTCTTGAACTTGCTAAAATTGATTTAGACGAGACCACTGTTCGCGCACCGATTAGCGGCCATATCTCTCGCCGTTACGCCCGCACAGGTCGCTTAATCCAAGCCTGGCAGCCTGAAAGCATGTTCCATATTGTGGACAGTTCTCTGCTACGCGCCACGGTTCATTTACCCGAACACGCACTTACCTATATTCGCCCGGGCCTGCCTGCTGACCTGCAGTTGCAAGCACTACCTGGCGAGCAAATCACAGCAACCGTTACCCGTGTCAGCCCTGTCATAGACTCAGGCTCTGGTACTTTCCGTACTGTCCTTTCTATTGAAAACGACGACTTCAAGCTTCGCGCTGGTATGTTCGCCCGCATTCAAGTGCATTATGCAGAGCGTAGTCAGGTGGTTCGCATTCCGCAAGATGCGCTGATACGTATCGACAACCAGTCGCATGTATTTGTGGTGAGTGAAAACGAAGCAAAACGCGTCGAAGTGGTAACCGGTTTACAAGACGGAAACTGGTTTGAAGTGGTCGCTGGACTCGAGCGTGGTGACGAGCTCATCATTACCGGTCAAAATAACTTACGTGATGGTGCTAAAGTGGAGGCAATTACCCAATGAAACTTCCACAGATAGCAGTTAACCGCCCTGTTACTATTGTGATGTTCACCCTTGCCATCGTGCTCTTTGGCATGGTGGCCTTAGGCCGTTTGCCCGTTACTTTATTGCCAGACTTAAGCTATCCAAGCCTGACCATTCGAACCGCTTACCCTGGCGCCGCTCCAGCGGAAGTCGAGCAACTGATCAACCGACCCATTGAAGAGTCCCTTGGTACCGTCCGTGGCATTCGAGAAATTACTTCCTATGCCCGTGCCAACCAATCCGATATTGTGATGGAATTCGCATGGGGTACCAATATGGATATGGCCGCCATTGAAGTCCGTGAAAAACTCGACATGGTGCCTATTCCCCTCGATATAGAAAAACCTATTATTCTGCGCTTCAACCCCAATATGGAGCCCATGATGCGATTCGCAGTAAGCGGTGACGAGAACCTTCAACGCTTGCGTCGCTACGCTGATGAGGAGTTAAAACGGAGCTTTGAAAGTATTGAAGGTGTCGCGGCTGTCCGTACCGGCGGTGGCTTAGAAGATGAAGTACATATTTTAATTGACGAAGCCCTAACCAGTCAGCTCAATATTAGCCCAGAGCTTATTGTGCAACGATTACGCGCTGAGAACATCAATCAGGCGGGTGGCCGTGTACAAAGTGGTCGCCTCGAATTCTTAGTGCGTACTATCAACCAGTTTAAAAGCTTAGAGGATATGCGCAATATTTATATCACCAGTATTAATGGCAACCCCATTCAACTAGGTGACTTGGCTGAAGTGCGCATGGGCTTTAAAGACCGTACGTCCATTAGTCGTGTGAATGGTGAGGAAGCTATTGAGCTGAACCTCTACCGGGAAGGAGACGCAAACACAGTCGCCGTTGCCGACACTGTCTATGCGCAATTACAACGCATTCGTAGTCAATTGCCTGAAGGTTATGAAATTGGCTTACTCAGCGACCAGTCTCAATTCATTCGCAATGCCATCGGCTCGGTTAAAAGCAATGCGGTCATAGGTGGGTTTTTAGCCATGCTGGTTATTTTGTTATTTCTCCGCCAGTTAAAGCCCACGCTTATTATTTCCATTGCCATACCAATTTCTGTAGTCGCCACTTTCTTCCTCATGTATTCAGCTAATTTAAGCTTGAATATTATGTCGCTAGGGGGCGTTGCACTGGCTGTTGGTTTACTTGTTGACAACGCCATTGTGGTGCTGGAAAACATTGCGCGGCGCCAAGACCAAGGAGATGGCACGAAAACGGCTGCGGTCGAAGGTACCCGTGAAGTCGCAAGCGCTGTAACAGCCTCAACCCTCACCACGCTTGCTGTTTTCATTCCTCTCGTGTTTGTTAGCGGCCTTGCTGGTCAGTTGTTTGTCGACCAAGCCCTCACGGTCACCTTTGCGCTGATAGCCTCTTTATTAGTCGCTCTCACATTGATCCCCATGCTGGCATCGCGAGGTGCTAACAAAAAGCAAAGCACTGAAATTATCACTTACACAGCACCTAAAGCAGGCAAAGGCTGGCGTAAACTATTCTGGCCATTTGCGTTACTTCGCTACACCCTTTTGGTGTGGATCCCAAGTGGTATCATCCGCACGTTGCGCATGCTTGGCCGGGTTATTACTGCCGTTACTGTCTTTTTAACCCGTCCTATTTTAAACGGATTTAACCACCTTCTTGAAGGCATACGCAAACTACACGCAACCAGCTTGAAGCGGATGCAGCTGAAGCCCCGCCGCTTTTTCTTTCTTTTCGTACTCATTACTGGCGCTTCATTTTGGCTTGCCCCTGCTCTTAAAACTCAGCTAATACCGACCATGGAACAACAAGAGTTCTATGTGGACGTTGAAATGCCTCGGGGGACCCATATCACCAATACAGATGCGACTCTCGCAGCTATTGCACGTACTTTTCTAGACGACGAGCGGGTAGAAAGAACGTACTCGGTGGCCGGCATTGGTAGCTTGATGCAAATTTCCGCCAGCCAAGGTGGCGACTACTGGGGTCGGTTGCATATTATTACGAAAAAGTCGCTCAGTACCGAAGAGCGGCAAAACGTCATAGAAGCTGCTCGAATGCGTATGGCACAAAGCCCGGGAGTTGAAAGCCGTATTGACTACCCCACACTGATTAATATTGACATGCCTTTGCTTATTGAAGTGCAAGGACACGACTTAGTGCGCGTTCGCGAAACGGTGCAACACATTGTTGGCATTCTCGAAAATGAGCCCAACTTTGTTGATGTGCGTGCCGGCATTGCCAGTGGACAACCCGAATTAAGCATTCGTTTTGATCATGCGCGTCTTGCCTTTGCTGGCCTAACAGCTCCTGACGTGGCGCAGGTTATTTCCACAAAGATAGGTGGACAAGTAGCAAGTAAATACAACCTTGAAGACCGCCAAATTGATATAAGGGTGCGCTTACCGGACATCCGCCGACAGGACCCTCAGTCTATTGCCGACCTCATTGTTAACCCGGGCGCGGAACACGAATTACCCTTGTCAGCCGTGGCCAGCATACAAATGCAAACAGGCCCAGGCGAAATTACCCGCATGAGCCAACAGCGAGTCGCCTTAGTCTCTATGACGGTGGCCGACGGTAACATTCGTGAAGCAGGTGAACACTTAACGCAACTACTCGAGCCCATACAAGTTCCACCCGGTGTAGACATGCGTATTGGCGGACAAAGTGAGATGCTCGACGACTCCTTCCGTTCGCTGCTGTTTGCACTAATGCTTGCCGTATTCTTGGTGTACCTTGTCATGGCCTCGCAATTTGAAAGCTTTGGTCACCCATTGTTGATCATGTTTTCAGTACCGCTGGCTGCATCTGGCTCGGTACTAGGGTTATATTTAACGCAAACACCGCTGAGTGTAGTGGTGTTTATCGGTTTAATTATGCTCAGTGGTATTGTCGTGAATAACGCCATTGTTCTACTCGACCGTATTAATCAGCTGCGCACAGAAGGCGTTGACAAACTAACCGCCATTCAAGAAGCCTCCTCTCAGCGGCTGCGTCCTATTTTAATGACGACTCTGACGACGGTTCTTGGGCTGGTGCCTCTTGCGCTCGGCATAGGTGAAGGTGCCGAGCTAACAAGCCCCATGGCTGTCACGGTTATTAGCGGCTTGTTATTTGCCACGCTGCTGACCCTATTGTTTATCCCCTTGGTGTACCAATTGTTTGACCGGAAAAAATTTGAGCAGGTAAGCAGCCATGAGTAATTTACAGCATTCCCATGATGCGCCGAAGTATTCGGCGCCCTTTGCTCGCTTTGCTTTACGTCGCCCTGTCACCATTTGGATGATGTTCTGTGCCATGCTGGTGCTTGGACTGGCTTCTTCAAAGTTACTGCCGCTCGAGAAGTTTCCCGGTATTGACATACCCCAGTTGGTGGTGAGTGCGCCCTACCCGAATGCTACGCCTGCAGAGGTAGAACGCTTGATTGTGCGTCCCCTTGAGGAAGCCTTAGCGACTGTTTCCGGCATTAAAGAAATACGCTCTTCTTCACGCTCCAACGAAGGTGTCGTCGTGCTGATGTTCGACTGGGAAGAAGACATTGGCTCCAGAAGTATTGAAATTCGAGAGCAGGTTGAAAGTATCCGACATACGTTACCTAGCGATTTAGAGCGCATTTACGTCATGCATTTCAATACGGACGATATGCCCGTATTGCAAATCCGCATTTCCAGTGAACGCGACCTCAAAATGTCTTGGGACCTGCTCAACAAACAACTAAAGCAGCCGCTAGAACGCGCCGAAGGCGTGTCCAAAGTGGATTTATATGGCGTCGACCCGCGTGAAATCATGATCCGTTTAAACCCAGAAGCTATTATTGCTTCAGGCTTAAGCGACCGTGATGTACTCAATACACTGCGAACAGCTAACTTCACACTCTCAGCAGGGTATATGGAAACGGATCGAGCGCGAGTTCGCTTGGTTGCCTCCGACGAATTTCGTAATTTAGCGGATATTGAAACCCTACCCATTACCCCTTATCTAACCATTGCTGATGTGGCTGAGGTGTCCTACGAATTACCCCGTCGCCGTGATGGTCGTCACTTTAACCAACGTTATGCCATTGGCTTAAGTATTTTCAAAGACTCGAGCGCCAACCTAGTAGAGGTTGCACGCAATGTCGTGAGTATTATTGAAGAAGCAGCACAAACACCTGAGTTTAATGATATAGAACTCATGATGATGGATAACCTAGCAGAAAGTGTTACCGACTCATTACGCGACTTACTGCTGGCTGGGTTAATTGGTGCATTTCTCTCGGTCACGGTGCTCTACTTGTTTCTCAGGGAATGGCGACTTACCTTGGTTATTGTGCTGTCGGTTCCAGCAGCTATCTGCCTTACTCTCGGCGCCATGTACCTACTTGGTTATAGTTTAAACGTATTGTCCATGATGGGACTAATGCTTGCTGTTGGTATGCTTATCGACAATGCGGTGGTTGTCAGTGAAAGTGTGCGACAAGAGCAGGAACTTGCCATTGCTGAAAACAAGCCTATTAACGAGACGACGGTGGAGCTTGGGGCCGCTCGGGTTTCCTTGGCTATTATTGCCGGTACCTTGACTACAGCCATTGTTTTCTTACCTAACATTTTTGGCAAGAAAGAGATGATGACCGTGTTCCTCGAGCATGTGGCCATTGCCATTTGTATTTCTTTGCTGGCCTCTTTGCTGATTGCTCAAACCCTTATTCCTTTGCTATTGAGCAAACTAAAAGTGACCACGAAAAAGAAAGTCAAAGCCTCTTCACGGGTGAAGCAAACCTACTTGCGTTCCTTACGTTGGAGCCACCACCACCCGCGGACAACCACCTTTTTTGTGCTACTTTTATTAGCCAGCACTGCCCTGCCTTTTTCACAGCTCGGGAGCAATGGGTCTGACACCGCTTTTAACGACCGCTTGTATATGAATTACAACTTAAAGGGCCAGTACGCACTAGAGGAAGTTGAGGCTGAAGTCACCCGCCTTGAAAACTATTTATACGCCCATGAGGATGAATTTGAGTTAGAAAACGTTTATAGCTATTACACCACAAACTTTGCTAGCTCTACCTTGCTGCTTAAACCAAAACGACAACTTTCGGTGCCTGAAATTCAAGAGCGCATTCGCAGCAATATGCCGGCCTTAGCCCGTAGTAATGTGCAGTTTGGGTTCCAGGGCGGCGACAATGAGGGGGTACAAATCACCCTCAGTGGCCGTTCGACCGACCGCCTGCAAGAACTTGCAAGGGACATTATTCCGTTACTGAGCCGCATAGAAGGTTTAACCGATGTGCAAACGGACACGGGTGAAGCAGGCGATGAAATGCAAATGCATATTTCGCGTACCCAGGCGGAACGCTATGGATTAACCACACAAGCTTTAGCTAGCCAAGTGTCCACGGCCCTACGGGGGAGCAATTTACGGTCATTCCGACATAACCCAGAAGGCGATGTGCGTATTCGTGCTGCTTACCCTGAGCCGTATGAACTCGACTTTAACTTATTGCAGAATGTCGTTGTTGCTCGGGACGACAGCGCTTTAATTCGGCTCGATCAAGTGGCTCAATTTGAACGCCAGCCAAACTTGTCGCAAATTCGTCGCTTTAATCGCCAAACGGCCATTCGTATCAATGCGAACTTGCATGACATGGACCTGAGCGAAGCACGTAAAGCATTAGAGCAAACCCTCAATAAAATAGAGTTGCCGCCTGGTTACAATTGGTCTCTCGACGGCGGCTTCCGCCAACAACAAGAGCAAAATAAAGCCATGGCTGTGAATATGCTGCTTGCCCTCTGCTTGGTTTATATGGTGATGGCAGCCTTGTTCGAGTCTCTCCTGCTTCCAACCGCAGTTATTGGCTCACTGATTCTGGCTATCACAGGTGGTTTCTGGGGGCTTTGGTTAACAGGTAACAGCATAGAACTGATGGCCATGATAGGCATGCTTATTCTTATGGGGGTTGTGGTCAACAACGGCATTGTTTTAGTCGACCAAGTAAACCAACTGCGTGAAGAAGGGTTTGGCATTGAAGAGGCCATTATAGAAGGCACTTCCCGTCGCTTACGCCCTATCCTTATGACAGTCGCAACAACCATGCTAGGGCTGCTGCCTCTTGCTCTTGGTAGTACACAAGTCGGTGGCGATGGACCTTCCTACTCACCTATGGCAATTACCATTATTTCCGGCTTGTTGTTTTCAACAGTGACCAGCTTGTACTTTGTCCCTCATGCCTACAGCCGCTTACTGCATTGGCATAGCCATTGGGTCAGTGTTGCTCAGCGAAGCAACAAAAAAGCCATCGTATGATGGCTTTTTTGTTTCCGGCTTTTACTGAATTAGTCTTGTAAAAAATTCAGCTTTTCTTGGCCCCAACCAATGAGCTCGCCGCCTTTAAATACCAGTGGAGTACACTCATCTTTCGTAGTTAAGCCGTCTTTATGTACCCGTTGTGTACGATAGTAAAGCACACGATAATGAACGCCCTCTTTACTTAGACTTTCATCAAAGTCAGGTGTGCCCATAAGTGACAACACACTGGCAGGTTGGCTGCCCAAAGAAAGGCCAGCTATTGTTGCGCGATTGGTTTTTTCTCGTTCACTTGAGGACATTTCAGTAGATACTTTTTTATCTCCATCGACCACCACCACACAGCCACTCAACAAGCTCGTGCTAAGTGTTGCTGTAAGAATAAGCGCCCCGCATAATGCCACGGGTGTTAAGCGCTTCTTTGTAGACTGACGTGTTGTTATACTCATAGTGTAAACCTTATATACGTTGTTATCGGTTGATTGTGTTGGATGATACCCATGAACATAAGCAAATTCTTTGCCAACTTATCAACCCCTTATTATTCAACAGCTTACCAGCATGCCTTGCCTGGCGCATTGTGAGAACCCCTAAATACTATTATATTTCACTACTTTGTTCACAGAAAAGGATTCCCCCATGCCCCTATTAATTCTCGTTACCCTTGTTTGGGCATTCAGTTTTTCTCTTATTGGTGAGTTTCTTGCCGCACAGGTAGACGCCTATATTGCAGTATTTATACGCATGCTATTAGCATTTGTGGCACTCTCTCCTTTTCTTCGAATACGCCAAACCAGCAAACCAATGCGCTTTTATATGATGGCCATAGGTGGGGTGCAAATCGGCCTGATGTACATTTTGCTTTATCATGCATTTTTATTTTTAAATGTTGCCGAAGTGCTTTTGTTTACTATTTTTACTCCCTTGTATATCGCCCTTATCGACGAGCGGCTGTTAAATAATAAGCAACTTCCCAGCCGCTGGTGGCTTGCAGCAACCCTCTCTGTTCTTGGTGCAGGTATCATTCGCTATAAAGGCATCGACAGCCAGTTCCTCACCGGCTTTCTTTTAATCCAAGGAGCAAACCTCTGTTTTGCTGCTGGGCAAGTGGCATACAAACGGCTGCAACTCCACACCGCGAAGGCTCAAGTGGAACATTATGCTTTGTTCTTTTTAGGTGCTGCTCTGGTAAGTGGTTTGGGCATGCTTTTCTTTGCTGACTTTACTCGTTTACCAAGCTCAAGCACCCACTGGGCGGTGCTTATATGGCTTGGTTTAGGTGCTTCAGGAGGCGGGTATTTATTATGGAGCATGGCCAGCAAGCAAGTGAATATTGGCCAACTGGCCACCATGAATAATGCCTTGGTTCCTGCCGGGTTGCTGGTCAACTTCCTTATTTGGGGGCAAAACGTGCCATGGGGCCAACTCTGGGTTGGAGGGCTTATTATTCTATACGCTGTATGGCTTTGCCGCCCGAAAAGTCAACCATATTAAGAAGGCGATGGCGTCGCTTGTGGGTACACAACAACTTTATTTCGCCCTTCCCGTTTCCCCACATACAGCATTTCGTCGGCCCGGGTAATCAGTAGTTCTAAGTCTTCATCTTCAATGCTCGCTTCGGTCAGACCTATGGTCACCGTTATGCCTAATGCATTCAGCTCCTCCGTGAACTGGACTGCGGCAATACTCTCTTTCAAGCGTTGAGCAACTAGTGCAGCATACTCTGCACTGGTATCAGGCAGTGCTATCACAAATTCTTCACCACCATACCGGCCCACGAGGTCTTCAGGGCGCAATGAGGCGTGGCACACCTCCGCCACTTTGGCTAGCACTTGATCACCTCGTACATGGCCCAGGTGTCATTAATTTTCTTGAAGTGGTCCACATCAAGCATGACCAAACAAAAAGGCTGATTATTAAAGTGAGCACGTTGCAATAGTGCGTTCGCCCGCTGCATAAAGTAGCTTCGACTTAAAACCCCTGTGAGCGAATCTCGCTCCGCAATTCTTCTCAATTTACGCTCAAGAGACTTGCGATGATTTATCTCACTCGTTAACTGCACATTTTGGTCACGTTCTTCATGCAATAATGCAAACTGTTTGCGCTGCAATACCTCTAAACGCAGCAACGCTGTATAGCCAACTAGGTTTGTCATAATAAGTAAGAGGCTAAGGCGAATAATGTCTGCTGTTGATATGCCAGCATATACTACGGCGGCGATAACAAAACCAACACTTAGGTATGCACTTGCGTAGGCAGCAACTTTCAATAGATTAGGAATTAACAGATAGAACGCCATAATAGAGACAACAACAGCGGTAATTTGCGTCAGGAGACTGTCGGGTCGCATAGGAACAATCAGTATTATACCTGTTGCCAAAATCCATAATGGCAACGCGTGCAACCAGGCTCGTCGTGTCAGGTTGCCGTACTGGCCTATTGCCCAAGCCAGCACAAGGCAACTTGCAACCACTGTTACACGCATGGCAAGCATAATCTGGTATTCAGGGCTCCAGCCTAAAAGGTTATAGTCGGTTATATTGAACATGGCGAAAATAACCGACACCACAAAGAGTGCCGTGCGTGAACTAGAGCGCACTCCTACTTCACTGGACATTCTGAATCTCATTTCACTCGTGGGATTCACGAATTTCCCAGTGAGCGCATGGATTTTTTGCTCTTCTTTTTCTGTTTGCTGTGCTTGTTGTGCTGACAAGTGCTTTTTTCCACGTGTTTATTGTATTTAGAGTCGTCTTATACGGCTAAGTGTACGCAGGGTTTAAAAAGCACACAAGATGAGCTTGATGTTTATTTAACCAAGTTTTGCTCTCTGGCCATGGCGAAAGCAGCTTTTGGTCCCGCCCATAAAGACGGCAACAAAATAAAAGAAACGGGCGTAGCGGTAATTACTATAAACTGCTGCAGCACTCCTATTTGGCCTTCCCCCATATACAAAAGAATGCCCGCCATAATAGCCATAGCACCACCCCAAAACGCTCGAATTAAGAAGTGCGGTGCGTCATGTCCAGCGCCAACCACTGCAATAGAGTAGCTCATAGAGTCACCTGTGGTGGCGACAAAAATGGTGGTGAGAAGCAACACAGCTGCTGCCATCCATGTACCGCCAGGTAAGGCTTGTGCAACAGCGAGTGTCGCCACATCAAAGGAAAAGTTTTCAAGACTTGTAGCTAAGTCCACGACCCCCGTAAGCTCAAAGTAAATACCTGAGCCACCAATAAGCGTAAACCAAACAGTCGTTGCAATAGGCGCCAGCACCGCAACAGCTGTAATCATTTCCCGTATTGTGCGGCCACGAGAAATGCGTGCTACAAAAATAGCCATTAAAGGCGCGTAACCAATAAACCAGGCAAAAAAGAACACCGTCCACCACTGCATCCACCAGTCTGGCGCTGTTTCCGAGGTCATGGTTGCCATTTCAAAAAAAGACGAGGTGTATTCTCCTAGCGACTGCAGGTACACATTGATTAGAAACTGGGTTGGCCCGAAGAGGAATATAACCGCACCAATGGCTAAAGCAAGAAACACATTAAAGCGGCTTAGCACTTGAATGCCCTTATGAATGCCTGTCATGGCAGACACTATATACACGGTTGCCAATAGCATAAGTATACATAGCTGAGTAGTGAACCCATTCGACAGCCCAAACAGCACATGAAGGCCGTAGCTCATTTGGGTCGCTAAGAAACCAATAGGCCCAACAGTACCTGCTACTATAGCTATCACGCATAATGCGTCTACGACTGAGCCGACCCAACTGGTCAGTATTTTTTCACCAAACACTGGGTAAAGAAGTGTGCGAGGTTGTAATGGCTTTCCTTTATTATAGTGGGCATAGGCCAATACAATGGCCGTTAGCGAGCCTAACACAGCCCAAGCTAAGAACCCCCAATGCATGAACGACTGAGCCAACGCAGGGGCAACAGCCTCAGCTGTACCACTTTCCACATCGAAGGCTGGTGGGGTCACCACAAAGTGATAGATAGGCTCGCCTGCGGCGAAAAACACCCCTCCACCGGCTAGCAAAGTACACATCACCATCGACAACCACCGAAACGTGCTTATTTCTGGCTTCTCAAGATTGCCAATTTTCGCCTGACCCGCACGTGACAAAGCCACCCCTATCGCTATAAAAAAGGTCGCCAGTAACATCAACTGAAAAAAAGACCCCATATATTCCGCTGTCCAACCAAAGCCACGTCCAATGAAGGCAGTTAGCTGTGTCGTGTCATATATGGCAGAACCAATGAACAAAGCAATAAAGCCCATACTGATCGTGAGTATAATGGGGTCACCAATGCGATTTGATAGTGTATGAAGGGCAGGTTCAGGGCTTACAGATTGAGATTCTTTTGCAGAGTGCGGCATGCGTTCCAACATTTTTGAAAAATAGGCCGCGCATTGTACAGAGAAGCAACCTCGATGTAAAAAGCGCTTCTCTGTTAATAGGGTTGCCTGTTATTTTTCTTTGGCACTTTCTTGAGCTGATAGTGTTTGCTCACGGAAGTCTTCAATACCCTGCTTAATTAAATCGTATGTTTCATTGGCATCGCTTTCCACTTGACCTTTAAAAACTTGCAACCCAGTGAGCAAGTCTTTCGCTTCTGCGAAGCCTCTGTCTACCCCACTCATTATTTCATTAATAAAGCTCGTCAGGGTTTCCTCATCTGTCTCACCCGGGTTTGCTTCTTTATATAGCTCATAAAAGTTGGTAGCGAAAGAAACAATACGCTCTGCGGTCGCTTCCGGCGATGTGTCCACGTTCGAGTCAAACACCTTCTGCGCCGCATTTTTCCCCATGGTCGGTTCTAATACTTCATTAATGCCTTCTATAGCGGCTTTGTAAAGTAACTTCAACGACTCGTTGTCGCTGTTAAGAGACACCTTTTCATGGGCCTGCAAAATAGCCATATTTTGAGCTTGCTTTGCTTCTTCTTTATTCGTTGTAGCGGGTTGTTTCGTTTCAATTTTCGTTGCGTTTTGCTTCGATAGATCTGTGTTTGTATAGCCTGGAATCGTCGACATTATCATGCTCCTACATAACCGTATGTAAAGTACAAATGGTTTACCTCTTAACTATGTATCGACCGGTTCTGAGTAAAATTTAATCACTTTTATTTGGGTGACAGTTCAGCTTTTGAATATCATGTAACCAACCCTCTATTACTTCCCGCTCTAATGGCAAAATCTCAGCCAACTCACCAGCAAATGTTTGCCATGCGTCAAGGTACTTTTCACTCACCAAAGTGAGTACGGGTATACCCGCGCTTATTAATTCTGCAAACTCACTGCTTAAGCCCTTCCCTTGTGTTTCACCATGACCAAAGCGATTAATAAAGACTAAGTCGGGCACACTGCCGTTTTCAGCATCATTCAAGACATTGCGCAGTACTTTGCCTGCTTCGGAAAGCCCACCTAAGTCGAGGCTACACCCACGGGCGTCGCGGCCTCGGTACTGAGAAATAACAAACACTTCACCGCTTTGTATGTCCCGCAAAGCCATGGGCTTCTTGCTGGTCATATCTTTGCCTTGTTCTGTTAGTAAACCTTGTATACACCAGCCTTGCTGTTGGTACTGCTGAATAATACTGGCTAAAAGAGCATCGCCCTCGCCGTCGCCCTTATGCAAAACTGCCGCTGCAGGTAGCACCATGTCCATACTCCTTACACTTCTGAACATACCATTTATAGCGAGCATCATGACGCATAAATCCACTGTACATCAATACACAAAAGGGGTTAGCTTGCTTATTTATTAGAAACATGGCTACTATCTAACCACTATGCATAACCTAAAACGAGTCAATATTTTATGCCGGAAGACTTAACACTGTACCAAGCCATTATGTTGCTTTCTCTTTGTGAAGAGAAAGGAACCATGAACGGCATGTATGTAGAATATGCAACAGCCGGAGCGCTCGCCGCCGAGCTGCTGTTGCTTGGTCGCATTCAAGTTCAGGAAGACAATAAAAATAGGGTAGCAGTCGTAACAGAGTCTTCTACGGGTGACGCCCTACTCGACGAGGCGCTTGCGCTTATTGCAAAAAGCAAACGACCCAAAAAGTTAAAAGACTGGATTTTCAAGCTAGGTGGTATCAAAGACTTAAAACATAAAGTCGCCAACTCGTTGGCCGAGTCAGGCATTGTGTCTGCCGACAAGGAAAAAATTCTATGGCTGTTTGAACGCCGAGTTTATCCTGAAATCAACCCAATACCCGAACAACAGCTGCGACAAGCTATGCGCCAATTGGTGCTTGATGAAAACCAAGAAGTCGACTCCCGCACAGCTATCGTTACCGCTTTGGCCAATAGTGCCAAGCTATTACCTCAAGTATTTAGCAAACAAGAGTTAAGGCAACATAAGAAGCGCATACAACAGCTTGAACGCGGAGAGTTAGTGTCGCAAGCCGCTAAGGAAACGGTGCAGGCAATTCAAGCGGCTATTATGATTACAGTCATGCTGCCTGCTATAACAGCAGCAACAACAAGCAGCACCACTTCGAGTTCCTGCTAAGTTATAAACAAACCCTGTCTCGGCCCTGCTCTTTTGCTTGGTACATCGCATCATCAGCACGGGCCAGCAGGCTTTCAATGGTATCACCTGGTTCAAGCTTGGCTATGCCTGCGCTGAGCGTTAAGCGAATAGGCTCTTTGTCAGCAACCTCAACTTGCACGTCTGCTAACCGCTCCCGTAGCCTATTCCCAAACTCTTGGGCCGCGGCCTTATCTGCTCCCGGCAAAACAAACACAAATTCTTCACCACCAATACGGCCGCAAAAGTCCACTTTACGCCCCACCTGATTGGCTACTCGGGCAAAGGCAACCAAAGCTAAGTCGCCCCCTGCATGTCCCCAGGTGTCGTTAATATTTTTGAAGTGATCAATATCAATAGAAAGAACACTCAAAGGCAAACCTGTACGACTTGCTTGTTCTATATTTTCAGTTAAGCGCTCCCAGGTAGCGCGGCGGTTTGGTAAGCCTGTTAGTTCATCGATCCGCGCTAACGCAGCCATTTCCTCTTCAGCAAGTTTTTTAAACAGCAAGTAGCTCACCGTATCTGCCAGTAACTCAATTAAAATATAATCGTCTTTATTAAACGGCTCTACCGGCGAAGGACTGGAGAAGTTAAGCGTCCCGTATACCTTGTCGTCAAACATAATAGGGCAGCCAATATACGACTCAAGCTGGAAGTTTTGATAGCATGGGTGGTCTTTAATCTCACTTTCTCGCACATAATGAAAGCCCACCGGCTTTCCCTCTGTCAGCGTATGTACGCAGTAAGTGCCGCTTAAATCAAAAACAGTTAAAGGCTCTAGCTGCTCGTTATAATCAACACAGCTGTCTACCGTGTACTTGGAGTCTTCAATATGCGAAACAATGCCTATTTCTAAGCCAAAGTGGTTCAATCCAACGCGCAATAAAGCATCGAGCTTTTCTTCGTGGCTTAGTTTTACATTCGCTGTAATAGTATTCACTTTTTGCAGTGCATCGAGTGACTGCTCTGCTGAACGAGCGGGCCGAATAACCCCCATAAAACCGCTCACCTGATCGTCCATGTTACGCATAACAGCGCCTGTTGTTTTCCCTAAGAACTCCCTGCCGTCAGCTCTACGGTAAACGATTCGGTAGTTTTCTGGGCCTTTTCTACTGTCCACATTAAACCGTTTATTTCCTTGTTCTGCATAGTCCCTTTCTTCAGCGTAAAGTACCTTGGTTTCCTTCCCGTATAAGTCTTCCTTGTTATATCCAAACAGGTTTTCTACGGCAGAGTTTACGTATACGATACGCCGATTCACATCCGCCACGACGACGGCCTCTTCATAGCTTTGAAATATTTCAGCTAATAAAACGGGAGATACTGCCTGCTGGCCACTCTCGCCGGCTAAAGCTATCTCTATATTTTTCTGGTTAGGCGTGCTCATATATTTACCTTCTGCTTCGCATGCTAACTGCCACATCTTCCATTGAAGATAAAACGGTTGCCAGCAATAGGCAAGACATACCTCATACTAACTCTTTGGTTTTTGTGCCAATAAAGTCGCAAACTGCAATTGTGCGCCATTATGCATAGTGCCAAGGTCTTCGTTATATTTAATTAGCTCCCAGCCAGCGTAGGCTTCCTTTAATTCCTTTTCTTCAAAGGTGAAGGGAAAAGGCATAGGGCACGGGTGTTGCGAAGTGTTCATAGCGCACACAATTAAGTTATAGCCACCTTCAAAAGTACTGTCTTGCATGTTACGAATGACCGCCTGGACCCGGTTTGGGTTAAGAAACATCAGGGTTACAGTGCACACAACAAAGCCAAAAGGCCCTTTTAACTGCGCCTCATGAAGGTCGTAAACCTCTGTCTGAATCGTGCTTATTTGTTCTTCTTGGATAATTTGTTCAAGCATATTTACCGCGCTTGGGTTGTTATCCACGGCAGTTACCTGGAAACCTTGTTGGCTCAGGTAAAGGGCGTTACGCCCGTTAGAGCAGCCCATGTCGAGCGCGTGGCATGGTTCAATGTGTGAGCAAGCGTCTACCACTTCACTGTGGGCGGGGTTTAAGCCATAACGGCTATTTAAATCGAAGGTCATAAAAGCCACTGTTTTATTTAACGGTTTCATTGTGGCTCTAGTTTACTACGTCTCATGCATTGGCGAGGGGCTAACTGCCAGTCTTTTAGGGCTACTCCTTTTAGGGTAGCCCTGTTGTTTCAGACGGTTAGTTTACTTTATACAACCACTCGTCCGTTAAATACTTTTCCTCTACAAGGCGCTTTCCTGCAGCTAGCTCTTCTGGTAAATAGTCGCCCGCTTGGCTTGTATATGTACTCGAAAAGTACGCAATAAAAGCGTCTATAATGGCCTCTCGAGACAGGCCTGTTTGACTTCGCATCGGGTCTACGCGCTTGTTCGCACTTTTAGTGCCTTTGTCAGACAGTTTTTCCCGACCTATACGAAGTACCTGTAACATTTTATCGGCGTCTATGTCATAAGCCATCGTGGCATGATGAACCAAGACGCCATTGGCAAAGCGCTTCTGGGCTGCTCCCCCTATTTTTCCCTGTTCCGAGCTAATGTCGTTCAGGGGTTTGTAGTGGGCTTTTATTCCCACCTCACCAAGCGCAGCAAGCACCCATGCGTCCAAGAACTGATAGGACTGTTCAATGCTCATGCCATCCACTATCGAGGTAGGCACAGTGAGTGAATAGGTTATACAGTTGCCAGGTTGCATAAACATAGCGCCACCACCGGTTGCACGACGCACCACTTGCACCCCTTCTTGTGCCGCAGCCTCCATATCCACCTCGTTTCGTACCGACTGGAAGCAGCCAATAACAACAACCGAGTCGTCCCAGTCCCAAAAGCGTAAGGTGGGTCCGCGCACCCCCTGTGCAACCGAGTTTGCTATCACCTCGTCTAACGCTGCATGCTGAGCTGCTGGTAAAGTGACAGGCGGAATAACCGTAAATTCATGATCAAGCCAGCTACTGGCTTGCCCCAACGCTCGGCGTACTGCTGTTGCCACTGCTTCTGCTGAAAAACCAAACATCATCACGTCGTCGCCAAGGGCTTCTTGAATTGCGGTACTTAAGGTTTTATGGCTGGCGGACACAGGCAAACCATTCAAGGCTTCATTAATGTGTGTTAAAGCCGAGTCAGGCTCTAGGAAGAAGTCTCCCGAAATACTGACATTCTGCAAGATTCCTTGGTGTACTTCCATATCAGCTACAACCAGCTTACCACCTGGTACTTTATACTCACCGTGCATTATTTCATGCTTCATCGTTACACCCTGCCCTCAAACCTCAAAAATAATGAGTCTCATTCTATGAGTCGAACCAAAGGCAATCAAGCGGAATACTGCTTAATAAGCTTTGCCTTCATGTTCATTTTAAGTAACATGAAATTCACACTTTCCAAGACAGGGAGCTAACCCCATGCGTGCTCATATTGTCGTATTTTGTATGATAGGTTTCTTTCATTCGTCCCTTTTTGCTTCAGAGTCTGATGAACTTCAACGGGCAGTCACCCAAATTCGCATTCACCAGGTGTCTCTACAGCAAATTGACGAAGCATGCGGAAGCCATATAGCCTTGAGTGAGTCCAAACTACAGGAGCTCGACCGATTAAGCATCGCCAAAACACACATGAGTTACCGTGAACTAACAGAACGATACACAAACCCAGACAATATTCGTGCAAAGGCGAACCTTTCCACGCAAGGACTGATTGACAGCGATTGTAACCCTGACTACCTAGACTATTTACACATGGTTATAACAGAAAGCCTGGCTGAACACCTAGAAGCACTGCGGCAATAACAGCGATGGGCCCATACACAAACCAAACTTCTCTACCGAATAGCACTGGCCAAATCCCACGTTTTCACTAAGTGCGACTTGTATTGTCGCACCTATTTGCTTTAATGGGCGCCACACCAACTATAAGGATGTTCTATGGCCTCGACACTTGCCCCATTGCAACCTGGGTTTATGCTTTTACAAGGCAACCGGCTTGAAGATCTCCGCGATCTGTTAAGCCATTGGATTGTTAGCCACCCTCTGCGTCCTCTAGAGCACGAGTGCATTCTGGTGCAAAGTAACGGGATAGCACAGTGGCTAAAAATGGCGCTCGCCCGCGACAAAGGGGGTTGCGGGATTGCCGCCGCCATGAATGTGGACCTACCGGGCCGCTTTTTATGGCAGGTGTATCGAAGCGTCTTTGATGAACTTCCAACTATTTCCCCCTACGACAAAGGGCCCCTCACGTGGCGCATATATCAATTATTACAAAACTGGGAAGGGCTTGAGGCACGTTTACAAGTTAGTGGTGAGTCCATCGAAGCACTCGAACCACTGCAAAGCTTTCTAGCGCAAGACGACGACCCGCGGCGGTTACACCAACTGGCTGCGAACCTAGCGGACTTATATGACCAATACCAGGTGTATCGAGCCGACTGGCTTGCTGCCTGGGAGCAACATGAAGACGTCATCATAACGGCTCAAATGCAACAGTTGCCTCTTGAACAAGCTGACCGCTGGCAAGCCATTGTGTGGCGCTTGCTCGTTACCGATGTGCAAAACGACCCGCACTTGGCAGAGTCGGAGTCTCCATGGGCACGGGCCAGCCGAGCAAGCATCCATCAAGCTGTTCTGGAAGCCTGCACCAATTTTTCTCCAGAGCACAGACCAAGTGGCTTGCCCCGCCGGGTGCTGGTGTTTGGTATTTCTTCATTACCACGGCAAACCCTCGACTTATTACATGCCATAGCACCCTTTACACAAGTGCTCGTGTTTGCCAGTAACCCGTGCCAGCATTACTGGGGCGATATTGTGGAAGGCAAAGAATTATTACGCCAAGAGTACAAGCGTATTCGTGCACGTAAAGTACCCGCCGACTTAAACCCAGAAGACTTACATTTAGCCGGGCACCCACTGCTTGCTTCCTGGGGAAAACAAGGCCGTGACTATTTACATTTACTGGACGAACAGGACACACCCGAAGAGTACCGAGAGCACCTTGCTGCATTACAAAAAAGTATTGATATCTATCGCGATCCTTTAGAAGACAACACCAGTCTCTTAGCTCAATTACAGTCTGATATATTCGACCTCCGGCCTTTGCAAGAACGAAAGGACATGGGCTGCACCATAGACCCTGAACAAGACCAAAGCTTGCAATTTATTGTCGCCCACAGTGCCCAGCGCGAGGTGGAAATTCTGCATGACCAACTGCTCAAAGAATTCGAACAAGCCCATGCACAAGGTGAGTCATTACCACCACGAGATGTGCTGGTTATGGTTCCCGACATTAATGATTATGCGCCTCATATTCAGGCTGTCTTCGGCCGTTATGCTGGCAGTGGCGACCAGCGGGACTCCCGCTTTTTACCTTTCCACATTGCCGACCAAGGCCAGCGAGGCCAAAATACCTTGCTTATCGCCTTTGAAAGCATTTTGGGCTTGCCCCACTCGCGCTTTATGGTCAGCGAACTATTAGACCTTCTTGATACGCCTGCGCTACGAGAGCGTTACCAACTTGCTGAGGCAGACTTGCCGCGACTCACTGAATGGATTCGTGGGGCCAATATACGCTGGGGGCTCGACGCCAAACAACGAGCTGAATTAGGCCTACCTGAAGAAGAGCAAAACACCTGGTTATTCGGCATGCGTCGCTTACTACTTGGTTTTGCCAGTGGCGCCAGCGGCCCTTGGTTAGGCATTGAACCTCACGATGAAGTTGCTGGTCTTGAAGCCGCTTTGCTTGGCCCCTTAACCCAGCTGCTAAACGACTTAGCGCATACGCGAGAACAATTACAAGCCCTGCATACGCCTAAAGTCTGGTTAGACATCATGCAGGAGATTACACAACGCTTTTTCTCGGAAGTAAGCCAAGCCGACAGCTGGGCCCTTTCAACGATAGAAACTCAATTTGAACAGCTTGAAACCACATGGCAGCACGGCGGTTTGGCAGAGCAAGCACTGCCCCTTCAAGTTGTGTCTGAAGAATTATTAAGTGCCTTAGACCAACCCACTCTCACGCAAAAATTTTTGGGTGGAGCCATAAATTTCGCAACGTTAATGCCCATGCGAGCCATCCCCTTTCAACAAGTGTGGTTACTGGGGATGAACGACGGTGACTACCCTCGCAGTGTCCGCCCAGCAGACTTTGACTTAATGTCAAAACACTACCGTCCAGGTGACCGTGGCCGCCGTGAAGACGACCGTTACCTGTTTTTGGAAGCCCTTTTGTCGGCACGGAAAAAGCTGGTTATTAGCTGGGTGGGACGAAGTATTCGTGACAACACAGAACGCCCACCGTCGGTTTTGGTGGGGCAATTACGAGACCATATTCAGGCGGGTTGGACGTTAACTAATAGTGACGAAAGCATATTAGCCGCGCTAACGACGGAGCACCCCCTACAAGCTTTTAGTCCAAGATACTTTGTAGAGCCAAACCCTGAAAGCAAAGAATACGCCAACGACAAGCGCCTACATACATTCGTTCACGAATGGCAGTCCATACTGCAGCAACCCCCTACAGAACAACTGCCCGTGGCAGAGTGGCCGCAGCTACCACCTTGGTACCCCGAAAGCACCTTGAGCTTGCGTCAGCTCAACGACTTTTTACGCTGTCCCACCGAGGCGCTTTATAAAGAACGTTTTCATGTGCATGCCCCCCATGAAGCAGACATCCCCCTTGATGTGGAAAGCTTTGAATTCAACGGCTTAGAAGCATGGAGTCTCAAGGACACGCTTATTTTAGACACCTTTCAGCTGGGGCTGTCATCTCAAGACTATGCGGCCAAGCTAGAGCAAGCTATTGCCACATTGGTGCGCCAAGGTACGCTCATTGAGGGGGCTTTAGGGGCACTCCAGGCCGATGATATGTCACAACTGTTACCCGACTTGTTTCGCGCCTGGCAGGGTATTTGCGAGGACTTCACCCCATTAAGCATGCCTGAAAGCCGAACGCATACAGTGAAAGTTCAAGGTCATGCACTCGCCATTGAATTAAACAGCCCATATTTAATGCGACATAATGAAAGCCACCAATACCAACAGGTGATTGTGCAAACAAGCGATATTGTAAAAGGTAAGAAATATACTTGGCGCAACTTAACGCGCCCTTGGCTGCAACACTTATTGACCCAGGTTCTCAAGGAACAGCCTGTGCCGACCCATGTGCTGTCGCCTAAGGGCACCATATGCATGCCCGGATTAACCTTGGCAACAGCACAAGAATTACTTGCACAGTTAGTTACTTGGTGGTGGCAAGGCATGCAAGCCCCCTTACCAACAGCCTTAAACCTTGGTATTCAATGGGTGGAAGCGAAAGCGGAAGGCAAGCCAGATAACGTTGCACTCGATAAAGCCCAAAAAGACTACAGCAGAGACGCCCAATACGCAGAACACTTTGCTGCCATCTATTCCGACTTTGACGCATTGGAAGCGCACCCAGACTTTATAGCGGTCACGGAAGCGCTTTACACTCCTCTGTACCACGCCATTAAAGTGGAGGCATCCGAATGAGCCAAGTATTAAGCCCGCTTCACTACCCATTGCAGGGCTCTGCATTGATAGAGGCCAGTGCGGGTACTGGTAAAACCTATACTCTGGCCATGCTGTATGTGCGCTTCGTGTTGCAGCAAGGGGGCAGCCTTGCGTATAAACAAGCTTTATTACCACCCAATATTCTAGTGGTCACTTTTACTCGGGCTGCAACTAAGGAACTACGAGAACGCATTCGGCAACGTTTGGTTGAAACTGCCATGCTTTTTCGCGCCGACCTCACCACCTTAAAAAGCCCAGACCCATTATTGGTGCAACTGCGCGACGCCGTGATTCAAGAAGGTTTAGCCGCAGGCCATACAGACCAACACACGCTTCTTATGAGCGCTGCCTATAAACTCGATATGGCAGCACAGTGGATGGATGAAGCGTCTATATCCACCATTCATGGCTGGTGCTACCGCATGTTAAAAGAGCATGCGTTTGACAGTGGGAACTTATTTCAACAAGAGTTAATTGAAAGTGAAACGGACCTGTTGCAGCAAGCGGCCGAAGACTATTGGCGACATTTTTATATGCACTTACCGTCAGAGGAATTAGAGCACGTACTGTCCTTTTTCCATTCGCCCCGGGACACGCACAAACAAGTATTGAACCTGCTAGAGCAACGTCATTTATTATCGAAGCCTACGCAGGCTCCTGCTGAGCTTATAGCAGCAACGAAGCAGCAAAAAGAAGCTGTGCTGACACCATTAAAAGAAGCATGGCGAAGTCAGTATTTACCAGCACTCCAAGCTGCCTTTGAGCAAGCGAACAAGGCAAAAGCTTATAAAGCTACGTCATTAAATAAACGCCATATTGGTGGGGTTGTGGACAAGCTCTTAGAGTGGACTGCAAACGAAGAGGATGCGCCGGATCTCGACTTTGACAAAAGCGCCTCTTTTAAACGCCTCGCTTTACTCGACACCAGTATATGGACCGATGAAACGGCTATCCCTTGGGCAAATGAAGGCTGTAAAGCACTGGCCGAGTTGCCACAGCAACTTGCGAGCTTACCCTGCCCTTTGAGTGACTTGCTAAGCCATGCCACGCATTGGATAGCTGCACGACTTGCTTTATTGAAAAAGCAACAAAGCATGATAAGCAACCAAGACTTACTCGATGCCTTGGACAAGGCACTCCACAGTGAACGTGGTGAGCGCTTAGCTGCTGCCATTCGGGAACAGTTTCCAGTCGCACTGGTCGATGAGTTCCAAGACACTGACCCCGTGCAATACCGTATTTTCAACCGTATTTATAATATTGCGGAGTCGAGCCCTGACCACGCATTTTTTATGATTGGCGATCCGAAGCAAGCTATTTATGCGTTTCGCGGGGCCGATATCTATACCTATTTAGAGGCCAAAAAAGCAACCGCTGGTCGCCATTATACGCTCGACCATAATTACCGTTCTGCACCGGCACTTATTCAGTCGGTGAACACTCTATTTGCACAAGCAGATAAACATGATCAAGGCGCTTTTCTGTTTAAACAAGGCAACGAAAATCCCATTCCTTTTGTGCAAGTCAAACCAGGGAAAAGTAATCACCTCTGGTTAGAACTTGACGGCACGCCCTATGCCCCCATGCTCGCTTGGGTCATGCCAGCGGCAGACGAAGGCACACTCACGAAAGGCGCTTTTGAAGAGACTATAAGCGAAGCGACCGCCACAGAAATAACCAAACTGCTGATTGCAGCCCAAGAAAAGCGGGCTTGGTTGGTGGAAGCCTGCCCTGAGGGCGAAGTGAAAGAGCGTCAGCAACTTGCACCCGCGGATATTGCCGTGCTTGTAAACAACCGTGGGGAAGCAGACAAGGTTCGCCAAGCCCTTCAAGACAAAGGGGTTGCAAGTGTTTACTTGTCAGAAAAAAACAGTGTGTTTCAGTCCGACGCTGCGACTCTTTTGCTGCATTTATTGCGTGCCGTCGCCGAGCCATATAACGACACCTTATTGCGCAAAGCCCTTTCGCTGCCAGCACTTGGCTTAGACCTACAGCAATTAGACGCCTTAAACCGCGATGAGTTGGTTTGGGAACGCCGTGTGCAACAATTTGTGCAGTACCATTGGGACTGGCAACAAAAAGGCAGCCTCGCAGTGGTTCACCTTTTTATTAAAGACTTCAAGCTGGCCGAACGTTTATTGCAACAGCCCGGTGGTGAGCGCCAAATGTCTGATTTGCTCCATTTAGCGGAATTACTGCAAAAGGCATCGGCTGAACTCGACGGCGAACAAGCACTCATTCGTTATTTACAAGAGCAGCAAGAAAGTCCTGACGAAAACAACGAGGCTCAGCAACTTCGTTTGGAAAGTGACAGCCAACTGGTACAAGTGGTCACCGTGCATAAATCGAAAGGGCTCGAATATCCCTTGGTGTTTTTGCCCTTCGCCACCCACTGCAGAGTGACTAAAAAGAACGATGTGCCCTTAAAAGTACATAACGAAGCTGGCGAGCTTAGCCTGTATTTGCAGGCGACCCCTGAACGGCTAAAGCAAGCAGATCACGAACGTTTAGCGGAAGACATTCGTAAACTCTACGTTGCTTTAACCCGGGCCAGCCATTGCCAGTGGGTTGGTATAGGCGCCTATAAGGACTATGACCTCAGTGCTATGGGCTATTTATTAAATGTCGCTAAGACGAACAACCTGGAAAAACAAGTTACCCAGGCCGGCTTTACCTTGGCTGAACCCACAAGTAGTGACCTTGTGTTTGAAAAGGTAATATCCACCACCTTCAAGCCAGTGGAGTTGCCACAGCTTGGCAACTTAACCAACTGGTGGATAGCCAGTTACTCGGCGATCCAGTTTGAGTCCGTAGCGGAAAGCTCACAACTGCCTATGGCCACGAACACAGCCACACCGGACCGAGACACCAGTAGCCCACGCGACGAACAACGCGAAGAGGAAGTGAAAGTTGGTGCCGTCGAGCCCGAGCTCATACCACAGCCATTGGCAACCAACACACAGCCCCTTTCGAAGTTGAATGTTATGCATCACTTCCCTGCAGGGGCCACCTGGGGAACCTTGTTGCATACTCTCTTGGAGTGGGCCGCGGTGCAAGAGTTTAGGCAGGAAGACACACTCGTCACCAAAGGCTTTGCGGCCATTGTGGCGGAGAATGAAAAAAGCAAAGCTAACTTCTTCACGTTTTGCCAACGTCGCCATATTGATGAATATGCAGAAGCCTTATGGGGGTGGTTACTCGACTTTGTCCAAATAGAATGGTCTTTAGCGAGTGAGCAGCATTCCGACAGTCTGCGTCTAAGCGCTTTATCGCCGGAGCAAGTGGCTGTGGAGCTTGAGTTCATGCTGGAAAGCCATCAGGTCAGCACACAAAGCCTTGACCAGCTAGTGCGTCGCCATACGCTAAATCAGGTTGCACGTCCCGTAGCCCAAGCCAATAGCTTAAACGGCTTGCTCAAAGGCTTTATTGACTTAGTAGCCGAACACAATGGTCGCTATTATGTGATTGACTGGAAGTCTAACCGGCTTGGCAACAATGACTTAGACTACACCCAAGAAGCTATGCTGCAACAAGTGCTGATGCATAGGTACGATATGCAGTACGTTCTATACCTGGTGGCATTACATCGTCTGCTTAAAGCACGGCTACCAAATTACAACTACGACACGCATGTGGGTGGGGCTGTGTATGTGTTTTTGCGTGGTATGCATGGCCATTTAACAAGTGGTTTGTTCTATGACAAACCACCCAAACAGCTTATCGAACAACTGGACGCCCTATTGCAAGGAACTGCTCTATGAATGATGTATTAAACCAATTAGAGAGCTGGGCAGCACGAGGCGCATTACGCAGCTTGGACATAGCTCTGACTCGTTTTATAGCTGAGCATGCTGGCAGTCCAAGTCCTGAGCTCTTGCTTGCCACGGCCTTATTAAGCGAGCGCAATGGCCATGGTCATGTCTGTCTTGACTTGGCTAGTGTGTTAGCCGATCCGGCAGCCCTACTGAGTGAAGACGAGGCGCAACAGGCACTCCCGCAACACAACGAATGTCCAGTTGCCGAAGAACTCAGCAACTGCCTGCAAGGCTGGCAACTGCAGCAATGGGTTGCTGCTCTCTTAGCGAGCAATGCGGTGACGGACGCACGTCATGGCCAGTCTCCAAGTGACAGTTCAAGCCCCTTGGTTTTAGCCGGGAGCGAACAAACGCCTTTGCTGTATTTACGCCGCTATTGGGTATACGAGCAACAAATCCAAACGGGTATACAGCAACGTTTACAGAACCAACACGAATGGTCGAAAGAAGACACGGCCCGTATTTTAACCCAGCTTTTCCCTCCTAAAAATGTCACTGCTGAAGAGCCCGCAAACGACTGGCAAAAAATAGCATGCGCCTTAGCGTCGCGAACCGGGTTTGGCATTATTACGGGCGGTCCTGGCACAGGGAAAACGACAACCGTCATACGCCTGTTAGCGCTTCTCCAAGGACTACAGCAATCACAGAAACGACCCCCTTTAAACATTCGTCTGGCCGCACCAACAGGAAAAGCAGCAGCCAGGCTCAGTGAGTCATTAACCAAAGGAATTGAGCAGGTCAAATTGAGCGGTGACTTGGCCGACTGTCGCCAGGATATTCCAACCGATGTCACCACCCTGCACCGCTTACTTGGCAGTCGTCCTGGCTCGCGTCATTTTCGCCATCATGCAAAGCAACCTTTACCTGCTGACTTGGTGGTCATTGACGAAGCTTCTATGGTTGACGTGGAAATGCTGGCCAAACTATTTGACGCCCTCATGCCCCATACGCGATTGATCTTACTAGGTGACAAGGACCAGCTTGCCTCCGTAGAGGCGGGCTCAGTACTAGGTGACTTCTGCCGTAGCGCAGCCCAAGGAAACTATACATCGGCAACACTTCAGTGGTTACAGCAGGTCACTCAACAAAGCATTCCCGAAGGAATGCTCAATGCTTCAGGCTCTTCCTTAGCACAAGCCACCACCATGTTGCGCCACAGCTATCGCTTTGCTAAATACCCTGGTATTGGTGCTTTAGCGGACAGTGTGAACTCGGGGACAGCAACGCCCGCAGACATACAAGCTATCTGTACACAGTATGCCCGTACTGGCTCTGCTGTCAGCCCTCAGCACAACTTAGAACTCATTCGCCTGCAAAAACCCGAATTTCAATCGTCAAAAGCGGCGGCTGAAGGCCCTTTCAGCCCGTTAAAGAACTTAGTAAAACAAGGCTACCAAACCTATTTGACCGAGCTTATCAAACTGCGCCCAAGCACAGATGCCCGGGAGTCACTTGACCCATGGGCCTTGGCTGTATTCAAAGCCCATAGCCAATTTCAATTACTGACACCTGTCCGTACGGGACCTTGGGGGGTGGACGCACTCAATATACTGGTGTTGAATGCGCTTAAAACTATCCCCTCCTTGCGTGGCCTCTTGCCCCAGGGCAACCCCGCATGGTACCCAGGTCGCCCTGTATTAGTTACCCGCAACGACTACAGTTTAAAACTGATGAACGGGGACATTGGAATATGCTTTGAGTGGCCTGAGTCGCAAGTGCTGCGTGTCGCTTTCCCTGACGGTCAGGGGGGCATCCGTTGGGTGCTACCAAGTCGCTTGCAAGGCGTGGAAACTGTGTTTGCGATGACAGTGCACAAGTCCCAAGGCTCCGAGTTTACGCACACAGCCTTAGTGCTTCCTAGTCACGACACGCCGGTGTTAACCAAAGAACTACTGTATACGGGCATCACCCGCTCCAGTGAGGCTTTTACCCTGTTGTATAGCGATACGCAGGTTCTGGCCAACACCCTTACCCGACGCGTACAGCGCGCCAGTGGCTTGCAAAATTAAATCCGTCGTATATTGGACAGAAAATGCTTGCTCTTATAACCCTATGTATGTTTTTATGAGGGCAAGCAATGACCAATATCAGGTTCATATATGACGCTAAACCAGACCGCCGTACATCATCACCACCATTCACCGGAATAACCTGTCAGGTTTTTCGCTGAGAGGTTATTCCTAAACGGAACCTCTGGCGAGTCAACATCTTCTTTCTTTTCCGCCCTGAGGCTCCGCTCAGGTTTTTACACAATTGGAAAAGGACAGTTTTATGAAGTGTTACCCCTTAACCCTTCCCTTGCTTTATAAGACACGCGGGGGAACTTATGCTTGCGATAATTAATACCGGTTGCGCCAATATTAATTCTGTGCGCTTTGCCTTCGAGCGACTAGGACAGAGCCCAGCTGTCATCACTGCACCAGAACAATTAGCTCGTTACGACCGGGCCATTCTGCCGGGTGTTGGCCATGCGGCTATAGCGATAGAAAGACTACAAGCCTTAGGTTGGCAGCAAACCCTCTTAGATTATGAACGCCCTCTCTTAGGGATTTGTTTAGGAATGCAGCTTTTATGTGAACACTCTGCAGAAGGTCAGGTGTCTTGCTTGGGTAAAATTCCAGGTCAAGTTCAAGCCCTCGACGTCGGTCCACTTCCCTCGCCTCATATGGGTTGGAATACCATTCAGTTGCAACAAGAACACCCCCTAACCCAAGGGCTACGCCCCCAAGAACACCTGTATTTTGTTCATAGCTTTGCGCACTCAACCAATACAGCAACACTGGCTCAGTGTCACTATGGTGAGCGCTTTTCTGCCATTGTGGCCAAAGATAATGTTGCGGGGATGCAGTTTCACCCAGAGCGAAGCGCACACGTGGGTGCGCGCTTATTGCAAAACTTCATTAACTGGCAACCATAATCGAGGTGTACATCCATGCTAACCAAACGAATTATTCCCTGTTTAGACGTTAAGAATGGTCAGGTCGTAAAAGGTGTCCAATTTAAAGGCCATGAGGTTGTAGGCGATATTCTTAGCCTTGCTCAAGCCTATAGCCACGCCGGTGCCGACGAATTGGTTTTTTACGAAATAAGTGCCAGCGTCGAGCAGCGGCTTATTGACACTCAATGGGTTGAGGCGGTTGCCCGGGTTATTGATATTCCTTTCTGTGTTGCTGGAGGCATAGGTTCCGTTGAAGACGCTGCACGCGTGTTGGCAGCAGGTGCAGACAAGGTAAGCATTAACAGTCCTGCTCTAGCACGCCCTGAATTGATAAAGGAGCTCCATGATGCATTTGGAAAACAGTGTGTGGTAGTGGGTATTGACAGTTTTTACGACCCGGACACAAATGAATATGTTGTGTACCAACTTACGGGCGACCCAAGCGCAACCAGCCAAACTCCTTACACCACCCTAGAATGGCTTGAGCAGGTGCAGGCATTAGGTGCCGGCGAAGTTGTGTTGAACTGTATGAACCAAGACGGTGTTCGCAACGGCTACGATATGAAACAACTAAGTCGCATGCGTCAGGCCTGTCAAGTTCCTCTTATCGCTTCAGGTGGCGCTGGCTGTATGCAAGACTTTGTTGATGTCTTCAACCACAGTCAGGTGGATGGCGCTCTTGCTGCCAGTGTGTTTCACAAGCAAACCGTTGACATTCATGCCCTTAAAGAATTTTTAGCAAAACACTCTATTCCTACACGATTAGGCTAAGCTTAATAGAATACCTATAAAACCACGAAGCAAGACGAGGAGTCATCATGTTAAATAAAGAAAACACCGGCCTGATCCTTGTAGATATTCAAGGCAAACTTGCTCGCCTTGTCGACAATAGTGATGCTTTTATTGCAAACTGCGTCAAGCTCGTCAAAGGTGCAAAAGCCTTGAACTTGCCGATTTTGTGGCTTGAACAAACCCCCGACAAACTTGGCGGTACCGTTGAGGAGCTGGCTGAACTCCTAGAAGAGCTTCAACCCATTCCAAAATACACCTTCGACGCCTGTGCCGAGCCTTTATTTACCCAAGCAGTGCAAACTGCCGTACGTCGAAACTGGCTGGTGTGTGGCATTGAAGCCCATATTTGCGTGTACCAAACAGCCGCACACTTAAAAAAGCTTGGCCACAATGTACACTTGGTCGTAGACTGTATTTCTGCACGCGATCCGGCCAACATCCAACTTGCTGTGACTAAATTGCAAAGTTTAGGCGTTACTCTAACCGGCTTAGAAATGTGTCTCTACGAAGTTGTTCATGACAGCCGTGCATCCGAGTTTAAAGACATACTAGGGCTGATAAAATAGCAGTCCACAAGATAACAACTGCAGAAAAGTGCGTTCTGCGCTATCATGCCCTCTACATTTTGTATTCCCTCATTGAAGAGTACCGCGTTACCGATGAAATTTTCCGAATTAGGCTTAAGCGATTTAATTTTAAACGCCCTTGAAACAGCAGGGTACACATCACCAACTCCCATTCAAGCACAAGCAATTCCCCCTGTTCTCGCTGGCAAAGATGTGATGGCCGCAGCTCAAACAGGTACAGGCAAAACCGCAGGTTTCACCTTACCTATTCTAGAAAAGCTAGCGAAAGGTAAACGCGCTGAAGCGAATACGGCTCGGGTACTTATCTTAACACCGACACGGGAACTGGCAGCCCAGGTTGCAGAAAGTGTCGCACAGTACAGCACCAATCTGCCTTTATCCCATGCGGTTGTTTTCGGTGGTGTCAAAATTAATCCACAAATGATGCGACTTCGTAAAGGCGTTGATATTTTAGTGGCCACCCCAGGCCGCTTACTCGACCTTTATCAGCAAAATGCTATCCGTTTTCCACGGTTAGAAATGTTAGTACTTGATGAAGCAGACCGTATGCTGGACATGGGTTTTATTCACGACATTAAGAAAATTATTCGGTTACTGCCGGCTAAGCGCCAAACCTTAATGTTCTCTGCCACTTTCTCTAAAGACATTCGAGAGCTTGCGAAAGGGTTAATGCAAAACCCAGTAGAAATTTCTGTGGCGCCAGCGAACACCACCGCCGAGCGGATTGAACAGGTCGTATATACAGCCGAGCGCACCAAGAAGCCACGTATGCTGATGAAAATACTGCGTCAACTTGAAATACCGCAAGTGCTTGTTTTCTCACGCACCAAACATGGTGCCAACCGCCTTGTACGGCAATTAAGCCAAGAAGGCTTCTTAGCAGCTGCTATTCACGGGAATAAAAGCCAAGGAGCTCGTACCAAGGCGTTGGCCGACTTCAAGAACAAACAAGTGCAAGTGCTCGTGGCCACCGACATAGCAGCACGCGGACTTGATATTGAAAAGCTCCCCTATGTAGTGAACTTTGATCTGCCCCATGTGGCGGAAGACTATGTGCACCGAATTGGTCGTACCGGCCGAGCCGGCGAAGTGGGCCATGCGATTTCCTTAGTTACCGACGAAGAAACCAAGCTATTATGGGCTGTGGAAAAACTGATTGGCGAGAAAATCCCACGGGCTGAACTCGAAGGCTTTGCTCCCGTAGAGCTAACAGGCAAAGTGTCTTTACCCCCACCAGGACAAAACCGTCCGAAACGCCGCCCTCGTCCAGACCAACGATCTGGCGAACAAAAGCAAGGCAGCCGGAGCCGCCGTCGCGGGTAAACGCAATAGTAGAACCAACAAGCCCTGATACTGCTTTTTAGTATCAGGGCTTTTTTTATAGTGCATACACGTAAAAAAAACACATCCGTATGACTTTACAGTTATAAATGTTGATTTTAAGTAACACCTATGTAACCTGAATGTTTCATCTTAGTGAAAAAAGGAACGTAGGCAATGAAAATAAACCTCAAGTTATCACTTAGTATGCTAGCTGTTTCTGCTGCACTAGCTGCCCCTTATACGCAGGCACAGGATCAGCAGGAGTCTGCCACCACTAAGCGCGTAGAGCGCATTCAAGTAACAGGATCACGCATTAATCGCACCAGTATGGAAGGTGCTTCCCAGGTTGAAGTCATTGATCGTGACCGCATTGAAGCTTCGGGTTTCAATAACCTCCAGCAAATATTAGAACGATTACCCGCAGCCGGTGTGGGTACTTTTTCAACCCAAGGAAATAGCCAAGACACCACAGCTAATGGTGCTGCAGCCATTAGTTTACGTGGCTTTGGCGCTGACTCTACCCTTGTTCTTTTAAACGGTCGTCGCATTGCCGTGTCATCTTTCGCTGAAGGGGTTGCGAATACCTTTGTGGATATTAACTCCATACCAGTCGCTGCCATTGAGCGTATTGATATTCTTAAAGACGGTGCTTCTGCGATCTACGGCTCTGATGCTGTAGCCGGTGTCGTAAATATTATCCTGCGTGATGATTTCGATGGTTTAGATGTTTCAGCAAGCTACGGTGGTACCACGGGCGACGTGAGTTACGAAGAAACCACCATGAACATGGTCTGGGGCATGAAAGGTGAAAGCAGCTCTACCACAATTATCATGGACTACTGGAAAAACACCTCTATTATGGGCTCTGAAATGGGCCAGTTTGGGAATCCTGACCAAACCGCACAAGGTGGACCCGACCGTCGTTCCTCTCGTGGTTTTCCTGGTAGCTTTATTTTAAATGGCCAAGAGGTGGCCGACCCTGACTGTCCTCCAGATTCACTAAAAGGTACCCGCTGCGTCTTTAACTACGGACCTTTTGCACAGGTGTTTCCAGAAGCTGAGCGTGCTGGTGCATTAATTCTATCCAAGCGCCAACTTACCGACTCTATTGAAGGCTATATTGAAATTGCAGCCCAACATAACCGATCGAAAGCCGGTGGTGCGCCTACGCCACTGGACGCCGATGCAGGTTTATATGTGCCGGCTGATCACCCAAACAACCCTTGGAATGAGCGGGTCGATATCAACTTCTTCCGCACGGTCGACGCCGGCCCCCGTATTTGGGATATTGAGTCGGACACCATACGGTTTGTAGCCGGTCTTCGGGGCGACTGGAATCAGTGGCAGTGGGACACTTCATTCCAAAAAGGACGCAGCTCCAGTATGCAAACGGGTAACCGTAGTCAGGGCTGGGTTCGTACCGACTTTTTACAAGAGCAAATCAACGCCGGAAATTACAACCCCTTCGGTGGGCACGTAAACAGCCCAGAAGTAATTGATGCCATTACTACCACCTTGGTACGCCAAGGTCAGTCTCACTTAACCGCTTGGGATGCCAACATCACAGGTGAGCTGTTCGAATTTGGTGACCATTTCATTTCTATGGCTGCTGGTCTTGAGTACCGAGAAGAAGATGTATTTGACCAACCCGACGACCAATTCCAACGCGGGCTTATTTTTGGGACTGAGTCGGTGCAAGCTCAAGCCGCTCGCGATCAATGGGCAGCCTATGCTGAGTTCCTAGTGCCTATCACATACGACTTAGAGTTAACCGTGGCAGGCCGGTACGACAAATACAGTGACTTCGGTTCAACCTTTAACCCTCAGGCAAAATTACTGTGGCGTGCAACGGACGACCTCACCTTCCGCGCTTCCTATGGTGAAGGGTTCCGCGCACCGTCCTTAGCACAAATTGGCTTAGGTCCTTCACAAGTGTCCACTTTCTTTGTTGACACCTACCGCTGTCAGGAGTCGGGGAATGGCTGTGATCAGCTCGATTACACGATTATCTTTAGTGGTTCAGACAGCTTAGAAGCGGAAGAATCGTCGAACTACAACCTAGGTGTCGTATGGCAGGCAACGGAAGCTTTTGACGTATCCTTTGATTATTGGTCTATCACGCAAGACAATAAGATTGATCAAAACGATTACGAAAACGTATATGCCGCTGAGTGTAATGACCCGAACAGCACTGTTTGTGTACGCCATGACCCTCTTCCGGGTGAAACCCTGGGTGGCTTAGCAGAGCTTCACAACAGTTATATTAACTTTGCTTCGCAAAAAGCAACGGGGCTAGATGTCTCAGCGAACTATAAAATGAACCTCGACAGCTTGGGCGACTTACGCTTTGGCGTAGATTGGTCATACTTGCAGAAGTTTGAAAAGAATGGCATCGACTACACGGGTGAGTATGAGTACCCGGCACACCGCTGGACAGCCCGTACCGAATGGTCCCGTGAAGCCATGGGTGTTAGTTTAAGCTTTAACTACATTGGTGAGTTTGAAGACTACCAAGCGCCGAATGAGGTGGAAGCATCAAAAACTCGCATGGTCGACGCGCAACTGTTAGTCGACTTACAAATGCGCTACGCCCTAACGCCTAACATGCAGTTGGCTTTTGGCGCTTCTAACTTGCTTGACGAAAAACCACCTGTGGCCCTTAACAGCGCCACCTATGGCTATGCTTCTTCAGTGCACAACCCACGTGGCCGCTTTGTTTACAGCAAAGTAAGCTACTCGTTTTAATAAGCGTAATCATTAAAAAAGGCTCGCTTCAAATTGATGAAGCGAGCCTTTTTATTTGGGCTCTGTGCTGCTTAGTATTTCGCTGCTTCACCCTCTGCTGGCAATGAATTTAAAATAAACTCACGTAAATGTTCATTGGAAAGACGTAAGTCTTCATGACGTAAGTACATCATGTGTCCACTCCGGTAGCCCTTGAAGGACAAGCGATCACGCATTTTCCCGCTTGGATCTAGTTGCCACATATTATATTTGGCATCAAAATAGTTGGTTGCTCCATCATAATATCCCGACTGAATCATCACATTCATATAGGGATTCTGAGCCATCGCTAAACGCAATTGCTCACCTGTATTATTGTTGCTTCTATCCCACGGATGAACAGGACCAAACATGTTGTATTTAAGATCGGTTTTCAGGCCTAGCTCTTCACGTAAATAGTGGTTAATGGCCGGTGTAAACGAATGCAACCACGAGGTAAGCTCCGAGTTAAAGTCAGGACGAGCGCCCACATCGTTTCTATCAATCCCCTTATAACGCGAGTCTAATCGTCCAACCGTATACCCTTCGTCACGCAGCAGTTCCTTCCAAAAGAAGGAGGTGCTGATGTCTAAATTACTTTGCAACACAACTTCTTCACTTAAGCCTGAGTAACGTGCAACTTGACGCGCCACATCAGCACGCTCTTGCTCGTCTAACCATGCTCCTTTAGCTAATGCTGGCAAGTAAGTGTCAAGGGTGAACGCTTCTACTTCTGGCAGAACCTCGTACAAGTCTTTCTCTTGCAAGTCGCTTGGTAATTGACCGTGATACCAAGCAGCAGCGGCAAAGTACGGTAAACGGTTTGCAGCCTTCACTGGGCCATTCCGCTCAATACCAATGTCTGTTGGTGAAACTAGCACCACGCCATTAATATACATCCACTGTCTGTTTTGCAGCGCGTGGGCAAGCCCGGCTACTCGGGTGGTTCCATAGCTTTCACCGATCAAGAATTTCGGAGAGCGCCAGCGGTTATAACGTGTGGTAAACGTATCAAGCCAATCAGCTAGGTACTTTACGTCTGCATTCACCCCAAAAAAGGTTTCGCGCTGCCAATCCCGCGACGGCATTTTCCCGTCTGGCCCCGGCAACACGCGGCTAAAACCTGTATTGACTGGGTTAATAAAGACAATGTCTGTTGTGTCGAGCACCGAATAAGGGTTGTCTTTCACGCCATAGGGCTGAATAGGAAAGCCTTCATCGTCAACGCGAAGCGCTTTCGGACCAGAATAAGCTATTTGCATCCAAACCGATGCTGAGCCTGGGCCACCATTAAACGAAAACATAATAGGCCGCTTTTCTTGCTCGCGCACACCTTGGCGTTCGTAATAGGTGTAATGCAAGGTTGCAATGGGGTGCCCTTCTTCATTCCATACGGGCAAAAAACCATTGTAAGCTTTGTAGGTTATTCGCTCCCCATTAATACGGGTTCTATGCTCGGTTACAACCACAGACTCTGCTTCAACGGTACGGCGAAAGTCTGTGCTTTGATCATGTGCAAACACAGGCGCATGAACACTACCTAGTGTGAGTGTGCAGGCTACAGCTGCACCCAAAAGCCACTTATTCATTATTATATCCTTGGTTCTGAAAGTACATGAATTGCTGGTACACAGTTCATTGAATATCAAGTAAATGCAAGCCGAACAAGATAAGTTTCATAGTTTATAGGGTGTCTGTCCACTACTCTCAGCCATGGCCGTCACGATATACTCTACAACCTTATATAAGGAGGTTTTTCATGCACTGGTTTTATATGGTGTTGGCCGTAGTGTTTGAAGTCATTGGCACCACTGTGATGAAGTGGTTCGTTAATCAGGGTCACATGTTGTTTGGTACCTTGTTTGTCGCATTCATGGTGGGGTTAGCATATCTTTCACTCAGCCAGGCAACCAGCCGTATTCCTGTTGCTTTAGCCAACGCTTTTTGGGAAGGCTTAGGCATGCTTTTAATTGCTTTGGTTTCTTTTGTTTTTCTCGGTGAGAGTATTTCCTTAGGTCAGGCAGGCGCCTTGATTTTAGCCATTCTCGGCATTGTGGTGATTAACTACGGTTCCTATGTGCAAAACCAGAAAAAGCAAGAGGCGACCCTGTGATTTACTGGCTGTTTATTAGCGGCTCCGTCGTAACCGATATTGCAGCAAATGTGTTTTTAGAGAAGTCACAAGGTTTTCGCCGCAAGCGTTTTGGCTTTCTAGCCATTGCCTTTATTATGCTCGCTTTCGGACTACTGAGCTTTGCCGTGCAAGGCATTCCTTTGTTTATTGCCTACGCTGTATGGGGTGCCCTGTCTATTAGCGGTACCGCGTTAGCAACCCTGGTCCTGTTCGGCCATACCCTCAACTGGATTAGCTGCTTAGGGCTGGGCATTCTCATTCTTTCCATTGTGACCATGCAAGTAGTGAGCTAAGCACAAAAAAGCGTTACCACAAGCTATTGCGGTAACGCTTTTGCAGGTTAAACCGGTGAATTAAAGAACTTCAACAGCCATAGCAACGGCTTCACCACCACCAATACAAAGTGACGTCACTCCCTTTTGTTTTCCTTGCTGTTTTAAAGCATGCAATAAGGTCACGAGCAAGCGCGCACCTGAAGCACCAATTGGGTGGCCTAATGCACAAGCGCCGCCATGCACGTTCACTTTTGCAGGGTCAAGCGCCATGTCCTTTATGGCAACCATAGTCACCATGGCGAAGGCTTCGTTAATTTCCCAAAGTTCGACATCATTTGCAGCCCACCCGGCCTTGTCGAGTACCTTCTTCATAGCGCCTACAGGGGCAACCGTGAATTCCGCTGGTTTCTGTGAGTGGGTTGCATGTGCAGCAATACGAGCCAAAGGAGTTAAGCCACGTGCTTTTGCTTCTGACTCACGCATTACCACAAGTGCTGCCGCACCGTCGGAAATAGAACTGGAATTCGCCGCTGTTACGGTTCCATCTTTGGTAAAAGCAGGACGTAAAGTAGGAATCTTGTCAATACGCGCTTTGCCTGGCTGTTCGTCAAAGCGAACGCTGACTTCACCTTTACGTGTACGGTAAGTTACAGGCACCACTTCTTGTTCAAAATGGCCTTGCTTTATCGCATTTTGAGCACGCTCTAAGGACTGAATGGCAAAAGCATCCATATCTTCACGGCTAAAGCCGTAGCTGTCTGCGGTTGCTTGTGCATAGTTCCCCATGGGTAAGCCTTCATACGCATCTTGTAGGCCGTCTAACATCATGTGGTCAAGTACTTGACCATGCCCCATACGGTAACCACTTCGCGCTTTATCAAGTAAGTAAGGCGCATTGGACATGCTTTCCATGCCACCTGCTACAACCACACGAGCGCTACCTGCTGCAATCAAGTCATGGGCCATCATCACTGTTTTCAAGCCAGAGCCACATACTTTGTTCACTGTGGTAGCCCCTGCGCTGTATGGCAAGCCGGCACCTAAGCTAGCTTGACGCGCCGGCGCTTGTTTCGTGCCCGCCGGTAAAACACAGCCCATTAGCACTTCGTCAACGTCATCGGCTGCAAGTTTGGCTCGCTCAACGGCAGCCTGAATGGCTGTCGCACCTAACTCGGGTGCACTGACAGGGCTTAACTCTCCTTGAAAACCCCCCATTGGGGTGCGTGCGGCGGCCACAATTACAATTGCATCTGAACTCATATCTAACTCCTTGGAATTTTTTCTGTGCGCATTTTGGCACACCTCAGCAATAAAACAAACGAAACTACCTACTACTTAAGTTACAAACAAACATGGCAAGCGTTAATTTTTCGATACAAAAAGGCATTCCCCCCTTGCAAGCGCCCCTTTACGTTAACGTCAACTTCATCTAAGCTTACACGGAATTTCAACATTTATTGAGGTTAAAGAGGCTTCAGCATGACAAACACGTTTGCGACGAATCCAGAGCGCGTCCGTCGCACCCAAGACAGTTTTAGCATTAGCGACTTAGCTCGTGAGTTTGATATCACCACGCGCAGCATTCGCTTTTATGAAGACCGTGGTTTGCTTGCTCCTGAGCGCCGAGGTCAAACGCGGGTGTATTACCAAAAAGACCGCGTTCGCCTCAAGCTTATTCTTCGCGGTAAACGATTAGGCTTTACCCTGGCTGAAACGAAAACGTTATTTGACATGTATGAGCGCGATGGCAGTAGCGCAAACCAATTACAAACCATGTTGCAGCTTATTGAAGACAAGAAAGCCGCCCTGAACCAACAACTCGACGATATTAAAGTGGTACTCCACGAACTCAACGCAGTTGAAGCCGGATGCCGTGCAGAGCTCGAAGAAAAATTAACTTAGGAATACGTTTATGATCAGTCAATTTAAGTCTCTTAATTTCGATCTCGGTGAAACAGCCGATATGTTACGTGAAGCTGTGAATGCCTTTGCCCGTGAAGAAATTGCACCCCGCGCTGCGGCCATTGATGAAGCAAATGAGTTTCCAGCTGACCTTTGGCAAAAGTTTGGTGACATGGGCTTATTAGGTATTACTGTACCAGAAGAGTTTGGGGGTGCCGGCATGGGCTACCTCGAGCACGTTATTGCGATGGAAGAAATCAGCCGCGCCTCGGCTTCAGTGGGCTTAAGTTACGGCGCCCACTCCAACCTATGCGTCAACCAAATTAATATTAACGGAACTCAGGCACAAAAAGAGAAATACTTACCCAAGCTTATTTCTGGTGAGCATGTGGGCGCCCTAGCCATGAGCGAGCCAAACGCAGGCTCGGATGTGGTGAGCATGAAACTCCACGCCAAAAAAGACGGCGACCACTACATATTAAATGGTAATAAAATGTGGATCACCAATGGTCCTGATGCACACACCTTAGTGGTCTACGCTAAAACAGAGCCAAGCGCAGGTGCCAAAGGCATTACGGCATTTATTATTGAACGCGACAACACACCAGGCTTTAGCACCGCACAAAAACTAGACAAACTAGGTATGCGTGGCTCTAACACCTGCGAACTGGTGTTTGAAGACGCTCGCGTACCTGCCGAGAACATCTTAGGTGGGTTAAACGAAGGCGTTCGAGTTCTTATGAGTGGCCTTGATTACGAGCGTGCTGTGCTGGCCGCAGGCCCACTCGGCATTATGCAGGCCTGTATGGACATTGTGGTGCCCTACATTCACGAGCGCACTCAGTTTGGAAAGGAAATTGGCCAGTTCCAGCTGGTGCAAGGCAAAATTGCTGATATGTACACGCAAATGAACGCCGCGCGAGCTTACGTTTACACTGTCGCTAAGTCCTGCGACCGTGGCGAAACAACACGTAAAGACGCTGCTGGTGCTATTCTTTATGCAGCCGAGCTAGCCACGAAAATGGCCCTCGACGCCATCCAGCTCCTCGGTGGTAACGGCTATATCAATGAATACGCAACAGGTCGCCTACTTCGCGACGCCAAGCTGTACGAAATTGGTGCCGGCACTTCAGAAATTCGACGCATGCTGATTGGTCGCGAATTATTTAACGAATCGAAGTAAGGAGTGGCACTGTGGCAATTTTAACCAGTAAAGTGAACCCGCGGGACGAAACCTTTATTGCAAATGACAAAGCAATGCGCGCTTTAGTGGCGGACGTTCACGACAAGGTCGAACAAATAAAGCAAGGCGGCGGTAAAAGCTACCAAGAGCGCCACGTTTCCCGGGGTAAACTGCTGGTGCGCGACCGCATTCAACGTTTGCTCGACCCTGGCTCGCCTTTTCTTGAAATTGGTCAGTTTGCAGCCTGGGACGTATACGACGACTACGTGCCCGCTGCCGGTATTGTTGCCGGCATTGGCCATGTCAATGGCGTAGAGTGCATGATAGTAGCGAACGACGCCACCGTAAAAGGCGGCACCTACTATCCGCTGACGGTTAAAAAACACCTACGGGCCCAAGAAATTGCTGAGCGCTGCCACCTTCCTTGTATTTACCTCGTGGACTCTGGAGGGGCTAACCTGCCTCGCCAAGAAGATGTGTTTGCCGACCGTGACCACTTTGGTCGTATTTTCTTTAACCAAGCCACCATGTCGGCGAAAGGCATTCCGCAAATTGCAGTGGTGATGGGCTTATGCACCGCAGGTGGTGCCTATGTACCGGCTATGGCCGACGAGTCCATTATTGTCAAAGAGCAAGGCACTATTTTCTTAGCGGGACCGCCGTTAGTGAAGGCTGCAACCGGTGAAGAAGTATCCGCAGAAGAGCTCGGGGGTGCCGACGTGCACACCCGTATTTCAGGTGTAGCCGACCACTTTGCTGTGAACGACGAACATGCTCTCGCTATTGCACGTCGTTCAGTCGCGCGCTTAAATCGTGGAGAAAAAACCCGCTTACACGAAGCGCCTGTGAAACCGCCTCGTTACCCTGAAGAAGAAATTTACGGCATTGTTGGTACCGACTTACGCAAGCCATATGATGCCCGTGAAGTAATAGCTCGAGTGGTGGACGACTCGGACTTTGACGAGTTTAAACAAAACTACGGCAACACCTTAGTGACTGGGTTTGCACGTATTCACGGTTACCCTGTCGGCATTATTGCCAACAATGGTATTTTGTTTTCCGAGTCCGCTCAAAAAGGAGCTCACTTTATTGAGCTCTGTGCTCAGCGCAAAATCCCCTTAGTGTTTTTACAAAACATTACGGGCTTTATGGTTGGGAAAAAGTACGAAGCGGAAGGTATTGCCAAGCATGGTGCGAAAATGGTGACCGCTGTTAGCTGCGCTAAGGTACCAAAATTCACCGTTTTGATTGGCGGTAGTTATGGCGCAGGCAACTACGGTATGTGTGGTCGTGCCTACGACCCAACCTTTATGTTTATGTGGCCCAACGCCCGAATTTCAGTGATGGGCGGTGAGCAGGCAGCGGGAGTTATGGCACAAGTAACCCGCGACAATAAAGAACGCAAAGGTGAAAAATGGAGCAGCGAAGATGAAGCGGCCTTTAAACAGCCCATCATCGACACCTATGAGCGCCAGGGCCACCCTTACTTTGCCTCTGGCCGTTTATGGGATGACGGCATTATTGACCCGAAAGAAACCCGCAACGTTCTTGGTTTAAGTATTGCTGCGGCCCTAAACGCCCCCATTGAGGACACACGCTTTGGCGTGTTCCGCATGTAAGGAGTTTGTATGAACTATGTTTCTTTAGCGGTCAATGATTTAGGTGTCGCCACGTTAACCATGGCCCGTCCAGAGGTGCACAATGCCTTCGACGACACCATGATAGCCGAGCTGCGTTCTGCCTTAGCCAGCTTAAAAGAGAATGCCAAAGCCCGCGTGCTTGTCCTACGCGGCGACGGCCGCCATTTTTCTGCTGGTGCTGACTTGAACTGGATGCGCGGCATGGCGCAGAAGAACCTGCAAGAAAACTTGCAGGACGCTGGTGAGTTAGGTGCCCTGATGTGGGAGCTAGACCATCACCCACTGCCAACCATTGCGCTTGTACAAGGCGCGGCCTTTGGCGGAGCTGTGGGCTTAGTTGCTTGTTGTGATATCGCTATAGCCACGGAACGAGCTAGCTTTTGCTTGTCTGAAACACGCATTGGCCTGATTCCTGCGGTTATTAGCCCCTATGTAGTTCGCGCTATGGGTCATGCCGCTTCACGTCGCTACATGCTGACAGCTGAGCGTTTTAGTGCAACGACTGCCGCACACTTTGGGCTTGTTCATGAAGTTTTTGCCGAACTTCCTGAGGCAGAAGCGAAGGTTACAGAGTTAGTCAATACCTTACTGAACAATAGCCCTGCTGCGGTTACGGCAGCAAAAGAACTTATTGAACATGTAAGCAATGCCCCTCTCGACCAAGACTTAGTGACAGAAACGGCACGTCGCATCGCCCATATTCGTGTTTCTCACGAAGGCCAAGAAGGGCTGAGTGCTTTTTTAGAGAAACGGACGGCCAACTGGGTACCCACTGCCCCACACACGAACGAGGCACAAGATGATAAATAAAGTATTAATTGCGAACCGGGGCGAAATAGCCTGCCGTGTTATTCATTCCGCCCGCAAAATGGGCATACAAACGGTGGCGGTTTATTCCGATGCAGACCACAATGCCCAACACGTTTTATTAGCCGATGAAGCCGTGCACATTGGTCCAGCGCCAAGCAACGAGTCGTACTTATGCATAGATAAAATTATTGCTGCTGCACAGCGCACTGGGGCGCAAGCAGTGCACCCTGGCTATGGGTTTTTAGCTGAAAACGAAGCGTTTGCCGAAGCGCTTGCACAAGCAGGCCTTATTTTTGTTGGACCACCGACCACCGCTATTCAAGCTATGGGCTCTAAAAGCGCGGCGAAAACCATTATGGCAGACGCCAAGGTGCCTTTAGTCCCTGGCTACCACGGAGAAGACCAAAGCGACGCCCTGTTGCGCAGTGAAAGCGACAACATGGGCTACCCTGTGCTGTTAAAAGCGGCCTATGGCGGTGGCGGTAAAGGCATGCGTATTGTTCATAGTAGCAGCGAGTTCGACGAAGCTCTGGCTTCTGCTCGCCGCGAAGCAAAGGCCGCTTTCGACAACGACAAAATGCTAGTGGAAAAGTACATCACCCAGCCCCGTCACGTGGAAATTCAAGTCTTCTGCGACCAGCACGGCAACGCCATTTACCTAGCCGAGCGAGACTGTTCGGTGCAGCGTCGTCACCAAAAAGTCATTGAAGAAGCGCCAGCGCCTGGCTTAACCGAAGAAACCCGCCGCGCCATGGGCGAAGCAGCAGTGCGTGCCGCACAAGCCATTCAGTACGAAGGTGCGGGAACCGTTGAGTTCCTGCTCGACAGCGATGGTCGTTTCTACTTTATGGAAATGAACACCCGCTTGCAGGTGGAACACCCCATTACTGAAATGATCACCGGGGTCGACCTAGTCGAGTGGCAACTGCGTGTAGCTGCCGGGGAAAAACTCCCCATGGAACAGGCTGATCTACAACTCAACGGCCATGCTTTTGAAGCGCGCATTTATGCCGAAAATGCCGACGACAACTTTATGCCCAGTACTGGTGTGCTGGAACATTTGCGTTTCGCTCCTACTTCTCAACATGTGCGTATCGACTCGGGCGTTGTCCAAGGTGACGAAGTGTCCGCCTATTACGACCCAATGATAGCCAAGTTGATTGTTTGGGACAAAGACAGAGCCTCGGCTTTACGCCGATTACAACTGGCACTGCGAGAAACACATATTGCCGGTGTGACCACCAATACCGACTACTTACACCGTATTGCCAGTCACAAGGAATTTGTAAAAGGAAATGTGAGCACCCACTTTATTGACGACTACCAAACAGACTTAGAACTAAGGAGTAATCCTGAAGCGGAAACCGACGCCCTTGCTGTGATAGCTGTGCGTGCTGCGTTGCTGAAAAACAAACCAGCTGATAGCCCTTGGACCCGGCTACAAGGCTGGCAAATGAACGGGCCGAGCCAACAACAGGTACAGCTGCATGTGGGTCAAGACTTTCAAAACTTAACCGTTGAGCAAACAACAGAAGGCTACTACCTACCAAGCCTTGGTCGCACCGTCGTGTTAATCGATGACACTCAGGTAAGCGTAAACGGATTACGCTTCAGTGCCCACTTTGCCCAGACCAGTAAGGGGTATACACTCTTTACGGCGGCTGGTCGCTTTGACGCTGCGCCATACGATGCCCTTGCGGAACTTGCTCATGAAGAAGAAGCAGGTACCATGACCGCTCCCATGAATGGCACCATCGTTGCTGTTTATGTTGCTCCTGGCGACACCGTGGAAGAAGACCAAGCGCTGGTAATTATGGAAGCGATGAAAATGGAATACACGATTCGCGCCCCATTCCATGGCGTGGTCGAACAGGTGTTCTTCCAAGCAGGTGAGTTGGTGAGCGATGGCGCCGAGCTGGTCAGTTTAGCGGAAACCGAATAAGGACCTTAATATGGCGATGCCTAAGCACGTACGCATTGTAGAAGTAGGCCCACGAGATGGACTACAAAACGAACAAGCTGTCAGTACCGAGGCAAAGGTTCAATTAATTAATGCTCTGTCCGCTTCTGGGTTAGTTACCATTGAAGCGGGTAGCTTTGTCAGCCCCAAATGGGTGCCGCAAATGGCTGACAGCCACCAGGTGATGACCCAAATAACGCGCAAGCCGGGCGTCACTTACTCGGCGTTAACTCCGAACCTGAAGGGGTTTGAACTCGCCCTTGCGGCGGGCGCAGACGAAGTGGCTGTGTTTGGTGCTGCCTCTGAAGCGTTTAGCCAGAAAAACATTAACTGTTCTATTGCTGAGTCTTTACAGCGCTTCGAGCCAGTAATGGAGGCTGCTAAAGCTGCTCAAATCCCGGTTCGTGGCTATGTGTCGTGTGTCCTTGGCTGTCCGTACCAAGGCGACGTACCTATTAGCGAGGTCGTGCGTGTTGCTCAGGCGCTTCATGCTATGGGTTGCTACGAAATATCCCTCGGCGACACCATAGGCACGGGCACCCCACTCCACGCTCAACGCATGCTCAGTGCTGTCGCCGAGCATGTGCCAATGGAACAACTTGCCTTACACTTTCACAACACTTACGGGCAAGCACTTGCCAACCTGAGTGCCTGCTTACCTTTAGGGGTACAGGTCATTGATAGTGCAGTCGCAGGCTTAGGCGGCTGCCCCTATGCCAAAGGAGCCAGCGGCAATGTAGCCACAGAAGATGTGCTGTATATGCTACAGGGCATGGGCATTGAAACAGGCGTTGACCTCGACACTATTATTAACGCAGGACACGACATTTGTAATTCATTGCAGCAGGCACCTCGTTCTTTGGTAAGCCAAGCTGCCTTAGCAAACAAAGGGTGACATGATGAGCCAACACGAACAGCCTATGTGGCAACCCAGTGCCAGCGAAATCGAACGTGCACATATGACTCGTTTTATGGAGTTTGTAGAGGAGCACACCCAGCTTGACGTCCCCTTTGGTGGTGACTACCAGCGCTTACACGCTTGGTCCGTGCAACACAAGGAAATATTCTGGTCTTTGCTGTGGGACTTTTTTGCGGTCATCGGCCACAAAGGCGAACAAACTCTTCTCGATGGCGACAAAATGCCTGGTGCCCAGTGGTTTCCTGAGGCCTCACTTAACTTTGCTGAAAACCTACTCCGTTACCGCGACGACCGTGTTGCCCTTGTCTTCACCAATGAACAGGGCCAACGCCAGCAACTCACATACAATGAGTTGTACCATCAGGTGGCGGCAGTAGCGGCACGCCTAAAGTCTTTGGGTGTTCGTGCCGGTGACCGAGTCGCCGGCATGCTACCGAACTGCATTGAAACCATAGTGGCTATGTTGGCCACCACCAGCTTAGGTGCTGTTTGGTCAAGCTGTTCACCCGACTTTGGCGTGCAAGGCGTACAAGACCGCTTTGGCCAAATAGAGCCAAAAGTTATGTTCGCTGTCGATGGCTACTTCTATAATGGCAAAACTCTCGATGTAAGCGACAAAGTAGCAGCCATCCGCAATGCTATTCCGAGCATAGAAACTCTGGTGGTCATTCCCTTTGCAGGCCTAAACAGCGCAGTGCCAAATACCATTTTATGGCACGATTTTATGGATAGTACAGCTCGGGACATTGAGTTTGTACCGCGGGCATTTAACGACCCGCTCTATATCATGTTTAGCTCAGGCACAACAGGAGTGCCTAAGTGCATTGTACATGGTATTGGTGGCACCTTACTGCAACACATGAAAGAGCATGTGCTGCATACAGATCTTGACCGCCACGACAACTTATTCTTTTTTACCACCTGTGGCTGGATGATGTGGAACTGGCTGGTGTCAGGCCTAGCCGTTGGATCGCGCTTATCTTTATTTGATGGTTCGCCCTTCTATCCAAGCCCTGAAGCCATGTTCAACCTCATCGACAAAGAGCATATTACCGTATTTGGAACCAGCGCTAAGTTCCTATCAGCACTGGAAAAAGCTGGAGTAAAACCACGTGAAACTCATTCGCTGAAGTCCTTGCGTAGCATTTTAACCACAGGCTCTGTGCTGACTCCTGAAAGCTTTGACTTTGTTTATCGGGATATAAAGCAAGATCTGTGCTTATCGTCCATTTCTGGCGGTACCGACATTATCAGCTGCTTTGCCTTGGGCAACCCTATTTTACCTGTGTACCGTGGCCAGTTGCAAAGCCCTGGGCTCGGCTTGGCTGTGAATGTATACAGCGAACAAGGCCAGGCTTTAAAAGGTGAAAAAGGTGAACTTGTTTGCGAGCAGTCTTTCCCTTGTATGCCAACAGGCTTTTGGAACGACCCTGACGGCACAAACTACCACAAAGCCTATTTTGAACGCTTTGACAATATTTGGGCCCATGGTGACTACGCAGAAATCACTCCTCAGTTCGGGCTCGTTATTTATGGCCGCTCCGACACAGTGTTAAACCCCGGTGGCGTGCGTATTGGCACCGCCGAAATTTATCGTCAGGTGGAAAAAGTTGAAGAGGTACTCGAGTCTATTGCCGTCGGCCAACGCTGGAACGACGACGAGCGGGTGGTTCTATTCGTGCGCCTAAGGGAAGGCATAGTGCTCGATGAAAGCCTACGAGATAAGATAAAGCGCAGTATTCGTGCCAATGCGACTCCGCGACATGTACCTGCTGTCATAGCACAAGTTTATGATATACCTCGTACTATTAGTGGTAAAATTGTCGAATTAGCTGTGCGTCAAGTGATTCATGGCGAAACCGTCAAAAATACAGACGCTTTGGCTAATCCTGAAGCTTTAGATGAATTTAAAGAACGGAAAGAGCTCGCTCGATAGTTGGTTTAAGGTTGCTAAAATCCGCTGTTTAGGTAATCATCGTATTACTTTTATTAACAGCGGATTAACAGGACTCGAATGCATTACTTCTCTCACTTCCGCCAAGCTATTGCCGCAGGTGTTATTGGATTTTTATTAACGCTCATAGCGTCTTCTGTGCTGTGGTATATAGACAACCAGAAAGTACGCGCTAGCTTGCAAAACGAGCTCATGTCGCTGCAACGCGAAGTAGGTAAGGAAGTGCGCGCCCATGTTTTTGGTCTCACTTGGATTGCCCGACAACATGCCGACACTCCGAACCGTACAGGCGACTCCTGGCTGAACGAAGGCGAGATTATTCAAACTTATTACCCAAATTTTTCCGCTTTACTGTGGGTTAACGAGCGAGGCACCATTGAGGCTGCCTACCCCTCAGATTTAGCCAAAGACATTGTTGGGACTAGCTTTGCTGATCAAACCGGCCAGTCCCTTGAAAGCATACGCCATAATAGCCGCCATTTAATTCAAGCTGGGGCTATTAAGAATAATCCTCTCGATATTCTCATTATTACGCCTCACTTAGCGACGCAGCCTAAAGGTTACTATGTTGCGATTCTTAACTCTGAACAGCTGCTACACGCCACGCTGGCCACGTATTTAGCCGATGGCTCCATGTTTCAAATTCGTAGCAGTGACAACAAGGTGCTATTTGACTTCGCAGGACAAAATAAGCATTACGACGCCTGGCGTGCCACATCAACAGTTCACTCGTTTGAACAAGAGCTGCACTTTGAACTATGGCCTTCACCCGAACGCTTAAGTGAAATGCGCAGTCATTTACCCCTGTTGGTGTTATTGGCTGGGCTAAGCGCGACTGGTTTAATGACAGCGTCTTTGTATGTGCTTGGGGTAAGCCGCGTACGTGCACAAGAGCTTGCCGACACGAATATCGACTTATACATAGAAATTGAAGAGCGCGAGCGTGTAGAAAAGCGCATGGCTTATTTGGCTTCCCACGACTTACTAACCGGCCTAGCCAACCGTCACGCCTTGAACGAACACTTAGAAAAAGCACTCAAAGGCTGTAACTGTTCCGATAAGCGCGTCGGCGCCCTCATTATCGACCTCGATAACTTTAAAGACGTAAACGATGCCTTAGGCCATACGCTCGGCGACGAGCTTTTAAAGTCCGTAGCTAAACGTTTAGCTGAATTACAGCCCGAGTCGGGTTTATTAGCGCGTCTCGGCGGCGACGAGTTTGCCATGACAGTGGTCAACATTCCTTCTGTCTCTGCCTTAGAACATTTAGCCGAAAACGTACTAGAAGCCTTAAACAAGCAATTTTATATTGAAGATTACGAATTGTTCGTCAGCGGTAGCATTGGTTTAGCCATTAACCAAGCTAGCGACGAAGAGCCCGACGACTTAATGCGTAATGCCGACACCGCCCTATACAGAGCCAAAGAGCTTGGCCGCTCTGTTTACCATGTTTATAGCCACAAACTGCATGAAGAACTTAATGCACGAATTGAACTGGTAAAACGCTTGCGTGAAGCCGTTGAAAATGAGCATTTATCGGTTTATTACCAACCGAAAATAGATATGGCTAGTCGCCGTATTGTCGGGCTTGAAGCTCTTGTCCGTTGGATTGACGAAGACGGCAGCATTATTGGCCCGGACGAATTTATCCCTGTGGCGGAAGACACGGGGTTAATCATTCCTATTTCAAACTTTGTTTTAAAAACTGCCTGTACCCAATTAAAGCGCTGGCACGATATGGGCATGTCCGACCTACAACTGTCGGTCAACTTATCTGGGAAGCAACTACAGTCACCAGACTTAATGGACTATATTTTAAGTGTTATCGACGAAACCGGTATTCCGAGTCACTTACTAGAACTTGAGCTAACCGAACAAGTGTTTATCGAGAACATCAAGTCGCATACAAACTTTATGCACGCCTTGCGTGAAGAAGGGGTGACCTTAGCGATAGACGACTTCGGTGTGGGTTATTCCTCGCTTTCTTATTTAAAACACTTCCCGGTGAATGTGTTGAAAATCGATCGTTCTTTCGTGCAAGATCTACCGGACGACAAAGACGATGCAACCATTACTCAAACCATTATTAATTTAGCCAATAGTTTAGACTTAGAACTCGTTGCTGAAGGTGTTGAAACGGAAGAGCAAGTGAGCTTCCTAACGGAGCGGGGCTGTATCATTGGGCAAGGTTTCCTATTTAGCCGCCCTATCCCTAGCTCTGAAATGACCGAGTTACTAACGCGCTATGAAGGCTTAGTTCCAATTCAAATTATTTCGTAATAGCTTTAAGGAGTAGCCATGCAACGCGAAAGTATGGAATTTGATGTGCTTATTGTTGGCGGTGGCCCAGCGGGCCTGAGCGCCGCATGCCAACTAGGACAACTGGCACAAAAAGAAGAGAAAGAGCTACAAATTTGCGTAATCGAAAAGGGCTCAGAAATTGGCGCCCATATTCTTTCTGGTGCTGTCTTTGAACCGCGTGCACTAGCAGAACTTTTCCCCGACTGGAAAGAGCGCGGTGCCCCCCTCAACACCCCCGTGACAGGCGACGATATTTTCCTTTTTGCTAGCCAACAAAAAGCCAGCAAGTTGCCCAACTTCATGGTACCTAAAACCTTCCACAATACAGGTAACTATATTACCAGTATGGGTAATATGTGTCGCTGGCTCGCCGAACAAGCAGAGGCTTTAGGTGTTGAAGTCTTCCCAGGGTTTAGCGCCGCCGAGGTCATTTATGACGAGTCAGGTGCCGTTGAAGGTGTTATTACCGGAGATATGGGCGTTTCAGCCACAGGTGAGCAAAAAGACAGCTACATGCCGGGTATGGAGCTACGTGCCCGTTACACCGTTTTTGCTGAAGGTAGCCGTGGCCACCTTGGGAAAGAGCTGATAGCTAAATATGAGCTCAACAAAGACAAGTCGCCGCAGCATTATGCGATTGGTTTTAAAGAGATTTGGGACATCCCTGCTGAACAACACCAAGAAGGTTTGGTTGTGCATAGCACGGGCTGGCCACTTGAAGGCCATGCCAGCGGCGGTGGTTACCTCTACCATGCGGAAAACAACCAAGTGTTTGTTGGCCTTATTGTCGACTTAAACTACACCAACCCCCATGTGAACCCTTTTGCCGAGTTCCAGCGTTTTAAACACCATGCCAACATTGAAAATGTGCTGAAAGGCGGGAAACGTGTCAGCTATGGTGCTCGTGCAATAACCAAAGGTGGTTTCCATAGTTTGCCGAAAATGACCATGCCTGGTGCTATTTTAGCCGGCTGTGAAGCAGGCACACTCAACTTTGCAAAAATCAAAGGTAACCATACTGCAATGAAAAGCGGTATGCTGGCTGCGGAAAGCATTTTTGCTGCCCTGCAAACGGACCAAGCCCACACAGACCTCGTGGAGCACGAGGAACGCTTTAAGGCTTCTTGGCTATACGACGAGCTTTACCGCTCGCGTAACTTTGGACCTGCCGTGCATAAATTCGGCACCTTTATGGGCGGCGCTTATAATACCATCGACCAAAATTGGTTTGGTGGTAAGTTGCCTTTCACCATTAAAGACAACCGCCCAGACCACGAAGGCATGGAGTTAGCGGACCAAGCTAAACCTATTCAGTACGACAAGCCGGACAATACCATCAGCTTCGATCGTAACAGTTCCGTGTACCTTTCCAACACAAACCATGAAGAAGACCAACCCTGTCATTTACAGCTAAAAGACGCCAGCATTCCTATTAGCGTGAACTTGGTGAAATACGCCGAGCCCGCACAGCGCTATTGCCCTGCAGGTGTATACGAAGTGGTAGAGCAGGATAATGGGGAAAAAGTCTTCCAAATAAATGCGCAAAACTGCATTCATTGTAAAACCTGTGATATTAAAGACCCAAGCCAAAATATCCGCTGGGTAACGCCAGAAGGAACAGGTGGCCCGAACTATCCGAATATGTAACGGCTAGGAAGCAAAAGACATTGGCGCACTCAACCGGTGCGCCTTTCTTATTGCAGCATTCGCTAACTGCAAGGTCTAAGGTAGTTGAATCTCTGCCTGCATGTAATCGGCAGCATTGCCAACCAGCATAACCCTGTCGCCCCTTATTTCACAGCGAAGAGTTCCAGAGCGTTTCGAAAGCTGCCGTGCTATTAATGTATTTTTGCCCAAGCGCTCGGCCCACAAGGGAGCAAGTTCACAATGGGCTGAACCGGTTACAGGGTCTTCATTTACCCGCAGTTTCGGGAAAAAACAACGGCTAACAAAGTCCGCCTCTTTGCCCGGAGCTGTTGCCACCACGCCACGTAAGCCTATGTTTTGCAACTTAGTGAAGTCAGGCGTTAACGCCTGTATTTCTTCTTCTGTGCTATATACGGCCACGTAGTCAAAGCCAGCCAAGAGTTCATTTGGAGTATGTCCAAGGCCTGCGATCAGTGCGTCGGGTGCGACACAAGCAGCGACAGGCGCGGCTGGGAAGTTCATGCTATAGCCTACCTCGTGTTTACGCACAACCAGTTCCCCACTGCGCGTCAGAAAGGTTAACTGAGACTTTTCGTAGCGCATGTGCTTAAAAAGTACATGCGCTGCTGCTAAGGTAGCATGTCCACACAAGTCCACTTCCTCCACTGGCGTAAACCAGCGGAGTTCAAAAGCATCGCCTGCGGGTATAAAAAAAGCTGTTTCTGACACGTTATTTTCTTCGGCTATTGCTTGCAAAACACAATCATCAAGCCAGCAGTCTAACGGGCAAACTGCAGCCGGGTTTCCTTCAAATACTTGCTCTGCAAAAGCATCGACCTGGTACATAGTTAATTTCATAGGGTTTCTCTCTTGCTTTCACGCTTAGCAGGTGGTGTATGCCCCCTACTTGTCATCATACTGCCACCAGTCTCTCGCTTCACAATGAAGGGCACAAACCGGTTGGTTACTTTAGTATGAAGACTTAGCCTAATGAAGGAAAGGGCAAAACAATCCAGCCCAAGAGTATGCTATAAATACTCAAACTCATTCTATTCACAAAGGAGCTATTCGAATGGAACCAGCAACCTTGATTCAATGGGCTGTTTATATTGGCATCGCTTTTGTCGTGTTTACAGCTATTACAGGGCTCGATGACATTATCTCCAAGTTTACGAGCGGTTCTCCCACGAAAAAAGAGTTGTCTGAGCGGATAAATGCATTAGAAGTCCGTATTAAAGAATTAGAGTCCAACGCTCAATCTCGTTAGTGCATCTAAAAGCCAAGCTTACTATGCTAGTCCACATCGCATATCGAGTGTGTCTATTTTGTAATCTTTTTCTTAATTAGAGATTTCCTTTCAAATTTTATTTGTTTATTACTCTCGTTATAGTTTAAGGTATTATTACAAATTAAGTCTTTTAGGCTTTATCTTGTTATGAATTATTATGTACTCGTGGCTATATAAATGAATATCCACCTGCTAGGCTTTATTTAAACTACACCAAAGCCTGCCAACCATTCTTTATTAACCACCGCAACTTACTTTATACAGGAACACTTATGTCAACATTTATCGATATACTGACACATGCTCGTCGCCTTAATGCTGCTACTAAAGACCTTTCCGTAGCAGAGCTAAAAGAAGTTGCAGTTAAACTAGACGGTGTTATTGCCCAGCGCGAGGAAGAAGAAGCTGAGCAAATGCGTATTGAACAAGAGAAACAAGTTCATATTGAGCGCATTCGCCGTGAAATGGAAGCCGCTGGTTTAGATGCAGAAGACATTCTTGGGCAAGCAATTGCTAATGCGGGCACTAAGCCTGCACGTAAACGTGCCCCGCGCCCACCTAAGTATGAATATATCGACGACAATGGCGAGCGTAAAACATGGACAGGTCAAGGCCGTAATCCGCGACCTATTCAGCGAGCTATTGACGCGGGCGGCAGCAAAGACGACTTTTTAATTAAGTCTTAGTAAACCACCTAAACTAAAATAGCCCGGCTTATTCCCGGGCTATTTTAGTTATACCCTCTCAATCAGTGGATATAACCGTGAACTACTCTATTGAGCCTCTTGGTATTATTGAATCACCCTACCGTGAAAAGTTTGCAATACCTCGACAACCTGGCCTAGTAAACAGTGCTCGAGGTGCTATTGTTATGCACACACCCTATTCGCAGCCTGAGCTTTTTCGTGGCATCGAAAATTACACCCATTTATGGCTTCAATTTGTATTCCATCAAAACGTGGAAAAGGGGTGGCAGCCTTTAGTGCGCCCTCCACGTTTAGGCGGAAATAAGAAAATGGGCGTATTTGCAACACGCTCCACTTTTCGTCCAAATGGGCTAGGACTGTCTGTCGTACAATTGCTCGACGTCAGACATACCAAGCAGGAAACTCGGCTTGAAATTGCAGGGCTCGACTTATTACACGGCACCCCCATTATCGACATAAAGCCCTATATCCCCTACGCTGATGCTTTACCCCATGCGTCTGCAGGTATTGCGCAAGAGCCACCTAAAAATGCATTGCAAGTGGAATTCACAGAGGCAGCCCAACTGACTTTGGCCCACTATAAAAGTAGCTACCCTTATTTACAGCCACTGATTATTGAAGTTTTACAGCAGGACCCACGCCCTGCCTATAAAGCACAAGCCGAAAGCGACCGTATTTATGGCATGGTGTTATACGATTTCAATATAAAATGGCAGGTTCAAGGCGCTTGTTGCCATGTTCTTTCAGTTCAGCCTGTCTAAAAGCTAAAAAACTTTCTGCCCCTGCATGAGCCTGTTAGAATTGAACTTCATTATCACTTAAGCGTGATCAGCATCATTTGCGAATAACGAGATTATAAACATGCGTACTACCCAGTATCTTCTTGGCACGTTAAAGGAAAACCCTGCAAACGCAGAGGTTGTGAGTCACCAGTTAATGCTTCGTGCCGGCATGGTGCGCCGCGTTGCAGCAGGTCTTTATACGTGGACACCAACAGGTTTAAAAGTGCTCCGCAAGGTCGAACAAATTGTTCGTGAAGAAATGGCCGCCGCCGGCGCCCTAGAGATTCTAATGCCTATGGTGCAACCCGCGGACTTATGGCAAGAGTCCGGTCGTTGGGAAGACTACGGGCCTGAGTTATTACGCTTGAAAGACCGCCACCAACGTGAATTTGTGCTGGGACCAACCCATGAAGAAGTGATTAGTGAGTTGGTGCGAAAAGAGATTAGTAGCTATAAACAGCTGCCCATGAATTTATTCCAAATTCAAACCAAGTTCCGCGATGAAATTCGTCCGCGCTTTGGTGTCATGCGCTCGCGTGAGTTTATTATGAAGGACGCTTATTCCTTCCACACCTCTGATGCTTGCTTAGAGAAAACTTACCAGGCCATGTACGATGCATACACCCGCATTTTTACCCGCTTAGGTTTGAACTTCCGCCCGGTTATTGCAGACACAGGCTCCATCGGCGGCGATATGTCGCATGAGTTCCATGTGTTGGCAAGCTCAGGTGAAGACGCCATTGCCTTCAGCACCGAATCCGATTACGCCGCCAACGTGGAGCTTGCCGAAGCTGTGGCACCTAGCACACCGCGCGATGAAGCTACACAAGAGCTAAATAAACAAGCAACGCCGAATGTAAAAACCATTGACGACCTAGTGAGCCAATTTAATGTGGCCATTGAGCAAACCGTGAAGACCTTAATTGTGCACGGTACAGACGACCATGGGGAGCCGACGCTCGTCGCGCTTGTTATTCGAGGCGACCATAGCTTAAACGAAATTAAAGCAGCAAAAATAAAAGGCGTACTTTCACCTCTTGTGTTTGCCACCGAAGAAGAAATTCAGGCAGCCGTAGGGGCGGGCCCTGGCTCACTTGGCCCGGTGGGGCTGAAGTTACGCACCATTGTCGACCGCAGTGCAGCTGTATTAAGCGACTTTGTGACCGGCGCAAACGACGACGGTTATCATTATTTTGGTGTCAATTGGGAACGTGACGCTGCCTGCACCGAGGTAGAAGACTTACGCGATGTCGTGGAAGGTGACCCAAGCCCTTGTGGTAAAGGCACTGTGCGTATTGCCCGCGGCATTGAAGTGGGTCATATATTTCAGCTAGGCACAACCTACAGTGACGCCATGAAGGTCAGTGTGCTCAATGAAAGCGGCAAAAGCCAAAATCTAGCGATGGGCTGCTACGGTATTGGTGTTTCACGCATTGTGGCTGCAGCCATCGAACAGCACCACGACGACAAAGGCATTATTTGGCCTGAGGCGACGGCCCCTTTCCAAGTCTGTATTTTGCCAATGAACATGCACAAGTCGGTACGGGTAAAAGAAGTAGCCGAAAACCTGTACTCTGAACTTCAGGCGGCAGGCTTCGACGTCCTGTTTGACGACCGCAAAGAGCGGCCTGGTGTGATGTTCGCCGACATGGAGCTCGTCGGTGTTCCACACACCATTGTGATTGGTGAGCGTAACCTTGACGAAAAAGCCGTTGAATACACTGCACGCAATAGCAGTGAAAAAGTAAAAATGCCTATCGAGGATGTCGTCAGCTATTTAAAAGGCCTTTAATTCGCCTATAAAAAGAAGCCCAAAAGCGCATAGCAACACTTTGGGGCTTCTTTTCTCTTATCTAAAGCAAACGCCTTACTCAGTATAAAAGGCTTCCACCGCTCCTTTTAGCTTAATCAATAAAGGCTGTCCTCGACGGTCTAACGCCTTTGGCGCCGCAACCTTCACCCAGCCTTCACTAATACAGTACTCTTCAACGTCGTTACGCTCTTTCCCGTTAAGTTTTATTCCAACATTATGCTTGAACACTTCTTCTACATAATGCGGGCTGCGTGGGTGAATCGATAAATGATCGGGTAACTCAGGGCGTGTTTGAGAATCTGTCATGGGAACTCCTGCAGAAGTAAAAAAGTGCCGTATTGTAGGCAATCTCGACCGAGCGCTCAAGAACTCAATCTGATGCTGCATGAATTTCACGCAAAGCATCCATGAAGGTCACTGGCTCCTGCGCACCTGACATTTTATATTTATTATTGATAATAAATGCTGACACAGAGGTAACCCCCGCTTGCTCGTACTAGGTTGCCTCTTGTCGTACTTGCGTGGCATATTGCTCCGCTGATTAAAGAAACTCGCGGTTGATGTTCAGTATACGCCCGTCAATAGTGCGTACCAACTTGTCTTCTATTTGACTGCATTGGGACTCGACGTCACGTCGTGCGCCTGCCACAACCACAAACGACCACTCGCTGGCGTCATGCCTGTCGCGCCCACCACTTTCGCAGACAGCCACCGAAGGGCTTCGCCCAAACCGTTCATGCAAGCCCCCTAAACGCTGTCGCTTTTCTTTTAATGAACCACAGCCAGGCAAGGTTATTGAAACCGTCAATATTCCTATGTGCAATGTACACTCCCACCTTTTCTGTCCATACTTACTCTTACAAGGCTGATAGCATATCAAAACAAATCAGATAAATACGTACACCTATGGAGTGACTTCCCATGACTGAGCACGACCTGGCTTATTTGCAACGTTGTATTGAATTAGCCGAAATAGCCCTGGAGCGTGGCGATGAGCCTTTCGGCTCTGTACTCGTAGATGCGACTGGCAAAGTACGTTTTGAAGATCACAACCGAGTAGGCTCTGGTGATAAGACACGCCACCCGGAGTTTGAAATTGCTCGTTGGGCCGCTAACAACCTAACACCAACGGAGCGAGCTGCAGCCACTGTATATACCTCGACCGAGCATTGCCCTATGTGTGCTGCGGCACATGGCTGGGTTGGACTGGGCAACATAGTATATATTAGCTCTTCAGCGCAACTCGCGGCCTGGCTGAACGAGTTTGGCCTGCCAAGTGCCCCGGTCAACACCTTACCAATCTCAGACATTGTGCCTGGCATCGTCGCTACAGGTCCAGTGCCTAGCCTATTAGACCAAGTTTATGCGTTGCATCAGCGCTTTCACACCTAGTCAGTAAAGGGGACTATTATGAAAATTGGTTGTTTCTCGGTGAGCTTAGCGGTTAAGGATTTAGCCGTTTCACAGGCTTTTTATAAAAAATTAGGTTTCGAGGTGTATGCAGGAAACCCAGAGCATCACTTTGTCATTATGAAAAATGGTGATACCAACATAGGGCTTTTTCAAGGTATGTTTGAAGACAATATTCTGACCTTCAACCCGGGTTGGGACCAAGGGGCAAACCCGCTTTCAGACTTTGACGACATAAGAGCATTGCATCAAACGTTCAAGGCTCAAGGAATGAAAACGGTCCAAGAAAACCTTCAAGGTGACGCTGGCCCGGGCAGCTTCGCAGTGCTTGACCCCGACGGCAATGCTATTTTATTTGACCAGCATGTATAAAAGCGAAGTACAAAGGACAGCCTAAACAGGCCGTCCTTTGTCGTTTTGCTTGCCATTAAGTTTCTGCGCCAGCAATAGGGTCAATGTAATGCAAGTGCATATCCCAAGGGAAGTGTATCCACGTATCTTGCTCTATATCGGCTATATGCTCATCCACGTAGGGTAAGCCGGCAGGCTTGGCATATACAGTGACAAACTTAGCTTTCGGTAAACGCTCACGGAGAAACTTCAGGGTATTGCCTGTATCCACTAAATCGTCCACGACCAAAAAGCCTTCACCGTCTTCTGTGGCTTGGGTGTCTTTCAGCATAGTCGGTTCTTTCTTTTGAGTTTGAAATTCATAGGAACTGACACATACGGAGTCCACCACACGTAGGTTTAACTCCCGTGCCATAATAGCTCCAGGCACCAAGCCTCCCCGACTAACAGCTATAATGCCGCGCCATTGTTCAACAGGTAACTGCCGACGAGCCAGCTCCCGTGTTGCCCGATGTAACTCTTCCCAGGACACAAAGTATTCGCGGTGTTCAAGTTGAGACATGATTTCTCCTTCCCTTACGGCTGCTAGAACAGCTCCACTATGGTAAAATAACATGTCTTAATCATAGCACTTCAGTACAGCTGAAACATTAGCGAACTTTTATAAAGGAAATAAAATGCCTAAAGCAGTATTTATCGAAGCCAATGGTGGCGAATATGAAGTTGAAGTCAGTGTTGGCCAAAGCCTCATGGAAGCTGCCACGGACAACATGATCGACGGTGTTGTCGGTGAATGCGGCGGTGTTAGCTCGTGTGCTACCTGTCATGTGTATGTAGATGAAGCTTGGTTTGATAAACTGCCACCCGCAGACGACCTAGAAGAAAGTATGATCGACGTGGCCCGTGATCCAATGGACAACAGCCGCCTGAGTTGCCAAATCAAAATGACCGAAGAACTCGACGGCATCATTCTCCGTTTACCTGTTTCACAGTTTTAACTGCTTAGTCTAACGACGCAATACGCATCATGGTTTTGTCGTGGTAACCCGTGGTTACTGCGATAAAACCAGCCAATTCCTGATCGAGCTCACTATCTCCTGTGTCCACAATCAGTGGACGCCCATTCAACGCTGTCAGTTTCTCTTTGGTTGCCACCACAATCATATTGTCTCTCGGAATAGCGCGAATAACTGCCGGCGACAGCTGCTGGTTACCGCGGCCAAATATGTGCCCTTGGCCACCAATCAAGGTCACCACAAGGTACGCGCTTGGGTAGTCTGCAAGTGCCGCTTCAATGTCCTTAGCCGTGGCGTCCTGGTGTATAAGTTCACCACCCGCAACTAAGTCGACACCGAGTAAGGTGTTTTCTAAGCCAAGCTCGTCCATTATAACAGCGACTGTTGAACCCGATCCCATAATGTAAAGCGCATCATCGTCCATGCCCTCCACTACATCTGCGGCAATTTCGTCAAGAACCAGTTCGCTGCTTTCTTGCCCACCTATTTTTACCGCCTGCATATACTCAAGCTCACCGGGTACATTTAATTCGCCAAATCGACGAGCACGGACGACGCCTTCACGAAATGCTGTTTCATCAATGTCCATCACGTCAGCAGCGCGCAGTGTGGTGAGCTCACCTGTCATCATTTGCTTTAATACATGCCCTGCAGCCTTCGGGGTAATTGCATACACACCCGAGTGAATTTTCACCCCTGCAGGAATACCAACTACGGGTGTTGTGTTCTCTCCCATAACGGCATACACATCTCTTGCGGTACCGTCGCCTCCAGCAAAAATAAGCACATCAACACCTTCTTCAAGAAGCACCTGAATAGCGGCTTGGGTGTCGCTTGCTTCCGTTTGGGCTTGTTTCGGCTGATAGCAAACTTGCGGAGTATAACCAAGCTCAGTCAATACTTTTTCACCCATGTCGCCACCCGCGGTAAGCCAGTCTATTTGTCCTGCCAGCGCCTGAAGCTCTTGCAATGCTTTGGAGGTGCGCTTTGCCGATTTCTGCTCTGCTCCTCGAGCAAGGGCTTCCTGGCGAATTTCAGCGCCGTCGCTGCCCTTTAAAGCCACCGAGCCGCCAATGCCGGCATAAGGGTTAACAACTAAGCCAAAACGAAATCGTTGCATGGTAATACTCCTTTAAACTGATGCACTGCCCGCTTAGGGTCAATTCTATCCAACAGACGCCGCCCTTCTTGCACCACACGTTGACGCGTAAGAGCAGGCTGATGGTACTTCTTCTGCAGCTGTTGGCAAAAGGTTGCTAGCCTATCGGGTAGCTGTGCGCTTTCATCTGAGAACAATGTCAGGGTTTGTAGAATCACTTTTTCAGTGAACGCAAACCGGTCAGGTACCGCGGTGCCACTCAGATTATCTAAACTCACTTCAAATGGGTGCCCTGCACTTAAACTCAATAGCCACTCATAACTTTGCGGCTTTACTTCAACTGCCTCGAATGCTTCTTGCTGAGCTTGGTCACGGCCATCTGGAAAGTACCAGTAGCCATAATCTAATAACTGCCGACGTACCTTTCCGGCCACGCACCAATGGGCTATTTCATGCAGCGCGGAGCGAAAGTAGTCTTGGGTAAAGCAAATGCGATGATGGGGGTACTTATTCGTGGCAGGTAAATACACAGGCTCTGAGTAGCCACCGCAAAGAATGGTGTTTTCTGTAGGAAGAAAAGCGGCGTTAAATAACGCCGCTAAGTCACTCACGTGATACGTTGTGGTCATTCGATTCAAGTAAAAAACTCACTTATTCGTAAACCTGAAACTCCAGCCCGTCTGTCCACCACTGAGGGGCTTCTGCGCCTTTCAAGTAGTGGTCGAAGAACTCGAGCATTTTCAGTGTGTAGTCAACTTTATTTGCATACTTTTGTAGATGATGCGGTTCACCTTCGTATTGTAACATAACCACAGGTTTATCTTGTCGACGCAGCGCTAGGTAGTATTCAATGCCCTGCTCCCAAGGAACTGCACCATCCTTGTCACCAAATTGAATCAGCATAGGTGTATTAATTTTATCGGCAAAGAAAACCGGCGAGTTCTTAATGTATGCATCTAAATTCTCAACCAGGCTTTCGCCAATTCGGCTTTGCCCACGCTCATATTGGAACTGACGCGCCAAACCACTTTGCCAGCGAATTCCACTGTAGGCACTGGTCATATTCGAAACAGGCGCACCAGAAACAGCAGCGGCAAACATATCGGTTTCTGTTACCACAAAAGCGGTTTGATAGCCCGACCAGCTGTGCCCATGCAAACCAATTGCCTTCGGGTCTGCAATGCCCTGCTCAATCAACATTTCCATGGCGGGTACCAGCGACTCGGTAGCACTTGGACCTGGTGCACCTAAGCGGAAATGAATGTCTGGCAGAAATACAAGGTAATCTTGCCCTAAATAAAAAGGGAAGTTCGGACGGTGGTTCACCTTCATTTGGTTGTACTGATATACCCGCTGTGAGAACTTCTCATAATAGTACACCACCATTGGGTAGGCCCGGTTTGGATCATAGTTATCCGGCTTCAGAAGTACCCCTTGTAAGGTTTCCCCAACTTGGCTCTCCCACTCGACCAACTCAGCCGTTCCCCATATAAACTCGCTTTGCTGTGGGTTTACATCGGTTACTTGCACAGGTGCCGTTAAGTTTGTGTCGGCCACTAACATGTTCGGGAACTGGCGGAAGTCTTGCTCTGTAAAGTACACCCGCTGACTTGCAGGGAACTGTTTTGCTAATCGGTAGGTTTTCTTGCCAGCGCGCAAGTTTTCAAGCTCACCCATTACTGCGTTTAAACGGTGAAAGCCCGACGTTTTTAAGCGATCGTGAAAGCTTTTTACGAGTAAGGGCTCGCCTGCTCGGTAATGTCCTTCTGCTTTCTTTTCAATACGGTACGAAGTTTGGTTAGCTCGCCCCTGACCTAAGGTAATATTGAGTGCTGTGTCTAGGGGAGTCACCAACCAAATATCATATCGATCGTAGGCATAAAAGCCCGTGCTGTCGGCCAACCAACCACCAAAGCCATAGGCTGAAGCTTCACTTGGACGATCTTGCAACTCGTCGACCCACACGGTGTCAACTTTGCTTGCGACCTGACGTGAAGAGCCTGTTGCACTGTCAAATACGTGCAGCTTTTCGTTGTTAACATAGGCAACATAGCGACCATTCGGCGACACACTGCCTTGTGCCCACGAATAGGGTAAACGACTTGCTACTTTTTGTTTTTCACCCGTTTTTAAATTGACATGGTATAGGTCGAGGTACGACCCATTCCAAGTGTATTCACGCAGGTATGGGGTAGCATCGAACAACAAGGCCGACGTATTTTCGGCATCTATACGAACACTGTATTCTGTGTTGTCGCTAATACGCACCATGCGGTCTTCTTCAATCCAGTAAACAACGTCGGCTGTTGCCCGAGCCAAACGCTTTTGCAATACCCGCTGTTGAGGCATAATGCGGTCGTCTTCTCCATGCCATACTTGCAAGGTACGGTCACTCAGAATGCGCTCTAAGCTGTACAAGTCGTCTTCTGTTTCTGGTTTGCCAAGTTCAGTTGTCGCAGCTTCTGCCATTGGACGAGTTCCAAACACGAAGGCCGCATCATCTAAAATCCAGCGTAGTGACGTATGCTCTGAAACCTGCCAACCCGCTTCATTTAAAGGACGTTGCTGTAAACCTTCACCATACTGCCACAAGGAAAGTATACGGCTGCTGGCGTCTTTCTCGCTGTCAGCGGCTCCAGTCGCCATTGCTAAGCGCGTTCCCTTGCTATCGAAAGCAAACACTGCCTTTGCATGACCAACATTTTCATGCAGTACTAATTGCGAATGGTTTTGTGTGTTTCGAACCAGCACTTGGCCTGGTGTGTTGTCGCTCGCTTGCGTTAGCAAAGCAATACGAGGGCCTTGCTCAGCCACTTGGTACTGGGCAATATTAGGAACATGGCGCTGCGCTCCACTGGTTAAGTTCACATAAATAAGGCGTTGGCCTGCGTCGTCATCGGCATCTGAACTTTTCTTTTCAAGGAGAACAAGGCTGGCATCGTCACCGGTAAAGTCAAATGACTCAATATTTTCAAATACTCTTTGCTCACCCGTCTGGGTATTCACTAAGACCGCGTGCTGAGCTAAAGCCCGGCGTTCTTTTGGCGAACTTGCCTGCTCTCGGGCAAGCAACGTTGGCTGTTGAAGAAAGGCAACAAAACCACCATTTTTGGTGATTTTTGCGCGTGTACCGCGCACCACCGTAAATTCCTTGGCTGGCGTATTATCTGTGTCATTTAAACGCACAACATACCCTGTTGCGTCACCCCGGTCTGGCACTGCGCTATAAGCATACACGTGCCCGGACTCACTCCAGACCTGCTGCTTAATTTCACGGAATTTCATGATATCTGTCACAGTTAATGGACGCGGTGAAACCTGCGTTTCTGCCCATGCCTGCGAGCCAACAAAGCTTGTTGTAGTGAGAAGCACCCAAACAAGCAAGTGAAGTACAAAATGAACTGGATGTCGCATTCAGTTGCCCCAAGTTGATTGATTAAAATTATTCTATGTTTTGATTATCTTAAATTTAATGGATAACTACTAGCGCAGGTCAGCCCGCCGACCGCACACTTAGGTCGGATAATCTCATTGCTCTGCTTTTTCTCGCGCAATCCCAAACGCGCAGAACATGCCGATAAGTGCTGCCACTGCAGCAAGCGTGTAGGTAAAAGAGGCGCCAGCACCTTCTTGCCAGGTAATGCCGGACACCCAAGCACCAATGGCCGCGCCACCGCCCCAAGCAACGCTAATATAAATAGCTTGCCCGCGGCCCTGCTGCGACTTCGGAAAGTGGCGATGCAAGAATTTCATGGCGGCACTATGCTGCAGTGCAAAACTAAAGGCATGCAACAATTGCGACAGGGCCAAGACCCACCACACCATGGCAAGGTCGGCCACCAACCACCAACGTAATGCGGTTAAACCAAGGCACACTGCGAGCACTCTCGATGACCGAAAACGTACCAGTAATTTGCTTGCGACAATGAACATGACCACTTCTGCTACAACCCCCAGTGCCAAAATAGTCCCTATGGTGAAAGGAGCGTAGCCGAGCTGAGTTAGGTACAAGGCGAAAAACGCATAAAAAGGCGCAAAGCTCAGCTGCAAAAGAATATTCGCTGCCATAAATGCAAGGAATTGTCGCTTTAAAATGTTGTGCATTATTTTTGAAGTTGGCCCCGTTTTGGCTTGCTGAGGCTCTTGCACCTGCTCTCGAAGGCGCACAACTGAAATGGCCAAGGGCAACATCAACGCTGCAGCGAGCAATGGAAAACTGGTTTTCCCACCCCAATCAATGAGCCACGCAGCCACAACTGCGACCACAATAAACCCTAAGCTACCACTCGCTCGTATGCCGCTGTACTTGTGTTGCTCTTGGCCTAGGGTATTCAATGTGACCGCTTCAAGCTGAGGCAGAATAGCCGACCAAAACAGACTTATAAGCGCCATAATAAGCGCCACGCCAGCAAAGCTGGTGACCTGGCTTAACGCTAAAAAAAGCCCCAGGGTGACAAACACTCCCAACCGAATAGCAGGTAGTCGCTTGCCCTTTAAGTCACAGTACATGGCCCATGCGGGGGGACCAACAATCCGCAGCATAGTGGCAATAGCTATAAGCTCGCCAATTTCACGAGAGGTAAAGTTTAACGCATCCAGAAACACCGCCAAATAAGGCATAATCATGGCTAACACTGCAAAGTAGCCAAAATACGCCCAACGTAAACGCATTGTTTCTTGCTTCGTTATACCTGTTGTTGTCATGGTATTTGATAGCCTATCGGTTGCACCTCTGCGTTTTGTGCTCGCTGGCGTAATAGGTGGTCCATCAGCACTAAAGCCACCATGGCTTCAGCAATCGGTACTGCTCGTATGCCAACACAGGGGTCGTGCCGTCCCTTGGTGCTTACCTGCTGTGCTTCACCCGCCCTATTAATGGTATTGCCTGGAATGGTAATGCTAGAAGTTGGCTTTAAGGCCAAGTCGGCTATCAGCTCTTGCCCAGAACTAATGCCGCCCAGTACACCACCTGCGTGGTTACTGCTAAAGCCCGTTGGCGTCATCGCGTCGCGATGGGTGCTGCCTCGTTGCGCCGCCACATCAAAACCATCGCCCATGCTCACAGCTTTGACCGCATTAATACTCATTAATGCTTTGGCAATGTCTGCATCGAGGCGATCAAAGACGGGCTCGCCTAACCCTGCAGGCACACCTGAAGCCACCACGCGAATGCGCGCTCCAACCGAGTCCCCTGCTTTTAAAAGCTCCCGAATAGACGCGTCTAATTGGTCTAACTTACTACTGTCGGTAAAGAAAAAAGCGTTATTTTGGGCTGCTGCAAAGTCATACTGCTCAGCAATAATGGTTCCCATTTGGGTCATACCCGCTTGTATTCGAATACCCTGTTTCGCTAAATATTTTCTTGCAATGGCGCCAGCCGCCACACGCATGGCAGTCTCTCGTGCAGACGCCCTGCCACCGCCTCGGTAATCGCGCACACCATATTTTTGATCATAGGTGTAGTCGGCGTGGCCAGGCCGATATAGGTCTTTAATGTTGGAGTAGTCGCGACTTCGTTGGTCCGTATTACGGATGAGTAAAGCAATCGGCGTGCCTGTTGTTTTGCCTTCAAATACGCCTGAAAGTATTTCTACCTCATCGGCCTCTCGGCGTGCCGTGGTGTAGCGACTTTGTCCTGGTTTTCTGCGATCAAGCTCCGCTTGTAAGTCTGCTGTGGTAAGTTCAATACCTGGTGGACACCCGTCGATGATCGCAGTTAATCCAGGTCCGTGGCTTTCACCACTTGTGGTGACAGTAAATAGGGTGCCAAAGGTGTTTCCGGCCATAACTTCCCCCTAAAGGTTAAAAGAGTATGCAGGCCCTTATGCAGTGAATGCGGCTTGCCAAGTAATTAAATCGTCCCGAGTGATAGCAAATACACCATCACCACCACGTTCAAAGGACAGCCAAACAAAAGGCACTTCAGGCCACAGCTCAGCCATGTGCACCCAGCTATTACCAACTTCACAAATCAGCACACCATTTGGTGTTAAATAGTCTGGGCTCGTGCGTAGAATGTCCCGTACTAAATCAAGTCCATCGTCACCGGCGGCAAGACCTAGCTCAGGTTCGAAGTGGTACTCCTCAGGCAAGTCAGCCATGTCTTCGGCATCCACATAGGGCGGGTTTGTGACTATCAAGTCGTACTGGGTTTCTGGTAGGCGTTTAAAACCATCGGACTCGAACAAAGCCACCTGCTCTTCAAGCCCATGATGAGCTACATTTATTTCTGCTACCGCAAGCGCATCGGTGGAAATATCACTGGCATGGACGATGGCGCTTGGAAAGGCGTGAGCACAAGCAATCGCGATGCAGGCGGAGCCTGTACATAAATCTAGAATTTGTTGAGGCTGCTCTTTCAACCAAGGTGAAAACTTATTCTCAATTAACTCAGCAATAGGCGAGCGTGGTACCAAGACGCGATCATCCACATAAAAAGGCAGTCCAGCAAACCAAGCTCTATTGACCAAGTAGGCCGCAGGAATACGCTTTTCCAAGCGCAGTGTTAACCACTCTGCCAGTTGTTGTCGCTCATGCTGAGCTAAACGGCAGGCCAGGTAAGATGAAAGTTCACTATGATGAATATGCGTTAGCTCTGAAAGCAACAAATCAGCTTCCTCCCAGCCATTCATTGCGCCATGGCCAAACCAAATCTCAGCTTGGTGTAACTGCGACGCAATATACCTTTGCCAGTCGCCTATGGTGCGTAGGTTCTCTATTTTGTCTTTGCTTTCACTGCTCATGGATGAACTCTCTTAATGCTCTGATTCGCGATAAAATGTTTCTAAAAACCCACTCATAGCTAAGGGTTCTAAGTCCAGCACTGCAATGCCTGCTGTTGGAAATAAAGGAGGCTGAATACGCGTGTCTAAATAGCTCACTAAATAGCAAACAAAGGGCATGTGCGACACGACTAAAATAGACTCCGCCGGCTCAATTTGCAGTCGAGCTAACAGCACACCGGCAAATTCTTCTGCATCACTTTCGGGGGTGACATCGTTGCTTTCTTCAATAACTTCAATTGGCATCGCGTTCGCCACATGGGAAAAGGTTTCCTGGGCACGCACATAAGGGCTCACTATGGCTAGGTCTATTTTGCGTTCATGGGTTTGTAGCCATTCTGTGGCTTTCCGAGCTTCCTCGTGGCCCGCTTCAGACAAGACGCGTGCTGCATCTGCACCGGGCATGCCAAAGCCTCCCTGAGGTGGTATTGCTTCTCCGTGACGCATTACATACAACTTCATGACTCACTTCCTCTGCGCTCTGGCCGTCCACCGGTTACTTGGTCTGCTCTGCCTTCTTGTTTCGCTCGCTCAGCACGTCGGCGCCGGTTTTCTTTAGGGTCCGCAATAAGTGGGCGGTAAATTTCAATGCGATCATTATTCTTCACCGTGTCGGTTAGCTTGCACGTGCGATTCCAAATGCCCACACGATTTTTTTCCACTTTCATTTCAGGAAAGTAGCGCTGCATACCGGAAAGCTCTATGGCTTCTGCCACCGTTGTTTCTGGCGGCACGTGAATACTCAGTATTTTTTGCCGCTCAGGGGTGCCATACACCACTTCAATACTAATATTATTTTGACTCATGACCGTATACCTGCCGTGCCCGCTGTGCGAAAGCGTCAACCATACGCGTTGTTAGTTCATTGAACACTTTACCAAAAGCAAACTGTAACAGCTTACTAGAGAACTCAAAGTCAAGGCGCAAGGTTACTTTGCAAGCATCGTCGGCCAGTGACTTAAATTCCCAATAACCCGTTAGGCGCTTAAATGGGCCATTCACAAGCTCAAGCTGGACTTGGTGTGGCTCGTGAAGTGTGTTGCGCGTAGTAAACGCATGACTAATACCCGCTTTACTAATTGAAAGCTCAGCAACAATTTCTTTTTCTGTGGCACTTATTACCCGCGATGCTTCACAATTTGGAACAAACTCTGGGTAACGTGCAACGTCATTCACTAACTGAAACATTTGATGAGCGCTGTAAGGCACAAGTGCGCTCCGTTCAATTCGAGACATGGTACAGTCCTAAATCTACAACTTTACAAAGGAAGCAAGCATTCTACCTTGAGCTAAGCATACTTTATACCATTGAAAGTATTCTTTTCCCCTTTTCTGTTACGCAGCAAAAGGTATAATGGGTGCATGAAATCAAAAAAATCACCTCCTAGTACCATAGCCTTGAATAAAAAGGCTCGCCACGAGTACTTCTTAGAAGACAAGTTTGAAGCGGGTCTTGAGTTACAAGGGTGGGAAGTTAAAAGTATACGGCAAGGCAAAGTTAATATTGCTGACAGTTACGTGATCTTAAAAGACGGCGAAGCCTTCTTGCTTGGTTCACGTATTCAACCTTTGCATAGCGCTTCTTCGCACGTTATTAACGATCCAGAGCGCACCCGTCGCTTGCTGTTAAAGAAACGCGAGCTCAATACACTCATTGGCAAGTCCGAGCGAGAAGGCTATTCCATTGTTGCTACTGCAATGTACTGGAAAAAATGCTGGGTCAAGCTTGAGATTCACCTTGCCAAAGGTAAGAAGGCACACGATAAACGAGACGCCATTAAAGACCGTGACTGGGCTCGTGAAAAAGAGCGCATGCTCAAACATAAAGTATAAATAAAGGGCGCTCAGCCCTTTATTTATATTACCAGTCGCGACAAATGCAGCTGGCTTGAATGTCTTGCCAAGCTCCATAACGTGAGCAAAAGGCTGCCATATCGCAAAACATCAGCTGATTATTTGCAGTGTTGTTGCATGGATACTCAATATTCCCATACCATGCGTACGTTTCGCCACCTGGAAAAGTTGGAAGCGTCAACGTATAAGTAGCGGGTGGCCACCGCTCTAAAATAGTGACGCTGACGTCTTTAGCTTCACATTCCGTTGCTAATAACTGCCACTGGACTGCTTTCGCCTGTTGTAAGTATACCGACGGGTTCTTCATGCTATACAACTGGGCTTGTACCACAAAGCTATACTCTGAGGCGTCTATTAAATTACCCGACACCTCACAGCGTAGCTTACCCGACCCACCAGCAGGTATGCTTGCTTTTGGACAATGAGCCTCAATATTGTTCGGCACCTGTAGGCGAATACCACAGCCATGCCTGCAATTACTTACTTCATACTCCAGTACCGACAAAAAATACTCAGCATATTGTTGCGACTGACAATTCTGACAGTCTACCCTATGCAAAGTCGGCTTTATGGGTGCTAAACACCATTTACTTTCATGTAAACAATAGTAAATGGCCTGTTCCAAGGTGCTCAAACTCTCTTGAAACTGGGTGATTCCAAGCTGCTCTTGCCCAGTCAGTGAGAGAACACCTAAGACGTTCATTTTTTTCGCTTTCGTGTGTGCGACCACGCCTGTGTTTATTTGCATCAGGGGCACATGAGCCTTCTGCACAACCATGTTCTGCGCTTGCAGTTGAGCCATTGTTGCTTCGTCAAAGCTAGTTTGAGACACAAGTAGCTGCTGGCTATCAATTCCTTGAGCTACCACCTTTATTGCAGTGTTGAGCGAATGGCTGGTGACCTGCTGTATATTGGCACTGTCGCTTTGGCTTTGCTTGGCGTGTAGCAATTCAGACTGCACCGTTTGTGCGACTAAGCCCTTACCCGAAACCTGCTGCGCATTCGATATCAAGCCCCAGGCCCCCCGCAAGTCGGTTGCCATCACTTGTGGAGTGTCTGCTATACGTTGAATGCTTTGTGCCTGGGTATCTTGTGGTTGCTGTTCCGGTACGTTTAAATGAAGCTCACTGCCTTGCGCCACGCTTTTAACCAAGCGGTTACTTAGCATGTGCGCACGCTTGTCTGAGTGAAGCTCCACAACTAAACGCAGCGGATGAACTTCTATTTTAGCCTGTAGGCCTTGCTGCTTGAGTGACTCAAGCCAAGTTAGCCTATCTGGATGGGTTTGCCAGTTTAACCAGGTGTCAGCTGGCTCTTTTTCTATGGCCTGCCAAAACAGTTGAACACGGGCTGTATGCAATTGCTGCTGTAAATGCGCAAGTGCTCGCTCGTGTTCATGGTAAGCGGCAGTGACTTGTACTAGCCAGAGCGCTGTTGCACCTGCCATTAACAAGCCAACAAAAACCACGAGTATAAAGCCAGACTGATGCTTCATAGCGCATGTACATCAACGGGTTGCCCTGTTTGTAATTCCAGCAACCAAAGTAACAAAGGCAAGGGTTGGTCTCGCTCCCCATGCGTGTCTGCTTCAATCAGTGCTTCTGTAGCTAAACGCAAATGACTTAACGCTAGCTGGTACCAAGCACTGGCATGGTCAGGCGCTAGTTCTGTCGCCACTTGATAAGCATAATGAGCAGCGCTGTAATCGTGGCTGCGCATCAGTACCTCACCGAGCATCAACCAAGCCGTGAAGTCGCTTTTCTGGCCTTTCAGTTTTCGTCGCAATAGTGCTTCGGTTGTGGCCAAGTCGCCCCTTTTATAAGCTTGGTTTATACGGGAATCCATCACTTGCAATTCATAGTCGGATACCGCCCGGTGACTACACCCAACACATAGACTGACAATAAAAACAAATACCATTAACCTCATGGTGCACCTCCTTGTGTTACTAGCCTTATTGAATTCACTTTTGCTGGCACTACGCCTGCTGGTAGCTCAATCACACTGAACGCAGAGCTACAGCGACTCAGCCGATAAGGCGTTACCTGGCGATCCAGTCGAGCTAATGTGAGGTCTGCCGTCAGCCACAGTAAATCAAGAGGTATTCGCATTCCAAAAGTGTGAATGGAGCGGCACGGAAGCAACCACATACCATGACACGAGCCGCGCACGCGCCAGCCTAATAACCGTTGCCGAAAAGTATTCGCTACCCGGAGTCGGAACAGCAGTTGCTCGTTTACTGCAACCTGCACTTCCTTGTGCTTTGCCTGTCTCATAAGCCGTTCGACACCTTCATAACAATGACCCCAATAAAAGGAAGAATCGTTGCTGGAAAAATACATAGCGCGAGGGGACCAAGTAATCGAACCGGAGCTTCTTGTGCATATTGCTCTAGGTCCGCTGTCGTCACTTCACGCCTCACCTTGGCCTGCTGCTCAAGCAAAGGCGCTAAGCTATTTCCCTGCTGGCTCGACTGCAATAACAGATTTGCGAATAAGCGTATTTCCGGCCGCGGCAAACGCTGACAAAGCCCTTCTAGCGCTTGTGCTAGGCTGGTTCCCATGCGTATATCCTGTAAAACCACTTGTAGCTCTTCTTGTAGCGCATGGCTTTTATGTTGACTCATACTCCGCTGCAAAGCAGAAACAAGCGGTACCCCCGTTACCAATAACATGGCTAAACCGTCCATAACGACAGGCAATGCATACACAGCTTCTTGTTGCCTTCGTTTTGCGTGACGGCCTGCATTTAAATAGGGTAACCACACATATATCAACAAAGCAGCGCCACCAAGCTGTAGAGGGAAAGATGAGAAAGCCACAATGATTCCCCCTCCAAGCAGCGTGGTTACGACGACCCGTCCAAACCAGCTTTCCACTTGTTTGCTTGAATAGCCCGCTAGTATTAACGGCTGACGCAACGTGTTTGCTACGGGTTGAGGCACCCAGCGAAAGAAATAAGCACACCACATAGGCCACCATTTCCTGTGGCCTTCCGGTTGCGTTACCCAGTAAATCACAGCGGCCGACACGCTCCAAACACTGATGCTAACCGCGACAAGGTACATACTCATAAGGGCACCTCAATGCGTACCGTTTTATAAATTAGCCAATGCCCGATGCTAATAAGCAGCAACATGCTGCCAAGCAAAACCCAGCCAAACAGAGAGTGCATTAACTGTCTCATAGCTGCAGGCTCAAGAAACCACAGTGCAGCCGATAAGAAAAAAGGCAGCGCTGACATAACGTTACCCTGCAGCCTACCTTGGGCCGACAAGCTTTGTACCCGCCGTGATAGTTGAGCACGGGCGCGTAAGCTAGCGGCTATCTTTTCTAATAAGCGCGCCTGTTGACCACCGGAGTCTTGCCCTAATAGTAACCCTGTGACGACGCGCTCAAGTTCATCGGATGGCAAACGCTGGTACAGGCTTGCTAAGGCTTCACTTAGACTGGCGCCTAAGCGCAAGCTGCGAGCTAAAATACTAAACTCTTGGGAAAGGGGGGCTGCTGCATGTGTGCGAACAAAAAATAGAGCATTGCTTATACTGCTGCCTGTGCGCAGCGCGTTCGCGATGAGCATGCAGGCGTCGGGCAACTGCGCCACAAAACGCTGTCGGCGTCGACGGACTAAGTGCCGATAGCCAAGAGGTGGCAGCGCCAAAGTAGCCAGCAAGCAGCACATACTAACAAACACGCTGCGTTGCAGCACTATCATGGCTAGCAACATAAACAACAAGGCACACAGCCACAACACCAATAACTGCCGAGCAGATAAAAACATAAACAACTCGGTGAGCCCTTTTTGTAACCGCACTTCATATTTGTGCTCAACGTGCGCCACTAAGCGTTTAAACAACACCCAAGCACCGCCCATAAGGATGCTGCTTAGCAGCCAGATAGACAGGATGATAAGCCAAGCCATGCTATGTAAGCTCCGCTAAGCACGCCATAAGCTGCGGGCGCAGTCGGTCAGGTGCTCCAGTGAAAAACAAAGGCACTTCACCACAAGCAAGATGACGCCCCACTTGCTGTTCCCATTTATATATTTCTGAAAGGCATACCACATCCCCTTCCATGCCTTGCACTTCACAAACCGACGTAATACGCCGTTGCCCTTCTGCATTTCGTGTTATTTGTACAATCAGCTGAACAGCGCTTGCTATTTGCTGACGGACCGCTAACAAGGGCAATTCAAACCCAGCCATAAGAACCATAGTTTCTAAGCGTCTTAAAGCGTCTCGAGGGCTATTCGCGTGCAGAGTGGTCATGGAGCCATCATGTCCCGTATTCATCGCCTGCAACATATCTAAACTTTCACCACCGCGACACTCGCCTACGATAATGCGATCAGGGCGCATCCGTAAGGCATTTATAACCAGCTGCCGGATGCTTATCTGCCCTTCTCCCTCTTGGTTTGCAGGACGAGACTCTAAACGCACCAGGTTGTCTTTATGCAAGGAAAGCTCTGCCGCATCCTCAATGGTAATAATACGCTCGTTCGTCGGAATGGCATCGGCAAGTACGTTTAACAAGGTTGTTTTACCGCTACCTGTCCCCCCACTAATAAGAATGTTTTGCTTCAGCCCTACGGCAAATTTTAAAAATTCAGCGATAGGTTCACTGCAGCTCCCATTTTGCACTAAGTCATTTAAGCGCAGACGCGTTTGTGAGAACTTTCGAATTGTGATGGAGCTACCATCTATAGCAAGCGGCGGAATAACCGCATTGACACGAGAGCCACACGCTAAGCGTGCATCTACCATTGGTGAGCTTTCATCAATGCGTCGCCCAAGCGGCGTCACAATACGTTCGATGGTACGGCGAACGCTGGCCTCATCTGCAAAGGTCACTGAACTGCGAGTGAGCTGCCCAGCTCGCTCAATAAATACAGTATCAAAGCGATTGACCATAATTTCTGATATGCCTGCATCGCGCAGCAAGACTTCAAGCGGGCCAAGCCCTAGCAAGTCGTCTAACACTTGAGCAATTAATTGTTCCTGCTGAGGCTCTGCATGGTATGCAGGTACTTGCTCTGCTGCATGTCGAATAATACCAGCAAGGTATTCTCGCACTTCCGCATCGGACAGGTGATCTATTTTCGCCCTATGCACATCGAGCAGCCCAAGGGCTTGTTGCTTTAACTGTTGAAACACGTCCATGTGCTCTCCTTATTTCTTAATTGCCCATATCCTTGAGTCCTCGGCAGCCCGCACGCATTAGATGCCGACGATAGCCCTCAGTGCGTGCTTGACGCTCTTGCTCCTGTGCTTCTTCGTCAGCCACTAAGCGTGGCGTTAAAAACACCAGTAGTTCTGTTTCTTTGCGTGCACTCTCGTAAGCCGAGCCTAACTGCATAAGCCCTTGCCAGAGGCCCCGATGCCCAGGTAAGCCACTTCGTTGTTGCTGATCCTCCGAGCTTTTCAAGCCTGACAAAACAATCGTTTCCCGGGGCGGGAGTACCACCTCCGAACGGCTCCGCCGAGTCAGTAAGCCAGGTACCCCTTGAATTGCAACAGCATGGTCGATACGACTTAACTCCGCTTCTATTTCGGTACGGATAAAGCCATTATTAAGACGTACAGCGGTGGTGTTTATTTTTATGCCATAAGGGTGAAACGTGACATCCATAGCGCCGTCTTTATTAAGTTGTGGCAAAGGCAACTCACCACCCGCTAAGAATTCAGCCGACGCGCCTGACTCGAGCCGTAACTTTGGCGTGGCTAAAATGCGCGCTTCGCCCCGCTCTTCGAGCAACCTAAGAGTAGAAGACAGTTGTGTATGTAAACCTAAATAAGCATAAAGTCCTTGCCACGACTGAGCTCCTAATTCATTGACAGAAGGCTGCCATGCGTCGCTTGTATCGTGAAATAAACGAAACCGACGCCCTCCTAGCCAGTCACTGAGTAAACCAAAAGAAGGGCCTTGGGCTGATGGGTTCCAGCTCAGTCCCTGCTGTTTTAAAAAGCGCCGATTAAACTCCACCACGTGCACTTCCATTTCTATCATCTGTGGGTCAGCAGCTAGCTGTTCAAGTTGCGACACATCCAGTTCTTCAAAGCTAGCGGCCAAAGAACTTAACTGTGCTGCTTCTACACGTGTTGCTTGACCGCTCAACCACACTCGCTCTGGAGTCGAGTGTCGTTGAATACGAGCATGTTGCAAAAACAAGTCTAAAAACTGATTTAGCATATAGCGCTGTTCTGAGTACACATTCACATGAAACTGCTGTCGAGGCTGATTCTCGTACCACAAGGTGATTTGACTCGTTCCTGGCTGCAACGCAAAAATAAGGAGGTCCTGGTCACTGCTGTGAACAGCAACAACTTCAGGATTTGAAACACTTACCCGTGACAATGAGGTTTCACCTGCTTGCTGGCCTTCATTCAACACATGAGACTGCTTCACCGTCAGGTCTATCATATTGAGCGGGTTCGCTTCGGACACCCCGAAGGTCAGAAACAACAAAGCAAGTATGAACTGGTTGGCTTTGCCGCGTTTCATCGACGTTCCTCCTCTGAATATGCGCTTACGCCATCTGGGTGAATAATCTCGGTGACCTTAGGAAGTGCCAAACGATCAGGCGATCCCTGAGAGTGGATGCTTTGTATAACAGGGACTAACAACCTTTGTTGTTGTAACGTATAAAGCTGCGCATAAGCGGTTATTGGCACTTCGAAAATGCCGTGGGTAGCACGCTGCTGTATGCCCATTGCACGCTCTGCTGCTGAGGGCTGTGGCACGAAGTCCATCAATTGAATATTGCTTAATAGCTTTTCCCACCCCCTCGACTGAACTGCATAAAAGTCAAAGGTGTCACCAGGTTGGACACTGTGTCCATGGGTCCACTCTGCCACGAGGGGCAAGGTAAACGCGGTATAACCTGAACGTATACGCTCTCTCAACACCAGCGTACTCTCCGCCATTAAATGCAAGCGTTGAATAGGCTTTCCTTGCCTTACTTCGCTTGTCACCACATGACCCATAAGCTCCTCTACCTGCTCGGCAAAGAACACGTCGTCTGGTAGTGCTTTGGCTGGCAAGGACCGCGCTGCCAGCAAATCTAGGCTCAGCGTGTCACCTGGGGTTAAAGTCTGCCTTGGAACCACCACATGTAACTCTTCCACGGGCAAAGGCGGCAGACGCGGGCGCTCAGAAACTTTTAACTCTATATAGTTTTCGATAGCCCACCAGCTAATGAATGCGGTGACAACACCTAATACTGCTGGCAACCAAATAACAATAGGAAAGCCCTTCCTCATTTGCTGTTTATTTGTCATGGTTGCCGATTCCGCTCCACACGCAATAAGTGGCTAATTCCCTCTTCGTCTTGCCACCCGGTTACCGTTATATCCAGACCTCGTTGCCACCAAGCCCATACAAAAGCCTTTTGAAACTGCTGGTTTAAATAAACCTGCGCCCCCTCCGACCGAGCCTGTTGACGTGTCTGGTGATATAACTGATACAAAGGCGTACGATTGACATCCACACTCATATGAACCCCGTTCCAGCTAATATGCTGTTGCGTTTGCTCCTCAAGGCGCCGGCTTTCGCTCCATATACTCGGCTGCACTGAGTAGTCCCATGTATACATCACCTCGTTGGTTAAGCATTGCCAGCTTGTCGTTGACGTGACAGGCAAAACGAGACAGTCCGCTTGCACTAACTGCTGTTGCACCCTGTCAGAGGGTTCATACACAAACCAGCTTTGCACACTTAACCCTGCTATTTGCACTGGTTCTCCTAGAGGCTCTCGACTTATTAAAGTGGGCCACACGGCAAGCATTAATAGGTTAATCATGACACGCCTGCCCCTCACATAAGGCGCCCTCAGGCACCACATCTTCATTTACATAACCAAATATCAGTTGGTCAGGGTGGAGTTCTTTTGCCATAGGTAACTTCGCAGTCACCGCTTGTAGAGTCGCAATATCAATACCTTCTAAAAGGCTTGTGGTGGTGAGCCGACGAGGCCGTCCTGTCAGGTCCTCTGGTTGTGAAGGGGACCAGTCGTCAGCTAAACGTACGAAGTTCATCCAGGCTATTTCTTGCTCAGGTTGGCTCAGCGTTAAGCTGTACATGTTACGTAAAGGCATAGTCAGTCCGTCGGCCAGCTTTAATGTTTCCCAGAGGGAAGCGACCTTGCTGCCTAAGCCATAATCATCTGTAATAGACAGTTGGCTGCTGGGCACTGCCCGGCTTTGATACTGGTACCTTTGCTGGACCATTTCTAAGTCCAACTGTTCCATGCCTAAACTGTCTCTCCAGGGCGCTTGCCGAAGTATAATTTGTGCTTGCTCTTGTATTTCTGCACGCGCCACTAATTGTTCGTGTAGTAAAGGCACCCCCCATATAACAAACAACCCAAAAAGTGAAAGGGCAAGGGAAAGCTCAACGAGGGCTTGTCCTTTTATATTTTTAGAGTAAGTAAAGCGGCAGATAATCTTCATATTTGCAGCCCCAACAATTCCAACTCCACCGGGTGAACTGGGGCTTTTTGGCGGCGCCAGAAGGCATTGAACAAGTTCGGTTTCTCATATGCTTGATCAGCCCGAGGCCACCATTTTGCTGGACGGGAGTACACCAGCTCCGTGCGCCCAACCCCCCAACGCTTTGGAGCCCCTGTTTCTTCATTTGCGGGTTTGCGCACAGCCACCGTGATGTACACAGGCGCTGTGTAGTCTGTCAGTACGTATTGGCTTGGCACCTGATGGCCCCCTGGAATAGGTAACGCACTTTTCGCGGCAAGGTAACTGCTGAAAGGCAGTACTTTATAACTGCCACCATAGCCAAGCCCTTTTAGTTTGTAGGGGAGCTTTTTCTGTAAGTAATTCGCCCCCCAGCCAAGTGGTAGCTCTTTGTCTGTAAAGAAACCACCCACTTGCAATGCTGTTGTGTCTATAGCATGCCAGTACACTTTCCCCGCTTGCTGACCTACTTCGCTGGCACCTAGCTTATTCGCTTTCACAAAGGGTAATGTCAGCCATCGGTAGGTACGTTTCTGGCTAAACCCGTCACGGCTTTCAGCCACCATGCGAATATACTCGATATGCTGAGCGTGCCCAGAACGGCGAGTTTGCATTTTCATCCACACATCTTTGAAGGACTGCAATGAAGCATGGTTTAGCAGCGCTAATTCATACTCCGGATGACTGGCCTCGACGATTTCTTGCATGGTCAGAATGCTGGAAGCCCAGCTAGCTGCATGGAAAGTGAACTGTGCAGACTGTAATAGCTGCAGCACGAGTTGTTGGGCTTTAACGGCAGCGGGCAAGGCTTTTTTGATGGCTTGGTCTGCCCCTTTGACAACCTTGCTGACCCCCTGCATAACGGGTCCTAGATAAGGCACCCAAGCGGAAATGAGGGCGATATTTTCCATGGTTTTACTCCCCATAGAAAACCACGAGCTCAGCCCCATGAGCTGGCCGATAACCACTTCATTTGCCAGCATCGCCCGGTTTGTAACCGCTTTGAAATTTAAGTCGCGTGCGGCAATAATGCCTGCGGCATCTGCCACATAATCAGCCACATGCTGAACATGTAACTGTTCTTGCGATTGCAGCGTTAAGCGCACCACCCCTAAAGTGACAAACAAAAACCCAGCCATAAAAAGGGCAGCAAGCATCAATACCTGTCCATGCTGCCTTTTTAGTTTGGGTTTAGCTTGCATCGTCATAGTCACTAAGACCATAATTCTGCTTTGCTTTTGTTGACGCTTCTTGGGCGGCGCCTTTCGCTTCGTTCAGCTCTTGGCTGGAAGACTGCCCCGCTATTTCTTTTGCGACTCCCGCTACTTGGTTTCGAACGGTTTTACCTAAAAGGGAATACACGCCAATGGCAGATACTACGACCAACGCCAGAATAACAATGTATTCTGTCATCCCTTGTCCTGTTTGCTTGTTTCTTTGCCTGTGTTTCATAAGGTCCCCCTGCTTATTCAGCTCCATGTCGATCATTTGATGACATGACTGTTTTAGGCAGGAAGGGTGTTATTTGCCAGGAATTTGACTGTATTTAAGCTTTGGCTTATACCTTTTCTGAATACTGTGCGAGAGTAGCTAAACTTTGTTGTTTCTGGGCCAGGTCCTCTTGAAAGGCTTTGCCAAACAGCAGAGCTGCAGCATCACGCCGTGCTAAAGGTGCCGGAGCAAGCTCTAGTACTCCCATTGCTGCTTTGCGGTTATTGCAGACTAACAGCAGCTCCGCACCTGCTTCATACGCTGCTCGGGCGCGCGCTGGAACATCGCCAACCACACGGGCACCTTCCATAAGCAGGTCGTCACTTATGATGACCCCCTCAAATTGACATTCTTGACGCAGTACTTGCTGTAACCAAAAAGGCGAGAAACCAGCAGGTAGCGGGTCAACCTCACTGTAAATAACATGAGCAGGCATCACCGCATCGAGACGGGAGGCTAACGCTTTAAAGGGGGTGAGATCATGATGCTGAATACTCGCGAAACTGCGATCATCAATAGGGATGTCAATATGGGAGTCTGCGACAACGGTTCCATGGCCAGGGAAGTGCTTTCCGACACAGCGCATACCGGCGGCTGCCATCCCCTGCATAAAGGCGCTTGCCAATTGCTCAACCTGCAACGGATGCGCTGAAAAAGCACGGTTGCCAATCACTGTACTTTCTCCCATCAAGTCCAGTACAGGTGCATAGCTTAAGTCGATATCGAACATGCGCAGCTCTGCCGCCATCAACCAACCTAAGTCATAGGCGTCTTGTTTCGCTTGCTCCGTGTTTCCTCCCCACCGTTCGGCAAGGGCAGCCATAGGTGGCAAAGCAGAAAAGCCTTCACGAAAACGCTGCACCCTCCCCCCTTCATGATCCACCGTAATAAGAAAATTGGTGCCCCGCAAAGTGCGTATTTCGTCAATTAACTGACGTAATTGTTGAGGTGACGCATAGTTCCGGCTAAATAAAATAAGCCCTTTTACATCAGTATGCTGCAGCACCTCTTTGTCTTCATCTGTTAGCGAAAGCCCTGCAATATCAATTATTAGACCACTCATACTTGCCTTTGCCTTATATCCACAAACGTGTAAATTAAGTTATGCTAACCCATTATAGGTTTTATTTCTTTTGCTATATAGGTGCCCTATGCGCAAAAAATTACTTACCCTGTGCGTCATGCCATTTCTTGTTTCTGCCTGCGGTGGAAGCGACTCCAACGACCAAGGCATTGGTGGCAGCTGTTCCGTTGTTAGTAAAAACGCTACTTTGTTCTCTATTATGCAACGCGACTACCTGTGGAATGAAGACTTACCTGCAAACATAAACCCGCGTGCTTACGCCAATATGGACGAATTGCTCAACGCAATCAAAAGTTCAAAGGACCGCTTTTCCTTCATTATGACAGAGCAAGAGTACACGGATAGGTACGTGAATGCGGAGTTTTTTGGCTATGGCTTTTCCACGGAGAACCGCTTTGAAGAAGGCGTAATGAAGGTCCGTTATGTCTTTTCAGACTCACCAGCAGCTGAAGTAGGGCTTCGTAGAGCAGACGATATTATTGAAATAAATGGGGTTTCTACCGAAGTTTGGTTAGAGCGTATTCGGCAAGGTACCGCTACCAACGCCGATATTTTTGGTCCGAATGAACCGGGTGTCACCACTACGCTGATGTGGAGAAGCCCCGACGAGTCTGTGAGCTCTGCAACCATAGAAAAGCGAACCGTAGAAACCAATACTGTATTCCACACTCAACGCGAGCAAGTGGGTAACCGAGAAGTGGGTTACTTTGTTTTTGACTCCTTTATTGACCGCTCCCAAGAGGACATTAACACAGCATTAGACCAGCTCATTGGAGTGGACGAACTGGTGATTGACTTGCGCTACAATGGCGGCGGGTTAATTCGCATTGCCAACCAGTTAGCTTCGCAAACCGCTTGGCATCGAGTTGAGCACCGCACTTTTCTAACCTACAACTACAACCAAAACTACCAGCCCGAGTCGATTTTATTCGATTTAGGCGGTGGTATTACCCGCATGAACTTAGACCGAGTGTATGTACTCACATCACAAGGCAGCTGCTCTGCCTCTGAGCTTGTTATTAATAGCTTAACGCCTTTTATTGAAGTCATCACCATTGGCGAGCAAACCTGTGGCAAACCAGTGGGTCAAAGCCCAACCAAAATTTGTGATGAGATTTTATTCGCCATTAACTTCCAAACCGTGAATGCCAATGGCTTCGGTGACTACTTTGACGGCTTGCCTGTTACCTGCTCCGCGGAAGACACGGTCGTTGCTGATTGGGGCTCGCCCCAAGACCCGCTGCTAGCTACCGCATACCACTATGTAAATGAAGGCGCCTGCCCAGCTGCCGAGGTGGGTGTACAAAGTATGGCTCAGAAACAACAAAGGGCCCCGTTAACACGAGACCCTTTGATTGATAAACGCTTGAGTGAACACTAAGCGCTAAGAGCAAAGCTGCTTTACGCAGTTTTGCTCTTAAATGTGCCTTGCTTTACGTCCTCAAAGGCAAAGCTGTCGACCGCAATGGCGCGCTGACGGAGAAGTTCGCACTGTTTGACTTGCTCTGCTTCATGCTCCGTGAGCAGCCCTAATCCCACAGCGGCCTCAACCCAAGCTTCGCCACTCAGGTTCGCGTCTAGTTGCCCTTCTTTTTCTGCTTTGTGCAAACGCTTATACAAGGGTTTCAGCGCATGCATTAATTGGAAAGCTAATTCCATATGCCCTGTCGTGTCGGTTGGCGAGTCTTTCCAATAGCACAGGAAAGTATGACGATCGCGCATCGTACTGGGCTCCATCATACTGCTGGCAATAGCACGGGCGTCTTCGTCTTTTGGTGCAGCATAGCGTATACCCAGTGGGAAAATGAGAAGCTTCAAAGCAGAACCAATCAGAGGCTTCGGATAATTCTTAAATAAATCAGCAAACGCCTGACCGATGCAGTGCAAATGGTGGTCAAGTGCATAACGCACAAATGGAAGCTCTGAGTGCATGCGCCCTTCGTCTTCGTAACGTTTTAATACTGCGGACGCCATATACAAGTGGGAAAGCACATCGCCTAAACGCGCAGAGGTCATTTCCCGGCGTTTTAAGTCGCCACCTAAACTTAACATGGCCACGTCAGCACAGAGGGCCATGGCACGGCTCATGCGTGACAGCTGCTGATAGTAGCGCACCACTTCACCGCTCACAGGTGACGCTGCAAAGTGAGCCCCTGTGAGACCATGCCATAAACTGGCAAAGGTGTTACTTAAGGCAAAACCTATATGCTTCAATAGCAAGCCATCAAACTGGTCTAGCCCTTGTTCTTCATCACTGTTTGCGGCCGCTGCCATTTCCTTTAATACGTACGGGTGACAGCGCGTAGCACCCTGACCAAAAATCATCAGATTTCGGGTTAAAATATTGGCTCCCTCAACTGTGATAGAAATAGGCACGCCCATGTAAGGGCTAGCCAAGTAATTTAATGGCCCCATTTGAATGCCTTTACCCGCATGTATATCGAGCGCATCGTTCAATACTACACGGCCCATTTCTGTCATATGGTACTTGGTAATCGCTGTAATAACTGACGGGCTATACCCTTCGCACAAGGCGGTCACGGTTAAGCGCCGAGTAGACTCTAAACTGTAGTTAAGGCCCCCTATTCTACCCATAGCTCCTTGCACACCTTCAAAGTGACCAATAGATAAACCAAATTGTTGGCGAACAAAAGCATAGGCTCCTGTCATACGCTCACTCGTGTGGCCCGTTGCTGTCGCTAAAGCCGGAAGTGAAATACCACGGCCGGCAGACAAGCACTCTACCAACATGCGCCAGCCCTTTCCTGCGTACTCCCGCCCCCCAATAATCCAGTCGAGCGGAATAAAGACATCGTCTCCATAGGTGGTGCCGTTTTGAAAAGCTTGGCCCAGAGGGAAGTGACGGTCACCAATCACAACGCCTGGATGGTTTGTTGGGATCAGCGCACAGGTTATACCTATGTCTTCCTTTTCGCCCAGCAACTGCTCGGGGTCATACAGCTTAAAGGCAAGCCCTAATACTGTGGCAACTGGAGCCAAGGTAATATAACGCTTGCTCCAACTCACCCGAATACCAAGAACTTCTTCCCCTTCAAATTCGCCTTTACACACCACACCTACGTCGGGTATACCACCGGCATCCGAGCCCGCTTCCGGGCTTGTTAACGCAAAGCAAGGTAACTCTTCACCCTTAGCCAAAGCCGGCAGCCAACGCTGCTTTTGCTCGTCCGTACCATAATGGGTTAGCAATTCACCTGGACCCAGGGAATTGGGCACCATAACACTTACGGCAGCGCTAATAGACCGCGTGGCAATACGCGCCACAATATGAGAGTTGGCGGCTGCTGAAAAGTCGAGCCCGCCATACTCTTTACCAATAATCATGGCAAAGAAGCCTTCTTGCTTTAAGTAATCCCAAACTTCGTCTGGTAAGTCGCGATCATGCACGACAATGTGAAAGTCATCGAGCATGGCTAGAAGGGTTTCCAGCTGGTTATCAATAAAGGCTTGCTCATCTTCAGTAAAGCTCGGCGCTTTCGTAGCCAGTAAGTGTTCCCAGTCTGGGCGGCCAGAAAAAAGTTCAGCGTCCCACCAAACATCGCCGGCTTCAATTGCTTCCCGCTCTGTGTCCGACATAGGCGGTAGTACCCGCTTAAAAAAGCGAAAAGCTGGCTGACTAATAAAACGGCGGCGCACCGTCGGCACGCCAAATAAAATAAATACTGCAACCGCTATTAAAAGTAAAAGTGTCATACGACTTTACTCCTGGTTGTTGATAAAAAGGTGGCCTCAGGGGCTGAAATGCCTGCGGCAACATACGCCAGCAGACGCTGCATCATATAAGCTTCTGGGTTGGGGTCTGCAAAGTCTGCTTTGGCTATTTCTATAAGGGCTCTTGCTGAAACTTGCGCAAACAATACGGTGCCCAAGGCAAAGTGCAAACGCCAAAATAAAGTTTCGGTGGCAAAGCTCGGGTTTGCTGTCTGGAAAAGTCGAAAGGCATGTTGCACCACATCGCCAAACCGCTGCATAGTGAACTTTCGCAAATGTCCTTGAATTTCACTGTACCCATACCCGAGCAACTTCAAGTATATTTCAGCGCCCCCTGCACAAACCTGCTCTAAAGCAGCAAGAGGGCCAACAAAACACTGCACAATGCCTTCAGTGGACACATTCCCTTGGTCTTCCAAACGTTTCAGTTCAGCACTTAGGGCGGGCATAAAAACCCGTTGGTAACGCTCCACAACAGCCTGAATAAGACCTTTCTTCGAGCCGAAATGATAATTTACAGACGCTAAGTTAACGTCCGCAGACTGGGTGATTTCACGGAGAGATGTTGCTTCAAAGCCCTTTTCCGAAAAGAGCTTTTCGGCAGCACGGAGTATTTGCTCGCTTGTTTTTGCAGCCTTGCTCATAGCGCCCTTGTTTTAAACAGGTGTTTGAATATGACTTAACCATACCTGAGGGCGCTAGCGAGAACAAGCTTAACCTATGCTTTTAAATGGAGGTGTCAAGCTCTGGAAAGCTTTTTACTAAGTCGTCAACCGCTTTCATTTGCTGTAAGTACCCTTCTAAGCGGCTCAAAGGGAGGGCACAAGGGCCGTCACACTTTGCTTCGTCCGGGTTCGGGTGCGCTTCTATAAATAAGCCTGCAATACCTAAAGCCATACCACTTCGGGCCAGTTGCGCTGCTTGTGCTCGCCGACCGTCTGCCGAGTCAGCACGCCCACCTGGGCGCTGCAAAGCATGGGTGGCGTCAAAAATAACTGGGGCCATGCTTTTCATTTCGTCCATGCCAAGCATATCCACTACGAGGTTGTTATAGCCAAAACTACTACCGCGCTCACACAGTAAAACTTGCTGGTTCCCCGCTTCCACAAACTTATTAATGACATGGCGCATTTCGTGAGGCGCTAAGAACTGCGGTTTTTTCACGTTCACCACTGCCCCTGTTTTTGCCATCGCCACCACTAGATCGGTTTGACGGGCCAAGAACGCAGGCAATTGAATAACATCGGCCACTTCTGCTGCCGGTGCAGCCTGGAAGGGCTCGTGAATATCCGTAAGAATCGGCACATTAAATTTGGCTTTAATGTCAGCTAAAATTTGCAAGCCTTTGTCTAAGCCGGGGCCGCGGTACGAATGCATCGACGAGCGGTTCGCTTTATCGAACGACGCTTTGAACACGTACGGAATATTTAGCTTTGTGGTCACTTCTACATAGTGCTCAGCAATTTCCATTGCTAATTCAGCAGACTCAAGCACATTCATGCCACCAAATAACACAAACGGCTTGTTGTTTGCTACTTCAATATTACCGATATGGATATTCTGCAAACTCATAATGTTTTCCATAGTTAGTCTTTTCGCTTAAAGAGATGCGAGTAAAATGGGCTGTTTCAGCATGGCCACTTTGACCATCCAAAACCAAGTGAGTATGGCCATTGCCGCAAAAGGAGCTTTTAATTTAATAGGGAAGCGGCCACGCAGTGCAAGCACCGTAAGCACTGAGAAAGCGATATAGGCTATAAATCCAATCAGCTTCTCTGTATGAAAACTACTCGTAAACGGGTGCGCTTGAGTGGCAATTAAAAGGCCGACAATACTCGCAACAAACAAACCGTCTACTGCGTGAGGGGTCACTTTAAGCCATTTTTTGTCGAGTACGGCTGCGTCTTTCCAGGCTAAAAATATCCGCAACAACAAAAACACCAGACTAAGCATTGCCAGGGTGGCGTGCAAATGTTTAAACATCAGGTACATATAATTCCTTATTCGTGTTCTAAAACAAACTGATACAGGCTATGAGCATGCTCAATAATAAGCTCACACAAGGCTGGATTTAAATAATTCCCTTGCTCTTCTCTTAAACGTGCCACCACATCTTCTAATGGTAAATCTTGCTTCACTAGTTCAATAAAGAGCCCGGTAATATTGAACAGATAACTTGCGAATGCCACCTGCTCCCCTTCACTCCCTTGCGGTAAGCCCATGCCGTCAAACCGTTCTAAACGTTCTTCGAGCGCCTGCACCGCAGTATTAACCACGGGGTGGGGTGACGCATGCAGTGGGCGTACGGCTTGGATTAAGCGTTTTTGGGTAGGGGAAATACGCTCTGCCATGCTGCCGTCTGGGGTTATAAAGCGACTAACAATGCGCTCATACACTCCTGCCGCAGTGCCTAAATGTTGGCGCTCTTCGCCTGACAGTTCAAGTAATGCTGTCATCTGGTCAATAGTCTGCACATATAAAGAGCGTTGCTCCGGATGCAATGCATAAGCTTCTGTTTCTAAAGTTACCAAGCGCGTCGCTAAGTCAGAAAACAGCTGATTCGAGTCCTGCAAGCAGAGTACGTTGTCGAGAGCAACTTGTACATTGTCTGCAAACAGCTGCAGCATTTCACGCTCACGTTCATTTAAAGGGCGCACCAGCCCTGTTAAGCATAATAACGCCCCTTCCGGCTGGCTCTCACTCGCGCAGTAGGCGATAACAAAGTCGTCCGCATAATAAGTGCTATGTGTTTTCACTACACCCGCTAACTCCACCAGTGCTTCTTTCGGTAGCGCAGACTTGAGTAGCTGGCCTGCCAGTTGGTCAGCGTCTTCACCATAGGCGGCACGCACTTTGAATTCGGTCCTGTTCGAACGATCGACCGTGGCAAAAATGGTTTGTCGGGCTCCACCAATTAACCAGCCAAGTTGCTGCACCACACCCGAGATAAGTTGATCCATGGACTGCAGGACAAATAAGTTGTTCATGGACGCAATGATCTTTTCTAACCCGGTGCGGCTTTGCACAATAGAAATAATGTCGCGGTAGGAGCGTAAACTCGACATAACAGCCGTGAAAAGCTTCTGAGCCGTTAACTCGGTTTTCGACTTATAGTCGTTAATGTCGTAATTCACAATAACAGTGCGTTCGGGCGCTTGGCCAGGCTGGCCGGTTCGTAGAATAATACGGGTGTAGCGGTTATTAAGCTCTTCTCGAATATAGCGTGCGACATTTAAGCCGGCGTCATCGGTTTCCATGACCACGTCGAGTAGAACGATAGCTGCGTCCGGGTGTGCCTTGGCAAGCTCGCACGCTTCCATGCCAGAATAAGCACTATGAAACTCAAGACCACGCCCTAAAAACTGAAAATCGCTTAAAGCCAGCTTGGTCACCGCATGCACTTCTGGTTCGTCATCAACAATAAGTATTTTCCAGCTTTCTTCTGGTAGCTCTTGTTGTTGCGGTTCCTCTGCAAAAAGATATGTAGCGCCCATTCAGATTACCTATTCCCTAAACACTGTAAACAACTCACTATGACCATAGCATATCATTATGGCAACTACTTGTTAGTAGGAGTAATAATTTTTAATTATAGCAGTATATGCGAATTATACTTTTGCGCATAAGTGACCCGCTCTTGTCCCCCATAATCGCGCTTTGTCGCTACATTGACATACCCACAGGACGCAAAGAAAGTGCGCACGGCTTCCCCTTGGTCATAGCCATGTTCAAATGCCAACCAGCCGCCATTGATTAAGTAAGCTGACGCCGCTTCTATAATATTGTAAATGTCAGCTAAACCTTGCTGGCCAGCAACCAATGCCGATGAGGGTTCAAAACGCACATCGCCCGTTTGTAAGTGCTGGTCCTGCTCGTCTATATAGGGCGGATTTGAAACAATTAACTGGTACTGATGTTGCACAGAACTAAACCAATTGCTTTGTAGTACCCGAAGATTCGTGCAACCTAGAGCCTGCTGATTGAACTGTGCTAAAGCGACGGCTTCAGCTTCCACATCGACAGCGTCAACTTGCCAGTGAGGACGCTCCAAAGCCAGCGCCAGCGCAATCGCCCCGGTTCCAGTACCTAAGTCAAGCACTCGGCTGTTCTCGGCTAAGGGGAAGTCTAGGCATGTTTCCACCAACACTTCCGTGTCTGGCCGAGGGATTAACGTGCTCGCATTTACTTTCAAGCGAAAGGTCCAGAAGTCACGATAACCAAGGATATGTGCAATAGGCACACCCTTTTCTCGCTGTGACAAAAGCTCGCGATACAGGGTTAATTGGGCGATGGGTAAAACAGAGTCTGGCCAGGTCAATAAATACGTGCGGTCTACCCCTAAGCAATGGCACAGTAATAACTGCGCGTCGAGCTTCGGGGTTTCACTTTCTGCGCAGCGTAATCCCCCCTCAGCTAAGGCCTCTTCTAGGGTCATTCGCCACCATCGGAAAGCGACGAAAGTAAGTCGGCTTGATGCTCAATCACGATCGCGTCCAGAATCAAGTTTAAGTTGCCTTCGAGCACGTCGTCTAACCTATATAAAGTTAAGTTAATGCGGTGATCGGTCACGCGACCTTGCGGATAGTTATAGGTACGAATACGCTCTGAACGGTCACCACTCGCCACCAAACTACGGCGGGTAGACTGTTCTTCCGCAGCCCGACGCTCGTCTTCTGCTGCTTGTAGTCGAGCAGTCAACACAGACATGGCCTTCGCTTTGTTTTTATGCTGTGAACGTTCTTCCTGACACTCCGCCACAACGCCCGTTGGTATGTGCGTAATACGAACCGCCGAGTCGGTTCGGTTTACGTGCTGACCACCGGCTCCCGAAGCCCGGTACGTGTCAATTCGTAAATCTGCTGGGTTAATTTCAATGGCTTCTGCAGCGGGTATTTCCGGTAGCACCGCCACCGTCACCGCCGAGGTGTGCACACGCCCTTGCGACTCTGTTTCCGGCACCCGCTGGACACGGTGCCCACCCGACTCAAACTTCATCCGGCCATACGCTTCGTCACCCATAACATGGGCAATTATTTCCTTAAAACCACCATGTTCGCCTTCACTGGCACTGATAACACTCATACGCCAACCGTTTTCTTCCACAAACTTGCTGTACATGCGAAACAAGTCTCCAGCAAAAATGGCGGCTTCGTCGCCACCGGCTCCCGCACGTATTTCAAGGTAACAAGGATGTGAGTCGTTCGGGTCCCGCGGTAAAAGCAGTATTTGCAGCTCTTTACTTAAGCGTTCTAAACGTTCTTGTGCGTCCACCAGCTCTTCTTCTGCCATTTCCTTTAATTCAGGGTCAGACATCATTTCTTCAGCAGCTTCTTGGTCTTCTTTTGCTTGCTGCCAGCTATTGAAGCATTGAACCGTTTCACCTAATTGAGAGTATTCACGGGAGAGGGCACGAAACTGCTCCTGATCCGAAATAATTTCAGGGGTACCAAGCAATACCTGTACTTCTTCGTAACGCTCTTGAAGCGTTTCTAATTTATGGATTAATGATGCTTTAAGCATACTTATTCGTCGGCCTCGTGGTGTATTAGTTTTTGATATGCAGCCAGGGAGTAAATGTCATTATCTCGCCCTGCTTGCTGTATCGCCGTCGTTGGTTTGTGCATGAGCGTATTGGCTAAACGCTGGGCTAGCTGGTGAATCACCTCTTCCGGGTCACGCCCGGCTGCAATCGCATTCAAAGCACGCTCTTTTTGCTCATTGGCAATGCGCTGCCCTTGTGTCCGATACTCTCGTAAAATGTCGACACTGTTTAAACTTTGTACCCAAGCGGTAAAGTCCGCTACATGCTGTTGAATAATAGTCCGGGCTTCAGCCGCTGCTTTTTCCCGTTGGGCTAGGTTTTTACTCACAATTTTTTGCAGGTCGTCCACAGTGTATAAGTACACGTCATTCAGGGTACCTACTTCTTCTTCAATATCCCGTGGTACGGCTAAATCAATAAAAAGCATGGGCTTATGTCGACGTGCTTTTATGGCAGTTTCAACCCAGCCCTTACCAATTATAGGCACAGGACTCGCTGTGGAGCTGATAATAATGTCCGACTTCGACAGCAAGCCTTTTAATTGATCCAAGGTGTAAGCTTCACCACCGACGACGTCGGTCAGCTCTTGCGCGCGCGCAACGGTTCTATTTGCCACACTTAACTTACGCACTCCCTGCTCGCGTAAATGGCGCGCAGCAAGTTCTGCTGTTTCCCCAGCCCCCACTAAAAGAACTTCTGCGTCGCTCAAGTCCGCAAAAATATGTTTTGCTAAGTTCACGGCTGAGAATGCTACGGATACGGCATTCTCACCAACCGATGTGTCGGTGCGAACATTTTTAGCCGCAGCAAAGGTCGACTGAAATAAGCGGTCAAATAAAGCGCCAATCGTGCCTGCTTTGCGTGCTGCGTCGTAGGCGTCTTTTACTTGCCCAAAAATTTGCGGCTCGCCTAGCACCAAAGAGTCAAGCCCAGAAGCCACAGCCATCAAGTGGCTGATGGCTTGCTCGTCTTTATGCTGGTACACATGCTGTGCTACTTGTTCAACAGGAAGCGAATGAAAGTTAGCCAGCCATTGAATGATCGGCGCAGCATCGCCACTTTCAGCTTTACAATAGAGCTCAGTACGATTACAAGTCGAAACAATAACAGACTCGGACACTTTCCCTTGCTGCACCAAGGATTGTAATGCATGCTCAAGGTGCTCAGGTTGAAAAGCAACTTTTTCACGCACGTCTACAGTAGCCGTGGTGTGATTAATGCCAATAGCAAGAATGCTCATGAATAATTTGTTAATTCCGCTGAAGATGACGTGATTTCGATGGTATATTGTAAGCGATGCAGGTTCCTATTGAAAGCCACAGACACAAACCCACTGCTGAGATATTACTTTATTAAAGATGCGTAAACTTATGCCAACATTTCGTTCTCCTTACATACTCGTACTGACCTGCTTTCTTCTTCTGCTCAGTGGGTGCTCGCTACGCCCCAGTCAAGATGCCAGCACGTCCCAGGCTCCAGCGACTCTTATAAAGCAGCACCAAGCGCAAATAGAGGCCATCGCCCAATGGCATATTCGTGGCCGCATGGCTTTTTTTAATACCCTAGAAGATGACAGGTCGACCGCTACGTTAACCTGGCAAAAAGAAACAACTCTTTCTTCGTTGCGTTTATCGCACCCTCTTCGCGGAACCTTAGCGCGTCTCACCCAAACTGCAACGCAAGCCAGCCTTACGGATATGCAGGGGAAATCTTATTATGCGCCTACCGTCGACCAGCTTCTGGCTTGGCAGCTCGGCATTCATTTACCTTTCCAATTAGTTGAACAAGCGATAACAGGCCGTAAGCCAGCTGAACTCGGCAACGATTATCGCTATTACCCTGACGGCACCTTAGCTTCGTACCAGGTGGCAAGCACCTCCCTACAAGGTGGTCAAGATCTGTGGCATATCGCCTTGTCACGCTATAAAGGCGTTGACACTCCTTTGGGCACTCTGTTGCTACCCCATGAGCTTGAAATAACACATGCGAACTACCGTATTCGCTTGCAAATAAATAACTGGAGCCAAATACAGTGAGCCAACCCGACTTAATTTTACCCGCCCCGGCAAAGTTAAATTTATTCTTGCATATTACCGGCCAGCGAGACGACGGTTACCATTTATTAGAAACTCTTTTTCAATTTTTAAGTGTGGGTGACACCTTAGCCTTCTCTCGCACCAACACTGGCGACATTCAACTCACCCCAGGATTACCCCAGGTTGCAGACGAAGACAATTTAATCGTAAAAGCTGCTCGGGCCTTGCTCCCCTATCGACTCCATACTCAAGCCGGTATAAAGATCGAATTAACCAAGCGCTTACCCATGGGCGGTGGCCTGGGTGGCGGTTCCTCCGACGCAGCCACTACATTGTTAGCGCTAAACGCCCTGTGGGATATCCACTTACCACTTGAGAAACTTGCAGCAATCGGCCTAGAGCTCGGTGCAGATGTGCCAATTTTTGTGCATGGCTTTGCAGCACTAGCCCGCGGGGTGGGTGAACAGCTAACGCCTATGCACCCAGAGGAGTCTTGGTACTTCATTGTGCACCCGAACGTGGAAGTGAGTACCGCCCAAATTTTTACTCACCCGAACTTACCCCGGAATACGGCCCCGTTAAAAGACCCACAGATAAACTGGGCGGATCACCACAATGACTGCGAAAACTTGGTTAAATCGCTGCATCCGCAGGTTGCGCTTGCCCATAACTGGTTGCTAGAATACGGGGCGTCCAGAATGACCGGAACAGGTGCGTGTTTATTTGCCCCTTTTACGTCAAAAGAGGCAGCGCAGCACGCACTTAATAATATGCCAGCTTCGTTTACAGGCTTTATTGCTCAAGGGCTTAACACCTCGCCAGCACATCTTGCCCTAAACGCAGCCTTGGTAAATTAACTCGGCGTTCTCCGCACTTACATACAAATAAGGTTGAGGTTTCTCGTGCCCGACATGAAGCTATTCGCTGGCAACGCAATACCCGAGCTGGCTCGCAAGATCGCAGATCGACTTTACATTAAACTCGGCGACGCCGATGTAGGTCGCTTTAGCGACGGCGAAATCAGTGTTCAAATCAACGAAAATGTCCGCGGATCGGACGTCTTCATTATCCAATCAACATGCGCTCCAACCAATGACAACCTCATGGAACTCGTGGTTATGGTCGACGCATTACGACGTGCATCTGCAGGTCGAATTACCGCCGTCATGCCTTACTTTGGTTACGCTCGTCAAGACAGACGTGTGCGTTCAGCCCGAGTACCTATTACTGCGAAAGTTGTGGCTGACTTCCTTTCGAGTGTTGGTGTTGACCGCGTATTAACCGTGGACCTTCACGCAGAGCAAATTCAGGGGTTCTTCGACGTACCTGTCGACAACGTGTTTGGTAGCCCTGTGCTACTAGAGCACATGAAACTTCAAACCTTCGATGACCCTGTTATGGTGTCGCCAGACATTGGTGGTGTTGTTCGCGCGCGCGCAATGGCAAAGCTGATGGACGAAACCGACTTAGCGATAATCGACAAACGTCGTCCTAAAGCGAACGAGTCGCAGGTAATGCACATTATTGGTGACGTGGAAGGCCGTGATTGTGTCATGGTGGATGACATGATAGACACGGGTGGCACGCTTGCTAAGGCGGCAGAAGCCTTGAAAAACCGGGGGGCTAAACGCGTTTTCGCTTATGCTACACACCCTGTATTTTCAGGTAATGCCGTGGAAAACATTCGCAACTCGCACATCGACAAGCTTGTGGTCACCGACAGTATCCCGCTTTCGGAGGAAATGAAAGCGACGGGTATGGTCACCCAACTGACCTTAAGTGGCATGCTGTCTGAAGCGCTACGTCGCGTGAGTAATGAAGAATCTATTTCGGCTATGTTTGAATACTAACCGCGTCTTTCTTTTTGAGAAAGGCCAAGGGCACTTCCCCTTGGCCTTTTTTATTTCTGGAGAAACACAGCCGAAACAACCTGCTTTTCATTGAAAGTAATAGCCACTAATGCTAAACTGCGCCGCCCTCGAGTGACGGGGATTCACGTTACATTCTGGTCGCGGAGTGTAACCCAATTATTTATGGAGAATAACCATGAGCACAGAATACAGCTTTGACGCTGAAATCCGTACTGACTTAGGTAAAGGTGCGAGCCGCCGCCTACGTCATGCCGGTAAAGTTCCAGCGATTCTATACGGTGGCGACGAAGCCCCAGTTTCATTAACTTTAGATCATGACAAGGTCAACAACGCCGCTGACCACGAAATTTTTTACAGCAGCATTCACACTCTGAATGTTGGCGGTAAAAAAGTGCAAGCTATCCTAAAAGATATGCAGCGTCACCCGTTCAAGCCGAAGCTAGTTCACTTGGACTACCAGCGTGTAAGTGCAAAAGAAGAATTCACAACCCGTGTACCAGTTCACTTCATGAATGAAGAAGTTATTCAGAAGCTGAAAGGTGTTGTTATTCGTCACGAAGTAGACATCGAAGTGTCATGTCTACCAAAAGACCTTCCAGATGCAATTGAAATTGACCTAGCTGAGCTAGAAATTGGTGCAAACATTCACCTATCTGAAGTGACGCTTCCTGAAGGTGTTACAGCAGTTGAACTAGGCCGCGGCGAAGACCACGACCTTGTAATTGTTTCAATTACAGCTGCGAAAGAAGAAAGCACTGAAGACGAAGAAAGCGACACTGACAGCGCTGCAGAAGCTGCAGACGACGCCGCCGACGAATAAGCGAGTCGTTCAGGATGTCTGCTGACATTCGCCTAATTGTGGGTCTTGGTAATCCAGGCTCAGAATATGAACAAACCCGGCACAATGCCGGGTTTTGGTTCATAGACGAGTTTGCACGCCACTTCTCGACTCCATTAGCTAGCGAATCAAAATATTTTGGTATCACTGGCCGCATGCCAGCACCTTACCCCGATACCCGCCTACTCAAACCCATGACCTTTATGAATAAAAGTGGTCAGTCTGTGGCGCCCTTGGCGAACTTTTTTAAGGTGCCCCCAGAGCAGGTTTTAGTTGTTCACGACGAACTCGACTTACCCCCAGGTGTAGCCCGCTTTAAACAAGGTGGTGGCCATGGCGGACATAACGGGTTAAAAGACATAATTCGGTGCTTTGGTAACAACAATAATTTTCATCGACTGCGTATTGGTATTGGCCACCCTGGCCACAGCGATCGCGTGACAGGGCATGTGTTAGGCAAGCCCCCGCAAAGTGAACGCGACGCCATTGAACGTATTATTGATGAATCCGTGCGTGCCGTAGATCTTGCCCTCGCCAAAGGTTGGGTCGAGGCCAAGCAGTACTTACACTCAGTGCGCTAATGCACTGTCTAAACAAATAAAGGTGTTCTCATGGGATTTAAATGTGGCATTGTTGGTTTACCCAACGTAGGTAAGTCAACCCTATTCAACGCATTAACCAAAGCGGGTATTGAAGCAGCAAACTTTCCCTTCTGCACCATAGAGCCAAATACAGGTGTCGTACCGGTTCCAGACGAGCGGTTAACTGCTTTAGCCAAAATAGTGCAGCCACAGCGGGTGTTGCCCACCACCATGGAGTTTGTGGATATAGCCGGGCTGGTTCAAGGGGCTTCAAAAGGCGAAGGCTTAGGCAACCAGTTCTTAGCCAACATCCGTGAAACCGACGCAATTGGCCATGTGGTGCGCTGTTTCGACGACGAAAACATTGTGCATGTGGCTGGTAAAGTAAGTCCGCAAGACGATATTGAAATTATTAACACTGAGCTTGCTTTAGCCGACCTCGACTCAGTAGAAAAAGCCATTCACCGCTTAGGCAAAAAAGCCAAAGGTGGTGACAAGCAGGCTAAAGCCGAAATGTCTGTGCTGGAGAAGCTATTACCTGCTTTGACAGAAGGTGAAATGGCTCGTTCCATTGAGCTTGACGACGAAGAGCGTAAAACCATTCGTTCGTACAACTTACTCACCTTAAAACCCACCATGTATATCTGCAACGTTGCTGAAGACGGCTTCGAAGACAACCCATACATGGACATGGTGAAGGAAATTGCAGCCAAGGAAAACGCAATTGTCGTACCTGTCTGTGCTGCCATCGAGTCAGAAATTGCTGAACTTGAAGATGAAGAAAAAGAAGAGTTCATTGCTTCTATGGGATTAAGCGAGCCAGGTTTAAACCGCGTCATTCGTGGTGGCTACGACTTATTAAACCTACATACCTACTTCACAGCGGGTGTAAAGGAAGTCCGAGCCTGGACAGTGCGTGTGAACTCTACGGCACCCCAAGCCGCAGGTGTTATCCATACGGACTTCGAAAAAGGCTTTATTCGTGCTGAAGTGGTCAGCTACGACGACTTTATTGCCCACAATGGTGAACAAGGTGCAAAAGACGCCGGTAAATGGCGTTTAGAAGGTAAAGACTACATTGTTAAAGACGGTGACGTGATTCACTTCCGCTTTAACGTGTAACCTCTTCTCTCTTTTAAAAAACCGGCTTTTGCCGGTTTTTTTATGCCTAAAGGAGTTGAATTGTACGACGAAGCCGCCCACTCTATAAGTATGTTTTATTGGCAAAGGAAGGTGTCATGGTTAAGTATAGAATTGAACGAGACAGCTTAGGCGAAGTGGAAGTTCCGGTCGATGCACTTTATGGTGCCCAAACCCAGCGGGCAATTGATAACTTTCACTTCAGTGAAGTGCAGTTGCCCTTTGCGTTTATTCGCTCCGTAGCTCTTATTAAGTATTGCGCCGCTGAGGCAAATGCCAGCTTAGGTGTGCTTGCGAAAGAAAAAGCAGACGCTATTATGCAGGCTGCCCTGGAAGTGTTTGAGGGGCGCTGGCAAGGCGAGTTCCCTGTCGGTGTGTTTCAAACAGGCTCAGGCACCAGTACCAATATGAACGTGAACGAAGTACTCGCTCATTTGGCAAGCAACCACACAGGGCTTGCGATTTCACCGAACGACGACGTCAACCTTGGACAAAGTAGTAACGACGTTATACCAACGGCCATTCAACTCAGCACCACCCGCCGTATTACTCGAAAATTACTGCCCGCTTTGGCTCATCTCGTCGAAGTGACAGAAACCAAAGCTGCAGAGCTTGATCATGTGGTTAAAACGGGGCGAACGCACTTGATGGACGCGATGCCACTCACCCTGGGTCAAGAGCTACGGGCTTGGGCTAATCAAGTACAACTTGCCAGCGAGCGCTTGCAGGCGTTATTGCCTCAGCTTCGAGCTCTGCCCCAGGGAGGAACGGCAATTGGCACAGGTGTCAATAGCCACCCGGAATTTGCTAAACGCTTTAATGAGTGTTTAAGTGCCTTTACTGAGCAACCCTTTACTGCAGCAGAAAACCCCTTTTCAGGTATTGCTGGTCAAGACATTGCCGTAGCAACCGCTGGTTCTGTCAGTTCCCTCGCTACGGCATTTATGAAAATTAGCAACGACATACGCTGGATGAACAGTGGTCCGCTTGCTGGACTTGCAGAAATAACGCTCCCGACCTTGCAACCTGGTTCAAGCATTATGCCAGGCAAAGTAAACCCCGTGGTACCAGAAGCCGTTTGTATGGCCTGCGCACAAACACTGGGTAACCAGACGACCATTAACATTGCTGGCCAGTCAGGCAACTTTCAATTGAATGTGATGTTGCCGGTCATTGCGTATAATCTGCTACAAAGCATTGAGCTTATGACTAGCAGTGCCTATGCGCTAGCGGACCAGTGCATACAGCCATTGCGCATAAACACTGAAAATCTTAATGACTCACTCCAGCGCAATCCCATCTTGGTCACAGCATTAAACCCAATTATTGGGTATGACAAAGCCGCAGCCATTGCCAAAAAGGCCTACCAAGAGCAGCGCCCTATTCTGGATGTTGCAGCGGAAGAAACCGATATACCCAAGGAAGAGTTAGCAGAGCTACTAGACCCAGTAAAGCTAACGAAAAGTAAAAAATAGGAGTCATACATGAGTTTAAATGTTTTAATTACAGGTGCGAACCGAGGCATAGGTTTAGCCTTCGCTCAACAATATTCTGCCGCAGGGCATCAGGTGTATGCTGTTTGTCGCAGAGCCTCTGATGCATTGAAGGCTCTGAATAATGTGACGGTTATTGAAGGCGTCGACGTCACTAGTATACGTGCAGCGGAAGCTATTGGCAGCGAACTTGGCGACACCAAGCTCGATATTTTGATTCAAAATGCGGGCATTCTGACTCGGGAAACCCTCGATTGCGCCCCCGTTGAGGATATCAAGCAACAGTTTAATGTGAATGCCTTAGCACCATTGCAGCTCACGTTAGGCTTACTACCCCATTTGCAATCGGGCAGCAAAGTAGCCCTCATTACCAGTAGAATGGGTTCTCTTGCCGACAACACCAGCGGTGGGTACTATGGCTATCGCATGTCGAAAGCGGCTTTGAATGCTGCGGGTGTTTCCCTCGCCTGCGATCTAAAACCAAACGGCATCGCCGTTGCCTTGTTGCACCCTGGCTTTGTACAAACGGATATGGTGAATCAAGCGGGTGATATTTCAGCAGATGAGGCGGCTAAAAGACTAAGACAACGTATTCAAGAGCTCACTCTAGAAACCTCTGGCACCTTTTGGCATAGCAATGGCGAAGTGCTCCCGTGGTGATTTTGCTCAAGTTCTAGTCAAAGCAGCTCTTTTTTGACCACTTGAACATTAAAATGCAATTTTTTCACGAAAAGAGGTTGACGTATGCGGACAGTATTCGCATAATGCGCTCCGCACACTCGCAGTGTGGCAATGAAATGTTTATTGACGGCTATGTAGCTCAGTTGGTTAGAGCACATCACTCATAATGATGGGGTCGCAGGTTCGAATCCCGCCATAGCCACCAAATAATCATTCATGCGGACGTGGTGGAATTGGTAGACACGCTGGATTTAGGTTCCAGTGCCTCACGGCGTGAGAGTTCAAGTCTCTCCGTCCGCACCAACTTTAAGACAGTTGGGGTATAGCCAAGCGGTAAGGCAGCGGGTTTTGATCCCGCCATTCCTAGGTTCAAATCCTGGTACCCCAGCCATTTTCTTTGATGAAAATACTTAAAGTACCCACAACTGCAAAGTAGCTGAAAACCGTTGGGGTATAGCCAAGTGGTAAGGCAGCGGGTTTTGATCCCGCCATTCCTAGGTTCAAATCCTGGTACCCCAGCCATTTTCTAAATTGCGGACGTGGTGGAATTGGTAGACACGCTGGATTTAGGTTCCAGTGCTTCACGGCGTGAGAGTTCAAGTCTCTCCGTCCGCACCAATTTAGAAAAAAGCTAAGTGCATATGCTAAAAAAGTCGCCTCGAGCGACTTTTTTGCTTTATAGCTTCCAGACTCCGCTGGCATAGGCTGTCATGATACTGCGGCCAGGAGCAAATGCTTGTAAACCCTTTAACAGGGCACGTCGCAGCACTGGCACCGGCTGTTTTTCTGCATGAAATCCCCACCCAATGACATCCATAGCATGGGCCATCGTTTCGTTGTCAATGCGCCGCATGCGCTGAAACCTGGTTAATGCAGCGGCTCGCTCTGTTGTGGGCGTCAATGCTTGCGACTGAACTGCTTCTAGCAATGCTTTGACATCACGGAAGCCTAAGTTTACTCCCTGCCCTGCCATAGGATGAATGCTATGAGCCGCATCCCCTAGCAGAACCGTAGGGCACTGTACGTAACGCAGAGCACTTTGTCGGATCAAGGGAAAACTGGCATAGTTTTGCACTTTAAAAGCGCCTATATAGGGCGTAAAGCGTTCTTTTAATTCGCCTGCCATGCTTTCTTTACTTGCTTGCCAAGCGGCAACTTGGTCCGAGCTTCCGTATAAAATACAACAGGCATATTTATTTGCTAAGGGCAATAAAGCATGAATTTCACGGTCTTTAAATAACTCCCAAGTGCGCGCAGGTACTTGCTGCTCTGTTTCAACAATGCTGAGTAAGCAACGTTGACCATAGTCACGCCCCGCGACCCCTATACCACTTTGGCTGCGTACTTGTGAATGGGCTCCGTCACAGCCAAACACTAAGTCAAAACGTATTATATGTCCGTCCACTGTGGTCGCCTGCTGCGACCCTGGGCATAAGTGTTCGAGGGAGGTTTCTAGACACTGAATAGAGTCATAGGCAGTCATTTCTAAAAACAAAGCGTGCTGCATCACTTTATTTTCTATCATATAGCCAAGGGGCTTGCTTCCGTTGGCATCACCAAGCTCTAACCAATGCTCGGGAGAGTCACTTACCGCCAATTGATGGAATGGGTACAGGCGACAGTCCTGTATACGCGACCAAACACCCAGTTGCTCCAACAGCTCGATATTGTCGTGAGTAACAGCAGATATACGCAAGTCATACTCACTGTTTTTATCCCATTGGTGAATGAATTTAGGGTCTAGCACCACTACCTGCTTTCCTTGCCGGGCCAAACCTATAGCCAAGCTTGCGCCCACCATACCACCACCCACAATGAGGGCTGATGTGGTTATATCTGTCATATCTCTCATTACCTGCAATTAACCCTTCTATGGCCATAGTATGCCGTAACCCCCGCTGCATGATAAGATCTGCCTTCATAAAGTTTCCGGCCCAGGTACACATGCTAAATATTCCTCCCTTCGTTATTGCGTCAGCCTTAGTCTTGCTGGCAGAATTGTGCTTCGCTGGTGTGAGTGCTTTGGTGAAACACACCAGTGCCCAGCTCCCCTTTGAACATTTGGTGTTTTTCCGCAACCTTTTTGCGCTATTGGTGTTACTTCCCTGGCTCTACCGCAAGCGAGCAACTGCGTTCCGAACCGAGCAGTTTGGCTTACATATTCTTCGCGCCGTTTTTGGTATAGCCGCTATGTATCTATTTTTCTTAGTGATTGCCACTATTCCATTAGCACAGGCCACTTTAGTGTTGCTTCTGGCGCCATTCCTCATTCCAATTATTAGTTATTTCTGGCTGAAAGAGCACATTCGCCCCCGCCTTTTTGCCACCATTGCCTTGGGGTTTGTCGGCGCCTTTGTGTTCTTGAATCCCGCCCAGCAAGCGTTACACCCTATGGTCGGCGTCGCCTTTATCGCCGCTATTTTTGCCGCTTGGACAAAAACCATGATCCGAAAACTCTCGGCTACTGAGTCACCAAGCAAAATTGTGTTTTATTTTTCTTTCTTTGCCTCAGTGCTTTCGTTTTTCCCATTACTCATTCGCTGGCAGCCGATCCCGCTTAGCGCTTGGCTGGGTATTCTTGGGATTGGTTTGTTCGCCGTTATCGGCCAACTGGCCATGACCCGCGCCTTTAGTATTGCACCGCCTTCTCAAGTGGGAGTGTTCACTTACAGTTCGGTTATTTTTGCTGCTTTACTCGGTTATTTATTCTGGGGCGAGGCCATTACGTCTTACATGGTGGCAGGGTTTGTCATTATCCTCAGCGCGGGGTACCTCACCTTAAAGCGTTAGACAAAGGGAAAATAGACAGACACAGGGGAAACCTAGCATCGCAGCTTGGAACAAGGTAAAATGGCCCCCCTTTTTGAACGTAAGCAAGGTAAAGTGAATCGCATGGCAAAGAAAGTCTATATCAAAACATGGGGCTGCCAAATGAACGAGTATGACTCGAGCAAAATGGCCGACCTATTACACGCACAGCTTGGATACGAGCCAACCGCTGAGCCAGAGGACGCTGATTTGCTGCTGCTGAACACTTGCTCAATACGTGAAAAAGCACAAGAAAAAGTGTTCCACCAACTGGGCCGTTGGAAAAACTTGAAAGACGAAAAGCCCGGTTTAGTCATTGGTGTAGGTGGCTGCGTAGCTTCCCAAGAAGGAGCTGCCATTCGTTCCCGTGCGCCTTTTGTCGACCTTGTGTTTGGTCCGCAAACTTTACATCGCCTACCGAGCATGCTGGCACAGCTTGAGTCTGGCGAGGGTTCCGTTATCGACGTTTCCTTTCCAGAAATAGAAAAGTTTGATCGTTTACCCGAGCCCGTCGCTGAAGGCCCTAGTGCATTCGTGTCTATTATGGAAGGCTGTAGCAAATACTGCACGTTCTGTGTTGTACCTTACACCCGCGGTGAAGAAGTCAGCCGGCCCGTTGACGATGTCTTGTTTGAAATTGCCCAATTGGCCGAGCAAGGCGTGCGTGAAGTCAACTTACTAGGCCAAAATGTGAATGCCTACTTAGGCGAAAACCACGATGGAACTGAGTGCACATTCGCTGAGTTATTACACTTAGTAGCCGCCATTGATGGTATCGACCGAATTCGTTATACCACGTCGCATCCGGTTGAATTTACCGATGACATTATTGCAGCTTACGAAACTATTCCTGAATTAGTCAGCCATTTGCACCTACCTGTACAGAGTGGTTCCGACCGAATACTCGCGTTAATGAAGCGTGGCCACATGGCACTTGAATACAAATCGCAAATTCGGAAACTAAGAAAAGTCCGCCCTAACATTGCTATGTCTTCAGACTTTATTATCGGCTTCCCTGGCGAAACCGATGCGGACTTCCAGCAAACCATGGACTTAATTCAAGACATCGACTTCGATATGAGCTTTAGCTTTATCTACAGCGCGCGTCCTGGCACACCTGCTGCCGACTTACCTGACGACGTAAGCGATGAGGTGAAAAAGCAACGCCTGCAAATTTTGCAAGACAGAATTAACCAACAAGCTCAGCGCCATGCACGCCAAATGTTAGACACAGAACAGCGTATTTTGGTCATAGGCCCTTCTAAAAAGAACCCGATGGAGCTTGCTGGACGCACCGAGAACAACCGTGTGGTCAACTTTGAAGGACGCCCTGACATGATAGGGAAGTTTGTTGACGTGCGTATTACTGAAGCGCGTCCAAACTCCTTACGAGGTGAATTGGTTCGTGAAGAAGCCGACATGGGCTTACGTATTAGCATGTCGCCACAGTCGATTTTACAGCGAAAAACCGACCTAGCCGATGACATTGGCGTTGTTCAGTTTGTTCCTTAAACACATTTGGAGAGCTTGATTGAGTAGTAAACCGGATACCTTTGAGATTTATTTAGAACCCTCAGACAGTAAAAGACTGGCAAGTCTTTGCGGCCCGTTCGACGACAATATCAAGCACATTGAACGTCGGCTTGGCGTGGATATTCATTACCGCGACAATCATTTCGAAATTATCGGCCCGCCTATGGGCCGATTAAGCGCCAGCCAGATCTTGCGCGATCTCTACATAGAAACAGCGCCTGTGAAGGGAAAAGCTGCAGACATAGAGCCAGACCAAGTGCACATGGCCATTCAAGCAAGCAAAGCGCTGGAGCAAGACGTGGAGTTTGTTGAAGACCAGCAAACCACCATTAAAACTAAACGCGGCTTAGTGAAACCTCGCAATCCGAACCAACAAAGTTATGTACGCGCTATTTTGAACCACGACATTAATTTTGGTATCGGGCCTGCCGGGACAGGAAAAACCTACCTCGCGGTGGCCGCTGCCGTGGACGCGTTAGAACGCCAAGAAGTACGTCGTATTTTATTAACCCGCCCTGCAGTAGAAGCTGGGGAAAAACTAGGGTTCTTGCCTGGGGATTTAGCACAAAAAGTTGACCCTTATTTACGGCCCTTGTACGACGCTTTGTTTGAAATGCTTGGGTTTGAAAAAGTCGAGCGACTTATCGAGCGTAACGTCATTGAAGTTGCCCCTTTGGCGTATATGCGAGGGCGCACCTTAAATGACGCCTTCATTATTTTAGATGAAAGCCAAAATACCACGCCAGAACAAATGAAAATGTTTTTAACCCGTATCGGCTTTAACTCAAAAGCCATTATTACGGGCGATATTACACAAGTGGATTTACCACGTGGCCAGCGTTCAGGCTTACGCCAAGCCATTGAAATATTGCATGACGTTGAAGATATTAGCTTTACCTTCTTTACCGCAACAGATGTGGTAAGACACCCTGTTGTGCAGCGTATTGTGCAAGCCTACGACGTGTTCGATAAGAAAAAGAAAGTACAGCAAGCAGGAGGCGCTCATGAACGCCCTGATTGATTTGCAAAGAGCCACAGAGTACGCCCATATTCCTTCCCTCGAGAGTATGAGCCAGTGGGTTGCGGCTGTATTAAAGCAACAAGAAATACCCCAAGCAGAGCTGACCGTGCGCGTTGTAGACGAAGCAGAAAGCCAAAGTTTAAATGCCACCTATCGGCAAAAAGACAAACCAACCAATGTGCTGTCTTTTGCCATGGACACAGATGTGCCCCTCGAGGTACGGTTACTTGGTGACTTAGTCATTTGTGCCCCTGTGGTTGCACAAGAAGCGGAGCAGCAAGGTAAGCCATTGGCCCACCATTGGGCGCATATGCTGATACACGGCACCTTGCATTTGCTTGGTTATGACCATATAACGGATACAGAAGCTGAAGAAATGGAAGAATTAGAACGGCGTATTCTTCGTGAGTTCAGCATACCGGATCCATATTTAGCAGTTTCACATAACGAACCATTATATAAGGAATAGTACTTCGTCATGAGCGATGACCACCCCCCATCTGGACAATCGACGAAAAAATCATGGGCTAGCAGGCTTTTACATAGTTTTATGGCCGAGCCAAGCTGCCGCGAAGACCTCGTAGACCTCATTCAAGACGCCGAGGATCGCGATGTTATAGACACGGGCACAAAAGAGATGATCGAAGGTGTGCTCGATGTTTCTGAGTTAAAAGTACGCGACATCATGGTACCCCGCTCTCAAATGGTAACGATAGACAAAAGTCAGAGCCCGCAAGAGTTTCTGCCTATCGTAATTCAAACCCAACATTCCCGGTACCCTGTGGTCAGTGAAAATAAAGACCATATTGAAGGGATTTTGCTGGCAAAAGACCTTATTCCTTATGGCTTTGGCATGTCCACAGAGCCTTTTGTCATGAAAGATGTCATGCGTACAGCCGTGATAGTGCCTGAAAGCAAACGGGTTGACGCCTTACTTAAAGAATTTCAAAGTAAACGTTACCACATGGCCATTGTCGTTGATGAATACGGTGGTGTTTCTGGTCTCGTGACCATTGAAGACGTACTAGAAGAAATTGTCGGTGAGATTGAAGACGAAACAGATGACGAAGACACCCGCGCAGACATAAGGCGTATTAGTTCGTCCCGCTATTCTGTAAAAGCCCTCACGCCTATTGACGACTTCAACGACTATTTTAAAACCAATTTTCCCGACGAAGAACATGACACGGTTGGTGGTATTGTGGCACAAGCCTTTGGACACTTACCCGAAATAGGCGAGTTTGTAGAAATTGGCAAATTCAAGTTTAAAGTAACCGCCGCAGACCGTCGCCGCATCCAACAACTCCAGGTGTCTGAAATAGGCAGCGAGTTAAATGCAACTGAATAAGAAAACCTTTATTCCCAACTTACAACATCCGAACACACGGTATGCGTTGGCTTTTTTAGCCGGCGCAGTCATGCTGTTTGCCTACGCTCCTTTTCAGCAAGGCTGGCTTGCCCCATTGGCCATTGCCGCTTGGCTGCTTCTGCTGGTTCGTAGCCAAACCCCGCGGCAGGCAGCTTTCACCGGCTTTGCTTTCGGCATGGGATGGTTCGGCACGGGGGTCAGTTGGGTATTTGTCAGCATCGACACCTTTGGTGGCTTGCCTATGGTGGCCTCGCTGTTGTTAATGCTCCTGTTTTTCTCGTATCTTGCTCTTTATCCCGCACTTGCCAGTTGGCTCTGGCTTAAAGCACGGCTGCGGCTGAACGGCTATGGGCTTTTTGCGTTCCCCTTTATTTGGTTGTTTACCGAGCTTATCCGGGGCTGGGCCTTCACCGGGTTCCCTTGGCTTGGTATAGGCTACACACAGTCGAACACGCTGTTTGCGAGTTTTGCACCACATATTGGCGAAATAGGATTAACACTGGTTGTTTTTATTATTGCCATTAGTTTCGCCTATGTAGCCCTGAGTAAGCGCTTAGAATGGTTTATTGCACCTGTTCTTCTCTATGCTCTTGCTGCCTTTAGCTCCTCTATCAACCCCATGCAGGTGACCGGTGAGACCTCAAAAGTAGCCCTCGTGCAAGGTAACATTAAGCAAGAGCTGAAGTGGGATAAGGCTCAAGAATGGCCGAACTTTCTGCATTATAAAACGCTCACTGAACCCTTATTAGGTGAATACGACTTGGTGGTGTGGCCTGAGTCAGCCATTACTTTTATCGAGCCAACGGCCCAAGCAGCGTTAACAGCTTTTGCTCAACAGGCTGGACATGCGGGCACCAATGTTATTAGTGGCATCATCGACTACCACCCCGACTCTCAGCAGTTTTACAACAGCATTGTGGTGCTTGGCGACGCACAACAGCCCTATTACTGGCAAAATAAAAACCGTTATAGCAAGCACAAGCTTCTACCAATTGGCGAGTTTGTTCCCTTTGAGTCCTTGCTTCGCCCTATCGCGCCATTGTTTAATTTGCCTATGTCTTCGTTTAGCCGAGGCATGCCTACACAAGAAAACTTAGTGTCAGACTCCCTGCAAATTGCTGCGAACGTATGTTACGAAGTGGCTTTTAGCGGGTATATAAGGCGCCAACTGCAGGAACACACACAACTGTTACTGACCGTCAGTAACGACACCTGGTTTGGTGCCTCCCATGGGCCTCATCAACACTTTGAAGTTGCCCGTATGCGAGCACGGGAATTTGGCCGCCCCCTTCTCCGTGCAACCAACAATGGCATTACCGCTGTTATTGACCATCAAGGTTATGTTATTAAACAACTTCCACAGTTTAGTACTGGGGTTGCAGCGGCCTATGTCCCCCTCGTCGAAGGCACAACGTGGTATACTCGCTGGGGTGCTTCAAGTGCATGGCTATTGGCCCTTCTGTTTTTTGGTTTTAGTTGCCTACGCAGAAACCAACTGAAAGAATAGTCAAGGCGTGTGAAAGCCGATAAACTGTTACAAATTTTGAATTTCTTGATCAAGGAAACAAACCCATGAACGATTTACTTCAAGCTGTATTATTCACAGGTATGGTTGCAACCGCTGGATTAGGTATTTCTAGCCTGATTATGATGCTACTCCCAGCAACCACTGAAGGCGAAACGAAAGAAGCCCGTGGCGAACGCCTTGTTGAATATGCATTTTTTGGTATTTCCGGCGTAGTTAGTGCACTTGTATTGCTTCTTGCAATGAATTTATCTTAAGCACACGCCCTTATTAACGTATACCGACACCTATAGGTTGTATGTCGATGACAAAAAGAATTGAAGAACAATATCAGCCCAATGTAATTGAGGCAGAAGTCCAAGCGCGCTGGGAAAAAGAGCAAACATTTCATGTCACTGAAGACCCAAGCAAAGAAAAATTCTATTGCTTGTCTATGTTCCCCTACCCCAGCGGGAATTTACATATGGGGCATGTCCGAAACTACACGCTCTCTGACGTGGTTTCACGCTACCAGCGTTTGCAAGGAAAGAATGTCCTTCATCCCATCGGCTGGGACGCCTTTGGCTTGCCTGCTGAAAACGCAGCAATTCAAAATAAAACGGCACCCGCAAAGTGGACCTATAAAAATATCGACGGTATGCGTACCCAGTTAAAAACACTTGGTTTTGGCTACGACTGGCACCGTGAAATTGCAACATGTCACCCAGAGTATTACCGTTGGGAGCAATGGTTCTTTACCCGTCTGTATGAGAAAGGCCTTGTTTACAAAAAGAATGCCACCGTCAACTGGGACCCTGTCGACCAAACCGTACTGGCCAACGAGCAAGTGATTGATGGCCGTGGGTGGCGCTCTGGTGCTTTTGTGGAGCAAAAAGAAATTCCACAGTGGTTTGTGCGTATTACGGATTATGCGGACGAACTACTCGAAGACCTAGACCAGCTCGACGGTTGGCCTGAGCAAGTCAAAGCCATGCAGCGTAACTGGATTGGCCGTTCTGAAGGGGTTGAAATTACCTTCAACGTCAACGACAGCGATGATCAGGTTGCCGTGTATACAACCCGCCCTGACACCTTTTACGGTGTTACCTATATGGCCGTTTCAGCCCAACACCCACTGGCGTTACGTGCTGCTGAAAACAATACCCAGGTTGCTGAGTTTATTGCCCAGTGTAAGCAGCAAACCGTTGCCGAAGCCGACTTAGCCACCATGGAAAAACTTGGTGTCGACACAGGCTTCACAGCAACCCACCCATTAACAGGCAAGGCCATCCCCATTTGGGTAGCCAACTTTGTGCTCATGCATTACGGCACAGGAGCTGTTATGGCTGTGCCTGCGCATGACCAACGTGACTGGGAGTTTGCGCATAAGTATCAGCTGCCCATTACCGAGGTGATCGAGCCTCTCGAAGGAACGCACGACATTACCGAAAGCGCTTTCACCGACCATGGCCGGTTAATCAACTCAGGCGACTTCAATGGCCTTGAGTTCCAAGCAGCCTTTGACGCCATTGCTGACAAGCTTGAGTCCCTTGGTATTGGTGAGCGCCAAGTAAATTACCGGTTACGTGACTGGGGTGTTTCTCGTCAGCGTTACTGGGGTGCCCCTATTCCCATGTTGAATTTGCCAAATGGCGACTCTGTTCCTGTCCCTGACGACCACTTGCCAGTACGCTTGCCAGAAGACGTGGTCATGGACGGCGTTAACTCGCCGTTGAAGTCAGACACTGAGTGGCGCCAAACCACTTGGAATGGCCAACCGGCAGAGCACGAAACAGACACTTTTGACACCTTTATGGAGTCCTCTTGGTACTATGCGCGGTACTGCTCGCCACGCTATGAAAATGGCATGTTGAACCCTGAGCAAGCCAACTATTGGTTGCCTGTGGACCAATACATTGGTGGTATTGAACACGCTATATTGCACCTGCTCTACTCTCGCTTTTTCCACAAGTTGCTGCGTGACACGGGCTTGGTGGAGTCTGACGAACCATTTAAAAAGCTGCTATGCCAAGGCATGGTATTAGCCGATAGTTTCTACCGTGAAGATGAGCGCGGCGGTAAAACCTGGTATTCGCCTTTGGACATCGACTTTGAACGTGACGAGAAAGGCGGTATGACGCAAGCCATTCTTAAGTCTGACGGCCAACCTGTGGTGCATGCAGGCGTCAGTAAAATGTCGAAGTCGAAGAATAACGGCATTGACCCACAAGTCATGGTCGATAAATACGGTGCCGACACGGTGCGCTTATTTATGATGTTCGCGGCACCACCAGAGTTAACTCTGGAATGGTCAGACTCGGGCGTAGAAGGTGCACACCGCTTCTTACGTCGTTTATGGCGCTTAGTATACGAGTTCCAAACACACGCAGGCACAGCGACCTTAGATGTTGCGGCCCTAACCAGCGAACAAAAGGCACTGCGCCGCCAACTGCACCGTACCATTGAGAAAGTAACCGACGACATGGGCCGTCGACAGCACTTTAATACCGCTATTGCGGCCATTATGGAGCTAAGCAACCACTTGCAAAAAGCACCTGTTGCGTCAGAGCAAGATAAAGCTGTCATGCAAGAGGCTCTAGAAGCTATCACTATTATGCTGTCACCTATTACTCCGCATATCGGTGAGAAGCTATGGGCGGCACTCGGTCACACCACAGACCTTAACTTTGAGTCTTGGCCAAGCGTCGATAGCTCCGCTTTAGTGGAAGACGAAAAGCTCATTGTGGTGCAAGTAAACGGCAAGGTGCGTGCACGCTTAACCGTGCCCGCAGATATTGACCAAGCCAGCCTGGAAACACGAGCCTTCGCAGAAAGCTCAGTGGCTAACTTTACTGAAGGCAAAACCATTCGTAAGGTTATTTATGTGCCAGGCAAGCTACTTAATATAGTTGCCAATTAAAATGCACGGAGCTGCTTATCAACACACACTGCGCCTATTCTTCATAGGCGCAGTTGTCTGCTTTCTTTCTGCCTGTGGGTTTCATGTCCGTGGCAATTTCCAGGTGCCCGAAAACCTTACGGAAGTAAGTGTACAAGCAAGTAAACGCAGCGAAGTAGCAACAGGTTTGCGCCGCGCTCTCGCTCAACGTCAAATCGCTGTTGTGCCTTATTCAGACGGCACCCCCGTAATAGAAGTCGGGCAAGAAAAGCTCGACCGTCGCATTCTGTCATTAACCCCCTCTGGGCAAGTTGCTGAGTATGAGTTTATTTACACGTTACCCATACGCTTTGTGCATGCTTCAGGCCAAGCGCAAGAACAAACCATAGAGCTTAGCCGCGACTACCAAGACGACCCGAATTTCGCGCTCGCAAAAACCCGCGAATTCGAACTGGTCATTCGTGAAATGCGCAGTGACGCTGTACAACGCGCACTCATTCTTATGAACCAGTATTTACGGGATTAGGCAATATGCAGGTGCGCGCAGAGCAACTTGAGCAGCATTTATCTTCTCAGCCACTCCAGCCATGTTACTTGGTGTTTGGAGACGACCCCTTCTTGCGCCAGCAGCAGTTAGACTTAATTCGTGATGTGGCTAAACGTCAAGGCTATGACGAACGGGTGCAGTTTACCCAAGACAAAGAATTTCAGTGGCAAGACTTTCTGAATGAAGGCTCGATGCAGTCGCTGTTCTCAAGCAAGCAAATCATTGAGCTGTACTTGCCTGAGTCTGCCCCTGGGCGTGAAGGCGGTGAAGTCTTGCGCCAATTTGTTAGTCAGCAGTCGCCCGATCAACTGCTCATTGTAAGTGGTAAGCACGTCACCAAAACCACACAGAACACAAAGTGGTTTAAAGCCTTGCAACAAGCGGGAGTGTTTGTTCCTGTTTTTGCTCCCGACAAAGGGCGTTTGCCGCGTTATATTACTCAACGTGCACAGCATCATCAGGTTAGGCTTTCTCAAGACGCTTGTTTGTTGCTTGCGCAATGGTATGAGGGCAACCTACTTGCCCTCGATCAAGAGCTTATGAAACTAGCTTTACAAGCGCCAGAGCGCACAGAGCCTTGGTTAGCCGAGGAGCTCGTAGCCGCTTCCTCAGACCAAAGCCGGTATGATATTTTCACCCTGCGAGATGCCCTACTTGAAGGTAGCTTACAGCGATATTTACACTGCTTAGAGCGGCTTACGGAAACAGGTGAAGAGCCTGTACTGATTCTGTGGACACTGGCAAAAACACAGCAAGTACTTGACCAACTTGCACGCTGCCTTGCTGGAGGCATGTCGACACGTGAGCTGTTTCAGCGGGAACGTATTTGGCAACAGCAACAGTCTGCTTACGAAGCCTTAGCACGTCGTTATACGCCCGCGTTAAATCACCAACTTGTCAGCCTTATAGAGCGCGCGGAGCTAGCAATTAAACGACAAACACCCGATAACGTCATGGTTTTGTTTGCCCATTATGGCGTTGCCCTGCTGCGTAGCGAACACGCCAATAAGCTCATGCCCTACGCCCATTCAACCGCATATTATGACTTCGACTAAGCCTAGACTTGCCTTTTTAGGTGGCACCTTCGACCCAGTCCATCGCGGCCATATTGAGCCTCTTATCACCTTAGCTGACACTTTTCAGTGGCAACAAGTGCACTTGCTACCCACCTGCCAACCACCTCACAGAGCTCAACCGGAGGCCACCAATGCGCAACGATTAGCGATGCTTGAAGCGGTGGCCGCTCGCGACCCTAGACTGCTGGTAAACGACTGGGAAATACGCCAAGGCAAGCCTTCACGTACCCATAGTACCCTTTCATACTTTCGTGACGCATACCCTGACCATGCATTATATTTTGTTATGGGTATGGACAGTTGGGTTACGCTGCATACTTGGCTTCAGTGGCAAGAATTAAACCAACACGCAGACTTGGTTATTTTGCCGCGACCCGGTTACCACGCAAGCCAAGCGGCACCTGAAGTGACCCAATGGATGCATCAGCAAAGTAACATTCATTTCCCCCAACTGACTGAGACCAATGTGTCTGCTACGGCCTTACGGCAACAGTTACAGCTATGGCAGTCAGGCCAGCCGGCGCCCAGCAATTTATTCCCGGAAACTTTCTCGTATATTCAGAGTCAGAAGCTATATCGATAGCTGCCCTGAGCCACAACTCGTGGTAAACTTAGGCTCATTTTCAATATTTAGGGGTTAAAGCATTGCAAGCTGACGTATTACGCGATTTTATAGTCAACAAAGCCGACGATTTAAAGGCTCGTGACATTTTGGTTCTTGATGTACAAAAAATGTCTGACATTACCGACTTCCTTGTTATTTGTACGGGTACTTCAAACACGCACACTCGCAGTATTGCTGGGCATATTGCTGTTGAAGCAAAAAATGCAGGTGTACCACCTATTAGCACTGAGGGCGAGTCCGACGGTGAATGGGTATTGGTCGACTTTGGCGATGTCATTGTCCACGTGATGCAGCCAGAAACCCGCGACTTTTACCAGCTCGAAAAACTATGGGGGTAATCAGCCGATATGCGGTTACAAATGATTGCTGTCGGGCAAAAAATGCCGCCCTGGGTAACCGCAGGCTTTCAAGAGTATAGCAAGCGTTTCCCCGCTGATATGCGTTTAGAGCTGATTGAAATTGCAGCGGGTAAACGGGGTAAAAACGCGGACATTCAGCGCTTAACGGACAAAGAAGGTGAGCGCATGCTGAAGGCAGTAGCCCGCTCTGCGCGTATTGTCACCCTGGAGGTCGAAGGCAAGCCTTGGAGCACGCACACCTTAGCGAAGCGTATGCAAGCTTGGCAGCATGACGGTCGCGATGTGGCCTTTTTAATCGGTGGCCCAGAAGGCTTGTCCGCAGCCTGCCAACAAGCCAGTGACGAAAAGTGGTCCTTATCGCCGCTCACCTTGCCCCACCCGATGGTTCGCGTTGTCATGGCGGAAGCGTTGTTTCGTGCCTGGAGCCTGCTAACCAACCATCCATACCACCGCGAATAACATGAACGCAAAACGTGTCGCCATTCGAAACCATCAAGCCGAAGCTCAGCTGTTTTTTCGCCGGGCTGTTGCCAGCTTCGTTATCGTTACTTTTTTCTTTCTTATTTTATTTATTAACTTGTACCGTTTACAAGTAACCAGTTTTCAAGAATTTCAAAACCGATCGAACAGTAACCGCATTACGGTTTTGCCCGTGGCACCCAACCGGGGTCTTATTATGGACCGACACGGTGAACTTCTCGCTGTGAATACGCCCGTCTACAGTATTGAAATTATCCCAGAGCAGCTCGACAATCTAGAAAGCACTTTGCACGACTTAGTTTCCCTGCTCGATTTACCGGAAGAAACCGCTACACAATTTATAAGTCAGCCAAGGTATAACCGTAGGTTTCCGCAAATGACCTTTGCCGACAATCTGACGGAAGAGCAAGTGGCGCGATTTTCAGCGCATCAACATCACTTCCCGGGTGTTTCCATAGAAGCACGCTTGCAACGCCACTACCCCCATGGCGACTTATTTACCCATGCAATTGGCTATGTTGGTCGTATTAACCCCGAAGACGTAACCCGCTTGCGCGAGCAAGAACAATACGCAAACTACGCAGCCACACGCACCATAGGTAAATTGGGAATTGAGCGCTACTATGAAAACATTTTACATGGGGAAGTTGGCTATCAAACTGTTGAGGTGAACAACCGCGGACGCGTTGTCCGTACTCTCGACTTCACACCGCCTACCCCGGGAAAAGACATTTATTTAGAGCTTGACGGAGCTTTACAACGCAAAGCAAGCGAATTGCTTGCTGGCCATCGGGGGGCTATTGTCCTGTTAGACGCGCAAACAGGTGGTGTCTTAGCTATGGCGTCAGCCCCGAGTTACGACCCCAACTGGTTTGTCAGTGGCATTTCGTCGGCTCGGTATCGTTCCTTGCTGCAAAACCCGAACAACCCACTGATTAACCGCGCTACCCAGGGTCGCTATCCACCTGCTTCCACCATCAAGCCACACATAGGGTTACTTGGTTTAATCGACGGGGCAACCACGCCTGAAAAACGCATTTGGGACCCGGGTTGGTTTCAAATTGATGGTGTGGAGCGTCGGTTCCGTGACTGGCGACGCTATGGCCATGGCTGGGTTGATTTAGACAAAGCCATTGTGGAATCCTGCAACACCTACTTTTATGACTTAGCTTTACAGCTGGGCATCGACCGTATTTCCGAGTTTATGACGGAGCTCGGCTTTGGCGAACGAACCGGTATTGATATCCATGAGGAAAATGCAGCACTCATGCCTTCACGTCATTGGAAACGCCGCCGTTTTGGAGAGCCTTGGTATGCAGGCGAAACAGTGTCTGTTGGTATCGGGCAAAGTTACTGGACCGTCACTCCAATGCAACTGGCAAGCAGTACGCAAATACTCGCCAGTGAAGGTCGCCGTTTCGTGCCTCGCTTCTTGCGGGCAACTGCTACGCCGGAGGGGGTTGTTTACAATCCCCCTTCAGAACATATTCCCATGACCATAGAAGACCCTAGCCATTGGCAAACCGTGAAAACAGCCATGCAGCATGTGGTGACCAATATACGCGGTACTGCCCACAGAGCCTATCAGGGAACCACATACACAGTAGCTAGTAAAACAGGTACGGCGCAAGTTGCCGCCATATCCTTAGACGAAAATGACAACCGTGTCAGCAATGAAGACCGTGCCGAGCACTTACGCGACAACGCCACCTTTATTGGCTTTGCACCGGTCGAGTCGCCCGAGATTGTGATCGCTATTGCGGTAGAAAACGTAGGCGGCGGCGGTAGCAACGCAGCGCCTATGGCTCGAGAACTCATGGACTATTACTTTGCTCACCAGCGCGAAAATAACCGCCCGAAGTCGATAATCCAGCCGCCTGAAGTGAGCCCACAAGCAGAGGTGCAGCATGTTAACGAATGAAGAGCGTCATCGTAACCCTTGGTTAGCAAGCATTCACATCGATGGCCCGCTATTACTCGCTTTAGTGGCCTTATGTGTCACCAGCTTGTTTGTTGTTTATAGTGCCAGCGGCCAAGAAATGGACTATGTTTGGGCACAAGCGACACGTATTGGCGTGTCCTTTTTTGTCCTGCTCTTGGTAGCTCAGGTTAATCCCCAACATTATCGAACCTGGGCTGTTTTTTTGTACCTGCTCGGTGTACTTCTATTGGTCGCTGTGCTCATTCTTGGCGTAACAGGAAAAGGCGCACAGCGTTGGCTTGACCTGGGCATTACGCGTATTCAGCCTTCAGAAATGCTCAAGCTTGCTGTGCCCTTTATGGTGGCCTGGTACTGTTGCCGCTGCCCTAGCCCCGTGCGCGTCTGGCACGTGGCGATAGGTATTGCCATGACCCTTCTTCCCGCAGGTCTCATTTTCTTACAGCCCGACTTAGGTACGGCCATTCTCGTGGTCTCTTCTGGTGTTTTTGTTCTGTTCCTTGCTGGAATGAGTTGGCGTGTAATGGGCGCGGGCTTATTTATACTGGCCTGCAGCTTACCTTTAATGTGGATATTTGGATTACATGACTACCAGCGTCGCCGCGTATTAACGTTATTAAACCCCGAGCGCGACCCCTTAGGAGCTGGCTACCATATTATCCAGTCTAAAATAGCTATTGGCTCTGGGGGCATTGAAGGAAAAGGCTGGTTGCAAGGCACACAGTCGCAGTTAGAGTTCCTACCTGAGCGCCATACAGACTTTATTTTCTCGGTTTTTAGTGAGGAATTTGGCTTAATGGGGGTGATCACCCTATTGGCCGTATACGGCTTTGTGATTGCCCGTGGCCTACTTATTTCAGTGCGCGCCCAAAGCATGTTTTCGCGTTTACTCGGTGGCAGTATTACCCTCACCTTCTTTATTTATGTGTTGGTGAATATCGGCATGGTCTCCGGGCTTTTACCTGTCGTGGGGGTTCCCCTCCCTCTCATTAGTTATGGCGGTACGTCTATGGTGACTATGATGGCCGGATTTGGCATTCTAATGGCTATAGCCACCCATAGGCGCCTTGTTATGAGTTATTAAGGATGTGTATGAAACCTATTATGATGCTCGCTAGCTTCTTTTTGATGACCCCTTCATTAACAGCAACAGCGAGTGAAACCGCAGCCGCAAATAGCCAGCATGCTACGTTTTACCAAGAGCTAGAAAGTAAGCACCAAGTACCGCGCGTACAGGCCGAGCGCATTCTTGCTCAAGCGCAGGTCAGCGACGCTGTTTTAGAAGCCATTACCACACCCTGGGAAGCAAAGCCTTGGTATCAGTACTACCCCATCTTCTTAACACCGTCGCGGTTGGAAAAAGGGCTCGCTTTCTGGCAGGAGCACAAAGAATCCCTGGAGCGTGCCGAGCAAACCTACGGCGTTCCTGCTGAAGTTATTGTGGCTATTATTGGTGTAGAAACTTACTACGGTGGGTATTTGGGCCGCCACAAAGTGCTCGATGCATTATATACTCTGGCCTTCCACTACCCACCCCGCGCACGCTTTTTCCGCAGCGAGCTCGGCCACTTCTTAGCCCTAACACAAGAGGAGCAACTCAACCCAACAGAGCTTATGGGCTCATACGCGGGTGCTATGGGCTATGGTCAATTTATTTCCTCAAGCTACCGTGCTTATGCGGTAGACTTTGACGGCGATGGCCAACGCGACTTACTGACGAATCCAGTGGACGCCATTGGCAGTGTGGCAAACTACTTTGCTAAGCACCACTGGCAACCAGGACAACCCATTGCTACCCCCGCTTGGGTTGGTGCTACCACAGACACATCAGCCTTTATTTCCAACCGAGGTCAACAACTAACGCATACTGTTGCCGATCTACAAAGCGCTGGTATTCGGTTTACCACGGAAGCCGCGCCCGGCACAAAGGCACGCCTCTTTAAGTTTGAAGAAGAAAACAACGAAGCGTCTTACTGGGTGGCTTTGCCAAACTTTTACAGCATCACCCGCTATAACCACAGTCCCCTTTATGCCATGGTTGTGTACCAATTATCTGAACAGCTACGTCGTGGTGCGCAAGGGCTTTAAGTATGCAAAAAAGAAGTTTAGGAATACTCGTCTGTAGCCTTATGCTGGTAGCCTGTAGCAACTCGGAAAGCCGTTATAGCATGGCACAAGACACAGCCCCGACACGAACACCGACACCGGCAGAAATTCTTGATCCAGTGCCACGTTATGAACCCTATAGCCGTCAAGGTAATCGTGCCTACTCATTACGTGGGCAGCATTATCAAATTATTGACAATGTACAAGGGTACAAAGAGCAAGGGATCGCCTCTTGGTATGGTCGAAAGTTTCATGGTCACCTTACTTCAAATGGTGAGTATTTCGATATGTTTAGCATGACAGCTGCACACAAAACCTTGCCCTTACCTATTTATGTAAAAGTGACCAACCTTGACAATGGCCGTGAAGCTATCGTTCGGGTAAACGACCGTGGCCCCTTTCACCCAGGCCGCATTATTGATTTGTCTTATGCGGCTGCGTACCGCTTAGGGGTAACCGAAACTGGCACTGCACATGTCGAAATAGAGGTGGTGACCCCCCCTCTTGCAGCGAGCAAGGAAGTGCCCCACAGCAGCACTAACACAGCCGCAGTTGAACAGCTGTATGTGCAAGTAACAGCCACTTCTAGCCAGGAAAATGCGCAACAACTTAGCCAACAGCTGGCAGCAAGGCACCAATTAAATGCAACCATCGTGGAACGGGATGGTCTACACAGAGTCTTGCTTGGTCCTTTCTCCGAGCTGGAAGCCGCACGATGGCTAGACACATTAACGGAAGCGGGATATAGCGGTGTTTTTCGAACGCAAGAAAGTGTTAACGGTACCGAAGCACACTAACTTTCTGTTATAATCCGCCCAGTTTACACCTTATAAATTTGACGAACCCATATTAACCAAAAGAGAGTTTGCCAACAGATGAACAACACAGGCCTCAAATTATTAGCCCGCGCTGGCACCCTCGCTGTCAGTTTGATTTCTTTCTCCGCAGCGGCCATTGTTCCCCCTTCTCCGTCTGTGAATGCCCGCAGCTATGTTTTAATGGACTATACAACAGGCCAAGTGATTGCCGCCAGCTCAGAGCATGAACCCCACGGGCCTGCCAGCTTAACGAAAGTCATGACAAACTTTATTATTGGTAAAGAGCTAGAGCGCGGAACCATTCAACCAGACGACCTAGTCACTGTCAGTGAAGACGCATGGGCGCGTAACTTCCCTGGCTCTTCGCTGATGTTTATAGAAGTGGGGAAAACCGTACCTGTTGCAGACTTACAGCGGGGCATTGTGGTGTCCTCAGGGAACGACGCGTCCGTGGCCATGGCCGAACATATCGCGGGCAGTATCGACGCCTTTGCTGACCTAATGAACACCCATGCTGAGCGCATAGGTATGCACAATACCGTGTTTCGTAACCCTCATGGGCTTCCCGCACCGGGTCAGGTCACCACAGCCTATGACATGGCGCTTCTTGCGCAGGCTTTAATACGTGAGCTACCAGAAGCTTATGCCTTGCATAGCGAGCGCGAGTTTACTTATAACGATATCCGTCAATACAACCGAAATACTCTGTTGTGGGACCGAAGCCTCAATGTTGATGGCGTAAAAACCGGCCACACAAGTGAGTCTGGCTATAGTTTAATTACTTCAGCAACAGACCAAGACACCCGCCTTATTACTGTGGTGATGGGGGCTGAAAGTGAGCGTTCGCGTGCGGTTGAGTCGAAGAAGCTACTGAACTATGGTTTCCGTTACTACGAAACCGTCACCGCCTATGAAGCCGGCGAAGTCTTTGTGACTCAACGCATTTGGGGTGGTTCTCGTGACCATATTGAACTTGGCGTACAAGACGACGTGGTCGTCACCATTCCAAAGGGGAAACGTCAAAATTTAGAAGCTAATTTTGTTCTTGACCGCCCTCTTGAAGCACCATTAGCCAAAGGTGAAGCCCTCGGGACTGTGTACCTCACTTTAGATGGTGACGATATTGCAAGCTTCCCACTCGTCAGTTTACACGCCGTTGAGCGTGGCGGCTTTATGAAACGTATTATGGACAGCCTGAAAAAGAAGTTTAGCAGCGAATGAGTCATGTATTTATAAACGGACAGTGGTGTCAGCCTGAAGAAGCGGTTGTCTCTGTTTTTGATCGCGGCTTTTTATTTGCCGACGGTGTATACGAAGTTGTGCCTTTTTATACGGGGTACCCATTGCTCTTTGACGACCACTACGAACGGCTTGAACGTTCGCTTGCTCAGGTCGGCATTGACAACCCATACCAGCGTGAAGAGTGGCTTAGCATTTGCCAAACTCTTGCTGAGTCTACCCCTGAAGCTAACGGCATTGTGTATATTCAAGTGACCCGTGGAGCCGAGTATCCTCGTAACCATTTACCTGAAGGCGAACTAACCCCCACGGTTATGGCAACAGCAAGTCCCTGGGTTCCTCCTGTAGAAACCCCGGACCCGGTGCATGTTGAGCCTTTTGAAGATATTCGCTGGCTTCGTTGCGATATTAAAAGCATTAGCTTGCTTGGTAACATTATGCTGAAACAAGAAGCCAAAAAGCGCGGTGCTTTTGAGCCTCTCTTGCACCGCAATGGTCGAGTAACCGAAGGGGCAAGCTGCAACTACTTTATGGTCAAAGATGGCTGTTTATATACTCCGCCAAACGACGAGCTTATTCTGGGCGGTATTACACGCGAATGGATTTTAGAGCTCGCTGAAAGCGCGGGTATTGAGGTGAAAGAAACCGCCTTTAGCCTCGACGAGCTCATGCAGGCAGACGAGTGTTTTCTGTCAAGCTCGACACGTGAAGTACAGCCTGTGGGTACCATTGGCTCTACCACAATTAACAACGGCAGTATTGGCCCTATTACTCAGCAGTTAGCGGAATTATTTCGTAACCGCCGACCTCATATTGTTCAGGAGTAACCTTTCATGGATACAAAATTCGATGAGTACCTCGAGTTCCCCTGCGACTTCACTTACAAGGTCGTAGCAGAAGCACGTGACAACCTCGCAGACGAGGTGGTGGCTGTTGTGCAACAGCATGTTCCAGCGGACTATGCGCCAACAACGCGCCCTTCTAGTAAAGGCACTTACCACTCAGTGAGCATCCGTGTGCGTGTTGAAAGCAAGGAGCAAATAGAAGCCTTGTATAACCGCCTTGCCTCAATTGACGGGGTTCGCCGAGTTCTTTAGCTGCTTATAAACAACGGCTGTTGTTCTGCTGTTGGAAGGGTATAATCGTCCCATGAAAAAACTTATCATTCGTCAATTAGGCCGAGCAGACTATGTTCCCACGTGGGAAGCCATGCAGGCCTTCACTGACAACCGAAATGACGACACAGCCGATGAGTTGTGGATTGTTGAGCACCCGCCCGTGTTCACTCAAGGTCAGGCCGGCAAGCAAGAACACCTGCTAGCCCCTGGCGACATCCCTGTTGTACCTGTCGATCGCGGTGGCCAAGTCACCTACCATGGTCCTGGTCAATTGGTGGTGTACTTTATGGTCAATATCCGCCGACTAAAAATTGGAGTTCGCGGGTTAGTTTCTGCCATCGAAGAAACCGTCGTTTCAAGCTTGGCTGAATATGGCATTGAATCAGCCCCTCGCCCCGACGCTCCTGGAGTGTACATTGGCGAAGAAAAAGTTTGCTCCCTGGGTTTACGCATTCGCCGGGGTTGCTCATTCCATGGCCTTGCTTTGAACGTGAACATGGATTTAAGCCCTTTTATGCGCATTAATCCATGTGGCTATGCCGGCATGGTGATGACGCAAACGGCAGATCATCAGGGCCCAACGCAAGTAGAAGAAGCCGCACAACTCATTATTAAATACTTCGCCGCTCAATTGCACTATGCAGAAGTGGCCCAAGAAACGGGATTAGCGAAAGATTATGTCCAAGCCAGTTAAAATTCAGCCCGGTGTAAAACTACGTGACGCCGATAAAATGGCGCTTATTCCAGTGCAAGTGGTACCGACTGAACGTGAAGAAATGTTGCGCAAGCCTGAGTGGTTGAAAGTTCGCTTACCGGCCAGCACCGAACGCATCGATCATATTAAAAAAGCCATGCGCAAACATGGCCTCCATTCCGTATGTGAAGAAGCTTCTTGCCCGAACTTACCTGAGTGTTTTAATCACGGTACAGCAACCTTTATGATACTTGGCGCCATTTGCACCCGCCGTTGTCCTTTCTGCGATGTCGCTCATGGTCGTCCTTTACCTGTCGACCCTACGGAAGCAGTAAAACTAGGCGAAACCATTGCTGACATGGGTGTAAATTATGTTGTAATAACCTCCGTGGACCGCGATGACCTTCGCGACGGCGGTGCTCAGCACTTTGCTGACTGCGTACGAGAAATTCGTGCCCGCACCCCCGACATTAAAGTGGAAATTCTTGTACCAGACTTCCGTGGCCGCATGGACGTTGCTCTCGATATTTTGGAGGCGGAAGCTCCCGATGTGTTTAACCACAACTTAGAAACGGCCCCGCGTTTGTACCGGGCTGCACGCCCTGGCGCTAGCTACCAATGGTCTCTCGACTTATTGAAGAAGTACAAAGAGCGTCGCCCCGACGTGCGTACTAAGTCTGGATTAATGGTTGGGTTAGGTGAAACCAATGAGGAAATTCTGGAGGTTATGGAGGACCTGCGTCGTCACAATGTGGATATGCTGACGATAGGTCAATACTTACAGCCAAGCCGTCACCATTTACCGGTCAAACGTTATGTCACACCGGAAGAGTTTGACATGTTTAAACGGGAAGCCGACAAAATGGGCTTTACCCAAGCAGCTTCTGGCCCGCTGGTACGCTCTTCCTACCATGCAGACTTACAAGCCGCTGGTGTCGAAGTAAAGTAAGGCTTTACCACAGCACCTATCAATGGCTTAAGGCTCTCTTTATAGAGGGCCTTTTTTATTCCCGAAGCGCCATCGCCTCGGCCATCCACTGAAGGTACAAGTCCGGTATAAACTGGGCGTGGTGATACTCCATAAACGTTTGCTGAGCAAAAGGCTTCCAGGCCTGAGCGGGTGTCTGGGCGCAGGTACTGGCAGGAAATAAGCCAACGTGCTGCGGCTCGTTCGAACCCAGCCGAAAGTACTCTCCTGCCTGTATACGAACGGGTTGCGCTATTGCTGTTGTTAAGTCTTGCTGCCAAGGAACCTGTTGTGACAAGTCATGAACCGACTGTTGAGAATAAAGCCGTGGCTCCGCAACCATAATATTTCGCGCATAGAAATTATATTGCCCGGCACAAAAACTTTGTGCCAGATCCTGACTCATGGGATATTCGTCCGCAAGACCTAAAGCATGACCTAACTCATGCAATAACACCCGCCAATGCGTATGTTGGTTAATATAGACAACACCATTGCGGGTGTTGGCGTCGCCTTGCTCCGTAACAACCACTGACACGGGTTGTGTACGCTTCATAGTAAGCTGACAGTAGGCTCTACTTGTTTGCGGCGAACAGTTTACTGACGGATCTAAAACTTGCTTGCTGGCACACAAGCGGTACCCTCGACTAGCAAAGAAAGTATCAAGTTTGGCAAGCCAAGAAAGCAGTTGCTGGGGCTGTTTGCTCTGTGTGTACAGACGCAGGTTAAAATGGCATGGCTGCTGTGTTCGGCGTAGCACTTCATCGCCTTGAATGCGCTCCCGCCATCGAGGTTGTGAAGGAGCTAACGCACGCCAGTGGGGTAAGTGAGCGGGCGCATCGTACTGAAAGCTATAATGAGCAAGCAAAGAGCGACCTAAGGGCGAAAGTTGACGAAGCTGTAACGGAGAAAGCGACACCTGTTCGGGGGGTGTGCTGTTTTCTAACCAATGAAAAACCAAACCGTCTGGGTGCCCATAAGCGGCGGCCTGCCGTAACCATTGCTTTTCATGCTGTGGAAACCAGCTAATCAGGTAATTTAACGCCTGCGGGTGCCCAGCATAAAGAGCTTGCTGCAGCCAGTGTCGAGCCGTCGAAATGTGCTGATGTTGCTGATAGTTCAATGCCAAGCTGAACATGGCTTGCCGATGCCCCTGCTCTGCAGCAAGGGTCAAGTAGAACCGACTTTGATTCTGAGAAAAAGTCGGTGCACTTGCCGTGACACAAAACGCAAGCCCTACAAGCAATAGCCATGCTCGTTTCACGTTTGTCTCACCCTAATCCGTTAAGGTTGCACGTAATTTATAAAGCTCAGAGCGAGCAACCCGATATTCAATAAATGGGTATACATTGGTCATTAAAGTAAGCTTGAAGAAATTAAGCGCTGTTTCCGTGTCGCCAGTCATTGCGGCCTTTTTGCCTAAATAAAAATAGGCTTCACAAAGTCGGCTTACTAAGTCTTCATGGCTGTTTATATCAGAAAACGCTTCTTGAATAAGCTCTTGGGCTGACGCTTTGTCCGCCAAGAAACGGACAACCAAGCCACCCCAAGTGTCCGCCGGGACGCCTTCTAGTTGCTGGCGTAACTGCTCTTCAGCACGCCCTGCATCAAGTTCATACGCTGCAAAGTAATACCAGGCAATGCGGTATGGGTCTGAAGGCTCTTGAAAGTAATAGTCGGCAAAGTCGTTTAAAGCCAACTCATACTGCTCGTCGTAATAAGAAGCAAGCCCACGATTCAGGTAAACGTAGTCGTGGTTGGGTTGCAACTCTATGACGCTGTCAAACGCTTCATAGGCACTGTTGTAGTTACCATGCTGCATATAAAACACGCCCAAGTAGTGCCACGCTTCTGCCATTGCTGGGTCAATTTCCAGTACCCGGTTCATATCTAACGAGGCCAGAGAAGGCAGCCCTAAGGCATCAAACACCACGCCACGGCGGTACAGCGCTATTTTTCGCTGCTCGTCTGTAAGCTCACCGTTTTCAAGTAATTGACTTAACTGCGCAGCCTCAGCCTGACGAGCCTGAGAAGGCTGAGCTGGCTCTACCAGGGGAAGTTCAGGCCGGCTGTTGGCTTGTTTAGTCGGTTCAGTTACAACTTTAGCATTGCCTTGCTCTGGCAGTGCGGAGCAACCAGCAATAAATAACACAGACACTATGGCTAATACTCGGTACACAAGAAACTCCAACAATCAATGAATTGCTTCATTACATCATAGCAGGAAGGAAAGTGCATTGAGTTCCAATAAAAAAACCGCCCGAAGGCGGTTTTTAATAATAAACTTACAATGCTGCTTACTCGGCTGGCTGTTCTTCAGCCTTTGGCGCTGCTTCTTTCATGCTTAAGCGCACACGACCTTGGCGGTCAATTTCAAGCACTTTCACACTTACAGTTTGGCCAACTTCTAGGTAGTCACTCACATTCTCAACACGCTCTTCTGCGATTTGAGAAATGTGCACAAGACCGTCTTTACCTGGAAGAATGGTTACAAACGCACCAAAGTCCACAACTCGAGCAACTTTACCTTCGTAAATACGACCCACTTCTACGTCTGCAGTAATGGCTTCTATCTTATCAACCGCGGCTTGCGCATCGGCTGCATCTGTTGCAGCAATTTTGATGGTACCGTCATCGTTAATTTCAATATTGGTATTGGTTGACTCGGTTAACTCACGGATAACCGCACCACCTTTACCTATGACGTCACGAATTTTCTCAGGGTTGATCTTCATCACGTGGAAACGCGGCGCAAAACTCGACACTTCAGAACGTGCATCACCTAGCGCTTCGTCCATTACCTTAAGAATATGCAAACGTGCCGCTTTAGCTTGCGCTAGTGCTTGCTGCATAATGTCTTTGGTAATACCTTCAATTTTAATGTCCATTTGCAGTGCAGTAATACCTTCCGTTGTTCCTGCAACTTTAAAGTCCATGTCACCTAAGTGGTCTTCGTCACCTAGAATGTCTGAAAGTACAACGTGTTTGTCGCCTTCTTTCACTAAGCCCATTGCAATACCAGCAACAGAAGCTTTAATGGGTACACCAGCGTCCATCAGTGCGAGTGAAGTACCACATACAGAAGCCATGGAGCTTGAACCATTCGACTCAGTGACTTCAGCTACAACACGTACTGTGTACGGGAATTCTTCAGCATCCGGCATAACCGCCATAACACCACGCTTAGCAAGGCGACCATGACCAATTTCACGACGTTTAGGCGAACCTACAAACCCTGTTTCACCTACACAGTAAGGAGGGAAGTTGTAGTGCAGCATAAAGCGGTCTTGACGCGCGCCTAGTACTTCATCAATGTTTTGTGCGTCACGCTCAGTACCAAGCGTTGCAACCACGAGTGCCTGTGTTTCACCACGAGTAAACAAAGCAGAACCGTGTGTACGTGGAAGCACGCCCGTACCCACGTGTAAGCCACGTACCATGTCTGGTTCACGGCCATCAATACGTGGCTCACCCGCAATAATACGGCTACGAACTACGTCCGACTCTATGTCGTGGAAAATATCAGCGGCTTCTTTTTCATTTAGCTCTTCATCTTCCGCTTTAAAAGCTTCCAGCATTTCATTGCGCAATGCGGCTAGTGCGTCACGACGCTCTGCTTTGTCTGAGATGGTGTACGCTTGGCCAATACGGTCTGCAGCGAAGGCACGCACTTTTTCAATAAGCGCGTCATTGCTTGCAGCTGGCTGCCAGTCCCACTTCGGCGTGTTTACTTCGGCAGCAAATTCGTTGACAGCCGTAATCACGCTTTGCAGTTGTTCGTGACCATACATCACGGCACCTAGCATTACGTCTTCACTTAAAATGCTTGCTTCTGACTCAACCATAAGCACAGCAGACTCAGTACCTGCTACTACAAGGTCAAGTGCAGATTCAGTTAGATCTGTCTGCGAAGGGTTTAAAACATACTCGTTGTTTAATACACCCACACGCGCAGCACCAATCGGGCCATTAAATGGCAAGCCAGAAATGGCAAGGGCTGCTGAGGTACCAATTAACGCAACAATGTCCGGTGCCACTTCAGGGTTCACTGACATTACAGTGGCAATAATTTGTACTTCGTTGAAGAAGCCTTCCGGGAATAGTGGACGAATAGGACGGTCAATAAGACGACTGGTGAGTGTTTCACCTTCACTCGGGCGACCTTCACGCTTAAAGAAACCACCTGGTATTTTACCTGCAGCGTACGTACGCTCCTGGTAGTTCACCGTCAAAGGGAAAAAGTCTTGATCGGCTTTAGCGTCTTTTTTTCCTACCACAGTCACTAAAACTGAGGTGTCGTCCATGGTGACCATGACAGCGCCACTTGCTTGGCGTGCAATTGCGCCTGTTTCTAATGTTACGGTGTGCTGACCATATTGAAATTGTTTAATTATAGGATTCACTATATTTTCCTTCACTTACTTACATTTAACGCCCAACCCGGGCTCACTTACTGACACCAGATAACAGCGCCTTGACATACTACTTAAATATTTTGATTAACTTCTGACATAGTATACAGAAGAAAGCCATTAACAGAAATCTTCATCTGGAACTTAAAAACAAAAAAGGGGCCCATGGCCCCTTTGGTTGAACCCGTCTTAGCGACGAAGTCCTAAGCGCTTGATTAAATCGGCATAGCGATTTAAGTCTTTACCTTTTAGGTAGTCAAGCAATTTACGACGCTGGCTTACCATGCGTAACAAACCACGACGTGAGTGGTGGTCATGCTTGTGCTCTTTAAAGTGGTCTTGTAGGCCAAGAATTTGAGCCGTTAGCAAAGCTACCTGAACTTCAGGTGAACCTGTGTCGCCTTCAGCGCGAGCATATTCTTTAACGATTTGAGCTTTCTGTTCAACGGTTAGTGACATCATTATTCTCCAGTTTGAATGAACCCCAGCCAATCACTAATTCAGCTTGGGCGAAATAGGCGCGAATTATACGTTCGCTGCCATTATTTTTCAAGGTGTTTTAATTAAATCCTTAGCGAACCACCACGCGTCGGGGCCATAGGTCTCCGTCTTGACGACGTTCTGCCACGCCCCAAAAGTCGCCATTACCCGCATAAACACGAAATAAGTCACCTGCTTCCGTTCGTCGTATGGGCTGTCCGTGAACAAAGTTTCTTACTTCCCGCTCATCTAGGGACAAAGCAGGCAACTCCATCGCCGTCATATCCATCGGCAACAACAGTTCGTCCGGAGGTCCGTCTTCAGCAGCCTTTTCAAGAGCTTCTAAGGTGATCATTTTGTCAACCGGGAAGTTTTCAATGGCGGTACGACGAAGTTGTTGCACATGGGCCCCGCAACCTAACGCCTGACCTAGGTCATCGACAATCGTACGTATATAGGTGCCTTTACTACAATGTACATCCATAGTGGCTGTGTCGCCGGTAAATTCCACAAGCTCAAGGGAATACACTGTTATGTCACGGGCTTTACGAGGTACGGTTTTGCCAGCGCGGGCATACTCATACAAGGGCTTCCCTTCGTATTTAAGAGCAGAAAACATGGAAGGGATTTGCTGAATATCCCCCCGAAATTGGGGTAAAGCGGCTAGCACGTCTGCTTCAGTAATATTCACTGGATGACGTTCTACGACAGTACCGTCAGCATCGCTGGTGTCGGTACGCTCACCGAGTTTAGCGACCACACGGTAGGCCTTATCCGCTTCTAACATGAGCTGCGAAAACTTGGTGGCCTCACCTAAACAAACAGGCAGCATACCCGTCGCTAAAGGGTCGAGTGCGCCTGTATGGCCTGCAGTACTCGCATTGAAAATTCGGCGAACTATTTGCACCACACGGTTTGATGTCATTCCAGTGGGCTTATCAACTAACACCATGCCATGAATAGCACGGGCATTTTTTCTACGGCGGGCCACTTAATCGTCCTGTTTATCAGACTTGCTCTTTTTTTTCTCATCGTCCGCTAAAGCACTTTTGACCAAACTGGCCATCCGCATGCCTTCACTTGTCGACGAATCGTAAACGAATTTTACATTCGGTGTTACCCGAGAAGAAATGCGCTTACCAAGCAATGAGCGAATATATCCAGCAGCATCATTTAGTACGCTTAACCCTTCCGTTACACTTTCTTCGTCGTCATTTAAAAAAGTAATAAATACTTTCGCGTAAGATAAGTCACGAGATACGTCTACACCTGAAACTGTCGGCATAACCACACGTGGGTCTTTTATTTCACGCTGTAAAATTACCGCTATTTCTCGTTGCAATTGCTGCGAAAAACGGTCGACTCGTTTGTAATCTGCCATGCGATATACTCCTAAAATAAAAAGCCGACCAGTGCGAACACCGGCCGGCTACAGAAGGTGTTATTTATAAAGTACGTTCAACTTCAACAGTTTCAAATACTTCGATTTGGTCACCTACTTTGACGTCATTATAGTTCTTAACGCCAATACCACATTCCATACCGTTACGAACTTCTTGTACGTCGTCTTTAAAGCGACGCAACGACTCAAGCTCGCCTTCGTAAATAACAATGTTATCACGCAGTACACGTATAGGCGCTGAACGCTTCACCACGCCCTCGGTTACCATACAACCTGCAATGGCACCAATACGAGGTGACTTAAAGACATCACGCACTTCTGCAAGGCCAATAATCTCTTGTCTAAACTCAGGTGCTAACATGCCTGACATGGCTTGCTTAATCTCTTCGATTAAGTCGTAAATTACACTGTAGTAGCGTAATTCAATGCCTTCATTTTCAGCTGTACGACGGGCGGTTGCGTCGGCACGTACGTTAAAGCCAAGCACGATACCATTGGAAGCGCCGGCCAATGAAATGTCCGTCTCAGTGATACCACCAACACCGCTACCAACAATATTCACCTTCACTTCGTCTGTTGATAATGTGGTCAGAGACTCGGTGATGGCTTCGAGTGAACCTTGTACGTCTGATTTCAAGACGATGTTCAGCTCTGCCACGTCGCCTTCTTCCATGTTACTAAACATGTTTTCTAGCTTCGCTTTCTGCTGGCGAGCAAGCTTCACGTCGCGGTACTTACCTTGGCGGTAGTTAGACACTTCACGTGCTTTACGCTCATCTTTCACAACGGTCACTTCGTCACCCGCAGCAGGAACACCTGATAAACCAAGTATTTCCACAGGTATAGACGGGCCGGCTGTTTCAACGTCACGCCCGAGTTCGTTACGCATTGCACGAATACGGCCATACTCAAGACCACAAAGTACGATGTCGCCACGCTTCAGGGTACCACTTTGAACTAACACAGAAGCGACTGGACCACGACCTCTATCAAGGCGAGACTCAATCACAACGCCCTGGGCCATGCCTTCACGGCTGGCTTTCAAGTCGAGTAATTCAGCTTGTAACAAGACAGCTTCAAGCAGTGCGTCCATGTTGGTACCTGCTTTTGCAGAAACATGAACAAATTGGACATCACCGCCCCACTCTTCCGACAACACATTGTGCTGCGAAAGTTCATTTTTAATACGGTCTGGATCAGCCGTTGGCTTATCCATTTTATTCACTGCCACAATCAGTGGCACATTCGCCGCTTTTGCGTGCTGAATTGCTTCAACGGTTTGTGGCATAACGCCATCGTCCGCAGCCACCACAAGAATAACAACATCCGTAGCACTTGCACCACGAGCACGCATAGAGGTAAAGGCTGCGTGGCCAGGTGTGTCTAGGAAGGTAATCATACCGTGACCTGTGTCAACGTGGTATGCACCAATATGCTGGGTAATTCCGCCGGCTTCTCCGTCCGCCACTTTGGCTTTACGAATATAGTCGAGCAGTGAGGTTTTACCATGGTCTACGTGACCCATAACGGTTACCACAGGTGCACGCGGTAATAACTCACCTTCGTCACCCCGATCGCTCAATACCGACTCTTCTAACGCGTTGTCTTGAACCACTACAGGTGTGTGACCTAGCTCTTCAACCACAAGCGCTGCTGTTTCTTGGTCCAGCACTTGGTTAATGGTCACCATTTCACCCATTTTCATCATGGTTTTGATAAGTTCGGTGGCTTTAATAGACATGCGGTTGGCAAGCTCTGCCACCGTCATGGTTTCTGTTAAGCGTACCTCACGGGTTACAGGCGCAGCTGGTTTATTAAAGCCATGCTGCAAAGACTGTGGTGCCTTCATTTTGCCACCTTTACGGCGACGTTCACGGCGTGGCTGACCTTCTTCTTCTTTGGTCTTACGCTGTTTGGTTTTCTTACGGCGTGCGGTACGGCTTTCTTCTTCAGAGTCTTGCTGCTGTTCAGCTAGCTTTGCCGTTTCTGAAGTGGTGACATACACCTCTTCTTCTTCCGCTTTTTTCCGTTTTTTCTCTTCTTCTTCCCAGCGAGCTTGGTTCTCTTCCGCTAAGCGACGAGCTTCTGCGGCGAGCTTCTCAGCCTCTTCATTGGCTTTCTTTGCCAACTCAGCTTCTTGAATTTTACGCAAACGTTCTTCCTCAGCACGGGCCTTTTCGAGGGCCGCGGTTTCTTCTGGCGAACGCTCTGCAGCTGCGGCTGCTGCTTTAGCTTTTGCAGCTTCTTGCTCTTTCCGCTTCGCTTCACGCTGTTTTTGCGCTTCTTCTTCTTTCTTTTTCGCTTCTGCTTGTGCTTTTTCACGCGCTTCGGCTTCTGCCTTCGCCTTTGCTTCAGCTTCTAAGCGTTCTTCTTCAAGGCGTTTCTCTTCTTCAGCCGTGCTGCGCTTTACGTATGTCCGTTTTTTCCGAACTTCTACTTGCACAGCTTTCGAGCGCCCAGGACCTGTGCCAACGTTCAGCGTGCTGCGGCTTTTACGTGTCAGGGTCATACGCTCAGGGGTTGCGCTTTCTTCTTGCTTATTCGCACTTAGCAACTGTTGCTTTTGTTCTTCGGTTATTGAGTCATCCGCTGTTTTGTTAATACCGGCGTCACTCAATTGCTGTAGTAATTTCTCTACAGAGGTACCAATTTCACTGGCGAGTTCTTTCAAGTTTACTTCTGCCATCTAAATTACACCTCACTCGTATTGTCTTGTTCTTCGCTGAACCAGCAAATGTTACGGGCTTGCATAATAAGTTCTGCAGCACGCTCTGGGTCCAACGACTCTATGTCTGATAAATCATCTGTGCCTTGTTCCGCAAGCTCTTCTAGGGTTCGCACCCCTTTCGCTGCTAGTGCGAAGGCAAGTTCACGCTCAAGGCCGTCTAGGTTTAGTAGCGTCTCATCCGGTTCTGCGTCGGCTCCACCTTCAGCAGCAGAAGGGTTTTCTGCTAAATATTCACGGGCTCGAGTACGTAATTCTTCAACAATTTCTTCGTTTAGACCGTCGATTGCAAGTAGCTCTGCTGCAGGAACATAGGCCACTTCCTCCAGTGAGGAAAAGCCTTCTTCAATCAATAAGCCAGCAAAGTCATCGTCAATATCTAAACCTGTTGTGAAGAGCTTCATTAAACGCTCTGACTCGGCTTCATTACGTGCATTAAAGTCTGTAATGGTCATTACATTTAACTCCCAACCTGTCAGCTGGCTTGCTAAACGAACGTTTTGACCGTTGCGTCCAATGGCTTGTGCTAAATTGCCCTCTTCTACAGCTATATCCATTGTGTGGGACTCTTCATCCATCACAATAGAAACCACTTCTGCCGGAGCCATAGCATTGATGACAAACTGCGCTGGGTTGTCGTCCCAAAGCACAATATCAACGCGCTCGCCACCTAGCTCACTCGAAACAGCTTGTACACGAGCACCACGCATACCAACACAAGCGCCAACCGGGTCAATTCGACGGTCATTCGACTTCACTGCAATTTTCGCACGCGAGCCCGGGTCACGAGCTGCACCTTTCACTTCAATCATTTCTTCGCCAATTTCTGGCACTTCAATGCGGAATAGTTCGATCAAGAAGTCTGGGTTGGTCCGGCTTACAAATAGCTGAGCACCGCGTGCTTCTGGACGCACATCAAATAATAGACCACGAACACGGTCACCTGGGCGATAGTTTTCGCGTGGTAACATTTCGTCGCGGAACATAACGGCTTCTGCGTTAGCACCTAAGTCTAAAATAATATTGTCGCGAGAAGTCTTCTTAACAATCGCATTGACCAACTCACCAACTTTATCTTCGTACTGCTCTACGACCTGTGCACGCTCAGCTTCGCGTACCTTTTGGAAAATAACCTGTTTCGCTGTTTGAGTGGTAATACGGTCAAACTCAATCGACTCAATTTGGTCTTCAATATAATCGCCCGGCTGAATGTCAGGGTCGTCTATTTGCGCTGCAGACAGTGAAATTTGCGCATAAGGGTTTTCTAAGCTTTCATTCACTTCTGGGTCAGCAACAACCTGCCAGCGGCGGAATGTTTCAAAGCCACCTGTTTGGCGATCGATCGCAACACGCACGTCAATGTCGCCTTCATATTTTTTACGAGTCGCTGTTGCTATAGCTATTTCAAGGGCCTCAAATATTTTCTCACGAGGAACACCCTTCTCGTTTGAAACCGCTTCTGCAACTAGCAAAATTTCTCTATTCATGCCTTTGCCTCGTTTTAATCAAAGTTCGGTACTAAATTCGCTTTCTTAATTTTGCTGAAAGCAACAGGGAATGGGTTTCCATCCACTATAAAGGTAATTGTTTCACCTTCCACAGCAGCTAGTTCGCCAGTTAATTTGCGTCGGTTTGAAACAGGTGTTTGTAGTTGCACCGAAATTTTCTCACCTAAGAGTTGTTCGTAATGTGCTAGTTTAAATAGCGGGCGGTCTGCACCTGGCGAGGAAACCTCAAGGTTATACTCAACACTGATAGGGTCTTCCACATCCAGTACCGCGCCAACCTGGTTACTCACTAGGGCGCAGTCGTCCACAGTAATACCATTTTCATGATCTATATATAGCCGTAGTGTGGTGTCATGGCCAGCACGTACTAACTCAACGCCTAAGAGTTCGAAACCAGCAGCTGCTACAGCAGGTTCAATAATGTCTGTTAAACGTTCTACCAATGTTGCCAAGGCAACCTCCAAAAACAAAAAAAGGGCTAAAAAGCCCAGTTCAAATATCAGCAAATAAGAGCCGCAGCGTAAATAGCAAAAAGCCCCGTTCAAGTCGGGGCTTACAACTATAAGGAGCCTGTCGACTCGAGTTCATTATGTGGCTAAACACAATTCAACTGAACTCGAACTGGTTGCGGGGGCAGGATTTGAACCTACGACCTTCGGGTTATGAGCCCGACGAGCTACCAGACTGCTCCACCCCGCGTCCGAATGACATGCATTATAAGGGAAATCGCTATGAGTTACAACCTAATAGACAGTAATTAAAGCGTATTTTAACCAAACTTATACTGCATTTTAATTGGTGCCGAAGACGAGATTTGAACTCGTACGCCCGTTAGAGCACCACCCCCTCAAGGTGGCGTGTCTACCAATTCCACCACTTCGGCAAAATGTGTTTAACTTAACCTTCTCCTGGTGGAAGAATCGGCTGTTCCACTACTTCGTCTGACATTAGGTTTAAGTCACCTTTTGTGTCTGCACCTTGTTGTGCTGCGAAGTTACCTAAGATTAAGCTTAACAAAAAGAAACTGACTGCAAATATTGCGGTTAAGCGTGTTAGGAAATTACCTGAGCCGGTTGCACCAAACACAGTGTTGGAAGCTCCCGAACCAAAGGCTGCACCCATTTCTGCGCCTTTTCCTTTTTGTAGCAATATCAACGCAATTAATGCGATGGCAATTACTAAGTAAATTACGAGCAAACTCTCATACATAACTTATATTTCCTGTGCTGCCATACAAATGGCTTGAAACTGTTCCAGCTTTAAACTTGCACCGCCAATCAGACCACCATCTATATCTGCTTGCTGGAACAACTCAGCTGCATTCGCTGGTTTTACGCTACCACCATAAAGTAGCTGTATTTGTTCTGCAACGGTAGCATTCTTTTGCGCTACCCAACCACGAATAAGCTTATGAATTTCTTGTGCTTGTTCGGGGCTTGCCGTCAAGCCAGTGCCTATTGCCCAAACTGGCTCATAAGCAATAACAAGTCGGGTTAAATCTGCATTTGCTAAGCCTTCTTCGAGCTGCTGCAAAATAACCTGTTCGGTTCGCTGTTCATTGCGCTCATCTGCTGTTTCACCTACGCATAACACGGGTATTAAATCAGCTTCTTGCGCTGCAACAATCTTGTCTGCGACAACCTGGTTTGTTTCACCAAATATAGCGCGCCGCTCTGAATGACCTACTAACACATACTGAGCACCCACTGTACGCAACATGCTAGCGGCTAGTTCACCTGTGTACGCACCTTCATGGTAAGCACTGCTTGTTTGCGCACCGAAAACCAGCTTAGGATATTTATCCTTTGCTGCGGCAAGGAATACAGCCGGGGGGCATAAAACAGCGTCAGTATTTGCACTAACCAGAGTATCCCAGCCTTGGGCGAACTCTGCTATCAAATCCATACTACCGTTCAGCTTCCAATTGGCTATCACCAAGTTTTGGCGCACACTGGCCTCCTCACCTATTCATCAAGCGGCGCAGATAGTACCGAACATCCTGCGTTGATACAAGCTTCTGCGCCAACAATTTTGCCATTTACCAACCGATTGGCTATTCCGTGCTCACCGCTTCAACTTCTTGAGCGATTTCTTGAGCAAACGCACGTACTTTCGCTTCATCTCGGCCCTCAACCATAACACGAATTAAAGGTTCAGTTCCTGACTTCCTTAGCAAGACGCGCCCTTCTTTTCCAAGGGCACGTTCTACTTCTGCGACAGCTGAAAGAACGTTGTCAGCTTGTTCCGGTTGGGTTCCCGCTTCGTACCGCACATTCACTAGCACTTGTGGGAACTTGACCATGCCGTCTAACAGTTCACTTGGCTTCGAGTTACTGCGCACCATCGCTGTTAAAAACTGTAGGGCTGCTAAAATACCGTCGCCTGTGGTGTGATATCGCAGGTTGATGACATGACCCGAGTTTTCGCCACCCAATAACCAGCGACGTTCATTCAAAGCTTCCATAACATGGCGGTCACCCACTTTGCTTCGTACAAAGGGAACGCCTAACTTTTCCAGAGCAACTTCTAAACCCATGTTGCTCATTTGAGTCCCAACCACTCCACCTTCCAATTGGCCGGCGGTCAATAATTGTTTCGCCAAGGCGAAAACAATTTCATCACCGTCAATTTCGACCCCTTTTTCGTCGATAATCATAATACGGTCGCCATCGCCGTCAAAAGCCAAACCTATATCAGCTTTGTGTTCAAGCACTTTCTTGGCAAGTAGTTTGGTGTCTGTAGCACCGCACCCGGCGTTAATATTTAAGCCATTAGGCTCCGCGGCCACGGTAATAACTTCTGCACCTAGCTCCCTAAAGACATTGGGCGCTATTTGGTAGGTTGCACCGTTGGCACAGTCCACAACTATCTTTAATCCACGTAAGGAAAGTTCTGAAGGGAATATGCTTTTACAAAACTCTATGTAACGACCACTGGCGTCAATAATGCGCGTCGCTCGACCTAGCTTCTCTGAAGACACACAGTCCATAGGTTGATCTATCAGGTTTTCAATGGCCGCTTCCATTTCGTCTGATAGCTTAAAACCAACGTCAGAAAAGAACTTAATACCGTTGTCATAATAAGGGTTATGTGAGGCGCTAATAACAATCCCTGCAGCTGCTCGGAACGTACTGGTAATGTAAGCAATGCCCGGAGTCGGCATAGGACCTAAAAAGCCGACATTCACCCCAGCTGCTGCGAAGCCTGCTTCTAAAGCAGACTCCAGCATATAACCTGAAATACGTGTGTCTTTACCTATGAGTACTTTGGTGTTCCCTTTTGCAGCAAAGGTTTTACCTGCGGCCCAACCTAACTTAAGAACGAACTCAGGTGTTATAGGCGACTCGCCCACATGGCCGCGTATGCCGTCTGTTCCAAAATATTTACCCATGTGCTTTATAATCTCCTGTTAACGTGGCAGTAACAATATTTACTGCATCCATGGTCTCAGCCACATCGTGTACTCGTATAATGTGCGCACCTTTTAAAGCGGCTATGGTCGCCGCTGCAACACTTGCTGCAAGGCGCTCATTTACACCTTTCCCTGTTACTTTACCCAACATCGACTTACGCGACATACCCACAAGTAGCGGCAGCTCAAGTTGGTGAAAGGCACTTAAACGCTGTAAAAGTTGGTAATTGTGCCTTAATGTTTTGCCAAAGCCAAAGCCTGGGTCAATTAAAAGTTGACTTTTTTGTATACCAGCAGCTTCACATTGCTGAATACGCTGCTGAAAAAAGTCCACAATATCTGCCACGACATCTTCGTAGTGCGGGTCTGCTTGCATCGTTCTGGGTTGGCCTTGCATATGCATCAGGCACACCTTCACGCCAGCTGCTGCCGCCGCGGTTAGCGCACCCGGCTCCTGCAGTGCACGAATGTCATTGATCATATGAGCACCAGCAGACACAGCTTCCGTCATGACATGGGCTTTGCTTGTGTCAACGGACACTTTAACGTCAAGCTGAGTTCGAATACGCTCAATCACTGGGATCACGCGATCCAGCTCCTCCTGAACTGACACTTCAGAGGCACCTGGACGCGTTGACTCCCCCCCTATGTCCAGCCAATGGGCGCCATCAGCCACCATTTGTTCGGCTTGAAGCAAGGCTGTATCTATATTATTGAATTGACCGCCATCGGAAAAGGAATCTGGCGTTACATTGAGAATACCCATCACCTCTATGGGCAAAGTAGGACCTGGCATGGTTTGTGACTCCGCTGCATGGGTTAAAAAAAGAAGCAAAAAAATACCCCGACTTGCGGGGTATTTTAACGTTAACCTGCTGGTGATTCACCGGGTTTTGTTAAACAGGCATCTGGTTTTTTCTCATCTTTTACAACTTTGTTGCCAGAGTCGCCCGACGAGGGGTCATTCGAGTTGTCGTGCCAACTTGCTGGCTCACGAACAGGACGACGTTCCATTAAATCGTCTATTTGTGCCGCATCTAACGTCTCGTATTTCATAAGTGCGTCTTTCATCGCATGCAGAATATCTTTGTTTTGCTCGAGAATCTCTTTTGCTCGGTCATAGTTTCTGTCACAAAGCTCACGAATTTCCGCATCAATTAAGTCCATAGTTCTGTCAGACATCTGCTTGTTTTGTGCAACAGAACGACCTAAAAACACTTGATCGTCTTCTTCGGCGTATAATAAAGGACCCATTTTCTCAGACAAGCCCCACTGAGTGACCATCTTACGCGCGATATCTGTCGCTCGCTCAATGTCATTTGAGGCGCCTGTTGTCACATGCTCGTCACCATAAATGATTTGCTCGGCAATACGGCCACCGTACAAACTTGAAAGCATGCTTTCTAAGTGACGCTTGCTGTGGCTCACACGGTCTTGCTCTGGCAAGTACATAGTGACACCTAAAGCACGTCCTCGCGGAATAATGGACACTTTATACACAGGGTCATGGTCTGGCACAATGCGCCCAACAATGGCATGGCCTGCTTCATGGTAAGCGGTCATTTCTTTTTCAGACTCTGACATCACCATAGACTTCCGCTCGGCACCCATTAAGATTTTATCTTTTGCCATTTCAAGTTCTGCCATTGAAATAACACGGTGTCCTTCACGCGCAGCAAACAGGGCCGCTTCGTTCACTAAGTTAGCAAGGTCCGCACCTGAGAAGCCTGGCGTTCCACGGGCTATCAGTGCCGCTTCCACGTCATCTGCTAAAGGTACTTTACGCATGTGTACCTTCAAAATTTGCTCTCGGCCACGAACGTCTGGCAGCCCAACCGTTACTTGACGGTCAAAGCGACCAGGACGAAGTAACGCTGGGTCTAGCACGTCTGGGCGGTTTGTTGCAGCAATAACAATAATACCTTCATTCCCTTCAAAACCGTCCATTTCAACTAGCATTTGGTTTAGAGTTTGTTCACGCTCATCGTGCCCACCACCTAATCCTGCGCCACGTTGGCGACCTACTGCGTCTATTTCATCAATGAAGATAATGCACGGAGCGGCTTTTTTCGCCTGAGCGAACATATCACGCACACGTGAAGCCCCCACACCCACAAACATTTCAACAAAGTCCGAACCTGAAATAGTGAAGAAAGGGACTTTCGCTTCACCTGCTACCGCACGCGCCAGCAAGGTTTTACCTGTACCCGGTGGTCCCACCATCAGAACACCTTTCGGTATTTGACCACCTAAACGCTGGTACTTCGACGGGTCACGTAGGAAGTCTACTAGTTCTGCAACTTCTTCTTTGGCTTCTTCACAACCTGCAACATCTGCAAGCGTGGTTTTAATTTGGTCTTCGCCCATTAAGCGCGCTTTGCTTTTACCAAAGGACATCGCGCCTTTGCCACCGCCACCTTGCATTTGGCGCATGAAGAATATCCACACCCCAATAAGTAGCAGCATGGGGAACCAAGAAATAAAGATAGAGCCTAGTAAACTCCTTTTTTCTGGCTCCGCATACACCACACGGACATTGCCTTGGGTTAACAGCTCATTCAGTAAGTCTGGATCTTGACTTGGCATAACAGTATTAACTTTTTCACCGCTACGCTTTGTCGCTGTTATCATTTTTTGCGCTTCGTTAATGCTGACTTCACGCACATCACCACGGTTTACATCACTGACAAACTCAGAGTATGCATAAGACCGTGTGTTCGTATCACTTGGACCAAACCCCTGGAATAGGCTCATTAGCACAACTGCTATGACCAACCAGAGAATGAGATTCTTAGCCATTTCGCTCAACGCGTTTACCTCTCGCTACTAAAATATCACTTTAGGGTACTATAATTTGTACCCAGTCGCCACCAAATACACCTCACGAGAACGGGCTCGCGACGAGTCAGGCTTACGTACTTTTACTGTGGTAAAAGTATTACGTACATCTTTCAAAAAGGCGTCAAACCCTTCACCTTGGAACACTTTGACGACAAATGCGCCGTTTGGTTTCAAAACTTGTTTGCACATGTCTAAGGCTAGCTCTACCAAGTACATAGAGCGCGGGATGTCCACGGACTCATTACCACTCATATTGGGCGCCATGTCAGACAGCACAACGTCTACCTTTGCACCACCTATGCGTGTTAGCAAGGCATTTAGAACAGCTTCTTCACGGAAGTCGCCCTGCAAAAAATCCACACCGGGTAACGAGTCCATTTCCAAAATGTCACAAGCAATCACTTCCCCTTGGCCATTTTGTAAGGTGGCAACATACTGGGACCAACTGCCTGGTGCGGCACCTAAGTCGACCACCACTTGCTTTGGTTTGAGTATTCGGTCTCGCTTTTGAATTTCTTCCAGCTTAAATACCGCCCGCGACCGCAAACCTTGTTTATGCGCTTTGTGAACATAAGGGTCTGAGAAGTACTCTTTTAACCAGCGGCGGCTGCTCGCTGAACGTTTTTTTTGTCCCATTTTACTCCACTCGCCGATTCTGACTGGTTCGTTTATATATATGGGGGTAGAATACAGGAAATTCAACGGCGACGGCAGTGGCCAATTCAAGCTATCGGGAAAATTATGGAATTAAGTAACAAACAAAAGCAGTTTTTAAAATCAGCAGCACACCCGTTAAAGCCCGTGGTTATGCTAGGTGGCAATGGTCTTACCGAAGGTGTGTTAGCAGAAATAGAACTGGCACTTGAGCACCATGAATTAATTAAAGTAAAGGTTCCTGAAGACGACCGGGAGCTTCGCCAAGCGATTTATTTAACGATTGTAGAGCATACCAAAGCCAACCTCGTGCAATCGATTGGCAAAGTCGCTGTGTTTTACCGCCCAGCAACAGAGCCAAAAATGCGCTTACCACGCTAACAACCCTGGCTTTTTTTGACTTTAACCGGCTGCACTTGCTTCCAGCCGGTTAAAATGCTCCACCAAAGCGTTTTGCACACCATGATCCGCCAAGATCTCTCCGCGACTTAACATCCAAATATCCACTAAGAATTTAATATAAAGCTCTTTTTCTGGCAGCCCTGCTCGCTCAAGAAACTTTTTGCTTTCAATGGCAGCCCGAATAATGTCGTCTTGGTACGACTCCTCATCGTAATGTGTCGACCGCTCCGCTAGCACCAGCTCATCAGGCACCTTTAACCTACTTTTCGGGGAAAAGAATGCATCGAGCGAAATCCCTTTGTCCAAGAGCGTACACACTATGGTGCGATACGGCACGCTGTTGTTGCGCTTCCAATTTGTGTACGTGGAACTCCCCAACCCCATCCAACGCATAATCTCAGTCGGCCGCTGCGTCCCCGCAAGTAATGCTAAACGCTCCATGGCTTGATCCAGGTCGATATACACTGACTTGATTTCGCTAGTGAGTTGTGGTTTATTCTGCTTATTCTTCATTTGAATACTTTTCCTCTTCAAATGAGCTGTTATTGAACTACGATTGAACTCATCATAAGAGAAACAATGGATAGAGATCAAATAAGAATGGCACTAGGCAAGCTTGGCTACGACTTTAGTATGCTAGCGGAAGCAATAGACAAGAGCCCTTCGCTTATTTCAAAAGTGGCGTCACGCCAAGCTAAATCGCGCTTTGTGGCTGAATCTATTGCCAAAGTACTAGGTATGTCGGTAGCAAAAGTATTTCCAGACGTACCCGAATACCAGCTTGCTAAACCCACCAGTCAACAAGAGCGCACCACCCGCGTTAACGAGCTGCGTAGCATCCTAGGCTCTGAGCCCAGAGAAAAGAAATAAATTGCATTGCGCTTGCACTTAAACTGAACCCACAAAAAAAGCGACGCTATATCAGCATCGCTTTTATCAGTTTTCTGTGAAGTCTCGCACTAAATGTGTTCGACTCTCACTATTTCGTACTCAATGTCGCCACTTGGTGTGCCAACAATGGTGACATCGTCCACGCTTTTTCCAATAAGTGCACGGGCAATGGGCGAATTCACAGACAATAAGTTCTTTTTAATATCTGCTTCGTCGTCGCCCACTATTTTATAGGTTACTTCTTCATCTGTGTTGGTGTTGTAGATGGTCACTGTAGTACCAAATATCACCCGTCCAGTTTCTGGAAGTTTCGTTACATCAATAATTTGCGCATTTGAAAGCTTAGCTTCAATTTCTTGAATACGGCCTTCACAAAAGCTTTGTTGTTCACGCGCTGCATGGTACTCAGCGTTTTCTTTTAAGTCACCATGCTCCCGCGCTTCGGCTATCGCATTAATAATGCGCGGCCTGTCTTCGCTTTTTAAACGTGCTAACTCTTCGCGGAGCGCTTCTGCGCCCGCGACTGTCATCGGTATTTGCCTCATATATCCTTTACTCGTTCATGTAAATCTTGCAAAGAAGACACTCTTGCTTTGTCATCTACTGTGTGTGCTTTTACGGTCGCAAAACCAGCATTCAACGTAATGGTATACACCACCCCACTCAGCAGGGCTTCACGACGTAAATACACAGAGTCTGTTATCGACTGGCGCCCTTCTACTGTATTCACAATATAGCTGTATTCACCATTTTTAATGGCATCAACAATATTCGGACGACCTTCTTGCAGCTTATTCACTATAGTACACTGAATGCCTGCTTCTTTTAAGGCGCTGGCTGTACCGCGCGTAGCTTCTACTGTAAAGCCTAAGGAAATTAAGCCGCGGGCAAGGTCCACCACGCGCTGTTTATCGCTTGGGCGTACGGAAAGAAGCGCTTTTCCTTTTTCTGGTAACGCTTGGCCACACCCTAAGTTTGCTTTGGCATAGGCCTCTTCAAAGCTTTCGCCCACTCCCATCACTTCGCCCGTTGAGCGCATTTCTGGCCCACGGATTGGGTCAACACCTTGGAACTTAGCAAAAGGCACCACCACTTCTTTCACCGAGTAATACGGTGGAATGATTTCCTTGGTATAGCCCTGTTCACGTAATGACTGCCCCGCCATAACACGCGCTGCTACTTTCGCAAGTGGAATGCCGGTGGCTTTTGACACAAACGGTACGGTTCGTGCTGCTCGCGGATTCACTTCAATTAAATAAATATTGTTGTTTTGGACAGCAAACTGCGTATTCATTAAGCCACGTACGTTGAGCTCAAAGGCAAGCTTACGTACTTGCTCACGAAGTTCGTCTTGTATCACTTCACTCAGCGAGTAAGGCGGTAGTGAGCAGGCAGAGTCACCCGAGTGGACACCCGCTTGCTCAATATGCTGCATAATGCCGCCAATGAGTACGTCCGTACCGTCACAAACCGCATCAATGTCCACTTCAATGGCGTTATCTAAGAACCGGTCAAGGAGTACAGGTGAGTCATTCGACACCTTCACAGCCTCTGTCATATAACGGCGTAAATCCGCTTCGTCATAGACAATTTCCATGGCGCGTCCACCAAGTACGTAGGATGGGCGCACAACAAGTGGGTAGCCAATATGACGTGACTGGATAATGGCATCTTCAAAGTTGGTTACTGTGGCGTTTTCCGGCTGTAATAAACCCAGACGGTTCACTGCACTTTGGAAGCGCTCTCTGTCCTCTGAACGATCAATTGCGTCAGGCGAGGTACCAATAATAGGCACACCGTTGGCTTCAAGCTCACGGGCTAGTTTTAGCGGGGTTTGCCCACCGTATTGAACAATCACGCCTTTTGGCTGTTCAACACGCACTATTTCAAGCACATCCTCTAAGGTAATGGACTCAAAATATAAGCGATCAGAGGTGTCATAGTCTGTGGAAACGGTTTCTGGGTTACAGTTCACCATAATGGTTTCGTAACCGTCTTCACGCATAGCTAAAACCGCGTGCACACAGCAGTAGTCGAACTCAATCCCTTGTCCAATTCGGTTCGGGCCACCACCTATCACCATAATCTTCTCACGGTCTGAAGGGCGCGCTTCGCACTCTTCATCATAGGTAGAGTACATATACGCCGTTTCCGAAGGGAACTCAGCTGCACAGGTGTCAACCCGCTTGTACACAGGGAAAATAGAAAACTGTTCACGTAGTTTGCGAATTTCTTGTTCACCTACGTGTAGAATTTCAGCAATGCGAGCATCTGCGAAGCCTTTGCGCTTCAAGTAGCGCAGTGCGTCAGCATCAAGGCCTGCCAAGCCTAGCTCTGAAACTTCCTTTTCAAGTGCAATCAGTTCTTCAACTTGCACAAGGTACCAAGGGTCAATGTGCGTCAGTTTATACACTTCCTCGACACTCATGCCCGCACGGAATGCGTCGCCAATATACCAAATACGCTCTGCACCCGCTTCCGTTAGCTCTCGGACTATTTTAGCCTGTGCGTTTTCATCCTTAGCCACGTCAAGCATGGGGTTTAAACCGGTCGCACCAAGCTCTAGGCCTCGTAGTGCTTTTTGCAGTGACTCTTGGAAGTTACGGCCAATCGACATAACCTCACCCACCGACTTCATTTGCGTGGTTAGGCGGTCGTTCGCGCCAGCAAACTTTTCGAAGTTAAAGCGTGGAATTTTGGTAACCACATAGTCAATAGTCGGCTCGAAAGAAGCAGGCGTAATGCCACCCGTAATGTCATTAGCTAGCTCATCTAAGGTGTAACCCACAGCCAGCTTGGCTGCAATTTTAGCAATTGGGAAGCCTGTTGCTTTCGACGCTAAAGCAGACGAACGGCTTACCCGCGGGTTCATTTCGATAATCACCATGCGGCCCGTGTTCGGGCACACACCAAACTGTACGTTCGCCCCTCCGGTTTCAACACCTATTTCGCGTAACACTGCCAGTGAGGCATCGCGCATAATTTGGTATTCACGGTCGGTTAAGGTTTGCGCCGGGGCAACGGTAATCGAGTCACCCGTGTGAATACCCATGGCGTCAAAGTTTTCAATGGAGCAAACAATAATGCAGTTGTCATTTTTGTCGCGCACCACTTCCATTTCGTATTCTTTCCAGCCAATGAGCGACTTATCTATAAGCAGTTCGTTGGTGCGGGAAAGGGCTAAGCCTCGACCACAAATCTCTTCAAATTCTTCACGGTTGTAGGCAATTCCACCCCCGCTCCCGCCCATGGTAAAGGAGGGCCGGATGATACAGGGGAAACCTACACGCTCGAGTACGTCAAAGGCTTCTTCCATGCTTTGCGCAATTTCCGCTTGCGGAGTTTCTAAACCAATCGACTTCATGGCTTTGTCGAAGCGTTCACGGTTTTCAGCTTTATCAATCGCGTCAGCGGTGGCGCCAATCATTTCTACATTGTACTTTTCTAATACACCGTACTGTTCAAGCTCGAGCGCACAGTTCAACGCCGTTTGCCCGCCCATTGTCGGTAAAATAGCGTCGGGGCGTTCAATTGAAATAATTTTCTCAACCACTTCCCAATGAATTGGCTCAATATAGGTTGCATCCGCCATTTCAGGATCGGTCATTATGGTTGCTGGGTTCGAGTTAACTAAGATAACTCGGTAGCCTTCCTCTCGGAGTGCTTTACAGGCTTGCGCACCTGAGTAGTCGAACTCACAAGCTTGGCCAATAACAATTGGCCCTGCGCCGATAATCAAAATGCTTTTTATATCTGTACGTTTTGGCATAGTGTGAGCAGGTCCTTAAGATTGTGCGTGTGTTGTTGCATGCTGTTTCATAAGATCAATAAACTGATCGAACAATGGCATAGCATCTCGAGAGCCTGGGCTTGCTTCTGGGTGCCCCTGGAACCCAAAGGCTGGCTTTTCGTTGTGGCGAATACCTTGCAAGGTACCATCAAAAAGCGACTTATGGGTCGCTGTTAATGTACTTGGTAGGCTGTCTGCATCAACCGCGAAGCCATGGTTTTGGCTGGTAATCATGACAGTCCCATGGGCAATATCTAATACCGGATGGTTTGCACCATGATGGCCAATCTTCATTTTCATCGTTTTTGCACCGCTGGCCAACGCCAGTAGTTGATGCCCTAAGCAGATACCAAACAAAGGAACACCCTGCTTTAAAAACTCTTGAATAGCATGAATAGCGTAGTCGCATGCACCCGGGTCACCCGGTCCATTGGAAAGAAAAATACCGTCTGGGTTCATGGATAATACATCAGCAGCGGGTGTTTGCGCCGGCACCACGGTGACTTTACAACCACGGTCCACGAGCATGCGAAGAATATTCATTTTGGCACCAAAGTCGTAGGCAACCACATGAAAGTCTGTTGAAGAAGGCTTTGTAAAGCCTTCTTCAAGCAACCAGCTTCCCTGGTCCCACTGGTAAGCTTCTGTGCAGCTTGTGACCTTCGCTAAGTCAAGTCCCGCCAAACCACCAAAACCTTGTGCCGCTGCTTGTGCTTCAGCTATCGGGGCTTCTGCATCCGCAGCATAGGTCATGACACAGCCATTCTGGGAGCCATGCTCACGAATGTGGTGGGTAAGTCGCCGCGTATCTACGTCTGCAATACCTACCACACCATGTTTCAATAAATAATCAGGTAAGCTTAAGTTGCTCCGGAAGTTACTCGCTACCATAGAGCGGTCACGAATAACCATAGCTTTCGCCCACACTTGGTTCGACTCAACGTCTTCATTGTTTGTGCCGTAATTGCCAATATGGGGATAAGTGAAGGTAATGATTTGTTCTGCGTAGGAAGGGTCTGTAAGAATTTCTTGGTAGCCTGTCATGGCTGTATTGAAAACGACTTCACCAACGGCCTGTCCGTCTGCGCCAAGGGCGCTTCCGTAGAAAACAGTACCGTCAGCAAGAACGAGAATTGCTTTGCGTGCGGTCTTGCTCTTTTTGATGCTCAAGTTAACCTCCGAACATAAAAAAACGGGCAAGTGACATCTACTCCCCCGTTTTCACCGTATCTTATACTACTTTACACACGAATGTATAAGGTAGCACACTGAGCTTGCCGGCGTTCGACAAATTTAGATTATTTTACGGAATTCTTGTGCAAGCGTCCACCCTCAGAACGTCATTCATACGATAAAACCCTGCATTTTTTCTTGTAAGCCAGCGTGCCGCGAAAATAGCTCCTTCGGCAAAGGTCGACCGTGCGCTCACCCGATGGGTAAACTCTAGACGCTCATTCTTAGTCACCATATACACAGTATGCTCGCCTATGATGTCGCCAGCCCTAAGTGTGGCGAAACCAATAGACCCTTTTTTATAGGCGGTTTCTGCTGCATTTCGGTGCAACTCAGCAACCTGTTCAAATTCTTGCCCACGCCCTTCAGCAGCGGCCTTCCCTAGAGCTAAAGCAGTACCCGATGGCGCGTCTTGTTTGCCCGTATGGTGCGCTTCTAAAATTTCAATATCTGCTTCTTCCCCTAACATGGCGCTTGCTTGCTGAACCAAAATGCGCAGCGCATTCGCTCCTAAGCTGGTGTTTTCAGCATATAACAGTGGCAATGTGACACTCGCTTTTGCGCAGGCCTGCATATCAGCTTGGCTAAGGCCCGTGGTACAAAGTACAACCGGCACCTGGTACTCAAGGTAGTATGACAAGCGCTCTGCACATCCAGCAGGGGTGGCAAAGTCTATTACCACGTCGGCTTCTTGTAAGCTGGCATAATCGCATGCCAGCAAAACATGGCATGGGCCTTCGTTTGCAAGCATGCCCACATCCAGTCCTAAACTGGTCGACTGCTCATGGGTTAAAGCGGCTACAAGCTCCACGTTATCAGCGTGCAATACCGAGCGAACGACTTCTTGTCCCATTCGCCCCGAAGCGCCCACTACCGCGATTTTTGTTTTGTGCGTTGTCATTGGTCACTCTTTCCTTTTCTCACTGCTCGCTCCATATTATGTATCCACCCTACCAAGCAATGTAGCGATATCTCAAAAGGCGTTCGCTATTTAGCAGTTTTGTACACAGGGCTTTTCCAGCTCGTAAGCGTTTTCCGTGTCCGGCGCTTCTTCGATCAAGCCTTCTTGGTAAGCGACAACCCGAGCGACCACCATGTCGCCTGTTATATTGGTGGTGGTTCTGATCATATCAATAATACGGTCGATGGCCGCTATAAAGGCAATGCCTTCAAGTGGCAGACCCACCACCGAGAGCGTTACTGTTAACATGATAACTGCTGAGCCTGGAATACCCGCGGTACCAAGAGAAGCCAGTGTCGCAGTAAACATAATCAGTAGGTACTGTTCCATGCCAAGTGGAATACCATAAAGTTGAGCAATAAACACAGCAGCAATTGCAGGATAAATCCCACCACAGCCGTCCATATTAATCGTTGCCCCCAAGGGCGCTACAAAGCTGGCATAGCGAGACGAAACTTTTAACCCCTCGGTCGTTGTTTTTAATGTAGACGGTAAGGTTCCGTAACTACTTGATGTAGTGAAGGCAATGAGCTGCGTGGGGAAAACGGTTCTGAAAAAGCGGCTCACTTTCATGCCGCCAAAGAAGTGCATTAAGCCACCATAGGTCAGCGCCATCTGCAACAAGCAGGCAATATAAATAGCAATAATGAACTTACCTAAGGGTAACAGCATGTCTAACCCAAAGCTGCCCACAACCCATGCCATTAAGCCGAATACGCCAAGGGGGGTAAGCTCTAATACCCAGCGCGTTAATTGAAACATAACTTCACGCGCCGCTTCAAAACCACGCTTTAATGGCGCAACGTGTTCGCCTAGGTGGTTTAACGCCAGCCCCACTAAAACTGCAAACACAATGATTTGTAATACGTTGCCCTCTGCCAACGCAGCAAATGGGTTGCGTGGAATGATATCCAGCAAAACCTGCGACACTGGAGGCACGGTTCTAATGGTGTTGTCTGCAGCGACAAGCTCAGAGCTAGGCGTGAGATTAATAAAGTAGGCTACAGAAAGACCAATTAACCCTGCCACAAAGGCCGTAAAAACAAACAGCAGTATGGTTTTTCCGGCAATTTTGCCAAAGCCCTTTTCAGCCCCAAGACTAAACATGGCACACACGATGGTAATAAAAACAAGCGGAGCAACCAACATTTGAATGGAGTGAATAAAAAGCTGCCCAAGTGGCTGCACTGCTACTCCCATTGAAGGTGCCAGTAAGCCTAAAGCGGAGCCAAACACAAAGGCACCTAGCACGCGTTGCCAAAAAGGGATTTTAAACCATATTGCTAACATGAACTTTTTTCCTACTACTATTGTTTGTTTTAACTTTTACTGTCGTCTGTTTTTTGCGCAAAACTTGGGCGTGGGCAGCTTGGTGCAGAACCTTGATGAACACGCTCTTGGTAGAGCGGCAATACACTTGGTACTTGCCTCGTTAAATCTTTCACGCGGGTTTTAGGCACTGGGTGAGTCGATAGCAATTCCGACTGAGCGCCCTCTGTGTTCTCTCCCATATGCTCCCACAGGCGCACCGCTTGCTCTGGCTTGAAACCTGCTTTGGCCATCAACTCTAAACCAATCGCATCGGCTTCCGACTCGTGTTTGCGGCTAAAGGGCAGCATCACCCCCACTTGTGCACCTAGCCCTAGGCCAGCCATAAGCAACCCTTGCTGTGCAGGTGGACGGTCTGATAGAAGGATATTCGCCGTCACCAAGGCACCTGACACCAGCATGTTCGTGCTTAAACGTTCTCCGCCATGCTCAGCAATAACATGCCCTATTTCGTGCCCTATCACGGCTGCTAGTTGGTGCTCGTTTTCGGCAAACTTCATCATGCCCGTGTACACGCCCATGTATCCACCAGGCAGCGCAAAGGCATTAATGGTGTCTTCGGCAAATACGGCCACTTCCCACTCGTACTCTTTATACGCAGGAGGCAAAACCTCTACGATGGCTGTCATGATGCACTGCGCATAAGCATTGAGCTCCGGGTCAGTAGAAACAGTTCCCTCGTCTTTCATTTGTTGAAATGAGCTTTTACCTAACTCGTTTAACTGCGAGCCACTCATAAAGTTCAAGGTATTTCGACCCGTTGGTGATGTACTGCATGCAACCACAACGAGAGCCGTCATTAATACGGCTAAGCGCTTCAAATAGTATTGCATTTCGGTCCTCCCAAAAAATAAAGCTCTGCTAATGCAGAGCTTTATTATGGCGTGATTAGCTAGTTAAGTCATCGAAGAACTTTTTCACCCCATCAAAGAAGCCTCGCTCTTTGGGGCGGTACTTAGCGGCTTCTTCACCTTTTCCCATCGAGTCTTGGAACTCCTGTAACAATTCCTTTTGACGGCTCGACAAGTTAACGGGCGTTTCTATCACTACTTTACATACGAGGTCGCCTGTGACACCACTGCGAACAGACTTCACGCCTTTACCCCGTAAGCGGAACATACGTCCCGTTTGCGTTTCGCTTGGAATTTTAAGCTTCACGCGGCCATCGAGTGTCGGTACTTCCACCTCGCCACCTAAAGCAGCATGAGTAAAGCTGATTGGCACATCGCAATAAAGGTTATTACCGTCGCGCTTAAAAATTGCGTGCTCGCGTACATGTACTTGTACATAAAGGTCGCCTGCCGGTGCGCCATGCTCACCTGCCTCCCCTTCACCCGACAACCGGATACGGTCGCCTGTGTCCACACCTGCTGGTATTTTCACACTCAAGGTTTTGGTGCGTTCTACGCGGCCTTCGCCGTGACAAGAACGACATGGCTTTTTAATCACCTTGCCTCGTCCACTACACTTCGGACACGTTTGCTGTACTGCAAAGAACCCTTGGCGCATTTGAATTTGGCCCTGGCCATGACAGTAGTCACAGGTTTCAGCTTTTGAGCCTTTTTCAGCACCCGAACCACCACAGTCGTCACAACTGACTAAGGTTGGTACCTTTAACTCAGCTGTTTTACCGCGCACTGCCTCTTCAAGTGACAGTTCTAAATTGTAACGTAAGTCTGAACCTCGCTGAGCTTGGCTACGTTGACGGCCGCGGCCGCCCCCAAAAATATCACCAAACACGTCGCCAAATACGTCTGCAAAGTCCGCTCCGCCACCGAAGCCACCGTGGCCACCTTGCGCTTGGTCGAAGGCCGCATGTCCATATTGGTCGTACGCTTGACGTTTTTGCGGATCAACCAAAACCTCATATGCGTCATTCGCTTCTTTAAACTTTTCTTCGAGCGCTTTATCACCTTTCGTACGGTCTGGGTGATACTTCATCGCTAAGCGTCTATACGCTTTTTTAATGTCGCGTTCGCTTGCGTTTCTGTCGACGCCTAAAACTTCATAGTAATCTTTTTTGGCCATAATGAGTCGGTCTTCTTCCCAGTCCCTAAAACAAATACACGGACGTTACCTAAAGAGGCAACGCCCGTGCGAGAAAGTTACGAATTCGGACGTTTACTTCTTGTCGTCATCTTTCACTTCTTCGAACTCTGCATCAACAACGTCGTCTGCAGCGTCTTCAGCTGGGTTAGCTTCACCCGCATCAGCACTTTGTTGCTGGGCTTTTTGCTGGGCAATTTCCATTAACTTCGCTGATGCTTCCATAAGCGCTTGAGACTTCACTTCTACTGCTTCTTTCTCATTGCCCTTCATGGCTTCTTCCAGCTCGCTAATCGCCGCTTCAATAGCAGACTTATCGTCTTCGCTTAGTGCGTCACCGGCTTCTTCCATTTGCGTCTTGGTGCCATGGATAAGCGCGTCGGCTTGGTTACGTGCCTGCACCATTTCTTCGAACTTGCGGTCCTCTTCAGCGTTTAATTCCGCATCACGAACCATTTGCTCGACTTCTTCGTCACTGAGACCTGAAGAAGCTTTAATAGTGATCTTCTGTTCTTTCCCTGTGTCTTTGTCTTTCGCTGACACATGCAGAATACCGTCGGCGTCAATATCGAAGGTGACTTCGATTTGTGGTGTGCCACGTGGTGCAGAACGAATTCCTTCCAAGTTAAACTGACCGAGCGACTTGTTGTCCGCTGAACGCTTACGTTCACCTTGCAGCACATGAATCGTTACCGCCGACTGATTGTCTTCCGCTGTTGAGAAGGTTTGCGACTTCCGAGTAGGAATGGTCGTGTTTTTCTCAATTACAGGAGTCATCACACCACCCATGGTTTCAATACCCAAAGATAGTGGCGTCACGTCTAGCAGCAATACGTCTTTCACATCACCTTGTAGAACACCTGCTTGAACCGCAGCACCTACAGCTACAGCTTCATCAGGGTTTACGTCACGACGTGGTTCTTTACCAAAGAAGTCAGCAACAAGCTGTTGTACCTTCGGCATACGGGTTTGACCACCCACAAGAATTACATCGTCAATATCGCTAATTTTCAGGTCAGCGTCTTCAATTGCTTGCTTCACTGGCTCAAGAGTTTTCTTCACCATGTCTTCAACAAGCGACTCAAGCTTCGAGCGTGTTAACTTAATAGCAAGGTGCTTAGGACCCGATGCGTCAGCTGTAATATACGGCAAGTTCACTTCTGTTTGCTGTGCCGATGAAAGCTCAATTTTAGCCTTCTCACCTGCTTCTTTCAGGCGCTGCATAGCAAGTGGGTCTTGCTTCAGGTCAATACCTTGGTCTTTCTTAAACTGTTCAACGAGATAGTTAATTACACGGTTGTCGAAGTCTTCACCACCTAAGTGAGTGTCACCGTTTGTAGCCAGTACTTCGAAGGTATGCTCGCCTTCTACTTCATCAATTTCAATAATTGAAATATCAAAGGTACCACCACCTAAGTCATATACTGCAACGGTACGGTCGCCTGACTTTTTGTCCATACCATAAGCAAGAGCAGCTGCAGTTGGTTCGTTAATAATACGCTTAACATCTAATCCGGCAATACGGCCTGCATCTTTCGTTGCTTGACGCTGAGCATCGTTAAAGTAAGCAGGTACTGTAATAACAGCTTCTGTTACTTTCTCACCTAAATAGTCTTCTGCAGTGGCTTTCATTTTCTTTAGAACTTCAGCAGAAATTTGTGGTGGAGCCTTCTTCTCACCTTTGGTTTCAACCCAAGCGTCACCATTATCAGCTTTTACAATGGCAAAAGGCATAATGCCAATGTCACGCTGAACTTCTTCGTCTTCAAAACGACGACCAATTAAACGCTTAATTGCAAATACTGTGTTTTGTGGGTTTGTTACCGCTTGGCGCTTCGCCGGTGAACCACAAAGAATTTCGTCATCATCTGTATAAGCAACGATCGAAGGCGTGGTACGCTCACCTTCTGCGTTTTCAATAACACGTGCATTGTCGCCATCCATAATAGCGACACACGAGTTTGTTGTTCCTAGGTCTATACCAATAATTTTGCTCATAATGTCTCCCAACTGCTTATTTCTTAATGCGATACCCTCTATTTGGGGGCATTCATAATTTTTTCAATAGTAAAAGCGGAATTTTTTACGCTTTTGTATCAACACCTTCAGTCGGCGCACGCGACACCATCACCATAGCCGGGCGCAGTAAGCGGCCTTTTAGCAAGTACCCTTTTTGCATGACATGCAATACGGTATTTGGTGGTACTTCAGTATTTTCTTGCATGCTCATGGCTTGGTGAAGTTGTGGGTCAAAAGGAGCGCCTTCAGGGTTCACAGCTTCAATACCAAACTTAGTGGTCGTATTGATAAAGCCTTTATAGGTAATTTCAACCCCTTCAGCTAAGGCTTTCACCGCTTCATCTTCTGGGTCAATAGCCTGAATTGCACGTTCCAGGTTGTCTATTACCTCTAATAACTCTCCGGCAAACTTCTCTAATGCAAAGTTGCTTGCCTTTTCCACTTCTTGCGCTGATCGGCGGCGCACGTTTTCTGCTTCAGCAGCAATCCGCAATGCTTTGTCTTTTTGCGCATTTACTTCTTCTTGCGCTGCAGCTAACGCAGCTTCAAGTTCAGCAATACGCACTTCAGGGTCTGCTTGCTCCGATTCCTGATTCGTTTCTGCTGCTGGCGTTTCATTCACTTCAACTTGCTCTTCAGTTGTGCGTTCGATGTCTGCGTTTTCCGACTCAGGTTGTGCAGGATTACTCATGCCTTGGCTCCATAATTAAACAAAATGTACGCTAAATCTGTCATTTCATACTACATGGGGGCTATTCCTTTCTTTTCAACTAAAATTAATCTTCTTTCTGTTGAAATTGTCACTTATAGTGCATAGCGTTACATACCTTACGGTTGATATGGGAAAATCATGAGCAGCAAAGCCCTTAGTATGACGCAGGCAAGTCATTCTGAATTCAAAACAATTGGCTTATTAGGTGTGCCTCTTTCAGACGGTGCCCAGCAAACCTTCCAAGACTTATGCGAAGCCTTGGGGAACGCAGGTTATCACTTGCTGGTCGATGAACGCACATACAACCAATATCAATTACCTCATGTTCAATCAGCAACTATCTATGAAATTGGTGAACAAGCAGCGTTGGCTATTGTTGTGGGTGGCGACGGAAACATGCTAGGCGCAGCTCGCATTCTAAGCCAGTACGACATTGGGGTCATTGGGGTGAACCGTGGCAATTTAGGCTTTTTAACAGACCTGCCACCCGAACAAGCGGTACCTATGTTAAGTGACGTGTTAGCTGGTCAGTACAGTACTGAACTCCGCTTCTTACTCCATGCAGAAGTACAACAGGAAAATGCACCCGCCACAGCCAGTAATGCCATGAATGAAGTGGTCCTGCATTCAGACAAAGTTGCCCACATGATAGAGTTTGAAGTGTTTGTGGACCACCAATTTGTTTTCAGTCAGCGTTCTGACGGTCTCATTATTGCCACGCCTACGGGCTCAACCGCCTACTCGCTTTCAGCAGGAGGGAGCATTTTGCACCCGGGGCTGGCGGCAATTAATGTTATTCCTATGTTCCCCCACACATTAAGTAGCCGTCCATTAGTGGTGCCTGCAGAAAGCAATATTAGTTTGCGTGTCGCTCCAACCAGCGAGCCTCTGCACATTAGCTGCGACGGGCATAACACCCTACCTGTGCCCTTGCACTCCACAATAAATATACGTCGGCAAGAGCAGCATTTACGCTTAATTCACCCATTAAACTATAACTATTACAAGGTGTTACGAAACAAGTTAAGTTGGGGTAGCCGACTCTTTTGAGTTTTTTTTAAACAAAACCTTGCAGTACTGGTTTTATACTGTATATTTACTGTATAAACAACCAGTACGAGGTGGCTATGTTAACTCAATTATCTGTCCGAAACTTCGCGATTGTTGATGACCTAACCGTCGACTTTGAACACGGCATGAGCGCTATAACCGGAGAAACTGGCGCGGGGAAGTCCATTGCGCTAGACGCCTTAAGTCTTTGTCTAGGGGCTCGTAGTGAAGCTGGCTATGTTCGCAATGGGGCTGACAAAGCTGAAATTTGTGCCAGCTTTCATGTTGAAGCCTTGCCCAGGGTTCAAGCCTGGCTGGAAGAACGAGAACTTGATGCTGAGGGCGAGTGCCACCTCCGTCGCACTATCACTGCTGAGGGCCGCTCCAAAGCTTACATTAACGGAGCACCTGCTCCGATAGCACTACTGAAAGAAGTCGGTAGCTATTTAGTGTGCCTTCATGGCCAACACGATCACCACCAGCTCATGAAGCCTGAGCATCAAATAAAACTACTGGACCAATACGCGAATCACCCTCAATTACAAACCAGTGTGGAAGAAGCTTGGCATACATGGAATGACTTACAGAAAGAGCAGCGTCAGCTACGACAAGCTGCTGAGCAAAACCTTGCTCGCAAGCAGCTGTTGGAATACCAAGTGAATGAGCTTGATGAGTTTTCTTTGCAACCTGGTGAATACGAGCAGCTTGAAATTGAGCATAAACGTTTAGCTAATACCACCTCCTTACAGGACGACGCACTCTTTGCGCTAAATTCTTTATTCGATGGTGAACACAATAATGCGTACAGCTTATTAGAAAGCGTAAACACCCGCTTAAGAGGCCACCAAGCATTAGATGCCCGGCTTTCTCCTATGGTTACGCTGCTAACTGAAGCCAGCGTTCAAATAGAAGAGGCCGTGCGCGAGCTTCGCCATTATCATGAAACCCTAGAAGCAGACCCCTTGGCTTTTGAAGAAGCCGACCAACGCATAAGTGAAGCATTGCAGTTAGCCCGCAAACACAAAGTACAGCCCGAGCAGTTGCCCGAACTCCACCAGGAACTAAAAGACGAATTGGCGAATATTAGTGCTTCTTCTGAGCGCTTAGAGCGAATAGCAGAAGAAATAAGCAAAGCGGAGTCGCGTTTTCTATCTGCTGCTAAAAAGTTGAGTGCTTCCCGTAGCAAGGCTGCAAAGACACTCGATCGCCAAGTGGTGGAGGTCATGCAGCAGCTAAACATGCCCGACGGCTTGTTTGTGACAGCTGTACGCCAACTACCATTACAAGAAGCAAGTCGAAACGGTATTGACGTAGTATGTTTTGAAGTTTCAGTCAACGCAGGGCAAAAACCACAGCCACTGCAAAAAGTAGCATCTGGCGGTGAGCTATCTCGTATTGGCTTAGCCATACAAGTGCTCACTGCAGAGCAAGACGGTTTGCCAACCCTTATTTTCGATGAGGTGGATGTTGGTGTAAGTGGCCCAACGGCCTCTACTGTCGGGCGACTTATGCGTCGCTTGGGCGAGTCGAACCAAGTCATTTGTGTCACTCACCTGCCACAAGTGGCAGCTCGGGCACATCATCAAATACAAGTGCAAAAGACCACCAAAAGCGGTGTAACTTACACGTCCATGCAAGCTCTCAGCGAAAAAGAACGAGTCAATGCACTGGCGCGCCTACTCGGTGGTGACACTATCACCCCAAATACACGAGCTAATGCTGAAGAACTTCTTGCCGGCTAAGGCATTTAATTGAACTTAATCGCGAGAAAAGCACCAAAAGTCTGGTTTCCTGGCTAGCAGGAGGCCAGGCTTTTAAGCTATGATTTGATTAATTCATTATTTGGGCGGTTTTCTTCATGAGACTCATTGGTATTTTAGTATTAACATTGGCCTTAACGGCTTGCTCAGCTTTTAGCTCCTTGGTGTATCGTATTGACATACCGCAGGGTAACTACATTGAGCAAAAGGACGTCGACAAACTTCGAATTGGTATGACCCAAGAACAAGTGGAGTACGTTCTGGGTACCCCTGTAGCCGATAACGCCTTTCGGGGCGATGTTTGGCACTATGTGTACCGTCTAAAGCCTGGGCGCGGAGACATTGTTACCCGAGAGTTGGTTATTTATTTTAATAACCAAAAGGTGCAACGCCTAGAAGGCGACTTCGACATTCCTGAGGAGTTTTACACGCCCCTCGACGCTTAACGTGTATGGGTGGGCACTCTCAACAAATATTCCAGACTAAAGCTAAGGAGGCAGTGCATGAAGTATCCTTTTTCAGCGCTGCCTGAACAGCCTGAATCAAGCCCTCAAGATCATCGCCAGTATCAGCTTATACGGCTTGCTAATGGCCTGACTACTCTGCTTGTCCATATCCCCGATGCTCAACAGGCCGCAGCCTCTGTAGCTGTGAACGCAGGCCACTTTCAAGACCCTGAAGATACTCCGGGACTGACTCACTTTCTCGAACATATGCTGTTTTTAGGCAGCGAGCCCTATCCAGAAGCAGCGTCATACTCAGACTTTATTAGTTTTGCAGGTGGTCATCACAATGCTTGGACCGGCACAGAACACAGTAACTATTACTTAGAGCTGCCTTTACAGCATTTTGCAGAGGGCCTTAAACGCTTTAGCTCCCTACTTTCTACTCCTTTGTTCAATGAACAATGGGTTAATAAAGAGCGCCAAGCCATTGAGTCCGAGTATCGTTTAAAGTTAAAAGATGAGTTGCGCCGCTTATACGATGTACACAAAGAAACCAGCAATCATGCTCACCCCTTTTCACGCTTCTCCGTTGGCTCTGAAAAAACTTTAGTCGACTCCAGCGACGCCAGCTTGCTAGATAAACTTAAAGACGTATTTAACGGCTATTACCATGCGGGCAACATGGCCTTAACCCTTGTTGGCCCCCAGTCCTTAGACGAGCTAGCTGAGCTTGCAGCGGAACATTTCCAAACCATTGCTCCTGCCAAACAGCAAACTGAACCTCCTCAGGTTCCTTTGTACACTGAGGAGCAGCTTGGCACTTGGATTTACATTAAGCCGTTGAAGCAGGCGAACCGTTTGCTTATTACCTTTGCCTTGCCCGAAATTAACAGTGACTACTTGCATAAAACCACTAGTTTTATCGCTCATTTATTTGGCTATGAGGGCCCACATTCACTGTTTTCAATGTTAAGAAGTAAAGGCTGGGTTACCAGCTTGTCGGCGGGTGGGGGTGCAAGCGGTAGTAACTTTAAAGACTTCACAATTAATATTCATCTGACCGAGTTAGGTCGTGAGCACTTAACCAGCGTTATTCAATCGTGTTTCCGGTATGTAAGGCTGGTGCGAGACGAAGGACTTGTTGACGCATTGTATGCAGAGCGCAGACAAATGGTGGAACTTGCTTACTTATTCCCTGAAACCATGCGTCCTGTTGATTTAGCTTCACAACTGTCGGTCAACATGCTGCATTACAAGCCTGAGCATGTGATTTCAGGTGACTTCCGTATGGATGCGTTGAACAAACCGTTTGCGCAAAAGCTACTCGCTCATATGACCCCAGAAAACAGTCGAATAACGGTCATTCACCCGGACGTGCCGACCAACAAAGTGTCTCGTTGGTATGCAGCAGACTACGCCATAAAAGCTTTTACTGAAGAAGAAGTTGCTGCATTCACAGCACCATTCCCCATGAGCACTGACACGCAAGGTGAGCCACTGCCTTTTGCTATTCCCGGGAGCAACCCGTTTATTCCAAAGCGTACTCAACCGCATCCCCTAGACCAAACATCAACAGGCATTGAGCGCATTCCTCGTCAAACCCAAATAAGTCCAGCGTTAGAGTTGTGGCACTTGCAAGACCCTGACTTCCGCGTGCCGAAAGGTCATATTTACTTAATGCTACGCATGCCTTTTGCTAATTCAAGTGCACGAAACTATGCCTGTAGCCAAATATGGTGTGAGCTTGGCTTAGAGCTACTCAATGAAGCCTTTTATGACGGGGAAGTGGCAGGAATGCATTTCAACCTGTATCCACAACAAGGCGGCATTACTCTGCATATAGCTGGTTTTTCCTGTCGGCAAGCACAACTTTTCAAAGCTTTAGTAAGTAAGCTTTCCGACTTTGAACCAAGCCCAACCATGTTTGCTGAAATTCGACAAGAGCTATACAACAACTGGTCTGAGGTTCACAAAAACAGCCCGGTAAACCATTTATTTGCCATGCTGCATCATCATTTGCAGCAAGGCTCCTTTACTGCCAAGCAAATGGCCGAAAGCCTTGAAGATGTTGACTATGAGCACTTCATTAATATTCTTCCTGGGCTTTTCCGTGACGCTCAAGCCACCATGCTGGTGCATGGTGACACGCCTTTTGCGGAAGCAAAAGCCATGGCCAAGCACGCTGCCTGTACCTTGCCTGTTACGGCAGAGCCAGAAACGCAAGCGACGCGTTATGTTCGCAGGCTCTCCCTTGGCATTAAGCAGGCTGACTTTCCGAGCAGCCACCCCGACCACGCTACAGCGTTTTTCCTGCAAGGTGAAAACACGACAGCCGAAGAAAAAGCGGTATTTTTGCTGTTCAATCATTTAGCCAACCCATTGTTCTTTAGTGAGCTACGCACCCGTCAACAGCTAGGCTACCTTGTTGGTAGTAGCTATGTTCCAATGTACGGACTGCCAGGCATTCTTTTTTATGTGCAGTCTCCAAACTACTCTCCAGAACATCTTGCAGAGCGCATTCAAGCTTTCTTAGCGACGTTTCTTGAACAAGTGCAACACCTTGAGCCAAACCAGTGGCAAGCGGCTCAACAGGCGGTTTCTCATCACCTGCGGGCAAGCGCACCCAGCCTGCGTATTCGGGCACAACGCTTATGGCAGTCTATTACTCACAATAAAAGTGAATTTGGACTTGCACTAGAGCTTGCCGACACCGTATGTTCGCTTCGCTTTGACACCTTCCTTCAACGTATGCAGCACCACTTACATGACAATATGGCCGCTATGGCTCTGTATACGGCACCAAGTAAGGCATAAAAAAACCGCCTGACAGACTCTGCTCAGGCGGTTCGTACATGCGTGTTTAAGAACTAGTAAAAGCTGCTTTCCTTCTCAGCCATTTCTTTTAATAAATCGCAAGGCTCAAAGCGGCTGCCTTCTTTTTCTGCATAACTTTCTAACCGTGCAACCAAGGTTTTAATGCCAAGGGTGTCCATATAACGGAACGGTCCTCCTAAGAAAGGCGGGAAGCCAATGCCAAAAATAGCACCTATATCACCGTCTCGCGGCGACTGGATAATGTTTTCCTGTAAACACCAGGCTGCCTCGTTTAACATGGGCAACACACAGCGCTCAGCCATGTCATGGGTAGACATGCTCCCATTTGGTGACACGCCTAACAGTGAGTAGACAGATGTGTCCACTTCTTTTCCTTTCGCCTTACTGTCGTAACGGTAAAAGCCCTTCTTCGACTTCCGGCCTTTGCGACCGTCGTCTATTAATTTCTGAAAGGCTTCAGGGGCATCAAACCGTTCCCCTAGTTCATTACTTAAAATAGGCGCGACTTTACTGGCTACATCTATGCCTACCTCATCGAGCAAAGCAATAGGTCCCACTGGGAAGCCAAACTTCACTAATGCCTTGTCTAACGCTTCAATGGGCTCTCCAGCGAGCAGCAAGCGAGCAGCCTCATTCATATAAGGAGCTAAAATACGATTCACGTAAAAGCCAGCACCGTCAGCGACCACAATGGGGGTTTTACCTTGCCGTTTAGCAAACTCAACCGTGGTTGCAATTGTTTCAGGCGAAGTTTTAGCATGCGTAATAATTTCTGCTAGTGGCATTTTCTCCACAGGTGAAAAGTAGTGTAAACCTATCACCTGCTCTGGCCGTTTCGCTTTCGCAGCAATCTGTGTGATCGGCAACGACGAAGTATTCGTAGCGAAAATAGTATGCTCTGCGCCATGTGTTTCCACGTCTGCTACCATTTGTTGTTTTAGCTCTAAGTCTTCAAATACCGCTTCAACCACAATATCTGCGTCTTTAAAGCCTGAATAGTCCAACGTACCGGTCAGCATGAGAATTTGCTTTTCAAACTCAGCCTTTGTCAAATGTCTGCGCTTTAACCGAGGCGCCAACAGTTTATGATGATATGCCAGCGCGTTATTTACGCCATCATTGCTAATGTCTTTTAAGCGTACGGGTAACTTGGCTTTGTTAATTGTCACATGAGCAATACCACCACCCATCAAACCACCACCTAACACAGCAGCCTTTTTAATAAGCGCAGGTTGCACACCTTCAGCACCTGTTTCCCGTTTCATTTCTGTGGTAGCAAAAAATATGCCTCGTAATTGCTTCGACACAGAAGTCATGGCCAACTCACCAAATTGCTTTGCTTCATAAGCAAGTCCAGCTTCAAACCCTTGGGTCGCACCAATGCGTACCGTATCAATAATGCGGTCGATAGCCGGGTAGTTATTTAAGGCTTTCTTTTGGGCCTGTTCGCGGGCCTTGCTAAACAAAACACTTTTCAGAGGACCTTCAAGAACTTTCCCCATGGTGTTTAATTTTGCTTTGGGCGCTGTTGGCTTGCCTTTCAAAGCAAGCTCCATCGCAGCTTCTAACAAAATACTTTGTGGTACCACTTCATTCACTAAGCCTAGCTTATACGCTTGCTTCGGGCGTAATTGCTTGCCTGTTAACATCATGGTGAGGCCTTGTTGAAGGCCTACTAAGCGTGGCAGGCGCTGCGTGCCACCCGAGCCAGGCAATAAACCTAGCTGCACTTCAGGTAAACCTAAAACCGTTTTCGGGGAGTCACTCACCACACGACCATGACAGGCTAAGGCTAACTCTAAACCACCGCCTAAAGCCGGTCCGTGTATGGCAGCGATAACTGGAATGGGTAATGACTCCAGTTCATTAAATAGCGCTTGCCCTTGGCGAGCTAGGCTTTCCGCATCGGCGGCCGTACGGCAGTCATTGATCATCCGTATATCGGCACCGGCAACAAACGAAGTTGGCTTCCCACTAATAAACACCAAGCCTTTCAACTCGCTGTTCGCTTTAATGGTTTCAAGCAACTCGGTTACTTCGTCTGCGAAGCTGGCTTTTAAGGTATTCATGCTTTCGCCTGGTACGTCAATGGTAATGACACCTATGCCATTCTCTTGCACCTCAAGCGTAAATGCATTTTGCTTTGCTTCTGTCATTATTCTGTCTCCAATATTACCGCTGCACCTAATCCGCCTGCTGCACATGCGGTTGTTAAGCCAATGCCACCACCACGGCGCTGTAACTCACGTAGCATTTGCGTCATCATGCGAGCTCCCGTTGCCGCAAACGGGTGACCATAGGCTATCGAGCTGCCTAACACATTGAATTTGTCTGGGTCGATTTCCCCAATAGCTTCACTTCGGCCTAGCTTTTCTTCCGCAAATGTTTTGCTACCAAACATTTTCACGTTGGCTAAAGTTTGTGCAGCAAACGCTTCGTGCATATCGATCAAGTCAAGATCCGAAAGCTTCAAGCCCGCCTTATCCAAGGCCTTAGGTGTTGCGTAAGAAGGTCCCATCAACATGTCTTCATGCACATCGATAGCAGCAAAGGCATAACTCCGAATATAGCCCAGTGGGGTATAGCCTAACGCTTTAGCACGACTTTCAGTCATCATTAACACCGCAGCGGCACCGTCAGTGAGTGGCGTGGCGTTTGCCGCTGTAACAGAGCCGTGCTTACGGTCAAAGACAGGCTTTAACTTACTGTAACTGGCCAACTCTGAATTCCCTCGCACGTTATTATCACGCTCGAAATACTCTTTATAAGGGGCTAGGTAAGCGGTCATTACTTCATCAGCTAAATAACCTTTTTCCCATGCGTCGTGCGCTTTTAAGTGTGAGTTATGGGCTAATTCATCTTGCGCTGCGCGTGAAATATTGTGGCTTTTAGCCATCTGCTCGGCTGTTTGCCCCATACTCAAACCTGTTGAGTACTCTGCCACCGCCGGTGGTACAGGAAGCAAGTCCTTTAGGCGTAAGCGTTTAAAAATAGCGAGCCGCTGGCCAAGGCTACGGGCTTTATTTAAATCGACTAAAGCACGGGCGAGCTTTTTCGACACGCCAATAGGAAGCACTGAACTTGAGTCAGCACCGCCCGCAATTCCTACATCTATTTGCCCTGCTATCATCGACTCGGCAATATTGACAGCCGACTGAAAGCTTGTGGCACAGGCACGGCTTACGCTATAGGCGTCCGTATGTACAGGCAAACTGGTGCCTAGTACAATTTCGCGAGCAATATTCGGCGCTTCAGGCATTTGTACTACCTGCCCAAACACCAACTGCTGCACTAGCTCGGGGTCAAGGTCATTGCGCTGAATTAATTCTTGAACAACCATTTTCCCCATATCAAGAGCGGACACGCCATGAAAAAAAGTTGCTTGTTTTGCAAAGGGCGTTCGCAAACCCGCTACAATAGCGATACGCTCGCCATTCGGTGTTTGCACACGCTGCTGTGGTGTTGACATAATCTTCCCCTCTTGTTTGCTGGTCTGACCACAAATGTTTACCTGATTCTAGCATGTATCAGCCTGAATGAAAGCTTGGAAATATTATGGTGAAGCCCTATATATACACACGGCCCCTATAAATAAGCTGAGGTAGCCTGCATCAATTCGTGAACCAAACACGTACACTAAGGTCTAGTAACAAAACTTAATAATAAGGAGCTGCAAACCTATGAGTCCTGCTGACCAATTTGGGCAATTACGAACCCATTTAGAAGGCCAAGTAATAGGCCAACCCGAACTCATTGAGCATTTACTCATTGCGATTCTTGCAGACGGCCACCTACTTGTTGAAGGGCCGCCTGGACTGGCTAAAACCCGTGCCGTACAAGCACTCGCTAATGGTATTGAAAGTGACTTTCATCGGGTCCAGTTCACCCCAGACTTATTACCAGCCGACTTAACAGGTACAGACATTTATCGCCCCGAAACGGGCGAGTTTCAGTTCCAACCCGGCCCCTTATTCCACAACCTAGTGCTGGCGGATGAAATTAACCGTGCACCTGCGAAGGTCCAGTCGGCACTTTTGGAAGCCATGGCCGAGCGTCAAATAACGGTAGGGAAAACCACCTACCCTTTGCCGCCCCTGTTTACTGTTATGGCCACCCAGAACCCCCTGGAGCAAGAAGGCACTTACCCTCTCCCAGAAGCACAGCTTGACCGTTTCTTAATGCATCTGAATGTTGATTACCCGAATGCAGAAACGGAGCAGAAAATTCTTCGCTTAAATCGCCAAGAGTCCGTGGCTGGCGACGGTGTGCCACTCACAAAGCTAAGCCAAGAGAAAATTTTCCAGGCTCGTAAAGAAGTCTTAAATGTGTATATGGATGAGGCCGTAGAAACTTATTTGGTGGCCCTCATTATTGCCACGCGCCAACCCCAGCATTACGACGCCGAACTTGCTCATTGGATTCAAGTGGGTGCTAGCCCACGAGCAACCATAGCCCTTGACCGCTGCGCTCGTGCGCGGGCGTGGTTAAATGGCAATAACTTTGTTTCGCCTACCGACGTACAAGCCATATTGCCACAGGTTTTACGTCATCGAATTATTTTAAGCTATGAAGCTGAAGCCGATGGTATTCAAAAAGATACCGTCATTGAACGTATTTTAGCACAGGTCCCTGCGGTGTAATGATGCAGCTCACACCTTCTTCCATTACCGCATGGTTGCAGAAATGGCAAAGCAACGGAGTACGTGTAAACAGCCGTGAACTGCTGTATTACCGTCAAGCACCGTTACGCCCTCCTTTTCGCATGAATAAAGGTGTTTCTTCACAATTGGGCACGCTCAAAAGCGCTTGGCGCGGACGCGGCATGGAATTTGATGAGGTTCGTCACTACCAACCCGGCGACGATATTCGAAGCATTGACTGGCGTGTCACCGCACGCACAGGGAAAACCCATACTAAGTTGTTTCATGAAGAAAAAGAACGCCCCGTTTTTGTTTGCGTCGACTATAGCCATAGCATGCACTTTGGTAGCCAGCTTCTTTTTAAGTCGGTGTTTGCTGCCCATGTGGCTGCTGCCATCGGCTGGGGAGCCATTAAAAGTGGTGACCGTATTGGTGGGCTTATTTTCGACCAACAACAAGCGCGTGAGCTAAAGCCACTCGGTCGTCAACGTGGGGTGCTAAGCCTGATTCAACACTTAGTGACGTTATTTCCTGAAACAAGCACTGAACCCGCTTCCCAAAACTTGAATCAGCAACTCCAGCGTTTGCTTAAGTTAGCCCACCCTGGCTCTGATGTTTTTATTATCAGTGACTTTCGCCAGCTCAATAACGACAGTGTGGCCTTATTAAAGGGACTCAAACGGCATAGCAGTGTAACAGCCTTGCATGTCAGCGACCCTTTTGAACACGCTTTACCGCACGCCCCCATGCAGATCACAGCGCAAGATGGTACCACGCAGGTTCCCCTCCCCCTGCACAACAACGCGTTTTTGTCTGCTTATCGCGCCCACAGCCAATCAGAGCGGGAACAACAACAGGCGCTATTCAAGCAAGCTGCAGTGCCGGTGCTCGGTTTAAGCGCGGCACTACCTTTACAACAGCAACTTTGGTACGGAAAAAGCCCGACTTCTATGCAGTCTAGAGGATAAGAATATGGACCCACTTGCCCAACTTCATGACATTGTTGAACTCGAGCAGGTTTCATACTGGCCCTTAGCTTGGGGGTGGTGGCTGCTCATAACCGGTATTATGGCCGCTGTTTTTCTGGCAAGTTATATGTTATTGCGCCGCCGGAAGGCCAGCGCAGTGCTTCGCCATCACCAGCGCACAATCCGCCACGCAGGCTCTGTTGCCGACATATCCTATGCATTAAAACAGGTCGTGCTTCATTATTTCCCAAGCCAGCACTTAAAAGCAGCCACAGGTTTGGTTTGGTTGTCACTCCTAAACCAACAATTACCAGCAAAGCGGCAATATAGCGAAACTCAGTTACAACGCATAGCAGACCATATGTATCAAGCAGACCATGCACAAGTATTTGCCGAGTACCATGCATTTGCCTGTGCTTGGTTACATTCTGCACCTATGCTTCGCAAGGGGAAGCTAGCAAATAAAGGAGGCGAGCATGTTTAGCTTTGCTTGGTCCTGGGTGTTGTTACTACTGCCTCTACCCTTGGTGCTACTGTTTGCTAAATCCTCGGGTGTAGACACGGCAAAACTGCACTTTCCTGGCAGTGCTAGCCGTGGGCTTACAGGTACGCAGGCCCCTTCCTTAAGTAACCTGCAGCGCTTACGCCAACTCTTTTTACCGTTTATTGTGTGGTGCTGCGTTGTTGTTGCAGCCGCTCAACCGCGCTGGCTGGGCGAACCCATTCCAACCCAACAACAAGCCCGTGAGATTCTTATTGCTATGGATTTATCGGGCAGTATGCGCCAGGAAGATATGCGCATGAACGGTCAGCCCGTGTCACGGCTATATGCAGCCCACCATATATTGGCCGACTTTATTCGTCGGCGCCAAGGCGACCGCATAGGGCTTATTATCTATGCCGACTCGGCCCATATGTATGTACCACTCACTTCTGACCTAGACACTGTTGCACGCTTAGCTGAAGAAGCAGAGCTTGGCTTAGTTGGCTCACAAACAGCCCTGGGAGACGCCATTGGCCTTGCTATCAAGTCTTTTATTACAAGTAACAGTGAACAACGGGTTATTTTAATGCTGACCGACGGCATGATAAACGCCGGCCGAATTGGCCCAGAAGAAGCCATTCTGCTTGCAAAAAACAATGATGTACGTATTCACACCATTGGGATAGGTGCCGATGAAATGGTGGTGCCAAGCTTGTTTGGGGAGCGCCGCATTAACCCCAGCCAAGAGCTGAACGAGCCCTTTTTAACCGAGGTAGCCCATGCCAGCGGTGGTGAATATTTCCGCGCACGTAATGTGCGAGAAATGGAACGCATTTATAGCCTCATTGACCAATTAGAGCCAGTACAGAGCGAGCAACAGCAGTTTCGACCACAGCGCAGCCTCGTCCACTGGCCACTTGGGCTAGGTTTACTTTGTGTGTTACTGCATGCTGGATTATTTTGGCTGAAGCAGCGCAGCCTACAAGGGAGGGCCTTATAATGGACGCTTTACACTTTCTGCGCCCTTGGTGGTTACTTACACTTCTACCTTTATTGGTTTTGCTACCCACTTGGCGCAAGCAATTAGCACGTAGCCATAGTTTGAAAGCCCTGGTCGCACCCCATTTATTGACAGTACTGACCGAGCCGGCAAAGCAGCACGGCAAGCATATTCTTTGGCTTGCTGCTAGCTGCTGGCTTATCGCCAGTCTTGCTGCAGCGGGACCAAGCTGGCTACGCGTGCAAGTGCCTACTTATAGTTTGGACTATGGTCGAGTAATCATCATGGATGCCAGTTTGAGCACACGCGCAAATGATGTAAGGCCGGACAGATTTGAACAGTTAAAATTTAAAGCACATGACTTACTCAGTCAGGTTGCAGACGGACAAACAGGTCTTATTGCCTATGCTGGTGATGCATTTGTTGTCTCCCCCTTAACCCAAGACCCTGACACCATTCTTCATATGTTGTCGGCTCTCAGTCCGGAAATTATGCCCGAACCAGGTAATCATCCGCTATTGGCCTTTCAACAAGCACAGCAACTGCTTGCTCAGGCGGGTTACCAGCGAGCTGACATTATTTGGCTTACAGGAGGTATTGACCGTGACCAAGCTGAGGAAGTAAAGCAGTTTATTCACCAACTGCCAGAAACTCAAAGCTATCGAGTGTCCGTCATCGCCGCTGGTAGTCAAGAAGGTGCTCCCGTGCGAACACAACAAGGTGAGTTACTCCGCGACCGACAAGGGCGTCTTGTTATTCCAAAACTGTACCCGGAGTACTTACAGCAAATCACCCGACTTACTGGAGGCCGTTACTTTCATGCTCAAGCGGACGACAGCGACATTCATAGCATTGTTCATCAGCTCCCTAAACAGACACAGGCACAGCAGGCTCAGTCCCCTGGAAACTACGACGAATGGCTCGACCTTGGGCCTTATTTTGCGTTATTGCTGCTCCCTTTGCTGTTTTGGCTAGGTCTTGATTTATTCGGATTTAAGCCCCGTTTTATCCAACGTAATACGGCGACTCAACTGCTAGTGCTTCCTGCCTTCGCCTGTTTAATAGCGTTCAGCTATGCGCCCTTTGCACAGGCCCAGGATCAAATAAAAGAGCCCTTTCTGGCATCAGCCTTTAAAAATAGTCAACAGCGCGCTCTAAGCCTCTATCAACAAGGCCACTACCATGCAGCTTCTAGTGCGAGCGCAAACCCCATGCTCACAGGCATGGCTTACTACCGCTCAGGAGACTACCAACAAGCAGCTTCCACCTTTGCTCAATTAACATCAGCGGAAGCAGACTTTAATCGCGGTAACAGTTTAGCGAAAGCGGGAGAGCTTGAGGCGGCTATTCAAGCATACCAGGACGCTCTTTCCAAACGCCCCGGTTGGTCTCAAGCAGAGGCGAACAAAGCCCTCGTTGAGCAGCTTCTGGACTCATCGAGTCAGCAACAACAAGGCGATACAGAACAAGCGTCAAGCGACCCTCAGCAAAGCCGTGAAGACGAGCCTGGACAAGAAAGCCAAGAACAGTCCACATCCAATTCTCAGCAGGAGCAACGTGAAGCTGACCAACGCGAGGCGGCACAAAACGAGGCTGAACCCAGTCAACCTTCGCAAACCGAGAACGAGCAAAACTCAGAACACGCTCCATCGCTAGAGCAAGAACAAGAGCAAGAAGAAAGCCAGCAGGCTGAAGGTGGTTTTCCTGCAGCTTGGGCTGATTTATCTGAAGAAGAGCGTGAACAGTTGCAGTCTTTACTGAAGCAACTAGACGATGACCCTGCGGCTCTCTTGCGAACTCGGCTGCTGCGCGAAGCTGAGCGCCGTCGTCTGCAACGCCACTACTAACTGAAAAGAGGACATTACCATGCCTTTGTTTAGGCTTTTTTATGCTGTTATTTGCCTTATAGGTCTGATCAGTCTGCCCGCTTTCGCAGCACTTCAGGTAGATGTGTCCGTTGATCGCAACCCGGTGATCATGAATGAGTCCTTTAATCTCATTATCACAGCGAACGAGGACCTACCAAACTGGGCCTTCGACACCTCTCCCTTACTAAAAGACTTTATTGTAGGTGCGACCGCCTCAGAAAAGTCCCATTCATTGGTGCAAGGGGTAATGACACAAACAACTCGTTGGCAAGTCCGTTTAACAGCTCAGTCACCGGGTACCTACACTATTCCTTCATTGAACATTCAAGGATACACAACAGAGCCGTTAGACATAGAGGTTATCCAAGCCACTATGTCTGCAAGTGGCGAACAGCGTCCATACTTTATTCAAGCAGAGCTTTCCAACGAACAGCCCTACGTGCGTGAGCAGCTTATGTATAAAGTAGAGTTGTATTTACAAAACAACACCGCATTAGACAGTGGCACCATCAACGCCCCAGAAGCAGCAAATGCGGACATACAAATGGTGACCCAAAACCGAGAGCGCCAAGAAATCATCAATGGCCAGAGGTATCGTGTAATAACCCAGGAGTATGCAATTACTCCTCAACGTAGCGGTGAGCTTGACATCAAAGGCGCAGTTTTTAATGGTATTTCACGTACTCGCAGCAGCCGAGGCCTTTTGGGATTTGGTCGACCAGAACAAGTGACTCTCCATACCCCCAGCATTCAGCTAGAGGTGAAGCCAAAGCCAGACAACTTCCCTGGTACTTGGTTTATTAGCGAGCAAGTGACTTTAGAAGAAACATGGGACACTGAACGCGCTGTTTTCCCTGTCGGTGAGCCTGTCACCCGCACGATTACCCTTACGGCTGCGAATGTTGCAGCAGAAAGCTTACCTGAGATAACGCTGCAGTGGCCTGAGTCACTTCGGACTTACCCAGAACGTCCGCAATTAACAAATGCTGTGAAGAACGGCATGCATGTTGCTCAGGCCCGCTATACGGTTGTCATTATCCCGTCACAAGCAGGAACAGTGACCTTGCCCGAAGTAAAGCTTCCTTGGTTTAACAGCCGAACCGAGTCCATAGAATATGCTGTACTTCCAGAGCGGGAGTTCTCTATAGTTTCGCCCCCTGCAGGACTTGCTTCACCTCAAGCGGTCCAACTTGAGGAAGACACAGGAGCAATAACTGAGCTCGTTCGTCCTGAAGAAAGCAGCGTTGTCGTCAGCCAGCCCACGCAGACACCCCCTTGGTTACCCATTGCATTTGCTGGCATGAGTCTATTGTGGCTGGTAACACTTTCCGTCTTAGTCGTGGCTCTACGAAAGCTAAAACGTGCCCGTGTAAGCGATGACATGCCCGCTCATACGGTACCAATACGTGCTCGCGATGCATTAAACCAGCTAAAACGAGCCTGTGACAAAAATGACAGCACCTTGGCAATACAGGCTCTTAACCAATGGCAAAAGGCGCGAGTAGGCTCTCATGGAAGCCTGAACAATCTAAAACAAGCCTTCCCCCACGACTCGCTACTCTTGGAGCAAATAAACCTACTTGAGAGCAGTCTATACAGTGCGCAGAAGCAACCCTGGCGACATGGTAAACAGCTATGGACAGCCATTGCGCACTTGCATAGCCGAGCACACCATGGCTCTGCAGCCACTGCAGGCTTATATCCCCGCTGATCCCGCTTTATTTATCGAGCCCATAAAAAAAGCCCTCTCACCTGAGAGGGCTTATGTTTAATAACCCGGTATTACAAGCGGCGAACTATCTTCGCCTTCGCTTTTAAGCTTTCCATCAAACCTGTGTAAGCTCGGTCCGTGAAGTCATTCGCTAAACGAGACTCAAATTGCTCGTTCATTTCAGCGTTCACTACCCCAGCGGACACGTCAGTCAGCTCTAGCACGGCAGCGTCACCATTACTAAGTGCCACAGCAGTTACCTGTGCTGACTCGGACTCTTTCGCAAACGGCATTTTAAAGAGTTGTTGGCGAACCGCGCCAGGTAATTCTGAACCAAAACGACCCGCCGCCTCAATATAGGCAAACTCCACATCCACTGGCTCGCCACTGCGCAAGCTTTGCGCTAATTGCTCAGCTTGTGCTAAAGCCATTTCTTGTGCTTTCTCAGCGGTCAATACTGACACAATTTGCTCACGCACTTCTGCTAATGGTCGTGTATGCGTTGGCTGGTATGAATGGTTGCGAACCACCAAAGAACGCTCATCAAGCTCTACAAGCTCACTATTCAACTCACGCTCCGTCACGTCTGGAGAAAATGCTTGTGCGAGTAAGGCTGCGTCATTAAATCCTTCTGGTGCATTTACCCGCGTGATAACAGGGCTCGTTTTTACCTCTAAACCAAGCTGTTCTGCGGCAATTTCCAAAGTGTCAGGCACTTCAAATGAAATACGCGCCAACTCTTGTTGCAGGCGGAAGTACTCTGTTTCACCAGCCACACGTCGCAGGTTTTCGCGAATATCATCGGCAACATCAGCAAAGCTTTGCTGAGTTCCAGGCTCAAGGTCGGTCAGCTGAATAATGTGAAAACCAAACTCAGAACGCACCACGTCCGATATATCGCCTGCTGCCGTTAACGCAAAACCTGCTTGCTCAACGTCGGGGTCGATGCTGCCTCGTTCAAGCACACCTAAACGACCACCGTCTTCGCCACTGAATGTGTCGTCTGAAAGTTCAGCCGCTAACTCTGCGAAGGACTCTCCCGCTTGCAGTCGTGCTAGTGCAGCTTCAGCGCGAGCACGTGCGGCTGCTTCATCGTCACCAAACTCAAACAGAATGTGGGCAATTCGGCGCTCTTCATTTGTGCTATAAGCATTCGGGTTGTTGTCGTAGTACTGACGCACTTCTTCGTCACTAACTGTTGCCTGTGCCATCACATCTTCATAGCGAAGCTCAATATACTTCAGTTGAATTTGCTCTGGTACTTCAAACCGTTCTGCATTGTCGTAGTACCAAGCTTCTATTTCTGCATCACTGAGTGTTACTTGCTCGGTAAACTGCTCGCCTGTCACAACAGCATAACGACCACTGCGGCGCTCATTCTGCAACTGTTGGAAACGGGTCACTTCATTTGGCAAGCTAAACTCTGAGCTCAACACGCCTTGAAGCATGAGCATGCGCACCATTTGTTCTTCCATATAGCCGATGAATTGTGCCGAGTTAAAGCCGAGCATCATTAATGTACGATTGTACACGTCGTTATTAAACTGACCATTCACTTGAAACTCAGGCATGGTACGAATGGTTCTTCGTAACGCCTCGGGCGACTGCTGCAGGCCAAGCTCTTGTGCAAACTGCACGGCTAGCTTTTCTTCAATCAGCTCTTCCAATACGCTTCTACGCAGCTGCTGCATGTAGGTGTCATCGCTCGCAAGCATAGCGAACATATCACCAAACTGCTCTTCCATACGACTACGCTGACTTTGGTAAGCACGGTCAAACTCTGCGCGTGAAATCTCTGTATCATTGACTTTCGCAACATAAACATCGGCATTGCCACCCAAATAGGCATTCACACCCGTCAACGCAAAAGCAATAATAATGACACTTAAAATAATTTTAACTATAGGCCCTTGTGAGCCTTCACGAATCTTCTCGAGCATAAAATGTCTCTTTATGGCTAACCACTAAACAATATTGTTTTCTAAGTATACCAACACAATGGTTGCGCTTCACTCAGAAAGAAGGAGGCAAAAGTATATCATAGAATCAATGCGGGTTATTTACCCTGTAATAACAACAAAGGCGCCAAACGGCGCCTTTGTAAACTAGATTAACAAATGCTTAGTTCACAGCATCTTTTAGCGCTTTACCAGCCTTGAATGCAGGTACTTTAGCAGCTGCGATTTGGATGGTTTCACCTGTTTGTGGGTTACGGCCTTGACGTGCGCTACGCTCGCGCACAGAGAAAGTACCAAAACCTACTAGAGCAACTTGATCATCATTCTTTAATGCTTCAGTTACCGCGTTAATCATTGAATCTAATGCGCGGCTCGCTGCGGCTTTAGATAGTTCTGCGTCTTCTGCGATTTTGTCAATAAGCTGAGACTTGTTCACAGTATCATCCCCTTCGATTGTTATTATGGAGTTCTTTAGCCCATTCACATTAATGGCTAACAAAGTTTATAACAAGCTTATAGCGTTAGTTCAAGAGCTCGGAATACAGTGTTTGTACATAATTCCCTTAAGAGCCTTGCCCTATATGGCTTTTCATAGCTTGCATAAGGCTATCACAGTAATCGCTGATGAAAAGCATTTTTCGTTAAAATTTAACACTTTTTTCCATTAAATTTTGGGGCGTTCCTTCACCCCAAATAAAAATACTTACTTATCAGCTACTTAAACGGGTTCTCTGCAAGGGACAATTCGAGCACTTCATCCACCCACTGGACCGCGTGAATGTCTAAATCTGCCTTAATATTGTCCGGAATCTCTTTTAGCTCACGTTTATTCTCTTTCGGAATGATCACCCGACGGATACCACCACGGTGTGCTGCTAGTAGTTTTTCTTTCAATCCTCCTATAGCAAGCACCTCGCCTCGAAGCGTAATTTCCCCCGTCATCGCCACATCCGCACGGACTGGTATTTCAGTTAAAGCCGACACTAAGGCTGTTACCATGCCAATACCTGCGCTTGGTCCATCCTTCGGTGTGGCTCCTTCTGGTACATGCACATGTATGTCTTTATTCTCATAAAACTTAGGGTCGATACCCAGCTTTTCAGCACGGCTACGCACCACAGTAAGCGCTGTGCTAATAGACTCTTTCATGACATCGCCAAGCGAACCTGTGCTCAGGTTTTTCCCTTTACCTGAAACTGTCGTTGCTTCTATGGTTAATAGGTCACCGCCAACTTGTGTCCAAGCTAAGCCATTGACCTGCCCCACTTGGTTGCTTTCTTCAGCGCGACCAAAGTCAAAGCGGCGTACCCCTAAAAAGTCTTCTAAGTCGTTTTCTGTAATGGTGATTTTCGTTAGCTTTTTGTCCAACAAAATACGGCGCACCGACTTACGACATAAGGTAGAAAGCTCTCGTTCAAGGTTACGCACTCCGGCTTCACGGGTGTAGTAACGAATAATACCAAGAATAGCGTCATCCGTGATGTCGATTTCTTTCGTTTTCAACCCATTTCGTTCAATCTGTTTATTCAACAAATGACGCTTTGCAATGTTTAGTTTTTCGTCTTCTGTGTAACCTGACAGACGAATGACTTCCATACGGTCTAATAAAGGAGCTGGAATATTCATGCTGTTCGAGGTGGCCACAAACATCACATCCGACAGGTCGTAGTCCACCTCTAAGTAGTGGTCATTGAAGGAATTGTTTTGTTCCGGATCAAGCACTTCTAGCAATGCTGATGCAGGATCTCCCCGCATATCCGACGCCATTTTGTCGATCTCGTCCAACAGGAACAATGGGTTGCGTACTTCTACTTTGGCCATTTGCTGCATTAATTTACCTGGCATAGAGCCAATGTAAGTGCGGCGATGCCCCCGTATTTCAGCTTCGTCACGAACCCCACCAAGGGCCATGCGAACATATTTCCGACCTGTAGCACGGGCAATAGAGCGCCCAAGAGAGGTTTTACCCACACCCGGTGGCCCCACTAAGCACAGAATAGGACCGCGTACTTTCTTACTCCGTTGCTGAACCGCAAGGTAATCAAGAATCCGCTCTTTAACTTTCTCTAAGCCGTAATGGTCTGCATTCAGAATTTCTTCCGCCTTGGCGAGGTCACGCTTAACTCGGCTGCGTTTATGCCAAGGAATATTTGTCATCCATTCAATGTAACTACGAACCACGGTGGCTTCTGCTGACATCGGCGACATCATGCGTAATTTTTGCAGTTCAGAGCGGGTTTTTTCTTCCGCTTCTTTAGGCATTTTGGCTTCGGTAATACGTTGGCCAAGTGCCTCAAACTCATCCACACCGTCTTCACCCTCGCCGAGTTCTTTTTGAATAGCTTTCATTTGCTCATTCAAATAGTACTCGCGCTGGCTTTTTTCCATTTGCTGCTTGACCCGGTTTCTAATTTTGCGCTCGATCTGCAAAATATCTATTTCGCCTTCCATCAAAGCAAGCAAATACTCTATGCGCTCACGCACATTCGTAAGCTCAAGCACTTGTTGTTTGTCGGCCAGCTTTAAGGGCATATGCGCAGCCATGGTGTCTGCTAATCTGTCAGCGTCATCAATACCAGACAAAGAAGTCAGTACTTCAGGTGCGATTTTTTTATTCAGTTTCACGTACCCTTCAAACTGATTCATCGCAGAGCGGCTCAGTACCTCTTCTTCTTTTTCTTCTAACCCTTCACTGTCAAGCATTTCAATGTCGGCCGTGAAATAGTCTTCGTCTTGTTTCCAGGCACTCACCTTCGCTCGCTGTGTCCCCTCAACCAGAACTTTCACTGTACCGTCAGGTAGTTTCAGCATTTGCAAAATAGTTGCGAGTGCACCGATTTCAAAAATATCGTCTTCTTCCGGCTCATCGATAGCAGCGTCTTTTTGCGCTACTAAAAATACTTGTTTGCCAGCTTCCATAGCTGCGTCAAGGCAGCGAATTGATTTTTCACGACCCACAAAAAGTGGGATCACCATATGTGGATAAACCACTACATCGCGTAGCGGCAATACAGGCATAGTTAAGCGTTCAACGCTCTTATCAGTCATCGCATTCCCCATGTGGAGCGTTCCAATTATTAAATGTTATGTATTAATATGAGGTTAAAGCTGCAAACTTCAATGGCAAGATAAAAAAAGGGGCCAATTTGGCCCCTTGACTGCTGATTTAACCGCCTGAGGCATGGGCATCATTGTTGCCGTATATAATAATAGGCTCTGACTCGCCACCTATTACGGTTTCGTCTATCACCACTTTGTTCACATTTTCCATGGACGGCAATTCATACATGGTCGTCAGTAGAACGTCTTCAACAATTGAACGTAAACCACGTGCGCCTGTTTTTCGCTCCATCGCTTTACGAGCAATGGCACGCAAAGCGTCTTCACGAAACTCTAGGCTAACGCCTTCCATGTCAAATAAAGCGCCATACTGCTTGGTTATCGCATTTTTTGGCTCTTGTAGTATTTGTAACAAAGCGTCTTCATCTAGCTCTGTCAAGCTTGCCACAACAGGTAAGCGACCAATAAACTCTGGTATAAGGCCAAATTTTATAAGGTCTTCTGGCTCTACTTTTGTCAGCATGTCTGGGGTTTCTTTTTCCTCCGCAGACTTCACTTGGGCTGAAAAGCCAATGCCTGTTCCTGTGGCTAAGCGCTGCTGAATAACCTTTTCTAAACCGGCAAAAGCACCACCGCAAATAAATAAAATTTTCGACGTATCTACCTGCACAAACTCTTGCTGGGGATGCTTACGGCCACCTTGCGGAGGAACAGAAGCCACCGTCCCTTCAATCAGCTTCAAGAGCGCTTGTTGCACCCCTTCACCCGACACATCTCGCGTAATAGAAGGGTTGTCCGACTTCCGAGAAATCTTGTCAATTTCATCAATGTAGACAATGCCACGCTCTGCTTTCGCCGGGTCGTAGTCGCACTTCTGCAATAGCTTTTGAATGATGTTTTCTACATCTTCCCCCACATAACCGGCTTCGGTGGGTGTGGTTGCATCCGCCATTGTAAAAGGTACATCTAAATAGCGGGCTAATGTTTCAGCCAGTAAGGTTTTACCGCTACCTGTTGGACCAATCAATAAGATATTGCTTTTACCAAGCTCAACGTCTTCGTGCTTTCCATCGTTATTCAACCGTTTATAATGGTTGTATACGGCAACCGACAAGACCTTTTTAGCCCAGTCTTGGCCTATAACATAGTCATCTAAGTGTGCACGAATGGCTTTCGGCGTTGTTTCTGCAACGGCACTGCTTTCTGATACAGCTTCTTTTAGCTCCTCATGTAAAATGTCGTTACACAAGTCAACACACTCATCGCAAATGAACACCGAAGGCCCTGCAATAAGCTTTTTTACCTCGTGCTGGTTTTTCCCACAGAAAGTGCAATACAATGTTTTGCCACCTTCTGCGCCACCACTCGTGTTATCAGTCATCTAATTCTCCAGCACTTTACGTTACTTTGTTTCTTTTAAATCTCGTTTACTTAATATGGAGTCAACTAATCCATATTCAACTGCGCGCTCTGCGCTCATGAAGTTATCGCGGTCTGTGTCCTTGGCGACAACGTCAATATCTTGTCCTGTATGCTCAGCAAGCATCTGGTTTAGACGCTCTTTGATATATAAAATTTCTTTTGCGTGAATTTCAATATCAGAGGCCTGGCCACGGAAACCACCCAGTGGCTGATGTATCATCACCCGAGAGTTTGGCAAGCAGAAACGTTTGCCCTTCGTGCCCCCTGCTAATAAAAAAGCACCCATGCTTGCGGCCTGACCAATACAGACAGTGGACACATCATTCCGAATAAACTGCATGGTGTCATAAATCGCAAGACCCGCAGTAACAGAGCCACCTGGCGAGTTAATATAAAGGTGAATATCTTTCTCTGGGTTCTCTGACTCTAAGAACAGCATTTGCGCAACAATTAAGTTGGCCATTTGCTCTTCAACAGGTCCCACCAAAAAGATAACACCCTCTTTTAAAAGGCGTGAATAAATATCGAAAGAACGTTCGCCTTTTGCGGTTTGCTCTACCACCATAGGGACTAAAGCGGCCATTGGGTCGAATGTAGAATCCTGCATTATTCCTTAACTCCTTAAACAAAAATGGCTCGAATGCGAACACTCGAGCCATTAAACCAATTCCTGACAATTTCAGCAAATGCTTATTGCGCAGGTGGGTTCATGATGTCGTCAAACGTAACTGTTTCAGTTGTCACTTGCGCTTTCTCAAGGACGAACTCAACCGCTTGCTCTTCCAGAGCCACATTACGAACCTGTTGCATTAGTTCTTGGTTGCTCTTGTAGTGTTCTACAACTTGCGCTGGGTCTTCATAAGCAGAAGCAACGTCTTGGATCAGTGTATCAACACGAGCGTCGTCTACTTTTAGCTCATTTGCACGAATAACTTCACCAAGTAATAAGCCTACCTTTACGCGCTCAATGGCTTGCTCATCAAACAGCTCTGCTGGTAGTTCAGGCATGTTTTTAGCGTCACCACCAAACCGTTGCATAGCCTGTTGACGAAGCACTTGAATTTCTTGCTCTTTCATTGCATTCGGAACAGGAATGTCTGGGTTCGCTGCAACTAAGCCGTCGAGCACTTGCTGTTTTACTTTGTTTTTAATGGCGTTGGCAAGTTCGCGTTCCATGTTTTTGCGAACTTCTGCTTTCAAAGCTTCAAGGCCACCGTCAGCAACACCGAACTGGCTTGCAAACTCGTCGTCTAGCTTAGGCAGGTCTGGCGCTTCTACTGACTTAATAACTAAGTCAAACTCAGCTGCCTTACCCTTTAGGTTTTCAGCATGGTACTCTTCAGGGAAAGTCACTTCGATGGTTTTCTCATCGCCAGCTTTTAACCCTTGAACGCCGTCTTCAAAACCCGGAATCATACGACCTGCACCCATTTCGAGGGAGAAGTCTTCTGCTTTACCACCATCAAAAGCTTCACCGTCTACACGGCCTAAGAAGTCCATCACAACACGGTCACCGTCTTTAGCGCCACGTTTAACTTCTTTCCATCCAGCGTGTTGCTTCTGCAAGGTCTCAAGCATTTTGTCAAGGTCTGCATCAGTTACTTCAGCTTCAGGCTTAGACACTTCAACTTTGTCTAAGTCTTTTAGCTCAATTTCTGGGTACACTTCGATGACAGCAACAAACTCAAAGTCTTTGCCTGGCTCGTCGGTTTTTGGCTCAAAACGCGGCGCTGCCGTTGGGTTGAGTTTTTCTTGCACCAACGCTTCAACGTAGTGGCGCTGCATTTGTTCCATAATAACGTCCTGGCGAATGCTCGGGCCAAAACGCTTTTCAACCATCGACAGGGGTACCTTACCAGGACGGAAACCATCCATACGCACGGTACGTGCTTGCTGGCTAATTTGCTTTTTTACTTCAGAGTCAATCTTATCAGCAGGGATAGAAATCGTAATGCGACGCTCTAGCCCTTCAGTTGTTTCAACAGAAACCTGCATTGCGTTGTTACCTCAGTATTTCGGTAGTAAATAAATATTAGTACGACGTTTTAGCCAAGCTAGTGTCGCTTCATATCAAGACTAAACTTAGCGAACGATCACAGGGCGGTTACCTTTGCGCTCTGTCGCGATGAAAAAAAATGACGTCGCATTATAGCGAGGCTACGCATCAGAGTCGACCCAGAAAATAAAATTCGTTTTAATTTAGTACTATCGTTCAGTTCAGAGATAAGTATACTCATAGAAAAGATAACTATGGAATACCTTGCAAATAAGGAGCCAAGCCTATGCCCTATGACGAGTCAATGTACGAGCATCAGCTCGCATCCCTTGGCTTTGGATTCTTAGAGCAAGCGCATATTGGTATTATTGTTCAGCTCAGCGCAGTCGATGACGGCCAAACGAACGATATACGCTACTATGCCAATAAAGCAGCTCAAGCGCTTCTTGATCTGCCCTCGGCAATTCTTGACCGTGTTCAGCTTGCCTCTATTCCGTTTACTATTGACCCTGGCCTTGTTGCCTCGACAGACGTAAAGCATCCGCTTCATGCGCCTATTCCGTACGCTCTTTCCCATCCAAACCAAGAGCAACGAAACTTGGTTTTGCATGCTCGGGCTATTTGTCTTGAAGGCCAGACCATTCAAGTAAATAACCAAACTTACTCTTCAGTGTTAATTTTTGAGCGAGACCACCGACTGTTTGTACAACAGCGGCATGTGACCGACTTGCTAACAAGCGAAATTTCTCTCAAAGACATGATCGCTTTTGATAAGCTCATTTCTTCACTATCGACCACGCTTATTAATGTGGACATGCAGGACGCGAAACATGAAATACAAGGCGCATTGGCTGCTCTTGGTGAGTTTACTCAAGCCGACCGAACTTACATTTTTCAGTTTAGCAGTGACTTCTCAGAAATGAGCAATACGTATGAGTGGGTTCGTGAAGGTGTGACCAGCCATAGAGACGAATTGCAAAATGTGCCCCGCGAAGCTTTACCCTGGTTTTCGCAAGTACTAGAAACAGAGGGTTTATTTGTTATTCACGACGTCCGTACCATTCCTCCTGAAGGACAAGCGGAACGCAGTGAGTTTGATAAAGAAAACATTTGTTCTGTTTTGTGTGTCGGTATTTATAATCACCAAAAGCTTGTCGGTATGGTTGGCTGCGACATGGTAGCCCGACGTCGACGCTGGACTGAAGCAGATATTCGTCGCTTAAAGCTAGTAGGCGAAGTCATTACCAATGCCTTACAACGAGAGCATTACATTCATTCATTAGAAGAAGCACAACTCGAGCTGACTAAAGCGAACGAAGCTTTGAAACGCCTTGCGCAAATCGACGGTTTAACCGGCCTAGCCAATCGCCGCCACTTTAATGACACGCTTCAGAAAGAGCTGTCACGGGCTGTACGACACAAAACGCCCTTATGTTTAGCTTTACTCGATATCGACTACTTCAAAGCATACAATGACAGTTATGGCCATTTAGCGGGTGATGCAGCCTTGAAACGAGTTGCAAATATACTAAGCGACCAGTTTCGACGCAGCGGCGAAATGGTGGCGAGGTTTGGCGGCGAGGAGTTTGTCGTGATCATTCCTGGCATGCCCCTTGCGGAAGCTCGTCAACAAGTTCAACATGCATTAGACACCTTGTATGAAACCGCTGTCGTGCATGCAGAAAGCCCCTTTAATCAGCGCCTGACCCTAAGTGCCGGCTTAACGGGCTGTACTGAAGCACAGCAATTAACGGCAGACGCTCTCATTACACAAGCAGACCAAGCCTTGTATGAAGCTAAAGCCAAAGGTCGTAACCTGCTTAGTGTCAAAAAATATATTGAATAAATTTATGCACTCATTATTTAAGGACGTTATAAAATGGTAGTAGACAGAAGCCGCATAAAAAAAATTAAACGAGCTGTCGCTATTTTTATCTTACCTTTCATGCTTATTGCTTGCGCTTCCACCGTCGAGCAAGACCCTAGCGCCAGCGTATTTCTTGAGGGGGATACCTTGGTGCTGCATGGGCCCGCTGACAGACCTGCTGTTGAGCAACTTCTCAACACTGCAAAACTTAACCCAAACATTCGGCACTTCAGAGTACGCAGTGCCGGTGGTGAACCTATGGCAGCAATGGATTGGGGCTACTACTTGTATAAGCACCAACTCAGCTTAGAGGTTGAGGGCTATTGCTTTGACAGCTGTGCCAATTACCTTTTCCCAGCTGCCGCCTCACGTACTTTACAGCCAGACGCCCTCGTCGCCTGGTCTGGCGGCGTGCAACACGAAAGCTGGCTGTACAAATGGACGTTCTCTAGTTTGCCCGGTATGCAAGCAGTTGTAGGTCAGTACTTAAACGCTTCCGCTCGTCGCGAGCGCCGTTTCTACCACAGGATCATGGTATACCAGAAAATGAATATGTTTGGTTTCGACGACAACGTTGGCTGTATGAATAAAGGCAACCACACAGGCTTTTACTATTCTGTCGCCGACTTACTCATGCTGGGCATTGGCCGTGTGACTCGAGAAGGTGTTCCCTGGGACAAAACCTTTGACCACTACCCGGAAGAGCTTTGTCGTGTTGAGCTAGATCCCGTGGAGATGTTGCAACGGTACTATAATTAAGAGCTGACAAACCTTGCCCCCTGGCCTGCTAAAAAAGCAAGTAGGGTCGGCTGCAACTCTTCAACGATGTCTACCGTTAAGAACACCTCGTTCTGATAATCCACCTGTTTTATATCGCCATTGTGCTCACTGAGCCAATGGCGAATGGGCTGCTCTTTAGAAAAGTCGCAGGCTATTTTAAGCGCAACTTTAGGTTGGTATAAGGAAAGCTTGAGTGCACTTACCGCCTGTTCAGCAGCGGCCGAGTAAGAGCGTACCAGACCTCCAGCCCCAAGTTTAACCCCGCCAAAATAACGGGAAACCACCACCATTAAATTACCAATTTCTTTATGCTGAATCACATTCAGAATAGGCCTGCCTGCGGTACCCGAAGGCTCACCGTCATCGTTCATAGCTGCACTATAAGGAGAGTGTGGTGAACCTAATTGGTAGGCCCAGCAGTGATGCCAGGCCTCTGGGTAGCGCTGCTGCATCAGTGCCAATATTTCCATTGCCTGCTCACGACTTTCTGCAACCCCGGCACGAGCTATGAATCGGCTTTTCTTTATTTCGAACTCAACTTCAACTTGAGAAACAGGAACCCAAAAAGATGTACTCATAATGAAATTCACAACTCCACGTAAATCGTCTTATAATGCTTTCCCTATAAAGACTATCCGACATTGACCAAGGCGTCCTTGAACATGAATGAAGCACAAGCAATAGAGGCAACGCAGCGCTGGTTAGAATGGCTTGTCATAGGCCAAAACCTATGCCCTTTTGCCCACAAAGAGTTCGCCCGCAAGCGCATTCATTATGCCTATCAAGCTGACCATTCAGACGATGCCTACTATGATAGCTTAATTCTTGAGGTAAAACGGCTTATTGAACAGCCAGAAATAAGCACTAGCCTGCTCATCTGGCCCAACGCCAAAGACTTCGAAGGTTTTTTAAGTTTAATTGGTATGGCAGAGCAGGTACTACAAAGCCATGGTTGGCATCACCACTTTCAGTTGGCTCACTTTCATCCAGAATATTGCTTTGCTGACACGTCAGAAGATGACCCTTCAAACTATACAAATCGCTCGCCAGTTCCCATGTTACACCTACTGAGAGTAGACCAGGTGGCGCGCGTGCTGGAGAAGTACCCTCATCCCGAAAGCATTCCCGAACGGAATATTCGCCACACACTTGCGATGGGCAAAGAAAAGCTGGAGCAACTATTAGTAACGTGTAAAAAGGGAAAGTAATTCGTAAAGATGGTCGGCGATGCAGGATTTGAACCTGCGACCCCTTGGACCCAAACCAAGTGCGCTACCAAACTGCGCTAATCGCCGATACATAGTATTGAAAAAGATGGGGTGGATGATGGGACTCGAACCCACGACAACCGGAATCACAATCCGGGGCTCTACCAACTGAGCTACACCCACCACTGAGGTATTCTTTGTTGTAGTGACCTACAGTGTACAGAAAAGTGCTATTCCATCGCTGGCGCACCCGGCAGGATTCGAACCTGCGACCGACGGCTTAGAAGGCCGTTGCTCTATCCAGCTGAGCTACGGGCGCGCGGTTTGCAGCGACACTATGTCCTTACTGCGACGTCCTATACTGCCGTTTTCTGTTGCATAAATGGTCGGCGATGCAGGATTTGAACCTGCGACCCCTTGGACCCAAACCAAGTGCGCTACCAAACTGCGCTAATCGCCGCTTACACTTACTTGCATTGCTACCTCTAGTGCCTTTGAAGCGCTAGGTGATAACGGGAGCGAATATTACCTATCCGATGTCGGGTCGTCAATCCTTTTTTACGAAGAAAGTACCGTTCGCTCACTTTTAAGCCACACTTACTGCATAAAGTACTATTATTACCCAGTTAGCTGTTTTTTAGCTTCTTTTTTTGCGAAAATAGTAGGCCTGTTCTGCTCTTACTATTCTAACCTTGGATAAATGCTCATGAGTAACCCATCACACGCACAACTTATTGACGGCAAAAGCATTGCCGCACATATCCGTCAGTCTGTCGCCGAGCGTGTTGCTTTACGCCGCAAAAAAGGTTTGCGCGCTCCTTGCTTAGCTGTTGTTCTTGTTGGCGAAGACGCAGCTTCAAAAATATACGTTGGCAGTAAACGACGAGCCTGTGAAGAAGTCGGCTTTGAGTCACGCGCATATGACTTGCCTGTCACCGCGTCTCAAGAAACTTTAGAGAAGCTTGTCGATAAGCTAAATGCCGATACAAGCGTTGATGGCATTTTAGTGCAGTTACCCTTGCCAGCGGGCCTAAACGCAACGACTATTCTTGAACGTATTTCACCCAGCAAGGACGTAGACGGCTTCCACCCATATAATATTGGCCGCCTCACCCAGCGTATTCCGTTGCTGCGCCCATGCACGCCATGGGGGGTTATTAAATTACTAGAAAGCACAGGTACCGACTTACACGGGCAACACGCTGTGGTCGTTGGTGCATCCAACATCGTAGGGCGTCCTATGAGTCTGGAGCTTTTGCTGGCCGGCGCGACTACCACTGTATGTCACCGTTTTACCAAAGACTTACGCCACCATGTGGAGCAAGCTGATATTGTTGTAGCCGCCGTAGGGAAACCTGCATTTATTCCTGGAGAATGGATTAAGCCTGGTGCGATTGTTATCGACGTGGGTATTAACCGGCGTCACGACGGTAGCCTCTGTGGCGATGTGGAATTTGATGTGGCACAACAACGAGCAAGCTGGATTACTCCCGTGCCTGGCGGTGTAGGCCCTATGACCGTCGCCTGCCTCATGGAAAATACACTAACAGCCTGTGAAATGTTTCACTGCAAATAAGCCTATAGTTATTAATAGTGCCACTCTCTTTTCCTATGGAGTGGCACTTTCGCTGTCGAGGTTAGGGGTACATAGACCCCTGTCAAGAGGAGGCTTTCCACTCCGCAGGCTCCGTCCCCCTGACTAAACGCCTTTTTTATTAATTTCGCCACAACGGGCACCTTGAGCTTAAAACACCAGCGTACTTGCACCTCCAGGTTGGACAATTGCAGCCATTGTTCTGCTTCCTCTAAGCTCACGTCGTATTTTTCTTTTAATTGCAGCTTCGCGTACACAGGGTCTAGCGTAAACGTTTGTGTATTTGCGTTGTAATCAGCCACAGCCTGCGCCTGTTTCTTGTCTGGTAATACCAAATGAATATGCGGTAAGGGTACGTGCTGGCCAAGTGGCTTTATTCGCTGTTGGAAAACGGCTTGCTGCGCCAATGTGTCTTCAGGCGCTGTTGCAGCATAGAGTGCCACATAGCTTGTTGCAGATATTAATAGCTGCTGCGCCAGAAATAGCCAAATCAACTGTACAATAGCCGCAGCCAGCAAAAAGAATAAGGGCAAGGCCACCAATCCTTCCACTAAGCTTTGCCCTTTCTGGTGCTTAATTGGGTTTCCTTTTAAAGAAGAGATGCTACGGAAAAGCATTACTGACAGCCTCCAGCAGCTCGACACTCCATCCAAGCAAGCTCCAGGCTCTGTAAGCGTTGCTGTGCATCCACTAAGGCCCCCTCTGGGGTTATTACATCTGTTGCTTGTATACTGCCTACAGCCAACGAGTCGACCGTTAAGTACTCCGCTTGCAGCTGTTCCACTTGCAGTGTGTGAGCCTGAGCGGTGTCAGCTGCCAAGTCATTCACAAGTAAAGTCCCGACTTCCACTTCACCCAGTACGCCATGGGTGACAGATACTTGTTCGGCTTCCAATAATAAGCTTTGCACATACTGAAAAGTGGCTGTGTCAACGGTTAGCATGCTTGCATTGAGCGCTTCCACATCTAGCTGGGTTACGAAAGCCATATCTGCTTCAATCTGCTCCACTGTGGCTGCATTCACTGCTAGCTGATCAAACTCCAGTAAGTTATTTCCCCCCATATTTAAGTCAACACTCATGGTATTCAACTCTGGTTTATTTGGCACCGCAACACGGTGCAGTGCAAAGTCTGTAGTTAACGCTTGGATAGGTTTTGGAATAGGTACAGCAACCCCACTAGCTGTCACTTCACTCTGTACTAGGCGCGCTAATAACCATGCCTGCACCTTGTCGTTCGGCGTTGGAGTGACAAGCAACAAGCGATCCTGGTCTTTTTCTAAGAACAAACTGCTTTGCCAAGGCGTTAAAACTTGCTCTGGGGAAAGCACTTCTTGTAGAGCTTTCGGAAAGTTATGGTGGGTTTCATAGAACTGATACAAAGCCACTTTAGCTGCTTCAACCGTCGCTAATAAATGTCCCTGTACCTGTTGCCTGTGTTGTAAGCTTTGGACTTGGCTATAGGTCAATAACAAGCCACTTGCTAGTGCCAATACGGCAACAAACTCCAATAAACTAAACCCCCTATTTTTGCTTACACTGCTGTTCATGTGACTCTCCAAACATCCATTGTTCGTCAAATCTTTGTTGGGACTGCCAGTAACCGTACCCGCACACTAACTGGGGTTGTAACGACGTGTTAGGTTGTTTGCTTGCTACCAACCCAAGCAGGCTCAAACAGAGCCCGCTTACAAGCGCCAACGTTAAAAGTAGCTCAAACAAAGTATACCCAACCAAGTGCCTGCTATTTGCTTTAACCTTGGAACGTGACATACAGGGTGTTTCCAGAAAAACTTACTGACGTGGCAATTTCGGAGTAGTCACGCACGAGTCGCTGCCCTTCTTCTGCAACCCGTATGTTGGTAAAGCTCACAACATAACGCGTAGCATCGTCTCCATCAACAGACACGCTAATGTCTCCCCCCCAAGGGTTAATACTAGAGCCAGACTTCCAGTCGGTTGGTACTGCTGCAACTTTAGACAGCTCGTCAATAGAGATGTTGGTATACGTGCCATTACGAGGGCGCCACTGCTGTACACCTGACTGTATGGTTGCTATTTGCACCTTTGCGTCGGCCACCCGTGCATTGCTTGCGGCCCAGTCGCGTAATGCCAATACCCCAATCGTGGCCAGGGCAATAATGCTAAGCACTGCTAAAACTTCAATAAACGTAAATCCTGAGTTGTTTCGTTTCATGTTCACCATCCTTAGTTAATCATTAATCCCTCGGTCTAGACCCACTCGGTCACCATGCTGCTTACCGCTTGTCCTAGGCCAAGTCCAAGTAATGCTATAAGCCCTAAAGCGAGGCTGTAGCAAATAACTGACAGCAACCAAAGGTGCTTTTGCATACGCCGCACGGCTCGTTGTTGAAGGCTTGAGGCTACATCTTGCAGTTGTTCGCTGCGTTCACGGACCGAGCCTGCGGACATTTGTAATTGCATAAGAGTAATACGGTCTACTAAGGTCGATCGCATGACGTCAGTCAACGAGAGTACCCCGAGTGCAAGGGCCTCTTGCATATGAGCATAATGACGCTTCGCTTGACCTGTTGCGCGCTCTTGTAATAACTGCACCGCTCTATTCAAGCTCACTTGCTGCCCCAATAACATACCTAACGAGTAGCAAATTCCGGCCAAAATAAAAAGGCGATAAACTTGGCTTTGGCTAATCTCTCCAACGGATTGAGCCAAACTATAGCCATGCTTGATAGCTGCAGAGCTTGCCAGCACGAGAAAGCCAACAAGAGCACCTGCTCCAACAAATAATAACCAGGGAACAAGTTTGGCCGCCCCTTTTAAGTAGCTTGACCAGTGCAGTGTTACTGGGCCACTTGCCATAGCCTCAAGCCGTGGCAATATGATGGCCCCTGCAAACCACACGGCCACAACACTGGCTAGCAGCAATATGCATGGGTACAGCAGTTTCTTTATTCCTTCCTGCGTTAACCCTTTTCGCTCTTGGTGCATAGTCCCAAAAGCCAACATCGCTCTTTTTAACTGATTCGGGTCATGACTGCTTTTCATGACCAAGACTAAATCTGCGTCAAAGTGCCGTAACAAAGACTCACTTAAACTGCGTCCTTGAGCTAGCTTCTCCTGGATATGCACCACCACTTTGCTCATCTGCCTTGCCGCTATCTCCTCTGCGCAAGCATGCATGATCTGTAATGCTTGCGACAAACTAAAACCTCGAGTCAAGCTGTCGCTTAAATCTATTAGAAACTGTATCTGCGTTTGTCTATTTAGCTTTTCCCTATGTAACTGCAGCATGTTGCATTCTCGCCTTCGACTGTTGTTGAGCAACTTGCAGTAACCCCGGCACCAGCTCTTCCGCATGGTGTGGGTCAATCACACCTTGGTAAATAAGAGCAGATGCATTAAATGCCATGGAGTCCCAGCCTTGCTCCAACAAAGCCTCTTGCCAGCTCACAAAGTCTTGTTGCTGAATCCATTTCATCGCATATGCGTCAGGAATAATAAGTTATGATATAGCGAGGCGGCCCTGTAAGCCTGTGTGTTGGCACGTTTCGCAGCCGTCTATGCTTTGTAATGACACCTTCCCCCAAGTGGCGTGCTGCCCTTGCTGCTTGCATTGCGGGCATAATTTTGGCAGAAGTCGCTGTGCAAGTAGACCGGCAAATAAACCTGGCTGGCTTAATTGTGTTGGGGCTATACCTAAGTCGATCAGGCGAGAAATAATCCCCATAGCGTCATTTGCATGGATAGTGGAAATAACCAAGTGCCCCGTTAAAGCAGCCGTTATGCCGGCTTTTGCCGTTTCCACGTCGCGAATTTCACTGACCTCAACAAGGTCAGGATCTTCTCGCAGGACCGATTTGATCATATGAGCAAAAGCCAAAGGATCTTGGTCTGTAGGTACAAACTTCTGCTCTATATGAGGTTGAATAATCTCCACTGGGTCTTCTAGTGATATCACCTTGCGGGACTCAGGTACGAGCCGGTTTAGGGCTGCTAGGGTTGTGGTTTTGCCATGCCCTGTTGGCCCTGATATCAATAACAAGCCCGTTGCTTGTGCCATGACCTGCTGCAACTGCGTCACGCGGCTCGGCGAAAATCCAAGGTTGTATAAATTAGGTATGCGTTGCTGTTCGCTCGCTTGAATACGCATGGTGACAGAAAAGCCGTCTCGACATGGTGACTTCTGGGTCCGAATGCGCAGGCGTTCACCACTGTCTGGCAGCGTAAGTGAAATACTAGCGCCACTCATTTGCCGTTCGTCAAACACTTCACGAAAGTCATCCGACTGTGTATTCAATGCTGCTGCAACAGCTTCTGTAACGGACGTCCTGCTCCGTGTAGCTTGATGATATAACAAACCATCAATTCGGTAAGCGATGCGTGCCTCGCTCCCCGTCATGCGCAAGTGAATGTCTGTTGCACGTAAACGATAGGCGTCCACTATAATATCGAGCAACGCACGCTTGGCCATACTTTGTGTTTCTCCTACCAAGTTAGCTCGCGCCAGCCGATCCCGACGAAAGGCGTCTGCGTCAGCCAAGTATTTGCGAATAAGAGCAATGGGCGCCGTGCCCCAAGTTAGTGCCGGGTAGTGGCGCTCTGCTTGCGCAGTTAAATTGCACAAGCTTTGCATATTTGTATGCCAAGCAGGGGCCGAGGCGAGCAAAAGGCCATTATCTAAAATAACCGCCCCCTGTTCGTGGCTATTCCAGTCTTCCTGTGCCGCTAGGGTGATGTCTAACAGCACTGGACAGGCTTGCACCGACCCTAGTTCTGAGGCTTCTTCTATGCTGCGCACTTTAACCCCCTACCTTTAGCGTATGCCTACGCTCTTGATGCTGTAAAATAACTCTATCCGAGCGGACAATGACTCGAATATCGCCCAAAATAATGTCGTTGTGTGCGGTTGAAAAAATATGTTCCCCATAGGCAAGCCGGGCTAACCATTGGTTATTTCGCATAAACAAAGCCAATAAACGAAATCGGTGCAGGTCCACCTGGAAAGCGACCTGAGTGTCGCTCCTGGGCTCTTCAGCATGGGCAACATCCGCTGCCGAAACTAAAACAGATAGTTGCCGCATGGCATGTAAGGCTTCTGCTGCCTGCAGCTGATACTGCATTTGACGAGCACGGCTTTCCGCTTGTTGTTCTAGCAACCGTTGATTTCGAAGTGACAAAGCTAGCTGTTGGTGTTGCTGCCCTTCTGCAGGAAACATTGCATGCTGTGTGAGCTGCTCTTGCTGTTCCTCTACGGTCAAGAGGTAGCTGTCCTGTGCCGTAACAGCCGCCGTAAGTAATAGCCAGTACATTACCCTAACGCTCCTATTGCTTGCATGGTTATTTGCCCTGAAATCAAATGACTTTGCACCTGGAAAGCGCCTTGAGTTAATTGCAAAGGAAGGCCATCAAGAATCCCGGCTAAAGTCAGCAGATCAGGCAAGTGGTAATCGTGCAGTTCAATCGTTATTTGTTGCTGTTGCCAGTTTGCTACCCGCTGCAACTTACCAAGCTTTAAGCGACTCGATGGCAACCAAAGGGTCAGTTGAAAGTCAAGCCAGTCGGTTAACTCCGTAACGGTATGCCACTGTACGTCACTCGGGGCAGAGATGGCACTTGGCAGCTGTATTGCCCGCGTTAACTGGGCATATCCTTCATTCAGCTGCACGGCCAGTGCATGCTTGCGAGCATAGTCTCTTAAACTTTGTATACTGCCGGTCTCGCGACGAAGACGGTAGCGCACGGACTGAGGAGAATACTCAACGCGCTCAAGCTGCCAGCCAAGCAATTGTTGCAGCATAAGTTGCTGATTATAGTCGAGCCTTAATAAGGGAATAATATTCGCCCCTGTTGTCGCCAACCGCGCTTCAAAGGCTACGCCAGGGTCTTGCCATTCAGGTTCACTGTGCCAAGGTGCCCACGTATTCAGACCATACCCAATAAACACCAACAGACTAATAATACTCACCAACCCCAGCCATGGCTTCGACGACAGGCGTTTTACAGAATACATTTTCAGTTTCTGCTGCTCCCTGTCCGAAAGAGTAGGCCACGGGTGTTTATCTTCGTTTGGTATTTCGGCAGTTACATCTAACAAGGCTGCCTGGCTTGCATCATCTAGCCAGAGCTGAGGGCGAAAATGCTTTCGTTGTAATAGTAAGGTCACCAGCGCACTTACTTTTTCTTTATCCCCCAGGAAACAGACCAGCACACCTACTTTGTCCCATGCATAGATAAACTTTCGCCCTTGTAACTGGCACACAGCAATACCCTGAGGACTTGTTTTGCCTTGAGCAAAGAACTTCGGGTAAACCAGTACGTTCGCAGATGCACAGAGTAACCAAGACTTACCACCCCAGATAAAGCGCTCCGCATAGCCGCCTGGGTATAGTTGTGCTGCTTGTTTTAAGCGCTTATTAAAACCGCCACGGGGAACAGGAAACAAGGCCAGCGTTTGACTCATAACATATTCCCCGAAGGTAAAATGCGCGGCGTTAACAGGACGATTGTTTCCGTGTGTTGGTGTTGGCTGCTGCGCTGACCGCCAAACAACCAAGGCAGCAACCCTTTCTTTCCTTTCCATTGACGACGCGTATTTTGTAAGCCTGAAATTAAAAGCGTTTCTGCATTGCCAACAATTGCCTTCATAAAGAACTTTTTACGGGTGGTTTGTGGCGTTTGTATCAGCTTGTCGCCCGAATTGATTTGGTCAATACCAAGTAAGTCGCTCAAGCTGGTGGAGAGCTGTAGCAGAATTTGCTCGTTGGATATTTTAGGCAGCAAATATAACTCAAAGCCCGTTCGCACCACACCAGGTATCAATAAGTCACTACTGCCCACGTTTGCGGTTGAACTACTGCCCGCTGAGGCTAAATAGGTCACGTTTTCTTCGAGCACAACTTTGGATATTTGGTTATTGAGCGACACCATGCGCGGATGGTTACTTACTTCCACCACCCCTTGTTCCTGCAACGCTTGTACTAGCAGTTCAGACCCAGCAAAACGACCTGCCGTTTGCATAAAATGCACCCCAGATGCACCTTGTTGTATGCTTTGTGTGCCGCCCCCAAATAAATTCAATATATTCGCCCCAGACACGCGCTCGGACAGCAAGCTCCAGTCTATGCCCCGTTGGTCTTGATCTGTAAACACCACATCAATCACTTGTATATCTACAGCTACCTGACGTGTAAGCCGTGCGTTTTGCTGCAATAAGTATTCCCGCACAAGCTGCACATGCTGAGGTAAGTCTCGCACCAATATGGACGTTGAGCTCTGATTGATGGCTATCGACCCCTGGCTAGAAAGTAGCATGGTCAAAGCCGAAGTTAAGTCCTCCCACACGGAAAGCTCTTGGCTGGTAAAGTTTAAGTATTGGCTGGAATCGTCGTTGACGCTTCCACCCGTCACCATAAGTTGCCCTTGCTGGCCACTGCCCTGACTTTGTCGCGAGCCGTCGTCCCCGAGAAAAAAACTGGTTTCACCTGCTAAAAATGCCACATCAAATTCAGCTATCTCGTATTGTCGCCATACCACCAGCCCCTCTTCAGCCGTATAAGACAGCCCAGTCGCTAACGCAATGCGCTGCAAGGCTTCCCCTAAAGTCCCTTGCAGGCGGAGAGACAATGGTATGGTTGCGTCGATGTCATCAAGTAAGCGGATACTAACCCCCTCGGGAGAAAGTAAGTCTTTTAACGCGTGCTCTAGTGGATATTCATCAAACGCAAAATGAACGGGGCGCTGAAACCACTCTGGGCCTTCTGTGCTTGGCAAGTTAAGAGGCGGGACAAAATAACCTTGGGATCGCACTACGTGACGCAGCTCTGTTGCTGGCGACTCTTGGTTACGCGCGTCAGCTAAGCGTTGCACGGCACTCCCTTTCACTTCGTCGAAGGGCGTGGGCGACTGGCAACCCGCTAACCCTATTAAAAAACAAAAAAGGAAGCGTTTCATGGCTGGGTCGCCTGTGGCATATAATCGACAACCGCCGTGTGGTTTGGGTGCAAAGCCACTCGAAGTTGATAAGGTTTCAGCAAGTTTTCAAGCAGCTGATCCCAGCTAGGCGCAACAAGCTCAAAGTAGGTAGGCCAAGTGTGGTGGTTGTCCGCATACCAAACAACACGTTGAACACCCCAATGCTCGGTGAGGAGCTTTTCTAATTGCGGCCGCAATAGAGCCGCTTCAAGCTTGTAGCGCACAGGAGGCTCAAAGCGAGCTGATGCAAACTCGGTAGGCTGGGTAAAAGGTAAACAATCATGATCTAACGCAGGCACTGCAAATGAAGTACTTGCAAGAGCTGCGCCGACGACAATCCGTGTCATCCGTCGCATAGTTCACTCCACTATTCCATTAAGACTTTTTAGTTGCTGGTTTCCTCTTTTTGGCCCCGGCCGCTGCGGCCTTTTTTTTCTTTGCCGCTACCTCTGTCCAGGTACCATGCTCATAGTGTGCTTGCCAACCGGTCGCTTTGCCATCAACTTCAGACATAACGTACTGAACTTTATTTTTCCGGCTATAGCGAACGATGGCCTCATTACCCTCTGGGTCCATTGCAGGAGCTTCCGTTAAGTATTTAAACTTGTCCGGTAAGCGGTCTGCAAACCGCTGTAATTCTGCTACTTTGACTGCACGCGTTTCCCGTGAACGTGGGAAAGTACTGGCCGACATAAAAATGCCAGACGCCCCGTCGCGAAGCACAAAGTATGCGTCAGACTTCTCGCAAGGTAGCTCTGGTAAATGCACCGGGTCTTCCTTCGGAGGAGCCGCCTCACCATTGCGGAGTAACTTGCGGGTGTTTTTACAATCTTCGCTGGTACAGCCAAAATACTTGCCGAAGCGACCCGATTTCAACTGCATATCAGCACCACACTTGTCGCACTCAATAACAGGCCCTTCATAACCTTTAATGCGGAATGTGCCCATTTCAACTTCGAAGCCATCACACAGTGGGTTATTACCACACACGTGCAATTTGCGCTTTTCGTCTAATAGATAGCTGTCCATAGCGGTGTCGCATTTCGGGCAGCGGCGGCGCGCCATTAAAGCTTTTACTTCTGCTTCTTCCTCGTCGCCGTCGGTCACCTTTTCGGCTTCGTCGCCCGGAGTTAAGTTCATGGTTTGAGTACACTTGTCGTCTTTAGGCAAGTCATAACCTGAACAACCTAAAAACACACCTGTCGACGCGGTGCGAATACCCATAGGACGCGAACATTTTGGACACTCAATGTCTGTTAGTACCATTTGATTGGCACGCATACCGCCTTCGGCCTCGTCCGCTTCCGCTTGCTCTAGGCGCTCTTTAAACTGTTCATAGAATTGGTCAAGTGCTTCTTTCCAGTCGGTTTTCCCTTCTGCTATGTCGTCTAAGCGCTGTTCCATTTCTGCAGTAAAGTTGTAGCTCAATAAATTCTCAAAGTTCTCGGTGAGCCGATCCGTTACTATTTCACCCATTTTCTCCGCATAGAAACGTCGCCCTTCAATCCGAACGTAGCCTCGGTCTTGGATGGTGGAAATAATTGAAGCATAGGTTGACGGTCGGCCAATGCCGCGCTTTTCTAGCTCTTTAACAAGAGAGGCTTCATTAAATCGGGCCGGCGGCTTGGTGAAGTGCTGCTGCGGATCAAGCGCGATCAACTTCAACTGTTCACCCTTCTGAATATCAGGTAATGCCGAGTCATCCGCACCCTTACGGTTCACTTGTGGTTGCACCTTTGTCCAACCATCGAAACGTAACACGCGGCCACGAGCGCGCAGTTCATACGGCCCAGCAGCCACAGTTAAGGTGGTCGAGTCGTATCGAGCGGGTGGCATTTGGCACGCCACGAACTGTCTCCAAATCAATTCGTACAAGCGCTCAGCGTCACGGTCTACTCCCTTTAGCTGATGCGAGCGAACGTTCACATTGGAAGGGCGGATCGCTTCGTGCGCTTCTTGGGCATTACTTTTCTTGCCAAAAAAGTTGGGCTTTTCTGGTAAATAGGCTTTCCCGAATTCTTTTTCTATAAAGCCTCGACAGCTTTGCAGTGCGTCTTGGCTCAAGTGCGTAGAGTCTGTACGCATATAGGTAATATAACCCGCTTCATATAAGCGCTGAGCCATCGTCATGGTTTTCTTTACCCCAAAACCAAGGCGTGTGCTCGCCGCTTGCTGCAAGGTGGAAGTGATAAAGGGAGCACTCGGTCGGCTTTGTGTAGGTTTATCTTCACGCCCAACCACCTCGTAGTCTGCACCGCTTAGTGCAGCCACAGCCTGGTCAGCTTGTTCTTTATTAACAGGTTTAAAGGCTTTGCCAGACTCTTTATTGACTTGGAAGCGAGCTTGCCCTTCGGCGGCTTGTAAGTCTGCGTGAACGTCCCAAAACTCTTCTGGGTTAAACGCTTTAATTTCTCGCTCTCGCTCCACCACGAGACGGACAGCGACCGACTGTACCCGGCCAGCCGAAAGTCCTCGTGCCACTTTTTTCCAAAGTAAAGGAGACAGCATAAAGCCCACCACTCGGTCAAGAAAGCGGCGTGTTTGCTGCGCATTGACGCGAGCGACATTAAGTTCTCCGGGCTCTGCAAAAGCCTCTTTTATGGCTTTTTCAGTAATTTCATTAAACACCACGCGCTGGTAATTACTGTCATCACCACCTATGAGTTCGCGTAAGTGCCACGCAATCGCCTCTCCTTCGCGGTCCAAATCCGTTGCGAGATAAACGGTGTCGGCCTTTCGCGCTAGGGTTTGTAGCTCTTTCACTACCTTTTCCTTCCCTGGCAAAACCTCATAGTGAGGCTCCCAACCATTTTCAGGGTCTATCCCCATACGCATAACCAAGTTGATGTAATCTCGTTTGCTGCGGTATGCGGCCTTTTCTTCAGGCGACATTTTGCGCACTTCAGCAGGTGGTTTCGCTGGTGCCTTCTTTAAGGCTTTGGTAGGCAAGTCGCGGACATGACCAACGCTCGACTTAACAATAAAGTCGTTGCCCAAGTACCTGTTTATCGTCTTTGCTTTCGCAGGAGACTCAACGATTACTAACGATTTACTCATGAAATCTGTGTTCTCTACTTTTAATGAAGCGTGAGTTTAGCGTGAAACAGTGCCTATATAAGCTTTTCAAATACAATCTGCAAGCTTTGCCTGTAAACGGCGTTCTATTTACACATATATAATTATTCGAGCTCAGTAACAAGCCACAGCTATTCATCACATACTAATCAACGCAAAGTGAATAGCTAATCAAACACGGCGGAAAACTGGCGAAGCTCAGTAAAATCATGGCTTTCCTTCCAGTCTAGGGTGCGTATAATAAAATGCAAAATAAATTCCTTTTCCGCCTAATTTCCTCGGAACGACCAGGAGCACCCTCTGAAATGAAACATTACGAAGCTAACTTTGACGGTCTCGTCGGGCCAACTCATAACTATGCGGGCCTTTCATACGGTAATGTCGCGTCACTCAGTAATGCGCGCAGTGTATCGAGCCCACGCTCTGCTGCCAAGCAAGGCCTGAAGAAAATGAAAGCTTTGCACGACATGGGACTTGTCCAAGGGGTCCTCGCACCACAAGAGCGTCCTGATGTTTATGCGCTTCGTCGACTTGGTTTTCAAGGCACTGACGCCCAGGTTCTGAGCACTGCTTACAAAGCCTCTCCAGCTATTTTTCAGGCCGTGTGCTCTGCTTCCAGTATGTGGACCGCCAATGCAGCTACTGTCTCAGCAAGTGCTGACACGGCAGATGGTCGCGTTCATTTTACGCCCGCAAATTTAACCAATAAGTTTCACCGTTCCCTCGAGCCTGAAGTGACGGGCCGTATTCTCCAGGCCATGTTTAAGAACCCGGACTACTTCCAGCACCACACCCATTTACCTGACAACGAACATTTTGGCGACGAAGGTGCCGCAAACCATACTCGCTTTTGCCAAGATTACGGCTTAGAAGGCGTGGAAATGTTTGTCTATGGGCGTTACGCTTTTGATGGTAGCAAACCTGCTCCTAAAAAATACCCTGCACGGCAAACCCGTGAAGCGTCCGAAGCCGTTGCTCGTTTACACGGCTTAACAGATGCTTCAACAGTTTTTGTTCAGCAAAACCCAGAAGTGATTGAACAAGGCGTGTTTCACAATGACGTGATTGCCGTAGGTAACCAAAATGTTTTGTTTTATCACCAAGAGGCTTTTTTGAACACGGAAGCCAAACTTGCAGAGCTAGAACAGAAGCTACAAGTACCTATGCACTTTATTGAAGTGCCTACTGAGCAAGTGTCTGTGGCTGAAGCGGTTAAAACCTATATGTTCAACACGCAGTTGGTCACTCTTGAAAATGGTCGTATGGTGATTATCGCACCTACAGAGTGTGAAGAAAGTGCCATTGTACGCAGCTACTTTGAAGAGTTAGTCAGCAAAGACACACCTATTAAAGAAGTGCGCTACTTCGATGTAAAACAAAGCATGCGCAATGGCGGCGGCCCTGCTTGCTTGCGCTTGCGGGTGGCTATGAACGACGCAGAGCTGGGTGCTGTCAACCAAGCCTGCATTATGAGTGACGCCCTATTTGAGCGTCTAAATTCGTGGGTCGACAGCCACTACCGAGATGAGCTAAGCACTGCAGACTTAGCCGACCCGCAGCTGCTCGTAGAGTCGCGGGAAGCGCTCGATGAACTGACGCAAATCCTTCAACTGGGCTCTGTGTACCCGTTCCAACGTTAACTTAATGCTTGGTGATGAGGGCTCCGGCGCGCTCAAATAGCGCTAATAAGCCCTGTTCACCTGCAAGATGAGCAGCCCCAACGGCAACAAAGTGCTGCTCATCTTTCTTTACAGCTTGTTGCAACCGTTCAAACCACAGCTTATTGCGCGCTTCAAGCAATACACGTTGACTCTGGGCCGACAAACTCTGCTCGACTTGCTGCCAAATATAGTCTAAATCCCCTTCTTGCCAGCCCCGCTCAAGCTCAGCAAGCTCCTGCGAAATACTATGGAACTGCGCCAAGATCTCTTTAACGTGCTGCTCTGGGTCCACGCCAAGGCGTGCTTTTTCCAAGGCGGTTACTTGGTCATGTGCAGACTCCAAGCCACTGACCGTCATGCTGTTCAAGGCTGCATATCGCATGACTTGATAGTCAATACCCAAGCTGGTCTTGAAGCCTTCGCGCTGCAGCCACATAACCATCACCAGGTATTCAACCAGCCAGGGTTCCATTCTTTGTACGATCGATGGAGCCAACCCCACCCGAGCAATGAGTGCAGCGAGCTCGGCCCAAAGCTCTTCGGGTAACTGTTCTCGCAAATAAGGGAAGTCGTGTAAGCCTTGTTCAAACAGCATCTCTGCGCTTAAGTTAAGCTCTTCTGGGGTAATCTCCATCCAAAGGCGATCGCTGGTAGAAATGCTGTGTTTAGCTTTGTCGCTGAGCTCGGTGGAGGACTTTGCTGCTAAGTGAATGGTACCCAAAATCCATAAGGAGCGGTCGGGTAGTTGGACTTGATAAAGAATTTCCGCTCGCGTGTTGAATGGCAGCACGAGCGGGATAAGAAGGGAAAAGAGAAATGCGAGCTTAAACTTTCGATACCTTGTAGCAAGTGTGAGCATCCATTTCTCCAATTCTTTTGTGGTTAGTCGGCCTCATTGTAAAGAGCCAAATTTGACTCTTCTTGCTCTTGTTCTTCTTGCTTACTGTCATTTCGTGCAGCATGGAGGCGATCTAAATATGTTTGGTCAATGTCACCTGTGACATAATGGCCACTAAATACAGAACTTTCAAATTGCTTTAAGTTGCTATTCTCCACTTGTGCCGACCAAATAAGGTCGTCCAAGTCTTGGTAAATGAGTGCATCAGCCTTTATCAGCTGACTAATTTCATCCACTTCTCGACCATAGCCAATTAATTCATTCGCACTTGGCATGTCAATACCATACACGTTTGGAAAGCGTATTTCTGGCGCAGCAGATGCAAAGTACACTTTATTCGCGCCCGCTTCACGCGCCATTTCTATGATTTGTTCTGAAGTGGTTCCGCGCACAATTGAGTCATCCACAAGAAGAACATTTTTTCCTTTGAACTCAGAGCCAATTGCATTGAGCTTGCGGCGCACCGACTTCCGGCGTTGAGTTTGTCCCGGCATAATAAATGTGCGGCCAATATAACGGTTCTTAACAAACCCTTGGCGGTAAGGCTTGTCCAACACTCGCGATATTTCTAGCGCTATATCACATGCGGTTTCTGGAATAGGAATAATCACATCTATATCTAGGTTTTTGTACTCTTTCTTGATTTTTTCACCTAGCTTGCGCCCCATATTGATGCGGCTTGCATAAACTGAAACACCATCAATAAAAGAGTCGGGACGGGCAAAATAAACATATTCAAAAATACACGGAATGTGGACCGGGTTTTCAGCACACTGGCGGCTAAACAATTCGCCTTCTTCAGTAATATAAACCGCTTCGCCTGGTTCTACGTCACGCATAAATGTGAAGCCAGTGCCGTCAATCGCAACACTTTCTGAAGCCACCATATACTCGGTTCCTTGGCTCGTTTCGCGTTTGCCAATCGCTAATGGACGAATTCCGAAGGGGTCGCGAAACGCCACCATGCCATGCCCAATGACCATGGCAACCACTGCATAAGCACCTTTTACTTGCTGGTGTACACGGCTAACAGCAGCAAACATGTCGTCGGCACTTAAATGCATTTGGTTTTCACGCATAATTTCATGAGCAAAAATATTCAGCAGTACTTCCGAGTCCGAAGCTGTATTAATATGACGCTTTGCAGTTTCAAACAACGATTGCTGAAGTTCGTTGGAGTTGGTGAGGTTGCCATTATGAGCCATGGCAATACCAAACGGTGAGTTTACATAAAATGGCTGTGCTTCTGCAGAACTTGAGCTACCTGCCGTTGGATAACGAACATGGCCAATGCCAATATTACCGCTGAGCCGGCGCATATGCCGAGTATGAAACACATCGCGCACCAAGCCATTGCCTTTACGTAGACGCAGGTTATAACCATCAATGGTCATAATGCCTGCCGCGTTTTGTCCACGGTGTTGTAGCATTGTAAGCCCATCATATAATGCTTGGTTTACGGGTTGCTTACCAACGATACCAACGACACCACACATAACGACTACCCTCTTATTTCGGTTGACTGCAAAAAGCTCGACGAGTTTTGCAGGTAATCAAAAAACCATTGAATATATATTTCGAAGTGGGGAATAAGCACTGCATTTTTCCACCAGTCTTCATTTGAAAGCGGCGTAAAGGCGTCCATCATAAAAAGCAAAGCGCTTACAATTAAAATGCCCCGCAAACCACCAAAGACAACGCCTAGCAGTCGGTCGGTGCCGCTAAGCCCTGTTTTCTGAACGAGTTGGCCCACTATATACGTCAGCATGGCGCCAACAACGAGTGTGCAGATAAAGAGAATCGCCACGGCTAAACCGTTGCGTACCATAGGGTCTTCAAACCCGGTAAGGAATTCGGCTAAATCACTATAGAATATGCTTGAGACAAAAAATGCACCTATCCATACGGCCAAGGAAAGCGCCTCTTTTACGAAGCCACGGATCAAGCTTATTAAAACTGAAAGTGCTATTACGCCGACTATTGCGTAATCAATCCAAATCATAATTTTAAGCCATCTTTTTTAGACACAGGGATTCTACCAGAAAGCAATTGTTGGGCGTTAGCTTTTTAGTTATTCGCTGGTTGATATGGCACTACCTTTCCTTCTAGCGCAGTTAACTCTTTTAGCTCTTCTAGCTGTGCATTGAGTGTTTCTTTATTGAGGTCAGGCCCAACAAACAATAAATGCAAGGCGCCATCCGTACGGCGAACAACTCGGCTATCTGCCGCAAAACCTGCGTCTCTTAACTTCGCCAATAGTTCTTCTACCGAGTCAGCATTGCGAAAAGCACCCAACTGAATAACCCAGCGGTCACCTGAAGGGGTATCGAGATCTTCGGCAAATACTTCCTGCTGCTCCGACGGTTCACTGCCGGTACTGTCTTCTTCAGCATCAATAATGGGAACCGCAATGCTATTTCTTTGGGTACGTGCCGTCGTTGCAAAGTCACGCGGAAAGTCAGGTGACTGCATATGCGAGTCTATCGTGGGGCTAAGGGGTGTTACTTGAAAGTCATCGCGCTGCGCTTGCCCTGCATTACCGAACAAGTCTGGCAGTATAATAACCGCTAGGGCAACCACACATACGGTGCCAACCACTCTATTTTGCAAAGGACTACCTGCCATTGAAAGCTCTCCCTTTATGTTCATACAAAGCGGCCACGGTCACAAAAGACCCAAAACAAACAAGTATATCATTTGGCTCAGCCTCTGCTAGCGCTGCTTCATAGGCCGCAGCGACCTGCATAAATGGCTGTGCTTTTTGACCCATGCTGTCCAGGACGCCCGCTAGCTCCTCTGCACATGCGGCACGTGGCCCTGGTAAGCTCGCCACATACCAATGTGATATTGCAGGCGTCAGTTCAGCTAGGGTCGATTTTATATCCTTGTCCTTCAACATACCACATACAGCTAAAACTTTACCTTGTGTAGACTGTGTTCGGCGTATTTGCATGAGCTTATCGTGTAAGTATTTTGCCGCATGGGGGTTGTGTGCCACATCCAAAATCACCTCGGGTTGGCCAGGCCAACGCTCGAAACGCCCTGGAACTGCAGCGGTCGCTAGGCCTCGTTTCATCGCCTCATCTGAAATAGGCAAGCCAAGCATCTGCAAGGCAGCAATCACGCCTGGTGCATTCGCCAGTGGTAGCTGTGGAACAGGTAACTGCTGGAGAGGCTTTAAATACTCCTGTCCTCGTTCAGAACAGGGCATAAAGGCCCATGTGTGTTCGTCTAGCTCATGCCGATAGTCTTGTTCAACACAAAATAGCTGCGCTCCTAGCGCTTGTGCATGGGAAACTAACCGCTGCGGGGGCTTTGGATCACCACAAATGGCAGGTTTTCCCGTTCGGTAAATCCCTGCTTTTTCATAGCCAATGTCTTCTCGGTTATCACCTAAAAAACCCACATGATCAATATCGACACTGGTCACAATGCTTGCGTCAGGCTCTACTATATTCACCGCATCTAGGCGGCCACCTAATCCAATTTCAAGTATAGCTACGTCTAACTTGTGTTGTTTCATTAGCCATAAAGCGGCCAAGGTGCCGAATTCAAAATAAGTCAGTGACGTTTCACCGCGAGCCTTCTCAACGGCACTGAATGCATCGCAATGAGCTTGCTCCGACAGCATATTCCCATTGACTACAACGCGTTCCCGGTAGTCCACAATATGTGGTGAAGTAAAACAGGCTGTGGAGTAACCTGCTTGTCGTAATATAGCGTCTGCCATGGCAACGGAGGAGCCTTTACCATTGGTACCCGCAATAGTGAGTACCTTTTTCGCAGGTTGTAATACGCCCAGGGTGGTAGCAACCTGAGTGATGCGCTCCAACCCCATGTCAATTTCTTTAGTATGTATTTGTTCTAAATAAGAAAGCCACGCGTCTAATGAGCGTGGCTGTTCTGAATAGCTTGAAGTACTCAAGGTTTTAAACCTCGTTTTAGTCCGCAGTGTTGTCTGCCATCATAATTTCATCTTTCGGTGCTGGCAAGTGCTGAAACTTAGACAACAAGCTGGCCACTCTATTACGCATGTCGCGGCGGTCAACGATCATATCAATAGCGCCATGCTCCAACAGGAACTCACTCCGCTGGAAGCCTTCTGGCAGAGTTTCACGTACTGTTTGTTCAATAACACGTGGCCCGGCAAATCCAATAAGGGCCTTCGGCTCTGCTATATTCACATCGCCTAGCATAGCAATACTGGCTGATACGCCCCCCATGGTAGGGTCTGTGAGTACCGAAATATAAGGTAGGCCTTGTTCGGACATTTTAGCCAACCCAGCAGACGTTTTCGCCATTTGCATGAGGGATAATAGCGCTTCTTGCATACGCGCCCCACCAGATGCTGAAAAGCATACCAGCGGCATATTGTGCTCAAGGCAGGCCTCCACGGCTTTAATAAAACGGGACCCAACCACTGTTGCCATCGAGCCCCCCATGAAACTAAATTCGAAGGCCACAGCAGCAATAGGCTGACCTTTCAAAGTTCCTTTCATAGCAACCAAAGCGTCTTTTTCACCGGTTGCTTTTTGCGCAGCTGAAATACGGTCTTTATAACGTTTCGAGTCCCGAAACTTCAGCTGGTCCTGCGGCTCTAGCTCTACACCTAACTCTTCTCGACCCTCGGTATCTAAAAAGTGGTCTAAACGTTCACGAGCTGTCAAACGCATATGGTGGTCGCACTTTGGGCAGACGTGAATATTGCGTTCTAGGTCGGCACGATAAAGAATAGCTTCACAGCCGCCGCATTTGCTCCATACCCCTTCAGGTATGTTACGACGTTTGCTTGACTGAGGTTTTGAAAGTATTTTTTCGATCCAGCTCATATATACCTATCACTAATTGGCGTGTTGCCAAATTGCGTCATGTTCGTTGAATTACCGCACATTAAACCATATTTTTGCAGTCACTTGCAGAACTAAGTGGTCTAATATGTTTTACTCCGGCGGTAAAAATAGTGGCCCGAGCGGTACTTGGGGCAATTCAAGTGCCTCTGGGTAGTGAACCTGTACTAAGTATAAACCATTTGGCTTTGCTGTCGCTGCAGACAAACGCCTGTCTTTGACATCGAGTAAATGTTGTATCCATTCCTTGGGCTGCTCGCCACTGCCAACGGCAATCAGCGCGCCAGCAATATTTCGTACCATGTGGTGCACAAAAGCATTGGCTTGTATATCTATGACTACATAAGCGCCATAGCGTTCAACCGTTACAAAGTGCACGTTGCGAAAAGGCGTATGAGACTGGCATTGTGCCGCCCGAAATGAGCTAAAATCATTTTCGCCCAGCAAGGCTTGCGCTGCCTCATGCATGGCAACCTCATTTAACGCTTGGTATACATGCGTAACCCCTCCGTTAAGAATGGCTGGTCGCAAGGGGGCATTATAAATGATGTAGCGATAGCGTCGCGCTTTGGCAGAAAAGCGCGCACTAAAGTCCTCAGGCACTTCTTTCACCCAGCGTACTGCTATATCAGACGGCAAATGGGAGTTCACCCCCATAGTCCAAGCACCATCTGGGCGCTCTGCTGGTGTATCAAAATGCACCACCTGCTGGGTCGCATGAACACCAGCGTCGGTCCGTCCTGCGCACACAACTGAGGTTGGGTGCAAGGTGATTTTCTCAAGTGCTCTTTCTACACAGGCTTGCACCGTTTCGGCATGATGCTGCCGCTGCCAACCTGAATAAAGTTGGCCGTTATACTCAATGCCGAGGGCAATTCTTTTTGTCATCTACTACTCTGATTCAATACGTATTTTCAGTTCTTCTGCTTCTTCTCGAATACTGATATCTGTTGAAGTTAAAGCTTCTTGAATTGCTTCTAAGGCGCTTTCCTTGTCACCCATTTCAAGATAAGCACGCGCTAAGTCTAGTTTAGCTGCTAGCTGGTCTTCTGCTCGGGAAGAATCATCTTCCGTCTCGCTATCATCTGGCTCGCTGGTGTTTTCTGCATCAGCAAGAATGTCATCAATATCAAGGAATGGGTCGTTTTCTGGCGTTTCCTCATCCCCTTCTTCTTGAGGCATCTCATCTTCATGAGCTTCATCGTCAAATACCAAGTCCGTGTCGGGCTCTGTTTTCAACTCTCTTTCTAAGGCTTGCGTTTGTTCCAGAAGGGTGTCGATGTCGTCGACCTGTGTTGCGGACGCATCCTCCTCAATACCCAGTTCATTTAGCAGCTCATCTACATCTAACTCAGCCGGTGTTTGTTCGTCTGCCTGTTCAGACTGGTCAAGAGCGACATCTGGGTCTAACGGGTCTAATTCATGGTTGTCTTCCGGCAACAGTTCTACGTCTGGCTCAGTTACTGTGTCTGGGTCCTCCGCTGCCGGGGGCTCACCTATACTGTCAATCAAGCTATCAATATCGTCTTCCGCAAGGGTGTCCGCCTCTTCAACCGGTGCTTGCACCTCACTGGCTACATCTACAGGGTCAGTAGCAAGCTCTTCTTGCGCTTCAGACTCTCCAGCTGAGAATTGTTCACTTTCAAAAAGCGCATCAAGGTCGTCTTGATCCAGGCTTTCTTTTCCAAGCGGCTCCATCTCCTCTTCATCGTCAACTAAGTCTGGTGCGTCATCGATTTCCGTCGGATTTTGTACGTCTTCATCAAGCTCTGTGAAGTGATCGAACTCACTTGCTTCTTCGTTTATCCCAAAGCTATCTTCCGCTTCGCTTTCACCGTCGTCCGTTGGTCTGAGCATCTCATCAGACAAGCGATCTAAATCGGTGCCTTCTTCTTCATCGTCTGCAAAGTCCGCGAAGGGATCCTCTATTCCTGCATCTTCATCAACAGTAACCCCTCCCATTAGCTCACGCTCTAATACGTCTCGGGCTTCTTCATCGGTGAGCTCAGGTTCGTTCTCGCGCTCAGCCGGTTCCTCGGCTAATAACTCGTGCGTTGCCATATCCACTTGTCGACGGCGCAGTAACCAAGTGGTTAATAAAATCATCAATAATGCAGGTACCGACGCTAGAGCAATTAACATACCTGGCTGCTCTAACAAGTCGTCTAGCATAGAATTTGAAGCAGTATTTTGGCCGCTTTGCGCTTGCTTTAGGGCTTCTTGCTCTTGTTTTATTTGGCTTATTTCTGCTTCGTATTCAGCAGCGGTGACGACGTCGTTTTGCATAGCTTGTAACGCGTCTTCTAACAGCTTTAAGCGTTCCTTCAGTTCCATGTTGTCTTGGTACAAGGCTTCCGTACTTTCAATGGAACGAAGCAGCGCCTGCTGAAGTTCATTGAAGGATTGCTCTTGGCTGCTTTGTACGCTTTGCACAGCAGCTTCCGCCTGCGCACGCGCCTCTTCCACAAGCCGCTGTTGTTCTTCTCGTCGTTGCTGAACTAAGGCTTCTTCTTGCTCTAAAATGCGTTGCTGTCGGGCAATTAGCTCGGCTTGCTCCACTTGCACCTGTGCTGCGGCAGGATTTAACTGTTGTATTTCTTCCAAACTAGGAATACGTAAATAAAAGCCCGTCAGCATTTCATTTGCATTGCCGTTTGGGAATGCGTCCGGGTTCGCTTGCACTATGGCAGCCATCATTTGTGGCACGGTAACACTCGAATGAGGACGATGACGGTTTGCAATACTCCACAAGGTATCGGTTGCTTTGATAGGGCCGTACTGTTCTGTTCCGCGGCGAACCTGAGCGCTTTCAGAGCCTTGCGGCCCCCGAATAACCACACGGTCTGCTTCCTGAGCCATGGCTGGCAGTGGCTGCAGTAAAACTGCACACAAGCCAACTCCTACTGTCAAACTGAGCGCAGTACGGAGCCAACGTCGAGGCAACCGAAAAAAAGTTAAACTTCCCTGAGCAAATTGGGTCATTGTATTTATCCTGAATCGAACGCAAAAATTATAATTGTGATAGCGTAAAAACGATACAACGAGTACTTACGCGCCCTAAGCTTCCTTTTATATAACGGCGCAAGAAGAGTGTTCTTTATCACTCAGCGCAATTCTCACGCCGCCTTTACCTGTAGGCAATTATTGAAAAGCCATTACCAGTAAGTATGAATCAAGTGCTCCGCAATTTGCACACTATTGGTCGCTGCGCCCTTTCGAACGTTATCTGCCACCACCCATAAATTCATACCATGCGCATGTGAAATGTCGGCGCGCACACGCCCCACAAGCACTTTGTCTTGGCCACTAGCACCTGACACTTGGGTTGGGAAGTCCGCTTGATTCTCAAGCAGCTCTACGCCCTGAGCTTCACGCAAAATATTTTTAATTTCTTCTACATCGGCTGGTTGACGTAGCTCAATATTAATCGCTTCTGCATGACCAAAGAATACGGGCACACGAACCGCCGTGGCATTTACGCGAATACTTTCATCACCAAATATTTTTTGTGTTTCCCACACCATTTTCATCTCTTCCTTGGTGTAGTCGTTATCTAAAAACTCGTCAATTTGAGGGATGCAGTTAAACGCAATTTGGCGCGCAAAGGCTTCGGGCTCTACGGGCTTACCATTTAATAAAGCTGCAGTTTGCTGAGCTAATTCATCTACACCGGCAGCGCCAGCACCAGAAACAGACTGATATGTCGAAACATTAATACGCTCAATACCAAACGCATCATGAATAGGCTTTAATGCCACCACCATTTGGATGGTTGAACAGTTTGGGTTGGCAATAATATTGCAATTTCTAAAGTCCACCAACGCCTCACCATTTACTTCGGGCACTACAAGAGGTACGTCTGGTTGGTATCTAAAGTGAGATGTATTATCAATGACCACGCAGCCAGCGTCAGCAGCGCGCGGGGCATATTCTGCCGAGACTGCCCCTCCTGCCGAAAAAAATGCGATATCCACTGTACTCCAGTCAAACTGCTCGACGTCTTCCACAACCAGTGTTTCGCCCTTGAATTGAATATCAGTGCCTGCCGAGCGCGCACTTGCTAATGGAAACAATTGCTTTATTGGAAAGTTTCGCTCGCTCAGGCTTTCAATTATTTGCTTACCCACCAAACCTGTGGCGCCTAAAACAGCGACATTCAACTCTAAGTTCATTTACATCCTCTCACTTTTTAAAAACGCCAAACTGGCATTCGACGCTACATTTTACTGCGAATTTATTAACGGCACTACTAGGAAACCGAGTTGCTGGCATTGTTTTTCATGCTGCTTCCACACCTTAACACAAGTCGCACTTAACTCACGTCGATGTTGGTATTTTTTTCTTAGTCCATCAAACCCTTCAGGACTCAGTCCTTGGGCACGAAACGCTTTGTCGTCAGCCATAATGTCATAACTACTTCGCACCCATTCTGTTATCGTGCTCTGAGGTATTCTCTGCGTATCCTGAGATAGAGAACTAAATTCCCGTATGCCACGCTCGGGCATATAGATCTCTTCACTTTTGTTCGCATGAGGCCAGCAAAAGTAAGCCGCGAGAGCTTTGTACAGTAAGTAACTACCGCGAATTTTGCCTTCTTGGCTATGTCCTGCAATATGAGGAGTGGCAATATTCACTAAGCCCACCAACTCACGGGACACTTGTGGCTCTTGCTCCCATACATCTAGAGCGCAATAGAGCTTAGGACCTGTACGCAAGCGCTTAATGAGTGCCAGCTCTTGAATAACAGGCCCTCGGCTCGCGTTAATGAAAATAGCCCCAGGCTTGAGTTGAGCGAGATTTTTTTCATTGAACAAGTGATAAGTGGCATGTTCACCTGCGTGTATTAAAGGTACATGCAAGCTCACCACATCTGCTGTAGCTAAAGCCTCCCAGCCCACCATTGTTTTATTGTCTGTGGGTAACACAGGGGCAGGGTCAATATACTCAACCTGCATACCGAGTGCAGCTAACCGTAGGCCAGCCTGTGTCCCCGTGTGCCCTGCACCAATAATCAATGCCCGCTTTCCGTCTAAAGACACTTGAGCTTTGCTTGCCAACTCTAAGGTGGCGGCAAGGACATACTCGCCAACAGAAATAGCATTAGCGCCAGGGGCGCTGGCAAACCCAATGTTTCGTTCTGCAAGTGTCTGCGTGTCCACATGCTCTGTACCTATGGTGCCTGTACCCACAAATGAAAGGTTGGGTGCTTGTTCAAGCAAGCGGGCATTTACTTGCGTCACCGAGCGGATGAGCAAAGCATGCGTATTGGCTAATAATTCAGAGGGTGGCGTACGGCCAGAGAACGTTTGCAGTGTCCCGTACCCTTCTAGGTACTGACTTAATTTAGGCAGGTTTTCGTGAATGAGAAAGTTCATGGACTCGCACCAGAGAATAGGTTTGAGTCCATTTTAGCAAGAATCTTAAAATATTATAGCAATCAGAAGAACTTAACCTTCATAGCGCTTAAATACCAGTGACGCATTGGTGCCACCAAAGCCGAAGCTGTTGGACATGACCAGATCAAGCTTCTGCTCGGTTGGCTCCTTAATAATATTCATACCTGCTGCTTGCTCATCGAGGGTGTCGATATTAATAGAAGGGGCCACAAAGCCGTCACGCATCATGAGCAGTGAAAATACAGCTTCATGCACACCTGCCGCACCTAAGGCATGACCTGTCATCGCTTTCGTCGCACTAATCGCTGGAGTGTTTTCACCAAAAACTTCACGAATGGCTTCTAGCTCTTTCACGTCACCAACCGGCGTACTCGTACCATGTGTATTCAAGTAGTCAATTGGCTGGTCAATGTTTGCCATGGCCATTTTCATACAACGAACGGCCCCTTCGCCTGAAGGTGCAACCATATCGTAACCGTCGGATGTCGCGCCATAGCCAACAATTTCACCGTAAATTTTTGCACCACGAGCCAGGGCTGTTTCAAGCTCTTCTATAACGAGCATGCCACCACCACCCGATGGAACAAAGCCGTCACGATCAGCGTCGTAGGTACGCGATGCTTTTTCTGGTGTGTCGTTGTACTTGCTGCTGAGGGCCCCCATGGCGTCAAACTCCATGCCTAAGGTCCAGTGAAGTTCTTCTCCACCACCGGCAAACACACGGTCTTGCTTGCCCAGTTGAATCAGCTCTAGTGCATGACCAATACAATGCGCGCTGGTAGCACAGGCCGAACTAATGGAGTAGTTCACCCCTTTAATTTTCATCGGTGTTGCTAAACAGGCAGACGTCGTTGATGCCATGCAGCGTGGCACCATGTAAGGTCCCACTCGGCGCACACCACGTTCGCGGAGCGTGTCAGCAGCTGCCACTTGGTGTTCACCTGAAGCACCTCCAGAGCCAACCACAAGCCCCGTGCGTTCATTGCTTACTTCTTCTTCGCTTAAGCCTGCGTCTGCGATAGCTTGGGTTAATGAAATATATGCATACGCTGCAGCGTCTCCCATAAAGCGCAATGCTTTACGGTCAATATGTTCGGCAACATTAATTTTCAGGTCGCCCCACACTTGGCAACGTAAACCCATTTCAGCAAAACTTTCTGAACGGGTAATGCCTGAACGCCCTTCCCGTAGTGAAGCTAAAACTTCTTCTTGGTTATTGCCGATACTTGAAACAATACCTAATCCGGTAACAACAGCACGTCTCATCTTCATCTGTCCTATGTTAAAATTTACGCTATCATAGCGCGTCCGCGCGCAAACGAGAATCTATCAATGCAGTGGTCTGCTTTGATAGCACGTATTGCCTAAAAAATAGAGAGCCCTGTGAGTCATTCAATGCCCCCAGAAAACACTTTGTCTTATGCTGAGTTAGAGTTTGACGAGGCTGGCACACCCCAGTCTTCTCGACATGGCGACGTTTACTTTTCGCGTGGTCAAGGTGCTGCGGAATGTCGCTACGTGTTTTTACAGCACAACAAACTTCCGCAGCGTTGGCATAAGTTACAACCTGGCCAGCACTTTGTTATCGCTGAAACGGGCTTTGGCACCGGGCTCAATTTTTATATAACAGCCACGGACTTTCTTGCCGAGGCACCACAAGCAACCCATTTGCACTTTGTTTCCTTCGAAAAGTACCCTTTACAGCCTAGTGACTTACAGGCCGCCATAGCCCACTGGCCAGAGTTTAACGACATCAGTGCAGCTACCTTACAGCACTACCCAGAGCTGTTCCCTGGTGTCCACCGGTTGCATATTCATCCACGGATAACACTAGACTTAGTGTTTGGCGATGTGCTCGACACCCTGCCCGACTGGGCAAAAGCCCATGCTAGCCAAGTTGACGCTTGGTACTTAGACGGTTTCGCTCCCAGTAAAAACCCAAGCATGTGGCAGCCAAGCTTATACCGCGAGGTTTATACTAGCTTAAAGGCCAATGGTACTTTAGCGACGTTCACTGCGACAGGCCATGTCCGTCGCGGGCTCATACAAGCCGGTATCTGCATGAAAAAAGCACCGGGCTTCGGCCATAAGCGGGACATGCTGTACGGGGTCAAACGCACCTTTGGAATGCCTCGCTCACGTACGCCTAACTCCATTGCCATTGTCGGTAGTGGCATAGCGGCCGCTTGCATGGCTTCGGAACTACAAGACTACCCAGGCTCCTTAACCTTGTTGTGGTCGCAGAAAGCACCCGCCGACGGTGCGTCAGGCAACCCCCAAGCCGCCGTATACCCTCTTTTACAAGCGCAATGGACACGCTTAAGCGAGTTTTACTCTCACGCCTTTGAATATGCGCGCGACTTTTATCAAAGAAAGACGCCGCAGCACACTCACTGGACTGGTGTTGAACTGTACACGCGCTCGTCTGCCGATGCTGAAAGACAACAGAAGATGCTAAAACGTCAATTGTATCCGGAGAGCTTTTTACACTCTTCTGAGAAAGGCTTAGTCATGCCCAAGGCTGGGTGGCTTGACCCTGTTGCTGTCGTGCACGACTTATTTCAACAAGTCATTGCCTATCGAACCGAGCGTGGACTCAGCACCCGCTTAGTAACGAATGAGCCCATCACCCAGATAACTCGCGCACTCTATCAATGGCAATTAACCACCGCCAAGCAGCAATTTAAAGTTGACCATTTAGTGCTTTGTACAGGACACCACACGCTCGCTTACCCTGAGCTTGAAGATTTGCCTATACAGCCAGTACGAGGCCAAGTGACTTTAGTAAAAAAAATGGAAGAAACCACACTGTCCCATGTAATTTGCCAAAAAGGGTATGCGCTCCCCCCTCAAGGTAAGGTGTTATGCACAGGTGCAACCTTCGAGCGTGGCTCTGTTCAGACGCATATTGATGAAGCAGATGATGAAACCAACTTGCTTCAGCTCAACGAAATGCTGGGTAGTCATTATACGAAGGAACACGTAATAGGTCACCGCGCTTCTGTGCGTGCTACGACCCCTGACCACTTACCCGTTCAAGGGCCGCTCGTGCGACCGAAGCCGCCGGGACAAGGTGTCATTCGCCTAAACGGCGTCAGCGTGTTACTCGGGCTCGGTTCACGCGGGTTTACTTCCGCCCCCTGGCTTGCCCACCTAAACGCCTGTGCTATTTTAGGTCGTCCACAGCCAGCAGGCGCGACGTTATTACAGGCGACGTCCGCCGACCGATTTGCCAAGCGAGCTGTTGTGCGCTCTCAGGGAAAAGGGAAAGACTAAGTGTGACTTTGAAGGCGTGCTAACATGCCATTCACTAAAGCCAAATCAGCTTCGTTTAGCTCATGTGCGCTCGCTGCAACACTTTCATGTAAGGCTGGCCAAAATTGGCTTTGGTCTTCAACACCTGACATGGTCAAGCGTGCAACCACAAGGTCAAAGTGACCACGCAAGTAACCGCTCGCGAACAACTCATCGTCGTTACCTTGCGCTATAATGTCATCGAATACAGCGTCGAGTTCAACCGACATGTCCGTTATAGTTTTCCCGCTCATACAGCCCCTATATCTTCTATTTTTGCTACGAAAGAAAGCGCAAGTATACAGAGCCTATGGCCCTAATTCGAGGGTCTCCCCAGAGAATTCTTTCTGGTACAATGCAGCCCATTATTTGCACTTGGAGTAGACAGCAGCCCATGAGTGACTTTCGGATTGGCTTATTTTACGGCTCTTCAACCTGTTATACCGAAATGGCCGCAGAAAAAATACGCGACTTTATAGGCGCTGACATTGTTGAGATTCACAATATTAAAGATGTATCCTTAAGCAAGGTTAGCCAGTATTCTCTGCTTATTTTTGGCATTTCTACGTGGGACTTTGGTGAGATTCAAGAAGACTGGGAAAGCCACTGGCAAGAGGCCAGCACCTTGAACTTAGCAGGTAAAACTTTGGCCATGTATGGCATGGGCGACCAAGAAGGGTACCCGGAATGGTTCCAAGATGCTCTCGGCATGCTGCACGACGCCGTAGCACAACCTAACCTAAAGCGCATAGGCTTTTGGCCTAATAAAGGCTACACTTTTGAAGCCTCGAAGGCGTTAACGGCTGACAAGTCTCATTTTGTTGGCTTAGCGCTAGACGAAGACTCTCAATACGAACTCTCAGATGAGCGTATAGCCGCTTGGTGTGAACAAATATTAGAGGAAATAGCCGCTGGTTAAGCGGCTATTTTTAATTAGGACAAAGGCGCTTGAAGCCTTAACCCTTCTTTCAGTGCGGCACTGAATGCCTCCAGCTCGTCTGCTGCATAGGGCTTTGCCGGGTGCACGCCCCATACGGGTTGAGGCCAAGCTGCGTCTGTTTCAAAGCGCACAATATGGTGCAAGTGCAGTTGCGACACAACATTGCCCAGCGCACCTATATTCAGCTTATCGCCTTGGAAGTGTTTCATGAGCCACATCGCCGTAAAAGTAGACTCTTGCAGTAACTGCTGTTGCTGCATGGGCTCTAACTCATATATTTCACGCACACCTGCAACCCGCGGCACCAATATAACCCAAGGGTACTGGCTGTCCTGCATGATAAGAACTCGGCTTAAAGGCAAGTCACCTACTGTTAAAGTATCTGCTTCCAGTTGACTATCAAGTGTCCATATATCGCTCATTCATGTGACTCCTGCTCCATGGGTGTTGCACGATGACCACCAAAGACTTGCCCAAAGTAGCTTTCTGGTAGCCATTCTGGTCGTTTCTGTGCGGTGCCAATCAGGTAGCCTATCTCGTAGTTAATTTGACTAAATACCACTCCGGCGTCGTAACGAATGCCACCATACTGCTCCGACAGTGTGCTAATTTCATCTGAATGCTGATGGTAGTGCTCGGCAAAGAAGTCGGCCCATACTTGGCCACCATCTTCATCGTCATGTTGCGACTGGAAACCCGTCATCAAAAATACAGCCGGAATTCCTTTTTTTACTAAAGCATAGTGGTCTGATCGCGTAAAAATAGCTTGCTCTGGCATTGGGTCTGGGCTTCTAGAAATGCCATACTGCTCAGCCGCTGTTGCCACCACATCACCCAAGCTCGAGTGCTCAGCACCAAAGGCGACAACATCTGCAAAGTTATACAGAAGCACTGGCATGTCTAAATTCACATTTGCCACAATGTTTTCAATAGGGGTCGTCGGGAAGTGAGCAAAGTAGTCCGCACCGAGTAAGCCGCGCTCTTCCGCCGTCACAGCTGCAAACATGACCGTACGGTCGAGTGTGTCTCCTTGCTTCGCTGCGTCCACAAACATGCGCGCTGTTTCTAGCATAACCGCAACACCAGCAGCATTATCCAACGCGCCGTTGTACACTTTGGCTGGATTTCCACTATTATTCACCAAACCCAAATGGTCTGAGTGCGCTGTGTACAACACCACCTCGTCACGCAACACCGGGTTCGTGCCTGGCAGTTTCGCTATCACGTTAGCGCTTTGAACTTCTTCAAAGACTGAAGCTTTGCTCAGTGTAGCCGACAAGCCGAGTTCAGCACTTGGTGGCATTTTGTTATCCGCTATCTGTTGCCAAACGTCGTCTAAACTAAAACCAACATGCTCAAATAACTGTTCGGCAGCCTCGTAGTGTAAGTAAGCACTTCCAAGCAGTTTTTGATGTGTTGAGTTTGGTCGTCCTTCTGGAGATAACCAGGTCATGCGACGTGCACTTTTCGCATACTTTCGTATGGTGTCAAAAGGACGCACTGCTTCTCGCTCGGGAGTGTGGATTGTGATAACGCCGATAGCGCCCCGCTCTATAGCTAGTTCTGTTTTGATACGCCCCAAGTGGGCTGCCTCTTCGCTAGGCAAGCCTTCTGGCAACCCGGAAATAGTAACAACAATGCTGTCCGTTACGTCATGGTTTGCATAGTCATCAAAGCCAAAGCGCTCAGAGACAAGGCCATAGCCAACAAATACCAAGGGTGCTCGCACTTCAAGTTGCTGGGCCAAGGTGCTTGGGCTCGTGGTGAAGTCTTGCAAGAATGTGAGCGGTATATCGCGGTTGCCGTCATGCAAGGTCAGCTGCGCACTACCCTCCACTAAGTGAGCGACACGGAAGGTTATATTTTGATAATAGCCGTCATCGCCTGCAGGCTCTAAACCGAGCTGTTTAAACTGACTCACAATATAAGCAGAAGCAATATCGTGGCCCCGAGCGCCTGTGTCCCGCCCTTCAAGCAGGTCGTGCGCCAAAAACTCAAGGTGTGCTTCAAGTGCGTGCTCAGTTGCAATTGGCTGTATTTTTTGTTGCACCTCTTCCGAGGGTGTACAGGCCACAGCGCCAAGCATAAATAGGGTACAGAACAATCCTTTACGGTACATAAGCAACTTCAAATAATTAATTAAATGTGCGGTTAGTCTACTCTTTTCTGCGTTTGCGTACCACCAAAAGGGTTGAAGCAATCTCTGCACTGAGGTATTGTTATAGTATAACATTACACATTCGTTTGATTGCTAACAGAAGGACACTTTAAATGTTGCAGAAGACCCGCGTTGCTCTTGCTGTCGCAGCCGTTATTTTCCCTCTTTCAATTCATGCACATGAAGCTGAAAATGAAGAGCCTCACGAACATGATCATAAATACGAGCGCATTATTGTTACCGCCTCACCGCTTGAGAAGTCTGCAATTAATAGCTCACAACCAATTCATGTATTAAGTGACGACGAACTACGTGCAGCACAGGCTGCTACCTTGGGCGAAACGTTACGTGGCATTCCTGGCGTTCAGTCCAGCTACTTTGGCCCTACTTCTAGTAGCCCTGTTATTCGCGGCTTAGACGGTCCGCGCGTTAAAATTGTGCAAAACGGACTCGATGCAGCGGACATTTCTCGTGGTGGCCCCGACCATGCGGTATCAACCGAAAGTACCACAGCGCAACAAATTGAAGTATTTCGTGGCCCTTCCACCTTGCTGTTCGGGAGTGGCGCCAGCGGCGGAGTCGTGAACGTTGTCGACAATCGCGTGCCGCGCTATTCAGTGCAGGGTGTAAGTGGTTACTATGGCGCGGGATATAGCAGTGGCGCCAACGAGCGCAACGTAAGCGCTGGTGTAGATGCCGGGACTGGCGACATTGCGCTACACCTTGACGCCTTTGTGCGCAAAGGAGACGACTACGACATCCCTCGCTTTTTAAACGACGAAGGTGAACTTAGCACTAAAATCGACAACTCCTTCACAGATGATGTGGGCTTTAACCTAGGCGCCAGCTACTTTGTAGACTCTGGTTTTATCGGATTTTCCTACGGACGTATGGAGCGCGACTATGGCTTGCCGGGGCATAGCCATGGTGATGACGAGCATGCAGGTCACGACGAACATGAAGCCCATGATGATATTTATGCCAGTTTTGTCCAAGACAGGTTTCAAGTATTAGGCTCTTTTATGGACCCTATAACGGGCTTTAAGCGCCTTGATATTAACCTGGGCTACACTGAAATGACGCACGATGAAATTGAAGGCGAGCACGTAGAGACTTCTTTCGGGTTAGAGCAAACCGAGCTACGCCTAACGGCTGCACACAACCCTCTTTTCGCTTGGGACGGTGCCGTTGGTGTGCAAGTACAAAACCAAAAGTATGTGGCTGACGGTCTGGAGGCATTTACTCCTTCCTCAGAAACAGACTTAGCCGGCCTGTTTTGGCTTGTGGAGCGCACCTTCGACAAGCTAACCTATGAAGGCGGCGTACGTATTGAAGAAGTACGCATAAAAACCGATAGTTTTGACACCATCCGTTACACGCCCTTCAGTGGTAGCTTTGGTATGAACTATAAAGCCACACCCGATCTTAATTACACGTTAAACTTAAGCTACAGTGAGCGCGCTCCCCAGGCCTATGAGCTCTTTTCTAACGGCGCCCACTTTGCAACCCGCACCTATGAGCTAGGGGGTGTCTATGCCTTGCATTTAGACCCGGACGCAGCGACAGAAACTTACCATCTTGAAGCAACACAAGCTGGTTTAAGTAAAGAACAAGCTAAAAACATCGATTTAGGTGTCCATTACGACGGTGCTAAGTTTCATCTCGATGCGAGTGTTTTTTATAATCGCATTGGGCACTTCATTTATCAAGAAAACATTGGCATTAACAGTGACATGCTAGAGCATGACCACAGCGAGCCAGCTGACCACGCAGGTCACGACCACGGAGATACCACCCTGCCAATCTACGCTTATCGCCAACAAGACGCAGAGCTCATTGGCTATGAGGTATCTGGTCATTACGAGTTCAATAGTGACTGGCATGTAGGTGCCTTTAGCGACTACACCCGCGCTAAATTTACGGCTGCTACTGCAGATGGTAAAAATATTCCGCGAATTCCTGCACAGCGCGCAGGCATGCATATTAACTATATGAATGCGAGCTGGGACGTTAAAGCAACCTACACCTATCATTTCAAGCAAGACAAGGTGGCTTTAAATGAGGAAGAAACCGCAGGGTTTGGTACCCTCGACTTACATGTAAACTATTATCCGAGCCTCTCTGGCAATCAGGATGTCGCTCTTTATTTTAAGGCTGAAAACCTAACGAACCAGCTTGGTTTTGCGCATAACTCATTTATTAAAGCCCATGCACCATTACCAGGCCGCTCATTTGGTATTGGTGTTCGCACACAGTTTTAAGCTCAGCTATAATAGCAGCGAACTACTTAAGGAGTATTTATGCGCTTTTTATCACGCCGGTTAGTGATGCCGAATGACCTCAACTTTGCGGGCTCATTATTTGGGGGTCGTATATTAGAGTGGATTGACGAAGAAGCTTATATTTTTGCTTCCTGTCAGCTCGATGAACGTAGCCTAGTGACTAAGCATATTGGAGCCATTTCATTTGAGTCTTCTGCTTATCAGGGCGATGTGGTCGAGTTCGGCCTGGATATTAAAAACGTGGGCCGCACCTCGGTGTCTGTGACTTGCATGGTCCGCAACAAAATAACCAAGCAAACAATCTGTGTTGCCGATGACATTGTGTTCGTGCACATTGACAGTGAAACACGTAAACCGGTTGCGCATGGGAAAACGAAAGAGGAACTGCTTGAGCTTAAGCTTTAAACATTGAGTTACCCCATAAAAAAGGCTGTCATAAAAATGACAGCCTTTTTTTATATGCTTTGGCATTAACGCAAGAAACCTCCTGCCAATGCAAGAACAGGAGCAGCAGACGGCTTACCATGCTGCCAGTCACCACCTTCCACACCACTTCCGGCAATATCAATGTGTGTATAAGGCAATGGCTTTTCTGCCGACTGACCATGCTGATCAAGCCCACTGACCAACACAAGAAACGCCATAGGGAACTGGTGACCACGCGCAGTCGTCGCTGAGGGCCCATTGTTCGATGACAAGACATCGTCGGCTTTGGTGCGGCCGCGAACAAAGTCGAAGTCTTCGCGGCGACTGATGGATATTTCCGCCGCATCACCCCAAGCTTCTCCTGCATCAATAATTCGCTGAGCAATTCCTGTTTTCAGAGCAGGGCCATTTGGCACCAAGGCCGAGTAAGGGCCTTTAGCAAGTGCAGCGTGACCGGTCAGAGTCGCCACTGTATACAGCGAAGGGTTCGTAGCAGTAACAGCTTCATCTTTGAGTTTTGCTAGCGAGTCCGCCAAGACTAGTCGGCCTTCTGCATCCGTGTTACCAATACGTACACGCACACCCGACCGACCGGTAATAATTTCATCGGCCACAAAGGCCAAGCTGCCAATGTTGTTTCGTACAAAGGCTAATTCTGCAACCACGCGCAGCCCTTTAGGGCGAACACCTGCGACCGCTTTAATAAAACCAGCAACGCCAGCGGCTCCACCTTTATCTCGGCTCATGCCGGCCATGTGACCGCCCGTTTTTAAGTCCGCACCCCCTGTGTCATAGGTAATGCCTTTCCCTACGAGAAACAAGCTGTCTGTAATAGGTCCTTCACCATCATATTCTAGGCGGACAACGCATGGACGCTGCTGCTCGACAGCAAAAGAAGCACGAGCTACTGCACTTAATAGTGGGTATTCGTGTTGAAGTTCAAGCCTGTCATTAAACACAGTGACTTTTACGTCTGTTCCGGCAAACGCTTGCTTACAATATTCAGCAGCTTTCATCGGGGACATGCGCTCTGGCTCTGTTCCGCAAATATCGCGCGCCACGCGGCGGCCTTGTTCGACTGCGTCTAACCAACTTAATTCTGTGTCCCCAAGCACCCCAATCGCCGTGAACGATTCCACGTCTTTACCAAAGTGTTCACGGGCTTCAAGTGGCTCATAGCGGCCCTGCTGAAAACCTAAAAAGCTAAGCCCTAATGCATTGCTCCAAGCTTCACCTGCGGGTACTTGTGTTGCCATTAACACGGGCTGTTTCGCACCTGTTTGCGCAATACGGGTGACTGCGTCACGGGCCGCGTCGTAAAAGCGGCGCACATCATCGTAGTCACGATCAAGAGGTCCTGTAGGCGCTAGAATCAAACGCCCGCCGGGAGCTTTGTCGCAGGCCACTACACTTACTTGCTCACCAACCGACGCATCGGTCGCTTTCGCTGCAGCAATCGCTGCCTGAAAGTCTTCTGGTAGTTCACTGAACTCAGGGCCAACTACCACGAGTGCGTCCCAGCTTCCTGTATCCAAGTTTTCCCAAGTAACCGCTTGGGGCGTTAAAAATTCCGTATGTTCTACTGTCATCATTCACAACCTTATTTTTATTGCCGCTGCATTAGCCGCGCTTACTGTCGGCGCCAGCGTGTTTCACCTGCAGAGTCTTCCAATACTATTCCCATAGCCTGCAAGGTGTCGCGGGCCTGGTCTGCGCCAGCCCAATCTTTTGCGGCACGTGCATCATTCCGCGCTTTTATCAGCGCTTCTATTTTTTCAATCTCATCTTGATCACCCTGGCCTTGTAAAAACTGCTCGGGTTGTTGCTGCAAAATACCAAGAACCGCACCAAATTCTTGCATGATAAATGCAAGCTCCTGTGTTTTGGTTTTGGCTTCAGCCGTTTCTAAAGTGCGTAGTCGATTTATTTCACGAGCTAAATCAAACATCACCGACATAGCTTCTGGCACATTAAAGTCATCATCCAGTGCAGCTACAAAACGGGTCTGATAGACCTGCATTATTTCATCGGATGCTGTTACCGGCTCTATGCCACGAATAGCAGTATAAAGTCGCTCTAAGCTTGCACGTGCTTGTTCTAAGTGACTTTCTGAGTAATTGAGCTGACTCCGGTAGTGGCCACTCAGTAAGAAGAAGCGAACCGTTTCCGCATCGTACTGGCTCAATACTTCACGAATCGTAAAGAAGTTACCTAGCGACTTCGACATTTTCTCTTCATTCACTTGGACCATGCCCGTGTGCATCCAGTAGTTCACATAGGGCGTGTCATGGGCACAGCTCGACTGAGCAATTTCATTTTCGTGGTGTGGGAACTGTAAGTCCGAGCCACCACCATGAATATCAAAGTGTTCACCCAAGTGCTTGCCACTCATAGCAGAGCACTCAATATGCCAACCAGGCCGGCCCTCTCCCCAAGGCGAACTCCAACTTGGCTCCCCTTCCTTGGCCCGCTTCCACAGAACAAAATCAAGGGGGTCTTCTTTCCCTTCAGCAACAGCAACCCGCGCCCCTGCTTGCAGTTGGTCTAGTGCTTGGCCGCTAAGCTTGCCATACTCTGGAAAGCTGCTGACATCAAATAACACATCGCCAGAGCCAGCAATATAGGCGTGCTTTTTTGCCAATAGGGTTTCAATAATTTCTATTATCTCAGGCATATGGGTGGTTACACGCGGTTCAATGTCTGGCCTTGTCAGGCTGAGCGCGTCGAAGTCTTCATGCATAAACTGCAAAAACTCTTCCGTTATAGCATTTATGTCTGCATTCGTTTCTGCTGCCCGTTTAATAATTTTGTCGTCCACATCGGTAATGTTTCGGACAAAGGTCACGTCGTACCCACGATAGCGCAGGTAACGTACCACCACATCAAAGGCTACATAAGTTCGCGCATGGCCAATATGGCAGTAGTCGTAAATTGTGACGCCGCAAACATATAAGCTCACCTTGCCAGGTGTTAGGGGTTTAAATTCTTCTTTTTTATGTGTCAGTGAGTTATAAATTTGAAGCATGCTACAATTCGTCTCCGGCGACTATCTACTAGTTTGCGGTTAATATAAACGTAAAAATAGAGTTTACCATTTTTGTAGTATTCGAGGAACTTTCATGAGCAAAGACTATAGCGCTACCCCATATAAATCCATGGAGCCTACTGCCAACCTTTCCGCAGAAAGCCTAAACCACGCAGAGCGCCTCGCCCATGAATGGGAATTGGCTGAAGCAACCTTTGCCAACGAAAAAGTGCAACATACTGTCTCTATTTTCGGTAGCGCACGCGTTCCCGAGCCCGACGAGTCGGTTGACCAAGCTAGCCCTTGTCAGCATATGAGCTCCTACTATGCTGCCGCTCGCGCTCTAGCTTTTCAATTAGGGCAATTTATTGAACAGGGACAACTGACGCACACTCGCTTAATTACTGGCGGTGGCCCCGGCATTATGGAAGCGGCCAGTCGTGGAGCCTACGACGCCGGGCACAGTAGCATTGGCCTCAATATTAAAATTCCTCGCGAGCAGCAGCTTAACCCGTTTATTGCCGCTAAGCATAGTATTGAATTTCAATACTTCGCCTTGCGTAAAATGCACTTTCTTAAGCGTGCGCGGGCACTTGTTGTGTTCCCCGGTGGGTTTGGCACCCTCGATGAATTATTTGAGACTTTTACCCTGATTCAAACCAAGAAATTGCCACCCATTCCTATTGTTCTTTATGGTGCTGAGTTCTGGAACCGTTTATTCGACTTTACTGTTCTTTCAGAGTGTGGGCTTATCGACAAGAATAACTTGGCCCTTTACCACGTTGTCGACACAGTGGACCAAGCCTTAGAGATTCTGCTGCCAGTTTTAACCAAGCTGAAGCCCTAACAGAATTGCACCCTACCTTTCCATATAAGGGCAATTTCCGTTAAACTTAAGGCCGTTTATACCTATTCGTTAAAGGATTCCATTATGTTTGTTACTTTACACACCAACCATGGTGATATTCGCATTCAATTGTTTGCAGACAAAGCGCCTGAAACTGTTGCTAACTTCCTTGACTATGCCGAAAGCAACTTCTACGACAACACTATTTTTCACCGGGTGATTAGCAACTTTATGATCCAAGGCGGTGGTTTTGAGCCAGGCATGGTGCAAAAGCCAACCAAAGATCCAATTAAAAACGAAGCGAATAACCAGGTTTCAAACACTCGCGGCACCATTGCCATGGCGCGCACTCAAGACCCACATTCAGCAACCTGTCAGTTTTTTATTAACGTAGAAGACAACGGGCCGAAAGGTCTCGACTTCACAGCAGAAAACAGCTTTGGCTGGGGATACTGTGTATTCGGTGAAGTGGTTGAAGGTATGGACGTTGTTGACGCTATTCGTGACGTTAAAACAGGCCGCTCTGGTTACCACGCTGATGTACCGGTAGAAGACGTTATCATCGAGCGCACAACTGTAGAAAAGTAATGATTACGCGCTTTATTTCCGACCTTCACTTAAGTGCAGACAGGCCCGATATCACTGGCCTATTTGTCCACTTTTTGCGTACTGAAGCTCGTGAAAGTGACGCGCTCTACATATTAGGTGACTTGTTCGACTATTGGATTGGCGATGATGATCAAACCGTCTTTCATCGCCACATTATGGATGAACTTAAAGCCTTCACCTCAAGCGGCATTCCATGTTTTTTTATTGCAGGAAACCGTGACTTTTTGATAGGCGAACGCTTCGCAGCAGAAACCGGTGTCACCTTGCTCCCCGAACACTATATTGCCAACATTTACGGCATACCCACCTTATTACTGCATGGCGACACTTTATGCACCGAAGATGTTAGTTACCAAAAGTTTCGTAAGATTATCCGCAACCCCTTTTTGCTAGGTATTGCTAAGCGTTTACCGTTAAGCTGGCGTCGTGGCTTAGCGCATAAATTGCGCTCTGGGAGTAAAAGTAACCAACCCTTAACGCCAGAACAACTGCAAAAAATGGACACGACCGAAGCAGCAGTCCAGCATGCATTTGCAGAGTTTCAGGTCGACCGCATCATTCATGGGCATACGCATAAGCCCGATATTCATGAACATTCATTGCCTAAGGGTGCATGCGGCACACGTATAGTACTTGGAGACTGGTACGAGCAAGGCAGTATTTTAGAGGTTACTGCCGACACCTTTATTTTACGTAGCGAACCTTTAACAGCAGACTAACTCGGTACGCCACTATGGAACCGCAGCTCTGTGTCTGGAGTGGTAATTAACTCAGCTTCCACCTGCGCCAGCCGTGCCACATGCTCGGTTACAGGCCCACCATTTACTTCTTCCGCCAAGGTAAGGTAGTCTTCAAAGTGACGCGCTTCTGAGCGAAGCAGCGACACATAAAAGCGCGAAAGCTCTTCGTCTAAATAAGGGGCTAAGGCAGCAAACCGCTCACATGAGCGCGCTTCTATTAAGGCCCCAATAATAAGCTTATCCACTAACATCACAGGGTCGTGAGTACGGGCATGACGCATCAACCCGGCTGCATAGCGAGAAGCGCTGACGGCTTGAATTTCAATATCTCGCGCCTGCAGAATCTCAAAAACTTGCGTAAAGTGATGAAGCTCCTCTTTCATAAGCAGTACCATACGGTCTACCAAGCGAGCTTGCCAAGCAGTCTGTGTCGCAACCTTTAGTCGTGGTATTTGGTTCCCCAAAGCTCGCAAATTCACCGCTTGCTTTCGGTAAATTGCGTCTTCATAGGGCAATAACCACTGCAAGACCTGACTAGCAGCTTCCTTATCTAAAATATAACGGCGAAGCAATAAAGCAGCACTTTGCGCGGCTTTTAACTCACAGTGCAAATGGTCGATAAGCAACAAGGGCAAAGCTTCAGGCTGTGCCGCCTGATCAAGCCAAGCCTGTGGCGTCGGGGTCAGTAAAAAATCATGGATAGGTTCTAAAAGCTGATTTATTTGGGAAGCTAATGGGGCTGTACTCACAACAAAGGTTGCCTTATTCTAAAGAGTGTCATCAATTAACTTAGTTTGGGAGGCCACATGATACTAAATCATGTTTGGGGGCTCTATGCCCACCCGCGAAAAACATGGCAGCTCATTCAGCAACGCCATGAAGGACTCGTTCCGCCTGCCATTCACTTACTACTGATAGCCCTTATACCAGTCCTTTGTGCCTACTATGCTTCAACCCACTTAGGGTGGCATGTGGCGCCGGGCAAGCATATGTTTATCGCCAAGCCTAGCGCTTTTATTATGGCGTCGTTTATGTATTTAGGTTTAGTGCTAACCCCTTGCGCACTTGCCTATATTACCACGCGTTTAGGCCAAGTATATATTGTGCAGGTTACATACTCACAAGCACTCGCCGTTCTCGCCTACGCAGCTACCCCTGTGTATATGGCCGGCTTAGCCGCTTTGAACCCACAGTTATGGTTTATTGCATGCGTCTTTTTAGGCGGGCTTGCCTACTCTATTTACCTGCTCTATTCGGGTCTACCCACCCTATTCTCGATCTCTGCAGAGCATGGGTTTGTTTACGCAAGTGCCGTTCTCATGGTGAGCCTTATCTTCCTTGTGGCCCTGGTCATGCTGACGATTATTGCTTGGACAAATGGTTTAACCCCAAACTTTCTGCATTAAAAAAGGCCCGACAATGAGGTTACCGAGGGACCTCATTCGTCGAGCCTCACTGCTCTACTATATTAATCGTTTGAGCTTTCTCGATACTTGTTAAACCAGTAAGTCACGTACGCTGGCTTTGCCATTAAATTACTCGGACGTGTATGCAGCGCGTGGGAAGCGCCAGGGACTCGCACCATGGCCGACTCAATCCCCCGCAATTGCAATGCTTGATAGTACTGTTCGGTTTCAGAAATGGGAGTCCTATGGTCCGACTCTCCAGTAAACAGCATGGTAGGGGTTGTGACATTGCCAACATAACTAATTGGCGAATGTTTTAAGTAATGTTCTGGCATATCCCAAGGCAGCCCTGGAAACCAATACTGAGTAAAGTAGTTATACATGTCAGCGTTTAAAACGAAGCTGTACCAGTTAATCACAGGGTTCACTGCAACCGCTGCAGCAAATCTGTCCGTATGCCCTATGGTCCAAGTTGTTAGCACGCCACCGCCACTACCCCCGGTAATAAACAGTTCCTTTTCGTTGATGAAGCCGCGAGCAAGAAGCGCGTCAACACCGTCCATCAGGTCATTAAAGTCATAGCTCGGGTAGTTATGGTGTATTTCATTAGCGAAGTCGTCACCATAGCTGGTGCTTCCACGTGGGTTTGTATAAAGCACGACATACCCCTGAGCCGCCATTAACTGTAGCTCCATAGCAAAAACAGGGCCATAGGCTGTATGCGGTCCACCATGAATTTCAAGAATAAGTGGGTAGGTTTTGTTGGCATCAAACCCGGGTGGATAAATAATCCAGCCCTGAATGTCTTTTTCATCAACAGAGGATGTATACCAAAACGTTTCCACTTCCCCTATTGTGCGGTGAGCAACAAAGTCTGCATTTAGCTGGGTCAGTGTTTGCTTACTACGCCCTTTCACCACAGCTAACTCGGCTGGGTGTTGGGTACTGCTTTGGGTGTAGTACACAGCATCGCGGTGACCTAGTTTAAATTGTCCGCCTGAGTATGGGCGGCTATAAGAAAGTCCACCCATATCACTTGCGAGCACCTTACGTGAGCCTCGTAGCGACTGCTCAGCGATAACGCCATTGCCGTGCTCGTCATAGGAAATAACTAAGCCACGGCTATTGCTCATCCATTCAAAACCACTAATACTCCGGTCTAAGTCATCCGTGAGGGGTGTAATATTGCTCCCATCTAGCTCCATAACATATAAACGGTTACGTTGGCTCGACATGCGTTTATCATCAAAGCCCGTATAAGCAATAAAACGTCCGTTTGGCGACACTTTCGGATTGCTGTCTGGTCCGTTTCTATCTGTCAGCTGAGTTAAGCTTTTATCCTGTAGACTGAACTTAAATAATTCCGAGTTAAGAGGCTGCTCTTGCCAGTTTTCGTGGCGGTTCGCAGAAAAGTAAAAAACACTACCATCTGCCGCCCAGGACACAGTCCCGCCGTGGTTAAACGGCCCATTGGTCAGCTGGGCTGCCGTACCTCCTTGTGCAGAGATCATGTATAGCTGCTGATACCCCGTTGACAAATAGCCAGCACCATCGGCGCGATAATTCATTTTGTCGATATAAATTACAGGCTTTGCCCATTCGGCACCCGCAGGCTTACCAGGTAAAGTAACCGGTGCCGCCGCAGGCTCTGGCGTAAACATAGAAAATACAATGTGGTTCCCGTCGGGTGACCAACTTAAGTTACCAGGGTTACTCGTAACTGTAGACAATGTCGCTGTGCGCCCTGTCTCTAACCACAACAGGTTAATTTGACCACCCGACACAAAGGCAATGCGATTACCATTCGGTGACCAACGTGGCGCATAAGCGTCTATATTTCTGTCTGTCAGTGCTTGGAGGTTGGTACCATCCGCATTCATAATCCAGAGCGATGCACGGCGCCTGTCCGTCTGGCTATCCATCCAGTGGCGAACAAACACCACCTGCTTCCCATCAGGACTAGGCTGTGGATCAGCTGCATATTCAAGTTGAAACACATCGTCGAATTGTAAAGGCGTTACGCTTTCAGAAGCAGCCAATGCCTGGGGTATAGCAACCAGCAGCAAACTCCAACTGAATAAAGTTATAAGTAAATGTCGCACAATAGATTTCCTTTTTATCTGTGGCTAAAAAGTATGCTTTAAGTTTAGATTACACGAGGCACAATCGCCCTGCATAGAGATGACGATGAAGTAAGGTTAAATTGCGACGTTGGGAAAAACTTGTTGTGTATTTATTAAAAGCTGCTGCGCTATCGTCGCTGGTGACTCGGTTCTTAGCGCGCATAATGCTGCAAAAACCTCTGTTATCCGCGCAGGTTCATTACGCTGACCTTGATAACCAGCAACAGGCATATCCGGGCTATCCGTTTCTAGCACCAAGCTCCTCAAGGGCGCGGCCGCAATGGCTTGCCGAGTTTTTTGTGCCCGCGGGTAGGTAATAACTCCGCCTACACCAAGCTTAAACCCTATTGAAGCCCACTCATTGGCTTGCTCAACGCTACCACTAAAGGCATGAAGAACGCCCAATAAAGGCCCCTTTTGCTGTGCTTGTTTTATTTCTCTCAGCAAAAGGTGCATTGTTTTTCTATGGTGCAAAATAACAGGCCGCTTTTCCGCAACAGCTAAAACCAGCTGTTCACGCAATAAATGTAATTGCACGGCCGGATGAGGACAGTATGCATCTAACCCTATTTCTCCAACACTGGCTTTGGGGTTATCCCTTAACATGCGCTCAAGGTGCATTAAGTCGGCTGGGACATGCTCATTTATAAAGTAAGGGTGTAAGCCAAAGGCAACCGAACAAGTGCGGTACTGCTGAGCAAGCTGAACGAGTTGAGGCCATTGGCGACGCGTCACACCAGGCACAACAAACCCTTTCACCCCCTGCTGTCGAGCGTGCGTTATAACCTGGGCTCTGTCGGGCGTAAATGTATCAAAATCAAGGTGGCAGTGGGAGTCAAAAAGGCAGTGAGTCATGGGAGTTAGGAATATGCCGTGACTTTCTTGGACGGGCACTTTGATGAATTAATACAGGTTTCCGGCGGCGAACAAATGCGGTGGCCACAAGAACACCAGCAAAAAACGCAAGAATTAAAGTGTACGCGTTCTCACTCATAATAGAGCGATGGTAAGGCCGTGTTTCCGCCATAATTCGGTCGTAGTCGAAGGTAATACGCACAAAGCCCAGGAGTTTGGCATTCGCCTCATCGCTATCCAGAACGTCTTCCACCATAGGCACCGCCCAAATGACTTCTGGGAGGTTTCTTAAATAGTTATCAATAGAAACCGAGTGCCCCGCACGAACAATCGTCCGGCCTAGGTTGTCTTGAATCGCAACTTCAAGAATTTCGTCTTGTTGCTGCAAATGCCTTGCTAAGCTGCTTAAAGCTTCATGGTTGTTTTCCATAAACCATATTTGTGACTCATGCTCAGCTTGCGCCATAATCACCCGCGCCAACCGTTCTGTGTGCGCCATCAAGGCTTCTTCACCCCGTTGGTTAAGCTGCACCCAGACATTCGCAATGGCCGAAAATAATAAAGCGGCCACGCCCATATATAAACCAAGACGTAGCCAGCGGTCCTCATAAAAGTACCAGCGAGAATTTGTTTTTGACTGTATTTCACTTTGCATGCATTCACTTTATCGGAAGCCTTATGGAGTGACAACGATATTCTGCTAATATAGCTATCTGTATAACTGCGAGGGCTTACTTCTCATGCATAATAATAAACCTAATATGCACGCTCCTGGTCTTGCCGTCTTTGATATGGACTCCACCCCCATTGACATGGAAAGTATCGATGCGATAGCTGAAGCTGCTGGCCACGGCGCAGAAGTGGCAGCCATTACCGAGGCCGCCATGCAAGGTGAGCTCAACTTCACAGAAGCCTTACATGCCCGCGTAGGTAAGTTAAGAGGCGTACCGGAGCAATTAATTCTCGATATGTGCGACGCATTGCCCTTCATGCCCGGTGCAGAACAATTAATACAATGGTTTAAGCAACACAAGTGGCGCATTGTTATTGTTTCCGGTGGCTTCACTTGGTTTGCTGATGAAGCGGCTCGCAGATTCAATGCCGACCATGTTTCTTGTAATATTTTAGAAGTAAAACAAGGCAAGCTAACGGGCCGTTTACTTGGTGACATTATCGACGCAGAAGCTAAGCGAAACATTTTGCTTTCGTTGGCGAGTACCTATGGAATAGAGCCAGAGCAAATCGTCGCTATTGGCGACGGAGCGAATGACATTCCCATGTTGCAAGCCGCAGGCACAGGCATTGCTTTTATGGCAAAACCAGCCCTACGAGAGGTTGCAGACATATGCATTGATAGCCCCGACCTAAGCTTAATTATTGAGGCCCTAAGCGAATGAATATGTGGACAGAAATGCAAGCAGCCGCTTTAGATAAGCTTGGCATTCCCCTCTACCAGAGGAATCAAGCAGCAGCCTCCCCTGCTGAACAGGCGGAATTGAAAGCCTCGCCAGTGTCCGAAGCAGTCACCCGTACAGAGCCAACTCAATCAAGTGCACTTGGGACGCACCATAAGCCAGCATCAGCAGAGGCTAATGATCAAGTTGAAATGCAGGCGCAGCCAATTCTTTACCAACTCGGTCCGTGGCTACTTGCATTTCCTCACGTACTTCCAGTGAATTACTATCCCTGGCTAAAAGACTTAAGTCACTTTGTAGAGTCGCGCCCAACTCAAGTCAGCCAAGCCGGTACCAGACCCATTATTGACTGTACATTTGTAGCAAAAGAAACATTAAGTCAAACCGAAAAGCGTGCTCTATGGCAGCAGCTAAAACCCTACCTGGCGCAATCAAACTCGTGATACTCAGGCCTTTATACAGTTACACACCAGAGCTCAATAATATTGAACAAGCAGCTCACCTCGTTCCTTGGAAAGAATCAGCCCTACAAGGCTGCTTTGGGCCCAGCTACCGAGTTGTCGGGCTTTTTATCCAAGACATATTAGCCGGTTTCTATATTGTGCATGACATTGCCGGCGAACAGACACTCATGAATATAGCCATACACCCCGACTACCAAGGTCAAGGCTTCGGCAGCGAACTTCTCGGAGACCTGCTCACTCGTGCTAGCCGGTGGCATGAGGGCCAACTCATTCTGGCAGCCCCCGTTTATCTTGAAGTCAGGGAAAGCAACATCAGCGCCATTCGTTTGTACGAAAGGTATGGCTTTAAAAAGCTTGGCGCTCGCGCAAACTACTACCCATTGCCCAACACCACAGACATGGAAACCGGCCTAGTGTACGGCAGAGCTATTGAGTAACATAAAAGAGTTAAAACAAGAAAGGAACTACGAAGAAAACTGGCAGGGGTGGAGGGACTCGAACCCCCAGCCGTCGGTTTTGGAGACCGCCGTTCTACCAATTGGAACTACACCCCTGCAGATGTTTGCAGCGGCTGCTGAAGCAACCGAGAAGCATTATACCCAAGCCCACCCCCGCCGCAAGGGTTTTCTTGCAAAAGCACCTGTATTGGGGCTTAGGTGGTGATTAAGTAAACAAACCGCTAGTTTTTAACCCTCTGTATTTTGCGTTTCGTTACTTGTTGAGATCTAGGGTCCGCTTTCGTTTGTTGATAACGATTATCATAATCTTGCAAGCTTGTATTGGGCTGCGGGCTACGCCAATCGCCATACATAAAGGTCAAAAAGCTTTCAACTTCATCAGGCAAATAAACCGTATAGCCACAATATTTTATTGGCTGAGGGGTTTGAAAGTGAACCGCAGGAGCATCAAAAATACCCGCTGAAGAGTCCAACTCAGAACGACCATTACGCTCAGTTCTCTTTTGCAAACTAATTTCGATATCTTTTATAGTGTCATGGTCATTACTTTCTAAATCCAAGTTTATGCAAACATCTTCTCCCGCTAAAGTAATCACTGTTGCCACCCAGTGCGCTTCAGGTATTTGTGGTAAAGCAGCGAGTAATTGAGCCGTTAATTCAACAGCCTTATCAAAATTTTTGGCATTGATTGCAAAATCAATATCATCATCCCAAGGTATTAAATCACCGTCTCGCACTATGCCAAGGGCCGTACCCGAATCAACCATCGCATAAATGCCGTGTTTAGCTAAAAACTCGCTAATAATCCCTAAGCTCTGTTGAGCAAAAGCCAACGTAGCAGCGTGCGTGAAAGGCTTAATAGCAGGCTTTAGGTAAGTTTTATTGGGAATCACAACCTTTTCAGCAGGAATACTCAACTCATTAATAAGTTGGTTTTTAATACTATCTTGCCATTGGCTGGTTATAATCACTTCGTCAAAGTCGTGCTGCGCTATATTCAAGGGGCTAATTATTGGCCGCCCGGCAAGCGTAGTTCCCCAGCGAGAGGAGTCATTGTCAGTAAAAGCTATCACGTCCACTTGGCTATTATGTTTGATGAAATTTTCACCACCTAGGCTCGCACCAAATAAAATCACTTGCTTACGAAGAGACATCAGTTCCCCTTTAGTCACAGTAAAAGCTGAAATGAATCATATCCTAATGCAGCCACTATAGTCATTTGTCATACTAGTTTAAAAGCCCTAAATAACTTAGCCTTTAGGCCGATAGCAGAAGAGACACAATAATAGCTAGCACAATAAACACGACAAAAAGGTAGCTTTTTAATGACCACCGTAATCACGTACGGAACCTTCGACCTCTTTCATGTTGGCCATGTGAACTTGCTAAAACGTGCACAGGCATTAGGCGATAGGCTCATCGTAGCGGTTTCCACCGATGAGTTTAATGAAAGCAAAGGTAAAGTAACGCTCGTACCATACGAACAACGAGTCGCTATTTTAGAAGCATGCCGCTATGTCGATCTCGTCATTCCCGAATCATCATGGGAACAAAAAAGACAAGATATTGCTAAACATGAGATTGATACGTTTGTAATGGGCAACGACTGGCAGGGCAAATTCGACGACTTAAGCGACCTCTGCGAAGTGGTGTATTTAGACCGTACCAAAGACATTTCATCAAGCGCTATCAAACAAGCAGTATTGGTTTTTAAACAAATAAACGATGTGTTTGGGGAGTAATGACCAGCGCTAGAAGATAACCTCTTTTAGTTTGATATCTTCTAGCTTATAATGCCCATCTAGCTTTTAAAAAACTCTCTAACCTTTTCAGACATTTGCTGAGATATTTCAAAATGCGTATTTTTGTTTTCTATATTGGTGTTTTTATCAATTATGCCCTTAGCTTCAAATTGATTTAGCCCCACCCACTTTTTATTCACATATTGCAAGCAGTTCACATGCTCAAGTAAGCCATCAAACCTACCTGAACTGCGAGGAATATCCTCACCATATATAAATATAGTTGGTATGCCTATGGCAACACAGGGTAAAGCTGCATGTAACCTGCTTGTAATTATTAAGCTTGCAGTACTGTACTCTTCCAATAATTTATCCGTATATTCAAAACGCTCAGCCTCGTTTTTGAACTTTTTAATATTAACACCATGGTTGTGATACTGTGCGTCCATAAGTAATTCGTCAGAAAACTGTTTTCTATACGAATTATAGAAATACGTAGTTTTCATCATTGAAAGTAAAGAGTTTGAAAGGTAAAGTTTTTTACTTATATGCTTTATTGCTTTGTAATTTATAAAACAAGAAACAAGTGACTTAATAAAGTTAAAAGGGCTTTTTAATGTCGGGCGTGTGAATTGTGGGTTTACAATAAGCACCTTCCCCTGTTCAGGTTTATGTTTATAAGAATTACCTAAGGTTAAAGTTAAACAGCCTGAAAAATAGGTTTTAATTCCAAAGCCTTCTAGTATTTTTTGTGTCCCTTTATCACGACATCCAATAGGAGCATGTTTTTTAAAATATTGTACCGATTTTTCGGTCAGCATTCTTTCGGCTACGCGCGGGGTAATATGGAATGATATAAAAAGAGGGGTTATTTTATCAGACGGAGGCCAATTCTCTGGAATGTGCATCCACCAAGCGTTCATAACTAACTTTATATGCTCACCGTCATAATTGTGCAGTTGCTCTCTTTCGACCAAAACATCGACATTATTTAAAAATTGCTTTGCGGCCATACTTTGAATATAGTCACCAATGTTTTTTCGCACACCATCTTTTGGATCATACCTTAAGAGTCCATGTTTCATAATAACCTCAATTTAGATACTTTATTCAGTAACATTTCAGTTCTCAAATTTAATGTCGCTTGCATGAATAAAACGCTTGTTTTTAGGGGGAATTGTCATGTAATTATCACCATACAATTCTTTTAAATACTCATGTGGTTTTGCCGGACCTAAAAACTCATACCCTTCAAACTTTATCTCTACTGGCGGATAGCAGTTCGAATACTTTAACTTTGGGTTGTGTATAGAAGGGACTGCATGAGAAACTTTTTCACTTGACGCAAATTTTGATACAAGTGTATATAATCCCCACAGTGTCATATAAATAGGCAATGTGAAGTATGCAATGTACTGCTTATGCCTTTTCTTTGCCCCTACCCTATACATAGAATAAGCCAAGCGAAGCTTTCTATTAAGCACTTGTCGAACGCGAAATGAAAATGAGTGATTTATAGGTAACAAGTCTATAAAAAGACCTGTATATTTCATTTTATTTCTTACAAAGTTATCTTCATAAACAAGGTGAGAGTTAGCATCAACTAATCTCATATAAAAATGATAGTAACCTTTATCTGTTTTTGAGTTTTGTAATTTCACCCAATCAGGCAACTCAGCCTGTAAAACCTTTTCAAGCTTTTTATAATCGGTATGCCAAATATCTATATCTATATCATCATCCCATGGAATAAAGCCACCGTGCCTTATGGCTCCTAAACAGGTTCCACCACTCAAAAAATACTTGATGTCATGCTTTTTACAAACCCGATCGAATACTAATAAGATTTCAAGTAAGCGTAACTGCGCTTTTCTAAGGTTAGTACCCTCAGCATTATATTGAGAAATATTTTCTTGTTCTGGCATGAGTTTTTTATCTATCATTTCATTTTCCACCCATTGCCATTAATGTTCTCGCTAGCCCTTCTCTCAGGCTTACTATAGGCTTCCATCCCAAACTAGTTAATCTATTTGTGTTCAATGCAGTGCGTTCATAGTTTGTATACCCAGCTCGACAATAGCCGGTTTCAACTTTAACTCCTTTGTCACTATTAGTAAGCTCTTGCAAAAGGTTTGCTAAGCTAATTATGCGAACTGGCTCATTCTCGTTGGATAAGTTATAAGCTTGAGTTGGCTTTCCTTCTAGCATGACTCTGAAAATACCTGTCACTGCATCGGTGATATAGCAGAAGGCTCTTTCCACTTGCCCGTCACTTTTTAAAAGTATTTCACGACCATTAACTGCATCATTAATAAAATCTGACATAACACGACCATCACCGGAAATTTGCATGCCTGGCCCGTACGTGTGTGCTATGCGCACGCTATTAAAGTTAACTTCATATTGTGTGTGGTAAGCCATTAGTAAGGCTTCGGCTAAACGTTTACTTTCAGGGTAACAGTTCCGAGGGTTTAAAGGGTCTAAGACCCCCATATCATGTTCATTAATATTATATTTCCCTTCGACACTCCCATAAACTTCACGTGTAGAAGCGAATACCGTATTAATAGCTTGATGAGTTCGGGATAACTCTAATACTTGTTGCGTACCTATGACATTGGCATTAATAATACCTACAGGATCACTTAATATATAATTAGGGCTTGCTGCACCCGCGGCATGAAAAATGTAATCAACTTTGCCATTAAAACTAATTGGCTTGCACACATCTTGAACTAAGGTTTTTGCTTTACTTAGTTCCTTGCCGTAGGTTTGCTCAAGTTTTTTTTCGCTGCGAGCTAAAAAGACGGGTTTAATATTTAAGCTAAACTGTTCGTTTAAGTACAGCAAAGTGAAGCCAACGTAAGAACCAAGCATTCCTGTAGCCCCGGTAACTAAAACAGTTGTGTTTTTCAGTTTTTGCCAAGGCAAGCTTTGTTCTAGAATTTCATCTAAGTCATTTTTTACCAGTGAGGAGTGATACTGAACCATACTTTACCCTCCAAAAATTTGGCTGTTTTCACGTGACTCGACAATTGCGCGAAACATAAAGTAGTCAGTGGGTGTTGTTATCTTTATATTCTCCACCGGACCTTCTACCAAAGTAATTTTATAGCCGTATCGGCTCATCAATGTACACGAATCTATTGAGTCTAAAACACCATCCTGGAGTGCTTGCTGGTGAACAGCAAGAATGTCACTTAAAACAAAACTTTGAGGTGCTTTAGCTAAGCGTGAATGTTTTCGGCTTGGCACATCTTGTACCAACATGTTGTCATCCACTACTACAAAAGTTTCAATGGTGGGAGAAGTAGTTATTGCATTACCACTTTTTTTGACTTGATCAATATTTGCGCTAATAATTTGTTGATTAATAAGCGGCCTTACCCCGTCATGAATCAGAACTGTTGAATCTGCTGAAAATAAATTTGTTGCACTTAGCAAGCCGTTATATATGGATAGCTGACCAGTTTTCCCTCCTTCAACCACAGCAACCACTTTAGTTAGCTGATAGCGAACAATAAGCTCATTCATATAATCCACCCAATCGGCTAAAATAGCGATCACAATGGCGTCAATTTCCGGGTGGTTTTCGAATAACTCTAATGTGTACACGATAATTGGCTTACCATGTAACTCTAAAAATTGCTTAGGCTTTGCCTTTGAGTTCATTCTGGCACCAACACCACCAGAAAAAATAATAGCTATGTTTTTATCACTCATAATTCACCCGCCAGCCACTTGTTTATAACTTTATTTATATTTAATTTAGCTGACGATTTATATTCCTTCATGTACTTCTGATCATACCCTTCACTATTTGCTTGAATAGCAGTATCTAGAATAGTTTTCACATTAAAGTGTTTATAGTCAAAAAACCTTTCAGGATACCCAATATCCTTTCCGAACAATTTCAGTTTATTATTCCAAACTAGGCCAACAGACGGGATATTTAAAGAGTAGGATATAATATTAGCGTGTAACCTTGCTGCGATAACTGTAGTAAAGCTCGATATAACTTGCACTAGGTCAATGTCTTCCTTTGGCTCAATTAATTCTAGCTTGGTTCTACCTAATTTTTTCATAATCAGTGGAAGCAATTCACTGTCAGATTTTAAACCGTTAGTAAATAGCTTGTATTTAATGTCACGCTTTTCCATTTCAGATATTAACTGATAATAAAATTCAGCCAATTGCTCAGGAGGCAAGTCCCGCTCATTATCCTTAAATATACCCCCTCTCACTAGCCCGATACCAAATACATCAGTTTGTTTCTTGTTAACATTGTAAGCCTCATTAGAATATACAGCTGAATCAGCCGCTTTCCCTATGAGCTTGCTACTGGTAGGAAGCATATATAGATTTTTCAGGGTATTAATATCATCACGTGTAGTTATACTTTTAACTGTAGGATTATTTAATGCCTTTTTAAGCATTTGGCAGCGTCGATCAGTTTTACTATAACCCTCTATTCCAACTGAGTTTAATACTACTGGAATGTTTAGCTCTTCTGCAACTTCGATTAAAGCAACTAAGTACATAAAAAAACGTTGGTATTTATACTTTATTAGTCCACCACCAACAATTACTATTAAGTCCACTCCCCCAAGCTCATTTCTATATTGCTTTTTCGAGTCAGATATCAACTTGTGTATTTTAACTTTACTCGCATCTATATTTAACTTTTCCAGGGCCGAAATTTTTAATTTATGTAGCAATGTACTTTTAACATTTTCATGCTGGATATTTAATCGTTTGAAGCCAAATTTTTCAATGTTGGGTAATGCTTTTTTATATAAATACTCTGTTGATTTTAAAATCGCAATATCTCCTAGATTAGTTTCTGATACCAAACCAGCGAAGCATATTGTTTTCATAATTTTTCCTAAATTAAAAGAGCAACCATAATTCCTATTAACCTGAGTTATTCCGAGTTTAATTATCATCCTAATGTAGTGAAATTTGACTCTATAAAAACATAGATGTTCTATTGAGAGAGCAAAATTCTTAAACCACCACTCTCGAAAACGCCCTTATTAAATCAACACCATCCCAAACCTCATTAAAGTCTAGAGCGTTGCCTATAGGAACGGCGCGGTCTACACCTACCAAGCAAGTTGCGAGCCAATCCATTACATCGTTCTCAATTAAGCCCCAATACGACATGGTTTGGTGCTGAGGCGTTAGCTGTGAATGAAGGTCATTGAGCTTATCTGTATGTAGCTCTGCAAACAAACCACAGCCTTGGTGTTCACCTAAAAGGGCATGGTGCAGGCTATCAACAGCCATGCGAATGTAACCACCGCAGGTTTTCACTTGGCTCGCTAAGCCCGACATAACCATGTCTTGCGCGTTGTTTAGCGCGCGATAGTGCTCGCTTTCAGTAAGTGGGTACTTACCTTGGCCTTGTTCGGAAGTTAGAAATGCACTTAGCGCCAGCCAAAAAACGTCTTGGGCTTTTTCCTTATTGAACAAGTTACCGTGCCATATCACCACCTTGGCCGATGAGCATGCCTGCTGAGCAAAGGTTAGGTTGTCGCGGGCAAATTTACTCGCTAATTGCTCCAGCTCTTTTGGCGTGGCCTGCAGCACTGCGTCAATATCGATTACTGCAAACGACAATTTATTGGCGAAGGTGAGCTCGCGGGCATGGGCGGGAATGGTCCGTTGTCGTAATGCTTGTATGCCTTCATCGGAGCCCCACAGCACTCGGCCATCTACCTGCTGTTGCAGCTGAATAAGTTCACAGGCATCACGCGGGCTGCGGATAATTTGAAAGCGGGCGCTCACTTCAGGGTGTTCTGCTGTTAACCCTTGTACCACCTCACAAAGTACTTGGGCACTGCCGCCAGCTCTATCCGAAAGTCGAATGGTGTTCAGGTTGCCGCAAAGCACACTTAAAATACCTGAATACACAAATAGGCTATCCACGTTTCCGGGTGCAGCATGAAATACATGGCCGAGCGGTCGAAGTTTTAGCTCTTTATATGGTGTTAACATGCGTTCAATATTGGCCGGGCGTAACCAAAAGCCTAATGCCATTAAGTCGGAATGCTCCCGCGCAGGGGGCTCCGTTAATAATGCCTGCGATAAAGCTTTGCAGTACGCTAACGCTTTGCTGTCTGCAAAAGGAGCTAACTGCCCTTTCGTAGTAACTGGGTTTATAACTTGTACTGTCATTGGCCAGCTCCTGTACGTTCAAAGGTATCGCTGCAACCACGCGCTTCTACTTTTTCCATGCGGCCTAACACCTCGAAATACTTTCCTTTGCGGCCACAGTTACAGTTGTCTTCACCCAATATTCGCCCTCTGTCTTCCGTGAGCAGGCTATGTCCAGGGTAGCTTTTGGGTAATAACGACAGCACTTGTAATACGCCAACATTACCTTCGGGCACTACTTGCCAGTTTCCAGGCTCACGCACTAAAACATCGGCATACGACGGGCAATGTAAATGCCCTTCTTCACAAGCAACAAAAATAGAGCCTACTTGTTCCACCATGCCATAAAAGTTATGTACCCGTACATGACCTAGTTGGTCTTCCGTTTTTGAATTAAAAGTTTCAGCTGTCACCGCTTCATCTTCCAACTTCTTCCAGCCACCGCTGTGAATCAATACAGCATTTTGAAAGTCAAACTTTAAGCCCTGCTCTTTTAATGCCTGTACACCAAACTTCCATACCATAAAGGTAAATCCGAACATAAATACCGGCCCGCTACCGAAGCGTTCAAAGAAGGTGTTAATGGCTTCAATGTTTAGCGACATGTCGTCGTTTAATGCGTAGGTATGGTGCCTGCCTAAAAACGATAAACCTTGTATTCCTGCTCCTCGGGCTGTAAACGAGTCACGGCTTTTAATAACACTGGGGCTATCCCATATCAGCATGGGTAAACGTTGTTTACCTAACCACTCTTGCATTATTTTCACTAGCACACGACTTTGCAGCTTAGCGGTGTCGGCGTCTAAGTAAATACGAGAAGGTACCGTCCCTGTCGTACCGGACGAGGTCAGCACTTTAAAAACTTGTTCTACTGGAATACTCTTCAAAGGGCGCTGTTTAAATAAGGGCACCGTTAAGAAGGGGACAGCGCTTATATCCGTAAAAGGTTCTACGGGCTCATTAAAAAGTTGATGATAGGCTAAGCAATTTTGCTGGTGGTACACTGTTAGTTCTTGCAAACCACGCAGCAATAAGCGTTTTTTATCAGCACTCGCAACGCTATAAGGTGAAGCCTCAAGTAAATCCGTTATCATACTTCACTCCCTCATCTCTATGCATCGCGCTAACAAGGCAGTGTAGTTAACTTTGCCACTAGCTAAATACGGTATTTCTTTCAGCTGTACGACTGCCCACAGGCTAGGATGTATTTGCAGCTCTTCCGTTACCAGCTGTTTAACCATAGTAAGCGCTAGCTGAGCCTGACTACTCCCTGTTTGGCTGTCAGACATGGCGAGTGCAAAAAACAATTGGTCATCGTGACCACAGCAATACACTGTAAAGCCCTGCTCATTTAATTTCTGCTCTAAATGATCGAGCTGAAGACGCTTGCCTCTCACTTTAATAAACCGAGATAAGCGCCCGGTAATCTTTACGAGCCCTTGTGAAGTCCAGCACGCCAAATCTCCAGTCTCTAACGCGTGGTTAGGCTTTGGCGGCTGCTGCCAATGAGCCTGCTCTTTGGCGTAACCCAACATTACATTGTCGCCGAAGTACCAGAGCTGCCCTTCTTGTCCTGCTATAGTAATCGTTTCTTTAGTATCTACATCTCGTATTTCAAAACGTCCACCTGGTATCGCTTGGCCTATCACATCAGGATATTTAGCAATCAGGTCTGGCAGTACAAAGGCCATTCGAGCGGTCGCTTCTGTTTGACCATACATAACAAAAAACTGCCAGCCTTTGTCTGCCGCTAATTGGGCAAAATACGACACCGTTTTGGCGTCCAGCTTACCGCCTGCTTGGGTTAAATAACGCATGGCTGGAAGCTCCATACGCTCAATACGCAGCATTTGCAGCATTTGGTAATGAAAGGGCACACCAGCCAGTGAAGTCACTTTATGGTTATGAGCCAGCTGCCAAAATTCACGCGACATCAAGGGCTGCTCAGTTAGCACAATGGCCGCACCCATAGCCAAGTGCGTATTTAATACCGACAAGCCATAACTGTAATGCAGCGGTAATGTGGTAATGGTTACATCGGAAGGCTCAATAGGAAGGTATTGGCTAATTGCTGTGGTATTACTTTGCAGGTTCGCCGCACTAAGCATCACCACCTTGGGGCTGCCCGAGCTACCCGAGGTGCTAAGCATCAAGGCCACCGCGCCACTCGCTGGCCCATGGCAATCTGCTCGCAGCTGCTTTAATTCACCCTGCCGCTCTTTCGAGCCAGCTGTAAATTCAAAACCAACGCCTAGCTGCTCATACATATGTAACTTTGCCGACTCAGCCAATTCAGGATCAACCAGTAAAACAGGTACTTGGCAGCGTAAAGCCGCCAAATACATTACCACCGCATCAATGGTCGATGAAAACAGCAGCGCCAATAGCGCAACCTGGCCACTGTCCGTTTTACAGGCTGTGCTTAACTGTTGGCCTGCCTGCTGAGTTCGCTGCTCCAACTCAACATAGCTCAGCTGCTCTGTGTCACTAATCAAAGCAGTGCCAGAAAAGCGCGCTAAATGGGTGTAATAACTTCCGTTAGCAGTCGATATCATATTTACGCAGTATCTCTTTGGCTTTTGCGTACGAGCTCATGTCAATAATATCGTCCGTATCCAACATGACCTCAAAAACGTCTTCTAGCTCCGCTATCAGTATCATATGAGCAGTAGAGTCCCATTCCTTGATTGAGTTATATTCTAAGCTATCTTTGACTTGTTCTTCAGGAATAGCCAGTGCCTTAACGAAGGCTTGTTTTATTTTCTCTTCAGACATTTAAATAACCTTTATTCATTATTAAATAAGCATACCGCCATCAACTCCTATCGTCTGCCCTGTCACATAGGTGGATAAATTAGAGGCGAGAAATAAGATTGTGTCAGCTACATTATCGGCAGTACCTACACGACCCATAGCAATAGATTCTAACCTTTCTTGGTACTTATCAGGACTCAGCTGCTTAGTCATATCTGTCTCTATAAAGCCAGGCGCTACCGCATTTACCCGAATATTTACAGGCGCTAACTCTTTAGCAAGCGACTTGGTTATGCCAATAACAGCAGCTTTACTGGCACCATACACAGCTTGGCCTGTATTACCTACACGCCCAATGATAGAAGCAACATTAATAATACTCCCGCTACCGCCGCGTTGCATTAATCGAGCAGCATATTGGCTGCAATACAAGACGCTGTATGTATTGGTAGCAAAAGTATTTTCTACCTGTGTTGGCGTTACCATGCCTATTAAAGCGTCATCTAGTATTCCTGCATTATTCACCAAAACATCTAGCTTTTTCGTCAGCTTAAATAGCTGCTGAAAGCCTTGTTGTACCTCATCCACCTTGCTTACATTAAAAGGTAAAGAGTGACAAGTAACACCATATTCATCGCTTAACTGTAAGCAAAGGGCGCTCAGTTTCTCACTTTCTCGACCATTCAAATATAGTGTTGCTCCTGCAGCAGCAAAGTTTTTGGCGCAAGCTGCACCTATGCCACGGCTCGCTCCAGTAATAAGAACGTGCTTATCAGCTAAGTTTATTTCTATCATACAAATCACAACCTATCTTTAGTAGCGTATAAAGCGAGCTATAGGCTCTTTTGCTTTTTCATAGCGCTCTTGTGTTAGCTCATAATGAATAAGCTTATTTTCACTGTTTAATGAAGCATCATCGACTTGTACATAGCCACATTTTTCATGAAAGCGAATCGACGCTTTGTTGTCGGTGAATATTTTGCCAAACAACAACGAAAGGCCTAATTCTTCAAAGGCGTAGTCATTCAAAATAAAGGCCACACAAAACGGTACTATATTGTTCCGATACTGCTCCGGGTAAATATACATGCCTGGCTCAGCCGTGCCTTCATTCCGGCTTATATTCACTAATGACACCACGCCTATCGGCTCATTTTTAAACCACGCAACCCAATACGCTCGGCTCTGGTCCTGTTGCAAGCCTTCAAACCACTTACGCTGACCTTCAGCCGTAATATATCTTTGATCGAGCATATGCTGAGCTATTTCCGGGCTATTACGCCAATTTCGCACCATCTCCAGATCATCTTCTGCTAGTGGCTTTATGGTTACTCCATAACGTTGAAAATAATCAACCATGATTAAACTAAGTCCCAGCTCATTGGTGTGCCTTTTTTAGCACTTTGCTTTATTCTGCGCCCAAGCAATACTTCTAAGTGCTTGGTCGGCAAACCAGCGCCAGGGCGAACGGAGCGTAAATTCTTTGTGGTCAGAACATCACCGGCCTGCATATCTTCGGCAATATACAGCGAGCGCCTATGCACCCGCGAGGCCACTTCTTGCTCGGTACAACCATAATGAATCTTGCCCACCGCGTCATAAGCCCGAGCACATTCATCCACGAGGCTTTTAAATTCTGCCGGCTCCATGGAAAACTCCGCATCAACGCCACCTTCGGTTCTATCTAGCACAAAGTGTTTTTCAATGACCGTGGCGCCAAGTGCCACGGCCGCAACGGCAACGCCAATACCTGTGGTGTGATCTGAAAGCCCTACTTCACAGTTAAACAATTGCTTTAAATGAGGAATCGTTGCTAAATTAGCATCCTTGGGCCGGGCTGGGTACTGGCTGGTACACTTCAACAACACAAAATTTTCACAGCCATTAGTGCACAATACTTCTATTGCTTCAGCAAGCTCTGCTTGGGTCGCCATGCCGGTAGATAAAATCACTGGTTTACCCGTCTTTGCCACCGCCGCAATGAGACCATGGTCCGTGTTTTCAAACGAGGCAATTTTATAACAAGGCACATTTAAGCTTTCCAGGTAGTCCACAGCGGTTAAATCAAATGGCGAGCTAAAGGCAATTAACCCTAATTGTTTAGCCCGATTAAACAGGGGCTCATGCCACTCCCAGGGCGTCATCGCTCTTTCATACAGCTCATATAACGAGTGGCCATGCCAAAGACTTTCTGGGTTATCTATATAAAAGTCACCTTCCTGCACATTTAAAGTAATGGTATCAGGCCTATAAGTTTGTAGTTTTATTGCATCTGCACCTGCCGCTGCGGCTGCGTCAATCATGGAAAGCGCTTTGCCTAGCGATTGGCCATGATTTCCAGAAAGCTCAGCAATGATAAATGGCTTACTGTGTGCTCCAATTGTACGATCGGCAATTTTCATGAATGCTCTCTTCAAGTGTAATCAAGCGAATAAGCTTTTAATTTCTTTTACAACGCGTGTCGTTCCTTCAGCATCAATTAAACTGAACGCAAGACGGGACATGCCCATTAATTTGTCCGAGTTATTGGCAAGCTCTTTGACGACGGGTTCTAAATGAGACTCTAACTGGCCTATATCCAAGCTTAGGGCAGCACCTACTTTAGTCAGTTGCTGTGCTGCAATCTGCTGATTAGCAGCAAGCTGTACTAATACGGTAGGCAGACCAACCGCACAGCGCTCCCAAGAAGTTGCCCCAGCAGCCCCAATGCACAAGTCAGCACGAGCAAAGTACTCTGCCATGTTGCTAACCCCTTGCACAACCTCCACCTGTATATGGGTTGCTTGTGAGGCTAATAACTGCATGTCAGCACGATGAGGGTTAGCATGCCCAAGTACAACCGTTATAGACTCAAGTTCATGAAGGTGAGAGTTAAGTAAGGTACGGAAAGCAATGCCCGATACATTTTGTAAGTCAACTCCACCCATGGAAATAACAATATTCTTAATTCCCTGTCGAATACTCGCTTTCTGCCTTTGCTCAATGAATTCAGGTCGTAGTAGGGTGTAATCAACACCAGCTAGTATTTTAGCATTCGTAAGCTGGGCATAGTCGGACTCTTTACGCCCTAAATTTTGATCTAGCAGCAAACAGGCATCATAACGCCTGTCAGCTAAGTCATCTATGACCATGACCTGAGATCGTGTAGCCATTGCTTTATGCCAGACATGATCCAAGCCATAGTGATCTACAATCCATAAATCAGGTACGGTGTTTATAATATTAAGTGTCGCTTGGATATCTTCAGCTTGCGTAGCGCCTAGCCAGCTTCCATGTGCAGTAGAATATTGATCAATGCTATTACTACCTGCAGGAATTATTCGAACATCCATACCTTGATTAGCAAGCCAGTTATTTAAATTACCTTCATGAGCACGACTGTAAAATGTAACGAAATAGCCTTCATTTTTTAATGCATGGGCTAGTGTCATGCAACGCATGATATGACCTGTCCCGATGATTTTGCTAGAGTCAGCTCTAATAGCAATCTGCATTAAAGCTCTCCTGAGGCTTGTAATGCGCGAAACATTAACTCAGCACGTTTCCAGTCATCAGGCGTATCAATGTCTTGAACTCTGTAATTAGGAAGAACAAAAGGTAATGAGTCGGTAGATAAAACGCCCTTAGTGCCCCACGAGGCTGTTTTACCTACGTAGAACTGACCTGCGTCATGATATGCAGGCTCGAGGTCTTGAGATCTAGAAGACCCATATTCTGGATTCATCATCTCAACCCTTCCTGATGAATTGATACGTAATGCACGTTGTATTGGATACGAAAATTCAGTAACTGAAAATACAAAGTCTGATACATGGTTCGTTAAGCGACTCATAGCTTCTTTCAAAAGAAGTCCAGAGACAAATGGTGCTGTAGCATAAATACAGGCTGTTAGCGCATAATCCTCGCCCATGCTATTTAAGCTATCTATGGCATGTCTTACAACGGCAGTAGTCCCTGTATAATCATCTGACAGTGTAGCTGGTCGAATAAAAGGAATACTTGCACCATATTGCTCAGCAATGTCCGCAATCTCTAAGTCATCAGTAGAAACAATAACCTTATCAAAGCAGTTGCTTGCTAATGCTGCTTGAATCGACCATGCGATCATTGGCTTACCACAAAAGTTTTTTATGTTTTTACGTGGTATACGCTTACTACCACCGCGTGCAGGAATAACAGCCAAGTTCATGATTCGTACCTAAAAGTTTGAGACTCCTCATCATACATCGGCAGCTGATAGGTTTCATTGAATAATAAAGGTTATATCGATAAGCATGGCAGGCATTTCCTGCCCTACGGCGACACAATATTCCAAAGGTAGGTAAGGCATCGCCTTACGTTGCACGCGCGTATATTTGTATAGGAAGGTTTGGAGGGTCGTTACATTTCAACGGCAGGCGGTGCCTGCCCTACGGTAGGACACCGGGTAAGCAATACAAACAAAAAACCCCAGCCTTTTGGGCTGGGGTTTCTTTTGTTTGAAGCCTGGCGGTGTCCTACTTTACTCCGGGCTTCCTGCCCTCCGCCCTTCGGGTCGCTGCAAGCAGCGCTCAAAACCGCTCCCTGCGGTTTTGTCACATGCCCATGCTCGAGTAAATACACGCTTTAGAATACAAATAAAAAAGCCCCTCGCTTTCGCGAAGGGCTGTTTTATTTGAAGCCTGGCGGTGTCCTACTCTCACATGGGGAGGCCCCACACTACCATCGGCGCTGACATGTTTCACTTCTGAGTTCGGAATGGATTCAGGTGGTTCCACGTCGCTATGGCCGCCAGACAAATTCTGTTCATTTGGTACAAGCTAAAGAAAAAAAGAAAGTCTTACAATCCAACACTCACCTTGGTGTGCATCGTTCCATCTCAACACCTTTGGTGTTGTATGGTTAAGCCGCACGGGCAATTAGTACAGGTTAGCTCAACGCCTTGCAGCGCTTCCACACCCTGCCTATCAACGTCGTCGTCTACGACAACCCTACAGAGCAATTACATGCTTGTGAGAACTCATCTTGAGGCTCGCTTCCCGCTTAGATGCTTTCAGCGGTTATCGATTCCGAACGTAGCTACCGGGCAGTGCCATTGGCATGACAACCCGAACACCAGCGGTTCGTTCACTCCGGTCCTCTCGTACTAGGAGCAACCCCTCTCAATTCTCAAACGCCCACGGTAGATAGGGACCGAACTGTCTCACGACGTTCTAAACCCAGCTCGCGTACCACTTTAAATGGCGAACAGCCATACCCTTGGGACCGACTTCAGCCCCAGGATGTGATGAGCCGACATCGAGGTGCCAAACACCGCCGTCGATATGAACTCTTGGGCGGTATCAGCCTGTTATCCCCGGAGTACCTTTTATCCGTTGAGCGATGGCCCTTCCATACAGAGCCACCGGATCACTATGACCTACTTTCGTATCTGCTCGACGTGTCTGTCTCGCAGTTAAGCTGGCTTATGCCATTGCACTAACCGTACGATGTCCGACCGTACTTAGCCAACCTTCGTGCGCCTCCGTTACTCTTTAGGAGGCGACCGCCCCAGTCAAACTACCCACCAGGCACTGTCCTCGACCCCGATAAGGGGCCTAAGTTAGAACATCAAACATACAAGGGTGGTATTTCAAGGATGGCTCCACGCAAACTAGCGTTCGCGCTTCAAAGCCTCCCACCTATCCTACACATGTAGATTCAAGGTTCAGTGCCAAGCTATAGTAAAGGTTCACGGGGTCTTTCCGTCTAGCCGCGGGTACACAGCATCTTCACTGCGATTTCAATTTCACTGAGTCTCGGGTGGAGACAGCGTGGCCGTGGTTACACCATTCGTGCAGGTCGGAACTTACCCGACAAGGAATTTCGCTACCTTAGGACCGTTATAGTTACGGCCGCCGTTTACCGGGGCTTCGATCAAGAGCTTCGCTTACGCTAACCCCATCAATTAACCTTCCGGCACCGGGCAGGTGTCACACCCTATACGTCCTCTTTCGAGTTAGCAGAGTGCTGTGTTTTTAATAAACAGTCCCAGCCACCTGGTCACTGCGACCCTCATCAGCTCATGACGCGAAGTCAATCACCAACAAGGGCGTACCTTCTCCCGAAGTTACGGTACTATTTTGCCTAGTTCCTTCACCCGAGTTCTCTCAAGCGCCTTAGTATTCTCTACCTGACCACCTGTGTCGGTTTGGGGTACGGTTCTGCATACCTGAAGCTTAGAGGGTTTTCCTGGAAGCAGGGCATCAATAGCTTCGGCTCCGTAGAGCCTCGTCTCGTGTCTCAGTCTTAAGGGGCCGGATTTGCCTAACCCCTCAACCTACACACTTTCACGCGGACAACCAACGCCGCGCCTACCTAGCCTTCTCCGTCACCCCATCGCAGTATGCAGCAGTACGGGAATATTAACCCGTTTCCCATCGACTACGCTCTTCAGCCTCGTCTTAGGGGCCGACTTACCCTACCCTGATTAACATGGGATAGGAACCCTTGGTCTTCCGGCGTGGGGGTTTTTCACCCCCATTATCGTTACTCATGTCAGCATTCGCACTTGTGATACCTCCAGCATGCTTCTCAACACACCTTCAACGGCTTACACAACGCTCCCCTACCCAGCAAGTAAACTTGCTGCCGCAGCTTCGGTGTATGGTTTAGCCCCGTTACATCTTCCGCGCAGGCCGACTCGACTAGTGAGCTATTACGCTTTCTTTAAAGGATGGCTGCTTCTAAGCCAACCTCCTAGCTGTCTATGCCTTCCCACATCGTTTCCCACTGAACCATAACTTAGGGACCTTAGCTGGCGGTCTGGGTTGTTTCCCTCTCCACAACGGACGTTAGCACCCGCTGTGTGTCTCCCGGATAGTACTCATTGGTATTCGGAGTTTGCATCGGGTTGGTAAGTCGGGATGACCCCCTAGCCGAAACAGTGCTCTACCCCCAATGGTATTCGTCCGAGGCTCTACCTAAATAGATTTCGGGGAGAACCAGCTATCTCCGGGCTTGATTAGCCTTTCACTCCGAGCCACAGGTCATCCCCTAACTTTTCAACGTTAGTGGGTTCGGTCCTCCAGTTGATGTTACTCAACCTTCAACCTGCCCATGGCTAGATCGCCCGGTTTCGGGTCTACACCTTGCAACTAGTCGCCCAGTTAAGACTCGGTTTCCCTACGGCTACCCTACTCGGTTAACCTTGCTACAAAATGTAAGTCGCTGACCCATTATACAAAAGGTACGCAGTCACCCTCGAAGGGCTCCTACTGCTTGTACGTACACGGTTTCAGGTTCTATTTCACTCCCCTCACAGGGGTTCTTTTCGCCTTTCCCTCACGGTACTGGTTCACTATCGGTCAGTTGGGAGTATTTAGCCTTGGAGGATGGTCCCCCCATATTCAAACAGGATTTCTCGTGTCCCGTCCTACTCGATTTCACTCTATAAGACACTTCGTGTACGGGGCTATCACCCTCTATCGCCGCACTTTCCAGAGCGTTCCACTGTATCTTATAAAGCTTAAGGGCTACTCCGCGTTCGCTCGCCGCTACTGACGGAATCTCAATTGATTTCTTTTCCTCCGGGTACTTAGATGTTTCAGTTCCCCGGGTTCGCCTCGTTAGGCTATGTATTCACCTAACGATAGTGCATAAATGCACTGGGTTTCCCCATTCGGAAATCCTAGTCTCAAGCGCCTATTACTGGCTTAACTAGGCTTATCGCAAGTTATTACGTCCTTCATCGCCTCCAACTGCCAAGGCATCCACCGTGTACGCTTAGTCACTTAACCATACAACACCAAAAGTGTCTCTAAGGCTTGCTCTTTCACCGCCTTGCTGCCAGCTTTCGTACCTACGATACCTAACGGTATCTGTTCCGTTATCAAGCCAATCAATCTGTGTGAGCACTTACGTCGAAAAGACATCTCATCGTTAAGGAGGTGATCCAGCCGCAGGTTCCCCTACGGCTACCTTGTTACGACTTCACCCCAGTCATGAACCACAAAGTGGTAAGCGCCATCCCGAAGGTTAAGCTACCTACTTCTTTTGCAGCCCACTCCCATGGTGTGACGGGCGGTGTGTACAAGGCCCGGGAACGTATTCACCGTGGCATTCTGATCCACGATTACTAGCGATTCCTGCTTCATGGAGTCGAGTTGCAGACTCCAATCCGGACTACGACGCGCTTTATGGGATTCGCTCACTATCGCTAGCTGGCTGCCCTTTGTACGCGCCATTGTAGCACGTGTGTAGCCCATCCCGTAAGGGCCATGATGACTTGACGTCGTCCCCACCTTCCTCCGGTTTATCACCGGCAGTCTCCCTAGAGTTCCCACCATAACGTGCTGGCAACTAAGGATAGGGGTTGCGCTCGTTGCGGGACTTAACCCAACATCTCACAACACGAGCTGACGACAGCCATGCAGCACCTGTCTCAGTGCTCCCGAAGGCACTCTTCTATCTCTAAAAGATTCACTGGATGTCAAGGGATGGTAAGGTTCTTCGCGTTGCATCGAATTAAACCACATGCTCCACCGCTTGTGCGGGCCCCCGTCAATTCATTTGAGTTTTAACCTTGCGGCCGTACTCCCCAGGCGGTCGACTTAGTGCGTTAGCTGCGTTACTCACATCGTTTATGACACGAACAACTAGTCGACATCGTTTACAGCGTGGACTACCAGGGTATCTAATCCTGTTTGCTCCCCACGCTTTCGCTCCTCAGCGTCAGTTTTTGACCAGGTGGCCGCCTTCGCCACTGATATTCCTTCCAATATCTACGCATTTCACCGCTACACTGGAAATTCTACCACCCTCTTCAAAACTCTAGCCTGCCAGTTCTAAATGCAATTCCCAGGTTGAGCCCGGGGCTTTCACATCTAGCTTAACAAACCGCCTACGTGCGCTTTACGCCCAGTAATTCCGATTAACGCTCGCACCCTCCGTATTACCGCGGCTGCTGGCACGGAGTTAGCCGGTGCTTCTTCTGTGGCTAACGTCAATCTTGCACACTATTAATATGCAAGCCTTCCTCACCACTGAAAGTGCTTTACAACCCTAAGGCCTTCTTCACACACGCGGCATGGCTGGATCAGGGTTGCCCCCATTGTCCAATATTCCCCACTGCTGCCTCCCGTAGGAGTCTGGGCCGTGTCTCAGTCCCAGTGTGGCTGATCATCCTCTCAGACCAGCTAAAGATCGTCGGCTTGGTAGGCCTTTACCCCACCAACTACCTAATCTTGCTTGGGCTCATCTAATGGCGCGAGGTCCGAAGATCCCCCGCTTTGGCTCGAAAGCATTATGCGGTATTAGCCACCGTTTCCAGTGGTTATCCCCCTCCAAAAGGCAGATTCCCAAGTATTACTCACCCGTCCGCCGCTCGACGCCTGATAGCAAGCTATCATCGTTTCCGCTCGACTTGCATGTGTTAAGCCTGCCGCCAGCGTTCAATCTGAGCCATGATCAAACTCTTCAATTAAAGATTTTGATGCAAGTGTCCGTTAGGACTGTTTCACTCATGAATATCTGGTTCTTACTTATTTGTAAGGCTCTTCCATTCAAAAGTTCAACTATTGCCAACCGAAGTTGGTCTTTATGTTGATGCTTTTGTCTGCAAGTGCCCACACAGATTACTTGGCTTGATAAATTGTTAAAGAGCGTTGCTTCTGTCCGAAGCGAGATGTGCATTCTACACACCTATTTTTGTTTGTCTACCTTTATTTTGAAAATTTTTCATTTTCTTAAGTTTCGGTAGAAGATTTCGCCTGTTTACTTAAAGTTAACATCTTATTATGAGTCGTTAGCTTTAATTTGGCGGGATATAGGTCATTAACCAAGTTAATGCTTACAACCCTTTGTTTTTTCTTGCTTTCTTCTTTTAGGCTTTGTCTGTATCCCGTCGAAGTGGAGCGCATTATAGCGAGTTGGGCGGCTTCAGCAAGCTTTTTATTGCTTTTTTTTCGTTTTTTGGTTTAACCGCCCATAATTCACACAATCTGTTGTTTTTTGATGCGTTTTTATACGCTTTCTATTCTTATATAGGAATTTTACTTCGCACTTGTCACAATAGAGGTCACTTAATTCATTGCAATGGAGTTTGAGCATGCAAGTAGGGCGTTCATACAAAGGTATCTATCCAACCCTAGGTGATAGAAGTTACATAGACTCTTCAGCGGTTATCGTAGGTGACATTCATTTAGGTGAAGACAGTAGTATCTGGCCATTGGTTGCAGCTCGCGGCGATGTGAATCATATTCGCATTGGTGCACGCACGAATATTCAAGACGGCTGTGTATTACATGTAACCCGCACTAGCTATGAAGACGCCGACGGGTATCCGCTGATTATCGGCGATGACGTAACGGTTGGCCATAAGGCCATGTTGCATGGTTGCACTATAGGTAACCGGGTTCTTATTGGTATGGCCGCTGTGATTATGGACGGCGCAGAAGTAGGGGACGATGTCATCATTGGTGGTGGCGCCTTAGTTGCTCCAGGTAAAAAGCTCGAGAGCGGGTATTTATACGTAGGCAGCCCTGCGCGGCGTATGCGTCCATTAACCCACAAAGAAAAAGCGTTTTTAAAGCAATCCGCCGCGAACTATGTACGCTTAAAAGATGACTATAGAGCAGAGCAACGTTAAGTCCCTTTGCTTTTGACTTGTTTTATATGAACTCGAACAACAAACACTACGAATACTAATAACTCAGGACCTGTTGCTTATGTTTTCTTTTTTGCCTGCGCCTTTCCGCTTTATTATTAGCTTATTATGGGCTGTATTATCTACCGCTATTATTGGTTTGTTCATAACAGCCCTGGGCACTATCAAACTAGTCATGCCGGTGCCGCCCTTACGGCGATTTATTTCGACACTTGCCAATGGGCTGTTTCGTTGCTGGGCATATAGTATGTCGTTTCTTTTCAGCCTGGGCGCTCATATGGAGTGGCGTATTGAAGGTGACCTGCCAGACGATCGAAGCGGTTGGTACATGATCTTATGCAATCACCTCAGTTGGATCGACATTCCGGTGTTAATGCACTTGTCCCGCAAACAACTGCCTATGCCACGCTTCTTCTTAAAGCGTGAGTTATTTTGGGTGCCCATTGTCGGCATTGGCTGTTGGGTACTCGACATGCCCTTTATGAAGCGCTACACCAAGGAACAGATACAGAAGAACCCTGCGTTGAAAGGGAAAGACATTGAAACGACACGGAAGAAGTGTGAAAAGTTTCGCGATATTCCGACCACTGTTATCAATTTTTGTGAAGGTACACGGTTCACACGCCAAAAACACCTAGCCCGTAAAAGCCCATACACTTACTTACTTCCACCAAAAGCAGGGGGCACCTCATTTACTTTGCAAGCCATGGGCGAGCAGTTTCAAGAAGTCTTGGATATTACCCTCGTGTACCCTGACCGAAAGCATGGTGAGCCTCTTGCTATGGCATTATTGTTTGGCCGCTTGAAACGCATTTATGTTCACATTGACCGTATACCAGTAACCGCCGACTTACGCGGCGATTACTTTAACGACGAAGCCTTTCGAACGCACTTTCAAGGTTGGTTGAATGGGCGCTGGCAACTGAAAGACCAGCGCATTAAGCATTATATTAATGCTGAGGATCTGGAAGGGCGTAGCTCTTAATATAGTCTGTGACATCTCGACCACTTGGCTTTTGGAATACGCGTAATCCAAACTCTGGCACTATGGCGTAAAGATGGTCGAATATATCAGACTGAATACCTTCATACTCCGCCCACGCTGTCGTGTTCGTAAATGCGTATATTTGTAACGGTAATCCTTCCGAGGTTGGATCGCGCTGACGAACCAACAGGGTCATGTCTTGGCTAATGCCTGGGTGGTTTTCCAAATAACGCTGAACGTAAGCACGGAAGGTACCTATGTTGGTGACCCAGCGCGAGTTCACCTTGTCTTTACCAGACTTTTCAAGGTCTTGGTTCCACGACGAGATGTCTTCAAGCTTTTCGTTTAGGTACTCTTCTAACACACTAAACCGCTTTAGCTTTTCTAATTGCTCTTCACTAAGAAAACCTATGCTTTGCTGATCCAGCATCATGCTGCGCACCATTCGGCGCCCACCAGACTCTTGCATGCCCCGCCAGTTTTTAAACCCTGTGGTGATAAATCGGCGGGTAGGTACAGAGGTAATGGTTTTATCCCAATTCTGAATTTTTACTGTATGTAAGGCTAAATCAATAACATCGCCATCTGCGTTGGCATCTGGCATTTCTACCCAGTCGCCTACACGAATTAAATCGCCTGAAGTAATTTGCATGCTAGCAACCAATGAAAGCAGGGTGTCTTGAAACACCAACATAAGCACGGCAGCCATTGCACCCAAACCAGATAGTAAAATAAGCGGGGACTTATCAATGAGTGTGGCAATGATTAAAATAGCCGCAATTACATAAACGACAATAGTAACTATTTGCAGGTATCCCTTAATGGGCTTGCGGTTGGCATCGGGGCGGCGTTCATATGAACGGTTTAATAAGGTAAGAAATGCATTAATAGCCAATGCAATGGTAAGAATAATGAAAGCACCAGCCACATTTTTAACCACGGTAACAACCGCTTCCGGCAAATGCGGCACAAAGGTTACACCAATAGATAAAACCAAAGCTGGCACGATATTGGCTAAACGAGCAACAACATTCGAGTGCAGGTCAAGCTTTTCATCGTCACGTACAATGCGTTTAAGCGTTGAAACAAACACCCGTACCAATACGCGCTTGACAAGATTATTGCTAATACCAGCAATAATAAGAAGCACAGCAACACCCGCAGCAGCTTCAACACGCGGGTATTGGTCTAGCCATGCTAACGTTTGTTGCCAAAAGTCAATAAACGTTTGCATAAGTTATTGAACACCATCTTTTGTTAGTAAGTATTCAACCAGTTCTTCCAAGTCACTAAAGAAGTTGGCACCACTGTCGCGGAAGCCTTGCTGAAGCACCTGATATTTACTATTTATAATGTAAGTCGGGGTGCCACGTACGTTAAAGTCTTTCGCGGATGTACGCATACGGTTCGTTAAGCTACGCACAGCGAAACTACCGTACGCTTGTTCAAACTGCTGAGAAGAAACTCCAACACTAGCTAGAACCGCTTTCACGTCGTTCAAGCTGTTACTTTGTTTACGCTCTACAAAGTGCTGATGAAATAGACGCGTTTTAAACTCATCGGCTACACCTAATACATTGGCTGCAGCCCACGACTGCACAATTACCTCGCCCATATTACGCGGCGCAATAAAGTCAACTTGGTAGGCTTTAAAAGCGTCCGGGTATGTGTCGGCAAGCATGTCACTAAACGGGCTGAACTGGTAGCAAGAGCCACAGTAAAACGAGAAAAACTCAATAATTTCTGGTTTCGACGTGGTTTCGTCCGAAATTTCTTTGTAGTGCACGCCTTCACGAAAGTCCATGGCGTGTGCGGGTATTGTGAGCAAGCTGATTGTGGCTACAAGAGCCATGAGTAATTTCTTCATAAGTAGAGGCGTCCTATTTCTAAAAATTAGGTTGTAAGCGTAATGGCGGTTCGTCTAAAGCCGCCAGCTGCTCTTTTAAGGCTAAAATTTGTTGTTCCCAATAACGCTCTTCTGCAAACCAACTAAAGTTATGTTGGAAGGCAGGATCTTGCCAACGCTTTGCTAACCAAGCCATATAGTTAATGATACGGAAACTGCGTAAAGGTTCAATCAATCGGAGCTCTGCAGGGTTAAAAGTTGTAAATTCTTCGTAAGCTTCAACCAAAGTAGCTAATTGCAGCTCTTGCTGCATGCGGTCCCCACTAAGCATCATCCACATGTCTTGTACTGCAGGCCCTTGTCTACTGTCATCTAAGTCCACCAAGGTTAAGCCTTCATCGCGCACCAACAAGTTGCCCACATGGCAGTCGCCATGCAGACGAATAGAGGGGAAGGCTTGCCAGTTGGTTGCTTTTAATCGCTCGGCAATGAAGTTCAAGATGGTGTCAAAGGATGTATATAAGCTATGCGGGAGCAAGTTGCAGGATAATAGTTCACTGACAATTTCGTCGATGGCTTCTGGCGTCACAAGAGCAGGGCGGTGGGTAAATGGTTTTGCCGCCCCCACTTTATGGATGCGACCAAGCTGTCGGCCTAGTTCATCAAGTTGGTCAAGGTTATCTGCTTCCAGTGCACGGCCTCCAACACTTGGAAAAACTGTAAACCTATACCCTTGATACTCGAGTAAGCTTTCACCGGCAAAGCGGAGTGGCTGCACAACCGGTATATCCAGCTCAGCAAGCTCGCTAAGGTAGTCATGCTCTTCTTGTATTTGTTCATTGCTCCACCGCGCAGGGCGGTAAAACTTTACAACATAGCGTTTGCCGTCGTCATCGAGAAACTGATAAACACGGTTCTCGTAGCTGTTTAACGCCAGTAAGCCTGAGGCGGGGTAGAGTCCCACCCCTTCTATTGCGTCGAGAATAACCTCAGGCGTTAAGTCTTGAAAACTAAAGTCTGCCACAGGCGTCCTTATTGATAAATAAAGTTGGACTTCACCGTCCGCTTTAAACGTTCCTCGCCTTCCGCTTGAATAGTGAAGGTTATTTCTACTAAAGGAGAGTCTAAGTAATACGGGTCGATTGCCAAACTAATCGGCAAGATGCCTGACTGTTCGCTTTCTAACGACAGGTGCTGTGAGCCAACCCATTGAATGTTTTCAATGCCTGGGCCTTCTACACTAAAGGTGTAACGCTGAGGTTGCTGAGACTTATTAATAACTCGCAGTGTATACACGTTTTCAATAAAGCCTTCTTGGTTTTCACGATACAAGGAATTACGGTCGCGAATCACATCAAATTCTAAGGGGACTCGGTAAGCAATGTTTACCACCAGCATGGCTGTGAGTGCTATCAAGGCAAGCCCATAGCCGACGCTTTTAAACCGGAATATTTTTGTGCGTTTGCCTTCTAGTTGATGCTCTGTAGTAAAGCTAATTAAGTCGCGCGGATAGTTCATTTTATCCATCACATCATTACAGGCGTCTACACAGGCACCACAGTTAATGCACTCGTATTGCAGGCCTTCTCGAATGTCGATACCCGTTGGGCAAACTTGCACACATAGCTTACAGTCAATGCAATGACCTAGTTCATTTGGGTCAAGGGCAGCTTTCCGTTTACGTGGCCCCCGTGGCTCACCGCGCTTAGCGTCGTAGGCCACAATAAAGGTGTCTTTGTCGAACATGGCCGACTGGAAGCGCGCATAAGGACAAATGTGAGTACACATTATTTCGCGCATCCAACCTGCATTTCCGTAGGTGGCAAAGGTGAAAAACAACACACAACCAATAGCCCAAGCGCTCGACTTGAATACCCAGAAGTCCACCATAAGGGTGCGCATGTCTGTGAAGTAACCCACAAAGGTAATCGAGGTAAACAATGCGATGATGAGCCACGCCGTATGCTTGGCCGTTTTGCGCCAGAACTTGTCGAAGTCCATAGGTCGCTGATCAAGCTTCATGCGCTGATGTCGCGTTCCTTCAATTTGTCGCTCAAACCACATGTAAATAAAGGTCCACGTGGTTTGCGGGCAGGTAAAACCACACCACACTCGCCCATAAAGAGTAGTCACTAGGAAGAGGGCAAAAGCACTAATCATGAAGATCCAGGCCAAGAGGGTAAGGTCTTGTGGCCAAAGCGTGACTCCGAAAATGCGGAATCTTTGGTTCATAATATCGAGCAGAACGGCCTGCTCACCATTCCAGGTCAGCCAAGGAATAATGACAAACAGCGCCATAAGCGCAAAACCCGTGAAGCGCCGAACGTTCTCTATTTTTCCATGAGACTCGCGAACGTATATTTTCCCTGTGGGAGAGTCGACTTTTTTATGGCTGGGGCCAGGCTTGTGTGTTTTTACCGATTTTGGCGGTGCCTTCTGTACTTCTATTTTCTGTTCCACAACATTCCCACTCAATCATATGCCAAGTATTGGTTCATTATACGCCTGCCACAAGCAAATAATAGGATCAGGATCAAATCAGCTAGCTTTTGCTAAAACGCAGTCAAGCAACAGGTTTGCGCCCATTTCAACATGATGCCAATGCGACCATTCATCCGGTGCATGGCTCACGCCATCAACAGACGGTATAAAAATAAGCCCTGCTTCTGTCATGCCAGAAAAAAACTGCACGTCGTGACCAGCACCACTGGGCATACGCTTGTAGCTCCAACCACGGGCAGCGGCTTTTTGTTCCATCAAGGCTATCATACTTTTCGAGCAATAGCGGGGACCAAGCCAGCTCACTTCTTTGTATTCAAAGTTAAGCCGGTGTCGCCTTGCGATGGCCCGCAGAGCGCGTTCACAGGCAGTGGCTAATTCACGCATAACCTCTTCATCCATATCACGGCCGACAATAGTAAAAATCGCCTCGCCTGGCACCGTATGTGGATAACCTGGAATTAATTCAACTTTACCCACAGTAATGCGGCTTTTGTCTGTGCCGTCTTCGTCAATAATACGCTGAATTTCGTGTGCAAAGTCTGCCAGTCCCATAAAAGCGTCGCTGCGCATGTGCATAGGGGCTGTTCCCGCATGGTCTGCTTTTCCTTTTAAATGCACAATCCACTTAAACACACCCGACACACCTTCCACCACCCCAATGGGAATGTCTTCACTTTCCAATACGGGGCCTTGTTCTATATGCAGTTCTAAAAATGCTTTGATTTGATCAGGCGGCCAGGCTGCGTCAAGTGCGTCCATTGGGTTTAAACCCTGCGCACGCATAGCGTCTGCTAGAAACACATCGTCAGCGTCGTGGGCTGATAAAATCCATTCTGGGGTTAGGCACCCGGTGACGGCTTGTGCACCAAACATTCCACCAAATCGGCCTTCTTCTTCTGCGGTTGCCAGCACCCGCAATGGATACTGCAAAGAAATATTATTTTCGGCCACCACTCGAAGTACTTCAAGCCCAGCCATGACCCCAAGACTTCCGTCAAACATACCGCCGGCGGGTACCGAGTCCAGGTGGGAGCCAATAATAACGGCGGGCTTAGTTAACTCGCCAAGACCTAGCCAAACATTACCCGCACCGTCCATTTCCGTACTGAAGCCGTCTTTTTCCGCCACTTGCATAAGCCAGCGGCGCCCGGCCATGTCTGCATCGCTAAAGCCCGAGCGGTAAATACCTTTGTCGATGGGGTTGAAGCCAATGTCTGCAAGCTCTAAAAGACTTTCTTTTAAACGAGGAAGGTTCACCTCTAGCATGTGCTCTCCTGTTGTTGAGTGCATGTACTAGAAGCCTAGGCTACAAAAAGGGAAAGGGGCAAACTTTCTCTTTTTGTAGCCGCTTGGAAGCGTTAGCCTGGCACAACGCTGAAGTCGAGGATAGCCGAAGCGATACCAAAATAAATGAGTACTCCTGAGGTATCCGCTATGGTGGTAACTAATGGCGAGCTTGCGGTAGCTGGGTCCCAGCCAAACCGATTCAATACAAAAGGCAGCAGCACACCAATTAAACTACCGACCAGAACAATGCACAGCATGCTCAGAGCCACCACCAAAATAATATCTGGGCCCGCCCGCCAATAGCCAATAACACCAATCGAAATGGCCATAGTGACACCAAGGGCAACGGACACCAGCAGCTCTTTAGCTAGCATGCGCGGCCAGTCACTTTTGAATACGTCCCCTGTTGCGATACCCCGCACAATAAGGGTGGCCGCCTGGGCTCCGGTATTACCACCGGAGGCTATGAGCAAAGGCAGGAAGAACAACAAAGCACCATAGGCTTTAATGGTCTCTTCAAAATGGGCAATTCCCGCGCCTGAAAAAATATTCGCAAAAACTAAGAGTACCAACCAGTTCACACGACTACGGTAAATAGTGAAGGGGCTTGCGTCTTTAAAGCCACCTTCAATTTTTCCAACCGTTGCCGAGCGGTGCATGGTGTCTGTGTCTTCTTCTTCAACAACGTCCATGGCGTCATCGAAAGTAACCATGCCCACCAGTAAGCGGTCTTTGTCGATCACAGGAATGGCTATCAGGTCGTAGCGGCTAATAATTCGTGCTGCTTCCGACTGGGGCATATCTGGCGACACAGTCAATACGTCGCGTACCATAATGTCGTCGATAATGTCGTCGGGAGAAGCAGTAATAAGGTCGCGCAGCGACACCACACCGTGCAGCTTATGTTCTTTATCCACCACATAGGTTTGGTAGATAGTTTCTTTTTCCGGCGCACTTTGGCGCAGCCGATACAAGGCCGTTTCCACCGTGACGCCCAGTGGAATAGAAGCATAGCCCGATGTCATGACCGAGCCTACTAAGCCTTCTTCATAGCTGGCTAGCATGAGCAAGTCGTCGCGTTCTGTTTTCGCCATGCGGCGCATCAGGGCGTCTTGTAACTTTACATTCAGCATGGCGTATACGTCGGCCCGTTCGTCCGACGACATATCGCGAAACAGCTTGGCCAACATTCCTACTTCCATGTGTCGCGCCAGCTCTTGCTGATTGTTTGGCCGTAGGTAACCAAATACGGCTGCTTGTTGCTCTGCGCTCATTTTTTCCATGAGCGCCATTGCACCATACACTTCGAAGTTCTCATCGATATATTCAGCAATATCAGCAGAGGCCATACTGGCTAACGTGGTACGTAAGGCTTTTTCGTTACCTTGCTCAACTATATCGATCAAATATTCTTGTGTTTCTATGGTCATGACTTTGTCCCCTCTGCCATGTTATTTACACCATGCAACACCTAGTGCACCGTTGGAACAACCAAGCTGTCGGCATATTCACGCTGAAATGCACGCGTCATAATCGACTGAAACTCGCCATTATTCCGGTAAACAAAAATTGCTGCTATTTCTTCTTTATTTGCTAACTCAACGCCAGCCTCTTCACCCAATACCATAAAGGCTGTGGCCCAAGCGTCGGCTTCCGTTGCGCTTGGCATCACCACATGAACGGCCGCTAAACGGTGTCGAATGGGGTGTCCCGTTGTCGGGTTGATAGTGTGAGAATACCGTATGCCGTCTTCTTCAAAGTAATTCCGATAGTCGCCCGAGCCTAACAAGGCGGTATTACTCACTGGCATAATATGTTGGGCTATTCGCTGCTTATCCGTTGGCACTTCAATGCCAACACGCCATGGCCGTTCACCATTCCGCATACCAGAAGCTTTTAAGTCACCGCCTAGGTTCACCAAAAAGTGCCGTAACCCTTGTTCGTGCAAATAATCAGCCACCTGGTCTGCGGCAAAACCTTTCGCAATGCCTGACAAGTCGATAAACACATCCGACACACGTGTTACTGTTTGCTGTGCTTCGTCTAGCACTACAAAACGGTAGCCCACTTGCTGCAAGCGGGTTGCTAACTCGTCAATGTCCGGTACATGGGTGACCCGGCCTTCTGGTCCAAACCCCCATAAGTTCACCAGCCCACCCACGGTTGTGTCAAAGGCACCATGGCTACGTTGTGAAATGTGTTGTGCCGTTTGAAGCACGTAAAATAGCTCACTGGGTACCTGTACGGGCTCGCCAACTGCTGCCATATTCAGCTTGTTCAAAACGGAGTTTTCGCGGTAGGTGGACATTTGCCTGTCCACTTCGTTGAGCACCTCTAACACACCAGCTTGTATTTGGTCGCGGTCAAAGCTTTCTTCACCGCTAATGCTCACTTCATAGAAAGTACCGAAAATATTGCCACGCAACACCTCAGGTTGAGCCGGCCCGCGTTGACACCCTGCCAAGAAAGCAACTGCAAATAAGACAAGCAGCGCAGCAATAATGTTTCGGTTTAAATTCATAATTAACTTACCAAATAATAGATAATATTAACGCACCCAACAGCACTCTATACAATACAAAAGGCTGCATTCCTATACGTTTTATTAGTGCCAGGAAGTAATGAATACACGCATAAGTGCTAACCGCCGACACCAAAAAGCCCACGGCAAGCTGTCCCCAACCTGAAGTTGTCCCTGTTTTGACCAGCTCCACTGTATATAACAGGCTAGCTGCTGCAATAATAGGAATAGACAGCAAAAATGAAAAGCGTGCTGCGGCTTCTCGTGACATGCCAAGGAATAAGGCTGCTGTCATGGTAATGCCCGAGCGGGAGGTTCCAGGAACCAGCGCCACGGCTTGCGCAAACCCTATAATAAGTACGTCTTTCAGCGTGAGCGAGTATTCATCGCGCTGGCCTCGTCCCTTCCAGTCGGCCAGGCCAAGCAAAATCCCGAACACGATGAGGGATGTGCCCATAACCCAGAGCCCGCGAAACTCATTTTCAGCAAGATCTTTTAAAATAATGCCGAGCACACCAGCGGGAACGGTACCTATAATAACCCACCAGCCTAACTTCGAGTCTTTGGTGGCACCTTGCCCCGCCAACGAGCCAAACCAGTCTCGCAACATGGCGGCTATTTCATTTCTAAAGTAATAAATAACAGCAACTAGCGAGCCCGCATGCAGAATAACGTCAACATCTAAGCCTTGGTAGACTTCGCCAAACCACTCACCTGCTAATACCAAGTGAGCCTGGCTCGATACGGGCAAGAATTCCGTTAACCCCTGTACCAACGCCAAAATAATTGCGGTTATATAGTCCATTGTTTTAAACGCCATAATATGAAGGTGCCTATAAGGCCACGATTCTACCATAGCTTTGTTCGTTCGGGCAGCACCATATGAACACAAAAAAAGCCCACCTTAGAAAAGGTGGGCTCTTGTGAAACATGCGCTTATTGAATCACTTACGCTTGTTCTAAAACATACGCAGTTTTTGCTGCGTTCAATACAGCTGCTAGCTTGATAGCCGCTTGAATGGCCGTGGCCGACATTTGGCTTTTCACCAAAACACTCACGTGCGAGTCAATGCAGAGGCCACACCCGTTCAACGCTGAAACCGCAAGAGAATAAAGTTCAAAGTCTACCTTTTCAACGCCTGGGTTTGCCATGCCATTCATACGCAAACCTGCCGGCAGTTTTGCAAACTGTTTGTCGGAGCTTAAGTGCACAAAACGGTAGTAAATGTTATTCATAGCCATTAAGGTTGCAGCGAGCTTTGCAGCTGCGAATACATTTTCTTCTACATGCTCTTTCGCTTCACTCTCAACCGCTTCAATCAGCGTTTTATGCTCAAGGCTATACGCTAATGACAAGGCAGTTCCATAAAACTGAACTGGCGTTAAGCCTGATGTGTCAACGTTAGCAAACAAGTTTGACAGGTTTAGCTTTGTGTCTTTTCCGTGCTCACCAAGCAACTGTTTAAAATCGTTCAACATGTACGCTCTCCTTATAGAGTTTCGCCACCGATTGGACGGTTACATGGGCATAGTTCGTCTGTTTGTAGGCCATCTAAAATGCGCAGTATTTCTGCAGGGTTACGGCCTACGTTTAACGCGTTTACAGAAACGTGCTGAATAACATTGTGTGGGTCGACAATGAAGGTGGCACGCAATGCTACGTTTTCAGCTTTATCGCGAATACCAAGGCCGTCTACTAACTCACCGGCAGAGTCGGCGAATGAGTACTGGCTTAAGCCTTTCATGTCTGGGTGTTCACGGCGCCATGCTAGCTTCACGAATTCGTTGTCTGTGCTTCCACCCATCACCACCGCGTCGCGGTCAGCGAAGTCTTCGTTCAGTTTGGCAAATTCAACTATTTCTGTTGGGCAAACAAAGGTAAAATCTTTCGGGTAAAAGAAAATAACTTTCCATTTACCTTCAAAGCTGTCTTGGGTAATGGTTTCAAATGCGCTTTCGCCATTTTCTTCTGGTAAATTAAAGCCTGGCTTTGCAGCAACTACAGAAAAGTTTGGTAATGTATCGCCAATCGTTAACATAAATAATTTCTCCAATGTGTAAGTTGTTTGTCTTAGCTCTTGTGCTAAGAGCGTGGAAGCATAATAACGAAAGGTTTTGATAGGCGAAAACGGATAAAACCTATTATACTCATCGAATGTTTCGATTAACCGATTACCAGAGGCGCTATGAATAAATTACCTAGCTTAAAGAACCTGACCTATTTGTTGGCATTGCATCAGCACAAAAATTTCAACCGAGCAGCCCAAGCCTGCTTTGTCAGTCAGTCGACTTTAAGCAGTGGTATTCAAAACCTTGAAGACCAGCTCAGTTGTCAGTTAATTGAGCGTGACCATAAGTCGTTCTTGTTTACCGCTATGGGTGAAGAAATAGTGCAACGGGCGCGCAGCATTATTAACGACACGGAAGAATTGTTGTTGTACGCAAAAAGCAAAGGAAACCCTATGGAAGGCCCTTTACGTCTTGGTTGTATTCCCACCATAGGTCCTTTCTTGCTCGGTCCACTCGCCCATGCTTTACGGGCTCAATACCCAGACTTGAAGCTAAAAATTCGTGAGGACACCACAGAACAACTCTTAAATTACTTGCGCGACGGTGACTTAGACGTACTTATTCTAGCTTTGCCTGTTGATTTACAAGGCAACCAGCAATGGGTGTTAGGCCGCGACCCTTTTAAGTTTGTCTACCACCCCAACTTAATGACCCACCACAACAAACCTATTGACTACGAAGCCCTGCCCAACAATAGTATTTTCTTGCTGGAGCAGGAGCACTGCTTAAGCGGTCATGCAGTGACAGCCTGTAAGCTTGGCAATACGAAGAAAGTAAACCCATTTACGGCAGCCAGCATTCACAGTTTGGTGCAAATGGCCGAGTCCCTTGAAGGCGCTACCTTTATGCCGCAAATGGCAATAGACCAAGGTATTTTAAACAACTGTAATTTAGCTAGTATGGCGCCAGCAGGTGACGCCGCCTATCGGGAAATTGGCTTAGTGTTCCGCCCAACCACTACGCGCCGACAAACTTTCCGGCACGTGGCCGAGGTTGTGGCTTCGTTATTACCTGTAAATACCCTAAGTTAATAAACAGCGAAGGACACATACTGACTTCAGCAAAGCATTTCGCTATTATCGGAAACCTTAAGGTTTCTACCGAATAACCAACAGCACGTTCAACAACAAGAAGAGGCACACTAGATGCGACACATACTTTTAGGCGCATCGGCAATTGCTTTAGCCGTGGCCTGTAGCCCAGCTGAAGAGCCAAGCAGCACAACCGCACCACAAGTTGATGCAGATGGCATTGTCGACTACAACTTTGATGATTCATTCCGCCAGCACTTAGAAACATTGTCTTCCGACGAGTTTGAAGGCCGGGCGCCAGGCACTAAAGGTGAAGAACTCACCATTAACTACATTGCCGACCACATGCAAAGCTTGGGTATTAAGTCGTTCACCAACGACCGCTATACGCAAACGGTTCCTTTAGTGCGTATTAACCCGACAAAGGTCACCAATATGTCGCTACAGCATAATGGTGAAACCAGTACCTTTGAATACGGCACAGACATGACCGCATGGACCAAGCGCATGGTCGACCACGTGGACGTACAAAACAGCGAAATGGTCTTTGTGGGCTACGGCATTGTTGCCCCTGAGTTTGGGTGGAACGACTACGAAGGCCTCGACGTTGAAGGCAAAACTGTGGTGATGTTTGTGAACGACCCAGGCTATGCCACACAAGACGAAAGCCTCTTTAACGGCAATGCTATGACGTACTATGGCCGCTGGACCTACAAGTACGAAGAAGCTGCACGCCAAGGCGCAACTGCCGCCATTATTATTCATGAAACGGGTCCTGCAGGTTATGGCTGGGGCGTGGTTGCAGGTGGCTCACCTGCAAAGTTCACCATGAAAACCGACAACAATAATATGCACCTGGTACCAGTTGAAGGCTGGATGACAGGGGACGCTGCGAACGCCTTGTTCCAAAACGTGGGGCTCACCCTTGAAGAAGCGCATGCGTTGGCACTTTCTGACAACTTTGCACCTGTTTCACTGGAAACCACCGCATCGCTTTCTATTGAAAACGAGTTTTCCTTTGTCGACACCTACAACATTGTGGGCTACATCGAAGGCTCTAAATACCCTGAAGAGCATATTATTTATACAGCTCACTGGGACCACTTAGGCGTTCATGAAGAAACCGGTGAAATATTTAACGGTGCGCAAGACAACGCCAATGGAACTGCGGCTATTATGTCGATAGCTGAACGCTTCGCGAAAGGCCCACAGCCTGAGCGTTCTGTCGTATTTGCCTTTGTTGGCGCTGAAGAGCGTGGTTTGCTGGGCTCGGCTTGGTATGCGGAAAACCCCTTGCTACCCCTCGAAAAAACCGTGGCTGGCATTAATATCGACATGATGTATGCCCATGGGCCAACCCGCGACTTTGTCGTTGTAGGCTGGAACAACTCCGACATACAAGACTACCTTGCGCCATATGTTGAAGCGCAAAATCGTTACCTAACGCCTGAAACAAACCCAGAAGCTGGTATTTTCTATCGCTCTGATCACTTTAGCTTAGCGAAGAAAGGCGTGCCTGTTCTGTACGGTAAAGGCGGTGTTGACCACTTTTTGCTAGGTCGTGAGTATGGTCAAGCACAAGCAAGCGAGTTTCTTGCAAACCGCTACCATAAAGTGGCAGACAAATACGACCCGAATTGGGACTTACGTGGTAACCACCAAGACACCTGGCTGTTCTATCGCTTAGGTGAAGAGCTGGCAAATAGCCGTGCCTGGCCTCGTTGGGCTGAAGGCAATGAGTTTGAAGCTCTTCGTTTAGAAAGTGAAGACCAGCGCAAGTAATCTATAAAGCATTGGTAAAAGGGCCAGCCTACTTAGGCTGGCCTTCTTATTTCTGGCGTTCAAGCACCACAAATGGCATGATTCTAGCCCGTTTACACCGTACTTCATGAGACAGCCAAGAATGACAAATGAACGAAAAGCTATCGGGTTTGCTTTAATAGCCGTGTTGCTCTGGTCTACTGTGGCCACCGCTTTTAAAATTACCTTAAGCTATTTTACTCCCCTGCAAATGCTGAGTGTAGCCGCCACGGTTTCAGCCTTGGTCTTAGGTGGCCTGTTAGCATGGCAGCAAGGCTTTAAAAGCGTCCGCACAACCTTCTTGGCACATCCTTGGTACTTTCTTTTGCTCGGGGCTATCAACCCTATGGTGTACTATTTAGTGCTGTTTGAGGCCTATGCCCGGCTACCTGCCTCACAGGCCCAACCCTTAAACTATACGTGGGCCATTGCGCTTACACTCATGGCGGCAGTATTTTTAAAGCAACGTATTCGAAAGCGCGACTGGACAGCGTGTGTGCTAGGCTATTTAGGTGTGCTCTTTATTGCCACACAAGGTAATTTTAGTGACTTTAGTGACACGAACTGGACGGGTGTTGGCTTAGCCTTACTGTCCACTTTTTTGTGGGCCAGCTACTGGATTCTTAACACGCGCCATAAAAGCGACCCGCTCGTTAGCTTGTTTCTCTGCTTTCTTTTGGCGTCGCCCCCACTCGTAGTGGCTACATTTTTCTTGGAAGGTATACCCAGTGTTCCTTGGCAAGGGTGGGTTGCCGTTTCTTATGTTGGCGTTTTCGAAATGGGGATCACCTTTGTGTTTTGGCTGAAGGCCATGCGGTTGGCAACCAATACCTCAACCATTAGCAACCTTATTTTTATTTCGCCTTTTATATCCTTAGTGTTGCTCAGCGTCATACTCGACGAGCACATTGGCTTAGCGACTATTGGCGGCTTGGCGTGTATTGTCACAGGGCTACTTATTCAGCAATGGCGACGAAGGGAAAGCAGCCCACCGCCAGCACTAGAAAAGTAACCCATTGATTTGTAAGGTGTCTATTTATGTTTAAGTGGTTTGAATCTCGGCTCAACCCTTTTCCTGAAGCGGAACCCAGCCAACCACCTCGGGGCTTTTTTGCTTTTTGCCGCCACTTTACCCGCGGCTCTGAACCCTACTTAATTGGTGTGGCTTTGTTTATGGCTTTGGTTGCCATAACAGAAGTATGGCTGTTTGCCTTCTTGGGCAATATTGTGGACTGGTTGGCAGTACAAGACCGAGCCACCTTCCTTAGCAATGAAGGGGCCAAGCTAATTGGCATGAGCCTTATTGTGGTGATAGGGCTGCCTGCATTAGTCTGGTGTCAGTCGCTACTAACCCACCAAACCCTGCTTGGTAATTACCCTATGCGCATTCGCTGGTTGGTACACAGGTACTTAATCAAGCAGTCTATGAGCTACTACCAAGACGAGTTCCCCGGACGCGTTGCCACCAAGCTTATGCAAACCGCCTTGGCTGTGCGCCAAGTGGTTATTAGCCTTATAGAAGTTATTAATTACATTGGCGTGTACTTCCTCGCCATGTTTTTTATTCTTGGCAGTGCCGACTTGCGCTTGGTCTTACCGCTGGTTCTCTGGATGCTCGTGTACGGAGCCTTGCTGTATTACTTCGTACCACGGCTAGGCGTTATTTCTAAAGAGCAAGCCGACGCCCGGTCCATTATGACAGGCCGTATTGTAGACAGTTACACCAATATTCAAACGGTGAAGCTATTTTCTCATGGCGACCGCGAAACCCAGTTTGCTCGTGAGGGTATGGACGACTTTTTAGGCACTGTGTACCAACAAATGCGCTTGGTTACCAAATTGTATGGCTCCTTGTATGTCATAAACTGCTTGCTGCTTTTCGGCTCGGCAGCCTTAGCTATCTATTTGTGGCTACAAGAAGCTGTGTCTTTAGGTGCTGTCGCCGTAATTGTCGGCTTGGTATTACGCTTATTCGGTATGTCACAAATGATTATGTGGCAGCTCACGCAACTTTTTGAAGCCATAGGCACAGTGCAAGACGGCATGAACTCCATTGCGGTTTCTCGCACCGTAGAAGACAAACCCGCCGCCTTGCCACTGCAAGTAACAAAAGGGCATATTCGCTTTGATCACGTGGGCTTTCATTACGGCAAAGAAAGCGGTGTGCTCGACGGTCTTACCCTGGACATTCAGCCCGGTGAAAAGGTGGGCATTGTTGGCCGCTCCGGCGCTGGAAAGTCCACCTTGGTTAATTTATTGCTGCGTTTTTACGACGTACAGCGTGGTGCCATTTCCATTGACGGTCAAAACATTGCCCACGTGCAACAAGACTCGTTACGCCAGCATATTGGCATGGTCACGCAAGACACTTCACTGCTACACCGCTCGGTACGGGACAATATTTTGTATGGTCGCCCTGATGCCAGCGAAGAGGAGATGATAAGCGCTGCAAAACGTGCTCATGCCCACGAATTTATTCAGCATTTGTCGGACCCGGCGGGCCGCATCGGTTACGACTCCCACGTGGGTGAGCGAGGCGTAAAACTGTCAGGTGGGCAACGCCAGCGTGTTGCCATTGCCCGGGTCATGTTGAAAGACGCACCCATTCTTATTCTGGACGAAGCAACATCGGCCTTAGACTCTGAAGTTGAGTCCGCTATTCAAGACCATTTAAACCAATTGATGGAAGGCAAAACAGTCATTGCCATTGCCCATAGGCTGTCCACTATTGCAGCCATGGACCGCCTGATTGTCATGGACCAAGGTCGCATTATTGAAAGCGGAAGCCACGAAGAGTTAGTTGCTCAAAACGGTTTATACGCGCAATTGTGGAAGCGTCAGTCGGGTGGCTTCATTGCCACAGACACCGCGGAATAAAAGGGTTGGCGGCTTGCTGGCGTATGCCAAGTATACGCCTGGCGTGACTTTGACGGCGCTTTTTTGAAGCGCAACTGGTGTACTGGCCACATCATCCAGTTCGAATAGGAAAAATAAAATGCGTACACCCACCACACAAGAAACTAAAAAAGACATTCAAATTAAAGGCGCCCAAGCGGAAGTTTATTTTGAACATGCAGGTCGGGAGATTATTTTTAAGTTCTCTCTTTATAGTGGAAAAGAACGTGTATTTGTAAATGGTGAGTTAGTATCTGAAGCGCGGAACTGGCGCTTTAAAAGCACCCATTATTTCACCTACCAAGGCACACGCTACCAGCTGCAAATCGCGATGAAGCGTTCACTTACCGGTTTATTAGTAGGCCAGTCCACCATTGAGCTAGAAGCAGACGGCGTGCTGGTAGACAGCGACGAATTTAACTACTTGAAAAATAGCGGTCCTTTCAGTTGGAAGAAGTTTTTCCTGAGTTTATTACCTTATTTCATTATTGGCGCTGTGGTTGGTTTTTGTGTGTCCTTTTTTTCTATAAAGCTATTTTCGTAAAGGGTGCGCCATTATGTTAATTAACCCAGCTGTGGTGAAAGCCAAACGCCATGAAAATGGTTGGACACAGCAGCAGCTAGCAGACGTTTCGGGTCTGAGTTTGCGCACCATCCAACGGGTAGAAAGCCAAGGGCAGGGTTCAATGGAAACCAGTAATGCCTTATGTGCAGTATTTCAAATGGAGCGCCAGCAGCTCATGGCACCCGCCGATGAGCCCGCAGCTTGGTCACCACAGAAAGTAGCCGGCATTGCTGTCGGCAGTATTGTGCTTGGTTTTGCCTGCGGCGTGTTACTTATGTATTTGATACAATAGCGCTGAATAGTTTAAGGAGAAAAAACAATGCGGTATTTACATACCATGGTTCGAGTAAAAGATTTAGACGCCTCATTAACCTTTTATCGCGATGGTTTGGGCTTAGAAGTTGTTCGCCAAAATGATTACGAGCAAGGTCGTTTCACCCTTGTTTACCTTGCGGCTCCAGGTGACATTGTCACCGACGACGAAGGGAACCGCACCACAGTTCGCAATAGCCCAGAGCTAGAGCTTACTTACAACTGGGACCCAGAAGAGTACACGGGTGGTCGCAACTTTGGTCATCTTGCGTATGAAGTGGACGACATTTATGCCACCTGTGAGCACTTACAAAGCATGGGAGTCACCATAAACCGCCCACCACGCGACGGCCGCATGGCGTTTGTAGTGTCTCCAGACGGTATTTCGATTGAGTTTTTACAAGCAGGCGAGCCTTTGCTAGCGCAAGAGCCTTGGGCTTCCATGGAAAACACGGGCACTTGGTAAAGCTTTCAAAAACTGTCGATTATTGTAAAAGATTGTCAGCTTAGGCAGCACAAAGACTCTCGCTCTGCTAGAGTCTTTTTATATGGCTTGAGAGGACAACACCCTTGTTTTTACTTCCCTTTTTACTTTTCGCTTGGCCTGCCCAAGCGAATCCCACCACAGAACTCACGAGCTGTGCCTCTTACTGCCTGTCTGTTACCCCTATTGTCTGCGTTACCACAGAAGCTAGCGAGCGCTGTGAACAAGACATGCACATTCAATGGCAAGCTCCACTTCGCACACAAAGTGCTTGTGTGTATGTAGAAAATACCCTATTACAATGTTGGGACGTCCCCAAAACAACGGCAAATAAAACCACGGGCTCTTGGCAAGGCCCGGTTGTTTGGCCCGAGGAGGGCACTGTGAGTTTAACCGACCAAAGTGGTGCTATTGTGGCGGAAGTGAGAATTAGCACACAAAGCCTTAGACCACGTCGAACAAGCAAAACCCGGAGCACACCCTTCGAATGAAAAAGCATATCTTTATAGCGGAAGACGACAAGAAACTTGCGTTACTTATTAAAGAGTACCTCGAACAACATGAGTTTGACGTTAGTTGGGAAGCCCATGGATCGCATGTGGTGCAACGGGTAAACCAACTGCAGCCCGATCTTATTCTGCTCGATCTTATGCTACCAGGGCGTGACGGCTTTGAACTGTGCCGAGAACTACGGCCCCAGTTTCATGGCCCCATTTTAATTTTTACTGCACGACAAAGCGATATAGATCAAGTACTCGGCCTTGAGTTAGGGGCCGACGATTATGTGATCAAACCCATAGATCCACGCGTACTTCTGGCCCGCATCAACGCTCTGCTGCGCCGCAGTCACCACACAGAAAGTGGCGTCAACCAATCCGCATCTGAGCTCAAGCTAGGCAACCTCACCTTAAAGCCAAAGTCGCAAGTGGCCTTATTAAACGAACAAGACATCAACCTTACCAGCCACGAATTTGACTTGCTTTTTTATTTAGCAAACCATGCAGGCACACCTGTCAGTCGAGAGCGCATTCACCAAGACGTGATAGGCCGCGAGTATGACGGGCTTGATCGCACCGTTGACATGCGTATTTCACAGCTTAGGAAAAAGCTAGGGGACAACATGCAAAAACCTGAGCGCATTAAAACAGTTTGGGGTAAAGGCTATTTGCTGACAGCAGAAGACCACGCAGGTTAATACATGCGCCGACTATTCGTTCATTTTTACATTTTTATTATTCTTGCGGTCATCGGGCTAGGCTGGAGCCTAGAGCATATATTACGCGAAGAAGAGCCTAGCATGCCCGTATGGATGCCCCCTTTTGCTTCTCTGCTCAGTGCCCAAGTTCCTCACATGAGTCACCCAAACCAGCTTGCCGAACAGCTCAACGAAACGGTTATTGCTATGCCTCTTTCTGCCGTTGCTTGGCCTGAGCCCGAGTTACAACGGTTAGCCACTGGTGAAGCCATTGCCTTATTTAATAGCCGCCAACAAATATATTTTTACCTTTTGGCACAACACCAACCTGAAGCTGAACTTTGGCGCATTGGCCCAATTGGGCAACCCGTTGACAAGCCAACCTATTGGTACCACTTACTGGCTTTTGCCTTGCTTATTTTGTTAGCCACTTTATGGGTGTGGCCACTGGCTCGTGACTTATTAAAAATAGAACGCCACTTGGGGAAATTACCACAACAAACACAGCAACCACTGCGGTTACCAAAGCGTTCTATGGTCTCGAGCCTTGCCGACAGCATGAATGCTATGCGGAAGCAAATTCAGCACCTACTAGGATTACAACGAGAACTTACCCGTGCGGTTTCCCACGACTTGCGTACCCCCCTGACGCGAATGAAGTTTACACTTGCTTTATTAACCGAGAAAAAGCACCAAGACGCATTGTCAGCAGACGTTATTGAAATGGAACAAATGGTTGAAACCCTGCTTGATTACGCCAAACTTGAAGGGCAGGAAAAGCTTCTGCAACGCTCCAAGGTCAATATGAACGAACTGTGTGTGAATCTTGTCGACAAACTAAACAGCATGCCAGGACCTCAGGTGCAACTGCATATGAGTGGCTATATTAGCTGTCTATGTGATGGCCACTATATTGAGCGCGCTTTACAGAACCTTATTCAAAACGCCCGCGTATTTGCCAACGAAAAAGTAGACGTGTGGGTCATAAAGAAAAAGAACCATGTGATTATGCATGTAGATGATGACGGACCTGGTATTGCTGAAGATGACCACGCTTATATTTTGCAGCCTTTTGTCCGCTTAGACCCAAGCCGAGAAAAAGCCCATGGCGGCCAAGGTTTAGGCCTAACCATAGTGGCGCGTATTGCTGAATGGCATCAGGCCGACTTAAGCATTCATACCAGCCCTTTAGGGGGTGCCCGCTTTACTTTCACCCTACCTGCTTAACTTATTGAATAATTTCAAGATCAGGAAAATGCTCGGAAAACCATGCTTTTAAAGGTCCAATCTGGGCGATTGGAAAAGTGTATTGACCCGTTATTTTTTGCGTATAAGGAAAACTTACATACCCGTATTTGTCATTATACTGGCCAATGGCTACTTTCCTGATGACCGTGGAGGAAGCTTTATCCATGCCGACACGCAGCTCATCACCACAGGCTTCTAATAAATTAAAGATATCTTTGCATTTGTTGTAACTCTTATCTTCACCACCCATGACTTCTGGAAAGAAAACATAGATAAAAAGCACCAGACCGCCAAAGTATTGAAATATGGCTCGGCCCCAAATCAAATAAAAAACAGTTAACAACCCAATTAAAAGAAGCGCTCGGTGGAGCCGAGGCAATACGTGTAGTTTCTGAAGCACCAAGGTACCCTTTTGTCTTATTTTTATGCAGAAATACTACCTGTTTTTATGTCCTGAACACAACCATATAAGCCACACCCCTGTGTGCTACTATAAGGCTGTATGAGAAAAAAGGAGTAACTATGTCTGAACAAAGCTATACACCACCCAAGGTTTGGCAGTGGGACAAGGGAAGTGGCGGTAAGTTTGCATCGATTAACCGGCCAATTGCTGGTGCAACGCACGAAAAAGCACTGCCCATTGGCGAGCATGCTTTACAACTTCACTCACTGGCCACACCCAACGGAGTGAAAGTCACCATTATGCTGGAAGAATTATTAGCAGCTGGGTATGCAGCTGATTACGACGCCTACATGATTAATATTATGGAAGGTGACCAGTTTAGTCGTGGCTTTGTCGAAATAAACCCAAACTCTAAAATTCCGGCACTTATCGACTACAGCACCGACGAACCAACGCGAGTGTTTGAATCGGGCTCTATTTTATTGTATTTAGCAGAGAAATTTCAGGCCTTTATACCGACCGATCACACTGCGCGCACCGAATGTTTAAACTGGTTATTTTGGCAAATGGCCAGTGCCCCCATACTAGGCGGCGGTTTTGGCCACTTTTATGCGTATGCGCCAGAAAAGTATCAGTACCCCATCGATCGCTATACCATGGAAGTAAAGCGCCAGCTTGATGTACTCAACCGGCAGTTAGCCGAACGTCCATATATAGCCGGTGACGACTATACCATTGCCGATATGGCCATATACCCTTGGTATGGCGCGCTTGTTGAAAATAAAGTGTACGACGCTGCGGAATTCCTGGAGGCGCATACCTACTTGCATGTGAATCGATGGGCAAAGCTTATTAGCGAGCGTGGGGCAGTGAAACGTGGTCGTATGGTGAACCGTGCTTGGGGTGAACCCCATGAACAATTGCACGAACGTCATCATGCCAGCGACTTCGAGCTAAAAACCCAAGACAAACTAGGTGGTGACCCCGAATAGTTGTAAGTGAAAACGCCAAGCTACTATTCCCATGCGCTTGGCGTTGCCTTAACTGTCGCGGCAGTCTTCCGCTGGCCATTCAAACTCAATGGTTGTGTGTTCAAGATGAAAGGCTGCTAGCGCGTCTGCAATTTTTTCTTTCAGCTCAACGCTGGCTTGAGCATCTAATGGCTGCTTCAATACCACATGGGCTGTTAGCACATGCGCTTCACCGTCGAGAGACCACAAATGCATATGGTGCACCTCCTGTACCTGCGCCATCCCACGTAGGGTACTGTTCACTTGTTGGTAAAGCTGCGTGTCGGGACTTGCCTGCACAAACAACCGAAGTGTGGCCCGAAAGTGTTTTAATACATTCCATAAAATAAACAGTGTAAAGCCAATAGAAAGCAGCGGGTCTAAAATAGGCCAGTCCACAAACAGCAGCACAATGGCAACCACTAAAACAGCTACCCAGCCCAATACGTCTTCAAGCAAGTGCCAATTCAGCACTTTTTCATTCATGGTATGCCCATGAGAAAGCCTATAAGCCGCGTAACCATTCACCAGCACACCAAATATAGCTAATACCGCCATACCTTCGGCCATGGGCATTTGCGGAGCCCACAGGCGCGGAATCGCTTCGAACAAAACCCAGGTCGAGCCAACCAGAAGTACCACAGCATTTACAAAGGCGCCAACTAAGCTTAACCGCTTATAGCCATAAGTGAATTTTTTCGTAGCTGGTTTACCGCTAATTTTTTGCAGCACCCAGCCAATACCTAGCGAAATGGTGTCTCCTAAGTCATGCACAGCGTCTGCCATAATGGCGGTGCTATTGGTTAAAGCCGCCCCCATAAATTCGATAATGGTGAAACAAAAGTTCAGCCAAAAAGCCACTGCAATATTCTTACTCGATTGACCTTCAGTGTGGTCATGCATAGGCGTTCTCCTTGTGTGCTTGCTGTCCTAGCCTACACGTTTCCCCTTTCAAGGGAAACGCCATTGGCTCGTGTTACCCTATACAGGTTTAACGGAATCGTTTTCGGAGATTTTCATGGCCAAACCTCGTAAAAAGCAGCCCTTACGCACGGTGAATATACATTGCGCCCAGTGCCGCAGCCCACTATATAAATATAGAAAAGGGGGAAAAGGTGCTTTGGTCAAATGCTTTGTCGAACGCATCGCTGAAGACTTCACCCAGCAACCCTGCACCTGCCCGGGTTGTGGCCAAGTATTCGCTCGCGAAATGCTCATACGCGGAACACCGGCTTATAAAATAATAGGTAGAAAGGTAGGCGTAAAATAAACCGAGGAACAAACCATGCGACACCACACTATTAACTATGTTGAACTGCCTGCACAACAACTTGAAGCCTCCAAAGCCTTCTTTAGCAAGGTGTTTGGCTGGTCTTTTATTGATTACGGACCCGACTATAGCGCTTTTGTAGACGCAGGTCTTGATGGAGGATTTTTCCGTGCGCCTCTCAGCGCCTCTGCTAAACAGGGCAGTGCCTTAGTGGTGCTGTACAGCGCTAATTTAGAAGACACTTTGCGCCTTGTGGAAGCTGCCGGCGGCACTGTTCTACAAGAAATCTTTAGCTTTCCAGGTGGTCGACGCTTCCACTTTGCCGACCCAAGCAACAACGAATTTGCTGTTTGGTCTGAATAAATCATGCTGTTTTAAAGATGGCACATTCTTTGCTTAGTAAGTAACAAAGTACAGGAAAAGCACGTATTAGCGTACTTTTTCCTTTTAACGGCAACTGCTTGCCTCGTTTACTTTAAAGGGCACTGATATGGCATCTTCCACATCCATCAATAACACCCCATTCACTTCTCATACAATGAATATGTTGAATAGGCGCAACCTCTCTCCTGATCAACAAAGCCAATTTGCTAATATCTTAATCAAAGCGAATGCCTCCTCGCAGTCACCGAAAGATTTTTTGCACAGCTTAACGCAAAAAGAAATGGCGGTTTTACAACAAGCTCATGCACTAGCGAATACAATAGATATTCAAAATTTAAGTGCTGAGGGTGCAGCCAATTTACTGATACAGCCCGATCCTAATTTGCAAGTTGACTATAATAACGATGGTATGACCGAGATAGGTGAAGGCCGCTTAATCAGTTTCCCTCCGCCTAATGCACCAGAGCATGTGAAACGAGCTTGGCAAGAAGCAACCGAAGGGCTCAACGAGCTAGACAAAAGCAGGCTTGAGCTGCGAATGCATACCACTGTGTACGGCATTCAAATTGACGCTATACCAAGCAAAACACCTTTACCTGCAAGCCTTCAATGGAGCCAAGGCGGTTTGCAAAGTTTAGTCGCTACCCTGTATGCACAACTCGATTTCTCTGTTTCCATGGAAGGCTGGTCTGAACACCACAAAGCTTTTGAACAAGTAATTCAACGCTTCGAAACAAACCTAGACTTACCTGAACAACAAGCGATATCGACAAACTCAAACACAGCCTCCGCAGAAATAAAAAACCACGATGTTATGCAACTATTGCTTGACGCCCGTTTAGGTATAGACAGAGAAAAATTAGAAGAGATTGAAGAGAAAATACAAAAAATAGCGAACAACCCAGACATTCCTGACCATGAAAAGCAGCAGCTTATTCAGTCTTTGCAAGAAAAGAAAGAAGCCATTCTTGCACAAGCAAGGCGTTTAATAACCTAAACCTAGCCAAGTAAAAGTGGCTTGGCCAGGTTTACTATTTCGTCATTATTTAATGCGTTTTGCTGTGGTCGCTTGCGCCCCCGCTGCGCGCGCAACTAGTTCATTCTCGTGGTAACGCATGGGGTAGGTAATGGGTGCAGAATCTTCACAATCGCTTATACGCAAATCAACCTCTACACCGCGCATTTTCGCACTGGTTAAATACACGGGGTTACCGTCAAGCCAGGCGCGACCAGATAGCCGTTGATACTTTTGCTGTAGCTCAACACGGCAAATTTTGCCGTCGTTGCGCTTCCACTCCCAAGTGCCCGCAATTTTTGCCGGAATAATCCACTTATAAATATTCACGCTGCTAAACTGTACTCGCTCATCTGCACGCCAATCGCCCATGTCGAAGGCATGAGAAATAACCCGTGTTCCGGGTTTTAACTCGTTTAATAAGCGAGGTCTTAATTCTATGTTAACCGAGTGTAGTAAGTACATTGTCACAACGGTTGCTTCACTGAAATCAACTTTAAGTAAGTCAGCTTCAACAAAGTCCACCATGTGGCTGACCTTCGACCAATTAGCGTACTCCACCGCTTCTTCAATACGTAGCGGGTCCATTTCAATACCCACCCCGCGCGCCCCCCATTCCATAGCAGCTGCAACTACAATTCGGCCATCGCCTGAGCCTAAATCGTATAAAACGTCTTTCGGGCCTAAACCCGCCAAATTTAGCATGACATCAACCGACTTTTCATCAGTCGGCACAAAAGGTACATCGATAAGGGTATGCGGCGGTTCTTCCGCGTAATAATCATCAAATGATAAGTCTTTAAACAAGTTTTACACCTGAAATATAAGAGTTTATGGATCAAACACAGCAAGGTTGTGTGGGCTGACCATAAAGATAAAAAGGAAGGGTGTGATTAGCTTTAAAAGTTTCTCACAACTGGTGGATTATTACACACTTAGCGCCTAAACTCAATTCAGGGTGATTAAGCACGCGCTAGAAGCCAGATGATTTGTTATAAACTTATGAATTTTTGAAGATTTAATTTTTCCTTGTTGGCCTTCTACTCCCGATTCCTTAGTTTAAAATAAGGCCAAAAGAAGACTGTACAGGATTGTACGCTTACCGGATGGGAAGCTATTGGCCATAACCGAGAGGTGCTTTTTTGGTATGACAACTGCTTCAGCGTTACCTTTAAAGAACCCCAAAGCTGAGTCGTATGGACACAGCTTCGACTTAAATCGCCACTGGGCTGCTTCTTTAAACTTAGCGTTTAGCTCCTACACCACAAGTGCAGGCGCAATTACACGCATGAACCAAGCAACTCATTATGGCCCGTTACGGGTGTAATGGTGAGCCTCTATGGCTTGAGCGACAGTCTCTCGACCCGCACCACCCGCGCTATTGGCGGTGTAGTAGCTGTTATCGGTGGTGTCCTAGCCGCAGGATAAGCTAAATTATTTTCAATAGGCTTAAAGCAAAAAGGCGAAGCACCCAGCTTCGCCTTCTTCAATTGAACTAAAACTTCTCCTTAGCGCTTACCTGTTATGACCGTTGCGGCCAGCTCACCGCCTTCTTTCGTGTTCAGAGCCCCTATGGTCCAAACAGCGCTAATAGCCCAAATAACTAAATGGGTGCTCCAGCTGCTAAAAGAGTAACTAAAGGCAAAGCTGCACAACCAAACTATAAAGTAGGTGAGCAATAGCGCAGGAATAGAAATAAGAATAAAAATCCCAAGCCCTATTATTAATGCAAACAGTGTTGTAGCGTAGTAATAAAGTTTCATGCTAGCAGTGCCTTAATCCTTTGATTTTGTGTTTTCATACCCTGAAGCGAAAAAACAAAGTACCATACTGAAAATAGAAGATTAAGCGAATCCGACGAAATGCCATGTAATAAAGTATCATACTCAAAACCCTATACACATTTAAAGTATTTCTAAAGGGTGCTCTTACGTTCTCCATCTCCGCAAACAAATACTGAAACTCATCGAAACTGATAGATGGCCCGTTTAATCTAGTAGTCTTCGCTAATTAAATCTGTCTCAGTTTAGGGGAAGTGGACAACTAGCCTTTTTGGTACGCAAAGGCAGTGACAAAAAATTATCAAATCATGGGTTATTCAGGCTCATTTTCACCTGGCTCACCTGGAGCAGGACCTATCATGGTCTTACTGTAATGAATTAAAATCCAGCCGCCAGATTGATACCTATATACTTCGTTATAACGATACAAATTACCGTTCTCAACTCTATCATAGCGGTACTCTTGCTCGTCACCATCTTCTGGATTCGCAGGTCCGCCATTAGTCGACATGATCGTTCTTGCGCTAGATAATTGCGTAACTAAAACACTTGTTGCTCGGGAATACGTTACCTCAACTATCATTTGGTCAGGATGAAACCCTCTATCCACGAACTCATAATATTGTTCACTCGGAATCACACCTTTTTCAAACAAATTGGTTATAGTTGCTTCCTCTGTAAAAATACCCACTTTGCCCTCACTTGCCTCAGCCGTCATAGCCAAAGCAGAAAGAAGCATCAGTGCCCCAACACATATTAAATTAAGTATTTTCATAATATTTCCATTTTATTAAACAATCTATTTGTATCTTTGTTGTGCTGCTGAACTTATATCCCCAAGATTCAGCACACAATCAACTAAATATACATCATTTGAATCAAAAGCAAGATTGGCTATCTCAGCCCAGAGAACTTTGAATTGAAAAATAGTGCTTAGCAAAGTGTCCACTTTTAGTGGTACGGATCAATATCCCCTATACCATAAACATGGTATATCCCCGAAGTCTTTAGGCCGTCATACTTCATAAAGTAAACATATTTATAACAATGAAGCGTTCATGACTAAAGCGACCATACTGCCACGCCAGCTACTGGGTGTCTTATGAAGTGGCGTCTAGGCATAACCATTATAGGCATCTCCTGCATCACCTTGGCCATACTCTGGCAGGCTAGTTCGCAGGCGCCATTTGGCGAGGCGCGATTGGTGGATAGCGAAGCACTATTGGTAGACGAACAGCTCTGCCAAGGCTGCCACCAAGTCCAGTTTCAAGACTGGCAAGACTCCCACCACCAACTGGCCATGCTGTCCCCCGGCGACGCCACGGTGCGCGGCGACTTCAACAACGCCAGCCTGCGCACCGATACGGAAATCACCCACTTCTTTCGCCAAAATGATGAATTCTGGGTGCGCACCCCGGATGCCTCCGGTACCACCAAGGAGTATCGTGTGGCCTACACCTTTGGCTGGGAGCCCTTGCAGCAGTATTTGCTTGAAGGAGAGGGCGGGCGATTACAGGCGTTGGGTGCAGCTTGGGATACCGAACAGAACCAGTGGTTTCATCTCTACGACGGTCAGGGTGTGGACGCCCAACACCCACTGCATTGGCATCAACCGGCGCAGAACGCCAATACACAATGTATCGAATGCCATACCAGTGGCTTCCAGCTCGGCTACGATGCCATGAATGACCGTTTCGACACTCGCTGGCATAACCTAGGTGTTGGCTGCCAGTCGTGCCACGGTCCGGCGTCAGAACACCTACAGTGGGCGCAATCTGCGAACACACAAACCGACCCCCTTAAAGGCTTAGCCCAGGCTATGGATCGCGGCTCGCACCAACTGGAAACATGCGCGCAGTGTCACAGTCGCCGTACGCCGCTAGGCGAACCCGCCCCAGAGGAGCGTCTGGATGACGCCTATTTGGTCAGCCAGTTGACGGCCGACCTCTACGAAGTGGATGGCAAGATTCATAACGAGGTCTTCGAGCACGGTTCTTTCATGCAAAGCCACATGCAGCGGGCGGGTGTTGTGTGCAGCGATTGCCACAACCCTCACAGCGGGCAATTGCAAACGCCGGGCAATGCCGTCTGTACACAATGCCACAACCCGTCCGGGCGAGCGGTTCGCATCGGGGTTGATGCGCGTAACCTTAACGCCGGGAATTACGACAGTTCGTCCCATCATCATCACGAGCCCGGCAGCGCGGGCGCGCAATGCGTTTCCTGTCATATGCCCGGCAAACTCTACATGGGCAACGACCTGCGTCACGACCACAGTTTCAGCTCGCCCAATCCTGAGCAGGCACTTGCCTTGGGGCACAGTGACGCCTGTCTGAGCTGCCACAATAAAGACGACACTGAAAGACTGACAACGCGGTTCCGGCAATGGTTCCCCGGCCACTCACCGCGCGACGGTGGTTATGCTCGGGCTTTATTCAAGGCCCGGAACGGCGAAGCCGGGGCCGCTGAGGCACTCTTAGCACAACTGGTGCGCAATGACCTGCCCAACCTGCGCCACGCAGCGTTGCTGGCGGAGCTGCCCAATTACCCGTCCCAGAGCGCGCAACAGCAAATTATTGAGGCGTTGAGCCACGAGGATGCCAATGTGCGTAGGGCGGCGATCAATGCCGCACCCGCACTGCTGAATGTGAACACCTTACAACACCAACTGAACAACTTATTGCAGGACCCAAGGCGGTCAGTTCGCCTAAGCGCCGCCGAGCAGTTACTCCTGCTAGCGGAACAAGCTCAGGCGCCTGTACCCACGGAACCCTTTGAAGAGTATGAGCAGATTCAGTCGCAACTACTAGCCAACGCCGAGGCTCATTTCAATCTCGCCTCCTTGTATCGCGTTACCGGCCAGTATGACCGCGTTGAAGCCAGCCTGCGCGCAGCACAGTCCCGTAATCCGACGTTCTCCTCGGCCACGATAGCGCTGGCCCAGTGGCTCGATAGTGAAGCGCCGGGCAGCGGCCTAGCAATGCTAGAAGAACACCTGCACGAATACCCCCAAGACGCAGACCTACACCACGCTCTGGGCTTGGCCCGCATCCGCGCCAAACAGATAGAAGCCGGAGTGATCAATTTGGAACAAGCTCATGCGCTGGTGCCAGACAATGCTCACTATGCCTATGTACTGGCCATCGCTTGGTATGACACGGGGCGCCAAGATCAGGCCCTGCAACTGATGCGCGATCAACTGGCGCAAAACCCGGCCAACCGCTCCTTGCGCCTTGCCTTGCTCAACTATTTACCCGCTGGCAGAGAACGCCAGAAACTGCTTGACGAACTGTACCTACAGAATCCAAACGACCCTGTATTGGAGGCGATACCATGAAATGCACCATGACACCGTTTAGAAGAAGCAGTCTGATTCTTGTTGCCAGCCTAGGCCTGATGGCCCTCGGTGGTTGCGACGGATCCAGTGACAGTAACGACGATGAAGACTCAAACATAGCCGCCAAACCCAATATCCTGCTTGTTATCATGGATGACGTGGGTATCGACCAAATGTCTGCTTTCGGTTACGGCGGCGGAGACGAACTCGGAATGGACCATGTGGAACTTATCGAACTAGGGCTGCATGATGAAGTTCATAACCTAACTAACAGACCTAACCTGCCAAGTATCGACGCGATTGCCGAGCAGGGGCTAAAGTTCCGCAACACTTGGTCAATGCCGGAATGCTCACCCGGTCGCTCGGTACTGATGACTGGTCGTTACCCGTTGCGTAACAATATTTATCAGGCGATAGGGCCAAATGACCTAGCCAATTCACAATTATCGGAATACGAAGTCACCGCCCCGAAGTTGCTCAAACAAGCGGGCTATGAAAACGCTATGTTTGGCAAATTCCACCTCGCAGGGCCAGACAACAACATAGCAGGCAGCGATACACCAACGCAGCTTGGCTGGGATTATTTCTACGGCTGGATTGAAGGACTACCGGGTTCCATTGATACTACCGCCGGTGGCGTTTATGATCAGGACCGCTGGTCATGCGGTTTCTATCCCCATCACCTGCCCGGTGCCTGTTACTTCTCGGATGGCAGTTGCCAGGATATGAGTGCACCAGCCCTGACCGATGATTCTAGCGGCCTGCTATGCTTGAGTCAGGGTGGAATTTTTGTACGTGGCTTTGATGTAGTTGACGACCATGACGGGTTGACTGGCTATCAAACCTGCGACGCAGACTTGCCCGCAGGCGTCACACTGGACTTTGAAACACAGAACGCCTACTACGTATCACCGCTGGTGATCATCGAAAACGGTGTGCGTGAAGACGTACCACTGACCGACCCACGCGCACGCGGTTACCGCACCACCATCGAAACCGATGCCGCTATCGACTGGATAAAATCCCGTGAAGAAGACCGCCCATGGATGGCTACCGTCAGCTATTCGGCTGCACACACGCCTTGGCAGCATGCGCCGATGGAACTAACTCCGACCATGCCCAATCTGTCCGCCAACCTTCTCAGATGCAACAACCCCGTGCATGGACGCATCATTCAAGATCAGATGACCGAAGCTCTGGATGCCGAGCTTGGCCGACTTCTGGTAGAAACCGGCCTTGCCACGCGTACCGAAGACGGTGCTCTGGCCTACAACCAAGATAGTAACACGCTGCTGATCATCGTTGGCGACAACGGCACTCTGGGCTCGGCGGTCAAACTCCCGTTTGATCCAACCCGCGCCAAGAGCACGGCTTATCAAAGCGGCGTTTGGGTGCCGCTGATCATCGCAGGCCCCATGGTCAATGAACCGGGTCGCTCGGTGGAAGCTATGGTTAACATGGCGGATGTTTTTCACCTACTGGGCGCTGCTGCCGGTATAGACATGTCTATCGCTGTGCCGCGCACGCTGGATGCCGAACCCCTGCTGCCGTACCTACTAAACCCCGAGCAGGAGAGCCTGCGCCAGTTCAACTTTACCCAAGTAGCCCTGAACCTGCAGAAAGACGGCGGTCGCAACGGCCCGTGCGCGATCGGCAATATCTGCTCCCATACCCCGGTCAGCAAAGGCGTGTGTGAAGACAATGGCGGTGTCTGGTGGGGGCAGGGCGCTGACGACAGTAGTGCCATTGCGGCCATCAACAACCTGGGATTCAATTCAGAAGAAGGGCTGGAAATGTGCTGGCAAGTGAACCAAGCAATATACCAGCTCGACCCAGACAACTACTCAGACAACCGCAAGGACATCGCCACCACATACGCCGTCGCGGTGCGCAACGAGCACTACAAACTGGTACGCAACGAAATCACCGATTACGACATTGCGTCCGGCACGGGCGTCACCATCGAGACCGAAGAGCTTTATGAGATCAACCAAGACGAGGACGCTCCGCTGCTGGACACAGCCGACAGAGATCTGCTGGCGGACGGAGAAGAAGCACTGGATATCGAGGTTTACAACAACCTCCAGCAATTGCGCTCGGAACTGACCGCAATACTGGAATCGCAGCACGCTTGCCCTGGTGACGGTAATGACGACGGAGTGGTCGATAACAAAGATCTGGAAGAATTTGACCGTATCACAGTCACCGAAGGTTGGAACGGTTCCAGTACCTACGACTTTAATCTCGATGGAGTCACCGACGAAGCCGACCGTGACATCGTTCTACAGAACATGGGGACGGTATGCTGGCAATGATCACCGCAAACACCCTGATAACCCGGGTGACAACCACCCGGGTGACAACCTCAACAACACGTTAAGAGGGGGATAATCAATGAAAACTACACACCTCATATTGGCCTGCCTGGGCCTGATAACACTCGCCGGTTGCGACTTCGATTCAAGTTCGTCGAACGACACTTCGTCACCGGACAACAAACCACCCAACATCCTCTTTATTGTAGTGGACGACGCCGGTGTTGATCAGTTTGAAGTTTTTGGCTATGGCGGTGCTACCCCGGCGAATACCAACAGCATCAGCGCTCTCGCTGAAGCGGGTGTGCGTTTCCGCAACACTTGGTCCATGCCTACCTGCTCACCAACACGCTCTACCTTTTTCAACGGGCAATACCCTTTTCGCAGCGGTGTACGCAACGCCATCGTATCCAACAACTTAGCCAACTCCCAGCCATCTCCCTATACCCTGACCGTGCCCAAACTGCTTCGCGAACAAAAAGGCTATGTCAACGCACTGATAGGCAAGATGCACCTGACCGGATCTGATCTTGGCCCAGAAAACCACCCTTTGGGCGACGATGCCATGCGGGAACTGGGCTGGGATTACTTCGCTGGTTATCTCGACGGCGCTCCTTACCCCATTGACACCACTGCTGGCGGCGTGGCGGAGGAAGGCACTTACCAGTGCGGCTTTGTACCCAACACCACCGCTGACGCAACACTGGGCGCGGATTACGGCATCTGCTATCTGCCCGATGGTGATCATGTAGAAATGCAAGACATAGAAACCTACCCCACACCGGGGCGAACCTGTGTGGAAATGGGTGGCATTCTTGATCCTTGGGCCACGGTTGCCTCAGCAGAGCGGCATGCGGAACTGGATTTCAACATTCAAAACGGCTTCTACACCGGTGAATGGAAAATCAATCTGGAGGACGGCAGCAATCGCACCGTACTCGTCCACGAACCTGAAGCGCGCGGTTATCGCACCAGTAAGGAAGCGCAGCTTGCCATCGACTGGATTCAAGGCCAGCAACAGTACCACTCTGATACACCCTGGATGATGACCCTAGGTTTCTCCGCCCTGCACGCGCCTTTGCAACCACCGCCAGCTGCATTACTACCCCACCAAGACGCAACACTCAGCCTGCTCGGCTGTGGCACCCCGGTCGCGAATGCGGCCTCTGAACTGGGGCTACCCGCTACAGGAGATATCGCTGACTTCTCCCAACAGCGCGTCATCGCACAACACATGCTAGAGGCGGTGGACCACGAAATTGGCCGCCTGCTAGTGGAAACGGGAATAGCAACGCAGCAAGACGACGGTAGCCTACAATACCAGCCCGACAGCAATACCGTCGTGGTACTGGTGAGCGACAACGGCACCTACATGCCCTCGGTAAAATTGCCCTTCGACCCACGGCGGGCTAAAGGCTCCCTGTACCAGAGCGGCGTGTGGGTTCCGTTAATCGTTACCGGGCCGGAATCCATCGTGGCTAGCCCAAACCGGGACGTAGAACACATGGTTAACACCACGGATCTGTTCAGTCTGTTCCGTGAGCTGGCAGGTATAGATGAAAGTGTTTTGCCGGACTACCCACAACTGGACGCCCAATCGGTACGTCCCTATCTTGAAAGCGCCTATCAAAGCTCCATCCGCACCACCAACTTCACGGAACAAGGCACCAACATTAGCGCCGAAGCAGCGCCGCCCTGTGTGATACCTGCGGCCAATACCTGTGTGCAGATCTTCCCTCAAGCAGAGGTATGTGAAGACCAAAGTGGAGTCTGGTACGGCCCCGGCAGCGAAGCCAATCCAGACGGTTTCACTTCCTGTTGCGCGGTGAACGAGTATCTGGTTGCCACCGGTGGGGAGGCTGTAGAACTCTTTCCTCACCAGCAATACGGCATTCGCAATGACGACTTCAAACTGGTGCGACGGAGCATTCTGAACTGTGCCACCGACCAGTTAGTGGACACGGAAGAATTCTACGAAATCAACCAGAGCACCGACCCCGAAGAACTCAAGCTGGATAGGGCCGGTGATGACTTACTGGAAGGCACGCTGACCGCAGAACAACAGCACAATCTGACGCTATTGCGGGCCGAGTTGGAGGCACTGCTGCTCACCGCCAGTAATTGCCCCGGCGATGGTAATAACGATGGCGTGGTCGATAAGAAGGATCTGGAAGAGTGGGCATACTGGGCCGATACCGAAGCTGGACGAGGTCTGTCAAGCTGGTATGACCTAAACCATGATGGCATCACCGATGAGGACGACCGGTATATCATTCAGGACAACATGGGCTCGGACTGCCGATCTTAACGATATTGGCTCGACCAATGACCCATGAACAGGATATATTAGCCAAGCTGCCACTAGTGAATAGTGGCAGCTTGGAAATAACTGGAGGAGTTCGATGAACGACAAGAGCTGTTACCGCACCCTCTTGCTGGAGGACGACACTCCATTGCGTGAGCGGTTTGTCGACATTCTCACAGCCTGGCCTGGCTGCGAGCTGGTCGCGGCCTGCGCAACCCTGGAGGCGGCGCTGGAGGTGATCTCCAGCGAGCCTCTGAATCTGTTGCTGACCGACCTAAATCTGCCAGATGGTCACGGTATCGACGCTATCCGCTCTCTGCGGCAACACAGTCCCGACGCCGATGCTATGGTGATTTCGGTATTGGCCGACGACGAAAGCGTGTTGGCTGCTATCGAGGCCGGCGCCTTGGGCTATTTGCTAAAGGATGCCGACTCGCTGGAACTGGTCGAAGCGATCGAATCCTTGCGTGCCGGTCAGTCTCCGATCTCCGCGTCTATCGCCCGAATTCTGGTGCGACGCATGACTCACCGCACAGATGCTCCGTCAGGGCCAGCACTGACACCACGAGAAATGGACATCCTGCGTGGCATTGCCAAAGGCTTTACCTATGCGGAACTCGCCGAATGGTTGGACATTTCCCGACATACCGTACCGACCCATATCAAAAATATTTACCGAAAGCTTGCAGCTAGCAACCGCTCTGAAGCCGTCTTTGAGGCCTCGCGACGAGGTTTGATACGGCTATGATGAGCCGGGTGTGGCTAGTCGCCTTTTGGAGCTTGCTCGCAGGGGTGGCCAGTCTGCCCTTATGGTTCACATTGCCCGCGCCCGAACTCCCCACCGAGACCGAGGTACAGCGCCTAGACAACGGCCAATGGCAACCGGCCACCCTGCCTCAGGCACGACTCTCCCCTGATGGCTGGCATTACTTTCAAGTTAATCTGTCAACGGTAGATGATGATAACCCACACCTGTTTATTCCTATGGTCAGCCAGCGCGCCATCATTTCTCTGAACGGCACACAAATTTTCGACACCACGCAACGTTCAGGCATGATTAGTCTGGCATCGGGTGTGCCCGCATTGATTTCCCTGCCTGACTACTTGCTGCGCGAGGATGATAATCGGCTCGATATCCAGTTGCAGTCATCGAACCTGGTTCCCGCCTACTTGTCTGCCTTGTATGTGGGACAACCCGAACAACTGACACCCTATTACCGCACGCGCGTCTTCCTTATGGAATACGCGCGCTTCATGGTGCCTTCCGGGCAATTATTCATGGCGTTAGTGGTTCTGATCCTGTGGCTCTATCGCCCCCAAGAGGCCCTGTTTGGCTGGCTCTCGTTGTTGCTGACCAGCTCTATGTTTATTTATCTCGGGATACTTCATGACCTCTTCCCCCAAATACTAGGAATGATGCCCTATTTCTACATGATGGGCTCTTCCGCCAGCCCGATACTGGTGATTACAACACTGCTACTTGCCGGTATTACCCCGCCACGCTGGTTGAAATACGCAACCGTGCTGATTCCCTCGCTCAGTATTCTAGCGGGCTTATCGGGCCTTGTCCCGGAATTACAAATTGTGAAGTGGGTCAATGCGCCTTTGAATATTCTTGGCCTACTGGCCGGGCTTGTGGTGACGTTTTGGGCGGTCTGGGCACGGCGCAGCAGTGAAGCTGCGTTATTGTTGTTTCCCCTGTTGCTGAGCGTTCTGGCTGCATTGCATGATTATGCGTTGATCAGGCTTCAACTGGACGGCCCGATATATTTGAGCCTCTATTATCGGCCGCTGCTCATGATCGGCATTGGCATGATTCTGATGCGACGCCTTGGGCTTAGCCTTAACCGGCTTGATAACGTCAACGCCTGGTTGACACAACGGCTCAATGAGCAGGAACAAGAGCTGTCTCGGCTCCATGAAAAGGAACTCCAGGAAGCAGCCAGCCGTGCCTTGAGTCAGGAGCGTCAACGCCTGATTACAGATCTTCACGACGGTGTATCCGGCCATCTGGCCTCAATCATCGCGCTGTCTGAGCGTGGTCGCAATGATCAGGTTAAGGTTTCTGCCCGCGAAGCGCTGGAAGACTTTCGTTTAGTGATTTATTCACTGGACATCGAAGATGGCGAACTACGGGTGGTCCTAGCTGGCTTACGTGAGCGCTTGGAACGTCAGCTCAAGCGCTTGGGTATCACACTGGAATGGTCTATGGCACGGTTACCGGAGATCACTGGGCTGACTCCCTCCCAAGCACTAAGTGTATTGCGCATTCTTCAGGAAGCCATCACCAATGCAGTTCGTCATGGCAACGCCAGTTACATTACAGTGACAGGAAGGCAAACGAGCGAAACACAGGCACAAATCGAAGTGCTTAACGACGGCAAGCCTTTCTCCGAGGACACGGCCCATTCTGGCAATGGGCTAACCAACATGCAGCGGCGCGCTCACTTGCTGCATGGTGATATCAAGATCGAATCGCTTCAAACAACTACTCGCCTGACGCTACAGCTTCCCGTGAAACTGCCAGAATTGTAGCGTCTTCATGATGACGCCATAAGTGAAACAAATGAAAAAGATAATGTATCTTTTTTAAGTTTTGAAGGTGTATCACCACGAAGCTATAATATTTTTTTTAGAAAAGCGGGTAAAGTAAAGAATACTAAAGGAATTGCTATCGATATCGTGCTCGAAAGTGAGCCTGTTGTATCTAAGCAATTTCTAGATAGTTATAGGGATATTGAAGATAAAGTATCAGAAAGGGCTCTAAAAAGACTTGATTTGAATCCACAAGAGTAAAATGTACAGTGGTTCCTTGCTCTCAAAATCGGTAGGTCGCTAGTTCAGTCTGGATAAAAATATGCGTGCGGCAAAGAGCCGAACCTGTAATTCCTTTTACAGGTTCGACATAACTACTACGAGCGTTTGGTTAAGAAACGTCTTCTTGCTAGCAGGGTGAAGCCTAGCAATAACCATAGTGAAGTGGAGCCTAAAAAAGTCTTGCTGCGTTTTTCAGGCGTTCTTTCATTGTTGCTGCCACCATCACCACCGTCACCACCGTCGCCGCTATCACTAAGGGCAGCAGGGCCTACAGGGTCAACAATAGTTCCGTTTTCAATTCCATCTGCGTCGCCTTCTCCTCCGTCTGTGAGCGTAAGTGTTACTTGGTTTCCGTTAATGACAGCAGACTCGAATTCGACATATCCAGCGTCGTCGGAATATTTAAATATACGTGTCCCTGCTGGTAGGTTAGCGGGATATTCTAAGTTAACCGTAATGGAGTCACCAGGGTTAAGATTTACTACTTCATAGCTCACAAGGCTGTATGGGAAGTCGTAATTCTCTGGACGACCTTCTTGGTTGCTGGTTTCCTCTGGGTCGATTAGCTCAATATCACGGAATTCACCATTGTCGGTTGCGATATCCATTGTGTTACCACCACCAAGATTTAACGATGCTTCGGCAGCGTCATAAGGTGAGGTGTCTATGCAATCACTAATACCATCACCGTCGCTGTCGAGACTATCGTCGAGTGTGGTTGAGGTAAAGCTAGCTTGCACGCCTCCCACCGTAAGAACGGTAGTAGTTTCGGCAAGGCAACCGAATGCGGAAACATGACTTACACAAACGGTTTGTTGGTTGTCTATTTCGCCAGCGACATTGGTTAACTCGTCACTACAACCGATTGAGTAATCGCCATTACTGACTGAAATGGTCGCCGGAGCATCAATGCCTGTAATTGTTACCGTATTGGATACAACTCTTTCAAGAACAGGAACATCGCTTTGCGGTTCAAAGTTGAATGGCTCAGGCGTTGTGTCGGGTTCATAATCCGGGTCAAACATGGTTCGGCTGATAAAATCAGCGGTTACGCCTCCGACATTCAGTGTGGTTGTGGTTTCTGTGTCCCAGTCATTTGCACTGGTATGACGCACGCAAATGGTTTGTTCATTATTAATATTTCCCTCTGCGCTGGTGAAACTACCACCACAGCCAATGGAGTATTCACCACCGGTTATCGAAACTAGAGTTGCGGCTTCAATACCAAGGATAGTGACTGCGTTTGAAGTCACCGTTGATGAAAGCGCCATGTCTAATGCGGGTTCAAATTCAAATGCATCAGGTGTAGTGTCTACAACTGGCTCTCCATCGCTATCACCTAACAGACGTACGACTGCCCAAGACGCTACACCATCTTCAATATTGTCTTGCCCGTTAGCCACAGTATGACCAATCAATACAAATCGACCTTGTGCATCTTGAGTTAATTGCTGATTTGTTAGTGGGTTGCTACTGTCGAAGCCAAATACGTCGTGAACACGGATACCATTATTGTTATCGTCGGCGCCATCATCGAAACTGAGTACTGGCGTTAAATCGTCAATATTCCACATCGCAAAAAGGGTACGAGTGGTCATCTGCCAACTTGCAGTTCTACCTAACCATGTAATAGCGGTGAGTAGGTGTTCGTCATTGACTTGGTAAATTTGCCCACCTTGACCAACGCCGAGCTGAATATAGCCAGTATCCGACGAATTTTGTGCAATAACAGGGCTTTCCGCTTCCAGTTCGCCGTCACTATTGTAGCGTAATACTTTCGCCTGTTGCCCTTGGTAATTTGACGTTATGGTGGCAACACCATTGTCGGGAAGTGCGACAATGCGGTGAACATGCTCTTCTTGCATCTCCAGAATACCGCTGTTGCCAAAAGTAGTGACTATTTGCCCGCTCTCGTCGTATTTGAGTATGTATGGACTACCGGAAACTCCTTTTGTGAGTGCGTAATAGTGGCCGTCATCACTTTGAACGATATCAGCTCCAGGGTTCTCGTAGCTGGCATAATTCAGAGTACCCGCGCCTGTACTTCCGTCAACGCCAAAGCTTGTGTCTAACGTACCGTCGGGGAGAAAGCGGCTTAAACCTTTTTCTCTATGGAAGCTCACGAGAATTCGGTTTTCCCGGTCGATAAAGATGGCTGGAACAGTAGGTAGTCGCTGATCAATATCGGCATAACTACCGCCATCAGCAAAACTGGTGTCGAGTGAGCCGTCGAGGTTGAATTTTCGTAATACACGGTTATTAAAAGAAACTTCTCCGGCACCAATCACTTTGTTACCGTCGTGACTAAAGGCTGCGGCTGTTAAAAAGGAACTATCGGTTACTCCTTCCCCTATATAACTTCCATCAGCAGCGAAGCGAACAATAACCATCTTGCGCTCAGTAGTAAAATCACCACAATCGTCACACGCTATGTCGGTAGCCCCTACAATAGTAAATGAACCATCGTTATTCACATAGGTTGCAAAAGCCGGGTGGTTCCAATCGCGAAAAATGTCTGGTTCTAACCCTGAATGACGATACTCCAATAACGTTGAGCCACTTCCTGCAAGTGACACATCAAGGTCAGAAGGCGTATTAGACGCAAGCGCGTGAGGCGCTACGAACAGAAAGCTACAGCTTAAAAGCATTCCTGCACTCATGTGTTTAATATTCAATAAAGATGTATTACGCATAATAATGTCTCCAAGAGGAATAAGACGTAATTAAGCAACTCATTGGTGTCTGTCCTCGTTGTATAAGGCTGTAGAACAAATAGTCAGATACGGCAGAGCTGTTTGCTCGGTTATAAAATAGTCGGATACGCTCTTGTGCTTTACGGGTAAGATTTCTGCGACATTGAGCGTGACAATAGATTTCCCGCGCTATATTAATATCTTGAGTGTTCGTGGTAAGTGTTCATCTGTCACCCCCCTGAACAGGGGGGTAGGTGAAGAATTCATGGGTAGTTATGCTGAAGCACATATACTTCAATGTGCTAAACGAGTGCGATCTGCATTTAGGGAATCACAGGTGAAAATATAAAGAGAGGCTACTTTGTCTATTCGATTTACACCCAATGTTTTACTGTCGATTGCTATGGCTCTGAGTTTGATATTGGCATTCTTGATGTTAGCTGTGGCGATGGACCAGAGATGGCTTGGCGCCAAACTGACCGATAATCCTCGACTGGCGACTCCGCAGGCATTTGAGGGGTTATGGCTTAATAGTATTGATCGTAATAGTCCATTAAGCCGACATTCTGATATTCCTGAAGGATTAGCTTCAATTACAGCGATCAGTGGTGCCGATGGCCGCATTATTCAGCTTATGCCAAACGACTTAATTGAAGAACCTGACGCGTTGGCTAGCTACGCTGCAATGAGAGACTTTTTTGCTCGACAGTCGAAGTTAAATGCGGTTTTGCGACAACCAGAAGTGATGTTGCATGTGCAGTCTCAGGAGGGCGATACGAGTATTCACCAGATAAAACCACAGCAAGAACGACCCGTATCTTCGTTGCCGTTGGCATTCTGGTTACAGATTGGTGTTGGCTTAGCGGGGTTCTGGATGGGGACATGGATCTGGGTGCTACGGCGTGCAGAGTGGGCAACTCGTATGTTTGCACTGGCAGGGGCAGGGTTGTTGATTTCGGCCTTTCCTGCGGCTATCTACTCTACTCGTGAGCTGGCTTTACCAGGTGACTTGTTTCAATGGCTTTCAATATTTAATCACGCAGGAGCAATTATTTTTGGTATGGGCATGATTGGATTGTTTTTGCAGTACCCGCGCAAATTAGTGAAATCCCGTTGGTTGCTTGTACCGGTGACGCTATTGGCTGCTTCTCAAGTGGTGGATATTTGGCAACTTGTTGAAGGACCTGCATTTGGCTTTCATTTGGCAGTGGTGTTGGCGATGTTGAGCATTATTACATTGGTGTTGGTGCAGCTTAAGGTAGCAAAAGGGAATCCGCGTGACCGTGCAATATTGAGTTGGTTTGGTTTGAGCGCAGTGATTGGAGCCGGGGCATTTGTTGCTACTGTGATTACGCCTAACTTATTGGGTATTGGCAGCTTTGTTTCACAGGGCGAAGCATTTCTATTTTTCTTGTTGGTCTATATTGGCGCCGCATTTGGTGTGGCACGGTTTCGGTTATTTCAACTGGGTGAATGGGCATTTCGTATCCTGTTTTACGTGATTGGTGTGTTGCTGTTGCTGGGACTAGACGCCATTCTGATTGCCACTATAGTGGATAATCGTGCTCCTGCGTTCGCTTTATCATTGTTGATTGTGTCATTGGTCTGGCTACCTTTGCGTGACCGATTGGAGCGTTTATTGTTGAGCCGAGGTGAAACGTTAGATTATGAAAACCTGTTTAGGCAAGTTATGGATGTGGCATTAACTCCCCCTGGTCGTGACCAACATGCTCGCTGGCGTAGTCTGTTGGAACATGCATTTCGGCCATTAAGCATGGAAATTACGCAAAATACACACACTAAAGCAAAGTTAATGGAAGACGGTCTTGCACTCAGCATACCTGCTATTGGGGACTTAACTAGCTGCCGTTTGGAGTACGCTGATTCCGGGCGAAAACTGTTTTCTCTGCGGGATGTTGCATTGGCCAATGAGTTGCTTGCAATGCTGACGAATGCGCAGGAAAGTCGGGTTGCATATGAAAAAGGTGTAGCAGAGGAGCGCCAACGCATTGCGCGTGATATTCATGACAATATAGGTGTGCAACTGCTGGGCGCTTTACATAGCCAGAATGCGAATCGGAAAAATACTTTCATCAGAGAGACGTTGACGGATTTACGCGATATTATTAATAACGCAGGAATGCAAGGTGCACCATTGGATGAAGTATTGGCTGATTTAAGAGCGCAAATTGCAGAGTTTTTGTGTGCCGCCAATATTGCTTTAGATTGGCAGGTAAAAAGAGATGAACCGGTTGTTTTACCCATGATCGCCGTGCATACGTTACGTTCAGTGATTCGTGAAGCCGTTCAGAATACGTTGAAATACGCAGGCGCAGAGCAGGTAAGCATTCATGTTGACTTTACTAGACCTATGCTCACGATCAGAGTAGCAGATGATGGTTGCGGTTTTAGCGCAGAGAACGTAACAGTGGGGCATGGATTGGATCATATGCGTACCCGCATGATTGGTTTGGGTGGAACTTTTACTTTAGGTGAACAGGCGAACAACCAAGGCTCTGTAATTACTGTGCAATTTCCGGTGACTTAGATTCTGATCGCTTTTTTATGTATTTTCGCTATTCTGACAAAGGGAACGCTTTGGTAGGAAATAGGAAACCATGCAAAGGATTTTGATTGTTGAAGATATCGGAGATACCCGCCGTTGGCTGGCAGGTGTTGCATGTGCGGCATTTGGCGAGTGCGAGATAGACGAAGCTGCTAATGTCAGCATGGGTATTCGCTTGGCGACAGACGAGCAATATGATCTGGCTTTTATTGATCTTGGTCTGCCAGATGGTTCTGGTTTGCAAGTGTTAGAAACCTTGCATCAGCAACACCCAGAAACTTTGTGTATTGTCACCACAGTGATGGGTGACGATGCTTCTATTGTGGGTGCGTTGGTGGCTGGCGCTAATGGTTATTTGCTTAAAGAGCACCCTGAAGACGTGCTGGTCAGGCAACTCACTATGATGGCAGAAGGAATTCCTCCTCTGTCTCCTTCTGTTGCACGTCGAATTATGGGACATTTCCGGTTGACCGGGCCAACCGACAGCACTACCGACACTACATTGACGGAGCGAGAACGTGAGGTATTGTTCTTGATCGGACGTGGTTTGAGTAATCGCGAAGCGGCAGAGATATTGAAACTTTCAGGACATACCATTGGCAGTTACATCAAGGATATTTATCGTAAACTAGGTATCTGTTCTCGTGCTGAAGCCGCTTGGCATGCCGTCCGGTTAGGGCTGGGATCGGAGCGGGATTAGGGAATATTTTTGCTAAGCACACAACTACCACTTGCCAGACACCAAGTACTACCGTTTGTAGTGCTGAGTGTATTTTTATGGGTGTTGTTTCTTGTTGTTCTTTTCGCTCCTGCAGGGGCAGAATCGTTATTGTATCAACGTCATTTACTGGAACGTCAGATTTGGCGGGTGTTTACTGGGCAGTTTATGCACCTCGACTGGCCCCATTTATTGTTGAATACCGCAGGCGTCTGGTTGGCGTGGTTACTGTTTGCTGAGCATCTTTCGTGCAGGCGAATGCTCTGGCTGTTGCCTGTGTTGGCGTTGGGGTGTGGTATAGGAATGTGGGTATTCGCCCCTGAAATAGAGGACTATCTAGGTTTTTCCGGGGTGTTGTATGGTGTCTTTGCCTTTGGGGCGGTCTCTGATGTTTGGCAAAAAATAAAATTCGGACGCTGGTTACTGGTAGGGGTGATAGTTAAAGTGAGCTGGGACTATTGGATTACGCCAGTGAGCTTGTTAGGCGGAGATACTTCTGAATTGGCAACAGCTGCGCACTTATTAGGGGCTGTAAGCGGTGTTTTTTGTGCCGTGTTGTGTAATGGGGGTATGCCTTACCTTAAGCATAAATAACCCGCCGCAAGCCTCGTGACTACCTCCTTGAAACAACTACTATTCTAGTTTCTGTGTTTAATATTTAGCCTTCTTGTTTGATCAAATGAGGATTACAAGCAATACTCTCGTATGAAAATTTTTTATTTCATCAGAGCATAGCAACTGCTTTTTTGTCATTGAGCTTTGGCTTTTAGTGGTTTGGTCGATGGGGTTCCCGTTGGAATCTTTTCGACCTGTTGTTGGTGCGTCTTTCACATGCCTCTTTGCGCTAATAGCCACATTGGCGTACCAACATAGGGCGGTTTTACCTGGGCGAATGATGTGGGGCGTAGCGATTTCCAGTTTATTGTTTGCGTTACACTGGCTCTTATTGTTCCCTATTATGTACTTGATCCGTACCACTAAAAGTGTCCACTTTTAGTGGTACGGATCAATTCTTTATTACTTAGTATGAAACTTTATTACTACGCCACACGTGTGTCTTTTACCCTTTTCAGCATTACTCCACCGTAACCGACTTGGCTAAGTTACGGGGTTGGTCTACATCCGTACCTTTAATAATTGCCACATAGTAGCTGAGCAACTGTAAGGGTAGGGTATACAGAATAGGCGCAATTAACTCGTCCACATGGGCGATATTTATCACACGCATGCTTTCGTCGCTTTCAAATTCCACGTCGCGGTCGGCAAACACGTACATAATACCGCCACGGGCGCGTACTTCTTCTACGTTCGACTTTAGCTTTTCCAGCAGTTCGTTGTTCGGTGCAACGACAATCACCGGCATGTCTGCGTCAATAAGGGCCAGCGGACCATGTTTTAGCTCGCCTGCTGCATAGGCTTCCGCATGAATATAGCTCACTTCCTTGAGCTTCAGTGCCCCTTCCATTGCAATGGGGTATTGGTCGCCACGGCCTAAAAACAGGCTGTTTTCTTTGTCGGCAAACTCTTCTGCGAGGGCTTCTATTTCTTCGGTAATGGTTAAGGCTTCTTCTAACTTATTCGGTAGCGACGCCAACGCATGTGCGATACGGGCTTCAACGCGTGCGTCTACGCCATTACTACGGCCTAAAGCAGCCACCAGCATAAGTAGCCCTGCTAGTTGGGTGGTAAAGGCTTTGGTGGAGGCTACACCTATTTCGGCCCCCGCGTTGGTCAAGAAGGCTAAGTCGGACTCGCGTACCATTGACGAACTCGCTACGTTACAAATGGTTAAGCTGGCCTTATAGCCTAAGGTTTTGGCTAACCGCAGCGCCGCTAAGGTGTCTGCCGTTTCCCCCGACTGGGAAATGGTCACTATTAAGCTGTTCGGGAATACATAAGAGGAGCGGTATCTGAACTCGGAGGCAATTTCCACGTTACAAGACACCCCTGCATATTGCTCTAACCAATAGCGTGCCACCATACCTGCATGGTAACTGGTGCCACAGGCAATAATTTGTACGTGCTTTATGTCTTTAAGCACCTCTTCAGCATTATTGCCAAAGGCGTCTATGGCAATGCGCTCGCCGTCGATGCGGCCTTCCAAGGTATTGCGCATAGCAATGGGCTGCTCAAAAATTTCCTTGAGCATAAAGTGACGGTATTCACCTTTCCCACCTGCGTCGTATTGTAAGTCGGAGGTATGTACTTCACGCTGTACTGAATGGCCATTTACGTCGTAAACGTCCACTTGCTCACGGGTGACCGACGCCACATCGCCTTCTTCTAAGTACATGAACTCACGGGTCACTGGAAGCAGGGCGAGTTGATCGGAAGCCACAAAGTTTTCACCAATCCCAAGGCCTATGACCAAGGGGCTACCTGAACGAGCCACAACTAAGCGTTCGGGCTCACGCTTGTCCATGATCACAGTACCGTACGCACCTTCAAGCTGTTGCACACTGGCTTGCACGGCAGCTAACAGGTTGGGTGCCGTTTTTAGTTCGTGGTGCACTAAGTGACAAATCACTTCCGTGTCGGTTTCCGACTGGAAGGTATAACCAAGATCCTGCAACTGTTTGCGCAAGCTCTCATGGTTTTCAATAATCCCGTTGTGTACTACCGCCACAGTGTCAGACGAAAGGTGCGGGTGCGCATTCGCTTCCGTTACTTTGCCATGGGTTGCCCAGCGGGTATGGGCGATTCCTGTATGGCCATTCACATTCGTTGCTTCTTGTGCATCGGCTAAGGCTTTTACTTTACCCACCCGACGTAGCTCTTGTAGGCCTTGGTCATTGATGACAGCAATACCCGCAGAGTCATACCCACGGTATTCCAAACGACGCAGGCCTTCTAATAAGATGTCCGCCACACGACGTTCAGCTGTTGCTCCTACAATTCCGCACATACTTGTTCCTCTATTTTATTTTTTTACTGGACGCTTCCAGCCTTCAATGTTTCGTTGTTTACCGCGGCCCACGGCTAATGCATGGTCTGCTACCTGGCTGGTAATGGTCGAGCCTGCACCTGTGGTAGCACCTTTGCCTATTTGCACAGGGGCTACCAGCGACGAGTTAGACCCAATAAACGCACCTTCGCCAATCATGGTTTTGTGCTTATTTGCTCCGTCGTAGTTGCAAGTAATAGTACCTGCACCAATATTGGCACCAGCACCTACTTCAGCGTCGCCAATATAGCTAAGGTGACCGGCTTTTGCCCCTTCACCTAGCACCGAGGCTTTCACCTCAACAAAATTACCCACAGCGGCTTCACGTTTTAACTCTGCACCCGGGCGTAGGCGAGCAAATGGGCCAACCTGCGCCTGCTCTCCTACGGTGGCATGTTCAAGCACACTGTTGGCTTTAATGCGAGCACCTGCAGCAATGGTACTGTTACGAATAATGCAGTTAGGCTCAATCACAACCCCTTCACCCAGGGTGACTTCGCCTTCAAATACGGCATTAACGTCTATCACTACGTCGTTACCAATGGTTAGGTTGCCACGTATATCAATACGCGCAGGGTCCATAAGCGTTGCACCCGCCAGCATAAGCTCTTCCGCTTGACGCTCTTGGAAAGCACGTTCAAGAGCTGCCAATTGTACGCGGTTATTCGCTCCTTCCACTTCGGCAATGGTGCTTGGGTGCGCTGTTTTAATGTCTACACCTTCTGCCTTCGCCATAGCCACTACATCGGTTAGGTAGTACTCGCCCTGGGCGTTATGATTGTCTAACGCCTTGAGCCAGCGTTTTAAGGCACTGCCCGTGGCCGCCATAATACCTGTGTTTACTTCTTGAATAGCATGCTGCTCAGGGGTGGCGTCTTTATGCTCAACTATACCTGTGACCTGACCTTCGCTATTACGTACAATTCGCCCATAGCCCGCTGGGTCAGGTAACACCACAGTTAATAAGGCTAAGTCACTGTCTTGCTTGGCTTGCAATAAGGCTTCTAGGGTTTCTTGGCGGGTCAAAGGCACATCGCCATATAAAATAAGGACTTGGTCCTTGTCTTCAATATGCGGAATAGCTTGTTGCACCGCATGGCCTGTGCCTAATTGCTCGGCTTGTTCTACCCATTGCACATCATAAGCAGACAAGCGGTCTTGTAGCAGGGCGCCACCGTGTCCATAAATAAGCTGTGTTTGGCTAGCGCCTAGGCGCTGAGCTGTTTCTATCACATGCGCAACCATAGGTTTATGAGCCACCGGGTGAAGTACCTTAGGTAGATTCGAGCGCATCCTTGTGCCTTTTCCGGCAGCTAAAATTACAACATTCAAATTCGATTGCATTGTGCATGGTCCTAAACAAGCAAGTTGAGTTCATGTTAATTATTTTAACAGTGTTAGTTGCACCTTGAAACACTTTCCACGGGCTAACTTCTTGTTTCTACTGTACCCTAAGTACACCTTTACTTTCCCTTAACTAAAAGAGATACGTTTTGAAGAAGGTTCTTGTATCAGCCTTATTCACAGCGGCTTTATTAACACCTGCGTGCAGCTACTGCCTATGAAATTACAGGCATAACACCCGATGCTGCAGCTTCAGGCGGTTTACTTTTAGCATGCGCTTCTAAGTTTTGTGTTTTCAAAACAAAAAAGCCCAGCATTTTTTGCTGGGCTTTATTCATTAAGGTATTCGCCTTTACGAACCTGTTACTTGCCTTTACGGCCTCTCAATTCTTTCATAACACGTAATTGAGCGACTGCGCGGGCTAGCTCGGCTGCTGCTTCTGCATATGACATATCCGGTACCGAATGGGTCAATGCGTCACGAGCTTCTTGCATTGCTTTTTCAGCTGCTTGCTCGTCTAAGTCACCGCCGCGAACAGCGGTGTCAGCTAATACGGTAACAACTTCAGGTTGAACTTCCATAACGCCACCAGCGACATAGAAAAGCTCTTCTTTACCTGCTTCCGTTACAACACGTACCATGCCAGGTTTCAAGGCGGTCAGCAAAGAAATGTGACCGGGTAAAATACCCATTTCACCTTCGCTACCTGTTACTTGAACGGACTGTACATCACCAGAAAATAACTGGTCTTCTGCACTTACCACTTCCAAGCGTAATGTTTTTACCGCCATCACAAGCCTCCAGTTCGATTACATTTTGTTGGCTTTTTCGATTGCTTCTTCGATTGGGCCAACCATGTAAAACGCCTGTTCTGGCATGCTGTCGTACTCACCATTTAAGATGCCTTTAAAGCCAGCAATGGTGTCTTTTAGTGACACGTATTTTCCTGGAGCACCGGTAAATACTTCAGCAACGAAGAACGGCTGCGATAAGAAACGCTGAATTTTACGCGCACGAGATACAACTAGCTTATCTTCTTCAGAAAGCTCGTCCATACCTAGGATAGCGATAATGTCTTTCAGCTCTTTGTAACGTTGTAGTACCGACTGCACGCCACGCGCTACTTCGTAATGCTCATTCCCAATAACTTGTGGATCAAGCTGACGCGAGGTTGAATCGAGTGGGTCTACCGCAGGGTAGATACCTAACGACGCGATATCACGAGAAAGTACAACGGTTGCGTCTAAGTGCGCGAACGTAGTAGCTGGTGATGGGTCAGTTAAGTCATCCGCAGGTACGTATACCGCTTGAATTGAGGTAATTGAACCTGCTTTCGTAGAGGTGATACGCTCTTGTAGAACACCCATTTCTTCTGCAAGTGTCGGCTGGTAACCTACCGCTGAAGGCATACGACCAAGTAGGGCCGATACTTCAGTACCTGCTAGGGTATAACGATAAATGTTGTCTACGAAGAATAGTACGTCACGACCTTCATCACGGAATTTTTCCGCCATGGTTAAGCCCGTTAGTGCTACACGCAAACGGTTTCCTGGTGGCTCGTTCATTTGACCGTAAACCAGGGAAACTTTGTCGAGTACGTTGGAGTCTTTCATTTCATGATAGAAGTCGTTACCTTCACGGGTACGCTCACCAACACCGGCGAATACAGAGTAACCACTGTGTTCGATAGCGATGTTACGGATAAGCTCCATCTTGTTTACTGTTTTACCAACACCCGCACCACCGAATAGACCTAATTTACCACCCTTGGCGAATGGGCAAATTAAGTCGATTACTTTGATACCAGTTTCTAGTAGCTCAACAGAACTAGACTGTTCTTCATAAGAAGGGGCTTCACGGTGAATAGACATACGCTCTTCTTCACCAATTTCACCCGCTTCATCAATAGGTTCACCTAGAACGTTCATAATACGTCCTAGTGTTTTTTCACCGACTGGAACCATAATTGGTTCGCCGGTGTTATCAACGTTAAGACCACGACGTAAACCGTCGGTAGTACCTAGCGCGATTGAACGAACTACGCCGCCACCTAACTGTTGCTGTACTTCAAGCGTTAACCCTTTTAGGTCTCCTTCAGCAACTCGTAGTGCGTCGTAGATCTTTGGTACGCCGTCTTGTGGAAATTCGATATCCACAACGGCGCCAATGATTTGCACGACCTTACCTTGACTCATGACTTATCCTCTAATTTGCAAAATCTTTCTGACCTTTGCCCTAGTGCGTTAAACCGCACCAGCACCCGATACGATTTCCGATATTTCTTGGGTAATCGCTGCCTGACGCGCTTTGTTGTAAATCAACTGCAGTTCGTCAATAAGCTCGCCGGCGTTATCTGTCGCTGCTTTCATTGCGACCATTCGGGCGGCTTGTTCACTGGCCAAGTTTTCAACCACACCTTGATAAACCTGACTTTGAATAAACCGACGCAACAATACGTCTAGAATAGACTTTGCATCTGGCTCATACAGATAATCCCACGGATGTTTCCGTTGAACCTCTTCTGACTTCGGCAAAGGCAATAGCTGGTTCATCGTTGGCTCTTGCGTCATTGTGTTAACAAACTTGTTATACACTAAGTACACGCGGTCAATTTTTCCTTCTTCGAAGGCTTTTAACATGACTGAAACGGTACCAATCAAATCATCAAGCTTCGGTCTGTCGCCTAGTCCTGATGTTTGAGAAATAAGACCACCGCTGAACCGTCTAAAAAAGCCCGATGCTTTACTACCCACGGCAGCGAAACGTACATCTACGCCTTTATCTTCCCACTCTTGAACATCACGAAGAACCATACGGAATTCGTTTGAGTTCAAACCGCCACATAAGCCACGGTCGGTGGAGACGACGATGTAACCAACACTTTTAACCTCACGTTCTTCCAACCAAGCATGGCGGTACTCGAGGTTACCTTGGGCAATATGGCCGATCACTTCACGAATAGAGTCTGCATAGGGGCGACTCGCCGCCATTTGCTCTTGTGCACGGCGCATTTTCGACGCCGCAACCATCTCCATTGCGCTGGTGATCTTTTGAGTATTATTAATACTCCCGATCTGAGTTTTTATCTCTTTACCAACGGCCATAAAATATCTCCCGTATTACAACGTTTGAGGGCCGCACTTCCGTGCAGCCCGTTCAATTACCAACTTTGCGTTGATTTGAACTTCTCAACACCTGCTTTCATTTCTGCATCGATGGTGTCGTTGTAATCGCCAGTTTCATTGATTTTCGCCATGAGCTCAGCATGTTCGCTGTTGAAGTAGCTGATTAGAGCTGCTTCAAAGTCAAGAACCTTGTCAATTTCAACATCGTTCAAGTAGCCTTTTTCAGCGGCATAAATGGACACAGCCATGTCTGCAACGCTCATCGGCGCATATTGGTTTTGCTTCATTAGTTCAGTAACACGCTGACCATGCTCAAGCTGAGCACGTGTCGCTTCGTCTAGGTCTGACGCGAACTGAGCAAAGGCTGCAAGTTCACGGTACTGAGCTAATGCTAAACGAATACCACCACCAAGCTTTTTGATGATCTTCGTTTGTGCTGCACCACCAACACGTGAAACAGAAATACCGGCGTTAACAGCAGGGCGAATACCCGCGTTAAATAAGTCAGTTTCAAGGAAAATCTGACCGTCGGTAATGGAAATCACGTTCGTAGGTACGAAAGCAGAAACGTCACCCGCTTGGGTTTCGATGATAGGTAATGCGGTTAGTGAACCTGTTTTACCTTTCACTTCACCATTAGTGAACTTCTCAACGTGGTCTGCGTTTACACGTGCTGCACGCTCTAGTAAGCGCGAGTGAAGGTAGAAAACATCACCTGGGTAAGCTTCACGGCCCGGTGGACGACGTAGCAACAATGAAATTTGACGGTAAGCAACAGCTTGCTTCGACAAGTCATCGTATACAATCAGTGCGTCTTCACCGCGGTCGCGGAAGAATTCACCCATAGTACAACCAGCATAAGCAGATAAGTACTGAAGGGCAGCTGACTCAGAAGCCGATGCAGCAACCACAATGGTGTGTGCTAGAGCACCGTGCTCTTCGAGCTTACGAACAACGTTCGCAATAGTTGACGCTTTTTGACCAATTGCTACGTAAACACATTTAACACCTGTGTTTTTCTGGTTAATAATGGCGTCTACAGCCATAGCGGTTTTACCCGTTTGGCGGTCACCGATAATTAACTCACGCTGGCCACGGCCAATTGGAATCATGGCGTCAATTGACTTATAACCCGTTTGGATTGGCTCGTCGACTGACTGACGCTCGATAACACCTGGGGCAATTTTTTCAATTGGCTCGTGTGCTTCTGCGTCGATAGCGCCTTTACCGTCAATTGGTAAACCTAGGGTGTTTACAACACGGCCTAGTAGGGCGCGGCCCACTGGAACTTCTAAAATACGTCCAGAAGACTTAACTTTTACACCTTCTTGCAGGTCACCATATGGACCCATTACTACCGCACCTACAGAGTCACGCTCTAGGTTCAACGCGATAGCGTAGCGATTTCCAGGAAGCTCGATCATCTCTCCCTGCATACAGTCGGCTAATCCGGTAATACGGATAATACCGTCTGTTACAGCAGTGATGGTTCCTTCATTACGAGCTTCACTGACAACTTCGAACTGGTCGATGCGTTTTTTGATCAGCTCGGCAATTTCATTTGAATTCAGTTGCATGCTCTCGTCCCCGATTATGATTGTAGTGTGTTGGCAAGCCTTGCTAGCTTGCTACGTAATGTGCCATCAATAACTAAATCGCCTGCTTCCACAAGCAGGCCACCAATTGCTGAAGGATCCACACTACAATTGAGCTTAACTTTACGTGCGAGACGTTTTTCCAACGCTGCACTGATATTTGCTTGTTCAGCAGCACTCAGTTCAGTAGCTGAAGTTACTTCAACGGTAACTTCTTTGTCGTATTCTGCGCGAAGCTCAGCAAATAAGCGTGCTACTTCAGGTAATGCAGACAAACGGTCGTTGGAGGCCATAACTTTTATTAAGTTCTGGCCCTTCTCATTGAGCTGTTCGCCACAAACACCAATAAATACTTCGGTGGTTTTGTCGCGGTGTGCGGCGCTTTGTAAAAAGCGGTTCACGTCTTCTTGCACTGCCACTTCCGCAGCAAAGGCAAGCATTTCATGCCAGTTTTCGATCGCGCCTTGCTCTACAGCATAGTTAAAAGCTGCTCTAGCATAGGGGCGAGCGACCGTAGTTAATTCAGACATCTGCTCAACCCCCGTGATTACAATTCAGCGACAAGTTTTTCAACGATGTCGCTTTGTTTTTCAGCGTCTAATTCGCGCTCAATGATTTTCTCTGCGCCGGCAATAGCTAAAGCAGCTACCTTTTGACGCAGTTCTTCACGAACACGTACACGCTCAGCTTCTACTTCGGTATAACCGGAAGCTATAATTTTTTCACGCTCTGCATGGCCACGTGAAGTCTCATCGTCTAATAATTTAGCCGCGCGCTTTTTCGCTTGGTCAATTATTTCAGCTGCTTGTTGTTTTGCAGCTTTGAGCTCTTCTTCGGCCGTTGCACGCGCATTTTCAAGGTCTTTTTCGGCACGTTCTGAAGCAGCCAAGCCGTCAGCAATAGTTTTCTGACGATCTTCAATGACTTTGTTTAGCGGTGGCCAAACAAACTTCATACAAAATAGTACGAAGACTACGAACGCAATAGCCTGACCTATCAGCGTTAAGTTGATATCCACAACGGAACTCCTCTACGTTGATGACCGTTGAGTTTCAATTAACCTGCTAGTGCTTGTTGTAATGTAGCAACAAACGGGTTCGCGAATACGAAGAATAACGAAACACCAACACCGATCATCGCGATAGCATCAATAAGACCAGCTAGGATGAACATTTTAATTTGGATTTGTGAAGCCATTTCTGGTTGACGTGCAGTAGCTTCTAAGAAACGGCCACCCATTAGACCAAAACCAAGTGCTGTACCTAAGGCTGCCAAACCGATAATGATCGCAACACCTATGATTGTAAACGAAACTACAGTTTCCATTGATATCTCCAGTTTTCAGATAGTTAAAGTTAAAAGTAAATTAAAGTTAAGTTTCACTGGGGCTTACAAAGAAACCCCAAATTCGGTTCTACTAGTGTTTTTCACTTGCCATGCTTAGGTAAACTATTGAAAGCATCATGAAAATGAACGCTTGCAACAGAATAACTAGAATGTGGAACACCGCCCAGGGGAAGTGTAGTGGTAACTGCCAAATACCAATCATCGCAATAAGGATAAAGATTAGTTCTCCAGCGTACATGTTACCGAACAAACGTAGTGACAAGGAAAGTGGTTTAGCAACCAGTGCGACAACTTCAAGCACAAGGTTAAAGGGTATTAATAACCAGTGGTTAAACGGGTTTAAGGTGAGCTCCTTAATAAAGCCACCCAGCCCTTTATGCTTCACTGAGTAATAAATAATGAGTATAAACACACCCAGCGCAAGGGCGACTGTGGTGTTTAAGTCTGTGGTAGGAGCCGCTTTAATATAGCTCCAAGGGTGGTCCATGGCCCGTTCAACCCAGGTTGCGTCTGAACCCACATAGCCCTTTACTTTGTCGCCTGCGAATAGGAGACCTAGAGTACCAGCTATAACCGGTAAGAAATCAACCGGAATGAGCTTCATGGTGTTCATTAACACGACCCAAACGAAAATGGTCAATGCTAACGGTGCAATCAGCTTACTTTTTGCGCGGAAAGAGTCTTTGACTGTGGTATGGACAAAGTCGAATATCATTTCAACAAAGCATTGCAGTTTTCCTGGTACTCCAGCATTGGCTTTTTTCGCAACCCGTGCGAATAACCAAATAAAGAAGAAACCAAGGACAACTGAAATACCAAGCGAGTCGATATTGATTGCCCAAAAGCCTTCGCCCACTTGCAGTGGATCTAGGTGGTGCTTAATGTAGTCTGTGGAAGTTAACGTTCCATTTGTGGCCATGTTCAACAACCCAATTTAGTTAGATTTAAAGTTTAGAAACGGTATTAGCCAGTGCATAAAAGTTACGACACCAAACACAATAAATAGGGGCAACCATGGCCCGTTAAGTGTCATAAACGCAGCAGCAAAAAGGATAATTGTTAAAACCATTTTTACTGCTTCACCAGCATAAAAGCTTCGCACCACTTCGGATGCTGAGCGCGCGCCACCAAAGCGGAAGGCGTACACTGCAAAAACTGCATTTGGAACTAAGCTAATGACCCCACCTGCACTGGCGGTAATAGCTCCTGAAGGCCCGTATATCCAAGCAAAAAGAGCAACTAGCACGAGCGTAGCTGCCGCTTGTAGTACTAAAAGGCGTTTTGCAATCCGACGACCGTCGTGCGTCAGCCGGTTGTTCTTTTTGTGCGCCATTTTAGCCCTTTTATCCACAGTGCCGTGAAAACTGCGCAGATTATAAAGTTTTGCAGCAAAATTGCAACCAAAGTTCACCTTTGGTTACGTGTCTGCGGTGTTATGAAATGTGTTCTAAAATGCCGTCGAGTTCGTCTAAGCTGGTGTAATTTATAACCAACTTGCCTTTCCCCTTACGGTTGTGGCTAATTGAAACTTTTGCCCCTAATTTGTTGGCTAAGCGTTCTTCTAGTTGTTTTACATCTGGGTCTACGGGTGTCGGCTCTTTTGGAGCACTAGGGTTAAGCGCTTGATTTACCAGTTTTTCCGACTCTCGTACGGTAAGTCCTTTGGCCACAATAACACGTGCTAATTCGCTTTGTAGTTCACCTTGGACCGCCAGCAATACCTTAGCATGACCCAGGTCAATATCACCCCGTTCTAGGTGTAATTTTACGTCGTCATTGAGTTGGTTAATACGAAGCAGGTTGGTCACTGTGGTACGTGACTTACCCACTGCTTCAGAAATTTGTTGGTGTGTCATACCAAATTCATCAATTAAACGCTGGTATGCAACTGCTTCTTCAAGGGCGTTTAAGTCTTCCCGTTGAATATTTTCAATTAACGCAATGGCAATAACAGCGTTTTCTGGGACGTCTTTTACTAAGCAAGGAACAACGTCAAGCTGAGCTAGCTGGGCTGCGCGCCACCGACGTTCACCGGCAATTATTTCGTAACTGTCTGTGCCTAATACCCGCACGACAATAGGCTGGATAATGCCCTGCGCTTTAATAGAGCTGGCTAATTCTTCTAGAGCTTCGGGTGCCATTTCTTTACGTGGTTGGTATTGGCCAGGCTGCAAAAACTCGATAGGTAGCTTTCGTAGTTCGCCTTTATCAACCGTTTCTTGTACCGGCTCTTCGCTGTCATGACGGGCGGCGGCACTTGCGCTAGTTGCAAGCAATGCGTCGAGTCCTCGCCCTAATCCTCTTTTTTTAACCGTCATGGAAATACCTTTAACATGCTTGACGTGCTAATTCGTCACGTCGAATAACTTCACCTGCTAAGGCTAAGTAAGCCTTGCTCCCCGTGGAACTTTTATCATAGTACATAGCGGGTGAACCGAAACTTGGCGCTTCTGCTAAACGCACGTTCCGTGGAATAACCGTGCGGTATACTTTGTCGCCAAAGTGATTTTTCAGTTGCTCAGACACATCATTGGCTAAGCGATTACGTGGATCATACATGGTTCGCAGTAACCCTTCGATACTGAGGTCTGGGTTGACCACACTGCGTAACTGTTCAATGGTGTCCATCAGTGCAGTTAGGCCTTCTAGTGCGTAATATTCGCACTGCATAGGGACCATCACTGAGTCAGCGGCTGCCATTGCATTCACTGTCAACAGGTTCAGTGAAGGCGGGCAGTCTATGAAAATGTAGTCGTAATTGGCGCGAATAGGCTCTAAAGCCCTACGTAAACGTGTTTCACGGGCAAACACTTCCATAAGCTTAATTTCTGCGGCCGTTACATCGCTATTGGCTGCAATTAAGTCGTATTTGCCCGTTGTTTCTTGGGTAATCACACTTTCAGCAGACCGTTCGTCTACCAATAAGTCATAAATACTGTGCTCTACTTGATACTTATCAACCCCACTTGCCATGGTGGCATTCCCTTGCGGGTCAAGATCGATCAGTAACACCTTACGCCTTGTTGCCGCCATAGAGGCAGACAAGTTTACGGCTGTCGTTGTTTTACCGACACCGCCTTTTTGGTTGGCAATGGCAATTACTTTTCCCACGTTTTAGCACCTTTAAAGGATATTATAATTTTTTTATTTCAACTAAATGGCGCGCTGCATCTAGTTCAGGAACTTGTATAGCATGTGTTGCTGTAATTTCGAAAGGCAAAGCAACCTCTGCTAGTTCTTCTTCGCTTAATTGGCCCTTTAATGCAATAAACTGACCGGAGGCAGAAGGCAAATGATGACACCAGCTGAGCATGTCTGCAAGCGAAGCAAATGCTCTGCTCATCACGCCGTCGAAGCCTTGTTCAGGTTGGTAAGCTTCCACCCTCGACTGTACTGCTGTCACATTCTCTAAGCCTAGCTGATGCGCTGCCTGGCGAATAAAGGATATACGCTTGCCCAAACTGTCCAGTAACACAAAGTGTTTGTCTGGATTAATAATCGCTAGGGGCAATCCCGGTAAACCTGGCCCTGTACCCACATCAATAATGCGCTTGCCTGGTAAGTAGGGGCTGACAGCTATGCTATCAAATATATGCCGTACCAACATATCCTGTGGGTTACGTACAGAAGTTAAGTTATACGCTGAATTCCACTTATGCAATTGAGCAAGCAATTGGATTAGCAATGCTTGCTGCTCAGTGGTTACAGATAAAGCTTCAAATTCAGGAGTTTGCAACGCTGCAGCTAAGCGCGCCTGCAGCTCAGCTGTAGGGAAGTTTTTACTCATTTAGGCTCTTTTCTTATCAAATTTGCGTAATAAACCAAGTTTTTTCAAATGAACCAGCAACATAGAAATTGCGGCGGGTGTTATACCTGAAATGCGGGCCGCTTGGCCAACGGTTTCGGGTTTATGTTCATTTAACTTGAAAATTACTTCGTTTGACAGCCCAGAAATAGTGCCATAGTCAAAGTCGAGTGGCAGTAAGGTGTTCTCGTGGCGTATCGCTTTGGCTATTTCGTCCTTTTGACGCTCAATATAGCCCGCATACTTTATTTGAATTTCAACTTGTTCGGCCGTGCGCTGGTCTGCAATACTAGGGCCAAAGCTTGGCAAGTTCGTTAATTCAGCGTAACGCACTTCCGGACGACGTATCAGTTCTTCCAGGTTGGCTTCTTTGCTAATTGGGCTTTTCAACAGTTGATTCAGCTCGCCCAGTCCTGGGTGGTCTTTATGCACCCAAGTAGACCGTAAACGCTGCTTTTCTTGTTCAATCTGTTCCATTTTCTTTTCGAATAGGGCGTACTGAGCATCGCCTACCAAGCCCAACTCACGGCCTTTTTCCGTTAAGCGAATATCGGCGTTATCTTCCCGTAAAAGCAAGCGGTATTCCGCCCGTGAGGTAAACATACGGTAGGGTTCTTTGGTACCTAAAGTGGCCAAGTCGTCAATTAACACGCCTATGTAAGCTTCGTCACGGCGAGGCGACCAAGACTCACGACCTTGTACTGCCAGGGCTGCGTTCATTCCAGCAATTAACCCTTGGGCCCCGGCTTCTTCATAGCCGGTCGTGCCATTAATTTGACCAGCAAGGTATAAACCTTCAATAAATTTAGACTCCAACGACTTCTTCAAGTCACGTGGGTCAAAAAAGTCATACTCAATGGCGTAACCAGGTCGCGTAATATGAGCATTTTCAAAACCACGAATGGAATGCACAAGTTCTAGCTGCACATCGTAAGGCAAACTTGTAGAAATACCATTTGGATATAACTCACAGGTGTCGAGTCCTTCGGGCTCAACAAAAATTTGGTGCGACTCTTTGCTAGCAAAGCGCATGACTTTGTCTTCGATGGATGGACAATAGCGCGGGCCTACACCTTCAATCACACCTGAATACATGGGCGATCGATCCAAGCCGCTTCGAATAATATCGTGCGTTTGGGTATTGGTATGGGTGATATAGCAACTAATTTGGCGTGGCTGATCCGCATGAGAACCCGTGTAGGAAAAGATCGGGCGAGGGGAGTCACTTGGTTGCTCTTGCATCACGGAAAAATCAACGGTGTTTGCGTCAATCCGTGGTGGTGTACCGGTTTTTAAACGATCAACACGAAACGGTAAAGCGCGTAGTCTTTGTGCTAGTGCAATGGAGGGTGGATCACCCGCGCGGCCGCCACTGTACTGAGAAAGCCCAATATGAATTTGCCCGCCAAGGAAGGTACCAACGGTTAAAATAACCCGTGAGGCAAAGAACTTTAAGCCCATTTGGGTTACAACGCCCTCAACACGCGGGCCAGTACCGGTTTCACTCACAATTAAGTCGTCACAAGCTTGCTGAAAAATTCGTAAATTCGGGGTTTGCTCCAAGTGCTTGCGAATAAAAGATCGATACAATTGGCGATCGGTTTGAGCACGGGTTGCGCGTACCGCAGGCCCTTTAGAAGCGTTTAAGGTGCGAAACTGTATACCCGCATGATCGGCACCTTTAGCCATAAGTCCACCTAAGGCATCGATCTCTTTTACTAAATGACCTTTGCCAATACCGCCAATGGCAGGGTTACACGACATTTGACCAAGGGTGTCGATGTTGTGGGTTAACAGCAACGTTTGTTGGCCCATACGAGCAGCAGCTAAAGCGGCTTCCGTACCAGCATGTCCTCCACCGATCACGATTACATCGAACTTATTTTCTTTGGTCATACATCTTCCTAGCGGTTAAGCAGTGTCTGTTCAAAACGATCGTCTTAGTATACCTCGGATCGAAGGCAAGATTAAGCGATCATTGGTTTTGGTTGGTGATCAGGAATTTGCTGATCGGGTAGTAGTTATAAGATCTATATTCTTTTAAAGAAGATTATTATTGTTATTACTAGCGAGGCCGATTTCTGTGGTTAACTGAAATAACTTTATTTTTAACAATCACTTACGATCGAATTTATGTTGTGAGTAAGGCTCGATGATCAGTGCGAATAACCAGTGGGATAAGTCATCACTTATGCACAGCCAAAGTTATCCCCAGATCTGTACCCTGATCAGATCACAAGTAAGATCATAGGTTTTCCACAGGATCTTATTTATGTTGGTAAACAGGATCATTTCCTGTGTATAACCTGCATATTATTTATGGCCAGCGAATGTGCTTTAGCCATTCTAACGCAATGGCTTCAGGTTCTAAAGCGGTCATCATGTCTATTTTTAACATCGGGCTAAGGCTTACGGCACCTAGGCTTTGGAGAAGTTTATTCGCAGCGATACCTGCGCTACAATAGGTGTCGTAACTCGAGTCGCCGATCGCCACTAAAGCATAATGCATGTGGGTAAGATCTGGCTGAAGTTGTTCAATATGCTCCATTAGCTCGGCAATGCTTTCTGCATACTCTCCAGCTCCATGGGTTGCAATACAAAATAAAAAGCTGGCCTTTAGATTAAGATCATCCCATTTCGGGTAGTCGTGAAACTCAGTTTTTAAGCCTTGACCTTGTAAATATAGCTCGAGTTCGCTGGCTAAAAACTCGGTGTTACCGGCGGTGGTTCCGACAAGAATTTCGATAGGTTTGCTCATAATTTAAGACGTTTCGTTGGCGTGTTTGTGGTTAAATTTGAAGTTGTTTAGCAAAAATAGCAACAAGTAAAGTGCACTTTATTTATAAGTTGCTTGTAAGGCTGTGTGTACGCCTTTAGTATTCGCTTTTATTTTGAAGCTAACTACCACATATCAGCTAATTTAAGGCAGGTTAACTTGGTCTTTAGCCGGTTTAAATTCAAAAATCGGCACCAAGCCCAGTTTTAAGCTGCTTAACTTTATCTATAACAAAACTTTTTTATTTTAGTTATTGATAAATAACAATAAATTTATATTTCATTATTGGTTATTTGGTAACCATATTGTGATGAGACTAGCAAATAGTCTAGGCATATAACTGTTAACTTTAGTAGGAAGATACATGAAAAGTGATTGGAAAAAAGAATGGTTTGGCAATATTAGGCCCGACATACTCGCAGGTCTTGTGGTTGCGCTAGCACTTATACCAGAATCCATTGCCTTTTCTATTATTGCCGGTGTCGACCCGAAAGTTGGTTTGTATGCGTCTTTTTGTATATGTGTGATCATGGCCTTTATAGGTGGTCGCCCAGGGCAAATATCGGCTGCTACAGGGGCTATGGCCTTACTTATGGTCACGCTCGTGAAAGACTACGGCCTAGAGTACTTGCTTGCAGCAACCATTCTAACCGGTGTTATTCAGTTAGTTTTTGGGCTTTTAAAGCTAGGTAGTCTTATGCGGTTTGTGTCCCGCTCCGTCGTAACAGGCTTTGTAAATGCTTTGGCTATTCTTATTTTTATGGCGCAATTACCTGAACTTATCGACGTTACTTGGCATGTGTATGCCTTAACTGCAGCGGGTTTAGGTATTATTTATGGACTGCCCTACATAACCAAAGCCGTACCTTCCCCCCTTATTTCTATCATTATCATTACTGCCATTGTGATGTTCTTTGGCATTGATGTCCGCACAGTAGGAGATATGGGAGAACTACCAGACACCTTACCCGTGTTCTTCTTACCAAATATCCCGCTGAATTTAGAAACTTTAAGCATTATTCTGCCTTACGCTTTCCCATTGGCTATGGTGGGTTTGCTTGAGTCGATGATGACGCAGACCATAGTAGATGACCTAACAGATACTAAGTCAGACCGAAATAAAGAGTGCCGCGGCCAAGGAATTGCCAATATTGGTGCAGGCTTAATGGGTGGTATGGCCGGGTGTGCCATGATAGGTCAGTCGGTGATTAACGTAAAGTCGGGTGGTCGGGGTCGTTTGTCCATGTTAGTGGCGGGAACGGGCCTTATTATTCTGGTTGTGTTTTTAAGTGACTGGGTGTCCCAAGTACCCATGGCAGCGCTTGTTGCGGTCATGATTATGGTGTCCATAGGTACCTTTAGTTGGCAGTCTGTAGCGGACTTACGTAAACACCCATTAAGTACCAACATTGTGATGGTGGCGACGGTTGTGGTGGTAGTATGGACGCATAACCTGGCCTTGGGTGTGTTTGTTGGTGTGCTATTAGCAGCGCTCTTCTTTGCGGCCAAAGTTAGCAACTATATGCATGTTTCTTCTACGCTGTCAGACGACGGGAAACAACGTCAGTACGATGTTGTGGGCCAGGTGTTCTTTACTTCAGCCGAGAAGTTTGGCGAGTCATTCGACTTCCATGAAGCACTTGATAAAGTGGTTATTAACCTTGATCGGGCACACTTCTGGGATATTACTTCAGTGGGCGCATTGGACAAAGTGGTCTTGAAGTTCCGCCGAGAAGGCGCTGAAGTGGTAGTAGAAGGCATGAATAAAGCGACAGCCACCGTGGTTGACAAGTTTGGTGTTTCCGACAAACCAGACGCTATTGACCATTTATCTAACTCGTAACCTACTGGTATAAAGGGAATCAGAATGACAGTAAATACAGTTGCATGTATCGATGGTTCAGCCTTGAGTGACACGGTTGCAAGTTACGCAGCCTGGTCCGCTAAGCGCATGGGCAGCCCTTTGGTTCTACTGAATGTATTAGATGATAATCGCAGTGGGGACAGTTCCGACTTTAGTGGCCGAATTGATATTGACCAGCGCCAGCGTATTTTAGAAGAAATCGCAGAGCTAGAAGAAAAGCGCGCCAAGCTTGCTCGAGAACAGGGCCAGGTGTTTTTACAAGCGGCGCAAGAGCATATTAGTACTGAGTTTGAAGAACCTTTGCTACGCCAGCGCCATGGCAACTTGGTCGATGCCCTGCTAGATATAGAAGATGAAGTACGCTTATTGGTAATTGGCCGTCAAGGCAAACGGGGCACAGAAAGCCGTCGTAAACGCCGCATTGGGCATCAAGTGGAAGAGTTGGTGCGGACTGTGTCGCGTCCGGTTTGGGTGGTACATGGTGAGTTTAAAGCCCCTGAACGTATTCTTATAGCCTATGACCATAGCAAAACAGCGCAGAAAGCCGTGTCTATGGTTGCCAGTAGCCCTTTATTTAAAGGGCTACCAGTGCATGTAGTGATGGTGGGAGCCGACAGCAAAGATCACCAAGCCCAGTTGCACTGGGCAGAACAGCAACTTCAGGAACAAGGGTTTGCGGTTACTACGGCCATTATTGCGGGTGATGTGGAAGAAGCGTTGAACGCCTATATTGCAGAACACAATATACATGCCATGGTGATGGGTGCGTATGGACACTCTCGCATTCGTGACTTCTTTGTGGGCGGCCACACCAATGCATTGGTGCAAAGTGCTCAGGTGCCCGTGTTATTACTGCGCTAAGCTTTAAGCGGACAGCCCCGACACTTTTACAGCGAAACTGTACATGCTAAACATTGAATATTTACCTGCGTGGGTAGCTTGGATAGAGCCCTATATACCGGTACTTATTAGTACGAGTATTGTTTCGCTGTTGGTGTCGTTTGCACTATTACCCGTGCTGGTGGTGCGTATGCCGTCCCATTACTTTGTAGGCAAACAGCGCAGGCGTCTTTGGACGCTACCGCGTATTTTTTTGTACGTTGTGCGTAATGCCTTTGCTCTGCTTTTATTCTTTGCGGGCGTGGCTATGTTGGTATTACCAGGGCAGGGGCTGCTAAGTATACTCATGGCTATTATGGTGTCGGACATACCGTATAAATATAAGTTAGAACGTTGGTTGGTGCGTAAGCCAGGCGTGCTTCGTTCACTTAATTGGATACGCAAGAAATACCAGCGCCCACCATTAAAAAAGCCCCACACCCATTAGGTGTGAGGCTCTCTTTCTTTTTACCTTAAATTACTTCTTCGCTGCAGTATTCACAAACAGGGCGATAGCGCCGTCACCTGTTACGTTACAAGCGGTTCCAAAGCTGTCTTGTGCCATATAGAGAGCAATCATCAGGGCAATAGCCGTTTCGCCAAAGCCAAGCATGCTACCCAGCAAGCCAACGGCTGACATAACAGCACCACCAGGCACGCCAGGAGCGGCTAACATAACCACGCCTAGGGTTAATATAAATGGCAGCATTGTGGTTAAGCTTGGAATGGCCAGGGAACTATGTAGCACCATAACCGCCATGGTGCAGCTAACAATGGTAATAGTAGAGCCAGCCAAATGAGTAGTGGCACATAAAGGAACGGTAAAGTTAGCAATATCCTCGTTAACACCGTTCTTCTTTACACTTTGTAGCGTGACGGGAATAGTGGCTGCACTCGACATTGTACCTAATGCGGTGAAGTAAGCTGGCAGCATGTTTTTAATCAGCTTCAATGGCGACTTACCAGCTTTTATACCTGCAGCAAAGAACATGCTGGTTAGGTACACCCAGTGCAGCACAATGGCCAGAATAAGAATAACCCCAAACGTTCTTAGGGTTTCAAATACGGTACCAGCTGCTGCCATTTCCGCAAAAACCCCGGCAATATACACAGGCAATAACGGGATAATTAATTTTACCAATAGGTTTTCAATAATATCTCGGCCTTCGTCGCTGGCAGACTTCAGTGTTGTAGAGCCAGTTGCTGAAATACCTAACCCCAGAACAAAGGCTAGCACTAAGGCTGTCATCACACCAAACACAGGAGGAATGTCCATGGTAATGAAGGGCAGTAAACCATTACCATTCAGTTCTTCCGTTACGGCTTGGCTGTTCGCCGTTAAGAGGGGCACCACCATACGCGCTACTAAAAAAGCGCCGATGCCAGCAATAACGGTAGACAGGTAGGCGACCCCCAAGGTGCGGCCAAGCAGCTTGCCACTTTTCTTTGGTAAAGCGGCTATACCACTAGTAATAAAGAACAGAATAAGAAGTGGGATTACAAAGAATAGAAGCTCACCAAATAAAGACTTAAAGGTAAGCAGTAAACGGGTAACAAAGTCTGGCGCAAACAGCCCCACTAAGGAGCCGATCAGAATACCCGCAATGAGTTTAAGTATGAGTTTCATAGGTGTGTCTCATGTTATTTTTGAACTGCCGCATGATAACATGCCCCCGTTTTAAAAGGGGTAGTACCTTAGCAAACTTTATTACGACCGCTTTCTTTCGCTTTGTAAAGCGCCATATCTGCTGACTTTAGTATTTTATCTATAGTGTCTAATTCAGCTGAGTATGCTGCCACACCAATTGAAATAGTGAACTGTACAATGCCACCATTCGATAATGGTGTTTTCAATGCGGCGAGAGTTTCCCGTATCTCATTGGCTTTTATCACTGCATCGTCATAGTCAATATCTGGCATGAGAATAACAAATTCTTCTCCACCAAAGCGGGCCATAATATCGGTCGAGCGTATTACGCCCTCACAAGTATTTGCAAGAGACTTCAAAATATCATCGCCCACGTCATGGCCGTAGGTATCGTTGATTTTCTTGAAGTGGTCTATGTCCATAGCAAGTATGCTAATCGGGCTTTTGTGGCGCTGGGCTTTCACAAATTCATGGGTCGCGAACTCGTCGAAGTAGCGGCGGTTAGCTAGGCCAGTTAATGGGTCATTATGGGCCAAATGTTGCAGACGATTTTCAAGTTTAACTTGTTCGCTTACATCCAACACACTGCAACGACCTACCTCAAGGGTTGGAATACCGTCGGTGCGTGAGGTTAAGTTACAAGACACAACAATGGTGTCGCCATTCTTGCATTTCATGAGCAATCGGTGCTGTTTAGTGCGGGCTTCGCTTAAAGCGTTTAATAAGTCGTGAGCTTGGCTTTCCGAGTCTTTTACCACCAAGTCTTTTAAGTTCACCTTGGCCACTAAGTCTTCTCGCTTGTAACCTAAATAACTCAGTAGCATTTTGTTGACGTTGGTAATCATGCCGTCAGCGGCCAACGTAATGTATCCAATAGGGGCGTTTTCGTATAAGTCACGGAAGTTTGCCAACTGCAGGCGTTCAAGTCTTAAATTTTCTTTGTGCTGATATCTATGGATGGAAAGCGAATAGACCAAAGCAATAACAATGACATATAAAGCCACAAGCAATACCTTGAACCAATAACTTTTATACACAGCACCTGCTTGCCACTGTTCTTTTGAAGACTGCACTAAAATAGTCCACACCCTGTCTACTATGTCGCTATTAAAACTTAGGCTGTCTTTGTACCGGCCATGGGACGTCCCTTCATACATGTTTGCTAGGTGAATATTTTGATAAGAAAACAACTCATCGTTAATAACAGCACTGCCCACTTCGTTGTTTTGCATTTGCTCCCATAAATTTGGGTGCCAGTTTCGTAATGTTAAGTGGGTATTGTTAAGCTCCCAGCCCCATTCATTTTCTTTGAAGTGATTTGAAAGCCAAAAACCGTCACGATTCACCAGCATGGCTCGGTCTAGCTTAGAAAAAGCATTGCGGAATTGGTTGAGAAGCCCAGCGGCTTTATAGTTTAAAACAAGTAACGCTGTTGGCATGCCTTCATTATTTAATATGGGGCTAACAATGCGCACCATAGGTTTATATGGTGTTTGAATAAGGCCATGTTCTTTATTTAAATCTAGCGGAGAAATATAAATTTCGTTTGGATTTAATTGCAATCCTTCTTGAACATAGTAACGGGTTAGCTTGTTTTGCAACTTCTCGGTGGCAACTAGTTCCGGTTCTGCTCCCTGATTGTCGATACGAATGAGCTCTTGGCCATCAAAAGCAATAATACGTAGTTGGTCGTACTGACTAAATACACGAGCTGTTTCTAACAGGATATGTTGAGCTTGCTCTTTCGTTTCACTGGAAGGAGATATAACAAAGTTGCGGATAGCGTTAAATCGAGACAGCTGCTGTATGTCTTGCGTGGTTCGAAGCATGTGCTCATGAAGAAGCGTGCGAGCACTTTGAATGGTTTGTTTGTGCCGCGCAAAGGCTTCTTCTTTTAGGTCACTATCGTAATAGCTTTTAGCAAGCCACAAAATAGCTGTAAGTAATGCGCAAAATAGTAGGCTCCGGTACACAATTTGCTTCAGCATGACACGCCTTTTTGTTTTTATACGCTAACAATTTAGCGCTGGTTGTAAAACCCGTAAAACATACAAGTGGGCTCTAAAATAATAAATATGTATAAGTGGTATAATTAACTTTAATAGTAGAAGCAAAGGAGCTTTATATGCAAGGTTATTCCACAAAGAAGTTAAAAGTAAAAGTAGGTGCTTTTAAAGCACGATTAAAAGCATTAAGTGACCATAACCAGTATTCCGACCCAGAAGGTAAAGCAAAACAAGCTGGAATTTGTTCCGCTAGTTGGAGTTTGTTTGGGCAACTTTGGCAAGCAAGCCGAGTGCTTGCCAAAGCTGTTAAACATGTGGACATTGAAAACCGACGTATTTTGGAATTAGGTTGCGGACTTGCTTTGCCCAGCCTTGTATTGCAACACCGCGGAGCCAATATTACAGCCAGCGACTACCACCCCTTAAGTAAACGCTTTCTTATACACAATGCCACTATTAACAAGTTAGAGCCCATCCCCTACATTAACTTGCCCTGGGCCGACGAAAAGCTTGATATTGGCCGCTTTGACTTGATCGTCGGCAGCGATATTTTATATGAACCAGATCACGCCGACATGCTAGCCGGACTGATCGAGCGTATAGCCAGCGACAAAGCAAAAGTGATCATTAGCTGCCCAGGCCGTGGTTACCGGAACCGCTTTACCCGATCTCTCGCGGATTTAGGTTTTACCCTAAATGAACAACGTGTACCTTTTGATAAAGACGAGAAACCACCCTACAAAGGGCGGTTGTTAACGTATCGTCGTGGGTATACAGAGCTACACGCATAGTATTTAGTCAACTAGCCACTGAGTGAGTGGTTACTTACCGATACAGAATCTAACATGCCATTTAAAAACAATAACTTATAAATATGTTGGAGCACCTGCGGAGTGCAAAAAATTGCGAAAGAAGTGCAAATATTTGTAATTTTCTTCAGAACCGGCTCCTGATCACCCAATTCCAAACTGGGATAAGTGGGAAACTGGGAACTCTGCATATGCTTCAATTGTAATATCCGGACATTGATGCTGCCTCATAGACCCTTCATGTTAGCCTTAGCTATAGTAACATCACACCCTAAACAGATTCATTCTCATTTAAACGGCATTGACGCACAACATTGTTGTGCATATAATGAGCAAAAAGTGATCAGGTAACTATGGCGGTTGAATTCAGGGATGCGTGGCTGGAAGCTTTCTACGAGCAAGACCGGAGCCATAAGAAAATACCCAGCACCATTGAAGGTGCTCTGTTCAGGAAGATTCAGATTCTGGATGCCGCGACGCAGGAGTCAGACTTGAGGGTTCCACCGGGTAACCGGTTTGAGCATTTGCAGGGAAACCTGTCGGGCTGGTGTTCCATCCGGGTAAACAAACAGTATCGCCTGATCTTTCGCTGGGAAGACAGCACCGCCCTGGATACGTACCTAGACCCGCACGCGTACAAGGGTTAGAGGAGGTTATAGTTATGAGAACTACAAAACGTCGTCCCGTGACCGTGGGCCAAATGCTGGTCACCGAGTTCCTGGAGCCGGTGAACATTGAAATCAGTGAGCTTGCCGAAGCCATGGGTGTGCACAGAAACACCCTCAGCCGAATCGTACACGACAAAGGCACCCTGACAGCATCCATGGCAATCAAACTCGCAGCGGCTTTGGGGAATACGCCGGAGTTCTGGCTAAATATTCAGCACGCGGTTGAGTTATGGGATGTTCGTCATCAAGCCTACGAGCAGGAAGCGAAAAATGTGAAACGTGTAAAGCCTCACGTTCTGCCGATGAAGCAGGCCTGAAGAACAGCTCGGCTCGTAGGCTGATTAATCCTCAGCTCTTGCCTTTAAAACCTGAGTTTTTATGTAGAAATTTTTCTACAACAAGCGCTCAATATTTTAATCAGTTCGGTCATGTTATCAGCATTTTAATCCTACCAGGAGCATATCGTTTATGAGCTGATATTCTCAGCTTGTACGTCTTTTCCTAGCTTTCCTTCGTTCCAAATAAGTGCAGTATTACGCTTTAATCCTCCCTTGGACAAAGGAGTTCTTAATTCCATATGCCCCAATAGGTCTGAGCGTATCCTGATATATACTTGTATCAAAAAGTCTAAGTCATAAAAGCCATCGTATTCGTTAACCTTGACAGCTTGGTTTGGCTCCACATTGTTATATATATAGCGCGACTTGCTTTCCAACCATACTGCCACATCATCAACTGTCTGCATCCCTCCATTACTCGCAGACACTTCATCAATCATTTCACTGGACGAATTCACTAGATAAAGCTCTTCCCCATGACGGCAGAGCCATAGCCAAGGTATCGGCCCGTCCTGTCGCAGGTTTGACCCGGGAAACTTACTTGCAAACCAGTTAAAGTTGTTGTCGACTATTCTATTTTCCATCGCCAATACCTGCCTCTTTTAGTGCGCTACATACACTCAATAACTTGTCTTTAGATTGCTCGCCAAACCAAAACACAAATTCACTTTGCACAGCTTTCTCGACTTGGATACCCTCGTGTAGGCTTTGCGCAATGCCTTCCGCCAAGCGGCAGTATTCGTCATCAAGCTCATTATCCACACTTCCTGTATTCATTGGATCGAGGTAGTACAGCTTTTCGTTAATCACTTAGGTCAAGTTCTCAATGCACTTACTTGTCATTGGTATATTTCCCATTATTTTAACTGTTTAAGGTCAAACCCGAGCATAAAGAATGCTTTATCAACTTGTCTAAAGTCACTTTGCCCAAAGTTAGGTCCAAACTGATAGTTAGCTATAACTCGTAATAACCAAGAGGCCAACTTGTTTGCCTCCATCTGCTCTAGCGGAGCCCCTTTTCTCAATGGGTCAATTTTAAGCTGCTCTCGACTCTCTTTAGAAAGTCCCCGCTCACGGATATTATTTCCGTCTACAGTAAATAGGTGAGAGGAGATACTCTGCAATAATGCTCTGTTTTCATCGTCCTGTAATGTCTCCATAAATCGAGCTACAACCCAGTTCAAAAATGCAGCAACTCGTGAATCATATATGGTAGTTAAGTCAAACATGAGTGAGTAAACCTTAGTCCAGCCACTGGACTATTAAGCGACAATTAACCTGACCGGTCCACGACAATTATCTTGACCGGTTGATCTGATAGGGTTCGATACAGCAAAACGGAGGTCATGCTGTGTCGGGAAAGCAAGTTACAGATCAACAGGTTAATCTATATATGAAACTTAGGAAGGACTACAGTCAAAAGGTATCAGCGGCTAAGGCTGGTATCTCCGAGAGCTCTGGCTATCGCATCGAAAAGCAAGCACTGCAACCTAAACGCGGCCAACGAAACTGGCGAACGCGCACTGACCCTCTGGAATCAATTTGGGACAGCGTCGTACTCCCGTTGCTTGAGCAAGATAGTGACATCTCGCCGGTCGGTATTTACGACCACTTATGCGAACACCATCAAGATAAATTTAACCCCTCGTCTAGACGTACACTGGAGCGTAGAATCAAGCAGTGGCGGCATCTTAACGCTGATTCAAGCGATGTCGTCTTTGTTCAACATCATGAGCCAGGCAGATTGGGGATCGCCGACTTCACGAGAGTCCAATATCCGGTCAGCATCCTCGGTGAAGTGCTTCAGCATCAGTTGTTCCACTTTAGGTTGCCAGCGTGTGGCTGGGCGTTTGCTCAGGTAATTTATGGTGGTGAAAGCTTTGCTGCCTTCTCTGATGGCCTGCAGAATGCGTTGATTGCAGCAGGTGGCGTACCGACTGAAATCCGCACCGACAGCTTAAGTGCAGCTTATAAAAACCGTACCGAGCAGGACGACTTCACTGAGCGATTTACCGAACTGATGAAGCATTACGGCTTTAAAGCCACCCGAAACAATCGTGGAGTTGCCCAAGAAAATGGGGCTATCGAGTCACCGAATCGTCACATTAAAGCCCAGCTGGAGCAAGCGTTAAGAATACGTGGTAGCTATGACTTTACCTCAAGAAGTGATTATGAGGCGTTCGTGCAAAGCATTGTTGAACGGCGTAATCGCCGGGTTGCTGATAAGTTAGCCCAAGAACAGCGACAATTACAGCCGCTTCCTGTGCACACCAGCGTCAATTACACGGAACATTACCTACGAGTCAGCCGCACCAGTACCATCGCCTTGAAACGAGTCACTTATACAGTACCATCCCGACTGGTTGGAAGCCGCTTGCTGGTTAGGCTGTATGATAGCCGCCTGGAGCTTTATCTGGGTACCGTCCTTACTGAGACATTGCCACGAGTCTATGCGCAGGGCTCCAAGCGCGTGCGCAGCGTCAATTACCAGCACGTCATCGAGGCCCTGGTGAAAAAACCAAGAGCGTTCCGCCACTCACAGTGGCGTGATGAGTTGTTACCCAGCGACAATTACAAGCACATCTGGTCACACGTCAACGATACGATGATGGCAGATAAGGCCTGCTATTACATCGTTCGCTTGCTTCACTTAGCCAGCAAGACCGGCCATGAGCAACGACTGGGCGAGTTCGTTGTGAACGAAATAGAACACGGTCGCGTACCGAGCATCTATGACTGCGAAGAGCGATTTGCCTACCCGCCAGCAGCCATACCCAAGATGACCGTTCATCAGCATGCACTGAGTCAGTATCAGTCATTACTGCACGGGGGCAATCATGGATAAAGCCACCGCCTCCTTGCCATTAATGCTTAAGCAGCTACGCCTCGGTTCAATACGTGAGCTCTGGCAAACCATGGCCGAAAAAGCCATCCATGAACAATGGTCACCACAACAATACCTCGCTGAGTTATGCAGTGCCGAACTCGCCAGCCGCGAAGACAAGAGGCTGCAACGGCATCTGCGTGAGTCAAAACTGCCGGCAGGCAAGCACCTTAGTGGCTTTAACTTCAACGCCATAGAAGGCGTTAACAAAGCGCAGGTTCATGACTTGATAGACCGGCCCAGCTGGGTGAAACAAGGCGCTAATATCCTTTTGTTCGGTGCCAGTGGCGTAGGTAAAACCCACATCGCCAGCAGCATAGGTTACGGCCTAATCGAAGCTGGCATCCGTGTGAAGTTCAGCTCCGCAACCGCATTGGTGCAGCATCTGCAGCAAGCAAAACAAGAGCTTAAGCTTGAGTATGCACTGCTTAAACTGGATAAGTACGCGGTGCTCATCGTCGATGACATTGGCTACATCCGCAAGACCGAGCAGGAAACCAGTGTCTTGTTCGAACTCATCGCTCACCGGTATGAACGCTGCAGCATGATCATTACGTCAAATCAGTCGTTCGAGGACTGGGACACGCTGTTCGATGACTCCAGCATGACCATCGCAGCCATCGACAGGCTGGTGCATCATGCCACCATCATCCAGTGCTTGGGTGAAAGCTACAGGAGGAAAGCATCACTGAAAACTAAAGAAGAAGGATGACGACAACCCGTCAAGTTAATTGACGCTGATCAGTCAAGATAGTTGACGCTCTATACACTGGACCAAATGGCTAACTGATGGTCAACGTGCAAAAACTGTAGCGCTGAATCGTTTTCAAAGTCAGTTTTTGCTGAAAAAATTAACTCTTCTAGCCGGTCAGTACGGTAGAGATTAATCGCATTAATAATGTTCCCTTTTTGTACACCGCCCCAGTCAAAAACCTCAACACACTGAAGTAACAATTCGATACCCTTAGCTGGCTTTACTTTCGAGTTGATACTTACGGTATACCGTTCGTCCTGCTTATAGTTGTACTGCTCTCCTGCATCGGCCAGGCCACCAAAGTTAACTTCCCCTTTTCGGACGCCATAATTTATAGACTGAGCCATACTCCTTAAGTGGTCCCTATAAAAGCTTTCGAACCCTATGCTGTCGAGCATCGATTTGAGTTGCGAAAAGCCAACAGTCTTATCGAATAGACTCATTAGTTAATACTCCAGCTCTAAGACGAAATGATTTCTACAGCTGAATCGCCCAGCTCAACCCACTCATTACCAACTTCCATGAATACTTCGTTTTCAAACATGCTCATTTCAATTTTTATTAATGGAAATGTCGGCTCCACAAACTCATTCATCTCTGCCTCCATCTGCTCACCACAAAGCTTTAAATATTTTTGAGTAGCTTCAGGAGTGAGTTTTATTTGTAACTGCTTAGCCATCGTTTGCTCCTTGCTTCTGTATAAGATATTTTACTTTTTACGATATTAAGTCGAGTGTACGACAATTTGTGTCGCGTTCATTCGGTTTTTGATAACTAACCTAAGAAGATTAAGGGCATGGATTCGCTCGCAATAAAAGAGTCAAAACTAAGAGAGCTCGCGCATAGGAGACAGCGAACCACGCGGGCAGGCTTTAAAAATATTGGCGACTTCCACAACGGCATTTATGACTGCGATTTTGTTTCCCCTTACACCAAGAGCGCAAACAATATTGAAGCTGATATTATGGTAGTTCTCCAAGACTGGGCTGGGAGTAACGCTCTATCAGGACCTATAATGGAAGACGTTTTAGCACTTGGTCACTCATTAAGCTTGTGTAGTGGCAGACTAAACCCGAACAATAGGCCTCGGCTTTATTAGTACCGACATATCAGTGTTTCCTTCCTACCCAACCTACCTGTCACTCTAAATACCTATCAGCCTGAGCCTTCACTATACTAGCCATCCAATCACGCAAGCCCTTAGGGGCGATTACTTCCACATCAGAACCTAGACTCAATAACCAGCGGCGCAGCTGTCGACCATCCAACATCTCAGCCTTAACTAAGTAAGACTCTTGCTGCTCGTCATCGATTACTAATAGCTGCTGTTCCGATAATGGAGACTCTTCAAGATGGTTTTTAAGCCATTGATTCACACGAAGCTCTAATGAAATAAGCTTAGGGTCTGGCAACGCCCACTGCATTGCACCAGTATTAAGGTAGTCATCAATATTGAATGCTGGAAAAGGACGAATTGGTTCATCGAGTAGTTCGACCTTTTCAAAGCGATGCAACGCTGTAATACGCACGTCTTCAAAGTCATAAAAACGACATAATAAATACAAGGTGCGCCCTTGTTGAACAAGCCCGTATGGGTGGATTACCCTTTCTGACTTACCTTTATAGGTGGCACAAAACTGACGATTTTCTAGCAGAGCCTCATAAATCAACCCTACTGCTTCTGCATCTACTTGTGGTGCTTGCAAGACATGCTGCGGAGAGACCCGTACTTTATCCATCCAGCTTTGATACTTGCTTGAGTTTAGCTTCTGTAGCCGTTCTTCGGCTTCCAGCTGCCAAGGTTCCAGGTGCTGTAATACTTGCGGCGGTAACAGTGACTGTAAATGCTCTAGCGCCATAGATACCGTTAATGCAGTTACTGCATCCATACCCGGGAAAGCCATGTGTTGTCCATGCTGACTAAACGCCCAAGACACGCCCGTATTTCCTTGCCCGCTTGGTTCGCTCTGTATCAATGGAAAGTGACTAGATAATTTCACTAAGTCTCGCTGCACAGTGCGCAAGCTAACGCTGTAGCCTGCATCGGCTAGACGAGCGTGCAGTTGTTGGCTACTAACATAGCGCGGCTCTCTAGGAATCTGCTGTAACATTAGCAATAGGCGCAATGAAGAATCAGCCATAATCACTCTCTCTTTAAAAATTATCATTCATGCAGTGAATTTAACAATCCTATACGACACAGATTGTCGCTGCTATTTTATATCCTAGCTTTAATTAGTACTTTTCATGAAGAGTTTGTAGTGCTTTAGCATTATGATACAAGCTCACTCGCCTTACTTTAGGATAATGTTGGGAAGCACTTACAACGTTTTAGCTTTATATAATTGGAATGATATGAATATACTTGATGCGCTCGCACTTAAAGAACTCAAAGGCGTTGGTGATGAAACGATAAGCTCGCTGTTGATTTTTGCAGCGGCAAATGGTTTCAAAACTCTCGAAGATATTGCAGGAGTACGCACTCAAAATTTGCCATTAAAAAGAACACCTTCTTCATTGGTTGAATTTTTAAAGGTAGGTCATTTTGAGTCTGCAAGAAAGCAAATATCTGAAAAAATTGAAGAGTGGAGACTGCAAGGTATCAAGGTAATAATGCGTGGTGATGCTAAGTATCCTTCTCACTTACTGGAAGTCGTTAAGCCACCGCCATTTCTTTTTTGCAAAGGAAACGTGGAGCTACTGCAAAGTAACAAAGCAATCGCCGTCGTGGGAACTCGTAATAACACCGCATTAGGTAAAGAGCTTACTAAAAGCACTGTTGAAGCGTTTGCGAGTAAAGGCTTTGCAATAATTAGTGGTTTAGCACTAGGGATAGACGCTATTGCACATCGTGCTGCGTTAGACTTTCGCGTACCCACAATCGCTGTGCTGGTTGATTTGGCAACGATCTCCCCTGCCGTTAACCGAAAGCTAGCAAATGAAATACTCGATAATGGTGGGCTTTGGGTTTCAGAAAATCCGCCGGGCACTCGTTCAATTCCGGCTTTATTTGCTAAACGGGATAGAATTCAAGCAGGGTTAGCGTCAGCAGTTTTTGCCATAGAAACAACCATTGATGGCGGCACTATGCATGCCGTTAATGCAAGCTATGCAATGGGCCGTCCGGTTTTTGTTCCTGATAGCCAAGCTGCGGGGTATCCTGACCTAAGTATTCCAGCAATATCAGGTACACAAAATCTTGTTAAGGAGCAGCGTGCAAGTTACTACTCTGAAGATTCCTATGAAGAAATTCATAGTGATTTATTAAGTTAAACAGCCTGCTGGTATGACTTTTAGCTATGCTAATTAAAGGCGGTAACTGGCTCTACTAACTGCTTTATACCTAGCTTAGTTAGCGAGCTTTTTAACTTTTTAACTTTTTAACTTTTTACTGGTGTACTGGGAGCCACGGTCACTATGGAAAACAACACCTTTTGGATGCTTTCTAAGCCAATAGGCTTGCTTAACCGACTGCAACACAAGATCAGTTGTCATACGTTTGTTAATAGACCAGCCAATGATTCGGCGAGAATACAAATCCATAACCCCCTCTTTTTGTTTCAAAGCACGAAGAGCCGCTGCAATTAGGTAATTCAAAATTACTGGCTTACAATTCGAAGAACAAATTACAAGCAACGCCTATTAACGCAGAAAATTTTAGTGAATTATTGATGAGTAAGATCTCGAACTCACTCAGCTAGACAAGGAAACGTCCGTGAATTTTAAATTAGCAGACATCATTACCGATGCTAACAAAGACATAGCTTCGTCACTTTATATAGACCCACTTGGAATGCTAGTTATTTGGTCGAGCTATGGCGAGGCTATATTCGAAAAGCGAGTGAACTCTATTTCGAACGACGTTCGCAACTTCACGGTTAATTTGATGCATCATGGGGTGGTTCAGTCACTAATTTCGGATAGTTCATTTGTTATACCAGAACATCTCAAAAATTTTGTCGGTGATAAAACGAGTTCCCGCTTTGCCCAAACCTGCTTGCTTCATTTAGAAAATATCTATGTATTTTCGATGCTTACCGCAAAGGAAAAGAATGTCGATACATCGGGAATACTCGGTAGTAATAATGGTCGTAAAATCTTAGATGCGGAAGACGAAAACCCCAAACTTGTTTTTACCACCAACAGAGAAGGCCAAATTCTGGTGCGTCAGTTGGGCTTAGGTGTCAGCGGGCGTTACCGCACACCGTTTTTAGAACTTGGCTATTTTGATAAGTATTACCATTATAACCATGACGATGTTTCAAAACAGCGTTGGGATGAATATAGACTACTGCTCGCCCAAAAGCCGATTTTGCAATCATACTTTGATGCTGCCGTATCTTACATTAAGAGTTTAATAAAAAGCGCTGAGAGTTCAAAGTCTCCACTGGAAATTCAGTTCAGCGATATACCGGATAACTTTAAAAATGCGTGCAGAGTCGCGTTTTCGACATCAGGAAAAGTCGGTGAAATCACGCGAGATTATTGGCTTAAAGTAACCGGTTTAGACCAAGGCGCTGCTGGTATTTTATTAAAGGCTTTAAGAAATCAGTCTGGTGGCGGCATCGAACCCGAAGACGTTTTTAACGCGGCCTTCAATGATGAAAATGCCGAAGAAAGAGAAAAACTTGAACATGTCATGCAAGTTGAGCCCTTTCTGACCCGTATTAATTTGTTGTTTACGCTCATTTGCCGCCAAAATTCTCAAACGATGCGAGATATCGAGAGTGAGTGGCTGAAGTATGGCGGGACCAACGCAACATTGGCAGACCTGTATAAGAATATTTCTGATTCAGCCAAACATGTTTTAACCGGTTCTGCACGACAACGATTCGAAAAATTATCAGGTGTCGCTCAATGTGACACCTTGCAGCAGCAAATAGCAGAGCTAATAAGCTACCACAAATCCGTAATGCACACGCGAGGGCAGCAACCTTGGGTAGAATTGCGAAATGGCATAACCAAATTACATGCACGACCACTAAGCCCTCCTGATTCTGCCAAAGAACTCAAATGGGTAAATTCCTATTACTTGCACCAATTTAATAACTTAATACGCGGCTATTTTGGAGGAAACGACCATGCAAATGATTGATTCATTCAAACAAGCGATTAAGCAAGTTGGGAAGGTTGAAAAGGTATGGCTTACAAGCTTTACAATTGATATTGAGTTTATCGAAACCTATTTGCTGCCCATTATTGTCGATGACGCGAATAATAAACCGCGAACGCATATGGATTACGAGCGGTTACAACAGCTTTATGTTGAGTCAACGGTTGATGTTCGTGTTTTCTGCGATAAGCGATTTTTGGAAGGAGAAGCCGGTAGCCGATTGAAGCGCACGTCAATTCCGGTGCATGGCGTATTGCCGAGTCTCGGAGAGCCCAAAAACAAACAGTTTACAGAAGATAGCTTATTTCACCCCAAAGTTATTTATATTCAAGGCAAAGACGGGGCGGTGCTTGGTGCTGGCAGCGCTAATTTAACTATTTCAGGTTGGGGTCGGAATCGGGAAGTTTTTAAGTTTATTGCGGTTAATTCAAAGAAATTATCCACATCGATATCCAAGTTTTTTGAAGGCACTTTTGAAAGCGCAAACGTTAAAGATTTTGACTGGAAACTGTTACCGAATTTAGGCAACTCCGAAACTGAAGAAGTTGAGTTTCATCATAGTTTTTCAGATACGAATTTTATCAATCGCATGATCACGGCCGATTCCCATGAACTTACTGTGTGGTCCCCTTATTTTTCTAAAAGCATTTCAAGCTTTATCGAGAAAATAGAAAACGCAACAAATAACCGTCAGATCACGTATAGAATCGTGCCAGACCTTGTTAACGGTAAAACAATTCGGTCAGTATCGGATGAAGCTCTCAATCAACACCTGCAGTCTCAAAAATTAGCTTTTCACAAACGCCCAGAGGCAATTGAAGCTGACGAATTTGCCATGGTGCATGCGAAAATCTGGGCCACAGAAAAGGATATTGCAATAGGTTCATGGAATTTCACGCAGCCGGGCAGTAATTTGCTATCCGGAAATTCTAGCCATTCTTCCAACGATGGTGGCAATTCAATCAACATAGAAGCGGGGTTAATTTTCTCCGCTGCTGAGGCACCATGTTTGTATGGTGAAGCTATTGATGAACCGCAATTTAGCGACCATTCTGAGCTTGAGCGTGAAAAGCTCGAAGTACCAGCTCTACCGCCTTTTAACGTACAAGTAACGCTCGATTGGCGGCAGTTAACATATCAGCTTAACGTGAGCAGTTTGCTTTGCGTAAAGCAATACACACTAACATTACCCGGCGTAAAATCGCCTGTGGCAATTGAACCTGCCGAAAGTGGACAAACCTTAAAGGTCAATGACGAACAGGCACTTATCAATAATCGCCGCTTTTACATTAAGAAAGGTGATGAAATTGAAAGTTCAGGATTTATTATTGAAACGAATAAAGATTATCGACGCAACCAGAAGTTTGAGGATTTAACTAGCCTTATTGATGCTGCAGCCTTAAGCATGGACCATGAAAACAGTCAGAGACTGGTCTATCGATTCAGCGCTAGCCCAGATGACAATTCAGAATCATGGGAAGATAAGCAAATTGGAGTTAATCGAGAATCACCGACAGCAAGTTATTTTAAACTCTTTTTAGCGTGTCAAAACTTCAGCAAGCGGCTAGAGGAAGTCGCTCAAACTCCCAAGTCGGCTCGTAAGAAAGAGCGGCAACTCAAAAAATTCGATCAAATTTTATTATCCATGCCTGGCTGCCTCCTTGAATGGGTTGAGAAAGCTAACGAGCAACAAGACGACTCCGTTTATTCTTGGTTTATAGCCGAAGAAGTGAAGCAACTTGTGCAGCTAGCCCAGCAATATAGAGCTCAGTTAGCAAACGATAATTTTGATTGGTCTCGCTTCAATATAAATCAACAAAAACCGTCACAACTTTCGCCGGAACTTATTTCATGGATACGCACAGAGGGGAATTACGCCCGTGCAATCGAGAAGGAAACTCGCTAATGGTATGGGAAATGATAGCGCCAGAAATTGTCAGCGAAGCCATTAACTTCAACGCGACAAAAGACGAGAAGTGGCAATACGACAGCGCTAAGCGTGACTCGATGGCGGCGAAACAAACCGAGGGCGTGGCGTATTTATGGAACCTGCTCAGTAAGCATAATATTGCCTTATTGGCCGACGAAGTTGGCACCGGGAAAACCTTTCAAGCGCTTGCTGTAGCTGCATTATTATGGAAACAAAAGCCACATGCTCGTGTATTGGTGGTCGCGCCAAATACAACGTTATGTACCCAGTGGCGCAATGAATACGAAACCTTTGTACGCAAGCTCTATAAACAAATTGATCATAAAGTAAAAAGCTGCGTAAACGACAAACCTGTACAGGGAATGGAAATAGCTAAAAGTTTAGATGAGCTAGCTGCGGTGGTGCAGCGAGCCACAGCGCACATGTATTTTGTGACCATTCACGCGTTTAGTCATTTATCGCAAAAAGACGCGAGTGACAAAGCAGTAAGCGCAGCCTCAGAGGCGAAAAAACTTCATGACAAGATAAAACAAGCACCATTTTGTTGCGAAGGTTTTGATCTCGTCATTATTGATGAAGCCCATTATTTACGGAACAAAAATGGCGGATCACAGCGTACTGCAGCTGCACAGACATTTTTCCAAAATGATGATTCGCAGCTGGCACAAAAAGTCTTGTTGCTAACGGCCACCCCAAACCACACCAACAAAACCGATATCGCCAATATTCTGAGTTACTTTGTGACTTCTGATTATCCACCGTATAAGAACGCGGCAAACGATGCGCAGACATTAATGCAAATTTTTGGCTTGCGGCGGTTACGCGTTCTGTCAGTTGGAGAGGGTGATGAAACCCAAAACTTTGGTAAGTACGAGTACCGAGATGAACAAGCGCTGCCTGCGACATTTGCGGCGCACCCAGAAGCAGAAGCTTTTTTTGCAATTTATCAAAAACGACTGGTTAGCGAGCTTGAGCACAGCAAAGAAAAACGGCATTTAACCTATGGATATCTTGAAGGCTTTGAATCAATTGGCCGTGATATTGAAAAACTTGATGCCGACAACCAACAAGCTAAATCTTCCAGCGTTGATTCTCCAGCAACTGGCGAAATCAATGAAGAGGCAGAAGAGGCTAACGCTGAAGAAAACGGCGAACAAAGCAAAGAAGCTTTCTCACGCGCTCTAGACACGAAGCTATTGCAAAGCTTAACGGCAAGTTATCGAGAGAAGTTTAAGGCGTTTCCAAAACACCCGAAATACCGAGCGTTGGTTGATAAGTGTGTGCCGAGTGCCGAGGCATTAATAAATACGCCAAGTATTGAAGACCTAAAACATCTAATTTTTGTGCGTCGAATTCCGTCGCTGCGAGAACTAACGCAACGTATGAACGAGCGCTATGATGCTGAATTAGCGACGTTGATGTTACATGGTTGGGCCGACGGCTCGGTCGATAACTTAGTGAAGGCGAATTATAAGCGAGATGTATTTTCCGAGATTATCAAACAAGTAGGCAAAGCTGACATTGCTGAAAACCTTGACGTTGACCCCGAAAACGACGACGACCAAGAAGCCACCAAAGGCAACGAATCATTAGCATCCGCCGTCGCACAATTGTTTGTTGTAAAACGTGATTTACATTCGCAATCAGACGCTGCCAATGTGAAACTTCGATTTATCAAAAATGAAAGTATCTATTCGTTGTTTTTTGAACCCGCTGCGGATTACAAACAAGCGGGCTACTCTTACCATTACCGCAGCGATGACACAAACAAGCGCGCGCTTTATAAAAGTGCAGCACAAGACGCGCGCTACAAACAAACCAAAGACTCTGATTTGCTCTCTGAAGTTGAGATGAGCAAGCAGCAAAATCATTCAGAAGACCGTTTTAATACAGAGCTGACAACATGTTGGGGGTTAGTTTACGCAGAGCTGACCGACGCTGAGAGAAAACAATTAGCAACATGGCAAGATAAGACGCCAAAAATAGTAGAGAACTTTAGCAACTACATTCGCGCTGGGTTTTTATATGCAAGCCCCGTATTTCTTGAAGTTTACGCATGGTTCAAGACCTATGAAAAGCAAGAATCAGGCTCACATCTAAGCGCGGAAACCAGCTATCGAGGTTTTTGCGAGTTCGTAAAACTCAAGTTGCCTAACTCGCTGTTGCTTAAATACTTTAAAGCTGCGTTAAATACCTTTGAAATGCTTTGCGAAAAAATTGTCGGGCATAAATTAGACGACTGGAAGCGCGAATGGACCCAGCTAAAAAGCCAAACGAACCCCGTTTGGTTTGCTAGCGGTGATACGGCCGCTAGCACCCGAGAAAGCTTAAAGCTTGGCTTTAATAGCCCATTTTACCCACATGTTTTAATTGCAACGTCGGTATTCAAAGAGGGCGTGAATTTACATTTAAACTGCCATCAGGTACACCATTACGGCTTAGCTGGTTCAGCGGGTGACAACGAGCAGCGCGTAGGGCGAGTTGACCGCATGTATGGCTCGTTAAATCGGCGTTTGGGAACAGGCGAAGGCACGTTAAAAATACTTTACCCATTTTTAGCCGCCTCAATTGACGAAGACCAAGTTGCATCATTTATTCGACGCAAGCGCGACGTTGAAAATCAGCTGGACAAATGTTTGCAGGACAACGCCGATGACGTGATTCATCAAGAAGAAACGGCAAGTTGGCAGCACTTACTGCATAAGCCTGTTAGAAAGGATGCAAATGCGTCGGAACCTCATGATGCTGTTGACCCATATCCGGCGACGTTTGATGGCCTATTGCGCGATAGCGCCGTGAGTGAACAAAAAGCAGAAGACACCTACCCGCGCCCCGATATTACAAGCCAATTAAAGGAGTTATTAACAAAAGCAAGCGCTGCAAATTTACATGCAACCGACGAAAAATCTGAGTGGCTATATAAACTAGAGCGACAATTATCGGCCACCAATGATACGACAGAGCGCTACCAACCCATATTCGTGAAGCTTGATTTTTCGGCAGCATTTTCGGCCGTGGTGCCAGATACAGCCTATATTGTTCGGCTGGCATCACCTATTGCTAGCAAAGACACACTGCAGCAGGTTGCTGAACCAAACTGGCCGAGGTTGGTTACTGAGCTGACCCAGCATTACCCGTTGGTGCGGGCCGTGTTAAACAACGAAGCGCAGAATAGCCATTTTTATTTGAGCGCAGTATGTGAGCTACCGTTGTTTGCGAATGACGGCAAGCTTGGCTTGTTGTCACAGGCGGAAATAACGCTTTGCCTACAGCAGCTTGAAGCCTTTGCCGATGCGCTTGAATATGCGCTATTTAATGGACAGCAGGATTTGCGCATGAAGCATGTTCTGACAGGAACGAGTGTGCGTGGAAGTGGTCAGGCTAGCATTCACAACAGAACTGTTGATTTTAGCCAGGCCGAGTGGCGAAAGTATTCTTTGGCAAGCGGCGACGTTGAAATTATTCAAGCTGTGGTTGATCTTGAGACTTTGAAAGGAATGCTAGGTAAGCATAAACCCGCAATGGCTCACATCGCGATGCATTGCAATTCGCTGTTTCCGTTTATCAATTTTGTGGCTGATGATACGGCCGGCGATACAGGAAAAGTGATGGCGCAGATTGCGTTTCCTAGTGTTGATTTTAATGAGGAAGAGCGTGGGGTTTTGAAAGCTTGGTTTAATATTATTTGTTAGTGTTTAGTTTTCAACGATAGGCCTAAGTATAGGGAAAGATTTGGTCTGTATCCCGTAAGGCGCTTATCTCAATGCGTCCTGGTAAAAATTCGAGTTGGTCATCAACAATCCGTCTGGATGAAGAGTTCTATCAAAGCATTCTTAGTAATGCTGTGCCAGTTTCGGCCCACGCGATCAAAGCTTTGACTAAAAACCCACTCGCCATCGATTTCTACTGTTGGTGGAATTGGCGAGTCCATTCAATGTCGCGTAGAAAGCAAATTGAAATCCCCCTCGATGCCCTGAAGCTTCAGTTCAGCAGTGAAACGAAAGAGCGGAGAGACTTCCGTCGTAAGCTGGAAAATGCCGCTATATTAGCGTCGATTTTCCATTATGAGATATTCAACAGCACGCTTTTTCACAGCGATAAACTGATAATTACCAAGACGAATCCTCATATCGCCCCTAAGTGAACAAAAGCCTCGGGGCGAATCCTTCTTTGTTCGCATCTCCTCATTCAAAGCCCTAGCAAGTCCACTTCGATTACGATAATTATGATAATTACAGCACCTATGGGCGGCATTCTCGTTAAGTCGAATTCGCTCCCATGGTGGATAACCCTGTTCATAACTGATGTTATCCACGTCACTAGTGCCACACCTATAAGTAAATCAATTGAATTTAAAGGATAAATTATCGTGTTGGACAGTCAGTCGGTCGGACTGACGTAGGCACTTTCCAGAAAATTTTCTCAATTCGGCTCAAACCGCCCAAATTGGGTAAAAGCAGACCCGTCGTTTCGCATCTCTCTCCTTCATCATAAACCCATCAAAGCGAATCAAAGACAATGTGGGTGAATGATGTCTGGAGCAGAACAGTTATCGTGCGTGATGAATGAATTGGCAGAAATCAAAAAAATCTTGGCTGATTTCGTTTCGGGAACAGCTTCGAATGACACCAGTAACGTGAACCTCCCTCCTTCTGGATTGGATTGAGGCCAACCGCATCAAATCTCAGAAGGATGTGCAGAACGACGTTGAGCAGTTTATGAAAAACTCTCGCCGTCCTGGACGTAAAGCGCCTAAGCGATAGTCATGGGGACTGTCTGCCCGCAGCGGGAGCATCTATTGTCCTCACTTTCACGCTCTTTGAAGATGTCTGGAAAGCTTCTCATGGCCGTTACGCGGCGACTCTCAAGAATGTCAGCGTATATTTCGGTAGTGCGTAATTCACTGTGTCCAAGAAGCCTAGAGAGTGAGTATATGTCTACTCCCCGGTTGAGCTGCGCAACGGCGAAAGTGTGTCGTCCAGCGTGGAAAGTAACGTGTTTTGTTATCCCAGCTCTCATTGCCCATTGCAGCAGCGCCACGTTGAAGTAGCTATTGTATTTGAGGCCGACGAAAACTCGGTCGTCTGGTTCGCCCTTTTGATCTATATCCAACAGCTTTACAGCCGAGTCTGGAAGGTCCAGATACACAAGGGAGTTTCCACCGTTTTTGAGCTTTTGCTGGTCAAAAATGATTCGATAGTGGCCGGGCTCAAACTCCTCAATTTCACGCCATGTGAGTTTATTGATGTCACTCCAGCGGAGACCGGTAGTGCAACTGAACAAAAAAGTGCGTTTCAGGACATCGTAGCGACACTCTGCTTTTGCCAGCGCACGAACCTCATCCAGAGAGAGGTAGGTTCGCTTAGTGTTTTCTGCCTTGACACTTTTCACCCGTTGAACCGGGTTGTCCCTGATCATGCCCTCTCGATATGCTTCATTCAGAGCAGCCCGAAGTTTATTGAAGTAGCTCGATGCAGTATTTTTGGCGAGCCGGGTTTTCGATTTGGTGAGCTTTTCCTCCAGTAGGTACTTGCGGAACCCTTCCAGGAACGTCTTATCAATCTCCTCAAAGGTGAGCTCAGCTCTGCCGTGGTAGTTTCTGAGGTGCTTACCTGCCGAGATCCAGATTGAATAATTAGAAGCGCTTCCAGACTCTTTGGTCGAGGTTAATTGGTCATAGTAGTCAAAGAAGCTTGAGGCCAGTTTCACTCGATCTTCAAGCTTGAATTTATTGGCATGTGATTCAACAAGGCGTGCAGATCTTGCAGCTTCGGCCTGGCGCATCATTTCCTTGTTGTGTTGCCGTTCAGCCTAAGTCTTGGGGTTGTGATACACGTACAGCTCAAGAGGCTCGTAATCCCGCTTAGGCCGCTTCTTTCCGTCTTCCCCTTCGACTACACCGTAGTAGTACACCAGGCGAAGCTGCTGTAGCCCCTTCGAGTTGGGGTTCCGCTTGTTAACAGATACCTTCATGTTTGCTCCAATTTTGATCCCATTGCTCCCGAATTCTAACCTTGGAGCAAATCGGGATAAATTTATAGTGAAACGGAGCAAACTAGAAGAAAACGCGGGAAAAAGGTTTCTGAGGAAAAAGTAATTTATGTCCTTACAAAACAACAATTTATTTTGATATGTTTTGATAGGTTTCACGGGACTTTACCACTTAAGAATGAGGTTCACTTCCCGATACAAAAACTGCCAAATATTTTACTCAGCAAGTCGTCGCTGGTGAATTCGCCGGTAATTTCATTCAGGTGTGACTGGGCTAAGCGCAGCTCTTCAGCCAGAATTTCGCCAGCGGCAAAGGTTTCAAGTTGCTCTTGGCCTATAAATAAATGCTGCTTGGCCTGCTCTATGGCTTCTAAGTGGCGACGCCGTGCCATAAAGCCACCTTCAAGGTTGGTGTTAAAGCCCATGCATTCTTTTAAATGTTCGCGTAAGTGTTGCAAACCCACTTCTGCAGAAGCCGATAGTGCAAGTACGTGAATACCCTCTACTTCTTGTATTCCAGGCGCATCGCCGGTTAGATCAACTTTATTTCTGATCACACTAAAGGGAATATGCTGGGGGAGGCGTTTATAAAACTCCGGCATAATGTCTTTAGGGTGGGTAGCATGGGTTTCTGTGCTGTCCACCATAAATAACACCCGATCGGCTTGTTCGATTTCTGCCCAAGCCCGCTCGATACCAATTTGCTCTACCTTGTCGGGGCTTTCACGTAAGCCGGCTGTGTCAATAATATGCAAGGGCATACCATCAATCTGAATATGCTCGCGCAGTACGTCGCGGGTTGTGCCTGCTATGTCGGTAACAATGGCAGAATCATGGCCTGCTAATGCGTTCAATAAGCTCGACTTACCGGCATTGGGTTTACCTGCAATCACCACCCGCATGCCTTCACGCAGAAGGCTGCCTTGTTTTGCTTCCGCTTCAACGGCTAATAAATTATCAATAATGCTTTGTAAGTCGGCGGCCACTTTGCCGTCGCTCAGAAAGTCTATTTCTTCATCGGGAAAGTCAATGGCTGCTTCGACGAACATGCGTAAATGAATAACCGCATCGACTAATTGGTCGATGCGGTGCGAGAAGTTGCCTTGTAAACTTTGCAGCGCCATACGTGCGGCCTGTTCTGAGTTTGTTTCAATTAAGTCGGCAATGGCTTCTGCTTGGGTTAAGTCAATTTTATCGTTCATAAAAGCGCGTTCGCTGAACTCGCCGGGGCGGGCTAAACGCACTTTAGGCTGGGTCAAAATGGCTCGGATAAGCATGTCGAGTACCACAGGGCCACCGTGACCTTGCAGTTCAAGTATGTCTTCACCGGTAAATGAGTTAGGCCCTTCAAAATACAAAGCGATGCCTTGGTCAATAACCAAGCCGGAAGCGTCTTTGAAGTCGGTATACAGTGCATAACGGGGCTTTGGACATTGCCCAAGAATTTGCTTGGCAACATTTTTCGCCTGGCTGCCGCTTACACGCACAATACCGACACCGCCTTTGCCCGGTGGTGTCGCTTGCGCAACAATAGTGTCTGTATTGAAAGCTTGTTCGCCCATGAAGTTCCTATGCCGTAAGTAAGAATAATGGGTTTCATTATACTCGGCTTAACTTGGCTTAGGAAATTTACATAGGGAAGGGCCCTTGTTACTGAATGGCGACAAAGGTTTCGTGTTGCATAACCTGCTGCAGAGCTTGGGTTAAGGGCTCCACCAAATTTTCATGCCGCTTGTGGATGTAGTGGTACACAAGCCAGGTTTCTAAGTCTGGTGTTACGCGGTAAATACCGCTTACTTGCATATTATTAAGCACCTCTTGGGCTATCGAACCGGGTGCAATTAAAGCGTCGCTGCGGCCACTGTTTAAACGTAAAAAAGCTTGTTCTAAGGTGGTCACTGTATTGTATGGAAGGTCCCCTAAGCGCCCGATAATAATACTGGTGCCTTTTAGCACGTCAATTCGCTTGCCGTGTAAGTCAGCCCAGTCATTTGGGTAGAAATGTGGGTCGTTGGTAAATACAGCCGCGGCAGACTCGTCGATTGGGACTGGTATGCGGATCATGTCTGGGGCTTGGTGTGCAGCCACCTCGGTGCGTGCAAGTTCGCCATCAAGAATAATTCCGCGGTTACTCTCGTAGAAACTTCGAGCGTAGGGCATGGGCAATAAACGAATGTCGTAACCAATGTGTTGGTAAGCCGCTTGAACATGCTGAAACGATTCGTGGGACGTGTCAACTTCTTGCATGGTGCCTATCACAAGCTCTTTTTCCTTCGCAGTAACGAACACTGGACTACTCACGAAAAGAGCCACAACGAAAAAGACGACCAGGTTTTGAAACTTCATATCAATTGAACGCTCACATAAATACATCAAGTGTTGCGTAATTGTATTCTAGTTGGGGTTGGATGTCACACACAAAAAACCCGACCTAAGGTCGGGTTTTGTAGGCTTTCAAGAAGAAAGTTGAGTATTATTTCAAGCCTTTCTTATCAAACTGACGATAAATCCATAACATTTGCGCTATAGTGATGAGGTTACTAACCAACCAGTATAGAACCAAGCCAGCAGGGAAAAATAGGAAGAAGACGGTAAATACCACCGGCATCATTTGCATAATTTTCTGCTGCATAGGGTCTGTCATAGGGGTCGGCTGTAAACGCTGCATAAAGTACATGCTGGCACCCATTAACAGAGGCAGAATGAAGTACGGGTCACGGCTGGACAAGTCGTTTATCCACAGCGCAAAGTCTGCGTGGCGTATTTCTGGGCTTTCTAGTAATACCCAATACAAAGCTAAGAAAATTGGCAACTGTAAGAACATAGGCAAACACCCACCGAGCGGGTTTACCTTTTCTTCTTTGTACATGCTCATCATGGCTTGCGACATTTTTTGCTTGTCGTCACCAAAGCGTTCTTTTAATTCGGCCATGCGGGGGGCAATTTTACGCATTTTGGCCATGGACGTATGCTGTGCCTTGGTTAACGGGTAGAGCAAACCTTTGATAATAATGGTGATAAGAATAATAGCTACACCATAGTTTTTAACAAAGCCAAACAAGAAGGCAATTAACCAGTGAATAGGCTGGGCAAGCCACCACAGGAAGCCATAGTCAACGGTTAAGTCAAGGTGGTTTGCTAGTTCAGCTAGGCGCTCTTGGTCTTTCGGCCCCATGTAAATTTGGCTTTCAAAGTCGTATTGGCTGCCTGCTGGAATATTAATAACCGGGCCAACAAAACTAATACGCGCAGCATTTGTCGCTGCCGACGTGCTGGTACGTAAGTAGTTCAGTGCGTTTTGGTCGGGCACCCAAGCGGTGACAAAGTAATGCTCTAGCATAGCCACCCAACCGGCTGAGGTGTTCTGTTCTAAGTTGCGCTTTTTAATGTCTTTAAAGCTGTACTTCTTATAGCGGTCATTTTCTGACGAATAGGCCGCACCTCGGTAGGTGGGCATAAACATAGAGCGGTCATTCGACACCATGGTTTGCGTTAAGCGACCAAAAAGCGCCATATTCAAGCTGGTATTGGTGTTGTTATTGACCTTATGGTGTACATCCACAGCGTAGTCGCCGCGTGTAAATACATATTCTTTGGTAACCGTGCTGCCATTTTCAGCAGTATAGGTTAGAGGAACACGCAGGGTGTCGCCGGTTAAGCGGAAGTGGTCCGTTGAAACTGTATACTGAGGACGGGTGCTGGCGTTATCAAACCCATCCGGCCCGGTCAAACCGCTTTCTGCAATGTGCATAGCACCTTGCTCTTGGAATAAAATGCTGTAGCGAGCGTCTTCACCAAGTTCTTTGGCATGCTCTAATAGTTCGGCCCGAACAATGTCACCGCCGCTTAGGCTAATACGAATGTCGAATAAGTCTGTGGTCACACGTACCGTGTCGGCGCTGTCGGTCACTTCGGACGCTTGGACAGAAGGGGTGTCCACTGTATTTACGCTGCTTTGACCTGCCTGAGGAATACCGTTGCTTGTCGCAGTATTCGGTACGGTTTGAGCCTGTGCAGATGAGCTCTGCGAATCAATTCCAGGCGTTTTAGCAACATCTTTTAATGTCCATTGCTGGTACATAAAAAATGACATCACCAAAAAGAGTATGATTAATAATGTGCGTCGCGAATCCATAGTTACTTCGTCTCTCGTTTTTTGCTCTGCGATTGTTCGCCAGACTTATGGGTCATGTGGCTGTGCTGCTCATTTCCCGGTATAGGATCAAATCCACCCGGATGACCCGGGTGGCATTTACTTATTCGCCGTATGGCAAGCCAGCTTCCTTTTATCACGCCAAACCGTTTTACCGCTTGTATTGCATATTCTGAACACGTTGGTACAAATCGGCAACGTGGCCCAAGCAAAGGGCTTATTATCAGTTGGTAGAGTCGGATGAGGCCGATGAGTATTGCTTGCAGCGCTTGCTTAACTTTCGCCATAAATAGTTGCATAACTCTCTAAGCGCCACCTTATCTAACTCGGTTACCCCAGGTTTGGCGATAACAATAATATCAAAGCCAGCCAGTTTATGCTGCTGTAACCGAAAGGATTCCCGAATTATTCGTTTAATTTGATTTCGTTGTACGGCTAAACGTGCGTTCCGTTTGCTAACGGTAACACCTAAACGTGGATTGTCTAATGAATTCGGTTGGGCAAGAAGGGTTAGCTGCTTACTGACAGCTTTAACAGGAGGCTTGTTAAATACGCTTTGAAAATGCGCGGGAGTTAACAGACGTAACTCCCGAGGATATGCATAGTGCTTCACTTAGAGGAAAGTGAACTGTCTGCAATTAAGCAGACAGTACTTTACGCCCTTTAGCACGACGGCGGGCCAATACTTTACGGCCGTTTTTTGTTGCCATGCGTGCACGGAAGCCATGGTCGCGCTTGCGCTTAATTACGCTTGGTTGAAATGTTCTTTTCATCGCTTTATTTCCGTTACTGATCAGTGTGTCAAAATGAGCGCGGATCTTATCGAGAAATTCGATCAGTGTCAAACAAATTCGGCATTATTTGCCTGTGGATAAGTTTGCGCAGTTTCTGCAAAAAGGTGGCGTAAAGCCCCTTAATTTCGTATGATGGGTGTGCAAATAGCAGCTTGCGTGGTTATTCTTTTAAGAAGTTTTAGCGCTGCCATTACACGCTTATTCTAATAAGAAATTTTGTTTTTGAAGGGGAGTTGTTAGTGGGGAATTCTTTGTGGCAGCAATGTGCTACACGCTTGCAAAGCGAACTGTCGTTGCAAAACTTCAATACCTGGATAAAGCCGCTGCAGTCAGAGCTAGAGGAAAATACCCTGTTTTTGTATGCACCCAATCCTTATGTTATGGACTGGGTGAAAGATAAGTACTTAAAGCAAATTATTTCTTTTTTACGGGACCTAGCAGGCGACAAAGCACCTAATGTGGAGCTTCGGGTTGGCTCGCGTAAGCAAAAACCAGCACCTGAAGCACCGACTGCGTCTGCTTCTGATAATCAGCGTGCTGCATCGCCACGGCCACAGCCCACGGTGAATGTGGGTGACCGGCCTATTTCCTTGCAGCATTCAAACCTGGCGCCAACACATCGTTTCGAAAACTTTGTTGAAGGTCAGTCGAACCAACTTGCCCGAGCTGCGGCTATTCAAGTGGCAGAAAACCCAGGCGGCGCTTATAACCCCTTGTTTATTTATGGGGGCACCGGTTTAGGTAAAACTCACTTATTGCACTCGGTTGGCAATGCCATACTTGAGCGCAACCCCGAAGCGAAAGTGTATTACTTAAGGGCCGAACGCTTTGTGCAAGACATGGTGTATGCCATGAAACACAATAAAATTGACATCTTCAAAGAAAGCTACCGTTCGGTCGAAGCTTTACTTATTGATGACGTTCAATTCTTTGCAAAAAAAGAACACTTCCAAGACGAATTCTTCCACACCTTTAATTGGCTGTTAGAAGGCAATCAGCAGGTCATCTTAACCAGTGACGTATACCCAAAAGAAATTGAAGGGGTAGACGACCGCCTGAAAAGCCGCTTTGGCTGGGGGTTAACGGTTGCTATTGAGCCGCCAGACTTACCTACACGTGTGGCTATTCTCGAGCGTAAAGCTGAAGAGCGCGGCATGAAACTTCCCCATGAAGTGGCGTTTTTCATTGCGAAGCGTTTACGTTCCCATGTGCGTGAGCTGGAAGGCGCCTTAAACCGTGTGATAGCGAACGTGAATTTAACCGGTAAAGCTGTCACTATCGACTTTGTAAAAGAAGCCCTTCGGGACTTGTTGATAGCACAAGAAAAGATGGTCACTATCGACAATATTCAGCGTACAGTAGCTGAGTATTATAACATTAAGGTGTCGGACCTTATTTCGAAACGGCGCAGCCGTTCTATTGCCCGTCCGCGCCAGGTGGCCATGGCCCTTGCGAAAGAGCTAACGAACCATAGTTTACCTGAAATAGGTGACGCATTTGGTGGTCGAGACCACACGACGGTTCTTCACGCTTGTTGGAAAATCAAGGAGTTACGTGAAGAGGATCACGAAATACAACAAGATTATCGTAATTTAAACCGCACATTGTCTGTTTAATACGTTGTTGAACAATGGCTGCAAAATAATAAAATGGGAGAGCCAGTGAAATGAAATTCACCATTAACCGTGACGCTTTATTAAAACCTTTACAAGTTGTCAGTGGTGCGGTCGAGCGCCGTTCAACACTACCTATTCTAAGCAATGTTCTTATTCAAGTAGGTACTGACTCGTTACGGATGACAGGGACCGACCTAGAGGTTGAGTTAGTTTCTTCGGTGATGCTTGAAGGAGCCGAGCCAGGCGACATTACCGTACCCGCCAAAAAGCTCTTGGACATTGTGCGCAGCTTAGCCGACGGTGCCGACGTGCGTGTTGAAAGCACAGACGACAAGGTTATTGTGCGTTCCGGTAAAAGTCGTTTCACATTAAGCAGTTTGCCTGCCTCTGAATATCCAAATATTGAAGACTTCGAAAGCGAAATTACCTTGCAAATGCAGCAGGGAAAGTTGAAGCATCTTATTGAACGCACTCATTTTTCTATGGCAAACCAAGATGTTCGCTATTACTTGAACGGTATGTTGTTTGAAGTGAACGACAATGTGCTACGCACTGTTGCCACTGACGGTCACCGCTTAGCCATGGCAACCTGCCAGCTAGAACAAAGTGCGTTACCCCACAAACAAGTCATTGTGCCGCGCAAAGGTATTAGTGAACTTATGCGCTTGTTGGACGCGGACGACACCCCTATACAAGTGTACTTAGGGCAAAATCACATTCGTGTTGAAACAGGCGGTATGACCTTCACCAGCAAGTTGTTAGACGGTCGCTTCCCAGATTATCGCCGCGTTATACCAACAACGGGCGAACGCATTGTCATTGCCGATCGGGACTTACTGAAGCAGTCTTGCGTGCGGGTTGCTATTTTGTCGAACGAAAAGTTCCGTGGTGTTCGCATTGTCTTGGAAGGCTCTGAAATGTGCCTGACTGCGAATAACCAAGAACAAGAAAAGGCCGACGAACGCTTAGAAGTAGAATACAGTGGCGACAATATGGAAGTTGGCTTTAACGTGAACTACTTGCTTGACGTGGTGAATGCCATTGAAGGGAGCCAAGTGAAGTTTACATTGACCGACGAAAACAGCAGTGCTTTAGTTGAAGACGCTGCCGATGACAGTGCAGTCTACGTCATTATGCCAATGCGGCTGTAATGCATGAATATAAGCTCGTTAACTATTTCTCATTTGCGGAATCTTTCGAATGTTGAAATAGAAACAACGCGCCGAGTAAATATAGTTTACGGACAAAATGGCAGCGGTAAAACCAGTGTACTGGAAGCCATTTATTGCTTAGGGTATGGTCGCTCGTTTCGCACCCATCAAGCGCGCCAAGTAATACAGGCAAACGCCGATGCTTTTACCATTTTTGCTCGGCTAAATAATGAAGAAAGCCAAGAAACTCGCGTTGGCTTCCAGCGCACGCGGCAAGGCGAAAGTGACACGCGCATAAATGGACTACGTGGTTTAAAGTTTTCTGAGCTAGCTCGCTATGTTCCTGTACAGCTTATTACCCCGGAAGGGGTGGAGCTTATTACAGATGGTCCGAAAGCTCGTCGTCAATTTATGGACTGGGGGTTGTTCCACGTGGAACAATCTGAATACCAACATTGGTTGGCTTACTCTCGTCTGCTGAAACAACGTAACGCCTTACTTCGTAGTGGGCGTTTTATGCAAGACGGAGGAGCATTTTGGGATAAGCAGCTCGTTGCTGCAGGTGAGGCTTTGACACGTGCACGGGAAGCTTATTTAGCTGCCTTAAACGAGCACATAACAGAGTATTGCCAACGTTTTTTGCCAGATATGTCATTCGCCTTTAAGTTAATGCCAGGCTGGAGTGAGCGCTTTGAAAGTTTTGAAGAAGCTCTGGCCGAACGTTTAGAGTTAGACTTGCGGCAAGGGTTCACAAGTGTTGGGCCGAGTAAAGCTGAGTGGCAAATACGCGTTGACGGTGCAGACGCACGGGAACGCTTAAGCCGTGGCCAGTTGAAATTGCTTATGGCAGCGCTTCGGTTTGTACAAGGCGAGCACTACCGGCAAGTTACAGGCACTTCATGTATTTATTTAATCGATGATTTACCGGCAGAGTTGGATGTCGATAACCAGCAAAAACTTTGCCAAGCAATAGTGGACACGCAAAGTCAGGTGTTTGTTACTGCAATAGATAAAAAAACTATTCTTGGTCACTTTGCTGAGACCGAGACCCGATTGTTCCACGTGGAACAAGGGACAATCTTAGATACAACGACAGGATAAATCTATGTCAAATAACGATACGTATGATGAATCGAATATAAAGGTTCTTAAAGGTTTAGACGCGGTTCGTAAGCGTCCGGGGATGTATATTGGTGACACCGACGACGGTACCGGCCTGCACCATATGGTGTTTGAGGTGGTTGATAACTCTATTGACGAAGCATTAGCGGGCCATTGTTCAGAAATATACGTCACCATGCACAGCGATGGTTCTGTATCGGTACGAGACGACGGTCGTGGTATACCTGTAGAAATTCACCCGGAAGAAGGTGTGTCTGCTGCACAAGTTATAATGACAGTTCTGCATGCGGGCGGTAAGTTTGATGATAACTCGTACAAGGTTTCAGGAGGCCTACACGGAGTAGGTGTTTCCGTTGTAAACGCGCTGTCGAAGCAATTAGACTTAACCATTCAACGTGGTGGTAAAAAGTATAAGCAGACATACCGTCATGGGGAACCACAAGGCGACATTAAACCGATTGCAGACACCACCGAGTCGGGTACAGAAGTGCGCTTTTGGCCAAGTGAAGAGACCTTCACAGATGTAACTTTCCATTACGACATTCTGGCAAAACGCTTACGCGAGTTGTCCTTCTTAAACTCGGGTGTGTCTATTCGTTTAATCGACGAGAACTCCGAGCGTAAAGACCACTTCCATTACGACGGTGGTATTGGTGCCTTTGTTAGTTACTTGAACGACAAAAAAACACCTATACACCCAACCGTTTTTCAATTCCAGCATGAGCGTGAAGACGGCATTACGGTTGAAGTTGGTTTGCAATGGAACGACTCGTACCAAGAGCATATTTACTGTTACACCAACACCATTCCACAGCGCGACGGTGGAACCCATATGGCTGGTTTCCGTTCCGCTTTAACCCGTACCTTGAACAACTATATGGACAAGGAAGGGTACAGTAAGAAAGCAAAAACAAACGCCTCGGGTGACGACGCCCGTGAAGGTTTAACGGCCGTTATTTCTGTTAAAGTGCCAGATCCTAAATTCTCGTCACAGACCAAAGAGAAGCTTGTTTCTTCGGAAGTAAAATCAGCTGTTGAACAGGCCATGAATGAAAAGCTTTGGGATTTCCTTATGGAAAACCCAAAAGACGCACAAGTTATTGTGACAAAAATTATAGATGCAGCACGGGCCCGTGAAGCAGCTCGAAAAGCACGTGAAATGACACGACGTAAAGGTGCTTTGGATTTAGCCGGTCTGCCAGGGAAACTAGCGGACTGCCAAGAGAAAGACCCAGCGCTTTCAGAACTATACATAGTGGAGGGTGACTCTGCGGGTGGTTCTGCCAAGCAGGGACGTAACCGTAAGAACCAAGCTATTTTACCGTTGAAAGGTAAAATTCTAAACGTAGAAAAAGCACGGTTCGACAAAATGCTGGCTTCACAAGAGGTAGCAACCCTTATTACTGCTCTTGGCTGCGGTATTGGCCGTGAAGAGTATGATCCGGACAAAACACGTTACCACCGCATTATTATTATGACGGATGCGGACGTGGACGGTTCACACATTCGTACATTGTTACTTACTTTCTTCTACCGTCAAATGCCAGAACTGCTTGAGCGTGGCTATGTGTATATAGCTCAGCCGCCTTTGTACAAAGCCAAGAAAGGTCGCCAAGAACAGTACATTAAAGATGATGCGGCGCTAATTGAATACCTAACCAGCCAAGCTCTAGACCGTGCTTCGTTGCACGTCAATGCGGATGCGCCAGGTATTACAGGGGTGCAACTAGAGAAGATGGTGCGTGACTACCAGTACGCAATGGACTCCATTGAACGCTTAAGCCGTCGTTTACCAGAGCACATTTTGTCTCGTTTAGTGTATGCGCCTCGTTTAACTGCAGACAACTTAAAAGACAAAGCTGCGGTTGAAGCTTGGTGCGCGGCATACCAACAAGACTTAATGGACACTGAAACACAGTCTTCAACCTATACTGTGTTGGTGGAAGAAGACGCTGTGCGTCAAGTATTCCTACCGGTTGTGCGCTTGTTGCGCCATGGTGTTGAGCGCGACTTCCTACTTAACTATGAGTTTTTAATTTCGAAAGACTACGACCATTTAGTAACGGTTGGTGACGATATTGAAGACTTAATGGAAGAAGGTGGTTATGTACAACGCGGCGAGAAGAAGCAACCTGTAAGTGACTTCGTTGAGGCCATTGAATGGTTAATTTCCGAGTCGAAGCGTGGTCTGTACATTCAGCGCTATAAAGGGCTTGGGGAAATGAACCCAGACCAACTGTGGGAAACCACCATGGACCCAGAAAGTCGCCGTATGCTGCAAGTTACCATTGAAGACGCCATAGGCGCTGACCAGTTATTTACCACCCTCATGGGTGACTTGGTTGAACCACGTCGTGCCTTCATAGAAGACAACGCATTGCGCGTAGCCAACTTAGACGTATAAGTTTCCATACGTTTCGCAGTAAGCATAAAAAAAAGCCGCACTGATTGAAAGTGCGGCTTTTTTATTTGCGTAACGCTTATTGTTCAGCGGAAGCTTAGCTTTGCAGAAGGGAAATGTCGGCAACCGCTAAGAATTGATTACGCAGCTTGGTCAGTAGCGCTAATCGGTTGGTACGTATCGCCGGCTCGTCTGCATTGACCATAACTTCGTTAAAGAAGTTGTCGATAGGGCTACGTAAGTGCGCCAGCTGGCTCAGTACGGCGTTATAGTTACCTGAGGCAACACCAGTCTCAACCGTGCTTTGCAAGCCGTTAAGAGCGTCATACAGAGCTTTTTCAGCCTCTTCTTGCAGCAGTGCAGTGTTGATCTCGGTGAGGTTAGCCGTGTCGGACTTGGCAAGTATGTTGCTAACACGTTTATTGGCAGCAGCAAGTGCTTCGGCTTCAGGTAAGCGCACGAATTCTGTGACCGCCTTCACGCGGCGGTCGAAGTCCAGGGCTTTCTGCGGACGACGAGCCAACACAGACTGAATCACATCCACGGCAATGCCTTGCTCTTGATACCAAGCACGGAAGCGACCTAGTAGGAAGTTAAATATCTCATCCTGAGTTTCTTCAGACACCTGAATAGTGCTAGCGTAGGCACCAGCAGCGTGGGCAATTATGGCTTTAAAGTCCAGATCAAGCTCTAGCTCAACCAGCATGCGCAACAAGCCTATAGCAGCACGACGCAAGCCGAAGGGGTCGCGGTCACCTCGTGGCGTTTGCCCAATGGCAAAAATACCTACGAGCGTGTCTAACTTGTCGGCAATGGCAACAGCGGCACCTTCGGTGGTTGAGGGGAGGGTGTCACCCGCAAATCGTGGGCGGTAATGGGCTTCAATAGCCAAAGCCACACCTTCTGGTTCGCCGTCGTGACGGGCATAGTGCATACCCATAACACCTTGAACTTCAGGGAATTCCATCACCATATGGCTGACTAAGTCGGCTTTTGCCAGCAAGCCTGCACGTGTTGCAATGGCGGCGTCGGCACCTAACTGGTTCGCAATATTGCCAGCCACTTGCGAAATACGGCGAGCCTTGTCGCCAATACTGCCTAGCTCTTTTTGGAATAGCACACTGTCGAGCTTTTCAATGCGCGACGCTAAGCTAACTTTCTTGTCATTGGTATAAAAGAATTCAGCGTCGGCAAGGCGAGGGCGAATAACCTTTTCGTTCCCGGCAACCACTAAGTCAGGGTTTTTGCTTTCAATGTTGGTAATGAAAATAAACTTGGCCAACAAATTACCTTCGCTGTCCACCAGCGGGAAGTAACGCTGATCGTCTTTCATGGTGTAAATAAGGGCTTCTTTTGGCACATCGAGGAAGGCCTCGTCGAAGGCTGCCAGTAAAGCCACAGGCCACTCAACAAGTGACGCTACCTCGTCTAATAGGTCTTCGTCCCAGACGGGTGTTGCATTAATGTCTGCAGCTAGGGCTTGTGCATGCTCTTTCACTAATTGACGACGTTCAGCAAAAGAAGCAATAACATAGGCTTGTTTTAATGCTTCAGGGTAGTCGCTGGCTTTGGTTAACTCCACATCGCCTTGACTATGGAAGCGGTGCCCTAGCAGGCGGTTACTGCTTTGAACCCCAAAAAGCGACATAGGCACCAGGGTGTCGTCCAGCATCACTGTTAGGCGTTTTAACGGGCGAATAAAGGCAAACTCGCCTTCACCCCAACGCATGGTTTTAGGTACGGGAAGCTGCTTCGCTGCTTGCTGCACTACTTGGGGCAATAAGTCTTGCAGGTCTTTGCCTGGAACTATAGCTTTATGCAGTAACCATTCGCCTTTGTCCGTCACGAGGCGCTCGGCGTCTGCCACATCAATACCAACCCCGCGGGCCCAGCCAAGAGCCGCCTTGGTTGGGTTTCCTTCAGCGTCGAACGCAGCAGCAATAGCAGGGCCACGTTTGTCCACTTGCTCGTCGTCTTGCTGGCGTTGCACGTGGGAGACCAACACCGCTATACGGCGGGGCGTAGCAAAAGACTCGACCTTGCCAAAAGCAATGGACAAGCCTGTTAATTGGTCTGTAATACTTTGAGTAAAGCTGTCGCTTAATGCTTTTAACGACTTAGGAGGTAACTCTTCTGTACCAAGTTCAATTAGTAAATTTGCAGTGGTGCTCATGGTTATTTCTTCTCCTCGGTACTCTTGGCTTGTTTCTTTGCTTTTGCTACGCGTGCTTCTGCTTTTTTATGGGCCTGTTGCATAGCTAATGAGTCAGGGTCAGCCAGCGGAAAACCGAGCTTTTCTCGGGCGGAGTAATAGGCTTCAGCACAGCCTTTAGCCAGGTCACGAACACGCAAAATATAGCGTTGGCGCTCGGTAACAGAAATAGCTTGGCGGGCATCGAGTAAGTTAAACGCATGAGAAGCACGCATGACTTGCTCGTACGCTGGCAAAGGTAATTTGTTTGCTAGCAAATGCTGGCATTCGCGCTCAGCTGCGTCGAACCGCTCGAATAAAACAGGAACGTCGGCATGTTCGAAGTTATAAATGGACTGTTCCACTTCGTTTTGATGAAATACATCGCCATACTTGATGACACCCCGTGGGCCGTCGGTCCATACCAGGTCGTAAATGCTGTCAACACCTTGAATATAAAGGGCTAAACGCTCTAAACCATAGGTTATTTCGCCCGCGATAGGAGCACATTCAATACCACCCACTTGCTGGAAGTACGTAAACTGAGTGACTTCCATGCCATTCAGCCAAACTTCCCAACCTAAACCCCAAGCGCCTAGAGTTGGCGACTCCCAGTTGTCTTCAACAAAACGAATGTCGTGAACCAGTGGGTCAAACCCAAGCTCTTTTAAGGACTCTAAAAACAACTCCTGAATATTGTCAGGGGAGGGTTTCATGAGAACTTGGAACTGGTAGTATTGCTGCAAACGGTTCGGGTTTTCACCATAACGGCCGTCTGTGGGGCGTCGGCATGGTTGCACATAAGCAAAGCTGGCAGGCTCTGGGCCAATTGAGCGCAAGAAGGTCATTGGGTGAAAGGTCCCAGCCCCAACTTCCATATCAAGGGGTTGCACAACAGCACAGCCTTGGCGTGCCCAAAAGTCTTGCAGTGCCAGAATTAGGCCCTGGAAAGTTTTCACGTCAAATTTATCCATAAGGTGTCTCAATTCGCCTATGTAGTACAAAATGAAGAAATATGCGTACATTATACCCTGAGAATGGTTAAATTTTATAGGCGCAACAACGGGAATTGCGTTGGGAACGAGGTGTCGATGGTAGAGAGAACAAAAAACCGCTGTCTTTGGTGCGGTAGCGACAAAGAGTATGTGGCATACCACGACACAGTATGGGGCGTGCCTGAGTACTGCCCTAAACAATTGTTTTCTAAGTTAATCCTCGACGGGCAGCAAGCTGGCTTAAGCTGGATTACCATTTTAAAAAAGCAAAATAACTATTTAAGCAGTTTTCATTATTTAGACCCAGAACGGATACATGCCATTCAAGGCGAAGCACGACAAACATATATTGAAGCGCAAATGAATAACCCTGGAATAATACGTAACAGGTTGAAAATAAACTCTATTTTCAAAAATGCAGATGCCTATATGGCATTAGAAAAAGAAGGGGTTTGTTTTAGCGAGTGGTTATGGTCGACCGTGCAGGGTGAGCCCGTGCAAAATAACTGGGAGCAGCAAACAGACGTACCTGCCTACACAGAAGCTTCTGAAGCCCTTTCTAAGCGCCTAAAAAAGCAAGGCTTTACCTTCGTGGGCCCCACCATCGTTTATGCCTTTATGCAGGCGGTGGGCATGGTGAACGACCATGTCACCACCTGTTTTCGACATCAAGCAGTTCAGCAATCAAAATAGAGGACCTTATGGCAGTAAAAGTAGAAGCTGTTGACTATCACAACCCAGTACATGCCCACGCGCTAATTGAGATGCTCGATCACTATGCGCAAGACCCAATGGGCGGTGGCGAAGCCTTACCAGAAAGTACCAAGGCTGTTTTAATTAAAGAAATGGCTGCACGGGACACTGTTTTTAGTTTTCTGGCATGGAATGAAGAAGGTCAGGCGGTTGGCTTAGTGAATTGTGTTATCGGCTTTTCCACTTTTGCCGCAAAACCTGTGTGCAATATTCACGATATAGCCATTCGCAGTGGTTTGCGTGGCCAAGGCCTGGCACAAAAACTCATGCAAGCGGTGGTGACGGAAGCGAAAGCGAGAGGCTGCTGCAAACTGACACTGGAAGTGCTGACGGGCAACGAGCCAGCGAAACTTGCTTATAAAAAGTTTGGCTTCGCAGCCTACCAGTTAGACCCAGCTACCGGCTCTGCGGAGTTTTGGGAATACAAACTTTAAGCGTTTTCGCCTTTTTGGATGAGGTAGCGGTAGGGGGCTTGTTCCGTTTCAGCCGCTACTAAACCATGCTCCATAAAGCGACAATACGCAGGAATGTCGCGCAGTGTGGCAGGGTCGTCGGCTATCACCAATAGGGTGTCGCCTGGCGCCATTTTACGAATACGCCCACGAATAAGCATCACTGGCTCTGGGCAACGTAAACCAAGGGTGTCGAGCTGTAAGGTGGGATTAGAAAAGTCACTCATATGAATACCTAGCTAAAAGTAAAAGGCGGTGAGCATCATAACATGCGCACCGCCTTTTTTATGCTAACAAATTGCTGTGATTACAGCGCTACAGACGCTCGTAGACGGTGGCAATACCTTGACCCAAACCAATACACATAGTGGCTAAGCCGAGGGTTGCGTCCTTCTGCTCCATCAGGTTAATTAAAGTAGTACTAATACGTGCACCTGAACAACCCAAGGGGTGACCCAGAGCGATTGCGCCGCCATGAAGGTTCACTTTGGTGTCGAGTTGGTCTTCAATTTTCAAACCACGTAACACGGAAATGGCTTGAGCGGCAAAGGCTTCGTTTAGCTCGAATAGGTCGATGTCTGAAAGCTCTACGCCAGCACGTTGCAACGCCTTTTGCGTCGCTGGAACAGGCCCATAACCCATAATCGACGGATCGCAGCCCGCAACCGCCATACCACGAATACGTACACGCGGCGTTAAACCAAGCTCTTTGGCTTTGTCTGCAGACATAATAAGCGTCGCAGCAGCCCCGTCAGAAATGGCTGAAGAGGTTCCCGCTGTTACGGTACCATTGGCTGGGTCGAACACAGGCCGTAACCCGGCAAGGGTTGCTGCTGTGGTTTCCGGACGAATCACTTCGTCGTGACGGAACTTCTTCATGACGCCTTTTTCGTCGTGCCCAAAGATAGGCAAAATTTCAGCGTCAAACTCGCCGCGTAGGGTAGCCTGGTGGGCAAGCTGGTGTGAACGAGCTCCAAAAGCGTCTTGCTCTTCACGCGTTATACCGAACTTCTTACCAAGCAGTTCCGCGGTTAACCCCATAGAGCCCGCAGCTTTCGCTACAGACAGGTTTAAGCCAGGGTGGAAGTCGACCCCATGCATCATGGGGACATGGCCCATATGCTCAACACCACCAGCAATGAAAATGTCGCCATTCCCAGTTTGAATAGCGCGGGTGGCGTCGTGAATGGCCTGCATAGACGAGCCACACAGGCGGTTCACCGTGACACCGGCCACATGGTGAGGAATACCTGCAAGAAGGGAAGCGTTTCGAGCAATGTTAAAACCTTGCTCTAAGGTTTGCTGCACACAACCCCAGTACACGTCTTCCAGCTCGTCTGTATTCACTTCAGGGTTACGCTCAAGCAAGCCTTTCATTAACGCAGCCGATAGGTCTTCAGCGCGAACGTTGCGAAATGCTCCGCCTTTAGAGCGCCCCATAGGGGTACGAATTGCATCTACAATAACGACGTCTTTCATAATACTCTCCGTTCGCAGTTAGCTTTTAAAGTAAGATTCGCCAGCTTCGGCTTTCGCCCGCAAGCCGTCGGTTACTTGGTACAGTTCGCCCAAGTGTGCATACTTGTCGGCTAACTCAATGAATTGTTTTAAACCAAGGGTTTCTAAGTAACGGAATGCACCGCCTCGGAAAGGAGGGAACCCAAGGCCATAAATTAATGCAATATCAGCTTCCTCGGCTGAAGCAACAATGCCTTCTTCTAAGCAGCGAACCATTTCGTTCACCATTGGAATCATGCAGCGTGCAATAATTTCTTCTTTGTCAGCGGCTTCTTGTTTTTCACCGATCACTTCGTACACGTCTTCATGCACTGTCTTGGTTGGCTTGCCGCGCTTGTCCACACCGTACTGGTAGAAGCCTTTGCCATTCTTTTGGCCAAAGCGGTCTGCTGCTGCAAGCTTAGCAATGGCACCTTCTGCGTGGTGTGGCATGCGCTCTGGGAAGCCAGCTGCCATGACTTCACTAGCATGGGTGGCTGTGTCTAAGCCCACCACGTCGCATAGGTAGGCGGGCCCCATAGGCCAGCCAAAGTCTTTTTCCATCACCTTGTCGATAGCAGGGAAGTCAACACCGTCGTCTAACAACAAGCTGAAACCTGCAAAGTAAGGGAACAACACTCGGTTCACTAAAAAGCCAGGGCAGTCATTGACCACAATGGGTGTTTTACCCATTTGTAGCGCATAGGCAGTAACAGTTGCAATGGTTTCGTCAGATGTGCGCTTTCCGCGAATAATTTCAACCAAAGGCATTTTGTGCACAGGGTTAAAGAAGTGCATGCCGCAGAAGTATTCCGGGTGCTCCAGGCTTTCTGCTAAGCGGTCAATGGAAATAGTTGAGGTGTTCGACGTAATAATAGTGTCTTCAGGAACAACTTTTTCAATTTGAGAAAGCACGGCTGTTTTCACTTTCGGGCTTTCAACAACGGCTTCTACCACAATATCAACGTTTTCTAGCTCGTTGTTGTGCATGGTTGTGGTAATTTTATTCAACGTACCTGTCACTTTTTTGGCACTAATGCGACCGCGCTTCAGGCTTTTCGTTAAAATGTTTGTGGCTTCAGTTAAGCCAAGGTCTAGCGCCTCTTGCTTGATGTCTTTCATCACAACAGGCACACCTTTAACCGCCGACTGGTAGGCAATACCGCCGCCCATAATACCGGCGCCAATGACACCGGCACGGCTAATTTTTTTCGTGGCTTGCTTAGCAAGTTTCTTGCTCTTACTTTTCACTACCTGGTCCGCCAGGAAAATACCTACTTGTGCACGGCACGCATCAGTTTGGGCTAGCTTCACGAATAATTCATTTTCAACAAGCAGGGCACCGTTGCGCTCTTCCCCGGCACCGCGTTCAACCACCTCAACAGCCGCATGAGGAGCCGGGTAGTGTTTACCAGCTTTTGCCCATACCATGCCTTTGGCCGTGCTAAAGGTCATCAGACGCTCAACATCGTTGGCTTTAAGCGGCTGTAGTTTTGGTGTACGTGCTGCTCGCCAGTCTAACTCGCCATGAATGGCGTCGCGTAACATAGACAAGGCGCCATCTCGCAGATTTTCGCTGCTCACAACGGCGTCGACTAAACCAATAGCAAGGGCGTTGTCAGGCTTATGGTTTTTACCAGTTGTCATGGCTTCTAATGCGTTGTCGGGACCAATCAGACGAGGTAAACGAACCGTGCCGCCAAATCCTGGAATAAGACCAAGCTTCACTTCCGGGAGGCCAATAACGGCGGTTTCGTCTGCAATACGGAAGTCACAGGCTAAAATAGCCTCACAACCACCACCAAGAGCAAAACCATTGACGGCTGCAATGGTAGGAACAGGTAGGTCTTCTAACTTGTCAAACACACGCGACGCTTTGTGCACCCATGTTTTGGTACTTTCAATATCAGCGAACAGGGTTAAAAACTCTGTAATGTCCGCCCCCACAATGAACGTCGATTTAGCACTGGTAACGAGTACCCCTTTTACGTCGCTGTCGGCCGCTATCGCGTCGAGAGCACTGCTAAATTCATTCAGGGTTTTCTGGTCGAATTTGTTGACAGAACCTTGGCCGTCAAACTTGAGTTCGGCTATACCTGGTTCTACGATTTCAACACTTAGGTTGTCACCTTGGTAGATCATCTTCGGTCTCCTGAATTGTTGGCAGGGTATCTGCCTACAAATACCTAATGTACTTGAGTTGTCACCACACTATGATACAAAAGCATGGTATTCACTTAATAGTCATCTTCCCATAATGCGAAAAAAAATTAAACAGGCGTTTAAAAACCAATGCAAAATTCTGCTCGCTCTCGGTGTTGTTGGCGTTCTGCAGTTGCTTGCGTCACTGCCTGTGGCTGCCTCACTTTCCTTGGCTGAACAGCGGGAACTCTTTGTCCAAACGGAGGAGCACATTTCAGCTCGCCGCTTTACTGAGGCTCGGGAAAATATGGCTCAGTTACGCGGGTACGCATTATACCCTTATTTAGAAGCTGAGTTTTTACAGCAGAACTTGAGTTTAGCGAATGAACCACTGATCAGCGAATTTCTTAACGATTATTCTGGGACACCCGTCGCAGACAGCTTGCGCACTGATTGGCTGCGGTTTTTAGCGCAAAAAAATCAGGCCGAGCGCTTCTTACTTTACTACCAAGGCAGCAGGAACGGAAAGCTTCAATGTCAGTATTTGCACTTTTTGTGGCAAAGCACAGAAAATTTAAACGTCGTGTGGCCCCAAGTAAGTAACCAATGGGTAAATGGGAATAGCCAGCCAAAAGAATGCGACCCTGTATTCGCCGCATGGGCAAATGCCGGTATGCGCACGGAACAACACGTGTGGGATAGGATAAAACTCGCGCTGGCAAACAAAGAACTTGGCTTGGTGAATTACTTAACACGGCTGTTACCAGAGCAAAATAGGTACCTCGCTCGGTTAGCCCGCCGGGCTGCGAACAACTCAGCAGCCATTATGCGCTTTCGGGATTATCAAAATAACGATCCCCGAGAGCAGGAACTCATACTGTCCGCTTTGCCGCGGCTTATTTGGCAAGACATAGAAAAGGCCGAACAAGCCTGGGTGCATTACCAACAAGTGTACGACTTTCCTGATGACGTTGTACACAATATGCATGAGCGGTTTGGGGTGACCCTGTCCGTACGAGGCGATCCAGAAGCACTGTATTGGTTGGAACAAGTGCCAATGACACAACTGTCAAAACAAGGGCGGCAATGGATGCTTGCCGCGTTACTGCGCACCAATAGGTACGACCGTGTGTCCATGTTTATTAACGCCTTACCTGCGGAAGAACAAGAAAAAGACCAATGGCGTTATTGGCGGGCGCGGGCTTTATTAGCACTAAACTTTACGGAAGAAGGGCAGGAAGAGTTAGCTGAAGTGGCCCAAAACCGCAGTTATTATGGTTTTTTGGCCAGTGCCCATTTAAATAGAGAAGCGTCGCTTGCTCACCAGCCCGTGCAGTATGACACCCGCGAGCTGGAAGCCTTGAAAAGCCGAGCTTCTATGCAGCGGGCCATTGAATTATTTGCCTTAGAGCGCAACTTACAAGGACGACGCGAGTGGAACCGTATTGCATACCGCGGGCAATACCAGGAACAAGTATTAAGTGCTGTGCTTGCTCATGAGCTAGGTTTATATGAACAAGCTATTTTTACCTTTGCTCATACGGGTATGTTCAATGACGTGGAGCGACGTTTTCCCTTAGCCTTTTACGATGTGCTTAAAACCCATGCAACAAGTCAAAACCTTGATTTGGCTTGGGTATATGCCATAGTGAGACGAGAAAGTTCGTTTCGCGCCGACGCAGTTTCACCTGTGGGAGCTCGCGGGCTTATGCAGGTTATGCCAGGCACCGCCGAGTACCTATTAAGCCGCATGCCAGGCCCTGCGGCCCGCTTTTCTCGGCAGCAGCTATATAACCCCGAGTTTAATGTGCGCTTAGGCACCCGCTATTTAAAAGAACTACTGCAGCGAAGCGGGAACAACTGGATAGTGGCCACCGCCGCCTATAATGCGGGCATTCATCGCGTGCAAGAGTGGCTTCCGGAAACGCCGGTGGAATTAGACGTGTGGGTAGAAACCGTGCCCTATGAAGAAACCCGTAACTATATAAAAGGTGTGCTCGCGTACCAGCAAATTTATAGTATGTTGCTAGGCGAGAGGAACAATGTGTTTAGGCCTTTAATAAGCATGACAGTCGGTGCATCTCACAGCGGATAGGAAGAAACCCTATGGAGCTTCAGACCTTGTTTCCTGCGCATATTGCGGAAATGACGTTACGCAGTAAAACCTTATGCGAGCGTGAAGGCTACGAGCTGCTAGCTATTCATGCGGGGCAGTTAAAACGAGCCTTTCTCGACGACATGGAGTACCCCTTTAAAGCGAACCCACACTTTAAGTCTTGGTGTCCATTAGACAACTTACCCCATAGCTGGGTGGTGTTTAATCCAAATCTTAACAAGCCAACGCTGGTTATTTTGCATTCTGAAGCATTTTGGTATGAACAGCCCAATTTAAGCACTGCGCCTTGGGTGCGCATGTTCCATGTGGAACTTATTGCGCGGCCAGATCAAGTGGACAGAATTTTACCTTACGACAGGAAAAGGGCAGTTTATATAGGGGAGCACATCGAAGTTGCGCAGGCATTAGGTTTCGAGTTGGTGAATCCAGAAGCCGCATTAAGTTTCTTGAGCTACTACCGGGCGATAAAAACAGACTATGAATTGCAGTGTATTCGCCGGGCAAATGAAACCGCTATTCGAGGCCATAGGGCGGTAGCAGAAATATGGGCTCAAGGCGCTTCAGAGTTCGACTGCCTGATGGTGTACATGCAAGCCACGCAACAGCGGGAAAATGAAATGCATTACCCGCCCATTATTGGTGAAAACGAGCATGCGGCTATTTTGCATTACCGTGGCAAAAGCACCTTGCCCCAACGACGCGGTGAGCACCGCTCCTTAATGATTGACGCCGGTGCAAATTATGCAGGCTATGCAGCGGACATTAGCCGCAGTTACTCTGGTAAAGATGCATCCGACGAGTATAAAGCACTAATCGAGGGGGTTGCGCACATAGCCCAAGCACTGGTACTTAAATTAAAGCCAGGTATGGCGTTTGCGGACTTACATCACCAAGCGCATGTGCATATTGCCCAGCTTTTAATTCAATTTGGCATTTGCAGTATAAACGCCGAAGACATCGTTGAAAACCAGATAAGTCATGTATTTATGCCCCATGGCATAGGCCATTTTATAGGCTTGCAAGTGCACGACGTAGGCGGAAATCTTGCCAATGAATATGGTCAGCTTGCACCTTCACCTCAGAACTACCCGCAATTGAAATCGACGCGGACCATAGCGCCCGCCATGGCACTGACCATAGAGCCTGGAATTTATTTTATAGATTCTTTACTTCATCAGCTGCAAGAAAGCGCAGTAGGGCGTACCATTAACTGGCAAAAGGTCGAGGCGTTATCGCCCTATGGCGGCATTCGAATAGAAGACAATATTATTATTCATAGCAACAGAAACGAAAACGTAACACGCGAACTAGGGCTGGGTTAAATGCAATTTAGAACCATACTGAGAATATTAGGGCTATTAATTGCTATTTTTAGCGTGGCGCTTTTACCCCCAGCGGCCCTTGCTTACTTCTATAAAGACGGTGGTGGTTGGTCGTTTTTGCTTGGGTTTTTTATAAGTTTAGTCATGGGGCTGCTGATATGGTGGCCTAACCGAAATGCGCAAGAAGAATTGAAAACCCGAGAAGGCTTTTTAATTGTTGTGTTGTTTTGGTTGGTACTAGGCTCTGTGGGTGCCATTCCCTTTATGTTGCCTGACGAACACTCCCTGAGTATTACCAACTCTATGTTTGAGTCTTTTTCGGCATTAACCACCACAGGTGCCACCGTGCTGACAGGCATAGAGGAGCTGCCCCACTCGTACCGCTTTTACCGCCAACAATTGCAGTGGATGGGCGGCATGGGAATTATTGTGCTTGCTGTTGCCATTTTGCCCTTATTGGGGATAGGGGGCATGCAGCTGTATCAGGCAGAAATTCCAGGCCCAATGAAAGACAAAAAGTTAACGCCACGCATAGCCGATACCGCCAAGCATTTATGGTTTATTTATTTAGGCATGACCATTGCTTGTGCTTTTGCATATTGGCTTGCGGGTATGACCCCCTTTGACGCGATTGGTCATTCGTTTTCGACAGTGGCAATAGGAGGCTTTTCCACCTACGACGCCAGCATGGGGCATTACGACAGCTGGGTGATCCACTTAATATGCGTGGTGTTTTTACTATTGGCTGCCGTTAATTTTTCGCTGCACTTTGCCGCCTACCGAGGCAAAACTGTTAAAGCCTATTGGCGTGATCCAGAATTTAGAGCCTTGCTGACCATTCAAGGCGGCTTGGCTTTGGTGACCATTATTGTCTTGTGGTGGAAGTCAGACGCAGGGTTAGACACAGCGTGGATAGACGGTTTATTCCAAGTGGCTTCCATTGGTTTAACGGCTGGCTTTACCACAGACTCCTTCAGTACCTGGCCTCTGTTTTTGCCTGTATTGCTTATTTTTGCAAGCTTTATTGGCGGCAGCGCAGGGTCGACAGCCGGGGGCATTAAAGTAATTCGGGTGGCCTTGATGTACCGCCAAGGGAAACGTGAAATTAACCGCCTGATCCACCCTCATGGTGTGTTTTCAGTGCGCTGGGGTAAGCGCGCTTTGCCTGACCGAGTGGTACAGGCAGTGTGGGGCTTTTTCTCGGCCTACGCCTTATTGTTTGTGTTGTTAATGCTGGGTTTTATTGCCACAGGGTTGGACGACTATTCTGCCTTTGGAGCAACAGCTGCCACCATGAACAACCTTGGCCCAGGCTTAGGTGAGGTAGCGTCTAACTTTCAGTCGGTGAGCGACGGCGGCAAGTGGATTGCAATACTCGCCATGCTTTTTGGTCGCTTAGAAATATTCACCTTGTTGGTCTTGTTTAGCCCAACGTTCTGGCGCCACTAAAAATACAGGGCGCCAGGGGTAAATAGCTTTTCAATGTCTTCCACGTACTTTTTATTCACTAAGAATAGAATAATGTGGTCGTCGTGCTCAATGACAGCCTTGTTATGGGCCAGCAGTACTTCGTCGCCTCGAACAATGGCACCCACTGTCGTGCCTGGTGGTAAGTCGAGTTCTCGTAGCTCGCGGCCCACAACTTTGGAGGTGGTCTCATCGCCTTTCGCCACCAGCTCAACGGCTTCAGCAACCCCTTTACGTAGTGAGTAGTCGTTAATAAAGAAGTCACGTCGAATATGGCGTAAGAGGGCAGAAACAGTTGCTTGTTGAGGCGCTATAGCGATATCTATTTCCGCACCTTGTACTAAGTCAACATAGGCAGCGCGCTGAATGAGTACCAAAGTGCGCTTAGCCCCCATACGCTTCGCCAACATGGCCGACATAATATTGGCTTCGTCGTCGTTGGTAACAGCAATAAAAACGTCTTGGTCTTCTATATTGGCTTCGCTAAGCAATTGTTGGTCTGCGGCGTCACCGCACAGTACAAGCGTGCGCGAGGAAAGCTCGGAAGAAAGCTCTTGGGTGCGGCTTTCGTTCTGCTCAATAATTTTAACCTTATGAGTTTGTTCGAGGGCTTTGGCAAGGCCAGCACCCACCAAACCACCACCGACTATCATCACTTTGCGCACAGGCCGTTCGAGCGGCTGTAATTCTTCCATAACAGCGCGAATATGGCGTGTCGATGCAACAAAGAACACTTCGTCGCCGGCTTCAATAATTGTGGTACCCAGCGGGCGTATGGGCTTACCTTGGCGGAAAATAGCCGCCACCCGCACATCCACATTGGGTAAATGCTCGCGCAAGGCTGAAATAGCATGCCCTACAAGTTTCCCGCCATAGTAGGCGCGAACACTGACTAGGCTCACCTTGCCGTCCGAGAACTCAAGCACTTGCAAGGCACCCGGGTAGTCCACTAGGCGCTTAATGTAGGAGGTGACAAGTTGCTCTGGGGCTATGACGTGGTCAACGGGCATTTGGTCTTTATGGAACAATACGTCCGCATAGCGAATATACTGTGGTGCGCGAATACGGGCTATTTTTTTGAATACCTTAAACACACTATGGGCTACCTGGCAGGCTAGCATGTTCACCTCGTCGCTGTTGCTCACGGCCACGAGTAGGTCTGCCTCTTCGGCACCCGCATTGCGTAATACCTCAGGGTAGGCCCCATTCCCGTGTACAATGTTTAAGTCGTACTTGCGCTGAAGCTCCGTCAAAATGTCGGGATTTTGGTCCACCACGGTAATTTCATTTCGGCTCGAAACCAAATGCTCGGCGAGTGTGACGCCTACTTTCCCGGCCCCAACAATAATAATCTTCATTGCCTGTATTCGCTCCCTTTGGTTTGCTGTTCACACCTTAGCAAACTATTTAATATCGCGCTTTGTTAATGCAGCATAGTAAAAGCCGTCGCCATGGCTACTTTGTTCAGTTCCAGGCAAAATTTGTAAGCCTGTCTGAGCAAGCGGCTCGGACCGCTGAGCGTCGGGGGTAGTGGCTAAGAACTGCTGAATTTGGGCTTCGTTTTCTTCCGGTAATATAGAACAGGTGGCGTACACCAAAATCCCGCCTGGTTTTAAAAGCTGCCACTGGGCGCGTAATATGTCTTGTTGCAGTGTCACTAAACTGGCAATGTCGGTTTCTCGCCGGTGCCAGCGAATGTCCGGCTGACGGCGCAATATACCTGTGGCAGAGCAGGGGGCGTCGAGAAGAATGCGGTCGTATAACTGACCTGGCCACCAAGGCTCAGGCTGAGCGGCATCGCCTTGCATTACTTTGACTTGTAAGTTTAAGCGGGCAAAGTTTTCATGCATACGGGGTATGCGCCGTTCTTCCAGCTCAAGCGCATGCAGTTCGATGCCCGGCGTTTGTTCAAGCAACAAAGCGCTTTTACCGCCAGGCGCAGCACAGGCGTCGAGTACCAGCATGCCAGGCTCTGCCTGTAGGTAATAACCTGCCCATTGTGCGCTAATATCTTGCACGGACACGGCACCTGTTTCGAAGTGAGGCAGGGTGCGCACATCTAAGGGTTGTTCCAACATTAACGCGTAGGGCCGCTGGGCGTGAGCATGTGCTTCAATGCCCTGTTCGGCGAGCAGCGCTAAATATTCTTCGGTGGTGAAAGCTTGGGCATTGACCCGCAGCCACAAAGGTGGCCGTTGCTGGCTTGCTGTGAAAATGGCCTGGCTTTGTTCCGGCCACGCGGTTTCAATGCGGTCGCGTAACCAGCGGGGAAAACAGTGAGCTAAAGGGACTTGCTGGGCAAGCTGTGTTTCTAAGGCCTCTCGTTGCCTTAAATAATTGCGCAAAACAGCGTTTACTAAGCCTTTCAGGCCTTTTTGCCTTAAGCGGCTGGTGGCATTGACCGTTTCCGATAAAGCGGCATGCTCAGGGGTGTTTAAGGTGCGTAACTGCGAAAGCCCCACCATAAGTAGGTAGTGAATAATGCGCACTTTGCTTTTTAAGGGCTTGTCGACAAGCTGCTTAATTAACCATTCGTAGCGTGGCAGTTCGCGTAATACATCGAAGCAAACCGCTTGCACCCAAGCCCGATCAGCAGGGCTTAGCTGTTGTTGGTATTCAGGTAACACGGCCGATAACGAGCGGCCATGCTGCAACACTGCTTGCAAAATGGAGGCTGCTGCAGCACGGCTAGACATCGGCGTTTGGCTCATGCCTCAGCTCCTAGAGGTAAGTCTGGGGTAAACCAATGGCGACGAGAGTTGAGTAGGTCTTGGCAGCTCATCGGTTTTTTTCCAGGGGGCTGTAGTTTTAGCAGGCGTAATACGTCGCTGCCACATTGAATGTCGATTCCGTTTTTGTTCGCAGCGAGCACAGTGCCAGCAGGAGCTTGACTGGTGCTGGGCACTACTTGGGCCTGCCACACTTTCACTCGGTGTTCACCGCAATAAAACTCGGTACCAGGCCAGGGGTTAAATGCCCGAATGCAGCGTTCAATAAAGGCTGCGTCCTGTTGCCAGTCAATGGCGGCTTCCGCTTTATCCAGTTTCTTTGCATAGGTGGCGTCGGTGTCCTGTTGTATCTCGGCTTCTAGCTCACCCGCGGCTAATTTGTGTAAGGCGCTGACGAGCGTGCTTGGCCCTATGTCCGCCAACTTTTGGTACAAGCTGGCGCTGGTGTCCTCTGGCGTAATAGGTAAGGCGGCTTTTATGAGCATGGGGCCTGTGTCTAAACCCGCGTCCATTTGCATAATGGTGACCCCAGTTTCTGTGTCGCCAGCCCAAATAGCTCGCTGTATAGGTGCGGCGCCGCGCCAGCGGGGTAATAAGGAGCCATGCACATTAATACAGCCCAGCTTCGGAGTGTCTAAAACGGCCTGCGGTAACAGCAAACCATAGGCAACCACCACCATCACATCGGCGTTATAAGCGGCGAGGGTGGCCAACGCGTCTTCGCTTTTAAAGTTGGCCGGTTGTTCAACCGGAATGTTGTGTTCAAGTGCTAACGACTTTACCGCAGAAGGTTGTAGCTTTTTCCCGCGTCCAGCCGGGCGGTCGGGCTGTGTGTAGGCCGCCACCACCTCTAAGGAATTGTCGGCGACTAAAGCAGCTAAATGCTGCGCGGCAAAATCGGGTGTTCCAGCAAATACTATGCGCACATAAGCTCCTTTATTGACCCATTCGCTCAGCAATACGGGCTTCTTTTTCAAGCTTCTTACGAATACGGTCACGCTTCAGTGGCGACAGGTAGTCAACAAAAAGCTTGCCATTAAGGTGGTCTATTTCATGTTGAATACAAATAGACAGCAGGCCCGTGGCGTCCATTTCGAAGGGTTCGCCGTTACGGTCAAGGGCTTTCACCGTAATGCTGCCGGCCCGTTCTATGCTGGCATAAACACCGGGAAAGCTCAGGCAGCCTTCTTCATTGGCGAAAAGGCCGTCTTTCGCAATAATTTCAGGGTTAATAAACACCAAAGGCTCGCGCTCTTCTTCTCCACAGTCGGCAATAAATAAACGCTTGTGTACGTCTACTTGAGTTGCAGCAAGTCCCACCCCTTGCGAGGCATACATGGTTTCAAACATTTCGTCGATAATCGCACGCAGTGCGTCGTCAACATGCTCAACAGGCGTGGCTTTGGTACGTAAACGCTCATCTGGGTAACGTAAAACAGTCATAATCGCCATAATTAGTGTCCTTATTAGTGAAGGTATGCACCTATTTTAACGGTTCAAGGCTTAAAAAACACCTATTGCCTTGTTTGTTTGTCCCTTGCTGCCTAGCCTAGCTTGAAATAGTGCAATACACGGAGGTGGACGATGGGGTGGACCAAGCACGTATTACAGGAATGGCTGCAGCTTGCTTTAGCCCCAGCCAAATTAAAACGCTTAATCATGCGGCAATTTGAAGCTGGGGCACCACAGCACTGGCAGGCCCCTTTGGCGGAATTGCCTGCGTTTTGGCGTAAGCAACTACCTGAAATAGGGGCCCAGTGGCTGGAAAACACCTGGCAGTGGTACCAACAAGAAAGCGACAGCCAGCGAGGGTTTTGGGTGTGGGGGCATTCCCATTACCCCACACAGTTAGCCGAAATAGCAAACCCACCCTGGTTTTTGTGTTGGGAAGGGCATGAGCCGTTAGGGCATAGTAATCAAATAGCGGTTATTGGCAGTCGCAATGCTTCGCCACAAGCCCTGATGAATACAGAAACTTTGACCCAGGCGTTAGCAGCAAGTGGCTTAACCGTTACCAGCGGCATGGCGATGGGGGTGGACAGTGCGGCGCACTGGGCGGCTTTAAATCAAGGAGGGGCAACCTGTGCTGTGTTGGGTTGTGGTATAGACGCCTGTTATCCCACCCGGGCGAAGGCCTTAAAAAAAGAAATTCAGCAGCATGGTCTGGTGGTTAGTGAATATTTACCCGGAACTCCAGCAAAAACCGAGCATTTCCCCGCGCGAAACCGTATAATAAGTGGTTTAAGCCGAGGCGTATTGGTCATGGCTGCGGCCCAGCGCAGTGGCTCGCTTATTACAGCGCGGCTGGCCGCCGAACAAGGCAAAGACATTTTTGCAGTACCCTACGGAATAAACGACCCAACTGGGCGTGGCTGCCATGTGTTAATACAACAAGGCGCTAAATTAGTGACACGTGCTGAGGACATTCTAGAAGAGTGGCCAGAATTCCAAACAGCAACGACAACGCGAGGGTGCGAAAACTCGCAGGAAAAGTTTCAAATGGGGTTGGAAATAAGCCCAATGTTAGATACCGTAGGCTTTGAAACCACGTCGTTCGAACAGGTGCTACAACAAAGTAATAAACCCGTAGCCGATGTTATGAATGAATTGGTAAGTCTTGAAGTAGATGGATGGATTAAGGCAGTGCCAGGTGGCTATGTCAGGGTGAGGAGGTAGTACGAATGTTTGATATCCTCATGTATTTGTTTGAGAACTACATCCATTCCGATATGGAAGTAGTAGTCGATCATGAAGATCTAACCGATGAGCTTACCCGTGCAGGCTTTCCAAGTCAGGAAATTGGTAAAGCATTAAGCTGGTTGGAGCGGCTTGCAGAGCTGCAAGACAGCCAGGAAAAGCCTTATTTAATGAAGGCGGTGCCGCTCAGTTCATTTCGAGTGTACACACAAGAAGAAGAGGCGCGTCTTGACAGAGAGTGCCGCAGCTTTCTGATGTATCTTGAACACGTGGGTGTGCTCGACTTCACCACCCGTGAAATGGTTATTGACCGTGTTATGGAGCTCGACACAGCTCAGTTTATGCTTGAAGACTTAAAATGGGTTGTCCTTATGGTGCTGTTTAATGTGCCAGGCCATGAAGAAGCTTACACTCGCATGGAAGAGCTGTTGTTTGAAGAGCCGGAAGGCTTACTGCACTAGCGGCGGGCCACAACCATGAGCGATAACAAACTATTCTCGAGTGCCTCGCGTACCCCTGCCGAGCATGCTGAACCTTGTCCAAAATGCGGAGCACAGCTGCGTATGCGGCATATGGGTAAGCATTCTTTTTGGGGCTGCGAAGCTTACCCAAATTGCGACTATACCCGTTCGGTGCATGAACAGTCTGACTTTGAACCTCAAGCCTTACCAGGGCAGTACTGCCCAGAATGCCAAAGCGACTTACTACTAAAAAAAGGCCGCTATGGCTTTTTTGTTGGTTGCAGTGGGTTCCCGACCTGTCATTACATGCTCGACCCGAATGCACCTGCTGAAGCCCAGGCTCCCTTATGCCCCGACTGTAAAAAAGGCACCTTGGTGTTGCGCACAAGTCGCTATGGGAAGTCTTTTTATGGTTGCGACGCATACCCTAGGTGCCGCTACTCAGTGAACGAACCACCGGTGGCAGAAACATGCCCAAAATGCCAATGGGGTATTTTAGTGGAGTACCGGCAGAGTGGCCGGCTTACTTTGCGTTGTCCGCAAAAGGAATGCGGGTACCGTTCTGAACCGCTATAATAGCGGCCCTTGTATGAATTAGGATTGAAAACGTATGCAAGAATCGACTGTTAGCACAGACACATACGCTGGCGCCCGTGAAGCTTTAGACAACCATGGTGTTATTGCGTACCCAACAGAAGCTGTGTTTGGGTTAGGTTGTATGCCTTATGACGAAATTGCGGTGCGCAAGTTATTAGCCATAAAACAACGGCCGGCAGAAAAAGGGCTTATTCTGATTGCTGCTGACTACAGCCAATTACTGACCTATGTAGACGACAGCAAAATACCTCAAGACAAACGTTTTCAAGTGTTTTCCCAGTGGCCAGGTCCGGTCACTTTGGTGCTACCAGCGAAGCCCGATGTGCCTCGCTTTCTGCGCGGTGAGCACGACACCATCGCTGTGCGCGTAACAGCTTTTGAACCGGCCCGGGCTCTTTGTAAAGCCCTGGGAACAGCACTTGTTTCAAGCAGTGCAAATGTGCAGGGTGAGCAAGCACTTACTACACATGGAGAGGTTGAGCGCACCTTCGGTGAGCAAGTCGACTGGATTATGACAGAGCCAGTGGGTGGGAACTCACAGCCTAGCAAAATATTAAACCCTCTGACTGGAGATGTTGTACGGCCATGAAAGAGCACCAGTATTTAGAACGTGTCAAAGAATTCTTCTTAAGCTTGCAAGACGAAATATGTGCCGGCGTAGTGGCCGTAGACGGTGTGGGCGCCTTTTTAGAAGACGACTGGGAACGGCCTGGTGGCGGTGGAGGGCGTACGCGTGTTATGCGCCACGGCGGGGTAATAGAACAGGGTGGTGTAAACTATAGCCATGTGTTTGGTGAAGAAATGCCCGGCTCTGCAACTGCTCATCGGCCCGAGCTTGAAGGGCGCAGCTTTCATGCCTGTGGCGTGTCTTTAGTATTACACCCACATAATCCTTTTATTCCCACGTCCCATGCTAACGTGCGCTTTTTTATTGCGGAAAAACCAGGTGAAGCGCCGGTATGGTGGTTTGGTGGCGGGTTTGACTTAACCCCTTTTTACCCGTTTAAAGAAGACGTGGTGCACTGGCATGAAATGTCCCGTGCTGCAGTAGCGCCATTTGGCGACACTTACTACAACGACTACAAAAAGTGGTGCGACAATTATTTCTATCTCAAGCACCGCGATGAAACACGGGGTGTCGGTGGGCTGTTTTTTGATGATCTGAATACCAACCCAGCAGGAGAGCTTGATTTCGAGCATACCTTTGGCTTAATGCGCTCTGTGGGTGAACATTTTATGAAAGCGTGGGCGCCTATAGCCGAACGCCGTAAAGACCACCCATATGGTGAACGCGAACGAGCGTTTCAATTATATCGTCGTGGCCGCTATGTGGAGTTTAACTTGGTATACGACAGAGGCACCTTGTTTGGCTTGCAAACGGGCGGTCGCACCGAGTCCATTTTGATGTCTATGCCCCCGTTAGCGCGTTGGGAATATGCCTTTGAAGCGGAACCGGGTTCTGCCGAAGCTGAGCTAGAATATTATTTAAAACCAAGGGATTGGTTAGCAACAGAAGGATAAAGTTGCCCGTTTCATCATTCCGTATTAAGCTGCTTTAGATTAAAAATCGAACAGGACGGAATTATGAAATTTATTATCGTTGTTGCCCTTATTCTTGTTGTCGTGCTTGTGTACCGAGCGGTGCAAGCGTCGAAAGCACAAGGCCAGTCACAAGCGCCAAACACGCCAGCGGACCTTGCTGCCACGGAAGACAATACCGTGGCGGTTGAACCCAAAGCTGACCTTGATACGCAAGAAGCGCCAGCGGCCCCTGAGCCTGAAACAGCGCCGTCCTTCGACGTACCTGAAGCCCTAGAAGAGAACGCGGCCGCCTTAGCTGATGAAACAGACGCGCTAAGCCGTCATCGCTTGCTTTCAAACCTAACCGAAACCAGTTATAAGAATCGAAAAGACCAAGCCTTTCGTGCCGCATGCCATTATTTTTCGGCGCAACACGTGGCCGAATTCGAGCAAATAGCTGCCCCCCTGAAACAACATAATCGTGGGAAGTTACCCCAGGTCCTGACTTTTCAGAATTACGCCAACTTATTACTAGAAGACAAACGCTTCGACGAGGCTATTGCCGTGTGCCGTCAGGCGATAAGCTTTGGGCTTGACGACAAAACCCAAACGGGTTTTGAAGGGCGTATAGCCCGCATTGAGGCCCGTCGCGACAAAAGTTAGTTGGCTTGGTTTATCATATGGTGCGCCAGTGCGGTAAAGCGCTGGCGTAGCTCATGGTAAATAGGTTGGCTTAACCATTCATCCTGCAGCATTTCGTCAAGCACCTGGTACATGCACAGTAGCCATTGGTCGCGCATTTTAGTGTCGATGCGGAACGGTAAATGGCGCGCCCGCAATCTTGGGTGCCCATACTTCTCCACAAAAAGCGCTGGCCCACCTAACCACCCAGAAAGAAACTCGTAAAATGTGTTTCGTATGCGTGTAAGAGGTTGTGGGTGCATAGCGAATAGCTCGGCTGCGGCAGGGTTGCTTTCCATTATGTCGTAGAACCGGTTGGCCATTAGCAATACAGCTTTTTCACCACCTATTTGTGAATAAATGCTAGTGTTATTGGGTGCATTTTGCTTAAAAAAACGAGAAAACATAATGAAGTTAGCCGTATTTGGTAGTCCAATTCGCCATAGTTTGTCGCCAGACATTCACACTGCATTCGCAGAGCAGTTTGGCTTGGCCGTGCAGTATACGCGTATTGAAGCAACAGCTGAACAGTTCGAGACACGTTTTGCCGCCTTTGAAAAAGCTGGGGGCATAGGCGCAAATATTACCTTGCCGCTAAAAGAGTATGCTTTTACGTATGCGGACAGCCGTTCGTCGATAGCTAGCCAAACCGGGGCTGTTAATACGCTGGTAAAACAAGGACAGGACTGGTTTGGCACCAATACGGACGGCGTTGGATTGGTTGCGGACTTGCAATCACTGGAGACCGATTTAGCGGGTGCAAGGGTGTTATTACTGGGAGCTGGAGGCGCCGCTCGAGGAGTCATTCCAGCCCTAACAAATGCAGGTGTACAGTATTTGCATGTAGCAAACCGCACAGAACAACGGGCGAACCAATTGGTGCAACACGCTCGTAAGCATGCTACAAGTTCTACTATTGAGTTTGCCTTTAGTCGCATTGAGGACATACCTAACATGGGCTTCCAAGTGATTGTCAACGCTACATCCAGTGGTTTACAAGGGCAACGGTTGCCAATACCTAGCGCGGTTTTCGCCAACACACCCTTTTGTTATGACATGGTGTACGGAGCTCAACCCACGTTGTTTTTGCAAGCGGCCTTGGCGTCGCACTGTCAAGTTGCCGATGGGCTAGGTATGTTGGTAGGGCAAGCGGCTGAAAGTTTTCGTTTATGGACAGGCAAAACCCCCGAGACGGGTTCTGTATTAACCAGGCTGCGCAACCAACATAAGCTTTGGAGCCGAACATGAGTGTCGACCAAATACTTATTCTGACCATTTTAGTTATTACCATTGTGTTGTTTATTATTGATAAATGGCGACACGATGTAGTGGCTTTACTGGCGTTAACCGCCTGTGTCGTGGTGGGTGTGGTGCCCGGTGACTTTGCTTTTTCTGGCTTTAGCCACCCCGCAGTTATCACCGTAGCATGCGTGTTGGTTATGAGTTTTAGCCTGCAACGTACCGGTGCCATTGACGTGGTAGCGAACAAGCTGGCTCCGGGGGCAACCTCACCGACAAAAACCATTGCGGCGCTTACTGCGTTAGCGGCTTTAATGTCGGCCTTTATGAACAACGTGGGTGCTATGGCCTTACTTATGCCCGTGGCAATTCAATTGGCAACCGTTTAAAAATTGCGCCAGGGCAGGTGCTTATGCCGGTGGCTTTCGGCGCTATTCTAGGCGGCATGACGACCCTGATAGGAACACCGCCAAACCTGATTGTGGCCGGTTTCCGAGCAGAATATAGTAGCCAGGGTTTTGGTATGTTTTCTTTCACGCCCGTGGGCTTTTCCGTGGCTTTTGTCGGCGTGGTCTTTTTAGCACTTATTGGTTGGCGTTTGGTGCCGGTTCGACAGCGTATGGACGCAGCAAACTTCGACACAGGACGGTATTTAATTGAAGTAAAAGTTGTCGAGGGCGGTAAAGCCGAAGGCATGACCATTTGGCACTTAGAAAAAGCCATTGACGACTCAGAAGGGCAGTTGCTTGGTATGGTGCGAGACGGGGAAAAGGTTATCACTCCCCATTGGAATAAGTCATTAAAAGCTGGCGACTTGCTGATGCTGGAAGCTGAACCAGACAAGTTAAGTCAGTTGTTATCGTCGTTGGGGCTACGACTATTAGAAAACGTTCGACCCGACAGTAAGAAAGAGCCGCCCAGCTTGGGTAAAATACATTCGGTCACTTTAGAAAGTGAACGAGTGCCCCACAGTAGCTTACCGGTTCAGCCCATGTACACCCCAACGAGTGCGCCAGCGGCGTCACTATCAAGCCGTTGGTTCGACCGCCGTATTACGGTGTCGAGCGAGCGCACCTTGCGAGGATTTCAGGTTGGCATGCGCGACCCAAGTACCCAAGCAAGTACAGACATAGAGAAAAACTCAGCAAATCGGGACATTGTACTGGTTGAAATGGTGGTATTGCCAAACGCCAAAATTATCATGCATACGGCCCAGGAGCTGGAACTTCGCACCCGTTACGGACTCAATTTATTGGCTATTTCCCGGCAGGGAAAACATTCCGTACAGCGATTGCGGCGCACTAAAATAAGTGCTGGCGACGTTATATTGATGCAGGGTGAACCTGAACGCCTGGCAAGTTTTGCTTCACAGTTTGGCTGTGTTCCTTTAGCAGAGCGAACCATTCGCGTACCAAGCAATAAAAAAGCAGTGCAAGCTTCAACTATTATGCTGTTTGCTATTTTAGGTGCAGCTTTAGGTTTAATGCCTGCAGCACTTTCTTTTGCGGGTGGAGTCGTTGCGCTCATGGCATTGAAAATCATGCCGCTACGGCATTTATATGAAAGTATTGACTGGTCCATTGTGGTGTTATTGGCTGCGCTTATTCCGGTCGCAGGAGCCATGTCGACCACAGGCACTGCGGACTTGGTGGCAAACGGCATGCTGCAATATGTGGCTCAGGGCCACACCCTTGTGGCGCTTGGTATTATTTTAATCTTGTCTATGAGCTTGTCGGACTTTATGAATAATGCGGCCACGGCTGCGGTTATGTGTCCTGTGGCGTTAAGTGCGGCAGGGCAGCTTGGCGTAAACCCCGATGCCTTTTTAATGGCAGTAGCAGTAGGAGCCTCCTGCGCCTTTTTAACACCTATTGGGCATCAAAATAACACCTTAATATTAGGGCCAGGTGGCTTTCGGTTTGGTGACTATTGGAAGCTCGGTTTGCCCATGGAAATTTTGGTGTTTGTTATTGCCATGTTTATGTTACCTATTATTTGGCCCCTATAAGGAAGGACACTGCCATGGACGACAAAACGCATGGAAAAACAGGACTTGGCAGTAAACAGCGGGCGCGCACCGCGAAAGAAAAAGACGCTCGCCGCAGCAGTTTGTTAGCAGCGGCTTTGCAGTTGTTACTAGAGCAAAATGGTCAGCTGCCCACAGTCCACGCCATAGCGGCAAAAGCCGGGGTCGCTAAAGGGACCGCCTACATTTATTTTAAAAGCAAAGAAGCCATTTATATGGCCTTGTTCGAACAACAGTTGTTCGCCTGGTTTGCAGCAGTGCGTGACCAGCTGCGCTTTCATTCGGGTGATATGAACCACAGTATTGTCGACGCCTTACTTAGCTTCAAGCAGCATCAACCCTATGTATGGTTACTGGCAAGCCTCAGCCACTTCACCTTAGAGCCCGCACTCGATAAAAACGATCTGTTGCACCATAAAACCAAATTGGCTCAAGAGTACCGATCCACAGCCGCTGCCATTTGTACCGTTGCAGATCGTGACACACATGCCCTTGAAGAAATACAAACACGCCTGTTGCAAAGCTATGCGTATTTACTTGGCTGTTGGCAGGTGGTGTATCCGCCCGTGGCCATTACTTCGTTAATTTCCGGGCCAGGCTTAACCACACTACAGCCTGACTTCTATGGCTTTGCTCAACAAGGGCTGCATAAAATTTGGTCCGGTCCCTTGCAACAGCAAGAGCGATCGGAAGAAAAGGCCGGTATGTTTCAGCGCTTGTTTCAACGAAGTTAATGAATTCACAGGCTTACAGTGAACGGCCAAAAGTCAAGATCGATCCATGCTAAAAATTGATCAAAGATCACTAGATCCGATCTATTATTGTGGTATTCTAATCGACCAGCTGATGCTCAACTCTGAGTATGAAGGATCAAAAGCGGCACCGCTTTCCACAGTTGGTTAGGAAATTTAAAAGAACAATAAAAATGTCCGGGAATATCCTGCTTTATCCCGTTAAAACAACCACTTAGGTTATTAATGCTGCTGTCGATTTTTCATTGACTCACGGCAGGCTTCGGCATTTCTACACAGACTTATCCACAGGTTCGTCCACAATGAATAACAGCTATATACGGAAGCGAGTCGCTTTCAACGGCCGGTTTGTGGCATTCTAATACCCAGAACTTTACTCTTTGTTGGAAGGCTTCATGTCAGATATCCCCAAAAATCCATTTGTGCTTGTTGATGGTTCATCGTATTTATTTCGTGCGTATTATGCTCCACCCCATTTAACCAATTCTGCGGGTGAAGCCACCGGTGCCATTTACGGTGTTGTAAACATGCTGAAAAGCTTGTTAAACCAGTACGAGCCTAGCCATATGGCGGTTGTATTTGACGCCAAAGGCAAAACATTCCGGAACGACATGTATGCGGAATATAAGGCGAATCGTCCACCCATGCCCGACGACTTACGCACACAAATAGCGCCATTACATGAAATAATTAAAGCCATGGGCCTGCCCTTGGTGGTGATTGACAACGTAGAAGCCGACGACGTCATTGGTACCTTGGCTCAGTATGCAACCTCACAAGGGCTTCATACCTTAATTAGCACCAGCGACAAAGACATGGCACAGCTGGTAAACGACTCGGTAACCCTGATCAATACGTTAGACAATCGCGTGTCGACACCGGAAACAGTGGAAGAGCGCTTTGGTGTGCGTCCCGCCCAAATTATTGATTACTTGGCATTAATGGGAGACAGCTCCGACAATATTCCAGGCATGCCAGGTGTGGGCGAAAAAACGGCCCAAAGCATTTTGCAAGGCATGGGCAGCATTGACGCTATGCTAGCGAACCCTGAGAAAATTACCGAACTCAGTTTCCGCGGCGCGAAAAGTATGCCGGCTAAAATTGCTGAACATAAAGACATTTTGCTGCTTTCACGGGAGTTAGCCACCATCAAGCTTGATGTGGACTTGCCGATGAATCTGGAAGCCTTCGAGCGTAAGTCGCCAGACGTGGACACGCTTATAGAACTTTATAAAAAGTGTGAATTTAGACGTTGGTTAGGCGAGCTATTAGAAGAGGGTGGTACTTCGGCTGCGGAAGTAAAAACCACAGACCCAGAACAGGAAGAAGCGCCCACGGCAGAGCTAGCCAGCTTCGACCACGACAACTATGAAGTGGTTACCACGGAAGAGGCCTTACAACGCTGGATAACCCAATTAGAGCAAGCAGAGTGTTATGCCTTAGACACAGAAACCACCAGCTTAAACTACATGGAAGCTGAGCTTGTGGGCATGTCCTTTGCCTCTGTTCCTGGGGAAGCCTGCTACATTCCGCTGGCTCACCAAGACTTAAGCGGCCCTAGCCAACTTCCGCGAGACCAGGTACTGCAAGCACTGAAGCCACTGCTAGAAGACACAGCGAAAAAGAAAGTGGGTCAAAACCTCAAGTACGACCTGCATGTACTGGGTAATTACGGCATTCAATTAAAGGGCATACTAAACGACACCATGCTCGCTTCGTATGTGTTGAACAGTGTCAGTTCTCGCCACGACATGGACACCCTGAGTTTGCAGTACTTAGGCCACAAAACCATTAGTTATGAAAGCTTAGCCGGCAAAGGAGCGAAGCAAAAAACTTTTGATCAAATTCCCATTGCAGAAGCCGCACCCTATGCAGCTGAAGACGCAGACATTACCCTGCGGTTGCATCAGGCGATTTGGCCAAAAGTGTGTGACATTGCAGGCTTAAAGTCGGTGTTAACAGAGTTAGAACTGCCATTACTGCCCATTTTAGGCGGTATGGAGCGTCGGGGTGTGCTGATAAATGCCGACCGTTTAAGTAAACAAAGCCAAGAAATTGCCAAAGAGCTGAGCGAAATAGAAAAAGACGCCTTTGAAATTGCTGGGGCGCCTTTTAACTTAAACTCACCAAAACAGCTGCAAACGATTTTATTCGAACAGCTTGGGTTACCCATTAAAAAGAAAACGCCAAAGGGCGCTCCTTCGACAGCAGAAGATGTGTTGCAAGAGTTGGCACTGGACTACCCACTGCCGGAACTGATTTTACGCCACCGCGGTTTAGCCAAGTTGAAGTCTACCTATACGGACAAATTGCCCCGTATGATCAATGCGGAAACGGGTCGAATTCATACCTCGTACCATCAGGCAGTGACAGCAACAGGCCGGTTGTCTTCAACAGAGCCGAACTTGCAAAATATACCCATTCGAAATGAAGCGGGCCGCCGCGTGCGTCAAGCCTTCGTGGCACCACCAGGATATAAAGTAGTCGCCATTGACTATAGCCAAATTGAACTGCGAATTATGGCGCATTTGTCGCGGTCGGAAGGGTTACTACAAGCCTTTGCCCGAGGGCGAGACATTCACCGCGCCACCGCAAGTGAAGTGTTTGGTGTTAGTTTAGATGCCGTCACTTCAGAACAGCGCCGTAGCGCTAAAGCAGTGAACTTCGGTTTAATTTATGGCATGTCAGCGTTCGGCTTAGCCAAACAACTCAATGTGGGGCAAAAAGAAGCGCAGCGTTATATGGACATTTACTTTGAACGTTTCCCAGGCGTGCAAGACTATATGGACAGAACCCGCGAGCAGGCGGCAAGCCAAGGCTATGTTGAAACCATCTACGGACGTCGCCTATACCTACCCGAAATTAATGCGCGGAATGTTCCACGTAGAAAAGCGGCAGAGCGGGCAGCCATTAACGCACCTATGCAGGGCTCGGCAGCCGACATAATTAAGCGGGCCATGTTAAAGGTGGAAGACTGGTTAGCCACAACACCGAACGAAGGCGAAGTGTATATGACCATGCAGGTGCACGACGAATTAGTGTTTGAGATTCGTGAAGACTGCCTGGACACCCATGTGGCCGAGTTAGTACGTGTTATGGAAAGTGCTGCGGAACTCGACGTTCCCTTAATTGCGGAAGCGGGTGTGGGGGACAACTGGGACGAAGCCCACTAAAGGAACGCCTGGTTACACCTTGTTTGGTGTAGGCTTGCGGTTTGCAAGACCTACACCAAGCAGAATAAGGGCCATGCCAAGCAACTGCCACACACCAATATGCTCCCCATCTAAACTGCCAAGTAACATAGCCACCAAAGGAATTAAATAGGTTACGGAGCTGGCGAACACCGTTGTGCCAATTTGCACGAGGTGATTAAACAAAATCAATGCCAGGGCGGTACCCACGACACCCAGGGCTACCACAGCGGAAAAAGACATCCATGCCGTTGGGCCTTCTAACTTGGCAAACACTTCACTCGGGCCGGCTAAATACAATAAAGCCACGGGCAGTACCATAAGCAAACTAACCCCCGTAATGGTGAGGGGTGTTTGGTCGGGTAAATAAGCTTTAATAAGGTTTAGGTTAAAGCCATAGCAACAGGTAGCCGCGACAACAAACAAGGCGTAGGCGTTGAGGCTAAGCGTACCGCTGGCATTGACCAACACCAGGGTTAGGGTGCCAATAAAGCCCACCAGCAAACCAAATAAGGTCCGACGGGTAACCCATTGGCGGAAAATAAAAGCGCCTATAAGCAAGGTAAATAAAGGGGTTAATGCGTTAAGGGCCCCTGTAATGCCACTGTCTACATGGGTTTGAGCAAGAGCGAACAGGAAAGCGGGCAGCATACTACCCACCAAGCCAACACTGAGAATAATGGGCCACTGGTGGCGTTGAATGCGGCGTACACGAACCAAGGCAAAAGGGGCCAGTACAGCGGCGGCAGAAGCGAGGCGAATGGACGCCACCTCTAAGGCTGTAAACGTTAGCAGGCCTTTTTTGATAAGGAAAAAGCTACTGCCCCAAATTAATGCCAAAAGGCAAAGCTTGGCCCAGGCGGAAACAGGGTAGGTATCGGCCATATTAGCTTTCTTGCTGCGTTGAAATGTCCTCAGCGGCGTCTTGAAACCAGCTCTGTACTACGGCTTCCAAAGCTTCAACACCGGTTTTCTTCAGTGAAGAAAAAGCAATAACGTCCACGTCACCACCAAAAGCAGGCACCGCTTCTTGCGCCTTCATGAGCATAGACTTACGAGCGCCACTTTTGAGTTTGTCCGCTTTTGTCAGCACCGCAAGCACGGGAATATTGCTGGCCACAGCCCAGTGAATGAGCTCTTGGTCGGTTTCACGAAATGCATGGCGAATATCCATCAGAACCACCAAACCGCGTAAACACTTTCGTTCTTGCAGGTACTCGGAAAGCGACTTTTGCCACTTTACTTTCATTTCTAATGGCACTTTGGCAAAACCATAGCCGGGCAAGTCCACTAAGCGGCGGTTTTCGTCGAGTTCGAAAATATTTATTTGCTGTGTACGTCCAGGTGTTTTACTGGTACGTGCTAGGCTATTTTGCCGGGTTAGCACATTGAGTGCGCTCGACTTACCCGCATTTGAGCGACCAGCAAAAGCAACTTCAATGCCCTTATCTTCGGGTAAGTGACGAATGCTTGGTGCACTGGTGAAAAACTTAGCTTGCTGAAAAATTACGGGGTTAGACATACCACTATTTCCTGTGCCTGAGGGCGAATCGAAACATATTATGAAGCATTCTGGGGTGGAGTCCAATGATTGAGCTGCAAACAGGCGTTTCATCGTGCGCAGTTTCGTGTAAAATGGCCCATTATTAGTGTACAGTTATGTATGTGGCTTTTGGGTGCCCGTTCAAATGCAGAGAAGTGAGATTATGAAAAAACTCGTAATTCTATTTGGATTATATATGTTCGCAGGTTCTTCTATGGCTGCGGATGAAGCAAAGCAAACTTTGGTTGGCGATGCAGCCGCAGGTGAAGGCAAGGCGGCCATATGTGCTGCGTGCCATGGCCCGGACGGAAACAGTGCACTGGGGACTTTCCCAAGCATTGCCGGTCAGCACCCGCGTTATTTAGTAAAACAATTACGTGAGTATAAGCTTGGCGCAACCACCAACGGTGCAGAAGGACGCTACGACCCAGTGATGTCAGGTCAAGCAGTGAGCTTAAGCGAACAAGACATGTACGACTTAGCCGCTTACTTCTCTCAGCAAGAGCACAAGTTAGGTGAAACCACAGAAGAAATTGCAGCAGAAGGTATGGCCCTATTTATGGGTGGCGACCTAGAGCGTGGTATTACTGCGTGTGCAGCGTGTCACGGCCCAAGTGGTGCTGGCGCAGGTCAGGCGGCATTTCCTCTGTTAAGTGGACAACACCCGGAGTACACAAAAGCACAGCTTGAAAAATTCCGCGCAGGTGAGCGTGCAAACGACCCGAACGCCATGATGCGTGATGTGGCTGCTAAATTAACAGACCGAGACATTGAAGTTCTGTCTCAATATATTCGCGGCTTACATTAAGCACATACATAAGCCCATATAAAAAAAAGCAGCTTCTTCGAAGCTGCTTTTTTGTTTGCTTTAATTAACATTACAGCGCAGCAGCTGCTTCTTCAATGTAGCCTCGTACCTTACGCTCTAGCGTTGCAAGAGGAATACTGCCATTCTTCAGTACCTGGTAGTGGAACTCGCGAATGTCGAAGTGTTCACCTAAGGCCGCTTCTGCGTCTGCGCGTAATTGCTTAATCAGCATTTCACCAAGCTTGTACGACAAAGCTTGTGCAGGCCAGCTAATGTAGCGGTCAATTTCAGTGTTCACATTATGCAGCGACAAGGCTGTATTGCTTGCCATAAACTCTACAGCACGGTCACGGCTCCAGCCCATGGTGTGCATTCCTGTGTCCACAACAAGGCGTGCTGCGCGCCACATTTCATAGCTTAAGCGGCCAAAGTTGCTGTATGGGTCTTGGTAAAATCCAGCTTCCACACCCCAGTGCTCAGCGTATAAGCCCCAGCCTTCACCGAACGCAGAAATATAAGTTGAGCGACGGTAGTCTGGCACGTTTTCCATTTCTTTTGCTAAAGAAATTTGTAAGTGATGCCCAGGCACAGCTTCGTGTAACGTTAAAGCTTCTAAGGCATACAATGGACGGCGATCAAGCGCATAGGTGTTCACCCAGTAGTAACCAGGCTGGTCAGGGGAAGACGACCCAGCATAGCGACCTGTTGTGTATGTGGGAGCAATCTCTGCGGGTACCGGCGCAACACCGTAGGTATTTCTAGGTAATAATTTAAAGTACTGAGGTAATGCTGCGTCGGCCTTTTTCGAAATATAGGCTGCTTCTTTTAATAGCTGCTCTTCACTCGTTGGGTAGAACTGCGGGTCGGTACGCAAGAAATGCGTAAACTCTTCGAAGGTTCCTTCAAAACCAATTTCAGCAATCACCGCGTCCATTTCAGCGCGAATACGAGCGACTTCCGCTAAGCCCCGGTTATGAATTTCTTCTGGGCTTAAGTCGGTGGTGGTGTAGTGACGCACACGGTTTGCGTAAAAAGCATCGCCATTGGGTAAGTTGGTAGCCGCAATGTCTTCACGGCTGTTTGGAATGTACTCGTTCACCATAAAATCGTGGAACGCAAGGTAAGCTGCGTGAACCCGTTCGCTTATAAGGCTGCGTGCTTTGCTGTCTACTTCTTGGAACACCTCTGCTGGTAGCGTATTTTTTGCTTCAGCAATAGGGCGGTAGAAAACACTTTCGGTTGGGTCTTCTGGCACCAGAGCCAAAATGTTATTTGGCATACCCTGTAGTACTACAGCTGGCTGAGTAATGCCTGCCGCAATGCCTTCACGCATATAGGCTATATACTGCTGCATGGAGCCTGGAATTTCGCTCAGCTCGCTCAGGTACACGTTTGCCTGGTGTGCATTACGTAAGCGCTTGCCATTGGCTACATAAGCAAGGCGGTTATGAGGCCCTGTTTCACTTGTGAGCGGTGTTAAGTACATTTGGTACTCGTAATCAGACAGCTGGTTACGAAGCGCATAAAGAATCATTTCGCGGTTAATTTGGTTTGCTTCGCTAAGCTGCTCCGCTGGAATAGCTTCAATTTGTTCGTAATAGCGCTTCCGCGTGTTGTAACGCATTTCTAATGCTTCCGGCGAAATGTCCGTTAGCTTTCCTTCTACGCTTTTGTCACCAAGGTACACGGCTGTAGGCGGGTATTGTCTACGGTTAAAGTCCCACGCAGCTTCCGCTATGCTTTGGAAGGTAGCGTCTGTGTCTGCCGTGGGAGGTGATGTCGTTGCCACACAGCCAGAGAGTAACACTCCCGCTGCTAGGCCAATGAAATAACGCATGAAAAACTCCTCTTTCGTAAGATACTGCGGGACAAGCAAGACACCCCGCAAAATAGTGCAAATAGCATTGTATGCGGAAGGATGCACCGATGCGAGCTTTTGGCTCTATAACCTTTAGACTAGGCTTGTGTAAGGAAATCTTAACGCGATATCGAAGGGCTTGTTAATTTATGTACAGAAAAAGCTTGCCATATTAAAAGAATGAAGTAATCTATCCCACGTGCTTAAACGCTTAGGGCCATATTTTAAGGCTATGTTGTACTTTTGAAAGCAGCAGTAAGGCGTTCAGCAGCGTTAACGCAAAACTTACAAAAACAATAAAGTGCGTTAATGTGGTGCGGTAGTGTTAACAGAATCTGCGTTTATTAACATGTGCACCCGTGAAGGAATAATAATAAAGCCAGGAGGCTCAGAACAATAACTTCTCCGCCGAGAAAAAATGGCGCAAAGCTGAGAAAAAGTGGCGGAAGTACTCGCGAACCACGTTCGCATATAATAAATAACAATAATAAAAATAAAGCGACAACCTTTATTAGTTACTTGCGTACTAATAAGTATATTGGAGGGGTGATGCCAGCATCACCCCTTTTTTTATGCTTAAACTATGCCGTATTGGGTCGATTTCAGGTATCCTAAGAGCTTCTTGTTTCACTTTAAATTGATTGGAAGCATATGACCCGGAAAAGAAAGACACGCAAAATTGGCCCAGTGGGCGTGCGTTCAACACCTAAAGAAGAACGTAAACAAAGTCTTCCGACGAAAGGCAAGAAAATAAGTGAGCGCAAAGGTTTGCCTTCAGGAAGTCGTTTTAGTCCAAAGAACAAGGGCGAGTCGGACCACGCGCAAAATCGTTCAGGCTCCGACGACCCACGACATGGCAGTAAAAAGCCGGTGCCTTTGGTTATGCCAGAGCAAGTGAAAAAAGCACCTGCGGATCGTCAGTTAGACCCAACTGAAGAGCTAGCCATGCTTGAAAACGACGACCGTTTACAAGACTTCTTAACCGCACTCGAAGAGGGTGAAACCCTGCATGTTGAAGATCAAGCCTGGGTGGATGAACAGTTAGCCCGCTATCAGCAGTTAGTGGAAGAGCTGGGTATTGATCTTGACGACGAAGACGACGAGGAACTGTGATGCTTTGGGTATTTGCAGCTATTGGGGCGCTTATTATTCTTGGTTTAAGTATTTATGCGGGCATACTTTTTTCTCGCTTGCATAAACAAAACAAAGAAATTGCAGCAGGCGAGGCGAAGCGGCTTGAATATATTCACGAGAGCATTGCCACCATTGCGTTGGCTATGCAGCAAGGGCAATGCGAGCTTTCCGAGGGCTGCATTCGGTTAGCCGTGCTGTTAGATAACGTGCCGAATGCGGAACAACAAGGTTTTGCCAAACGTTTTCCTGCAATTCACAGCATGTTTGAGAAAATTAAGCACATGCCGACCCACGACGCGCGCAAAACCTACCCGAAGAAAGAAATTCGGAAAATGGACCGTGAACGTGAAAAGCTAGAAGTCGAAATGGAAGCCGACATTCAAACGGATGTGGTTGCCATTATTGCCTGGGTGAAAAGCGTACGCGCCTAATAGAACAGCACAAAAAAGGCCTAGCAAATAAGAGGGCTAGGCCAGAAGGAATGAGCAGGGCTTATTTACTGCTTATAAATAACGCCGTCTTTCATAACAAAACTGACGTTCCCAAGTACGCTAATATCATGCAGCGGGTTGGCGTCGACGCCAACTAAGTCAGCCAATTTACCAACTTCCACGGTGCCCAAGATTTCGCTTGCGCCTAACAGCTCAGCGGCACTAGACGTTGCAGCGCGAATGGCTTCCAGCTCGGTTAACCCAGCCTCTACCAAGTAAACAAACTCTTTACCATTGTCACCATGGTACGAAACGCCCGAGTCGGTGCCAAAAGCTATTTTAACCCCTGCGTCGTAAGCGCGGCTGAGAGTGCCTTGAATAAGCGGGCCTATGGTGCGTGCTTTCGGACGTACCTGCTCGGGGAAGTAGCCGTCAATGTCAGCCCGTTCGGCCACGGTTTTGCCCGCTAGAATGGTGGGTACATACCAGGTGTTGTGCTCACGCATTAAGGCGAAAACCTCGTCGTCCATATAAGTGCCGTGCTCAATCGAGTCGACCCCGGCTTTAATGGCGCGCATCATGCCTTCTTTCCCATGGGCGTGCACAGCCACGCGCATGCCATAGTCGCGGGCGGTGGCCACAATGGCTTCTAGCTCGTCCATCATAAACTGCGGGTTGTCGCCGCTGGCAGCCATGCTAAGTACGCCACCGGTAGCGGTAATTTTTATTAGGTCGGAACCGTCTTTATAACGCTGACGCACAGCTTGGCGTGCTTCTATAGGCCCGTTGACAACGCCTTCCGTAGGGGTGGGTGTGTCTAATAAACCATGGCGGTGGCCATTGCTGGGGTCGGCATGCCCCCCTGTAGTGGCAAGGGACTTACCCGCAGTGTAAATTCGAGGGCCCGTAATGTTCCCTTTGTTGATGGCGTTACGCAGCGCAATACTGGTATTAAAACTGTCGCCTAAGTCCCGTATGGTGGTAAAGCCAGCGAGTAGGGTGGTTTCGGCAAAACCAACCGAGCGGTAAGCCACATCGGCTGCATTTTGGGTGTAACGGTACATATACGAGCCAGGCTCCATTTGGCTGGTGATATGGGTATGCATATCAATAAAGCCGGGCATCAGTGTCCCTGAGGTTAAGTCTACTAGGATTTCGCCCGCTTGAGGTTGCTGGAAGCCGTTCTCTATGGCTGCTATGGTGTTGCCTTCAATGCGCACGGTCACTCGCTCACGCGGGCTAGCTGTGGTCCCATCAATCAGCATGCCTGCATGAATAAGCACAGTGTCGGTATTTGCATGGGTTGTCGAAGCAAACCAAACCAGGCTAGCGGCTAATGCACTTATTATTGTTTTTCGCATGAAAATCTCCTGTGTTTGAACTTAACTTCACCGGAAGGCCGATGAAAAGGTATAATAAGGTTATTCAGGTTGTTTGCATTTTCACCTTATCAGAATAACAAGGTATTCATACTATATGTTTTTGGGTATTCGAGAAGATATCGCAAGTGTCTATAAGCGCGATCCTGCCGCCCGTCACTTTTTTGAAGTATTAACCAACTACCCTGGTTTGCACGCTATTTGGTGGCATCGGGTAAGTCATCGCCTGTGGAAATGGCGCCTTAAATGGTTAGCGCGTTTTATTTCAACCTTGTCCCGTTGGGTGACAGGGGTCGAAATACACCCAGGGGCGCGTATTGGACGTCGCTTTTTTATCGACCACGGTATGGGTGTTGTAATAGGCGAAACAGCGGAAATAGGCGACGACTGTACCCTCTACCACGGGGTGACGCTTGGTGGAACTAGCTGGAATGCAGGAAAGCGACACCCTACATTGAAAAGTGGTGTGGTTATAGGTGCAGGTGCAAAAGTATTAGGCCCTGTTACCGTTGGGGAGAATGGTCGGATTGGTTCTAACTCGGTTGTGGTTAAAGATGTACCCGCCGGAGCCACTATGGTGGGTATCCCTGGGCGCTTGGTTACACCAAGTCGAGAACAGTCGACCCTTAATGAAGAACAAAAACAAAAGCTCGACGCCATGGCGGAAAAATTTGGGTTTGACGCTTACGCCGTGTCGCCAGACAACCCAGACCCAGTGGCAATGGCCATAGGCCGTTTACTCGACCATGTGAACATTATGGACGAGCGAGTTGCAGAGCTATGTAAAGCAGTCAACCGCCTAGGCGGTGATGTCTGTGCCGAATTATCACGAGTAGAACTAGAAGACGTCATGGATGGCATTTCAGAGCAGGACCTTGAGACTGGCCCGGAGTCAGTGTCACAGGCCAATAACGATCGAGAGTAGTACATTCATGAGCATTTTCGAAAATAATGCAGACAGCATTGGCAACACTCCATTAATTCGACTCAACCGAGTTATGGCAGGGGCGCATGTATTGGCCAAAATGGAAAGCCGAAACCCGTCGGCCAGCGTGAAATGTCGTTTAGGCGCTAACTTAGTGTGGGACGCTGAAAAGAAAGGGCTGCTCAAACCTGGTATGCGCCTGCTTGAAGCCACCTCAGGCAATACGGGCATTGCCTTGGCCTATGTGGCCGCTGCCCGTGGTTACCAACTTACGTTGACCATGCCACGGTCCATGAGCTTAGAGCGCCGTCAGCTATTGAAGGCCTTGGGGGCAGAACTGGAACTCACACCAGCGGAACTGGGCATGAAAGGGGCGATTGATCGTGCCGACCAGCTCGCTGAACAGCACCGCGACACCTACTTGCATTTGCGTCAGTTTGATAATCCGGCGAATGCGGAAATACATATAAAAACCACAGGCCCTGAAATTATGCAGGCCCTTGGTGGCGCCCCGGATGTGTTTATTGCAGGCGTCGGTACGGGCGGAACAATAACCGGTGTGGCGCGGTACTTTAAAGAAGCAGGGCACAAGGTGGAAGTCATAGCCGTAGAGCCCGAAGACTCCGCTGTTATTTCACAACAGCTAGCAGGGCAGTCCCTGCAGCCAGGGCCTCACAAAATACAAGGTATAGGCGCCGGCTTTATACCTAAGAACTTAGACATAAACTTGGTGGACCGTGCCCTCACGGTAAGCAATGAAGCAGCTATGGCCATGGCCCATCGGCTCATGCGAGAAGAGGGCATTCTTGCCGGAATTTCCAGTGGTGCTGCGGTCGCTGCTGTAGCCAAGCTACTCGCAGCGGAGCCAGAATACAAAAACAAACAAATAGTGACTATATTACCCAGTTCGGCAGAACGGTATTTAAGCACTCCTTTGTTTAAAAATACCTTTACAGAACACGAGTTAGCGCCTTAAAAGGCTTATATTTTGGCGCAAACAAGCATAAATTGGTATGCTGAAGACTTTCGTGTTCAGTATACGGGTAGAGGAATCTAAGCTTTATGACCCTATTAGCAATTGTATTCTTACCTATATTAGCGGCTTGGGTTCCGTTAGTAAGCGAACGCTTAGGACGCAATACATGTACGGCTCTCACTCTTATTAGCCCGCTTGTGGTGGTGGGGCTTGTGCTGAGTTACCTACCCACTGTTTTGCAGGGTCAGGTCTCCAGTGTGCATTTTAATTGGATCCCCTCCTTAGGCTTAAACCTTGCGTTTCGCGTCGACGCTTTAAGCCTTATGTTTGCCTTACTTATTTCCGGTATTGGCGTGCTCGTGCTCTGGTATGCACGCTTTTACCTGTCGAAAAAAGACAGCCTAAGTAAGCTGTACTCCATGTTGCTTATGTTTATGACCGCCATGCTAGGCATTGTGCTGTCCGACAACATTTTGCTACTCGTGGTGTTTTGGGAGCTCACCAGCTTAACGTCTTTCTTGCTTATTGGTTATTGGAGCGGCGACACAGAAGCGCGCAAAGGGGCGCGCATGGCCTTGGCTGTCACAGGTGGCGGCGGTTTAGCTCTTATGGCGGGAATGGTGCTTATTGGCCAAGTGGTGGGTAGTTTTAACCTGGGCGAAGTGCTGGCTTCGCATCAACTTATTACAGAGCATGCGTTATACCCCATTATTTTGGTGCTGGTGTTACTTGGTGTATTTACCAAGTCAGCCCAGTTCCCTTTCCATTTTTGGTTGCCCCACGCCATGGCAGCGCCTACCCCAGTGTCGGCCTACCTGCATTCTGCAACCATGGTGAAAGCGGGCATTTTCTTGCTGGCGCGGTTATTCCCAGCCCTTGGCGGCACGGACTTGTGGATTATTCTGGTGACCCTAACAGGCCTGACGACCATGACGTTCGGTGCGGCTATGGCCATGTTTAAGCATGACTTGAAAGGCTTGCTGGCTTATTCAACGGTAAGCCACTTAGGGCTTATTACCATGTTGTTTGGTATTAGCACTGAACTGGCCGTGCTTGCTGGCGTATTCCATATTATGAACCATGCGGCCTTTAAAGCCTCGCTGTTTATGGTGGCAGGGGCCGTAGACCACGGTACGGGCACTCGTAACCTACAAGTATTACGCGGCATGCATAAATACATGCCGTTAACCGCACTATTGTCAGTGCTGGCGGCAGCGTCCATGGCAGGGGTGCCTTTCTTTAATGGTTTCTTAAGTAAAGAAATGATGCTGACAGCCAGCATTGGTATTGACGCATTTGGGCCTTTTGCTGTGGTTGTGCCGGTTATCGCTACTTTGGCAGCAGTGTTTTCGGCATTTTACTCGGTGCGTTTTGCTCATAATACCTTCTTTGGGGGAGAGCCAAAGAAAACCCCAGTGTTCCCACCTCATGCGCCTTCCAAGCTTATGCTCATGCCCGTAATGCTCATGGTCGGCATTTGTGTGGCCGTGGGTTTGTTTGCTCAGCCACTGGTAGGCAACTATGTGAATCTTGCGGCCACTGCTGTACTTGGCTATGCACAAGCGCCTTATGCCATCCATATTTGGCATGGCTTTAATGCGCCTTTGTTTATGAGCGTGGTGGCCCTGTTGGTCGGAGTCAGTGTATACCAGTCGCGTGCGCGCCTATTCGCTTGGTACAACAAGCGCACCCCATTTAATGAATTGCACCTATTTGAAGGCATGACCCAGTGGGTAGTGCTGCAAGCGAAGAACATGACTAACGGCTTAGAGAACGGGTCATTACAACGTTACATCGCGTTTATTGTGTTCCTGTTTATCGCCATGATGGCGGTTGCGCTTTCACCACTCACCGACTTGGCGGGTGAAGTGGCCCTGACGGAGCCCGACTTTATTGCCACTGTGGCCAGTGTCCTTTTGGTTTGCGCTGCTATTACTACCGCGTTTGTCCACCATCACCGCTTTACCGCCCTGATTATTGTTAGCGTGGTGGGCCTTATGGTGGTAATGCTTTTCGCTCGGTTCTCGGCCCCTGACTTGGCCTTAACACAGTTGTCCGTTGAAGCCGTAACCGTTGTTCTGCTAATGCTTGCCCTGTACTTTTTACCAAAAGCACGGGTGAACGAGTCCAGTGCGCCTCGGGTGATCCGAGACATCATCATAGCGTCGGTGGCGGCCGTGGCGGTCGGTATACTGGTCTTTGCTATTCTTACGCGGCCCATGGAAACCATCTCGGGCTACTACCTCGATAACGCCAAGCCATTAGGCGGGGGCTACAACGTGGTCAACGTCATTTTGGTGGACTTCCGTGGCTTTGACACCTTCGGTGAAATTATTGTGCTAGCAATCGCAGGTTTGGGTATCGCCAACATGTTGAAAAACCAGTACTTGCCATTGCCACTTACAGACAACGAAGGCCGTGCTTGGGCAAACGACCCACACCCTGTATTGGTGTCTATGATGGCGCGCATTTTGCTCCCGCTGGCGCTTATGCTTTCGGTGTATGTGTTCTTGCGGGGCCATAATGCGCCAGGCGGTGGTTTTGTTGCCGGCTTAATAACCAGTGTTGCGCTGATTTTGCAGTATGTGGCCAGCGGAGTTGGCTTTGTCCATGAGCGGATGAGCTTCAACTATGCGCGTTGGTTAGCCGCCGGTATTTTAGTGGCGGCAGTGACAGGCCTGGGTAGCTGGTTGGTTGGCTTCCCGTTCCTTACCTCTACGTATCAATACATTACGTTGCCTGTTATTGGTACCTTTGAAGTGTCGTCGGCGCTTCCCTTTGACGTGGGGGTGTATTTAACCGTGGTGGCTACAACGCTGTTAATTCTGGCGTATGTGGGCAAGCTGACAACCACTGAACGGGTCGACGGATAAGGAGTAGGCAGAATGGAGTTAATTTTAGCAATCGTTATCGCTGTGCTTACGGGTACGGGCATTTATTTGTTGTTGCGTGCACGTACTTTCCCCGTGGTCATGGGCCTGACGCTTTTCACCTACGCAGTAAACCTATTTTTGTTTGCTATGGGACGCATTCGGTACAACGCGCCACCGGTAACGAATATGGCTGACATACACACAGACCCGTTGCCACAAGCCCTTGTATTAACAGCTATTGTGATTGGCTTCGCTATGACAGCCTTTGTGGTGGTGCTGTCCCTCCGCGCTCGAGCAGACCTAGGCAACGACCATGTGGACGGTATTGACAAACCAAGGCCAGAAAAAGAGTTAACCGAACAAACAGAGGAAGCAAACGCGTGAGCCATTTACTCCTAACGCCTATTTTATTGCCTGCGCTAACAGCTGTTTTACTTGTCTTTATGGCGCGCAGCAGCTTAAAGGTTACGCGCGTTATTAGCTTAGCCTCTGCCTTGGTTGTTCTTGCTGTTTCACTCTACTTTGTGGCTCAGTCCGCCGCCGGCGGCATTGAAGTTTATGCCCTGGGGAACTGGCTGCCGCCGTTCGGCATTATTATTATTGCCGACCGACTCAGCAGCCTCATGCTATTAGTGAATGCGGTGCTAGTGGTCAGCAGTATTGCGTTTACTTTTAGCTGGAAGGCGGAGCGCAACGACAGCTTACAACCCCTTATTCACTTCCTGGCGATGGGGGTGAATGGTGCTTTCCTCACGGGCGACTTATTCAACCTGTTTGTTTTCTTCGAAGTCATGCTCATTGCCTCTTATGCCTTGGCTATTTTTGGCGGAGGAAAAGAGCGGGCTAAAGCAGGCTTGCATTACGTTATTCTAAATTTAGTGGGGTCTAGCTTCTTCATTATTGGGCTGGGCATAGTGTATGGCTTGCTAGGCACCATGAATATGGCAGACTTAGCCGCAAAAGTAGCGGAACTACCCCCAGAGCATGCGCCGCTATTGGCGGCTGCGGCCTTGGTATTGTTGCTGGTGTTTGGCCTAAAGTCGGCCATACTGCCGCTGTACTTTTGGCTACCCCGTGCCTATGCGGCAGCGATAGCCCCGGTTGCTGCCTTGTTTGCCATTATGACCAAGGTGGGTGTGTATTCGATTGTACGGGTGCATGGCATGATCTTTAACCAAGCACCTATTGCCGACTTGTTAGCACCTTGGTTATGGCCCATTGCTATACTAACCATTGCAGCAGGTAGTATTGGCGTGTTGGGTGTGAAGCGAGTACGCAGTCAAATTGCCTATACCGTGGTTATTTCTGTAGGCACCATGATAGCCGGCATCGCCATGAACACGGCAGAAGCATTACAGGCTACGTTCTATTACTTAATTCATTCAACGTGGATAACCGCTGTTTTGTTTTTATTAACGGAAGTAATAGCACAACAGCGGGGCAGCATGGCCGACAGCATTGTGCGTGGTCCGCAAATACGCCAACATTCCTTACTGGCGAGCTACTTTTTTGTGGCCGCCATAGCCGTTGTGGGCATGCCGCCGCTCAGTGGGTTTTTTGGCAAAATTTTACTGCTAAAAGCAACACCTGCAGGGCCTGCTCAAGTTTGGTTATGGAGTGTTATTCTGGTCGGCAGCCTTGCCACAATTGTGGCTTTAGGCCGCACCGGCAGCACTCTGTTTTGGCGCGTGACGGAATACAAAGACAGCAAGCCTAAGGTAGCCCGCAGCAGTTGGTGGAGCATGAATAGCTTAATGGCCCTAACTATTGCTTTGGTGGTGTTCGCGCAGCCAGTATTAACCTACCTGGGCGACATGAGTGCGCAACTTATCAACCCGACACAGTACTTTCATGCTGTGCTTAGTACGGAGGTTGTATCGAAATGAGTGAACAACGCGAGCATGTAACCCTCGAACAAGACGCTATTCTTACCAAGAAAAAGTGGCTCCCGCACCCATTTTTAAGCGTCAATATGCTGCTAATTTGGCTTGCCTTAAACAACGCCAGTATGGGGCACTTTGTGCTGGGAAGCTTCTTGGCTATTGGCATTCCGTATTTGGTGCAGGCCTTTTGGCCCCAGGCCGTGCGTATTTACAGACCCATGCTGTTGGTGCAGTACTTATTTCTTGTGCTAGTTGATATTTGCAAGGCGAACGTGATTGTAGCCATTCAAATTTTAGGGCCTAGCAAAAAGTTGAAAGCGAAGTTCTTTGAAGTGCCTCTCGACGTGAAAGACGACTTCACCATTACCATGCTGGCGGGCACTATTACTTTAACTCCAGGCACTGTGTCAGCAGAACTGAGCCCCGACAAAAAGCGTTTGTTGGTGCATGGGTTGAACGTAGAAAGCGCAGAAGAAGAAATAGAACTGATTAAACAGCGTTATGAGAAGCCACTAAAGGAGATATTCGAATGCTCGACAAGGTCATCATGATTGCGTCTGTGATGCTGGCGATAGCACTGCTTTTAAGCGTGTATCGCTTGTTTCGTGGGCCAAGCTTACCCGACCGTATTTTGGCCCTCGACACCCTGTACATTAACGCTATCGCGCTAATTGTATTACTCGGTGTACTGCAACGCTCACTCATTTTCTTTGAAGCGGCCATGTTAATGGCAGTGATGGGCTTTGTTGGAACGGTAGCGGTAGCTAAATATATTTTACGCGGCGATATAATCGAATAAGGTGAAACCATATGGCAGTATTTATTGAATACCTGGTCGCAGCACTCATTCTGATTGGCGCAACGTTCGCACTGATAGGTTCGTTAGGGTTAGTGAAGCTACCGGACTTCTTTCAGCGCCTGCATGGCCCAACCAAGGCCACCACCTTAGGAGTAGGCGGTATGATCCTCGGCTCTATTTTGTTTTTTACCGCCGTGGAACGTACCTTTCAATTCCAAGAGTTTTTAGTTTCTTTATTCTTGTTCATTACTGCTCCTGCTAGTGCCTATATTATTGCCAAAGCGGCGCTGCATTTAAAAATACAGCACAATGCAGACGACAGCACCAAGAAAGAAAGCAACGACAGCAATACGTCGGAATAATAGCAAAAAAGAAGCCGGCAGGGCGCCGGCTATAAAGTTACAGCTTCAGGGAGGATACCTATTCTGCAGGCGCTGTTAGCTCAATCGTCTGCACAGTATTTTCTGCAATGTCACTTTCATGCCACCAAATTGGAGCCAAGCGTGGCTCTTGCGAGTAGTACTGAGTTTGGTCTAGGTAGTATGGTGACAATGGGTTATAGGACTGAGAATAAGTCAGTAAACCACGCCCCTCAGGCCCTTCTTCTGTAAAGCGCATCACGAACATCCAGCTAGAGCCACTGGTTATATGGTAGCCTTGGTCGCTCAGTTGCGAGCCCGGCAAGCTTGGGTAAATATGACGCGGCAAAATGGTGCCATCTTCTTTCCCTTGCGAGCGGAATACGTTAAAACCACCTTCAATATTATTCGCCCCAGCCCAAGGTAAACGGACACCGCTTGGCGTGCCGTCGGGGTTGCTGCGCTCAACAAATTGCACATCGCCTAATGGAGCGTCTACAGCAAAACCTGCACTTTCAATAGTTTGAATAGCTTGTGCTAGCTGCTGAAGCACCACGTCGTTGGTTTTTAAAGTGTGCGGTGTTGTGGTTGGGTTATTCCGGTCAAAAGGCACGACCCATTGTGGGTTGGTGGCAAAGCGCTGAGCGAATTCACGGAATACGACAGCACCTACACTGTCCTTATTCATAAAGCCGTCGAATGCAGCAAGCGCCGTACACCCAGCACTTATGTCCACAGGACCAGCCTCGGTTTGGACAGGTTCTGATTGAGCGGAGCAGAAAGCCACTAAGTCATTGAGTACGACGTCAGCTAGGTAGGAGCTGTTGTCCAACAGGGTTTCTTCAAGCATATCGAGGGTGACATTGCTTAAACCAGCCAGTTTTTTCTGCCCCATACGCGAACGCAGGGTTTGCTCGTTATTAAAGCGACCGTAAAGCAAGAAGTCTTTGCCTTCAACGGTGCCACCAAAGCTAGAAGTGGACAGCGGCGCAGCGGGGTTCGTTAGCCAATAGCTGTTATTCGAGTTTTGCACAAAGTCGTCTCGAACCAAGCGAGGCGCTTTGCTACCGGGAACACGGCCGTCGGGCATAAAGACGGAGCTATTACCCGGCACCAAGGTAAATGGTGCCTGCGTACGAACAGCCGTTAGCGTTGCGTTGGTGCGAATTTCATGAAGCGCAGCGGCACTCAGATTCGGCACACTGGAGCCATCCGCAAAAAAGGTTTTTCCGCGGTAATCCGAGGCCATAATATTGTTAAAAATAAGCCCCGTATGGCGATCTAGAATTTCACCAATTTCATCCGTGTCTCGGGCCAAGTTGAGTGCCAACCAAGTATCGAGTAACTCGAAGTTAGGTAGGTTCGAGTCATACAAGGCGAAGGCAGAGGTTGTGCCTTGGAAGTCCATACCCCACTGGAACTGGCCAGGAATGCTGAGCAGCGGGCCAAAGTCACTCATATAAAAAGTACGCTCAAGCTGCATGCTAGACCCCGGACCCGTCGCCACCGTAATGGTCACCGTCTTTTCGTCCATAGTGCGGGGCTCGCCGTCTACGAGGTAGGTTTTGCCAGAGGCATCGCTTTCATCGAGCTCAAGCTGGTACACCACAAAGCGCTCAGCGGTAGAGAAGGTATGGGTCCAAGCAATATGCTCGTTAAAGCCAATGTTCACAGGCCCCGGCATACCCGAAAGTGAACCACCCACAACCTTCATTTCACCCGGTATTTCAACGCCAAAGCGCCAGAAGCGCTGGTTACCCGTATGTGGGAAGTGGGGGTTGGCTAGCAGCATCCCTTGGCCATTTTCTGTCAGGTCACTACCAAGGGCCCAACCATTTGAACCAAGCTCTTCCGGGTTGGTTTCTGGGGTGGTTACGTCGGTTAATTGCAGCCCTATAGGGTAGCGAGCTGATTGTTGTGCAACGGGAACAGGGCTGTAGTCTTCACCTGGCGGAACAGCAATAAATAGCGGGTCGAGGAAGTTAGCAGCACCTGGCAACAAGGCCACACCTAAGGCATAGGTCAGCATGTCCGCAGGTTCAATGGGTCGCAAATGAGGCATACCCCGGCAAGGTGGCGCAACATTGTCTGCTCCCACATCAGCTAGGTAGGCGTTGTAGCCCGCAGCGTAACCGGCCAGCAAGGCCCGTGAGTTCTCGCTCAAGCTTTCAATGTTGTTGTCGGCTAGCTCACGCAAGCCTAAAGCTTGGTAAGTGAAGTCGTTAATGACGTTTTTGCTGTCGCCTGAGCCAGGCACAGCGTCAGGACCAAAGTACATGGAGCGCTGGCCGTTAAAGCGCACTATTTGGTCGGCAAGAATACAAATGTTGTCTTCAGCGAAAGCATAGGCAGTACCATAACCCACCCCTTCAAGGCTGTCTGCTTGTATATATGGAACGCCAAAGGTGGTCCGGCGAATAGTGGCAGAAAGCTCACCCGGGGCGAATGTCGTTACCGTCACAGGGTCTCTAGGAGGCTCTGGCTGGGGAGGCTGAGGAGGGTTAATGGCAATGTCCGTGTTAAGCCCTGAGGAGGGCGCAGAGCTGCTAAAGCAGCCCGTTAAAGCAAGTGCGCATGCACCGGCAATCACACTCAGTTGGATGAGCTGTAACTTTCGCATAAATAAAGCCTTTTGGTTGCTTGTTGTTAATTATTTGTAGCTTTCAGTATTAGCAATAAAAAGCCTCTGGTCAAACCTCAAGTGAAATAAAAAAGGAGCAACCGAAGTTGCTCCTTTTAGTGGTTCACAGTGAACTGTTATTTATTCAGCGTCTGGGTCAAGTAAACCGCGGCTGATTAACAGGTGACGTGTGTCTGGCTCTTGACCTCGGAAGTCAATGTACAAGTCAAGGGCTTCCTTGGTGCCACCTTTTGAAAGAATATGCTCACGATAGTCTTTCAGTGCTTGGCTACCAATACCGCCGTCAGCTTTTACGTATGCGAAGGCGTCAGAAGCTAATACGTCAGACCACATGTACGCGTAGTATGAAGACGCATAACCGCCAGAAAATACGTGCGAGAAATAACCTGAACGGTAACGAGGTGGTACATAGCTTAGGTCCATACCGTACTTCGCAAGAGCTTGCTGTTCGAAGGCTTCAACATCGGCAATGTGCTCGCCTTTTTCTAGGGCATGGTACTCAAGGTCTAGTAAGGCTGCTGCCATGTACTCAAGGGTATTAAAGCCTTGGTTAAAGCTCATCGCATCAAGCACTTTTTCAAGTAGTTCTTCAGGAATTGGCTCACCTGTTTCGTAATGCTTGGCAAAGTTCGGCAAAATTTTCGGATCGAGGGCAAAGCCTTCGTGGAACGTAGAAGGTGACTCTACGAAATCACGTGGCACGGCAGTACCTGAAAGTGTGTTGTAGTAAACGTCAGAGAATAAACCGTGTACGCCATGGCCCATTTCATGGAACATAGTGCTTACGTTGTCCCAAGAAATCAGCGTTGGCTGACCTTCAGGTGCTTTTGGAATGTTCATCACGTTGTACACAACTGGCTTGGTGTTCTCAAGGTGCGACTGCTTCACGAAGGAGCTCATCCAAGCGCCACCACGCTTGCCGTCACGGGCAAAGTAGTCGGCGTAGAAAATACCCATGCTTGAACCGTCTTTGTCGAACACTTCGTATACTTCAACGTCTGGGTGGTAACCAGGTAGGTCGTTACGACGCTCAAAACGAATGCCGTACACTTGGCCCATGCCGTAGAATAGACCGTCCTGTAGAACACGGTTGTACTCGAAGTATTGCGCTACTTCTGCCGGGTCTAGGTTGTAGTCTGCTTCACGAACGCGCTCAGCATAAAATTCCCAGTCCCATGGTTTCAGCTCATGGTCCATGCCCATGGTCTTAATTTGTTCGCGTAGGCGGTTGGCTTCACGCTCCACCTGGTCAAGCACCGCAGGCACCATGTCCACAAGCATTTTACGTGCACGCTCAGGAGTTTGAATCATCGCCGCTTCTAGGCGGTAATGGCCAAAGCTGTCGTAGCCAAGAATGGCTGCTTTTTCAGCACGTAATTCAGCTAAGCGAGCAATAATAGGGCGGTTGTCAATGCCACCGTCACGGCCTAAACCACGGTAAGCCGATGCTTCCCACAGTTTTTTACGCGCGTCACGGTTTGTCATTTGCGCAAGTGCCGCTTGACGGGTGGTATTGCTTAGGCTTAATACGTACTTACCTTCCATGCCCATATCAGCAGCGCGTTTCGCGGCGTTTTGAATAGTGGCGTCAGACAAGCCAGCTAACTCTTCAACTGAGTCGAAAACAGGGGCACGTTCGGAAGCGACAGCCAGTACGTTACGCTGGAATTCAGTGGTAAGAGAAGACTCTTCTTTGTTGAGCGCACGAATTTGTTCCATTTGCTCAGCAGTTAAGTTCGCACCGGCACGCACAAAGCGCTCGTGGTACACCTCAACCAAACGCTTGCTTTCTGCGTCTAGGCCAAGGTTGTCGCGGTTTTGGTAAATGCTATCAACGCGCGCAAATAGGTCTTTGTTTAAGTAAATGTCGTCATTGTGAGAAGACATTTTTGGAGCTAGCTCGCCTTGTAGTTGGCGAATGGTTTCATTGCTAGTAGACGACGCCATAGCGTAGAAAACAGCAGACACACGGCCAAGTAACTTGCCGCTTTGCTCCATGGCTAAAATGGTGTTGTCGAAGGTAGGAGCTTCAGGGTTCGTGGCAATCGCACGAATTTCTGCAGCATGCTGCGACATACCTGCCGCGAAAGCTGGCGCATAGTCTGCATCACTAATTTTGGTGAAGTCAGGAGCACCATATTGCAATGTGCTCACAGCATAAAATGGGTTGCTCATATCGAGTTGAACCACAGCTTCAGCGTCTTGAGTTGCTTCCGAAACTTGGTTGTCATAGCTTGTGCAAGCGCCCAGGGTAACAGCTAACCCGACCGCTGCGGCTATCATTGATAAACGCATGGTGCTCTCTCCTCATTTAATAGAACGGCATGCCAGCGATGCCGACTGCCTATGCAACGCAATAACATAGCAGGGTGTAGGCCTTCGCTCAATCTATTCCGCTACGGCTGAACCCGCGAAAGACGACATTTGGTCGTAAAAAGGGTAGGCTATGGCCAATTCAAATCGATGTGATGTTTCGAATGCTTAGTTATCAACATGGTTACCATGCGGGGAACCCCGCAGACATACATAAGCACCTTACGCTTGTAACTGTTAGCGAGTACTTACTAAAAAAGCCGGCGGGTATTCACTTCTACGACACCCACGCAGGGAAAGGTCTGTACAGTTTGCAAGACAGTCAGGCGCAAAAGCGGCAAGAGTACCTGGCCGGGGTACAACAACTGGTGCAGTTGCGAGAAAACCTACCTGCCGACCCATGGTCGTTCTTTTTTACTCAGCTCGACGCATTGCATGGGGGCAAGGTTACCCCAGAAAACTTGCAGTACTACCCGGGTTCGCCCCATTGGGTGTCGGCCTTACGCCGTACGCAAGACCAACATACAGTATTCGAACTCCATCCAGGCGAACACCAGCAATTAGCCGAGCTACACCCTAACCATACGGGCTACGTGGTGCATGGCGACGGCTTAAGTGGCGTAGTGAATATGCTGCCGCCGCGTCTACCACGCTTGCAAGTGCTTATTGACCCAGCCTACGAAGTGGCGAGTGAATACACAGATGTGGCAAGCACCGTTGAAGCTATTTTGAAAAAGTGCCGCCATGCCGTAGTAATGGTGTGGTACCCCCTACTAGCTGCAGAAAAACACCACGAACTATGCGAGCGCCTGACGCATGCGCTTGACGCACCTCTATTGCAGTCTGAATGGATCTATAAAGAGAAGCCTGAAGGCTGGGGCATGTACGGATCCGGAATGTTGGTGGTGAATCCACCTTGGGTATTGCAGCAGCAACTTACAGCGGCTTTGCAGCCCCTTGCAGAACAACTTGGTCAACCGGTCGAGCATCGCATGCTCCGCTATAACGCAGAATAAACGAGGTTAATTGTGAGTATAGTAACAATGAAAGCATGGATGCGTACAACGATTGTGGCTGCATTTGCTATGGCTGTGGTAGTAGGGTGTGGAAGCTTGTATGTCAATCAAACACCGACTCTACAGGTTCGGTTAATGGAAACGAGCGACTTGCATGCTTATATGCTTGGCTATGACTACACTCGCCAGCAAGCGACGCAAAGCTATGGTCTAGCCCATACGGCAGCTGTGATACATCAAGCCCGCGCTGAACAGCCAAATAACGTGTTGTTCGACAATGGCGACCTTATTCAAGGCAGCGCTTTGGGAGACTGGGTTGCCGAGCAAGGTGTAAGCTACTTACAAGAACATGTGCACCCTGTCATAGCCGCGCTGAACTACTTGCAGTACGACGCAGGCAACCTTGGCAACCACGAATTTAACTTCGGGTTAGACTTTCTGGAACAGACCTTGGCAGGTGCTCACTTCCCGTATGTCAGTGCCAATGTGTTTTATGCCGAAAATGCGCAGCAGGCAGGCATGCGCACGGAAGGCTGGGAGCGCCCGCTGGTGAACCCTTATACCATCCTCGAACGCAGCTTCACGGACACGAATGGCCAAGACCACACGCTGAAAATAGGTGTGCTTGGTTTGTTGCCTCCGCAAATTATGACCTGGGACGCCATGCACCTGAACGGTAAGGTGTATGTGCGCGACATGGTGGCGGCTGCACAGTATTATGTGCCTAAAATGCGCGCCGAAGGGGCAGACATTGTGGTCGCAATACCACACTCAGGGCTGAACGACCACGCGCGCTATCAAGAGTTTTCAGAACAGGCGTCTCGCCATATTGCGACAGTCCCGGGTATCGACGCCATTTTCTTTGGCCATCAGCACCGCCGATTCCCTGGCGACCAGAGTTACGACAACTTACCTGGTGTGGATAATACAAACGGTTTTATTTATGGCGTGCCCGCCGTATCTCCCGGCTATTGGGGAAGCCACTTAGGCATTATCGACTTAACTTTAGAGCAGGGTGAGAGTGGTTGGCAGGTGGTTCATGCAGCTCCAGAGCTACGTGGTATTACAGAAGCTTACGACGAGGAATTAGCAAAGCTGCTAACAGCGCAGCACGAAGCGACCGTGAATATGCTCAACGAGCCACTTACCGTTATTGATAAGCCAATAAATAGCTTTTTCGCCCGCGTGTTTCCGGACACCTCCACTTATATGATCAACCAAGCGCAAACTTGGTATGGCTTGAATTTACAAGAGCAGGGGGTGCTACCTGCGAACTTACCTGTATTGTCTGCTGCAGCCCCTTTTCGAAATGGCTTTCAAAGTGCCGACGACTACACAAATATTCCTGCGGGGCAGGTGACCCTTGGCCACTTGTCTGACTTATATGTGTACCCTAACTTACTGCAAGCAGTACAAGTAAGCGGCGCGCAATTGCGTGAGTGGCTTGAAATGTCGGCCCTTTCCTTTCATACTCTTGACCCACAAGAGGTAGCGCCACAACCGCTGTTTAGCGACTTTCCAAGCTTCAATTTCGACGTGATCTCTGGCATTGAATACAGCATTGATGTAACCCAGCCTGCGCGTTATCAAACCACTGGCGACTTAGCCAACCCGAATGCTCGCCGTATACAGGCACTGCGCTTTCAAGGAAAGCCCGTGCAGGACAGCGACCAGTTTATTGTGATGGTGAATAACTATCGAGCCGGTGGCGGTGGACACTTTCCTAGCTTGAACGGTGAAACCATTATCTATGAAGGGAGCAATGAAGTGAGGCAAGTCATTGCTCAATATGCCCGTGAGCAAGCCAAGCAGCATAACCAGCTGCTAGTGGAACCAACGAACAACTGGCGGCTGACGGCCTCAACGCCTGTTACAGCAGTGTTTCGCACGGCTTCAAGTGCAGCTGCAGAGGCTGAAGCTCAGAGATATACCAAATTAGAGGAGCGCGGTGTGAATGAGGCAGGTTACGCCATTTATCACATTGTGATTGAAAAGTAAGCAATAAAACTTGCGAAAGCCAATGACAGTGCTTATGCTGTGCATTGTATCTATGTGATATATGAAGAAAATAAATTGTTTTTAGGAAAACAACTTTAGGCAAAGCAACGAGCTTAAATAATAAGAAAGAAGGAATGCGACAATGAAGTCCATCGTTGAGCAGCTTGCGATGTATTCGTGCTATCACCGTGATAGTCGAAATATCACGACTCATATGCTTGGTATTCCTCTTATTGTTATTGCGTTGGCGAGCTTGCTAGGTCGGCCAGAGTGGGCTGTAAGTAGCCTGGTTGTCACACCGGCTCTTATTATCGCAGTGATAGGTGGCATCTATTACCTTCTGCTCGATATGATGCTTGGTGTGTTAATGGCGGTATTCCTTGGCCTGTGTGTATGGGCTGGCGCTGAAATTGCAGCATTAGAAACAAGCACCTGGTTAATCACTGGGGTTGGCTTATTTGTTGTTGGTTGGGTGTTGCAGTTTATAGGGCACGCTTATGAAGGGCGAAAACCTGCTTTTGTAGACGATATTATGGGGTTAGCAATAGGCCCACTTTTTATTGTCGCGGAAATAGTCTTTCTGCTAGGGTTAAGGAAGTCGCTGTACCGAGAAGTCGAGCACAAGGTACGTCAACAGTAGTCTAGGTGCCCATGTGCTTAGCAAAAGTTGATAATAAGTTGCTTTTGAAAAGAATTTGCAAGTAGTACTGTCGTTTTTTGCAATGTTTGTATAAAATAAGTGGTAAGCGTTTTATTGTTATTAGGCGACGTTTGAAGGCTGTAGTTAACTCACTTAAAGGATGTAAGTGTTAAGTGGTGTTTTAGTCTTTCTACTCCAGCTTGCTTAAACAATTTTTAAATTTAGCTAAGCGGAAAATGAAATATAAAAGGAATATTCATATGATTAAATCTGCCCGTTTTACGCTGCCTGCGCTGCTGGCAGGTGTCATGGCCGTCAGCCCACAGGCGTTGGCGTCTTTCGACAACGAAGAGCTATCTCTAGGTTTGCGCTTAGGTGTATATAACTTAGATAGCGCCCGTACATTCCCAACTGTTCCGTTGAGCAACATTGAAAGCGGCTTCAAAAACATTGCCCCCGGCATTCAATTAAACACCCCATTAACCAAGCATTGGTCTGTTCGCACCAGCTTAGACTACTTAAAAGCTGATGTTGAAAACGGCACTGGAAGTAAGTCTGGTTATAGTCTTGGTGTGGACGCGCTCTACAACCTAGACAACGGTGTTTACCTTGGCCCTGGTTTTGGTAGTGTGAAAGTTGGCTCTCATGTGACCCGTGCGTTCCGCGCAACAGCTGGTTTCCGCAAAGCCATCAACGACCGTTTGTACTGGTCGGGTGAATACAACTTCCTTTCAGGTGGTGGCTTCCAAGACCACGCGCTGATGTTTGGTCTTAACATGAGCTTTGGCGACAAAGGGCCGGCTATTGCACGCGTTAAAGCAGCGCAAGAAGAGCAAAAAGTGGCACGTGCAGGCACAGCGGCTCCAACAACTGCAACGTCAGGTTCAACGACAATGCCTACAGCTGAAGAACAAGGCATGTCAGCTACAGCGGGGAGTGCAGCCGAGCTAGGAGTATTGCCAGACGAAGAGTTAACTCCAAGAATACGTATGGCGTTAGCGCAAGTTGACCGTACCAGTGACGCTGACGGCGACGGCATTCCAGACTACCGTGATGTGTGCCCGAATACACCACGTGGTCATACGGTTGATGCGCGCGGTTGTAGTGTGTACGAAGAGCAGTCACAGGTTCACCACTTACGTGTAACCTTCGGTTTTGACTCTTCACGTGTTCCAGAGCGCTACTACGATGAAATTCGTGACCTAGCGGTACTTGTTGGTGTAAACCAAAGCCTAGACGTACTTATTGAAGGTCACACAGACTTAATTGGTACAGCTGAATACAACCAGGCATTATCAGAGCGCCGTGCTCAAGCCGTTGCTGATATCCTTATCAACCAATACGGAATTGACGCTTCACGCATTACAACCGTAGGTCATGGTATGGAAAAACCAGTTGTAAACCGCATTACCCTCGATGCCAACGCACGTAACCGTCGTATCGAAACGACAGTCAGTGTGACATCACGAGACTAATGCAACAAAGCATGCTAAAAAGGAGCCTTCGGGCTCCTTTTTTTATGTCTAAAAAATAATAACGATGAAGAGGAAGTAGTAAATGTTAAAGCGAATTCTAGCTGCATTTGTTGTGCTACTTGTAACAACAAGTGCAGTGAAATCAGAAACCATCGATAAGTTCACACAGGGCATGGAACAGCTAACTGGCTACTACACCCTGTATGTAGACAGCGCCAAAGACAAGGTTTACGTGCAAGTGCCACGACACACGGAACCTTTTCTATTTCAAAGCAGCTTACCGCGGGGGGTGGGCTCGAACGACTTAGGTCTTGACCGGGGACAACTAGGACGTACCCGCATTGTGCAGTTCAGCGTACATGGTGAACGTGTTTTGCTCACACAACAAAACACGACATACGTAGCCATTACAGAAAATGAAGCCGAGCGGCTAAGTGTACAAGAGGCCTTTGCTGAGTCTGTTCTATATGGTTTTGAGGTGGCCGCTAGTAATGACCAAGGCGTACTGATTGACTACACCCCCTTTTTAAAGTCAGACATTCACAATTTAGCCAACCGCCTGAAAGCTCAGAACGAAGGGAACTTCAAAGTAGACGCAAGCCGTTCGGTACTTTGGCTAGACAGAACCAAGTCGTTCCCTAAAAACACAGAGTTAGAAGCCAAAGTAACCTTTACCGGCGACAAAGCTGGGCGGTATGTACGTTCAGTCACTCCAGACGCAGCGGCCATCACCGTGCATATGCACCACTCGTTTGTTGAATTGCCACCAGCAGGCTATACACCGCGCGCATTTCACCCGAACAGTGGTTACTACTCACGCGGTTTCCAAAACTATGCAGCACCATTAGGTGAAAGCATGGATGAACGCTTTATTGCACGCCATCGCTTAGAGAAGAAAAACCCAGAAGCTGAGCGTAGTGAAGCAGTGGAACCCATTGTGTACTACCTTGACCCAGGTGCGCCTGAGCCAGTTCGCAGTGCCTTACTTGACGGTGCACGGTGGTGGGCGCAGGCATTTGAACAGCTAGGCTACATAGATGCCTTTCGTGTAGAAATATTACCAGAAGACGCAGATCCTATGGATGTGCGCTACAACGTTATTCAGTGGGTACACCGTGCCACCCGAGGCTGGTCTTACGGGGCTTCAGTAGTGGACCCGCGCACCGGCGAAATTATTAAAGGCCATGTAAGCCTTGGCTCTTTACGCGTGCGTCAAGACATGTTGATCGCCCAAGGGGTGTTGCCTCCTTACGAAGCAGGGGTCGACACGGAAGCGCGCCTACAAGCCATTGAGGACATGGCGATAAGCCGTATTCGCCAACTGTCTGCCCATGAAATTGGCCATACTCTAGGCATTGCTCACAACTTCGCTGCAAGCCCACAAAACCGAGCTTCAGTGATGGATTACCCACACCCCTTGATTGAGCTGGATGAAAACGGTGAACTCAGCATAGCGAATGCCTATGACTCGGGCTTAGGCCCCTGGGATATGTTTGCCGTCGCCTATGGCTACCAAGAGTTTGCGTCAGAAGAAGCAGAACGAGAAGGTTTAGCCACCTTGTTACAAGAGGCGGCAGACAAAGGCTATGCTTATATTTCCGACCGCGATGCGCGCCCAGTGGGTGGCGGCCATGCCACGGCACACTTATGGGACAACGGTGAAAGCCCAAGTGCCGAGCTTATGCGCATTGCCGATATTCGCCAGCGTATACTTGCCAACTTTGGTGCGCATAACCTAGCGCCAGGACGCCCCCTAGATGAGCTAGAACAAGTATTAGTGCCCATGTATTTACTGCACAGATACCAGGTAGACGCCACAGCGAAGCATATTGCTGGTATGCACTACCGTTATTATGTGAACGGTGAAGGGCCGGTGGATTACCGCCCGGTTTCGGGGACAGAACAAGCGCAGGCCTTAGCAGCGTTACTGCACACGCTGACCCCTGAGTTCCTGCAACTACCAGCGCATATTCAAGCCTTATTGGTGCCGAAAGCTATGGGCTCTTGGTCGTCGCGCGAAGACTTTAAAACCCGTATGGGCTTATTTAACGACCCAGTGACCATGGCAGAAGGCAGTGCGAACTTTACCTTAACCATGTTGTTAAACGCAGAGCGTTTAAATCGGCTGCATTGGCAAAGTCAGCAGCACAGCGACATTGCAGGGGTACAAAGCCTATTGCAGCAGTTGACGAATACAACCCTAGCCCCACTGAAAGACACCACAGACGCCATTGGCCAACGTGTCGCGTATGTCACTCTATACCGCATGGCTGAGACGATGAACAGTGAAGAAACAGCGCCAGAAGTACGAGCCCTTGTGCGAGCAGAGCTGACCAAGCTGCATCAGCAGCTTGACCGGGACAGTCGTAAACGCCGTTTTGCCAGCAAACAGGCTGCAGCCCACCTTGCTCACTGCTTAGCGGAATTACTAAGCACAGGCGAGTGGCCAGAAAGCTTCACTGCGGTTGAATTGCCACCAGGATCACCTATTTAAAGGCAAAGCTCCGACCAGTAAAAACTTAGCTGAATACCGCATTTGGCTTATAGCAAGTTGCTCATAAATATGGCTATAGTAGACACACTATAGCCATGTATGGCCTGAATGATTTCTATAAACCAGAGGTTCCTATGAGCAAGCTTCGCCCTTCTTTTAATTGGCAAGACCCTTTCCAATTCGACTCCATGTTAACTGACGAAGAACGCATGATCCGCGACAGCGCGCATGCCTATTGTCAGGAAAAGCTGATGCCGCGTGTATTAACCGCAAACCGTGAAGAGCGTTTCGACCGAGACATCATGACAGAAATGGGTGAGCTAGGCCTGTTAGGAGCTACCTTGCCAGAAGAATATGGTGGGGCAGGCGTCAGTGACGTGTGCTACGGCCTTATAGCCCGTGAAGTGGAACGTGTAGACAGTGGCTACCGTAGCGCTATGAGCGTACAAAGCTCGCTGGTTATGTACCCAATTTATACTTTTGGCAGTGAAGAACAGCGCAAAAAATACCTCCCGAAACTAGCTACCGGCGAGTATGTGGGCTGCTTTGGACTAACCGAGCCTGACTCAGGTTCAGACCCTGCCAGCATGACCACGCGCGCGACAAAAGTGGAAGGCGGTTACCGCCTGACAGGTAATAAAATGTGGATAACCAACAGTCCTATTGCCGATGTGTTTGTGGTGTGGGCCAAATTAGACGGTGTTATTCGTGGGTTTGTTTTGGAAAAAGGCATGGAAGGTCTGTCTGCACCCAAAATTGAAGGCAAGTTTAGTTTGCGCGCTTCTATTACCGGTGAAATTGTCATGGACAACGTGTTTGTGCCGGAAGAAAACATGTTCCCTGACATTACAGGCTTAAAAGGTCCTTTTAGCTGCTTGAATAAAGCGCGTTACGGTATTGCTTGGGGGGCTTTAGGTGCCGCTGAGTTCTGCTGGCATGCCGCACGTCAGTATACCTTAGACAGAAAGCAGTTCGGGCGGCCCTTGGCGGCGAATCAGCTGATTCAGAAAAAGCTGGCGGACATGCAAACAGAAATTCATATTAGCTTGCTCGCTGCTCTACAAGCGGGTCGCATGGCCGAGGCAGGCATACTGGCACCAGAAACCATTAGTTTAATTAAGCGAAACAGTTGCGGAAAGGCCCTCGATATAGCGCGTGTGGCTCGGGACATGCACGGTGGCAATGGTATTGCCGACGAATTCCACGTTATTCGCCATGTCATGAACCTGGAAGCCGTTAACACCTACGAAGGCACTCACGACGTGCATGCGCTGATTTTAGGGCGAGCACAAACGGACATCGCAGCGTTTGGCAATTAATGTATGACTTTATATGAGCGCTTAATGGCGGGGCTGTTTGACCAGCCCTTGGTGGACCTGAAGGCTGCGTTTGCGCCACTGCCTTCATTGCAAAGTTTAGGCTTAAGCAAGCAAGAGGTGTTCGACATAGTCGACAGCCAGTTAACCAGCCGCTTGCTCGATGTGCATAGCCGCGAGCTACAGGCGGCAGGCGAAAGCTTTTACACCATAGGCTCTGCCGGCCATGAGAATAATGCGGCCATAGCCGCAGCATTCCGCCCCAATGACATGGCGTTTCTGCATTACCGCAGCGGCGCCTTTTTTATCCAACGGCAACGACAAAAACCAGGGAGTACCCCGGTTCACGACATGTTGCTTAGCTTTGCCGCAAGTGCCGACGACCCCATTTCGTCGGGCCGACACAAAGTATTAGGCAGTTTTGACCACTATGTACCGCCACAAACCAGCACCATAGGCTCGCACTTGCCGAAAGCTATGGGCATGGCCTATAGCATTGGTTTGGCAAAACGTATAAATCATAGGGGGCAGGTGCCAAACGACAGTGTTGTGTTGTGCAGCTTTGGCGATGCCTCCGCCAACCACAGCACCACCCAAGGGGCTATTAATGCTGCCTGTTGGGCCGCTTATCAAAGCGTGCCAGTGCCCGCTGTTCTTGTGTGTGAGGACAACGGCATTGGGATCAGTACCGCCACCCCCCACCGGTGGATCGAGTCGAGCTTTGGTCATCGGCCTGGCATGGACTATATCAGCTGTGACGGTCGTAATTTACTGGACGTGTACCGAGCTTCGAAAGAAGCTGAACGGGTGGCACGCAGGCTGCGTAAGCCTGTATTTCTTCACATGCGTTGTGTTCGTTTATATGGTCATGCAGGCTCCGACGCGGAAATGACCTACTTGTCAAAAGAACAGATTGCCCACAACGAAGCCCAAGACCCTTTACGGTTCAGTTTAGCGCTGCTTGCGCACCTAGGCATTGCTGACCAAGCAAGCATGCGACAACATACGGAGCAGTTATACCAGCGCATTCTTGCCGTAGGGCGCAAAGCAATAGCACAGCCCAAACTAGCCGACGCCGCAGAGGTTATGGCCCATATTGCACCCGAGCGACCAGAGCAACCGATACCACCGGCGGCGACGGGTGAAACACGCGCCCGTTTGTTTGGGCATGAGAAGCACAATCTCGGCAAGCCACAAACACTGAATAAGCTGTTGAACTGGGCGTTGCTCGACCTGATGCATCAATATCCTCACTTGGTGATGGCGGGCGAGGACATTGGTAAGAAGGGTGGGGTATACGGCGTGACCAACCGGCTGGTGAACAGCTTTGGCCCAAACCGGGTTATTAACACCTTGCTCGATGAACAGAGCATTTTAGGCCTGGGTATTGGCATGGCCCATAATGGCTTTTTACCTATGCCCGAAATTCAGTTTTTGGCCTACGTGCATAACGCCGAAGACCAAATTCGCGGGGAAGCGGCAACACTCCAGTTCTTTAGCTCGGGCCAATACAGCAACCCTATGGTAATTCGTATCGCCGGTTTGGCTTATCAAAAAGGCTTTGGTGGCCACTTCCATAACGACAATAGCTTTACCGTATTCCGAGATTTGCCGGGTGTGGTGCTGGTATGCCCGTCCAATGGTGCCAGTGGCGCTAAACTGTTACGAGAAGCGGTGCGTCTTGCCGAAGAGCAAAAGCGCGTCGTAGTGTTTTTAGAGCCCATCGCACTGTATAACACCAAGGACCTGCATACACCGGGAGACAATGGCTGGATGCGGGACTACCCCGAACCAACCGAGCGAATTGCCTTTGGCGAAGTCAGCACAGAAGGGCAAGGCACCGACTTGGCTATTGTCAGTTATGGCAACGGCTTTTATTTAAGCTGCCAGGCGCAAAAACAGCTCGCCGAACAGGGAATTCAGTCTCGCGTGGTGGACCTAAACTGGTTACATCCGTTGCCTATGGAGTCTCTGTTACAGGCCATAGCGCCCTGTGAAAAGGTGCTGATTGTAGACGAATGCCGAAAAACAGGCTCTCTTTCGGAAGAACTCATCACCCGCTTGCAAGAGGCCGGAGACTCGACGCAAAAAGTGCAAAGGTTAACCGCCGACGACAGCTTTATTCCCTTAGCCAAAGCGGCGTACCACGTGCTACCCAGCGTGGAGAGCATTGTAGAAAAGGCGAAACAGTTATGAGTAAAGCAAAAAAACGCGCTGTTGTTGTTTGTCCAGGTCGTGGTACTTACAACCGGGGCGAGTTAGGTTACTTTCATAAACACCACAGCGACAAGCAGAGTATGTTGGCCCGCTTCGACGCGCAGCGTCAGCAGCAGGGGTTGGCTACCTTGCAAAGCTTGGACAGTGCGAAGACTTTTAAAAGCCGAGAACACTTGCAAGCAGAAAACGCCGCGCCGCTTATTTACAGCTGTGCTTATGGCGACTACCTGAGCGTTAACCAAGAAGAATACGAGGTGGTTGCAGTCACCGGCAATAGCATGGGCTGGTACATCGCCCTCGCGTGTGCGGGGGCGCTTAATGCGGATAAAGGCTTTGAATTAGTGTCTGGCATGTCAGCCCTTACGCAAGGGGCCGACTTGGGTGGCCAGCTTATTTATCCTTTGGTCGATGAGAGCTGGCAACCTAGTGCGGCCAACCGCAGTGCCATAGAAAGCGTGATTGAGACCTCTCAAGGGAGTAGCGAAGACACCCTGTATTGGTCCATTGAGTTTGGCGGGTATGCGGTACTGGCCGGAAGCCATGGGGCCATTCGTCAGGCCATGCAAAGTTTACCTCCGCTTGAGGGGGTTTACCCCTTGGAGTTACCAGGGCACAGTGCGTTCCATACCAAGTTAATGGAGCGAGCCAGCCAGCACGCTTTTGACACCTTCGCCACGGACTTTTTCCAAGCGCCAGACATTCCTTTAATTGATGGCCATGGCAAAGTGTGGCACCCAGCAGGCACCCAAGCTGATGCGCTACGCCAGTACACCTTGGACACACAAGTTACCCAAACCTACAACTTTACCCAAGCCATAAACGTGGCCTTAAAAGAGTTTGCACCCGACGTGCTCATACTCACAGGCCCAGGCAGCACCATGGGTGGTGCGGTTGCGCAAGTCATGATTGCACAAGGCTGGCAAGGTCTAGAAAACAAAGCTGACTTTATTGCCCGGCAAGGTGCAGAACCTGTGCTGCTTGCCATGGGCATGGACGGGCAGCGGCAACAAGCAGTCAAAGAATAGCGTATAATAACGCTCTCATAAGCTGCTCATTGAGTAAGGTGTACTGTTGTGGAAGCATTTTGGATGTCGTTAGCTACGGTTGGTCTGGCAGAAGTAGGGGACCGATCCATGTTTTTAGCGCTATTGCTGGGTTTACGCAAACAGCGCTTAGTGCCTATTTTCCTCGGTATGTCCTTGGGAGTGACTGCGAATTTAGCCGTGGCCGGTATGATTGGCATGGTGCTGTTTAGCTGGTTTGAAGGCAGCTGGCATCAGTGGCTTATGGGCTTGGTCTTTATTGGTATGGGTATTTGGATGCTAATGCCAGAAAAGGAAGACGAGGTACAAGGCATTTCGGCCCAGGGTGCCTTTTGGGCCGCAGCCGTACTTTTCTTTATTTCCGAAATGGCAGACAAAACCCAACTTGCGGTCGTGGCACTTGCGGGTAACTTTCAAGCCTTCTTTCCTGTGGTGCTTGGCGGGGCCTTAGGTTTGTTGTTGGTTACAGGCCCGGCGCTGTGGTTTGGTAACCGCTTTGCCGAACGCTTGCCTATTAAACTTATTCAACGCATGGGTGCTGTGCTATTCTTCGGTTTTGGCTTATTTGTTCTTGCTCAAGCAGCAAGTTAGAAGAAAACATATGCGTCCACAGGTCATTTCCTTAAAACATATTATTTTCGTTTTTGTCGGCTTGCTTTGCTTCACGCCCTTATTAAGCGCGCCCTTGGCGTTGCTAATAGGCTTAGCTATGGCTTTAGCCGGTTTTGTTCCTACCCATATCAATCTGCAAGCTCTACTAAAGAAATCCTTGGCCTGGTCCATTGTCGGTATGGGGTTTGGAGTGAGCCTGACGGCGGCTTTAAATAGCAGCTTAACCTATTTACCGTTGCTGGCCATTTCCATTATTGCAACGCTGGTACTGGCCCGTGTCGGTACCGCTGTGCTGGGCATAGAAAAGCCCACAGGGCAGCTTATTGGAGCCGGTACCGCCATTTGTGGAGGCAGCGCTATTGCCGCTGTAGCTGCTGCTATACAAGCACAGGGCAAGCACATTGCCGTGGCGCTAGGCTGTGTTTCTTTGCTCAACGCCGTGGCGTTGTGGGTGTTCCCGTGGACAGGTCAGTTACTAGGGCTCAGTCAGCATCAATTTGGGGTGTGGGCGGCCTTGGCCATTCACGACACGTCTTCGGTTGTGGGCGCAGCTAGTGCCTATGGCCGTGAAGCCTTAGAGCTAGCCACCACTTTAAAATTAACTCGGGCGCTTGCTATTGTGCCGCTGGCGCTATTTTTTAGTTGGGTGTTTGCTCGTCAGTCAAACCAAGCAGGCGCGGTGAAAACCAAGGCCTCGGTTCCTCTGTTTATTGTGTTCTATGTGGTGGCCATGCTTGTGGCTCACTTTTTCCCCCAAGGCGAAGCCGTGTATGGGGTTGTTTTTGACCTAGCCAAACGCCTCTTGGTGGCTAGTTTGTATCTCGTAGGTGCCACACTGTCGATTGCTACTATTAAAGCCGCCGGAGCACGGCCTATGCTCTTGGCTATTTTCCTGTGGGTGTTTATTTCTTCAGGCACCTTGGCCTGGGTGTACTACCTGGTTTAACGTTTGGAGTAGCGAATGGACACCTTACAGCCCTTTCATGCCTTATGTTGTCCACTCGACCAACAGCCGCTGCTGGCCAATGAGCAGGGTTGGTCTTGTCCTCAAGGGCATCAGTTTGACAGGGCCAAACAAGGCTATGTGCATTTGCTGCCAGTTCAGCGAAAACGCTCCCGCGACCCAGGCGACAGCAAAGACATGGTACAGGCGCGCAAACGCTTTTTAGAAGCCGGTTATTACCAGCCAGTCGCCAGCACCTTGGCCCAATTAGTCCATCAGCATTTAAAGCAAGCGGAGCAAGACCAACCAGCCTACCTAGACGCAGGTTGTGGTGAAGGCTATTACTTGCAGCAGTTTATAGAGCATACGCAAAACCAAGGCACAAGGGAGGCGGGCGAGGCTAGCTGCACCCTGTTGGGGCTCGACATTTCAAAGTGGGCCATGCAAGTGGCTGCACGCCGTAGCCGTCAGGTGCAGTGGGTGGTCGCTTCGAACGCCGCTTTGCCAGCTCCTGCGAACAGCTTCGACGTGATTAGCTCGGTGTTTGGTTTTCCCATGTATGAAGAATTTGCGCGGGTGTTAAAGCCGCATGGGCTGTTGCTGGTGATTGAGCCTGGGCCTGAGCACTTGCACGAACTGCGCCAAATTATTTATCCGGAACTTACTGAGCAGGAAGCACAGAAAGAGCCAAATCGCGGGCCCTTTACGGTAGCCAGCACTACCCCGATACGGTTTCAGTGCCTCGTCCAAAGCACTGAGCATATTCTCGACTTATTAGCGATGACACCCCATGTGCACCGGATAACGCCAGAAGCGCACGCCCGTTTGTCGGGGCTGAGTGAATTACAAATAACCGTCGACATGCGCTGCCAGTTGCTCACTCTGACTGAATAACCCGACCAAGCCTTGTGGCAGATCAACGAATTGCTAAATGCAGAGCGTATAGTACAGGCTCGAACATAAAGTAAGCCGTTGCAAGAGAGGGTGACATGCGGGGACTAACCTGGGACGCAGAGCTAATTCAGAGATACAACATCAATGGACCTCGGTATACCTCATACCCGACGGCCTTGTCGTTGGTGGAACCCTTTGCCCTTGACCAGGTGAAAGCAGCCCTTGCTAGCAGTAACCAACGGTTAAGCCTTTATATTCATTTGCCTTTTTGCCATAAGCTTTGCTATTACTGCGGCTGTAATAAAGTGATTACGCGACATCAGCATAAGGCAGATGACTATTTAACCCTGCTAGAGCAGGAAATGCTCCTTTATAAACCGCTTATTGCTCACCGAGGCGTCGGAGCCTTGCACCTTGGGGGCGGTACGCCTACTTTTTTAACAGAGCAACAGCTAAGTCGGCTTATGGCCATGCTGGAAGCGCATCTAGACCTAGACGTGCATGCAGGGCATGAAATTAGCATTGAAATAGACCCACGTAGCTGTTCTTTGGAAAAGCTGGCACATTTGCGAACGCTGGGTTTTAACCGAGTAAGTTACGGGGTGCAAGACCTCGACGACAAAGTGCAAATAGCTATTAACCGCGTACAAGAAGAGCCCATGCTCAATGCCATTATTCGGCGTTCACAAGAGCTTGGGTTTAACTCCATTAACTTAGACCTTATTTACGGCTTACCGCTGCAAACACCCGCGTCTTTCGAGCGCACCTTAGCAAAAACCATTGAATGGGGCCCCGACCGCATTTCATTGTTTAGCTATGCCCATTTACCAAGCCGCTTTGCTTCCCAGCGTAAAATTAAAGAAGACACCATGCCCACCGCCGACACTAAGCTGGCCCTGTTGCAGCTCGGCATTGAGCGTTTTACCGAAGCGGGTTATCAGTGCATCGGGATGGACCATTTTGCCAAACCAACCGACGAACTGGCCCAAAAGCAACGAGCAGGGGAGCTACAACGTAACTTCCAAGGCTATACCACCCATGGCTCCAATGCTTTGCTGGGCCTGGGCGCTTCGTCTATTAGCCAAGTAGGCGGCGTTATTTGGCAGAACGAAAAAGAACTCAAACAATATTATGCGCCGATTGAGCAAGGGCAGCTGCCGGTGATTAAAGGGGTGAGTTTAAGCCACGACGACACTATACGTGCCGACTTAATTGCCGAACTTATTTGCCACTTTCATTTAGACACAGAAGCCTTTGCTAAAAAGTGGCAGCTTAACTTTGCCGACTATTTTGCAGAAAGCCTACAGCGTTTAACGCCCTTTATAACCGACGGCTTGGTGCGCCTTACCCCCGAGCGCATAGAAGTCACCGAAGCCGGACGCCTATTGGTACGCAGCATTTGTGCCGTGTTCGATGTATACTTACAGCAATCACAGGCGTCTTATTCGAAGGTTATTTAAGGACAATGCTCGACACACAAGCGATGAACCAAGCACAAGGCCAGCTAGTTGATGGGCAGCCCGTGTGGCTGTTTGGCTATGGCTCACTTATTTATAAAGTAGACTTCGACTACATAGAGCGCCGGCCTGCCCGAATCGACCATTGGGTGCGGCGTTTTTGGCAGGGCTCCCACGACCACCGCGGTACGCCAACTGCTCCCGGCCGGGTGGCCACGCTCATAGAACAGCCCGGCGCAAGCTGTGTGGGTATGGCGTATAAGGTTTCGCCGGACGTGTTTGGGCACCTAGACCACAGAGAAAAAAATGGCTACTTGCGCATTCAAACCCCGTTTCACTTTAGCGACGGCACGGAAGTTGAAGGCTTGGTGTATATTGCCGCCGAAGACAACAGCGCGTATTTAGGGCCGGCCCCGGAAGCCGAAATAGCGGCTCATATTGCCCGCTCGAAGGGCCCGAGTGGACCCAACGACGAGTATTTGCTAAAGCTTGCGGAAGCCCTGCGACAGCTCGAGGCGCAAGACGAACATGTGTTTGCTATTGAGCAGCACCTGCTGGCGATGCAAAACAACTAAAGAACGGAACGAACCAGAACAAACACACCCATAATCACCAAGAACACCGCAAAGCCTTTCTGTAGTTTTTGTTTTGGCAGGCGATGACCTATCCACACCCCCAGAAAGCTGCCCAGCACGCCACCGGCAATAATTAAACCTATAATGTTCCAGTCGAACACATAGTCGGTGGCGCTCAGTACTTCGTAATACTTAACAAACCCAACCACCGACTTAATGGCGATAATGAATAAGCTGGTGCCAATTGCAATAGGTAAGGTTAAGCCACCTAGTAGCACAAGGGCTGGCACAATCAGGAAGCCGCCGCCGACCCCCACAAAACCGGTAATAGCACCCACCACCAGGCCGTCGGCTATGACACGCAGCACTTTTATGTTTTGCTCTTCTGGGGCAATGCTCGAGGTCGTGTTGCGCCACATAAACACAGAAGCCACCAGCATGAGCACGACAAAAACCAATAGCTGCCAACGCGGGTCAGTGACACCACCAAGCCAAGCACCGCCGTAGGTTCCAAGCATGCCTGGAATACCAAAAAGCAGAACATGGGGCCAAGAAATCATGCCTTTACGTATTTGCAGCAAGCTACCTGAAAAGCTAATGGCCGCAACAATAAGGAGCGACGAGGCAATAGCAACATCCGCCGGCATGTGTACTAGGTATAGTAATACTGGCACGGTTAAAATAGAGCCGCCCGAGCCAAAAATTCCCAAGCTTAAGCCAATGAGAATGGCCCCTAGAATTGCGTTGATCATGACATACCCTTATACAGGTGAATTACAGCTGGTTAATCGGTAATTTAAAGTAGGTTTTACCATTTTCTTCCGCAGGCGGCATGTGGCCCGCACGAATGTTCACCTGAATCGAGGGTAAAATTAATCGCGGCATTCCTAAAGTGGCATCGCGTGCTTCACGCTTTTCTACAAAAGCGTCTTCACTGGCGCCGTGGCCTACATGAATATTGTGTTCACGTTGTGTTGCAACCGTGGTTTTGTATTGGTGCTCACGCCCTGCGGGTGGGTAGTCATGGCAAATATACATGGCCATGTGGTCAGGAAGCGTTAATAACTTTTGAATAGACTGATACAAGGTGCGGGCATTGCCCCCCGGGAAGTCGCAGCGAGCGGTGCCCACGTCAGGCATAAACAAGGTGTCACCAACAAACACAGCTTCCTCGTTAATAATGTAGGCCAAGTCTGCTGGGGTATGCCCGGGGGTGTGCATCACGCGTATAGTCATATTGCCCACAGTCAGTTCGTCGCCGTCGTCAAACAAGCGGTCGAACACATCGCCATTGGGCAAAAATTCTTTTTCGAGGTTAAATACCTCTTTAAATATTTTTTGTACCTGGGTTATTTCGGTGCCAATACCAACCAGCGCGCCTAGTTTTTCACGGAAAAAAGGGGCAGCTGTTAAATGGTCCGCATGGGCGTGGGTTTCTAGCACCCACTCAATGTCTAATTGCTGCTCGTGAATATAGTCCAGCATGGCTTGCGCGCTTTTAGTGGAAGTGCGGCCCGAGGCGTAATCAAAGTCGAGTACAGGATCGATAACCACCCCTTTTTGGCTCGCTCGGTCAGCCACAACATAGCTAAAGGTTTCACTATCCTGATCTAAAAACGCTTTTACCAAAAGAGAGTTACTCATTGTACTGTCCTCATCACCACATAAAAAAAGAGTTGCCTGTAAATTAGGCAACTCTAATATTACATAAATCAGCACGAGTTAAAACCACAAGAAGGCGATGGGCCTGTTCGACTTCTTCGATGCAGCGTTAATCAGGTGACTGTACGTCACCTTCGGGCACATAAATAAGGCTACCGTCGTCGAGCCGGTAGGTAACACCCGCCTTAATGCCTTGCCCGCTGCCTGCTTCACTGGTGGACTTGTAATGCTCCAGCTTCTCGCCCTCCTTAATTAGAATTTCCATATTCTCCTGTCCAGGGTTTTTAATCACGGTGACATTGTCTGCAGAAAATGGGTTTAACGGATTCTCCATAATAATAATGAAAAGAATCACAATAATGACCAAGAAAATATCGACAATGTTGACCATGCTTAAAATAGGGTCGTCGTCTTCCACTTCTAAAAAGCGACTCATGCAGCCTCCTGTGCCAGTGTAGCACCGGCGGTGGTTGGGCTTTGTCGAGCTTTGTCTTCAATACGTTTTAAGCTTGTTAGGCGCCAGCGACGCTTAACGGTCAGCAAAATAAAGCACACAGAAGCGGCCATAAGGGCAACAATTACCGCAGCAAAGGCAATGCCCACTTGTTCTCCCACCAAGCCCATTTCGCCAGCGGACACGCCGGCTAGGGCAGGCCCCATGGGGATCATAGTGGCAACTAAGCCCAATAAGGGGGCGGTACGAGCGGTTATACGTAAACCTTCCAGTTCTTTCAAAATGGCCAGTTCTAAATGGTCCGAGTCGAGCTGCGGTTGTGCTTGTTTTAATTTCCACACAGGGCAGCTCGGCTCGGTGCGCACTAGCCTTAACCCTGCCTCCACTAAAAAGCGGCCCAGCTCATAGAGGGCATACACAAATGCCAGAATAATAGTCACAAGGACCGGTATTAAAAACCACGATGAAAGTTGATATAAAACTGCTTCAATAGCCATTAGAAACCTCGTTTAGACTGTGTGTATTGGCGCAAGGCACCAAGCAATAGTGGAATGAAAATAAAGGCCAGCCACCACCACTGTGTGGTCACTTCCACACCTTGTTGCTGGGTTTGCTCTAGGCGTTGGCCCGTTACTTCTTGGCTGGCCTCGTTGGTTGCCGCTTCGCTGGCAGGGTTAGCTTGGCTTGGCGCAGGTTGAGCTGCATTCAGTGCGTTCATAGCTAAAGGAGCAAGGCCAAAGCCAGCGGCCATTTGGTCGGCAAACTCTGCGAGTGGCTCGTGGGCGGGTACTAGCTGATTTTCCGCTAAACTGTCCATATAGGCTTGGGTTAGCTCTTGCTTGGTTTGCTCGGAAGCGTCCCAATAGCCTTTGCGTATGGCGTCTAACATACGCTCCATCATACGTAGTTGCGCCTCGGCAGAATGCTCCTGAAACCATTCGTTCATATCTAGGTCGAGGCTGTCCATTACGTACACCTCATGCATTTTTTGCCATTGGTGGTCTTGCACAACATTGGGCGACACGACCTGCCAGCCCCATAAGTTGTTGGTCATATCTTGCAGGCTCAAGGCGCCAGCAAACCCTTCTTCTTTAAGGGCTTCCACCCAACCTGGGTGAAAGGCACGGGTGGCCATTTCCATTGCAAGAAACTCATCGGCCCCTTGAAAACGCACTTCGCCCGCTTTGCGTTGGTTGGAAATATACAGCTCAGGGCTTTTCCCAGTCAGGTGACGTACAGCCAAGTCGATACCCCCTAAGTATTGGAAAGGATCGTCTGTCGTCAGCATGCCGTAGAGGTTAGACGTACGGGCTAGTAGGGCAGCGTCCACGGTTTTTAAATTTTCCGCATACAGCTCGCTAAAGTCCGCCTGAGCTCCCCACTGGCTTGGGTCTGGGCCAAAGGCATGGCTCATACGCTGCAAGTAGAGTTTGGCCAGCTTTTCTTCCTCTTCCCAGCTGTCCGTTGCCAGTGAAGCGTCTTCTAAGCCCGTGGTGTACACACCCGTAGGGCTACCAAACACACGGGTTTGCGCCATGGTTGCGGCCTCTTCGCTGGGTATGCCTTTCCCTATTAAATCGGCGAGCATCTGCTGTGTGTGGTCGTACACAGGGTTGTTGGGTTCGTCGAGTTGCGCCACTTCAGCGGCCGCTTGCGACAAGTGAGCCATAACATTTGGGAACTGGTCTCGGTATAACCCGGTCACAGACAACACCACGTCCACGCGCGGGCGGTTTAATTCCGCTTGCGGTACCACTTCATAGCCGGTGACACGGCCGCCTCGACCCCATACAGGTTTCACCCCCATAGCATAGAAGGCTTGGCTTTCTAAAATGCCACCGTGGCGCATGGCTTCCACCGCCCATAACGAGAAAGCAAGCCGCTCAGGCCATTCGCCATGGGTTTCTTTGTGTTGGGCAATCATTTCGTCGATGGCTTTTTTACCGGCCAACCATGCCTCTCGGGTGGGAATGCGAGAAGGGTCAAACCCAACCAGGTTCTTACCGCTTGGCAAGCTGTCGGGTACCCGCACGGGGTCGGCGCCAATGCCTGGTGCCACATGGCCGCCTTGTAACGCTGTATTGAGGCTGGTCCATTCTGCGTGTGTGTTCAGCCTGTCATAGTAGGCACGGGCTTTGGCTTGCCATTCAGGTAAAGCCGGCGACACCTTGCTGTCTGCAGCAAACAGCACCTGCTCAAGCCAGCGGTACGGTTTCGTGGTTTTTAATTGCTGGTAGTCGTCAACAAATACTTCGTCGGTTTGTTCTAGGTTCAATGCTTGTAAAAAGTCATCACCCAGCATTTGCATGACAGTGGTCAGCTTCTGTTCCTGCGCACCGTCATCTGCATAGGTGTGTAAGCCAATTGGTTGCGACTGGGCCGCAAGTTCATGCAGGTAGTCATGCAAGTGCAGAATAAAGGCGTCAGGGTCGGCTGCTGCGGCTTCACTGTCCCAGTGTAAGTCGACAAACAAGGCGTCTTCTGCAGCTAAGGCAAGCAAGCGTTCCACCGTGTTGTTTTTCACTTCGCCGGGCTCTAAGGTTTCCCATTGGTGAATAAGTTGGTGCATATCCACTAACTGTCCATGCAAGCCAGAAGGCTGGAAAGGAGGCGTTTGGTGGCTTACGGTCACCGCACGGCCGCGGCGCTTTGCCTGCACGGCTTCACCCACATCGTCAATAATGTAAGGGTAAACAATGGGCATGTCGCCTAATACTAAGTAGGAGTCATCGTAAATACTTAGTCCCCGCTCTTTGCCTGCTATCCATTCTTGGGTGCCATGGGTGCCGAAATGCACTAAGGCGTCGGCTTCGAAGGTATTGCGCACCCAAAAATAAGTGGCCAAATAGTAATGGTTCACCGGAATGCGCATGTCGTGGTACATGGCTTTCTCGTCGTCTTGCCCCGGCTCGCCTCGTGGGGGTTGGCTTAAGTAAACAATGTTACCCGCGCGCAAAGTAGGTACAGGAAACACTTTCACACCCTCTAGGTCAGCCACCATAGAGGACTGTTCAGGCGCTCCCCAATACTGATTAATACGGGTTTGGACCGACTGGGGTAGCGTAGCAAACCAAGCTTCATAGTCCCTGAGGGTGACATAGTCGGTAGGCGCACTCAGTTCAGCCTGCGGTTGGTGGGTTTGCTGAATGGCTTCGCCCAGCTTGGTGATAAAGGTTTGCTCGGTTATCGCCTGGGTTTGATACCCCTCCTGCTGCCAGCGCTCCGAAAGCAATGCCAAACTACGAGGCACATTCATAAACGACGCGGACAGGTTTTTTTCACCCGGTGGGTAGTTGTACACCATAACAGCAACTTTATGCTCTGAAACAGGTGCTAGCTGTAGTTTGGCTAAACGCACGGCTTTGTTAATGGCGGCTTTTGCTTGGTAGTCAATAAGTTGTAGTTCACCTTCTTGCTCCGACCACATGACCAAAGGGTCTATCAGGCCATTTTGTTCTGGTAGCGCCAAATATAAGGGGGTGGTGGCTAAGGACAGTCCCGACGGGTGCTGCTCCCAGTTTTCAATGGAGTTGTTCCACCAACCAATACCTTGAAGCACAGGAATGCCTAAGCTGTTCAGCTGTTGCTCTAAACCATTGTGATAAACAGGTTGCAAGTGAATTAACGCATTGGCCTTCCCTTGAAGAAGCTCGACTAAGCGGACATCGTTCCCTAAGGAGTAAAACACCGGCAAGGCAACAGCACCTTGAGCTTCTACCCAACGCACAAGTTGGTCGATATGGTCCATGGCGTTCGACTCGAGGTACCGCACATGAAAGCCAAGTGCCACCACGGGTTGATGAGGCTGGCGGTTCAAGGCCAATAAAATATCGTCGGGGTTGTCCGTAAAGGTGCCCGGGTAGTCCGGGTGGTAGGCTCCTTGGCTAGGTAGCTCACGAGCCGGGGGCAAGTCCGCTATTGCTTGGTTTGCCAGCAAACGGGCCGCGGCCGTAAAAAACAGCTGAATGTTGTCGGCTCCGCCATGGCGGAAGTAAGCATGTAACTGTTCCGCCTGGGCCGTACTGAGCTGTTGAAAATGCATGCTGTTTCGCGCCACCGCCAGCATGGGCAGACGCGAGTCTAAGGGCAGATCTTGCAGGCGTTGTTGGGCTGCTTGCATGTCGTTCGGACGCGGCAAGTCGAGCACTAAAAAGCGGCTGTGTTGCAGGGTGTCTTTTAATTCATTGTCGGGCATATCCGTGTCGACTATGTCGACGCTTAGCCCGGCTTGGTCTGCCGCTGTCATAATAAGCTGCCGTTTGCCTTCCAGCATCATGTGGTTGGTTAATACTGTCACATCGGCCGCGCTAGCAATAAAAGCCGTAAACAAGCTGAGCGAAAGAAGTAGGGCGTTTACAAGAATTCGCATAAGGGCTCCTTAAAACTGCCAATGCCAAGCAAGATCAATGCTTCGGCCTTGCTCTTGGTAACCAAAGGCTTCGCTTTTCTCTAGCAAGTCGGTGTTTAGTAGGTTGCTGGCGCTTAGGGTCACGCGATGGTTGCCGCGGGTGTAGCTAACATTGGCATTCAGCAAACTGTAACTGGGTAAAGCAACCAAGCCTGTGTATGTGGCTGTGTGCTGTTTGCCAATGTATTGCCAGTCAATGGCGGAACTTAAGGTGTTAGCCAGCCAGTCAATGTGCAGGCCTAAGCTGCCTTGGTGACGTGGACGTGCCGGTAGGCCTTCGTTTGTTTGCTTGTTCTTGGCGTCGGTGTAGGTGTAACTATTGGTGAGTTGTACCCGCTCATGCAGGGGCATGGCACTTTCAAACTCAAAGCCAGTGACTTGTGCTTGGTCTAAGTTGACGTATTGGTTCACATGCCCGAAACGGCCACCACAGCGTTCAATACATACGGAAGAAATGAGGTCTTGAATGTCGTTATGAAACACCGTGGCACTGAAATTAAAATTAATGCCTTCGTACCTTAAGCCCACTTCCCAGCTGTCGCTGGTTTCCGGTTGTAGGTTTTCATTCCCTAAAAATGTATGGGGGCCATCGAAGCGGTAGTCCGGAGAAATTTGCTTTAAAGTTGGTGCTTTAAAACCATGGCCGTAGCCAACTTTTAAGGAAAGGTCCGGTTGAATAAGCCACACAGCATAAGCTCGTGGGCTAAATTCACTGCCAAAAAATTCATGGTGGTCAAGACGACCGCCCAAGGTTAAATAAACATCCTCCACAAGGTCCATTTCATATTGGGCCAAAGCGGCTTTATGCACAGCACTATCCCCGCCACCACTAAAAGCATTGTGTTCAAGCTTTTCGTAGCGCCATTCTGCACCTAAGGTAAGCCGAGCCGTATTAATGTCTCGGTAAAACTTACTTTCTACTACATGGTCCAGTAAAAACTGAGGAGAATAGGGGGCTACCGTGGCGTTGTCGGTCGCATGGCGGACATCAATGGCAGAGCGGTAATAACCCACATGACCGCTCCACTGTTCAAAATTTGCATTCCAAAAGGCAGAAAGTTGATCTCGCTCTAGGTTGTACCACGACTTATAAAAGGGGGCCGTGCCACGGAAGTTGGTATGCTGCCAGCGCTTTTCATCTGAAAGCAGGTACTCAATGTCTACCCCATGCTGCGGGTTTACCTGCCAGTCCAAGCCGACTTGCAAGGAACTGACGCGCTGCCCCTCAAGAGCTGAAATGCGCGGGTCTTGGGTATCAAGCATATCGTCTTGATATTTATGGCCTAGGTGCGCTTTTAGCGTGACCTGGTCTGACACGGGCTGCACCCACTGACCGTTTATTCCATATTTTCCACCGCCTTGGTTGGCATGGTGCAAAGTGCCGTTTATGGCAAGGCTTGAATAAGCGTCGCCTTGGCTCTGGCGGGTAATAATATTAATAACTCCACCAAGGGCTTCCGAACCGTATAAGGACGACATAGGGCCACGAATTACTTCAATGCGTTCAATACTGTCTAAGGGTAGCCATTCATACTGAAAGTCCGAGTGGCCCACCACGTCGTCCGTGGCAGACACCCGCTTGCCGTCAATCAGAATCAGTGAGTGCTTCGACTCTAAGCCTCGCAGTTGAATGACTTTACGGCCGCCGACACTGCGACCAGAAAGAGACACTCCCGCCGTTTTACGAAGGGCCGTGACCAGCTGCTGGTCGCTGACATTCATCAGCTGTTCACGGCTAATAACAGTTAAAGAAGCAGGAGCTAGCAAGGTACTGCTGGCGCTGCCAGTGGCGGTCACCACTATGGTTTCCATGGGCTCGTCTGCGGGTTCAGCGGCAAGGGCTGAGGCCAAAGGGTTGGCCAGCAATAACGACAGTAGTGCAATAGTGTGTTGCGAACGCATTCATTCACCTCCTTAGAAAATAAGGAGGCTAAAATAACGCGATTTAAACGCTAATGCAAATCATTCTCATTAAGGTTTAAAAGCCGAAGCACATATACTTAAGCTCCGTGTACTCAGCCAGCCCATGATGACTGCCCTCGCGACCAATGCCAGACTGCTTCACACCGCCAAAGGGCGCAGCCGCATTCGAGATCATGCCCGTATTAATACCTACCATGCCGGTTTCAAGTGCTCCAGCCACACGGTGTACGCGGTTTATATCTGTTGCGTAGAAGTAGGCGGCTAAGCCAAATTCAGTATGATTCGCAAGGGCAATGGCTTCCTCTTCCGTGTCAAACACGAACAGGGGGGCTACCGGCCCGAAGGTTTCTTCACGCGCACACAGTGCCTGCTGCGACACCTTGCCTAGAATGGTGGGCTGGAACCAATGGCCGCCTAATGCGTGGGGCTTACCCCCGAGAATAAGGTCGGCTCCTAGGGACAGGGCGTCTTCAACATGCTGCTGCACTTTTTCTACGGCGGCTTGGTTAATTAAGGGGCCAATGGAAACGCCCTCGTCGAAGCCATTGCCAACCGTGAGTGCGGCAACTGCTTCTTTCAAGGCTGCGACAAATTCGTCATACACAGGGCGCTGAACATAGACACGGTTAGCGCAGACACAGGTTTGCCCTGCATTACGAAACTTACTGGCAATTAAGCCTTGCACAGCCGCCGGAATGTCCGCGTCGTCGAACACAATAAAGGGAGCATTACCACCGAGCTCTAATGACACCCGCTTAATGGTGGGTGCACTTTGCGCCATAAGCTTCGCCCCAATCGGGGTAGAGCCTGTAAAACTTAACTTCCGGACAATCGGGCTTTCAGTTAATACGGCACCAATGGTCTTGGCTTGGCCGGTCAGCACGTTAAACACCCCAGCAGGAAAGCCTGCCTGGTTAGCAAGGACCGCAAGGGCTAATGCGGTTAACGGGGTTTCAGACGCCGGCTTGACTAACATAGTGCAGCCGGCGGCAAGAGCAGGAGCCACCTTGCGTGTAATCATGGCTGCAGGGAAGTTCCACGGGGTTATCGCTGCACATACGCCCACGGGCTCGCGCGTGACCACAATGCGGGTTTCAGGGTTTGGCCCGGGTATGGTTTCCCCATACTGGCGTTTGGCTTCTTCCGCATACCAATCAATGTAACTGGCGGCGTAGGCTATTTCGCCCATGGACTCGGCAAAAGGTTTACCTTGTTCCGAAGTCATAATAGCCGCTAAGCTTTTTTGGTGGTCCATAATCAGTTGGTACCAAGTGCGGAGTAAGCTGCTGCGCTCTTGGCTGCTTGTGGCTTGCCAGCTTTGTTGTGCGGCATTTGCCGCTTCAATAGCTCGCGCAACATCGTTCGTGCCCAAGTTCGGCACATCAATAATAGGAATTTGCGTGGCGGGGTCGCGCACGGTTAAGGTTTCGCCCGAGTCGGCAGCAACCCAGTGGCCGTTCACAAAACACTGGTTTCTAAGAAGCTGTTTGGCAGCGTGTGGGATAGGCATAGAAACTCCTTGCTAAAAATGAGCGTGCTTTGAGTATAAACCAAACAGAGCAAACAAAAAGGCCGCTACATCCCAAAGAATGTAGCGGCCCTGTATAGGCAATGTTGGAGTTAGTCGTCGCCGTCAATGCGATACGCTTTCAACCTGCGGCCTGCTGAAGCTTCGTTGACGTTGAGAATGTGGTCGCCAATCCGCTCTAAACGGTTCAACATGTCCACAAATAGAACGCCTGAACGTGACGCATACTCACCGCCTTCTAAGCGTGTGTAGTGCGTGTCACGGTACATTTCACGAATGTCGTCAATCTTGTCTTCCAGCATTAAGGCATGCTCAAGATTCACGTCTTCCGGGTCTAGCTGCACGTTTGCACTCATAGCGTCAATGGCATTGGTTACCGCGTCCATCATTTCGGCCATTTCAGAAAGAGCTTTTGGCGGCCAACTTGCACGGCTTTCTACCATTTTCTCGCTTTGTTTCGAAAGCTGGTAGTAAATATCTGCTATACGCTCTAAGTCATTAATCATGATTTGCATAAAGCGAATGCGTTCTGTCAGTGTATTCTCTAAGTTGGCGTTTTCACTGATGTGCACCAAGTAGTCGGAAATTTCAACTTCCAAGCGGTCGGTTAGCTCTTCGTACTTAGCTATTTTGTCCATCAATTTCGACTTCGACGCTTTTTCATCAAAAATAAGCTCGTGCAAGGTGCAGTGCATTTTGCTGATCACGCCTACAAAGTGCTGCACTTCCTTGTTGGCCTGTTCTACCGAGAAGCCCGGTGACACCATAGGACCTGCACTGATGTAACGTAAGCTAAACTCTTCGTCTTCGCCTGAAGTAGGCGAAAGGTACTCTACGAAGCGCACTAAGTAAGGCACAAACATAAAGAGAATGAGCACGTTCAACACGTTGAAGGAGGTATGGAATAGAGATAAGCCCAACGTAGCATTCGCCCGCGATTCAGCCGCACCTTCCATAATGGAAAGAGGATTCTGCGTGAAGTATTGAATCATGCTGTCCATTAAGCCAAGGAATGGAAGTATCACAATCATCATCCATACCACGCCGATAACGTTGAAGAAAAAGTGGAATCGGGCGGTACGTTTCGCATGCACGTTTCCGGCAAGGGCGGCTATGTTTGCGGTTACTGTGGTACCAATGTTTTCACCTAATACCATGGCTGCAGCAATGGGGAAGGGAATCCAACCTTCAAATAACATGACCAAGGTAATGGCAGTTGCCGCCGAAGAAGACTGGGTTAACAAGGTTAAAACAGTACCAACGGCCACAAATAAAATAAGTGACAGGTAACCAAAGTCTGTGTAATTACGTAAGAAGTCGAGGATTTCCGGGTTCTGATTAATGTCTGGTACGGCGTCTTTAATAAAGCTTAAACCGATAAACAAAATACCAAAGCCCACCATGGTTTCGGCAATATTACGTAGGCGGGTGCTGTTAGAGAATAAAAAAGCGAAGAAAATACCAATAAGAGCAAGGGCTATAGGGGTAATTTGAAACTTAAAGCCAAACAGCGACACCATCCAAGCGGTCACTGTGGTTCCTATATTCGCTCCCATGACCACACCGGTAGACTGCACAAAAGTGAGTAAGCCAGCGTTTACGAAACTAACAGCCATAACCGTGGTAGTGGTAGAAGACTGGGTAATAACTGTGGTGGTCAAGCCCGTAGCCACACCCATAGCGCGATTGCGCGTCATGCCAGCAAGAATGCCTTTAAGCCTATTCCCTGCTATTTTTTGCAGGCCCTCACTGAAAATTTTCATTCCGAAAATGAAAATACCCAATGAACCAATCAACTGGAGGAAGTCAAACCATGAGTATGACATAAGGTCGCCTTTTAATTCGCTTGGCCCTACACATAATTGTGCTTACGATATGGGCACTGAGTTTTTTACCTGTTGTGGTGGCGCATTATAGCTATGTTTTGGCCGCTTTAAAAAATAATCTTCATGGTTTTGTTGTTTTAGAGCAAAAAAAAGCCTCGCAATGGCGAGGCTCTTTCGGTATGTGCATACGGCTTGAATTGCTTAGAAGTGGTATGCAACACCTACGTTGTACGCTTTGAAATTACTGTCTACGTGGTCGTAGCCAAACTCCATGCTCAGGTTGTCCATTACAAAGTAACGGGCAGACGCTGTGTAAGACGTTTCACTCACATCCATCCAGTGGCGGTTTACACGTAAACCTAGTTCTAGGTTGTCGCTTAAAATAGTTGAACGTACACCAATGCTTGCGTACTGACCGCTGTCGGTGAGTGAGCTAACACCTTTTGGTGACAAGCGGTTATGGGACAAACCAGCTGTCGCTACTAACGCGGTAGAAGGCATCATGTTGTATGCGTAACCTAAACCTAAGTCGCCAGAAGACAAGCTTGCGCCTGACTTGGTTACACGGCGTAGATCTGTTTCAACAAAGAAACCATTCATTAGGCTAACGTTGGCGTCAATTTTAAAACCGTCAACACTACCACCAGTCGCATCGTTGGTTAGGTAGCTTAATGAAGCAAAGTCGAATGATGGTCCTGTTTCTGCAGCTGCTGTGAAAGAAATTAAACTTGCTGCTGCAATTGTCGCTACTACTAATTTTTTCATGTGTGTGTTTCCTTATAGGTTGAAAAAATCAAGTGACTTATTAATACGGTTATATTGTGGGTGCTAGCTGGATTAATATCAAACATATAAGGGTTAGTAGGCGAGCGGTCGGTGCTTATTTGAGCGCTTGATCTCTAACTGTTATGACTGCTAGTTCAGTAACTTAGCAGTAAAGTAAGAGGGGATCACAAAGGTAAAACAAGCAATGCAATTTACATTAAATTTAATTCGTTGTAAATATGTTCTTAATATAAAATAAGCCTATGAACAGCGGGTTATATTTGTTATCAATATTTTGATTCGTCTTATTATAATGTTTTTAATTGAGAAGAATAAAATGTATATAAATGGTAACTTAAAATCTATTTTAAACCTGAATTCAGATAATAACCGCAACACTCATGTAATGGGATAGGTCGAAGGGAGGTCAGCTACCGACATGTGGTAGTCTTACTTTTCGACCAAAAAAAGTGAGTTCCAACATGAGTTATCGGCAGCTGACCGAGGGACAACGATACCAGATTTCGTTGCTTCTCTCAGA